>NZ_JACSQI010000002.1:491135-578055 GCF_014836715.1 Escherichia whittamii
CGACGAGCGTCGATGATGCGCACCACATCAAAGAACAACGTCCCCTGGGTATCGCAGGCAAAACCGTGCGCCCGCCCAAGCGAGTTCTTTTTCGATACGCCAGCCAGTGAAAATGGCTGGCAAGGAAAACCGGCCAGTAAAACATCGTGTTCAGGAATGTGCTGACGAATATGTTCCGCCGCCGCTTCATCACTCACGCCCTCTTTATGGCTCAGGGTGATATCACGGATATCTTCATTAAAATGATGAGCTGCCGGGTCGCAATAATGGTTAGCTTTATAGGTGCGCACCGCATGTTTATTCCATTCACTGGTAAATACGCACTGACCGCCAATTGACTCAAAACCGCGACGGATACCGCCAATCCCGGCGAAGAGATCGATAAAGCGAAACGCATAATGTGGATGATGTGCTGGCGGTTTGGGTAGCAACGTTTGCAGGTGCGCGAACTCATTTTCACTTAAACGGTGCCATACCGAGTCATTCGCCAGCGCACGTTTTAAAATCGCCGCGCTCCAGTGGTTCTCACCTACGCCATTAAGTTGCGCCACCAGCGTTTTAACATCATAAATTTGCAGCAGTTTCTCCAGCATTGCCTGTGCGGCATTCCCGGTGCTGTATGAATCGGTTACTGAAATATTTTCCTGCATAGATTTAACCGGCCATATGAGATGGCCGACAGGTTAACATAATTACATTGGTTTAGGGCCACGCGCACAGGCAGTTGGCGAAAACGCATCAATCACGTTGTGATCAATACCTTCATTCTCCCCCGCCAGTTCGGCACTGAGTTTAGCCATAAACTCCACCAGAAAACGGGCGTTGTGTTGCGCCAGTTGTTTACCTTTTGTGGTCTGCATCGTTTGCGGTAGTTTTAGCAGCTTGGTCTGGAAATGGTCCAGCGCGTAGCGTTTATCATCGAGCGGGCGATGCTGCGCGAACGGATCTTCGCCATCAAACAGCGCCACACCCAACGCGCCTGAAACTGCAAACACACGCGCCAGGCCAATCGCGCCTAAGGCTTCCAGCCGGTCCGCATCCTGCACGATTTTAGCTTCCGCCGTTAAGGGCGTAATTTGCGCACTGAAACTGTGTGCGGCAATGGCATGACAAACGGCCTCGATTTTCTCCGCCGGAAATTGCGCGAACTCTTCATATAGCAGGCGACGCGTCTCTTCTGCTGCCAGTATTGAAGATTGCTGCCGTTGCGGATGATTTTTCGCCAGACTCACGATGTCGTGAAAATAACAGGCGGTTAAAATCACCAGCATGTCCACGTCTTCATCTACCGCCAGTTTTTGTGCCGTCGCCCAGACGCGGCGAAAATGACACAGGTCATGGGCCGCGTCCTGATACTGATGATGGTTCTTCAGCCAGTTCTCGAATTGTGCCTGCCAGTGTTGTAAGTCCATATGCGCTCCGCGGCCAAAGAGTCGCAACCTTAGCAGTTTTTACTCATAGCGTCTGCTACGTGCGGGTCGAGGTCGCGTGTACCAGGCAATACCGCCTAACAACGCCCCGACCATGGCCATAAACAAAAATCCCACTAACGCACCTAACCACTTTCCCGCAGTTGAACCTAAATCACTTTCAAATCCAGACACGGGGGCATCGGGGATGCGACTCATTACCCAGATGTAACGCGCCATTACCCAGACAAAATAACCACACCAGGTATAGAAAGCCCATAAAGCCAGTTTGCCGCCAGGGCTACGAGAGAGTCTTTCTTCCATTGCTGTCGAACCATTCTCCATTTTGAGATAACCCGGAAAATTCAGACTTAACATTGTTATGTGATAAAAGTCACATTTTTCCACATCGGTCGAGCCAGTCAAGTCTCACTCATTTTTTGAACAAATATATGAATCTTAACCAGTGACATTATTTGCAGGAAAAACAAGTCAGAAGACATTTTCTTTTCGTTTGAGCATAATTGATTAATTCATATTTTGAATATATTGGCATTGAATACAATTATACCTTTTTTGTTTTCTGTGTCATGATAACCGCGTTATTAGCCTTTTATCGTCTTGTTTATATTTTTGGGCCGGCATGATGCCGGCTTTTTTTATGCTTTCATTAATGTGCAGTCGATCACACTAAGTCTTTAGCTCAACAATCATTGATGCTACCCATCACTTCTGAAAAAAAATAACTCATTGATATATTGATATAAATTTCATGAATGTTTATATCTACATTTCATAACCATGAATTATATTAAATAGAATAGAAACATTTTGAAATCTTTTAAATATATTTGTTACATGTAATCTTTAAAATAAAATGAACTTCATAGAATAGTATCCAAATGTGCTTTTTTTGGATAACGGCACTTATTGATATATTCATGAAGATTATAATCACAAGGGAATACATAATGAAAAGAAAAGTTCTGGCAATGCTGGTCCCGGCGTTATTAGTTGCTGGCGCAGCAAATGCGGCTGAAGTCTATAATAAAGATGGCAATAAACTGGATTTGTACGGAAAAGTAGATGGTCTGCACTACTTCTCTGATGATTCTGGCAGCGATGGCGACATGTCATATGCCCGTATCGGCTTCAAAGGTGAAACCCAGATCGCTGACCAGTTCACTGGTTACGGTCAGTGGGAATTTAACATTGGTGCAAACGGTGCTGAAGGCGACAAAGGTAATACCGCAACTCGTCTGGCATTTGCAGGTTTAGGTTTCGGTCAGAACGGTACTTTCGATTATGGTCGTAACTACGGTGTTGTATATGACGTAGAAGCATGGACCGATATGCTGCCAGAATTTGGTGGCGATACCTATGCTGGCGCCGACAATTTCATGAACGGTCGTACTAATGGTGTTGCAACCTACCGTAACAATGGCTTCTTCGGTCAGGTTGATGGCCTGAACTTTGCTCTGCAATATCAAGGTAATAATGAGAGCAGTGGACCATTCGGTCAGGAAGGTTCTGGTAAGGGACGTAGCATTACCAGAGAAAATGGTGACGGCTTCGGTATGTCCACTTCCTATGACTTCGACTTCGGCTTAAGTCTGGGTGCTGCATATTCTAACTCTGACCGTACCGACAATCAGGTTCACAAAGGTACTCATAACACTCGTTACGGAGATCGCTTCGATGCAACTGCTGGCGGTGAAACAGCAGAAGCATGGACCGTTGGTGCTAAATACGACGCTAATAACGTTTACTTAGCAGCCATGTATGCTGAAACCCGTAACATGACTGGTTACGGTGATGCTGATGCTATCGCTAACAAAACGCAAAACTTTGAAGTTGTTGCTCAGTATCAGTTCGACTTCGGTCTGCGCCCGTCCATTGCTTACCTGCAATCTAAAGGTAAGGATTTAGGCGGTGTAAATAGTGATAACTTCGACAGCCAGGGTAATCATCATTACACCAACAAAGATCTGGTCAAATATGTTGATATCGGTATGACCTACTACTTCAACAAAAACATGTCCACCTATGTTGATTATAAAATCAACCTGCTGGACAACGGCGACGACTTCTACAAAGAAAACGGCATCGCGACAGACGATATCGTTGCTGTAGGCTTAGTCTACCAGTTCTAATCAGCCTACGCGCCGCGGCACGTAACTGTAAAACATAATACCGGCCTGAGTTCGTCCCTCATTGAACTCAGGCTTTTTTATACCCCACATTAAATCACCAACAGCGGCACAGTAAGCTGCCGTAACATATCGATAAAAACTAATTCTTGCGTAGCTCCCAGCACAATAACATCAGCCAGTTGCTGTTCAGCAAGTTCCTTTATCCCTTCCGGAAGAGTGCCGAAATGAACATGCGTATGAATAAATCCTTCGGGCAAAACCAGTTGTTCTGCCATATGCGCTAAACGGCACAAAGCCTGACCACGTAGCACTTCTTTAAAACGGTGCATATCAGAAATATACCCACGATCGAGAACTCTTAAATATTCCGGTATAAAGCCAAGTAAGTGAACATGCGCGGAAGAAACATTGGCGAAAAATTGTGCATGGAAAAACGCTTGTTCTCTATCATCCCGAGAAAAAATATTCACCGGAATAACAATATTTCGGTACATAGGTATTCCCTGAAAAACTCAATATTATCAACTGCATTTGAATGATTAGTGCATATTTTTAATGCTATATTTATGTCATTATCTTTGGAAAAGTTATCGTTGCTGCTCCACTTTAGTCTCCAGTCCATTCCCTATGACAAATTGCGCAAAGAGTACATCTGATAACAAGTAATTAATCATATCTGTCATCAGTTAAACCTTAATCTGGATCATCATTTTTTCGCGATAATCTCTCGTGCCAGATGGTTTTACGATTATTTTTTTGCCAATAATCTCATTTTCTTAACTTATACTCTGATCGCACGGTCGGGGGAAGATTCTTTGCTTCAGCATTTACCTATCTTAAGTAGACCTCAGGCGAATCATCCTATTGTCGGCACATCTGGTGCCGCTCTAAGCATCACATGAACACAAAAAACCTCCACAATTAAAAATTGTGCTACCAGTGAGTCAATATCCTGATTTCTGAAAAATGGACTAAAATAAATTAACACCAATTCCGACAACTCTACGCAATAAGGAGAAAACTGGCATGACTCATATTCGACACAAGTGCAGAATAATCATCGCACATCCCCCCTCCCCGCATACCGCTTTCGATATATTGACTCCAATTTCCTATCTGGTTAAAAATAGCAACCAGCTCAGTCGCGAATATAGTGACTAACCTATATAAGTAACAACAAGGAATACACTATGACTGTTCAACAAAGTAAGAATCCGCAAATCGATATGGCTGAAGATAATGCTTTCTTCCCGTCAGAATATTCGTTAGGTCAATATACCAGCCCGATTTCTGATCTTGATGGGGTAGACTATCCAAAACCGTATAGCGGAAAACAAAAAATTCTGGTAATCGCCGCCGATGAGCGCTATTTACCAACTGATAATGGTAAGCTCTTCTCAACAGGAAACCATCCGATTGAAACATTGCTGCCGTTATATCATCTGCATGCTGCTGGTTTCGAGTTCGAGGTTGCGACGCTTTCTGGCCTGATGACAAAATTTGAATATTGGGCTATGCCGCATAAAGATGAAAAAGTGATGCCATTCTTTGAGCAGCACAAATCTCTGTTCCGTAATCCGAAAAAATTGGCAGATGTTGTCGCCAGCCTCAACGCAGACAGCGAGTACGCAGCAATCTTTGTTCCTGGCGGTCACGGTGCACTCATTGGTTTACCAGAAAGCAAAGACGTAGCTGCCGCTCTGCAGTGGGCAATTGAAAATGACCGTTTTGTTATATCCCTTTGCCACGGTCCAGCAGCATTTCTGGCGCTTCGCCACGGCAATAACCCATTAAATGGTTATTCCATTTGCGCATTCCCTGACGCTGCAGACAAGCAAACGCCAGAGATTGGCTACATGCCGGGTCATCTGACCTGGTACTTTGGTGAAGAACTGAAGAAAATGGGCATGAACATCGTCAATGATGATATTACCGGCCGGGTACACAAAGATCGTAAACTTTTAACCGGTGACAGTCCTTTCGCAGCAAACGCGTTAGGTAAACTGGCCGCACAGGAGATGCTGGCCGCATACGTAGGTTAATCGGCTGACACTTACTGTGGAGTAAAAAGTGGGGGTAACTCTCCCCCACTTACCAAACATAAAAACGCCCCCCTTCAATTGCTGACGTTTTAACGCTTCCCTTACCTTCGCATTACGCCCCCAGTCTGAAGAACGCGACATAAGCTGTTTTTAAATAGAATGATAATTTGCGAAAATGATTAACGCATAAATAATAAACATATAGTATATCTCACGTTATTATTTATCGATTTTAGAAATCAATCATTTCTGATAAACTTCACCACGTTTTAACCAGAATGGAAGCGAGGTTGGAAATGTCATTGGTATCAATTTTCAGACGTATTGCATTTGCGTATTATGATTATCGCTGCAAAAATACTGATATTGCAAAAAGTGATTTTGTAGTTATTCACATCCCCGATCAAATTGGGGATGCCATGGCTATTTACCCAATAATCCGATCGCTTGAAAAGCATAAAATAAAACACTTGTTGATTGTTACATCAACAATTAATAAATCTGTTTTTGAGGCACTTCATCTGGAACAAACAAAATTAACATTGGTCACTATGACAATGCAGGATCATGCCAGTATTAAAGAAATAAAAAATTTAGCAAAAAACATCAATGAACAATATGGCACGCCTGACCTTTGTATTGAAGCAATGCGCAAGAAAAACCTGAAGACGATGCTATTTATTAATCATTTACGGGCCAATACAAATTTGCAGGTTGTGGGTTTAACGATGAAATGTTATTCACCGATATGTAAATCGGCGTCGAAAATGGATCAGTCACTACGCGCCCCAGTGCCGCTGACATGGGCCTTCATGATGCGAGAAGTAGGATTTCCGGCGCCCCCACCATTATTTGAATTGCCCCTCAGCGAAATAGTAATAAAAGAAGTACGTTGTGAGATGCATTCATTAGGTTCATATATTGCTCTTAATTTAGAAGGTAGCGTGCAAGAGAGAACATTTTCATTAACAATGGCACAAAAAATCATCGAGGCGATCAAAATACAATCAGACATGCCAATTGTTATTGTTCATGGTCCGAAAGGTTCGGAAACAGCCGTGGAACTAACCCGGCATTTTGAAAATGTTTATCATTTGTCGTTATCACCATCAATAATGCGGTCTGCCGCAATCATTAGAGACGCCTTCCTCGCGATAACGCCAGACACATCTATTTTACACATGGCAAGTGCTTATAATGTTCCTGTCATCGCCGTGTATGCTGATTATAAGACTCGCTGGCCTGCCATGGCAGATATTTCAGAGACGATTGTGGTAGGAAAGGCTATTGATCATCTAAATTTGGATGAATTCAGCAATACGCTGAAAAGGATTATCGCGAAAATTTTAATCACAGCGTAATGAAAGCCCTAACAAAAATTCAAACAATAAAGCACGTTTGCAGAAAAGCAAAAAGCCCGCTCGAAAGCAGGCTTTTTTGAATTTGGCTCCTCTGACTGGGATCGCCGTAGCCATTAACTGGCTGATTGGTAAGCTAAACTTAAAAATAGAACTTGTCAAGACCACCAGAGTGACCACCTTTTTACTTTGAAACCAACGGCATATTTTACGCTCACCCCTCAGTCAATCGTACGCTGATAAACAACACCAACTACGGTGTTGGTATTATAGTATCTGCTCCAAACCAATTTCCAAGTGTTGCCAGTGCCGCAGGTGACAAAGCTTGGGTGAACAGGATCGCAAGGCGCTTTTGGGGTCTGGAACAAGCGACGTAAAACAAATTTCGGTTTCGTTCAAATGAGTCTTGCTTATCGGCTGGAATCATTTGGGCTCCAGCGAATTCCAACATTTCTCCGAAGTTATACTGGTTCCACCCGCGCCCAACAACAACCAAAACATTCTCAAATTCAGCACCTTTCACACCATGTTTAGTTTCGAATGGAGAATGACCATCGAGATAACGGCGAAGGGATCTGACCTCCGAATAGGAAATATTTTTCAGCTTTTCAAGTTCTTTCAATCTTCTGGGCATTTCAACATCAGCCGTTCTGTCAAAATGGAGTAACTCCTGCTCAAGTTTTTCAACCTTATCTGGAAGTCTGGGTTTCCGTTGAGCACGGATGAACTCAATTACTTCGCCGATTGAACTTGTTTCACGGAGAGCAAGAAGTTGCGTCATTACATTGTGCCAACTCACCTTGTCTGAATGTCTACGCAGCAGTGGTGTAGTACCGCCAAGCGCATTAAACATCTCTCCATACTTACGAGCGGCAAAGGCATCGCAGGCGGGTTCCAGTTTGTCTACAAAAAAGGCTATATGTTCATGCTCCTTTTTCGTGAAGGATTCATTGTATCTAAACGTTGCCACGATATTAGAATAGCCCTGCTGATTGGCTAAAAGTCGATGGGTCAACATGAGAATTTTGGTGTGATTGGGAGAAAAGTCCCAACCATCCTGCTGCAACGTTGTTTTAACTCGTTCCAGAGTAGCTTGGCCTTCACTTAATGGTAAATCACCACTCCAGTGCACGCCTTTCTGACGTACTCCTTGCCAATTGTTTGTATGGAAAACGCGTACCAGACCTACAGCCTCAGGATCTTTAACACACTGCGATAGCTCAGGTCTCATTCGATTAAGGGCATCAACAATTATCTTGTCCGAACGAAAATTGGCTTCTTTACCTATTTCAACTACATCCTGATGTTCCAACTTTCCACATCCACCACCATAGATTTTTTGCCAATGGTCGCCGAAAAAACCAAATAAAGGTGCTCTGGTTTGTCCAAGAAAATGCCGTTTAATTGCCTCAACCCAGTTTTTATCAGTGTCCTGGTACTCATCGACCAGAATGATTGGAAAGCGTTCTGCAATCACTCTACGGAATTTTTCGTGCTCCATGAGTGAGATAGTTAAAGAAAGAACATCGTCATGATGAAGAGTTATACGATGGTCACGAATAGAGCGATGTCCAAGATTATACTCAACACTACGATTACCAAGGCTTCCATCAACTTCTTCGAGCTTTTCTATCCATGCTGGCATTGTTTCAATCAGTTCTCTCAACGGTTTTTGAAAGCTACTGATTAGCGACCAACAGAACGCATGATTGGTATCACAAAAAACGATGGGGCTTCGATCTGTCCGCGCGACAATTTCATCCTTCGCCACGTTAGTAAAAGTGATACAGGCGATTTGCTGGCTACGTTTTTCAAATAAATCCTTGTTTCGCTCAATCAAGAATCTAAGTGCCTTAATGAGAGAATACGTTTTACCCGCACCAGCGCCAGCTTCCAGTCGGAAGCTTTGTCCTTCACTGAGACAGGTATACATAGATTCCAAAGCACGCTGGCTAGCAGCTTCAGCGGGCGAATTGATCTCAGGCATCAGCGCGGGCTCCTTCTTCAATGCTAGCGGTGGCCTCGATAACCTGTGCCAATACTGGGTCTTGCGTCATAGACTCATTGCTGTCAGCTAACCAGCGAATTCCATCGGCTATGTATTTTGGTGCGTTCCATTCTGTCTCTGTAATTGCGTATTTCAATGCAAATTCTGATTTTTTCCATTCTGCCGCCTTATCACGGGCTTCTATTTCCAGTGCCTGAATATTTCCCCCAACCAGCCCGAATAGAGCAGAATTTGCAAGGATGAATGCATCTTCGAATGTGCGTGCGCAGGGACCACCTGTTACCTCTGCACATTGATAGGCAATACGATTTCCATTACGAGCTTTATCATCGTCACTCTTGGCAATCAAACCAGCTAATGTGAAAGGGGTATCTTCAGAGAACCATGCTTTCAAACAAGCATTACTGGAATATGTACCTTGATGAACAACACATGCCTGACCTCCTGCTCTTAGGACTGCGTCCAGATCTGTTATGATTAGACTCTGAAGCTCAAGAAACTCTAATAACTCGAAGAACAAATGAGCGTAAGCACCGCCAACTTCCATCACCGTGGCGTACTGGCTCGACAGCTTCGGTCTTTCTGGTTCAGCTGATTCTAGTTTTTTGATGATGACGGGAAGCAATAATCGCTCGCTTAACCCCTCGACAAGAATCGCTTTATCTGCGAAAAACAGATCGCAACGTGTCAACGTCATATATTGATGAAGAAATTTTTTATCATCAATTGGAATATGTTTTAGACCTTTACGGAGATCTTTAATTTTGGTTGTTCGGACACCTTCCTGAGTCCCCTGTGTTGGAGCCCCCAGAAAATAGCGAATACTCTCGAAACCAGCCGCATTGGCAATGTGAGACGAGTGTGTAGACACAACAAACTGTGCAGGCCAGGGTCTCCTGTCCTCAGTACCATCCACCAGTTGCTGTGCAATTTTGGCAAGTTGACGAATAAAAACCTCCTGCATTTGCGGATGCAGATGGGCTTCAGGTTCTTCAATGAATATCAGGTGTACACCCGGCCCAGTAACTTCGGCGCAAAATGCTTTATAGAAACCAGCTAATTGCAAGAGAATAAATATCAAATTACGTGTACCAAGACCGTTATATGACTCCGGTAATGCGATGCCGCTATAACCTGAATAGCGAACTTTAGTGAAGTTTGATAGCAACTTGCTAACATCGAGCAATGTTTCAGTATGTAACGACTGGCCTCCCAATCCGGGGTATCCAAAAGTTTCTAGCGCCGGAATCAGATTGTTGAGCTGGTTTCCGAAGTTTGTGTCAATTTGAGTCTGAATGCCCTGAACCGCACCTTTCAATGCATCAGCAATTTGTTTATCAGCCGCTCCCGCAGATGCCGAAGAGGCCGTTGCGAAAAGATTTTCAACCGTTTTAGCCAGTACATCGGATTCTCGGGATGTCACATCATCAAGTCCTCGCTGAGCGTTGATAAAGCCCGATTTGACCAGACTGCGCAATGTACCTGGTGGTAACTCGCGACGATTATCAGGATCGTTGGGATCTTCAGCCCATATTTTCACACAGAAATTATTAGGGATACGTTCTCGCAATATACGGAGGAAAGCGAGACGGTCCTCTCCGGAAAGTGGCATTTCAGTCTGACTTTCAAGAAATTGTGTCAGTTGACCACCTTTCAATTCATATCGGACTACTGCCTGCGCTTCAGAACACGCGGGATCCAAATCAATAACAAAAGGACTCAATGGACCTAATTGAGGCTGTGCAGGGTCGTACTGGAATTTCAGTCGAAGTTCAATGGCGGGAATAAGTTCTCGAACGAGATGATCTTCTATGCCTTCGTTAAGTGCTTCCAGAGCATCACAAAAACGGTCATAGCAGGAACTGGAAAAATCTTCAAGTTGGAAAGTAGCGCTACCGTCTGCTAAGAATCTGCGTATTATTTCTGAGAGTGATGTTTTTCCGCTGTTGTTTCTTCCAACAATGACGGTCGTCTGTTCCTCCAATACAAGCTCTGCATCAGCTAAAAGACGGAAGTTTTTTATTTCAACCTGATGAATGCGCATATGTCCCTCATGATCTATTTATAGTCTATCGATAAATCTGATGTTATTGCTCTGCCTGTAATTTTCATTCTTGCGATTACTCTGCTATGCAAAATGTACCTCAGGCTATATTTATTCCTGAGGTATGTTTTGGTATCTCACTCGGTCAAAGAGGCCTCACGAACATCATTCGGTTGAGGTTGGCATTCTTTCCATCGTCGAATAAGCGTTGCTACACAGGGGTTACCCGCCAGTTGATTCATTCTGACCCAGTCAACATCAACTAATCCAGCCAGAAGTTCAGGATTCAGTTCCCCTTGTAATGGGTGCCACTGGCGAATACTGGGCTGGCGCTGAATTTGAGGTTGAAGCGGGGCCAAACTCCCGACGATAACGTAATTTTGTTCTGGATCATGCCAGAGTCGTGTAATGCCTGGTATGTTTTTCAACCAGTTTCGCGGATCACCTAAAGGCAAATCAAAAATTCGAGAGAGTAATTTATTCCATGATGCTATTAATGATGAGCTGGCTTTTTTCACCAGCTTTTGATCACCCACCTGGAGTGAATTTTTTCTTTCAGGCCATTTAGAGAATGTATACTTTTTTAAAACATCATAGGTTACATTAATTTTATTATTGCAGTAATACTCACGCAGAGCACAATTCCATATATCACACAGTAAGTCTAATTCACTCAATAGTGCGTTTTTATTGGCGTTAGATAATTCATCTTCCTCATTAAGTTTCTCTATATAATATGACAGTACCTCAGCATCTGGTAATAGCCAGTGATTAAGTGGGAGTTGCTGACTTTGAGTATCAATAACCGTCATTAAGGCATCTAAATTTTCAGGGATCATATTAGGAGTATCATATTTCGGGTCCTGGAGAAGAATGGATACTTCCTCCATTCGATGTATGATTATTGTCAATCTCTGAGCAAATCTGGCTAGTTTTTCTTCACTGCTGCCAAAACCTTGTGCTACTGATTCAGGGCGATATGCATAAGGCCATTTTTTATTTAAGAGAGTAAGAAGAGCCTCGACAGAGGTATCAAATAGTTTTAGCCTTTCATCGCAGGCTTTAACTAAATCCGGGCAAGAAGGATTAAAAGGTAAAATTACTGGGCGGTCTTGTTCAGCGGTGAATAAATATCCTTCGGTGATAACCAATAGGTCATGAGTCAGTAAGTCTTTTTGCTCTGTCAGGCTTGTACTGATTCTTGTTTCTTTGCAAAGTAAAAGATATTTCAACGCAAGTTCTTTGTACGCAACTTCGGCATTACGCGCCAATGCATCAAGACAGGTCTTTTTCTCAAAATCTTGAATAGTATAGTCGTAATAGCAAGAATCTACCGTAGGGATGAGTCGGGTAGTCCCATCGGGAGTATCCTGTTCAATTAATAAATTATCAACAACAGAATCACCGCCAAGATCAAACGGATTAACGTTGATATGCTGGCACGCAATTTTAGTTCTTAGATTCTGAGTTAACAGATAGCGGTCATCAATTATGCCGCGGATCTGATCTAACAAAACAAGGATGCATATAGAATTATCTTTTTCCAACCGTTCAAATGATGAGGGTTCTGAATCCGGTAATAACTCCAGCTGTACATTAGGATATTTTTTGTTCAACACCTTTTGTATCTGAGTCACTATCTGTTGTGGGGGAATATTTCGCGAAAAACGTAAATCAAGTACTTTGATCTCGGCATTAAGCTGTACGCCAGGAAATTTTGCCCTCTCAGTCGTTTTGAATTTAGTCTTTAGCGGCAGTGGACGCAACTGGAGAACTACGGGGGTTAATGTAAAACCAAAAATTTTGGCTTGTTCAATAAATTCATTTTGTACAGGTTTGAGGATCCATGGCCAACTATTTCTTAACGCATCAGGCGAAGAGAGATCAATAAAGGGACGAAGCTTACGCTTATTCTTTTTTTTAGGTATTTCTTGATAAGCCTGAAATTTTTGCCTTGTTGATTTTTCAGGCATCCAGCGGACCAGCACTTTATTTTTGTCATACACCCACAGTGCCTGAGAGGCGGTTGAAAATTCGCTTTTCATATCCACAGGTCGTAGTGGTACATTTTCATAAAATAAAACGACTTCTGTTGTATCTTTATCACTTCTTTGCTGAGTTCGGCAGTCCAGGCTAATGGTATTGATACCGCAACTGGTTTTACTTTTCCAGGCATCTGTCTGTAGTAGTGGTCGGCCTAATGAGTGGCTACCCTTGCAATGAGAACCAAATGCAGAGATTTTACGCATGATAAGACGAATCCATATGGGATTAAGCGAGGTCTCGTACTTTATCCTTTCTGGTGAGATGATTATGCCATCGGCATTTTTAATAACGGGAGGAGTATCCTGTTCTGAATCAACCGCAACGAACAATCCAAATTGCTCTTTATAGAAGCGCATCAGATAAGGATGATATCGGTCACCTAATTCACGATCAAGATGATTTTCCCACTGCTTCCAGCGATAATTTTTGCTTAATGGATAATGGTAAACAATCAGCTTTTCAGCTTTCTCCTGGTCGATCTCACTGTCCCGATAAATCATATGAGAAAGGGGAAGTGAACGGATTACTTCGGCATCATGGTTCATCATAAATTATGCCCTTTCCTTAATATTCTGTTCGATTATTTTAATAAGACTTCCAAATCCTGGCGTAACTGATGAAACCGTGTTGGGAGTAACACACCCGCCGAGAATGAGAATATCTGCATGATAAAGATCCTGAACCGGAATTAACTGACTTGAAAATCCCAGCAACTGACAATCAGAATGGGGAGCCACGAAATTAGCGATAACAAGTTTGACGTTGTCTCCCTCAACCGCACGTATTTTTTCTAATTTGCTACTTAATCCCAGAGGAGTTTGAGTCGGGTCAGCACCAGACGCCAGCCATTGCTGATATTCTTCATCCGCTTTGTCGAGAGTATCCTGTCCCCAAAATTTCGCATCTATGCGGTAATCCGAGTTTTTTACACTAAAATCATACAGTTCGAAAACTCGATGGTCGCTTACCTGAGTCGTAGTAATAATTTTATAACGCTCATGAAGTAGTGCCCGAATAGCCTCTTCACCCAAGCGCCCCATAAGTAGACGTTGCGCGATCAGCGGGTGGAAGGCGTAATGTTCTTCCAGATCGTTAGCGTAAGGCATTAAAGATGTTCTGTACCCTTTACGGTTAAACCAGTCAGTAATGTCCGAATGACGCTGTATATGTTGATACAACACCTGAGGATTGTACTTACGCCGTCCTTCTGCTGCTTCCTCAAAAAACTGCCAGGTCTGAGGGGAATACCAGATTTCTCCACTATTCAATGCAGATTCTGGTTTTTTAAAACAAGCCCACTTGTACAGTTCAAGATCAATACCAAAGTCATTATGTCCTGGTTTCCAGGCAAGGTCGTGTTGAAGTATCGCTTTACCTAATTGTCTCCAGAGTTGCGTGACATCATTTCTGGGTGTTGATTGCTCTCGCAACAATCGTATGGCCGGAACCAGGCGTTTATCGATATAATCCAGAGCCAATTTACCCGGTTGTGTCGGTGTCATAATCAGGTTAAGGAAATTATCCTGCATCTTTTCATCACGTTCCCGTAAAATATCCAGTAACTGGCGATTGAGAGCAGAAAGCTGACGACGGTTCGATGTATAAACAGGTAATGAAGCAAAGCGCGAGAGGTCTTTTGCCAGTTCAGAATCAAGATGGATTTCAGCATTGGGGACTTCACACCAGGCTCGTTCAATACGACCAACCTGTTGCTGTACATTGGCTGCCGTATTTTTTATGTAATCACTGGTTCTCTTATATTCGCCGTTTAATCGGGAAATCTCATATTTTCGGTTCATCATTAATGGCAGAATGAAGCGTTGATGCTGCTGACGAGAAATTTCACCAGCACGGAGCAGTTTTTCCAGATTGCGTAACTGGAAACCTGCATGCGCCATATCATCATTGCTTTCTGCATTGGCCTGAAAAGCGGAAAAGTAATAATGTCGCGATTCCAGCAAATATAAACAGGTCAGATCCATACTTTTGCCAGATTCAGGCAGGCTGAAATCCAGATTCACACCATTCGTCGCAGAGGCGGTCTGCGTCAGCACTATGACAATACGCCGGGAGGCAAATGCGGCCTGATAAGCATCACTAAAGCCCTTTTTCTTCTGGCATTCTGCGGTTAACAGACAAATCAGTGCAGGCTCATTATGTATGGTCACCGGGATAAACACATCAGCAAAACTTTTTAGCAGAGGATCATCAGATAAAGGTTGTTCCATTTTTAACCATGCGAGGCATTCTCTACTTTGCGTTGCTATTGCAGTGGTAAGCCATTTTCTTAAATAGGCGATGGAATTCACGAAAGCAAGATGCCCCCGGTGTTGAGGTCTTTTTCCCGCAAGATCCAACACATTAAGCAATTTTAGCAGTATATTTTTTCGATATTCTGATTCGAAATCCGATGAGGGGTCATCGCCATTCTGGAAAAAATCGGGGGCTAGCGAAGCGAGCAGATCAACAGAATACGGGCTATTCTTTATGCTATTGAAATCATGAATCTCTGCATTCAGTTGCGTGTTTCTAATATTTTCTTTGCTGTTATTGAGCTCTTCAATAGCTAAATACTGCAACTGGAAATCATCAACCGTCTGGACATAAGGTATCGGTTCTTTAAACCAGTCGGCAGGTCGTTTTTCAAAAGTTGTTCCCAGAAAACTTTGTGTAACAGCAGGGTTGCGCGCTTCTGCAATATAACGAAGCGCTGAATTAATCCACCTGACATCGAAGTGATTACAGGCTCTTTCAATATATGACGTAGCCGACAGTGCAAAGACAAGATTACGACTGGCGAGAGAAAGCAGCAGACCTTCTGCCGTCGTGGGCAGAAAGGCACGTTTGATCTGTATCCGTAACGGATCGATATCCGTATCTGAGACATTCTGTTTCAGCAACCAGTTGGTCAAGCCAAAAATACTGGCATGAGTATTGGGTAAAATATTACTTTTCCTTAATTCCCGTAGTTCCGGCAGGTCAGTACGCGGTAACAGAAATCGGGACATATTGGGCAGGGTTGAGCCGTAGTATGATGGCCTGTAATCATTAACGGGGTCGAACAGAAGTCGGGTTAACTTTTTAATGTATTCATACGCTTCATCTTCACTGGCAGTCAGGTCGGTCAACATCAGGCTAAATTGCCGAATGAATTTCTCCATCAAGCGTAAAAAATCACTGATGTCGATAGTCTGATCGCTATCCTGAAGCGGAGAGTCTGGCCTGATAATTTCGTAGCCATGTTCTTCTTTCCGCATAATAAGCCGGTCACTGGTCACCAGTTGATCGGAACGGAACAAATAATGCTCACCAAAGGGTTTATTATCCAGATATTGCTGAAGAGGAATAACCAGTGATCTAGCATGTGTTAAATCAACATGTTTTTCTGTTAATGCGCTATCCAGATCATTAATAAATTTTTCTAGACGTTCACGGATCATCGGTGCAGGTTCCGTTTCAACATACTGCATACGTTGTAGTAATCTGCGTCCCCCGTCGAGCAACTGACCCAGACATTCAGGTGGCTCCTGAACCCATTGCGCCTGTGCCAGATACTCTTGTAATACCTCAGCCTGGTAATCAAATTCATCGATGAAAATGATGTAATTACGCAGCTCTTTGCTGGACATTTTTACTTTGCGACGCCCATCGTAAAACGATGAAGCCATCTTTTGAGTGGTCATGATCAGCAGGTGTTGTTTTTCGTCACGCCAGGCAATGGCGGGCAAAATTCGCCTGACCCAGGCGTGGCGACGGAAATCAGCAATTCGTTGCCTGGCTGCCTGCGTGAGTTCATGCTCTTCGCCATATTTTTCTTTTTGTTTCTTAGCTTCTTTTTCCAGCGATTTAATATTCTGAATCAGAGTTATTTCCACCGCCGCACACGATTTGATTAATGATTCTTTTTCACTGGCAATGGCCGTCTGAAAACGTGTCGGATATCCTTTCAGCGATTTGTTAATATGCAGTATATTTTTGCAATTTCTACGCAATTTGTCGGCAATATCCTGACTGGCAAATAAATTCCTGTTTTCCAGATTACTGATGGAGTCAAATGGATCGGGAAGTGAGTCTGAGGAAATATTTTTCTCATGAGGTAAAGGAGTGATCTCAATGGCAGAAACAATCTGCTCATCTTGTGCGTAGAGCACGCTGACGGTGAATGGTTCCCCGTTACTGTCTTTATGCACTGCCGTTTTCTCATAAATGTCGTGCAAAATATTCCAGCGATGGGTAACCAAAATGGCTTGAGAGCCTGATTTTTTTATCGTCTCCAGTGCCGGGAGAGCGTTATCGGCATAGCCAGAGCGATAGAGTGAGCTGGTTTTTCCGCTACCCGTTGGTCCCTGAAGCTGGCAAAAACCGGCAATACGTTTCACTGCCTTAGATTTTTTCGCCTGAGATAACGTATATTCGATAACGGCATTATAAGAACGCAATAACGGGGTATTCACATGTCACCTCATCCATATCGACTTTTCAACGACTACTATTTCAACAACTTATGTTACGCCGCTCGAATAGCATTACAATGCTTATGGTGAATTTTTCGTTATAAAACAATGCGCATTACGCATTCAGTAACATAATGATAAGTCAGGATGTTATACTGTTGTTGTATGCCAGATATCTGGCATAAGCAGTGCTCCTTCTTCACTCTTGCCGCTCACCGCCAATCGCAGTATCCTTATCCCACGTCTGCAAAATCAGGCGTCGGGCTTGACCTCCTGAAATCCTTCATCGACGACACAAAGGCGCGTCAGCGTTTTTTTTGTGTCGTGCGCACGGCTACACCTCAATGGCGGGCCGGGCGGGGGCGTCGCAAGACGCGCCGGTGTCGATGAGGCCGGTAAGGTCAACCCCGTCCGGTTCCGCCACCCGTGAGATTGACCTCTCCGTTGGCGGTAATAAACATTACTCATCGGAGGTTGCCCTATGGCTACAATCCTCACCCCTGACTGCGATTTACTCGATTTATTATCCGTTCCCTTTAACGCTGCCACGGACTTCACCGTCCTTGCCGACTACTGCGCCCGCTTCGCCGAAACCCTGATAGAAACCGACGATCCGGCGCTGCGACTGGCGCTCTGCGGACGGCTTCACGCCTGCCTTGCGTTGCTGCAACCCACACTACACGACCCCATCCCGCCGCATCTTACCGAAAGCCTGACCGTTGATACCCTTCCCGCTACACCACAACACTTCGACCCCGAACCTGACTCGTTGTGCGAATACTGCCTCGCGCTGCTCCAGCTTCTGCTGGAACGCCCGGCGGAGGTAAAAACAGAGCAAACCCTGACCGGGCTGCTGTGTGAACTGGTCTGGTACTTTACCGAGGGGCTGAAAGCGCCACGCTGGCTGCGTACCGCCGATGGTGTGAAATTTATCAGTGAGGCGACTGCATGATGCAACAGGACTGGCATCCTGCCGATATTATTGCAGGACTAAGAAAAAAGGGAATGTCACTGGCGGCGCTTTCACGTCAGGCGGGGCTGGCGTCAGCCACACTCGCCAATGCGCTGTCCCGCTCGTGGCCGCGTGGCGAAAAAATCATCGCTGATGCGCTGGAAATATCACCGGAAGTTATCTGGCCCTCCAGATACTTCGATGACAATGGAAATCGCACAGAAAGAGTAATGCGAAAACGCGCCTGATTACAGGTATCAATGACTGAACTATCAGGAACATTGATACGTGGTATCTCCCGGTGTGTGATCAGTCTCTGGCTGATTGCGCACAGGGAGATGATTACAGCACAGATTCTGCGCTGTATTTCTATTCCCCGCCCAACAAATAATCCTTCGCAACGAAAAAACAGTGTTCCCTTATCGCCATCACCGCCGCGCTGTAGGTTTTCTCCTGCTCAAAATGCTTCATGGCCTGAAAGAAGCGCCTGATGTATCAGGATGGTCGCCCTTGTACGACAGGACCTTTGAAAACTGTCGGATCTGTCAACAGACAGATTAAGGCTTTCATCACACTTCGTTACACTAAGGAAATCACAATGGATCTGACTGATAATTGTACATTGCAGAGTATGGATGTTATATTTAAATATAATTTCTGGAGGTGCCCTATGTATACCACACGTCTGAAAAAAGTTGGCGGCTCGGTCATGCTGGCCGTCCCGCCTGCGGTGCTGAAAACGCTGGCCCTGATGCCGGACAGCGAAGTCGGCGTGACCGTTGACAACGGCTGCCTGATTATCGAACCTCAAAAACGCCCCCGCTATTCACTGGCTGAACTGCTGGCGCAGTACGATCCACATGCCGAAATGAGCGATGAAGAGCGGGAATGGATTGACGCGCCTGCCGCAGGGAAGGAGATCCTGTAAATGGACAGAGGGGAAATCTGGCTTGTTTCACTTGATCCTACCGCCGGACACGAGCAAAGCGGAAAGCGCCCGGTGCTTGTTATTTCTCCGGCCTCGTTTAATGAGGTAACACGTTTACCCATCGTTGTTCCGGTAACCAGTGGCGGACAATTTGCCCGTAACGCGGGTTTTGCAGTTTCGCTGGAGGGAGCTGGCACGAAAACGACGGGGATCATACGTTGCGATCAGCCCAGAACTATTGATATGGGAGCCAGGAACGGCAAAAGGCTGGAGCGCATCCCTGACAGTATCATTAATGAGGTACTGGCAAGGCTGGAAACCATCCTGACATGATGATTTTTATGCTAACTGATTGAGGGCGCTGCTACAGCACCCTCGTTTATTGGGCCTCTCTGTAGAACAAACTTTCAAACCCAAAAACAGTTTTTCCTTCCTGCACCAGAAATAATGGCGCAGTCTCCCGCCTGCAATAAACTGCCTCCGGGCAGTCCCTTTGACGCTTCACGCCTGAAAGAAGCGCCTGGCATCGCCAGCATGGCACCCTTTACCGGCGTTGATCTCTGCAAACGCCGGAGACGCAAGACATCCGCGTCTGAGACTGAAGGACATACACACCGGACGGCTTCACCGTCACCACATTGTTCAACGCCTTCACGGGCTGGCCCTCTGACTTTGCCGGAAGCCTCCGGCTGCTTCATATCCTGCTGACGACCAGCGCCCTCACATGACGGGCTGCGGCCTGCATTGCCGTCAGGCTTTGCAGTCGCGTGACCGTCACCCTGCACCAGAACGCAACGTTTACGCCCTGCACCAGACGAGGCGTCACTTTGGCAGCGTCAGCGAAAAAGCAAAGTGACGCCGCACAACATACCGCCGCAAGCCGCGCCAGTTCTGGCCTGCGCCCTGTTTCCGCCGCCTGACATGCCCTTTCGGGCCGCTGTCAGTTCAGAGTAAGAGGAGAAAAAGATCGATACCGAGGGGGGCACGACGCCCCGGAGACACCCCTGCTTCGTCAGGCAGTCTGTACCGCGTACAGCCTGAAACTCCCTAAACCTCAACAGACTGCCACTCCGGCGTGAAGGTATCGTTCTGGCGCAGCCAAAAAGCACACGCCGGAGACTGTTTGTTTTTGTTGCAGGGGGTCGTTATGAGTAAATTAAGCAGTGAAATGAAGGCGCTGGCGAAGAAAGCGGGCGGCAGCTTCAGAACGGTGGATTACCGTATCCATGCCACGAAGCGGTTCAGTCAGCATTTGCGCGAACTGAATATCCAGATCCAGCGGGTGGAGCAGATCAAAGTTCGTCATATCGAATGCTACATTGAGGAGCGGCTGGAGCAGGATATTGGTCTGCGCACGCTGCAAAACGAAATGGCGGCGCTGCGATCCGTGCTGAGACAGGCGGGACGCAGGCAGGTGGTGGAGCACCCGCGCCTGACCAATAAGGCGCTGGGGCTGTCAGGCGCTTCGCGCAACGGCACGCGCCGCGCCATTACGCCGGAACATTATGAAAAAGTGATGGAGAACGCCCGTGCGCAGGACGCGGGGCTGGCGGCAGCGGTGGAGATTGCACGGCTGATGGGATTACGCTCGCAGGAAGCGGTACAGAGTTCACAGTCGCTGAAAACATGGCTGAAAACCATTGAACGCGGAGAAACCCGGCTGAAAGTGGTGTTCGGCACCAAGGGCGGGCGTCCCCGCTATACAACGATCCTGGACGCTGGCGCAGTCAGAAAGGCGGTGGAAAACGCATTACCGATCGCCAGACAGCGCAATGGCAGGCTGATCGACAAACCTGACCTCAAAACGGCGCTGGATCACTGGCACAAACAGGCCATTAAGGTGGGGCTGAAGGGGGAATTTTCCCCGCACTCGCTGCGCTATGCGTGGGCGCAGGACGCGATCCGCCATTATCTGGCGCAGGGATTCAGCGAGAAGGAATCGCTGGCGCTGACGGCAACGGATCTGGGCCACGGTGACGGGCGCGGACGCTGGGTGAAACAGGTGTACGGCTATCGCTGGAAGGAGGAATGACGGATTTCATGAATGTCGCAAAATAATGCCGTTACTGCGTAACGACAGCGATCAGTCTGGCGCAGGGACCGGATGAAATAAAATAACCGGATACCTGTCGTTACCGTGTAACAATATGATGAGAATATTGTTACTGTATGGCGAGAAAATAACAACAGTTCAGATTTTCCTGCTGAACCAATGTAGCTCGCCGGAATATTATAGTGATTACCCTGTAATCACTCGAAACGATCCCGATTAATAACAGGTGGTTCAATCGTTTTTACCGATACCACAGGACTGGAAAAATTTGAAAATGTAAATTCACCGGGGAATCACATTAATTCTGGCGCAGGATTATATCTGAATAATTCTCTCTGTGTTTTCCTGCATCCTGTGACATATATTGTATAATCACAGAATGTCTCATGACTTTATAAAAATGCTGCGACGGTTTTTGATACCATAACCTGCTGCATATAAATTAACAATCTTAGGTGCTTCATGTTATTTTTTGCACTTAGTGCCGTTATTTTGTGGTGAAATACAATCTGGTGCAGATAGTCCAGGTGTATTTCCGGATAAACTGGTTGCGCCAGAAAGAGAAAGGGCTATAAAAGGCTAAGGGGGCGATAAGGGTAACAGCGCCTGACCGGAAAGGGCCGAAAATCAAAGGGCCAGAAACTGGCGCAGTCCTGAATAGGTAGAGCGGCGGGACGCTGGCGCAGATAGCAGATTATCCGGGACGGGTGCAGATTATTTTGTCTCTATATAGCTGGTGCAGTGATAATGTGTATCAGGAAAGATTGTCCGGTATTTTATGGCGTATTTTTTGGGGATGTATTAAGTGGTAATTCCGTGAAAATATCGATTATTGATAGCTTTTCATCTTCTGTGATTTGCGGGCAAATCACAGAAGGTAGTTATCTATCAATAATGTATTTATTAATAGGCAATCGACTGAAAATATTCTACTGGAATAATTTCCGGTACTTACCTATTGATAAGTGGTTTATTGATTGGTTTTCACCCAAAATTATTTGGGGCCAAATATTTTTAGATACTTTCCGATTGATAATAACAAAAAAAACGGCAATACCTCTCAATACAAAAAAGCAGATCCCGGTCAATCAGGATCTGCTTTTCCATTTTAATCATTTACGCTATTTCTGATTCAGGCCGCCTTATGTTGTCGCGCATAAATATACGGCGCAACATACCCTTCACGACATACATCCAGATAATCCGACCACCACTGCATCATGGCCTTTCTGGCCTCCAGATGCTCCGCCTTATGCACGTATGCCGCCCGCACGCTGTTACGTTCCTGGTGGCTCATTTGTCGTTCCACCGTATCGCGTGACCAGAGATCCGACTCCACCAGGGCGCTACAGGCCATTGCCCGGAGTCCATGCCCGCAGATTTCGGTTTTGGTGTCATATCCCATCAGGCGCAGCGCCCGGTTGGTGGTGTTTTCACTCATTGGCTTGTAGGGATCGTGATCGCCAGGAAACACCAGATCCAGATGGCCGGAAAGTTCCTGTATCTGTTTCAGAATGGCAATCGCCTGGCGGGAGAGCGGCACGATATGCGGAGTACGCATTTTTGCACCGCGACCTGAAAAACGCACTTTATCTATCGCTTCGCGGGTGGCGGGGATGGTCCAGATTTTGTGCCTGAAATCGATCTCGCTCCAGCGGGCAAAGCGCAGTTCACTGGAACGGATGAACAGGTGCAGCGTCAGCACCACCGCCAGCCGGGTTAACTCGCGACCCTGCTGGTAGTCGCCGATACGGTCAAGCAGTTCAGGCAACCGCTCCAGCGGTAACGCGGGGTAGTGATTTTTTACGGGTGAGGCGACAACGCCATCCAGATGCTGCGCCGGGTTGCTTTCGGTCAGTCCCTGCTGAACGGCATAACGCATGATGTTGCTGAGTTGCTGCCGCGTACGGGACGCGACTTCCAGAAAGCCCTTATCCTCGATAACCCGCAACAGGGCCGTGAAATCCTGCGTTTTAAGCGTGGCAACGGACAGGTGACCAATCGCCGGGAGGATATGGTTTTCCATACTGGCGAGAATGCGGGCGGCATAATCAGCCGACCATTTTTTGTTGGTTTTGTGCCAGGCCAGCGCCACCGCCTTAAAGCACTTTTCAGGAGAGCAGGCCGTTTTTTCTGCCATGCGCTGCTGCGCCGGGTTGATGTTCTGCGCCAGCAACTTGCGGATACCGTCGCGCTGCTGCCTGGCTTCCGCCAGTGAGACAAGCGGATATGCACCGAGACTGACTCTGGATTCTTTGCCGCTAAAGCGATATTTGAGATACCAGATGCGTGAACCGCCCGGATTGACGAGCAGATACAGACCATGAGAGTCGGAGAGTTTTACCGGACGGGAAGAAGGTTTTAACTTGCGGATTTTAGAATCGTTTAAAGACATTTGGGGGTCACTCCAGAATCGAACCAAACTGACCCCAGATCTGACCACCAAATTATCCCGATGCGGAGAGAAAATCAGATACGCACCGAGAAGGATTTTCACGCTAACTTACTGAATCATAAACAGATAGAGATGTACAGATAAGCATGAAAACTAGAATTTGGCTCCTCTGACTGGATGCGATATTTGATATATCATGTTGAATTTTAATTAATTTATTTCTTTTAATTAAAATGGGGCCCTTATTAAGGCCCCAAGCGTCAGAGATAATTTGAAATGTGAAATCGATCACATCTTTCTCAGAATTTAAAACCAGATTGAGTGGCTTCATTTTGTCTGGCATTACATACAGATGCGCGATTAATCGTTTCCAAGAAACTTTCCTTTGAGGATATAGCTTCGTCGAGAATACCTAACCTGAACAATGATACATACAGCGCAGCAGAGTAAGCTTGGCAATTTATTGAACGTTCAGGATTAAATTCGATATCTGTAAAAGCATTGTATTCAACAATCTGCTCTGCCAGTTCAGTTCGTTTTCTGAGAGCGCTAATGTAAAGCCAGTCGTAAAAAGCTGTTAGTGGTTCCAATTCCCATTCTATGCCAAAAAATTTGAACCCAGTGAGTCTTCCCGAGGTTAAGAGGCGCTTGTCCTTCTTGGCCTCGCGCGATGTCATCTCAAATATGTCAGTATAAGGCCCGCCTCTCTGGAAGACTTTACTTCCTTGGAATGCACATTCAATAGTCAACGTTCTCTGATGTTTTAAAGTGGTGAACGAAAGATTAAAAGCACTTAATGCAATGCCAAGATCATCATGGGATTTACTTGAAATTTCGAGAATCTTGCCAGGATTTGGCAATATGCTCTTAGCTGCTTCGTGTAAGGAGTCTACGGATCTTTGCTTCTGTTTCACTGACATCCCTGCGAACCAAGTAAAGTCAACTGACTCAGTTTTAACATAGAGTTGCTTTTCACCAGTGGGAATGTAAACAGGTCTTTGTGCCATTAAACTACCTTACATATGAGCGAGATGCGAAGTATCCTGAGCCAGAACGATTAACTAATATTTGTCTATTGCCGAGAACGTGTTGATATGAATTTTTTGTTAATTCATTGTTAAAAATAACAGCAAAAATGAACTGTGGTTCTATAATACCAAAGGATAGCACTTCTGCTTGTCCATCTGTAGGGTCAAAATTACTCAATCTCTGTTCCTGCCGAGACTCCAAACCGTCAATTTCCGCAAACATGCCTTCAAATGCTTCAAGAGTTTTTAGTTGAGCTAATGATTGGACACTGATCCGTGCGTCTGCTGCATTATGACAACAATAAGCACAATCATTGCGCCAAAGGATAGATGGATGAATGCCCAAAACAACCCACTCAACACCAGGATTGTCCATTCTATATCGATAGAACATTCGATAATTAGGAAATGCAATCGAAAGAGAGGTGCTGTCCCTATGCCCATCAAGTCTTAATTCATCATTAATCTCTGGAGTTATGTTTCGATCACCTGCACCAGTAACAGGTACAAGGCCATGTTCCATAATACTGGGTAAATTAACAACTCGAGTAAAATGGACCAAAAAAGGAATTTGTAGTGTTTCTGCTTTTAGACGTATTTGTTCACGATGCATTTTAACCTAACCTTATGAGTAAATAATGGTATTTATGCAAAATTATCTTATGTCCAAAAAACACAAAATGATTTACATCAATTAAACATTTTCTTAATCCATAAGGCATAGGCCAAACGTCCTAGCCAGTATCGTTATCTATCTTGAATAAAAAATTACATGTCTTGATTTTTCTCTTTCAACGTTCTTCCTTTTGATGTTCAGTTAGTAGTTAAACGGTACCAGTAATAGGGGTTATTGTTCTTTTATATGCCCATACACCTGTGCCACATACCGCCCACGCCCATCTCCATGCCCCAGATCCATCGCCACCATTGCCAGCGCTTCTTTCCTACTTAACCCCTGCGCCAGATAGTGACGAATGGCATCCTGCGCCCACGCATAACGCAGCGAATGTGGAGAATATGTGCCAGTCAGACCAATACGCGCCGCCTGGTTGTGCCAGTAATCCATCGCGCTTTTCAGATCCGGCTTGTCGATCAGCCGGTCATGACAGCTTTCTGCAACAGCTAAGGCATTGTCCAGTGCTTTTTTAACTGCATTAGCATCCAAAATTACCGTTTCGCGGGGCCGCCCGCCTTTAGTGCCGAAAACCACCATCAGGCGCGTGTCACCGCGTTCAACGGCTTGTTTCCACGTTTTCAATGATTGAGCGCTTTGTACCGCTTCCTGCGAGCGCAAACCCATCAATCGTGCCAGTTCCAGTGCTGCCGACAGTCCCGGATCTTTCATTTGTGCAGCCTCCAGCATATGGCGGTAATGATCTGGCGTAATAGCCTGCCGCGTACCGTTGCGCGATGCAGCAGACAGCCCCAGTGATTTATTAGTTAGCCGCTCATGTTCTGCCACTTGCTTACGCCCGGCCTGTTGAAGTACGGCACGCAGCGAGGCCATTTCATTTTGCAGCGTGCGTTTACCGATCCCCTGCGCCAGTCTTTCATGAATGTAGTTTTCAATGTGGCGAACCTTGATCTGCGCCACTCGCTGGATCTGGATGTTCAACGCCCGTAAATGCTGGTCAAAACGTTGCACGATATGAATGCGATCGTTCACTGTTTTATGGCTCCCACCACAGTGCTTTGCCAGCGCCTTCGTTTCACCGCCCAACTTACCCATACATACCCCTCTGATTTGAAAAAACAAATAGTCTCCGGCGTATGCTTTTTGGCTGCGCCAGAACGATACCTTCACGCCGGAGTGGCAGTTTGTTGAGGTATAGGGAGTTTCAGGCTGTACGCGGTACAGACTGCCTGCCGGAGCAGGAATTCTCCGGGGCATCATGCCCCCCTCGGTATCGATCTTTTTCTCCTCTTTCTTGCTGACAGCGGCCCCAAAAAGGCGTGTCAGATTCGGGAATGAGCGCCGGAACCCCGAAAACAGGGGCATAGCGCGGTGTGGTGGTTGTGCGTCACTTTGCTTTTTCGCTGACGCGATCAAAGTGACGCCTCGTCTGGTGCAGGGCGTAAACGTTGCGTTTCTGGTGCAGGATGACGGTCACGCGGCAGCAAAGCCTGACGGCAATGCAGGCCGCAGCCCGTCATGTAAGGGTGCTGGTTGTCAGCAGGTTATGAGTCAGCCGGGAAAACTCCGGCAAAGGTAAACCGTTCAGCCAGTGAAGGCCGTTGTCGTTAAGTGATGACGACAGAATCGTCCGGGGTGCAGGATGACGGCCACGCGGCAGCAAAGCCTGACGGCAATGCATGCCGCAGCCCGTCAATGTAAAGGGCGCTGTCAGCCAGCAGGGTATGAGTTCACCGGGAAATTTCCGGCAAAAATAAGCCATTCAGCCAGTAAAGGCCGTTGCCGTTAAGCGATGACGATGGAGCCGTCCGGTGTATAAACTTCAGTCTCAGACGCGAGGGATTGGCGTCTCCGGCGTTTTCAGAGATCAACGCCAGTAAGGGCTGGTCATCCTGTAAACAGGCGCCTCTTTCAGACCATGAAGCATGGGCGTTGTCTACGACAACTATGATGCAAAAGGGAGATTACACCGTTATTTCTGACGCAGAAAGGGGAATTTGTGAATGGCACACTGCCGCGCTTCGCTTGTCGTCTCCCGGAGTGCGATCAGCCACTGGCTGACCACACACCGGGAGATTCGATGTGACGGTATCAGTATTCCTGATCGTTCAGCCATTCATCTCTGCTATCAGGCTCATTGTTTTCGCATGATCCTTTCTATGCGGTGGCCTTCTCCGTCGAAGTATCTGGAAGGCCAGATAATTTCTGGTGATATTTCCAGCGCATCGGCAATGAGTTTTTCTCCACGCGGCCACGGACGGCTGATGGCGTTTGCCAGCGTGGAAGAACTTAACCCTGCTTTGCGTGAGAGTGCCGCCATTGATGTTCCCTTTTTTCTTAATCCCGCGAAAATATCGGCAGGGTGCCAGTCTGGTTGCATCATGCCGTCACCCCGCTGATCGCCTGCACGCCATCGGCGGTGCGTATCCAGTGCGGGGCTTTCAGACCGTCGGCAAAATACCAGACCAGATCGCACAACAGCCCGGTCAGCGTCGTTTCGGTTTCCGGCAGCAGCGAGCGCCCGTTCAGTACCTGCGTCAGCGCGAGACAGTAATCACAGAGCAGATCGGCATCAGGGGCAAAATCGGGTGAAATATCGGGGAGCGTGTCCACAGTAAAGCGTTCGATCAGATGCGGCGGGATCGGCTCGCCCAGCGTGGGGCGCAGTAGCGCAAGGCAGGCGTTAAGCCTGCCGCAGAGCGCCATTTTCAGCGCCGGATCGTGGCATTCAAGCAGGTTTTCAGCAAAGCGATCACAATAATTCGCCAGATCGGTGAAATCAGTGGCGGCGTTGAAAGGAACAGACAGTAAATCATTGTCAGGGGTGAGGATTGTAGCCATAGGGCTGCCTCCAGTAAGTGATTGTCTAAACCACCACCGAAGAGACCAATCTTGCGGGTGGTGGAACCGGACGGAGTTGGTCTTACCAGCCTTACTGGACACTGGCGCGTCTTGCGACGCCCCCGCCCGGCCCACCATTGAGATGTGACCGATTGGACAACATAAAAAAGCGCAATGCGCGCTATATGTCGCCAGTAAGGTTTATATTCAGGAGACCAATCCCGGCACCTGATTATGCAGGTGCGGGCAAAAGATACAGCGATAAGTCATTAACGGCAAGGGGATTTACTGGAAGGCAGATCGCAGGAAATAAAAAACCCCGCTGGTGAGGCAGGGTTCTTTATTTTTCGTCCTCAGGCTGCGGATGGCGACCTGAGCGGCGTTGCGCGACAATACAATCCTAGCAGAATAAGTTTAACCCGCTTTGTTTCCCGTTGCAAACAAACGCTCCCGGTCTTTTAATGCCAGACGCTGGGTTTATCACGTTTCAGGCCAGACCGATTTCAAGCCCTGACTGCCGGACGGGTGGTGCCGCAGGCAGTGCCCCGGTCTGGAGCGTGATAATACAATCCTAGCAGATGTGATCCTGCACCGACAGGCAGTGTAAGGGTAAGATGCAGGCGTTGCGCTCCTTTCAAAAGGAGAGCGGATGGACACGTTGACGCATAAGCTGATTGTGCTCATCGCCGTACTGGAGCTTTTACTGGCTCTGCTGCGGCTGATTGATCTGTTGAAATAATTCTCAGATTGAAACGCACCAAAGGGGAAACACCGGTTTCCCCTTTAATAAATACGCTGTTTGATTACGACGCCTGTTTCAGGCGGCGGGCATACTGGTAAGCCGAGACATACTCGCCATTATTTGCATCAAGATAATCTGACCACCACTGCATCATCTCGATCCGTTCCTCCAGATATTCAGCCTTGTGGATATAAGCCGCACGCACGCTGTTTCTTTCCTGGTGGCTCATCTGCTTTTCAATGGCTTCTTTGCTCCACAACCCCGACTCACTGAGCGCACTGCACGCCATCGCCCGGAAACCATGCCCACAGACATCTTTTTTAGTGTCATAGCCCATTACGCGCAGCGCCTTATTCACGGTGTTGTCGCTCATGCACTTGTCCTGGTCGTACTCGCCGGGGAAAATAAAGGGCAGATGCCCGGAGAGGGCTTCGATCTGTTTGAGGATCGCAATCGCCTGATCCGACAGCGGCACAATATGCTGAATTTTCATTTTCGTACCACGATAAGAGAAGCGCACGTTTTCGATCTGCTCGCGTTCTTCCGGGATCACCCACAGTTTTTGCTGCCAGTCGATTTCACTCCAGCGGGCAAAGCGCAGTTCGCTGGAGCGCACAAAAAACATCAGCGACAGCTTAAGGGCGTATTTTGTCAGCAGCCTGCCGCAGTAGCTGTCCGTGCGGGTTAAAAGCTCAGGCAGTTTGTCCAGCGACAGAGCCGGATAGTGATTCTTTTCTGGCGCGGCAAACTCACCGTCCAGATACAGCGCCGGGTTCGCTTTGAGCAGTTTCTTTTTCATCGCGTAGTGCATGATATCGGTGACGTAGTTTTTCAGCCGCACGGTGATTTCCAGAAAGCCTTTGCTCTCCACTTTGCGCAGTGTGAATAACAAATCCTCCGTTTCGATTTCCTCGATAAGGCGATCCCCGATATCCGGGAAAACATACATTTCCAGCCTGCGCATAACCGTTTTCGCGTAATGCTCAGACCAGCGTTTGTGCTCGCCATGCCAGTTAGTGGCGATCTGGCTGAACGTCTGCCCGTTTTTCCGCTTCTGCTTCTCCGTCTGCTTCACCGCAGCAGGATCGACGCCTGCATGAATGTTATTGCGTGCTGCTTCGCGCAGGCGGCGAGCCTGCAACAGGGAGATCTCCGGGTAGGGGCCAAAGGCCAGTTTTTTCTCTTTCCCGTCGATGCGGTACTTCATGTACCAGAGTTTTGAGCCATTAGGTTTGATTAACAGGTACAGTCCAGAACTGTCTGTCATTTTGAAGGGTTTGTCAGAAGATTTAGTCTTGCGAATAGCGGTGTCTGTTAATGCCATAGCGTGGGGGCTCCGTTTGCTCACCGAACCGTGAGGCCCCTGATTAGGCCCCCAAAAACTATGGATTTCAAGAAACCCGGCAGCCTCTTGCGAGACAACCGGGTAAAGATAAGTTCTTGTTTTTTAACTATCTTGAGACTTATAGAGATGTCTCAAAACTAAAATCTGGCTCCTCTGACTGGACTCGAACCAGTGACATACGGATTAACAGTCCGCCGTTCTACCGACTGAACTACAGAGGAATCGTGAGAACGAGGCGAATATTACTTAGCAGCGCAGCGAGTGTCAACACTAAAATTCGCAAGCCATTTCAATCGGTTAATTAAGCAACAAAATTTATATTTAATGAACATTTGGTACTGAACAGGAGTCTGGCCCATTGGCATTTCGTAGCCGTTGTAATGGATCCTGTTTATAAAATTGGCAGAAGCGTTGCCACAGCGAAGGGAAGCGTGGCGCAAAAAGCTCGGGTGCACTAAAAAAGTATTCGGAAAGCACGGCAAAACATTCTGCTGGGTCACTGGCAGCATAAGCATCGATGCTGGAGGCATTTTCGCCCACTAACTCAATTTCTTCCTGAATGTTATCCATCGCAGCATGAAGATCGTGTTCCCATCCAGCGACCTCACGTAAAGAAATAAAGGGAACCCCACTGGCGCGATCGCCATTTCGTGTATCCAGTTTATGTGCAACTTCGTGGATAATCAGATTAAAGCCCGAGGCATCGAAAGAATCTTGTATATCGAGCCAGTTCAGCACAATTGGGCCCTGCTGCCAGCTTTGTCCTGATTGAACGATACGCTGATTATGCACCAGCCCTATATCGTCTTCCCATTCATCGTCTACCACAAATGGCGCAGGATAAATTAGCACTTCATGAAAACCATCCAGCCATTCCAGTCCAAGCTCCAGGACAGGCAAGCAGAAAAGTAAGGCGATGCGACTACTTTTCAATGCATCAAGTTCAAATCCTTGTAGCGGAACCAGTCTTTTTTGCTGCAAAAAACGTTCGGCAAGAGTGACTAGTTTGCTTTGCTCCTGCTCTGTCAGACATGTCAAAAGAGGTATCGCCAGAGCTTCCTTCCATGGGAGCGTATGTTCATGATCTGTTTCTTGTACTTTCCAGGGCCACTTAATCATCGTTTTGCTCGCAAACTCGTCACTTGAACAAAATTGCACGGACAGGGACTGTTAAAATGCCAAATTTCCTGGCATCATGGCAACCATCTGAACGGAGAGATGCCGGAGCGGCTGAACGGACCGGTCTCGAAAACCGGAGTAGGGGCAACTCTACCGGGGGTTCAAATCCCCCTCTCTCCGCCAATCATTCAAGCAATTAGCTCGCCTGGTGTCAGTGACACAAATCCCATTAGGAAAATTCAAAAAAATCCATCAGAGAAAAATAGTGTCAGACGAGTATGCGTTGTGGCTTTAGCATTCACATTTTTCTGTCCAACGCGGTTATGATATGCAACTGAACTCATAATTATGTATCGTTTCCAGCATATTACAGTCCCCCCCTTCCGGACCTTCATCCTCAGTTTCTGACATAAAAACATTTGCAGATGCTTTCTGTCGCGGTAGTCTCATTAGGCTCGTTTATAGATCGACGGCAATGTGAGTTACCTTTTCCATACTAATTATAAAAAGACAGTACAAACAGGATCACTATGGACTCCACGCTCATCTCCACGCGTCCCGATGAAGGAACGCTTTCGTTAAGTCGCGCCCGACGCGCTGCGTTAGGCAGTTTCGCGGGTGCCGTCGTCGACTGGTATGATTTTTTACTCTATGGCATTACCGCCGCATTAGTGTTTAATCGCGAGTTTTTCCCGCAGGTAAGCCCTGCAATGGGAACGCTCGCCGCATTTGCCACCTTTGGTGTCGGTTTCCTTTTCCGTCCGCTCGGTGGTGTCATTTTCGGCCATTTTGGCGACCGCCTGGGGCGTAAGCGCATGTTGATGCTTACCGTCTGGATGATGGGCATCGCCACTGCATTGATCGGCATTCTCCCTTCGTTCTCAACTATTGGCTGGTGGGCACCAATTTTACTGGTGATGCTGCGAGCTATTCAGGGATTTGCTGTTGGCGGCGAATGGGGAGGCGCTGCGCTGCTGTCCGTTGAGAGCGCGCCCAACAACAAAAAAGCCTTTTACAGTAGCGGCGTCCAGGTTGGTTACGGAGTAGGGTTACTCCTTTCAACCGGACTGGTTTCACTGATCAGTATGCTGACAACTGACGAGCAATTTTTAAGCTGGGGTTGGCGCATTCCTTTCCTGTTTAGCATCGTACTGGTGCTGGGTGCATTGTGGGTGCGCAATGGCATGGAGGAGTCCTCTGAATTTGAACAACAGCAGCATAATCAAGCGGCAGTGCAAAAACGCATCCCGGTTATCGAAGCTCTGTTACGGCATCCCGGCGCTTTCCTTAAGATTATTGCGCTGCGACTGTGCGAGTTGCTGACGATGTATATCGTTACCGCCTTTGCACTTAACTATTCGACCCAGAATATGGGGCTGCCGCGCGAATTGTTCCTCAATATTGGTTTGCTGGTGGGGGGATTAAGCTGCCTGACAATTCCCTGTTTTGCCTGGCTTGCTGACCGCTTTGGCCGCCGCAAGGTTTATATTACAGGTGCATTAATCGGGACATTAAGCGCATTTCCGTTCTTCATGGCGCTTGAAGCTCAGTCCATTTTCTGGATAGTTTTCTTCTCCATTATGCTGGCGAATATTGCACATGACATGGTGGTTTGTGTGCAACAACCGATGTTCACCGAGATGTTTGGTGCCAGTTATCGCTATAGCGGCGCTGGCGTCGGATATCAGGTTGCCAGCGTGGTAGGCGGCGGATTTACACCTTTTATTGCCGCCGCTCTCATTACTTATTTTGCTGGAGACTGGCATAGTGTCGCCATTTATTTGCTGGCAGGCTGCCTGATTTCCGCAATAACCGCTCTGTTGATGAAAGACAATCAACGCACTTGATAGCCTGGCGAAGATCGTCCGATCTTCGCCTTACACTTTTGTTTCACATTCCTGTGACATACTATCGGAAGTGCGGTAATTGTATGGAACAGGAGAGACATATGAATAATAAGGGCTCCGGTCTGACCCCAGCTCAGGCACTGAATGAACTTGAAGCGCTGTATGAGCAATCTGTAGTCGCTTTACGCAACGCCATTGGCAAATATATTAAAAGTGGCGAATTGCCTGATGAAAACGCCCGAAAACACGGTCTTTTTGTCTATCCATCATTGACCGTGACCTGGGACGGTAGCGCAACAAACCCTCCCAAAACACGCGCGTTTGGTCGTTTTACTCACGCTGGCAGCTACACCACCACCATCACCCGCCCTGCTCTCTTTCGTTCATATCTTAATGAACAATTAACTCTGCTGTACCAGGATTATGGTGCCCATATTTCCGTGCAACCGTCAGAGCATGAAATTCCTTATCCGTATGTCATCGACGGCTCAGAGCTGACGCTTGATCGCTCAATGAGCGCTGGATTAACTCGCTATTTCCCGACAACCGAACTGGCACAAATTGGCGATGAAACGGCAGACGGCATTTATCATCCAACGGAATTCTCCCCGCTATCGCATTTTGATGCACGCCGGGTAGATTTTTCCCTCGCACGGTTACGCCATTATACGGGTACGCCAGTCGAACATTTTCAGCCGTTCGTCTTGTTTACCAACTACACACGTTATGTGGATGAATTCGTACGTTGGGGATGCAGCCAGATCCTTGATCCTGATAGCCCCTACATTGCCCTTTCTTGTGCCGGCGGGAACTGGATCACCGCTGAAACCGAAGCACCTGAAGAGGCAGTTTCCGATCTTGCATGGAAGAAACACCAGATGCCCGCATGGCATTTAATCACTGCCGATGGCCAGGGTATTACTCTGGTGAATATTGGCGTGGGGCCGTCAAATGCCAAAACTATCTGCGATCATCTGGCGGTGCTACGCCCGGATGTCTGGTTGATGATTGGTCACTGTGGAGGATTACGTGAAAGCCAGGCTATAGGAGATTACGTACTTGCGCATGCTTATTTACGCGATGACCACGTTCTTGATGCGGTTCTGCCCCCCGATATTCCTATTCCGAGTATTGCTGAAGTGCAACGTGCACTTTACGACGCCACCAAACTCGTCAGCGGCAGGCCGGGTGAAGAAGTTAAACAGCGGCTACGTACTGGAACTGTAGTAACCACTGATGACAGGAACTGGGAGTTACGCTACTCAGCTTCTGCACTTCGTTTTAATTTAAGTCGGGCCGTGGCGATTGATATGGAAAGTGCCACCATTGCAGCACAAGGATATCGTTTCCGCGTACCCTACGGGACGCTACTGTGTGTTTCAGATAAACCGTTGCATGGTGAGATTAAACTTCCCGGTCAGGCTAACCGTTTTTATGAAGGCGCAATTTCCGAGCACCTGCAAATTGGCATTCGGGCGATAGACTTACTGCGCGCAGAAGGCGACCGACTACATTCGCGTAAACTGCGAACCTTTAATGAACCACCGTTCCGATAATGAGTTCAGATCCTTTGCGTCATGAAAAGATGCGAAGGATTTGATTAAGTAACAAAGCAAAAAGCCCGCTATAAAAGCGGGCTTTTCAGAAATTTGGCTCCTCTGACTGGACTCGAACCAGTGACATACGGATTAACAGTCCGCCGTTCTACCGACTGAACTACAGAGGAATCGCGAGAACGGGGCGAATATTAACGATGCCCATCCACAATGTCAAAGCCTGTTTTTTAATTTTGAATCGTTTGCTGAAATAATCTGCGTTTTGTCGTTTATTCCGACACATCTGGCTTTTATTCATACTATTTATGCTCGGGACGAGGGTATTTCCATAGCCATCGCCCTGTAACCATTCGCCAGTAAAACAGCACAGCCCGCACGGCCCAGTCGGCAAACATCCCCATCCAGACCCCAACCACACCCCAGCCAAGCATGATTCCCAGCACATAACCGACTACTACCCGGCATCCCCACATACTTAACATAGAAACCCACATGGCGTAGCGTGCATCTCGAGCGCCTTTAAAACCGGCGGGCAGTACCCAGGAGGCAGACCAAATCGGCATAAATAAAGCATTCAACCAAATAAGAATCACAACGACATGTTTAACCTGCGGATCCTGGGTATAAAACGACGCCATAATCCCGGCAAAGGGGGCTGTTAACCAGGCTATTGCCGTTAATCCTATAGTGGACAGCCAGAACACATGCCTCAATTGAATTTCTGCTTGCGCTCTCTGCCCTACCCCCAACCTTCGACCCGTAATGATTGTAGAAGCAGATCCAAGTGCACTTCCTGGTAAATTGATAAGAGCTGCAATCGAAAAAGCGATAAAATTCCCGGCAATAACACTCGTCCCCATCCCGGCAACAAACATTTGTGTTAATAACCGCCCACTGGTAAATAATACGGATTCCACACTTGCTGGAATACCAATCCCCATGACTTCCCAGATAATGCTGAAATTCAATGGCTTAAAATAGCTTTTTAACGAGATCCGTAACGCAGGATTAAAACCAATCGCCAGAACCCACAAAATGGCGACAGTGCCAATATAACGGGAAATAGTTAATCCCAGTCCTGCCCCGACAAACCCCAACCCCTGCCATGAGAAAAGACCGTAAATCAATATGCCGCTAATAATGATATTAAGGATATTCAGACTACCATTTATAAGAAGCGGTATTTTCGTATTCCCTGCACCGCGAAGTGCTCCGCTGCCAATCAAGGTGATAGCCGCCGCAGGATAACTGATGACTGTCAGTTCCAGATAAGTCAGCGCCAGTGCTTTCACCTGTGTCGTGGCCTCACCTGCAACAAAATCGATAATTTGCTCACCAAAATGATGAATAAGCGCTGCCAACAGTACGGCAAACAATGTCATGATCACCAATGACTGCCGCGTCGCTACCCTCGCTCGCCGTCGATCACGCTTACCGAGGCTAAATGCCACAACGACTGTAGTACCAAGGTCGATAGCTGCAAAAAAAGCCATAACGACCATATTGAAACTGTCCGCCAACCCAACGCCTGCCATTGCATCTTTTCCCAGCCAACTGACCAGAAATGTGCTCAGTACGCCCATCAACAGGACACAGGCATTCTCCATAAAGATAGGAACAGCAAGTGGAGTTATCTCACGCCAGAACAACACTTTGTAGCTCTTACGTTTTGCGTGCCAGCGAGTGCCGTGAACAACCTGGCGTAAAGCTGAGGAGATATTCAAAACTGACCTTAATTGCAGAAAGTGAAACCACATTTCAAATAATGAGGGAGAATCAGCAAAGCTGCAAAGATTTTCGCCAGCAAATTGTCTGCAAATGCAACAAACTGTTGATAGAAACGGCAAACGGTTGAGAAATTTAAAAATCAGGTTTGACAAAAAATTTTTCGCCGTTAAGATGTGCCTCAACAGCGATTCCTCTGTAGTTCAGTCGGTAGAACGGCGGACTGTTAATCCGTATGTCACTGGTTCGAGTCCAGTCAGAGGAGCCAGATTTCTGAAAAGCCCGTTTTATAGCGGGCTTTTTGTTATATCTGATAATCAATTTCCTCTTCACTGTTTTCCATCACCTGTTGCTTAATATCCTCAACCGACAGTCCTGCGTTGCACAGTTCCAGAAAACGCCAGACATAGTTACGCTGTAATTGTCCTCGTTTTAGCCCCAACCAGACGGTATTAGCATCAAAAAGATGGCGCGTTTCCAGACGGATTAAATTTTCTTCCTCTTGTTCGCCACTGGATTGCTCGGCTACTATTCCAATCCCCAGACCAAGAGCGACGTAGGTTTTGATGACATCAGAATCCTGCGCACTCAATACAATATCTGCCAGCAAACCTTTGCGGACAAATGCGTCATCAATACGCGAGCGGCCTGTAATTCCCTGCCGGTAAGTGATCAACGGCCACTTCGCTATTGATTCCAGCGTCAATGGCGTAATTTTGGTTAAGGGGTGATTAACTGGAACGAGCAAACTATGATGCCAACGAAACCATGGGAAGGCGACGAGTTGCAGATCATTGCTCAGACGCTCACTGGCGATGCCAATATCAGCCTCGCCATTTTGCAGCAACGTCGCAATTTCCTGTGGTGTCCCCTGGATAAGCTCAAGCCGCACTTCCGGGAAAAGTTCGCGAAAGGCTTTAATAACCTCCGGCAAGCTGTAGCGTGCCTGGGTATGCGTCGTTGCGATAGTGAGAACGCCAGATGTATTGTTGGTAAAAAGATCGGCAAGTCGACGAACATTACTGGCTTCATTCAAAATGCGTTCTGCAATGACCAGCAATGCTTTGCCCGGTTCAGTCATACCAAGCAGCCGCTTGCCCCGACGAACGAATATTTCTATTCCAAGCTCATCCTCCAGCTCTCGAATATGACGGCTAACGCCTGACTGTGAGGTAAAAAGCATATTCGCAACCTCTGTCAGGTTGTAATCCTGACGCGCAGCCTCGCGGATTATCTTTAGTTGTTGGAAATTCACGGTAAACTCCGGGCAGATCAGACATTCCGCTATTGTTAAAGTCTAACGCCCGGCATAACAAATAATAAAAACCCGCATCTTATTCCATCCAGATATAACGTTTAGCTAACCAATTGCCATTGTCTTTTTTCCATGACTGGAGAACTAATCACTGACAATAACAGTTCTTTCACTGCCTGCGCCTGCGGCGACAGGTTTGCTCTGGCGGGTATATTCAATGACAAGGAGAGACTCATTGACGGCGTGGTAATACGTGACATCCAACCGTTAACTGCGCCACATAACGAGTACGCGGCCGATTCGGGTAATACTGCAACCCCCATGCCGCTGGCGATCGCTGCGGTAAGCGTAGCGATAGACTCAATTTCACCGATGACTTTTGCCGTGAGTCGCCGTAGAGAAAATGCCTCATCAACGCGGAGTCTCACGGCACTGTAATCGCCGGGAAGAAAGAGGTTCATTTGCGCTATAGCATTAACATCAACGCTTTGCCCTGGGCAATTCTGAGTTCCGACAAGAAAAAGATCTTCTTTTAACAAAGCCTGGCTGGATACGCCTACCACAGGGGAATGCTCGTAAATTACCGCCATATCAAGCTGACAATTTATAAGTTTATCGTTAAGAACAGCGCCACTATTTTCATGTAAAGAGATAACCACTTCCGGAAATTCGGCACGTACCGCCTGTAATAAGGGCATGGTGATCGCCGACGCAGCAGTTCCTGGCGCAAAGCCAATCGAAACTTGACCCGATAATGTCTGACCTACGTTATGTACCGCCAGTTGGGCCTGTTCACACTGACGCAAAATGGCCCGCGCATGCGCATAGAGTATTTTTCCGGCATCTGTTGGGGTAACGCCACGTTTAGTGCGAATCAAAAGTTGTTGGTCCAGCTCGCCTTCCAGTGTGGCGACCTGCTGACTGAGCGCAGGCTGCGCGATATGCAACACTTCGGCAGCCTGGGTCAGGCTACCAATATCTACAATTTTTACGAAGTATTTCAGGCGTCTGAAGTTCATGTTGCCTCCGGTTTTTAAGAATCGGCCCAAGTGCCGCCATTACTTACAACCAGATTGCAAAATGCTTGCCAGTTTTATTTTGTCGTTGATGCGCAAGCTAACCGCCTGTCAAATAAGAGATTATGATAGTTTCGTCATTTGCTCTTGTTATCAGAAAAAGCGTTCCCTGCCCCATGACAGAAGGGTATGCACCACGATGGTTCATTACCCAAAAGATTGAAAGCTCACCACTTTGTTGAAATTGGCAGCAAACAAACTAAAAAATGCATTTCCCCCTTTGACATCCCCATGCACTGCCATTAATATGCGCCCCGTTCACACGATTCCTCTGTAGTTCAGTCGGTAGAACGGCGGACTGTTAATCCGTATGTCACTGGTTCGAGTCCAGTCAGAGGAGCCAGATTTTAGTCTTGAGACATCTCTATGAGTCTTAAGATGTTTAAAAACAAGAAATTATATTTACCCGGTTGTTTCAAAAGAAACCACCGGGTTTTTTGATGTCCATGGTTTTTGGGGGCTTCACGGTTCAGCGAGCAAAAGGAGCCCCCACGCTATAGCATTAACAGACACAGCTATTCGCAAGACTAAATCCTCTGACAACCCCTTCAAAATGACAGACAGTTCCGGACTGTACCTATTGGTCAAACATAATGGTTCAAAACACTGGTACATGAAGTACCGTATCGACGGCAAAGAGAAAAAGTTAGCCTTTGTCCCCTGATCACGCTGCGTAAGGTGTATCGGTTTTGTCAAAGTACCTGACGCTCGTGGATATGTATTTGTCGGGATAATCAGTCAATACACGGTTCTGTTACCCCTGTCAGGAAATCGATAAATTTTCTGACCTTTAACGGTAGAAAGCGCTTATATGGATAGATAATCATAAAGGGTCGGGAGGTGCCGCCAAAGCCAGGCAATAGCTCAATCAACTCTCCGCGCTTTAACTCATCCTCGACGCTAAATCGGTAAACCTGCATCACACCTGCGCTGTTTTTAACTAACGTCAGGGTCGCAAGATAATCTTCCCGACAGACTAACCGCCCGCTGGTTTCAATTCTGAATTCCCGTTTTTTTTCCATAAACGACCAGGGGGCAGGACGGCCATTGCCCGGAAGGATGTACTGAATGCAGTTGTGATGCGCCAAATCGGTGGGAGTGGTCGGGGCCGGATGATTTCGCAGATATGACGGCGTCGCGACAACAATAAGTTCAGCATCTTCCAGGCGGCGCGCAACCAGACCAGAGTCGAGCAGTTCGCTGCCGCGAATGGCCAGATCAAATTTGTCTTCAGAGAAATCAATATTCTGATCGCTCACTTCCAGATTCACTGTCAGCTCAGGATAAAGGGCGCAAAATTCAGACAACCGTGGCAGCAGGCGAAAGTGCGCGTAAAGCGAGGGAGCGCTGATACTGAGAGTGCCAACAGGAATCTGCTGTTGATCAGATATTTTTTCCTCTGCCTCCACGAACTGGTTCAGCGCCCTGCGGCAATCCAGATAGTAACGCTGGCCGATGTCTGTCGGACGCATGCTGCGTGTTGTTCTAATAAATAATCGTGTTTGCAGCCGTTTCTCCAGTCTGGCGACAGAGCGGCTGACGGCGGCTGGCGTTACACCTGCCGCCGCTGCGGCGGCAGTAAAGCTACCAGTTTCAACTGTCAGGCAAAATAGTTCGATACTGCCCAACTGGAGATCGTCAAAATAGCGCCGCACACTGCTTCCTCATTTATTACATTATGTATTAATTAAAATTCATTAAGCCCTGTTTTTCAACTTCTGGGTATGAATTAACGTTCATGTCACGCAACTAACTTCCTGAAAGAGGACATAACATGAACAGAACGAAAACGGTTATTGTGACGGGCGCATCAAGTGGTCTGGGTTTAGCGATTGCACAGGCCTTTTTGGCCAGGAATTATAATGTTGTCGCGAACGCTCGATCACTTCAGCGATTGCAAAACATGGCTGATGGTCTGGGCAACCCGCGTAATTTGCTGCTAGTGCCGGGTGATATCTCACTCCCTGAAACGGCAGCCAACTTATTCACCCTGTCTGAGAAGCACTTCGGGCAGGTCGATATTCTGGTCAACAATGCGGGTATTTTTATTGCAAAACCCGTTACTGACTATACGCCCCAGGACGTCGTTTCCATGACAGACACTAATCTTAAGGGCTTCTTCTATCCGGCGCAGGCTGCGGCACGCCACATGTCACAGCGTGGTTCAGGGCATATCATTACCATCACGGCGTCAATCGCGATGCAGCCTAACCGTAAAATCCCGGCATTGTTACCCGTGCTGATTAAAGGTGGGTTGAATCAGGCGATCCGCGGGCTAGCGCTGGAACTGGCGCCGCATAATATTATGGTTAATGGCGTTGCGCCCGGCGTCATCGCGACTCCTATGCATGAGTCGGATGAACAGAGTCTGGAGTTTTTAAAGGGGCTGGCTCCGACTGAACGGATTGGGCACCCCCAGGATATCGTTGATGCGGTGCTTTATCTGGCCGACTCTACTTTTGTCACAGGAACAGTGCTGACGGTAGATGGTGGTGCCAGCGCAGGTGTCTGGTAAGGAGAGTGTACGATGTCTTATGTCAATATCAAGGTCACCAGGGAAGGCGTCAGCGCTGAACATAAACGACTGCTGATTGAAGCCATTAGCCCGCTGATGATACTGATTACATTCGGTGTCATCCTTTGCGTCATAGGCTGCCGTAAATTTTCCTGATAAAATTCAGTCCAGTCTGTCAGTACTGACCGGGCGTTCTATCTGGAAAACTCGTCTTTATGTTCACCGAACCAAGCGTTTTCCAATGTAAAAATAAACCTCTTCCTCTGGCACAGGGCTGCTGTTGCAGCCCTGACAACCTTAGACTTCAATCGACTCCGAGATCTCTAACGCATCATCGACCTCAATTCCCAGATAACGGACTGTGCTCTCCAGTTTCTTATGACCTAACAGAAGTTGGATCACCCGAAGATTCTTAATTTTCTTGTAGATTAGGTAATGTTTTGTTCTTCTTATGGAATGTGTGCTGTAAAGCGAATCGTCGAGAACAAGCTTTGCTACTCCCCCATGAAAAATTCGGTTGTATTGACGGGTTGATATGTGCTGGTTAGTACCAACACGAGATCGGAACAAGAAGTCTTTACTGTGCAAGTTGCCAAGCTTTATCAATGCAGCAACAGCTTCTCTTATCCCTTTGGTTATCTCGAATTGCACAGGGCTACCGGTTTTCTGTTGCAACACCGTTGCTCTGCTTGAAACAGAGCTACCATATGCAACATCAGATACTTTGAGTCTGACCAGATCACAGCCCCGAAGCTTACTGTCCAGGGCCATATTGAACAGAGCTAAATCGCGCGTTTTACCTTCCAGTTCAAGTCGGATTCGGATACCCCAGATATGAGATATCTGAAGTGGTCTTTTTTAGCCTATGATACGGTCTTTGTTCCACGGTGACGTGTTCATATTCAAATCTCTGAGTTCAAGAACTCTTTCTTAACAACGAAAGGCCATAAAATGAATATCGAAGCATTTGCTTTTGGCACCACTAACTGGGGTGAAGTCGAAAAAACAGAACATCCAGGGGAAACAGGCATGGCCTACTGGCGCACACAATTTTTTGGTCACAAGCCAAACCAAATCCGTGTGCGAATGGTTGAATATACCCCAGGTTACCTTGCGGATCATTGGTGCAGTAAAGGTCATGTCCTTTTATGCCTGGAGGGTGAACTCGAAACACTACTCGCAGATGGCCGCAAATTCACTTTAACTGCGGGGATGAGTTATCAGGTTGGTGATAACGCAGAATCACATCAGTCCAGAACGGAGACAGGAGCAAAACTCTTTATCGTGGACTGACGGATTCATCGTTGTTGCGATTGTGACGTCCGATTCCAGCTGTGAGTTCAACTGATAGACGCAACACACTTATTGAACCGTTCTGCGGGTGATTCATAGTCTAGCGTTTTTCTCAGCCTCTCGTTGAGCTGTCTGGCAACACTGTTTAGTCTTTGTTGGCTGTGAACTGATAAGTCAGTTCCTTTTGGAAAATACTGTCTGAGTAATCTGTTTGTATTTTCATTTGAGCCGCATCCAACCAGAAGAGCCAGATTCAAAAAAGCCTGCTTTCGAGCAGGTTTTTTGCTTTCTACGTAACAACTATTTTAAAACATCTGCCTCGCCCCAGAATTAACTTGCACTGGCATTCCTGAACGACGCTGCAAGGCTGCGTTTGCGCGATTTACATCAACTTCTTGTCCGTTGATAAACGCCTGCAATGAAGGAGTTACCGGCAGTGGCACTTTTCTGTCGGACTCATATTCCGCCCGATTGCGCGACAACGGTTCATGAACTTCCAGCCACTTTGAGCCATCCAGTTCCGTTGTATATTTCACCGGCTGATCGATAATTTGCACGCGCGTCCCGACTGGAACATTATCGAATAAATACTTTATGTCATCTTTGCGCAGACGAATACAGCCCTGGCTCACCCGTAAGCCAATGCCAAAATTGGCATTAGTACCATGGATGGCATAAAGCCGACCAATATAGATGGCATAAAGCCCCATAGGATTATCGGGTCCAGCGGGGACAAATGCTGGCAGGCTCTCCCCACGTTTCGCATATTCGCGGCGAGTATTAGGGGTTGGCGTCCAGGTCGGCGCTTCTTGTTTGCGTTCAACGGCTGTCACCCAATTGCGCGGCGTTTCACGCCCGGCCTGACCGATGCCGATAGGAAAAACTTCCACAGTATTACTGTCTGGCGGGTAGTAATAAAGACGCATCTCGGCGACGTTAACTACAATCCCTTTACGAACAGTGGCGGGCAAAATCAATTGCTGCGGAATGGTGAGTTGCGAGCCAGACTTCGGCAAAAAAACGTCAACTCCCGGATTCGCTTCCAGCATATTACTCAGCCCTTGCCCGTACTGCGCAGCAAAGGTTTCAAGCGGCTGGGTATTGCGATCGGGAACCGTAACCGTAAGAGGCTGCCCAACTAAACGGCTACCCTCTGGAGGGAGTGGATAAGTTACCGCCAGGCTATTATGGCTGGCAAAAAGCAGAACAAATGAGCAAAGAATATTTACACGACGCATCATGTCCCTTTCCTAAGTCGCGAAAGCTATCCGATAAGTATAGCTTTATCTGGCTTTTCGTTTTTAACTGTTCAATTCAGAAGTCGTCTTCCCCGGTAGAACAATATTACTGGCAGCAAGCTCGCCCATGTTGCTGTATATCGCGCAGGCAGCCTCAATGATGGGCATTGCCAGCGCTGCACCACTCCCCTCACCTAAACGCATGTCCATATTGAGATAGTGCTCCAGTCCCAAATGTGCCAGCGCAATACGCGCCCCTTTTTCCGCCGACAAGTGGGAAGGAATGAGATAGGGGTTGATTGCAGGCGACATCTGGCAGGCGGCAAGTGCAGCGGCATAAGAAAGAAATCCATCCAGCAACACCGGTAAACCACAGGATGCGGCACCTAACATCACGCCAGCGATTCCGACCAAATCAAAGCCACCCACTTTGGCCAGCACATCAATACCATCCAGTGGATTCGGTTGATTCAATGTTATTGCCCGACGAACAACATCAATTTTATTAGCCAGTTTATCTGTCGGCAGGTTTGCGCCAATACCGACCACTTCTTCAGGATCGTGTCCAGTAATCGTACTGACTATCGCCGCTGCCGGTGTGGTATTTGCCATCCCCAGTTCACCCACACCAAACAGCGTGATGCCATTTCTCGCTAACTCGCGCGTATATTGTATGACGTCCAGAAGCAGCTCTTCAGCCTGACTGCGACTCATTGCCGGGCCCGCGGCAATATTACCGCTACCTCGTGCGACACGCATGTTAATTAGCCCTGGGATAGGCTCAACGGTATCAATCCCAACATCAATCACGTGAACTTTAGCGCCCGCTTGTGCTGCCAGTACACACACCCCAGTTGTTCCGCGTGTCATATTTTCAGCCTGAATGGCTGTCACCGCTTTCGGAGAAATAGCAACACCTTCATCCCAGACGCCGTGATCGGCACACATAACCAGTACTGCTTTTTGGCCCACATGAGGCACACCATTCAGCCCCGGCATTCCTGCCAACTGTACGGCAAGCGTCTCCAGTCTTCCCAGACTACCGACAGGTTTGAGTAACCCATCAATATACTGTTGGGCACGCGACATCGCGGCAGGATCGATGGCAGGGATCGTATTCAGTAAATCGGCAAGTGTTTGCATGTCGCGTCTCTTAGGTAATCAGTCTTATAGCAGTGCCAGCAGGAAGACCAGTTCACCAAGCTCTATGGCTGCTCCCAGCGTATCGCCGGTTTGCCCGCCCAGAGTACGTTTGAGAAGCTGACCAAGGATGAAAATCGCCACCATCGTCACCACCATAGCAGCAACACCGTGCATGCCTGGTAATAATACGGCAGAAAAAATAGCGGCTAAACCGAGGGTGACACAGGTTTGTCGCCCGTCAATTTTGCCAATGAACACATTACCAAGCCCTTCTTCCCGGGCATAACGATGACGATACATCAACAATGCGGCAGTCCCACGGCTAACCGCACATGCCGCCGCCAGCGATGCAAGGATCGGTTCGCCACGCAGCGCCAACTCGCTTAACACCAGAATCTTTGCCAGAACCACAAAAATCAGCGCCAGACCGCCGTGGGTACCTAAACGGCTATCACGCATAATTTCCAACATGCGATCGCGGCTACGTGCAGAAAATACGCCATCACAGGTATCTGCGAGGCCGTCCAGGTGGAATCCACCGGTCATCAGCGCCAGCATCAACACGCTAAACAATGCCGCCAGTGGTACGCCGAACCATGTCTGCAACGCCATGAAGACAAGTCCGCTAATCGCGCCAAGCAATAAACCAATTAAAGGAAAAGTTATGATACCGCGAGAATAATGCTCGAAATCCAGCCCCTGGGACCAGCGACGCGGTACAGGCAGACGCGTAATAAAAGAGAGCATCGCCCAAAATAATTTACTCATTTGATTTTTACTCCAATACCCGAAACCACCAACCATACTTCATCTGCCGCAGCAGCCAACTGCTGATTTACCCGCCCGGCAATATCACGAAAATGTCGCGCCAGACGATTCTCCGGCACAATCCCCATTCCCACTTCATTGGTCACTAATACGATCTTTGCAGTACAACGTTGACAGGCAGCAATCAACGACTGAATCTCACCATTAATCGCCTGCTCCATCGCGTCATAATCCCATTTTTCAGGATCTTTATCGCCGCCATATTCAAACAAAAGATTAGTCACCATTGTTGTAATGCATTCCAGCAACACGGCAGCCTGCGGATTAATGTCTGCGTTAATAAACTCATCAAGATTTTTCCAGCGTTCCACCGTGTGCCAGTGCGCCGGGCGGCCTTGCCGATGATGTTCAACCCGCGCCGCCATTTCATCATCAAAGATTTGCGAAGTGGCGATATACAGGACCTGTGGAGTATCCCCAATAAGCGCCTCGGCGTGCCGGCTCTTCCCGCTCCGTGCGCCTCCCGTCACCAAAATCATCATACGGGCTCCCGGTTCAATTGTATGATGGTATTTATTGACCAGAACAATGGATGCTCCATTGTTACTGACCGTAATAACATTTCTTCGATTAATACTGCGCGTATTAAAAATAAAAATCCAGCATTCTCAATCCATTACGAATGAGGGAGACATTGTGAAATAGCCCGATTTCCCTGCGTGAACGACCGACAGAATGTGTCATTAGCAACGGTTTCTCTGAATTGACACGTTTCATTCAGATAATGGATTAACGCTACAGCCCCACCAGCCGGACCAGTCAGCAAACGAGCATTGTGCTCTACTATTAAGATTACCGTCACGCCATCAGACTGAGGGAGCCTTTCTGGTATGAGTGTCCCGCTTTCAGCAATCAATAACAGCACTGAATAATCGCTATACGCATCTGATAATGATTGTTCTGGCCCACCGTTAAAAGGCAGGAAATTTTGCTGCCAATCCTCACCAACAAAACAGGTAACAGGCAACATTTCAGCCAGATATTTCGCCAGATTAATATCGCCAGAGGAGAGGCAAAAAAGAGCTATCGATTCGGGTTTTATCATTTTCATATCCCCCGTCCTCCGCTTCGTTTCCTGCAATGACGGTCAGGCTGATATACCAAAAAAAACGATTGCCGCGATTTAAGTGCAGCCCAGGTGCCTGTCGGCACTACAATGAATGAACTAAATGATGCCGCCATACCCTGATCCTCTCAGGGTGGTAGGGGTATAAAGACGCGCCAGTACTCAACCGGGCGCTTCCGGACAACCCACTTCCCACCGAAGTTGTTGGTATTGACTAACAGGCTGGTCTTCTGGCTTCGCATCATCCTCCCCCGGCCTTCCCAATCTCGCGATCAGTGGTATTTTCGGGGTTGTCAGCATTACAGCAGCGGGGGCTGCGAGGGATTTCCACCCTCTTCCCAGGCACAAATGTGCCACACCTGTCAGCGTATGTTATGAGCTGATTTCACTTTTCCCATAACACGTAAATAACGTTAATTATTCATTCCAGAGTTTATTTAAACCTTCCTCTTTTTTGGGCATTTACTCTATACCGTTTCCATCGCCGCAGTTTCACTCACTTGCTGCCGATACACCTGCGGCGTAACCTGATAAGTCTGACGAAAAACTTTGCAAAAATAACTGGTTTGCGAAAAACCTAAATTACGCGCAATGCTGGCGATGCTCCAGTCACTATGACACAGCAACTCACGAGCACTAGCCATCCGTTGTTGGTTTACCCACGCATTAAAACCGACCCCATGGTATTTTTTAAATAATTTACTAAAATAATAAGGACTTAGATAAACGTGCGAGGCAACATCTTCCAAACGCAAATCGTCCGATAAATGCGAATCAATATAGCGTAAAGCTTTTTTCATTTTATTGTCGTGGGGATTAGGCGCACGAGTCTGGCGTACCGAATCTGACTGAGATTTGTTCTCTTTAATAACAACAAAATTGAGTTGTTTTTTGAGGCAATTTTCCACAATCAACTTCAACAAATCAGCAGAGGCCATAACTCGCGAGTAATCCATCTCCGGGACTTTGCGAAATTCATTAAGTAATTCGGGATCGGCTTGCCAACGATCATCGACATTCAGAATATCGATCAAATCGACATCACCATTACGCAGGCGGACTTGTCCACACAACACAAAGCCGACTAAATGCCCGGCAATCACCAAAGGAATAGAGAAATCGGTTAACCCTGCGTGGCAACGGTAAATACAAGGTTGATCGGATTTAGAGGCTTCCAGGCCTCCGCAACGATCGCTCATGCGGCAACGAGTACTAAGCTGTGGATGTTGCCGCATCATCTGACAAAACGGGGTGAAGTTAAACAGTTCGGAAATTTCATCACCGTGGATATTGACCACGACAACCGCAAGGCTGGTCGCCTGTGCAAAATCCTGCGCGATTTTATTAATGAGTTCTGAATTAAGTACCGCCGCAGAAATCATGATAAAACCTCCCAGTTAATTTATTGTTATTGTAAAAAACAATTGTTTTACATTTAATCTTCACATCATCCCTGATGATTTACTGACGAGAAGCACAAAAGACAATAACAAAAGCCTCCATGAAGCGGGAGACTTTTTAATAAGTTCGGAAAGCAGATCACAAACAGTAAAAAAATAAACGTTTATAACCGCCTGGTTATTTCGTTATTCGGTGATATCTTTAGGCGTAACACTATTGACAGGTAAATTTTGCGCAATGAGAAAGCGATAAATCGCCGCACCAACGCAGGCACCAATGACCGGAGCAATAATGGGTACAATGAAATAAGGAATATTGCGTCCGCCAGTCATCGCTATTTCTCCCCACCCAGCAAGCCAGGTGAAAATTTTTGGTCCAAAATCACGCGCTGGATTCATGGCAAAACCAGTTAATGGTCCAGTAGAAGCACCAATAACAGCAACCAGAATACCAATCAGTAAAGGGGCAAGAGGCCCCTTTGGTACGCCATTGCCGTCATCGGTCAACGCCATAATCAATCCCATTAACATAGACGTTATGACCACTTCGACCAACGCCGCCTGCCATACATTTATTGCCGCTGCCGGGTAAGTACTGAAGATACTGGCGAGTTGTAAACTTTCTGTACTACCACGAACCATATTGTGGGTAGATTCAAAATCGGTAAACAAATTGCTATATAAAAAATACGCCAGAACCGCACCACCAAAGGCACCCGCTAATTGCGCCACACAAAATGGCAGCACTTTACGGCCAGGAAAAGCGGCGAACAACCATAGAGCAATCGTAACCGCCGGGTTGAGATGAGCGCCGGAAATTCCTGCCGTAAGATAAACAGCAAGTGAAATACCTAACCCCCAAATAATACAAATTTCCCACAGTCCCAGACTTGCCCCGGCAAGTTTGAGGGCACACAAACAACCAATGCCAAAAAAGAGGAACAGTCCGGTGCCCAAAAACTCGGCAACGCATTGCGCCTTGAGTGAATCATTCATAGTGACACCTTCTTTGCGGAGTTTATTTCTTCATCAGCCAACAGAATTGCTGATTGTTGTGTATATCGAGCGCAACTATAAAAATTGCTCTGCAGAAAATATTGCTAACATGCATGACAGACTCGTGGAAAAATCGTGCTGACATAGCAAATTATTGTCATTGCCGAAGCATGCAACACAGCGTTAATCAGTGCTGATAGTAATAATTACTGCCCAATTTTCACAATAAAAAATTGTCATCACGATATAATAAAATTTAAACAAATATCACAGTTCCCTTCTGCGAACCAAACCCAACGAAATATTATTCTCGATTAAGCCCACTAGCCAACGCAATTAATTCACATTGAAACACCCATAAAATAACCAATAAATTAATAACATATAGTTTATAAAAGCAATTTTATAATATTTGTTCTCTATTAATTTTTCTCATTGGCCGGTTAAGTCAGCCATTCTTTTTCCTCGCTTTTTTTTATAGTCATATCGACAAAAAATCCATGCGAGGTCTTTATGCAACAAGAAGCGTTAGGAATGGTAGAAACCAAAGGCTTAACTGCCGCCATAGAGGCCGCAGACGCCATGGTGAAGTCGGCAAATGTATTGCTGGTCGGCTACGAAAAAATAGGTTCCGGGCTGGTGACCGTCATCGTTCGTGGTGATGTCGGGGCGGTAAAAGCGGCAACAGACGCAGGTGCCGCCGCTGCGCGTAACGTCGGTGAAGTGAAAGCCGTACACGTTATTCCCCGCCCACATACCGATGTCGAAAAAATCTTGCCAAAGGGAATTAACCCATGAGCAGCAATGAACTGGTCGAACAAATCATGGCACAGGTCATCGCCCGCGTAGCGACGCCAGAGCATGAGGTTCTCCCGGAAACCACTCATCAAACACGAGAGACGGCTATGGCAGAAAAAAGCTGCACGTTAACAGAATTTGTTGGCACCGCTATTGGCGACACTGTAGGTCTGGTCATTGCGAACGTTGATAGCGCCCTGCTGGACGCGATGAAACTCGAAAAACGCTATCGCTCCATTGGCATTCTGGGTGCGCGTATTGGCGCAGGTCCACACATTATGGCTGCTGATGAAGCGGTCAAAGCCACCAACACTGAAGTAATTAGTATTGAACTTCCTCGCGATACCAAAGGCGGTGCCGGACACGGCTCATTAATCCTCTTAGGTGGCAACGATGTTTCCGATGTGAAACGCGGTATTGAAGTTGCCCTGAAAGAACTCGACCGGACCTTTGGTGATGTCTATGCCAACGAAGCCGGGCATCTTGAACTGCAATATACCGCCCGTGCCAGCTATGCACTGGAAAAAGCGTTTGGCGCTCCGCTGGGGCGCGCTTGCGGCGTTATTGTCGGCGCTCCAGCTGCTGTTGGTGTTCTGATGGCCGATACCGCGCTGAAGTCCGCCAATGTGGATGTCGTGGCGTACAGCTCACCTGCTCATGGCACCAGCTACAGCAATGAAGTCATTCTGATTATCTCGGGTGACTCCGGCGCAGTCCGTCAGGCGGTCATCTCCGCACGCGAAATCGGTAAAACCGTACTTTCGACTCTCGGCGATACACCGAAAAACGATCGCCCTTCCTACATCTGAATTCCCTGAGGCAGATTCATGAGATCGAAAAGATTTGAAGCACTGGCCAAACGCCCGGTCAACCAGGACGGTTTCGTTAAAGAGTGGATTGAAGAAGGCTTCATTGCGATGGAAAGCCCGAACGATCCAAAACCGTCAATCAAAATTGTTAACGGCGTCGTCACCGAGCTGGATGGAAAGCCCGCCAGCCAGTTTGACCTGATCGACCACTTTATCGCCCGCTACGGCATCAATCTCGCGCGCGCCGAAGAAGTCATCGCGATGGATTCGGTCAAACTTGCCAATATGTTGTGCGATCCAAATGTCAAACGTAGCGATATCGTTCCCCTTACCACAGCAATGACGCCCGCTAAAATCGTCGAAGTCGTTTCGCAAATGAACGTGGTAGAGATGATGATGGCGATGCAAAAAATGCGCGCCCGTCGGACACCATCACAACAGGCTCACGTCACCAACGTTAAAGATAATCCGGTACAAATTGCTGCCGACGCGGCTGAAGGGGCATGGCGCGGGTTTGACGAACAGGAAACCACCGTCGCTGTTGCTCGCTATGCCCCGTTCAACGCCATCGCTCTGCTGGTAGGTTCGCAGGTTGGGCGCCCGGGCGTTTTGACCCAGTGTTCGCTGGAAGAAGCCACCGAACTGAAACTCGGTATGTTAGGCCACACCTGTTACGCCGAAACTATTTCTGTCTACGGCACAGAACCCGTTTTCACCGATGGCGATGACACCCCGTGGTCAAAAGGATTTCTCGCGTCGTCTTATGCTTCTCGCGGCTTAAAAATGCGCTTTACTTCCGGCTCCGGCTCTGAAGTGCAGATGGGCTACGCGGAAGGAAAATCAATGCTTTATCTCGAGGCTCGTTGCATTTACATCACCAAAGCCGCAGGTGTTCAGGGGCTGCAGAATGGTTCGGTAAGTTGCATTGGTGTTCCATCAGCGGTGCCGTCAGGCATCCGTGCAGTGCTGGCGGAAAACCTAATTTGCGCATCGCTGGATCTGGAATGTGCCTCCAGTAATGACCAGACCTTTACCCACTCAGATATGCGCCGTACCGCGCGTTTTCTGATGCAGTTCCTGCCGGGTACTGACTTTATCTCTTCCGGTTTTTCCGCTGTGCCGAACTACGACAACATGTTTGCCGGTTCAAACGAAGATGCCGAAGACTTCGATGATTACAACGTCATTCAGCGTGACCTGAAGGTTGATGGCGGTCTGCGACCGGTGCGCGAAGAAGATGTTGTCGCCATCCGCAATAAAGCCGCACGCGCTTTACAGGCTGTCTTTGCCGGTATGGGTTTACCCCCTATTACCGATGAAGAAGTCGAAGCGGCGACCTATGCCCACGGCTCGAAAGATATGCCAGAACGCAACATCGTAGAAGACATTAAGTTCGCCCAGGAAATTATCAATAAAAACCGTAACAGCCTGGAAGTAGTGAAAGCCCTGGCGCAAGGTGGGTTTACCGATGTCGCCCAGGACATGCTCAACATGCAAAAAGCGAAACTGACCGGCGATTATCTCCATACCTCAGCCATTATCGTCGATGACGGACAAGTGCTCTCTGCGGTCAATGACGTCAATGATTACGCCGGACCGGCTACGGGTTATCGCCTACAAGGGAAACGCTGGGAAGAGATCAAAAATATTCCCGGTGCACTTGACCCCAACGAAATTGACTAAGGGTGAGAAATGGAAATTAACGAAAAATTACTACGTCAGGTAATCGAAGACGTGTTGGCAGAAATGCAAACCAGCGACAAGTCCGTTTCATTTCGCGCACCTGTCTCCGCAACTGCCACTTCTGCACCGGATGCCGGGAGTTTTTTGACCGAAATAGGCGAAGCCCAACAAGGCACTCAGCAGGATGAAGTCATTATTGCTGTAGGCCCGGCATTTGGCCTGGCGCAGACCGTCAATATTATCGGCATTCCGCATAAAAACATCTTGCGCGAAGTGATTGCCGGTATCGAAGAAGAAGGCATTAAAGCCCGTGTGATTCGCTGCTTTAAATCGTCTGATGTCGCATTCGTGGCGGTCGAAGGCGATCGCCTTAGTGGTTCCGGCATTGCTATTGGTATTCAGTCAAAAGGCACCACGGTTATCCACCAGCAGGGGCTTCCCCCTTTGTCTAACCTGGAACTTTTCCCGCAAGCGCCTTTGTTGACGCTGGAAACTTATCGCCAGATTGGCAAAAACGCCGCGCGTTATGCGAAGCGTGAGTCTCCACAACCAGTTCCGACCCTCAACGATCAAATGGCGCGGCCTAAATACCAGGCCAAATCAGCCATTTTGCATATCAAAGAGACGAAGTACGTGGTAACTGGCAAAAAACCGCAAGAACTGCGCGTGACGTTTTAACAAAGGAAACCTTCATGAATACCGATGCAATTGAGTCGATGGTCAGGGACGTGTTGAACCGCATGAACAGTCTACAGAGTGTAACTCCTGTTCCTGCAGCCCCCAACGCGTCAATACAGAGCGCCAAAGTGACTGATTACCCACTGGCAAATAAACATCCAGAATGGGTCAAAACGGCGACCAATAAAACGCTCGACGATTTCACTCTGGAAAATGTACTCAGCGATAAAGTCATCGCCCAGGACATGCGCATAACCCCTGAAACATTGCGTATTCAGGCCGCGATTGCCAGAGATGCTGGTCGCGATCGCCTGGCGATGAATTTTGAACGTGCCGCCGAGCTTACCTCTGTGCCGGACGATCGCATCCTTGAAATCTACAATGCGTTACGCCCTTATCGTTCAACTAAGCAAGAACTCATTGCCATTGCTGACGATCTTGAACGTCGTTATCAGGCCAAAATTTGCGCTGCATTTGTCCGCGAAGCTGCAGAACTCTATGTCGAGCGTAAAAAACTGAAAGGCGATGATTAAGGACGAACTATGCGATATATAGCAGGCATTGATATCGGCAATTCATCCACAGAAGTGGCACTGGCGACGCTCAGTACGTCTGGAGAATTGTCATTCGTGAGCAGCGCTCTTGCGGAAACTACTGGAATCAAAGGTACGTTGCGTAACGTACATGGTATTCAGGAGGCGCTCGCACAGGCAACGAAAAAAGTCGGCATCAATGTCAGCGATATTTCGCTTATTCGTATCAACGAAGCAACTCCGGTCATTGGTGATGTGGCGATGGAAACCATTACAGAAACCATCATCACCGAATCAACCATGATTGGTCACAATCCGAAAACTCCGGGCGGAGTGGGACTGGGCGTGGGGCTCACCATCACGCCACAAGAGTTGTTAACACGCCCGGCAAACACCCCGTACATTCTGGTCGTGTCATCGGCATTTGATTTTGCCGATATCGCGACCATGATAAACGCCTCCGTGCGTGCTGGATATCAACTGACTGGCGTTATTCTGCAACGCGATGATGGCGTGCTGGTCAGTAACCGACTGGAAATCCCTTTACCCATTGTTGATGAAGTCCTCTACATCGATCGTATTCCGCTCGGTATGCTGGCCGCTATTGAAGTCGCCGTTCCCGGGAAGGTTATCGAAACCCTGTCGAACCCGTATGGGATTGCCACCGTTTTCGCCCTCAATGCTGAAGAGACTAAAAATATCGTTCCTGTTGCACGAGCGCTAATCGGCAACCGTTCTGCAGTAGTGGTGAAAACACCTTCTGGCGACGTTAAAGCCCGTTCGATACCCGCCGGAAACATCGAACTGCTTTCTGCCGGACGCACAATTCGAGTTGATGTTGCTGCAGGTGCCGACGCCATTATGAAAGCCGTCGGCGAGTGCTCAAAACTGGAAAACGTGACGGGAGAACCAGGCACCAACATCGGCGGTATGCTGGAACATGTTCGCCAGACTATGGCGGAGCTGACCAATAAACCCAGCCACGAAATTTTTATTCAGGATTTACTGGCGATAGATACCTCTGTTCCCGTCAGCGTAACCGGTGGTCTGGCTGGTGAGTTTTCACTGGAACAGGCAGTGGGTATCGCTTCAATGGTGAAATCCGACCGACTGCAAATGGCGATGATCGCCAGTGAAATTAAGCAAAAACTGCATGTTGATGTTCAGGTTGGAGGCGCTGAAGCAGAAGCCGCAATTCAGGGAGCCTTGACTACCCCTGGAACCACACGCCCTCTGGCAATTCTGGACTTAGGCGCAGGTTCTACCGATGCCTCCATCATCAATCAGAAAGGGGAAATGATAGCCACTCACCTTGCGGGTGCGGGCGACATGGTGACCATGATTATTGCCCGGGAACTGGGCTTAAATGATCGTTATCTGGCAGAAGAAATCAAAAAGTACCCGTTGGCAAAAGTAGAAAGCCTGTTCCACTTACGCCATGAAGACGGCAGCGTTCAGTTCTTCCCTACTCCCCTATCCCCTCATGTATTTGCCCGCGTTTGTGTAGTGAAACCTGACGAACTGGTGCCTATTCCCGGCGATTTAACGCTGGAAAAAGTTCGTGCTGTTCGTCGCAGTGCGAAAGAGCGCGTCTTCGTAACCAATGCCCTGCGCGCGCTACGTCAGGTAAGTCCTGGCGGAAACATTCGCGATATTCCGTTCGTCGTTCTGGTGGGCGGTTCTTCGCTGGATTTCGAAGTACCGCAGTTAGTCACCGATGCGTTGGCGCATTATCGGCTGGTCGCCGGGCGCGGGAATATCCGTGGTAGTGAAGGCCCGCGCAATGCGGTAGCTACCGGGCTACTCATTTCCTGGCACAAGGAATCGGCTCATGGAAAGTAAAGATCATGCGCCAGTCATTGTCGTCACAGAAATCGGTGACTGCATCAATACATGGAATGAGGTGCTTCTTGGCATTGAAGAGGAAGGTATTCCCTTTCGCATTCAACATATTCCGTCAGGTGAAGTTATCGATAGCGCCTGGCTGGCTGCTCGTCAGTCCCCCCTGCTGGTTGGCATAGCCTGCGACCGGGAAAAACTGATTGTGCATTACAAAAACTTACCGGCATCAGCGCCACTGTTTACGCTGATGTATCAACAAGATAACCATGCCCGGCGTAGCATCGGCAATAACGCTGCCCGCCTGGTAAAAGGCATTCCCTTCAGGGAATGCCACTCATAATCCACAGGAGAGACGCTGTATGAACAACGCACTAGGACTGGTTGAAACAAAAGGGTTAGTTGGCGCAATTGAAGCTGCAGATGCCATGGTTAAATCCGCCAACGTGCAACTGGTTGGCTATGAAAAGATTGGTTCAGGTCTGATTACGGTAATGGTCCGCGGCGACGTTGGCGCAGTAAAAGCCGCCGTTGATGCAGGGAGCGCCGCGGCAAGCGCAGTTGGCGAAGTGAAATCCTGCCATGTCATCCCACGGCCACACAGTGATGTTGAGGCCATTCTACCTAAATCTGCATAAACCCATTTACTAAGGAGCACAGCGTGAAGCAATCACTGGGATTACTTGAAGTCAGTGGTCTGGCACTCGCCATCAGTTGCGCAGACGCTATGGCAAAAGCCGCGTCCATCACGCTGGTTGGCATTGAGAAGACCAATGGTTCAGGCTGGACGCTCATCAAAATCACCGGTGACGTCGCCTCAGTTAATGCGGCGATCGCGACGGGTGCCAGTTTCGCCGGACAGCGAAATGGCCTTGTCGCACACAAAGTAATTGCCCGCCCGGGAGAAGGAATACTGCCCCGCACAACAGAAGCATTGAATGTGAGGGTCGAAGCAAGCGAAACGCCAGCACCAACAATTGCCTCAGAGGTTATCAGTTGTAATTTGTGTCTTGATCCAGCGTGCCAACGGCAAAAAGGTGAGCCCCGCTCTCTTTGCCTGCACTCCACTAAGTGAGAGGTGTAGCAATGGATAAACAAACTTTGCAGGAGACTGTTAGCCTGGTCCTGGATGAGATGCGCAAGCGCCCTATCCCTCTGGGCGTTTCCAGTCGTCATATTCACCTTTCAACAGCAGATTATGTGCGCCTTTTTCCTGAACAGCCGATCAGCGAGAAAAAACTATTATTGCAACCAGGTCAATTCGCTGCTGAACAAGTTGTTACGCTGGTGGGACCAAAAGGAAAATTACACAACGTTCGCTTGTTGGGGCCGTTACGTAACTCAAGTCAGGTGGAGATTTCCCGGACCGACGCCAGAACGTTAGGGATCACAGCCCCGCTACGTATGTCAGGCGATCTCAGCGGCACTCCTGGGGTTCGTCTGATAAGCCCATTTGCAGAGCTGGAAATCGCTTCTGGCGTTATTGTCGCGCAACGGCATATTCATATGTCTCCGCTTGATGCCCTGATTTATGGCGTTACACATGGCGATAAAGTGGCGGTCGCCGTTGAAGGTAATGAGCGACGACTGATATTCGATAACGTTGCTGTTCGCGTCGCACCGGATATGCGTCTTGAAATGCATATTGATACCGACGAGGCCAACGCCGCAGGCGCTGATAATCCTGAAGTTTTTGCCACTCTGGTGTCAGCGCCATGAATAGCGTGCTGATGCAGCATATTGTTGACGAAGTCATTTTTCGCCTGAAACAACGAGCGGGAAAAACACTCGCACTGACTGTTCCGCAACTACGAGAAGCAAGCGTTCACGAGATAGTTCGTCAGTATGCATCGTTACAAATTCGATATGTCGATCTGCCGCTGTTGCGACAACTTGCGGACAACGAAACGTCAGATCGAGCGGCGCTCTTCATTCACGGGGCGTTAGCCTGGGGAGTGCACATTCAATTGTCGTTGCAGAGTCATTTCCTGAACGCCATCAAATTGCAGGCTCTCGCCCGTCTACCGCTAACCTGGTGCGATGAACAAGGGCAACCAATCTACCTTCATCATGACCGACTTTTAAGTTATGCCGACATAGCGCAGTTATGCGCGGGGATTCTGGTGCTACAGCGGAAATGTTGTGTGACTGCACTCGCGCGCGAAGCGGCAATTACCCGAAACATTCAGTTAATCAGGCAGGAGTAACCCATGCATCTGGCTCGAGTCACTGGCGCGGTGGTATCCACGCAAAAATCACCTTCCCTGGTCGGGAAAAAACTGCTGCTGGTTCGCCGGGTCAGTGTTGACGGCGAACTGCCTCTCACGCCATTAACTGGCGACGAAGTTGCCGTTGATTCCGTTGGCGCTGGCGTCGGTGAGTTGGTACTCCTCAGCAGCGGCTCCAGCGCCAGACATGTTTTTAACGGCCCCAACGAAGCCATCGACCTGGCAGTGGTCGGCATTGTAGATACGCTTTCACGCTAAGGAGTTGAAAGATGGCGATTTATACCCGCACAGGTGATTCAGGAAGTACATCTCTATTTACCGGACAACGCGTCAGTAAAACTCATCTACGCGTCGAAGCCTACGGCACGCTGGATGAACTGAACGCGACACTAAGTCTGTGTTATTGCGCCACCTCCATCGAAAGCCATCGCATATTACTGGAAGCCATTCAACAACAGATATTTTGGTTTAGCGCCGAACTCGCCAGTGAAAGCGAACAGCCATCAACGCAGCAGCGTTACATCAGCACGGAAGAAATTGCCGCGCTTGAAAAAGCGATCGATAGCGCAATGAACGCTGTTCCGCCAGTTCACAGCTTCATTCTGCCGGGACGTTGTGAAGCCGCGAGCCGCATGCATTTCGCCCGCACGGTAGCCCGACGGGCTGAAAGGCGCCTGGTTGAACTGACAACAGAAGCCAGCGTCCGCCATGTTTTACTGCACTATATCAACCGACTTTCCGATTGCCTGTATGCCCTCGCCCGCATGGAAGACAACGTTGCTCATCAGAACCTGATGATTCAGGAAATCACAAAACGTTATCGCGAGGCCAACCACACTTCAGCATTGAAGGAACGCACGATGTCGCTCACTTTTCAGGATCTTCACCAGCTCATTCGTAGCGCGGCAATGCGTGCGGATGAACTGCATATTCCCGTTGTTATCAGCATTGTCGATGCCAACGGAACAGAAAGTGTTACCTGGCGGATGCCTGATGCACTGCTGGTTAGCAGTGAACTGGCACCGAAAAAAGCCTGGACCGCCGTGGCGATGAAAACGGCAACACACAAGCTTGCTGATACCGTGCAACCGGGTGCGCCGCTTTACGGGCTCGAAAGCCATATGCAAGGCAAAGTCGTCACTTTTGGTGGCGGCTTCCCCCTCTGGCGTGACGGAATATTGCTTGGAGGGCTTGGCATTAGCGGCGGTAGTGTTGAACAAGACATGGATATTGCCCAAAGCGCAATGGCGGCGATTAACGTGGGAGTAAACCAATGAACAACTCTGAATTAGAAACACTGATCCGCAATATTCTGCGCGAGCAGTTAGTCCCCACGACTTCGCAAACGCATAAAAACGGTATTTTCCAGACTGTCGATGAAGCTGTCTGCGCTGCACACCTGGCCTTTTTGCGCTTTCAACAGTGTCCGCTTAAAACCCGCAGCGCCATTATCAGCGCCATTCGCGAAGAATTAACTCCCCGCCTTACAGAACTGGCGGAAGAGAGCGCCAACGAAACGGGGATGGGAAATAAAGAAGATAAGTACTTAAAAAACAAAGCGGCACTCGATAACACGCCTGGAATTGAAGATTTAACCACCACTGCACTGACCGGTGATGGTGGCATGGTTTTGTTTGAATACTCCCCGTTTGGCGTTATTGGCTCGGTCACGCCAAGTACCAATCCCACGGAAACTATCATTAACAACAGCATCAGCATGCTTGCAGCTGGCAATAGCGTCTACTTCAGTCCACACCCGGGAGCCAAAAACGTATCGCTGAAATTGATCACCATAATCGAAGACATCGCGTTTCGCTGTAGTGGCATTCATAGCCTGATCGTTACTGTATCTGAACCGACCTTTGCTGCCACCGAACAGATGATGGCGCACCCTAAAATCAGCGTTCTGGCGATTACCGGCGGTCCGGGCATCGTCGCCATGGGAATGAAAAGTGGCAAGAAAGTGATTGGTGCCGGTGCGGGTAATCCCCCCTGCATCGTCGATGAAACGGCAGATATTGTGAAAGCTGCCGAAGACATCATCAACGGAGCCTCATTTGATTACAACCTGCCGTGTATCGCTGAAAAAAGCCTGATCGTCGTGGCGTCAGTGGCAGATTATTTAATCCAGCAAATGCAAAGTTTTGGCGCCCTTCTTCTTAACCATGAGCAAACTGAAAAATTGCGAGTCGTTTGCCTGCCAGACGGTGTCGCCAATAAAAAACTGGTCGGCAAAAGCCCATCAACCTTGCTGGAAGCCGCAGGCCTCCCTTTGCCAGTAAAAGCGCCACGCTTACTGATTGCCGTTGTTGACGCCGATGATAGCTGGGTTACCAGCGAACAACTCATGCCAATGCTACCCATTGTGAAGGTCAACGATTTTGATAGCGCCCTCACACTGGCGCTGAATGTGGAAGACAGTTTGCACCACACCGCAATTATGCACTCGCAGAACATCTCACGGCTCAACCTTGCCGCGCGCGTTATGCAAACCTCAATCTTTGTTAAAAACGGCCCTTCCTGGGCTGGCATTGGCGTCGGCGGCGAAGGCTTTACCACCTTCACCATTGCTACACCGACCGGAGAAGGGACAACGTCTGCACGGACTTTTTCCCGCTCACGACGCTGTGTGTTAACCAGCGGCTTTTCCATTCGCTAGAGAAACGGAAATGAATACTTTTTCACTGCAGACGCGTTTATACAGCGGACCGGGAAGTCTCAAAGTTCTTAGCCGTTTCACGAATAAGCACATCTGGATTATTTGCGACGCTTTTCTGGCACGATCGCCATTGATTGATACGTTGCGCCAGGCGCTACCCGACAGCAACCGCTTCAGTATTTTTAGCGAAATAACGCCCGACCCAACTATCCAGACCGTGGTAAAAGGCATCTCTCAGATGCAAACTTTACGCCCGGATGTGGTTATCGGTTTTGGCGGCGGTTCTGCTCTGGACGCCGCAAAAGCTATTGTCTGGTTTAGTCGCCAGTGTGCCATTGAGATTGAAACCTGCGTCGCCATTCCCACCACCAGCGGTACCGGTTCAGAAGTGACCAGCGCCTGTGTCATCAGCGATCCTGAGAAAGGAATTAAATATCCCCTTTTCGATAACGCACTTTATCCGGATATCGCGATCCTCGATCCCTCGCTGGTCGTGAGCGTGCCACCGGCGATAACTGCCAATACCGGAATGGATGTTTTAACTCATGCGCTTGAAGCTTATATTTCTCCCCGTGCCAGCGACTTCACGGATGCGTTGGCTGAAAAAGCTGTGCAAATTGTTTTTCACTACCTGCCTACAGCCGTGAAGAAAGGCGATTGTCTTGCCACCCGTGGCAAAATGCATAATGCCTCGACGCTTGCAGGAATGGCCTTTAGCCAGGCGGGGCTTGGGTTAAACCATGCAATTGCCCATCAACTCGGCGGGCAGTTTCATTTGCCCCACGGTCTGGCAAATGCGCTCCTCCTCACGTCAGTTATTCGTTTTAATGCTGGCGATCCTCGCGCCGCCAAACGCTACGCCCGGCTGGCTAAAACGTGTCATTTATGCCCGGAAAATACCAATGACACCGCAAGCCTGAATGCACTCATTCAACATATTGAACAGCTCAAAAAAGCGTGTTCAATACCAACTCTCGCCAATGCTCTGAAAGAAAAAAAAGCAGAATGGCCATCGCGGATCGCGGATATGGTTCAGGCGGCGCTGGCGGACGCTACATTGCGTACCAACCCACGTGCAGCTGATGCCAATGCTATTACGGAACTGCTTGAGGAGTTGTTATGAACGTCGAGTTAACGTCCTGCGACGGCCAGACGATCTGCGAGCGAGTACAGGCAGCAGGGGTAGTGGGTGCTGGTGGCGCAGGCTTTCCAACGCATATCAAGCTGCAGGCGCGTGTTGACACTTTCCTGGTGAATGCGGCGGAATGCGAACCCATGTTGAAAGTGGATCAACAGTTAATGGCACAGCAAGCCAGCCGCCTGCTTCGCGGTGTTCACTATGCGATGAAAGCCACCGGGGCCAGTAGCGGAATCATCGCGCTGAAAGAGAAATATCAACTGGCAATAAACGCACTCACGCCACTGCTACCGCCGGATATCCGCCTGCATATTTTGCCCGACGTTTACCCCGCAGGGGACGAAGTGCTGACCATCTGGATGGCAACAGGTCGCCGCGTTCCACCAGCCGCGTTACCCGTTAGCGTCGGCGTAGTCGTCAATAACGTCCAGACCGTGCTCAATATTGCCAGAGCCGTTGAACAACAATATCCGGTAACGCGCCGTACACTAACCATTAATGGTGCAGTGGCTAAACCAATAACGGTGACCGTTCCCATCGGGATGTCTTTACGCGAAGTACTGGCGCTGGCGGGCGGCGCAACAGTGGATAATCCTGGTTTTATCAATGGCGGACCGATGATGGGAAGTTTGATCACATCGCTCGATACGCCAGTCAGTAAAACCACTGGCGGATTGCTGGTTTTACCCAATTCTCATTCACTGATCCAACGTCGAATGCAGGATGACCTTAGCGTACTTGCCGTCGCGAAAACCGTTTGTGAGCAATGCCGCTTATGTACCGATCTCTGCCCACGTCATTTAATTGGTCACGAACTGTCGCCACATTTGTTAGTACGGGCACTTAACTACCAACAGCTCGCTACGCCGCAACTGTTACTGACTGCGCTCACCTGTTCGGAGTGCAACGTCTGTGCCAGCATCGCCTGCCCGGTAGGTATTTCACCGATGCGCATAAACCGCCTGCTTAAGCAGGAATTACGCGCCAAAAATCTCCGCTATGAAGGTGCCTTAAATCCTGAAGATGTCATGGCAAATTATCGGCTGATTCCAGTAAAGCGGCTGGTGGCCCGACTGGGATTAACCTCGTGGTATCAGGACGCACCATTGTCTGAACACGTACCAAACCCCGAAAAAGTGACGCTATTGTTACGCCAGCACATCGGTGCCAGCGCAATTCCATGTGTACAAAAAGGCGATTGCGTCGTTCGTGGGCAATGCGTGGGGCAAATTCCACATGGTGCATTAGGTGCCCCTATTCATGCCAGTATTGATGGCTCGATCGGCGATGTGACAGAAAACGCGATTACGATAGTGAGAGGTTAACCATGTCGAAAGCGGTAGGTATTTTAGAACTTAGTAGTATCGCGAAAGGGATGGAAACCGGCGATGCCATGCTGAAAAGCGCCAATGTTGAATTACTGGTCAGCAAAACGCTATGCCCCGGTAAATTTTTGTTGATGCTCGGGGGCGATGTGGGTGCGGTGCAACAAGCCATCAACAGCGGCACTTCCCTTGCAGGTGAAATGCTGGTCGACAGTCTGGTCCTCCCCAATATTCATCCCAGCATCCTGCCTGCTATCAGCGGTCTGAACCACGTTGAACAGCGCCGGGCTGTCGGTGTCGTCGAAACCTGGAGTGTCGCAGCCTGCATTGATGCTGCCGATTATGCGGTTAAAGCTGCGAACGTCACACTTGTGCGGGTACATATGGCCTTCGGCATTGGCGGTAAATGCTACATGGTGGTTGCGGGCGATATTTCAGATGTTAATAACGCGGTATCCGTCGCCAGCGAGCGAGCGGGGGAAAAAGGTTTGTTGGTCTATCGCTCGGTGATTGCCCGTCCGCATGAAGCCATGTGGCGGCAGATGGTGGAGGGATAATGACAACTCTGCACACTACTGAACGAATGATTCAGGAATACGTCCCCGGTAAACAGGTTACGTTGGCACATGTTATTGCAAATCCAGGAAAGGATCTGTTTAAGAAATTAGGTTTACCAGACACCGTTTCTGCCATTGGTATTCTGACGATTACCCCCAGTGAAGCATCTATCATCGCGTGCGATATCGCCACAAAGTCAGGCGCTGTAGAGATTGGTTTTCTTGATCGCTTTACCGGCGCGGTAGTACTGACTGGCGATGTTTCTGCTATCGAATATGCACTTAGCCAGGTTACCCGTACACTGGGTGAAATGATGCGCTTTACCGCCTGCCCCATTACGCGGACCTGACACGATGCAACGAATGATGTTCATCGGCCCAAGCCAGTGCGGAAAAACGTCACTCACGCAATGCCTGCGTGGGGAAGACATTCAGTATCAGAAAACGCAGGCAATCGTCTGGTCACCGGCCACCATTGACACTCCCGGGGAATACCTAGAAAACCGCAGTCTTTACAGCGCGCTGCTGGTCAGCGCCTGCGAAGCAGACATTATCGCCCTGGTGCTTAATGCGGACGCACCGTGGTCCCCCTTTTCACCTGGCTTTACCACGTCAATGAATCGTCCGGTCATTGGAATAGTCACCAAAGTGGATTTAGCCAATGAAGAACAGATATCTTTGGTGAAATGCTGGCTACGGGAAGCCGGAGCACGAAAGGTGTTAGTGACCAGTGCGGTAAATAACATCGGAGTTGCAGAACTTTTTGCCTTGCTGCATACAGAAGAAGGCTGTCGTTAAGTTAGAAATTTCAATCTGTTATCAGACGGGAATGATGACTTACGACACTGAGAAAAGAATCAATGAACAATGAGGATTGCCCGGCAATCCTCATTGAATAAAGTAGAACTTACTTCGCGTCGCCGTTTTTCATCTCGCCCATAGCTTTCAGCTTTTTGGAGATATCGCGGCGTTCTTTGGAGAGTTCAGCATTTTTGATGATGTAGTCATCAACACGATCTTCATAGTCGCCTTTCATGCTGGCGATGATGCCCTGAATTGCTTCAACGCTCATACCCGGTTTGATGTAGTCGCTCAGGTTGTCGAGCAGCAGGACGCGTTTCTGGTTGTCACGGATCTTTTTCTCAACGTCCTGGATTTCACGTTGCAGCTTGTTCTTACGGCGGAACAGACGAACAAATTCCAGCACGTCCTGGAATGAAGGCTTGGTAGTTTCCATTTTTATACCCCTGATAATGTGAGAGTCGGATTCGTTTAAGCAACCGCTATTCGTTAGGGCCAACATTACTCATAGCTGCCGCAGATGACAATGCTTTTATCCCTATTCACTATCATACCCTTTATCCTTGCTGAATCGAAGCAGCAGCAATTTGATTCTGAAGGTCGGAATTTATTTGCGCAAAGCCCGACAAATCAGATTTGACAGCAACTCCAGTTGATGCGCCGTTTCCATGTTTAGCCACACATAGCCATAAATCGGCGTCTCAACGACTTTCAGATCATGATGATTAGCGAGCAACTGGCGCAACTCATCCACAGCATCGTTCAGTTTTTCTGTATTGGCAAAAACCGGCTGTGGATTGCCTTCGTACAGAGCATGAACAAGAGTCAGCACTATTTGCTGCATCATTTGTTGTGTGTCGCGCAGTTTTTGTGCATTCAGTAGCACGAAATGACTGGGTCTGGTGGCCCAGTAAGCATTGATTTGCAGCTCCAGCATACAAACCAGATTACGGTTAATCGTCTGGATACCTTCATATATCGATTTTGGAATACGGGTTTCTTTGCTGGCGGGTGCAATCAGCCCACGCATTTTCACGGCATCGGTCAGGAGTTTTTGCAGATGGCTTTCCAGACGCGGGCGTTCAAGTAAGTTCGGTGAGAATGCAGATTGATAGACCCGATTATACTCGGTCAGACTTTTCGCCAGTTGAATGCGCCAGTGGATGAACGCCCGTTGTGGCCAGATACCGGTAAACAGCATTGCCAGTAAAGAGCCGAGGATGACATCGCCACTTCGCCATAATGCCGTATCAATTTCACCTGTTGGGGAACCAACAACTATCGCCAGCGTCACACCTATCAATAAGCCTTGATAAGGTTTCTTGCCCAGCGCCAACCAGCCGCAAAGGAACATTGCCGCCGCGCACCAGACCAACATCAGAGGTAACGAAATTAACTCCAGTTGCAGGGCTATAAGACCTAAAATCGAGCCGAACACTGTACCGCCAATACGTTCGAATGCACGAGGGACGACGTTACCCCAGAACGAGATTGGCCCCATAATCACCACCATAGTGACCAGTGGCCAGGTGCTTTCCGGGATAGTAAACAGGCGAATAATGAGAAAAGTCAGCAGGAATGCCAGCGCGACGCGAGTACCATGAACGATACGGTAATGACGATACACACGAATTTCAAATGGACTAAGGCACTTATCAGCTCGCACGCTGGGACTCCGTTAAATAAGGATAAAGTTAACTCAGAACGATTACCGCGGCCAGACACTAAACCAGGTGTCTAGCCGACTTACAACCAGTAATCAGGAACATTCCCTAAGGAATTGTCAGAAGTCTGAAGGCCAATTTTACCCTTTTACATGACGAAAAACAGCGAAGCAATCAGGTTAACACCTTGTTGTTGCACCAGAATTAACCCATTTTTGGCTGCACTGCGACATACATTTCAATATCCCAATAGCCGTCTTCCGCTCCGTTATTAAGATAAACTTCGAAACAGGGCTTAGGGGACATCTGATAAGCGCTGTCTTGCAAGAGAGTATTAAAAAACTGATACCATGGCGTAGAAAAATCATCGCCTTCGACGCGGGCAACGGCAACCGCATATTGCCCACCGGAGATTTCCGTCAGGATCACGCCTTCACTGTTTTCCGGTAGAGTGAAGTTGTTCTCCAGGGAAACCACCGTGTCACAACGTAACTTTTCGGCGGGTGTTTCATCTGGGTTATCGTAATAGACGGCGATCCATTCCTTAGGTACAACTTTTTTGTTGTCTACCCACATCATCAACTGCTCAAAACCTTTCTTCACCGTTTGTTCCCACGGGCCAACGAGATGGAAACCTGCAACGGTACGTTTATCTTCCTGCTTAATCTCGTAGTTCATGACGCCTCCACATACACTGTTTTTTTGTACAGTGTATTTTGCAATATTAAAACCACAAGGAATGAGTGTTGATTATGCGAGCAGACTCGCACTCCTGCCAGTCTGCGGTATATAAAGGTCAGGATTTATGGTGGAAATAATCGCTCAACCTGGAAAACATTCCGCCTTCACCGACAGATTCCAGGGTAACCAATGGCCAGTGCGCAACCAATTTATCCCGGTCGTAAAGCGCAATTTCCCCTACCCGCTTGTGAGCAGCAATTGGCGCAGTGAGTTCTTTACCATCAAGGGTATATTTTGCTTTGATATTAGGGATCTCCGCTTTTGGCAGCACCATCCAGAACTCTTGTTCCGTTCCCAGGGCGATGTTTTCTTTATCGCCATACCAGATTCGTTCCGTGCCAACCTTTGTCCCACGGTGCAAAATTTGCACTGTAGTAAAGTTCTGTTGCCCCCAACGCAGTAATTTTCTTGCTTCTTCTTCGCGACCTTTTGCGCTGTCAGCCCCCATCACCACCGCAATGAGACGACGCTGACCATCCACAGCCGACGCAATGAGATTAAACCCGGCCCCGGAAGTATGACCCGTTTTCAGGCCGTCAACATTCATAGTTTTATCCCACAATAGCCCGTTTCGGTTTTGCTGGGTGATGCCATTCCAGGTGAGGCTTTTCTCACTGTACATATGATAAAACTCAGGTTCACCGTGAATGATGGCGCGAGAAAGTACGGCTAAATCGTAGGCCGAACTGTGCTGCCCGGGCGCATCCAGACCGTGCACCGTTTCAAAATGGGTATCCTGTAAATGCAACTTTTCAGCGTAATTGTTCATCATTGTGACGAACTGCCGTTGCCCGCCGGCAATATAATCAGCCAGCGCCACACAGGCGTCATTGCCGGAATCCACAATTAATCCACGGCTTAAATCACGTACCGATACTCGATCGCCTTCTTTCAAAAACATCAGTGAAGAACCGACAAATACCGGGTTATCTTTCGCCCACGCATCGCGCCCTACGGTGACAATATCGTCTGGCGTAATGCGATGGCTATCGATAGCGCGATCGACAACATAGCCCGTCATTAGCTTAGTCAGGCTGGCCGGGTTACGTTGTTGGTGCTCATTACCCGCCGTGAGGATCTGTCCGGTTGTGTAATCCATCAATACCCATGACCCAGCATGAATCTCCGGAGGTTGGGGTGAAAAGGGAATATTTTCCGCCGCAAAAGCAGACGATAAATTAAAAACGAACAAAGAAGCAGCAACAATAAGACGGCGTTTCAACAGCAAATCCTCAGGAGTTTCAAATAGCTGTTCTTTTTACGGAAATCCTGATGAACTGGCTGGAATAAAGTGCAAGAAAATGTGACTGTTGTCTCATTTTAATCTGAAATTATCTGCTGTTACTCTCTGCCAAAATATCGCTCTAAAGCTGATTAGCACGGTGATATTTGATACTCTGGCATACAACAGAAATAACGGATTTAACCTAACGATGAATGACGGTAAGCAACAATCTACCTTTTTGTTTCATGATTACGAAACCTTTGGCACGCACCCCGCGTTAGATCGCCCTGCGCAGTTTGCCGCCATTCGCACTGATAGCGAATTCAATATTATCGGCGAACCTGAAGTCTTTTACTGTAAGCCTGCGGATGATTATTTACCACAGCCAGGGGCGGTGTTAATTACCGGCATCACTCCGCAAGAAGCCCGTGCGAAAGGGGAAAACGAAGCTGCCTTTGCCGCCCGTATTCACTCGCTTTTTACCGTACCGAAGACCTGTATTCTTGGTTACAACAATGTGCGTTTTGACGACGAAGTTACGCGCAATATCTTTTATCGTAATTTCTACGATCCCTATGCCTGGAGTTGGCAGCATGATAACTCTCGCTGGGATCTGCTGGACGTGATGCGTGCCTGCTACGCCCTGCGTCCGGAGGGGATCAACTGGCCTGAAAATGAAGATGGTTTGCCCAGTTTTCGCCTTGAGCATTTAACCAAAGCTAATGGTATTGAGCATAGCAACGCCCACGATGCTATGGCCGATGTGTACGCAACGATCGCGATGGCGAAGCTGGTGAAAACGCGCCAGCCACGCCTGTTTGATTATCTCTTTAGCCATCGTAATAAGCACAAACTGACGGCGTTAATAGATGTGCCGCAGATGAAACCGCTGGTGCATGTTTCCGGTATGTTTGGCGCATGGCGCGGTAATACCAGCTGGGTAGCGCCACTGGCGTGGCATCCTGAAAATCGCAATGCCGTGATTATGGTGGATTTGGCGGGAGACATTTCGCCACTGCTGGAGCTGGACAGCGACACGCTGCGCGAGCGTCTGTATACCGCAAAAGCCGATCTGGACGATAACGCCGCCGTTCCGGTTAAGCTGGTGCATATTAATAAATGCCCGGTGCTGGCTCAGGCGAATACGCTGCGCCCGGAAGATGCCGACAGGTTGGGAATTAATCGTCAGCATTGTCTCGATAACCTGAAAATTCTGCGTGAAAACCCGCAAGTGCGCGAAAAAGTGGTAGCGATATTCGCTGAAGCCGAACCATTTACGCCTTCAGATAACGTGGATGCCCAGCTTTATAACGGCTTTTTCAGCGACGCCGATCGTGCAGCAATGAAAATTGTGCTGGAAACCGAGCCCCGTAATTTACCGGCACTGGATATCACCTTTGTCGATAAACGTATTGAGAAACTGTTGTTCAATTATCGTGCGCGTAACTTTCCGGGAACGCTGGATTACGCCGAGCAGCAACGCTGGCTGGAGCATCGCCGTCAGGTCTTCACGCCAGAGTTTTTGCAAGGTTATGCTGATGAATTGCAGATGCTGGCACAACAATATGCCGATGACAAAGAGAAAGTAGCGCTGTTAAAAGCGCTTTGGCAGTACGCGGAAGAGATCGTCTGAAACAAAAAAGCCGGAGCGATAAACTCCGGCTTTTTGAGATTTACCAGATGATTATGTCATCCGGCTTTAAAGATTATGCAACGTCTTCGTACTGCGGAACCGGGTTGCGGAAGCTCTTAGTCACGCAAGCCAGGTAGATCAGGCCGATAGCCGCCCAGATTAGCCCCAGAACCATCGAGCTTTCTTCCAGGTTAACCCACAGCGCACCAACAGTCAGCGCACCGCACATCGGCAGGAACAGATACTGGAAGTGATCTTTCAGCGTCTTGTTACGCTTCTCACGGATCCAGAACTGCGAGATAACCGACAGGTTAACGAAGGTGAACGCCACCAGCGCACCAAAGTTAATCAGCGCCGTTGCCATTACCAGGTCGAAGTTGATTGCCAGCAGAGCAATCGCGCCAACCAGGATGATGTTCATTGCCGGAGTACGCCATTTCGGGTGTACATAACCGAAGAAGCTCTTCGGGAACACGCCGTCACGACCCATTACGTACATCAGACGCGCTACGCCTGCGTGCGCTGCCATACCGGACGCCAGTACGGTAATGGTGGAGAAGATCAGCGCGCCAACCTGGAACGCTTTACCCGCAACATACAGCATGATTTCAGGCTGTGACGCATCCGGATCTTTAAAGCGAGAGATATCCGGGAAGTACAGCTGCAGGAAGTAAGTTGCAAAGATGAAAATCATGCCGCCAATCAGCGCGGTCAGGAAAATCGCACGCGGGATCACGCGCTCTGCATCTTTGGTTTCTTCCGACAAGTTGCTGATGCCGTCAAAGCCGGTAAAGGAGAAGCACAGAATCGTCGCACCAGTGATCATCGGGATGACATGTGCATCACCAGACCAGAACGGACGGGTGCTTGCCAGCGTACCAGCGCCTTCACCTTCAAATACGCCGTAAACGACCATGCCCAGAATTACCGCGATCAGCACAACCTGCAACACCACAATTACGGTGTTGAAGTTCGCTACGGATTTCAGACTACGCAGGTTAAAGGCAGTCATAAAGGCCACCAGCGCCACCACAAACATCCACGATGGAATGGAAGGCACCAGAGCTTCAAAATAAATTTTTGCCAGCAGAATGTTGATCATCGGCGCGAACAAATAGTCGAGCAGAGAAGACCAACCCACCATAAAGCCGACGGTCGGGCTAATGGATTTCTGGGCGTAAGTGTATGCAGAGCCAGCAGAAGGATAGCGGCGAACCAGCTTCCCGTAGCTCAGAGCCGTAAACAGGATCGCGATTAACGCGAACGCATAGGCTGTAGGCACATGACCATCCGTGAGGCCTGAAACGATACCAAATGTATCAAACAGCGTCATCGGCTGCATATAGGCAAGACCCATCATTACAACCGGAACTAACGTAAGCGTTTTACGCAATTCCACGCGAGAGGTGTTTGGAGTAACGTTATGCGACATGGTCATTCTCCTTTACGGTGATAACCGTCGCGTAAGCAAAAAATTGCCCCATTTTTTTGGATTCCTCAGCGACAACAACTGTCGATTTTTAGTAAATATCTATCCGGTACGAAGCCCGGCCTCTTGGTATGAATGATTGGTTTGAAGCAAAAAATAACCGACGCAGATTAAACGTCGGTTTTTAGTCATTTTTTGACAGCGGCGCATTGTGCCTAAATGGGGGGTAAATGACAAGAGAATGAGAAGCTTGTCATATAATTTTTTATTTAAATGGCTGATTTTCCGTCTTCAGATTTTGCATAAACACCAGCAATAGCACTATTTGCTAAAATCTCATCACGCCACCACGCGCTGGCAAGTCCTGCGGTTTGTTCATTCCATCCAATCCATACGGGTTCAAAGAGGGATTGCGCAACCACTTTCTTCTCAATTAACGCGCCACTATCGAGAAAGCGTTGCGCCAGATAGCGCGGTAAATAACCGCACCCAAGGCCACTGATTTGCAATTCCAGTTTGGTTTTAAAATCAAATACGGTAATGGCCTCTTGTTCGTCGAGAAGTTGTGATGCCGTAGAAGCGCCTGCCTGCGCAGTATCACCCACGATAATCGCCCGATAGCGTTTAATGATACGGCGATTTAGCGGTTCCTCTTCCAGAGCTAGCGGATGATGAGGTGCAATCGCGAAAACTTGTTCCAGACAGCCCAACCGAGAGAAACCATATTCGCTGGAAGATGGCGGTTCATGCATAGCACCAACAATAATATCTGCCCTGCCCTGGGTCAGGGCCTCCCAGGAACCGCCCAGGACGCCATTGATAAACTTCAGACGCGTGACGTTGTGATGTTGATAAAAAGCTTCAATGAGTGGCGCAAGCAGTGAAAAGGGAAAGGTATCATCAACACCAATCACCAGTTCGTTTTCCCAGCCTTCATGGAGTTTGATCGCTTGTTTTTCCAGTTCATGAACAGTGTGGAGTATTTCCCGCCCTTTCTCTAATAGCATTTTTCCGGTGCGGGTAAATTTAGCGCGGTGTCCGCTACGATCGAGTAATTGAATATTAAGGTCGCTTTCCAGCTTATGAACGGTATAACTCAGAGCGGACGGCGTCTTGTAAAGTTTGGCCGACGCCGCCGCAAAACTGCCTTCCTTTTCTAAGGCATCGAGGATCATCAACACATCCAGCAGTGGTTTCATACACGCCCCCTTGCAGTGTATGCGGCGTCCTGCTGGCGTGATGGTTTACTCCAGCGGCATTACCAGCGGATCGGGATACTGGTATTCAAATCCCAGTTCATTACAGATCCGACTCCCATCAACAATTTTACCTTTGCCGCTGTCCAGACTGTTTCTGAACTGCGGAGGCTCCAGCCCCAGTAAACGGGCCATCTGCGGATAGAAAACATTGCGCGCAGGGTGAGCTGGCGCACATATATTATAGATGTGTCCGCCTTTAGGTGCCTGTAACAACAGAGTGATAGCGCCAATAACATCTTCTAAATGGACTAAATTCACACCATGTTCACCGTCCGGTGCGGTTTTTCCGGCAAAGAAGCGTCCAGGATGACGCCCAGGTCCGACCAGACCAGCAAGACGCAAAATATCAACCGAAGTACCAGGTAAATTGTGCAGCCAGTCTTCCAGCTCTTTTAACACTCGTCCACTATGGGTCAGCGGATTACGCGGGGTGGTTTCTTTCACAGTGCCTTGTGCGTCGCCGTAGACAGACGTTGAGCTGGTAAAAATAATGCGGGGAATATGGTGAGCCAGCGCACTGTCTACCAACTCCTGCACAGCTTGTAAATAGAACTCATCGCCAGGGCCGCTACGACGTGCCGGAAGCGTAACCACCAGCGCGTCAGCATCCATCAGGGCATCCAGATCGTCAGAATCGCAAACTAATTCGGGCTCCATGCGAAGCAGATAGCTATCAATCCCACTCATTTGGGCCGCTTCTACGCCATCTTGTGTAGTTTTACTCCCGGTGACTTGCCAGCCTCGCGCTGCAAGTGACATCGCCAGCGGCATGCCTAACCACCCTAACCCGACAATTGCGACCTTTTTCATCCGTTTTCTCCTGATACACCTTAGATCTATAAGGCTACGCTAGCGTATCAAAACTGACAATTCATTCTATGAATGAATCTCTTCAATAATGATAACGACATGCTGCAATGAGCAGTGAATCATCAGTAACCGCGTATACCAGACGGTGTTCCTCTGTAATGCGTCGGGACCAGAAGCCTGACAAATTATGTTTCAGGGGTTCAGGCTTCCCCTTACCTTCAAATGGTGTTCTGCGGGTATCTTTGATAAGTTCATTGATCTTTTTAACAATTCGCTTATCTGTTTCCTGCCAGTACAGATAATCATCCCATGATTCCTCAGACCAGATTAGTTTCACTCAATAATGTCCTTTTCCGTTCCTTTGCCTGATTTCAGGCTATCGATTGAGTCCATCAATCTCCGGGCGTTAGCGGGGGAACGCAGTAGATAAGCCGTCTCTTCCAGCGAGTTGTATTCTTCGAGTGACATCAGAACACAAGCCTCTCCATTCTGACGAGTAATAAGGATCGGGGCATGATCTTCAACGGCTTTCATCATTGTTGCCGACAAATTCTGACGCGCTTCGCTGTAGCTAATTGTACGCATGTCAATCTCCTCTTTTGTACAGTTCATTGTACAATGATGGGCGTTAATTAACTATTTATTAATTAGTTTGTAGATCAAGACATTGTCAGCGAGACGAAAAATCAGACTTTGCTATTTTTGGTGCCGTCAGGTTAGAGGACAGCCCTCTTAGCCCCTCCCTTCCCTGCTCATTCATTAAACAAATCCATCGCCACAAAATATATAAAAAAGCCCTTGCTTTCTAACGTTAAAGTGGTTTAGGTTAAGAGACATCAGTTGAATAAACATTCACAGAGAATTTTATGACACGCGTTCAATTTAAACACCACCATCATCACCATCACCCTGACTAGTCTTTCAGGCGATGTGTGCTGGAAGACTTTCAGATCTTCCAGTGGTGCATGAACGCATGAGAAAGCCCCCGGAAGATCACCTTCCGGGGGCTTTTTTATTGCGCGGTTGATAACGGTTCAGACAGGTTAAAAGAGGAAGAAGAAAATGACAGACAACACTCGTTTACGCATAGCTATGCAGAAATCCGGACGTTTAAGTGATGACTCACGCGAATTACTGGCGCGCTGTGGCATTAAAATTAATCTTCACACACAGCGCCTGATCGCGATGGCAGAAAACATGCCGATTGATATTCTGCGGGTCCGTGACGACGACATTCCCGGTCTGGTGATGGACGGCGTGGTTGACCTCGGGATTATTGGCGAAAACGTGCTGGAAGAAGAGCTGCTTAACCGCCGCGCCCAGGGTGAAGATCCGCGCTACTTTACCCTGCGTCGTCTGGATTTCGGCGGCTGCCGCCTTTCGCTAGCAACGCCGGTTGATGAAGCCTGGGACGGCCCGCTCTCCTTAAACGGTAAACGTATCGCCACCTCTTATCCTCACCTGCTCAAGCGTTATCTCGACCAGAAAGGTATCTCTTTTAAATCCTGCTTACTGAACGGTTCTGTTGAAGTGGCCCCGCGCGCCGGACTGGCAGATGCGATTTGCGATCTGGTTTCCACTGGCGCCACGCTGGAAGCCAACGGCCTGCGCGAAGTGGAGGTTATCTACCGCTCGAAAGCCTGCCTGATCCAGCGCGATGGTGAAATGGAAGAATCCAAACAGCAACTGATCGACAAACTGCTGACCCGTATTCAGGGCGTTATCCAGGCGCGCGAATCAAAATACATCATGATGCACGCACCAACCGAGCGCCTCGATGAAGTTATCGCCCTGCTGCCAGGTGCCGAACGCCCAACCATTCTGCCGCTGGCGGGTGACCAACAGCGCGTCGCCATGCACATGGTCAGTAGCGAAACTCTGTTCTGGGAAACCATGGAAAAACTGAAAGCGCTGGGTGCCAGTTCGATTCTGGTCCTGCCGATTGAGAAGATGATGGAGTGATCGCCATGAGCTTTAACACAATCATTGACTGGAATAGCTGTACTGCAGAGCAACAATGCCAGCTGTTAACGCGTCCGGCGATCTCCGCATCTGAAAGCATTACCCGCACTGTTAACGACATTCTCAATAATGTTAAAGCACGTGGCGATGACGCCCTGCGGGAATACAGCGAGAAGTTTGATAAAACCACAGTTACCGCGATTAAAGTGTCAGCTGAAGAAATTGCCGAAGCCTGCGAACGCCTGAGCGACGAGCTAAAACAGGCGATGGCGGTCGCAGTAAAGAATATTGAAACCTTCCACACTGCGCAAAAACTGCCGACAGTAGATGTCGAAACTCAGCCTGGCGTACGTTGTCAGCAGATAACGCGACCAGTGGCTTCGGTAGGTTTGTATATTCCTGGCGGATCTGCCCCGCTCTTCTCAACGGTATTAATGCTGGCGACGCCAGCGCGTATTGCGGGCTGTAATAAAGTGGTGTTGTGCTCGCCGCCGCCGATTGCCGATGAGATCCTCTACGCGGCGCAACTGTGCGGCGTGCAGGACGTGTTTAATGTCGGTGGCGCACAGGCCATTGCTGCGCTGGCGTTTGGTACTGAATCTGTGCCGAAAGTGGACAAAATCTTCGGGCCAGGTAACGCCTTTGTCACCGAAGCAAAACGTCAGGTTAGCCAGCGTCTGGACGGCGCAGCGATCGATATGCCTGCGGGTCCATCGGAAGTGCTGGTGATTGCTGATAGCGGCGCTACGCCGGATTTTGTCGCCTCTGATTTACTCTCCCAGGCAGAACACGGCCCGGATTCACAGGTGATCTTACTGACGCCTGACGCCGATATGGCGCGTCGCGTTGCAGAAGCCGTCGAACGCCAGCTGGCAGAACTGCCGCGTGCCGAAACCGCACGTCAGGCACTGAGCGCCAGCCGCCTGATCGTGACCAACGATTTAGCGCAATGCGTGGCAATCTCCAACCAGTACGGCCCGGAGCACCTGATCATTCAGACCCGCAACGCCCGCGATCTGGTCGATAGCATCACCAGCGCCGGTTCGGTATTTCTTGGTGACTGGTCACCGGAATCGGCGGGTGATTACGCCTCCGGGACTAACCACGTGCTGCCGACTTACGGTTACACCGCCACCTGTTCCAGCCTCGGGCTGGCGGATTTCCAGAAGCGCATGACCGTACAGGAACTGTCGAAAGAGGGTTTCTCCGCGCTGGCTTCGACCATTGAAACACTGGCCGCCACCGAGCGCCTGACCGCCCACAAAAATGCCGTTACCTTGCGTGTTAACGCCCTGAAGGAGCAAGCATGAGCACCGTGACTATTACCGATTTAGCGCGTGAAAACGTCCGCAACCTGACGCCGTATCAGTCGGCGCGTCGTCTGGGCGGTAACGGCGACGTCTGGCTGAACGCCAACGAATATCCCACAGCCGTCGAGTTTCAGCTTACTCAGCAAACGCTCAACCGCTACCCGGAATGCCAGCCGAAAGCGGTAATTGAAAATTACGCGCAGTATGCGGGCGTGAAGCCGGAGCAGGTTCTGGTCAGCCGTGGTGCGGACGAAGGTATTGAACTGCTGATTCGCGCTTTTTGCGAACCGGGCAAAGACGCGATTCTCTATTGCCCGCCAACGTACGGCATGTACAGCGTCAGCGCCGAAACCATTGGCGTTGAGTGCCGAACAGTGCCGACGCTGGAAAACTGGCAACTGGACTTGCAGGGCATTTCCGACAAGCTGGATGGCGTAAAAGTGGTCTATGTTTGCAGCCCCAACAACCCGACCGGGCAACTGATCAATCCGCAGGATTTTCGCACGCTGCTGGAGTTAACGCGCGGTAAGGCGATTGTAGTTGCCGATGAAGCCTATATTGAATTTTGTCCGCAGGCATCGCTGGCGGGCTGGCTGGCGGAATATCCGCACCTGGCTATTTTGCGTACTCTTTCGAAAGCCTTCGCTCTGGCGGGTCTTCGTTGCGGGTTTACGCTGGCAAACGAAGAAGTCATCAACCTACTGATGAAAGTGATCGCCCCCTACCCGCTGTCCACGCCGGTTGCCGACATTGCAGCTCAGGCGTTAAGTCCGCAGGGAATTCTCGCCATGCGCGAACGAGTGGAGCAAATCATCGCAGAACGCGAGTACCTGATTACCGCACTGAAAGAAACTCCCTGCGTGGAGCAGGTTTTCGACTCCGAAACCAACTACATTCTGGCGCGCTTTAAAGCTTCCAGCGCAGTGTTTAAATCTTTGTGGGATCAGGGCATTATCTTACGAGATCAAAATAAACAACCCTCTTTAAGCGGCTGCCTGCGAATTACCGTCGGAACCCGTGAAGAAAGCCAGCGCGTCATTGACGCCTTACGTGCGGAGCAAGTTTGATGAGTCAGAAGTATCTTTTTATCGATCGCGATGGAACCCTGATTAGCGAGCCGCCGAGTGATTTTCAGGTGGACCGTTTTGACAAACTCGCCTTTGAACCAGGCGTGATCCCGGAGCTGCTGAAGCTGCAAAAAGCGGGCTATAAGCTGGTAATGATCACCAATCAGGATGGTCTGGGAACGCAAAGTTTCCCACAGGCGGATTTCGATGGCCCGCACAATCTGATGATGCAGATCTTCACCTCGCAAGGCGTGCAGTTTGATGAAGTGCTGATTTGCCCGCACATGCCTTCCGATGAATGCGACTGCCGTAAGCCGAAAGTAAAACTGGTGGAGAGTTACCTGGCTGAACAGGCGATGGACCGCGCCAATAGTTACGTGATTGGCGATCGCGCGACCGATATTCAACTGGCGGAAAACATGGGTATTAATGGTTTACGCTACGACCGCGAAACCCTGAACTGGCCGATGATTGGCGAGCAACTCACCAGACGTGATCGTTACGCTCACGTAGTGCGCAACACTAAAGAGACACAGATTGACGTTCAGGTATGGCTGGATCGCGAAGGCGGCAGCAAGATTAACACCGGCGTTGGCTTCTTTGACCACATGCTGGATCAGATAGCCACACACGGCGGTTTCCGCATGGAAATCAGCGTTAAAGGCGATCTGTATATCGACGATCACCACACCGTCGAAGATACCGGGCTGGCGCTGGGCGAAGCGTTAAAAATTGCCCTCGGCGACAAACGCGGTATTTGCCGCTTTGGTTTTGTGCTGCCGATGGACGAATGCCTTGCCCGCTGCGCGCTGGATATCTCTGGTCGCCCGCACCTGGAATATAAAGCCGAGTTTACCTACCAGCGCGTGGGCGATCTTAGCACCGAAATGATCGAACACTTCTTCCGTTCGCTCTCTTACACCATGGGCGTGACGCTGCACCTGAAAACCAAAGGTAAAAACGATCACCACCGTGTAGAGAGCCTGTTCAAAGCCTTTGGTCGCACTCTGCGCCAGGCCATCCGCGTGGAAGGCGACACCCTGCCCTCGTCGAAAGGAGTGCTGTAATGAACGTGGTGATCCTTGATACCGGCTGCGCCAATTTGAACTCGGTGAAGTCTGCCATTGCGCGTCACGGTTATGAACCAAAAGTCAGCCGTGACCCGGACGTGGTGTTGCTGGCCGATAAACTTTTCTTACCTGGCGTCGGCACCGCTCAAGCGGCGATGGATCAGGTGCGTGAGCGCGAACTGTTTGATCTCATCAAAGCCTGTACCCAACCGGTGCTGGGCATCTGCCTGGGGATGCAACTGCTGGGGCGACGCAGCGAAGAGAGCAACGGCATCGATTTGCTGGGCATCATCGACGAAGATGTGCCGAAAATGACCGACTTCGGTCTGCCGCTACCGCATATGGGCTGGAACCGCGTTTACCCGCAGGCTGGCAATCGCCTGTTTCAGGGGATTGAAGACGGCGCGTATTTTTACTTTGTGCATAGCTACGCGATGCCGATCAATCCGTGGACTATCGCTCAGTGCAACTACGGCGAGCCGTTCACCGCTGCAGTGCAAAAAGATAACTTCTACGGCGTACAGTTCCACCCGGAACGCTCTGGCGCTGCTGGCGCTAAGTTGCTGAAAAATTTCCTGGAGATGTGATGATTATTCCGGCATTAGATTTAATCGACGGCACCGTGGTGCGTCTCCATCAGGGCGATTACGGTAAACAGCGCGATTACGGTAACGACCCGCTGCCGCGCTTACAGGATTACGCCGCACAAGGTGCCGAAGTGCTGCACCTGGTGGATCTGACCGGGGCAAAAGATCCAGCTAAACGGCAAATTCCACTGATTAAAACCCTGGTCGCGGGCGTTAACGTCCCGGTGCAGGTTGGCGGCGGTGTGCGTAGCGAAGAAGACGTGGCGGCGTTACTGGAAGCAGGCGTTGCACGCGTGGTGATTGGCTCCACCGCAGTGAAATCACCCGACGTAGTGAAAGGCTGGTTTGAACGCTTCGGGGCCGATGCCTTAGTACTGGCACTGGATGTGCGCATTGACGAGCAAGGCAACAAGCAGGTGGCAGTCAGCGGCTGGCAAGAGAACTCGGGCGTTTCGCTGGAACAACTGGTGGAAGCCTATCTGCCTGTCGGCCTGAAACATGTGCTGTGTACCGATATTTCGCGCGACGGCACGCTGGCAGGCTCTAATGTCTCTTTATATGAAGAGGTGTGCGCCAGATATCCGCAAGTGGCATTTCAGTCCTCCGGCGGCATTGGCGACATTGATGATGTCGCTGCCCTGCGTGGTAGTGGCGTGCGCGGCGTAATTGTTGGTCGTGCATTGCTGGAAGGTAAATTCACCGTGAAGGAGGCTATCGCATGCTGGCAAAACGCATAATTCCGTGTCTCGACGTTCGTGATGGTCAGGTGGTGAAAGGCATACAGTTTCGCAACCATGAAATCATTGGCGATATCGTGCCGCTGGCAAAACGCTACGCCGAAGAAGGCGCAGACGAACTGGTATTCTACGATATCACCGCTTCCAGCGATGGTCGCGTGGTAGATAAAAGCTGGGTATCTCGCGTGGCGGAAGTGATCGACATTCCGTTCTGCGTGGCGGGCGGGATTAAATCGCTGGATGACGCAGCCAAAATTCTTTCCTTTGGCGCGGATAAAATCTCCATCAACTCCCCTGCGCTGGCAGACCCGACATTAATTACTCGTCTGGCGGACCGCTTTGGTGTGCAGTGTATTGTGGTCGGCATTGATACCTGGTTCGACGCCGGAACCGGCAAGTATCACGTTAATCAATATACCGGCGATGAAAGCCGCACCCGCGTCACTCAATGGGAAACACTCGACTGGGTAGAGGAAGTACAAAAACGCGGCGCTGGAGAAATCGTCCTCAACATGATGAATCAGGACGGTGTGCGTAACGGTTACGACCTCGAACAACTGAAAAAAGTGCGTGACGTCTGCCACGTGCCGTTAATTGCCTCTGGTGGCGCAGGTACCATGGAACACTTCCTTGAAGCCTTCCGTGATGCCGACGTTGACGGGGCGCTGGCAGCTTCCGTCTTTCACAAACAAATAATCAATATTGGTGAATTAAAAGCGTACCTGGCAACACAGGGCGTGGAGATCAGGATATGTTAACAGAACAACAACGCCGCGAACTGGACTGGGAAAAAACCGACGGGCTGATGCCGGTGATTGTGCAACACGCGGTATCCGGCGAAGTGTTAATGCTGGGCTATATGAATCCGGAAGCCTTAGACAAAACCATCGAAAGCGGCAAAGTCACCTTCTTCTCACGTACTAAACAAAGACTGTGGACCAAAGGTGAAACATCGGGCAATTTCCTCAACGTAGTGAGCATTGCGTCGGACTGCGACAACGACACGTTATTAGTGCTGGCGAATCCCATCGGCCCGACCTGCCATAAAGGCACCAGTAGCTGCTTCGGCGACACCGCTCACCAGTGGTTGTTCCTGTATCAACTGGAACAACTGCTCGCCGAACGCAAATCTGCCGACCCAGAAACCTCTTACACCGCCAAACTGTATGCCAGCGGCACCAAACGCATTGCGCAGAAAGTGGGTGAAGAAGGCGTGGAAACCGCACTGGCCGCGACAGTACATGACCGCTTTGAGCTGACCAACGAGGCGTCTGACTTGATGTATCACCTGCTGGTATTGCTGCAGGATCAGGATCTGGATTTAACGACGGTGATTGAGAACCTGCGTAAACGGCATCAGTGAGTTGCAGGCTGACCGGATGCGACACTGTTGTCGCATCCGGCAACAAAAAACGGGCACGGTGTCACCACCCTGCCCGTTTTCTTTAAAGCTAAAAAGATTACTTCGCGTTGTAATTACGCAGCGCGTTACGCCCAAGCACAATCCCCGCGCCGACCATACCGCCCAGCAGCACAGCCAGAACCAGAGTGATGCCCTTTTTCGGACTATCGCGACGTACTGGCAGTGTAGGTTTCATGACGTAACGGTAGGCATTTATATCAAGATCATCAACCTTCAGACTTTCGATATCCAGCAGGTTTTGACGAGTCTGATAGTAGCCAGGCGAGAAAACCAGAGGACGAGTTGATTCATGCTTGATCATCGACTCCAGTGCATCGCTACCTAACAGAAACAATGTGTCTTGCGTGATATCTTCACCAGTCTGCTGGATCTGCGGCTTTGCCAACTGCGCCTGATTTGCATATTGCAACGCTTCCTGAATCTGGCGGATACGCAGATCTTTTTGCTCCTGCGCCACCACTTCCTGCGTTTTCAAAGAGTCTTTCAGGTTTTTCATACCCAAAGCAATATTATCTTTCAGGTCCTTTTCCAGCTCTTTATTCACCTGGTCATCAACCTGTTGAATATATTCAGCCAGCTTCTTCTGTGCGCCCGCCGCAGTTTGCCCGACATAAGAAACAGCTAGCGGTAACGGCTGGTTTTTAACAGAAGGCTCAATGGTCAGTTTTTCTGGTTCTTCCTGATTATCCAGCGTTTCGGCTAATGCAGAGAAGGCAGAACTGAAGCGACCAATTAACGCCTCCTGTAAATCCGACACTTTCGGTGCAGCCTGACCATAGATAACATTCATGGCATTGTTATAACCAGCAATTTGCCCCACATCTGGCTGAGTAATAATGGCTGTCGACGTCCATTTCTCTTTCGCTACCGCCAGATATCCGATAGCCAGCGCGATAGCCACAATGACAGTGATGAAGATTGTCATCTTCCCACGCCACAGTTGCATCAGTAAATCAATTAAATCAATCTGCTCCGGGTCATTGTTATGCCCAGAAATATTATTATTTTCAACTTTCATCATTACCCTAACAGACGGAAAATTTCAGGTCGCCATAGTTTAGCGATAATCTGCATGAATGCTATAGGATAAATGATAAAAACAATGAATTGTTATACGAATTACAAAAGACAATCAGGGCGAAAATAGCCCTGATTACAGAAGGTTAGTCGCTGCCAAAGAGATCGCGAGTATAAACCTTGTCTGTCACATCCTTAAGCTCTTCTGCCATACGGTTGGAAATAATGACATCGGCTTGTTGTTTGAAGGTGGCGAGATCACGTTCCAGTCGTGAATTGAAAAACATTTCTTCCTTCATTACCGGTTCATAGATAATCACTTCTACCCCCTTAGCTTTGATACGCTTCATGATCCCCTGAATGGAAGACGCACGGAAGTTATCTGAACCGCTCTTCATAATCAGGCGATATATCCCGACGACTTTTGGTTTACGCGACAAGATAGCATCGGCTATAAAGTCTTTGCGGGTACGGTTAGCATCAACGATGGCAGAAATGATGTTGTTTGGCACAGACTGATAATTTGCCAGAAGCTGCTTGGTATCTTTCGGTAAACAGTAACCACCGTAACCAAATGATGGATTGTTGTAATGGTTGCCGATACGCGGATCAAGACAAACACCTTCAATGATTTGACGGGTGTTCAACCCCAGGCTTTCTGCATAACTGTCCAGCTCGTTAAAGTACGCCACGCGCATGGCAAGGTAAGTATTGGCAAAAAGTTTAATGGCCTCTGCTTCTGTTGAATCAGTAAACAGAGTAGGGATATTTTTCTTAATCGCCCCTTCCTGTAATAACGCGGCAAAACGCTGTGCACGTTCAGAACGTTCGCCTATCACAATACGGGAAGGATGAAGGTTATCGTAAAGGGCTTTGCCTTCTCGGAGGAATTCAGGGGAGAAGATGATGTTTTCAGTCTTGAACTTTTTTTGCATCGCGGCCGTAAAACCTACCGGAACCGTGGACTTAATAATCATCACTGCATAAGGGTTTATTTCTGTAACATCTTTAATTACAGACTCTACGCTAGATGTATTGAAATAATTGGTTTTAGGATCATAGTCGGTCGGGGTTGCGATGATTACATAATCAGCATTCCGGTAGGCTTCTTTTTTATCTAACGTCGCATTAAAACGTATTTTGTCTGATTGCAAAAATTGCTGAATTTCTTTATCAACAATAGGAGATATCCGATCATTCAGCATTGCAACACGAGTTGGTAAAATATCTAATGCTGCAACGTTATGATTTTGTGCGATTAAGAGCCCATTAGACAGGCCAACATAACCGGTTCCGGAAATGGTGATTTTCATTTCATGCTCTCAGAATTAACTTAACTATGAATCATGATGTTTTTAGCACCCTGATAAGAGTTAAAAGTTTTAACGCCACGATGAACCTTGGTCAACGAAACGAAAAACATTTCAGATTTTCTTTATAAGAATAGCTGCTATTTATTAAGTTAGTATTAAGCAATGAAATTAAATCAATAAGATTGATGGCAAAAAAAAGCCCGGCGATAAATGCCGGGCCTTAGTGCATTGATAATTAAATCAGATTAATCCAACCATTCGGTATGGAATACGCCATCTTTATCAATGCGCTTATAGGTATGCGCACCGAAATAGTCACGCTGTGCCTGGATCAGGTTCGCAGGCAGTACTGCGGCACGGTAGCTATCGTAATAAGCAACCGCTGCAGAGAAGGTAGGTACGGGAATACCGTTCTGCACAGCATAAGCAACAACATCACGCAGAGCTTGCTGGTAATCGTCGGCAATTTTCTTAAAGTACGGAGCTAACAGCAGGTTAGCAATCTTCGGATTTTCGGCGTAAGCATCCGTGATTTTCTGCAGGAACTGAGCACGAATAATACAACCGGCACGGAAGATCTTCGCGATTTCACCATAGTTCAGATCCCAGTTGTACTCTTCTGACGCGGCACGCAGTTGAGAGAAGCCCTGAGCGTAAGAAACAATCTTACCCAGATACAGCGCACGGCGAACTTTCTCGATGAACTCTGCTTTGTCCCCTGCTGGCAGCGCTTGAGGACCTGACAGTACTTTAGATGCAGCTACACGCTGATCTTTGAGAGAAGAGATGTAACGTGCGAACACTGATTCGGTGATCAGCGACAAAGGCTCACCGAGATCCAGAGCGCTCTGGCTGGTCCATTTACCCGTACCTTTGTTCGCTGCTTCATCCAGGATCACATCAACCAGGTAGTTACCGTCTTCATCTTTTTTGGTGAAGATGTCTTTAGTGATGTCAATCAGATAGCTGCTAAGTTCACCGTTATTCCACTCGGTAAAGGTCTGTGCCAGTTCTTCGTTAGAGAGATTTAGACCACCTTTCAGCAGAGAATAGGCTTCAGCAATCAGTTGCATATCACCGTATTCAATACCGTTGTGAACCATCTTCACATAGTGACCTGCGCCATCAGCACCAATATAGGTAACGCACGGTTCACCATCTTCAGCCACGGCGGCGATTTTGGTCAGGATAGGCGCAACCAGTTCGTAGGCTTCTTTCTGCCCACCAGGCATGATGGAAGGCCCTTTCAGCGCGCCCTCTTCACCACCGGAAACACCCGTACCGATGAAGTTAAAGCCTTCTGCAGAAAGCTCGCGGTTACGACGAATGGTGTCCTGGAAGAAGGTATTACCACCATCAATGATGATATCACCTTTATCGAGATATGGTTTAAGGGAATCAATAGCAGCATCCGTGCCTGCACCTGCTTTCACCATTAACAGGATGCGACGAGGCGTTTCAAGAGATTCAACGAACTCTTTCACCGTATAGTAAGGAACCAGTTTCTTGCCTGGATTTTCGGCAATCACTTCTTCCGTCTTTTCACGGGAACGGTTGAAAATGGAGACGGTATAACCACGGCTTTCGATGTTGAGCGCAAGGTTGCGTCCCATCACTGCCATACCGACGACGCCGATCTGTTGCTTTGACATTGTTTACTCCTGTCAGGGGTGGTCACCGCGGGGTGTGCGGCTTGAATGTAATGCAGATGTTACGTGAATCATTGCAATAAAAAAACTGTAATTTTATTTATTACTTTGAAGAATCTGTTCTTTTTTAACTTTTCGGTCTCACTAATTATCATATAGCTGTCTGACCTTATTATTTCTTTTAACTAATCCATAATTTTTCAGAATAAATGATCGTGCATTGGTGGATTGCTGTGCAATCAGTTCTGGCTTACCAACATATGACATAATTTTTTGAGATAACAACTGATAATCTCTAATTTCAAACAAACAACCATTATAGCCATCTTCTATTAAGCTATTATTGCCTGGAATATTGGTGACTATACATGGTAGTCCACAGCTCAATGCCTCTAAAATTGCTAATGGCATGCCCTCCCAAAGAGAAGGCAATATAAACAGATCATTAACTTTCAAAACATTAACAATATTATCTGACCATCCATGAAAAATTATACGCCCATCTTGCCGTTTGAACCTGCTTTCTAACTGTTCTTTTAATTCACCATCTCCTACAAGTGTCAGCTTAACATTAACATTTTCATTCAATAGTTTTTCAACAGCAAGCAATAATGTCTCAGGATCTTTTTGCTTTGATAATCTACCAACCATTACTAAATTCAAGGCGCTACTATAAGTTTTATTTTCTAAAGGCGAAAACTTATCAGTGTCTACTCCATTAGGAATTAAAAAGACTTTATCCCGTTTGAATTTTAATTTGTTTATTGCTATATATTCATCATCTTTATTCAAGACAATTAACTTATCCGTAAAAAACTTTGCTATCCATTCCATGAAAAAATAAAGGTAATAACTTTTTTTACTAGATGCTGCTGGAAAAGAAAACCCATGTACAGTGTGGATCACCTTTCCAACACGAGCTAATTTGGCTGCAACTCGCCCCAAAACGCCTGTTTTTGAAGAATGCGTATGCACAATGTCAAATTTTTCTTTTTTTATAAACTTATAAAGCTTGAACAATGCTTTAAAATCATTCTTTACGGTAATTTCTCTCGTAAGTTCGGGGATACAATGACAATCGACATCATATTCCAGCAATGCATTGGTTAGCGGACCATTTTTTGAGCAAACTAGTGTATAATCATAGTCAGTATATAAAGCACTAATTTCGTTTAATGTTACCCTTTGAACACCACTTAAGAGTGGGAGTAATTGTAAGTGCAAAACTTTAGTTGTACTAGCTGTCATATAATAGTTTACCGTTTACGAAAAAACACCATTCAGAATTATTATGGAGCATTGCTATAAAAAATTGGCAATTAAAATATAAAACACTTTAATATTATAATTAATAAATTATCATTGTTTATAAAATTATTTAAATGTGCACTAATAAAAAACGCTCTAAACCAGGGCAAGATTACGAAAGCCCGCCCCCCGCAAGGACTGACGCGAGGTAGTCTCTGTCCATGGCTGCTTTTCGCATC
>NZ_JACSQI010000030.1 GCF_014836715.1 Escherichia whittamii
AAATCCGTCACCGGCACAACAAACTGTATACAGAAGTTTATTTGTCGGAAAAGGGAGTTGTTTCCATTGCTCACCATTAAAGTGATAAACGGTCCCTGTTCCACCCACTGCATAAATATCTGACTCGGAAAAACCAGATAAATCCTGGAATAAGCTCCTGGTTATAGCTTCCGCCTCCCTCTTCACAAATCCATCAGGAACAGGCAAGTTTTGTGAATACTCATTCCAAATCTGATAATTAATGCGTTTATATATTCGAAAACCGCTACCAATCGCATAAATACTTGTCCCTACTCTAACTAATTTTGTTATCGCGGAACGCATATCCACCGATCCTGGTATGAGTATATCTATACTGCCTTCTATTCTCTTATATGCGTCTTCTTTATAACTTACCACATCACCGCCTTGGCTGACCATCACATATTCAGCCTGAGAGGGCGACCAGCCAGAAGATATAGTCATCAGAGATATCCCGGTTGCGCGGCAACCATATATACGATTTTCTGAAGGGGAGGTGAACACAATGGAAATCAATCTCTTTTCAGGACGATAAAATGGATTGTCGTATTCATCATGTTTTTCGTTAACCAATTCAATCAATGTAAATCCCACACGTCCATGTTCGTAACCATAAGTGCAGTCATATATATCAAAGCCTTTGAAATATTTTTTATATGAAACTTCGTCTATAATCATTTTACCCACCTTAAATATCTTCAGCATTTTTACCGACTCCATCTCCCGCATCAGCATTGATTTTTGCTGATTTCAAATCGCCACAGGTATAAGCATCTTCGTAAGCTTTATCCAGTTGCGCTTTCAGACAGGATTTATCACAACCGTACATTAATGAAACCTCATTAATTACCATATCTCTGGCGGTTACATAATTCATTTCTTTTCCAAAATGCCTTTCTTCTATTAGAGTGCCTGTAGCTGAGTGTAATGCACCATGTGAACCAGTATGATTGTCTTTTCCTTCCAGACAAATTGTAGGCGCTTTGCCCTCGGTATATTCCCCCCAGCACTTTCTTGTTGGATATTTGCTACGGGGCATTCTTTTGAGTTTGCCATCCTTGTTTCTGTGCGAAGGATCTTTATTCCATTCCTCCCTGGCAATTATAGTTTTTTCCTGATCCCTGAACATGGTATCTGCTAAAAGATGATGTCCGGTTTGCCCTGGACAGCACCCTTTTCCCTCCCAGTTGCTTAGTTTCCCTGTTTTATTATATGGTACTAACAGACATTTTCTGGCCCGCAGGCAGCGATTCGAAAGCGCGTAGGCAGCCTGCGTTTCCGCCATTATTTCATTAGCCAGTGATTTTTGTTCTTCTTCAGAAAGGTTTTTGAAATTTTTGATTTTATCTTTGTATTTCTCAAATTTCTGAATTGCTTCATCCATTTTTTTTGAAATGTCTTTTAGCTCTTCCAGTTCTTTCTTCATTTCTGGAATGGTTTCATAAAGTTCAATACCTGT
>NZ_JACSQI010000031.1 GCF_014836715.1 Escherichia whittamii
TTTCGGGTGATCGCTGAGATATTTCAGGGAGGCTTTGTAGTCTTCCAGTAACAGTTCAGCGAAGTCCATTTCGAAGCCGCGACGGCACATAATGCGCATTACCACGATGTCGGTGGCTTCACCGCCGAGGGTAAATGCCGGCACCTGCCAGCCGCGCAGGCGCAGACGTTCAGAGAGGTCATACAGGGTGTATCCTGGATTTTCCCCGTCTTTCAGTTTGAAGCACACCGCCGGGATACCTTCATCCGGGCGCCCCGTACAGATGAACTCATACGGCCCCAGTTTGGCGATTTCATCCGCCAGATAAGTGGCGACCTGGTAAGAGGCGTTCTGTACTTTGGTATAACCTTCACGACCGAGGCGCAGGAATTCATAGTACTGTGCAATCACCTGGCCCGCCGGGCGGGAGAAGTTGATGGCGAAAGTACCAATCTGACCGCCGAGATAGTCAACGTTGAATACCAGTTCTTTCGGCAGCGCCTCTTCGTCACGCCAGATAACCCAGCCGCAGCCCAGCGGAGCCAGACCGAATTTATGGCCTGAAGCACTGATGGATTTCACGCGCGGCAGGCGGAAGTCCCAGACAATATCCGGTGCCACAAATGGCGCAAGGAAGCCACCACTGGCGGCGTCGATGTGCATGTCGATGTCGATACCGGTATCCGCCTGGAATTTATCCAGCGCATCGTGTAGCGGTTGCGGGAACTCATAGTTACCCGTGTAGGTCACGCCGAAAGTCGGCACCACGCCGATGGTGTTTTCGTCGCAGGCCTCAATCATGCGTTTCGGATCCATAAATAGCTGGCCGGGGCGCATAGGGATCTCGCGCAGCTCAACATCCCAGTAGCGGGCGAATTTATGCCAGCAGATTTGCACCGGCCCACAGACCAGGTTTGGTTTATTGGTCGGCTTACCTGCGGCTTCCATTCGTTTGCGCCAACGCCATTTCATCGCCATCCCGCCGAGCATACAGGCCTCGGAAGAACCAATGGTGTTGGTGCCAACGGCCTGGCCGTTTTTCGGTGCAGGCGCATGCCACAGGTCAGCAACCATGTTTACACAGCGCAGGTCGATAGCTGCGGATTGTGGATATTCTTCTTTGTCGATCCAGTTTTTATTGATCGACAGGTCCATCAATTTATGGACATTTTCGTCGTCCCAGGTCTGGCAAAAAGTTGCCAGGTTCTGACGAGCGTTACCGTCGAGAAATAATTCATCATTGATAATTTGAAATGCGACATCATCGCGCATTTCATGCAGCGGAAAA
>NZ_JACSQI010000032.1 GCF_014836715.1 Escherichia whittamii
GAACTTAAAAAATTGATGGAACATATTTCTATTATCCCCGATTACAGACAAGCCTGGAAAGTGGAACATAAATTGTCGGATATTCTACTGTTGACTATTTGTGCCGTCATTTCTGGCGCAGAAGGTTGGGAAGATATAGAGGATTTTGGGGAAACACATCTCGATTTTTTGAAGCAATATGGTGATTTTGAAAACGGTATTCCAGTTCATGACACAATAGCCAGAGTTGTATCCTGTATCAGTCCTATAAAATTTCACGAATGTTTTATTAACTGGATGCGTGATTGTCATTGTTCAAATGATAAAGACATTATCGCAATTGATGGGAAAACACTTCGACACTCTTATGATAAAAGCCGTCGCAGAGGGGCAATTCATGTTATCAGTGCGTTCTCGACGATGCACAGTCTGGTCCTGGGGCAGATTAAGACGGATGAGAAGTCCAATGAAATTACCGCCATCCCTGAACTTCTTAACATGATGGATATTAAGGGAAAAACCATCACAACCGATGCGATGGGATGCCAGAAAGATATCGCAGAGAAGATACAAAAACAGGGCGGCGATTACTTATTCGCTGTAAAAGGAAATCAGGGTCGGCTTAATAAAGCCTTTGAGGAAAAATTTCCGCTTAAAGAATTGAATAATCCTGAATATGACAGTTATGCAATAAGTGAAAAGAGTCACGGTAGAGAAGAAACCCGTCTTCATCTTGTTTGCGACGTCCCTGATGATCTTATTGATTTCACGTTTGAATGGAAAGGGCTGAAAAAATTATGCGTGGCAGTCTCATTTCGCTCAATAATAGCAGAAAAAAAGAAAGAGCCAGAAATGATGGTCAGATATTATATCAGCTCTGCTGATTTAAGCGCAGAGAAGTTTGCGACAGCGATCCGAAATCACTGGCACGTGGAGAATAAGCTGCACTGGCGTCTGGACGTGGTAATGAATGAAGATGACTGCAAAATAAGAAGAGGGAACGCAGCGGAATTATTTTCAGGGATAAGACATATTGCGATTAATATTTTGACGAATCATAAGGTATTCAAGGCAGGGCTAAGACGTAAGATGCGAAAAGCAGCCATGGACAGAGACTACCTCGCGTCAGTCCTTGCGGGGGGCGGGCTTTCGTAATCTTGCCCTG
>NZ_JACSQI010000033.1 GCF_014836715.1 Escherichia whittamii
CCGCCTTCACGGATTGCGAAACGCAGACCGTCGTCCATCGCGATCGGGTGGATCAGGGTAACAACCATTTTGATGTTGTCGCCCGGCATTACCATCTCTACGCCTTCCGGCAGTTCGATGGTACCAGTCACGTCAGTTGTACGGAAGTAGAACTGCGGACGGTAGCCTTTGAAGAACGGAGTATGACGGCCGCCTTCATCTTTGGACAGAATGTACACTTCAGATTCGAACTTGGTGTGCGGCTTGATGGTGCCCGGCTTAGCCAGTACCTGACCACGTTCGATTTCTTCACGTTTGATACCACGCAGCAGAACACCTACGTTCTCACCAGCACGGCCTTCGTCCAGCAGTTTGCGGAACATTTCAACGCCAGTACAGGTAGACTTCTGAGTCTCTTTGATACCAACGATTTCAACTTCTTCACCAACTTTGATGATACCGCGTTCTACACGACCGGTAACAACGGTACCACGACCGGAGATGGAGAATACGTCTTCGATCGGCAGCAGGAACGGCTTGTCGATAGCACGTTCTGGTTCTGGGATGTAAGAATCCAGGAAGCCAGCCAGTTCCAGGATTTTCGCTTCCCACTCTGCGTCGCCTTCCAGCGCTTTCAGAGCAGAACCACGAACGATCGGAGTGTCGTCGCCCGGGAAGTCGTACTGAGACAGAAGTTCACGAACTTCCATTTCAACCAGTTCCAGCAGCTCTTCGTCATCAACCATGTCGCATTTGTTCAGGAACACGATGATGTACGGAACGCCTACCTGACGACCCAGCAGGATGTGCTCACGAGTCTGCGGCATCGGGCCGTCAGTCGCAGCAACTACCAGGATCGCGCCGTCCATCTGAGCAGCACCAGTGATCATGTTTTTAACATAGTCGGCGTGCCCCGGGCAGTCTACGTGTGCGTAGTGACGGGTCGGGGTGTCATATTCAACGTGAGAAGTGTTGATGGTGATACCACGAGCTTTTTCTTCCGGCGCGTTATCGATCTG
>NZ_JACSQI010000034.1 GCF_014836715.1 Escherichia whittamii
GGTATTTTCTTCTTTGAGCGGTTTGCGGCGGACAGTCCGGAGCAGAAGCTGACGCTGTGCGACGATGTGGCGGGGCTGTCACAGGCGGGGGAGTATCCGTTTAACCCGGACACATCGGCAGGGGCGGAGACGGAGTGTGTGAGTATGTTCCGTTACGAGGCGCATGTCCGCCCGTCGTCGGTGCAGAGCCAGGATTACACGTTCAAGGTGCCGGACTGGCCGGGGATGTACGAGCAGCAGGGTGAGAACCTGAACGGGCAACTGGAGCAGTATGAGATATTTGATTATCCGGGAAGGTTCAAGGATGAGCAGCACGGAAAGGATTTCACGCTGTACCGGATGGACAGCCTGCGCAGTGATGCGGAGAAGGCGACGGGCCAGAGTAATTCCCCCAGGCTGTGGCCGGGAACGCGGTTTACGCTGACGGGGCATCCGCAGAAGATGCTGAACCGTGAATGGCAGGTGGTACAGAGCATTCTGTCAGGAAGCCAGCCGCAGGCGCTGCACGGGAGTCAGGGAAAGGGAACCACGCTGGGAAATCAGTTAGAGGTGATACCGGCAGACCGGACGTGGCGTCCACGGCTGCAAAACAAGCCGAAGGTGGACGGGCCACAAAGCGCCATTGTCACCGGGCCTGCGGGAGAGGAAATCTTCTGTGATGAACATGGCCGGGTACGGGTGAGGTTTCACTGGGACAGGTATAACCCGGCAACGGAGGTGAGTTCGTGCTGGGTGCGGGTGTCGCAGGCGTGGGCGGGGCCGGGGTTTGGTAATCTGGCGATACCGCGTGTGGGCCAGGAGGTGATTGTTGATTTTCTGAACGGAGACCCGGACCAGCCG
>NZ_JACSQI010000035.1 GCF_014836715.1 Escherichia whittamii
GTAACTGCTCGTCGCTTCCGGTATAGGGGGTTGCCCGCGTCCAGGCCCATTCAGGAAGCCCCGTCACCGTGACCTTTTGTGTAAACTGATACACCTTCATCCCTTTCGGAAAATAGGTTTCATCAAAATAATCTGGATCAATAAATCCTGGCTCCGCCTGCTCAGCCAAAATCTCTTTCCGGATAACGGGATGCACGCTGTCTGGCCGGGCTTCAGGTATGCCCTGCTGGTTGATGGTCACTTTTATTGAAGAAAGTAGCGTTTCCTCCTGTTTAATAAAACGAACCAAATCCAGGCTGCATCCTGCTTTTGGAAAAAAACGCCCCCGTTCTTCCATACTGGCAGGCTTGTCAGAAAACCATCCTAATGCCCCAATCTCCAGACTGATTTCATTTTCTCCATTCGCCATCAGCATCATGGCATTGGTGCTGGATATGGCCCCGGTTGAATCACCATTCTCTCGCCATGCGTTCATTCGGTTACTGAAGCCGAGGACGCCATTAGTTTTAATGGCACAATATGACTCCTCAATATTAAACTTACTGCGAATTTTTTGCTGGTTATCGTTAGAGCAAAATCCAGTTCCCATAACAACTCCTGACAGTAAAATAACCGACATTAAATGTTTTACCTTCATAATTATTTTCTCTTAAAAGGGAACGATACTCATTATATTGAGCGATTTTAATTGCTGTAATATCACTTAATAATCCATACCTATCGTCCACGTT
>NZ_JACSQI010000036.1 GCF_014836715.1 Escherichia whittamii
AAAGGTCACGGTGACGGGGCTTCCTGAATGGGCCTGGACGCGGGCAACCCCCTATACCGGAAGCGACGAGCAGTTACGGAAGTTAAAAGCCGCCTATACCGAAATGGCAAGCATCATCAGTAGCCGGGACAGGGCACGTCTGAAAGCTTATAACAAAGAGGCGCTGAAGGCATGGTCAGCCACAACCGGTGACTCTGAGGATGACATATTACTCTCACTCTTCTCAAAAGATAATGTGGAGGGAGGGAAAGCCAGAATGCAGCCCATCAGGTGGGACGATTATGCCGTCCGGGTTATGAATGGTGGACGTATGGTGCAGCTATATAATAAATCGAAACCAATATATTCCCCACTGACTTACCGTTTTACAGATGAAAGTGGTGAAGAGCGTATGGGGTATTACGCTCCGGTATTTTCGCTGATTGATGGTCAGTTTATCCCTGTTACTTGATTAACCTGTTGGGCTACAAATCAGGATGTCCGGTAAGGTGATTATTGTTGAGTTAAGCACCTTACCGTTTTTTAAATTTTTGGGCGCAGATATTCCAGACAGGGAAACAATATGCCTTTAGCTGCCAGATTAAATGACAAAGGTACCTGGCCAGGGAAAGATCACGTAACGCTGCTTTTTTGTACTAAATGATTCGCATTTTATGTTCAATAATTGAGATATTCCTT
>NZ_JACSQI010000037.1 GCF_014836715.1 Escherichia whittamii
ACATTGGTGGGTCGTGCAGGATGACTCGCTTCGCTCGCCCTTCGGGTCGTCGCCGCGAGCGGCTCCGTTGTTTCGCTGCGCTCAACTCGAACCTGCTGCAGGTTCGAATCTTTGAATATCGCAGATAGCAAAAAGGCGCCTTTAGGGCGCCTTTTTACATTGGTGGGTCGTGCAGGATTCGAACCTGCGACCAATTGATTAAAAGTCAACTGCTCTACCAACTGAGCTAACGACCCCTTGCGGGATTATGCTGCTTTAATCATTCAGGATGGTGGGTCGTGCAGGATTCGAACCTGCGACCAATTGATTAAAAGTCAACTGCTCTACCAACTGAGCTAACGACCCTTATAGGTGTTACCTGAAAGATTTTTACTCGGTGCCAATTATTAAAATTGGTGGGTCGTGCAGGATGACTCGCTTCGCTCGCCCTACGGGCCTTTGCTGGCGCAATGTTATCCTTCACGTTTAACATCCGAGTTAGATGTTAAAATTGGTGGGTCGTGCAGGATTCGAACCTGCGACCAATTGATTAAAAGTCAACTGCTCTACCAACTGAGCTAACGACCCGAAGTGGTGGGTGATGACGGGATCGAACCGCCGACCCCCTCCTTGTAAGGGAGGTGCTCTCCCAGCTGAGCTAATCAC
>NZ_JACSQI010000038.1 GCF_014836715.1 Escherichia whittamii
ATATTCTTACCTTCCTTCGTGGAAGTTCTTTAAAAGCCAAACATTAATTGATCCTAAAATAATATCAATAAACGACAAGACTAAATTATTCTCTATAAATGACATTAGACTATTAGTAGTGTCACCCCAACGGACTTGATTTAATAAACTTCCTAGATTACTGGTCAAAACAATAAAGACAAAGATCAAAATAATCATAATGACAAAACGAATTAATTTACTATGCTTATCAGGAAGAAAGTCAGTAATGGTTCTACTTGATAGATTGAGCAAAGTCACAATGCTATAAACCAAAATTGCAAATAATATAAAGGCTAAAAATGCACTTAGTATTTCTCCAATTGGAAAAGCATCAGAAAATTTTTGCCAAAAGTCGCCCGCATGAGTTTCTTTAGCAAGGGCCCGGTTAATTTCCCAAATATTAGTTCTAACATCTTTACTTAAGAATGCCGGTAAAAATGTAACAATTCCCATTCCAATTTGAATTAATACCAAGTAAAGTCCATTAACAATAGCAGAAGAAATATTTGCTAAGTAAAATTTACTTGAGGAAATTGGAACTAAACGCCAAGTCTGAGAGCTATAC
>NZ_JACSQI010000039.1 GCF_014836715.1 Escherichia whittamii
GAGTTGTATCCGGTCAGGTTGGAATGTGTGTGGCTCTTGCTGTTGGCATAGCCAGCCATCAGGCCGAGATGCCAGCGATCGAGTGCGTTACTGCTCCATTGCGCCAGATCGCCGCCCAATTGCAGAACATAACGGTTGCTCTGGGTATTCAGTTCATCCGAGCGATCCTTAAAGCGATTATGTCCGCCAATGTTACGCATCCACAGGCTGGTCACTTTCTGCTCGCCGGTCAGCAGGTCGGTGTACTGTGTTTCCCCCAGACGGTCATGCAGTCGGGTATTAAACAGCGTATTTGCCGCCTGAATATTGGCCACATAGCTGCCAATTTCCGGGCGATACAGATGTTTTCGTTCTGGTTGTGGAACAGATGGCGTAACAGGCGGTTCTGGCGTTACAGGCGGTTCTGGTGTTACAGGCGGTTCTGGTGTTACAGGTGGCTCAGGATCTGGTTCCGGGATTACAGGCAGTACCGGTGGGGTATACGGTCCTGCGGGAATTTCACTGGTTAAAAACCAGTTCTGGTTGTCGCTTTTTACCACGTTGTAGTCATA
>NZ_JACSQI010000003.1:0-3789 GCF_014836715.1 Escherichia whittamii
TGGGGCAACGTCGCCCAGCAGCTGGGTGACAACGGTTACAGCGATACCCAGGGAATGCTGGGCATGAAATATCTCTTCTAATGTAAATTTGCCACCTGTCGTTGCACAGGTGGCATTCTCCGGATGCACAATCGTTGTGATCCTGCTCCTAGATGTGCAGCTCCTGCAACTTCTCTTTCGGCAGCGCCAGTTCTTCATTGCTGTTGATGCGCACGTCGCGTTCCAGAATGCTACGCGCAATATCCTGTGCTTCCTGCAAAGAGTGCATCTGGTAAGTACCGCACTGATAGACGTTCAGTTCCGGGATCTGATTCTGATCCTGCACTTTCAGCACATCTTCCATTGCCGCTTTCCAGGCATCAGCGACACGCTGCTCATCAGGCGTACCAATCAGACTCATATAAAAACCAGTGCGGCAGCCCATTGGTGAGATATCGATAATCTCTACGCCATTACCGTTAAGATGGTTACGCATAAAACCAGCAAACAGGTGCTCCAGAGTATGGATCCCTCTTTCTGGCATAACTTCTTTGTTCGGCACGCAGAAGCGAAGATCGAACACGGTAATTGCGTCGCCATGCGGGGTGTTCATTGTTTTCGCCACCCGAACTGCAGGCGCTTCCATCCGGGTATGATCGACTGTGAAGCTATCTAACAACGGCATTTAGCCACCTCCGGTAAATTTTTTTAAAATATTCTGAACTCTTTGTTCCCAGGCGAGTCTGAGTATATGAAAGACGCGCATTTGTTATCATCATCCCTGAATTCAGAGATGAAATTTTGGCCACTCACGAGTGGCCTTTTTCTTTTCTGTCAGCTGTGTTTTTCCAGCCACACCGTAAACGGCTCGGTATCTGCGGCTTCCATTTCCTGCTGGCGGCGTTTAGACGCTTCGCGCTCGGCAATAAAATCGTCTTCACGCAGAATTTCCAGCGGCTCTTCACGCAACAAATTGCGATAAGCCTCACCAAACGCTTTGCCAGTTCCGCCAATGCCAGTATCAATCATAGACCTTAAGATACGGGCGGAGAAAGTCAGATCGGGATTATCAAAGCAGGCAACCAGTTCATCACACACTTTCTGGTACGCTTCGCCGCCGTTAATGCTATCCAGCGTTTGCGCGACGCGTTTTAGATCGCGGAACAGATCTTTCCCCACCTGCGGTAACGGGAACTGCGCGGTTTCGCAGCCGATACCCAGCGTCAGGCCCGGTTTGCGACCTTCGAGGATCACACGGTTCCAGTTAACGCGTGTACAGGCAAGCTCGCTACTGCTCATTTCTGGCGCGTCAGCTAACGCACACCAGACCATAAACAGGTCGAGGAAACGCACCTGCTGTTCATCTACACCAATCGGCGAGAACGGGTTGATGTCCAGCGAACGCACTTCAATATATTCAATGCCGCCACGCAACAGCGCATCAGAAGGCGACTCTCCGCTGCGAGTAACGCGTTTCGGACGAATCGGCGCATACAGTTCGTTTTCAATCTGCAGCACATTGCTGTTGATTTGCAGCCGCTTGCCATCTTTCTCAATGCCAATCTTCGCGTACTCTTCCGACGGCGTTTTGATAGCCTGCTTGAGCCCCGCGACGTACTCGTAGAGATCGTTGAAGGTGATACCGAGATTGCTTTGCGATTTATTGGTATAGCCCAGATCACTCAAACGAAGAGAGGTCGCATACGGCAGGTAATACATACCGCACTCGGTTTTCTCAAACGGCAGCGAAGTTGGTTTACCTTGCAGGAATGAAGAGCATATTGCCGGAGACGCGCCAAACAGATAAGGAATGACCCAACCGAAGCGATAGTAGTTGCGAATAACGCGGAAATAACCCGCAGAGATTTTCTCTTTAGCATCAGAGCCCGAAATATCACCACACTTCGCTTGCCAGAATGCCATAGGCAAAGAGAAGTTGTAATGCACGCCGGAGATGGTTTGCATCAGCGCACCGTAGCGATTTTTCAGCCCTTCACGGTACAGCGTTTTAAAGCGCCCGGTATTGGAAGTGCCATACTGCGCCAGTTCGATGTCCTGACCTTCCGCGATGTAACATGGCATACTTAAAGGCCACATCCGCTCATCGCCCATATTGCGCGCCGTATAGCGATGCAGGTCGCGCATAAAAGTCAGCATATGTTCAATATCACCATCCACTGGTGTAATAAATTCCAGCAATGCTTCCGCAAAATCGGTGGTTATCCATTTATGCGTCAGTGCGGAACCTAATGCTTCAGGATGACCTGTTGTTGCCAGTGTGCCATCAGCATTAACACGCAAAGTTTCGCGCTCCAGCCCACGCTGTATCCCCTTTAACGCCTGAGGATGTTTTTCCAGCCAGGCCAGCGCCTGTGATACGTCCGGGATCAAATTGACCTCCCGCCTGTCAAAATCGTTTTATTTAGCATAACTGTAATGGTGGCCATGTGTGCAGGCCTACAATTAGTGCCACCACATCATGCCCTGAACGGTAGCTACTGCAATCGCAACATAGCGTAACGCTTTACCAAGGCACAAAAAAAAGATTACCGGTCCCCACGAGATGCGCATCCATCCCGCTAACAGACACAGTAAATCGCCAACCACGGGCATCCAGCTTAATAATAGTGTGATTGCACCATATCGTTTCAGCCAGCCGATGGCTTTCTCTTGCCAGCGCGATGTTTTGCGCAGTGGAAAGAAACGCCCAAGGATAACGTTAGTTAGCCCTCCAAGGCTATTACCCATTGTTGCTGTTAACACTAAAACCCAGGGATGACTTACCCCGGAAAGCAACATTGCAACCAGGACGACTTCGGAATTACCGGGTAATAGTGTAGCGCTGAGGAAACTACTGGCAAACAACGAGAAAAGCGATAAAGCTTCACTCACAGCAAGCGAACATCCACAGCGTCCATACCTGCAGCGCGAGCAGCCTGAATACCGAAATCAGCATCTTCAAAGACCACACACTGTGTTGGTTGCACGCCCATACGCTGCGCACACAACAAAAATGTGTCTGGCGCAGGTTTATGATGTTTGACGTGATCGGCGGCAACGACCGCATCAAAATAACGGCGTAATCCCAGGTGCGCCAGCAATGCTTCAGCGATGGCACTTTCACTCCCCGTACCGACAGCCATTGGTCGACGTCCATGCCAGCTTTTCACCACCTCGACAAGAGGAAGCGGCTCGACGCTATCCAGCAGCATGCTTCTTACTGCTTCTGTTTTTTCACGCGCCAACGCATGCGGGTCGAGATCGGCCTGATTCAGCTCAATAATCGCCTGGGCTATACGCCACGTGGGCGAGCCATTAAGCGCAATCATCGCCTGAACATCGTACTGAAGACCGTAGCGTCCTAATACTTCACGCCACGCTTTACGGTGCGTAGGTTCGGTATCCAGGATCGTGCCATCCATATCAAAAATTAAACCTGCATAACGCTCGTACATGGTCTTCTCGCAAGTCGAAAAATATGACGCTACTTTAGCGTAATTGCTTGATTTTGTCGCTGATGGCGAAGGGGAAGATTATTCAGGATATGGATAAAATAGTTATTTAGAAATGAGATGTTTTTTGTGGGAAATTTTTTGGAGAATATGGTGCATCCGGGAGGATGACTCACTGACGTTCGCCCTTCGGGCCGTTGCTAAAGCAACGTTATCCTCCCTGGTGCTTGCGTCAATTTTGCAGACCATGAAGATTATCAATCGCGGATAATACGGAGAATATGGTGCATCCGGGAGGATTCGAACCTCCGACCGCTCGGTTCGTAGCCGAGTACTCTATCCAGCTGAGCTACGGATG
>NZ_JACSQI010000003.1:3889-441848 GCF_014836715.1 Escherichia whittamii
GGTGCATCCGGGAGGATTCGAACCTCCGACCGCTCGGTTCGTAGCCGAGTACTCTATCCAGCTGAGCTACGGATGCAAATGGCGGTGAGGCGGGGATTCGAACCCCGGATGCAGCTTTTGACCGCATACTCCCTTAGCAGGGGAGCGCCTTCAGCCTCTCGGCCACCTCACCACACGCCTCTTATGAGTGCTTCGAAGAACTTGTTTATCGCTCATCGTCGCTGCGTGGCGCACATATTACTTTCTGAGACTTATAAGTCAAACAATTTTTCCCACACTTTTATCGTTTGCACACTTCGCGCTCAATTAGTCTGTAAAAACGTCAAAAAGAGTGTTTTATCAACAGAAAAACAGGCCTCTGACAGGTAGCAGTGATAGATAAAAATGGTGGCAAAAGTTAAATGAACGGGAGTAACGCGAAAAGAAAATGAAACGAAGGAGAAATTTTGAGGGTGCGTCTCACCGTTAAAGATGAGACGCGGAAAGATTAGTAACTGGACTGCTGGGATTTTTCAGCCTGGATACGCTGGTAGATCTCTTCACGGTGAACAGAAACTTCCTTCGGGGCGTTTACGCCAATACGTACCTGGTTGCCCTTTACCCCTAAAACTGTCACGGTGACCTCATCCCCAATCATGAGGGTCTCACCAACTCGACGAGTCAGAATCAGCATTCTTTGCTCCTTGAAAGATTAAAAGAGTCGGGTCTCTCTGTATCCCGGCATTATCCATCATATAACGCCAAAAAGTAAGCAATGACAAACACATTACATCTAAGCAGTCATGGCATTACATTCTGTTAAACCTAAGTTTAGCCGATATACACAACTTCAACCTGACTTTATCGTTGTCGATAGCGTCGATGCGAATGCCGTGAAGCAAGTCCACGGCATTGCCTGACGCTTATATTATTGCAATTTCGCGCTGACCCAGCCTTTCACACTGGCTAACGCTGCAGGTAAGGCCGCAGCATCCGTACCACCGGCTTGCGCCATGTCAGGACGTCCACCACCCTTGCCGCCCACCTGCTGAGCGACCATACCAATCAGTTCCCCTGCTTTCACGCGATCTGTGACATCCTTAGATACGCCTGCAATCAGAGAAACCTTACCTTCGGCTACCGTTGCCAGCACGATAATTGTCGACCCCAGCTGATTTTTTAAATCGTCAACCATGGTGCGCAACATTTTCGGCTCAACACCGCTAAGCTCACTAACCAACAGCTTAACACCATTAACATCAATTGCCTTACTGGAAAGATTCGCACTCTCCTGTGCAGCAGCCTGTTCTTTAAGCTGTTGTAACTCTTTTTCCAGCTGACGCGTACGTTCCAGTACTGAACGTACTTTATCAGCCAGATTATTGCTATCACCTTTCAGCAGATGCGCAACTTCACTTAAGCGATCGCTGTCTGCATGAACGGTGGCAATAGCGCCTTCTCCGGTTACCGCTTCAATACGGCGAACACCTGCAGCAGTACCCGATTCAGAAATGATACGGAACAGACCAATATCACCGGTGCGGCTAGCATGAGTACCACCACAAAGCTCAGTGGAGAAATCGCCCATGCTCAACACTCGTACACGTTCATCATACTTCTCGCCGAACAGCGCCATCGCACCTTTCGCTTTCGCCGCTTCGAGATCCATGATGTTGGTTTCGATAGGCAAGTTACGACGAATCTGCGCGTTGACCAGATCTTCGACAGCACGAATCTCTTCTGGTTTCATCGCTTCGTTATGCGAGAAGTCAAAACGCAGCACCTTGTCATTAACCAGTGAACCTTTCTGGGAAACATGAGTACCCAGAACCTGACGCAGCGCAGCGTGCATCAGGTGCGTTGCGGAGTGATTCAGACGAATACGCGCGCGACGTGCTTCATCTACATCCGCCTGTACCGCGTCGCCCACTTTCAGAGAACCCGCAGCAAGTTTACCGATGTGACCAATCGCCTGGCCGTATTTCTGCGTATCTTCCACCGCAAAGGAGAAGTTAGCACCTTTCAGTTCGCCTTTATCGCCAACCTGACCGCCGGATTCTGCATAGAATGGCGTTTGATCCAGCACGACTACTGCTTCCTGGCCTGCATTAATGGCATCAACAGCTTTACCATCAACAAACAGCGCAGTCACTTTGCCGTTCAGTTCCAGATGGTCATAACCTTTAAATTCAGATGCACTGTCAACACGGATCATCGCGTTGTAATCGGCACCAAAGCCGCTGGCTTCGCGTGCGCGACGACGCTGTTCTTCCATTGCTGCTTCAAAACCAGCTTCGTCAACTTTGATGTTGCGCTCACGACAAACATCAGCCGTCAGGTCAACCGGGAAGCCATAGGTGTCGTACAGACGGAAAGCAGTTTCACCATCCAGCGTATCACCAGAAAGTTTTGCCAGCTCTTCATCCAGCAGCGCCAGACCGCGCTCCAGAGTACGGGCAAACTGCTCTTCTTCAGTCTTCAGCACCTGCTCAACCTGCGCCTGTTGGCGTTTCAGGTCTTCACCCGCAGAGCCCATGACGTCGATCAGTGGCCCCACCAGCTTGTAGAAGAAGGTTTCTTTCGCGCCCAACATATTACCGTGACGCACCGCGCGACGAATGATACGACGCAGTACATAACCACGGTTTTCGTTGGACGGCATTACGCCATCCGCTACCAGGAACGCACAAGAACGAATGTGGTCAGCGATTACGCGCAGTGATTTGTTGCTCAGATCGGTCGCGCCAGTGACTTTCGCTACCGCCTGGATCAGCGTGCGGAACAGGTCAATGTCATAGTTAGAGTTAACGTGTTGCAGCACCGCAGCAATACGCTCCAGACCCATACCGGTATCTACGGACGGCTTCGGCAGCGGTTCCATAGTACCGTCAGCCTGGCGGTTGAACTGCATGAAGACGATGTTCCAGATCTCAATGTAGCGGTCGCCGTCTTCTTCCGGACTTCCCGGAGGGCCGCCCCAGATGTGGTCGCCGTGATCGTAGAAGATTTCGGTGCACGGGCCGCACGGACCAGTGTCACCCATCTGCCAGAAGTTGTCAGATGCGTATGGCGCACCTTTGTTATCGCCGATGCGAATAATACGTTCGCGCGGGATGCCGACTTCTTTTTCCCAGATTTCGTAGGCTTCGTCGTCGCTTTCATAGACGGTAACCCACAGACGTTCTTTCGGCAGGGCAAACCATTTTTCGCTGGTCAGTAATTCCCATGCAAACTGAATAGCATCGTGTTTGAAATAGTCGCCGAAGCTGAAGTTGCCCAGCATTTCGAAGAAGGTATGGTGACGCGCGGTGTAACCGACGTTTTCCAGGTCGTTGTGTTTACCACCCGCACGCACACAGCGTTGGGAAGTGGTAGCGCGGGAATAATTACGCTTGTCGAGCCCAAGGAACACATCCTTGAACTGGTTCATCCCGGCGTTGGTAAACAACAAAGTTGGGTCGTTGTGGGGTACCAGGGAGCTGCTGGCAACTACCTGATGTCCCTTACTATGGAAAAAGTCGAGAAACGCCTGACGGATCTCAGCGGTGCTCTTGCTCATAATTATCCTGAAATCAAGCTAACGAAATATCGCCACCAGCCATCGCGTGTCGTTAACCGCCCGGCTGGTAACTGAAAAAGTGGGAATAAGATAAGTTTTCTTGACTGGGAAGTAAAATACCGTATGCGTTCAGTCGGCAAAATTTCGCCAAATCTCCTGGATATCTTCCATCAGATAGCCACGATAGAGCAGAAAACGCTGGATCTTAACTTTTTCCGAAAAGACAGTTGGTAGCGGTTCGCCATATTTTCGCGTCGCCTGGTCGCGCGCCAGCGAGCACCAGTCGATATCACATTCACGCATCGCTTTTTCTGTCGCTTCGCGGGAAATACCTTTCTGGTTCAGCTCCTGACGAATACGCGCCGGACCATATCCTTTGCGGCTGCGGCTGGCAATAAAGCGCGCAACAAATCGGCTGTCATCGAGATAGCCGTTTTCATGGCACCAGGCAATAACGCGATCGTAATCTTCTGCCGTGGCATCAATCTCTTCCGGGCCATTTTTACCCATAATCGGTGCCGCGAGTTTACGTCGCAGTTCTTGCTCACTGTGATCGCGTACCGCCAGTATGCGTACCGCACGATCCAACAGGCGAGCATATGCCGGGCGACGGGACGTTGATTCTGTCATGGCATATCCTTACAACTTAAAAAGCAAAAGGGCCGCAGATGCGACCCTTGTGTATCAAACAAGACGATTAAAAATCTTCGTTAGTTTCTGCTACGCCTTCGCTGTCATCTACAGAGAAATCTGGCGTTGAGTTCGGGTTGCTCAACAGCAACTCACGTACTTTCTTCTCAATCTCTTTCGCAGTTTCCGGGTTGTCTTTCAACCATGCAGTCGCATTCGCTTTACCCTGGCCGATCTTCTCACCTTTATAGCTGTACCACGCGCCTGCTTTCTCGATCAGCTTCTCTTTCACGCCCAGGTCAACCAGCTCGCCGTAGAAGTTGATGCCTTCACCGTAGAGGATCTGGAATTCAGCCTGTTTAAACGGCGCTGCAATTTTGTTCTTCACCACTTTCACGCGGGTTTCGCTACCCACTACGTTTTCGCCCTCTTTCACCGCACCGATACGGCGGATGTCGAGACGAACAGAGGCGTAGAATTTCAGCGCGTTACCACCGGTAGTGGTTTCCGGGTTACCGAACATCACACCAATTTTCATACGGATCTGGTTGATGAAGATCAGCAGCGTGTTGGACTGCTTCAGGTTACCCGCCAGCTTACGCATCGCCTGGCTCATCATACGTGCCGCAAGGCCCATATGAGAGTCGCCGATTTCGCCTTCGATTTCCGCTTTTGGCGTCAGTGCCGCCACGGAGTCAACGACGATAACATCTACTGCGCCAGAGCGTGCCAGGGCGTCACAGATTTCCAGTGCCTGCTCGCCGGTGTCCGGCTGGGAGCACAGCAGGTTGTCGATATCGACACCCAGTTTACGTGCATAGACTGGGTCCAGCGCGTGTTCAGCATCGATAAACGCACAGGTTTTACCTTCGCGCTGGGCAGCGGCAATCACCTGTAGTGTCAGCGTGGTTTTACCGGAAGATTCCGGTCCGTAGATTTCGACGATACGGCCCATCGGCAGACCACCTGCCCCGAGCGCGATATCCAGTGAAAGCGAACCAGTAGAGATAGTTTCTACATCCATGGAACGGTCTTCACCCAGGCGCATGATGGAGCCTTTACCAAATTGTTTCTCAATCTGGCCCAGTGCTGCCGCCAACGCTTTCTGTTTGTTTTCGTCGATAGCCATTTTTACTCCTGTCATGCCGGGTAATACCGGATAGTCAATATGTTCTGTTGAAGCAATTATACTGTATAGTCATACAGTATCAAGTGTTTTGTAGAAATTGTTGCCACAGCGTATTTAAGGCATAAGCCGTCGCCTTCCGACGCACGGCATCGCGGTCACCGCTAAAGCATTCCCGGCGGGTAATGCCTTCACCGCTGGCAGAGGCAAAAGCAAACCAGACGGTGCCGACAGGCTTCTCTTCACTGCCGCCATCCGGCCCGGCAATACCGCTGATAGACACGGCATAGTCAGCACGAGCCGCTTTCAGTGCGCCTATCGCCATTTCCACCACGACAGGTTCACTCACCGCGCCATGCTGCGCCAGCGTCTCTTCGCGCACGCCGATCATCTGCGCTTTGGCTTCGTTACTGTAGGTGACAAATCCGCGTTCAAACCAGGCGGAACTGCCGGCAATATCGGTAATCACTTTCGCTACCCAACCGCCGGTACAAGACTCAGCGGTTGTTACGGTTGCGCCACGGGATTTCAGCGCCAGCCCTACCTGCTCGCTTAACTGCATCAGTTCACTGTCAGTCATCACAACCTCTGTCAGTCAAAAATTTATGCCGGACAAGATAGCACTTTCCCGCAGAAGATGGGGACGAGCGACTCATTTTACGAGTCGCATTCCGAAATAAGACTGTTACGACCAACCGGCAAAGAAAAAAGGCTACCATGCCGCATTCACATTGATATGTATTCACAAGGAGAGGAAAGCAATGGCAACAAAGAAAACGGATAACACCCCACAAAACGTGCTCAAACAGACCACACAAATGCGTATGTGGGTCACCATTGGCGGTGTCAGCGCCCTGGTTTCAGTGGTATGTAAGATTTTATCTTCTGGCTATCTTGAACCTTTCGATTTTGGCCAGGCTGCGTTAGGCGTTGTATGCCTGGGATATGCGATTTCGCTGTCGAAAAAAATCAAGCAATTACGTCATTCGAATAAACAGTAAGATAACAGAGGGAGATTTAACCTCCCTCTTGCCAATAGTTACTGTACGCGCGCCAGCGCTACGGCTTGTCCTAACTGCCAGACCGCCATTGCGTAATGGGTGCTGTGGTTATAACGGGTAATGGTGTAGAAGTTCGGCAGACCGTACCAGTACTGATACCCCGTCCCAACATCCAGACGCAGCAAGCTGGCCTGCTGATGATTGCCCAGCGACTGTTGTGGCGTCAGACCTGCCGCTGCAAGTTGTGAAATGCTGTACTTGGTTTTGAAACCATTTGGCAAGCCCGGAGCCTGACCGTTTGCCATTACAGCGACCTGATCGCCTTTCACCCAGCCATGCGCTTTGAAATAGTTCGCCACGCTACCAATGGCATCCACCGGGTCCCACAGGTTGATATGCCCGTCGCCGCTGAAATCCACGGCGTATTGTTTGTAAGACGATGGCATAAACTGACCGTAGCCCATTGCCCCGGCAAAGGAACCTTTCAGATTGAGCGGATCGTCCTGCTCATCGCGCGCCATTAGCAGGAAGGTTTCCAGCTCACCAGAGAAATATTCCGCGCGGCGTGGGTAGTTAAATGACAGCGTCGCCAGCGCATCGAGGATACGGGTTTTACCCATCACGCGTCCCCAGCGGGTTTCAACGCCGATAATCCCAACAATAATTTCTGGCGGTACGCCATACACCTGCCACGCGCGATTCAGTGCATCTTCATACTGGTTCCAGAAAACCACGCCGTTCTGCACGTTATCCGGAGTAATAAATTTTTTACGATAACGCAGCCATGCGCCGTTCGGGCCAGATGGCGGCTTCACCGATGTGGTTGGTGCCTGGTTATCCATCAGCCGCAGTACCGAATCCAGACGTTTCGCCTGGGAGAGGATTTCCTGCAATTGCTGACGATCGAAGCCGTGTTTTTTCACCATTTTGTCGATGAACTGCTGCGCATTCGGGTTGTTAGCGAAGTCACCGCCCATCTGCATCACATTGTGCTGCGGCTCAAGCAGGAAGCCGCCAGACGGCGTTCCGGTGGTCGTTTCAGTCTCGGTAGGTTTTGGCTTGCTGCTACAGGCGGCAAGCAACACAAAAAGGGGAAGCAATGTTACATAACGACGCTTGAACATGAGGAGTCCATTTAACAGATTCAACCAGGGGCAAGTATGGTAAAGCATCCCACCCCGCACAAGGAAGCGGTAGTCACTGCCTGATACAGACTTTACATAACACAAATCACCTTCATCACCATCCCTTTAGCTAAACTTTCAAATTAAAATATTTATCTTTCATTTTGCGATCAAAATAACACTTTTAAATCTTTCGATCTGATTATATTGGTTTGCTGTTTGGTAATGAAACAATAAATTTCAAAGGAGAGAACAATGATAGAAACCATTACTCATGGCGCAGAGTGGTTCATCGGGCTGTTCCAGAAAGGTGGAGAGGTGTTTACCGGGATGGTGACCGGCATTCTTCCACTGTTGATAAGCCTGCTGGTTATCATGAACGCATTGATTAATTTTATCGGTCAGCATCGTATTGAACGATTTGCTCAACGTTGCGCCGGTAATCCTGTTTCCCGTTACCTGCTATTACCGTGTATTGGCACATTTGTTTTTTGTAACCCGATGACTTTAAGCCTGGGTCGTTTTATGCCAGAAAAGTACAAACCCAGCTATTACGCGGCGGCCTCTTATAGCTGCCACTCAATGAATGGCCTCTTCCCCCACATCAACCCCGGCGAATTGTTTGTTTATCTTGGAATTGCCAGCGGTCTGACGACACTGAATCTGCCACTTGGCCCACTGGCAGTAAGCTATCTGCTGGTTGGGCTGGTCACTAACTTCTTCCGTGGGTGGGTGACCGATCTGACCACCGCCATTTTCGAGAAAAAGATGGGCATTCAACTTGAACAGAAAGTTCGCCTGGCAGGAGCAACATCATGACACGTATTCGGATCGAAAAAGGGACGGGTGGATGGGGCGGCCCGCTTGAACTGGACGCCACTCCGGGGAAAAAAATCGTCTATATCACCGCCGGTACACGTCCTGCGATTGTCGACAAACTGGCGCAGCTTACTGGCTGGCAGGCTATCGACGGATTTAAAGAAGGTGAACCCGCAGAAGCGGAAATCGGCGTTGCGGTAATCGACTGTGGCGGCACACTGCGCTGCGGCATCTATCCAAAACGGCGTATTCCCACCATCAATATCCACTCGACGGGCAAGTCTGGTCCGCTGGCGCAGTACATCGTGGAAGATATTTATGTCTCTGGCGTGAAAGAAGAAAATATCACAGTGATGGGTGCTGCAACGCCACAACCGTCTTCCGTGGGCCGTGACTACGACACCAGCAAGAAAATTACCGAACAGAGCGATGGTTTACTGGCAAAGGTGGGAATGGGCATGGGGTCTGCCGTTGCCGTACTGTTCCAGTCCGGACGCGACACCATCGACACCGTATTAAAAACCATTCTACCGTTTATGGCGTTTGTCTCGGCGCTTATCGGCATCATTATGGCCTCCGGTCTTGGAGACTGGATTGCCCACGGTCTTGCTCCGCTGGCCAGTCATCCTCTGGGGCTGGTGATGCTAGCGCTTATCTGCTCCTTCCCGCTGCTTTCACCTTTTCTCGGCCCTGGTGCCGTTATCGCGCAGGTTATCGGTGTATTGATTGGTGTGCAGATTGGCCTCGGCAATATTCCGCCGCATCTGGCTTTACCGGCGCTGTTTGCCATTAACGCGCAAGCCGCCTGCGACTTTATCCCGGTCGGTTTGTCGCTGGCGGAAGCCCGTCAGGATACGGTTCGCGTCGGTGTCCCTTCTGTACTGGTGAGCCGCTTTCTGACCGGCGCGCCTACTGTCCTGATCGCCTGGTTTGTCTCCGGTTTTATCTATCAATAGAGGCTGAAACATGACCGTTATTTATCAGACCACCATCACCCGTATCGGCGCGAGCGCCACTGACGCCCTCAGCGACCAGATGCTCATCACCTTTCGTGAAGGCGCGCCTGCGGATCTCGAAGAGTATTGCTTCATTCATTGCCACGGCGAGTTGAAAGGTGCGCTCCATCCCGGTTTGCAATTTTCTCTCGGGCAGCATCGCTATCCGGTGACCGCCGTTGGCAGCGTGGCGGAAGACAATCTTCGCGAGCTGGGTCATGTCACCCTGCGCTTCGATGGTTTAAGCGAAGCGGAATTTCCGGGCACTGTCCATGTGGCAGGCCCTGTACCCGACGATATCGCGCCGGGATCGGTTTTGAAGTTTGAATCTGTTAAGGAGTAAAAAATGAATCAGGTTGCCGTTGTCATCGGTGGTGGGCAAACCTTAGGCGCGTTCCTGTGCCACGGTCTGGCTGCCGAGGGGTATCGCGTGGCGGTTGTCGATATTCAAAGCGACAAAGCTGCAAATGTGGCGCAAGAAATTAACACCGAATATGGTGAAGGAACAGCGTACGGTTTTGGTGCTGACGCCACCAGCGAGCAGAGCGTTCTGGCGCTCTCTCGTGGGGTAGATGAAATCTTTGGTCGCGTGGATTTACTGGTCTACAGCGCCGGAATTGCAAAAGCAGCGTTTATCAGCGATTTCCAGCTTGGGGATTTTGACCGCTCGCTACAGGTGAATCTGGTGGGCTATTTCCTGTGTGCGCGTGAATTTTCGCGTTTGATGATCCGCGACGGTATTCAGGGACGCATTATTCAGATCAACTCAAAATCCGGCAAAGTGGGCAGCAAACACAACTCTGGTTATAGCGCCGCGAAATTTGGCGGTGTCGGTCTTACTCAGTCGCTAGCATTGGATCTGGCGGAATACGGCATTACAGTTCATTCACTGATGCTCGGTAACCTGCTGAAATCGCCGATGTTCCAGTCTTTGCTACCGCAATACGCGACCAAGCTGGGTATCAAACCGGATGAAGTCGAGCAGTATTACATCGATAAAGTGCCGCTCAAACGTGGCTGCGATTATCAGGACGTGCTGAATATGCTGCTGTTCTATGCCAGTCCTAAGGCGTCGTACTGCACTGGACAATCGATTAATGTCACTGGCGGTCAGGTGATGTTTTGATCAACAGCGGAGATCCTTAAAGGATCTCCGTGCGACTAATAAAATGCCTGATGCGCTACGCTTATCAGGCCTACAGGACTTCCTCCACGACATTAAGGAGAAGTTATGGTATCAGCTCTCATCACCGTCGCCGTTATCGCCTGGTGTGCGCAACTGGCCTTAGGCGGCTGGCAAATTTCTCGTTTTAATCGAGCCTTCGACGCGCTCTGCCAGCAAGGGCGCGTTGGCGTGGGACGTTCCAGCGGGCGCTTTAAACCGCGGGTCGTGGTCGCCATTGCTCTGGACGATCAGCAGCACATCGTCGATACCTTGTTTATGAAAGGACTGACCGTTTTCGCCCGACCACAAAAAATTCCCGCAATTACGGGTATGCATCGGGGTGATTTACGACCTGATGTGATCTTTCCCCATGATCCACTATCACAGAATGCTCTATCATTGGCGCTTAAACTGAAACGTGGATAATTTCGTTGTGAATGTTACTTGCTTGCGAAGTTATCATTTTGAAACCTAAATCAGGTAATCACACCCATGAAACCTCGTCAGCGTCAGGCCGCCATTCTGGAGTACCTGCAAAAGCAGGGGAAATGCTCGGTTGAAGAATTGGCGCAATACTTTGACACCACAGGCACAACCATTCGCAAAGATCTGGTCATTCTGGAACATGCCGGAACCGTCATTCGTACTTATGGCGGCGTGGTGTTGAATAAAGAGGAATCCGATCCGCCTATCGATCATAAAACTCTTATCAACACCCACAAGAAAGCGCTGATTGCAGAAGCTGCCGTCAGTTTTATTCATGATGGAGACTCGATCATTCTTGATGCTGGCAGCACCGTGTTGCAGATGGTCCCCATGCTATCGCGCTTTAATAACATCACGGTGATGACCAACAGTTTGCATATCGTTAATGCGCTATCCGAACTGGATAACGAACAAACCATCCTGATGCCAGGCGGAACATTTCGCAAAAAATCGGCCTCATTTCACGGGCAACTGGCGGAAAATGCCTTCGAGCATTTCACCTTCGACAAATTATTCATGGGTACTGACGGCATCGATCTGAATGCGGGCGTAACCACCTTCAACGAGGTTTTTACCGTCAGTAAGGCGATGTGTAATGCCGCGCGTGAAGTCATTTTGATGGCTGACTCATCGAAGTTTGGTCGTAAAAGCCCCAACGTGGTTTGCAGTCTTGAAAGTGTCGATAAGCTGATTACCGACGCAGGTATCGATCCCGCGTTTCGTCAGGCGCTGGAAGATAAAGGGATCGACGTGATCATAACCGGAGAAAGCAATGAGTGAAGCACTACTGAACGCGGGGCGTCAGACGTTAACGCTAGAGTTGCAGGAAGCAAGCCGTTTACCGGAACGTCTGGGCGATGATTTTGTTCGCGCCGCCAATATCATCCTGCACTGCGAAGGCAAAGTGGTGGTTTCCGGAATTGGCAAATCGGGCCACATTGGTAAGAAAATCGCCGCAACGCTTGCCAGCACCGGCACACCGGCTTTTTTTGTCCATCCGGCAGAAGCACTGCACGGCGATCTGGGGATGATTGAAAGCCGCGATGTGATGCTGTTTATCTCTTACTCCGGTGGCGCGAAGGAACTGGATCTGATTATTCCGCGTCTGGAAGATAAATCTATCGCGCTGCTGGCAATGACCGGTAAACCGACGTCACCGCTGGGCCTGGCAGCGAAAGCGATACTGGATATTTCCGTAGAACGCGAAGCCTGTCCGATGCACCTTGCGCCGACCTCCAGCACCGTCAATACCCTGATGATGGGCGACGCGCTGGCGATGGCAGTCATGCAGGCGCGCGGTTTTAATGAAGAAGATTTTGCCCGTTCACATCCAGCCGGAGCGCTGGGCGCTCGCTTGCTGAATAAAGTGCATCATCTGATGCGCCGTGATGACGCTATCCCGCAGGTGGCGTTAACCGCCAGCGTAATGGACGCGATGCTGGAACTCAGCCGTACCGGATTAGGACTTGTGGCGGTGTGCGATGATCAACAGCAGGTGAAAGGCGTCTTTACCGACGGCGATTTACGTCGCTGGCTGGTTGTCGGCGGCGCCCTCACCACGCCAGTTAATGAAGCGATGACGGCAGGCGGCACCACATTACAGGCGCAAAGCCGCGCCATCGACGCCAAAGAAGTTCTGATGAAGCGCAAAATCACCGCCGCCCCGGTGGTGGACGAAAACGGCAAACTCACCGGCGCGATTAACCTGCAGGATTTCTATCAGGCCGGGATTATTTAATCCTTCAATCCCAGACGTTTCGCCAACCGATGCAGGTTGGCGACGTCAGTTTCCAGCATCCGCGCACAGGCAGCCCAGTTGTGATTATTTTGTGCCAGTGCCTGGCGAATGGTTTCACGCTGGAACTCTTCTGTCGCTTCACGCAGGTTTTGCTTAACGACGGGCATTGTCGTCACTTCTGCCGGCGGCAACGTCACCTCAGGAAAAGCAAAATGTTGCGCCTCAAGAATCACTTCATCGCCGCTGCGGGTCGCTCTCGCCAGCACTACCGCCCGATGAATAGCATGTTCCAGTTCGCGCACGTTTCCCGGAAAACTGTAGTGTTGCAGTAAATTTCTCGCCCCGGAACTTAATACCACGCGGGAAAGCCCCAGCCGCAGACGGCACTGCTCACAGAAATACCCCGCCAGCAGAATGACGTCATCGCCCCGCTCACGCAGAGGCGGCACCGAAAGCGGAAACACGCTCAGGCGATGGAACAAGTCGGCGCGAAATCGCCCTGCCAGCACCTCTTCGCGCAAGTCGCGATTAGTCGCCGCCAACACGCGCACATCGACCCGCAAACTGCGGTCATCGCCAACGCGCTGAATATCGCCATACTGTAACACCCGCAGCAGCTTGGCCTGCAATGCCAGAGACAGCTCGCCAATCTCATCCAGAAATAGCGTGCCGTTATCCGCCATTTCAAACTTCCCGCTGCGGTTACTGATAGCGCCAGTAAACGCCCCTTTTACATGCCCGAACAACTCACTTTCCGCGACACTTTCCGGCAGTGCGGCACAGTTGAGATAGACCAGCGGATTCACCGCCCGCGGCGAGGCTTCATGAATCGCTTTCGCCACCAACTCCTTACCCGTTCCCGTCTCACCGCTGATTAAGACGTTGAGATCGGACGCCGCCACAATCTCAATCTCTTTTTTCAGTTGCGTCATGCCAGGCGACAGACCGATCATCTGCGTCTGTTTCACCGCTTCAAACGGCGCGACATCCCCTGGCAGCATATTCTGGCTTTCCAGTTGTTCAATCAGCAACGCATTGCTTAACGCCCCCGCCGCCAGCGCGGCAATCAGCCGTAACTCTTCATCGCTGAAAACATCGAACTGGTCGGGCTGCATCCCGTCGAGCGTCAGTGCGCCGATCAGGTTTTGTCCGGCAAACAACGGCAGGCCAACACAGGCGTGAACTTTCAGACTCTCCTGCCCGGGAATCAAACCGTCATAGGGATCGGGCAATTCACTGTCTGCGGGAAAACGCACCACATCACCCGCGCGGGCAATCGCTTCCAGCCGTGGATGTCCTTCCAGCGCAAAACGTCTGCCGAGTACATCCTTCGCCAGCCCGTCGATGGCAAGCGGAATAAACTGCCGCGAATCGTAACGCAACAGCGCGGACGCATCACACTCCAGCACCTGACGCAGCGTGGTGATCAGGCGCTGAAAACGATCCTGATGACCAATCCCACGCTGCAATTCGATGGCGATATTCGCCAGCACATCAACGGAAAAACTCATCTTTGCCTCACTGTCAATTTGACTATAGATATTGTCATATCGACCATTTGATGGATAGTCATTTTGACTACTCATTAATGAGCATAAATAAATTTATATAGCAAAAACAATCAGATAAAAAACTGGCACGCAATCTGCAATTAACAAGACATCTTTTTAGAACACGCTGAATAAATTGAGGTTGCTATGTCTATTGTGGTGAAAAATAACATTCATTGGGTGGGTCAACGTGACTGGGAAGTGCGTGATTTTCACGGCACGGAATATAAAACGCTGCGCGGCAGCAGCTACAACAGCTACCTCATTCGTGAAGAAAAAAATGTACTTATCGACACCGTTGACCATAAATTCAGCCGCGAATTTGTGCAGAACCTGCGTAATGAAATCGATCTGGCGGATATCGATTACATCGTGATTAACCATGCTGAAGAGGATCACGCCGGGGCGCTGACCGAACTGATGGCGCAAATTCCGGATACACCGATCTACTGCACTGCAAACGCCATCGACTCAATAAATGGTCATCACCATCATCCGGAGTGGAATTTCAACGTGGTGAAAACCGGTGACACGCTGGATATCGGTAACGGCAAGCAACTCATTTTTGTCGAAACGCCAATGCTGCACTGGCCGGACAGTATGATGACTTACCTGACGGGCGACGCGGTGCTGTTCAGTAACGATGCCTTCGGTCAGCACTACTGCGACGAGCATCTGTTCAACGATGAAGTGGATCAGACGGAGCTTTTCGAGCAGTGCCAGCGTTACTACGCCAATATCCTGACGCCGTTCAGCCGCCTGGTGACACCGAAAATCAACGAGATTCTGGGCTTTAATTTGCCGGTCGATATGATTGCCACCTCTCACGGTGTGGTGTGGCGCGATAACCCGACGCAAATTGTCGAGCTGTACCTGAAATGGGCGGCGGATTATCAGGAAGACAGAATCACCATTTTCTACGACACCATGTCGAATAACACCCGCATGATGGCTGACGCTATCGCCCAGGGGATTGCGGAAACCGACCCGCGCGTAGCGGTGAAAATTTTCAACGTTGCCCGAAGCGATAAAAACGAAATCCTGACCAATGTCTTCCGCTCAAAAGGCGTGCTGGTCGGCACTTCGACGATGAATAACGTGATGATGCCGAAAATCGCCGGGCTGGTGGAGGAGATGACCGGGTTGCGCTTCCGTAACAAACGCGCCAGTGCTTTCGGCTCTCATGGCTGGAGCGGCGGTGCGGTGGATCGTCTTTCCACGCGCTTGCAGGATGCAGGTTTCGAAATGTCACTGAGCCTGAAAGCCAAATGGCGCCCAGACCAGGACGCACTGGAGTTATGCCGTGAACACGGTCGCGAAATCGCCCGTCAGTGGGCGCTCGCGCCGCTGCCGCAGAACACGGTGAATACGGTGGTTAAAGAAGAAACTTGTGCCACCACAACGGCTGATCTCGGCCCACGGATGCAGTGCAGCGTCTGCCAGTGGATTTACGATCCAGCAAAAGGCGAGCCAATGCAGGACGTTGCGCCAGGAACGCCGTGGAGTGAAGTCCCGGATAACTTCCTCTGCCCTGAATGTTCCCTCGGCAAAGACGTCTTTGACGAACTGGCATCGGAGGCAAAATGAGCAACGGCATTGTGATCATTGGTTCGGGCTTCGCCGCCCGCCAACTGGTGAAAAATATTCGCAAACAGGACGCCAGTATTCCATTAACCCTGATTGCCGCCGATAGCATGGATGAGTACAACAAACCTGACCTCAGCCATGTTATCAGTCAGGGGCAACGTGCCGACGACCTTACCCGCCAGACGGCGGGAGAATTTGCCGAACAGTTTAATCTGCGCCTGTTTCCGCAAACCTGGGTGACGGATATCGATGCCGAAGCCCATGTGGTGAAAAGCCAGAATAATCAGTGGCAATACGAAAAATTAGTGCTGGCAACCGGTGCCAGCGCCTTTGTCCCGCCAGTGCCTGGGCGTGAGTTAATGCTTACTTTAAACAGTCAGCAAGAGTATCGCGCCTGTGAAACACAACTGCGGGATGCCCGACGCGTGTTGATTGTTGGCGGTGGTTTGATTGGTAGTGAACTGGCGATGGATTTTTGTCGGGCAGGCAAAGCGGTAACGCTAATCGACAACGCTGCAAGTATTCTGGCGTCGTTAATGCCACCGGAAGTAAGCAGTCGCTTACAGCATCGGTTGACAGAGATGGGTGTCCATCTGCTGCTGAAATCTCAGTTGCTGGGGCTGGAAAAAACGGATTCTGGCATTCAGGCAAGGCTGGACCGTCAGCGTACCATCGAAGTGGATGCGGTAATTGCCGCCACCGGACTACGCCCGGAAACCGCGCTGGCACGACGCGCCGGGCTGACGATTAATCGCGGCGTTTGCGTCGATAGCTATCTGCAAACCAGTAATGCCGATATTTACGCGCTGGGCGATTGCGCAGAGATTAACGGTCAGGTGCTGCCGTTCCTGCAGCCAATTCAACTTAGCGCAATGGTGCTGGCAAAAAATCTTCTTGGCAACAACACGCCGCTGAAACTTCCGGCGATGCTGGTAAAAATCAAAACGCCGGAATTACCGCTGCATCTGGCAGGGGAAACCCAGCGTCGGGATTTGCGCTGGCAGATTTGTACTGAAAGCCAGGGGATGGTGGCGCGCGGCGTTGACGATGCCGACCAGCTTCGTGCCTTTGTGGTCAGTGAGGATCGGATGAAAGAGGCGTTTGGATTGTTGAAAACGTTGCCAGTGTAGGCGGGCTACTGTACCTAAAATGTCGGATGCGACGCTGGCGCGTCTTATCCGACCTACGGGGATGTATGTGTAGGCCGGATAAGGCGTTTACGCCGCATCCGGCAATGGTGTCCAAATGCAACACGCTTTATCCGTTCTGGACTTCACCCGCTAACCAACGCGCCGCAGCAATCACCCCCTGCCCCAGAGACAACCCGCCATCACCCGCCGGTAAATTTTGCGGAAAGAGCAACGTGAAATCAGCGAGATAATGCGCCAGACGTGCACGCAGCAAACGGTTATGAATAACCCCACCACTAAATACCAGCGTAGTGATACCGCGCATCGTTGCCTGCTCACGCATCAACGCGGCAAAACCGTGCGCCAGCGCATCATGAAATACCCACGCTCGTTGATTAACCGGGGCGTGCCAGTTCAGCCACTGCTGCCAGAAGGTGGCGAGATCCAGTTGATTATCCACCAACGGCATCGTCACCGGATGCGTCACTCCGAGGCACGAAGCCGCCAGCGCCTCCAGAGCACAAGCCGCTTCGCCTTCATAACTTAACGTCGCTGGCGCACAGCCCAGCGCCGCCGCCACAGCGTCGAACAAACGCCCACACGATGACGCCAGCGGCGCGTTAATTCCACGCTCAATGGCCCGCGCCAGCACGCTCCAGTTTTGCTGTTGCACACTCGTCGTTTCGGGATAATTCTGCCACTCAGGCACAAAGCGCAGGCACTGTGCCAGCAGGTTTCGCCACGGCTGCTTTGCGGCAAGATCGCCACCAGCAAGCGCCACCGCAGGCAAGCCGCCCAGGTGCTCGCATTCACGATAGTTCACCCGCAGGCACTCGCCGCCCCACAACGCGCCGTTCTCCCCCATACCAATACCGTCGAGCGTCAAAGCAATGACATCACCGCCATCCAGCGGCCACTGATGCTCTGCCAGACACGCAGCTGCGTGGGCATGATGATGCAGCACCGTTTGCGTCGGCAGATTCATCTCGCGCGCCCACTGGCTGGAGACATAGCCCGGATGCGCGTCATGCACAACGTATTGCGGGGTGAAATCGTAGATGTTTTGCATCAGGCGTAACGCATCGCGCCACTGCATCTGGATGCCATCGTCACTTAAATCGCCCAGATGCTGACTCAACACCGCTTGTTCACCGCGCACCAGACAGAAGGTATTTTTCAGATCCGCGCCGAGGCACAGCACAGGCGGAACATTTTTAAAGCCCGGAGGCAAAGCCAGCGCGTCCGGTACATACCCCCGCGAACGGCGCAGCATTTCGCCGCTTTCGCGCACCACCGAATCATCCATCCGCTGAACGATGTCACGGTTATGTATCAAGAATCCGTCGGCAATGCCCTGCAAATCGTCCAGCGCCTGTTCGTTGCTGATAGCCGGTGGTTTGCCGCTCAGGTTGCCGGAGGTCATCACCATCGGGCATTGCAACTCCTGTAACAGCAAATGCTGGAGCGGGTTTGCAGGCAACAACACCCCCACTTCGTTAAGGCCAGGGGCGATATCGTCACAAAGTGCAGGAACGTATTTTTTATCCACCAGCACAATCGGCGCGGCGGGCGTGGTGAGTAACTGGCGGGCAGCGTCTGGTAAACCTTCTGCCGTTGGCAACATAACCGCCAGCGGTTTCGCCGGGCGATGTTTGCGCGCCCGAAGTGTCGCCACCGCGTTACTGTTACGCGCATCGCAGGCGAGATGAAATCCGCCAATTCCTTTGATGGCGACAATGTTGCCCGCTTTTAGCTGTGCGATAGCCGCCTGTAATGCCGCTTCTTGTTCGGCACGTTCGCCATGACTTACCCATTCAAGATGCGGACCACACTCCGGGCAGGCCACCGGCTGGGCGTGAAAGCGACGGTCAAGCGGGTCGCGATATTCTTTATCACAGGCCGGACACAACGGAAACGCCGCCATCACGGTAAACGGGCGGTCATAAGGCATCGCGCGAATAATGGTGAAACGCGGGCCGCAGTGGGTACAGTTGATAAACGGATAACGCCAGCGCCGCTCGCCTGGGGTATTCATTTCGGCAAGACACGCTGGACAAGTGGCGGCATCGGGAACAATTTGCGTATTCATGGCGCCGCCTGCGCTCTGGCGGATAGTGAACTCAGTGGGCAGTTGTGACCAGATAAACGGTTCACGCTCAACGCTATCGATACGTGCCAACGGCGGGCAGTGCAGATGCAATTGCGCAAGAAACGTTTCCGGGTCTTCCAGCAGTCGGACTTCTACGCCATCGCCGTCATTACAGACATCGCCGTGAAGATTTAATTGCTGTGCCAGTTGCCAGACAAACGGACGAAAACCGACGCCCTGCACTTTGCCACGAATACGCAGTTGGACACCGCAAGAAGTGTTTTTTGCCATTGAGTTATTCCCGCCATCATGAATTGCGTAACCCGCCCTGCCGGACACGACCGCATCGCATCCGGCAGTCACAGGTCGGCGATATCGCCCACTCCGTATTCTACGAATATTTCCGGGAATTCCTTTGATGCCAGAACAGTTCTGTAAGATTTTTAGAACATCAGCGCTGTGCGGCGGCGTTTTTCTGCGCTCAACTGTTCAAGTTTATTACGATCGACACAAATCAGCGCATGGGTCGGGCAAGCCGCCATACACGCCGGGCCGTCTTCACGATGGTTACAGAGGTCGCATTTATTAGCTTCGGCTTTGTCAGCTCGTACGTTAAGTCCCGCGCCGCTGTTGCGAATCACCGGACGCACCACCACTTCCATCGCGCCATACGGGCAAGCCACAACGCAGGTTTTGCAACCAATGCAGCGTTCCTGCATCACATGAACAAACCCTTTATCACGGCTGATAGCACCATTCGGGCAGACGTTAGCGCACGGTGCATCTTCACACTGACGGCAGACTGTCGCCGTGGAAATGTTCACACCTTTAATGACATGGATACGCGGTAAAAAAGTTTCCGGGGTCAGCGATGCACAGTCCTGATTTTCCTGATGAGAAACCACGCACGCCACTTCACAGGTACGGCAACCAATACATTTACTCGCGTCAGCAATGATGAAACGGTTCATCAAATTCTCCAGCAATGACAGTTAATGCGCCGATACATACACAAATCATGCCAATTCTTAATTGACTGTTATTTAAGGAAATTAAATTCTGTGGTGCAGGAAAAACGATGTCATCGACACTAGTGACGATGACATGTGATGACAGTGTTTATCGCAAAAGAGCAATGAGGGAGTCGCGGTGGATCAGTGTAGGCCCGATAAGCGTAGCGCATCGGGCAATCTGGCGTTTGCCATTAGTTCTGATTCACCCCATCAAGAACATCCCCCGTTATCAAACAACGTTGCGTCAGCGTCAGATCTTCCGTTTGCGGGTCGCGTCCAGCGATGGGTTTGAGAACGAGTTTACGGTTGGGGGTATAAGTAAAACGCGTGAGTGCGGGATAGCTTAACTTACCAAACCAGCCGTGAATACGCTGCCATTTGGCGTCTTTTACCTGATACAAACTGGTTAGCCAGTAACCGGAATCAAACTGCATATCCAGCAATTGCGTGTGACCATTACCTTGCAAATCCAGCAAATCATCAACGCCAGTTTCGCTTGCGGTGTAGAATCCCCAGGGTTCAAAGACACAGGGACGACCTTCGTGTGTGAACGTCAACAGGATTAAATGTGCATAAGGAGCCAGACCATTACCGGCACTGGGTAACCAGATAACCAGATCCTGAATGCCGTTACGATCAAGATCGGCGCGATAGAGTTGCCCATTGCCCGCCATGTTTGCCAGCATACCCACAGGCACAGTCCAGGATTTACCGGCGCGGTCTTTTGCGGTTAATTGCCAGTCATCCTCTTCATTTGGCATCTTCTCAAGCGTCACGCCAGCAACGCCGACTTTTCTAAAATGCCAGTTTTGCTCGGTATAATAAGGCATAGTCAGGAGAGGTATCAGCGCCCGCTTTTGCGCGTATTCGCTGTCACTCATTGGCAGATATTCGGTAAAGCTGGTGGCCTGCGCAGGCAACACTAAGCTCAATAAAAAAGCGCACATCCCTGTCCTGATTTTCAATTCCCTGTATTCCTTACTGAAAAACTACTCTTCTTCTACCGCTAACTGCGCGAAGCCGCCGTTTCCTTCCCAGCCTTCCAGTCGCTGATAAACCGTTTCTACCGCATCTTTAATCGGCTGGGTCATCGGGTAGTAAAAACCGACGATATCCGGCTGGATGCCGAGGAAAATCACTTCGCCAACGTCTTCTTTCAACTGGTCGATGAGATAGTTCAGCGGCATGTTATGGGTAGTCATCATAAACATCTCGGCGATGTCATCCGGGTCGATAATGCGGATCTCGCCGGGGTTTAGCCCCATATCCGTGGCGTCGACAATCAGCAGCCGTGTCGGGCGCAGTTCGCGGATGGCGACAATGTCGTTTTCCGGTGCGCTACCGCCGTCAATCACCACCCAGTTACCTTTCGGCGCGGCGGCGCACTTTTCCGCCAGCAGCGGACCTGCGCCATCATCGCCCATCATGCTATTGCCAACACAAAGTAAAACGTCAGTCACGCAGTCTCCTCACCATCAAATAGATGGCGTTTTCCTGATGAATATCATGCAGCATACTTAACAGCATTGTACTCCATTCCTTCTGCTGCGAAGTTTGCGTTGCCCGGGCTTTATCGAATGCGTTGGCCAGCATCGGCACATGGTTAATGTCGATGACGATCTCACCATACTTCGGCACGCCTTCCATTTTGCGGCGGGCTTCGCTGCCCGCCTCCAGAGTAGCAATCCATGCCAGATAGTCATCCCACGGGCAGGTGAGCGCCGCTTCCAGGCAATCGATAACCCCAAGGTGGTGACCAATCGCCAGGCTGTAATAGACCACCTGCTGCGCCTCGGCGGGCGTGGCATCGTTCTCATCAATAAATTTACGGCTCAGTTGACTGAACACCACCTTTTCACTCATCGGATACGCGCCTCTTCAACAACATGATTCAGATGGCTGACAATCTCGTTCAGACGCGGATCGTTTTCCGCTTCCAGCCAGCGTGCAACCTGCTCTTCGCCCTGCCCTAACTGTGTCAGGAAATCATCGGCAATCTGGCGACCATAACGGTAACCCGCCAGGCGGCGTGCTTCGCGATCTACTTTCACGCGCAGCGGCTGCACCATTTCCGGGTGCAGGATTTCTGCCGGTTGCTCATCCAGTTCGCCTGGCTCACGGGCGTGGATTTTCTGCTCCAGCAGGCCGAGCGCCATTGCAAAGCCGTACAGCGTAGCGGCAGGTGTTGGCGGGCAACCTGGAATGTAGACATCCACTGGGACGATTTTATCCGTACCGCCCCACACGCAGTAGAGATCGTGGAAAATGCCGCCACTGTTGCCGCAGGCACCGTAGGAGATACAGATTTTAGGGTCCGGCGCGGACTGCCACGCACGTAGCGCAGGGGATCGCATCGCACGGGTGACCGCGCCGGTAAACAGTAAAATATCCGCATGACGCGGGGACGGAACGACTTTAATGCCGAAGCGTTCTGCATCGAACAGCGGCGAAAGCGTGGCGAAAATCTCTATTTCGCAGCCGTTGCAGCCGCCACAGTCTACGCGGTAAACGTAGGCAGAACGTTTGATTTTTTTCAGTAACGACGCCTTCATGCTGGCGATGGATTCATCCACCGTCATCGGGACCGGAATGCCGTTGGCGTCACGGGGGCCTAATAAATTGCTCATCAGATGGCCTCTTTCATATGGCGAGTCAGTTCAATACGGTCGGACGGCACCAGGCATTTCTGGCGCTTACATTCCGGGCAAGTCTCAAAGCTTTCGCGGTGGTTTTCCGCGCGGCTGTCGCCATTGTGCTTAAGCAGCGCAATGGCGTAATCGATCTCTTTCTGGACGGCGAAAGGACGATTACAGACGCGGCAGTTGCACAGCGCGAAGCGGGACTGTTGCAGGAAGTCTTCTTTCTTCCACACTGCCAGTTCGTACTCTTGCGACAGTTTGATTGCCGCCGTCGGGCAGACTTCTTCACAGCGTCCACAGAAGATGCAGCGCCCGAGATTGAACTCCCACGCCAGCTCGCCGGTGGCGAGGTCAGTTTCAACCGTTAAGGCGTTTGACGGGCAGGCATTGACGCAGGCCGCGCAGCCAATGCACTGCTGCGGGTTCTGCTCTGGCTTACCACGGAAGTTTTTATCAACCGCAATCGGCTCCAGCGGATAAGACGAGGTCGCCGTGCCGGTTTTGATGACTTTTTTGATAAAGGTAAACATGGCGATTCCTTATTTCAGCGGCGAGTTTTTACGCTCAATGCTGTAGCGCTCGAGTTCTTTGTACGGCACCACTTTGCTCTTCTTCTTACGCACATCGACCACGGTCATGCGGTCAGTACAGGAGTAGCAAGGGTCGAGGCTACCGATAATCAGCGGCGCATCGGAAACGGTGTTGCCGCGCAGCATGTAGCGCAGGGTCGGCCAGTTCGCGTAGGTCGCGGCACGGCAGCGCCAGCGGTACAGCTTCTGGTTGTCACCAGTCATGCTCCAGTGGATATCATCGCCACGCGGCGCTTCGGCAAAGCCCAGCGCAAAGCGGTGTGGAATGTAGGTGAATCCTTCCACCGCCAGCGGGCCGCCTGGCAGGTTGTCCAAGCCGTAGTCGATCATATTGAGCGAGGTAAAGACTTCGTTGATACGCACTTTCAGACGTGAAATAACGTCGCAGCCCTGCTCGCTGTGAACTTCCATCGGCAGCAGACCATAACCAACAAACGGGTGATCGGCGCGGGTATCGCGGGCGTGACCGCTGGCGCGAACCATCGGGCCGACGTTACTGAAATCACGGGCGATTTCTGGGTCCAGACGGCCAATGCCGACGGTACGCTGTTCCATGTTTGGCGTACTCAGCAGCACATCCACCAGCTCCTGCACTTCACGACGCATTTGCTGCGCCAGCTGGCGGGTCTGGATCATGTCATCTTTCAGCAGATCGCGACGAATCCCGCCGATCAAGTTCAGACCGTAAGTTTTACGCGCCCCGGTAAGGATCTCCGCCATTTTCATGGAGGATTCGCGCACGCGGAAGAACTGCATAAAGCCGGAGTCAAAGCCAGTGAAGTGGCAGGCGAGGCCAAGGTTGAGCAGATGCGAGTGCAGGCGTTCCACTTCCAGCAGAATGGCGCGGATCATCTGCGCACGCTCTGGCACCTGAATGCCCATCGCGTTTTCCACCGACGTGGTGTAGGCGGTGCTGTGGGCGAAGCCACAGATCCCGCACACACGGTCAGAGAGGAACGTCACTTCGTTATACCCCATGCGGGTTTCCGCCAGTTTTTCCATGCCTCGATGGACATAGAACAGGCGGTAGTCAGCGTCGATAATGTTTTCGCCATCAACGAACAGACGGAAGTGGCCCGGTTCGTCGGAAGTGACGTGCAGCGGACCAATCGGCACGACGTTGTTTTTCTTGTCACCCAGTTCGTTGATGAACTCGTAGGTTTCAGCATCGGTGGTCGGCGCCGGACGCTGACGATAATCCATGCTGTCTTTACGCAGCGGGTAGAGTTCATCCGGCCAGTCATCCGGCAGCACCAGGCGCCGTTCATCCGGCAGTCCAACCGGAATTAAACCGTACATATCGCGCACTTCACGCTCGCCCCAGACCGCCGCCGGAACGCGCGGTGTCACGGACGGATATTCCGGTTTGTTGGCGTCAACTTCAACGCGAACCGTGATCCAACACTTGGTGCCTTTCTCCATCGACAGAACGTAGTAAACGGCGTAATGACCGTTCAGTTTGCGTTCATCGTTACCAAACAGCACCGACAGCCAGCCGCCCTGTTTGTAGTAGAGGAATTCCACCACTTCCGGCAGATAGTTCACCTTCACGGTGACAGTCAGCTGATCTTTCGTCTGCCAGGCGTGGTCCAGCACGACGCCCGGAAATGCCTCATTCAGCGCAGCGAGATAATGTTGACCTAATTTTTCTTCAGACATGCTCAAACTCTCTTTAATCACGCCGCCAGCAAGGAGACGAACGCTAAAAATGCAAAACCAAAACCAGCCCAGGTAATGCGCGGAGTAATATCAAGACGCAGACGGGCCATGCTGTTTTCGAATAGCGCGATAACCAGTACGCCGGCTACCAGTTTGACGATGGCAATCACCAGCGCCAGCAGCAGTCCACCAGCGGTGAAGGTTTCCATTTGTCCCCACGGAATAAACACTCCGACGAACATCTGCAACACCACCAGTTGTTTCAGGCTGATACCCCATTTCATTACGCCAAAACCGCTACCGCTGTATTCAGAGAGCGGGCCTTCCTGCAACTCCTGCTCGGCTTCCGCCAGGTCGAACGGCAGTTTGCCCATTTCGATGAAGGTGGCGAATGCACAGGCACAGAGCGCCAGCACCAGCGGAATGCTCTGGCTCAGAGGCCAGTGATAAACGGTGTCGGTGATGTTGCTGATGTTGGTGGAACCGGCAACCTGCGCGGCGACCCACAGGCCAAGCAGCAACATCGGCTCGACCAGCACACCGAGCATTGCTTCACGGCTCGCGCCGATAGCGGTAAACGGGCTGCCAGTATCCAGACCGGAAATGGCAAAGAAGAAACGCGCGATGGCAAAGAGATACAGTAAGGTGATCAAATCGCCCAGTTGCGGCAGCGGAGAACCGACGGTCACCACTGGCAGCGCGGTAGCGATAGTCAGCATTACGCCCACCATCACATACGGCGTCAGGCGGAACACCCAGCCGGAGGCATCCGGGCCAACACTCTGGCGGCCCAGCAGTTTGATAATGTCGCGATACTCCTGCAACACGCCCGGCCCGCGACGGTTATGCAGACGGGCGCGTGCCACGCGGGTAATACCGGAGAACAGCGGCGCAACGGCAAATAACACCAGCGCCTGAATTAACGGATATAAAACACTCATTCTCAGGCTCCTCGTGAAACAATAATCACCACCAGTACCGCCAGTTCAACCAGCGCCATCCGGCGGAACAGCAACGCACTCCCCTCGCACTGCCAACCCGGCACCAGCGACACCGGATTCAGCCATTTACGCAGTTTCAGCACTGGCGCAAACGCCTGTTTAACCGGCATGGCAAAACCGTGAGCGGTAATCACCATTGATTTTTCGTGGTCGTAGCCGCACACCCAGGCTGCGCCACGGGAACGTGACGGCAGACGGTCGCCTTTGCAAATCGCCATGATGATGAATGGCAGCAGCGGGCAGGCAATCAGCAGCAGTGTGATCATCGGTTGAGAAACGGTGGTGTTGGCAGGCTCCAGCGGCAGAGGTACAGCAGCCGACAGCATTGGCAGCAACCACGGCGCAGCAACACCGCCAATCACGCAGCAAATCGCCAGTGCCACCACGCTGATGCTCATCAGGAGCGGCGCACAGGTGGCGTTTTCGGCTTCTTTGGTACGCGGTGCGCCAAGGAAAGTGACGCCATAGACTTTCGCCATACACATCACCGCCAGCGCCCCGGTAATCGCCAGACCCACGGCGAGCAGCGGCCCCAGCAGACGGGCAACGAAGGTCCCGCTATTACTCAGTTTGAAGAAGGACTGGTAGATAACCCATTCACCAGCAAAACCGTTCAGCGGCGGCAGCGCAGCCATTGCCATCAGCCCGACTAGCATGGCGATAGAGATAACCGGCATTTTCTTGCCAATACCACCCAGTTTTTCGATATCGCGATGACCGGTACGGAACCAGACACTCCCCGCCCCAAGGAACAGTACGCTTTTGAACAGGCTATGGTTAAGCAGATGGTACAGACCACCGACCAGGCCAAGAGCAATCAGCGCCGGTTGTTCGAGCGCAATACCCGTTACACCCGCGCCCAGTCCCAGCAGGATGATGCCGATATTTTCCAGTGTGTGGTAAGCCAGCAGACGCTGGATATTGTGCTCCATCAGCGCATACAGACCGCCGACGAACGCAGTGATCATGCCGAGCACCAGCAGCGCAATTCCCCACCACAGCGGCGCATTACCGCCCAGCAGAGACAGAGTTAAAATACCCAGCAGTCCGATTTTCATCACCACCGTGGAAAACAGCGCCGCAGCTGGCGCAGAGGCGTTAGCATGAGCCTGCGGCACCCAGCCGTGCAGCGGGATAATCCCGGCCAGCAGGCCAAAACCAATCACGCCGAGCAGCCAGATATCGGAACCGAGCGGCAGTTGCTGCACACGCATATCCAGCAGGCGCAGATCCAGCGTGCCGTAACGCTGCCAGACCAGCCAGCAGGCAATCGCCAGCAGTAAAGTACCGAGGCGTCCCAGCGCAAACCACAGTTTGCCCTCTTTGCTGTTGCTGGTGAGGAACACCGCGCACAGAGCCATGATTTCAGCCATTACCACTAACATGCCCAGGTTGCTGGCGATGACGGCACACACGGCGGCAGCCATCAACATATTGATCTGCAAGCCGTTGCATTTCACCTGCGCATGGCGATGCCAGTCAATGTTGTAGAGGCTGACAAACAGACCGCACAGGCCGAGGGTAATCAGCCAAATCGCGTTAAGCGGAGAGATTTGAATATCGAAACTCACCAGCGAAAGCGCGCCGCTCACGCCAACCGCGCCAGTCAGCACGGTGAAACCCGCGGCTGCCGTGTACACGCTACCGACTGCGCCGCCAATTCCGGCAATCCAGCCACTTAGTGCCTTATGAAAAGAAAAGAGAAATGCCAGAACAGCGGCGGCGGCAAACCACGCCACGCCGCTATTGATCAGTGAAATTGCGCTCATTTAGCCTCTCCACTTTGAGCCTGCTGAAACAAGGTGAGATCGCCAAAGTCCGTGTTAAAGGTCAGCTCACGCTTACGTTTGCTGACGCGGGCGATATCGGTGTTATCCACCAGATGCAGGGCTTTGGTTGGGCACATCCGCACACAGGCCGGGCCTTGTTCATCAAAGCTACAAAGGTCACATTTGACGGCGATAGCGCGAATACCCGGCACCCAGTCAAGCAGCGTGCTGACACGCGCCGGAGCAGGCGGTGCCGGTGGCGCTTTCGGGGTATTGGCATTTGCCGGAATATCCAGCGGACGGCTGCCGGAAAACTCAATGGCGCCAAACGGGCAGGCGATGCCGCACAGTTTGCAGCTTACGCACAGACTTTCATTCAGCTGGACTGCACCATCAACACGAGTGATAGCGTTAACCGGGCAGACTACCGCACAGGGCGCATCTTCACAGTGGTGACAGAGCTGCGGCGCAGATTCTTTATCATTAAGCATCACTCTCAGGCGCGGCATAGACTGAAGGCCGTGCTGGCGATGCGTCTCTGAACAGGCGGCCTCACAGGTGTGGCAGCCGATACAGAGCGTGGAGTCAGCAATTACAAAACGATTCACCGGGCATTCCTCAGGTGATTGTCATTTTTGACGAAAACATGCCGATAAAATGTCATTTTCGACACTCATCGACACGCCCATCCCCAAACAGGCATGACGCCTGCAAAACAGACAAAGCTTCAGCTCATGCTGCTGAACTTTGTCCCTTTACCAGTTGGCTTAAACTCACCGGCGTATTGTTCTCAATGGCGGTGTATAAGCTGTCGTAAACACCAGCGATTTTTTCGAGATAGTGTTCCAGAACCTGTTCTCGATTACGGATGTTGACCTTGCCATCAATCATGCCGTCAATACTTAACTGAGCCTGTGCTATCCGCTGTTTATCTTCACCGTCTTTCGTTTCGACGTAGTACTCGATGGTGTGGCTGTTAAAACCATCCGCCAGGGTGACGTAAATGCGAAAATGTTCAAAAAGTACGAAACAGAGTTCTTTATCTGGCGCGCAGCTCATGGCGTGGTGCAGGCGCGCTTTTGATAACGTGATCCCCTGAACCAGCGAATTGCAGTAGATATGCCACTGGTCCTGTAGGCGACGATGCCGCTGTGCGATGTAATCGGCTTTCTCGCTTATTTCCCAAATAGTCATTGTCAGGTTACCCGTTTAACAGAGATGCCTGCCCTTAAGCATTTTCTGTGCCAATTTTTATCTTATTGTTATTTATGTGTTTTCCATAAAATAGTCGACTTTCGACGCCATGACGACGTGTCATTTCGACATCATCGACATTGTTCACATCAGGGATAATCAACACTGGCATAATTATTGCTTGTCACGGGCAACAGTTAATGGGAGGCGATATGCACGAAATAACCCTCTGCCAACGGGCACTGGAATTGATTGAACAACAGGCCGCAAAGCACGGCGCAAAACGCGTAACTGGGGTCTGGCTCAAAATTGGCGCATTTTCTTGTGTCGAAACCAGCTCTCTTGCCTTTTGTTTTGATCTGGTTTGCCGTGGCAGCGTGGCAGAAGGTTGTAAACTGCACCTCGAAGAACAAGAGGCCGAATGCTGGTGTGAAACATGCCAGCAATATGTGACGCTACTGACCCAGCGCGTCCGCCGCTGTCCACAGTGTCATGGCGACATGCTGCGCATTGTGGCAGACGACGGTTTACAGATTCGGCGGATAGAAATAGACCAGGAGTGAGCGATGTGTACAACATGCGGTTGCGGTGAAGGCAACCTGTATATCGAGGGTGATGAACATAACCCTCATTCCGCGTTTCGTAGCGCACCTTTTGCCCCGGCGGCACGGCCGAAGATGAAAATCACCGGCATTAAAGCGCCTGAATTTACCCCCAGCCAGACCGAAGAAGGCGACCTGCATTATGGTCACGGTGAAGCTGGCACTCACGCGCCGGGTATGAGCCAGCGTCGGATGCTGGAAGTCGAAATTGACGTGCTGGACAAAAACAACCGTCTGGCTGAACGCAACCGCGCGCGCTTTGCTGCCCGTAATCAACTGGTGCTCAACCTGGTATCCAGTCCTGGTTCCGGTAAAACCACGCTGCTGACTGAAACCTTAATGCGCCTGAAAGATAGCGTTCCGTGTGCGGTGATTGAAGGCGACCAGCAAACCGTGAACGATGCCGCCCGCATTCGCGCTACCGGCACACCAGCGATTCAGGTGAATACCGGTAAAGGCTGCCATCTTGATGCCCAGATGATTGCTGATGCCGCTCCGCGCCTGCCACTGGACGATAACGGCATTCTGTTTATCGAAAACGTTGGTAACCTCGTATGCCCGGCCAGTTTCGATCTGGGTGAAAAACATAAAGTGGCGGTGCTCTCGGTCACTGAGGGTGAAGATAAGCCGCTGAAATATCCGCATATGTTTGCCGCCGCCTCACTGATGCTGCTCAACAAAGTTGATTTGCTGCCGTATCTCAACTTTGACGTTCAGAAGTGCATCGCCTGCGCCCGCGAAGTGAACCCAGAAATTGAAATCATCCTCATTTCCGCTACCAGCGGCGAAGGGATGGACCAGTGGCTGAACTGGCTGGAGGCACAGCGATGTGCATAGGCGTTCCTGGCCAGATTCGCACCATTGACGGCAACCAGGCGAAAGTCGACGTCTGCGGCATTCAGCGCGATGTCGACCTAACGCTAGTCGGCAGTTGCGATGAAAACGGTCAGCCGCGCGTAGGCCAGTGGGTACTGGTCCACGTTGGTTTTGCCATGAGCGTAATTAATGAAGCCGAAGCGCGGGACACTCTCGATGCCTTACAAAATATGTTTGACGTTGAGCCGGATGTCGGCGCGCTGTTGTATGGCGAGGAAAAATAATGCGTTTTGTTGATGAATATCGCGCGCCGGAACAGGTGATGCAGTTAATTGAGCATCTGCGCGAACGTGCTTCACATCTTTCATACACTGCCGACCGCCCGCTGCGCATTATGGAAGTATGCGGCGGTCATACCCACGCCATCTTTAAATTCGGCCTGGACCAATTACTGCCTGAAAATGTTGAGTTTATCCACGGACCTGGTTGCCCGGTGTGTGTACTGCCAATGGGCAGAATCGACACCTGCGTGGAGATTGCCAGCCATCCGGAAGTGATTTTCTGTACCTTTGGCGACGCCATGCGCGTACCGGGGAAACAGGGATCGCTGTTGCAGGCAAAAGCACGCGGTGCCGATGTGCGCATCGTCTACTCGCCAATGGATGCGTTGAAACTGGCGCAGGAGAACCCAACCCGCAAAGTGGTGTTCTTCGGCTTAGGGTTTGAAACCACCATGCCGACCACGGCTATCACTCTGCAACAGGCAAAAGCCCGCGATGTGCAGAACTTTTACTTTTTCTGTCAGCATATTACGCTGATCCCTACGCTGCGCAGTTTGCTGGAACAACCCGATAACGGCATCGACGCGTTTCTCGCGCCGGGTCACGTCAGTATGGTGATTGGCACCGACGCCTATAATTTTATCGCCAGTGATTTTCATCGTCCTCTGGTGGTCGCTGGATTCGAACCACTTGATCTACTGCAAGGCGTGGTGATGCTGGTGGAGCAGAAAATAGCGGACCACAGCAAGGTTGAGAATCAGTACCGGCGGGTGGTGCCAGATGCGGGTAATTTGCTGGCACAACAGGCGATTGCTGACGTCTTCTGCGTCAATGGCGACAGCGAATGGCGCGGCCTTGGGGTGATCGAATCTTCTGGCGTGCACCTGACGCCGGATTATCAACGATTCGATGCCGAAGCCCATTTCCGCCCGGCACCGCAGCAGGTTTGCGATGACCCGCGCGCACGTTGTGGTGAAGTATTGACCGGCAAATGTAAGCCGCATCAATGCCCGCTGTTTGGTAACACTTGTAATCCTCAAACCGCGTTCGGCGCACTTATGGTTTCCTCCGAAGGAGCATGTGCCGCATGGTATCAGTATCGTCAGCAGGAGAGTGAAGCGTGAATAATATCCAACTCGCCCACGGCAGCGGCGGCCAGGCGATGCAGCAATTAATCAACAGCCTGTTTATGGAGGCGTTTGCTAATCCGTGGCTGGCAGAACAGGAAGATCAGGCACGTCTTGACCTGGCGCAATTAATGGCAGAAGGCGACCGTCTGGCGTTCTCTACCGACAGCTACGTCATTGACCCGCTGTTCTTCCCTGGGGGAAATATTGGCAAGTTGGCAATTTGCGGTACGGCCAATGACGTTGCGGTCAGCGGCGCTATCCCACGCTATCTCTCCTGTGGATTTATCCTTGAAGAAGGATTACCGATGGAGACGCTGAAAGCGGTAGTTACCAGCATGGCAGAAACCGCCCGTGCGGCAGGAATCTCCATCGTCACTGGCGATACTAAAGTAGTACAGCGTGGGGCGGCGGATAAACTGTTTATCAATACTGCCGGCATGGGTGCGATCCCGGCGAATATTCACTGGGGAGCACAAACGCTTACCGCAGGCGATGTTCTGCTGGTTAGCGGTACGCTCGGCGACCACGGGGCAACTATCCTTAACCTGCGCGAGCAGCTGGGGCTGGACGGCGAACTGGTCAGCGATTGCGCAGTGCTGACGCCGCTGATTCAGACGCTGCGCGACATTCCCGGTGTGAAAGCGCTGCGCGATGCTACCCGTGGTGGAGTGAACGCGGTAGTTCATGAGTTCGCGGCAACCTGTGGTTGCGGTATTGAACTTTCAGAAGCAGCGCTGCCGGTTAAACCTGCCGTGCGTGGCGTTTGCGAATTGCTGGGACTGGACGCCCTCAACTTTGCCAACGAAGGTAAGCTGGTGATTGCCGTAGAGCGTAACGCGGCAGAGCAAGTGCTGGCGGCGCTGCGTTCCCACCCACTGGGACAAGATGCGGCATTAATTGGCGAAGTGGTTGAGCGTAAAGGTGTTCGTCTCGCTGGACTTTATGGCGTGAAACGAACTCTCGATCTACCACATGCCGAACCGCTACCTCGTATATGCTAATAAAAATATAGCCCCTGGAATTTGTCATTTACCTTTTGCACCGCTTAGCGGTGCTTTCCTGGAAGAACAACATGTCGTATACACCGATGAGTGATCTCGGGCAACAAGGGTTGTTCGACATCACTCGGACACTATTGCAGCAGCCCGATCTGGCCTCGCTGTGTGAGGCTCTTTCGCAACTGGTAAAGCGTTCTGCGCTCGCCGACAACGCAGCTATTGTGTTGTGGCAAGCGCAGGCTCAACGTGCGACTTATTACGCGTCGCGTGACAAAGACAATCCCATTAAATACGAAGACGAAACCATTCTGGCACATGGTCCGGTGCGCAGCATTTTATCGCGTCCTGACACACTGCACTGCAGCTACGAAGAGTTTTGTGACACCTGGCCGCAACTGGCCGAGAGCGGGCTATACCCCAAATTTGGTCACTATTGCCTGATGCCGCAGGCAGCGGAAGGACATATTTTTGGCGGCTGTGAATTTATTCGTTATGACGATCGTCCGTGGAGCGAAAAAGAGTTCAATCGACTGCAAACATTTACGCAGATTGTTTCTGTTGTCAGCGAGCAAATTCAGAGCCGCGTCATCAATAATGTCGACTACGAACTGCTATGCCGGGAACGGGATAACTTCCGCATCCTGGTTGCCATCACCAACGCGGTACTTTCCCGCCTGGATATGGACGAGCTGGTCAGCGAAGTGGCTAAAGAAATCCACTACTACTTCGATATCGACGATATCAGCATCGTTTTACGCAGCGACCGCAAAAACAAACTCAACATTTATTCCACTCACTATCTGGATAAACAGCATCCTGCCCACGAACAGAGCGAAGTTGATGAGGCCGGAACTCTCACTGAGCGCGTATTCAAAAGCAAAGAGATGCTGCTGATTAATCTCCACGAACGAGATGATTTAGCCCCTTACGAACGCATGTTGTTCGACACCTGGGGCAACCAGATTCAAACCTTGTGCCTGTTACCGCTGATGTCTGGTAAAACCATGCTGGGCGTGCTGAAACTGGCGCAGTGCGAAGAGAAAACGTTTACCACCACCAACCTGAGTTTGCTGCGCCAGATTGCCGAACGAGTGGCAATCGCTGTCGATAACGCCCTCGCCTACCAGGAAATCCATCGCCTGAAAGAGCGCCTGGTTGATGAAAACCTTGCTCTGACTGAACAGCTCAATAATGTGGATAGTGAATTTGGCGAGATTATTGGTCGCAGCGAAGCCATGTATAGCGTGCTCAAGCAGGTTGAGATGGTAGCGCAAAGCGACAGCACCGTACTCATTCTTGGTGAAACGGGGACGGGTAAGGAACTGATTGCCCGCGCGATCCACAATCTTAGCAACCGTAATGGTCGGCGAATGGTGAAGATGAACTGCGCCGCCATGCCTGCGGGACTGCTGGAAAGCGATCTGTTCGGTCATGAGCGTGGTGCCTTTACTGGTGCCAGCGCCCAGCGCATCGGTCGTTTTGAACTGGCGGATAAAAGCTCGCTGTTCCTTGATGAAGTGGGCGATATGCCGCTGGAGTTACAGCCGAAATTGCTGCGCGTATTGCAGGAACAGGAGTTTGAACGCCTCGGCAGCAACAAAATCATTCAAACAGACGTGCGTTTAATCGCCGCGACTAACCGCGATCTGAAAAAAATGGTCGCCGACCGCGAGTTCCGTAGCGATCTCTATTACCGCCTGAATGTCTTCCCGATCCACCTGCCGCCGCTGCGCGAGCGTCCGGAAGATATTCCGCTGCTGGCGAAAGCCTTTACCTTCAAAATTGCCCGTCGCCTGGGGCGCAATATCGACAGCATTCCTGCCGAGACGCTGCGCATATTGAGCAACATGGAATGGCCGGGTAACGTGCGCGAGCTGGAAAATGTTATTGAGCGCGCGGTACTGCTGACTCGCGGTAACGTTCTACAACTCTCTTTACCCGATATCTCACTGCCAGAACCTGAAACGCCGCCGGCCGCGACGGTCGTCGCTCAGGAAGGCGAAGATGAATATCAACTGATTGTCCGCGTATTAAAAGAGACTAACGGCGTAGTCGCGGGTCCGAAAGGCGCTGCGCAACGTCTGGGGTTAAAACGCACCACCTTGCTGTCACGGATGAAACGGCTGGGGATTGATAAAGCGGCATTGGTTTAATCGTCTAGTGCCGGACAGGAAGATCTATCCGGCACGCTATTCACGTGGTTTTTTCGGGCGATATTTTTCCGGCAGTTCCGGCACCGGACGCTTATCATCAATCAGATGACGCACGGTTAAGATCGGATGACGCCACAGCATTCGCGGCCCCGCCCAACGCATAATCTGCTTCATCTCCTCACGCTTTGCAGGCTGATAACAGTGCACCGGGCACTGCTTACAGGCCGGTTTCTCTTCGCCAAACACACATTTATCCAGCCGTTTCTGCGCGTAAGCAAACAGCTCCTCGTAATGCTCCGGCTCGGCTGACGCCTCCGGGCATTGCGCTTGATAAAGATCGATCATTTTTTTAATCGTCAGTTTTTCACGAGAGATACGCTTGCCGGACATGCTGCCTCCACACTCTTAAGATGCATTTATATTACAACTTAATTTTAAAGGGGACTATGGCTCTGAAGGAGGAGGTTTCTTCAACCAACGCAATGTTGTACGCCTTCTTCACAGTCAACAAACAAACGCTGTAAAGCAGCATTTTTCCCGGAACCGACATCAAGAACTCACCTTTCGCGTCTTCCCCTGAAATGATTAACTCCGGTATCATGTGCGCCTTATGTGATTACAACGAAAATAAAAACCATCACACTACATTTAACATCAGGGAACCGGACCTAACTCCATGAGTGTAATAGAAAATTTCGACGCCCATACACCGATGATGCAGCAGTATCTCAAGCTGAAAGCCCAGCATCCTGAGATCCTGCTGTTCTACCGGATGGGTGACTTTTACGAGCTGTTTTATGACGACGCAAAACGAGCGTCGCAGCTGCTGGATATTTCACTGACTAAACGCGGCGCATCTGCGGGCGAGCCGATCCCGATGGCAGGTATTCCCTACCATGCAGTGGAAAACTATCTCGCCAAACTGGTGAATCAGGGCGAGTCGGTTGCTATATGCGAACAGATTGGCGACCCGGCGACCAGCAAAGGGCCGGTTGAGCGCAAAGTTGTACGAATCGTCACGCCAGGGACTATCAGCGATGAAGCCCTGTTGCAGGAGCGTCAGGACAACCTACTGGCGGCTATCTGGCAGGACAGCAAAGGCTTCGGTTACGCGACGCTGGATATCAGTTCCGGTCGTTTTCGTCTGAGCGAACCGGCTGACCGCGAAACGATGGCGGCAGAACTGCAACGCACCAATCCGGCGGAGCTGCTTTATGCAGAAGATTTCGCCGAGATGTCGTTGATTGAAGGTCGTCGCGGCCTGCGCCGCCGTCCGCTGTGGGAGTTTGAAATCGACACCGCGCGTCAGCAGTTAAACCTGCAATTTGGCACTCGGGATCTGATTGGTTTTGGCGTCGAGAACGCACCACGCGGGCTTTGTGCTGCCGGTTGCCTGTTGCAGTATGCGAAAGATACCCAACGCACCACCCTGCCGCATATTCGTTCTATCACTATGGAACGTGAGCAGGACAGCATCATTATGGATGCTGCGACACGTCGTAACCTGGAGATCACCCAGAACCTGGCGGGCGGTGTGGAGAATACGCTGGCCTCCGTGCTCGATTGCACCGTCACACCGATGGGTAGTCGTATGCTGAAACGCTGGCTGCATATGCCAGTGCGCGACACCCGCGTGTTACTTGAGCGCCAGCAAACTATTGGCGCATTGCAGGATTTCACCGCCGAGTTACAGCCGGTACTGCGTCAGGTCGGCGATCTGGAACGTATTCTGGCACGTCTGGCATTACGTACCGCTCGCCCGCGCGATCTGGCTCGTATGCGTCATGCCTTCCAGCAACTGCCGGAACTGCGCGCGCAGTTAGAAACTGTCGATAGTGCACCGGTACAGGCGCTGCGTGAAAAAATGGGCGAGTTTGCCGAGCTGCGTGACCTGCTGGAGCGGGCAATTATCGAGACACCGCCAGTGCTGGTGCGCGACGGTGGCGTCATCGCTCCAGGCTATAACGAAGAACTGGATGAGTGGCGTGCGCTGGCTGACGGCGCGACCGATTATCTGGAGCGTCTGGAAATCCGCGAGCGCGAACGCACCGGTCTGGACACGCTGAAAGTTGGCTTTAACGCGGTGCACGGCTATTACATTCAGATTAGCCGTGGACAAAGCCACCTCGCGCCAATCAACTATATGCGCCGCCAGACGCTGAAAAACGCCGAACGCTATATTATTCCGGAGTTGAAAGAGTACGAAGACAAAGTCCTCACTTCAAAAGGTAAAGCGCTGGCGCTTGAAAAACAACTTTATGAAGAGCTGTTCGACCTGCTGTTGCCGCATCTGGAAGCGTTGCAGCAGAGCGCGAGCGCGCTGGCAGAACTCGACGTGCTGGTGAACCTTGCCGAACGCGCGTATACGCTGAACTACACCTGCCCGACCTTTATCGACAAACCGGGCATTCGCATTACTGAAGGCCGCCATCCGGTGGTTGAACAGGTACTGAATGAACCGTTTATCGCCAACCCGCTGAATCTGTCGCCGCAGCGTCGCATGTTGATCATTACTGGTCCGAATATGGGCGGTAAAAGTACCTATATGCGCCAGACTGCACTGATAGCGCTAATGGCGTATATCGGCAGTTACGTACCTGCACAAAGCGTGGAAATTGGCCCGATTGACCGTATCTTCACCCGCGTAGGCGCAGCGGACGATCTGGCTTCCGGACGTTCAACCTTTATGGTGGAGATGACCGAAACCGCCAATATTTTGCATAACGCCACCGAGTACAGTCTGGTGTTGATGGATGAGATTGGACGCGGGACATCCACTTACGATGGTCTGTCGCTGGCATGGGCGTGTGCGGAAAATCTGGCGAACAAGATTAAAGCGTTGACGCTGTTTGCCACCCACTATTTCGAGCTGACCCAACTGCCGGAGAAAATGGAAGGCGTCGCCAACGTGCATCTCGATGCGCTGGAGCACGGCGACACCATCGCCTTTATGCACAGCGTGCAGGACGGCGCAGCGAGCAAAAGCTACGGTCTGGCGGTTGCTGCGCTGGCAGGCGTGCCGAAAGATGTGATTAAGCGCGCGCGGCAAAAACTGCGTGAACTGGAGAGCATTTCGCCGAACGCCGCCGCTACACAAGTGGATGGTACGCAAATGTCTTTGCTGTCAGTACCGGAAGAAACCTCGCCAGCGGTCGAAGCACTGGAAAATCTCGACCCAGATTCACTGACCCCGCGTCAGGCGCTGGAGTGGATTTATCGCTTGAAGAGTCTGGTGTAAAAATAATTCCCGATAGTCATTTGCTATCGGGAATATTAACGACAACTGACGAATCAAATAAAAATACCCTGTATAATAAGAGAGCTTATTTTACAGGGTAAAACCATGCCATCTACACGCTATCAAAAAATTGATGCTCATAACTATCGCCATATACGGGCCGTTGGTGATATTCATGGTGACTATCAATTATTACAATCCCGCCTACATCAACTCTCTTTTTGCCCTGAAACAGACTTACTTATTTCTGTCGGCGATAATATTGATCGTGGGCCGGAGAGCCTTAACGTGCTACGCCTGTTAAACCAGCCCTGGTTTACGTCGGTTAAAGGCAACCACGAGGCGATGGCGCTTGATGCCTTCGCGACTGGCGATGGCAATATGTGGCTTACCAGTGGCGGTGACTGGTTCTTTGAGCTAAATGATTCGGAACAAAAAGAGGCAATAGATCTGTTGCTGCGATTCCATAACCTTCCGCATATTATTGAAATCACCAACGATATTATAAAATATGTCGTCGTACATGCAGATTATCCTGGTGATGAGTATCAGTTCGGTAAAAAAATAGCGCAAAGCGAATTACTCTGGCCTGTTGAGCGTGTTCAGAAATCGCTTAAAGGTGAGTTAAAAAAAATAATCGGTGCCGATTTCTTTATCTTCGGGCATATGATGTTTACGAATATCCAGATATTTGCTAACCAGGTTTATATTGATACCGGCTCGCCGGAGAGCGGACGGTTATCGTTTTATAAAATTAAATAACGTGGCCGGGTAAGGCAAAGCCTCTACCCGGCACTTTTTTATTAACGCTTATCTTCCGCCAGCAGCGGTGGAATGCTCGGCACCATCGGCGCATCATCAATATCTTTCTGCGTCATACGAAACGCTTCCGGGTAATGTTCGCGACTGGTGCGGCGTAGCGGTTCGGTATCTCGCCAGGTATAAAGGCAATGCTGGCACTGGTAGACCGTCCAGACATCTTTCACCGGCGATTTCGCCATCACTTCAATCTGTTCATCGGCACAACGTGGACAAATCATCTTCTTCTCCTTATTGACGTGCGGCCAGCATAGCGGTCAGTTTTTCAGCCCAGGCTTTGGTTTCCGGTAAGTCCACCACCGGCTGGCTGTAGTGACCACGGTTGTCCGGGGCGACAGGCGTGGTGGCGTCGATAATCAGCTTGTCGGTGATCCCCGCCGGGCTTGAGCCAGGGTCGAGTTCCAGCACGGACATATTCGGCAACTGCACCAAATCCCCTGCCGGGTTCACTTTCGACGAGAGCGCCCACATCACCTGCGGCAGGTTGAACGGGTCAACGTCTTCATCGACCATAATCACCATCTTTACGTAGCCCAGACCGTGCGGCGTGGTCATCACACGCAGGCCCACCGCGCGGGCAAAGCCGCCGTAGCGTTTTTTGGTGGAGATTATCGCCAGCAGGCCATGGGTGTACATGGCGTTCACCGCCTGCACTTCCGGGAACTCGGCTTTCAGTTGCTGATACAGCGGCACGCAGGTGGCAGGCCCCATCAGGTAGTCGATTTCGGTCCACGGCATGCCGAGGTACAGCGATTCAAAAATCGGTTTGGTGCGGTAAGAGACTTTATCGATGCGCACCACGGTCATATTGCGCCCGCCGGAGTAGTGGCCGGTAAACTCACCGAACGGCCCTTCAATTTCACGTTTGCGGCTTTCGATAACGCCTTCGAGGATCACTTCCGAGCCCCACGGCACATCAAAACCGGTCAGCGGGGCGGTAGCTATCGGGTACGGGTTTTCGCGCAACGCGCCCGCCATTTCATATTCGGACTGATCATATTTCAGCGGAGTGGCCCCCATCAGGGTAATGATAGGATCGTTACCCAACGTGATGGCAATCGGCAGATCTTCACCGCGCTCTTCCGCTTTATGCAGATGCAGGGCGATATCGTGCATCGGCACCGGTTGCAGGCCGAGCTTACGTTTGCCCTTCACTTCCATACGGTAGATGCCGACATTCTGCTTACCGAAGTTTTCCGGGTCGAGTGGGTCGCGGGAAACCACGCAGGCTTTATCGAGATAGAATCCACCATCGCCGTCGTTTAAACGAAACAGTGGCAGGATATCGAACAGGTTAATCTCTTCGCCATCGACAGTGTTCTGCGCCCAGGCTGGATTTGCGCGACGCTCCGGGGCAATCGGGAAGTTATCCCAGCGGCGGATAAACTCATCAATCTGTTTTTTAACCGGCGTGTTTGGCGGCAGGCCGAGGGAAATCGCGTGGTTCTGCCAGGAACCGATGGTGTTCATCGCCACGCGGGCATCGGTAAAGCCGCGAATATTATCAAACCACAGTGCAGGCGCGCCGTCGCCGATGCGCCCGGTGGCGTTGGCAGCAGCGGCCAGATCTGGCTCGGCATTCACCTCTTCGCTGATTTTCAGCAACTGACCGTGGTCATCAAGCGCCTGTAAAAAACTGCGTAAATCATCAAAAGCCATTACTCATTCTCCTGAGAAAAACTCCCGGACTGCGGCAATCCTTGCCAGCGCCTGGCTTGAGGATGTTCGAGGCCAAACTGATCCAGCACGCGAGCTACCACGTGGTGGACAATGTCATCTACCGTTTCGGGATGGTTATAGAAGGCAGGCATGGGCGGTATCATCGCCACGCCCATACGGGAAAGCGCGAGCATATTTTCAAGGTGGATAGTACTGAGCGGCATTTCACGCGGCACCAGCACCAGCTTGCGCCCTTCTTTAAGAACAACATCAGCAGCGCGCCCCACCAGCCCATCGGCATAGCCAGCACGAATACCAGCCAGCGTCTTCATACTGCACGGAATGACGATCATTCCATCGGTACGAAAGGAACCTGAGGAGATAGTCGCCGCCTGATCCGCCGGGTTATGGCAGTAGTCTGCCAGGGCAGCGACATCGCGAACACTGTAGGGCGTTTCCAGTTCAATGGTGGTTTTCGCCCACTTCGACATCACAAGATGTGTTTCCACACCGGGCATCTTCTTTAGTGCCTGCAGTAATGCCACACCAAGAGGCGCACCTGTAGCCCCTGTCATCCCGACTATCAGTCTCATTTTTATTCCCTTAATTGTTCGTACACGAACGTTATTATTAACATACCCTTCTATTCACATAGCGGCAAGTGCGGAAAAGTAACAACATCCCCTTCGTCACTAAAAAACCGCTATGATAGCGACAGAAAGTTAGCCCGGAGTTTACATGGCGTTACGAAATAAAGCGTTCCATCAGTTACGACAGCTTTTTCAGCAGCACACGTCTCGCTGGCAGCATGAGTTGCCTGACCTGACCAAACCGCAGTACGCCGTGATGCGCGCCATTGCTGATAAGCCTGGTATCGAACAGGTGGCGCTGATGGAAGCAGCAGTCAGCACCAAGGCAACGCTGGCAGAAATTCTGGCAAGAATGGAAAATCGTGGCCTGGTCAGACGAGAGCATGACACCGTCGATAAGCGGCGGCGTTTTGTCTGGCTGACTGCCGAAGGAGAAAAGGTACTTGCTGCGGCGATACCGATTGGTGACAGTGTGGATGAGGAGTTTTTGGGACGTTTGAGTGGAGAAGAGCAGAAACTGTTTATGCAACTGGTGCGCAAGATGATGAACAAATAGGATGCTGATTGCCGGATGCGACGCCCGCGCGTCTTATCCAGCCTAAAAACCGACTCTCCAGACAAAAGAAAAAGGCCAGCCTCGCTTGAGACTGGCCTTTCTGACAGATGCTTATTATTCGCGGAACAGCGCTTCGATATTCAGCCCCTGAGTCTGCAAAATCTCACGCAGACGGCGCAGGCCTTCAACCTGAATCTGGCGAACACGTTCACGGGTGAGGCCAATTTCACGACCTACATCTTCCAGTGTTGCCGCTTCGTACCCCAGCAAACCGAATCGACGTGCCAGCACTTCACGCTGCTTGGCGTTCAGTTCGAACAGCCATTTGACGATGCTTTGTTTCATATCGTCATCTTGCGTGGTGTCTTCCGGACCGTTTTCTTTTTCATCGGCCAGGATGTCCAGCAACGCTTTTTCGGAATCACCACCCAGTGGGGTGTCTACCGAGGTAATGCGCTCGTTAAGACGAAGCATACGGCTGACGTCATCAACCGGCTTATCCAGTTGCTCTGCTATCTCTTCCGCACTCGGTTCGTGGTCCAGCTTATGGGACAACTCACGTGCGGTTCGCAGGTAAACGTTCAGCTCCTTTACGATGTGAATCGGCAAACGAATAGTACGGGTTTGGTTCATAATGGCCCGTTCGATCGTCTGGCGAATCCACCAGGTTGCGTATGTAGAGAAGCGGAAACCACGTTCCGGGTCAAACTTCTCAACCGCGCGGATCAGCCCCAGGTTGCCCTCTTCGATAAGGTCCAGCAGCGCCAGACCACGATTGCCATAACGGCGGGCAATTTTTACCACCAGACGCAAGTTACTCTCGATCATCCGGCGGCGAGAGGCGACATCACCACGCAGTGCGCGACGCGCAAAATAAACTTCTTCTTCGGCCGTTAACAGTGGCGAATAACCAATCTCACCAAGGTAAAGCTGAGTCGCGTCCAGCACACGCTGTGTTGCCCCCTGCGATAACAGCTCCTCTTCGGCCAAATCGTTATCACTGGGTTCCTCTTCAACTAAGGCCTTTTCGTCAAAAACCTCAACTCCATTCTCATCAAATTCCGCATCTTCATTTAAATCATGAACTTTCAGCGTATTCTGACTCATAAGGTGGCTCCTACCCGTGATCCCTTGACGGAACATTCAAGCAAAAGCCTGGTTCCGCCGATTTATCGCTGCGGTAAATAACGCAGCGGGTTTACGGATTTCCCCTTGTAACGAATTTCAAAATGCAAGCGTGTTGAACTGGTTCCGGTGCTACCCATGGTCGCTATTTTTTGCCCCGCCTTAACTTCTTGTTGTTCCCGGACCAGCATTGTGTCGTTATGGGCGTAGGCACTCAGGTAATCATCATTATGTTTGATGATAATCAGATTACCGTAGCCGCGCAGCGCATTACCGGCATAAACAACGCGGCCATCTGCGGTCGCGATAATTGCCTGTCCTTTGCTACCTGCGATATCAATCCCCTTGTTGCCTCCCTCAGAAGCGCCAAAGGTTTCAATCACTTTGCCCTCAGTCGGCCAGCGCCAGGTGGAGATCGGCGTACTGGTTGTTGTACTGCTGACAGTTGGCTCGGTTGTGCTTGCTGTTGGTACCGTTACAGGCGCTGTGACCGTGGTCGCAGTTGGCTTGTTGTTCGGCAACATTTTGTTAGCACTCTGTTCACCCGAAGATTCAGAATACGTAATTGTCGGTTGCGACGCAACAGCAACGGTGGAATTTTGTGCAGGCTTGATCACAACTCCTTGCTCTGCTGCATCGGCCTGGGTAATGGCATTTCCGCCAGTGATTGGCGTACCGGAAGCATTACCCACCTGTAAGGTCTGACCTACGTTCAGAGCGTAAGGAGCCTGAATATTGTTGCGTTGGGCAAGGTCACGGAAATCGTTGCCGGTAATCCAGGCGATATAAAAAAGTGTGTCGCCTTTTTTCACGGTGTAAGTGCTGCCGCTATAACTGCCTTTCGGAATATTCCCGTACTGACGGTTATAGACGATGCGTCCGTTTTCCATTTGCACCGGTTGCTGGGTAACAGGCTGTACCGGTTGGATTTGCGGCTGTTGAGCCGATTGAATTTGTGGCTGTTGTACCGGCTGAATTTGTGGTTGCTGCGTTGTAGACGTCGTCCCCATTTTCGGTGGCGGCGTAATCAACATACCAGAATTGGTATTTGCTGGCGCATTGCCATTAACGGAGCTGACCGGTGCCGGTGGATTTGAAGTGTCAGAACAGCCAGCCAACCATAGCGAAACCAGTGACAAAGCCGCAATACGGCGAACGGTGAATTTTGGGCTTCCCGCGCTCATTTATCCCCCAGGAAAAAATTGATTAATAACCAGTGACATAATTACCGTGCAAGGCACCCTACTGAACACTGGAAAAGATGTTCACGATACGCTGACCTGCTGCAAAATAACCAGGAAAATTCCAGGTATTTTCCTCACGCTTTAAGCCAGCTCCCCCTTTACTAAGGGAACAAAGCGCACCGCCTCCACAGTGTCGATAATAAATTCGCCTCCCCGACGACGCACCCGCTTTAAATACTGGTGCTCTTCCCCTACAGGTAAGACGAGAATGCCGCCTTCGTCCAGTTGCGTCATTAACGCTGTCGGAATTTCGGGCGGTGCAGCCGTTACAATGATAGCGTCAAACGGCGCACGTGCTTGCCAACCTTGCCATCCATCTCCGTGACGGGTTGAAACATTGTGTAAATCAAGATTTTTCAGACGTCTGCGCGCCTGCCACTGCAATCCTTTAATCCGTTCAACCGAGCATACATGCTGGACAAGATGTGCCAGAATTGCCGTTTGATATCCCGAACCAGTGCCGATTTCCAGCACTCGCGACTGCGGCGTCAGTTCGAGTAATTCGGTCATTCGCGCCACCATATACGGCTGCGAAATTGTCTGCCCCTGACCTATCGGCAACGCGATATTGTCCCAGGCTTTTTGTTCAAACGCTTCATCGATGAATTTTTCACGCGGCACGGCAGCAAGTGCATTAAGCACCTGCTCATCCTGAATACCTTGCGCACGTAATTGATCCAGAAGTGCTTGTACGCGTCTGCTTACCATTGCGTGCCAACTCCCACGCTGTTTAACCAGTCTGAAACCACATCTTGCGCGTTGTGCGCGGTTAAATCTACATGCAGCGGCGTGATGGAGACGTAGCCTTCATCTACCGCAGCAAAATCGGTCCCCGGACCGGCATCACACTTACCGCCCGGCGGGCCAATCCAGTACAGCGTATTACCGCGCGGATCCTGCTGCGGGATAACCTGATCTGCCGGATGTCGTGTACCGCAGCGAGTCACGCGGATACCTTTAATCTGATCCAGTGGTAAATCAGGTACGTTGATATTGAGAATACGTCCGGTACGCAGCGGCTCTTTACACAGTGCGCGCAAAATGGAACAGGTGACTGCTGCAGCAGTGTCGTAATGTTTATGCCCGTCAAGTGAAACGGCAAGCGCCGGAAAACCTAAATGACGGCCTTCCATCGCGGCGGCCACCGTACCGGAATAAATAACATCATCACCCAGATTCGGCCCGGCGTTAATACCCGAAACCACAATATCCGGGCGCGGACGCATCAGAGCATTCACGCCAAGATAGACGCAGTCGGTCGGGGTTCCCATTTGCACGGCGATATCACCATTTTCAAAGGTAAACGTGCGCAGGGAGGATTCCAGCGTCAGGGAGTTTGAAGCACCGCTGCGATTACGATCGGGGGCGACCACCTGAACGTCAGCAAACTCACGCAGAGCTTTCGCCAGCGTTTGTATACCGGGCGCATGTACCCCGTCATCATTACTCAGCAATATGCGCATAATCACCTGTTGTGTTGATAAGTTCCCTGACAACGCTGGTCGCAAAGCTTCCTGCCGGAAGCCAGAAACGGATTTCTACGGTGACGTCATCCCACCAGTTCCAGCTTAATTGTTGCGGATATAACAGCATCGCTCTGCGCGCGGCTTCTACTTTTTCGCGCACCAGTAGGGCTTGCAATTCAGTTTCGTCGGCTACCGCCGCTTGTTCGAATGCCAGCGCCTCACGCTGGGTTCCCCATTCGCCGCTACCCGGCATAGCAGCAGTAATCATCAGCTCTTTATCGTTCACGCGACGCTGTAATTCTGCCAGTTCTTCGTGAGTAGCAACAAACCAACTGCCGCGCCCGGCTAATTGTAGCGCATCACCGTCAACAACCTGATTAACTTCTGCTTTTTTGAGTCGTTCAGCAACAATCTGATTAAATAACGCACTACGAGCTGCCGACAACCAAAAACTACGCTTATTGCGATCGCGCACCGGAGTATTGGTTTGCGCCCAGCGCAACGCGCCCTGCAAGTTACTACCGCCAATACCAAAACGTTGCGCGCCAAAGTAATTCGGTACACCTTTCACGCAAATATCGATCAGTCGCTGTTCAACGTCATCACGATTGCTCACTTCTCGCAGCACCAGGGTAAAGGCGTTGCCTTTCAGCGCCCCTAAACGCAGTTTACGCTTGTGGCGCGCATACTCCAGCACCTGGCAGCCTTCCAGCTGAAACGCGCTTAGATCAGGCATCTCTTTGCCCGGTACGCGAGCGCATAACCACTGTTCCGTAACGGCATGTTTGTCTTTCTGCCCGGCGAAACTGACTTCGCGAGCATGAATTTTCAGGAATTTCGCCAATGCGTCGGCCACAAAACGGGTATTGCAGCCGTTTTTAAGAATGCGCACCAGGATATGCTCACCTTCACCATCAGGCTCAAAGCCTAAATCTTCCACCACCACAAAGTCTTCCGGGTTGGCTTTCAGCAGCCCGGTTCCTTGCGGTTTGCCGTGGAGGTAAGTGAGATTATCAAATTCAATCATTTTGTTGCCTTAATGAGTAGCGCCACCGCTTCACAGGCAATCCCTTCCCCACGTCCGGTAAATCCGAGTTTTTCCGTAGTAGTGGCTTTCACGTTAACATCATCCATATGGCAGCCGAGATCTTCGGCAATAAACACGCGCATTTGTGGAATATGCGGCAGCATCTTCGGTGCCTGAGCGATGATAGTGACATCGACGTTGCCGAGGGTATAGCCCTTCGCCTGAATGCGTCGCCAGGCTTCGCGTAGCAGCTCGCGACTGTCCGCACCTTTAAATGCCGGATCGGTATCCGGGAACAGCTTGCCGATATCCCCCAACGCCGCTGCACCAAGTAATGCATCAGTCAGCGCGTGCAGCGCCACGTCGCCATCAGAATGTGCCAGCAGCCCTTTTTCATAAGGGATGCGCACGCCACCAATGATAATTGGGCCTTCGCCGCCAAAGGCGTGAACATCAAAACCGTGTCCAATTCGCATTATGTATTCTCCTGATGGATGGTTCGGGTGAGGTAAAATTCGGCAAGCGCCAAATCTTCCGGGCGCGTGACTTTAATGTTATCCGCTCGGCCTTCGACAAGCTGTGGATGAAAACCGCAGTATTCCAGCGCCGAGGCTTCGTCAGTAATGGTAGCGCCTTCATTTAAAGCGCGCGTCAGGCAGTCATGTAACAGCTCACGAGGGAAAAATTGCGGCGTCAGCGCGTGCCATAAGCCGTTGCGATCAACGGTATGAGCAATGGCGTTTTTGCCAGGCTCCGCGCGTTTCATCGTATCGCGCACCGGCGCGGCGAGAATCCCTCCCGTGCGGCTGGTTTCGCTCAACGCCAACAGGCGCGCGAGGTCATCCTGATGCAGACAAGGGCGAGCGGCGTCATGCACCAGCACCCACTGTGCATCACCAGCGGCTTTCAGACCTGCCAGCACGGAATTAGCACGCTCTTCACCACCATCAACAACGGTGATTTGCGGATGATTCGCCAGAGGAAGTTGTGCAAAGCGGCTATCGCCAGGGCTTATTGCAATGACGACACGCGACACCCGGGGATGCGCCAGCAGCGCATGCACCGAGTGTTCAAGAATGGTTTGATTACCGATTAAGAGATATTGCTTAGGACATTCCGTTTGCATTCGGCGGCCAAATCCGGCCGCCGGAACCACGGCGCAAACATCCAAATGAGTGGTTGCCATGTTAATTCCCGGGCTGATTTATCGATTGTTTTGCCCCGCAGACTGTGCGCGCTTCGACGCGTCAGGCACCAGACGATAAAAAGTTTCGCCCGGCCTGGTCATGCTGAGTTCATTACGCGCACGCTCTTCGAGCGCCTCCTGGCCGCCATTGAGATCGTCAATTTCGGCAAAAAGCTGATCGTTTCGCGCTTTAAGTTTCGCGTTTGTAGCTTGCTGTGCCGCCACATCATCATTGACGCGGGTATAGTCATGTATACCGTTCTTACCGAACCACAGCGAATACTGTAGCCAGACCAGAATAGCCAGCAACAGCAGCGTTAGTTTACCCATCCTGCCCCCTGAAAAACGGCATCCTCATCCCATGCATCCGAAGACGACTCTACATCCTCTGTTGGGGATACCGCGACAACGCGGGCAAATGTACCACATTTGTCCATTGTTACGTATACCCAGGGCGCGCAGAACATAATCTCATTGTTGGTTACGGTTTGAATTATGGACAGAATGAACAGGAAAGAACAGATTAGCCCAACAACCACATAAACAGTGCACCAAACATAATGCCAACGGTGATAAAAGTGAAAACAATACTGTAGCGTAATTTTCCGTCCATCAAGGAATGCAGCGCAATACCTACCACCACCGCAACAGGCATCAGCGCCAGAAAGAAAGGCCAGGTGTAGATAAAGAAAAACAGCGTGTTAGAGCCATAAATCAACATCGGAATCGCCAGTGCACACAGCCAGGACACAAAACCGACCACGGCCCCAGGTAGCGACCATGTGGTTTCTTCGTCCTCAGTAAGGCTATCACTATTTGTTAGTGTAATGTTATGGCTATTACGCATATCGGATCCTGTCACTTTGACGAACCGGGCATGAAAACCCGGTGGTGTCTCAGGATCTGATAATATCGTTCTGTCTCAGTAGATCTAATAATTGCTGAACCAAATTTGTTACTAATTGTTCACCATTGAGATGAATTTCTGCCGATTCAGGCGCTTCGTAAATTGCATCTATTCCGGTAAAGTTGCGCAGTTCACCAGCGCGCGCTTTCTTATATAAGCCTTTTGGATCGCGAGCCTCGCAAATCGTCAGCGGCGTATCGACAAACACTTCGATAAATCGCCCTTCTCCTACGCGTTCGCGAACCGTCTGGCGTTCAGCGCGATGTGGCGAGATAAACGCGGTCAGCACCACTAGTCCGGCTTCAACCATTAAATTCGCCACTTCACCAACCCGACGGATATTTTCTTTGCGATCGGCATCGCTAAAACCGAGATCGCTACATAACCCGTGGCGAACGTTGTCACCATCCAGCAAATACGTACTGACGCCGAGTTTATGCAGTGCTTCTTCCAGCGCGCCCGCGACGGTTGATTTACCGGAACCGGAGAGCCCAGTAAACCACAGCACAACACCACGATGTCCGTGGTGTTGTTCGCGCTGTTGCACAGTTACTGGGTGGCTATGCCAGACGACGTTTTCGTCATGCAGCGCCATCATTTACCTCCCAGTAAATCGCGCGCGCCCCAGTGCGGGAAGTGACGGCGTACTAACGCATTCAGTTCAAGCTCGAACGCACTAAATTCCGATGGCGCAACGACGGCATCGTTTGTTGGCTCACGCACCATACCTGCACCAACAGTCACGTTGCTCAGACGATCGATAAAAATCAGCCCACCCGTCACCGGATTTTGTTGATAACGATCTAACACCAGCGGCTCGTCAAAGGTGAGATCCACCAGGCCGATCCCATTCAGCGGCAGGTTTTCAACTTCACGCTGGGTAAGGTTATTAATATCAACCTGATAGCGAATCCCATCAACACGAGCGCGCGTCTTCTTACCGGCGATTTTGATGTCGTAACTCTGGCCCTGGGAAAGCGGTTGTTCCGCCATCCATACCACATCAACTGACGCACTCTGCACCGCCGGCAGCGCTTCATCTGCTGTCAGCAGCAGATCGCCACGGCTGATGTCGATCTCATCCGTCAGCACCAGTGTGATCGCTTCTCCGGCAAAAGCTTCTTCGCGATCGCCATCAAAAGTAACGATCCGCGCGATGTTTGACTCCACGCCAGAGGGCAGTACTTTGACACGTTGCCCGACTTGCACGCGACCGGAAGCCAGCGTTCCGGCGTAGCCACGAAAATCGAGATTCGGGCGGTTAACGTATTGAACCGGGAAGCGCATCGGCTGGGCATCAACCACTCGCTGGATCTCAACGGTTTCCAGCACTTCAAGTAATGTTGGGCCGCTGTACCACGGCATACTTTCGCTTTGCGAAGCCACATTGTCGCCTTCCAGGGCAGAGAGCGGTACAAAACGAATATCCAGATTGCCCGGTAATTGTTCGGCAAAAGTCAGGTAGTCTTCACGAATGCGGGTGAATGTCTCTTCACTGTAATCCACCAGATCCATTTTATTGATCGCCACAACCAGATGTTTAATCCCCAGCAGCGTAGAGATAAAACTGTGACGACGGGTTTGATCGAGCACGCCTTTACGGGCGTCGATCAATAAGATCGCCAGCTCACACGTTGACGCGCCGGTCGCCATATTGCGGGTGTACTGCTCGTGCCCAGGAGTGTCGGCGATAATAAATTTACGCTTCTCGGTGGAGAAATAACGGTAAGCCACATCGATAGTGATGCCCTGTTCGCGTTCAGCTTGCAGGCCATCCACCAGCAACGCCAAATCCAGTTTTTCGCCCTGGGTACCGTGTCGTTTGCTGTCGTTATGCAGCGATGAGAGCTGATCTTCGTAGATTTGGCGAGTATCGTGCAGCAGGCGACCAATCAGGGTGCTTTTGCCGTCATCGACGCTGCCGCAGGTCAGAAAACGCAGCAGGCTTTTATGTTGTTGGGCAATCATCCAGGCTTCGACGCCGCCTTCATTGGCGATTTGTTGTGCAAGTGCGGTGTTCATCTTAAAAATACCCCTGACGTTTTTTCAGCTCCATGGACCCCGCCTGGTCGCGGTCAATCACGCGGCCCTGACGTTCACTGGTGGTGGAAACCAGCATCTCTTCGATGATTTCCGGCAGTGTTTGTGCGTTTGATTCCACCGCACCGGTCAGCGGCCAGCAGCCCAGCGTGCGAAAGCGCACCATCCGTTTTTTAATCACTTCGCCCGGTTGCAGGTCGATACGGTTGTCATCAATCATCATCAACATACCGTCGCGTTCCAGGACCGGACGTTCAGCGGCGAGATACAGCGGAACAATGTCAATATTTTCCAGCCAGATGTATTGCCAGATATCCTGCTCGGTCCAGTTAGAGAGCGGGAAAACGCGGATGCTTTCGCCTTTGTTGATCTGCCCGTTATAGTTGTGCCACAACTCCGGACGCTGGTTTTTCGGATCCCAGCGATGAAAGCGGTCACGGAAAGAGTAGATTCGTTCTTTGGCGCGGGACTTCTCTTCATCGCGACGTGCACCACCGAAGGCGGCATCAAAGCCGTATTTATTCAGCGCCTGTTTCAGACCTTCGGTTTTCATAATGTCGGTATGTTTGGCGCTGCCGTGCACGAACGGGTTAATCCCCATCGCTACGCCTTCTGGATTTTTATGTACCAACAGCTCGCAGCCGTAAGCTTTCGCCGTACGATCGCGGAACTCATACATCTCGCGGAATTTCCAGCCGGTATCGACATGCAGCAGTGGGAACGGCAGCGTACCAGGATAAAACGCCTTGCGCGCCAGATGCAGCATGACGCTGGAATCTTTGCCGATGGAGTAGAGCATCACCGGATTTGAGAATTCTGCCGCCACCTCGCGAATGATGTGGATGCTTTCCGCCTCCAGCTGTCGCAGGTGGGTAAGTCGTTTTTGATCCATAACCGTTCCTTTGCAATACCGCTATTTTCTTGCCATCAGATGTTTCGACTATAGGGAGCGCAGGAGAACGAATGAAATTACCAATTGGAATGAGTAGTTCCTTAACGGAATAACGCTTTGGCAAAGCAAATATCAAAAAGTGCTTAAGCTACCGGATTTCGGGCGTTTAGGAAGATTTGAAATTGTTTTAGCGCAGCAGCAGTTTCATACTATGGCGGTAAAAAATTTGCATGGTATTTAAGGACTCACTATGTTTTCCGCATTGCGCCACCGTACCGCTGCCCTGGCGCTCGGCGTATGCTTTATTCTCCCCGTACACGCCTCGTCACCTAAACCTGGCGATTTTGCCAATACACAGGCGCGACATATTGCCACTTTCTTTCCGGGACGAATGACCGGTACACCCGCAGAAATGTTATCAGCCGATTATATTCGGCAACAGTTTCAGCAAATGGGTTACCGCAGTGATATTCGGACATTTAATAGCCGATATATTTATACCGCCCGCGATAACCGCAAAAACTGGCACAACGTGACGGGAAGTACGGTGATTGCCGCTCATGAAGGCAAAGCGCCGCAGCAGATCATTATTATGGCGCATCTGGATACCTATGCCCCGCAGAGCGACGCAGATGCAGATGCCAATCTCGGCGGGCTGACGTTACAAGGAATGGATGATAATGCCGCAGGTTTAGGTGTCATGCTGGAGCTGGCTGAACGCCTGAAAAATACGCCAACCGAATATGGCATTCGTTTTGTAGCAACCAGTGGCGAAGAGGAAGGGAAATTAGGCGCTGAGAATTTACTCAAACGCATGAGTGATACCGAAAAGAAAAATACTTTATTGGTGATTAATCTCGATAATCTGATTGTTGGCGATAAGCTGTATTTCAACAGTGGCGTAAAAACACCTGAAGCAGTAAGGAAATTAACGCGCGACCGGGCGCTGGCAATTGCCCGCAGTCATGGAATTGCCGCCACCACAAATCCAGGTTTGAATAAAAACTATCCGAAAGGCACCGGATGTTGTAATGACGCAGAAATTTTCGACAAAGCGGGCATTGCTGTACTTTCGGTGGAAGCGACAAACTGGAATCTGGGAAATAAAGACGGTTATCAGCAACGCGCAAAAACAGCCGCATTCCCTGCGGGAACTAGCTGGCATGATGTAAGACTGGATAATCAACAGCATATTGATAAGGCACTTCCTGGAAGAATAGAACGCCGCTGCCGTGATGTTATGCGGATAATGCTACCGCTGGTGAAGGAGCTGGCGAAGGCGTCCTGATGGGTTTGAAATGATCACTCCCGAGCCTGCAGGAAATCAATGCCACCTGAAAAAGAGTATAAAAAACGGGTGCAGAAGGCCAAACTATAACAATTCAATACGCGGGGTTTTACCCCCGCGTGGTGGCTACTTCTTCGATTCGTAAGCGAGAACTGCCTTAAACTCCATACCACGTTCTCTGATACTCAACTCACACAATGAGTCGCCTACCATGAGCGTGAATCCCAGCACTGTACAACACAGTACGATGATTGCCACAAGGGCATATTTTGTCAGCATGTCTTGCCTCCCTGCAAAGAAGAGACTAACATCCGAATTGCTACGTTCGAACGCAGGCCTCAGGTTGATAGAAATATCGCCTGGGGCTTTTGTCCATCTGGAACCTCGCGAATGCTTAACGCCAGACAGCCTCAAGCACCCGACGCCATTCTATGCCTGTAGATTCCCCTTGCTACATTCACGTTTAAAAGCAGGAACGCTCCTCGCAAAATAAAAACGCCCCCATCTTTTCAGACAGAGGCGTTTATTAAGCGGAGCGAAGTTTTAGCCTTCGTGCAGCCCACATTCCCTTTTTAAACCAAAGAAACGCGTTTCTTCTTCTGCCATGCCGGGTTCCCATTTACGGGTTGTATGGGTATCTCCCACCGATAAATATCCTTCATCCCATAAAGGATGATATTTCAGGCCATGTTTTTGCAGGTACTGATAAATAGTGCGGTTATCCCAGTCGATAATAGGCAGCACTTTAAATACACCACGCTGGATAGCCAGTACCGGTAAATTGGCACGGCTGCCGGATTGTTCGCGGCGCAGGCCAGCAAACCAGGTTTGCGCATTCAGTTCTTTCAGCGCTCGGTTCATCGGTTCAACTTTGTTGATGTCATTGTATTTTTCAATGCCTTCAACGCCCTGCTCCCACAGTTTGCCGTAGCGCGCTTCCTGCCAGGCGGCGCTTTCGGTGGCGCGGTACACTTTCAGGTTGAGCTTGAGTTTGTCCGTTAACTCATCAATAAAACGGTAAGTTTCCGGGAACAAGTAACCCGTATCGGTGAGGATCACCGGAATATCCGGGCGAATCTGATTCACCAGATGCAGGCTCACCGCTGCCTGAATGCCGAAGCTGGAAGAAAGCACATATTCACCGGGCAGATTATCCAGCGCCCAGGCGACGCGGCCTTCGGCGTCCAGTTTTTCCAGTTGGGCATTAGTTTCTGCCAGTGCCAGAATGCAGTCTACCTTTGGCAGCTCATTCAGGGCGTTTAGATCGAGTCTGGACATAGGTTCCTCACTGTTTGCCTTGCCTGATGCGTGTTACGGTTCCGTAGGTCGGATAAGGCGTTTACGCCGCATCCGGCAAAGGCGCCACGATGCCTGATGCGACGCAGGCGCGTCTTATCAGGCCTACAAAACCAAGCAGAAGTGGCAATTCATGTTAATCCCACAAATCGCGCGCCGGATCGAGCACCGGGCGAATGATGCCCGCACGCACCGTAAAGTCGCCGAAGCCCTCACCCGCTTCGCGCTCTTTCGCCCAGCGCCCAATCAGTTCATCAAGCGACGCCAGGATTTCCGGCTCGGTGATGTTTTCTTTATACATTCGTGGGATACGTGTTCCCATGCGGTTGCCGCCAAGATGCAGGTTGTAGCGACCCGGCGCTTTACCCACCAGGCCAACTTCCGCCAGCATCGCGCGACCACAGCCATTTGGGCAGCCCGTCACTCGCATTACGATATGCTCATCGCTGACGCCATGTTTCGCCATTAAATTATCGATGTTGTCGATAAACGACGGCAAGAAACGTTCAGCTTCCGCCATCGCCAGCGGACACGTTGGGAACGACACGCAGGCCATTGAGTTTTCACGCTGCGGAGTGACGACATTCATCAGGCCGCTCACCAGCGCGATTTTCTCGATCTTCGCTTTCTGGCTTTCCGGTACACCGGCGATGATCAGATTCTGGTTAGCCGTAATGCGGAAATCGCCTTTGTGGATCTTCGCGATCTCCAGCAGGCCGGTTTTCAGCGGACGCCCCGGATAATCGAGAATACGACCATTTTCGATGAACAGCGTCAGGTGCCATTTGTCGTCGATCCCTTTTACCCAGCCGATACGATCGCCACGTCCGGTAAATTCATACGGGCGGATCGGCTCAAACTTGATCCCTGCACGACGTTCCACTTCCGCTTTAAACGTCTCAACGCCCACGCGCTCCAGGGTATATTTGGTTTTGGCATTTTTACGGTCGGTACGGTTACCCCAGTCGCGCTGGGTGGTAACGACCGCTTCCGCCACGGCCAGCGTATGTTCCAGTGGCAGATAACCAAACTCGCTTGCTGTACGGGCGTAGGTTTTTTTGTTGCCGTGTTCCATCGAAAGGCCGCCGCCAACCAGCAGGTTGAAGCCTACCAGCTTACCGTTTTCGGCTATCGCCACGAAGTTCATGTCGTTGGCGTGCAGATCGATATCGTTCTGCGGCGGAATAACTACCGTGGTTTTGAACTTACGCGGCAGGTAGGTCTGACCGAGGATCGGTTCTTCATCGGTGGTAGCAACTTTTTCCTGATCGAGCCAGATCTCCGCGTAAGCGCGAGTACGCGGCAGCAGATGCTCAGAGATTTTCTTCGCCCATTCGTAGGCTTCCGCGTGCAGCTGCGACTCGAACGGGTTTGAGGTGCACAGCACGTTACGGTTCATGTCGTTGGCGGTGGCTAATGCATCCAGACCGATCGAGTGCAGCATCTGGTGTGCCGGTTTGACGTTCTTTTTCAGAATACCGTGGAACTGGAACGTCTGGCGGTTGGTCAGACGAATGCTGCCGTAAATCGTGTTGTCTTCAGCAAATTTATCAATCGCCTGCCACTGTTTGGTGGTGATAACACCACCCGGCAAGCGGCAGCGGAGCATCATGGCATGACGTGGTTCCAGCTTCTGTTCAGCACGTTCAGCACGAATGTCGCGGTCATCTTGCTGATACATGCCGTGGAAACGGATCAGCAAGAAGTTGTCGCCTTTAAAGCCGCCTGTCAGGCCGTCGTTTAAATCTTCTGCAATGGTGCCGCGCAGATAGTTGCTTTCAAGTTTCATGCGCTCGGCATCTGCCAGTTTACCTTCGACCACTAAAGGCCCTGGATATTTTTCGCTCATTAGTAGACATCTCGCTGATAACGGCGCTCTACGCGCAGCTCACTTAAAAATTCATCCGCCGCTTCGGTGTCCATGCCACCAAATTCGGCAATCACTTCCAGAAGTGCCTGTTCAACGTCTTTCGCCATGCGATTAGCGTCGCCGCAGACATAAATGTGGGCACCGTCGTTGATCCAGCGCCACAGTTCTGCGCCCTGTTCGCGCAGTTTGTCTTGTACGTAAACTTTTTCTTTTTGATCGCGCGACCAGGCGAGATCGATACGCGTCAGCACGCCCTCTTTCACATAACGCTGCCATTCCACCTGGTAGAGGAAATCTTCCGTAAAGTGTGGGTTGCCGAAGAACAGCCAGTTTTTACCCGGCGCTTCGTCAGCTGCACGTTGCTGCATAAAGGCGCGGAACGGTGCGATACCCGTACCGGGGCCAATCATAATCACCGGCGTTTCCGGGTTAGCGGGTAAGCGGAAGTTGTCGTTATGTTCGATAAAGACGCGGACTTCGCCCTCTTCTTCCACGCGATCGGCGAGGAAGCTGGAGGCACCACCAGCACGGGCGCGGCCTTCCACGTCATAACGCACCACGCCGACGGTGACGTGCACTTCGCTCTCGACTTCCGCCTGCGATGAGGCGATGGAGTAAAGACGAGGCGTCAGCGGGCGCAGCAAGTTAATCAAGTCTTCAGCGTCAAGCTGTGCCGGAGAGAAACGCACCATGTCGACAATCGGCGTGGTCGCGGCGTAATGCTGTAACTTCGCTTTATCGCCCACCAGCGGCAGCAGCGTTTCACTGCGGGTAAGCGTGGCGTAGTTCTCAACGATGTTGGCGGTGTTAACCGTCAGTTCGTAGTGCCACTGTAGCGCTTCGCTCAGAGTCAGCGTTTTGCCATCAACGGTGACGGGTTCATCGCCTTTCAGCCACAGCAGTTCAACAAGTTCTTTAACCAGTGCGGGATCGTTCTGATACCACACCCCCAGCGCATCGCCCGGCTGATAGCGCAGGCCAGAGTCGCCTAAGTCAATTTCGATATGGCGAACGTCTTTTTCAGAGTTACGTCCAGTAATTTTCTGGTTAACCGAAAGGTTCGCCACCAGCGGCGCCTCTTTGCTATACGGGCTGGTGTGAATTTCATTTACCGCGCCAGTAGCGACGGGTTGGGAAGGTGCTGCGACAGGCGTGCGAGATTTCAGTACATCAACCACGCGAGCGCGCCATTCGCTGGCGGCAGCCTGATATTCCACATCCGCATCGACACGGTCGAGCAGGCGTTCACCGCCAAGATCCGCCAGCTTGCTGTCGAAATCTTTCCCGGACTGGCAGAAAAATTCATAAGAGCTATCACCGAGGCTAAACACGGCAAACGCGGTGTTTTCCAGCTTCGGCGCTTTTTTGGAGAACAGGAACTTATGCAGCGCGACGGCTTCTTCCGGCGGTTCCCCTTCCCCTTGTGTTGAAGTCACCACGATAAGCAGTTTTTCACTGGCGATTTGTTTGAATTTATAGTCGCCCGCGTTCACCAGCTTAACGTTCAGTTTTACCGCTAATAAGTCATCGCGTAATGCTTCGGCGACCCGACGCGCATTGCCAGTTTGCGAAGCAGAGATAATAGTTATACCCGGCATTTCTGCACCAGGAGCTGGCGTCGCCGCAAGCGCAGCAGGTTGCTGGTTGAGTACTCCCCAGAAATAACCAGATACCCAGGCAAGCTGGGTGGGTGTTAAATCGGTAGTGGCCGCCTGGAGGCGTGCCAGTTGCTCCGGGTTCAGCGGAAGCAAAGCGGAAGGTGGGACCTGTGTCGTCATGCGTCGTTATGTTCCAGTAAGCAAAGCTGTTTATCGGCCCTGTCAGCGCCCATAAAACAGAAGAGAAGGTAAGGTTAACGGCGCGAAGGGGGTGGATTAAAGACGGGATAGCGATAACTAATAACCAAATCGACTAACCTGTTTTAGCAATAGTCTTTAACAACAAAATAGATTTATTAACTCAATGAAAAATAGATAAATATCGACCGCAATTAAGTTAAATCGGTCATTTTGCGCAACAAACCTGTTTTTAGTAATGCGAAAAAACAGGCTTTCCGGTACTCTACGGCGGTTTTATCGTCCTGTAGAGAAATTATGATGTCCACCACGTTATTTAAAGATTTCACCTTCGAAGCCGCTCACCGTCTGCCGCACGTCCCACAAGGACATAAGTGCGGGCGCTTACACGGGCATTCTTTTATGGTGCGCCTGGAAATTACAGGGGAAGTCGATCCACATACGGGCTGGATTATCGATTTCGCTGAACTGAAAGCGGCGTTTAAACCGACCTACGATCGCCTGGACCACTATTATCTCAATGATATACCCGGTCTGGAAAACCCGACCAGCGAAGTTTTAGCAAAATGGATTTGGGATCAAGTTAAACCTGTTGTGCCGCTATTAAGTGCGGTGATGGTGAAAGAAACCTGCACTGCGGGCTGTATCTATCGCGGCGAATGATAAGAGTGTGTCGGCGGTCAATTTCCCTTAAGTAACGCCATGTTAGGGTGTTGCGCTCAGGATAACTGGAGCACACCATGGAAGATGACTGCGACATTATTATTATCGGTGCCGGCATTGCGGGCACCGCTTGTGCATTACGCTGCGCGCGAGCGGGTTTGTCTGTTCTGTTACTGGAACGCGCTGAAATTCCCGGCAGTAAAAATCTTTCCGGCGGACGGCTATATACCCATGCACTCGCGGAACTCCTCCCCCAATTTCATCTGACCGCGCCCCTTGAGCGTCGCATCACTCACGAAAGCCTTTCCCTGTTAACGCCGGATGGCGCAACGACATTTTCCAGCTTACTGCCCAGCGGCGAATCATGGAGCGTGTTACGCGCGCGGTTCGATCCGTGGCTGGTTGCAGAAGCCGAAAAAGAAGGTGTCGAGTGTATCCCTGGTGCGACGGTAGATGCGCTGTATGAAGAAAACGGCAGAGTGTGTGGCGTTATCTGTGGCGATGATATTCTCCGCGCCCGTTATGTCGTCCTGGCAGAAGGTGCCAATAGCCTCCTGGCGGAACGACACGGATTAGTTACCCGCCCTGCTGGCGAATCTATGGCGTTGGGTATCAAAGAAGTGCTGGCACTGGAGAGGTCCGTTATCGAAGAGCGTTTTCATCTGGAAAGCAACGAAGGTGCGGCAATGCTGTTCAGCGGCGAAATCTGTGATGACCTGCCCGGTGGCGCATTTTTTTATACCAATCAACAAACGCTATCAGTTGGGATTGTTTGCCCGCTCTCTTCCCTTGCACAAAGCCGTGTTCCGGCAAGCGAGCTGTTGGCTCGTTTTAAAACACATCCGGCAGTGCGCCCGCTTATCAAAAACACGCAATCGCTGGAGTATGGCGCGCATCTGGTGCCGGAAGGTGGTCTGCACAGTATGCCGGTACAATATGCTGGTTACGGCTGGCTGCTGGTGGGGGATGCGTTGCGTAGTTGCGTCAATACCGGAATTTCCGTGCGCGGTATGGATATGGCGTTGACTGGCGCACAAGCGGCGGCACAAACCCTGATAAGCGCCTGTCAGCAACGCGAACCGCAAAATCTGTTTCCGCTTTATCATCACAACGTAGAACGCAGTCTCCTGTGGGATGTTCTACAGCGTTATCAGCATGTTCCGGCGCTTTTGCAACGCCCAGGCTGGTATCGGATGTGGCCTGCGTTAATGCAGGATATTTCCCGTGATTTATGGAATCAGGGGGATAAACCTGTCCCGCCGCTGCGCCAGTTACTCTGGCGCCATTTACGTCGTCATGGCCTGTGGCATCTGGCGGGCGATGTTATCAGGAGTATCCGATGTCTGTAGCCCGTAATTTCTGGCGCGCTGCTGATGCGCCGCATATTGTTCCCGCTAAATACGTTGAGCGCCCGACGGCACAACGGTTGATTAACGCCTGTCCGGCAGGGCTTTTTGCGCTCACGCCGGAAGGGGACTTGCGCGTTGATTATCGCGGTTGCCTTGAGTGCGGAACCTGCCGTTTGCTGTGCGACGAAAAAACACTACAACAGTGGCGCTATCCGCCTTCCGGATTCGGCATCACCTACCGCTTTGGATAAATAACAAGGATAATTTATGTCCCTCTTACACCTGCTCCGTCAGAATCCGGTGATTGCTGCCGTTAAAGACAATGCCAGCCTGCAACTGGCAATCGACTCTGAATGTCGGTTTATTTCCGTGTTGTACGGCAATATCTGCACCATCAGTCATATCGTTAAAAAGATTAAAAATGCCGGGAAATATGCCTTTATCCATGTCGATTTGCTGGAAGGCGCATCGAACAAAGAAGTGGTGATTCAATTTCTGAAACTGGTGACCGAAGCGGACGGTATAATCAGTACCAAAGCCTCAATGTTGAAAGCTGCCAGAGCAGAAGGTTTTTTCTGTATTCATCGCTTGTTTATTGTCGATTCGATTTCGTTTCACAACATTGATAAACAAGTTGCGCAATCGAATCCGGATTGTATTGAGATCCTGCCAGGCTGTATGCCCAAAGTGCTGGGCTGGGTGACGGAGAAAATCCGCCAGCCGCTGATTGCAGGCGGGCTGGTGTGCGATGAAGAAGATGCGCGTAATGCAATTAACGCGGGTGTCGTGGCGCTTTCCACCACGAATACCGGGGTCTGGACGTTAGCGAAAAAGTTGCTTTGACGTGATAATCGTAACGAATTGAATTTGTGTTATTTATAGGCCGCACGCAACATCCGGCATTCAGCGTCTGATGCGACGCTAACGTGTCTTATCAGGCCTACCTGTCCCGAGCCCAGAACCGTAGGTCGGATAAAGCGTCCACGCCGCATCCGGCTGTATGTTATTGGCAATCTGAGTGAATATTTGCCACCAATGCCTCCAGCACGGCTTTCCAGTCATCCACCACACCAACATCTGCCTGTGAAAATACCGCCGCGCTGACGTCATGATTAATAGCCACCACAAACTTGCTATTGCGTACTCCCGCCATTAACGCTGCCGCACCGGATGCGCCCGCCACAATGCAAACATCTGGCGCCAGCAGATGCCCGGAAATACCAATGACCTTTTCGGCATCAAAACCACCGTTCATCACTCGCGCCCGACTGTAGCCCACTTCTGCTCCCAGCTTTTCAGCCAGCATAGCGATTTCCTGGCTATCTGCCTCGCCGCCCTGCCCCACCACCAGTACTCGTCTGGCCTCAGCTAATGGGTCACGGGTAACATTTTTCAGGTTTTCTATACCCACCAGCCAGTCGGGAAGCGCTCCGGGAACAATATTCAGTTGTTGCATACCTGATGGCAACGTGACGTTTTTCGCCACTCCAACCTGGCGCGTCAGGGAGATGCATAGCGGGCGTTTTTCTGTTTGCAGCGTCGCCGTTAGCGCATTTCCCCAGTGGGATTTGCGCACGCTTGCGGTCGGTATATCTAATGAAACCGCCTGGCAGACACTGGCTCCATGTAAACGCCAGGCCAGCCGGGTCGACAGTTCATCACCAAACGTTCCCGGAGGAAAGAGGACAACTTCAGCAGGCGTTCGCTGCCACTGTTCCACCAGCGCATCCAGCACCTGTTCCGCGACCATCGGCTGCGGCTCGATTTGCCAGTGGATTAGTGTGCTACCGCTGAAATCCTGCTCCGCCAGCCAGCTCGCTATTGCGGCATAATCCTGATTTATGGTCACTATTGCGATATTCATGGCTGCATCCTCTGGCACAAATAATCCCGCCACAGTTTTTGCGCTTTTTCTGCTACCGTTTGCCCATCAAGAAGCGTTGCACCGCGTCGTTGCTCTGGCCTTTCCAGCTGCAGGCACTGCATCGCTGGCGATTCGGCAGCAACAGTTTTGCGGATAATTTCCGCTTTCCCCGCCGCCATTCGCTGTCGCATTCCCGGTACTGGCAAAGCCACTTCACCGCACTGACGTACAGCAATCACCGCAGGCAAGCGGATACGGCAACAGCGCAGCCCGTTTTCAGTACGCTGTTCGAGAGTGATAAACAGCGCGTCGAGTGTAAAACGCTCCACCTGGGTGAAACAGGGCCAGCCCAGTATTTCCGCCAACAAAAATGGCGTTTGCCCGTTCTGCCCTTCGCTGCTTTGGCAGCCGGTAATGATCAGATCCAGCGGATTCTGGCGCTGCCATTCGGCAATATGTCGGGCGACAAATTCCGGCGCAAAACGCAGATCTGCCGCCGTCTCCAGCAATACAGCTTCCTCAACCCCAAGAGCCGTAAGATAACGCAGCCAGTGCAACGCCCGTTCATCGCCTATGCTTAACGCGGTTAAAGACATCGGCGTGCCGTTTTTTCTCTGCGCCAACAGCAGCGCGGCAGCGGCCTGTTCATCAGCACCGAGTAAACTTCGCAGCAGCGAAACATCCGGTCCGCTATTACCCTGAGCCGCCGCCTGCCACTCTTTTTCCGCCAACATCCCGGCATCCGGTTCGGCTTTAAACGCTAACAGAATGTTCATTCACACCTCCCTGTCGTTGCTCTACATTTCCCGCCGCCACCAGCGGGAGAGCTTTAGTTTCTGGCGCCCATAGCCAGGTCACAACAAAACCAACCAACAACACTGCCGCCAGGAGCAATAAGGTAACTTGCATTCCCCACTGCGCCAGCACCCACGGCAGCAGGCCAGTACTTACCGCCGCCCCCAACCGACTCATGGCGGTGGCAAAACCGACGCCTAACGAGCGAATGTCGGTAGGAAAACTCTCCGCAGGCAAAATGCCCACCAGATTACTGACCGCCGAAATGGTGGTACTGAAGAGAACAAAAAGCAGCAGCGTTAACGAGCTACCGGAAGGCAAACAGGCCATCACCATCAGCGTTGCCGCCAGTAGCAAAAAACTTCCCAGCAAAAATTTGCGATGGGCCAGCAGGTGCGTCAGAACTAATCCCAGTAGCGCGCCAACAATCAACAACGCATTAAGCATCAGGCTGGCAGTCAGCGCATCATCCAGACCAATAGTCTGGGCGATGGTCGGCAGCCAGGTATAAATAACAAACCACGGGATCACCAGGCAGACAAAGAACACGCTGTTAAACGCCGTGCGTCGCCAGTAGCGCGAAGAGAACAAAGTTTTGATGTGTTTATGGGTCGCCGTTGCGACTTCATCGCCCAATAAAACATGGGGACCAAAATAGCGATGCACGATAGCGTGAGCTTCTGCAAAACGTCCCTGGCGTAGCAGCCAGCGTGGCGATTCTGGCGTTCCCCAGCGTAATAACGTAATCAACAATGCGGGCAGAGCTGCCGATGCCAGCAGCCAGCGCCAGGCCTCCGGGTTTTCGGAAATAAAGTGATGTCCGGCAATACTTGCCAGCACATAGCCTACGGTCCACACCACGCTGAATGCACCCAGCAAAATACCGCGATGGCGGCGCGGGGAAAATTCAGCCAGCAAGGTGTGACCTACTGAGTAATCGCCTCCCAGACCAATGCCGATCAAAATGCGCAGCCCAATCAGCTGTTCTGGCGTAGTGGCGAAATATTGCAAAAACGAGGCGAACGTAATCAGCATAAAGCTGAAAGTGAAGATTTTTTGCCGACCAATATGGTCGGAGATCCAGCCCAGAACCAGGCTGCCGATAAACAGGCCAAGGAGCGCCGAGCCCCCTATCATTCCCGCCATAAACGGCGTCAGTTGCATGGCTGGAGTAAGCTGAATAATGGCGTAACCAATGACGCCAAGAACATAACCGTCTGTCAGGTGCGCGCCGAAAGTGAGCGCAGCAATTCGACAGTGAAAACGGTTAAGCGGTAAATCATCCATTCGCACCGGTGAAGTGTTCATCTTTACCCCTTCATTGTCCGGTAATAAGAACGGCTTCCCGGTTGAGAAGCCGAAAAGGCAACGCCCCGTCATTACGGAACGCTGCCTGACACATTATTTTTCAATCGGATAGATAGTACCCGTGTTCATAATGCCGTTAGGATCAAACTGTTTTTTCAGCCCTTCCAGCAACGCCCATGCGCTACCATGTTCCAGCTTGCTCCAGTGAACGCGATGTTTACCAATGCCGTGGTGGTGCACCATCGAACCGCCGAGGCGAATAGTTTCTTCGCAGATAATTTTGTTGAGCGGATTGTGGTACTTGTCGATTTCCTCTTCCGGCTTGCAGTCAACAACGTTGTAGTCGTAGACGAAATACATGTTGGTGCCGTTCTGGTAGCTGTGAGAGGAGTGACCGCCCAACATAGTGATGTCGTCGGCGTGGGGGAATTCAGTACGAATACGGTTTATAACGCTTTCGTAGATTTCGTGGATGCAGCTCCAGCAGCCGGAGACTTCGGTGGTAAAGCCCATGTTGCCGGTTTTGAGGATCTGCACACGTTCGGCAGCCACTTTATCTGGTCCCCAGTTCAGATGATTAAACCAGGTTTCGATAAGTTTGCTGTCCACGCGCTGGCATTGCGGGTAGCGGGCAACGATTTCTGCAATCCCTTCGCCCGTGGCCTGTGCGATGCGCGGATTGCCTTCAGCCATAAAGATCAGCACGCATTTACCATCGGCAAAATGGGTGAAGTGTTGTGTGCCATCTTCAGCGTCATACAAACGGGCAATCGACGGACGATACCCTTCCACCATGATTTCACGCAGGATGTTGAAGCCGGTTTTCATGTCTTCCAGGATATAGCCGTAGAAGAGGTTGTTTTCCGGGGTGAATTTAAAGATTTTCACTGTTACTTCAGTGATATAGCACAGTGCGCCTTCATTGCCGATGATGATGTGACGAATGTCGGGGCCAGCCGCGCGACGCGGCACGTTTTTAATGCGTGTTACGGTGCCATCTGCCAGTACCGCTTCCAGGCCAACGACCATATCCTCAATTGCGCCGTAGAGTGTGGAGAATTGCCCGATACTGCGGGTTGCCACCAGGCCGCCCATCTGCGCCAGCGGTTTTGACTGCGGAGAATGCCCCGTGGTGTAGCCTTTTTCACGCAACGCGTTTTCCAGCACTTCCAACGGAACACCGCATTGCGCCGTGGCCTGCATATTCTCAATATCAATATTAATGATTTGATTCATTGCAGAGCCGTCAAGCACTACCGAGTTTTCCACAACGGTTTCCAGCCCGCCTTCGGTCGCGGAAGCGCCGGTACGCGGCACACCGTTAATCTTGTGCGCATTCATAAAATTCAGCACACGGGATACTTGCTCTGTAGAGCCAAGTTTTACGACTGCTGCCGGAATAGGCAAAGTATAAATACCATGAATATCCGGAAATTTGCGAAAACGGTCAATACTGTTTTTCTTTAATACCGTTTCATCGGTAATTACGCGATCTGCACCAACAATTTCCTTTAGCTGGTCGACAATCGCTGCACGAGATAAAGACATAGTAATTCCTTCCTGATAATAAAAATGGAATGGTCATTAATAAAAGAAAGCAGAAACCACCGTTATGGATTAGCGCACTAAATAACCGCCATCGACCACTAATAAATGCCCGTTAACATAATTTGAAGCCGGGCTTGCGAGGAACACGGCTGCGCCCATTAAATCCTGAGTATCGCCCCAACGGTTTGCTGGAATATGATCAAGAACGCGCTGGTTAGTCTCTGGATTACTACGGGTCGCCAGGGTGATATCGGTAGCGTAATATCCAGGAGCAATACCATTCACCTGAATATTATATTGGCCTAATTCATCGCAATAGGCTTTGGTGAATCCGGCAAGGGCGTGTTTAGTTGCAGAATATGCGGGTGACCATTGGCCACCTAAGTAAGAGAACAATGAACAGATATTAATGATTTTACCGCTTTTCTGCGGGATCATAATTTTTGCTGCTTCATAGCTTAACTCGAATGCGGCGGTCAGATTCACATCAATCATTGGATCCCAGTCGGCACGACCGAAGTCCAGCACCTTATTCAGCTTACAAATACCGGCATTGTTAACCAGAATATCGACTGTGCCGAAACGCTCACAGCAGGCAGCGATAATCTTCTGCGGCACGCCTTCTGCGGTGATATCCACCTGCATGAAGTCCACTTCAACACCCTGTTTTTCAATCATTTCCTTTGTTTCGCCGTTATCTTTGACGAAGCTTGGAATAAAAATATTTGCACCTGCTTTGGCCAGCGCCATTGCAAATGCCTGGCCTAAACCGCTATTCCCGCCGGTAACAATTGCTGTTTTACCTTTCAGGGAGAAAAAATCCATTGAGAACGCATTGAGAGATTCGATTGACATAGTTAGCTCCAATTTCCGTAAGGCAAAAAAAAAGAAAGGTAACTTCCCCCGCGAGAGGGAAGTTACCTTTCTCATTATCTCTGGTAACTGGAGATAATTTTTAGCATAAGGGCATAACTGCTAATGTGATCGTAATCACAGAGTGTTGTTCGTATTATCAAATAGTTTTAAAAAGCAGAAGCGTGATTACTCTCACACAACACCTTTTCTTTCCATGTTATTTCTTATTGCAATTACTAGAGAGCTGAGAAAAGTAATCCACCTGAAAGGGCGGCTTACTTTTCTCTTTTTTTTGTCTATTATAAATGGGAATACGATATGCAACACAACTCATATCGCCGTTGGATAACCCTCGCGATAATTAGTTTTAGCGGCGGAGTTAGTTTTGACCTGGCTTATTTACGTTATATTTATCAAATTCCCATGGCGAAATTTATGGGATTCAGCAATACCGAGATAGGTTTAATAATGAGTACCTTTGGTATTGCGGCTATTATTCTTTATGCCCCCAGCGGGGTTATTGCCGATAAATTTTCACACCGCAAAATGATTACTTCCGCGATGATCATTACCGGATTGCTGGGTCTGCTAATGGCAACGTATCCACCACTATGGGTAATGCTCTGTATTCAAGTCGCCTTTGCGATAACGACGATTTTAATGCTGTGGTCGGTGTCGATAAAAGCCGCCTCATTGCTGGGCGATCATAGCGAGCAAGGGAAGATCATGGGCTGGATGGAAGGGCTACGTGGCGTTGGTGTAATGTCGCTGGCGGTGTTTACCATGTGGGTCTTTTCTCGCTTCGCTCCGGATGACAGCGCCAGCCTGAAAACGGTCATCATCATCTACAGTGTGGTATACATGCTGCTGGGGGTTTTGTGCTGGTTTTTTGTGAGCGATAACAACCAGTTGCGCAATACCAACAACGAAGATAAACAGTCATTCCAACTTAGCGACATCCTGGCCGTGTTGCGTATCAGCACCACCTGGTATTGCAGTATGGTCATTTTTGGCGTCTTCACTATCTACGCCATCCTGAGTTACTCCACTAACTATCTCACCGAGATGTACGGCATGTCGCTGGTGGCGGCAAGCTATATGGGGATTGTGATCAACAAAATCTTCCGCGCCCTGTGCGGCCCACTTGGCGGCATCATCACCACCTACAGCAAAGTGAAATCCCCTACCCGTGTGATCCAAATCCTTTCCGTGGTCGGTTTGCTGGCATTGATTGCCCTGCTGGCGACTAACTCTAATCCGCAATCTGTCGCGATGGGGATTGGCCTGATTTTGCTGCTGGGATTCACCTGCTACGCCTCACGCGGGCTTTACTGGGCCTGCCCCGGCGAAGCGAGGACACCGTCTTACATTATGGGAACCACCGTGGGGATTTGTTCGGTGATTGGTTTCCTGCCAGATGTCTTCGTTTACCCGATTATCGGCCACTGGCAGGACACCCTGCCCGCAGCAGAAGCCTACCGTAACATGTGGCTGATGGGCATGGTGGCGCTCGGCATGGTGATCGTCTTTACCTTTTTGCTGTTCCAAAAAATTCGTACTGCTGATAGCGCCCCCGCAATGGCTAACAGCAAGTAAGCCCCAAAAATTACAGGAGAAAAATCATGTCGAAAAAATACATCATAGGGATTGATGGCGGAAGTCAGAGCACAAAAGTGGTGATGTACGATCTGGAAGGTAACGTGGTTTGCGAAGGCAAAGGCTTATTACAACCGATGCACACGCCAGATGCCGATACCGCAGAGCATCCTGACGACGATTTGTGGGCATCATTATGTTTTGCCGGTCACGATTTAATGAGCCAGTTTGCCGGGAATAAAGAAGATATTGTCGGCATCGGACTGGGATCAATCCGTTGCTGCCGCGCGTTATTGAAAGCCGATGGCACGCCTGCCGCACCGTTGATTAGCTGGCAGGATGCCCGTGTCACCCGCCCTTACGAACATACTAATCCTGACGTGGCGTATGTCACCTCTTTTTCAGGTTACCTGACGCATCGCTTAACGGGCGAATTTAAGGACAATATCGCTAACTATTTTGGCCAGTGGCCGGTGGATTATAAGACCTGGGCATGGAGTGAAGATGCTGCGGTAATGGAGAAGTTTAATATCCCCCGCCAGATGCTTTTTGATGTGCAAATGCCTGGCACCGTCCTTGGGCATATCACACCGCAAGCCGCGCTCGCGACGCATTTCCCGGCTGGACTGCCCGTAGTTTGTACCACCAGCGATAAACCAGTAGAAGCACTGGGAGCCGGGTTACTGGATGATGAAACGGCGGTGATTTCTCTTGGCACCTACATCGCGCTGATGATGAACGGTAAAGCACTGCCGAAAGATCCGCTGGCGTACTGGCCGATTATGTCTTCTATTCCGCAAACGTTGCTGTATGAAGGTTATGGTATCCGCAAAGGCATGTGGACAGTGAGTTGGCTGCGCGACATGTTGGGCGAGTCGTTAATTCAGGATGCCAAAGCCCAGGATCTTTCACCGGAAGATTTACTCAACAACAAGGCATCTTACGTGCCACCAGGTTGTAATGGGCTGATGACGGTGCTGGACTGGCTGACCAATCCGTGGGAACCGTATAAACGCGGGATTATGATCGGTTTTGATTCCAGCATGGATTACGCATGGATTTATCGTTCGATTCTGGAAAGCGTGGCGCTGACGCTGAAGAACAACTACGACAATATGTGTCATGAAATGAATCACTTTGCGAAGCATGTGATCATTACTGGCGGCGGTTCGAACAGCGATCTGTTTATGCAAATTTTTGCCGATGTGTTCAACCTTCCTGCACGACGTAATGCTATTAACGGCTGTGCAAGCCTGGGAGCAGCGATCAACACGGCTGTAGGGCTTGGTCTGTATCCGGATTACGCAACGGCTGTCGACAAAATGGTTCGCGTGAAAGATATCTTTATGCCGATTGAGAGCAATGCCAAACGCTACGATGCGATGAATAAAGGCATTTTCAAAGAGTTAACCAAACACACTGATGTGATCCTGAAAAAATCGTATGAAGTGATGCATGGTGAGCTGGGGAAAACGGACGCTATTCAAAGCTGGTCGAATGCATAAGTGGAGAGAACGGGCGGGAAACTGCCCTGAACATACCTGAATGGTTATCCCCGCTGACGCGGGGAACTCTCTAAACATAATCTATTATTAATTAATGATTTTTTAAGCCAGTCACAATCAACCAAACTCCAACGTAATAATTTTCACTCCTACGAAAATTAACGCCACAGAATTTGTAGAGAATGACAATGATTAGTCCAGGATGGGCAAAATGGATGAGTTTTTAGAGGTGACAAACAATATAAATGAGTGGAGTTCTTTACAGGTTCCACCCATTTATAACGCTTATAAATGTTTAATCAGGCAATATTTAAATATTTATGCGTTTGCATAGACAAACGCCAGTTGCGCGCAATGCAGGTATCGATACATAAACGCGTAGCATCTTCCTTCTGGCTAATTGGCTGAAGTGCAATGACTCGCGGTTTATCATCGGTCAGCGTCGCCAGCAATTCATCCAGTGCTTCGATATCACGTACGCGTCCAACGGGGTGTTTGATTTCGTTAGCTCGCTCCAGTGCTTGCGATAACACCTCATAGCCGCCACGCATGTTCAGCTTTGGCGACACGGTGACCCAGGTATTCGGCGTACAACGCACTTCATGAGTACCGCTGGTTTCTATCTGGCAACTAAAACCGTTCTTTTCGAGCAGGTCTGTCAGTGGCAGCAAATCATGAATACAAGGTTCACCCCCCGTAATCACCACGTGACGCGCGGTGTATCCCTGACGACCAATGACTGCGAGCAAGTCTTCACTGCTTGCTGCTCCCCACTTATCACTCTCTTTCGTTTTACCCAGAATGCTGAAAAGTGAGACTTCCCGATCCTCAAGCTTTTCCCATGTGTGTTTGGTGTCGCACCAGGCACAGCCGACCGGGCATCCCTGTAAACGAATAAAAATAGCGGGGACGCCGGTAAAGTAACCCTCACCTTGCAGGGTCTGGAACATCTCGTTAATCGGGTACTGCATAGCATTCTCTGTAAAGTGGATAATTGTTAATTATTGCAGATCTCGCCGCAATATTCATGCTTTATTAACATTCTGTTACAGGCAGGTTTAACGTAAAAAGTGGCTCAGATCATTAAGAATAAAGTGAAACGGCGTATTATGTTTTAAAGGATTAAATAAAAGGAATTTAAACATGTTTAGAATATTCATCGTATTTATATTTATTTTCAATTTATCAGGTTGCGGTTATAACGATATTCAAACCTATGATGAACAGGTCAATGCCTCCTGGTCAGAAGTATTGAATCAGTATCAACGCCGTGCCGATCTTATTCCTAATCTTGTCGCCAGCATTAAAGGTTATTCCAGCCATGAAAAAGAGGTGCTGGAGGCCGTTACGTTAGCTCGTAGTCAGGCTAATCGTGCCAGCAGCGATCTTCAACAAACGCCAGAAGATGAGCAAAAATTACAAGCCTGGCAACAAGCTCAGGCCCAGGTGACTCGCACTCTCGGGCAGTTAACGATTATTAGTGAGCGTTATCCAGAATTAAAGGCCCAGGAACTCTATCAAAATTTAATGGTACAACTCGAAGGAAGCGAAAATAGAATTGCTGTCGCGCGAGGAAGATATATTAAAGCCATTGAACAATATAATGTCACCATCCGCAAATTTCCCGCTGTATTAACGGCAAAGGTCATGGATTACACACCAAAGAAAAATTATTTGCCGGATGATGTCGCCGCAGTAAGTAAAGCCCCGACAATAGATTTTAGCCAGAATACTAATACTCATTAAGCAGAGAAGTCATATGCGATATTTTATCTTTCTTATGGCTTTCTTCTGTTCATCTGCGTTTGCCACGCAAATTCCAGTACCTGAAATACCCAAGTATGTGAATGACTTAACTGGCACATTGACGAACAACGAAGCAAACACCCTGACCAACCAGATTAAAGCCCTTACGCAAAAAAGCCAGGCGCAACTGGTCGTGTTAGTGGTTGAAACAACAGGTGATGAAACCATTGAACAGTACGCAACGCGGGTATTCGATAGCTGGAAACCGGGTGATAAAGACCGCGATGATGGCGTACTGCTGTTAGTCGCCTGGCAGGATCATACCGTGCGTATTGAAATCGGTTACGGGCTGGAAGGCGTTATTACAGATGCGCAGTCCGGGAAAATTATTCGCAACAGTATTATTCCGGCATTTAAAAATGGCGACCTGGCTGGCGGCTTGCAAAAGGGGATCAGCGATATTGAAAGTCGTCTGACGGGGAATGATTTAGCAACGATAACACCGACCGATCACCCTTTGCCCTTTAGCGGTTGGTGGGCTTTGTTGGCCTGGGCGATAGTACTGACCTTTATTTCCGCCAGGGGATATATCAAAACGCTGGGATTGATTTGCTTCGCAGCTGTTGTACTAGCCTTTGTTTTACCTATTGCCGGTTTCAGCGGAAGCTGGGGAGTGCTCGCAACATTACTCTGCTTCGCCACACCATTTCTGGTTGTCGCCATCGCCTTTACCCCTTTCGGCAGAAAAGTGCGTGATTCAATGCGTAATGCCAACCAGCCATCACGTCATACCAGAAGCAATTCTAACTACAGAGATTCGTCGTCATCATCCTCTTCTTTCGACAATGACAATTTCAGCGGTGGCGGCGGTTCATCTGGTGGCGGTGGCGCTTCCGGGCGCTGGTAACGAAAGGAATTGCTATGCGTATTTTTATCCTGATTCTGGCGCTATTCGGTTTTCCTGTATTCGCTGAACAAGTGCCATATGTAACGGACTTGACCGGGACGTTAACGCCAGAGGAACAAACTGCTTTAACTCAACAATTACAGACTCTTGAGCAGCAAAACCACTTCCAGGTAGCAGTGTTGGTTGTGCCGACCACAGGGGGCAAAAACATTAAACTTGCAGCCTCGCAGAGCTACGGGGTATATCACTGGAAACCCGCTGGAGAGAAGCGGTACGGCGAAGGTATCCTAATTCTCGTCGTTTGGCCGGAAGGGCAGTCGTCAATGAAGATTGGACATGGACTGGAAGAAATGTTGCCACCGGAACAAGCTTCGCAAATTGTTCGTTACCGTATGCAATCAGGGTTTGAAAAAAACAATCTCTTTGCTGGATTAACGGGCGGAATTGAAAGCATCGCACAGTTTACCCATATCAAAGCGAACCTTAGCCCTTTGGATGCTTTAGCCAATCATCTGTTTGCTAATCCGCAACGTTCGCTGCCATGTCTTGCCTGGACACTGCTGATGATCGTTGCCATCGTTGTCCTCTGGCGATTTGCCAGCCGCCCAGGGCGTGGCATATGGATGATATCGATGATTACCCCTATGGTCTGGTTTTTCTCCTTTCAGGACGATGTCATCATTCGGCGGGTATCGGTCGTTTGTTTTAGTTTATTGTTAGCAGCAACCTGCAAGCAGCGTCTCGCGGTAGTTTTTAATATGTGCCGCGTATTTCCTATGATGCTGGCCCCAAAAAATAAAAACGCTAAAGTGAAAAAACAAAAGAAGACTCCGCAGGTTCGTGAATCAGGACGAAATTCATTGTTTGTCGTGATGCTGATAATTATTGTGGGATGGTGCCTGGTGTTCGCCAGTAATAAAGATATTGCATTCATCTCAACAATTATTGGGCTAATTGATCATTTTATCGGCCCAATAACCATTGCTGGCATCGTTCTGCTGATCATTGTGGCCAAATTTACTGGCAATCTTAAACTGGGGGCAGGAGAAAAAAGCAACAGGAAAACGGGGAATCGTAATGCTCATTCTCGCTCTTCGTCGAGAAATTCTTTCCGCGGTGGTGGTGGTTCTTCAGGAGGCGGCGGTTCATCCGGCCGTTGGTGATCGTAATGCGCTTAATCTTTATTCTACTTGCTTTGTGGAGCCTTCCCGGGCTTGCCCAGCAAATTGCTGTGCCGGAGCTGCGCCAACAGGTGACCGATATTACTGGTACGTTAAGCACGTCTGAACAGCAATCGCTAACACAGCAGCTGCAGGATATTACACAGAAAACACGGGCGCAGGTCGCTGTATTAATAGTGCCATCCACCGAAGATGATACCATTGAACAGTATGCAACGCGCGTTTTTGATAGCTGGAAGTTGGGCGATGCACAGCGTAACGATGGTATTTTACTCCTGGTCGCCTGGGAAGATCATACTGTTCGTATTGAAGTGGGCTACGGGCTGGAGGGCGTTGTTACTGACCTACAAGCTGCGAAGATTATCAGTGATATATTGATCCCCGCGTTCAAAAACAATGATCTTATGGGAGGGTTAACACTGGCCAGCGAAAATATCGGCGCGCTTCTGTCGAACGGAGAATTACCGGAAGGCAGGGGAAATCATTACAGTATCAAAACACCAATTCCATTATCGGTCGCTGTAATTATTTTACTGGCTGTACTTTCGTATTTTATTATTTTTACCGAACCATCAAATTTACCGTGGATTGCACTCACCGGCGCAATTTATGGGATGGTATTCCTCTATGTTGCAGAGCCAGGGCCATGGACATTTTTAATCGTTGCCTGCGGTATGTTAACGCCTTTTGCGATCGTACCACTGCTTATCTTCTGGCTTCTGGTGAATAAAAAGTTACGCGCCAAATACAAGAAACTCGGTAAAGAAAGAGCTTCAAGAAAAGGTTCTTCTTCATCCTCTTCCGGTGGAGGCTCAAGTGGCGGCGGATTTAGCGGCGGTGGCGGTTCTTCTGGCGGGGGCGGCGCGTCCGGTCGCTGGTAGCTCAACCATAAAAAATGCCAGCCCGAAGGCTGGCATTTTTAAATCAGATAAAGTCAGACTTATGCCTGGCCTTTGATCTCTTTACGACCGTTGTACGGAGCTTTTTCGCCCAGAGCTTCTTCGATACGAATCAGCTGGTTGTATTTAGCAACGCGGTCAGAACGGCTCATAGAACCAGTTTTGATCTGGCCTGCAGCAGTACCAACAGCCAGGTCAGCGATGGTAGCGTCTTCAGTTTCGCCAGAACGGTGAGAGATTACTGCAGTGTAGCCAGCGTCTTTCGCCATCTTGATTGCAGCCAGAGTTTCGGTCAGAGAACCGATCTGGTTGAATTTGATCAGGATGGAGTTAGCGATACCTTTTTCGATACCTTCTTTCAGGATCTTGGTGTTGGTTACGAACAGGTCGTCACCAACCAGCTGGATTTTGTCGCCCAGTACTTTGGTCTGGTATGCGAAACCGTCCCAGTCAGACTCGTCCAGACCGTCTTCGATAGAAACGATCGGGTACTGTTTGGTCAGTTCTTCCAGGAAGTGAGTGAATTCTTCAGAGGTGAAAGCTTTGTTGCCTTCGCCAGCCAGAACGTATTTACCGTCTTTGTAGAATTCAGAAGCTGCGCAGTCCATCGCCAGAGTGATGTCTTTGCCCAGTTCATAGCCAGCAGCTTTAACAGCTTCAGCGATAACAGCCAGAGCTTCAGCGTTGGAACCCAGGTTCGGCGCATAGCCACCTTCGTCACCAACAGCAGTGTTCATGCCTTTCGCTTTCAGAACTTTAGCCAGGTGATGGAAAACTTCAGAACCCATGCGGATGGCTTCTTTTACAGTTTTCGCGCCAACCGGCTGAATCATGAATTCCTGGATATCAACGTTGTTGTCAGCGTGCTCACCACCGTTGATGATGTTCATCATCGGAACCGGCATGGAGTATTTGCCCGGAGTACCGTTCAGTTCAGCGATGTGCTCGTACAGCGGCATACCTTTAGCAGCAGCGGCAGCTTTGGCGTTAGCCAGAGATACAGCCAGGATTGCGTTTGCGCCGAAGTTAGATTTATTTTCGGTGCCGTCCAGGTCGATCATGATCTTGTCAATGCCAGCCTGATCTTTGGCATCTTTGCCAATCAGTGCCTGAGCGATCGGGCCGTTAACCGCAGCAACAGCTTTGGTTACGCCTTTGCCCAGGAAACGGGATTTGTCACCATCGCGCAGTTCCAGTGCTTCACGGGAACCAGTAGAAGCACCTGACGGAGCAGCTGCCATACCGACGAAACCGCCCTCCAGATGTACTTCGGCTTCAACAGTCGGGTTACCACGGGAGTCGATGATTTCACGACCGATGATTTTTACGATTTTGGACATTAGGTTTTCCTCAAGTCACTAGTTAAACTGAAACTCCAGACAAACAACGCGTACCCAGGGTACGCGTTGCCGTTCTAACTTTTTTACTTACTTCGCCTGACGTTTCTGGAACTCGCTGGCGGCTTTTACAAAGCCAGCAAACAGCGGGTGGCCATCACGTGGAGTAGAAGTAAACTCCGGATGGAACTGACAAGCCACGAACCACGGGTGATTCGGAACTTCGATGATCTCGACCAACTGATCATCCCCGGAACGGCCCGCAACGCGCAGACCTGCATCTTCAATCTGTTTCAGCAGCATGTTGTTGACTTCGTAGCGGTGACGATGACGCTCAACAATTGTCGGCGCATTGTACAGCTGGCGAACCAGGCTATCGTCAACCAACTGGCACTGCTGCGCGCCAAGACGCATAGTGCCACCGAGATCGCTCTTCTCGCTACGAACTTCAACGTTGCCGTTTTCATCGCGCCACTCGGTAATCAGCGCCACAACCGGGTACTTACAGTCTGGCACAAATTCCGTAGAGTTGGCGTTCTCCATATTGGCAACATGGCGAGCGTAATCAATTAACGCCACCTGCATACCCAGGCAAATGCCCAGATAAGGAATATTGTTCTCACGCGCAAAGCGCGCGGTAGTAATCATGCCTTCTACGCCACGATAGCCGAATCCGCCAGGTACGAGGATCGCGTCCAGACCTTTGAGGATTTCAACACCACGCGTTTCAACATCTTGTGAGTCGATCAGTTTGATGTTGACGCTGACACGATTTTTCAGCCCGCCGTGTTTCAGTGCTTCAATCACTGATTTATAAGCGTCCGGCAGTTCAATGTACTTGCCGACCATACCGATAGTGACTTCACTCACCGGATTCGCTTCTTCAAAGATAACCTGTTCCCATTCAGACAGATTCGCTTCCGGGCAGTTCAAGCTGAATCGTTTACAAATATAATCGTCCAGCCCCTGAGATTTCAACAGGCCCGGAATTTTATAGATGGAATCGACGTCTTTCAGAGAAATAACCGCTTTTTCCGGAACATTACAGAACAATGCAATCTTCGCACGTTCGTTCGCCGGAACGGCGCGGTCAGAGCGGCAAATCAGGATGTCAGGCTGAATACCGATGGAGAGCAGCTCTTTTACAGAGTGCTGAGTCGGTTTAGTTTTGACTTCACCAGATGCTGCCATATACGGCACCAGCGTCAGGTGCATAAACAGTGTGTGTTCGCGGCCAATTTCAACAGCCAGCTGGCGAATCGCTTCGAGGAACGGCAGGGATTCAATGTCACCTACAGTACCGCCGATTTCGACCAGAACCACGTCGTGGCCTTCGCCACCCGCAAGAACGCGTTCTTTGATAGCGTTAGTGATGTGCGGAATAACCTGTACGGTTGCGCCAAGATAGTCGCCACGGCGTTCTTTACGCAGAACGTCAGAATAGATACGACCTGTGGTGAAGTTGTTGCGGCGGCTCATTTTGGTACGAATGAAACGCTCGTAGTGCCCCAGGTCCAGGTCGGTTTCAGCGCCGTCTTCAGTAACGAACACTTCCCCGTGTTGGATTGGGCTCATAGTACCTGGATCGACGTTGATGTACGGATCCAGTTTCATGATGGTCACATTGAGGCCACGGGCTTCAAGAATGGCTGCGAGGGAGGCTGCGGCAATGCCTTTACCCAGAGAGGATACGACCCCGCCGGTCACAAAAATATAGTTCGTTGTCATGCTGAACCTGAGAAGTTAGGTTGAAAAGACGATGGAATAACCAGGACGGGAAAGCAGTATACCCGAACATGACCTGTGCCACAAACTTTCATTATCCCTCCTCTTCGCCAGCGCACAATTGAAATCAGGAGTGAGAAAATAGCCCCTTTGGGGTAAATGTTTTTGACGCAAATCAAGCGCTTGTCATTTAAAAAATGACACAAAAGGCGCTTGACCGCGTAAATTCCTTAGAGATCAATTTCCTGTCGTTTTACCTGCTGCCAGACTTCTTCCATTGTTTCGAGATCAACGCCTGTCATTTCCAGGCCTCGCGCGGCAACAATCCTTTCCACTTCGCGAAAACGACGCTCGAATTTTTCGTTCGCTTTTTGCAATGCGATTTCTGCTTTCGTCCCTAAATGGCGAGCCAGATTAACCGTTGCAAACAGCAGATCGCCCATTTCCTCCTCCAGTTTAGCCTGGTCGACAACAGCCTGCCGCGCCTCGTACATCACCTCGTCGATCTCTTCGTAGACTTTATCGACCACCGGGCCAAGTGTCGTCCAGTCGAAGCCAACGTTGGCGCAACGTTTCTGGATTTTTTGTGCACGCATTAAGGCTGGTAAACTGCGAGGAATGTCGTCCAGTGCCGAATGCTGCGCTTTCTGTGCGCGTTCTTCGGTTTTAATCTGCTCCCAACGGGCGAGAACTTCACTGCTATTATCGGCAGAACTGTCAGCAAAAACATGCGGATGGCGGCGTTCTAGCTTATCGCTAATCGCGGCGCAGATATCATTAAAATCAAAGCGCCCTTCTTCCTGGGCCATTTGCGCGTAAAACACCACCTGGAACAGCAGATCGCCGAGCTCACCGCGCAGATCGTCAAAATCTTCGCGTGCGATGGCATCCAGCACTTCGTAGGTTTCTTCAAGGGTATAAGGTGCAATAGAGGCGAATGTCTGCTCTTTATCCCACGGGCAGCCGTTTTCCGGATCGCGCAGGCGCTGCATAATAGTGAGCAAACGGTCGATTTGATTCATTGGAATGTCCTGAAAATTGCGGGTCTGTCAGGTGTAACACCCTCGAGCAAAGATATCGCCGGATGCGGCTGACGCCGTATCCGGCTACGTAAGATTAATTCCCGTGCAGTCGACGCGCGTCGATAACATCCGGCACCTGATTGAGTTTACCCAGCACGCGTCCCAGCACCTGCAGGTTATAAATCTCAATGGTCATGTCGATAGTTGCCAATTGCTGTTTGGTATCGCTACGGCTGGCAACGCCAAGCACGTTCACCTTCTCATTGGCGAGAATTGTAGTGATATCACGCAACAACCCACTACGATCATTCGCCAACACGCGAACCACCAGCGAATATCCGGCGGAGTAGCTCTCGCCCCATACGGCGTCAACAATGCGTTCTGGCGCATGGGAGCGCAGTTCCACCAGTTGTTCACAATCGGCGCGGTGCACAGAAATACCGCGTCCCTGGGTAATGAAGCCAACAATCTCATCACCCGGAATCGGCTGGCAGCAGCGCGCGATGTGGTGCATCAAGTTGCCGACGCCTTCAACCACTACGCGACCGTTATCTTTACTGCGGTTTTGCGGCGTGTAACTTTTTTGCTGAAGCTGCTTCAGCGCGGCAGCATCCTGCTCTTCCGCGCTCGGCTTATTAAATTGCGATTGCAGGAAATTCACCATCTGATTGAGCCGGATATCCCCGCCCCCAATCGCCGCCAGCAACTCGTCGACATCATTGAAGTTGTAACGCGGCAGCAGGTGTTTTTCTGCTTCCTTCAGGCTGATCCCCAGATGTTCCAGTTCGTCGTCAAGGATTTGTCGTCCAGCCAGAATGTTTTTGTCACGATCCTGTTTACGGAACCAGGCGTGAATTTTCGAACGCCCACGGCTGGTTGTGACATAGCCCAGGTTTGGGTTTAACCAGTCACGGCTGGGGTTAGGCTGTTTCTGGGTGATAATTTCAATCTGGTCACCCATCTGCAACTGGTAAGTGAACGGCACGATACGCCCGCCAATCTTGGCGCCAATGCAGCGGTGCCCGACATCGCTGTGGATGTGATAAGCGAAATCCAGCGGCGTTGATCCCGCTGGCAAATCAACGACATCACCTTTCGGCGTAAAGACGTACACCCGGTCGTCAAAGACCTGGCTGCGGACTTCGTCGAGCATTTCGCCGGAGTCGGCCATCTCTTCCTGCCACGCAATCAGTTTACGCAGCCAGGCAATCCGGTCTTCGTGTCCCGAACGCGCCCCGCCAGCAGCCGCACCTTCTTTGTATTTCCAGTGCGCAGCAACGCCCAGCTCTGCATCTTCATGCATCTGTTTGGTGCGGATTTGGATCTCAACGGTTTTGCCACCCGGCCCCAGTACCACAGTATGAATAGACTGATAGCCGTTTGGTTTCGGGTTTGCGACGTAATCATCAAACTCATCCGGCAAGTGACGATAGTGAGTGTGCACTATCCCCAGCGCGGCGTAGCAGTCCTGTAAACGCTCGGCAACAATACGTACTGCGCGGACATCAAACAGTTCGTCAAAGGCGAGATTTTTTTTCTGCATTTTGCGCCAGATGCTGTAGATGTGTTTTGGGCGTCCATACACCTCAGCTTTAACGCCTTCAGCTTTCATCTCTGCACGCAGATGACCAACAAACTCTTCAATGTAGTGTTCACGATCGAGACGGCGCTCATGCAGCAGTTTGGCGATGCGCTTGTATTCGGTCGGGTGGAGATAACGGAAGCAGTAATCTTCCAGTTCCCATTTCAGTTGCCCAATCCCAAGACGGTTTGCCAGCGGCGCGTAGATATTGGTGCACTCTTTTGCTGCAAGTACGCGTTCATCTTCCGGCGCGTCTTTTACTTCGCGCAGATGGGCAATTCGCTCCGCCAGTTTGATGACCACGCAACGGAAATCATCGACCATCGCCAGCAACATCCGGCGAACATTATCGACCTGTTCGGAGGAAACAGAATCAGTGTGCGTAGCTTTTAGCTGGCGGATTGCCGCCATATCGCGCACACCGTGAATAAGATTAACGACCGACTTACCGACGCTCTCGCGCAGTACATCTTCGCTGACTACATTGGCATCAGCCAGAGGGAACAGCAGCGCCGCTCGCAGCGTGTCTATGTCCATACTTAATGTCGAGAGAATCTCCACCATCTCGACACCACGCCACAACAGCAAACTGGCATCCGGATGCCCCTGCGTCTGCTGCAGACAATACGCCCAGGTTTCGGCTAAGCACTCACACGACTTCTGGCTGGCAATCCCCAGACTTGCGATCCATTTGTCCGGATCAAATTCACCAGCCTTATTGATATGTGCACTTCTTACCGCAACCATTGTCCTCTCCTTTAGGGACCTGACCTGCCGAAATCAGCAAATCGGAACTATTTAACGCGCGAAAAAAGCACCATCGACTCCAGATGCCCCGTGTGTGGGAACATATCCAGCATCGCCAGTCGCGCAATGGTATATCCTGCTTTTAATAACGCCTCGCTATCCCGAGCCAGCGTCGCAGGGTTACAGGATACATAAACTATACGAATGGGTTCCAGTTTTATAATTTGCTGCATGACGCCAGCAGCCCCTGCTCGCGCTGGATCCAGTAACACTTTGTCAAAGCCGTTTTTAGCCCACGGCTGCTTTGTGACATCATCTTCAAGATTTTCATGATAAAACGTCACATTTTGTAAACCATTAAGTCGCGCATTTTCCTGACCTTTTTCCACCAGCGCCGCAACACCTTCTACACCCACCACGCTAGCCGCTCGTGTCGCTAATGGCAGTGTAAAGTTACCCATGCCACAGAACAGATCCAGCACGCGATCGTCAGGTTGCACGTCCAGCCATTCCAACGCACGCGCTACCATTTTCTGGTTCACGCCAGCGTTGACCTGAATAAAATCACGCGGGCTAAAAGTTAAACGCAACCCGTTTGAATCATACCAGGGCATCTCGCCAGAGACGGTTTCGAGTATCTCACTATCAGGGGCGAGAAACAGATCCAGGCCTTCAGAATGCGAAAAGCGTTCCAGTTTTTCACGATCTGCCGAACTTAGCGGTGCGGTATGGCGTAAAATCATCAGCGTGCCGCTGGTTGCCTGCACCAGTTCAACGTGGCCAAGATGGCGCATGGCTTGTAAGCTGGTCAGGCATGCCCTGACCTTGGGCAGCAATGCTTCAAGTTGGGGCACTAAAATAGGGCATTGCTTAACATCGACAATGTCACTGGAACCCGCTTTGCGAAATCCCATCTGTAATTGTTGTGTTTTCGGCTGATAGTTCAGGCTTAAGCGCGCGCGACGGCGATAGCCCCAGGGAACATCGGCGATCACTTCAGAGACGTCGTGTTTCATTAGCCGGGCGAGTGCCGCACTTTTGCTTCGCTGCTGGAGTTCGATGCTGGCGTGTTGTTGCTGGCAGCCACCGCATACGCCAAAATGAGGGCAGCGTGGCGTTTCGCGTTCAGGGCTATCGCTTAATCGGCGTACGACTTTAGCGCGAGCATACTGTTTTTTATCTTCAGTAACAGTCACTTCCGCGTTTTCCTGCGGCAATAATCCAGGAATAAATAACGCTTTGCCGTTATGTCGCGCCACGCCCTGACCAAAAGAGTCGAGGTCATTGACTGAAACGGTTATGATCTGACGCGTCGTCGTGCGTCGTTTTGCAGAGTAGAATTGCGCCATTGGCGAGACTTTCTCAATTTAACAGTGTGACCTTAATTGTCCCATAACGGAACTCCATGACCAACTACAGCCTGCGCGCACGCATGATGATTCTGATCCTGGCACCGACCGTCCTTATTGGTTTATTGCTGAGTATCTTTTTCGTCGTGCATCGCTATAACGACTTGCAGCGTCAACTGGAAGATGCCGGTGCCAGCATTATTGAGCCGCTTGCAGTTTCTACTGAATATGGCATGAGCCTGCAAAATCGCGAATCTATCGGTCAGTTGATAAGCGTTTTGCATCGTCGCCATTCTGATATTGTTCGCGCCATTTCAGTTTACGATGAGAATAACCGACTCTTTGTCACCTCCAATTTTCATCTCGACCCTTCATCAATGCAGCTCGGTAGTAACGTGCCATTTCCGCGCCAGCTCACTGTCACACGTGATGGCGATCTTATGATTTTGCGTACGCCGATTATCTCCGAAAGTTATTCTCCCGACGAATCGCCCATTAGCGATGCTAAAAATAGTCAGAATATGCTGGGGTATATTGCCCTTGAGCTGGACCTTAAATCGGTGCGCTTGCAGCAATATAAAGAGATTTTTATTTCCAGCGTGATGATGCTGTTTTGTATTGGTATTGCACTTATTTTTGGCTGGCGACTCATGCGCGATGTAACCGGCCCGATTCGCAACATGGTGAATACTGTCGACCGCATCCGCCGAGGGCAACTCGACAGTCGGGTGGAAGGTTTTATGCTCGGCGAGTTGGATATGCTGAAAAACGGCATCAACTCGATGGCAATGTCTCTGGCGGCTTATCACGAAGAGATGCAGCACAATATCGACCAGGCGACGTCGGATCTGCGTGAAACGCTGGAGCAGATGGAAATTCAGAACGTTGAGTTGGATCTGGCGAAAAAGCGCGCCCAGGAAGCGGCGCGTATTAAGTCCGAGTTTCTGGCGAATATGTCACATGAGCTGCGCACGCCGCTGAATGGGGTTATTGGCTTTACCCGCCTGACGCTGAAAACAGAACTGACGCCGACCCAACGGGATCACCTGAACACGATTGAACGCTCGGCAAATAACTTGCTGGCAATTATTAATGATGTTCTCGACTTCTCGAAACTGGAAGCAGGCAAGCTGATTCTGGAAAGTATTCCGTTCCCGCTGCGCAGCACGCTGGATGAAGTGGTGACGCTACTGGCACATTCTTCTCACGATAAAGGGCTGGAATTGACGCTCAATATAAAGAGCGACGTGCCAGATAACGTGATTGGTGACCCACTGCGTTTACAGCAAATCATCACTAACCTGGTGGGGAATGCGATTAAATTCACCGAGAATGGCAACATCGATATTCTGGTGGAAAAACGTGCGCTGAGTAATACCAAAGTTCAGATTGAAGTGCAGATCCGCGATACCGGTATTGGTATTCCTGAACGCGATCAATCGCGCCTGTTCCAGGCCTTCAGACAGGCAGATGCCAGTATTTCACGCCGTCATGGCGGCACCGGGCTGGGGCTGGTGATTACGCAAAAACTGGTTAATGAGATGGGCGGAGATATCTCGTTCCATAGCCAGCCGAATCGTGGTTCAACCTTCTGGTTCCATGTTAATCTCGATCTGAACCCGAATATTATTATTGAAGGACCATCCACCCAGTGCCTCGCTGGCAAACGCCTGGCTTATGTCGAACCGAACTCGGCTGCCGCGCAGTGCACGCTGGATATTTTAAGCGAAACACCGCTTGAGGTGGTCTACAGTCCAAGCTTCTCGGCACTTCCTCCCGCGCATTACGACATGATGTTGTTAGGGATTGCGGTGACTTTCCGCGAACCGCTAACGATGCAACATGAACGGTTGGCGAAAGCGGTGTCGATGACCGATTTTCTGATGCTCGCCCTTCCTTGCCATGCACAGGTTAATGCCGAAAAGCTCAAGCAAGATGGTATCGGCGCGTGTCTGCTGAAACCCTTAACGCCTACGCGCCTGTTGCCTGCACTGACGGAATTTTGCCATCAAAAGCAAAACACGCTTTTGCCTGTTACTGATGAAAGTAAGCTGGCAATGACGGTTATGGCTGTTGATGATAACCCAGCAAACCTGAAACTTATCGGCGCATTGCTGGAAGATATGGTGCAACATGTGGAGCTTTGCGATAGCGGGCATCAGGCGGTTGAACGAGCGAAACAGATGCCGTTCGATTTGATCTTAATGGATATTCAAATGCCGGATATGGACGGCATTCGGGCGTGTGAACTCATCCACCAGCTTCCGCACCAGCAACAAACGCCAGTCATCGCGGTGACTGCACATGCGATGGCTGGGCAAAAAGAGAAATTACTTGGCGCGGGGATGAGCGATTATCTGGCGAAACCGATAGAAGAAGAGCGATTGCATAATTTGCTGCTGCGCTACAAACCCGGCAGCGGCATTTCTTCCCGCGTTGTGACACCTGAAGTGAACGAAATTGTGGTGAACCAGAATGCGACTCTGGACTGGCAACTGGCGCTACGCCAGGCAGCTGGCAAAACCGATCTGGCGCGCGATATGCTGCAAATGTTGCTCGATTTCCTGCCAGAAGTTCGCAACAAAGTTGAGGAACAACTGGTTGGGGAAAATCCGGAAGGCCTGGTTGATTTGATTCATAAACTGCATGGCAGTTGCGGCTATAGCGGTGTGCCGCGTATGAAGAATCTCTGTCAACTTATCGAACAACAGCTACGAAGCGGTACTAAAGAAGAAGATTTGGAGCCGGAGCTTCTGGAACTGTTGGACGAGATGGATAATGTGGCGCGCGAAGCCAGCAAAATTCTCGGGTAATAAATATTCTACCGAGTAAAAACCGGCTTCTTATGAAGTCGGTTTCAGATTGGTGATAAAGTGCCTGTGTTTATGCCGGATGCGGCGTTAACGCCTTATCCGGCCTGCAAAACCATTCAAATTCAATGAATTAAAAAAGAATTTAGGCCAGATAAGCGTAGCGCATCAGGCAATTTTGCGTTTGTCATCAGTCTCAAACCAGCTCCTGGCAGAGCCGGTTTTTGTTTTCTGCCTTAACGCACCATGCACGGACGCTTGTTATCGAACGTCCAGCCAGGGATCAGGTACTGCATTCCTATCGCATCGTCACGCGCACCAAGCCCGTATTTCTGATACAACTCGTGCGCTTTCATCACCTGATCCATATCGATTTCTACGCCCAACCCCGGTTTTTCAGGCACCTGTACCAGACCGCCTTTAATCTCAAACGGTTCTTTGGTCAGGCGCTGATTTCCTTCCTGCCAAATCCAGTGCGTATCAATAGCAGTAATTTTACCCGGTGCAGCAGCGGCAACATGGGTAAACATCGCCAGAGAAATATCGAAGTGGTTGTTAGAGTGTGAACCCCAGGTCAGTCCAAATTCATGGCACATTTGCGCCACGCGCACTGAACCTTGCATCGTCCAGAAATGCGGGTCCGCCAGCGGAATATCGACTGATTGCAGAGAGAGAGTATGGCCCATCTGCCGCCAGTCGGTGGCGATCATGTTGGTTGCGGTCGGCAGACCTGTCGCGCGACGGAACTCTGCCATCACTTCACGTCCGGAGAAACCCTGCTCCGCACCGCACGGGTCTTCTGCATAAGCCAGCGAACCTTTCAGGTACTTACCAATTTTAATCGCTTCATTCAGCGACCAGGCACCGTTAGGATCGAGTGTAATACGCGCCTGTGGGAAGCGTTTCGCCAGCGCTACGATAGACTCAGCTTCCTCTTCACCAGCCAGTACCCCGCCCTTCAGTTTGAAATCGTTAAAGCCATATTTTTCATACGCCGCTTCAGCCAGGCGCACCACCGCTTCCGGCGTCATGGCTTCTTCGTGGCGCAGGCGATACCAGTCGCATTTGTCATCCGGCTGGCTTTGATACGGTAACGGTGTGGCTTTGCGATTACCGACAAAGAACAGATACCCCAGCATTTCCACTTCGCTACGCTGTTGACCATCGCCCAGCAGCGACGCCACGTTAACCCCAAGGTGTTGTCCAAGCAAATCCAGCATTGCCGCTTCGATCCCGGTTACCACGTGGATAGTGGTACGCAGGTCAAAAGTCTGTAAACCGCGCCCGCCAGCATCACGATCGGCAAAAGTGTTACGTACCAGCGTCAGAACGTTTTTGTATTCACCCAGCGTTTTCCCCACCACCAGCGGAATCGCATCTTCCAGCGTTTTACGAATTTTCTCGCCGCCGGGGATTTCTCCTACGCCGGTATGACCGGAGTTATCTTTAATGATCACAATGTTACGCGTGAAGAATGGTGCGTGTGCGCCACTCAGGTTCATCAGCATACTGTCGTGACCCGCTACCGGGATGATCTGCATTTCAGTAACAACAGGCGTCGTAAATTGAGAACTCATATTTATGTCCTTATTCAAAATCAATGACGGCCGAAAACGGGACGTTTACGGTCAAAGGTCCAGCCAGGGATCAAGTATTGCATCGGCCCCGCGTCGTTACGCGCGCCGCCAGGCAGACGTTTATAGGCTTCATGCGCCTTCTGTACCTGTTCCCAGTCCAGTTCCACGCCCAGACCGGGCGCATCAGGAACGACTATTTTTCCGTTTTTAATCTCCAGCGGATTTTTGGTCAGGCGGCAATCGCCCTCCTGCCAAATCCAGTGGGTATCGATAGCAGTAGGATTACCCGGCGCTGCCGCCCCCACATGGGTAAACATCGCCAGAGAGATATCGAAATGGTTGTTGGAATGACAGCCCCAGGTCAGCCCCCAGTCGTCGCAAAGCTGCGCCACGCGGACTGCACCGGAAAGCGTCCAGAAATGCGGGTCGGCAAGCGGAATATCTACAGCATTGAGCATCACCGCATGACCCATTTCGCGCCAGTTGGTGGCGATCATGTTGGTCGCGACGGGCAAGCCGGTCGCTCGCCGAAACTCCGCCATCACTTCACGCCCGGAGAAGCCCTGCTCTGCGCCGCACGGATCTTCGGCGTAGGTGAGAACATCATTCAGCCCCTTGCACAGAGAAATGGCTTCATCAAGCAGCCATGCACCGTTGGGATCAACGGTAATTCGCGCATCCGGGAAGCGTTTCTTCAACGCGCGAACGGTGTCGATTTCCTGCTCGCCGGGTAATACGCCACCTTTAAGTTTGAAATCTTTAAAACCGTAGCGATCCTGCGAGGCTTCCGCCAAACGCACAACGGCTTCGCTGTTCATCGCTTTCTGGTGACGCAACTGATACCACTCGTGGTTGCCTGGAGTACAGTCCAGATAAGGAAGATCGGTTTTAGTCCGATCACCGATATAAAACAGATAACCGAGGACGGTAATAGCGTCGCGTTGCTTGCCTGGGCCTAGCAGTTCACAGACGGGAACATTCAGCGCCTTACCTAACAGGTCGAGCAAAGCGGCTTCCAGCGCCGCCACGGCATTAACGCGCAATTCAAAGGTCCAGGCCCCTTTGCCGAAGGTATCAAAATCGGCGGCCTGATTGCCTTTATGCACCTGCTGGACCACTTTATTCAGTCGCGCGACTTCCTGGCCCAGAACCATCGGAATAGCATCGACAAGCGTCTGATAAATCACCTCTCCGCCCGGCGCTTCACCAATGCCGGTATTTCCGGCATTATCGGTGAGCACCACGATATTGCGGGTGAAGTATGCGTTATGCGCACCACCAATATTAAGCAACATGCTGTCATGTCCAGCGACCGGAATGACTTTCATATCAGTAATGACTGGACTGGATTGTGTCGTCATCTTATTGCCCCGCGACAGGTTTCAACTCGATACGCTTAATATCGCCCACCAGCACCAGATAGCTCAGAACCGCGATTAAGGCATGAACCCCGACGTAAATCAGCGCCCCATTAAAGGAGCCAGTAGTGCCAACGATATAACCAATTGCGATTGGCGTGACGATACCGGAAATGTTACCGAACATATTGAACAGGCCGCCGGAAAGACCGCTAATCTCTTTCGGCGCAGTATCTGCCATTACCGCCCACCCCAGCGCCCCGATGCCTTTACCAAAGAAGGCCAACGCCATAAAACCGATGATCATCCACTCAACGTCGACGTAGTTACAGAACACCATCACCATCGACAACAACATGCCCATCACGATCGGTGTTTTACGCGCAATGTTCAGTGAACCAGTGCGACGCATCAACCAGTCGGAAATAATTCCCCCCAGCACACCGCCGATAAAACCGCAAACCGCCGGTACTGACGCGACGAATCCCGCTTTCAGAATCGACATCCCGCGCGCCTGCACCAGATAAACCGGGAACCAGGTAATAAAGAAGTAAGTCAGGGCGTTGATACAATACTGGCCGATATAAACACCGATCATCATCCGCGAACCGAGCAACTGTTTGATCTGCCCCCACTTCACGCTGAACGGTACTTTAACTTTGGTGTTTTGCTGATCCATATTGATCAGCGCTCCGCCCGCGGCGATGTACTCCAGCTCTTTCTGATTTACGCCCGGATGTTGATTTGGTTCGTGGATAACTTTCAGCCAGACAAAACTGATAACTACGCCCAGGCCTCCCATAAAGAAGAAGACGTGTGACCAGCCCACTTCATGAGTCAACCAGCCCATAATCGGCGCGAAGATAACCGTCGCAAAGTATTGTGCGGAGTTAAAAATCGATACCGCCGTTCCCCTTTCCTGCGCCGGGAACCAGGCTGCCACGATTCGGCTGTTGCCGGGAAAAGAAGGTGCTTCGGCAAGCCCTACCAGGAAGCGGAGAGTAAACAGGGCAACGATAATGCCGAATCCACTAAAGATATCGACGAAACCTTGCAGTAAGGTAAACATCGACCAGATAAAGATCGACCAGAAGTAGACGCGTTTTGAACCAAAGCGGTCCAGCAACCAGCCGCCAGGGATCTGTCCGATAACATAAGCCCATGAGAAAGCAGAGAACACATAGCCCATTCCCACCGGATCAAGGCCGATATCTTTGGCCATTTCTGAACCGGCAATGGAAAGCGTAGCGCGGTCACCGTAGTTGAAGGATGTGACGATAAACAACATCACCACTATCCAGTAGCGGGCATTCGTGCGTTTTTCCACACTGCTCGCAGCCTGACTTAAAGAACTCATTGTTGCACTCCTGAAAATTCGCGTTAGCCACGCTCGCTCTGGACTGCGACATCGCCAGGAAATCAGAGGTGACGTAGGGTATTTTTTGCCGTTTTTATAGGTCGTTCGCCGAATACGGCGCGTGTTTATATCTGGCTGTAGCAGTATAAAAAGCACGCCATAGCGGCTCACCGTGCAACAACACAACATTAATGCGTTCAATGAGGCTCGATTTTGGCATTAGCCCTGGACGGTGGAATCCACTTCACGGAAATGAAAACAAGAACAAGAAAGGAAGGGTTAAAACAGAGAAATAAAGAAGAGTATGAAATAGATCGCTTGACTCCAGGCAAACGCCAATAAAAATCCGCGCTAATAAGCAGTTTTTACTGGCATTTGCCTGAAAAGACTCGATTCAGCGCCGCTAAAACGACATTTTTCTGATCGCAGGACATTACAACAAATCAGGACAACAGCGTACCCCACTGTTCAACCCACGGATTGGATTCCGATTCTGGTTCTGGGGTTTCACTGGCATCAATCAGTAGCATTTCCCCTACCCGCTGCGCGCTCTGTTCCTGTAACAAAGCATCGAACTGTTTACCACCGTTGCAAAAATTCACATAACTGCTGTCGCCGAGCGCAATCACGCCGTAACGCAGATTCGGCTGGAAGCCCAGGCTATCCTTGATTCCCAGAAAGAGCGGCACAATGCTGTCAGGAAGGTCGCCCTGCCCGGTCGTGGACGTAACCACCAGAACATATTTGTCCTGATAGGGTAACCAGTCGCTCAATTCTGGGTCTTCAAACACCGTTGCTTTGTGGCCCTGTGCGGTCAGAATCGCTTCCGCTTCTTCGGCCACTAGCAGTGAATTCCCGTACATGGTGCCCACAAAAATACCAATTTCCGCCATACCGTTTTCTCCCTGGATTAGGAACTTATCTCACCATCCTGACCCGATGGCGCGCTGAACTCAACCCTTTCATTTTCAGGAAGCTGACCGCGCCAGCCAAATTGTGATAATGCCTGCATCCAGGTGTCGTCCAGACCGGCGTGAATAGTCAGCGGCTCGCCAGTAAAAGGATGCGTCAATGACAACTTGCTGGCGTGCAACATTAACCGCCGGAGGCCAAAATGTTCAGCCGCGCTGCGATTCTGGCGTAAATCGCCATGTTTGCTGTCGCCAATAATCGGATGGCGCAAATGGGCGAGATGGCGACGAAGCTGGTGTTTTCGTCCGGTTTTCGGCTCCAGTTCCACCAGACCGTAGCGTGTCGTCGGGTAACGCCCGGTCGCGACGGGCATTTCTACGCTCGCCAGTCCGCGATAACGCGTTACCGCCGGCTGCGGGCCTTTATCTTCGCGGGCGAATTTATCAGCAATTTTATCCAGTTCCTCCACCAGCGGATAATCCAGTTCCGCCTCTTCCATCAGCCAGCCGCGCACAATCGCATGGTAGCGTTTCTGTATTTGGTGCTGTTCAAACTGTTGCGCTAACAGCCGCCCGGCCTCGCTGGATAATCCCATCAGCAATACACCGGAAGTCGGTCGGTCCAGACGATGTGCGGTAAAAACGTGCTGACCAATCTGGTCACGCACGGTTTGCATGACCACCACTTTCTCGTCGCGATCCAGCCAGCTTCGGTGGACCAGCCAGCCAGACGGTTTGTTAACCGCAACCAGCCATTCATCCTGGTAGAGTATTTCCAGCATCAGTTTGTATCATCCGCAAAAAGCGCATCCAGTTTTTCCAGCTCCGCCAGAATAAGCGCGCGCTGGGGATGGTCCGTCGCCAGCGCCATTTCATAATACGGCGCCACGGCAAAAGCCCCCGGCAATGGCTGATTATTATCTAAGAGATCGAGCATTCGCGGGATCAGTACCCATTGCAACCACTCCAGTGGCTCCATGGTGTCCATAAAGAAAGGTTGGGTACTGTTGAATTGATGCGGCTGCGGTTCATCGCTCCGCCAGTGCTGATGTTCACGCAGTAATGTTTCAAGCGCCTGCAACTGAAGACGAACGCGGTCATGAGTGGTCATAAAGCAACCTCAAGAAGAAAAAACTGCCGCGAAGGATAGCAGGAATAAAAAAAGGGAGCACTGTATTCACAGTGCTCCCGGTTCGTTTCGCAGCATTCCAGCTACTTTTGTTGCTCCCTGCTCATCCTTGACAACTTTTCCTGTGGCCTTGCGACCAATCGTTCATCCTGAACTAATGCTTCCTGCTCACACCACCCCGATGTGATACTTCATCCTGAAGTGTCCCTGGCCATCCTGACCCACCGAATCATCCTGACCGGTTCTCATTCTCCATCCTGGAGGTGTCCTTTAACGCATCCCGCGTTTTCCTCTTCGCTTCATCCAGAAGCCTTTCCCTGAAACACCATCCTGGCGTGTCCTTTAGAAGTGTCATCATCCTGATGTTCACTTCGTTGTCTGACTCCCTGTCGACGAAGATAGAATCGTCTTTTTCGCTGAGTCTTACAAGGCGCTTACAGACAATGCCTTAAGGAAAATTTCATATAAAAGTTAAGAATCTGCCGTCAATACATTGATTTAAAATAGAAATATCGATTCTTATCTTTTTAAGTATTCACTTACTTCCTGGCGATCTCTTACAGGGTCTGTAAGAGATCTCTCACAGCCAGACGGGGTATTTGGATTACAGAAGAGGCTTAAGCTGCGTAAGGAATTCCGCAAGATTTGAGGCTAATTGCGTACGATTCCGCGTACCCAGCGTCTCTTTGCATACTTCGCCAGAGAGATTACACACCGAAATCACTTCCAACTCTTCTTCCAGTGTGGCGATAAATAACGTGGGGGACAGTTTTAGACGTTTCTGGGTAACCAGATGTCCAATCAGGTTTTCCTGCACCCGGTGGAAGTCATCTTCGCTCCAGGTTTGCAGTAATGTCAGTTTGATATCGCCAAACTGCGCATACATATCCCCGGCAAACTGGGTCGTATAGAAGGCATGAATTGCGGGTTGTATCACAATGTCAAACGCACGTTCAACCGCGTTTACATTTTGCTCACCGCTAAACGGCTGCGGTTGCCAGAACACAGCATCATTAGTGGTTGAAATAATGCATGGTGAAGGAACGCCATATAGCTCCTCGCTTAACGGCCAACTATTGTGCTGTTCGTGCCAGGCATCGCAGTAACGCGTGGTAAAATCTCTCAAGGCTTGTGCGGTCAATTCGTCCACTAATTTCTCTCTTCACTTAAACCGGATACACTTGTCGTTTAGTTTATCTGGTTTATGACGGTGAAACATGTCTTCTTATGCAAACCATCAGGCACTTGCGGGCCTGACTCTTGGAAAATCAACTGATTACCGGGATACCTACGACGCCAGCCTGCTACAAGGCGTTCCACGTAGTTTGAATCGCGATCCGCTGGGCCTGAAAGCAGATAATCTGCCTTTTCACGGTACGGATATCTGGACGCTGTATGAACTTTCCTGGCTGAATGCGAAAGGTTTGCCGCAGGTTGCCGTGGGTCATGTTGAACTTGATTACACCAGCGTAAATCTCATTGAGTCGAAGAGTTTTAAGCTCTATCTCAACAGCTTTAACCAGACTCGCTTTAACAACTGGGAGGAAGTGCGCCAGACGCTGGAGCGCGACTTAAGCACCTGCGCCCAGGGTAACGTTAGCGTGGCGTTATATCGTCTTGATGAACTGGAAGGTCAGCCGGTGGGGCATTTCAATGGCACCTGCATTGATGACCAGGATATCGCTATCGATAACTATGAATTCACCACTGACTATCTTGAGAATGCCACCAGCGGCGAGAAAGTGGTGGAAGAAACTCTCGTTAGCCACCTGCTGAAATCAAACTGCCTGATTACTCATCAGCCAGACTGGGGATCTATCCAAATTCAGTATCGTGGGCGCAAGATTGACAGGGAAAAACTGCTGCGTTATCTGGTTTCTTTCCGTCATCATAACGAGTTCCATGAACAGTGCGTAGAACGCATTTTTAATGACCTGTTACGCTTCTGCCAGCCAGAGAAATTAAGCGTTTACGCACGTTATACCCGTCGTGGCGGTCTGGACATTAACCCGTGGCGCAGTAACGGTGATTTTGTCCCATCAACAACCCGTCTGGCACGGCAATAAAATTTTTCTCAATTTTGCGTGCTGGATTCACGCATAAGGTTGTGAAAGGTCATCAGGCAGGGCTATTGTAATCAAAGGGAATGACGATAAACGTCCCATAAGGAGTTTTTCTTGATTACACATATTAGCCCGCTTGGCTCCATGGATATGTTGTCGCAGCTGGAAGTGGACATGCTTAAACGCACCGCCAGCAGCGACCTCTATCAACTATTTCGCAACTGTTCACTCGCTGTTCTGAACTCCGGTAGCCTCACCGATAACAGCAAAGAATTGTTGTCCCGTTTTGAGAATTTCGACATTAACGTGCTACGCCGTGAACGCGGCGTTAAGTTAGAACTGATCAACCCCCCGGAAGAAGCTTTTGTCGATGGGCGTATAATTCGCGCCTTGCAGGCCAACTTGTTCGCTGTCCTGCGCGACATTCTCTTCGTCTATGGGCAAATCCATAACACCGTTCGTTTTCCAAACCTGAATCTCGACAACTCTGTTCACATTACCAACCTGGTCTTTTCTATCTTGCGCAATGCTCGCGCGCTGCATGTGGGCGAAGCGCCAAATATGGTGGTGTGCTGGGGCGGTCACTCGATCAACGAAAACGAGTATTTATATGCCCGTCGCGTTGGTAATCAGTTGGGGCTGCGTGAGTTAAATATCTGCACTGGCTGTGGTCCAGGTGCGATGGAAGCGCCGATGAAAGGCGCGGCAGTTGGACACGCCCAACAGCGTTACAAAGACAGCCGTTTTATTGGTATGACTGAACCATCGATTATCGCCGCTGAACCGCCTAACCCGCTGGTTAACGAACTGATCATCATGCCGGATATCGAAAAACGTCTGGAAGCGTTTGTCCGTATCGCCCACGGCATCATTATCTTCCCTGGCGGTGTGGGTACAGCGGAAGAGTTGCTGTATTTGCTGGGAATTTTAATGAATCCAGCCAACAAAGATCAGGTCTTGCCATTGATCCTCACCGGCCCGAAAGAGAGTGCTGATTACTTCCGCGTACTGGACGAGTTTGTCGTGCATACGTTAGGAGAAAACGCGCGCCGCCATTATCGCATCATCATTGATGACGCTGCAGAAGTAGCCCGTCAGATGAAAAAAGCGATGCCGCAGGTGAAAGAAAACCGTCGCGATACGGGCGATGCCTACAGCTTTAACTGGTCAATGCGTATTGCGCCAGATTTGCAAATGCCGTTTGAGCCGTCTCACGAGAATATGGCGAATCTGAAGCTTTATCCGGATCAGCCAGTTGAAGTGCTGGCCGCCGACCTGCGTCGTGCGTTTTCAGGCATTGTAGCCGGTAACGTAAAAGAAGTCGGCATTCGCGCCATTGAAGAGTTTGGGCCATATAAAATCAACGGTGATAAAGAGATCATGCGCCGTATGGACGACCTGCTTCAGGGGTTTGTTGCCCAACATCGTATGAAGTTGCCTGGCTCTGCTTACATCCCTTGCTACGAAATCTGCACCTAATCTCCCTTCCCCCGGTAACATTCGTTGCCGGGTTTTTCTCTTTTTTAGTCGCTCACTAATCAATCTATTTCATTTGTTATCTGAATGTTTCAGCGCGTCATCAGGTAATTAATATCACCACCTGTAATATGTCATACAATTTATGCTATAACGCAAACGTTTACCTTGATTTGAAGACCGCATTTTATCTCTGCAAAAAAGAAAATCCTGCAATCATTAACTAAAAGTATTGATTTTTGCAGTTCAACCTACATATATTGCGCGCCCCGGAAGAGGCCAGATGTCGTTAATCTGCCAAATATTGCCCTTAAATTCTCTTTTACTTTTGATTTACAGAGTAAAGCGTTGGGATTATCTATCTTCCAAGTAGATTATTGTATTTGAGATCAAGATCACTGATAGATACATAACTTGTGTGTATCTTTCCGCCCTCAAATTATTACGGCGGAAAATGATTAAGCCATCGCCGATAGACAGATTTCATTTTTACGGCCAGGCACCTTCCCGGGCTGAACTGGCTAAAAGCTGAATTATTTGCATTCCTCCAGGAGAAATAGATGGAAACGACTCAAACCAGCACGATTGCGTCGAAAGACTCTCGCAGTGCCTGGCGCAAGACAGACACTATGTGGATGCTGGGCCTTTACGGCACGGCGATCGGCGCGGGTGTGCTGTTCCTGCCAATCAACGCCGGTGTTGGCGGTATGATCCCGCTGATCATCATGGCTATTCTTGCGTTCCCGATGACGTATTTTGCGCACCGTGGCCTGACTCGCTTCGTGCTGTCTGGTAAAAACCCAGGCGAAGACATCACCGAAGTTGTAGAAGAACACTTTGGTATTGGCGCAGGTAAGCTGATTACCCTGCTCTACTTCTTTGCTATCTACCCGATTCTGCTGGTTTACAGCGTGGCAATCACCAACACGGTTGAAAGCTTCATGTCTCACCAGCTGGGTATGACGCCGCCGCCGCGTGCGATTCTGTCGCTGATCCTGATCGTGGGTATGATGACCATCGTTCGCTTCGGTGAGCAGATGATCGTTAAAGCGATGAGTATTCTGGTATTCCCGTTTGTTGGCGTACTGATGCTTCTGGCTCTGTACCTGATCCCGCAGTGGAACGGCGCAGCACTGGAAACTCTGTCTCTGGACACTGCATCTGCAACCGGAAACGGTCTGTGGATGACCCTGTGGCTGGCGATTCCGGTAATGGTGTTCTCGTTCAACCACTCTCCGATCATCTCTTCTTTCGCCGTTGCGAAGCGTGAAGAGTACGGCGATATGGCAGAACAGAAATGCTCGAAGATCCTGGCATTCGCACACATCATGATGGTGCTGACCGTAATGTTCTTCGTATTCAGCTGCGTACTGAGCCTGACTCCGGCAGACCTGGCTGCGGCTAAAGAGCAGAACATCTCGATTCTGTCTTACCTGGCTAACCACTTTAACGCGCCGATCATCGCGTGGATGGCTCCGATTATCGCGATTATCGCTATCACCAAATCCTTCCTGGGCCACTACCTGGGCGCACGTGAAGGCTTCAACGGTATGGTGATCAAATCACTGCGTGGTAAAGGTAAGTCTATCGAAATCAACAAGCTGAACCGTATCACCGCGCTGTTCATGCTGGTAACGACCTGGATTGTTGCCACCCTGAACCCGAGCATCCTGGGTATGATTGAAACCCTGGGCGGCCCAATCATCGCGATGATCCTGTTCCTGATGCCGATGTACGCAATTCAGAAAGTACCGGCAATGCGTAAGTACAGCGGTCACATCAGCAACGTATTCGTTGTCGTGATGGGTCTGATTGCAATCTCCGCAATCTTCTACTCTCTGTTCAGCTAAGTTCTTTCGCGCCGCTTTCGGGCGGCGCTTCCTCCGTTTTAACGCGATGTATTTCCTATGATTAGCGTATTCGATATTTTCAAAATCGGCATTGGCCCTTCCAGTTCTCATACCGTTGGACCAATGAAAGCGGGTAAACAATTTACCGACGATCTGATTGCCCGTAACCTGCTTAAAGACGTAACCCGCGTGGTGGTTGACGTCTATGGTTCGCTCTCTCTGACCGGCAAAGGGCACCACACTGATATCGCCATTATTATGGGCCTGGCGGGAAATCTGCCGGATACCGTGGATATCGACTCCATCCCTGGTTTTATTCAGGATGTAAATACTCACGGTCGCCTGATGCTGGCAAACGGTCAGCACGAAGTCGAGTTCCCGGTTGATGAATGCATGAACTTCCATGCCGATAACCTTTCTCTGCATGAGAACGGCATGCGTATTACCGCACTGGCTGGCGATAAAGTCGTTTACAGCCAGACTTATTACTCCATCGGCGGTGGTTTTATCGTTGATGAAGAGCATTTTGGCCAGCAGGATAGCGCACCGGTTGAAGTTCCGTATCCGTACAAAACCGCTGCGGATCTGCAAAAACATTGTCAGGAAACCGGGCTGTCACTCTCTGGCCTGATGATGAAAAACGAACTGGCGCTGCACAGCAAAGAAGAACTGGAGCAGCATCTGGCCAACGTCTGGGACGTGATGCGCGGCGGTATTGAACGCGGTATCACCACCGAAGGTGTGCTGCCGGGCAAACTGCGTGTTCCACGTCGTGCGGCGGCGCTGCGCCGAATGCTGGTCAGCCAGGATAAAACCACCACTGACCCGATGGCGGTTGTTGACTGGATCAACATGTTCGCACTGGCAGTGAACGAAGAGAACGCGGCAGGTGGTCGTGTGGTGACTGCGCCGACTAACGGTGCGTGCGGGATTATCCCGGCAGTGCTGGCGTACTACGACAAGTTTATCCGCGAAGTGAACGCTAACTCACTGGCTCGCTATCTGCTGGTGGCAAGCGCCATTGGTTCTCTTTATAAGATGAACGCGTCGATTTCTGGTGCCGAAGTAGGTTGCCAGGGTGAAGTTGGCGTGGCGTGCTCAATGGCGGCGGCTGGTCTGGCTGAATTGTTAGGCGCAAGCCCGGCGCAGGTGTGCATCGCGGCGGAAATCGCCATGGAACATAACCTCGGTCTGACTTGTGACCCGGTTGCTGGACAGGTTCAGGTACCGTGCATCGAGCGTAACGCCATTGCGGCAGTGAAAGCGGTGAACGCCGCGCGTATGGCGCTTCGCCGTACCAGCGAACCGCGCGTCTGCCTCGATAAAGTTATCGAAACCATGTACGAAACAGGTAAAGACATGAACGCCAAGTACCGCGAAACCTCTCGCGGCGGCCTGGCGATGAAGATCGTTGCCTGCGATTAATCTCTCTTCTGAGGCCTCGTTTTGCGAGGCCTCACATTGTTGAAAATGTACCTGTTGTTTATGTCGGTTGCGGCGTAAACGCCTTATCAGACCTACAAAACAGCGCTAATTCAATAGATTGCGATTCTTTTGTAGGCATGATAAGCGTAGCGCATCAGGCAATTTGGCGTTGTCGTCAATATCAGACCTCGTTTTGCGAGCCCTCTTCCTGTTTTCTCATCCAGTCGTAGCCTCTTCCGGTATCGAATGTTACCCTTATCGCCTGATCTTTAAGGGGGAATATCGTGGCTGTTCATTTGCTTATCGTCGATGCACTGAATCTTATTCGTCGCATTCATGCCGTGCAGGGTTCACCCTGTGTCGAAACCTGCCAGCACGCCCTTGATCAACTTATTATGCACAGCCAGCCGACCCACGCCGTCGCCGTTTTTGATGATGAAAATCGCAGTAGCGGCTGGCGTCATCAGCGCCTGCCAGATTACAAAGCGGGTCGCCCGCCAATGCCGGAAGAGTTGTACAACGAAATGCCTGCATTACGCGCAGCATTTGAGCAACGCGGCGTCCCGTGCTGGTCAGCCAGCGGCAACGAAGCCGATGACTTAGCCGCCACACTGGCGGTCAAAGTGACCCAGGCAGGGCATCAGGCAACCATTGTTTCGACAGATAAAGGCTACTGTCAGCTACTTTCACCTACATTGCGTATTCGTGATTACTTCCAGAAACGCTGGCTGGATGCGCCATTTATCGATAAAGAATTTGGCGTTCAACCGCAGCAATTGCCCGATTACTGGGGGCTGGCGGGGATCAGTAGTTCAAAGGTGCCAGGCGTTGCGGGGATTGGGCCCAAAAGCGCCACGCAGCTGCTGGTCGAGTTTCAGAGTCTGGAAGGGATCTATGAAAATCTGGACGCGGTTGCCGAAAAGTGGCGCAAGAAATTAGAAGTCCATAAAGAGATGGCGTTCCTTTGCCGTGATATCGCCCGCTTACAGACTGATTTGCATATCGACGGCAATTTACAGCAATTACGGTTGGTACGGTAAAACCGTGCCGGATGCGGCACAAACGTCGCATCCGGCATTATCACATCAGCGCAATTACCAGGCGGTATGGTAAAGCTCTACAATATCCTCAAGCGTTGCTTCACGCGGGTTGCCACCGGTACAAACATCGTCCAGTGCCGCCTGCGCCAGTGCCGGAATGTCTTCCTTGCGTACACCAACATCACGCAAATGTGGCGGAATACCGACATCACGGTTGAGAGCAAACACCGCTTCAACAGCGGCATTACGTGCGTCCTCCAGGCTCAAACCTTCCACTTTTACGCCCATTACACGCGCAATATCGCGGTACTTCTCGCCAGTAAATTCGGCGTTATAACGCATAATATGCGGTAACAAAATGGCGTTAGCGACACCGTGAGGGGTGTTGTAAAACGCGCCCAGCGGATGCGCCATACCGTGCACCAGCCCCAGTCCAACGTTCGAGAAGCCCATACCCGCAACATACTGCCCGAGCGCCATCTCTTCTCCGGCATCCTTATCACCAGCAACCGAACCACGCAGCGCACCGGCAATAATTTCAATGGCTTTAATGTGCAACGCATCGGTCAGCGCCCATGCGCCACGGGTAATATATCCTTCGATAGCATGAGTCAGCGCATCGACACCCGTCGCGGCTTTCAGCGCCGGAGGCATGCCGTCCATCATGTCAGCATCAATAAACGCCACCTGCGGAATATCATGCGGATCAACGCAAACAAACTTACGACGCTTTTCTTCATCAGTGATCACGTAGTTAATGGTCACTTCCGCCGCAGTGCCTGCCGTGGTGGGGATTGCCAGAATCGGCACGCTGGGTTTGTTGGTCGGTGAAAGCCCTTCCAGGCTGCGTACATCGGAAAACTCAGGGTTATTGCTGATGATACCAATTGCTTTACAGGTATCCTGCGGGGAACCACCGCCGATGGCGATTAGATAATCCGCACCACTGTTCTCAAATACGCCAAGCCCTTCTTTTACTACGCTGATTGTCGGATTCGGAACTACACCGTCGTAAATCGCCCACGCCAGCCCTGCGGCGTCCATCTTATCGGTCACTTTCGCGACCACGCCGCATTGCATCAGCGTTTTATCAGTCACGATCAGCGCCTTGTTGTAACCACGGCGTTTTACCTCATCAGTAAGAGCACCAATCGCACCGCGCCCAAACCATGCCGTTTCGTTCAGAATCATTCTGTTAGCCATCGTCCTTCTCCTTGTTGCTTTACGAAATTACTCTTCAATCCGTAATCCATAGGTTTTGAATTTTTCCAGCACCACGACAATCTCTTCATCGCTCAGTACCGGTACAGGGTCTTTAATCGCCAGAGTACTCAGATAAAGCTGTGCCAGCACTTCAACTTCTTGCGCCAACCATAACGCTTTCTCCAGATTAACCTCACAAGCGATAAGCCCATGATGTTGTAACAAAATTGCTTTACGGTTTTTGAGAGCCAGCGCAACATGTTCGGAAAGTTCGCGAGTCCCAAAGGTCGCATAAGGCGCGCAAGGAATAGAGTTACCGCCAGCGGCCGCAATCATGTAGTGGATAGCGGGGATAGGTCGGTTGAGTATGGAAACAGCCGTGCAGTGGATGGCATGGTTATGGACAACCGCGTTGGCATCCGGTCTGCTTTGATAGGCCGCCATATGGAAACGCCATTCGCTGGACGGAATTTTGCCCTCTTCGTATTTGCCGTTGCTATCAACATAGACAATCATATTTTCCGTCATTCTTTCATAAGGAATACCGCTTGGCGTAATTAACATGCCATTTTCAAAACGCGTACTCACATTTCCAGCGGTACCCTGATTTAACCCGAGACGCGTCATTTCCAGACAAGTTTCAATTATTTCACGGGATAAACGAGTTCTTTCCATCTCTATTCTCCAGATACAGGTTCAGCTCGTCTTATTGCGTAAGACCGCACCGCAAATGAAGACGGGTTATGAGAGTAACCATTGAATATTTTTATCCAATGGCTGATTGTTTTTCCGCGATGATTATTTTTTTCTTCTACGTTTAATTAACTTCATTTCTACTTTAACCGTTTTTTTCACCGGTCTTTCTTCAAGGGCGCTTAACATCATTTCGAATGCTTTTTCAGCCCACGCATTTTCATCCTGCTGCATTGACCAGACATTATTAGCGAGAAATCCCAACATAGGATGTTCATCGAACGTACCTATATTGATTTCTGGTGGTACAGCGCCAAAGCGATCGCGAATCGCACGAACGGCTCCCTCAAGCACAGGTAAAGAAGAGGCGATAAATGCCTGCGGACATCCCTGCTCTTCAATGAGTTTTTCCATAATGACATAGCCGCCTTCAGGAGTATTTACCGGGCCTTCCCGCACCCAATCGCGATGGGTAATCCCTTTTTTTGCCAACGCATTCAAATAACCTGTCAGACGATCGCTAATACTCGGCAAACCGGCATCTCCAAGCAAAAACCATACTGGTGTCTGCCCTGCGTCTAAAATATTTTGTGTCAATCTTTCGCCGCCAGATATATTGTCACTCTCTACCAGTGCGTTATCGGTATATTTAAAATCACGGTCGAGTAACACCATCGGCTTACGAATTTTACGTAAATGATGTTGTTGATTTTCCAGTGTCGAAGGAACAATAAACAGGCCATCGACATTTCGCGCAATAAAAGCTTTTGTTAATTTATTTTCATAGTCAACATCATCATAGGTACAGCTAATAGTGAGTTGATATCCCGAACGTCGACAGCGTTGTTCGAGCTTTTCAGCCAGCGTTGCAAAAAAGACATTGGATATGTTGGGAACAATCAAGCCCAATGTATCTGTTTTGTTAAGTTTAAGGCTGCGGGCAGAATAATTAATGGTATAGCCATAGCGGTCAACATATTCATTGATACGCGTTTGGGTTTTGACGCTGATTCGATATTGTTCCGCTTTTCCATTTAGCACCAGTCGCACGGTCGTAACCGATAACTTCAGGTCACTGGCTATCTGCTCTACTGTTTTAGCCATAGGTATTTCCCAATTAACATCCAGACGTCAAATCACAATCATAAAAGTATTTTTAACTTTTGTCTTATTGCATCAGTTGGTTAACCGCCTGTTGTTGCTCCCAAAGCGTCAGGTAAACCTGGTATTTACGCTCTAAAAATTCACGGCGTTGTGGGTTTGCCCGAATAACCTCTCCGGCTTCAACCATTGCTTTGCACGCAGATGAAAAATCCCCCCATGCTCCGCAGGCCACAGCACCGCTAATTGCTGCGCCCAACGTAACTGCATCTTCTTCTTGTATCAGGTGGATATCGCAGCCTGTCACGTCTGCATATTCGCGTAGCCACAATGGATTGTGTGTTGCACCGCCACATAAGGTTAATCGGGTAATGTTATGGCCATTTTCCCTCAGGGTTTCAATAATATGTCTGGTGCCAAAGGCTATCGCCTGCAAGGTCGCAAGATAGAGTCGCGCGAGCTGATTTTCACCACGCTCCAGCGTTAAGCCATAGACACTTCCTCTGGCATCAGGTTTTGCTCGTGGCGAACGATTACCGTGATGATCGGCAAGCACATGTAGATTTCTCGTGGGTTCAGATTCGTTCTCTTCGAGTGCGGCTACCCATTCATTAATCAGTTGAATCGGATGACACCCGCGTTGCTGCGCCTTGTTAAAGAGATCCGCACTTGCCCCGGACTCCTGAAGCGTCCACTCCACCAGCGCACCGGCAGCGCTTTGCCCACCTTCAGTTAGCCAGTAACCAGGTAGCATGGCCGACCAGTATGGTCCCCAGACGCCAGGTGTGAATATCTTTTTTTCACTGCACAGCATGTGGCAATTCGACGTTCCGCTTATCAATGCCAGCGTTCCTGATGGCTGCGCGCCTGCCAACGCCACACCACCGGCATGGGCATCAATCAGACCGCTCGCCACCACGACATCCGTCGTTAACCCTAGTTCATCCGCAGCATTAGCACTCAATGTCCCTACCGATGTGCCAGGGGGAAGAATGTCAGAAGGAATTTTGTCGAGTAAATCCAGCATGCCTGTAGACTCCAGCAAGCTATGGCTAAAACGTTGCTCATGAGCCAGATAATTCCATTTACACGTTAGCGTGCACAATCCCGCTACGTCTCGCCCTGTCGCCTTCCAGACCAGAAAATCCGCAAGGTCGAAAAAGCGATGAGCGGCCTGCCAGGTTTGCGGTAAATGTGTTTTTAACCAACGTAGCTTTGGTAACTCCATCTCTACGCTCACTTCACCACCAACGTAACGCAGTGCAGAGTCCTTCGTCGCGTTAATCTGCGCCGTCTCGACAGTTGCACGATGATCCATCCACATAATGATGTCGTGTTCCGCAGGTTCCCCGGGGGATACGGCCAGACCTTTACCTTGTGCATCCAGAACGACCAGTGAACAGGTGGCATCAAAACCAAGTGAACGAATCGCCGTCGTCGGAATTTCCGCCAGTGTTATCGCCTCTTTCACCGCTTTACAGACCTGTTGCCAAATCTCAGCCGAAGACTGCTCGACACGCTCGCCGCCAGGACGAAACTGGGAGACGGGTGCAGTAGCGAATGCCAGCCTGCGGCCGCTGTCACTGTAAACACCAGCCCTGACACTGGCCGATCCGACATCGACACCGAGAAAATAACCGTTATGCATAAAGCCTCCCTGACGCTGGAGCTCACGGGGGTGAAAGCTCACCCCCAACATTTTATTTCTTACCGAACGGGTGCAGCAGTTTGTCAATTTCAGGTGTGTTAATGTTTTCAGCATTCACATACTTCACCGGGATATCGATCTCTTTTTCAACGCTTTGCCCTGAAAGCGCAGCATTTAAAGTTTTAATCCCCTGATAGCCAATCTGGTATGCATCCTGAACAACAAAGCCCTGAATGACGCCATTTTTCAGGAAGTTAATAATCGCTTCCGTACTATCGAAACCAATCGCCTTCACCTTACCTTTCAGATTCTGGCTATCAATGGCATTCGCGACTCCGAGCGTTGCACCTTCATTGGTAGCATAGATACCCGCAAGATCGGGGTTTGCCTGAACCAGGTCAATAGTTTTATCCATCGCTTTTTGTGGATCACCATCGCTGTATTGAACAGGTAATACGTTGATGTCCGGGTATTTTTCTTTCATCCGCTCTATAAAACCTTCAGAGCGTTCGATGGCGGAAGAGGTTCCTGCGACATGTGCGATAATTCCCACTTTCCCTTTATTATTCACCTGAGCGGCTAAGGCATCGGCGGCCTGAGCACCGGCTTTACGGTTATTGGTCGCGACAAAACTCACCGGGATGTCCGAATTAACGCCGGAATCAAAGGTCACTACTTTAATCCCACGAGAATTTGCCGTTTCTACCAGTGGAGCGAGCGCGTTCTCGTCGAGGGCTGCCAGTAATAAGCCATTCGGCTTTTGCGCCATTGCGTTTTCAACTAATTGAATCTGCTCGGCAATTTGCGTTTCATCCGCCGGACCGACATAGCTGGTTTTATCCCCCATTTCTTTGGCGGCAGCTTCAGTACCCATTTTTACGGTTTGCCAAAATTCATGCTGGAAACCTTTACTGACGACCGGAAGATTAAAATCCTTTGCCTGTGCGCTGGTAGTCATGCAAGCCAGCAGAGATAACGCATAGACAAAATTCCTGGTTTTCATTGTTGTACTCCGTTTTGAGTGAGTCACCCTTAACGTCAGGGCAGTTATTTCCCGATAAAACAGGGAGCCTTAGTCAACGAATCTTTTTACGTAGGGTATCGAGATAAACGGCTGCCACGACAACGACTCCCATCGCAACCATTTGCCAGAACTGGGAGACGCCCATTAAATTGAGGCCATTTTTCAGGACACTCATAATGAAAGCGCCAATGATGGTGCCGCCAATAGTGCCAATACCGCCCATTAAGCTGGTTCCGCCAATCACCACCGCCGCAATCGCTTCCAGCTCATAACCCACACCTACCGTTGGCTGCCCGGAGTTCAGGCGAGATGCGAGGATGACGCCAGCAATCCCCGTTAATAAGCCACAGAAGGCATAGACGAAAATTTTCACGCGCTGAACTTTAATACCGGAAAGATGGGCGGCAACTTCATTACTGCCAACGGCATAGACGTAGCGACCGATAACGGTTTTCTTCAAAATGTACGCAGCAACAAGCGCTACTATCACGAGGTAGAAGACGGGATAAGGAAGTACATCAAACAAACGCCCCTGGGCGAGCGTTTTGAACGTCGGGTAATCGGCAAAATAGATTGCGCGCCCGTCGGTCATCACCATATTGATGCCCCTGACGGACATCATCAGACCCAACGTGGCGATAAACGGTGGAATGGTCATTTTTGTGACCAACAAACCATTCACATAGCCGCATAATCCACCTGCTAAAACACCGGCAATAATACAAACAGGCAGCGGTAGACCCAGCGTGGCGCAAATACCCACGGCGACACCAGAGAACGCCACCACCGACCCCAGTGAAAGGTCGATTCCGGCAGTAATAATGACGAAAGTTACGCCAATAGCCATGATGCCGATTACCGACGTTTGCAGAGCAATCGTCATGATATTTTCGGTATTAAAGAAAAATGGCGAGCTAAAGCTAAAAAACAGGACAAGAATAATCAGGCTGAAAAGTGGTGCCAGGCGCATCAAGAGTTCTTTATTAATTTTTATTTTCTTATTATTGCTGTCTGAAGAGGTTACAGAGATAGTCATATTTTAATCCTCTAACGTCGCGTATTGCATAATTTTTTCTTGTGTGGCTTCATTCGCGCTAAGTTCACCAGTAATTCGACCACTGCGCATCACTAAAATACGGTCGCACATCCCTAACACTTCCGGTAATTCAGAGGAGATCATGATAATTGATTTCCCCTTAGCCACGAGGCGATTCATTAACTCATAAATTTCCAGCTTGGCGCCAACATCAATGCCGCGAGTAGGCTCATCGAAAATTAAAATATCAGTATCTTTACAGACCCAGCGCGCAATAATAATTTTCTGCTGATTTCCTCCACTTAGATTTAATGCTGCCTGTTCAAGATGTGGTGTTTTAATCCTTAACGCTTTTACCTGTTGCTCACTGGTTTGTTGGCAACGACGCGAATCGACATTACCAAAACGATCGGAATATTCAGGATAATTTCCCAACATAATATTCCGTTCCACAGACAAGTTAAGTGCCAGACCTTCTTTTTTGCGGTCTTCCGTCAGGTAACTGATCCCTTGCTGAATAGCATCCGAAATATCCTTAATAACAGTTTCCTTACCGTTCAATTTTAGCGTTCCGCTGTCAATGGCGTCCGCACCAAAAATCGCGCGCGCAAGCTCAGTACGGCCAGCGCCCATGAGTCCGGCAAAGCCGAGGATCTCGCCACGATAAAGCGTGAAATTAATATCGTTAAGTACGCCTTTGCGCGTCAGTCCATTCGCCTCCAGTACTGGAATCTTCTGCTGCAACGCCTCGCGGCGAGGGTAAATATTCCCTAAATCGCGACCGACCATCATGGCAATCAAATCGCTGATATTTACGCATTCATAATCCACAGTGCTGATGTACTGGCCATCACGCATTACGGTCGCACGATCGGCAATAAGCGCCAGTTCTTCAAGGCGGTGAGAAATATAAACTATTCCAGTGCCCTGCTCTTTCAATAATCGGGTAACGCGAAATAAGCTTTCAATTTCAGTTTCTGTTAACGCCGCGGTGGGTTCATCCATAATTAATATCTTCGCGTTAACAGAAATAGCTTTAGCTATTTCCACCATTTGCTGCTGGGCAACCGTAAGATCGGCAACCAGAGTATCTGGTGAGATTGCCAGATTTAATTTTTGCAAAATCTCAATCGTCGCCTGACGTTGCTGTTTTTCGTCCAGCCGCCAGCGATTCTTTTTACAAAACTCTCTACCAATAAAAATATTTTCTTCTACCGTGAGTTCTGGAAATAAGTTGAACTCCTGATGAATAATTGTAATACCAACGCGCTGTGCACTTAATGGATCCAAGAATGAAACAGGTTGGTCTTCAAAAATCATTTCACCTTCGTCAGGTTGATAAACCCCCGACAAAATTTTCATTAAGGTAGATTTTCCTGCACCATTTTCCCCCAATAATGCATGAACCTCGCCCCGACGTAGGGTAAATTGCACGTCATTAAGCGCCAACACTCCAGGAAAGCGTTTGGTGATATGCTTCATTTGCAAAAATGTTTCGGACATTGCAGCTTTCCTCAATAATCAGAAACTGAAAATGTGAAGTACGGCATAAACGTCGCTACTAAAGCCATCTCCACTGTGATACGAATAACGTTTGAATAGATATTTATCGCATCAATTTATTTTCCGCATTTGCTAACTCGAGTTAGCGTCCACCTTTTAAAGGCTATTTTAGGTCTACAAATTAGCCAAATCATTTGAGGTAAAACTGTGATGCATAACCATTAAAATGTAATAACCACATGATTATTAAAAATATTGTTTTTTATCCTGGTAAATAACAATTTGACAGAGATCGAATTTTAACCACTTCTCGTGAACCCACTCACATTTCAACAACAAAAAAGTTGTGTATAAAAAGCCTACACACCTAAGCTAACTCGAGTTAGCAATTAATGATCAATACTACTGCTTCGGTGGTTTCCTTTCTCCGCCTTAGCAGAGCGCCAATAAAGCGAAATGAGGAATCCTGATGAAAATTAACACGTTACCGAAAGTTGGCATCCGTCCGGTTATCGACGGTCGTCGCATGGGCGTGCGTGAGTCGCTTGAAGAACAAACGATGAATATGGCGAAAGCCACGGCCGCACTACTGACCGAGAAACTGCGCCATGCCTGCGGCACTCCCGTTGAATGCGTGATTTCAGATACCTGCATCGCCGGTATGGCCGAATCTGCTGCCTGCGAAGAAAAATTCAGCCGCCAGAATGTGGGGCTCACTATTACCGTAACGCCTTGCTGGTGCTACGGTAGCGAAACCATTGACATGGATCCAACGCGCCCGAAAGCCATTTGGGGATTTAACGGTACTGAACGTCCTGGCGCCGTTTATCTGGCTGCCGCACTGGCTGCCCATAGTCAGAAAGGTCTGCCCGCGTTTTCTATTTACGGTCATGACGTACAGGATGCCGGAGATACCTTGATTCCTGACGACGTTGAAGAAAAACTGCTGCGCTTTGCCCGCGCAGGCCTGGCGGTTGCCAGTATGAAGGGCAAAAGCTACCTGTCGCTGGGCGGCATTTCAATGGGTATCGCCGGATCCATTGTTGATCATAACTTCTTTGAATCCTGGCTAGGAATGAAAGTCCAGGCGGTGGATATGACCGAACTGCGTCGCCGCATCGATCAGAAAATTTATGATGAAGCAGAACTGGAACTGGCGCTGGCCTGGGCCGATAAAAACTTTCGCTTTGGCGAAGACAAAAATGCCAAACAATATCAGCGTAATGATGAGCAAAACCGCCAGATTTTACGCGAAAGCCTGCTGATGGCGATGTGTATTCGCGACATGATGCAGGGCAACAGCAAACTGGCTGATATTGGTCGTGTTGAAGAATCACTTGGCTATAACGCCATTGCCGCTGGCTTCCAGGGCCAACGTCACTGGACCGATCAATACCCAAATGGCGACACCGCAGAAGCAATTCTTAACAGCTCTTTTGACTGGCATGGCGTGCGTCAGCCGTATGTCGTCGCGACAGAAAACGACAGCCTGAACGGCGTGGCAATGTTAATGGGTCATCAGCTTACCGGTAGCGCCCAGGTTTTCGCCGATGTTCGCACCTACTGGTCACCGGAAGCAGTAGAACGCGTCACAGGCCAAAAACTGAGTGGTCTGGCGGAACATGGCATCATCCACTTGATTAACTCGGGCTCCGCTGCACTGGATGGCTCCTGTAAACAGCGTGACAGTGAAGGTAAACCGACCATGAAGCCGCACTGGGAAATCACCCAGCAAGAGGCAGATGCTTGCCTGGCCGCCACTGAATGGTGCCCGGCAATCCATGAGTATTTCCGTGGCGGCGGCTATTCGTCGCGTTTCCTTACCGAAGGCGGCGTTCCGTTCACCATGACCCGCGTCAACATCATCAAAGGGCTTGGGCCAGTACTACAAATTGCTGAAGGCTGGAGCGTTGAGTTGCCGCAGGAAGTGCACGAAATTCTCAATAAACGTACTGATTCCACCTGGCCGACCACGTGGTTTGCACCGCGCCTCACCGGCAAAGGACCATTTAGCGACGTCTACTCGGTGATGGCTAACTGGGGGGCTAATCATGGCGTGTTAACTGTCGGTCATGTTGGCGCGGACTTTATCACCCTCGCCTCAATGCTACGTATTCCCGTTTGCATGCATAACGTCGAAGAAACCAAAGTGTATCGCCCTTCAGCCTGGGCCGCACACGGTATGGATATTGAAGGGCAGGATTATCGCGCTTGCCAGAACTACGGCCCGCTATATAAACGTTAATTGCTGGCGCCCGGTGGCGTAACGTCTACCGGGTTTATCCAAGCAGGAGCGACTATGAAACAAGACGTTATCCTGGTGCTCGACTGCGGGGCGACCAATGTCAGGGCGATCGCAGTTGATCGGCAGGGAAGAATTGTTGCCCGCGCCTCAACACCTAATGCCAGCGATTTAGCAACGGAAAACAGTGTCTGGCACCAGTGGTCTATAGATGCCATTTTGCAGCGTTTTGCTGATTGTTGTCAGCAAATCAGCAGTGAACTGGATACTTACCAGATTCGCGGGATAACCGTAACCACCTTTGGCGTGGATGGTGCGCTGGTCGACAGGCAAGGAAATTTGCTCTATCCGATCATTAGCTGGAAATGTCCGCGCACTGCGGCGGTAATGGAAAACATTGGACGATTCATTTCTGCGCAACAGTTACAGACCATTTCTGGCGTCGGCGCTTTCAGTTTCAACACGTTATACAAACTCGTATGGTTAAAAGAAAACCATCCACAGCTATTGCAGCAAGCGCATGCCTGGTTATTTATTTCGTCCCTGATAAATCAGCGTTTAACGGGAGCATTTACCACTGATATCACCATGGCCGGAACCAGTCAGTTGCTGGATATTCAACAGCGTCATTTCAGTCCACAAATCTTACACGCTACCGGCATTCCACATCATCTCTTCCCGCGCCTGGTTGAAGCGGGTGAACAAATTGGCACACTACAAAACAGCGCCGCAACACAACTTGGTTTACCAACAGGTATCCCTGTGATCTCCGCAGGCCACGATACCCAGTTTGCACTTTTTGGCGCCGGTGCCGGGCAAGACGAACCCGTGCTTTCCTCCGGCACCTGGGAAATTTTGATGGTCCGTAGCGCACAGGTTGATACGTCACTGCTTAGTCAGTATGTCGGTTCTACCTGTGAACTCGATAGCCGGGCTGGCCTGTACAATCCGGGCATGCAGTGGCTGGCTTCGGGAGTGCTGGAATGGGTCAGAAAGCTGCTCTGGAATACAGATACTCCCTGGCAAATGCTAATTGAGGAAGCGCGCCTTATTCCACCGGGAGCGGATGGTGTGAGCATGCGGTGTGATTTGTTATCGAGCCAGAACGCCGGCTGGCAAGGCGTCACTCTCAATACGACGCGTGGGCATTTGTATCGCGCAGCACTGGAAGGATTAACAGCACAGTTACTGCGTAATCTGGAGATGCTGGAAAAGATTGGCCACTTCAAAGCCACTGAATTGCTGCTGGTAGGCGGCGGAAGTCGTAACACGTTGTGGAACCAGATTAAAGCCACGGTACTAAATATTCCGCTAAAAGTGCTCGATGACGCTGAAACGACCGTCATAGGTGCAGCCCTGTTCGGCTGGTACGGTGTCGGAGAATTTAGCAGCCCGGAAGAGGCACGCGCGCAGATCCAGTATCAGTACCGCTACTTCTATCCACAAACGGAAGCCGAATTGATAAAGGAAGCATGAAATGTTGAAAACGATTTCGCCGTTAATTTCTCCCGACTTGTTAAAGGTGTTGGCAGAAATGGGGCATGGTGATGAGATTATTTTTTCCGACGCCCACTTTCCTGCCCATTCTATGGGACCACAAGTCATTCGCGCCGACGGCCTGCTGGTGAGCGACTTGCTACGGGCGATTATCCCGTTATTTGAACTGGATAGCTACGCACCGCCGCTGGTGATGATGGCGGCGGTAGACGGCGATGTTCTTGATCCAGAAGTCGAGCAACGTTATCGCGATGCGCTGTCGCTGCAAACACCCTGCCCGGAAATCACGCGTATTGACCGTTTCGCTTTTTATGAACGATCACAAAAAGCCTTTGCGATCGTAATTACAGGTGAACGTGCGAAATACGGGAATATATTGTTAAAAAAAGGGGTTACGCCCTCATCGTAAAAATTATGGCCGGAGCAGACGCCCCGGCTATGTCTTTTATCGTTCATCGCGACGGCCACCCACAGCAGCCCAGATACGGCGGACGTGCACCGTCACTTCTTCGCGATCGTGATACAACTGACGCGCCTGAATCTGAGCATTGATGCCATGTTCATCAAGCTGTGCCTGAATGTACGCCAGATTGTGTGATACTTCTTCGTAGCGTTTTTTCATTGGCAGTTTGAGGTTGAAGATAGTTTCACGACACCAGCCATTAACCAGCCACTGCGCCATCAAAGCCGCGACCTTCGCCGGTTTCTCTACCATATCGCATACCATCCAGGAAATATTGCTGCGTGTCGGACGGAATTTGAAACCGTCTTCCCGCAACCACGTCACCTGCCCGGTATCCATCAGACTTTGCGCCATCGGGCCGTTGTCGACAGAGTAAACCCACATGTTGCGCTTCACCAGTTGGTAGGTCCAGCCGCCCGGACAAGCGCCTAAATCCACCGCCCACATCCCGTTCGCCAGGCGTTCATCCCATTCATCCGCAGGAATAAACACATGAAATGCCTCTTCCAGTTTGAGCGTGGAACGACTTGGTGCCTCTGCCGGAAACTTCAGGCGCGGAATGCCCATATAGAACGGCGAGTTATTATTGCTCCAGGAGTAGCCGGTATAACAGCAGCCTGGTGCGATAAAGAACACATGCACAACCGGACGCTTCGGCGTTTCATAATTCGCCAGCACACCCGCCTCGCGCAAGGCAGCCCGTAGCGGTACGGTAAATTTACGGCAGAATTTCAGTAACTCTTTGCTTTCGTTGGTATCAGCGACTTCAACGCGCAACTCTCCGCCCTTCTCTACCACACCCTGCAACATGCCAACTATTGGCGTAATACGGTCTTCCGGCGGCAAATGCTGGAGCAGTTCCCCCACCACAAACCACTGGCGGGCAAAAATTAATGAACTAAATGGCAGTTCACGAATTAACTTATCGCCATCTTCCGCTTGATAACATTCATAAATCACATAACCCGCATTCTCTTTTACACGGGCAAAACCGAATATTTCCCGCTGACCGGCCTTATCGGTAATTTCTGCGGCGCACTCTTTTTCAAAGCCCGGACGGCACAACAATACAACCTTATTCATGACTTACGCCCTTGCGCTTTAAACGGATAGCCCCAACTAACATTAACGCCCAGCCCGCGAGAAAACTCACACCGCCGACCGGAGTGACAAACGCCCACAAACGCAGATGAGACAGCGCCAGGCAATAAAGGCTGCCGCTGAACAGCACCGTACCTAGCGCCAGAAAGACGCTACTCCAGTAAAACCAGATACTGATGCGACGTTGCATCGCCACCGCCAGACCTAAAATCGCCAGCGTATGGAACGCCTGGTATTCGAGGCCGGTCTGGATCCAGCCCATTTCAACAGCGCCCATGGTTTTACTTAAAACATGCGCACCAAAAGCACCCAGAGCGACAAAAATGAAGCCGCTAATGGCGGCGAAAATCAGCATAAAACGGCTGGTCATGGTCGTACCCTACATAAATTATTGTTCATAACGAAAGCGAAATTTTTCTTGTTCAGCAGCGGCTTTCGCCAGGATCCATTGGCGAAAGGCGGCTATTTTACCCAGTTCTGCCTGGCTGTCATGACATACCAGATAAAAAGCATTTTTACTGACCAGTACATCATTAAACGGGCAAACAAGGCGTCCGGCCTCGATTTCAGATTGCGCCATCACGTTATTTGCCAGCGCCACTCCCTGCCCGTGAATGGCTGCTTGTAGCACCATGGCGCTATGGCTGAAGATAGGCCCTTGCTGAACGTTGATATGAGCTAGCCCCAACTGGCGGGTATATGTCTGCCAATCTCGCCGGGACGCATCGTGTAATAAAGTATGTTTAGCCAGATCTTCCGGCGTCTTCAAGGATTTCTCACCGGTTAATAGTAAAGGCGAACACACTGGCAACAGGTATTCGGCGTAAAGCTTTTCCACCCGAAGTCCCGGCCAGTTGCCCCGGCCATAAAATATCGCCACATCGACATCATCCGCCAGTTTATCTTCCTGGCGATCGACCGCCTGGATTCGAACGTCGATTCCCGGATAAGCTGAGTTAAAGCTGGAAAGTCGCGGCACCAGCCAGTGGATGGCAAAACTGGGGAGTAAACTGACCGTCAACGCCCCCTTGGCGCTACGGGCCTGGAGTTTACGCGTCGCTTCGGTTAATTGCGAAAATATCTCTTTGATATCGAGAAAATAGCTTTGCCCTTCCTCGGTCAACAGAAGTGAACGATTACGGCGGCGGAACAGTTTTAGCCCCAGAAAATCCTCAAGGGACTTGATTTGATGACTTACTGCGGCCTGGGTCACAAAAAGCTCTTCTGCTGCGCGCGTGAAGCTTAAATGGCGTGCGGCGGCATCAAAAACTCGTAAGGCATTTAGCGGTGGTAATCGTTTTGACATGGCTTTTAAACTTTGATGTTAAATGAATTTAACAATTAGATCACGGTATGTAACCTATTAGTTTTTTTTATCTGAGCCATTATAAATTGTCCGTTGAGCTTCTACCAGCAAATACCTATAGTGGCGGCACTTCCTGAGCCGGAACGAAAAGTTTTATCGGAATGCGTGTTCTGGTGAACTTTTGGCTTACGGTTGTGATGTTGTGTTGTTGTGTTTGCAATTGGTCTGCGATTCAGACCATGGTAGCAAAGCTACCTTTTTTCACTTCCTGTACATTTACCCTGTCTGTCCATAGTGATTAATGTAGCACCGCCTAATTGCGGTGCTTTTTTTTACCCTGCGATCGTGAATTACTGATCCAGCTCGACCATCTCTTTCACGTCGGTACGGTTGATCTGCTGTTTGTTGCCATTAGCGTCTTTATAAGAAATCATACCGGTTTCATCATCCGTCATCGGCTTGCCATCGGCAACAATAGTGCGTCCATCGTTGGTGTGCATCACATAGTTCGAACCGGAACAGGCGCTCAGGGCAAAAGTCAGCATACAGGCAGAGATAATTGCGGCAGTCTTTTTCATCTTCTTCTCCTTAAAGCGATTACTAAATCTTAACAAGATTGATTAACAGGCTAAAATTAACGCCTAACACTATTCAGCATATGTTACTGACGCGGCTTCGACAGGATATCCAGACGATTCCGAGGGTTAGCACTCACCTTGTATCAAAGTGAATTTTGCGTCACGATCGGCGAATCAAGCCGAGGAGTCTCATGAACGTTTTTAATCCCGCGCAATTTCGCGCCCAGTTTCCCGCGCTACAGGATGCGGGCGTTTATCTCGATAGTGCTGCGACCGCACTCAAACCTGAAGCTGTGGTTGAAGCTACCCGGCAGTTCTATAGCCTGAGCGCCGGAAACGTTCACCGCAGCCAGTTTGCCGAAGCCCAACGCCTGACCGCGCGTTATGAGGCCGCACGGGAGAAAGTGGCGCAATTACTCAATGCACCGGATGATAAAACTATCGTCTGGACGCGCGGCACCACCGAATCCATCAACATGGTGGCGCAATGTTATGCCCGCCCGCGCTTGCAACCGGGTGATGAAATTATTGTCAGCGTGGCAGAGCATCACGCTAATCTCGTTCCCTGGCTAATGGTCGCCCAACAAACCGGTGCTAAAGTGGTGAAATTGCCGCTTAATGCGCAGTGGTTGCCGGATGTCGATTTATTGCCGGAATTAATTACTCCCCGTAGTCGAATTCTGGCATTGGGCCAGATGTCGAACGTCACTGGCGGTTGCCCGGATCTGGCGCGAGCGATTACCTTTGCTCATTCAGCCGGGATGGTGGTGATGGTTGATGGTGCTCAGGGCGCAGTGCATTTCCCTGCCGATGTTCAGCAACTGGATATTGATTTCTATGCTTTCTCTGGTCACAAACTGTATGGCCCGACGGGTATCGGCGTGCTTTACGGCAAACCAGAACTGCTGGAAGCAATGTCGCCCTGGCTGGGCGGTGGCAAAATGATTCACGAAGTGAGTTTTGACGGCTTCACCACTCAATCCGCACCGTGGAAACTGGAAGCTGGAACGCCAAATGTCGCCGGTGTCATTGGTTTAAGCGCGGCGCTGGAATGGCTGGCAGATTATGATATCAACCAGGCAGAAAGCTGGAGCCGTAGTCTGGCAACGCTTGCAGAAGACGCTCTGGCAAAACGTCCTGGCTTTCGTTCATTCCGCTGCCAGGACTCCAGCCTGCTGGCCTTTGATTTCGCAGGCATTCATCACAGCGATATGGTGACGCTTCTGGCGGGATATGGTATTGCCCTGCGCGCCGGGCAGCACTGTGCTCAACCGCTGCTGGCAGAGTTAGGCGTAACCGGCACACTGCGCGCCTCATTTGCGCCATATAATACAAAGAGTGATGTGGATGCGCTGGTGAATGCCGTTGACCGCGCACTGGAATTATTGGTGGATTAATGACGAACTCGCAATTCGCCGGACATCCGTTCGGCACAACTGTTACCGTAGAGACGCTACGCAATACTTTCGCGCCACTGACGCAATGGGAAGACAAATATCGCCAGCTGATTATGTTGGGGAAACAACTTCCTGCTTTGCCAGACGAATTAAAAGCCCAGGCCAAAGAGATTGCCGGATGTGAAAACCGCGTCTGGCTTGGATATACCGTCGCTGAAAACGGCAAGATGCATTTCTTTGGTGATAGCGAAGGGCGCATTGTGCGCGGCCTGCTGGCCGTGTTGCTGACTGCCGTTGAGGGCAAAACCGCCGCCGAGTTACAGGCACAGTCGCCGCTGGCATTGTTTGATGAACTGGGATTGCGTGCGCAACTTAGCGCCTCTCGCAGTCAGGGACTGAATGCGTTAAGCGAGGCAATTCTCGCCGCGGCGAAGCAAGCTTGATGTTACACAGTTCCAGGTCGGATAAGACACACCCGTCGTCGCATCCGACCTGATATTTACCCCTGACGCGCCGCTTTCGCCATCATCTTCTTCAGCGCATGAGAAACCGCAACAAACCCAAAGGTGGCGGTTACCATCGTCGCGGCACCAAATCCAGATGCACAATCCATCCGCTTCGGCCCTTCTGCCGTGGCTTTCATCGCACACACCGTACCGTCTGACTGCGGGTACACCAGCGCTTCGGTAGAGAACACACAATCCACGCCGAGCTTACCTTTACTGTTTTTCACCACGCCAAAATCGCTTTTCAGGCGCTCGCGCAGCTTCGCCGCCAGTGGATCCTGAATCGTCTTCGCCAGATCGGTAACCTGAATCTGCGTCGGATCAATCTGCCCGCCAGCACCACCTGTCGTGACCAGTGGAATCTTATTGCGACGGCAATAAGCAATAAGGGCCGCTTTGGGCCGTACGCTGTCAATAGCATCAATCACGTACGAATAACCGACGCTCATATATTGCGCTACATTTTCCGGCGTCACGAAATCATCGACGACTGTTACACGGCACTCAGGGTTAATCTGGCGAATGCGCTCCGCCATCACTTCTGCTTTTGCCAGCCCGACGTTATCGCGCAGGGCGTGAATTTGTCGATTAGTATTGGTGACGCACACATCATCCATATCAATAAGCGTTATAGCGCCAATCCCCGTTCGTGCCAGCGCTTCCGCCGCCCAGGAGCCGACGCCACCGATACCGACCACACAAATATGCGCATCAGCAAACAGTTGCAACGCTTTTTCACCATACAGACGCGCAGTGCCACCAAAACGCTGACGCCATGCATCACTAATTACAACAGACATAGCACCTCAGAATTAAAAAGGGCGAGGTTATCCCTCACCCTAAACGCATAAATGCCTGATGCGCTACGCTTATCAGGCCTACATAACTCCTGCAATATATTGAATTTGCATGATTTGTAGGCCGGATAAGGCGTTCACGCCGCATCCGGCATGAACAACGCGCACTTAGCTAACAATCAAAGGACGAGGTTATCCCTCACCCTGTCATATCCGTTAAAACGGCATAAAGAATAACACATCAGCCGCTAAAGACGTTACCTGCCCCTGGGGCCGTTTTCAGCACCCAGACACGGCCATAGTGGTTGTACCAACCTGCGCGGTGTCCGGCTTCTGGTCCAATCCCCTGGTAGATATCGAAGTGTTGGCCTTTGATTGCACCACCGACATCCAGCGCCACCATCAGACGCAGTTCGTACTGACCGTTAAATTTGCCGTTATTATCCAGCAGAGGAACTTCTGCCAGCAAGGTCGTCCCCGCCGGGATAATGCTGCGGTCAGACGCCACCGAAGCACGACCAACCAGCGGCACCGCACTTGCTCCTTTCACCGGTGCAAAAGACTGCGGTTTAAAGAAGACGAAAGACGGGTTCTGCTCCAGCAGTTCGCGAACTTCGGCTTCACTGTGTGTTTCCCCCCAGTGACGAATCGCCTGCATCGACATATCTTCTTTTTTCACTTCGCCACGATCGATTAGCACCTTGCCAATACTACGGTAGGCATGACCGTTCTTTCCGGCATAGCTGAAGAAGTTAAGCGGGCTGCCATCACCAAAATCAATATACCCGCTACCCTGCACATCCATAATGAAGTTATCCATCAGAGAGTTGCTGTAAGCGAGGATATATTTATCGCTCAATGCTCCGGCGTAGATCTCCGCACGAGACGGCAAACGCCCACGTTTTGGCGGCATACGGTAAATAGGATACTGGAACTCGCCCTGACGAGTATGGCGCGCCTGAATCACCGGCGTGTAATAGCCCGTAAACTGCACGTTACCGTAATTATCCGCACCTTCCATCTGCCAGGCGTCAATGCCGAACTGGCGCATATTGCGGGTATCACCGCCCGCACGCAGCCACTCCTGCACGGCGTTATAAACGCTACTCTGGTTGCCATACAGACGCGGCGACGCGTTACGGATATGGTTAATTTGTTCGGCAAAATCACCGGCGTTAATCGGCGCGCCAACGGCATCTGGTTGGTTCACCAGAGAGAAAGGCTGGGTAAATTTCCCGTCTTTATATTGCTGTCCGCGATCGGTTGGTTTGGAGGAGCAGGCGGCTAGTATCGTCACAACCGCGCCCATAAGAAGGTACTTTACCCAACGTCCTTTCATCGTTCTCTTCTTCAGGTTAAAAAAATAAGGCGTTAATGAAGATAACAAACCGTCGCCTTTAATGAAATCCGTAGTGTTACCTGATGCAAATTTTGTACAAAAAACAGACTTCAATGCTTTGTTTTTGTTCAAAGTCATGCCAAATACGTGATCCGGGTAAAAAAAAGGTTGCATGAAAACGCGAGCAGAGTATAGTGCGCATCCACGGACGCGGGGTGGAGCAGCCTGGTAGCTCGTCGGGCTCATAACCCGAAGGTCGTCGGTTCAAATCCGGCCCCCGCAACCAATTAAAATTTGATGAAGTAAAGCAGTACGGTGACGCGGGGTGGAGCAGCCTGGTAGCTCGTCGGGCTCATAACCCGAAGGTCGTCGGTTCAAATCCGGCCCCCGCAACCAATTAAAATTTGATGAAGTAAAGCAGTACGGTGACGCGGGGTGGAGCAGCCTGGTAGCTCGTCGGGCTCATAACCCGAAGGTCGTCGGTTCAAATCCGGCCCCCGCAACCAATTTATTAGAATGCTGATAAACCGCAATGTGTTTCACAGATTGCGGTTTTTTTGTACCCGAAATCTTCCTTTGCTGAACTCACAGCACGTTTTTTATCTCCCTTCCCGCAAAGAAATCAATTATCGACCTGGCTACGTGTATACCGGTTTGCTGGTATGACTCAACGGTGGCGGCGGCAATATGTGGCGTTGTAATGATATTTTTGGCATGCAGCAGTGGACTAAATTGCGCCAGCGGTTCAGTGCTAAATACATCCAGCGCCGCAAAAACATTCCGTTCCTCAATAACCTGAAGTAAAGCCTCTTCATCCAGCAGTTTTCCCCTGGCGGCATTGATGATCAACGAGCCGTTACGCATCATCGACAAATATTTGTGGCTAATGAAGTTCTCCAGATCAGGAGAAAAAGGCAGAAGAATTATGATGACATGCGACTGCATGAAGATATCTTCAATCGATACAAACTGAACTCCAGCTTTGTCGGCGAGCTGATAATCAGGTTGTTTGTCAAAAGCTAAAAGCTCAACATCAAAGCCAGACAACCTTTTCGCCAGTGTTTTGCCAATATTGCCGTAGCCAATCAGACCAATACGTTTCCCTTGTAACTCGCAGCCATGCGACTCACCCCAATAACCATTTTGCATCGCATGATAACTACCGGGGATATTTCTCATGCTCGCAAAAATAAGACCAATGATAAATTCCGCGACCGCATTTGAATTAATCCCAACCGCATTATTGACCACAATACCTGATTGTCGTGTCGCGCGAAGATCAATATTATCTATCCCCGTCCCGAATCTCGATATTATTCTCACACCAGGCAGCAGTGATAGTGTATCCACCTGATAACAATCTTTTCCGGCAATGACCGCGCAAATAGATTCCCGTAATACGGTGGATTCTGATTTAACCAGATGTTCAATATTATTCTTAATAATAAGGTTAAAATGATTTTCTCTTAGCAGCTTGCAGGCAGAAACACAACGCGCTGAAAAGCTGGGAACGGTGACCAGAACGTTTTTCATAGCTGACACTCACTTCAATGAACGCCACCCCAAAAGATGGCGTGACCGGTTACTGTATTTATATTTTGAAATTATGAATTTGCTTTAATGCCGAGCGCACCTCCTGGATGATATAAGCCGAAATCAGCACGAGTAAATTTTTTCAATTCGGAGAGTGCAAGCGCCACCGCATCACCAACAACCAGAACGACTGTCGATGAACATGATGGCGCTAAACCTAAATTATCCGCCTCACTTTTGACGGGAATTTCAACGGATAAATCACAACTTATCGCAAGCGATGAGCGATGACTGCGGGTAAAAGAGATCAAATAATTACCCATTTTTTTCAGACTAGGCAATGTCGCCAGGATTTCCGCCGTCTCACCACTGTTTGAAATAAGAATAATAATATCGTCTTTAGCCACCATACCAAGATCGCCGTGTACGGCTTCAGTACCGTGAACGAAAAACGAGGGAGTTCCGGTGCTGGCAAATGTTGCGGCGAGTTTCCTGGCAATAATACCGGACTTGCCAACGCCAATAAAAACAACTTTCCCCTGACAAGATTGTAATACTTTAATTAAATTTGCAACTTCCGAAAGGGGGGAATCAATAACTTCTTCAACTGCTTTATGTTCGTTACGCATAAAATGTTTAATAAGATGGATAAGATCCGTATTGTTCATTTTTATTTTTCCTGATTAATATTTTTAATTACACTCGCAAGACGCGTAAGCCCCATATATAATTTTTCTCGACCGCAGGCCAGGTTCAGACGAAGGTAGCCCTCCCCCTCCGTTCCGTAGACATACCCCGCCATAATGCCCACTTTACCTTCATGAATTAATCGACTGTAGAATTCATCAAAGGGATAATCAATAGCAGAGCAATCAATCCACGAAAAATAGCAGCCTTCAGCGGGCCTCACGATCAATTCTGGAATGTTTTCATTCAGATACTGCTGGGTGAATTGAATGTTAGAGGCAATATGTGCCTTCAATGAATTTAACCATTCCTCACATTCGTTATAGGCAACAATCGTTGCAATTATATTCAGTACTGATGGGGAGTTTACGAAATCGCGATACCTCGATATCGTTCTGAACTTATGATTAAAATTCTCGTCAGTTGAAATCATATATGATCCTGTTAGCGCAGGAACATTAAATGTTTTTGATATCGAATTAAACACCACTATTTTTTCTTTTTTTATTTTAAGCGCGGATGTGAAACTACGATTAAAAACAAAATCACTATGAATTTCATCTGAACATAACCAGACATTATGTCTTACACAGCTTGCAGCGATTTTATGCAGATCTTCTTCCGACCAGACTGTTCCTGTCGGGTTATGAGGATTACATAATAATACCATCTTTGCGCTTTTAATCTTAAGATCAAAATCTTGCCAGTTGATAGCATAGCCCCCCTCATTTTTTATGATCAAAGAGGTTGTCAAAATATTTCGCTCGCTATGTTTAATTACATCAAAAAATGCGTTATAGACAGGTGTAAAAATGAGGATGTTATCACCACGCGATGTCAATAACTCTATTGCTTTAGCAATGGAGTACATCACACTGGGGCTATAGGTTATCCATTCAGGTTTAATGTTTGTTTGATATTGTTGATGATACCAGTTTACTATTGCATTCAGATATTCATCATGTTGCCAACGACTGTACCCTAAAATCGGGTGTTCCAGGCGTTTTTTTAATGCCCTGACGATAGCTTCCGGTATCGGAAGATCCATATCTGAAATAGAGAATGGTAATACATCTTTTACACCAAATCGGTCCTCACAAAAGTCCCATTGGGTACAATATGTTCCTTTGCGGGAAACAGGAGTATTAAAAAAGTCCATCAGCTTATCCCCATATAGTTATCCATATCCCGACGCAGGGCGATGACTTTAGTGCCAATAATGACTTGTAAGGTATTTTGATCAAGTTTAACAACCGCGATCCCGCCGGCTCTTTTTATTGCAGACTCGTCAATCAATCCCATATCTGCGATTGTTAAACGTAAACGAGTTACGCAATTATCCAATGATTTAATATTCTCTTTACCACCAAGCGCCTTAACCATCTGCTCCGCCGCTTGCAGCTCTGATTTATTAAGAGTTGGGATATCCGCTATAGCCGTATGTTCTTGAGCGTTCACCGTGACAGGACTGGACTCTTCACGTCCTACAGTCATCAGGTTAAATTTGAGAATGGTCCAACGGAACACAAAGTAATAAATAAAGAAATAGGCCACTTCGACACACACCGCGATTGGCCAACCTGTTCTTGTGCCACGCAATACGCCAAAGCTAATAAATTGAATCAGGTCGCCAGTAAATCCCATCTTCACGCCCATATATGGCAAGACCATGTTGGCGAATCCATTCATAAAGGCATGGAAGACAAACAGCAGCGGACTGACAAATAAGAACAAAAACTCAATCGGTTCGCTAACACCACCAATAATCACCGTAAGCACACCAGAAATGAGCAATGCTTTGATAGCTTTTCTATTTTGTGCATGGGCGGTGCGATACATCGCCAGCGCGGCACCAGCCAGACCATACTGGATCATCAGTTTGCCCTGTTCCATTTTCCCCGCCAAATCCAGCGGAATGACCGTATTCTCTTTGACGTACGCCATAAACATGTTCAGGGTGCCGTAATACTCTTCGCCGCCAATCACTGCCGAACCGCCGATTGGAGTAAAGCGGAAAACTGACGTCACCAGATGGTTTAAGCCAAAAGGAATCGTCACGCGTTCGGCAACTGCATAGAAGAAATAACCGACAGGACCGGAAGTTGATATCCAGTGGCCAATGAGCATGAAGAGATTGAAAAACGGCGGCCAGATAAAAGGGATGATCAGGCCAAATCCGCTCATCACAATCAGTGTAATGATAGGCACCAGACGCGGACCACTATAAAAACCTAATGATTCTGGAATGCGTAAGTTAACGATCTTCTTATACATGCTGGCGACTAATAACCCAGCAACAATCCCCCCCAACACGCTGGTATTGTAGGACTGGATCCCCAGAATGATGGTTTGCCCATGTGTCGACATTTGGTCAGCAGCGACCAATAAGTCGTGCTGTTTAAGATAAAAGTTCGTTCCCAGATGCATTGCCATAAAACCAATTAAGCCAGAAAAAGCGCCATAGGCTTTATCCTCTTTCTCTTTTAATAATCCTAAGGGAATCGCTATCGCAAACAATACAGGTAAATTAACAAAGGCAAACAAACCAAGGCTAACAATGAAATCAAGTATGGTTTTAATTATTGGAATAGCCAGAAATGGAATTAACTTTGCCATATCATCACTGGCTAAACCACTTCCCAGCCCTAGCATCATGCCACATACACTTAGCAGAGCGATGGGATACATAAATGCCTTCCCCAGGCTCTGAAAAAAACTCCAGGCTTTCTTTTGTTTCATGCGGGTTATCTCATATAAATGTTATATATAATTAGTCCATTAATACTTTGGTGCGAATAGAGAGATATAATTTTTCTTCCAAAATCAATTCATATTTAAAAGTGGCGTACAGATACCTTTCAATTTCATGAATAGCGTGTTGCAACTGAATATCTTTCTCAAGAAACTGCTCATAGATATCACCAATATCTTTCTGTTTTATTTTTTCATTGCATAATACTCGACAAGAAAAATACTTAAGATGCATCATAAATCTTGAGTAGTTAAATGAACTCCTGTCCACCCTTCGGTTATAAACACCCTCGATAATCTCCGTAATTTTTTGAGACAACTCAATAATCCGTACCGATTCATAATCAATTGAGTTTTCATAGTTATTTAAAATATGTAATGCAATAAAACCAATCTCATCATCCGGAAGCTGAACGCTAAACTGATCATTGATGATGGTTAATGCATCCCGGCTTATAGCATATTCTGCTTTGTACAACGCTTTGATTTCTTCAAGGAAAGCATTATTAATTTGTATTCCGGCGGTGACTCGGGATATTGCATTCGAAATGTGATCGGCAAGAATAAGCAATAGCGATGGATTTAACTTTTTTTCAAGATTGTACTCCGCGTAGTGCACTATCTTTTCGGCGACAAACACATACTCAATATCCACATGTTCAATCAATTTATAGAGTTTATTTTTTTGCTCATTTCTGACATAAAAAATTCTGTTAGCAGGATGCTCAGGTACAGGCATGCCATATTTTTTGTTGTAACCGACGCCAGGTCCAGAAATGATAACCTCCTGTCCATTCATCGATGCCTGCACACAATTATTGTTCATGACTTTTTCGATGATCATTTCATGGCTCCAAAAAAAAAGGCAAGGCACGTCAGAAGTAATGATTACTTCAAACATTGCCTTGCCTGATTTAACAGTTACAAGATGACTAACTAATGCGTATACCTTACACGGGATTGTGTTTAATAAAAGAGACGCCAGACTTATTTTTCTGGCCAACTTTCAAATATTCGACAACAATCACAAAATCACTGTCTAATATTCATATCAATAATATTGACTCAATGAAACATAAACCCATTGAATAAATAAATTAAAACATCATCCCCTTCGCGCCAGCGTCGCCCCATCGGCAAAATACGCTTTAATACCCGCAAGAATAGACTCCGCAACTTCCTGCTGGAAAGTTGCCGTTTTCAATTTGCGCTCTTCTTCAACGTTACTGATAAACGCCGTTTCGACCAGAATGGATGGAATATCTGGCGCTTTCAGCACGGCAAACCCGGCCTGCTCAACCTGATTCTTATGCAGCTTGTTGATTTTACCCAGCTTATTTAGCACAGCCTTACCAAACTTTAGGCTGTCGGCAATGGTCAGCGACTGCACCATATCAAACATGGTGTGGTCGACATAGCGGTCGCCGCTTTTGCTCACGCCACCAATCAAGTCAGAGGCGTTCTGGGTTTGCGCCAGATATTTTGCCGCAGTACTGGTTGCGCCTTTGGTAGAGAGCGCAAACACCGAGGAACCGCTCGGCTGGCGACTGGTAAAGGCGTCGGCATGAATAGAGACAAACAAGTCAGCACGCTGTTTCTGTGCTTTTGCTACGCGCACTTGCAACGGAATGAAGATGTCTTCATTACGCGTCATGTAAACCTTCATATTGCCCTCTTTCTCGATCAGAGAGCGCAGACGGCGAGCTATTTGCAATACCACGTCTTTTTCGCGCGTTTTGTATTTCCCCACCGCGCCAGAGTCTTCGCCGCCGTGGCCAGGGTCAAGCATAATGACAATCGGACGATCGCGCCCTGCCTTGCCAGGCTGTGGGCCACTCTGTGCAGGCGGCACCTGCTTTTCGAGGTCGCCTTTATTGTAATCTTCCAGCAGTGCCAACAGTGGGTCCTGCATGTCCTGAGCATTGGCCGGATAAAGGTCCATCACCAGGCGTTCTTTAAACCCGGCGACCGGCGCGAGGGCAAACATCTGCGGTTTTACATTTTGCTTTAACTCAAAAACCATCCGCACGGTTTGCGGATCAAATTGGCCAACGCGTGCCGACTTGATGAACGGGTCGTCAGCGCGGATTTGCGCAGCCATCCCCTTGAGCACCGAGTTCAGGTTTACATCTTCGATATCCACCACCACGCGTTCAGGGTTACTCAACGCAAACTGCTTATATTTCAGCTGACGATTTGATTCTACCGTCACACGGGTATAGCTGGATGCAGGCCAGACGCGCACCGCCACGACCTGACTGACCGCAGCCAGACTCACCTGGCTTACGCTCAATAGCCACATGGCGCCCGCGCCTTGCAGTAAACGACGGCGGCTGATTGCAGTGTTGGATCCTGACATGCCTCTCCCGAGCAAAAGAAATCTAAGCTGTGTAACAAGTAAACGACCAATTTGACCGGAAACTTTAGCGAAAGACGCATAATCTGTCATCTATAAAAAGGTAAACATTCTATTTATATTCACGGTATTACTGATAAAAAAGTCGCTCCCGCATAAAATTCGCACTTGCACACGGCGAAAAAACAGAATAAAAATACAGTAATTTCGAATAATCATGCAAAGAGGTGTGCCGTGGTAAAGGAACGTAAAACCGAGCTGGTCGAGGGATTCCGCCATTCGGTTCCCTATATCAATACCCACCGGGGAAAAACGTTTGTCATCATGCTCGGCGGAGAAGCCATTGAGCATGAAAATTTCTCCAGTATTGTCAATGACATTGGGTTATTGCATAGCCTCGGCATTCGTCTGGTGGTGGTTTATGGCGCACGTCCCCAGATCGACGCAAATCTGGCAGCGCATCACCATGAGCCGCTATATCACAAGAATACGCGCGTGACCGACGCCAAAACGCTGGAGCTGGTGAAGCAGGCTGCGGGTACGTTACAGCTGGATATTACCGCTCGCCTGTCAATGAGCCTCAACAACACGCCATTGCAAGGCGCGCATATCAACGTCGTCAGCGGCAATTTTATTATTGCCCAGCCGCTGGGCGTAGATGATGGTGTGGATTACTGCCATAGCGGGCGCATCCGGCGGATTGATGAAGAAGCGATTCATCGCCAACTGGACAGCGGTGCGATTGTACTGATGGGGCCGGTGGCGGTTTCGGTCACTGGCGAGAGCTTTAACCTGACCTCGGAAGAGATTGCCACTCAGCTGGCCATCAAACTGAAAGCCGAGAAGATGATAGGTTTTTGCTCTTCGCAAGGTGTCACCAATGACGATGGCGATATTGTCTCCGAACTTTTCCCTAACGAGGCGCAAGCGCGGGTAGAAGCCCAGGAAGAGAAAGGCGATTACAACTCTGGTACGGTGCGCTTTTTGCGAGGCGCGGTGAAAGCCTGTCGCAGCGGCGTACGTCGCTGTCATTTAATCAGTTATCAGGAAGACGGCGCGCTGTTGCAAGAGCTGTTCTCACGCGACGGTATCGGTACACAGATTGTGATGGAAAGCGCCGAGCAGATTCGTCGCGCAACAATCAACGATATTGGCGGCATTCTGGAGTTGATCCGTCCACTTGAGCAGCAGGGTATTCTGGTGCGTCGTTCTCGCGAACAACTGGAGATGGAAATCGATAAATTCACTATTATTCAGCGCGATAACACGACTATTGCCTGCGCAGCACTCTATCCATTCCCGGAAGAGAAGATAGGTGAAATGGCGTGCGTGGCTGTACATCCGGATTACCGCAGTTCATCAAGGGGCGAAGTTTTGCTGGAACGCATAGCGGCCCAGGCGAAGCAAAGCGGCTTAAGCAAATTGTTTGTACTGACCACGCGCAGTATTCACTGGTTCCAGGAACGTGGATTTACCCCGGTGGATATTGATTTGCTGCCGGAGAGCAAAAAGCAGTTGTATAACTACCAGCGTAAATCCAAAGTGTTGATGGCGGATTTGGGATAAGCGATGGAAATCGCCGGATGCGGCGTGAACGCCTTATCCAACCTACGCAGCACTCCATAGGCATAATAAGACGCGCCAGCATCGCATCAGGCATTGGCACTCATCGTCGGATGCGGCGTGAACGCCTTATCCGACCTACGCAGCACTCCGTAGGCATGATAAGACGCGCCAGCATCGCATCAGGCATTGGCACTCATCGCCGGATGCGGCGTGAACACCTTATCCGACCTACGCAGCACACCGTAGGCATGATAAGACGCGCCAGCGTCGCATCAGGCATTTACGTTCACTCCCGCGCACCAAACAACGCTGCCAGCCCGCTACGCCGCTCGGTGCGCGTGGCGATTGCCGCACTTAAAATGCGTTCATCGGCATACAATGACAAACGTCGACGCGCGCGTGTCACTGCGGTGTAAACCAGCTCTCGCGTTACTACCGGCGTGCGTTGGCTCGGTAAAATCAACGCCGCATGGTCGAACTCCGATCCCTGCGATTTATGTACCGTCATCGCCCACGTAGTTTCGTGCTCCGGCAAGCGACTCGGTTGCACTGACTTGATATTGCCATCCGGCATCGCAAACCAGACGCGCGTCCCCTGCCCGCGATCCAGCGCAATACCGATATCGCCATTAAACAACCCAAGCGCGCTGTCATTGCGGGCAATCATCACTGGCCTGCCTTCGTACCAGCGTGAGTGCAGATGCCGATGGATTTTGCGCTTCTGTTGCATAAACTGCTCAATTCGCTCATTCAGTCCAGCCACGCCAAATGGACCTTCCCGCAGGGCGCACAAAAGCTGGTACTCATTAAACGCCTGAATGATTAAATCCGGCTCGGCACGCGCTTGCAGCAGATCCAGATAACGTCCGTAACCGGCAAGAGCTTCCTCAAGCATCGCAATATAATCTTCGCCGCTCTGTAAAAGCCGTTTTTCGATGTCAGTAAAATCCTGCTGAAAAACCGTTTTCATTGCCGTTTTATCGCCGCGATTGATAGCCGCAGCTAACTGACCAATGCCAGAGTTGCTGCCGAAACGGTAACTTTTTTGCAGCAGGCAGAGACTGTCGCGCAGTGATGCCGCTTCTGTGCCGCTTCCCGCTGGAACGTGACTTCCTGTTAAGCGACTTAACTGCCCGGCGCGCTCTGCGGTAAAGCCCGCATTGGCATAAGCGCAGATATCCCCCAGCACAGCTCCAGCCTCAACGGAGGCCAGTTGATCACGATCGCCGAGGAAGATCACTCGCGCATGATCGGGCAAGGCATCGATCAACCGCGACATCATAGGCAGATCGATCATTGACGCTTCATCCACCACCAGCACATCAAGATGCAGCGGGTTACCCGCATGGTGGCGTAAACGCTGACTACCCGGCTGCGCGCCCAGGAGGCGGTGCAAGGTACTGGCATCTTCCGGTATGCGTTTCTTTTGTTCATCGGTCAGCGGTAACTGGCGCAAAGCTTTGCCAAGCGATTCGGTTAAGCGCGCAGCAGCTTTCCCCGTTGGCGCGGCCAGGCGGATACGACAGCGTTCACCGTCGGCCATCTGAATTAACGCTGCTAACAACTTCGCCACGGTCGTCGTTTTACCTGTGCCGGGGCCGCCGGAAATTACCGAAATGCGCCGCGTCAGCGCCACTGCTGCCGCCACTTTTTGCCAGTTAATCTCATCACCTGGCGGGAAGAGTTTATCCAGCGTTTGCTTCAGCAACGTCTCATCCACCTCAATGGCATGATTCACTTCGTTGAAAAAGCGTGCCACTGTGCGCTCATTACACCACATGCGATTCAGATAAAGGCGATCGCCACAGAGGATCATCGGCGTTGGCTCATCTCCCCGGCTGACCGCTTGTGAAGCCAGCAAGCACTCTTCCCAATTTTGTAGCTCACCGATTTCACTGACACAGGTCGCCAACAGCGGATGCGAGGCTTCGTTATTTTCCAGTCGTGAAAGCGGCAAACAGACGTGCCCTTCTCCGGCGTCGTGGCTTAACAGTGCCGCCGCAAGGGTGACTGCAGGATGTTCATCTCCCGCCACGGTCAGGGCAAACTGCACGTCCAGCGGGCGTAGCTGTTTGTGCTCCACAGCTTCCAGTAATTGCTTTTGCAATTTCATCACGCCTCCTCCAGGGTCATACCGGCAAACATCTCATCCATCAGGGCAATCAACCCGGCGTTGGGTCGGGTCGCGTAGATCCCTTGTTGCGGATGTTCTTTATCAACGCCACGCAGAAACAGATAGATAACGCCGCCAAAGTGGCGTTCATAGTCGTAATCAGCAATGCGATGGCGCAGATAACGGTGCAGCGCCAGGGTATAAAGCTGATATTGCAGATCATAGCGGTGTGCCTGCATCGCCGCTGCCATAGCCTGTTGGGTGTAAGCCGAACTGTCTTCACCCAACCAGTTGGATTTATAGTCGAGCAGGTAATAACGCCCTTCGTGGCGAAACACCAGGTCAATAAAACCTTTTAACATGCCGCGTACCTGCATGAACTCCAGCGGCGGGCAGCCTGCGGATAGCGGGTCAAACTGGCGGATTAACGTATCAAGCTGACTGGCGATAAGCGGCTCGCTAATCGGCAGGTAAAACTCCATCTCCACCTGTTTATCACGGGCGGAAAGCTGACTCAGAGTAACGCCGGTTTCATTGAGCGGCGCCTGAAGAATAGCGCTGATCCACTCGGTTAACACCGGTTCCCAGTGCGCTTCAAAACCACCAAGTTCCAGTTTTTCCCGCATCCAGTTCGGGTCAATCGGCTGGGTAAAATCCAGGTCTTCAAACAAACTGTGCAAGAACGTCCCCGGTGACGCACCGCGCGGGAACTGATGCGGTGTTAACGTCGCTTCTTCAACGACGCTGGCAACGCCTGCGGCATCGACATCCAGCCGAGGCATCAAATCCTGGGCGATACCGTGACTACGCTGTTGCAAACCGGAGTAGCTGGTAACGCGCCAGTTATCGCCGGGCAATCGTTGTAATGTCCTGGCATTCAGTTCAGCAGTTAAAGCATCATTAACCTGCCATGGCTGGTTAGCGCCAGTTTGTGCCGTTTGCCAGGCAATATCCTTATCACACAATGCTTCAATACAGGCACGAAGCCCTGCCGCATCTTGCGGTTCCCCTTTTTGCAGCAAGCGCCCGAGCGCACTTTGATGAACGTCGGTGTCACCTTTTTTATCGCCACGACGGCGCACCAGCGGCGCAACACCGAGACTGCAGTGCCAGACCGAACGCGTGAGCGCCACGTAAAGCAAACGCAGATCTTCAGCCAGACGCTCGGCTTCAGCGAGATCCACGCTTTCTGGCGCAGAGTTAAGATCCAGAACAGCTTCAAACGAGCCTCGATCGTGATAGAACGCCTGATCCTGTACACGGAAATTGGTGATAAACGGCAGCCAGACCAGCGGATATTCCAGCCCTTTCGATTTGTGGATCGTGACGATCTGCACCAGATATTTGTCGCTTTCGAGACGCATTTGTTGGCTGGAGGCATTACTGTCGGGTTCGAGGATATGTTGCGATAACCAGCGTACCAGCGCATGTTCACTTTCCAGCTGCGTTCCAGCTTCTTGTAGCAGTTCGCTGATATGCAAGATGTCAGTAAGACGCCGCTCGCCACCTGCCGTTGCCAGCAGGTTTTCTGCAATGTTGCGCGCCGACATCAGCGCCCGCAGCATTGGCATGACGCCGCGTTTGCGCCAGATTTGCCGATAACCATCGAACTCTTCGACCACCGCGTCCCACGCATTTTCGTCATTGTTCAGCGTTTCGATATCCAGTGCGTTCAGCCCCATCATTGACGTTGCCAGCGCACTACGCAGGGTGTTCTCTCGTTCGGGCGTCATCACCGCCTGCAACAGCCAAAGCATCTCCTGCGCTTCCAGAGTTTCAAAAACACTGTCGCGGTTCGAAAGGTAAACGGAAGGGATTTCCAGCAGCGTTAAGGCATCGCGCACCTGGGCGGCCTCCTGGCGGCTGCGCACCAGCACACTGATGTCCGAAGCGCGTACCGGACGAGCATCATCGCCGTTCATCAGCAACGCTTCGCCCCGCTGCCCGGCCTGTAACCAGTCGCGGATTTGCGCGGCACATACCTGTGCCATGGTACTTTGATAATCGCCAACGCCGCAGCTTTCGCCTTCCATCAACCACATTTTCATCGCCGGCTGCGTTTCTCCTTTAAATACAAAACGCAGTGCCTGATTTTTCCCGGCTGATTTCACTGGGATAAACGGTATTTCGCGAAACATGAAAGCGTCATCAGTCTGGCTGAATAGCTTATTTACGCTGTTCACCATTCCCGGTGCGGAACGCCAGTTGGTATCTAAGGTGTAGTGCGCGTGAACTTCGCTGCGCGCCTTCATGTAGGTGAAGATATCCGCACCACGGAATGCATAAATGGCCTGTTTCGGGTCACCTATCAGCAACAATGCGGTTTCCGGCTGATGGTGCCAGATACGGCGAAAAATCCGGTACTGCTGCGGGTCTGTGTCCTGAAATTCGTCGATCATTGCCACCGGGAATCGCGTACGGATCGCTGTCGCCAGAGCCTCACCGCTTTCGCTACGCAGCGCGGAATCGAGCCGGCTTAACATGTCGTCAAACCCCAGTTCGCCACGGCGACGTTTTTCACGCGCTACCGTTTCGCGGATCTCAGCCAACGCGCGGGTGATCACCAGATCGCGGATCGACAATGGTTCTGCAAGCAGTTGATCGATCACCTCAAACAGCGGATGGCGCGGCGTCTCGCCCCCCGCTTTCGTGCGATCTTCTAAGAAACTCTGAGAGAATTTTTCCAGCGACTCCGGTAACTGATAACTGTTTGTCTCTTCTTCTGCCCAGGCACTGATCTTGTCTATCCATTTAGCCTGATTGCTACGGTTAAACTTGCGGCGATCAATACCAGAAGATTCGATCAGTGCATCCAGTTCGCCCACCGCATCACGCCACTGCTGTTTTACGCCATCGATACGCGCCACAATTTGCGCGTGGCGGGAAGCCAGCGTTTCATCATCGGGCGGCGGTGCTTTGATAACCGGCGCTTCCCCTTGCAGATAACGATTAATATCGCGCAGCAACGCCTGCGGCCCTTTCCAGGTTTCAAAGACTACCTGGGCAATTTCACGCGGCAGCGGGTAGCAATGGCGACGCCAGAAATCGGCGCAGGCCTGGTAGCGCAGTAGCGATTCATCTTCAATCAATTGCTGCTCAAACAACATGCCGGATTCAAAGGCATTCAGGTTGAGCATACGCTGGCAAAAACCGTGAATGGTAAAGACTGCCGCTTCGTCCATCTGCCGTTCGGCTAACAGCAACCACTGCGCGGCCTGTGCTTTATCGTCGATCTCTTCCAGAAGGCGCGCGTAAAGAGGGTTGTCGGTGGTTTCACGCAAACAGGCGATGCGCAACTCGTGGATATTGCTACGGATACGACCGCGCAATTCTGCGGTGGCAGCCTCGGTAAAGGTCACCACCAGCAGTTCTTCAACGGTCAGCAGGCGGGGAAAGGCGGCAGAACCGCCTAGTCCAAGTAACAGGCGCAAATAGAGCGCCGCAATCGTAAAGGTTTTGCCTGTGCCGGCAGAGGCTTCAATCAGGCGCTCGCCCAGTAAGGGCAAGCGCAAAGGATCTAGTGTCTCGGCGACATCACTCATTCTTTTCACTCATCAGGGGCATTGTTTGCTGCAACGCGCTGACGTTCTCCCACACTTTCCAGCCTTCAGGGTGTACATATTCTGCTTTCCCATTCTGGCTGCCGGAAATCTGCGACAGGATAGCCATGCCTTGCGGCTCGACTACCGCCTGATGGAAGAAATCGGCCAGTTTTTGCGGCGTCAGCAGTTTAATCTGTGCCACGATTTTATCACGCGAATCGAAGCGCATATTGCCGCGATCGAAATCTTTACTTAACTTCGATGCCTCTTCGCCGAGTGTTTGCGGTGCCTGCAGCATCTGGGTAATAACCGCCTGCTGGATTTGCGCAAACTCTTCTGGCTTCATCGCCCGCAGTTTCGCTTCTGCTGTCGGGAAAAAGGCCTTGTAACGCTCCCACAGGTACGATGGTTGTTTTTCGTTGCTTTGCAGCAGGAAGCCCATGCCCCACTGACGCCCTACGCTCATTGGGAACGCGAACACGGCATAGCCCAGCTGTTCTTCGGTACGCAACTGATTATAGAACCACGGCTGTACAATCTGCGCCAACAGAGAACTGTAGGCTGAACTGGTGTATTCATCGTAGCCGGTTGGTACAAATACCGCTGCCAGTGCGGAGTCGGTGCTGTTACCGGCTTTTTCAAAGATGACGGATTGTTTTTTATCGACCAGTACATCTTTGTTACGACACCACTCTGAACCATCAGCCCCTAACTGTTTTTGCACATCACGTGCCAGTGTTGTTGCCTGGTCTTCGGTCATGTTGCCAATAACCATAAACTCTGGTCGGGCCCCTGATTTTAAGGCGTCACGATAGGCCAGCACCTCTTTCAACGTGATGGAAGGCAAAATTTTGCGCCGTTCATCACGCGAGAAGTAAGGCACCTGGGAAAGCATCTGTGCGGGCATAATCGCCTGCTCAAACGCTTTGCCCTTTTCTGCGGAATCCATCATCTGGTTATACCAGGATTTCGCCTGCTCAAGCTGATCTTCCGTAGCGGTATAGCTAAAGTACCCCTCGAGCAATGCCTGAAACAGCTGCGGCAGACGCTGGGTGTAACCATTAGCATTAACCATAAGGCCGTTGTTAGCGTTGGTGGAAAAACTAATACCGCCAACCGACGCCTGGTTGCTTAACTGATCAAGCGCCAGCCCTGCGAGATAATCATTAAGCGCAAACATTACCTGATTACGGGCGCTGTCCATGGCTTTCGGGTTACGCAAAATCAGGCTGACATCGGCTTTTGGCTCGCTGGCAAAATAACGGCTCGGCGCATACACCACACGCAGGTTCGATTCATCCACAATCAACTCTGGATGGTCGTATTTCTTCTCTGTCTTAATCAGCGAGAAATCGTCAGGAATATAGGGGTTAAGCTCCGGCAAAGAGAGCGCTATGTCGGCGGCTTTCTTCTGCCAGTCAGCGAAAGTTTGTTCGCTGATTTTATCGACCTGATACGGCGCATCGACAAAGTAAGCTGTTTTGTTGTGCGGCTCTTTCGGGCTGATATACCAGATACGCGCGTTCTGCGGCGTCATCATCGCCAGACGTTCTTTTACTGCTTTTGCATCGTACTGATCGGCAATATTGACCGCATCCAGCGTATGCTCAACAGGAACGCGAATCATGGTATCCGCCAGCCATTCGACATAATCCATATCGCGGGTGATCGACGGATAGCGGAAGTCGATATCCAGCACATTCGCCAGTTCATCGAAGTATTGTTTATCAATGCCTTTTTCACGTAACAGATTGAGATAGCTAAAAATTGCCGCCACAACCTGATCACGATTAGCCAGACCTTTATCGGTTAAAGAGGCAGAGATCGCTAAAACGCCGCTGTTGCCGTTGACGATAGGATCGGAGTTGGCGCTAATGCCCTCAACTAATCCCTGTTTTTGCAGCCAGTCAGAAAGCGTTCCAGGGCTGCGATTGCCAATCAGATAGGTAATCAATTCATCGGTTTTACTACGGAATTTCGCCGAGTTGTTATCAATACGAAACTCGACGCGCAGCACTTTACGCGGCAGCGCCGGAACATAATGAATGATAATGCCCTTTTGCGCGTCGGTGACTACCGGCACGGTGATTTCCGGTTTTTTGCTCTCTTTGTTCGGCACGCGACCGAAGGTATCCGCCGCCATTTTTGCCAACTCCGGCAGCGGTTTATTGCTGTAAATAACCGCCTTCATCAGATTGGCAGAATAGTACTTCTCGTGGAAATCTTTCAGCGCCTGCTGCACAGGGTTACCAGGTTTGTCGCTTAAAGTTTCGAGGTTACCGCCAGAAAACTTTGAACCGGGGTGTGCCGGGTTAATGGTTTCTGCGCTGACCTGCGCCATGCGCATCCCGTCACGCGTACGCGCCATGGTTAATTCGGCATTCACCGCATTACGCTCACGTTCGGCGTATTTCTTGTCGAGCAAGGGGTCAGCGATAGCATCGGCCAGGCGGTCTACCGCACCGGGCAAGGCGTCGTTCTCAACTTCCAGATAGAAAGCCGTGCGATACGGCGCAGTGCTGGCATTGTGACTGCCGCCGTGCATTTTGAGATATTCGGCCAGGCTATCAGCCTGCGGGTATTTTTTCGACCCCATCAGACTCATGTGTTCAAGGTAATGCGCCAGCCCCTGATAAGCCTTGGGATCTTCCAGCGATCCAACAGGCACCACCAGCGCCGAGAGCGATTTAACCGCCTGCGGGTCAGAAACCAGCAAGACCACCATACCGTTATCCAGACGTACGGCCTGATACTGGCGGTTATCTTTATCACTTTTACGGATGGTTTCCTGAATCGGCTGCCATCCCGTTTCTGCCTGACTTAAGGGAACCCAGAGGGCAACAAACAACAATAATGCTTTGAACCAGGTGCTGCGGGGCATTCACGGACCTCATTATCAACTTTATTTTCCAACCAGATTCAACACGTTAACGATAATCATCCGGTAGAATTTAATCTTGTGCTGAACGAGTCAGCCTATGTCTATATATCCATCAGTCCGTGACTGGTGCGCATCATAAAGTAAGCGAATGAATTGCGCAATTTTTATACAGCACTCATGACTGATTAAAGCGAAACAGCGGTAACAGGAAACGTTGCGACTGTTTAACGATGGCTTCCATTGTCTCTGGCGTTAATTGCCGCCATAGCCTCTGATACCAGATATCATCACCTTCGCCACGCACCATCATGTTGCCTTCGTAAGCCTGAAGGAATTTCGTACGGGCTTTTTGCAACGTGGATTCGTCGTCCAGCATGGCATCGTTTTCTGCGTCATAACAGGTTTTTAGCCATGCGCCGCCGCTTTCAGGTAACACCAGCAACGGCGCGGACATACCTTCACGATACCCCTCAATCAGTTGTGAGAGGTAATGTAAAGCCTGCTCTGCTTCAAGTGGCGGAAAGCGCCATTCGCCATCTTTACGCAGAAAAAGGCGACTCACACCATTACCGCCGCTGGCACAGTAGACAAGGTGTTCCAGCCAAAGTTGCATCCCTTGCGCCACACTTAATAAAGATGGGCGCCAGCGCAACAGGCCATCCGACTGGACCTGCGGCAGCCAGCCCGTTATCTGCACGCCGTTGCAGGCGAGATCGATTTCCATGCTCTGGCCCGGCTGACGACAGGCAATAACTCTGTCGGCAAGTTGCTGCATCTCCTGACACTGCGTTTCCCAGAAAATTTCACCAAAGGCGCCATACGGCAAATCCCCTGCCGCCCGGAATCGGCGGAACAAGCGTTCGGCATCATCCTGCTCGACCAGTGCATTTAATAACTGCTGGTTGATTTGATAACGACTAAGCCCTTCCAGAATAAATGGTTCGGTGTCGGGGATTTCGCTGTCTTCGGTACGGAAGTTCACCTGCAAACGCATCTGAAAAAACGCCCGCACCGGATGCGCCCAGAATCGTTGTAGCGTCTCCAGCGGCACGGTTTCCGGCAAGGTAAACGGCAGCGGCTGAACAAATTCAGAATGTGCCTTACCTGCCTGACTGGCCGCGGGTAGCCACTCGCGCGCATAGCTTTGTAAGTTACCGGGCTGGTAGTTTTGTGGGTCAAACGGCATCCGGGTATGGAGACAAGTAAGATGCGCTTTTACCCTTGCCTCGCTTTCATCACAGTTAAGCGTTTCATCGCCCGGTAGATAATGGCTTTGCCCGATGTAGTCGATCAGTTCCTGCACCAGAACCGACGGGAATCGTTCGCTGTTATCCTGGATAGAGCGGCCAATATAGCTGATATAGAGTTTTTGTTGCGCGGATATTAACGCTTCCAGGAACAGATAGCGGTCGTCATCGCGACGGCTGCGGTCACCACGCTTCGGTTTCTGGCTCATCAGGTCAAAGCCCAATGGCGCAAGCTGCCGCGGGTAAACTCCATCGTTCATCCCCAGCAGGCAAACCACTTTGAATGGGATGGAACGCATTGGCATCAGAGTACAAATGTTGACCGGACCTGCGAGAAAACGCTGGCTGATACGTTCTTGATCCAGGCGTTGTGCCAGTTCATCACGTAACAACGATAGCGGCACTGCTTCGCCATACTGTGCACCCAAACCTTCAGCGATAATCGCCTGCCATTGTTGCTCAATAAGCGTCATCGCCGCTTCGGTTTCCGCATCCGGCAGGAAGAAGGCATTGAGCATATCGCGGCAAACCGGCAGCCACTCTTCAAGCGGTCGTTCCTGCGCCAACCCGCGACGCCAGATGTTTAGCTGCATTAGCAGTGACGCCAGGTGTCCTACCAGCTCCGCAATTAAGCCACTCGATTCATCGTAAGGAAGGACCGATTGCCATTCACCCTGTGCGCTTTCCATTGCGTAGCCTAGTAACATGCGCGTCAGACCAAATCGCCAGGTGTGTTGCCCGGTGGCGGGGAGTTCCAGCTCGCGCACGTTGTCGTCATCAATCCCCCAGCGAATGCCAGATTCATTAACCCACTGACGTAAATAACGTAGCCCTTCTTCGGTGATATCAAACCGCGCCGCCAGTACCGGCACGTCCAGCAGTGCTAACACGTCCTCCGACACAAAGCGGCTGTCCGGCAACGATAACAGGCTGATAAACGCTTCAAGTACAGGATGCGACTGCCGCGCCCGACGGTCGGAAATGGCATATGGCAGATACCGATCCGCTGGCGCACTGCCAAACACGGCCTGAATAAACGGACTGTAGCTGTCGATGTCGGCCACCATCACGATGATGTCGCGCGGAGTGAGTGTCGGATCTTCTTCCAGCATCGCCAGCAGGCGATCGTGCAAAACTTCAACTTCACGTTGTGGGCTATGGCAAACATGGAAGGTAACGCTGCTATCCTGTGGGTCAAGCGGGCGTTTGTTATCACTACGGGAAAACTCTTCGAGGTTCACGCCCGCAACGGCGTGGTTTTCCAGTTCCAGAATGTCGGACTGTATGTTATGCAACAGATTGTCTGGCGTGACATCGACAAAGGCGTCCAACTCCTGACTGTTCTCCAGATCGGAAAGAAGAAAGATATAGTCGCGCCCCAACTTGCCCCAGGAGGCCAGCAGCGGGTTGCCGACATCCTGTTCACCGTCGCTATTAAATAATTGTCCGGCATTTTCGCTATCGCGAAATAGCGGCAATTCACGATCTTCAAAACTGTGTCGACGCTGGCGGGTCAGCAGTTTTGCCAGATAAGCAGGATCTTTAATATCGCCCCAGTAATAACGGCAAGGGTTGGTAAACAGGAGATGGATTTCAATATGTTTACCCAGCGCCTGTAGCGCCTGGAGATAAACTGGCGGTAACGCGGAAATACCGCATATAAAGACGCGCGAAGGTAAGCCGGATGGGCAAGTCGTTGCAGACTCCAGCGTTTCGATAAAGCGTTGATAGAGATTGGCACGGTGCCAACGCGGTTGCCCGAGTTCATGGGTATATTCCACCAGCGCCTTCCACAACGGTGCTTGCCAGGCCTGCGCTTCTCCCAGCCCTTCAACCAAATGTCCTGCTTCCCACTGTGCCAGCCAGTCCGGACGATAGACCAGATATTGGTCAAACAGGTCCGCCGCTTTTGAGGAAAGCTGAAACAGTTTTCGCTTGTCGCTATCGTCAGTCAGGTAATGACGCAATAGTGTAAAATCTTCGCGCTCAAGTAGTTGCGGCAGCAGAGTCATCAGTTTCCAGCTCATACTCCGCTTGTTAAAGGCGCTCTCTTTGGGGATCTCCGGTAATACACGGACAAACATATCCCAGATAAAGCTTGCAGGCAGCGGAAAATCAATGTTTGCCGCAATGCCGAACTTCTGCGACAGGGTCATTTGCAGCCACTGCGCCATACCGGTACTTTGCACCAGAATCATTTCTGGCTCGAAAGGATCGTCCAGCCGTTCGCGTTCGACAATAAACTCCATCAACGCTTCCAGTACGTCCAGACGATTGGAATGGTAGACCCTTAACATAGCGGCTCCTGACTACTGACGATTCGGGCAATGCAGGCGGGTCATCTCGCCTTCTCTGCCCCCGGGTGAAAATAGCGTAACGCTGATGCTGACACATCCCGCCTGCGATGTCTGCATTCGGTTGACCTGCCAGTTTGCAGGTGGCGAAATCGCGCGCAGTTGCGTTTGCTGCCAGCCATGCCGCCAAAGTTGTTGGTACTGGTTTCTGCTGCCAAGACTGTTCATTAGTGTTCTCTGATACCCCGATAACGCAGTGACAATCATCACCATCAGCACCATTGCCAGCATCACTTCCGGCAGGCTAAAGCCTTGTTGATTCTTCAGGGAAGCTGACATAACGCCCCCTCTTTTTGCGGGCAGAAATCACTCCAGCCGCGTGGCGAAAAAACAATCTTTCCATCGTTCACTTCGCCTGTTCGCCACAATGAAACGCCTTCATAAACGGCAATCAGCAAGATTTCATTATCTGCCAGTAAACGCAGACAAACTCGGGCATCGGTTGCAGCGTACTGTGAGCACTGAACTGCAGGCTGTGTCTGCCAGGCATGCATTTTCCCCCACTCAAGCGCTGACTGCACAATGGCCTGACGGCGCAATGACTGGCTTTCCATAGTCACCCGAGAGGCAAAACTACGATCCTGCTGGCTCATTCCTTGTAACAGCAAGCTCCCCAAAACCAGCAGCATCAGGACCAGTGCCAACGATGAAACACCCTTTTCGCGGTTCACAGGTTGAATCCTGTCACGCTATAGCTGGCATCCACCACGGTTTGCGGATCAGCCTTGCTGGCAGCGTGCATATTAACCGTCAGCACCGGCGCGAAGCCGCTGTTATCCTGTCGGGTAACCTGAAAAGTTTCGATAGTGACGGCATCTGGATTAGTCAATTTATCCCACCCCTTACCTTCACAGGATGTCGTACCGCGTAGCGTTTCCAGAACATTGTCTTTTAGCCGAAATCCAATCTGGTCGGATTCTTTTCCCGGCTCATGCTCCCAGATGCCGTTACTGTTCGCATCCCACTGCACAATGATGCAGTCACCCTGTCCAACAATTTTCAGCCCTTCACCAGAGCAGGTTCCATGACAATAACCTGCTCTCTGGAGATGCTTCGCGACTGTAAATACTCGCAGCCATATTTCATCTTCCAGCGCCAGCTTGCGAGTAGTCATCAAACTTTCACGCTGTAATGCGGGCAGAAACCGTGCAGCCCCCAGCAACAGTACGCTGCTGATCGCCATAGCAATCAGCACTTCCAGCAGGGAAAATCCTTGCTCTTTTATAAGCATCCTTCTGTTTCTCCTTGCTGACAAAGTCGAAGCCTTCCCCATGGCGAAACCACCAACCACCACTCGCCCGTAGAATTTTTGAAGCGAATATGTCCGGCCCATGCGGTATTGCGTAGGCCAAAGAAAGTAAGCGAAGGTGTCAGGTCGCTCATTTCGACTTCGGGCCAGCGAGGCACAAAGACCAGCGGTGAACTGCCATGACAGGTATTCGCCCCAACGGCAGCACTTGCAAGACACCATGACGCTCCCTCCCTGATGACACTGATACTGTGGTCGCGGTTATGCCAGTTGGCATCCTCACGTAAATAGAGCAAATAGTCTCGCGCCTGGCTGGCGGTTTGCCATAACCGTTGCGACTGCTGCCAGTACTGCCAGCCATAGAGTCCACTTGCACTTAACATGACCAAAATCAGCATCGCGACCAGCGTTTCAATCAGCGTATAACCACGTTGTTTTTTCATGCTGGCAGTATGCGGCGCAAAGAAAAAAAGACGAGTGCCAGTTTCTATTTCTTCGGCGCGTCTTCCGGACAACTTACCCTGTTGCAGGGCGTTGCAAAATTTCGGGAAGGAGTCTCGAAGAATTTAACAGGGGATAAAAAAAAACCGACGCACGCTGGCGTCGGCTCTGGCAGGATGTTTCGTAATTAGATAGCCACCGGTGCCTTAATGCCCGGATGCGGATCGTAGCCTTCAATCTCAAAGTCTTCGAAACGGTAGTCGAAGATGGATTCGGGTTTACGTTTGATAATCAGCTTCGGCAGCGGACGCGGTTCACGGCTTAATTGCAGATGGGTTTGATCCATATGGTTGCTGTACAGGTGCGTGTCGCCACCAGTCCAGACAAAATCACCCACTTCAAGATCGCACTGCTGCGCCATCATATGCACCAGTAACGCGTAGCTGGCGATGTTAAACGGCAGGCCGAGGAAGACGTCACAGGAGCGTTGATAAAGCTGGCAAGAGAGTTTGCCGTCTGCCACATAAAACTGGAAGAACGCATGGCATGGCGCCAGTGCCATTTTATCCAGTTCCCCCACGTTCCACGCTGAAACAATAATGCGGCGGGAATCCGGGTCGTTTTTCAACTGGTTCAGCACTGTGGTTATCTGGTCAATATGACGTCCATCCGGCGTTGGCCAGGCGCGCCACTGTTTGCCATATACCGGGCCGAGATCACCGTTTTCATCAGCCCATTCGTCCCAGATAGTGACATTGTTTTCATGCAGATAAGCAATGTTGGTGTCGCCCTGCAGGAACCACAGCAGTTCGTGGATGATGGAACGCAGGTGGCAACGTTTGGTTGTCACCAGCGGGAATCCATCCTGCAGGTTAAAACGCATCTGATGACCAAAAATGGAAAGCGTTCCGGTTCCGGTACGGTCGTTTTTCTGTGTGCCTTCGTCGAGCACTTTTTGCATCAGTTCTAAATACTGTTTCATGGTTCCTCAGGAAACGTGTTGCTGTGGGCTGCGACGATATGCCCAGACCATCATGAAAACACCCGCGACAATCATCGGGATGGAAAGAATTTGCCCCATGCTGATGTACTGCACCCAGGCGCCGGTAAACTGCGCGTCGGGCTGGCGGAAAAACTCAACAATGATGCGAAACGCGCCGTAGCCAATCAGGAACAAGCCAGACACGGCTCCCATCGGGCGCGGTTTACGAATATACAGGTTGAGGATAATAAACAGCACCACACCTTCCAGCAGCATTTCGTACAACTGTGACGGGTGGCGAGGCAGCACGCCATAAGTATCAAAAATGGATTGCCACTGGGGATTGTTTTGCAGCAACAGAATATCTTCGGTACGGGAACCCTGGAACAGCATGGCAAACGGGAAGTTCGGATCAACTCGGCCCCACAGTTCACCGTTAATAAAGTTGCCCAGACGCCCGGCGCCAAGACCAAACGGAATGAGCGGCGCTATAAAATCAGATACCTGGAAGAAGGAACGTTTAGTGCGGCGGGCGAAGATAATCATCACCACAATCACGCCAATCAGGCCGCCGTGGAAGGACATGCCGCCGTCCCAGACGCGGAACAGATACAGCGGATCGGCCATAAACTGCGGGAAGTTGTAGAACAGAACATACCCAATACGTCCGCCAAGGAAAACGCCGAGGAAGCCCGCATAGAGTAAGTTTTCAACTTCATTTTTGGTCCAGCCGCTCCCCGGACGGTTCGCCCGACGTGTTGCCAGCCACATCGCAAAAATGAAACCCACCAGATACATCAGGCCGTACCAGTGAAGCGCTACGGGTCCTATTGAGAAAATGACCGGATCGAATTCCGGAAAATGCAGATAGCTACTGGTCATCTGTCACCACAAGTTCTTGTTATTTCGCTGAAAGAGAACAGCGATTGAAATGCGCGCCGCAGGTTCCAGGCGCTCCAAAGGTGCGAATAATAGCACAAGGGGACCAGGCTGGTTGCCGGATACCGTTAAAAGATATGTATATGATCCGCGCTACAGCCCTCCGCGAATCAGCCCGCCCATACCGCGACGCTCCATAAATGCTGCAACCTGATGACGAACTTCGGTCGCCAGTTGCGCTTCCAGACTACGCTGCGCAAGGTTTTCCGCTTCGGCAAAATCAATGCGCCGCAGCAAATATTTTACGCGCGCGACAGAACGCCCATTCATGGATAAATGGCGGTAACCCAGTCCAATGAGGATCGCTACGCACATAGGATCTCCCGCCATTTCGCCACACAAACGAAGATCTATCCCTTGCGTTTCCGCTTCCCTGGCGATCATTGCCAGCGCGCGTAACATCGCAGGATGCAGGCTGTCATAAATGTTCGCAACCCGTGTGTTGTTACGATCAACAGCCAGAATGTACTGAGTCAGATCGTTGGTGCCAACAGAGATAAAATCGACCCGTTTTGCCAGGTGAGGCAACATAAACACCATCGATGGCACTTCCAGCATGATACCGATGCGCGGTTTCGGGATCGCATAGCCAATCATCTCCTCGACTTCACGTCCGGCACGTTCGATCAGGCGACGCGCTTCGTCCACTTCATCGAGGCTTGTGACCATCGGCAATAAGATGTTCAGGTTGCCCGTTGCTGCATTGGCACGCAGCATCGCCCGCACCTGGATTAAAAAGATTTCCGGCTGATCGAGTGTAATGCGGATCCCACGCCAACCCAGACATGGATTTTCTTCGCTGATCGGCATGTAAGGCAGTTGTTTATCGGCACCGACATCCAGCGTACGCAGGGTGACGGGCTTATCATTGAACATTTGCAGCATGCCCTGATACTGCGCTACCTGCTCTTCTTCCGACGGGAAACCGCTTTGCAGCATGAAAGGGATTTCGGTGCGATAGAGTCCGATGCCATCAATGCGACTGCCCAGTTTTTCTTCATGTTCCGGGCTTAAACCTGCATTGAGCATGACTTTAATGCGCTCACCGCTTTTTAACTGTGCGGGTAAATTGACGTCATCTTCCGCCAGACGACTTAGCTCATTTTCTTCGCTAATTAGCCGTTGGTATTCTTGCAGCAGCACCGGTTCCGGGTCGACCAGTAATTCTCCGCGATAACCATCAACAATCAGCGTCCGACGATGCAGCACTGAAGGTTGAATATCCGCCCCCATCACGGTAGGAATACCCAGCGCGCGCACCATAATCGCAGCATGGGAGTTGGCCGCACCATCGCGCACGACGACGCCAACTAAGCGATCCTGGGGCAACTCCGCAAGGGTCGTCGCCGACAATTCATCTGCCACCAGAATGAAACGTTCCGGCCAGGCGTTCGGCCCCTGATTCGCATCATCAAGGTGAAACAGCAACCGCTGGCCCAGTGCGCGTAAATCGCCAGCGCGCTCTTTGAGATAGTTATCACTTAGTGCGGCAAACTGTTCAGCAAATTTTTCAATTACCGTTTTCACAGCCCACTCTGCGACCGAGCCTTTATCCACCTCGTCAAACAGTTCGCGACGCAAACGGGTGTCGGAAAGCAGGTGTGAGTAAAGATCGAAAATGGCCGCAGTTTCTTTCTGCGCCCCAGCAGCAAAGCGTTTGCTGTAGCGACGAAATTCGTTAGCTGCCTCTTCCAGCGCTCCGGTCAGGCGCTCACGTTCCAACGCTGGATCAAGCGTTGATGCCTGATACACCTGTTCCATTAAGGGTAATGTTGCATCCTGCCAGCCTTCGGCAATAGCCACACCAGGTGCTGCTGGTAATGCGCGGATTCGCGTCTGGCGATATTGCCCGAATAAGGCAGTCAACTGCGACTGGGAAAGAATGGCCGCCATCTGGGTGGCGAGCGTCACCAGGAAGGATTCTTCGCTTTCGTCGTACTGGCGTAGCTCTCTTTGCTGCACCACCAGCACGCCAAGCAATTGGCGACGCTGAATAATCGGAACGCCTAAGAAAGCACGGAAACGCTCTTCTTTTACGGAGGGGACATATTTAAAACTGGGGTGTTTTTGCGCATCCGCAAGGTTTATCGGTTCCGCCAGCCTGCCAACCAGGCCGACGATCCCTTCATCAAACGCGAGCGTTACGGTACGACCTCGCGGTTTTTTTAGCCCCCGAGTCGCCATCAGGTAGTAACAACGTCGGTCGTGATCGGCCAGGTAGACCGAACAGACCTCGGTATCCATCGCAAGACAGATGTCGGTAACCAGAATATTCAACGCCTCGTTAAGGCGAGGAGCACTGGCTACCTTTTCGACTATTTCGCGCAGGCGAGTGAGCATAATTGGCGTGACTTAACCTCTTTTACGTCGATAAGTAGATGCGTTTTGTGGTTTAGGCGCATTGTCCTGTAACGCCATCACAACACTCGCAAACTCTTTCATTACCCTGCGGTAGACATCACGTTTAAATGACACCACCTGTCTGACCGGATACCAGTAACTTACCCAACGCCAGCCGTCAAACTCTGGTGTACTGCTGGTTTGCATATTGATTTCCGCATCGCCGCTCACCAGCTGCAAGAGAAACCATTTTTGTTTTTGGCCGATACACACCGGCTTCGTGTCCCAACGCACCAAACGTTTTGGTAATTTGTAGCGCAACCAGTTACGTGTTGAAGCAAGGATTCGAACGTCTTTGCGGCTTAATCCTACTTCTTCAAACAATTCACGGTACATCGCCTGTTCTGCGGATTCTCCGGGGTTAATTCCGCCTTGCGGAAATTGCCAGGAGTGCTGACCAAATCGACGGGCCCACATTACTTGCCCCTGACGATTACAAATCACGATACCTACGTTTGGGCGGTAGCCATCGTCATCAATCACCGGACTACCTCAAAATAAAACTTTATATGCGAATGATTGTTTCATACTCCTGGAAGGCGGTAAACCACTCTCTGCAAGGCATTACACACTAATAACAATTGAATAACTCACAGTTAAGTGCAGAGTTATAAACAGCAGAGGGGGAACATCACCGTTTTTATTCACCTTTTCTGTGGATAGAGTTGTGAAGAACTACGGAATTACCACGGGAAAACCCAGAGCATTCTGAACAAGCTTGATTCAGGCACTACAAAATAATAATTACTAATCAATGAACTAGATGCCTAAATCACTACCAAACAGGTAAATTCGTGACCTGCATCACATTCGCCACACACGAGGTGGTGAAAGATCAACCAATGTCGTATTTATCCACAGAATGTGCCAATAAGTTAAGCACTGCCCCCCTAAAAATTGGAGTTTCGTCGCACGTCAAGGCTGTAAATGGAAACAGTAGTGAGGGTTTTTCACAGTTATCCCAGCTTTCTGTGGATAACATGGTGTAAGATCCTGTTTATTTTCAGTGACCAGATTTGGAAAACCTACCCATACGTTGCGCAACGTGGTTATCTGAAGACTAAAAATCAATATAAATCATGCAATTGAATAACACTCGTGGAAAAAGTTACACTCGGCATATCCGGTATAAAATTACTGCTCAATTTTTAATCAAGGTATAACGCCATGCTCCAACCTCGCCCATTGCTCTCTCCACCAGAAACTGAAGCGCAGTTATTTGCGCAAGCACAGCAACTTTCCGGTTACACATTGGGTGAGCTGGCGGCACTTGCCGGGCTGGTTGCACCGGAGAATTTAAAGCGCGATAAAGGCTGGATAGGCGTGTTGCTGGAAATTTGGCTTGGCGCCAGCGCGGGCAGTAAGCCTGAACAAGATTTTGCGGCCCTGGGGGTAGAGCTAAAAACGATTCCTGTGGATAGCCTTGGCCGTCCTCTGGAAACCACTTTCGTTTGCGTGGCGCCTTTAACCGGCAATAGCGGCGTCACCTGGGAAACCAGCCATGTACGCCATAAGTTAAAACGCGTGCTGTGGATACCTGTAGAGGGCGAGCGCAGTATTCCTCTGGCGCAGCGGCGCGTAGGGTCACCATTACTGTGGAGCCCAAATGAAGAAGAGGAACGGCAGTTACGCGAAGACTGGGAAGAATTGATGGATATGATTGTTCTCGGTCAGGTTGAAAGGATTACCGCTCGTCACGGGGAATATTTACAGATAAGACCTAAAGCGGCGAATGCGAAAGCGCTCACCGAAGCCATTGGCTCCCGGGGTGAACCGATTCTGACACTGCCGCGCGGCTTTTATTTAAAGAAGAATTTCACCAGTGCGCTATTGGCTCGTCATTTTTTGATCCAGCACCCATCGCTTTGACCTGCCGCATTCCGGGCATATAATTACCGCTTCATTTTTTTTTGGCAGGGCTTTGTTTGATGTTATTTGCATGGGTAACCGATCCTAACGCCTGGCTTGCGCTCGGTACGCTGACGCTGCTGGAGATCGTTCTTGGGATCGATAATATTATTTTCCTCTCGCTGGTGGTGGCAAAACTACCTACAGCACAACGTGGCCACGCGCGGCGTCTGGGTTTGGCGGCGGCAATGGTCATGCGTCTGGCGCTGCTGGCGTCTATTGCCTGGGTAACGCGTCTGACGAATCCACTTTTTACAATTTTCAGTCAGGAAATTTCCGCCCGTGATTTAATTTTGTTACTCGGCGGCCTGTTCCTTATCTGGAAAGCCAGCAAGGAAATCCACGAGTCCATTGAAGGCGAAGAAGAAGGGCTGAAAACTCGCGTTTCATCATTCCTCGGCGCTATCGTGCAGATTATGCTGCTGGATATTATCTTCAGCCTCGACTCGGTGATTACCGCTGTGGGCCTGTCAGATCACTTATTCATAATGATGGCAGCAGTAGTGATTGCCGTAGGCGTGATGATGTTCGCCGCGCGCTCGATTGGTGATTTTGTCGAACGCCACCCTTCGGTAAAAATGCTGGCGCTCTCTTTCCTGATTCTGGTGGGCTTTACCCTGATTCTGGAAAGTTTCGACATCCACGTACCGAAAGGTTACATCTACTTCGCGATGTTCTTCTCTATTGCGGTTGAAAGCCTCAACCTGATCCGCAACAAAAAGAATCCGCTCTGATATTCCGTTCGCTCTCCTGCGGGAGAGCGTTCGCCCCCCTTCCTCACAGTTTAAGATTTTCCTGCTTTCATGATGTATAACGTCAGATTATAAACAGTCTATTATCATTAATGGGCAAAATAGGTGAGGATGACCGGATGAAAAAATGGGCAGTATTAATTTCTGCAGTCGGACTGGTATTTGCCGTTTCCGGCTGTTCCAGTGATTACGTCATGGCGACCAAAGATGGCCGTATGATTTTGACAGATGGAAAACCGGAAATTGATGATGATACCGGGCTGGTGAGTTATCACGATCAGCAAGGTAACGCTATGCAAATAAACCGTGATGATGTCTCGCAAATTATTGAACGTTAAAAAATAAGGTCAGCATCCGGCTGGCCTTAAGATTTTTCTCTTTCCCTTTTCCCTTCCCTCTGCCATTTTTATATTCCTTATGTCGTGATTATAAAAAGGAAACGGCTATGCAATATCACCGTATACCCCACAGCTCGCTGGAAGTCAGCACGCTGGGGCTTGGCACGATGACGTTTGGTGAACAGAACAGCGAAGCCGACGCCCACGCACAACTCGACTATGCCGTTGCTCAGGGCATTAACCTTATCGACGTTGCCGAGATGTACCCGGTACCGCCGCGCCCCGAAACTCAGGGGTTAACCGAAACCTATGTCGGTAACTGGCTGGCAAAACATGGCAATCGCGAAAAGTTAATTATCGCCTCCAAAGTGAGCGGACCGTCGCGTAATAATGACAAGGGGATCCGCCCGGATCAGGCGCTGGACAGGAAGAATATTCGCGAAGCTCTGCATGACAGCCTCAAGCGTCTGCAGACTGATTATCTCGATCTCTATCAGGTGCATTGGCCGCAGCGCCCCACCAACTGTTTCGGCAAGCTCGGTTATAGCTGGACAGATTCAGCCCCTGCGATTTCTCTGCTCGACACGCTGGACGCGCTGACAGAGTACCAACGCGCGGGGAAAATTCGTTATATCGGCGTGTCGAATGAAACTGCATTTGGCGTAATGCGCTATTTACATCTCGCGGATAAACACGACCTGCCGCGTATCGTCACCATTCAAAATCCCTACAGCTTGTTAAATCGTAGCTTTGAAGTGGGACTTGCTGAAGTCAGCCAGTATGAAGGCGTCGAGTTACTGGCCTATTCGTGTCTGGGTTTTGGTACGTTGAGCGGGAAATATCTCAACGGCGCAAAACCGGCTGGCGCGCGCAATACGCTCTTTAGCCGCTTCACCCGCTACAGCGGTGAGCAAACGCAAAAAGCCGTCGCGGCGTATGTTGATATAGCCAAACGTCATGGTCTGGATCCTGCTCAGATGGCGCTGGCCTTTGTGCGCCGTCAACCATTTGTAGCCAGCACTCTGCTGGGCGCAACAACGATGGAGCAGCTGAAAACTAACGTCGAAAGTTTGCATCTGGAGTTAAGCGAAGACGTATTAGCAGAAATTGAAGCGGTGCATCAGGTTTATACTTATCCGGCACCGTGATCCTCTCGCCTGGTGTTTTACGCCAGGCGTCTTTTTCCCCCCACTTTTCAGAATATATTCACTGCTTTTCGCCGCATCTTTCCTGACAAAGCGCAATAGACTCTGTTGGTCAACGCCTGCGCGCGTTTCAATGTCTGCCCATTGTTAAGGATAACCATGTTGATTTTCAAACCTCTTCCCCTCGCCATGTTGCTTACTGGGTGTATCTCCTCCACCTGGGGGGCGCAGTTAACCCAACCGCTAACACTTAAAGACGTCACTGTTTATCTGCATGGTGCCAGCCTGCAAGGCGAAGAGACACTTAATTTACCAGCCGGAGAAAGCGAAGTTATCTTCACCAGGATTGCCAATTCGGTAACCGACGACAGCATCGCTATCTCTATCGATAACGGAGTGACGGTGCTTTCCTCACGTATCGCGCTACTGGAAACACAGCCAAATGCGCTGCCGTCAGATATTCAGCAACAGTTAAAATCAGCTAAGGTGGAACAGGCAAAATTGACCGCCGAGAAGAACAATATCGCGGCTCAAATTAAGGTATTAGAGGCAAATAGCACATTAACCAATAAAAGTGCCGCCGAAGTTGGCAAGTATCTGCAAATGGTGAAAGAGAAAAATGGTGAGTTATTACGGGCCGATAATGAGTTGACGCAGAAACTTGCTGATAACCAGCTTGAAATTGAAAAGCTGGAGCAACGCGAGAGTATGCGTAACGGCAATTCAGAGGCAGCCGATGATCCGCAGGTTATCATCGCTAAGGTCTATGTCCCCAAAGCCGTCACTGCGAAAGCAGTGGTGCGTTATATGACCCCAGATGCTACATGGACGCCGATCTATGATATTCACGCCACCGCCATAAACCAGCCGCTGCGTCTGGTTTATAAGGCTAATATTCGCCAGTATACGGGCTTGCCATGGAAAAACGTTAATCTGGTGCTCTCGACCAGTGAACCTGATACTCATCTCACCCTGCCGCAACTGGAAACACAGTATGTGGATGTACCAGAGTATGGTGGTATGAGTAGCTCGATTTCAGCATCACCCGTGATGAAACAGCGTTCGGAATACTCGTCTGACCAGGATGCATCAGAATTGCAGAAAGCCCTGGAGGCAGATATGCAAAAAGCAAGGGAGCAACAAGCCGGGCGCATGTATGCGGCATCGGCTGCGCCCGTTTCACCGCGCCCGGAAAGTTTCACCGCGCAAAATATTCGCTATGCGCTTTCGCTGCCGTGGCAAATCGACAGCGATAATACCGCGCGCACGGTGGTCATTAAGGAAGAGTCGATCAACGGAGAATATCGCTTCTTTGCCATTCCGAAAATCAGTAATGCCGCCTGGCTCCAGGTACAGATCAAAGACTGGGAACAGTTGAATCTGATCCCCGGCGAAAGTCAGATCTTCTTTGGCAATAACCGTACAGGTCTGGGCTATTTACAACCGCCGGAAGATGGTAAGTCGCTGGATATTCAGCTAAACCGCGATCCTAAGCTGATTATTCAGCGTAAAGCCGCACTCAAAAAAGAGAATGCGTTATCTATCTTTAACGACAGCGCAATACGTAACTTCAGTTACACCCTCAATGTGAAGAACAGCTACGGCGAAGCAGTGGATATCACTCTGCTCGACCAGATCCCAGTCAGTGCTAATAGTGATATTACTGTGGAAAAAATGCAGTATGGCCAGGCGCAGTTTGATGCGAAAACGGGTGAACTGTCCTGGACGCTGAAACTGTCAGGCAAAGAGAACGTGAGTCTGCCATTCTCATACAGCGTGAAGTATCCAAAAGGTATGCACCCTTCGGGAATGTGACCTTCACCAGATGGCGGAATGTGCCATCTGGTAAAAGCTTAATGACGGCGTTGCCAGACCCACAGCGCCGTTATTGCCAGCGCAAACAGCGCACCAAAGCCAATGCCTATGGGCACGACTGGGATGCCTACCATTACTGCCAGCGAGTAAATTCCCAACATCAGCAGCATGGCGCTGTTTTCGCCGAGATTCTGTACTGCAATCGCATTCCCCGCCCCGACGCTTTTTTTGCCTCGCTCCTGAAGTAACGCATTCAGAGGAACGACAAAAAAGCCCCCCAGCACGCCAATCAACATCAGCAAGGCATAGGCTGGCAGCAGCTCGTGTTGCAGGGAGAAAATCAGCACCACCACGCCAATCAAAATGCCGGCTGGCATGCAGCGTGATACGGTTTCCAGGGTGACCAGTTTTGCTGCCGCCCCCGCACCAACCACGATGCCAATCGCCACCATCGCGTTGAGGTAGGTCGGGGTCGCGTTATCGGTAATGCCCAGCGCCACCGGCACCCACAGCACCAACAGGAAACGCAACGTAACCCCCGCGCCCCAGAATAAACTGGTGCCTACCAGCGAAAAACGCGTTTCACCATTGCGCCATAGCGAGGTGCAGGCATTCAGGAAACTGCGGGTCATGTTGATAAGATTCCACGACTGCCCCGGACGCGCCGCCGCCAGTTTCGGAATGTAGAGATTTGCAGCTACCGCGCCAGCATAAGCCAGCGCACAGGCCGCCAGCGCGGCAAGAACATGCCAGTCCGCCAGCACGCCACCGGCTACGGAACCGAGTAAAATCGCCGCAATGGTGGAGGCTTCCATCAAGCCGTTAGCTTTCACTAACTGATTACCGGTTGTTAACTCGCCAAGAATACCGTATTTCGCCGGAGAATAAGCCGCTGCACCGACGCCCACCAGCGTATAACCGAGAAACGGATTAATGCCAAAACAGATACTGGCTGCCCCCAGCAACTTAAGGCCGTTGGCAAACATCATTACCCGGCCTTTCGCAAAGCTATCCGCCACCTGACCGACAAACGGCGCAAAGAGAATGTAAGCCCCCACAAACACCATTTGCAGGATTGGCTGGCTCCAGTCCGGGTAGAACTGCGCTTTCAGCAACGCCAGAGTGGCAAACAGCAGCGCGTTATCACCAAACGCAGAGAGAAACTGCGCGGCGATAACTGCTTTCATTCCCTTCGACCATAGTGAAGTGTTAGTGTGCACTGACTCACTCATCGTGTTTTTCCGCTTCGTCGACCCAACTTTTCAACGTGACAAAGTCAGGCTTGCCGCTGCCCAGTAATGGCATCTGTTTCAGATAGCGAATGTCACGCGGTACGGCAAGTTCCGGTACGCCGTGCTCGCGGGCGTATTGTTGCAGCTTATCGCGCGTCAGTTCGCTGTCTGTAGTGAACAGTACCAGCGCCTCGCCTTTACTGGCGTCGCTCTTAATCGCGGTGGCATGGACTTTATCTGGCGAAACACCAAGTGCCAGTTGTTCCACCATTTCCAGTGAAACCATCTCTCCGGCAATTTTGGCGAAGCGTTTCGCGCGGCCCTGAATCTGCACAAAGCCCTGCTCGTCGAAACGCACGATATCGCCAGTGTCATACCAGCCGCGCTCCATCTCACCGTGGATGTTCTCAGCCGTTGGCACTTCCAGCACGCCCGGTTTCTCCACCCGCAGGTAGCCGTTCATTATGTTCGGCCCTTTTAGTTGCAGGCGACCGCCTTCTTCAATGCCAGGAACCGCCAGCAGTCGCGCATCCATACCAGGCAAAATACGCCCTACCGTACCTGGTTTCGCTGCCATCGGTACGTTGATGGACACCACTGGCGCGCACTCGGTCACGCCGTAGCCTTCAAGAATGCGCAGGCCAAACTTATCCTGCCAAAGCTGTTTGGTGCTTTCTTGCAACTTCTCCGCACCTGCCACCACATAGCGTAGACGATAGAAGTCATACGGGTTGGCAAAGCGCGCGTAGTGACCGAGGAAGGTCGAAGTGCCGAAAAGCACCGTACAACTGCGGTCGTACACCAGTTCCGGCACAATGCGGTAATGCAATGGGCTGGGGTACAGGAAGACTTCTGCGCCCGTCAGCAGGGGCGTAAACAGGCCAACAGTTAAACCAAAAGAGTGAAACAGCGGTAACGCCGACATAAAGCGATCGTTGGTGGTGAAGTCGGCGATAGTTTTAATCTGCTCAACGTTCGCCAGAATGCTTTTATGGCTATGGACAACGCCTTTCGGATGGCCTTCAGAACCGGAAGTAAAGAGGATCAGCGCCTCTTCTTCTGGCTGCTGTTTTACCTGTGCCAGACGCGGCATCAACAGATGGGCGAAGATCCATACTTTGTCGACAGTGGTGACGTCCGCTTTTAAATCTTCCAGATACACCCAGCGCACCTGAGTCAGCTGCTCCGGCAGATGCCAGAGTTTGCCTTTGTCGAGGAACTGGCGGGAAGTGAAGATGGTTTTGATTTCGGCGGCAGTAATAGCACTGGTCAGCCCTTTTACCCCGGCGGTGTAGTTCATCATTGCCGGAATACGGCGACGGGCGATGGCCCCAAAAATCACTGCTGCACTAATGCCCGCATTGGGCAGCATTAAGCCGATTCTTTCCCCTTCAACGCTATATTTTTCGAGGATACGACCAACAAACAGTGTTTTAGTGAGCAATTTACGATAGGTATCCGGGGTAAAGTTGACGTCTTCGACACACTTTTTCCTGGCCCCAAAACGGTACATTGCGCTCAGTAGTGATTCGTACAGCGTTTCACGTGGGCGCACCGCCATACGCGCTTCCATCATAATTTGGTGCAGCATTTCCCCTGCGATTTTACGGCGGTCGCGGGCGCGCGGCGCATCAGGCATCGGCACCTGCGTGGGAGGCAAAATATGCAGATGAATTTGCGGGAACAAGCGCCGTTTAACCAGACCTTTCAGGCGACTGAAGTGCGTAAGCTCCGCCCCTTCAATACGCACCGGAATAACCGTCGCGCCTGACTTCGCCGCTACAAAACCAGCCCCATCGTAGATTTTCATCAGCGAGCCGGTGGTCGTGATGCGCCCCTCCGGGAAAATCACTACCGGACGGCCTTGCTCCACTAAACGAACCAGATGTTTGATTGCCATCGGCTGTGTCGGATCGAGAGGAACGAAGTCGATAAATGATTTCAACCAACGCATATACCACTGCTGGCTGATGGAGGTGTAAACAGCAAACACCGGGCGAACGGGTAAAAATAAAGCCAGCAGAATGCCATCAATAAAAGAGACGTGATTGGGCGTAATAAGAACGCGCTCGCCCTTAAGCGCCTGGGTGTCACCTGTCACGCGAACGCGGTACAGAGCAAGGCACAAATTTCGAAAAAAGCTAAAAAGCATTTCAACTCCCTTTGCTCATTAATTCATTTAATGCGAATGCGGTGAGATTACACGAGATGAAGAGATCGAGCGACAGTAAAGTCGGTGCGAAAAAAAACCTGCGCATCCGCGCAGGTTGGTGCAAGAGACAGGGTACGAAGAGCGTACCGAATAATCTCACCAATCAATACCTCTGGGATCTTGATTGTGGTCCGCACGGCGACGCTTCGCCAGCGAGAAAAAGCAAAGGAATGAAGGGAAATGCAACGAGGTGTGTAAATTGTCGGTTACTGTTACAGATTTGCGACAGGCAAAAAAAACCTGCGCATCTGCGCAGGCTGGTGTAATTCATGTGCTCAACCCGAAGTTGACTTCACCTATCAATACCTCTGGGATCACCACTTTATCAACCTGTAGACAAATGCCACCAGCAGTCAATCGCAACAGCGTTTCGCAAAGTGTAACCAAAGGTTTGCAATCTCTTTTTTTTCTTACTTATTCTCGTTTCGCGCACACTTCCCACGCTGAAATCACAACGCCCCTTGAACCAACGGGCGTTTTCCGTAAAACTGGCAGATTGTAAGCGTTTACCCACAAAGGTATTTTCATGGCGACCATTAAGGATGTAGCCCGACTGGCAGGCGTTTCAGTCGCCACCGTTTCCCGCGTCATTAATAACTCTCCAAAAGCCAGTGAAGCTTCTCGTCTGGCTGTGCATAGCGCAATGGAATCTCTGAGCTATCACCCGAACGCGAACGCCCGTGCGTTGGCGCAACAGACCACTGAAACGGTCGGCCTGGTCGTTGGTGATGTTTCCGATCCGTTTTTCGGTGCAATGGTGAAAGCGGTCGAACAGGTGGCTTACCATACCGGTAATTTCTTATTAATTGGCAACGGTTACCACAACGAACAAAAAGAGCGCCAGGCCATTGAGCAGTTGATTCGCCATCGCTGCGCCGCGCTGGTCGTCCATGCCAAAATGATCCCGGATGCCGATTTGGCCTCATTGATGAAGCAAATACCTGGCATGGTATTGATCAACCGGATCCTTCCGGGTTTTGAGAATCGTTGTATCGCTCTGGACGATCGCTACGGTGCCTGGCTGGCAACACGCCATTTAATTCAGCAAGGTCATACACGCATTGGTTATCTCTGCTCTAACCACTCTATTTCTGATGCCGAAGATCGTCTGCAAGGATATTACGATGCCCTTGCCGAAAGTGGTATTCCGACCAATGATCGGCTGGTGACTTTCGGCGAACCGGATGAAAGCGGTGGCGAACAGGCGATGACGGAACTGTTGGGAAGAGGCAGAAATTTCACCGCCGTGGCCTGTTATAACGACTCAATGGCGGCAGGCGCAATGGGCGTGCTCAATGATAATGGGATTGATGTACCGGGTGAAATTTCGCTGATTGGTTTTGATGATGTGCTGGTGTCACGCTATGTGCGCCCACGGCTGACCACGATCCGTTACCCAATAGTGACAATGGCGACCCAGGCTGCAGAACTGGCATTGGCGCTGGCGGATAATCGCCCCCTGCCGGAAATCACCAACGTCTTTAGTCCTACGCTGGTACGTCGCCATTCAGTTTCAACACCGTCGCTGGATGCAAGTCATAACGCAGCCAGCGACTAGCCACGATTAAAGCAACTCGAGCGCCAGTAATTCCTCAATGGTCTGGCGGCGGCGAATCAACCGCGCCCGACCATTATCAAACAGAACTTCTGGCAACAATGGGCGACTATTGTAGTTAGATGACATTGACGCACCATATGCGCCAGTATCATGCAGAACCAGATAATCGCCAGCCTTCACTTCCGGTAAGGCGCGGGTTTCGACATTCCCCCCTTCCTGCTGGGTAAAAACATCGCCCGATTCACATAATGGCCCTGCGACAACGGTTTCCACCGTTGGCGCATGTTCAAGAGAGCGACCATCAGCCGCCAGCGCGCTAATATGGTGGTAACTGCCGTACATTGCCGGGCGCATCAGATCGTTAAATCCAGCGTCAACCAGCACAAAGTGGCGACTCCCCATTTGTTTGACGCTCCGTACCTGGGTAATTAACACACCAGACTGCGCTACCAGGAAGCGACCCGGTTCAATTTCCAGTTTCACATGGTGACCGAGATGGCGGGCGATTTGCTCACGTGCAGCATTCCACAGACCATAATAATGTTCAGTATCAACCGCCTCTTCTCCCTGCTGATACGGAACAGAAAGCCCGCCCCCCGCAGAGATAGCCTGTAAATCCTGACCAAAATCGACAACCTGACGCACCATCGCACCACACACCTGCTCCAGATGCGCATAATCAACACCAGAACCGATGTGCATGTGAATGCCGACCAGTTGCAGATGATGACGTTGTATCACTTCCAGCGCGGCCGGAAGATCGGTATACCAGATGCCGTGCTTGCTGTTTTCGCCACCGGTATTGGTTTTTTGGCTATGACCGTGACCAAAGCCTGGATTAACGCGCAGCCATACCCGATGCCCTGGCGAAACCTGACCAAGTTGGTCGAGCATATCAACGGAGCCAGCATTCACTGGAATTTGCAATTCACTGACGCGATCGAGCGTCGCCTGATCGATAACATCCGCAGTAAAGACAATATCATCGGGATGCGTTTGCGGATTATATCCCGCCGCCAACGCGCGTTCGATTTCCCCTAATGAGACGGAATCCACTTTCACGCCCTGTTCGCGCATTAAGCGCAAAATATGAATATTGGAACAGGCTTTCTGCGCGAAGCGCACCACATCAAACTGTTTCAGCGCTGCAATCTGCCGACGGATAATTTGTGCATCGTAGACCCAAACCGGGCAACCGAATTCTGCAGGCAAGCGCAGCAGATTTTCGGCGGTGAGATCGGTATCAGTGCTGAATAGTGAATGTGGCATAACAAACTCCGAATAAGTGCTTTTTTATGATTACGCCACATCATAAAAAGAATAAAAAATATCGATTTATGCCGAGTCTATGCAAAAATGATATGGATCACCGAATTGCGAGAGAACGCCAATGGCCGCCGTTAACTTACGTCATATTGAAATTTTTCATGCGGTTATGACCGCCGGCAGCCTGACTGAGGCGGCACAACTGCTGCATACTTCACAACCAACCGTCAGCCGCGAACTGGCGCGCTTTGAAAAGGTGATCGGATTGAAACTGTTTGAGCGCGTTCGCGGACGATTACATCCTACCGTTCAGGGACTTCGGCTATTTGAAGAGGTTCAGCGCTCCTGGTACGGGCTGGATCGCATAGTCAGCGCTGCTGAAAGTCTGCGCGAGTTTCGCCAGGGAGAACTTTCTATTGCCTGCCTGCCGGTCTTTTCGCAGTCTTTTTTGCCGCCGCTGCTGCAACCCTTTCTGGCTCGTTATCCTGAAGTCAGCTTAAACATTGTGCCGCAGGAATCGCCGCTACTTGAAGAGTGGCTTTCGGCCCAGCGTCATGATTTAGGCCTCACCGAAACGCTGCATACACCTGCGGGTACGGAACGCACGGAATTACTCTCTTTAGATGAAGTGTGTGTTTTACCGCCGGGCCATCCGCTGGCGGTAAAAAAGGTATTAACGCCGGAAGATTTTCAGGGTGAGAACTACATCAGCCTTTCCCGTACTGACAGCTATCGTCAGCTGCTGGATCAATTGTTTACTGAGAATCAGGTTAAACGACGCATGATTGTAGAAACCCACAGCGCCGCGTCAGTCTGCGCGATGGTACGTGCGGGGGCGGGTGTTTCGGTGGTTAACCCGCTCACCGCTCTGGATTATGCGGCAAGCGGATTAGTGGTTCGGCGGTTCAGTATTGCGGTTCCCTTCACCGTCAGCCTGATTCGCCCTCTGCATCGTCCGTCATCAGCACTGGTACAGGCATTCAGCGAGCATTTACAGAGCGGTTTACCAAAACTGGTTGCCACTCTTGAAGCTATTTTGTAGCGAATTACGACAGCATAAAGGCAACTGCATCCTCGGCATGAATAGCCGTAGTATCAAACACAGGCAGAACACTGCGCTCTTCTGGCACCAGTAAACCAATTTCCGTACAGCCAAAAACGACGCCCTGCGCGCCCTGTTCTGCGAGGCGAGCAATCACCTGCGCATAATAAGCGCGTGATGTTTCGCTAAATTGCCCCAGACACAGTTCTTCAAAAATAATCTGGTTAATTTTCGCCCGCTCATCCGCTTCAGGGATCAGACAGTCGATGGAAAATTGCTCCGCCAGTCGCCCACGATAAAAATCCTGTTCCATGGTGTAGCGCGTACCCAGCAGCGCCACGCGAGTCATTCCGGCACGGGTAATTGCTCGTCCGGTGGCATCCGCAATATGTAAGAAAGGCAGTGAACAACGGGATTCGATAGCATCCGCCACTTTGTGCATCGTATTAGTACATAACACAATGCCTTCAGCCCCCGCCCGCTGTAAACCCAGCGCCGCTTCAGCCAGAATTTCTCCTGCTTTGTCCCACTCCCCGCGACGTTGACACTCTTCTATTTCATGAAAATCAACGCTATGTAACAGCACTTGCGCAGAGTGAAGCCCACCAAGTCGTTGTTTAATGCCTTCATTTATCAGACGATAGTAAGGAATAGTAGATTCCCAGCTCATACCACCCAGCAGACCAATTGTTTTCATTCCTTTCTCCTGACTTGTGAGTTAATGCAGCAAGGCTGAATAAGGAACTCAACGGCCTGGCGCCCGATCTCTATTAGCGAAAAAAAGGCCGGATGTACAGCACATCCGGCCTGTGACATCAGATGCCGATATTTCTCAATTTTTCGCCGGCCATCAGTTTGCGTTCGATATGCTCCAGCGTGACATTCTTGGTTTCCGGAATGAGCCAGAAGGTAATGCCCACAAACGCAATATTCAGCGCGGTGTAGAGCCAGAACGTACCGGCAGCACCAATGCTATTGAGCAGTGTCAGGAAGACTGGTTAGCACAAAGTGATCGGTAATGAACGGCAAGGCTCCGGCGATGACCCCGATATCAAGACCGAATAACAATCCTGCAACCGCAGCAGCTACCGAAACAAACATATTCATACGACGCGTATCTCGTAGAGGACGCGGCGTTAAAGCAGATTCCGTATTGATAGTAACCATTTTTTCCTGCCAGCAGAGAATAAGACATAGTGAAAAAATACGTGAACAACTCATACAGGTGTCAGGTCGGAATTAGCATAAATATGGATTAAATTGCTACGACATGCGGTTATGTGATGGACATTCCAATTTTCAAATTAAGTAAAATTATTGACGTTATTATTAACTACATAATTTTAAAGTAGATAAAACTCATAAAATTTATTAATTGATAATTTATATGGATTATTTCATAACCGAGATATGGATTATGATGATCTGCTGGTATAAAAAACCCTGCCATATGGCAGGGTCATAAAAATGAATTGAATAACTTAACGCGCCAGCCAGCCGCCATCTACGGCGATGGTATAACCATTCACATAGTCTGAAGCACTGGAGGCAAGGAACACCACTGGCCCCATTAGATCGCTCGGCAATCCCCAACGCCCTGCCGGGATGCGGTCAAGAATTTCCGCACTACGCTTTTCATCAGCCCGCAGTTGTTGGGTATTGTTGGTCGCCATGTAGCCCGGAGCAATCGCATTAACGTTGATGTTATGTTTTGCCCATTCGTTCGCCATCAGGCGGGTCACGCCCATCACGCCGCTTTTTGATGCGGTATACGAAGGTACGCGGATCCCGCCCTGAAATGAGAGCATCGAAGCGATATTGATAATCTTGCCGCCGTTGCCCTGTGCAATGAAGTGTTTCGCCGCTGCCTGGGACATGAAGAATACACTTTTGATGTTCAGGTTCATCACATCGTCCCAGTCTTTTTCACTGAAATCGAGAGCATCTTCACGGCGAATCAATCCGGCATTATTCACCAGGATATCAATATGGCCGAACTCTGCTACCGCACGATCCAGAAGTGCAGGAATGCCATCAATCTGACGTAGATCGGCGGTCAGGCTTAAAAAACGACGACCCAGCGCCGTGACCTGTTCAATGGTTTCTGTCGGTTCAACGATATTAATACCGACGATATCACAGCCCGCTTGCGCTAGTCCCAGCGCCATCCCCTGCCCCAGTCCAGTGTCACAACCAGTGACTACCGCAACTTTACCATCAAGAGAAAATTCTTTTAAAATCATAATAATACCTTATTCATTTTGCCCGCAATTAGCGCAGGTCTTTAACGGCAACGTGGTCCATATCATCAAAGACCTGGTTTTCACCTACCATGCCCCAGATAAAGGTATAAGCTTTGGTCCCTACGCCGGAGTGGATAGACCAACTCGGGGAAATTACTGCCTGCTCGTTATGCATCACAATGTGACGCGTTTCTTGCGGTTGCCCCATCATGTGGAAAACACAGGCGTCATCATCCATGTTGAAATAGAAGTAAACTTCCATCCGACGCTCGTGGGTGTGGCACGGCATGGTATTCCACAGGTTTCCCGGAGCCAGCTCCGTCAGCCCCATGCTCAACTGGCAGGTTTCCAGCACATCTGGCACAAAATATTTGTTAATTGTGCGACGATTACTGGTGATGTTATCGCCCAGCGTAACCGGAGCGACTTCAGCCGGGGTCACTTTTTTAGTGGGATAGGTAGTATGGGCAGGTGCGCAGTTGTAATAAAACTTCGCCGGAGTGGCACTATCAATGCTGGCAAAAACCACTTCTTTTGCACCTTTACCAATATAGAGAGCGTCGCGGTGACCGATTTCGTAGCATTGACCATCGACGGTAATCGTACCAGCGCCGCCAATATTAATAACGCCCAGCTCGCGACGTTCCAGGAAGTAGCTCACGCCCAGTTGTTTTCCAACTTCCCCACCAACGGAAACCGTTTTTGCTACCGGCATAATGCCGCCAACAATAATGCGGTCAATGTGGCTGTAAACCATCGTGTACTCATCCGCAACGAATACCTTTTCAACCAAAAATTCATTACGCAGCCCCTGGGTATCCAGCGTTTTTGCATGCGCACTGTGGATGCTCTGTCTTACGTCCACATCAACCTCCGATAATCATTGAACTGTAAAATCACAACGATTGTGAAACATCGTTTCGTTTTATTCTTTAAAGGATGATATGCCTGCACAGTGTGCTTTTCAATCAAAAATAAAACATTGTTTCATTTTTTGATAAGGGATTGAGAAAAGTGTCGCGTCGATCACGAATAGGTCAGGTGAAGGAAAAATTCAGAGTCTATAGGGTATGTGCGCAGACGTGCCAACCATCATCATGAAATTGCTTGATGGCGGCAGATGTTTAACGAATAGAAAGGAATTTAGATCTGGTCGTCACGTTCAATAGTTAACGCCACGCCCTGACCGCCACCAATACAAAGTGTAGCCAGTCCTTTACGCGCATTGCGTTTTACCATTTCATGGACCAAAGAAACCAGAATGCGGCAACCGGATGCGCCAATCGGGTGACCCAACGCAATTGCGCCACCGTTAACATTGACCCGACGTTCATCCCATTCGAGCATTTTGCCAACGGAAAGCGCCTGTGCGGCAAACGCTTCATTAGCCTCAATAAGATCGACATCAGAAAGCTGCCAGCCCACACGCTCAAGGCAACGGCGAGTCGCATATACCGGCGCAATCCCCATCAGTGCAGGATCGACACCAACACTGGCAAAGGCGCGAATACGTGCCAGCACGGGTAAATTCAATGCTCGCGCTTTGGCTTCGCTCATCATCATTACCGCAGCAGCACCATCATTAATCGATGAAGCATTACCCGCAGTAACCGAACCGTGGCTATCAAATGACGGATTTAAGCTAGCCAGCCCTTCTGCGCTGGCATCCGTACGCGGCTGCTCATCGGTATCAACAATCAGTAGCTGCCCATTGTTTTGCGTTCTTACCGGGACAATCTCATCTTTGAATCGTCCAGCGTCAATGGCCGCCCGCGCTTTTTGTTGTGAACTAAGTGCATAGGCATCTTGTAATTGACGACTGATACCATATTCACGCGCCAGATTTTCGGCAGTGACACCAATATGGTAATCATTGAACGCATCCCATAAGCCATCATGCACCAGACTATCAACCAGTTGGCTATCGCCAAGCTGTGCTCCGGTACGGCTATCAGTCAATACATGCGGTGCGCGACTCATGTTTTCCTGACCACCGGCGATAACAATATCAGCCTCGCCACATTGGATCGCTTGTGTGGCAAGATGCAGTGCTTTTAGCCCGGAACCACAAACATCATTAATTGTAATTGCCGAAACGCTGTTGGGTAGACCACCTTTAATGGCCGATTGCCGTGCTGGATTCTGCCCTGCCCCTGCGGTCAGAACCTGCCCCAGAATCACTTCATCTACCGCTGGTGCAGCAACGCCAGTGCGTTCTAATAACGCTTTCACGACCAGGCTACCAAGTTCCACGGCAGAATGGCCAGCCAACGCTCCACGAAAGCAGCCGATAGGTGTTCGTAACGCACCGACAATCACTACGTCTTTCATCACAACCTCGCACAGATTAACAGCGCAATAGTAAATGATTGTTAATGAAAATTATTTTAAATGTTTAAAAATAGTGATTTTTATCACAAAGGAAATTCACCGGAATGAGGGATGGATACCCAGCTGGCACGCAAGGTTTGCATCGACTAACACATGAATCCATGGGGAGATATGGCGTTAATCTCCCATATCTGACCTGGTTTATGGTAAATTGCCCTCCATTTTTCTTAATTTGTAGATGATACGTTCAAATAATGTCTAAAATTTGGTCAAAAGAAGAAACTCTCTGGAGCTTCGCACTTTACGGCACAGCCGTTGGCGCAGGCACGCTCTTTCTCCCTATTCAGCTAGGTTCAGCGGGAGCGGTAGTCCTGTTTATTACAGCACTGGTCGCATGGCCTTTAACATATTGGCCACATAAGGCCCTGTGCCAGTTCATCCTTTCGTCAAAAACATCCGCAGGTGAAGGGATTACTGGCGCAGTAACTCATTACTATGGCAAAAAGATCGGCAATCTGATTACCACTCTTTACTTCATTGCTTTTTTTGTCGTCGTGTTGATATATGCAGTGGCAATCACCAATTCGCTGACAGAACAGCTGGCAAAGCATATGGTCATCGACCTGCGCATTCGTATGCTGGTGAGTCTGGGGGTTGTGTTAATTCTGAATCTCATTTTTCTGATGGGGCGCCATGCCACAATTCGGGTAATGGGATTTTTGGTGTTTCCACTGATTGCCTATTTCTTATTTCTTTCTTTCTACCTCGTTGGTAGTTGGCAACCAGCTCTATTAACTACCCAGGTAGAGTTCAATCAGAATACCCTTCACCAGATATGGATATCGATTCCCGTGATGGTTTTCGCCTTTAGCCATACGCCCATTATTTCTACGTTTGCTATTGATAGACGTGAAAAATATGGCGAACACGCTATGGATAAATGCAAAAAAATTATGAAAGTCGCTTATCTCATCATCTGCGTGAGCGTACTGTTCTTCGTCTTTAGCTGCCTGTTATCAATACCACCGTCTTATATTGAAACAGCTAAAGAAGAGGGAGTTACTATTTTATCGGCACTTTCTATGCTGCCAAATGCCCCTGCATGGCTGTCGATTTCTGGAATTATTGTCGCGGTTGTAGCAATGTCTAAATCGTTTTTAGGTACCTACTTTGGTGTTATTGAAGGTGCAACAGAATTAGTCAAAACAACGCTACAGCAGGCAGGGGTTAAAAAAAGCCGTGCATTTAACCGCGCGCTGTCAATTATGTTAGTATCACTGATTACTTTCATCGTTTGCTGCATCAACCCTAATGCAATTTCGATGATTTACGCGATCAGTGGTCCACTTATTGCCATGATTCTTTTTATCATGCCAACGTTGTCAACATATCTCATCCCGGCACTTAAGCCCTGGCGTTCCATCGGAAATCTAATTACGTTGATCGTCGGTATCCTGTGCGTATCGGTAATGTTCTTTAGCTAATCACAGATGTGAATGGTTCAAAATAACCACTATTTTGAACCATTCCAATTCTTACCATGCATATCTTGCATTGTTCTCCCTCCCCAAGCGGCCCATAACTTAAACTAGCATTATCAAGCTGTTATCCTAAATAAAAATCTGAACATCTTAATTAAGACTATTTAAGATGCATCACTTAGATTTACAAGATATCTTCTGGTCATTCGAAAACAATTTGCAGTATAGATATTCTTAATACATTAGGCACTTGTCTGATTTGCAATAAGGTCGACATGATTAACTGAGTGAAATCCAATCATATTTAAAGCTTAATGATACACACTTAAATATGCCATTAAGAATAATATCAAATACGGATTAAACACAATTCCTCATAAAAATCTTACTAAATCAGAGTGTATTGACATCATCAATAACCAATGAAATTATGCAATTATCTATGAATAGGGAGGTTATTAACATGAGGCTTTGTAGTCGCTATAAAAGTCTTACATGCAATAGTTGCTCAATGCATTGCCAAATAATGCCAGAAAAATCACCACGTTTGCAGTATTGTGCAAATGCATGTTTTTGCATGTGGCCTGAAGATAGTTCTTACTTTAATCGTGGCGTGGTTGAAGATATATTAAGTAAAAACCACAATGCTCGATTAAGCGGATATATTTTTGTAGATTTTTCAGTAAGCTTTTTACGTCTTTTTTTAGAGCATGACTGGATCGACTATCTCACGAGTACTGAGATGGGAATTGTGTTAGTAAGCGATCGAAATATGCAATCTCTTGCTAATTACTGGAGAAAACACAACTCCTCGATATCAGCCATTATATATAATGACGATGGACTGGATGTTGCCAACGAAAAGATCAGGCAACTATTCATTGGCCGTTATTTGTCATTTACCAGAGGCAATACGTTAACTCAAATGGAATTCACCATAATGGGACATATGGTTTCTGGTTATAATCCATATCAGATTGCAGAGGTTCTTGATATGGATATCCGTAGCATCTACGCCTACAAGCAAAGAATTGAAAAAAGGATGGGTGGTAAAATAAACGAATTATTTATCCGTTCACACTCCGTTCAGCACTGAAACGTTACTATCGATAATAATAAGCATTGTATATACGGGCACTCCCGTATTTTATCACATGAACTTTTAATTCAGTTTATTAGAGCGCTTATTTAATTATGTAACCCTAGCGTACTACCGCAAAAATGAAGAGATATTGCGATAGAAAAATGCATCAAGACAACTGCCAGGAGTGTTAAATTTGTTAATCTGCATGGAATTTTAAGTTGCATTGACATGTTATAATTATAATTTGCATGATAAATATAAAATTAATATATATTTATTTCATGAATACTAATATACTTATCAAACTATATAATTTCAATTTACTTAATTTTGTGTTTTATTGACGTATGTACTGGATTATTAACAATAATATTGAGTTCTGGCCAGAGCACAAAAAACTAATTTCGGTACATGACGCCGAGCTTAACGCCATTCTGACAACGCCAGCAAGCAGGTGCTTATCGCTGCTACTCGAAGCCTTTCCGGATGTGGTTGCACAACAAGATTTTTTCTCCAGAGTCTGGGAAGAAGAAGGCATGCGAGTACCGGTCAACACGTTATATCAAAATATATCGATTATCAGACGCGGGTTTCGAACGGTTGGTGAAACCAATCATTCGCTTATTGCAACCGTGCCGAGAAAAGGGTTTAAGATCAGTAATGATATAAACATAGAAAACCATGTAATAATCCCTTCTGCAGATGCTCAAAAGACCATATCTCCCCAATGCTTGAACGTTAAAGATGAGTTTAAAGAGACAAGTGCTCAACCAAATAATCATCTCAGAAATATAGTCAGGCTATCTAAAAATTATTTACCCATGCTAAGTGCATTTAGTGTAGGTTTGCTTACCGCATTTTTTCTCTGGCACAATAGTCAACCCAAATCATTCTTTAAAGATTACAAAACTGTTGCACAAATAAATGGTTGCCATTTCAATGTTACAGAAGATAGCATTGATGGGTTGAAAGATCTCGATAAATATAAGAACCGTATATTAGGATCTGGAATTGATTGTAAAAAGTATCCCTGGCTATATTTACCTCTCGATAAGTCGTCTCCTGGATTGATTGTTATGGCATGCAAGAAAAACCACAGTAATAACACAGTTGCAGACTGTTTAACTCTATCGTATCGTGGAGTTAAACATGATTCGTTATAAAAAAATGCTGTTTATTATTATATGCTTTTTCAGTGGTTTCATTTTATTCATTGCCTATCATTATTCCAAAGAGCAAATAGTATACAATGAGAAATGCACGGCCAATTGGGTTATATTTAATGACCAGGGAAGGGCTAATCTCACGATTGACTTTATGTATAATAAAAATAAAAAGACAGGAACGGTTGCACTTAGCGGCACCTGGAAACAAAACACAAACACATATAAATCATTTCGCCGAGATATTGAATATACATGGATTGAAAATTATGACACTTTGCATCTTACCTCTACCAAAATAAATAAATTTGATATCATTGATCAAATTTCAGATGATAACCTGGCACAACTCTTGCCTGATTTTTATATATTTCCAGGAAAAATGATAAGCTATAACATACAAAAACAGAACAACCATGATTTTCTTTTTAGCATTGGCAATAGAGCAATTATGTATTGTGCAAGGTAATAAAACAACCTGATGCTATATCTGTAATTGAAAACCAAAATAACAAATGTAATATTTCTGTCGCCAGAATATAATCTTTATGTATTTTGATATCCATCATCATATCTGACATATCATACGGCAATCCTCTCTCCCATTCAAATTACATCCTTCATTAAAAAATCCTTCCGCACTCCACTATGACGATAATGGTATAAAAATAACGTCTGGTTCGCACAGGAATATTTAAGAGAGCAAATGAATACAATAGCTGTTAATAAATAAAATCACTATTGCAATAATTCTTGCAAATCAAATTGTCATTCGACGCATAACTATTCCTCACGGCATGTCATTTTATCTTAAATGTACAATCACATTAAGTTAAGAAATGTGATAATAATAATTTTATCAATACGTTCCAATGAGTTATATACTCACATGATTAACCAGCATTAATTAAGAATATTTCAGATTACAATCACATCAAGCTAATATAAATTAACTTAAACAATCATAATTAATTTCGTAAATATAAATATCAAATGAAATATATGAATATCAGTTATATCTGTTACTCATGCAGGATGCAAAAAACCACAAACTTAATAGAGGTGAGCTAATGGATTTAGAAAATAAGTTCTCATATCATTTCCCTGATGGAATCATACTTACAGAAGATGGCATTCTTACAAAAGGGAATGAGGAATTTTACATCCCGCCGAAAGAACTCGGTGTATTATTTGTATTGCTTGAATCTGCGGGAAACGTTGTATCCAAAGATACGATCATCGAATCAGTATGGAAAAATGTGATTGTAAGTGATGAGTCACTTACACGATGCATCTATTCATTAAGATGTATTTTTGAAAGAATTGGCTACAACCGTTGCATTGAAACCATATATAGAAAAGGTTATCGATTTAGTGGACAAGTATTCAAGATAAAAGAAAATCAAGATAATGATCCAGGCAGCACTATTGCCTTATTTCCATTTACAATATCTCACTGCAATCAGGATCCATTAGCACTTAATCAGGAACTTGTACAACTAATCTCAAATAAAAAAACAGATGATCTATATATATATCCAATGGCTGCAACCCAGTATTGCATAGATAATAAATCTCAGACAGCCTTTCTGGCCAGATTCAAACCAGATTATTTTGTAACGGGAAGAATCAGCCAATATGATGCTTCAAACAGTTTATATATTGAAGTAATCGATGCAAAAAGTTTTTATCTTATTGCCAGCACACATATTCAAGCAGATGACATACAAAAAATCTCACACTTTATAATTAGTAACTTATATCTGGCAATGAAGAAACCTAAAGCAGAACCAGAATTTATGACCCGATATATACCTTCTGATGAAAATATTTTATCAGCGGAAATGTCTGCCGGAAAAAGTGAACTGAATGAATTCACACCGGAAAACATTGCCAATGCAATAACTATATTTGAAAGTGTTAAAAATAAGTCTAATGCTCAGTCAATAACCAATGAATGCTATTGTCTGTTGGCTGAATGCCATATGTCTATGGCACTTCATGGTCTATACGAACTTAAACATGCAACACAAAAAGCATTGGCCTTTATAGATAAGGTTTCTGACAAAAATATTTTCGATGGAAATATTTTAGGAATTATGGGACTGATAACCGGCCTTTCCGGACAAACGACTGCATCACGCATTTTTTTTGACCATGCACAGACGCAAGTATTAGATGTAGCCTCCTTGTATTACTATAAGACACTGGTAAATATATATAACGAAAGAATTGAAGATGCCATCGCTTGTATAGACCAGTCACTGCGACTTGAACCCAAAAGACATAAATCCGCTGTAATAAAAAAATGCATTGATGTATATGTTTCTACAATACAAAATGAAAGAAACACATTCTCTTATCACGGAACTGAGAAAGAATATCATTTAGTTATTATCAATAACATCCAAAAATTGAAGCAATTGACAAAAATTAACAGCATTATTGATTTTAATGCTCAATTTGAGGTTGCCTGAACTGCAATAAATATCATAAGAAGAATAGCGCTCTATATTTTGAGCTATACACTCTATTTTTGTTGGGGATGTTGGATTTATCTACATCTGACGTGAATGTATCAACAATAACGGAAGAATTTGATGACTACAGAAAAAACAGAGAAAGAGAAAAATTAAGAAACTGGAGCGGGCGAAGGGAATCGAACCCTCGTATAGAGCTTGGGAAGCTCTCGTTCTACCATTGAACTACGCCCGCTTCGAGATGCGTAAGGCATTATAAACCTTACGCTCTCCTAAGCAAGTGCCTTGCTACTGACTGCTGATTAATTCGCCATCAGCACTTTGGCTTGCTGCCCTGTGGCGGCAAGTAGCGCAAAGGATCTATTGCCGTAGCACGGTAGCGAATCTGGAAATGTAGCCGCACGGATTCCGCATCAGTACTCCCCATAGTCGCTATCTTTTGCCCAGCTTTAACACTTTGCCCATTGTTCACCAGCATCGTGTCGTTATGGGCATAAGCAGTAATGTAATCTTCACTGTGTTTAATCATGATGAGATTACCGTAGCCACGTAGCTGATTACCCACGTATACCACTTTACCAGCACCTGCGGCGTATATTGGCGTTCCGCGCGCCGCCGCAATATCAATCCCTTTATTGCCGCCATCTGCCATTGAGTAAGGCATAATAACCTTTCCGCTCGTTGGCCATAACCAGCAACGTTGCCCAACCGGCGGCCATGAAGATTTCGAAACGGCCGAAGACGGTGTCACTGACGCTGTTTTTGTCGTCGATTTTCCGGTGGATTTACGCGTGCTGTTACTACTTTTTTTCGCCCCACCAAGTTTCAATTTTTGGCCGATTTCTATGGTATAGGGGGGTGAAATGTCATTGAGTCGGGCTAGCTCTTTTACGCTGGTCCCCGTGGTGCGTGAAATACGATAAAGCGTATCCCCCCGTTTCACGGTGTAAACGGAGCCGGAATACGTTCCTGTATCTGATGATTTGTTACCCGAACAGCCAGCCAGAAGCAGCCCTACTGATAACAGCATCACGATACCCAGAGTTTTTTTATTCAGGCGTCCTGCGCTCAAAATCTTTCCTCGCTAAAAAACAAGACGCTATATCATAGCAGCCCCCCGTCAGATCCCCAATCCATTGCGTGGGAACAGGCATGTACGAATCAATAACTGTTCAAGAATCTATTAGCACCGTTGGCAAACTATGACGAAATCGGAACCGTCCTGATTGACCTCTAACACTCATTTATCACAATGATTTTTATCACACTCATATTGATAAACTGCACTCACTTTCTTTGCTGATAAAAATGCATCATCCGTAGTATTTTTTTAACGACGTCACACTTCCCCCCTCCCCTCGTGCTTATAGTCGTTTCTGGCGTAATTCTTGCCTGCAAAGACTTAATCATTGCCATAAGAACCAAATGTTCAAATCAAGGGGATTTCTATGGAAGCGCGGGAAGCAACCGCTACAGGTGAATCATGCATGCGCGTCGATGCCATTGCGAAGGTCACCGGGCGGGCACGATATACTGACGATTATGTTATGGCGGGCATGTGTTACGCGAAATATGTTCGTAGCCCAATTGCACATGGTTATGCGGTAAGCATTAACGATGAACAAGCCAGAAGTTTACCAGGCGTACTGGCTGTATTTACCTGGGAGGATGTCCCTGATATTTCCTTTGCCACGGCGGGCCATGCCTGGACTCTGGATGAGAATAAACGCGATACCGCCGATCGCGCCCTGTTAACACGCCACGTCCGCCATCATGGAGATGCGGTTGCTATTGTCGTTGCCCGTGATGAGCTCACAGCGGAAAAAGCGGCGCAACTTGTCCATATCGAATGGCAGGAATTGCCCGTCATTACCACGCCAGAAGCGGCACTGGCAGAAGACGCTGCGCCAATCCATAGCGGTGGCAATTTACTGAAACAAAGCACAATGTCGACAGGTAATGTCCAGCAAGCAATCGACGCCGCCGATTACCAGGTGCAGGGGCATTATCAGACGCCGGTCATTCAACATTGCCATATGGAAAGCGTGACCTCATTGGCGTGGATGGAAGACGATTCACGAATTACCATCGTTTCCAGCACCCAAATCCCGCACATTGTCCGCCGCGTTGTCGGTCAGGCGCTGGATATTCCCTGGTCGTGCGTGCGAGTCATCAAGCCCTTTGTTGGCGGTGGTTTTGGTAATAAACAAGATGTACTGGAAGAACCGATGGCGGCATTCCTGACCAGTAAACTCGGCGGCATTCCGGTGAAAGTTTCCCTAAGCCGCGAAGAATGTTTTCTGGCGACCCGCACTCGCCACGCTTTTACCATTGACGGACAAATGGGCGTAAACCGCGATGGTACGCTGAAAGGCTATAGCCTGGATGTTCTGTCTAACACCGGTGCTTACGCTTCACACGGTCATTCCATCGCTTCTGCAGGCGGCAATAAAGTTGCTTATCTCTACCCGCGCTGTGCCTATTCTTATAGCTCAAAGACTTGCTATACCAACCTGCCCTCAGCGGGTGCGATGCGTGGTTATGGCGCGCCGCAGGTGGTTTTTGCTGTTGAATCCATGCTGGATGACGCTGCTGAAGCGCTGGGTATCGACCCTATCGAAATTCGTTTACGCAACGCCGCTCGTGAAGGCGATGCAAATCCGCTCACAGGCAAACGTATTTACAGTGCCGGATTACCAGAGTGCCTGGAAAAAGGGCGGGAAATCTTTGAATGGGAAAAGCGCCGTGTGGAGTGCCAGAAGCAACAAGGTAATCTGCGCCGCGGCGTTGGTGTTGCCTGTTTTAGTTACACCTCCAACACCTGGCCTGTCGGTGTAGAAATCGCTGGCGCGCGCCTGTTGATGAATCAGGATGGAACCATCAACGTGCAGAGCGGCGCGACGGAAATCGGTCAGGGTGCCGATACCGTGTTCTCGCAAATGGTGGCTGAAACCGTAGGCGTTCCGGTCAGTGATGTCCGCGTAATTTCGACGCAAGATACCGATATTACGCCATTCGATCCAGGCGCGTTTGCTTCACGTCAGAGCTATGTCGCAGCCCCGGCACTACGCAGTGCAGCGCTTTTGCTAAGAGAGAAAATTCTCGCCCACGCCGCAGTAATACTGCATCAGTCGGCGATGAATCTAACCCTGATAAAAGGCCATATCGTACTGGTTGAAAGACCGGAAGAGGCGTTACTGTCGTTAAAAGATCTGGCAATGGATGCATTTTATCATCCCGAGCGTGGCGGGCAGCTTTCTGCAGAAAGCTCAATCAAAACTACCACAAACCCACCTGCATTTGGCTGTACCTTTGTTGATCTGACGGTCGATATCGCGCTGTGTAAGGTCACCATCAACCGCATCCTCAATGTTCATGATTCGGGCCATATTCTTAATCCGCTGCTGGCTGAAGGTCAGGTTCACGGCGGGATGGGGATGGGCATCGGCTGGGCGCTTTTTGAAGAGATGATTATCGACGCGAAAAGTGGCGTGGTACGTAACCCAAATTTACTGGATTACAAAATGCCGACCATGCCGGATCTGCCACAACTGGAAAGTGCGTTTGTCGAAATAAATGAACCACAATCCGCATACGGACATAAGTCACTGGGTGAGCCGCCAATTATTCCTGTTGCCGCTGCAATTCGTAATGCGGTGAAGATGGCTACCGGTGTCGCAATCAATACGCTGCCGCTAACGCCAAAACGGTTATATGAAGAGTTCCATCTGGCAGGATTGATTTGAGGATAACATCATGTTTGATTTTGCTTCTTACCATCGCGCAACGACCGTTGCCGATGCAACCAACCTGCTGGCTCAAAATCCGCAGGCCAAACTGCTCGCCGGTGGCACTGACGTACTAATTCAACTCCACCATCATAATGATCGCTATCGCCATATTGTTGATATCCACAATCTGGGGGAGCTTCGGGGAATTACGCTGGCGGAAGATGGTGCACTACGCATCGGCTCTGCGACGACCTTTACCCAGTTAATAGAAAATCAGTTAACGCAACATCATCTCCCGGCGTTATGCGCTGCGGCTTCGTCTATTGCCGGCCCGCAAATCCGTAACGTCGCTACCTACGGCGGAAATATTTGTAACGGTGCCACCAGCGCAGACTCAGCCACGCCAACGCTGATTTACGACGCGAGACTGGAAATCCATTCACCGCGTGGGATCCGTTTTGTCTCGATTAATGGTTTTCATACCGGACCGGGCAAGGTTTCCCTTGAGCATGATGAAATTCTGGTCGCGTTTCATTTTCCTCCGCAGCCAAAAGAACACGCAGGTAGCGCACATTATAAATATGCCATGCGCGACGCGATGGATATTTCAACAATCGGGTGTGCCGCTCACTGTCGATTGAACAACGGCTACTTCAGCGAGTTGCGTCTGGCATTTGGCGTTGCTGCGCCTACGCCGATCCGCTGCCAGCACGCCGAACAGGCTGCGCAAAATGAGCCATTAAACCTGCAAACGCTGGAGGCCATCTGCGAATCTGTCCTGCAGGATGTCGCACCGCGCTCTTCATGGCGAGCAAGTAAAGAGTTCCGTCTGCATCTCATCCAGACGATGACCAAAAAAGTGATTAGCGAAGCCGTCGCTGCGGCGGGGGGAAAATTGCAATGAATCACAGCGAAAGTATTACTATTGAATGCATCATTAACGGTATGCCTTTTCAGCTTCACGCCGCGCCAGGCATGCCGCTCTCGGAACTGCTCCGCGAACAAGGGCTGCTTAGTGTCAAACAAGGATGCTGCGTTGGTGAATGCGGTGCCTGTACGGTGCTGGTTGACGGAACCGCGATAGACAGCTGCTTATACCTGGCCGCATGGGCTGAAGGAAAACAGATCCGCACGCTGGAAGGCGAGGCAAAAAGCGGCAAACTGTCTCATGTACAACAGGCTTATGCGAAATCTGGCGCTGTACAGTGTGGTTTTTGTACGCCGGGGCTTATTATGGCCACTACGGCGATGCTGGCAAAACCTCGAGAAAAACCGTTAACCATTACGGAAATTCGCCGTGGTTTGGCTGGGAATCTGTGTCGCTGTACCGGATATCAAATGATTGTGAATACAGTCCTGGACTGCGAAGAAACGAAGTAAAACGCAATCCGGCCTGAATTCAGGCCGGATTTTTTGATGGCTATGCGCTTAACAATTCATATTTCTTAATTTTACGATAAAGCGTGGCGATGCCAATTCCCAACTCATCAGCGACTTGCTTCTTACTGTTATGCCGTGAGAGCGCTTCGCGAATCATCTGTTTTTCCATCTCCTCTAGCGCCGTGCCGCCAGCATCATCGAGAGCCAAATGTGCCTCGCTGGCTTCTGGCGTCTCACTTTGCTCCGTCGTACCGTTATTAACCAGATTTGGTGGTAGTAGCGTACTGTCGATGACTTCGCCCGAAGGAACGACGTTAACCAGATATTCCATCAAATTACTTAACTCTCGCAGGTTTCCAGGCCAACGATGCTTACGCAGTAACTCAACAACATCGGGAGCAATACCAGGGTAAACCGATCCCAAGCGACGGGTATGGAGATGTAAAAAGTAATGCACCAGCAGTTCAATATCTTCCTGACGCTCACGTAGCGGCGGCAGAGTGATAGGAATAACGTTAAGTCGGTAGAAAAGATCTTCGCGGAATTTACCTTCGGCTATGAACTGAGCCAGATTCTGGTTAGTTGCAGAAATGATGCGAATGTCGACCTGTATTGGACTACTGGCGCCAATAGGCAGGATCTCACGCGCTTCAATCGCCCGCAGCAGTTTTGCCTGAAGCATTAAAGGCATATCGCCAATTTCATCAAGAAACAGCGTTCCCGTGTTTGCTGCCTGAATCAGCCCTGTTTTACCGTTGGCAGAAGCGCCAGTAAATGCGCCTTTAACATAACCGAACAGCTCGCTCTCCAGAAGCTGCTCCGGAATCGCCGCGCAGTTGATAGCGATAAAGGGTTTGTTCCGTCGCCCACTCAACTTATGAATAGCACGGGCCACCACTTCTTTTCCGGTCCCACTTTCACCAACGACCATGACGCTGGAGGGGCTGGGCGCGATGCGGCTAATAAGCTGTTTTAATTGCCGCATAACACGGCACTCACCAACCAATTGTTCAATATGCGGTTCATCAGATGCATTTGCCACGGAAAAACTGGTATGGGATTGGTGAAACGCCATTAAAAATAGCTGTCGTCCCTGAATGTTATGCAACTGACCAATTATCAATTCACTTTTATCATCCCACGAGACAATATGTTGCATATGTCCATGAGTAAAATTACTCTCAAATGTTAATGGCCTGAAACGAATAAGTTTCCCAACCATATTATTTTGAACTACGCCAAGTGTTTTTAATGCAGTCTGGTTAACGAACTGAACACGATTGTCCTCATCAATAACTAATACACCTTGATCCATATTATCGATCATGGTAGCAAATATTTTACTGATGTTATCTCCCGGCCCCTGCTCTTCCAGGAGTTTAGAGACAAAAATAGTCGATATATGGCGAACGTAATCTGAAAATTCGCGTAAATTATCACTGATATGTTCTTGTTGCTCATGAGTAACAGCAATCAAACTTATCACTCCGATACAACGATCCTGCAGAATAACGGGCGTCCCCAGGAACGCCTTCTCACGACAACTCTCTTTATTGTCACAGCCTTCACAAAGGGGATCGAAGCGAGAATGTGTCACGACCTTTTCGGTTTTCGTTTCGAGGACATAGCGGAGCAAGCGTGAGTTGCCACTCAACTGGCGACCAAGAGATTTCCCATATGCGCCGGTTCCAGCGACGCGACACAAGTTTTCATCAACGATCTCAACTTCAAGCTGCAAAACGCTGGCTAGCATTCTGGCAAAACGCTGAATTGTTGGTTGAATTTGCATCAAAACTGACTGCGTATTAGCAAGCTCCATAGCTTTACCTTCCAGAATCACTTAAAAGTCGATCATTGAAGACGTTGATGGTTCACAGATCATAACGATATTAACTCAGGCAAAAATCGCTTTGCTAAAAACATAAGATTTTTATCACTTTCTAATGAAATTATGGAAGTGATATCACATTTCTATATCAATATGAGAATTACGGGTGTGAGTTTATCAAACTGACGAGGTTTCACCTGCCCCTTTATCTTATTTCTGATACTTAGCAGCAAATAAATAACAGCGTTAAAAAAGCCAAACGTTTTCGTATATTCTTAACTTCCGTAGTGTGGCGATAATTTGTGATCAATCCCACATATCCCCTGTCAGATTAGCGTTTCATGACCGCGTAGATAATTCTGGCATGTTTATTGTTAGTCCCTGGTATAGCTGTGAAAACACCAATCACTTTGGCAAGTCACAGTGAAATAAACCACTTTGCCTGTCATTCCACTACCGGGACTTTATGATGAAAACTGTTAATGAGCTGATTAAGGATATCAATTCGCTGACCTCTCACCTGCACGAGAAAGATTTTTTGTTAACGTGGGAACAGACGCCAGATGAACTGAAACAAGTACTGGACGTTGCCGCAGCGTTAAAAGCACTGCGTGCCGAAAACATCTCGACCAAAGTCTTTAATAGTGGATTAGGTATTTCCGTATTCCGCGATAACTCCACCCGTACCCGTTTCTCTTATGCTTCCGCGCTTAACCTGCTCGGCCTTGCACAGCAGGATCTCGATGAAGGTAAATCACAAATCGCGCACGGCGAAACCGTCCGTGAAACCGCTAATATGATTTCCTTCTGCGCTGACGCTATCGGTATTCGTGACGATATGTATCTGGGTGCGGGTAACGCCTATATGCGTGAAGTTGGCGCGGCGCTCGACGACGGCTACAAGCAAGGCGTACTGCCGCAGCGCCCGGCTTTAGTTAACCTGCAATGCGATATCGACCATCCGACTCAGTCAATGGCTGACCTGGCATGGTTGCGTGAACACTTTGGTTCACTGGAAAACCTGAAAGGTAAAAAAATCGCCATGACATGGGCATACTCCCCAAGCTATGGCAAACCGCTGTCTGTACCGCAAGGCATCATCGGTCTGATGACCCGCTTCGGTATGGATGTCACCCTTGCCCATCCAGAAGGTTACGACCTGATCCCGGATGTCGTTGAAGTCGCTAAAAACAATGCTAAAGCATCCGGCGGTAGCTTCCGTCAGGTAACAAGCATGGAAGAAGCATTCAAAGACGCAGACATCGTTTATCCGAAGTCCTGGGCGCCTTACAAAGTGATGGAAGAGCGTACTGAACTGCTGCGCGCTAACGATCACGAAGGACTGAAAGCACTGGAAAAACAGTGTCTGGCACAGAACGCACAGCACAAAGACTGGCATTGTACTGAAGAGATGATGGAGCTGACCCGTGATGGCGAAGCCCTGTATATGCACTGCCTGCCAGCCGATATCAGCGGCGTATCCTGCAAAGAAGGTGAAGTCACTGAAGGCGTATTCGAAAAATACCGTATCGCGACCTACAAAGAAGCCAGCTGGAAGCCATATATCATCGCAGCGATGATCCTTTCCCGTAAATATTCCAAACCGGGTGCTCTGCTCGAACAACTGCTTAAAGAAGCGCAAGAACGCGTGAAATAACCCCTCGGGCCGATCGACAGGTCGGCTCTCTATTTCCAGAGGCCAAAAGGATAGGATATGTCCGTTTTCTCATTGAAGATTGATATCGCCGATAACAAATTTTTCAACGGCGAAACATCACCGCTCTTTTCGCAAAGCCAGGCAAAACTGGCGCGCCAGTTCCACCAGAAAATTGCTGGCTATCGCCCAACACCGCTTTGTGCGCTGGACGATCTCGCAAACCTTTTTGGTGTGAAGAAAATTCTCGTTAAGGACGAGTCAAAACGATTCGGTCTGAACGCATTCAAAATGCTCGGCGGTGCATACGCCATCGCTCAGTTGTTGTGCGAAAAATATCATCTTGATATCGAAACACTGTCATTCGAGCATCTGAAAAATGCCATCGGCGAAAAAATGACCTTCGCGACAACGACCGACGGCAACCACGGGCGCGGTGTTGCCTGGGCTGCACAGCAACTCGGTCAGAACGCGGTAATTTACATGCCGAAAGGTTCAGCTCAGGAACGCGTTGACGCCATTCTGAACCTCGGAGCCGAGTGCATCGTCACTGATATGAACTATGACGATACCGTTCGCCTGACCATGCAACACGCGCAGCAACACGGCTGGGAAGTGGTGCAGGATACCGCTTGGGAAGGCTACACCAAAATCCCAACCTGGATCATGCAGGGCTACGCCACTCTGGCAGATGAAGCCGTCGAGCAAATGCGTGAAATGGGCGTAACCCCGACTCACGTTCTGCTGCAAGCCGGTGTCGGTGCTATGGCCGGTGGTGTGCTGGGTTATCTGGTCGACGTCTACAGCACACAAAATCTGCACAGCATTATTGTTGAACCTGACAAAGCTGACTGTATCTATCGCTCTGGCGTCAAAGGCGACATCGTCAACGTTGGCGGCGATATGGCCACTATCATGGCGGGCCTGGCCTGCGGCGAACCTAACCCTCTGGGCTGGGAAATCTTACGTAACTGTGCCACCCAATTTATCTCCTGTCAGGACAGCGTTGCCGCATTAGGTATGCGCGTACTGGGTAATCCGTACGGCAACGATCCACGCATCATTTCTGGTGAATCTGGCGCTGTCGGTTTGGGCGTTCTCGCGGCTGTTCATTATCACCCGCAACGTCAAAGCCTGATGGAAAAACTGGCGCTGAACAAAGATGCCATCGTCCTGGTTATCAGCACTGAAGGCGACACCGACGTGAAGCACTACCGCGAAGTTGTCTGGGAAGGCAAACACTCTGTAGCACCTTAATCACCCTATTGGAACAGCTCCCCGCCAAACGGGGAGTAAAAAATCTGGAGAAAAATAATGGCTAAGAATATTCCATTCAAACTGATTCTTGAAAAAGCAAAAGATTACCAGGCAGACATGACTCGCTTCCTGCGCGATATGGTTGCGATTCCCAGCGAAAGCTGCGACGAAAAACGCGTAGTGCATCGTATTAAAGAAGAGATGGAAAAAGTCGGCTTCGATAAAGTTGAAATTGACCCGATGGGTAACGTTCTCGGTTATATCGGTCACGGCCCGCGTCTGGTGGCGATGGACGCTCACATCGACACCGTAGGCATTGGTAACATCAAAAACTGGGAATTCGACCCGTACGAAGGCATGGAAACCGACGAACTGATCGGTGGCCGTGGTACTTCCGACCAGGAAGGCGGCATGGCATCAATGGTTTATGCCGGTAAGATCATTAAAGACCTCGGTCTGGAAGATGAATACACCCTGCTGGTTACCGGTACGGTGCAGGAAGAAGACTGCGACGGTCTGTGCTGGCAGTACATTATTGAGCAATCCGGCATTCGCCCGGAATTTGTGGTCAGTACCGAACCAACCGACTGCCAGGTATATCGTGGTCAGCGCGGTCGTATGGAAATTCGCATTGATGTTCAGGGTGTTAGCTGCCACGGTTCTGCGCCAGAACGCGGTGATAACGCCATTTTCAAAATGGGCCCGATTCTTGGCGAGTTACAAGAACTCTCCCAACGTCTGGGCTATGACGAATTCCTCGGCAAAGGTACTCTGACTGTTTCCGAAATTTTCTTCACATCACCAAGTCGTTGCGCGGTAGCAGACAGCTGTGCCGTTTCCATCGACCGTCGTCTGACCTGGGGCGAAACCTGGGAAGGCGCGCTGGACGAAATCCGTGCTCTGCCAGCCGTACAGAAAGCCAATGCTGTCGTTTCTATGTACAACTATGACCGTCCGTCCTGGACTGGCCTGGTTTACCCAACCGAATGCTACTTCCCGACCTGGAAAGTGGAAGAAGATCATTTCACCGTTAAAACGCTGGTGAATGCCTACGAAGGTCTGTTTGGCAAAGCTCCGGTCGTTGATAAATGGACCTTCTCAACTAACGGCGTATCCATCATGGGCCGTCACGGCATTCCGGTCATCGGCTTTGGACCGGGTAAAGAACCTGAAGCACACGCGCCAAACGAAAAAACCTGGAAATCTCACCTGGTGACCTGTGCCGCTATGTACGCTGCAATCCCGTTAAGCTGGCTGGCAACAGAGTAATAATTCTCAGACTGATGACAAAGTCACAAAAACGCTCGGACGGACCCTCTCCCCATTGGGGAGAGTTAGGGTGAGGGGGAACAGGCCATCATCTTCCCCCCTCCCAAGTCAGGGAATAGCCCTACCCGCGTTGAAAATTAAACCGATTTGTCAGCATTCTGTTCACTCTTCACCTATTTCCCTCCGGTTTACCGGAGGGTTTTTTGGAGTTTGCTATGCGCGTATTGATTAAAAACGGCACTATCGTTAACGCAGATGGACAAGCCAAACAGGATTTGCTGATTGAAAGCGGCATTGTTCGCCAGTTGGGCTGCGATATTTCGCCGCAGCTCCCTTATGAAGAAATTGATGCCACTGGCTGTTTTGTTTTCCCTGGCGGCGTAGATGTCCATACGCATTTCAATATTGATGTCGGCATCGCGCGCAGTTGTGATGATTTTTTTACCGGTACCCGCGCAGCCGCGTGTGGCGGTACAACAACCATTATTGACCATATGGGATTTGGCCCAAATGGCTGCCGGTTACGCCATCAACTGGAAGTTTATCGTGGCTATGCCGCCCATAAAGCGGTCATCGACTACAGCTTTCATGGTGTTATCCAGCATATTAATCACGCCATCCTCGACGAAATCCCGATGATGGTCGAGGAAGGACTGAGTAGTTTTAAACTCTATTTAACCTATCAATACAAACTCAACGATGATGAAGTATTGCAGGCATTACGCCGCCTGCATGAATCCGGCGCGCTGACCACTGTACACCCGGAAAATGACGCAGCAATTGCCAGCAAGCGAGCGGAATTTATCGCCGCAGGGTTAACCGCGCCGCGCTATCACGCCTTGAGTCGCCCTCTGGAATGCGAAGCGGAAGCCATCGCCCGCATGATTAACCTGGCACAAATTGCCGGTAACGCCCCGCTCTATATCGTCCACCTGTCTAACGGCTTAGGTCTGGATTACCTGCGCCTTGCCCGCGCGAATCACCAGCCAGTCTGGGTTGAAACCTGCCCGCAATATCTCCTGCTGGACGAACGTAGTTACGATACAGAAGACGGCATGAAATTCATTCTTAGCCCACCGCTGCGTAACGTACGCGAGCAGGACAAACTGTGGTGTGGCATCAGCGATGGTGCGATTGACGTGGTGGCGACCGACCACTGCACCTTCTCGATGGCCCAGCGCCAGCAGATTTCTAAAGGCGATTTCAGTCGCTGCCCAAATGGCTTACCCGGTGTGGAAAATCGCATGCAGTTGCTGTTCTCCAGCGGCGTGATGACGGGACGTATCACACCGGAGCGTTTTGTTGAATTAACCAGTGCTATGCCCGCCAGGCTGTTTGGCCTGTGGCCACAAAAAGGATTATTAGCCCCCGGCTCAGATGGTGATGTGGTAATTATCGACCCACGTCAGAGTCAACAAATTCAGCATCGCCATCTCCACGACAACGCCGACTACTCCCCCTGGGAGGGCTTTACCTGCCAGGGCGCAATTGTCAGAACCTTATCCCGTGGTGAAACGATTTTCTGCGACGGCACCTTTACAGGCAAAGCCGGGCGAGGACGCTTCCTGCGACGCAAACCGTTTGTCCCTCCCGTGATCTAACCACTGCCAGGGATCTATACACAATCAAGAATGATGAGTGAGGAAAAATGAGTAAGAAAATTGTTCTCGCCCTCGGCGGGAATGCGCTGGGCGACGATCTGGCCGGACAAATGAAAGCGGTAAAAATTACGTCTCAGGCAATTGTTGATTTAATTGCCCAGGGACATGAAGTTATCGTCACTCATGGTAATGGACCGCAGGTAGGCATGATTAACCAGGCATTCGAAGCCGCTGCAAAAACTGAAGCGCACTCGCCGATGCTGCCAATGTCTGTCTGTGTTGCGTTGAGTCAGGGATATATTGGTTACGATCTGCAAAACGCTTTAAGAGAAGAACTGCTTTCTCGTGGCATTAATAAACCCGTTGCAACGCTGGTTACTCAGGTCGAAGTCGACGCTAACGACCCGGCCTTCCTCAACCCAACCAAACCAATCGGTTCGTTCTTTACCGAGCAGGAAGCAGAACAACTGACAAAACAGGGCTATACCCTGAAAGAAGATGCAGGTCGCGGCTATCGTCGTGTCGTTGCTTCGCCTAAGCCGGTAGATATTGTTGAAAAAGAGACAGTTAAAGCGCTGGTAGATGCAGGCCAGGTTGTGATCACCGTTGGCGGTGGTGGTATTCCTGTGATTCGTGAAGGTAACCATCTGCGCGGCGCCAGTGCAGTTATCGATAAAGACTGGGCCAGCGCCCGTTTAGCAGAAATGATTGATGCCGATATGCTGATTATTCTTACTGCGGTAGAAAAAGTGGCGATTAACTTCGGTAAAGAGAATGAACAATGGCTTGACCGTCTGTCACTGGCCGATGCAGAACGCTTTATCGAAGAAGGGCATTTTGCGAAAGGTTCTATGCTACCGAAAGTTGAAGCCGCCGCCTCGTTTGCCCGCTCTCGCGCTGGTCGTGAAGCACTGATTACCGTACTGAGCAAAGCGAAAGAAGGGATTGAAGGCAAAACCGGAACGGTGATTTGCCAGTAATTTAAAGGCCGGATGTCGACACCATCCGGCCTACAAAATACCGAAAATTCAATAGATTGTAATGCACCTGTAGGCCTGATAAGCATAGCGCATCAGGCAATTTAGCGTTTGTCATCAGTCTCTGGCCGGATGGGTAATACCATCCGGCCGTTTTCATTTAAGCCACTTCCAGCACTTCTTCCGTCGCTTTAACGCCCTGATGCATCAACATCATTAACGCCTCAAGTACGCCACCACCTATCGCCCGGGCTTTATCAGAAACGCTGGTGAAATCAGCCGTTTCACCACGAGGATCGATATCACCGATTTTAAAACCACCGACCACCGCCAGCCCGTCGTTAAGTAAACCACGCACCATTCCCGTCAGCGGAGCTTTAATTTCATGCTCGCCAATCCAGGCAATCACATCGCCCTCTTTCACCAGAAAGCCTAATTTCACGTTGGAACGCATGATACCTGCCGCCGGAGCGCGAATAACTCGCCGGGTGGTATGCCCCATAATATTGCCAGGAATGCCAGTATTCTCCTGTGCACAACCGGAGTAAATAACCTGTCCCAACCAATGCCCACGATTTGTTTCAATCACCGCATGACAATCTTTACCTGCGGTAAAGCCCGGCCCAAGCGCGATCGTCACTGGAGCCATATCTGCACGCGTACCCAAATTCTGTTTCGCCAGAATCGCGTCCACCACGCAAAGTGGTTTCAGCTCATCAAGCAGTGAACAGTCGGGGTCCACCATCACGGGAATAAACCCGCGCTCAGTCAGTTTCATCGCCTCTACAGAGCTGGTTGCCAGTCGGGCTGTGACGCCCTCAACCGTCATTTCGCCGTCGAACACGGCCTGGGCAAACGCCACGGTACAGCGAATCACCGTCGGTTTTTCCACTTCCAGCATGATCACTTTGAACCCCGCATGATACAGACGCAGCGCCACACCACTGGCGATATCCCCCGCACCGCGAATCACCACCAGCTGGTGTCCGGAAGGATGAGAAGGTTTCATCATCAGCCCTCCCGGCGCGTTATTTTTCACCTGTAATATTTCTGCCAGCACGCTGATGGCGATTTCCTGCGGTGTTTCCGCACCAATGTTGTAGCCCACCGGCGCATGTAAACGGGCAATATGTTCTTCAGCCACGCCTTTCTCACGCAACTGACGCAGGAAAAGCTGAACTTTGCGGCGACTGGCCAGTAACCCCAGCCATGCAATGGGCTGTTCAATGAGTTTGTCGAGGGCTTCACGATCCTGATTATTCGTGGCGATCAGGACAAAATTATCAGGCCGAATATCCAGTGCTTCCACTGCCGCGCCAAACGAATCGGCATGAACAAGCGCAGTTGATGGTGGGAATAGTTCAGGATTGAGGCTTTCGCGATAAATATCGGCAACGGCGATATCAAATCCTAATAGCGCCGCACTCTGGGCTATCGCCCGGTTGACATGCCCCGCGCCAATCAACACCAGACGAGGACGCATACCATGGACGCTGATAAACACTGACATTGCGCCTCCGCAATCTGACCCGACAGCATCCGCGCCGTTACGAGCCATACGCCCATGGAATAAGCGCGGCTTACGTTCCTGCAATGCCTGAAGCGACTCTTCAATCACCTTCCGCTCAACCATTCCGCCACCAATTGTACCGACGATAGAACCATCGGCGCGCACTAACATTTGTGCAGAATGGCGGGGAGTTGAGCCTCTGCTATCAACAATTTGCGCCATTGCAAACGGACAATTTTGCTCTTCTAGTTTTGCAGCCTCTGTGAAAATATTCATACCAACCTCAATGGATATCCTTTCAGTACCCCGGAATACCCGGGCCGCTAATTCACAAATCTGCGCGCGATTGCAGGATGTTCTTGTATATCGCCCAGCCAGATTGCCTCTACGTCGTGTTGTTGCAGCGGTTGAAGGAGCTCGCTTTGCGCAATCGCATTCTCACATTGAGAAAAACGGTTAATGAACCAGACTCGCCGACAGCCTTGCGGTACGTTTTTAAACGCGCCCTGAGAGTGGCGAACCAGCGCAACGAGATCGCTCAGTTGCAAGGCCGTATCAGGTGTTACCCCGGTAATATCAGCAAACTGCGACCAGCGATGGACATTTTCCGTGCTCACTTTAGCGCCCAAAATATGCCCTCCCATCACAGCAATCACGCAGCAACTGCTTTTGGGTATGCAAGGTTCATGCTCACCAGGCGCTTTTAATGGCATTCCACGTGAGCCGTCTGCCTCAATGAGAATTACGTCACATTCTGGTCGTTGCGCCAGTGCATCAATCGCTTCTGCCGTAAATCCCTGCGCTTTTCCCTGGTTCGCTTTCCAGTTGTAAAAGCAAAATGAAATGGGGGAAGTAAGAGACGCATGAGGAAGCATGGCGGGATTACGACAGAAAACCACGGGCCAGTGAGAATCTGGCATAAACATGTGTGTGGTCGTAGTGATTAACACGCGCCTACCGATGGACTGAAATAACTGCGCCAGCCAAAAAAGCAGACTGGTTTTCCCCCCGGCGCCAACAACAGAAATCACTGAGGGACGTTTCTGTGCGCCTAAATCAATGAATAACGCCGATGGGTCAATTATACTTTTCACGCGTTTTTATGACCTCTCTGGGGTAAATTATCCCCCTACTTAATCCATCAGGGAGTAACGCATTTTCAGGCGTTATTAACCCATATAATAATGGAACCACTATGTCAGCCATCGACTGTATAATTACCGCGGCCGGATTGTCATCAAGAATGGGGCAATGGAAAATGATGTTACCCTGGCAGCAGGGAACAATTCTTGACGCGAGTATCAAAAATGCGTTGCAGTTTTGTAGCCGAATTATTTTGGTCACTGGTTATCGCGGCAATGAACTGCATAATCGCTATGCAAGCCATAGCAACATTACTATTATTTTCAATCCAGATTATGCGCTGGGGTTACTGACTTCGGTAAAGGCCGCAGCACCCGCGGTACAAACAGAACATTGTTTTCTCTCTCATGGTGACATGCCAACCCTCAACAGAGATATATTCCTAAAAATCTGGAAGTTACGAAACAACGGAGCCATACTCCCGCTCCATAACGGTACACCTGGGCACCCAATTTTAGTGTCAAAATCCTGCCTGATGCAGGCGGTCAAACAACCTAATGTTACCCATATGCGCCAGGCATTACTCATGGGGGAACATTATTTCGTCGAAATGGAAAATGAAGAAATAATTTTAGATATTGATACCCCAGATGACTTTATTAATGTGCAAAAAAAGCATGCTAAATTTTAGAAAATCCAGTTAAACGATTGCGTTCAAATATTAAATCCACGCAGTGCATCTTTATCATAATGATACAGAATCACTGATTTTGAGAAATGAGAAAAAGTGATAAAACTCCTGACAACAATAAAACCAGGGAGTGATTTTAATTCTCATTTAACACCTGTGAGATCATTCACAAAAAGCCATTAAGTTTCGAGCCGCCTCACATTTTTTTATATTGCCCGGCAAACCTGGTAAGAGTGGTGCGATTGTTGCTCTATCCCCTAAACCACCGGATTTCTCAATACCGGTCACTCAATGATATCTGTGTAAGCTAAGGAGAGGGTTATGGGGGATATTATGCGTCCCATTCCGTTTGAGGAACTTTTGACGCGCATATTTGATGAATACCAACAACAACGCTCAATCTTTGGTATTCCCGAGCAACAGTTTTACTCACCCGCAAAAGGTAAATCTGTCAGTGTTTTCGGTGAAACCTGTGCGACACCTGTCGGCCCCGCCGCAGGTCCGCATACGCAACTCGCACAAAACATCGTCACTTCCTGGCTGACTGGTGGACGCTTCATCGAACTAAAAACCGTCCAAATTCTTGACCGACTGGAGCTGGAAAAGCCCTGTATCGACGCCGAAGACGAGTGTTTTAACACCGAATGGTCCACCGAATTTACCCTGCTTAAAGCGTGGGATGAATACCTCAAAGCCTGGTTCGCCCTGCATCTTCTCGAAGCAATGTTCCAGCCTTCTGATTCTGGTAAATCGTTCATCTTTAATATGAGCGTCGGTTACAACCTCGAAGGCATAAAACAACCACCCATGCAGCAGTTCATCGATAATATGATGGATGCGTCTGCACATCCGAAGTTTGCACAATACCGCGATACTCTTCATAAACTACTCCAGAATGACGCATTTTTAGCCCGCCACGGTTTGCAGGAAAAACGTGAAAGTTTGCAGGCCTTATCGGCACGTATCCCCACCAGCATGGTACAAGGCGTAACTCTCTCCACGATGCACGGCTGCCCTCCACATGAAATCGAAGCCATTTGCCGTTACATGCTGGAAGAAAAAGAGCTGAATACCTTCGTGAAACTCAACCCGACTTTATTGGGTTACGCGCGAGTGCGCGAGATTCTCGATAGCTGTGGTTTCGATTACATTGGCTTAAAAGAAGAGTCATTTGATCACGACCTCAAGCTAACCCAGGCGCTGGAAATGCTGGAACGCCTGATGGCGCTGGCGAAAGAAAAATCACTCGGCTTTGGCGTCAAACTGACTAACACCCTCGGCACCATCAACAATAAAGGCGCACTGCCTGGCGAAGAGATGTATATGTCCGGGCGTGCGCTGTTCCCGCTCTCCATCAATGTCGCAGCCGTTCTTTCCCGCGCCTTTGACGGCAAACTGCCCATCTCTTATTCCGGTGGTGCCAGCCAGTTAACTATCCGCGATATTTTCGATACGGGTATTCGCCCCATCACCATGGCAACCGACCTGCTGAAACCTGGCGGCTATCTGCGCTTAAGTGCCTGCATGCGCGAGCTGGAAGACTCAGACGCCTGGGGGCTTAACCGTGTTGACGTCGAACGGCTGAACAGGCTGGCAGCAGATGCGCTAACCATGGAATACACCCAGAAACACTGGAAGCCAGAAGAGCGTATTGAAGTGGCGGAAGACCTGCCGCTGACCGACTGCTACGTTGCACCCTGTGTTACTGCCTGCGCCATCAAGCAAGATATTCCGGAATACATTCGTCTGCTTGGCGAACACCGCTATGCTGACGCACTGGAACTTATCTACCAACGCAACGCCCTGCCCGCTATTACCGGTCATATTTGCGATCACCAGTGCCAGTACAACTGTACTCGTCTGGATTACGACAGTGCGCTGAATATCCGCGAACTGAAAAAAGTCGCCCTGGAAAAAGGCTGGGATGAATATAAGCAACGCTGGCACAAACCAGCCGGCTCCGGTTCACGCCATCCGGTTGCTGTGATTGGTGCAGGCCCGGCGGGTCTGGCAGCAGGTTACTTTCTTGCCAGAGCAGGCCATCCGGTCACGCTGTTTGAACGCGAAGCTAACGCGGGCGGCGTGGTGAAAAATATCATTCCCCAGTTCCGTATCCCGGCTGAATTAATTCAGCACGATATCGATTTTGTTGCCGATCACGGCGTGAAATTTGAGTACGGTTGCTCGCCGGACCTGACCGTCGAACAGTTAAAAAATCAGGGCTTCCACTACGTTCTTATCGCCACCGGTACTGACAAAAACAGCGGTGTGAAACTGGCGGGCGATAACCAGAATGTCTGGAAGTCTCTCCCCTTCCTGCGCGAGTACAACAAAGGCGCGGCACTCAAGCTGGGTAAACATGTGGTGGTTGTCGGTGCGGGTAACACCGCAATGGACTGCGCCCGTGCGGCGTTACGCGTGCCTGGCGTTGAAAAATCGACTGTGGTTTACCGTCGTTCATTGCAAGAGATGCCTGCGTGGCGCGAAGAATATGAAGAAGCGTTGCACGACGGCGTGGAGTTCCGTTTCCTGAACAATCCGGAACGTTTCGATGCTGATGGCACCTTAACCTTACGCGTCATGTCACTTGGCGAACCTGATGAGAAAGGTCGTCGCCGTCCGGTTGAAACCAACGAAACAGTAACGCTGCACGTAGACAGTCTGATCACCGCCATTGGCGAACAGCAGGATACTGAAGCCCTGAATACGATGGGCGTGCCGCTGGACAAAAACGGCTGGCCAGACGTCGACCATAACGGTGAAACCCGCCTGACTGACGTCTTTATGATCGGCGACGTACAGCGCGGACCTTCCTCCATTGTTGCGGCTGTCGGAACCGCGCGTCGGGCTACCGATGCCATCCTTAGTCGGGAAAATATCCGTTCCCACCAAAGCGATAAATACTGGAACAACGTCAACCCTGCGGAAATCTACCAACGCAAAGGCGATATCTCTGTCACCCTGGTGAACAGCGATGATCGTGACGCGTTTGTCGCTCAGGAAGCCGCTCGTTGTCTTGAATGTAACTACGTTTGCAGCAAGTGTGTGGATGTCTGTCCGAACCGTGCCAACGTCTCGATTGCAGTCCCCGGATTCCAGAACCGTTTCCAGACGCTGCACCTGGACGCCTACTGCAACGAATGCGGCAACTGCGCCCAGTTCTGCCCGTGGAACGGAAAACCGTACAAAGACAAAATCACCGTCTTTAGCCTGTCGCAAGACTTTGATAACAGCAGCAACCCTGGCTTCCTGGTGGAAGATTGTCGGGTACGCGTGCGTCTGAATAACCAAAGCTGGGTGTTGAATATCGATAGCGAAGGCCAGTTCAACAACGTACCGCCAGAGCTGAACGATATGTGCCGCATCATTAGCCATGTCCACCAGCACCATCATTATCTGCTGGGCCGCGTGGAGGTGTAATCATGTTGATTCTGAAGAATGTCACCGCAGTTCAGTTGTACCCGGCAAAAGTGCAGGAAGGCGTCGATATTGCCATTGAAAATGATGTGATTATCGCTATCGGCGACGCCCTGACACACCGCTACCCTGAAGCCAGCTACAAAGAGATGCATGGTCGGATTGTAATGCCAGGGATCGTTTGCTCGCACAACCATTTTTACTCGGGGCTTTCCCGCGGGATCATGGCGAACATTGCCCCCTGCCCGGATTTCATCTCAACGCTGAAAAATCTCTGGTGGCGACTCGATCGCGCCCTTGATGAAGAATCGCTCTATTACAGCGGACTGATTTGTTCACTGGAAGCGATTAAGAGCGGATGTACGTCGGTTATCGATCACCACGCCTCTCCGGCGTATATCGGCGGGTCGCTCTCAACGCTGCGCAACGCATTTTTAAAAGTTGGCCTGCGCGCGATGACCTGTTTTGAAACCACTGACCGTAACAACGGCATTAAAGAGTTGCAGGAAGGGGTAGAAGAAAACATCCGCTTCGCCCGTCAAATTGATGAGGCGAAGAAAGCGGCAAGCGAGCCGTATCTGGTGGAAGCGCATATCGGCGCTCACGCCCCGTTTACAGTGCCGGATGCCGGGCTGGAAATGCTGCGCGAAGCCGTGAAAGCTACTGGGCGTGGTTTACACATTCACGCCGCTGAAGACCTTTACGACGTTTCTCACAGCCATCACTGGCACGGAAAAGACCTGCTGGTACGACTGGCGCAATTCGATCTCATCGACAGCAAAACGTTGGTTGCTCACGGGCTGTATTTGTCGAAAGAAGATATTGCTCTGCTCAATCAGCATGATGCGTTCCTGGTGCATAACGCCCGTTCAAACATGAACAACCATGTCGGCTACAACCATCATCTTAGCGACATCCGCAATCTGGCGTTGGGAACGGATGGCATTGGTTCGGACATGTTTGAAGAGATGAAATTTGCCTTCTTTAAACATCGCGATGCGGGTGGTCCGCTATGGCCTGACAGTTTTGCCAAAGCCCTGGCTAATGGCAACGAACTGATGAGCCGCAACTTTGGCGCAAAATTTGGCCTGCTGGAAGCAGGTTATAAAGCCGATTTAACCATTTGCGATTACAACTCGCCGACGCCGCTGCTGGCAGACAATATCGCCGGGCATATCGCTTTCGGTATGGGTTCAGGCAGCGTTCACAGCGTGATGGTCAACGGCGTGATGGTCTATGAAGACCGTCAGTTTAACTTCGATTGCGATTCCATTTATGCGCAAGCCAGAAAAGCCGCCGCCAGTATGTGGCGTCGGATGGATGCGCTGGCATAAATGACAGATACCCTCTTTCTTCAGGGAAGAGGGTTAAATAAGGAAAGAAGATGATTGAACAATTTTTCAGGCCCGACTCTGTCGAACAGGCGCTGGAACTGAAGCGCCGCTACCAGGATGAAGCAGTCTGGTTTGCCGGGGGCAGCAAACTCAACGCCACACCAACTCGTACCGATAAAAAGATTGCCATTTCCTTACAGGATCTGGAACTGGACTGGGTTGACTGGGATAACGGCGCACTGCGTATTGGTGCAATGTCTCGCTTACAGCCACTACGTGATGCTCGCTTTATTCCTGCAGCACTGCGTGAAGCACTCGGTTTTGTTTACTCTCGCCATATTCGTAATCAGTCGACGATTGGTGGCGAAATCGCCGCCCAGCAGGAAGAATCGGTGTTGCTTCCCGTTCTGCTGGCTCTGGATGCTGAACTGGTTTTTGGCAATGGTGAAACACTATCGATTGAGAGCTATCTGGCCTGCCCATGCGATCGCCTGCTAACCGAAATTATCATTAAAGATCCGTACCGCACCTGTGCGACCCGTAAAATTAGCCGTTCCCAGGCGGGGTTAACGGTGGTTACTGCAGCCGTTGCGTTAACTGACCACGATGGTATGCGAATTGCGCTGGATGGCGTAACCAGTAAAGCACTGCGTCTGCACGATGTCGAAAAACAAAATCTGGAAGGCAGCGCGCTGGAACAAGCCGTCGCCAACGTCATTTTCCCCCAGGAAGATTTGCGGGGTAGCGTAGCGTATAAACGCTATATCACGGGAGTTCTGGTAGCCGACCTGTATGCCGACTGCCAACAGGCTGGGGAGGAAGCCGTATGATCATCCACTTTACTTTAAATGGCGCGCCCCAGGAGCTAAAGGTCAATCCTGGTGAAAACGTGCAAAAGCTGTTGTTTGGCATGGGCATGCACTCTGTGCGCAACAGTGATGATGGTTTCGGTTTTGCCGGTTCTGACGCGATTCTTTTTAACGGTAATATCCTTAACGCCTCCTTGTTGATTGCAGCACAGTTAGAAAACGCAGACATTCTCACCGCTGAATCCTTAGGCAAATGGAACGAATTAAGTCTGGTTCAACAGGCAATGGTTGATGTTGGCGTGGTGCAGTCTGGTTATAACGATCCGGCTGCGGCTCTGATTATCACCGATCTTCTCGATCGCATCGCCGCACCAACCCGGGATGAGATCGACGATGCGCTTTCTGGCCTGTTCAGCCGCGATGCTGGCTGGCAGCAATACTACCAGGTCATTGAACTGGCTGTTGCACGTAAAAATAACCCACAGGCCACTATTGATATCGCCCCGACTTTCCGCGATGACCTTGAAGTTATTGGTAAGCACTATCCTAAAACCGACGCGGCCAAAATGGTGCAGGCGAAACCTTGCTATGTTGAAGACCGCGTAACGGCTGACGCCTGCGTCATTAAAATGTTACGTAGCCCACACGCTCACGCACTGATTACCCATCTGGATGTCAGCAAAGCCGAAGCTTTACCGGGCGTTGTTCACGTTATTACTCACCTGAATTGCCCGGATATCTACTACACCCCTGGTGGTCAGAGCGCACCGGAACCGTCGCCGCTTGACCGACGCATGTTCGGCAAGAAAATGCGTCACGTCGGCGATCGCGTTGCTGCGGTAGTAGCTGAAAGTGAAGAGATCGCGCTCGAAGCACTGAAGCTCATCGACGTCGAATATGAAGTGCTTAAGCCGGTAATGTCGATTGACGAAGCAATGGCGGAAGATGCACCTGTCGTGCATGATGAGCCGGTGGTGTATGTCGCTGGTGCGCCAGATACTCTGGAAGACGACAACAATCATGCAACCCAGCGCGGCGAGCATATGATCATCAACTTCCCTATCGGTTCTCGCCCACGTAAAAATATCGCCGCCAGTATTCATGGTCATATTGGCGATATGGATAAAGGCTTCGCCGATGCCGATGTGGTCATTGAGCGAACCTATAACTCAACTCAGGCGCAGCAATGCCCGACTGAAACACATATCTGCTTTACCCGTATGGACGGCGATCGTCTGGTGATCCACGCCTCCACCCAGGTACCATGGCACTTACGCCGCCAGGTTGCGCGCCTTGTGGGCATGAAACAACATAAAGTTCATGTCATTAAAGAACGCGTAGGCGGCGGTTTTGGCTCTAAACAAGACATCCTGCTGGAAGAAGTGTGCGCCTGGGCGACCTGCGTAACCGGGCGTCCGGTACTTTTCCGCTACACCCGTGAAGAAGAGTTTATTGCCAACACCTCTCGTCACGTTGCGAAAGTCACCGTCAAACTGGGGGCCAAAAAAGATGGTCGCCTCACTGCAGTGAAGATGGATTTTCGCGCCAACACTGGCCCTTACGGCAACCACTCACTCACCGTACCGTGTAACGGACCGGCGCTGTCGCTGCCGTTATATCCGTGCGATAACGTCGATTTCCAGGTCACCACCTACTACAGCAACATTTGCCCAAATGGTGCTTATCAAGGTTATGGCGCACCGAAAGGTAACTTCGCTATCACCATGGCATTAGCGGAATTGGCTGAACAGTTGCAGATCGACCAGCTGGAAATTATCGAACGTAACCGGGTACACGAAGGGCAAGAGCTGAAGATACTCGGCGCAATTGGTGAAGGTAAAGCGCCAACCTCCGTTCCTTCTGCTGCCAGCTGCGCACTGGAAGAGATCCTGCGTCAGGGTCGTGAAATGATCCAATGGTCTTCGCCGAAATCACAAGAAGGCGACTGGCGCACAGGTCGTGGCGTCGCCATTATCATGCAGAAATCGGGGATCCCGGATATCGATCAGGCTAACTGCATGATCAAACTGGAATCGGACGGTACCTTTATCGTTCATTCCGGTGGTGCGGATATTGGTACCGGCCTGGATACTGTAGTGACGAAACTGGCAGCAGAAGTGCTGCACTGCCCACCGCAGGACGTGCATGTAATCTCCGGTGACACCGATCATGCGCTGTTTGATAAAGGCGCGTATGCCTCGTCCGGTACTTGTTTCTCGGGCAACGCGGCGCGGATGGCAGCGGAAAATCTGCGGGAGAAAATCCTGTTCCACGGTGCACAAATGTTGGGTGAGCCACTGGAAGATGTTCAACTGGCAACGCCGGGCGTCGTGCGCGGCAAGAAAGGCGAAGTGAGTTTCGGGGATATTGCCCATAAAGGCGAAACCGGTACCGGCTTTGGTTCACTGGTGGGAACCGCCAGTTACATCACACCTGATTTCGCCTTCCCGTATGGGGCAAACTTCGCTGAAGTGGCCGTCAATACACGTACCGGTGAAATCCGCCTGGATAAATTCTACGCCTTGCTGGATTGCGGTACTCCGGTCAACCCGGAGTTAGCGTTGGGGCAGATCTACGGCGCTACCCTCCGGGCTATCGGCCACAGCATGAGCGAAGAAATCATTTATGACGCCGAAGGTCACCCGTTAACGCGTGATTTGCGCAGTTACGGTGCACCGAAAATCGGTGATATTCCGCGTGATTTCCGCGCCGTGCTGGTGCCAAGCGACGATAAAGTCGGCCCATTTGGGGCGAAATCGATCTCGGAAATCGGTGTAAATGGCGCAGCTCCGGCGATTGCCACCGCAATTCACGATGCCTGCGGCATCTGGTTACGCGAATGGCATTTCACTCCGGAGAAAATACTCACTGCGCTGGAAAAAATATAAGTAATAAATGGCCGCTTCGGCGGCCTGTTTCTCTGTTTGAACGATAACTAAATAGTAACTGCGAAAATGAGATAGGCCGTTCTCAAGGCGTCCTGCGCCCCAAATTCGTGGGAATTTATTTTACTGATTCAGATGATCAAATTTACTTTAAAAGGAGTGAAGGGATGTCTGATATAAACCATGCAGGTTCTGACCTTATATTTGAACTGGAGGATCGCCCTCCCTTTCATCAGGCTCTCGTTGGTGCAATTACCCATCTGTTGGCAATTTTCGTTCCCATGGTAACTCCCGCGTTAATTGTGGGTGCGACCTTACAACTTTCCGCAGAAACCACTGCCTACCTGGTTTCCATGGCGATGATCGCTTCTGGTATTGGTACCTGGTTGCAGGTAAATCGCTATGGAATTATAGGTTCCGGTTTACTCTCTATTCAGTCAGTCAATTTTTCATTTGTGACAGTCATGATTGCGCTGGGTAGCAGCATGAAAAGCGACGGTTTTCACGAAGAGTTAATCATGTCGTCGCTCCTCGGCGTCTCCTTCGTTGGCGCATTTCTGGTTGTCGGCTCTTCTTTTATACTGCCCTATTTACGTCGGGTTATTACGCCTACCGTCAGCGGTATTGTGGTACTGATGATCGGCTTAAGTCTGATTAAAGTCGGCATTATCGATTTTGGCGGTGGATTTGCGGCCAAAAGCAGCGGCACGTTCGGCAATTACGAACATCTCGGCGTGGGTTTATTGGTTTTGATTGTGGTGATCGGCTTTAACTGCTGCCGCAGTCCGTTGCTACGCATGGGAGGGATCGCCATTGGGCTATGCGTCGGTTATATCGCATCGTTATGCCTGGGCATGGTGGATTTCAGCAGTATGCGCAATCTGCCTCTCATTACCATTCCCCATCCCTTCAAATACGGGTTTAGTTTCAGTTTCCATCAGTTCCTTGTCGTCGGTACTATCTACTTACTTAGCGTACTGGAAGCCGTGGGCGATATCACCGCCACGGCAATGGTTTCCCGCCGACCAATTCAGGGGGAAGAATATCAGTCACGCCTGAAAGGCGGCGTGCTGGCAGATGGCCTGGTTTCTGTTATCGCCTCCGCAGTCGGCTCATTACCATTAACCACCTTTGCGCAAAATAACGGTGTTATTCAGATGACCGGCGTCGCTTCACGTTATATCGGACGAACCATCGCGGTAATGCTGGTTATCCTCGGGTTATTTCCGATGATCGGCGGCTTCTTCACCACCATTCCCTCGGCAGTTCTGGGTGGCGCAATGACGTTGATGTTTTCCATGATTGCCATTGCCGGTATTCGCATCATTATCACCAATGGCTTAAAGCGCCGTGAAACACTTATTGTCGCCACTTCTTTAGGTTTAGGGCTTGGCGTCTCCTACGACCCCGAAATTTTTAAAATATTGCCAGCCTCTATTTATGTATTAGTTGAAAACCCTATTTGTGCTGGCGGGTTAACTGCGATTTTATTAAATATTATCCTCCCTGGAGGCTACCGACAGGAAAACGTTCTGCCTGGTATTACCTCAGCGGAAGAGATGGATTAAAAGTAAAGGAGTCAATGATGTCAGGAGAACACACGTTAAAAGCGGTACGAGGCAGTTTTATTGATGTCACCCGTACAGTCGATAACCCAGAAGAAATTGCCTCTGCGCTGCGTTTTATTGAGGATGGTTTATTACTCATTAAACAAGGGAAAGTGGAATGGTTTGGCAAATGGGAAGACGGAAAACATCAAATTCCTGACACCATTCGCGTTCGTGACTATCGCGGCAAATTGATAGTACCGGGCTTTGTCGATACGCATATCCATTATCCGCAGAGTGAAATGGTCGGTGCCTATGGCGAGCAGTTGCTGGAATGGCTGAATAAACACACCTTCCCTACTGAGCGCCGTTATAAGGATTTAGAGTACGCCCGCGAAATGTCGGCGTTCTTCATCAAACAGCTTTTACGTAACGGCACTACCACGGCACTGGTATTTGGGACTGTTCATCCGCAATCTGTGGATGCGCTGTTTGAAGCCGCCAGCCATATCAATATGCGCATGATTGCCGGCAAGGTGATGATGGACCGCAATGCGCCAGATTATCTGCTCGACACCGCGGAAAGTAGCTATCAACAAAGCAAAGAACTGATCGAACGCTGGCATAAAAATGGCCGTCTGTTATATGCCATTACGCCGCGCTTCGCACCAACATCTTCACCTGAACAGATGGCGATGGCACAACGCCTGAAAGAAGAGTATCCAGACACGTGGGTACATACCCATCTCTGTGAAAACAAAGATGAAATTGCCTGGGTGAAATCACTCTATCCTGAACATGATGGTTATCTGGATGTTTACCATCAGTATGGCCTGACAGGTAAAAACTGCGTCTTTGCTCACTGCGTCCACCTCGAAGAAAAAGAGTGGGATCGTCTCAGCGAAACCAAATCCAGCATCGCGTTTTGTCCAACCTCCAACCTTTATCTCGGCAGCGGCTTATTCAACTTGAAAAAAGCATGGAATAAGAAAGTCAAAGTCGGCATGGGGACTGACATTGGTGCCGGAACCACCTTCAACATGCTGCAAACGCTGAACGAAGCCTACAAAGTATTGCAATTACAAGGCTATCGACTCTCCGCGTATGAAGCGTTTTACCTTGCCACCCTTGGTGGCGCGAAATCTCTGGGCCTTGACGACCTTATTGGCAACTTTTTACCGGGCAAAGAGGCTGATTTCGTGGTGATGGAACCCACCGCCACACCACTACAGCAGCTGCGCTATGACAACTCTGTTTCTTTAGTCGACAAATTGTTCGTGATGATGACGTTGGGCGATGACCGTTCGATCTACCGCACCTACGTTGATGGTCGTCTGGTGTACGAACGCAACTAATAATAAAACCTTAACATCCTCGTGAGGACATCATTATGTCTGGAGACATCCTACAAACACCGGTCGCACCAAAGCCACAGGGCGCGCTGGATAGTTATTTTAAAATAACCGCTCGTGGCAGTACCGTTCGCCAGGAAGTACTGGCGGGCTTAACTACCTTTCTGGCCATGGTTTATTCTGTAATCGTGGTTCCCGGTATGCTGGGCAAAGCTGGTTTTCCTCCTGCTGCGGTCTTTGTCGCTACTTGTCTGGTCGCGGGCTTCGGTTCGCTGCTAATGGGGCTGTGGGCCAATTTGCCAATGGCGATCGGCTGCGCCATCTCCTTGACGGCATTTACCGCATTCAGTCTGGTCCTCGGGCAACAAATTAGCGTTCCTGTCGCACTGGGTGCGGTCTTCCTGATGGGCCTCATTTTCACCGCCATCTCCGTGACAGGTGTGCGAACCTGGATCTTGCGCAATTTACCGATGGGTATTGCCCACGGTACAGGTATCGGTATCGGCCTGTTCCTGCTGCTGATTGCGGCTAACGGCGTTGGTATGGTTATCAAAAACCCGGTTGAAGGCTTACCCGTTGCGCTCGGGGCATTTACCTCTTTCCCTGTGATGATGAGCTTACTGGGACTAGCGGTGATTTTCGGTCTGGAAAAGTGCCGCGTACCTGGCGGGATCTTGCTGGTAATTATCGCCATCTCAATAATCGGCTTAATCTTTGATCCCGCGGTGAAATACCACGGTCTGGTAGCGATGCCGAGCCTGACTGGCGAAGATGGTAAGTCTCTGATTTTCAGCCTCGATATTATGGGAGCTCTCCAGCCAACCGTTCTCCCAAGTGTACTGGCGCTGGTGATGACCGCCGTATTTGATGCCACCGGCACCATCCGCGCAGTCGCCGGTCAGGCGAATTTGTTGGATAAAGACAACCAGATCATCAACGGTGGCAAAGCCCTGACCAGTGACTCAGTAAGTTCAATATTCTCCGGTTTAGTGGGCGCTGCGCCTGCGGCGGTTTATATCGAATCCGCGGCAGGAACCGCAGCTGGTGGCAAAACAGGTCTGACAGCGACTATTGTTGGCTTACTGTTCCTGTTGATTCTGTTTTTATCACCGTTATCGTTTCTGATCCCCGGTTACGCCACAGCTCCCGCACTGATGTACGTGGGTCTGCTGATGTTAAGTAACGTCTCAAAACTGGACTTCAATGACTTTATTGATGCGATGGCGGGCCTGGTTTGCGCTGTCTTTATCGTCCTGACCTGCAATATCGTCACCGGCATTATGCTGGGCTTTGTGACTCTCGTAGTGGGTCGCGTTTTTGCTCGCGAATGGAGCAAACTCAATATTGGTACGGTGATCATTACTGCCGCACTGGTCGCGTTTTACGCGGGTGGTTGGGCAATCTAATAGATTCTCCGCGCCTTTCAGCGCGGCGATTTCTTTCAGAGAGGATTCTTGCCGCTGGCAGCAATACGCTGCTGGCGGACCCGCCTGAGTCCTCCTTCGGTTAACAACTGCAACGCCTGCGTCGGGCAAGATGCAACGCAAGCCGGTCCCTCTTCCCGCTGTTCGCAAAGGTCACATTTCACGATTTCTGGCCGAACCTTTCCCGGCAAAATTTGAACTGTGATCATCCCAAACGGACACGCACTGACGCAACTCTGGCAGCCGATACAACGGGCAGAATTTGCCTGCACCACCTGCTCGCCCATCGTCAGCGCCTGCACGGGGCATGCGCCAACACAAGGGGCGTTTTCGCACTGGTGGCACATCACCGGCGCACTGATGCTATCCAGTCGCTGTACCTTCAGCCGGGGTAAAAAGACATCTGCATTCAACTCCTGTTCTGACGGATGGGCGACAACACAGGCGACTTCACAAGTGCGACAGCCAATACAGTCAGCCGGATTAACGATAATTAACGATTTCATCACGATGCCTTCGTATCAAACATAGTTAACATATCGCGCGCCGCCTGCCGTCCAGCCGCCATTGCAGTGACAACCAAATCCGCACCATGAACCGCGTCACCGCCGGCAAAGACCTTTTTCAGATGCGTCTGAGTAGCGAAATATCCCTCGTCACCGGTTTTAATCAGTCCCCATTTATCGAGCTTAACACCACTGCCCTGCAACCACGGCATCGCATGAGCCTGGAAGCCAAAGGCCATAATCAGAATATCGGCGGGCAGCTCAAACTCAGAGCCCGCCACCGGACGTGGACGACGGCGCCCATCTGGGCCCGGCTCGCCCATTGCGGTACGAATCAGGCCCACCGCTGTTAAACGTCCATCATCGTCACAAGCAATATATTGCGGCTGAACATTGAACTGAAACTCAACGCCTTCCTCGCGCGCGTTAACCACCTCTTTGCGCGAACCGGGCATACTGACTTCATCACGGCGATACGCGCAGGTCACGCTGGCGGCATTCAGGCGGATGGACGTGCGCAAACAATCCATTGTCGTATCGCCGCCGCCCAAAACCACAACTCGTTTACCTTCAACATCTGTCAGCGGATACTCTTCAGACTCCGGCAATCCCATAAGCTGGCGGGTATGGGCAGTCAGAAACGGTAGCGCCTGAATGACGCCAGGCGCATCTTCATGCGGCAGATCAGCACGCATCATGCCGTAAGTCCCCATGCCGAGGAAAACGGCATCATATTCCGCCGTTAACTCGTTGAACGAGATATCGCGGCCAACTTCACAGTTGAGATGGAAATCGATTCCCATTGCGGTGAATATCTCCCGCCGCTGACTTAATACCATTTTATCGAGCTTGAACGGAGGAATGCCAAAAGTCAGCATACCGCCGATTTCTGGATGGCGATCAAACACATCAACATGAACACCTGCCCTCGCCAGAATGTCGGCACATCCCAGCCCCGCGGGTCCTGCGCCAATCACCGCCACTTTTTCTATGCGGGGAACAACCTGGCTGACATCAGGACGCCAGCCCATCGCCAGTGCGGTATCTGTAATATAGCGTTCCAGATTACCGATAGAGACTGCGCCAGAGTGATCTTTTAACGTACATGCGCCTTCACAAAGCCTGTCCTGCGGACATACCCTGCCGCAAATTTCCGGTAAGGAGCTGGTCTGGTGGCAGAGTTCCGCCGCTTCAATAATCTTCCCTTCCTGCACCAGACGGACATAATCAGGGATGGCGTTATGCAGCGGGCAATGCCAGTTACAGTTGGCTTTTTCGGCGCAATAGACACAACGGTCGCTTTCATACGCCGCTTGTTTTTGATCAAGGCCGCAATAAATTTCGCCAAAGTGGGTCTTCCGCTCGCTCGCTGCAACTTTATCCGCCCCTTTGCGTGGAGTGACGGGGAGCAATGCCTCGCGACGAGATGATTGTGGTTTTTCTGATGCTTTTCCCTCCGCCGTCCTGCGCTGTCGTAGCATTTTTATCTGCTGCAAACCGTACTCATCCATCAGCCACAACGCCTGGGTTGGGCAGACTTCAATACAGGCTTGTGCGCCGGAATTGCGCTGGTTACAAAGGTCACATTTCTGCGCAATAGCATCGACCATCTCAATTACCCCAAAGGGGCAAGCGATTGCGCATCTTTTACAACCAATGCATTTTTGTTCGTCCAGTTGTACGCTATCGGGCTGGAAAGTCAGAGCATTTACCGGGCAAGCCGTAACGCAGGGGGCATTGTTGCAATGATGGCAAGCCACTGGATTTGCAGCCAGACCTTTCCCAACAATGTGGATACGGGGTCGAAAATCACCGTGACTCTGCGGCCAGTTTTCTTGATTATGGACCACCGCACAGGCAATTTCACAGGCATGACAGCCTATACATTCCGCAGCATCAGCAGCGATAAACTTGTTCATTTGCATCCCTTTCATTTGATGAGTTATGTCTTCTCAAATGTCGCAATGCAATAAACGGGCATATATGAGCAAGCGAGTCAGTTTTAATTATAATTTTGTGACAGATATCAGATTATTACCCCTCAATCTGTGCCGCTTTCAATATTTAAACATCGCCGTTCAAAAGAGTGCCATCCAGATAAAAAGTATTAAATGCGAGAGTGCGACATGCCAGAATGATTAATGAAATATCAATATGAGAAAATTAAAGATAATTTCATTGTCAATTTTTATTCCCATTTTCTTGGTTTAATCACGATTATGTGATTGCCCCCGCATTTCCATCTTGTAACTTCCCCTTCTTGTGAAAACTGGCATCCCACGAGCATGTCATTAAAGAGTTTTAGTGAACGTAAACGGTTGCTTTTTACTCTGGCGAGCGAAAGGAGAAAGACTGATGAGCGCCATAGATTCTCAAATTTCCTCATCTTCAGGGCAAGACCGCCCAACGGATGAGGTGGACCGCATATTATCACCAGGAAAGCTGATCATACTCGGTCTGCAACACGTCCTTGTTATGTACGCAGGCGCAGTCGCCGTCCCACTTATGATTGGTGACAGACTCGGACTCTCGAAGGAAGCTATCGCAATGCTGATTAGCTCCGATCTCTTTTGCTGCGGTATCGTCACGCTATTGCAATGTATCGGCATTGGTCGCTTTATGGGGATTCGCCTGCCGGTGATTATGTCAGTGACTTTTGCGGCAGTAACGCCAATGATTGCCATTGGGATGAACCCGGATATCGGTCTGCTGGGGATTTTTGGCGCGACCATTGCAGCCGGCTTTATCACCACGCTATTAGCACCACTTATTGGTCGCTTAATGCCTTTATTCCCACCGTTAGTTACCGGTGTGGTTATTACCTCTATCGGCCTGAGTATTATTCAGGTCGGCATTGACTGGGCTGCTGGCGGTAAAGGCAATCCACAATATGGCAATCCGGTCTATTTAACCATTTCCTTCGCTGTCTTAATTTTCATCTTGCTTATCACCCGTTACGCCAAAGGATTTATGTCCAATGTCGCCGTATTGTTGGGGATTGTTTTTGGCTTCTTGCTGTCGTGGATGATGAATGAAGTGAATCTGTCTGGACTGAATGATGCTTCGTGGTTCGCCATTGTCACGCCAATGTCGTTTGGTACGCCAGTTTTCGATCCGGTTTCCATTCTGACCATGACCGCAGTGTTAATCATCGTATTTATTGAGTCGATGGGGATGTTCCTGGCATTGGGGGAAATTGTCGGTAGAAAACTTTCTTCACAAGACATTATTCGCGGGCTACGCGTAGATGGCATAGGGACAATGATCGGCGGTACGTTTAACAGCTTCCCACATACTTCCTTTTCGCAAAACGTTGGCCTGGTCAGCGTGACGCGCGTTCACAGCCGCTGGGTGTGTATCTCTTCCGGGATCATATTAATCCTGTTCGGGATGGTACCTAAAATGGCGGTGCTGGTGGCTTCCATTCCGCAATTTGTACTAGGCGGCGCAGGGTTAGTAATGTTCGGTATGGTGCTGGCGACGGGGATCCGTATTCTGTCGCGCTGTAACTACACCACCAACCGCTACAACCTGTATATCGTGGCTATTAGCCTTGGCGTGGGTATGACCCCGACGCTTTCTCATGATTTCTTTTCTAAGTTACCGGCTGTACTACAACCGTTGTTACATAGCGGCATTATGTTGGCAACTATCAGCGCGGTGGTGTTGAACGTCTTTTTCAATGGTTATCAGCATCATGCCGATCTGGTAAAGGAATCTGTCTCTGATAAAGATTTAAAAGTCAGGACAGTGCGCATGTGGCTTTTGATGCGCAAGCTAAAGAAAAATGAGCATGGTGAATGATATGAACCTATTAATGCGCACTATATTCAGTCTGTTATTGCTCTTAATGATCTCCATTCCTGTCATTTCTGACTGCGTGGCAATGGCTATTGAAAGTCGCTTCAAATATATGATGCTGCTTTTTTAAATAACCGTTCTCTGTCAGCATCCGCTCAAAACGGGCGGATGCCGATAAACACTCACTTGGTTAATCATTTTATTCTTCAGTTATCTATAATGACGAGTGATTAGAATTACATGTGAGAAATTATGCAAACGGAACACGTCATTTTACTGAATACACAGGGAGTCCCCTCGGGTACACTGGAAAAGTATGCCGCACACACGGCAGACACCCCCTTACATCTTGCGTTCTCCTGCTGGCTGTTTAATGCCAAGGGACAACTGCTGGTTACCCGGCGCGCACTAAGCAAAAAAGCATGGCCAGGTGTGTGGACTAACTCGGTGTGCGGTCACCCGCAACTGGGCGAAAGCAATGAAGAGGCGGTGATCCGCCGTTGCCGCTATGAACTGGGCGTGGAAATAACGCCACCCGAACCGGTTTATCCAGATTTCCATTATCGCGCCACTGACCCGAATGGCATTGTCGAAAATGAAATGTGTCCAGTCTTTGCCGCTCGAATTACCAGCGCGTTACAGCCCAACGGTGATGAAGTGATGGATTATCAATGGTGTGATTTATCAGATGTTTTACGCGCTATTGATGCCACGCCGTGGGCGTTTAGTCCGTGGATGGTGATGCAGGCAGCCAATAGCAAAGCCAGAAATGTATTATCTGTTTTCGCAAAGCGAGAATAAAAAACCCCGACAAATGCCGGGGTTATGTGCATACGCGTAACGCTTATTTTACCGGACGCATTGCCGGGAACAGAATAACGTCGCGGATGGTATGGCTGTTGGTGAACAGCATAACCATACGGTCGATACCAATCCCCAGACCGGCTGTCGGCGGCAAACCATGTTCCAGTGCGGTGACGTAATCTTCGTCGTAGAACATTGCTTCGTCGTCGCCTGCATCTTTCGCTGCAACCTGATCCAGGAAGCGCTGCGCCTGATCTTCTGCATCGTTCAGCTCGCTAAAGCCGTTACCGATTTCACGACCACCAATGAAGAATTCAAAGCGATCGGTGATTTCCGGGTTGGTATCGTTACGGCGCGCCAGCGGAGAAACTTCAGCCGGGTATTCAGTAATGAAGGTCGGCTGAATCAGATTAGCTTCTGCTACTTCGTCGAAAATCTCGGTGACGATACGGCCCAGGCCCCAGCTCTTCTCAACGTGAATGCCGAGAGATTCAGCAATCGCTTTCGCAGAGTCGAAGTTGTCCAGATCCGCCATGTCAGTTTCCGGGCGATATTTCTTGATAGCTTCACGCATGGTCAGTTTTTCGAACGGCTTGCCGAAATCCAGTACCACGTCACCGTAGGTCACTTCGGTCTTACCAAGAATATCTTGCGCCAGAGTACGGAACAGAGATTCGGTCAGTTCAATCAGATCTTTGTAATCCGCGTAAGCCATATAGAGTTCCATCATGGTGAACTCTGGGTTATGACGCACAGAAATACCTTCGTTACGGAAGTTACGGTTGATTTCGAACACACGCTCAAAGCCGCCAACCACCAGACGCTTGAGGTACAGTTCCGGCGCAATACGCAGGTACATGTCAAGATCCAGCGCGTTGTGATGGGTGATAAACGGACGTGCTGCTGCACCACCCGGGATCACCTGCATCATCGGGGTTTCAACTTCCATAAAGCCACGATTCACCATGAACTGGCGAATACCGGAAAGAATTTGCGAACGCACTTTAAAAGTGTTGCGGGATTCATCGTTAGAGATGAGATCCAAATAACGCTGACGATAGCGCGCTTCCTGATCCTGCAAACCGTGGAATTTGTCCGGCAGCGGACGCAGAGCTTTGGTCAGCAGACGCAGTTCGGTACAGTGGATAGACAGTTCGCCGGTTTTGGTTTTAAACAGCTTACCTTTTGCGCCGATAATATCGCCAAGATCCCATTTCTTGAATTGATCGTTATAAACGTCTTCCGGCAGATCATCACGAGCCACATACAGCTGAATGCGGCCACCGACGTCCTGCAAGGTAACGAAGGAGGCTTTACCCATGATGCGGCGGGTCATCATGCGGCCAGCAACAGCCACTTCGATGTTCAGCTCTTCCAGCTCTTCGTTCTCTTTCGCGTCGAAGTCTGCATGCAGTTGGTCAGAAGTATGATCGCGACGGAAATCGTTCGGGAAGGCAATCCCCTGCTCACGCAGGTTCGCCAGCTTTTCGCGACGAGTTTTCAGTTCATTGTTAAGATCGGTTACCGCGTCAGTGCCTTGTACGTGTTGTTCAGACATGTTGGTTCCTTATAACCCAGCTTTCAAACTTGCTTCGATAAATTGATCCAGGCTGCCATCCAGCACCGCCTGCGTGTTGCGGGTTTCAACCCCGGTACGCAAATCTTTAATGCGGGAGTCATCAAGGACATAAGAACGAATCTGGCTGCCCCAGCCGATATCAGATTTGTTGTCTTCCATCGCCTGTTTCTCAGCATTCTTCTTCTGCATCTCCAGTTCATAAAGCTTCGCTTTCATCTGCTTCATGGCCTGGTCTTTATTCTTATGCTGGGAACGGTCGTTCTGGCACTGAGTCACAATCCCGGTCGGGATGTGAGTAATACGCACCGCTGATTCTGTACGGTTAACGTGCTGACCACCCGCGCCGGATGCACGGTAGACGTCGATGCGCAGATCAGCCGGGTTGATTTCGATATCGATATCGTCATCCACTTCGGGGTAAACAAATGCTGAACTGAACGACGTATGGCGACGACCGCCGGAGTCAAACGGGCTCTTACGCACCAGGCGGTGAACGCCAGTTTCTGTGCGCAGCCAACCATAAGCATAATCGCCGGAAATCTTGATAGTCACGGATTTGATACCCGCCACTTCACCTTCCGACTCTTCGATAATTTCAGTTTTGAAACCGCGCGATTCTGCCCAGCGCAGATACATACGCTCAAGCATACTTGCCCAGTCCTGTGCTTCCGTACCGCCGGAACCAGCCTGGATATCAAGGTAGCAGTCGGCGCTGTCATATTCGCCGGAGAACATGCGGCGGAACTCAAGCTGCGACAGTTTTTCTTCCAGGGCGTCGAGTTCTGCAACGGCTTCGTTAAAGGTTTCTTCGTCGTCAGCTTCTACAGCCAGTTCCAGCAGACCGGAAACATCTTCCAGCCCTTGTTTCATTTGGTCGAGGGTATCGACGACAGCCTCGAGGGAGGAACGCTCTTTACCCAGCGCCTGCGCACGTTCGGGTTCGTTCCAGACATCCGGCTGTTCCAGCTCGGCGTTTACTTCTTCCAGACGCTCTTTCTTGGCGTCATAGTCAAAGATACCCCCTAAGAACGTCGGAGCGTTCCGTGAGGTCCTGAATGCGATTATTTACCGGATTAATTTCAAACATGGTCTGATTTCTTTTATTGAGCTAGTCAAAATGCGGTGATAAGAGCGGGATTGTACCCAATCCACGCTCTTTTTTATAGAGAGGATGACGCTAAATTGGCCAGATATTATCGATGATAATCTGTAGATTGCGGTTGCCGCGAAACTCGTTGATATCCAGTTTATAGGCTAGCTGTACTTCACGCACGCCGTTATCGGGCCAAAGGGCCGTATCAACGTTAAACGCAATACCATCCAGCAGCGGGCCGCCGCCGACCGGTTCGACCATCACTTTCAGATGACGCTCGCCCACCAGCCGCTGTTGCAGCAGGCGGAAATGACCATCAAACAGCGGTTCCGGGAACATTTGCCCCCACGGGCCAGCATCACGCAGCAGCTGCGCCACTTCCATGGTCATTTCTTCAGCGCTTAACGGGCCGTCGGAGACAACTTCACCCTGTAATAATGCGGGGTCCAGCCACTCGGTAACCAGTTCGCCAAAGCGTTGCTGAAAAAGTTCAAATTTATCCTCTTCCAGCGACAGGCCAGCCGCCATCGCATGGCCGCCAAACTTGAGCATCATGCCCGGATAGAGCGTGTCTAAGCGCTCCAGCGCATCGCGCATATGCAGCCCCTGAATAGAGCGTCCAGAACCTTTTAACGTACCGTCTCCTGCTGGCGCAAACGCGATAACCGGACGGTGAAAACGCTCTTTAATTCGCGAAGCCAGAATACCGACAACCCCCTGATGCCATTCAGGATGATACATTGCCAGCCCGCCGGGCAGCGTGTCGCGGCTGCGCTCTAGTTTCTCGCACAGGGTCAGGGCTTCAACCTGCATTCCCTGTTCAATCTCTTTGCGCGTCTGGTTTAGGGCGTCGAGTTCATTTGCCAGCACACGCGCTTCGCCGATGTTGTCGCACAGCAACAGAGCCACACCGACGGACATATCATCCAGTCGCCCGGCAGCATTGAGGCGTGGCCCCAGCGCAAAACCTAAATCGCTGGCGGCGAGTTTTTGTGGATCGCGGTTTGCCACTTCAAGCAGAGCTTTAATCCCCGGGCGGCACTTCCCGGCGCGGATGCGGCTCATGCCCTGCCAGGTCAGGATGCGGTTATTCGCATCCAGCGGCACCACGTCCGCCACCGTCCCGAGTGCCACCAGATCCAGCAACTCCGCCAGATTAGGGATTGCAATGCCACGGTCATCAAACCAGCCCTGATCGCGCAAAAAGGTGCGCAACGCCAGCATCAGATAAAATGCGACGCCTACGCCAGCCAGTGACTTCGATGGAAAATCGCAGTCACGCAAGTTAGGGTTAATAATGGCTTCCGCCGCGGGTAACGTATCGCCCGGCAAATGGTGATCGGTAACAATAACCGGAATGCCTAGCGTGCGAGCGTGTTCAACGCCCGCGTGAGAGGAAATGCCGTTATCCACCGTCACAATCAACTGCGCGCCACGAGCATGCGCTTGATCAACCACTTCCGGACTTAAGCCGTAACCGTCTTCAAAACGGTTCGGCACCAGGAAGTCGATGTTGGCGCAGCCAAGCGAACGCATCGCCAGCACGCTAAGGGCAGTGCTGGTGGCGCCGTCGGCGTCGAAATCTCCGACCACGATTATCCGCGTTCCTTCGCGAAAAGCGTTGTAAAGGATCTCAACGGCCTTTTCGACGCCGCTCAGTTGCTGCCAGGGCAACATGCCTTTAACACCGCGTTCCAGTTCCTGCGCACTACGCACGCCCCGACTGGCGTATAAACGACGCAGCAAGGGTGGCAGATCAGCAGGCAGGTCTGCCGTTTCATCGATTTCGCGGCGACGAAGTTTTATCTGTTGTTTCACGCGAATTATTTACCGCTGGTCATTTTTTGATGTTCGTCGAGGAATTCTTTCATCTCTTTGGGCGGCTGGTAGCCCGGAACAAGTGTGCCATTACTCAGAACAACTGCCGGAGTACCGCTAACGCCAAGCTGTACGCCAAGTGCGTAATGGTCGGCAATATCGATATCGCAACTTGCCGGGGTAACAGCTTTGCCTGCCATTACGTCATCGAAGGCTTTACTTTTATCTTTTGCACACCAGATGGCTTTCATTTGTTGCTCCGCCTGGCTTTCCAGCCCCTGACGCGGGAAAGCGAGATAACGCACGGTGATCCCCAGCGCGTTGTAGTCTGCCATCTGCTCATGCAGTTTGTGGCAGTAACCACAAGTAATATCGGTGAACACGGTAATGACGTGCTTTTCTTGCGGCGCTTTATAAACAATCATCTCTTTTTCAAGCGCGTTTAGTTGCTTTAACAGCATCTTATTGGTGACGTTGACCGGAGCCGTGCCGCTAACGTCATACATCGGCCCCTGAATGATATGCTTGCCGTCATCGGTGATATACAACACACCGCTGTTGGTCAGAACTGTCTTCATGCCAGCCACGGGCGCGGGCTGAATATCGCTGCTTTTGATGCCCATTTTGGCTAAGGTTTGTTGAATAGCCGCGTCATCCGCCTGAACAAAGCCTGAAAACGCCGCCAACAAAGTAAATAACATAAAACCTTTCTTCATAAATCTTCCTGTTCTTTTCAGACATCACGCCCGTGGGTGATGCTGTTGATGAAGTTGCCGCAGACGCTCGGTGGCGACATGCGTATAAATTTGGGTGGTGGAGAGATCGCTATGGCCCAACAACATCTGCACCACGCGTAAGTCCGCACCATGATTTAACAAATGAGTGGCAAAGGCATGACGCAACACATGCGGTGACAGCTTTTCGCTATCGATACCCGCCAGCACGGCATAATGTTTAATGCGGTGCCAGAAGGTCTGGCGCGTCATCTGCTGCGCACGCTGGCTGGGAAACAGCACGTCAATCGACACACCGTTCAATAGCCATGGCCGCCCGTGTTCCAGATAGTTTTCCAACCAGTAGACCGCCTCTTCACCTAACGGCACAAGGCGCTCTTTGTTGCCTTTACCAATGACTCGTACCACGCCCTGGCGCAGACTAATATCGCTCATTGTCAGCCCAACCAGTTCCGAGACACGCAGCCCGGTAGCATACAGCACTTCGAGCATCGCTTTATCGCGAAGCTCCAGAGGCTGATCGACTAAAGGTGCCTGTAATAATCTTTCAACCTGCGCTTCGCTTAAATCTTTCGGCAAACGCTGGGGCAATTTCGGCGAAGCCAGATGCGCGCTGGGATCGTCTTCACGAAATTTTTCGCGATAAAGATACTGGAACAATCGGCGCACCGCACTCAGCAAACGTGCTGAACTGGTGGCTTTATACCCGCCCTCCAGCCGTTCTGCCAGTAATGCCTGCAAATCATCACTTTGCACCGTTGCCAGCGTCAGCCCGCGATGATGCAGCCACTCCACCATCATTGACAGATCGCGACGATATGCGTTCAAAGTATTTTCGGCGAGATTTTTTTCCAGCCACAGGGCATCCAGAAACTGCTCGATGCGTGCCAGATCTTGTTTCACTTGCGCCCCTTATCGTTACTCGTTTGATCCATTATGCCTTATTGTGCCGTGACTAAAACGATTCTGATACACTAGCCGTAAAAGCCACAGCAGAATCGAGAAGCTTACGTTATGAATATGGGTCTTTTTTACGGTTCCAGCACCTGTTACACCGAAATGGCGGCGGAAAAAATCCGCGATATTATCGGCCCAGAACTGGTGACCTTACATAACCTCAAGGACGACTCCCCAAAATTAATGGAGCAGTACGATGTGCTCATTATGGGTATCCCGACCTGGGATTTTGGCGAAATCCAGGAAGACTGGGAAGCCGTCTGGGATCAGCTCGACGACCTGAACCTCGACGGTAAAATTGTTGCGTTATATGGGCTTGGCGATCAGCTGGGATACGGCGAGTGGTTTCTTGATGCGCTCGGCATGCTGCATGACAAACTCTCGACCAAAGGCGTGAAGTTCGTCGGCTACTGGCCAACGGAAGGATATGAATTTACCAGCCCGAAACCGGTAATTGCTGACGGACAGTTGTTCGTTGGTCTGGCACTGGATGAAACTAACCAGTATGACCTCAGCGACGAGCGTATTCAGAGCTGGTGTGAGCAAATCCTTAACGAAATGGCAGAGCATTACGCCTGACAGGACTGACGGCGTTGCACATTAGCATTGCCGTCATGTTTACCTTTGCGTCTCTTGTTGCAACAAAATTCGCCGCAAATCCCGCCATTCGGCTTCGTCCATGCTGTCTGCTGCCAGCCACAAATGTTGACGTTTGCCGCTATCAGCGCGTAAACGCAACATCATGCCGCTTTTAATCATCCACGGCGCTTTGACGATGCTCCACTCCTGATCTTGCCAACGCAATCGCCCGTCCACCAACAGGCGAATCTCCCCCTGGCGAGCATTAATGCGCCGCTGGCTGCGAACGCAATCAAATACCACCAGCGAAAGCAACACCATCCATAGCGGGGTGTAACTTAGCGGCCAGGGCATGAGTAAAATAACAGCGGCAACCAGCCCATGAATCAGCAAGGAAAGCCACTGCGCGCGCCAGGAGACGCGCAGATCAGATTGCCACAGGACCACGTTCCCGATTCCGTGTCTGGATGAGTCGGACCATCATTTCCAGTTCTGCATCGGCCGGTTTACCGTGATTCATCAGCCAGTTGAACAGATCGGGATCGTCACATTCCAGCAGACGAATAAAGATGCGTTTTTCGTCATCGCTTAAGCTGTCGTACTCATGTTCGAAAAACGGCATGATTGAAATATCGAGTTCGCGCATACCACGGCGGCATGCCCAATGAATGCGGGCTTTGTTGTTAATGTCCATCTTCTTCCTGTCTCACGAAAATCCAGTACCTGGATATTGTAACGTGTTTTTCGACTTCTTTTGCGGGAATATCGGTAAACACAATCACGATCGCGAAATTAATCCGCAACAATTCAATGGCTTCATTTTTTTGGATGTCACCTCGCAAAGCATATCAGAAGGCACAGATCGCGTAGTGAAAGCACTTGCATTGCCTCATAGCTCTTTTACCATTAGTCATTAATACGCCGTTTGTTACACAGGACACCATTATGGCTTTTACACCTTTTCCTCCCCGTCAGCCTACGGCTTCTGCCCGTTTACCGCTGACGCTGATGACGCTTGATGACTGGGCGCTTGCTACCATTTCTGGCGCGGACAGCGAAAAATATATGCAGGGCCAGGTGACAGCAGATGTCAGCCAGATGTCAGAAGACCAGCATTTGCTCGCCGCCCATTGCGACGCCAAAGGTAAAATGTGGAGCAATTTGCGTCTGTTCCGCGATGGCGATGGCTTTGCGTGGATTGAACGCCGCAGCGTGCGTGATTCGCAGCTGACTGAACTGAAAAAATATGCGGTGTTTTCTAAAGTGACCATCGCGCCAGACGATGAGCGTGTGCTGCTCGGAGTAGCCGGTTTTCAGGCACGTGCCGCGCTGGCAAATCTCTTTAGCGAACTGCCTTCGAAGGAAAAGCAGGTCGTCAGAGAAGGCGCGACCACCCTGCTATGGTTTGAACACCCGGCAGAACGTTTTCTGATCGTAACCGATGAAGCTACCGCCAATACATTGACCGATAAACTGCGCGGTGAAGCGGAACTGAACAATAGCCAACAGTGGCTGGCATTAAACATTGAAGCGGGTTTTCCGGTGATTGATGCCGCTAACAGCGGGCAGTTTATCCCGCAAGCAACCAATCTTCAGGCGCTGGGCGGCATCAGCTTTAAAAAAGGCTGCTATACCGGGCAAGAGATGGTGGCACGAGCAAAATTCCGTGGTGCCAACAAACGCGCGCTCTGGTTGCTGGCAGGTAGCGCCAGTCGACTGCCGGAAGCAGGTGAAGACATTGAGCTGAAAATGGGCGAAAACTGGCGCCGTACCGGTACGGTGCTGGCTGCGGTAAAACTGGAAGATGGTCAGGTCGTGGTTCAGGTGGTGATGAATAACGATATGGAACCGGACAGCATCTTCCGCGTGCGCGATGATGTAAATACCCTGCGTATCGAGCCGCTGCCGTATTCGCTGGAAGAGTAAATCTCTGTATCGATCCGCTCCGGGCATCCATTGCCTGATGCGACGCTGACGCGTCTTGTCAGGCCTACAACTCGGTGCCTTTTTCACAAAAGGGAAACGACCCGTAGACTAGATAAAGCGTTCACGCCGCATCCGGCAGTCGGCGCACGATGCCTGATGCGATGCTGGCGCATCTTATCAGGCCTACAAATGTGCCGGACCTGTAGGCCGGATAAAGCGTTCACGCCGCATCCGGCGGTTGTGCTCCAATGCCTGATGCGACGCTGACGCGTCTTATCAGGCCTACGATATGATACCTTTATCACAACAGGGACGCGGCCCGTAGGCCGGATAAGGCATTCACGCCGCATCCGGCAATTGTGCTCCGATGCCTGAAGCGACACTGGTGTGTCTTTTCAGGCCTACAAATGCACCGCAATTACGGCTGCCCAATATACAAATAGATCGCCAGAAAGTGGCACACACTGCCACCGAGCACAAAGCCGTGCCAGATGGCGTGGTTATATGGGATGCGTTTGCAGACGTAGAAAATCACCCCAAGCGAGTAAACCACGCCGCCTACTGCCAGTAAAGTAACGCTGCCCGCCGCGAGCTTAACAGCCATTTCATAAATCACTACCAGCGACAGCCAGCCCATCGCCAGATAGGTCACCAGAGATAAGGCTTTAAATCGGTGCGCGATGGTCAGTTTGAACAGAATCCCCAGCAATGCCAGGCTCCAGATAACAATCATCAACCCGTGCGCTAGTGGAGAATCCAGCCCCACCAGCAAAAATGGCGTGTAGGTTCCGGCAATCAACAGATAAATAGCGCAGTGGTCAAATTTCTTCAGCCACATTTTTGCCCGTTGATGGGGGATTGCGTGATAGAGCGTCGAAGCGAGGAACAGCAGGATCATACTGCCGCCATAGAGGCTGTAACTGGTTATCGCCGTGGCGCTGGCATTAAGATCCACCGCCTGAACCAGTAGCAACACCAACCCGACGATACCAAACACCAGCCCAATGCCGTGACTGATGCTGTTGGCAATTTCCTCTGCCAGCGAATATCCCTGCTTAATGAGAGGCTTCTGAACCATAACTTACTCCGGAGAAACGTACACGCACGTGTATACCTCTCCAGCGTAACTGAGAATAGTTCCAGTGAACACCTGTTAGCTAAAATAAATTCTGATTTGGGACTAATCTCCGAAAGATCATGAAATTAAATGCGAAATTTCAACTAACAGGCGTGAGTTCAATTTAAAGGCATTTAAATTCAATTACATAAAACTGTGTCTGACCAGGATAGATATCGGTAATGACCTTTTTCAGTTCAGCCAGAGTCATATTTTCCTGTTGTGCATGTTTTTCTGTGAGAGTATCCAGCGTTACGGTTGAAGTTGCGGTGACTTCAATGGTGCAAAAATAGCCGTCATCTTCAAAGCGCCCAACGCGGAGCACATCGCCCGATTTAAAGTGCGATTCAGACTCGTCGCGAATAGTGATGGTTTTACGCCCAGCCAGAATGTCATCCTGGAAACGTTGAAAAAAAGTGATGTCGTTTGGCTGCATGGTACTATTTCCTGTAAGAATTGATTCATTTGGAGCCTATGATAGTGAAAAAACTCACCTTACCGAAAGATTTCTTATGGGGTGGCGCAGTTGCCGCTCATCAGGTCGAAGGCGGCTGGAACAAAGGCGGCAAAGGGCCGAGTATTTGTGACGTGCTAACCGGTGGCGCACACGGCGTACCGCGCGAAATCACCAAAGAGGTTTTGCCTGGCAAATACTATCCGAACCATGAAGCCGTTGATTTTTATGGTCACTACAAAGAAGACATCAAGCTATTTGCTGAAATGGGCTTCAAATGTTTTCGTACTTCCATCGCCTGGACGCGCATTTTCCCTAAAGGCGATGAAGCACAACCTAATGAAGAAGGGCTGAAGTTCTACGACGATATGTTCGATGAACTGCTGAAACACAACATCGAACCGGTGATCACTCTCTCCCACTTTGAAATGCCGTTGCATCTGGTGCAACAATACGGTAGCTGGACCAACCGTAAAGTGGTTGATTTCTTTGTGCATTTCGCGGAAGTGGTATTCGAACGCTATAAGCACAAAGTCAAATACTGGATGACCTTCAACGAAATTAACAATCAGCGTAACTGGCGTGCGCCGCTGTTCGGTTACTGCTGCTCCGGCGTGGTTTATACCGAGCATGAAAACCCGGAAGAAACCATGTACCAGGTGCTGCATCACCAGTTTGTCGCCAGCGCCCTGGCGGTGAAAGCCGCGCGTCGCATTAACCCGGAGATGAAAGTCGGCTGTATGCTGGCAATGGTGCCGCTCTATCCTTACTCCTGTAACCCGGATGACGTAATGTTCGCCCAGGAGTCAATGCGCGAACGCTACGTCTTTACCGATGTGCAGCTGCGCGGCTATTACCCGTCCTATGTGCTGAACGAGTGGGAGCGTCGCGGATTTAACATCAAAATGGAAGACGGCGATCTGGATGTGCTGCGTGAAGGTACCTGCGATTATCTTGGTTTTAGCTATTACATGACCAACGCAGTGAAGGCTGAAGGCGGCACCGGCGATGCGATCTCTGGTTTTGAAGGCAGCGTACCAAACCCGTATGTTAAAGCATCTGACTGGGGCTGGCAGATTGATCCTGTGGGTCTGCGTTACGCGCTTTGCGAGCTGTATGAGCGTTATCAGAAGCCTCTGTTTATTGTCGAAAACGGTTTTGGCGCTTACGACAAAGTGGAAGAAGACGGTAGCATCAACGACGACTATCGCATTGATTACCTACGCGCCCATATTGAAGAGATGAAAAAAGCGGTGACTTACGATGGCGTGGAGCTGATGGGCTACACACCGTGGGGCTGCATCGATTGCGTGTCGTTCACCACCGGGCAGTACAGCAAACGCTACGGCTTTATCTATGTGAATAAGCATGACGACGGTACTGGCGATATGTCGCGTTCACGTAAGAAGAGCTTTAACTGGTACAAAGAGGTGATAGCCAGCAACGGCGAGAAGCTCTAATTCCCGCATGTTACCCGCCAGCAGGCGGGTAACATTCTGCACCGGATTTACCAGGTCTTACCGATTTTAAATTCCCAGCGAACATCTTCCATCTTAGCTGGCGACTTCGCTTCCTGCATTACCGGAAAGAAAGCCCCGGCACCAAACCATAATTTCAATGGTTCAACGGCAACGTTAAATGACGGGCCAACAACCCATTCGGTAGTACCTGAGTGGTTATTAATGGTGCTGCCATTAGGCAATTTTTTCGTACCTGAAGCGTTATTGCTGTAGGCACTTTCCAGACCAATATCCAGCGGAAAATCACTGAACATATACCGCACCTGGGTATTCCACTGGAATTCATTGCCTCGTTTCACGTCCTGGTTACCGCGCTCAAATGGTCCCTGATATACAAAATCCATATCCCCTTTAAAGTTAGGAGTGAATGATTTTGTTAAAGAGAGTGATACTCTTCCCCCCCAGGCGCTGTTCCCAGGCAAATGATTATCTCCATCTTGCCCGGTGGGTAGTAATAACGCCCCACCTACCGTAACCCAAAACGGATCACCTCTTCGCTGGCTCATTAAAGCATAAGTTGCGCCAACAGATTGATCGCCCATACCTTCAATATGTTCTGGCGATAAGTTATCTCGCTGGTTGTTGATATAAGAACCTACTGTGGAGAGTTCCAGCCTGTCGGTCAGACCATAACGAATCTTCAATAACCATATCTGAGAGTAAACATCCGGACTCCCGTGTCCCTCAATTTGATGGTCTTTATCACGAAATGAACTATTCACAGCAGTTAATAACATTCCTTCTGGCAATACTGAACCTCCAGAAATAGCGGTATTAACTGGCGCGCCTAACAGATTGCTGGGTTTGTTTTCTCCTTCAGCTGCCGCTGCATTCATTGATAAAAAACATGTTATTAATGGTAGAAATATAAATCGTTTCATCATTCCCTCCAGGTATGAAAAACAAAGCACTAAGGTGTGAATTATTCTCGTTGTTTATGTTTGTTTTATTTTTATTATTTAGGCGAATAATTTAACAGAATTAATATACGAAAATTTTTGTAATTATATTGAGAGATAAATAACGATTTCGGAGAGAAAGTATTTGTGATTACGTGTAAACATATAGTGTTATTTCTATTAAATAACGGCTCAATAAAAATAACTCTCGACAAATAACCAATCAGAAACGTAACAAAAACAGGGAAATTAAATTCCGACTAACAGACTGATGACAAGCGAAAAGTTGCCTGATGCGTTACGATTATCAGACATGTTTTTACAGCAATATATTTAATGTCGAAATGTTGTGGGGCGGATAAAGCGTTCACCTCGCATCCGGCATAAACAAAGCACAAAAAGGCGCCGAAGCGCCTTTAGAAGATAGTCGAATCAGTGAATTACTGGTATTCGCTAATCGGTACGCAGGAGCAGAACAGGTTACGGTCGCCGTACACATCATCCAGGCGTTTCACCGTCGGCCAGTATTTGTTTGCTACGCCTGCCGGGAATACCGCAACTTCACAGCTGTACGGATGCGCCCACTCTGCAACCAGTTCGTTCTGGATGTGTGGCGCGTTCACCAGCGGGTTATCTTCCAGCGGCCAGACGCCGGCTTTCACCTGATCGATTTCCGCGCGGATAGCCAGCATCGCGTCGATAAAGCGATCCAGTTCTACTTTGCTTTCGGATTCAGTCGGTTCCACCATCAGCGTACCCGCTACCGGGAACGACATGGTCGGCGCGTGGAAACCGTAGTCGATCAGACGCTTGGCAATATCCAGCTCGCTGATGCCAGTTTCTTCTTTCAGCGGACGAATATCGAGAATACATTCGTGCGCCACGCGACCATCACGACCGGTATACAGCACCGGAAACGCTTCTTGCAGGCGGCTGGCAATATAGTTGGCGTTGAGGATTGCCACCTGGCTTGCTTTTTTCAGCCCTTCTGCGCCCATCATGCGGATGTACATCCAGCTGATTGGCAGGATAGAGGCGCTACCGAACGGCGCCGCAGAAACCGCGCCCTGACGGGTTAACATGCCTTCGATTTGCACCACGCTATGACCCGGCACAAACGGCGCCAGATGCGCTTTCACGCCGATCGGTCCCATACCCGGACCGCCACCGCCGTGTGGAATGCAGAAAGTTTTATGCAGGTTGAGATGCGAAACATCTGCGCCAATAAAGCCCGGCGAGGTAATGCCAACCTGGGCGTTCATATTCGCGCCATCAAGGTAAACCTGGCCGCCGAACTGATGCACGATTTCACACACTTCACGGATAGTTTCTTCGTACACGCCGTGGGTGGAAGGATAGGTCACCATGATGCAGGAGAGATTTTCGCCCGCCTGTTCCGCTTTCGCACGCAGGTCAGCCAGATCGATGTTGCCATTTTTATCACACGCCACAACGACCACCTGCATTCCTGCCATATGCGCGGAAGCTGGGTTAGTCCCGTGTGCAGAGGCCGGGATCAGGCAGATATCACGATGCCCTTCGTTGCGGCTTTCGTGATAATGACGAATCGCCAACAGGCCCGCGTATTCGCCCTGTGCGCCAGAGTTCGGCTGCATACAGACGGCGTCGTAACCGGTCAGTTTCACCAGCCAGTCAGCCAGCTGCGCGATCATCTGCTGATAACCTTCGGCCTGCTCCGGTGGGCAGAACGGGTGCAGTTCGGCAAATTCCGGCCAGGTGATCGGGATCATCTCGGCGGCGGCGTTCAGTTTCATGGTGCAGGAACCCAGCGGGATCATCGCCTGATTCAGCGCCAGATCTTTACGCTCCAGCGAATGCATATAGCGCATCATTTCGGTTTCGCTGTGATAGCGATTAAACACCGGATGGGTGAGGATTTCGTCGTCGCGCTGCATTGCAGGCTGAATCGAGCGGCTGTCGTGAGCCACGTCTTTGTCCAGCGTGTCGATGTCCAGCCCGTGGTTATCGCCCAGCAGTACGCTGAAAAGCTGCATCACGTTTTCACGCGTGGTGGTTTCATCAAGGGTTACCCCAACCGCGTTCAGAATATCGCTACGCAGGTTGATTTCAGCCGCTTCGGCACGCGCCAGTACGCTCGCTTTGTCTGCTACTTCCACACACAAAGTGTCGAAATAGTGCGCATGGCGCAGCTTCAGACCTTTTTGTTGCAGGCCCGCCGCCAGGATATCAGTCAGACGGTGGATGCGGTTAGCGATACGTTTCAGGCCAACCGGACCGTGATAAACGGCGTACAGGCTGGCAATGTTTGCCAGCAGTACCTGCGAAGTACAAATGTTGGAGTTCGCTTTCTCACGGCGAATATGTTGTTCGCGAGTCTGCATCGCCATGCGCAGCGCAGTATTACCCGCGGCATCTTTCGATACGCCAATAATACGGCCCGGCATCGAGCGTTTGTATTCATCTTTCGCTGCAAAGAATGCCGCGTGTGGGCCGCCGTAGCCCATCGGCACGCCAAAGCGTTGTGCCGAACCAAAGACAATATCCGCGCCCTGTTTGCCCGGCGCAGTCAGCAGCACCAGCGCCATAATGTCGGCAGCGACGCTTACCACAATTTTGCGTGATTTCAGTTCGCTGATAAGCGTGGTGTAGTCGTGGATTTCACCGGTAGTGCCGACTTGCTGTAACAGCACGCCGAACACGTCCTGATGATCGAGCACTTTTTGCGCGTCATCGACAATCACTTCAAAACCAAAGGTTTCTGCGCGGGTACGTACGACATCCAGCGTTTGCGGATGAACGTCAGAAGCGACGAAGAAGCGGTTGGCATTTTTCAGTTTACTGACGCGTTTCGCCATCGCCATCGCTTCGGCAGCAGCAGTGGCTTCGTCCAGCAGAGACGCCGAAGCCATATCCAGGCCAGTCAAATCCAGCGTTACCTGCTGGAAGTTGAGCAGTGCTTCGAGGCGGCCCTGAGAAACTTCAGGTTGATACGGAGTATACGCGGTATACCAGCCAGGATTTTCCAGCATGTTACGCAGGATAACCGGCGGCAGCTGCACGGCGGTGTAACCCATGCCAATGTAAGACGTGAAGCGCTTATTGCGACTGGCAATAGCCTTGAGTTCCGCCAACGCGGCAAATTCGGTCGCCGGTGCGCCAACCTGCGGCGGGGTCGCAAGCTGAATATCTTTCGGCACAATCTGGCCGGTCAGCGCGTTTAACGATTGTGCGCCAACGGCATTCAGCATTTCTTGCTGTTGCGCGGCGTCCGGTCCGATATGGCGTTCAATAAAAGCGCCGCTGTTTTCAAGCTGGCTTAACGTCTGTGTCATGAGCGATGGTTCCTGAAACGTGCAGTGAATGGTGATCCTCTCTCCTTGCGAAGAGAGTGAGGGTGAGGCGTAAATGTTCCTCACCCTGATCCTCTCCCGAAGAAGAGGGATAAAGCCGTTACTCGTCTTCTAACAATGCTTCGTATGCGGTCGCATCCAGCAGTGATTCCAGTTCGCTTTCATCGCTGGCTTTGATTTTAAAGATCCAACCGCCTGCATACGGTTCGCTGTTCACCAGTTCCGGGGAATCGCTCAGTGCGTCGTTTACCGCCACGATTTCACCGCTTACTGGCGCATAAATGTCTGACGCCGCTTTTACTGATTCGGCAACCGCGCAGTCATCGCCCGCGCTTACCGTTGCGCCCACTTCTGGCAGATCAACAAACACCATATCGCCTAACAGTTCCTGAGCGTGTTCGGTGATGCCAACGGTATAAGTGCCATCTGCTTCTTTGCGCAGCCATTCGTGTTCTTTGCTGTATTTCAGTTCTGCTGGTACGTTGCTCATCAATCAATCTCCAAAAAAGTAAATCACGCGACGGCTTTGCCGTTACGCACAAAAACAGGTTTAGTCACTTTTACCGGCATTTCACGGTTGCGAATTTGCACAATCGCCGTTTCGCCAATGCCTTCAGGCACACGCGCCAGCGCAATGCTGTAACCCAGCGTCGGGGAGAAAGTACCGCTGGTGATAATGCCTTCTTGCTGGTTGCCCTGCGCGTCGGTAAAACGTACCGGCAGTTCATTACGCAGCACGCCTTTTTCGGTCATCACCAGGCCAACTAATTTTTCTGTGCCATGCTCACGCTGCATTTCCAGGGCTTCACGACCGATAAAGTCACGATCTGCCGGTTCCCAGGCGATGGTCCAGCCCATGTTGGCGGCTAAAGGAGAGATGGTTTCGTCCATCTCCTGGCTATACAGATTCATACCCGCTTCCAGACGCAGCGTGTCACGCGCCCCCAGACCGCAAGGTTTAACGCCCGCGTCCACCAGCGCTCGCCAGAAATCGGCCGCTTTTTCATTTGGCAGCGCAATTTCATAGCCCGCTTCACCGGTATAACCGGTAGTGGCAATAAACAGATCGCCTGCCTGAACGCCAAAGAACGGTTTCATCCCTTCCACCGCCTGACGTTGAGCGTCATTAAACAGGGTAGCTGCTTTTGCCTGAGCATTCGGCCCTTGTACGGCAATCATGGAAAGGTCATCACGAACGGTAATTTCGATGCCGAAAGGTTCAGCGTGTTGGGTAATCCAGGAGAGGTCTTTTTCGCGGGTGGCGGAGTTAACAACGAGGCGGAAGAAATCTTCAGTGAAGTAGTAGACAATCAGGTCATCTATCACCCCGCCAGAGGCATTCAACATCCCCGAGTAAAGGGCTTTGCCGCTTTTGGTGAGCTTCGCCACATCGTTCGCCAGCAGATAACGCAGAAACTCCCGGGTACGGCTGCCGCGAAGATCGACGATGGTCATATGTGACACATCAAACATTCCGGCATCGGTACGTACCGCATGGTGTTCGTCGATTTGCGAACCGTAATGCAGCGGCATCATCCAGCCGTGGAAATCCACCATGCGAGCGCCGCAAAGCGTGTGTTGTTCGTACAAAGGAGTCTGTTGTGCCATCTTGTCCTCATTGAATAAGCGGGGCTGACAACTTTTCGTGGTGAAATTGTCACCACGAAACCCAGCATCGGAGCCACTCCCGGTCCCCAACGCAATCGTTCTCTTTTCCCTGAACTTACCACCGAAACAGACGGTTAACCATAAGGAAAAATTGATCATCACATTAGCTTATGGTTAAAAATCGCCAGAATCGCAATAGAATAAAAAACTAAAAAACATGATACCTTTGAACAAATATTACGTATTAATAAAACGACTTTGAATAAACCAATATTAAGAACTAAAAAATTGTCTAAAATCACTAAATCAAAAATTAACGACATTAGAAAATATAATGCGAAATTGCGGGTGAAATTAGTTTATTTCAAATGAGGAAAATCCCCCGGTTAAAAAACCGGGAGACGAAAGTGTGATGGGTATCAAATAAACAAAAGAGGAGAAATTTTTAACGCAGCCATTCAGGCAAATCGTTTAATCCCATCGCCTGACGAATGAGTTGCGGTTTAACGCCTGGAAGCGTATCAGCCAGTTTCAGACCAATATCGCGCAGCAGTTTTTTCGCCGGATTAGCCCCGGAAAACAGATCGCGGAAGCCCTGCATACCTGCCAGCATCAGTGCCGCACTGTGCTTGCGGCTACGTTCATAGCGACGCAGGTAAATGTACTGCCCGATGTCTTTACCCTGACGATGCAACCGTTTCAGTTCAGCAATCAGCTCTGCGGCATCCATAAAGCCGAGATTTACCCCCTGCCCCGCCAGCGGATGAATGGTATGCGCGGCGTCGCCCACCAGCGCCAGACGGTGCGCAGCAAACTGGCGTGCATAACGCCCTGTCAGCGGGAACACCTGACGTTCACTCTCGACCTTGCATAAGCCCAGGCGGTTATCAAAAGCGATATTTAACGCACGATTAAATTCGTCTTCACCTGCCTGCTGCATCCGCTGCGCTTCCTCTGGCGACAGGGACCAGACAATCGAGCAAAGATGCGGATCGCTAAATGGCAAAAAAGCCAGAATGCCCTCGCCATGGAAAACCTGTCGCGCTACCGCTTCATGCGGTTCTTCAGTGCGAATGGTCGCTACCAGGGCGTGATGCTGATAATCCCAGAAAGTCAGCGGGATATCGGCTTTGTTGCGCAACCAGGAATTAGCGCCGTCCGCACCAATCACCAGACGCGCCGTTAACATGCTGCCGTCTTTCAGCGTCAGGAAGGTTTCATTTTCTCCCCAGGCGACCTGCTGTAATTCTGCGGGGGCCAGCAGCGTGATATCTGACGACTGTTGCGCTTTGTTCCACAACGCGTAGTGAATAACTGAATTTTCAACGATATGCCCAAGATGGCTATAGCCCATGCTTTGGTCGTCAAAAGAGATGTGACCAAAACTGTCTTTGTCCCACACTTCCATACCGTGATAGCAACTGGCTCTACGGGAGAGAATGTCCTGCCAGACGCCAAGACGGGTGAGCAATTTTTCGCTGGCGGCATTTATAGCCGAAACGCGCAGTTGTGGTGGTGCATCCGCCGCCAGAGGTTCCGGTAAGCGCTGCTCAAGTACGGCGACGCGTAAACCGCTACCCTGTAAGCCGCAGGCAACCGCCAGCCCCACCATGCCGCCGCCAACAATGGCTACATCAACACTTTGCATTGTTTATTCCTTAAAACCGCCTTCAACGCGCGACCCAACCGAGGGTGCGCTGCGCCAGCACATCGCGTGCCGGAGTGAATAATTCCATCGCCATCAGCCCGATGTTGCGCCCGACAACCAGCGGCGCCCAGCGATTGGCAAAAAGATGCACCAGACTGTCCGTGACGCCGACGGTCGCTTCGCGATCGCTCTGTCGACGCTGCTGATAGCGGCACAATACGCCGTAATCTCCAATATCCTCTCCGCGTTCCTTCGCCTGAGTCAGGGTTTCGGCAAGACTCATGACATCACGCATACCGAGGTTAAATCCTTGCCCGGCGATCGGGTGCAGAGTTTGCGCCGCATTGCCCACCAGCACGGTGCGATGGGTAATCGGTTTGGCTGCGCGGGTTAACGCCAGCGGATAAGCACTGCGTTTTCCGGCGTGGGTAATTTTCCCAAGTCGCCAGCCAAAGGCAGACTGGAGTTCACAGCAAAACTTCTCGTCGCTCCACGCCAGCACATCTTCACGTCGTTCCAGTGGATGACACCAGACCAGCGAACAGCGTCCGTCAGACATCGGTAACATCGCCAGTGGGCCATATTGCGTAAAGCGTTCAAAAGCGCGGCCTTCGTGCGCAACGGAAGTTGCAACGTTGGCAATCACTGCCAGTTGCTCGTAAGGCTCCTGCTGCCAGTCAACGCCGCACGCGGTTGCTAACGCTGAATGGGTGCCGTCAGCGGCTACCAGCACTCGGCCCGTCAGCGTCTCGCCACTCTCCAGCGTCACTTCAACGTTACTTGAGGTACGGACAACATTAGCTACGCGATCCGGGCAGTGAAGCGTGACACCAGGTGCTTTGCGCAGTTGCGCAAACAGTCGTTGCCCGACATTGTGCAATTCGACAACCTGCCCTAGCGCCGCGAGTTGATAATCTTCTGCGGCAAGGGTGACGAATCCGGCGTGGCCGCGATCGCTGACATGAACGGTAGTGATGGCGGTTGCGCAATCAGCCAGAGATTGCCAGACACCGATGCGCGCCAGCTGCTGACAGGTACCCGCCGCCAGCGCAATAGCCCGGCCATCAAAACCTGGATGGGCATGTGACTCTGGTGCAGTCGCTTCAATCAGATGTACCGGCAGCGCCCCGTGACTTAGTCGGGAAATAGCCAGCGCCAGCGTCGCGCCCGCCATGCCGCCACCGACGATGATTACGCTCATTGCTTTCTCGCAGCTGCCATCAACGCTTCGATCTCTTCCGGCTTTTTCACCACGCTGGCAGTGAGGTTTTCGTTGCCGGTTTCGGTAATCACAATGTCGTCTTCAATACGAATGCCGATACCGCGATATTGTTCTGGCACATCCGCATCCGGCGCAATATACAGCCCTGGCTCTACGGTCAGTACCATGCCGGGTTCAAGAATGCGCGAGCGATCCTGGCCATAAACGCCAACGTCATGAACATCCAGACCTAACCAATGGCTAAGGCCATGCATAAAGAAAGGACGATGTGCATTCTGGGTGATGAGTTCATCAACATCACCTTTCAGTATCCCCAGTTTTACCAGGCCGCTAATCATGATACGCACCACTTCACCGGTGACTTCCTGAATAGAGGTTCCCGGACGATACAGGCGCAAGCTGGTTTCGAGAGATTCCAGCACAATGTCGTAGATTTCACGCTGGGCCTGGGTGAATTTGCCATTGACCGGGAAGGTGCGGGTGATATCACCAGCGTAACCTTTATATTCACAACCAGCATCAATCAGCACCAGGTCGCCGTCGCGCATTTCACACTCGTTTTCGGTGTAATGCAAAATGCAGCCGTTTTCACCGCTGCCAACAATGGTGTTATAGGAAGGGTAACGTGCGCCGTGGCGGTTAAATTCGTGGTGTATTTCGCCTTCCAGATGGTACTCAAACATCCCCGGACGGCATTTTTCCATCGCCCGTGTATGCGCCAGTGCGGTGATTTCCCCCGCGCGGCGAAGTACGGCGATCTCTTCCGGCGATTTGAACAGGCGCATTTCATGAACGATGGGACGCCAGTCGATCATCGTTGCTGGCGCGGTGAGATTTTGCCGCGAGCCTTTACGCAGTTTTTCCAGCGCACTATTCACGATTTCATCAGCATACGCATATTCGCCCTGAGCGTGGTAAACCACATCCAGGCCATTAAGGAGTTGATAAAGTTGCTGATTGATTTCGCTGAACGCCAGAGCGCGATCAACGCCCAGTTTCTCTGGCGCGGCATCCTGACCTAAACGACGACCAAACCAGATCTCCGCCGTCAGGTCACGCACGCGGTTAAACAAAACGCTGTGATTATGAGTGTCATCGCTTTTAATCAGCACCAGCACCGCTTCCGGTTCATTAAAGCCGGTGAAGTACCAGAAGTCGCTGTTCTGACGATAGGGGTATTCGCTGTCGGCGCTACGGGTCACTTCTGGTGCTGCAAAAATCAGCGCGGCGCTACCGGGTTGCATTTGCTCCACCAGGGCCTGACGGCGGCGCTGAAATTCCTGCTGAGATATCTCACTCATAACACTCTCCTTACGTTTTTTGTTTTTAGTGTAGAGTTGGTTTTTGTACTTCTGGCGCGGTCGGTTGCGGATGAGTAAAGGTGTCGTGGCATAACAGTGCAGCAACACGGACGTACTCGATGATCTCTTCAAGCGACATTTCCAGCTCTTCTTGATCTTCGTCTTCGTCGTAGCCCAGCTGCGCGATGTTACGCAGATCGTCAATGGCTTCACCGGTTTCGCCAGTCACTTTATCCAGCTTCGGCTGAGTGACGCCAAGACCGAGCAGGAAGTGGTTTACCCAGCCTGCCAACGCATCAGCGCGATCGAAAACGCTAACGTCATCGCCATCAGGCAGATAAAGCTGAAAAAGGAAGCCGTCATCTTGCAAGGCATCACTGGTGGCAGAGTGCATTTTGCGCAATGCCTGGGCAAGTTCATGCCCGAAAGCCATACCTTCGTTCGTCAGGTCGTGAAGCAGCGGCAGCCAAGAGCTGTCATCATTACCGCCACATATCATCCCGCTGATTAAACCATGCATTTCAGCTGGGGTCAGACCTGTCCCTTGTTGGTTCAGATACTGGTTCATTTCTTTGTAACCAGGCATTTCGTTCTGTATTGACATAAGCATTCGGCATCAAAGGGAGGAAGATTCATGATATGCTATCACTTTGGACCCTGGTGGACCAGAAAAGGGCTTGTCTCATTGCACCAGGGTAGCTATAGTTTCGCCCCTTCGCAGACCAAAGGTCTGAAGGCGAAGGCAGCGCAGTCAATCAGCAGGAAGGTGGCATGTCTGCACAACCCGTCGATATCCAAATTTTTGGCCGTTCACTGCGTGTGAACTGCCCGCCTGACCAAAGGGATGCGTTGAATCAGGCTGCGGACGATCTGAACCAACGGTTGCAAGATCTGAAAGAACGCACTAGAGTCACAAATACTGAACAGTTGGTCTTCATTGCCGCATTGAATATCAGCTACGAGTTAGCGCAAGAAAAAGCGAAGACTCGTGACTACGCGGCAAGTATGGAACAGCGTATTCGGATGCTGCAACAGACCATAGAACAAGCGTTACTTGAACAAGGTCGCATCACCGAAAAAACGAACCAAAACTTTGAATGACACTTTTCGGTTTACTGTGGTAGAGTAACCGTGAAGACAAAATTTCTCTGAGATGTTCGCAAGCGGGCCAGTCCCCTGAGCCGATATTTCATACCACAAGAATGTGGCGCTCCGTGGTTGGTGAGCATGCTCGGTCCGTCCGAGAAGCCTTAAAACTGCGACGACACATTCACCTTGAACCAAGGGTTCAAGGGTTACAGCCTGCGGCGGCATCTCGGAGATTCCCTTCTTATCTGGCACCAGCCATGACACAACTACCAGAACTCCCACTGACATTATCCCGACAAGAAATCCGTAAAATGATTCGGCTGCGTCGTCGTGCGTTAACGCCGGAGCAACAACTCGAAATGGGTCAACAAGCCGCCACGCGGATGATGAGTTATCCCCCTGTAGTGATGGCGCATACGGTCGCTGTATTCCTCTCTTTTGATGGCGAACTCGACACTCAACCGCTCATTGAGCAACTCTGGCGCGCGGGTAAGCGCGTGTATCTTCCCGTTTTACATCCCTTCAGTGTCGGTAATTTACTCTTCCTGAATTACCATCCACAAAGTGAACTGGTGATGAACAGGTTGAAGATCCACGAGCCAAAACTGGACGTACGCGATGTGCTTCCCCTTTCCCGGTTGGATGTGCTGATCACGCCGCTGGTCGCCTTTGATGAGTACGGTCAACGCCTCGGAATGGGCGGTGGATTTTATGATCGGACATTGCAAAACTGGCAGCACTACAACATGCAGCCAGTAGGTTACGCCCATGATTGCCAGTTAGTGGAAAAACTCCCCGTAGAAGAATGGGACGTCCCGCTGCCTGCGGTGGTTACGCCATCGAAAATCTGGGAGTGGTGAGAGCGAGTCACTCCCAGTGCGTAATTAATACAGTCGGCGATAAAGCTGCAGGATATCCGTCAAGGTCACAGGCCGAGGATTGCCCCCAGTACAGATGTCAGCCAGAGCAGCAGTCGCTAAAGCCATTGCATCCTCTTCTTTCATCCCAATGTCACGTAAGCGTGATGGTATCCCGATATCCTGATTAAGCCTTCGAACTGCGTCCACCGCCTCGCTACGCGCTTCGGATAACGGCATGGTATACGCTTGCGGTATATCAAACGCTGCCGCAATACTGCGATATTTTCCCTCGGTAAACGCCGAATTCCATTCCATGATATGCGGGAGCAGAACAGCATTCGCCATGCCGTGAGGCGTGCCGTAAAATGCACTTAATGGATGCGCCATGCCGTGCACCAGCCCCAAACCAACATTTGAAAATCCCATCCCGGCAATATATTGTCCCAGCGCCATATCTTCACTTGCCTGGGCATCTCCTGCCACGGAAGCCCTCAGCGCAGCGGCGATGAGCTCAATCGCTTGTAAATGGAACATATCAGTTAATGTCCACGCCCCGAGAGTGATGTAACCCTCAATCGCATGCGTGAGGGCATCAATCCCGGTCGCCGCTTTTAATGATGGAGGCATAGAAGACATCATGCCTGCATCAATAATTGAAACCACCGGCACGGAATGTGGATCGTAACAAACAAATTTACGCCTATTTTCTACATCCGTGATGACATAGTTAATGGTCACTTCTGCCGCTGTGCCTGCCGTAGTTGGTACTGCAATGGTCGGTATGGCTGGGTTATCTGTAGCTGCAGCGCCTTCCAGTGAACGCACATCGGTGAAGCCAGGATTAGCAATAATGATTCCGATTGCTTTAGCCGTATCTATTGAAGATCCGCCCCCTACCGCAATCAAATAATCCGCATCGCTGCACTCAAAAGCGCTGACGCCAGCCTGTACATTATCAATTGTTGGGTTAGCTTCAACACCATCAAATACGGTGTAAGCCAGATTATTTTTTTCTAATAAGCGGGTTATTTTTTCGCTTACGCCGCATCTAACAATCTGTGAATCAGTGACAACAAATGCTTTAGATAATTTTCGTGTTTGCACTTCATCTATAATATGTTTTACCGCCCCATTACCAAAATAGGCAATAGGATTAAATACGTTTCTATTTATCACAATAGCTTCCTTATTAAACGGATATTGTGTTATCAATGCATTAATAAGCTTTTTTCTTAATCATGCCCAAACCCTATTGCAAATAACCTTTTCAATTCCGCAATTGCTTGCTTTTCATCAACACCATCACAAATCAATTCGATTTGGGAGTTGGCTTTAATTCCTGCAGTCAATAAGGCCATGGCACTATATGGCTTTATTGCTTTCCCCTTATAATTTAAAGTTATGACACAGTGAAATTGTTTGACGGCTTTGGCCAGCACACTTGCTGGTCGGGCATGAAGCCCTGTTTTGTTTGTCACCCTCACTATTTCCTTAATCATATACCACCTTATTTCCTTGTGATTTATAATGGATTATCTAATCACCAGTGGGTACGACCAGCGTGCAAGATCCTCGCCGCTAAATACTTTCGGTTCCTGCAACCCATTAACCAGTAGCATGTGATAATAAATTTCAGCCAGTTCTTCCAGATAAGCTGATTTTAAAACAGCATCATAAGATGACACATCAACGGTCATCGCGCCATGACGCCCCAATAAAATGGCATCAGATTGTTTCAGGGGCTCAATAATACTTAATGCCAGTTCTTGAGTTCCAGGTAGTGCAAATGGTGCAACGGGTACAATCCCCTGTTGTAGATTCAAAATTGCACATTCATAAATAACTGCCGGAATACTTTTTTCCAGTGCTGCGAAAATAGAAGCAAAGCGCGAATGTGTATGACAAATAGCGTGGATGTCCGGCCGTGTCCGGTAAGCCTGTAGGTGCATCATACATTCACTGGTGGGCCGAAGCCCGGAAAGGTTTTCGACAATATCACCCTGGGGAGATAGTATAACAATATCCCGAACGGTTAATTCATTTTTATCAACAGTGGTCGGTGTAACACAAATAAGTCCTGTTTCTGGGTCACGGACACTAGTATTCCCGGCTTTGTGTTTACACATCCCCCATAGTTGGGTTGTTTTTGCCATTTCTACAACTTGCTGCTTTAATATTTCTAACATAATAATGCTCCTTCTGTTGATTACGAATAGAACTGTAACGCACGTACAATCTCTTCTTTATCTACCGCGTCACGGATGAATTTTGCACCATTGCACTCTTCAAGGTAATTATTTAACTGTGATAAAGCTTTCAAATGACCTTGCGTATTATGGGTTGCGCAGGTAATGATAATGTCTGCATATATATAATCATTTATCAGCACCGGATGCGGCAACCGACACAATGAAAAACCAATTTTATTTACGCCTTCATCAACTCCGGCATGAGCAATTACCACACCTTCCCCTAACATAATATAGGGTCGCTCGTTCATTATTTTATTTATAATCGCAGATATATAACATGGCTCGATTACTTTATTTTTCAGTAATGGCGACGCGGCCAGATGGATCACTTCTTGCCATGTCTCCGGGATATCCATCTCAAGAGTGATAAAATCTTTCTGCAACAAACTGGCCAAAGAGGGTAAAGGATGGGATGTCACTAAATTACTAACGGGTCTTGAATGGCTATAGAGGTAATCTTCCAGAGCAGTCCGAAGATCCTTTCGTTGTTGGATAGTGCCATACCGTTCAACAATTGCCAGGACATTCTCAACCTGCACAGAGTCATTATCCTGATACCCCAATAACGAAAGAGTCTGACAGCGCAGCGTATTTTTTTGTCCATTATCAAAAGGTAAATTAATCAGTAGTAAAGGACGATGAGTAGAAAAAAGACTGGTGCTAAAAATAACGTCATGCTCTTTGGTATATTTTTCATACTCACGAAATGACAAGGTATCCTGAAAGTAGATTTCTGGCAGCAGTGATTGTAACGTTAAGAAAATCCATGTAGAAAAAGTGGCATTACCTGAACTCACCACAACTCCAGACTTTTTCACTTTAACCTTGTACAGCAATCCCTCACGTGTTAACCATCCCCCCAATATGACCGTCAATGAGGCAACTTCCTCTTCCGGTAGCGCTTGCTGCAGCAAACTCTCCAGCGGGCTAATGGAACGAATGACAAGCTGATGAAGATAGTTAAACTCCTGAGCAATTAATTCATAAACCCCAGAATCATAAGTGAAGTTATAAATAATGCGATAATAAGCTGGCTTCCAGTGTTGATAAATTTTGTTAATCAACTCATCTTTGTCACGAAAGGCAATGCAGCATAATTTTTCAAAGTTATTGATAACAGCCACTATCCCTTCTAACAACAATGGTTCCAGATTAAAATAACGATCTGAAATTGTCTGGATATTTGCACTACGGATTATTGCTGTCAAAAATAATTGTTCAGAAACTTGATTAATACCCGCCTTATTTAAAATATCACCAATAATTAAAAATTCACGTGTCCGACAGACTTCATGAATATGCTCTGGCAAAACATGGAGAATTTTTCCAGCACTAATTCTTAGAGCGACCAGACTCATGTATAAAGTAAGTTGCTGGACTTTTTCATCAGTCAGAAATATTTTGAATTCTCGCTCAATTAAGGTCAGCGCATCAGCAAAAACTTTCCGGTGCTGTTCAATATTTTTAGTTATCTCCACAGTGAAGTCCTCAAAAAATGGACTAGACAGGCAATAAGTCACGACTTCCAGTAATAGATATCTTTTTTGGATTTCACTGCCTTCAATAAAATAACCTTGTCTCCTTTCGTAAACGACCTGAACATCATAGCGATCAGTTATTGAATTAACTTTCTTAATATCATTAAGAATAGTATTCTGGCTTACATGCAATGTTTGAGTGAAGTGAAAAAGTTTGATTTTCTCACTACGGCACAATAGTAAAAATAATATAATATAATGTCTTTCTTTTTCACTATAAACATAACGCTCGTTAAGCTGATATTCAACATCGCTGTAAAAAAGTGATAATACATTCGTATCAACACTGAAGCCACCGTGGCGCTGGCGAGAAACAGGCAAAAGTTCTTTCGTCGCCAGATAATCATTTAGTTTATGTAATGTATAACTGAGTTGTTTTCTGGTTAATTCAAATTTCTTACACAACTCTCCACTGGTAATAAGAGGTTCACGTACTATGGCATTCAGCACAGCATAAATACGGTTATCAATCATAGTAGTAACCTCTTTATTATAAGCATTGCGAGTCAGGATTTTCACTCTACACGTTTTGAGTCCTGTGATAGCTCTCGACAATAAAAGTAAAAACAAATACTCCAGATTATTGCCATCACTAATGGAACAAAATTTCCTTGCATAAATTGAAATAGATGAGAAAACGAATAGGTAAATACAGGCGCATCAATACTGCTATTGGAAATAAGTTCACCGGGGGGAATACTTATTGCTTTGGTCGCATTCCCTAACTCAGTAATTATTGGTGCAAACTCAGTACCTACAAATAAAAAGAACGGAATACCAATAAAACTAAGAATGACCATGCGCAAAGTGTTACCCTGCGTTAACAGATAAGCCGGAACCACTAACACTATATTGATAATGCCAGCAAAAGGCAGGATTTTATTACCCGGTAAAACTATAGCCCAAAACAAGGTGAGAGGAATCGCAACAATGATAACGAACCAAATTTCACTAGCACCGCCAAGAAATGGCCAGTCAATACCGACAAAAAGCTTACGCCCTGAAAATCGCTTATTCATGTAATCGCTAATAGCTTCAGAGAGTGGCGATAATGCCTGCATAAAAAACTTAGAAATGACAGGAAATAGATGTAACGCCGTAGCCGCCTGTATTCCCAACATCAGTGTTTTTGCTACATCGTAACCCGCGACTATGCCAAACAGTATCCCAAGGATAAATCCAATAACATGGTTTTCAGCAAAGATCCCAACTTTCTTACGTAGAGCTGCAGCATCCATCGGTTTATTCAGTAAAGAAATTTTACGTAGCAGTACATCAAAAGGATAGTAAATGGCACCGAGAAACATCATCCTGTGCGTACAGGTAATTCCCGGGATCCCTGTCATTTTTTCAATGCGATACTGGTGCAGGTCACCAGACTTCAGTTCGAGGATTATTTGCAAAGAGGAAATAATAAATGCCATCACCAATGCCCATGTTGAGCCAAATAATGGTGTTACCGAACCCACAACAATAAATGCGGTAAATATTTTTCCCCAGACATTCCATAAATCGGCATTGAAAGTATCGGTTTTTTTCAGTACCAACATCAAAATATTAATACCAATCTGCAATGGAAACATTAAAAAAGCATAAGGCCAGGCCCAGGAGATATTTGCCATAGTGGTCCAGCCACCATCAATGATGCTAAGTTCAATTCCTGTTCGCTTCATCATTGCTTCAGCAGCAACGCCAATTGCCCCAACCATAAAGCCAATGAGCATACTCATGCCCACAAAAGCCACACCAAGTGTTATTGCTGCTGAACTGGCTTCTTTAAAACGCATTTTCACACATAGCCCAGCCAACAACATGATAAATGGTACAAAAACCGGCGCGCCCAGGTTCAGGATGTAATTAATAATTTGCGCAAGAAAATCCATAATATTGATTCCTTGTAGATGGGATTATTATCTATTGGCAAAGATTAATAATTTTTTGTAATTCTTGTTCCATACCTATCCCTGTTAGAAATGCAATGCCATTTATAACAGGTACAGGGTACTCTTTATCTATTTTTGTAATCGCCACATAAGCCACCGAATCACGCAGATGGCTATCCAGTGATTTTAGATCGACTACCTCAATTCTAATATCTTCAAAGCCTTTTTCTTTTAACAGGCGTCCCACTTTACTTGCTACTGTTTGAGACGTTGCAACGCCACTGCCACAGGCCACGACAATCTTTTTCATGATAATTCCTTATAGTTTAATTAAATATACTTATTAAGGTAATTAGTAGCATCATGGCTACTTTGGGTTTCGCTTAACCAATAAGCATGATTTTCAGTTGAAAATAAGGTGATCAGATTTTGCAGAAAATCAATATGACTGGAAGTATCTACCAGACCTAACAATATAATAAACTTTACTTTTATCTTATTTTCGTCTGCGCCCATTTCATTCCAGCACATCTCATCGGCAAGTTGATAAAAAGCGATAAATGGTTCTTTTACAAATTCAGTATCAGTATGAGGTATAGCAATTGAAAATGGATTCAGCACCAACCCGGTAGGATATTCTCTCTCACGCAAAGCAATGCGATGAGGAAAGTTGCTCGTTACTAAATTCGCAGTCAGAATTTTTTCGCTTACTTTAAGAAAGAAATCATCAGTATCAGTGAAGTATTGATTCAAAAAAACCAACTCCTCTGTAAACCTTATGATATTTGTCGAACTCTGATTAATTACATTCATAATAATACCCCGCCAGATCTTAATAACTGGATAATAAAATTACCCACAAAAACCACAAGATTATTTGATCACAAATTTTCGGCACCGCGTTGTGCATCATTGTGATAAAAGGCGCGATTAAAATCACATATTTACGAATATGAAATTTCAGCTACATTCATAATGTGAATAATATGCTGGCGAACGAAATATGACTTATATAATTTTGAATGTGGTTTCTGTACAAAAAGATCAGTTCAGGGCGACGCGCCTGCATCGCCCTGATTGACATCGTTGATTCTTTAACCTAATTTAGTGAGTAAGGGTAAGGGAGGATTACTCCTCCCCTGAGACTGACTGTTAATAAGCTGGCAAACTTATCAGTAACAGTACAATCAGTATGATGACAAGTCCTTCTCCTTTAAGCCCTCGCTTCGGTGAGGGCTTTACCGTTACAGCCCTGTGCTGCCCCGCCATCGTAAATCCTCTTTGAATAAACACAACGCATTGATCTGGCTTTAATTTATTTCTTCGAGCAGGCTCGCAAAGGCGATTACACGGCGGTGCAAATGCAGTAATTAGCGCAGTAAAAGGGATAAAAAAACGGGCAAGTCAGTGACCTGCCCGTTGATTGTCAGAGAAGGGGAATTAGTACAGTAGACGGGCGCGAATGGTACCCGGAATAGCTTTCATTGCCTGCAATGCTTTTTCAGCAACGTCTTCGTCAGCTTCAATATCGATGACCACGTAACCCATCTGAGCGGAGGTTTGCAGATATTGCGCGGCGATGTTGACGCCCTGCTCGGCAAATATTTTGTTCAGCGCAGTCAGCACACCCGGACGATTTTCGTGAATGTGCATCAGACGGCGACCACCATGTAGCGGCAGCGAGACTTCCGGGAAGTTCACCGCAGAGAGCGTAGAACCATTGTCAGAGTACTTGATCAATTTACCCGCAACTTCCAGGCCGATATTCTCCTGAGCTTCCTGAGTCGAACCGCCAATATGTGGCGTCAGCAGAACATTGTCGAATTCGCACAGCGGAGAGGTAAACGGATCGCTGTTGGTCGCCGGTTCTGTCGGGAACACGTCAATTGCTGCCCCTGCCAGATGTTTGCTCGCCAGGGCGTCACACAGCGCCGGAATATCGACCACCGTTCCGCGCGAAGCGTTAATCAGCAGCGAGCCGGGCTTCATCAGCGAGATCTCTTTCGCGCCCATCATGTTTTTGGTAGACGCATTCTCTGGCACATGCAGACTTACTACATCGCTCATATTCAGCAGGTCGGAAAGATGTTGCACCTGAGTGGCGTTGCCCAGTGGCAGTTTGTTTTCAATATCATAGAAGTAAACATACATCCCCAGCGATTCCGCCAGAATGCCCAACTGCGTACCAATATGACCATAACCAATAATGCCCAGCTTTTTACCGCGCGCTTCAAAAGAACCTGCGGCCAGTTTGTTCCACACGCCACGGTGCGCTTTGGCGTTGGCTTCCGGTACTCCGCGCAATAGCAGCAGAAGTTCGCCAATCACCAACTCAGCAACGGAACGCGTATTTGAGAACGGGGCATTAAATACCGGGATTCCGCGTTTTGCCGCAGCATTTAAATCGACCTGGTTTGTCCCGATGCAGAAACAGCCAATAGCGACCAGTTTTTCTGCGGCGTTGATCACGTCTTCGGTCAGATGGGTACGGGATCGCAGGCCGATGAAGTGGGCATCGCGGATGGATTCTTTTAATTGTTCATCATCCAACGCGCCTTTGTGAAATTCGATGTTGGTGTAACCTGCTGCACGAAGGCTTTCGAGTGCCTTTTGATGCACGCCTTCTACCAACAGAAACTTAATCTTGTCTTTCTCCAGCGATACCTTTGCCATTTACCCAATCCTGTCTTTGAAATGTTGTGTGCGGATTTGCATCCGCCTTTCAACATATCAAAAAATAATATTGCGGCAATATGAACGTTTGCGTCGCGAAGATGACGAAATATCAGATGACAATGATTATTAGAGCAAAATGCTGGAAATCAGACTTTATTTAGCAAGTTCGGCAACGGTCAGGCAAAAACGTGACACATGTCACCAAATTTAACGAAGAGAATTTTTTTAACGGGGGAGGTTCCCCCGTCAGATCATTTCACAATAGTTTTGACGCCGTCAGGCGTGCCGATCAGCGCAACATCCGCACCACGGTTAGCAAACAGACCAACAGTAACCACGCCAGGAATGGCGTTAATCGCGTTTTCCATCGCTACCGGGTCAAGAATTTCCATTCCATGGACGTCGAGGATAACGTTGCCGTTATCGGTCACAACGCCCTGACGGTATTCAGGGCGGCCACCCAGTTTCACCAGTTGACGAGCTACCGCACTACGCGCCATCGGGATAACTTCTACTGGCAGCGGGAATTTACCCAAAATATCGACCTGCTTGGAGGCGTCCGCGATGCAGATAAATTTTTCTGCGACCGAGGCAATGATTTTTTCACGGGTCAGCGCCGCACCGCCGCCTTTGATCATCTGCATGTGGCCGTTGATTTCATCTGCGCCATCAACGTAGATGCCGAGGCTGTCTACCTCGTTGAGATCAAAAACGTGAATGCCGAGGCTTTTCAGTTTTTCAGTGGATGCATCAGAACTGGAAACCGCCCCCTCAATCTGGCCTTTCATTGTGCCGAGCGCATCAATAAAGTGTGCGGCGGTGGAACCTGTACCTACGCCCACAATGGTACCGGGCTGAACATACTGAAGTGCCGCCCATCCTACTGCTTTTTTCAATTCATCCTGCGTCATGATCGTTTCGCCTGTGGTATGAAATTTCACTCGCATTATATACAAAAAAAGCCAATCAGACCCCGTTGGCAAGTCGCGCGGTTAACTCATCCATAAAATATCGCGCAATGGCGGGCATCCCCTTTCGCCCCGCAAATAAAGCATACAACGGTCTGGGTATGCCGCTCCACGGTGCAAACAGGCGCACCAGCTCCCCGTTCGCAAGCCCCTGTTTACAGGCAAACTGAGGCAATAACGCCACGCCATTCCCGCCAAGCACGGCCTGCAACATGGCGCGAAGGTTATTTGACTGCAAACGCGCTTCGGGATGCAGCGTAATTTCCTGTTCGCCATTAATTAACTGCCACTGGCTCCCGCCATTGTTTGCCAGGCGAAGGATCCCGTCGACGTGGTTAAGATCGTCAATGGCCTTCACCTGCGGATGGCGGGCTAGCCACTGCGAACTGGCAACTAAAATATCAGTCTGGGTATGTAATTTTTTATAATGCAGCGTCGAGTCCGCAAGCGCGCCGGAAGCCGTAACCAGCGCGATATCAATGCCTTCAGCGACCATATCCACTGGGCGATTAATTGCCAGCAGTTGCACCTTCGTCAGGGGCCAGCGGGCAATAAACTCACTGACAAACTCACCAAACCATGTTTCAGCCATAAATACCGGTGCGCTGACGCGCAGCATTCCCTGTGGGCTTTCCTGGGCGGCCATCACCACCGCTCTGGCCCGTTCCCCCTGCGCCACCAGCGCCCGACACTCGACGGCAAACTGTTCTCCTGCTGCAGTCAGGGCCAGACGCCGCGTGGTTCGCTGGATCAGCCGCACGCCAAGGCGCTCTTCCAGCGCTGTCATTCGTCGACTTAATACCGATTTCGACACGCCCGCACGCAGCGCTGCCTGGCTGTAACTGCCTTCATCGGCAATCAGGGCAAAGTAGTAGTAATCATTCCAGTCGATCATGATTGTTCTATTTTCGCAACAATGAAGTTCAATTTTGTCTATTTAATCACCATATCAACAACAGTTAAACTTCTCTCATCGCAAAAATGAGAGCAACCCCATGAAAATTCTCCATATCGACAGCAGCCCAATGCTTAAACATTCAAGTTCGCGGAAATTAAGTCAGGCGTTGGTAGAAGCGCTTTCCCTACGCTTCCCGCAAGCCTCAATTATTCATCGCGACGTTGGCCTGACACCGCCGCCCCATTTGCGTGAAGAAACCTTTCTGGCGCTTTGCGGTAAAGCAGAGTGCAGGAACACACAAATTCAGCAAGAGGTGAATGATATTCACGCCGCTATTGAAGAGCTGGCATCGTGCGATGTGCTCATTATTGGCGCGCCGATGATTAATCACAGCGTTTCATCCGGCCTCAAAACCTGGATAGATCAGGTCTGTCAGGCTGGTTTAACGTTTCGTTTTACCCCGGCAGGCGCCGTTGGGTTACTGACGGATAAACCCACATTTATTGTCTCGACGCGCGGCGGTATCTATTGCGACGAGGCACATCTGGCACTGGATCATCAGGAAAGCTATCTGCAAACCACGCTGAAATTAATGGGAATTAGCAGCACGTCTATTTTGCGCGCCGAAGGCGTCGACAAAACCCAGCCGGGGCGCGAACTTGCTGAGAGAAATGCATTAGCGCAAATCCCTAATCTCATTACACAAGTATTTAATCATCTTTAATATAAAAGGAGTTATTATGTCTATTAAGCAAAATTTATTTGCTGCGCTGTTTCTTTGCACTCTCACTGGACACGCATTTGCAGCAACCGAGATACAAAAACCGGACAATAACCTTGAACAGCTATCAAAAGTGAGCATGTCTACACACAATAGCAATCCAGCGGGTGTTGAAAGTCAAATCAAAGAAAAGGCGGAAGAGTTACAAGCCAGCAATTATTACATCAGTTCTTTCTCCGGTAAAAATTATATCCACGCCACTGTGATTTTCTATAAATAATCACCCTATTTAACGGGAGCATAGAATTATTCTATGCCCCGCTACCAAAACGAAATCAAAAATGAAAAAGCTAATCTTACAGGTACGTTGGTTTGCTTTGTCGCATGCCTTATTTTTTTTCGTCCGGTGCTATTTTTCGTGAAAAGCCAATCACGCCAGTATGGTTCTTCCGGCAAAATATGTTCTTTTTTACGGGGACCATTGCATGGTGTCTGATGACGCTGACGATGTGTTTACCGTTGCGTTCATCACGGCTTAACAAGGTGCCGGGCATCGGCATTACTCTCTTTATAGCCCAGCTTGAGTATTTGAGCCAGCATGGTGCGTCCCCTGTTCCTGTAGATCTCTGGTATTGCATCAGCCGAGGCGAGGATGCCTGGTATGTTGATAAACTTACCTCACTTTGTATCCTTGCCGGTGTCACACTGCATCTGCTTGATGCGCATAAAGGTGAGTACCTACAGGTGCAAAATCTGACTGATAAAATAGCAGATAGATGCGATACCCATTTCTGGTTTTGCGGCCCACAGAGTTTTGCCAAAGCGCTCGGCAAAGGATTACGTGAAAATGGTATTGCCAACCAAAATTTCCACTATGACCGCTTTTGTATGCGTTAAATACTCTGTACCCAAAGCAAAATTATGTCATAGTTCGGCATGAGAATATTTGAGGAGCAGGTTAGAGAAATGAAACGCCCGGACTACAGGACATTACAGGCACTGGATGCGGTGATACGTGAACGAGGATTTGAGCGCGCGGCACAAAAGTTGTGCATTACGCAATCAGCCGTCTCACAACGCATTAAGCAGCTGGAAAATATGTTCGGGCAGCCGCTGTTGGTGCGTACTGTTCCCCCACGCCCGACAGAACAAGGGCAAAAATTACTGGCACTGCTTCGCCAGGTCGAGCTGCTGGAAGAAGAGTGGCTGGGCGATGAACAAACGGGTTCCACCCCACTACTGCTCTCGCTGGCAGTCAACGCCGACAGTCTGGCAACCTGGTTGCTTCCGGCACTGGCTCCTGTACTGGCTGATTCGCCCATTCGCCTGAACTTACAGGTGGAAGATGAAACTCGCACCCAGGAACGCCTGCGTCGTGGTGAAGTGGTCGGCGCGGTGAGTATTCAACATCAGGCGCTGCCTAGTTGCCTGGTTGATAAACTTGGCGCGCTCGACTATCTGTTCGTCAGCTCCAAACCGTTTGCCGAGAAATACTTCCCCAACGGAGTAAGCCGCTCTGCGCTGCTCAAAGCACCGGTAGTCGCCTTTGACCATCTTGACGATATGCATCAGGCATTTTTGCAGCAAAACTTCGATCTGCCGCCAGGTAGCGTACCGTGCCATATCGTTAACTCGTCCGAAGCTTTCGTGCAACTCGCTCGTCAGGGTACAACCTGCTGTATGATCCCACACCTGCAAATTGAAAAAGAATTGGCCAGCGGAGAGTTGATTGACCTGACGCCCGGGCTATTCCAACGGCGAATGCTCTACTGGCATCGCTTTGCCCCAGAAAGCCGCATGATGCGTAAAGTCACTGATGCTTTGCTCGACTATGGTCACAAAGTGCTTCGTCAGGATTAATCAATCAGTTAACGTCTGGTAGCACATATCAGGCGTTTTTCTTTTTTCCTTTTTTATTCTTTGAATAACGTCACAAAACAGACAAATCTCACACGGCAAAAAAAGACGCCCCATTACATTTTTTTTGCTGGCGACAAACCCGTATAAAAAGCTCACCGTAAGCGCAAACCCCCTAATTTTTATTGCGTTTTATGGAGCAAATAATGTCAAACGTGCAAGAGTGGCAACAGCTTGCCAACAAGGAGTTGAGCCGTCGGGAGAAAACCGTCGACTCGCTGGTTCAGCAAACGGCGGAAGGGATCGCCATCAAGCCACTGTATACCGAAGCCGATCTCGACAATCTGGAAGTGACCGGTACCCTTCCTGGCTTGCCGCCCTACGTTCGTGGTCCCCGCGCCACTATGTATACCGCCCAACCGTGGACCATCCGTCAGTATGCCGGTTTCTCGACAGCAAAAGAGTCCAACGCTTTTTATCGCCGTAACCTGGCTGCCGGACAAAAAGGTCTTTCCGTGGCATTTGACCTTGCCACCCACCGTGGCTACGACTCCGATAACCCGCGCGTGGCGGGCGATGTTGGCAAAGCGGGCGTCGCTATCGACACCGTAGAAGATATGAAGGTGCTATTCGACCAAATCCCGCTGGATAAAATGTCGGTTTCGATGACCATGAACGGTGCAGTCCTGCCAGTGCTGGCCTTTTATATCGTGGCGGCAGAAGAGCAAGGCGTTCCCCCTGATAAACTGACGGGTACAATTCAGAACGATATCCTCAAAGAGTACCTCTGCCGCAATACCTATATTTACCCACCGAAACCTTCTATGCGCATTATCGCTGACATTATCGCCTGGTGTTCCGGCAATATGCCGCGCTTCAATACCATTAGTATCAGCGGCTACCACATGGGCGAAGCTGGTGCGAACTGCGTGCAACAGGTGGCGTTTACTCTCGCCGATGGGATTGAGTACATCAAAGCCGCTCTCTCTGCTGGCTTAAAAATTGATGACTTCGCTCCGCGCCTGTCATTCTTCTTTGGTATCGGCATGGACCTGTTTATGAACGTCGCCATGCTGCGCGCCGCACGTTATCTCTGGAGCGAAGCAGTAAGCGGATTTGGCGCCAAAGATCCGAAATCGCTGGCGCTGCGCACCCACTGTCAAACCTCCGGCTGGAGTCTCACCGAACAGGATCCCTATAACAACGTTATCCGCACCACCATTGAAGCGTTGGCAGCCACCCTTGGCGGAACTCAGTCGCTGCATACAAATGCCTTTGACGAAGCGCTTGGTCTGCCGACCGATTTTTCGGCACGTATTGCCCGTAACACCCAGATCATTATTCAGGAAGAGTCAGAACTCTGTCGCACCGTCGATCCACTGGCCGGTTCTTATTACGTTGAGTCGCTAACCGATCAGATCGTGAAACAGGCCAGAGCCATCATTGATCAGATCGACGAAGCCGGAGGCATGGCGAAGGCGATCGAGGCAGGTCTGCCAAAACGGATGATCGAAGAAGCGTCTGCCCGTGAACAGTCTTTGATCGATCAGGGTAAACGCGTGATCGTCGGCGTCAACAAGTACAAGCTGGATCACGAAGATGAAACTGATGTCCTTGAAATCGACAACGTGATGGTACGTAACGAGCAAATTGCTTCGCTGGAACGCATTCGCGCCACCCGTGATGATGATGCCGTAACTAGCGCGCTGAACGCCTTGACTCACGCTGCACAGCATAACGAAAACCTGCTGGCTGCCGCAGTTAATGCGGCTCGCGTTCGCGCGACGCTGGGTGAAATATCCGATGCGCTGGAAGCCGCTTTTGATCGTTATCTGGTACCGAGCCAGTGTGTTACCGGCGTCATTGCGCAAAGCTATCATCAGTCGGAAAAATCAGCCTTCGAGTTTGATGCAATTGTTGCGCAAACGGAGCAGTTCCTCGCGAATAATGGCCGTCGGCCACGCATTCTGATCGCAAAAATGGGACAAGATGGACACGATCGCGGGGCGAAAGTCATTGCCAGCGCCTATTCCGATCTTGGTTTCGATGTTGATTTAAGTCCCATGTTCTCCACGCCGGAAGAGATCGCCCGCCTGGCAGTGGAAAACGATGTTCATGTGGTGGGCGCGTCCTCGCTTGCAGCAGGACATAAAACGCTGATCCCGGAACTGGTTGAAGCCCTGAAAAAATGGGGGCGCAAAGATATTTGCGTGGTCGCCGGTGGCGTTATTCCGCCGCAAGATTATGCCTTCCTGCAAGAGCGTGGCGTGGCGGCGATTTACGGCCCTGGTACTCCCATGCTCGACAGCGTGCGTGATGTGCTAAACCGGATTAGCCAACATCATGATTAACGAAGCCACGCTGGCAGACAGCATTCGGCGCCTACGTCTGGGTGAGCGTGCTACGCTCGCCCAGGCCATGACGCTGGTTGAAAGCCGCCACTCTCGCCATCAGGCACTCAGCACTCAACTGCTTGATGCCATCATGCCGTTTTGTGGTAACGCCCTGCGACTGGGCGTTACCGGCACGCCAGGAGCAGGAAAAAGTACCTTTCTTGAAGCCTTTGGCATGTTACTGATTCGCCAGGGGCTTAAGGTCGCAGTGATTGCCGTCGATCCCAGCAGTCCAGTGACCGGTGGCAGCATCCTTGGGGATAAAACTCGTATGACCGAGCTGGCGCGTGCCGATGCAGCGTTTATTCGCCCGGTTCCGTCATCTGGTCACCTTGGCGGCGCCAGTCAGCGGGCGCGGGAGTTAATGCTGTTATGTGAAGCGGCGGGTTATGACGTGGTGATCGTTGAAACCGTCGGCGTCGGGCAGTCAGAAACGGAAGTCGCCCGCATGGTGGACTGCTTTATCTCGCTACAGATTGCCGGTGGCGGCGATGATCTCCAGGGCATTAAAAAGGGTTTGATGGAGATGGCAGATCTGATTGTCATCAACAAAGATGATGGTGATAACCACACGAATGTCGCCATTGCCCGCCATATGTACGAAAGCGCTCTGCATATTCTGCGTCGAAAATATGACGAATGGCAGCCCCAGGTCCTCACCTGTAGTGCACTGGAAAAATGCGGCATCGATGAGATTTGGCGCGCAATTATCGATTTCAAAACCGCGCTGACCACCAGCGGTCGTTTACAACAGGTGCGGCAACAACAATCGATGGAATGGTTGCGTAAACAGACCGAAGAAGAGGTGCTGCACCACCTGTTCACTAATGAAGATTTCGATCGCTATTACAGCCAAACGCTATTAGCGGTCAAAAATAATATGCTCTCGCCGCGCACAGGTTTACGGCAGCTCAGTGATTTTATCCAGACTCAGTATTTTAATTAAGGGAATTTTTATGTCTTATCAGTATGTTAATGTAACCATCATCAGCAAAGTGGCGGTCATTGAGTTTAACTATACCCGCAAACTCAATGCGTTAAGTAAAGTCTTTATTGATGATTTGATTCAGGCATTAAACGATCTCAACCGTCCAGAAATCCGCTGCATCATTCTGCGCGCCCCAAGTGGTTCCAAAGTCTTTTCCGCAGGTCACGACATTCATGAGTTGCCATCAGGAGGTCGCGATCCGCTCTCTTACGATGATCCACTACGTCAAATTACCCGCGTGATCCAAAAATGCCCTAAACCGGTAATTTCGATGGTCGAAGGTAGCGTCTGGGGTGGCGCATTTGAAATGATCATGAGTTCTGATCTGATCATCGCCGCCAGTACTTCTACCTTCTCAATAACGCCAGTCAACCTGGGCGTACCGTATAACCTGGTGGGGATCCACAACCTGACTCGCGACGCGGGTTTCCACATTGTCAAAGAGCTGATTTTTACCGCTTCGCCAATCACCGCCCAACGCGCGCTGGCTGTTGGCATTCTCAACCACGTTGTTGAGGCCGACGAACTGGAAGATTTCACCTTACAAATGGCTCACCACATTTCCGAAAAAGCACCGTTAGCCATTGCAGTAATCAAGGAAGAGCTGCGCGTACTGGGTGAAGCACACACCATGAATTCAGATGAATTTGAGCGTATTCAAGGGATGCGTCGGGCGGTTTATGACAGCGAAGATTATCAGGAAGGTATGAACGCCTTCCTGGAAAAACGTAAACCTAATTTCGTCGGTCATTAATGATCCACGAACTAAGGAGCAAAGGATGAATATTACCCGGACAAGGATGACCGCCGATGAAGCGGCGGAAATTATCCAGCACAACGATATGGTGGCATTCAGTGGTTTTACCCCTGCGGGTTCGCCCAAGGCTCTTCCTGTCGCCATTGCCCGTCGCGCCAATGAACAACATGAGGCGAAAAAACCGTATCAAATTCGCCTGCTGACCGGAGCGTCGATTAGTGCCGCCGCCGATGACATTCTCTCTGAAGCTGACGCCGTTTCATGGCGCGCGCCATATCAGACATCATCGGGATTACGTAAAAAGATCAATCAGGGGGCGGTTAGTTTTGTTGATCTGCATTTGAGCGAAGTGGCGCAAATGGTCAACTACGGCTTTTTCGGCGACATTGATGTTGCGGTAATTGAAGCCTCAGCCCTCGCTCCGGATGGTCGCGTCTGGTTAACCAGTGGGATCGGTAATGCCCCGACCTGGTTGCTGCGTGCAAAGAAAGTGATCATTGAGCTCAATCATTATCACGACCCTCGCGTCGCAGAACTGGCGGATATTGTGACTCCTGGTGCACCACCGCGGCGCAATAGCGTTTCGATCTTCCATGCGATGGATCGCGTCGGTACACGTTATGTACAAATCGATCCGAAAAAAATTGTCGCCGTCGTGGAAACCAACTTACCTGATGCAGGTAACTCGCTGGATAAACAAAATCCCATGTGCCAGCAAATCGCCGACAATGTGATCACCTTTTTGTTGCGTGAAATGGCGCAGGGGCGCATTCCGCGGGAATTTCTGCCACTGCAAAGTGGGGTAGGCAACATCAATAATGCGGTAATGGCGCGCCTGGGTGAAAACCAGGATATTCCTCCGTTTATGATGTATTCGGAAGTGCTACAGGAGTCTGTGGTTCATCTTCTGGAAACCGGTAAAATTACCGGCGCCAGCGCCTCCAGTCTGACAATTTCTGCCGACTCACTGCGCAAGATTTACGCCAATATGGATTACTTCGCCAGCCGCATTGTGTTACGTCCGCAGGAGATTTCCAATAACCCAGAAATTATCCGCCGCCTTGGTGTTATCGCTCTGAATGTCGGCCTCGAGTTTGATATTTACGGACACGCCAACTCAACGCACGTAGTCGGCGTTAATTTAATGAATGGTATCGGTGGTAGCGGCGATTTTGAACGCAATGCTTACTTGTCGATCTTTATGGCGCCATCTATCGCCAGGGAAGGTAAAATCTCAACCATCGTGCCTATGTGCAGCCATGTTGATCACAGCGAACACAGCGTGAAAGTGATCATCACAGAACAAGGGATCGCCGACTTGCGTGGCCTCTCTCCACTTCAGCGCGCGCGCACAATCATCGATAACTGCGCGCATCCTATGTACCGTGACTATCTGCATCGCTATCTGGAGAATGCGCCCGGCGGGCATATTCACCACGATCTTAGCCACGTTTTCGATCTGCATCGTAATTATCTCGAAACTGGCTCAATGCTGGGTTAATCGCTCGTACCGTCACGATCTTCAGCAATTTGCTGTAGCAGCGTGGCGGTATAGCGATGATTTTTCAGTGAATAAAGATATTCCTGCATATACATTGGCGTATGCGGTGCATCAAAATATTTCAACGTAGCTGGGTTCACCAGCCGCCATGCAAAATGTGGGATCACCGTAAGAAAATGTCCATGCTCAACGGCGCTGATTTTGGCCATAAAACTGTATGGGCGATAAATAATTGTTGGATTGATCCCACAAGGGCGCATGTTCGCATCAATCATCGCTTCATAATTAGCACGGTTTTGAAAGCGCATCTGTAACCAGGGCAGCTCCTGTAATAACTCCTGCTCCTGACGCTCTTCATAACGGCGAGAAACGAGAAACCCCAGTCGTAGCGGCGGTAGTTCACTCATTGTTAGATTATCCAACCCCTGTACACGAGCGGAAACATGCTGCGGAGAGATAATAAAATCAAGCTGACGATAGAACAGATTGTCGATAACCTCATTTTCGCTGAACTCAACCGGCTGGGCCGTCACACCTTCATACTTATCCCCCAGGCTAATTAACTGATCAAAAATAATCGTCGGATAAGTATTATCGATACCAATCACAATTTCACGAGAACGACGTCCGGAATTATGAATTTCATTATCGATAGCAGAAAGCCGTTGGTAAACCGGGAAGAGTTTTTGATAAAGCTCCTGCCCGGCTTTATTAAGACTGATATTATTATCTTTACGGGTAAATAATGTATAACCAATTTGTTCCTCCAGGGCGGAAATACTTTTGCCGAACGGTGAAGCAGTCATATGTAACTTTTCTGCCGCCCGGGCAATATTATTGGTTTGCGCTAATAAAATAAAATTGCGCATCTTTTTCGAAATAAAAATATCCATCGCCGCTTCCTCCAAACATCCCTGTCCGCTTAACCGTTTCAGTCAGTTCATCCTTAATGAAATCGCAAGCAAAAATAGGTGCTTACGTCATGGTTTTACAGAAAATTACAGAAAAAAGAGGCGATATCAGATAAAGACATTAGCCCGACAAATAAGTCGGGCTACAAGTATTATTGTGCGGCAGGTGTTTTAGCGGGCTGTTGATCCACTGGTTCTAACTGGAAGACCACATCGACCTGATCATCAAACTGAATAGCGGCCTGCTCGTAAGTTTCCTGGGCGGAAACCGGCGCGGCATCGGCTTTCATCATGCGTACCATTGGGCTGGGCTGATAATTGGAAACATGGTAGCGCACGCTATATACCGGCCCCAGTTTGCGATTAAAGCCGTTCGCCAGCTCCTGAGCCTGATGAATCGCGTTATCAATCGCTGCCTTACGCGCTTTGTCTTTATAGGCATCCGGCTGCGCCACGCCCAACGACACAGAACGAATTTCGTTGAGTCCGGCCTTCAACGCGCCATCCAGCAAGGAATTCAGTTTGTCTAACTGACGAAGCGTGACTTCCACCGTTCTCACGGCACGGTAGCCTTTCAGGATACTTTTACCATCCTGGTAATCGTAGTCTGGCTGGGTACGCAAATTCGCGGAACTGATATCTTTTTTCGCGATCTGATTGAGTTCAAGGAAAGAGATATATTGCGCGACGCGCTCATCCGCCTGCTTCTTGGCAGACGCGGCATCCTTCGCCGTCACGTTAACTTCAATAGCAAGAATAGCGATATCAGGCACCGCATCAACGCTTGCCGTTCCTGAAGTGACAATGTGCGGACCATCCGGTAGTTCATTGGCCTGTACTGCCATCCCGCTGAAACCCATCAATGCCGCCAGGGCGATAACTTTGAACTTCACGTTAGTCTCTCCGTGTTAATTGACTTGCCCAAAATTCAGGACCTCTGGAGGCAAGCTTAACGTCTCTGTTTTATTTTTCCATCAGATAGCGCCTAACTGAACAAGGCTTGTGCATGAGCAATACCATCTTTCGCCAGTTGCAGAGCAATAAACCACATAACGCAGCCCACCACAAAATTGATGATGCGCTGTGCTTTTGCCGTGCGCAGACGCGGTGCCAGGCAGGCCGCTAATAACGTCAGGCCAAAAAACCACAGGAAAGAGGCGCTAATCGTCCCGAGCGCAAACCAACGTTTTGGCTCGACATCAAGCTGCCCGCCCAGGCTGCCCAATACCACAAAGGTATCCAGGTAAACATGCGGATTCAGCCAGGTTACCGCCAGCATAGTGGCAATAATTTTCCAACGTCCCTGCTTCCTCACTTCAGCACTGACCAGCTCAATATTACTGCTCATCGCCGTTTTAAAAGCACCAAAGCCATACCACAGCAAGAAAGCCACACCGCCCCAGGTCACCAGCGCCAGCAACCACGGTGACTGCATCAATAACGCGCTACCACCAAAAATCCCGGCGCAAATCAGGACCAAATCGCTCATCGCGCAGAGCAAGGCAATCATAATGTGGTACTGGCGGCGAATGCCCTGATTCATCACAAAAGCATTTTGTGGGCCGAGCGGCAGGATCATAGCCGCACCAAGTGCAAGGCCTTGAAAGTAATAAGATATCACGTAATTTATTCCGGGCTAATTATCTGATGCGCAGACTATAGCGCGGGAATAACATTAGGGATAATTGATAATATTAATATAGTATAAGTTTAATTAATAAACTGAGGGAACAGATATGCACTACCGACAATTACTCCCCTTTCTTTTATCAGGATTACTTCTGATATCTCCCCCCAATTTTGCCACAGAAAAAATCCTGCGCTATACCGATCATGAACCCTTTGGTGGAATGCGTACCCAACTGATTCAAGAGACATTTTTTGCAGAAATTGAAAAAGAGTCGCAGGGACGTTTGAAAATTGAACCACACTGGAACGGTGAAACCGCCATCAGCTATGATGCACTGGCGACGATAAGCGATGGCGGCAAAGCTGATATGGGTATAGTGGTGCCGGAATACACAGCGAAACAATTACCGCTTCATCAAATCTTCAAGAGCTTTGCTATTGGCCCGGATCATGGAGCCAGTCAGGTTGAATTCTTTCGTCGCGTATATGCGGAAATTCCCGAATTTAACGCTGAACTTGAGCGTAACAATGTCGTGAACTTACAATTTTTCCTTGGCTACCCGGTAGGCTTTTTTTCCACCAAACCCATTCAGACATTAACCGATCTTCAGGGAACCACCTGGCGCACAGCCAGTTTCTGGCATCGGGCTTATTTAAGTCATACGGGAGCAAAAACCGTAACCTTACCGTGGAATGAGCAAATCACAACAGCCCTCCGTGACGGGCAACTCGATGGCTTAATGGTCAATCTCGATAGCGGATATGACATCCATGCTGAACGTGCTGCGCCGAATGTGTTGCTATCTCCTTCGCTCTGGCTCGGCCATGTTTATCTTTTGACGATGAATAAACACACCTGGGAAAGCCTCAGTACTCAAGATCGCGAGGCGATTCAACGAGCAGCCATTACAACCCAGAAGGCGCTAGGCCAGGCATTAGATAACAATCTGATCAACATGGTAAAAACGCTCGAGCAGGAAGGTGCACATGTTCGCTATCTGAAAAAATCAGAACTGGACGCCTGGCAGAAAGCGATTGATTATCAGCAAGAGCAAACTCAGTGGGTAGAAAAGCAAAAGACTGAAGGCGTGGACAATGCCGGGGAAGTCATACAAAAAGTTGCCAATATACTTGATGAAACAATGCGTTAATTGGGTAATGCGCCCATAACTTCTATGGGCGCTTTACATGATTAACGTGTTACCGCTTCGCGCTCTTTATTTTCTTTCACTCGCTTGAAGTTCACATCCATTTGCGGATACGGGAAGCTGATACCTGCGGCATCAAACTCGCGTTTAATACGTTCCAGCACATCCCAGTAAACGTTTTGCAGATCGCCGCTGTTGCTCCAGACACGGACGACGAAATTAATCGACGATGCACCAAGTTCGTTCAGGCGTACGGTCATTTCGCGATCTTTCAGAATACGATCGTCAGACTGAATAATATCGGTCAGGATTTGCTTAACCTGATCGATATCGGAATCATACGCCACGCCAATAATAAATTCGTTGCGGCGTGCAGGCTCACGGGAGAAGTTAATAATATTTCCGGCAATAATTTTTCCGTTCGGAATAACAATTATTTTACCGTCTGCAGTACGCATAGTGGTGGAGAAAATCTGTACGCTCTGCACTGTACCGGCAACACCGCCGAGGTCGACATATTCACCGGCACGGAACGGGCGGAACAGCACCAGCAACACGCCAGCGGCCAGGTTAGACAGAGAACCCTGCAACGCCAAACCTACAGCCAAACCTGCGGCACCCAGCACGGCGATAACCGATGCGGTTTGAACGCCCACGCGACCTAACGCTGCGATCAGCGTAAAGGCAATAATCGCATATCGGGCTAATGCAGAGATAAAATCAGCAACGGTGGCATCTATGTTACGGGAGATCATCAGGCGATTCACCGCGTTGGAGATCATCCGCGCGATAATCAAACCAATGATGATGATCGCGAGAGCCGCCACGATGTTTACAGCATAACTCAGCAACAGCGCCTGGTTGTTCACCAACCAGGAACCTGCACCGTGTATGCTATCGACAACATTCAAATCTTCCATTCAATATTCCTTTTCAACTGACTCAAAATGGAGAAATACACTCCGCCGCCTTATGACGGGCTGTCTGACAAGGGTAAACAATAAAGCATAATTTTGCCAAATAGATCACAGATTTCTTAGGTGCATCACCTTGCTTTTGGCGAAAAAATCCCCTCTATCCTGGCGGCCTCAGATTGTTGACAAAGTGCGCTTTGTTCATGCCGGATGCGGCGTGAACGCCTTATCCAGCCTACGCAAGCATGCAAATTCAATATATTGCAGAGATCACGTAGGCCTGATAAGCGCAGCGCATCAGGCAATTTTGCTTTTGGCGAAAAAAAGACCCGCAGAGCGGGCCTTGAGAAAAGCAGAAAGGAATATCTTACAGAACGTCGATCGCGTTCAGTTCCTGGAATGCTTTTTCCAGACGAGCGATCATTGAAGTCTGACCGGCACGCAGCCATACGCGCGGATCGTAGTATTTCTTGTTCGGCTGATCTTCGCCTTTCGGGTTGCCCAGCTGGCCCTGCAGGTAAGCTTCGTTCGCTTTGTAGTAGTTCAGAACACCTTCCCAGGTCGCCCATTGGGTGTCGGTATCGATGTTCATTTTAACTACACCGTAGCTTACAGAGTCTTTGATTTCCTGAGCAGTAGAACCGGAACCGCCGTGGAATACGAAGTTCAGGCTGTTGTGCGGCAGGTTGTGTTTCTTGGAAACATATTCCTGAGAGTCGCGCAGGATGGTCGGGGTCAGAACGACGTTACCCGGCTTGTATACACCGTGTACGTTACCGAAGGAAGCTGCGATGGTGAAGCGCGGGCTGATTTTGCTCAACTCGGTGTATGCGTAATCAACGTCTTCCGGCTGGGTGTACAGTGCAGAAGCGTCCATGTGGCTGTTGTCCACGCCGTCTTCTTCACCACCGGTGCAACCCAGTTCGATTTCCAGAGTCATGCCGATTTTGGACATGCGCTCCAGGTATTTAGAGCAGATTTCGATGTTCTCTTGCAGAGATTCTTCAGACAGGTCGATCATGTGAGAAGAGAACAGCGGCTTACCAGTAGCAGCGAAGTGTTTTTCACCCGCGTCCAGCAGACCGTCGATCCACGGCAGCAGTTTCTTCGCGCAGTGGTCGGTATGCAGGATAACCGGAACACCATAGTGTTCAGCCATCTGGTGAACGTGATGCGCACCAGAGATCGCCCCCAGGATAGCAGCGCCCTGCGGAACGTCAGATTTCACGCCTTTACCAGCGATAAAGGAAGCACCACCGTTGGAGAACTGAACGATAACCGGCGCTTTAACTTTAGCAGCGGTTTCCAGTACGGCGTTGATGGAGTCAGTACCGACGCAGTTTACTGCTGGCAGTGCGAAGTTGTTTTCTTTTGCTACCTGGAAAACTTTCTGTACGTCATCACCAGTGATTACGCCAGGTTTTACGAAATCAAAAATCTTAGACATGTCTCTTGTCCTGTATCGTCGGGCTGTAGAAAAAGTGCGTGCTACATGAGCGCGCTGAAACAAGGGCAGGTTTCCCTGCCCTGTGATTTTTTACTTCTTAGCGCGCTCTTCGAGCATCGCTACTGCAGGCAGTACTTTACCTTCCACGAATTCGAGGAATGCGCCGCCGCCAGTGGAGATGTAGGAGATTTTGTCAGCAATGCCGAACAGGTCGATTGCTGCCAGAGTGTCACCGCCACCAGCGATGGAGAACGCTTCGCTGTCTGCGATAGCGTTAGCCACGATTTCAGTACCTTTACGGAAGTTCGGGAATTCGAACACGCCAACCGGGCCATTCCACAGAATGGTTTTCGCATTCTTCAGGATTTCAGCCAGTTCCTGAGCGGAAGCGTCGCCGATATCCAGGATCTGCTCGTCAGCTTTCACGTCGTTAACAGATTTCAGAGTAGCCGGAGCAGTTTCAGAGAACTCAGTTGCTACGCGAACATCAGACGGAACCGGAATGTTGCAGGTAGTCAGCAGACGTTTAGCTTCGTCAACCAGGTCAGCTTCGTACAGGGATTTACCCACATCGTGGCCTTGTGCCGCGATAAAGGTGTTAGCGATACCACCACCAACGATCAGCTGGTCAGCGATTTTAGACAGGGAGTCCAGAACGGTCAGTTTGGTAGAAACTTTAGAACCACCAACGATAGCCACCATCGGACGAGCCGGTTCTTTCAGTGCTTTACCCAACGCGTCCAGTTCAGCAGCCAGCAGCGGACCTGCGCACGCAACGTCTGCGAACTTACCGATACCGTGAGTAGAAGCCTGCGCACGGTGAGCAGTACCGAATGCGTCCATTACGAATACGTCGCACAGTGCAGCGTATTTTTTGGACAGGGTTTCGTCGTCTTTCTTCTCGCCTTTGTTGAAGCGAACGTTTTCCAGAACAACCAGTTCACCTTCAGCAACGTCAACGCCGTCGAGGTAATCTTTAACCAGGCGAACCGGGTTAGACAGTTTTTCTTTCAGGTAGTTAACAACCGGCAGCAGAGAGAATTCTTCGTTGTACTCGCCTTCGGTAGGACGACCCAGGTGGGAAGTGACCATCACTTTTGCGCCTTGTTTCAGGGCCAGTTCGATGGTTGGCAGAGAAGCACGGATACGCGCGTCGCTGGTTACTTTCCCGTCTTTTACTGGTACGTTCAGATCCGCACGGATAAATACACGTTTCCCAGCAAGATCCAGATCGGTCATCTTAATTACAGACATGGTGAATCCTCTCGTTGATTCTAAAAGTTTTGTAGACGCGCACGCGTCTTACCTGAAAGCAACAGCGGCCATGGCTAACGTTGTGTCTAGCATTCGGTTAGCAAAGCCCCATTCGTTATCGCACCAGACCAACGTTTTGATCAGGTGTGCGCCACTGACCCGGGTTTGAGTGCCATCGACAATGGCACTGTGCGGATCGTGGTTAAAATCTATCGAGACTAACGGCAATTCCGTATAGTCAACTATACCATGAAATGCACCTTGTGCTGCTTTTTGCAGCAACTGGTTGACTTCATTGGCTTTTACAGGTTTCTTCACCGTCACGCTTAAATCGATTGCCGTCACATTAATGGTTGGCACACGCACCGCAATCGCTTCAAAACGATCGTTAAACTGCGGAAAAAATCGTGTGATACCCGCGGCCAGTTTGGTATCGACCGGAATGATCGACTGGCTGGCTGCCCGGGTGCGGCGCAGGTCAGGATGATACGCATCAATAACCTGTTGATCGTGCATGGCGGAGTGAATTGTGGTCACAGTGCCGGACTCAATACCGTACGCATCATCTAACAATTTGATGACGGGAATTATGCAATTCGTGGTACAGGAAGCGTTAGAAACGATGCGGTGTTCCGCACGAAGTTGATCCTGATTGACGCCATAAACAACGGTAGCATCGAGATCGTTACTGCCAGGATGTGAAAAGAGCACTTTTTTGGCCCCGGCGACAATGTGCGCTTCGCCATGCTCGCGGGTGCCATATACGCCGGTGCAGTCGAGAACCACATCAACACCGAGTTCACGCCAGGGAAGCGATTGCAGTGAGCGTTCATGCAATACGCGGATGGCATCATCACCAACAAAAAGTTGGTCGCGTTCCTCACGGACTTCCCATGCAAAACGGCCATGGCTGGTGTCATATTTCAACAAATGCGCCATGCCCGCAGCATCCGCCAATTCGTTGATTGCCACCACGGTAATTTCCGCCCGACGTCCTGATTCATACAAAGCACGAACCACATTACGCCCGATGCGACCGAAGCCATTTATCGCTACGCGTACGGTCATAGATCTCCTGCAAGGCTTTCCCTGAGCAAATTTGCCAGACAGAGTAATCCAGCAAATCGTTCGGGGAAACCTTACCTGTCGCAAACTGCGACTGATTGGTTAATTGTCGAACATTTAATCGACTGAAACGCTTCAGCTAGGATAAGCGAAACATGGAATAAAAGGAATGATTGTCCAGTCAAAGAAGACAATTATCTGACTTACGTCACATTTTCAGGCCTGATGCGTTGGAATTTATTCCACTTTTGCAGAATCACGAATAAGCGTAGCAAAATCTTTTCGTTGTGCCGTCACAAACCCTGATTTATATCAGAATATGACTGATACAGCGTCGATATCATCCGCAATACGTCCGAGTTTCGGAGTACTCCAATGATGACATTGCCCTACCCTTATTCTTCCTCCGCACGCTTTTTCACGCTGCGCCTGCTCCCCGGGCAGGAAGTTCTCTCCCTATTACATTCCTTCGCGCAACAGCAACAGCTCCACGCCGCGTGGATTGCCGGTTGTACCGGCAGTCTGACTGACGTCGCCTTGCGCTATGCCGGGCAAGAAAACACCACTCTCCTCAGTGGGAAATTTGAAGTGATCGCACTGAACGGCACGCTGGAACACACTGGCGAGCATCTTCATCTCTGCGTTTCGGACCCACACGGCGCGATGCTTGGCGGCCACATGATGCCTGGCTGTACCGTTCGTACCACGCTTGAACTGGTGATCGGCAGCCTTGAGGAACTGGCGTTTAGCCGCCAGCCTTGCGCGCTTTCTGGTTACGACGAGTTGCATATTTCCCCCATTAAATAACTATTTTCAGAGAGGTTTTCTTATGGCGCGTCGCCACTTTTCCAGTCAGGCTCTGGTGCTGATCGTTATCTCTATCGCCATCAACATGATCGGCGGTCAACTTGCCAGCATGGTTAAATTACCTATTTTTCTCGACTCCATCGGCACACTTATTAGCGCGGTACTGCTTGGTCCGGTTATTGGAATGTTGACCGGCTTACTAACCAATTTACTCTGGGGATTACTGACTGACCCAATCGCCGCTGCATTTGCTCCTGTGGCAATGGTTATTGGTCTGGTTGCAGGTTGGCTGGCGCGGGCGGGTTGGTTTCGCACTCTGCCGAAGGTCATTGTCAGCGGCGTGATGATTACCCTGGCGGTCACCGTCGTTGCTGTGCCACTCCGTACTGCGCTGTTCGGCGGCGTGACAGGAAGCGGAGCCGATTTGTTCGTCGCCTGGATGCACTCGATGGGGCAAAACCTGGTGGAGTCGGTGGCAATTACGGTAATGGGCGCGAACCTGGTCGACAAAATTCTCACGGCGGTGATTGTCTGGCTTTTACTCCGACAACTGCCGATTCGCACCACTCGCCATTTTCCGGCAATGGCTGCCGTGCGCTAAATGCATCCGTTTACTTCCTTAACGCTGTGGGCGCTGGCGGCCTGCACCACGCTTATCCTGCCCGCACAGACAATATTGCCGGTCTATAGCGCGGCGACTTTTTTCTGCCTTATTGCGCTAAAGGCCACGCGGCGGCGAGCAAAATATGTCGCCTGGCTGATGTTCTCGCTGGGGGCCGGGCTATGGCTGGTGCACGGTGGCTGGCTGACTGAATGGATAAGTGGCACACCGCGCTCTGCAGAACGGTGGGCGCATGCAATTACGCTCTGGCTGCGGATTCTGGCTATCGTCTCAACCTCGCAGTTGTGGATGCAATACGTCCCCGTGCAACGTTTTATCCGCGCTTTGTTTGCTTCTCGCCTGCCGCCGGGCGTCGCTTATCTTTTTGCCGGGCCGTTGTTGGTCGTGGAGCAATTAAAACGGCAATTAGCGATTATTCATGAAGCGCAGTGCGCTCGCGGCGTGCCGCTGGATGAGAGCTGGTATCAGCGTTTACGCGCGATGCCCGCGTTAATTATTCCGCTAACACACAATGCGCTTAACGATCTGGCAGTCCGTGGTGCGGCGCTGGATATGCGGGCATTTCGAATCCGCAACCGACGAACAACGTTGTGGGAGCCGCCTGATAGTAACCTGGAAAAAATGGCTCGTTACATCATGATCTTGCTGATGCTGGCAGAACCCGGAGTGTGGCTATGGTTACGTTAGAACAGTTTTGCTATTTCCCTGCACACCCAACAAATCCTCCGTTCATTTATGACTTTCACTATGCCAAACCGGGGATGATCGCCATCTTTGGTAACAACGGCAGTGGCAAAAGTACGCTGGCGCAACTGATGGCGGGCTGGTATCCGGATTTTCTGCCTGGAGAAATTGCAGGCACGGGAACGCTTCTCGGTACACCCATTGGGCTGCTCCCGCTCAATGAACAATCCGCCACTATCCAACTCGTCCAGCAATCGCCCTATTTGCAGCTCTCCGGCTGTACCTTTAGCGTGGAAGAAGAAGTTGCCTTTGGACCAGAAAATCTGTGTCTTGCTGAAGCAGAGATTATGGCGCGAATTGACGCTGCCCTGACCCTGGCTGAGTGCCTGCCGTTGCGCCATCGCCACCCTGCAACACTCTCCGGTGGGGAAACCCAACGCGTGGTGATTGCCTGCGCCATCGCCATGCAACCAAAGCTATTAATTCTTGATGAAGCCTTTAGCCGCCTGACGCCGCAGGCCAGCGAAATGTTGTTGCAGCGTTTGCAACACTGGGCGCTGGAACGCGGTTCGCTGGTTATTCTTTTTGAACGTCATCGCACACCTTTCCTGAACTATTGCCAACAAGCGTGGCAACTGCAAAACGGCGCGATCCAGCCATTATGTTAACGTTAAATCAGGTAACTTATCGCTGGCCTGGCGCGGCAACGGATTGTCTTTGCGACATTTCTCTGCAACTCAAACAAGGTGAATGGCAGGCGCTGACTGGCGACAATGGCGCGGGAAAATCGACACTGTTGCGAGTAATGGCAGGTCTTCTTACGCCCACAGCCGGTACGGTTATGCTGCAACAACAGGCGATGAAAAACCTGAAGAACCGCCAACGTGCGGCAAACATTGGCGTACTGTTTCAGGAAGCGGAAAACCAGTTGTTTCACAGTACCGTCGCCGAAGAAATCTCATTTGGTTTGAAACTACAAAAATGCCCGGCGGATGAAATCGCTCAACGCACCAATGCTGCCTTGCAATGTTGTCAGTTAGCAGACGTTGCCAGCGCGCACCCGTTAGATCTGCATAGTGCGCAGCGACGGATGGTCGCCGTCGCCTGCCTGGAAGCACTCTCTCCGCCACTATTACTACTGGACGAGCCGAGTCGGGATTTTGACGAAAATTGGTTGAGCGCGTTTGAAAGCTGGCTGGAAAAGTGCCGCCAGCGAGGCACGAGCGTCGTAGCAATCAGTCATGACGCCGCATTTACCCGGCGTCATTTCTCTCGCGTTGTGCGACTGGAAGGCGGTGTAATAAGAAACGTTAATCCACCAGGCGATATTCACCCGTAGCGGTCATCATTAAGGTTAAATTTGCGGGCTGACTCTGTTCAAGCACCCGACGAACATTCGGCCCGTCGGTACGTTCATAAAAGGCTTCTGCGTCTGCCTGCGATAATCCGCCCGCCAGCTTGCGCCCCACCAGACGCTCCCGCAATGCAGATGCGGGCGCTTTGATAAATATCGAGAAATCACAAAATTGCGCTAACGTGCGCCACTGCTCGTCATCCAGTAATAGCCAGTTTCCTTCGACGATGACGAGCGGCGCGGTAACGTGCAACGCATCTTCAACAGGATCATGCTTTTGTCGATCATACTGCGGCCACGTACAGTTACCCTGCGCGGCCTGACGTAAATTCTCCGCCAGTTTTGCCACATCGAACGTCTGCGGCGCACCTTTGTAAGGGCGTAGCTGATGTTCATCCAGCCAGGTGTTGTAATGGTGAAAGCCATCCATCGGTAGCGTCTGAATAGCGGGTAGTTCGGGGTCTTGTTGCGCGAGATATTCCCAGAAGGTAGTTAAGGTGGACTTACCCGTCCCCGGTGGAGCACACAGAAATACCACCGTACGTCGCTGCGGATTTACCGTCTGTAAGGCCGCCAGCATACGCAGTAGCGGTTTATGTACATTTTCAATTTCATCATCAGAGTACTGCGCCTGTACCTTTAGTCCATTCACCGTCAGTTCGATTTTCACGGCGTTAATTCCTTTAAAGTTGTCGTTACTGCCAGCGTCAGCGCCGTTTTGACCATCCCGCTAAAACGTGCCTCTGACCAGACGGCGAAATCGGCGAACTTCATCGCTTTTAACGCGTCATAGAGCGTCGCATTGCGGGTTATGCTATTGAGGTTGCTGATAAAATCCCAGGTAATGTCATCGTTAAATCCGGGCATTTCATCCTGTTCATTCAGGTAATGCCAGAACTGGGAAAAATGCGTGATATCGGCGTACAGCCATTTATCCATTTTCCCCAGCGCATAAATCAAACGCAGCGCAACATCAATATCGTCAAGCGGGCCGCTTTGGGCGAGCAACGGCTTCACTGCATATTCGACGATCTCTTCATCGTTATCGACAAACAGCGACGGCAGAAACTGGCGTATCCCCTGGAGCAAAATGGCATGCGCAGTTTTCATAAATGAAAATAAATTGTCCTGTGCATCCAGTTGCTCAAGCACATCATCTTCTGTCAGCGTCGCCATTGGTCTTCCGATAGATCACCATCAATGCAGGGAGTCTATTATATTACACGTTTGGTCCGCGCCGCCGATTAGTAATGTCTGCGTCCGCACCCCATTCGCCGTCTGTTGGATACCGTTCACCAGCTCTCCGCCCGTTACACCCGTGGCGCTAAAGAGGATATCGTTACCCTTCACCAGTTCGTCGAGCGAGTACACACGGTTCACTTCAACACCCATTTCCCTGCAACGCTGGCGTTCCTGTTCAGCCACCTGGCGATTTTCCGTGTAATCTCCTTTGGCCTGACAAAAATCAATCAGCTCGGCCTGCATATCCCCGCCTAACGCTTTAACAGCACAGGCAGAAATAACGCCTTCCGGCGCACCGCCGATGGTGTACATCACGTCGTAAGGATTGTCCTGCCAGCAGGTCAGCACGCTGGCGGCGACATCGCCATCTGGCAGAGCAAAAACCTTCACGCCCAGTTGTGCCGCTTCCTCAATTGCGGCCCGAAGACGGGGTTTATCCAGCGTAACCATGCGAAGCTGGTCCAGTGGTTTACCCAACACGTTTGCCACGTTGCGCAGGTTGTCCGTCAGAGGCAAAGACAGATCAATCGCGCCCGCCGCCAGTCGATTAACAACCAGCTTTTTCATATACATATCGGGCGCGTGTAACAGGCTGCCTCGTGGGGCAAAGGCCATGACCGCCAGCGCATTGCTCTGCCCCATCGCCACCATCCGCGTGCCTTCAATCGGATCAACCGCGATATCGACTTCTGGCCCATCACCCTTACCCACCTCTTCGCCAATCCACAGCATCGGCGCATGGTCAATTTCCCCCTCGCCGATAACTACTCGCCCACGAAAAGCAACGTCGTTCAACGCCTGACGCATCGCGGCAACCGCCAGACCATCAATTTTATTTTTGTCGCCACATCCGGTTTGCGGCCAGGCAGCCAACGCTGCCTGCTCCGTAACGCGAAATAATGGCCACGCCAGGGACATCATTGCGCGGCCTCCCCGATATCAACGCCAAATTGCGCCAGCAGATATTTCTCGGCCTGCTCATTCCAGATACCGTGCGTTTCCTCAACCAGCCGCGCCAGCTCTCTAAACAACGGATCGGTTTTGCCTTTTTCGGCAAAATCGGCAATGGCGGTGAGCGGCATGGTGACGCCGTTATAAATGAGTTTTTTACCACCTGGGATATCCGGCAAATTGAGCACTGTTTCTGGCACCGCATCCAGCCCACCGATATGCGTCACCATAAACGACGGCTGCAACTGCCCCGTGGCGCTAAGGGTAATCGCCTCTTTCATATCGTCCGTTGAACCGCCGGATGTACCGACGACGTGCGTGCTGTTGTAATGGACGTTGTAGAAATTAAACGGCACTTTGAAGTTTTTATCCGTCGGCCCGGCAAAGAAGTTCAGGCAGCCATCTTCCGCCAGTAATTCGTCAGCCATCTCAACGACAGCAGGCACCGCCGCATAAACAAAAATGTCATCGAACCCGGCATCTCCTGTCAGCGCCCGCAGCATCTGGACTGGATCGCTCATCCCTTTGGTATTCACATATACCAGCTCAATGCCTTTACTGGCCGCCAGTTCCACCGGCAACAGCTTCTGCACCTGCGCCAGGCGTTTTTCGTCGATATCGACCACCACCACCCGCGACGGTTGTATATCGCCGTTAATAGCATAATCGATAGCGCCAATCCCCATCGGGCCAGCACACGCCAGCAGAGCAATATTGCCGCCAGGTTTGACGCCCATGCGATGTTCATAAACATATTGCGTAGTGTGATAATTGGCATGATAAGCGCCAATAATGCAGCACATCGGCTCCGCCAGCGACGCCGCAGCAAAATAAGAGCCGTGATACGGTAATACGCAGCCCAAATTAATCGCGATTTCGGGAATAATCATATAGGTGGCGTTACCGCCAAAATACTCGTAACTGTAGCCCGCTGAATATCCGCTTGGTAGCCCCATTGCCGGTTGCAATACAAATCGCTGACCTTTTTTATATTTGTCGGTGAGATTTTTACCCACCTCAACAATCACGCCAGCGCATTCATGCCCGGTAATGACCGGATGATTTTCTAAATCATCCGGCACTCGTTTATGTTCGCTGCCGAGCAACGCCGCTTTCCATGTCGATAAACAGACGCTGTCGGAAATAACACTGACCAAAAGTTCGTTATCAGTAATTTCGGGCAATTCAAATTCGCGCAGACGGACATCCCGCTTGCCATAAATAGCAGCAACTTTAGTTTTCATTTTTACCTCGGCAATCAGTTTTTATGTTCAGCGGTTAATTGGCTAAATAAAGTGTCGAGTTTTGGATCGCCAATATAGTTATTAATCAATATCAGCGGCTTATCCGTCACGCGCTTCACTCGCCCTTCCAGACTGGCGTGAGTGACGACGATATCAGCATCCGCAGGTACGTTTTCGATGGCGTAATGTTTTACTTCAATTGCCAGCCCTGCTTTTTCCAGACGCTTACGGAAGGTGGTTGCGCCCATCGCGCTAGAGCCCATCCCCGCATCGCAAACAAAGGCAATACGCTTAATACGGCTTAACGAGAATGCACCTTCCTGCTTCATTGCTTTAACCGCATTGGCAGACTCGGTAAATTCATCTTCACTCTCAGTTTCCACTGTTTTTTCCATCTTCAGTATCAGGGAAGTGATGACAAAAGACACCAGCGTGCCTACCGTAACTCCGGCAATCGTCGCCAGGAACGAGCCTTTCGGCGTCAGCGCCAGGTAGGCAAAGATAGACCCCGGGCTTGGGCCAGCAACCAGACCACCGTCCAGCAAATTAAACATCCAGGTGCCAGACATACCGCCCACAATCATGGCGATAATGGTCAGCGGCTTCATCAGCACATACGGGAAATACAGTTCGTGTATCCCACCGAGGAAGTGAATAATCATCGCACCAGGTGCAGAGCGCTTACTCATCCCTTTACCAAACAGAGTGAATGCCAGCAGCAGCCCTAAGCCAGGCCCCGGGTTGGACGCCACCATAAAGAAGATGGATTTACCGTTAACCGAAGCCTGTTGCATCCCCAACGGGTAATAGACGCCTTGATCGATCGCGTTATTGAGGAAAAGCACTTTCGCCGGTTCATTGATAACAGACAGCAGAGGCAGATAGCCCGCATGTACCAGCGCCTCAATACACTCTTTGACGAAAGTATTGGCAATTAACACCGCCGGGCCGATAACTTCAAAACCCAACAGACAGAGGATCATCCCCGCGATACCTAATGAGAAGTTATTGATAACCATCTCAAAACCAGCAGGTATACGTTTTTCCAGTGCCTTATCGACATATTTGATGACCAGACCACCTAACGGTCCCATAATCATCGAGCCCAGGAACATCGGAATTTCAGCACCGACAATAACACCGATAGTACCGATTCCGCCCATGACCGCGCCGCGTTTACCGCCGACCAGATGACCACCGGTAGAACCAATCATCACGGGCAATAAATAGGTAATCATCGGGCCGACAATTTTGGCGAAATGTTCGTTAGGCAGCCAACCAGTAGGAATAAATAATGCAGTAATAAAACCCCAGGCAATAAAAGCACCAATATTGGGGATGACCATTGCAGTCAAAAATCCCCCAAAAGCCTGGACCTTTGCACGAGCAGACTTGTTTTCCATAATATTATCCTGTAGAGGAGAGAGTCATTATCCGCGGTTGATAATGTCCGCTAATTGTTTTTCTGATGTTGCTGTTAATAGTTGTTCGAGTATTTCTTCTTCGCACAGTAATTCACTTAACGCCTGAATAGCGTCAATGTGTGAATCGGCATCGGCAGCCGAAAGCCCGATGAGTAATTTAATCGGTTCGTCATTCTCAGGAAAATACACAGGCTGTTCGAGTAATGTCAGCGACATCCCGGTTTTAAGCGCCCCACATTCCGGTCGCGCATGAGGCATTGCTACACCTGGGGCGAGAATATAATAAGGGCCATTGTTAATAGTGGAATCTTTAATGGCCTGAATGTAATTCTCGCTGATATAGTTTTTATCCAGCAATGATGCCATCGAAAAATCGATAGCTTCCTGCCAGTCTTTTGCTGAATGTATAACTGAGATTGATGACTCTGGAAAATAATCAATAAGCCGCATAAATCATCCTTATTTTATTTTTAGGGTACCGTCCAGCGGTAAAAATAAAATACGCGTGAGATTTAATGAAAGCAATTGGGTGCGTGAGAATAAAAATCCCACAAACCAAAATAATAAAACGTTAAATAACAATTAGATGGAATTGATATTTTTAAAGTCAACTTTGTATTTGTTATATACATCACATAATTAACATTTTATGCGTTGCCATATTTGTGATAAATATCACTATTTGTTTATTGAATGTTCGAAAACGTACTTATTTAACCCAATGTTTTTTCGTTCGCCCTCTTTATAGATTCTGAATTCTCACCTGTTGGCTGTTTTCTCTTCACCTTATGTGACATATTCCCACACTTTACTCAAGGAAGATTCACATGAAAGCGCCTGTTTCAATAACCGCATTTCGCCCACAAAAATCTATTGCTATCGCCATTGGCGTTCTTGCCGTGGTTGTGCTGCCATTTCTCTCATATTACACCGTTAATGAAGGCGAACGCGGCATTTTGCTGCGCTACGGAAAAATAGTAAAAGTCGCCGAGCCGGGTCTGGGTTTTAAGATCCCGTTTATGGAAAGCGTGGAGAAAATTTCCACGCGTAATCAGGCCGTGGTCTATCAGGGATTACAGGCCTACAGCCGCGACCAGCAACCGGCACAAATGACAGTATCAGTCAGCTTCCACATTAAACCTTCAGAAGCTGGCGCGGTATATACCACCTATAACACCATTGAAGCATTAAAAGATCGCCTGATTGTCCGTCAGTTGCCAACTCAACTGGAGAACGTTTTCGGCCAATATACGGCCATCAGCGCCGTGCAGGATCGTACAAAGCTGGTTCAGGATCTGCAAAATGCCATGCGTAAAGCCGTTGTTGGGCCGGTGGTGATTGACGGGGTACAAATTGAAAATATCGATTTTTCTGACGCTTATGAGAAGTCGATTGAAGATCGAATGAAAGCGGAAGTCGCCATTGCCACACGTAAACAAAATCTGGAAACGGAGAAAATCCAGGCGCAAATTGCGGTAACTCAGGCTCAGGCAGAAGCTGACAGTAAACTGGCCGCAGCTAAAGCGGAAGCGGAGACTATTCGCGTAAGAGGCGCGGCTGAAGCTGAAACTATTCGTTTAAAAAGTGCGGCAGAAGCAGAAGCTATCCGCCTGCGCGGTGAAGCCCTGCGGGACAATCCGGGTCTTGTGGCCCTCACCACTGCCGAACGCTGGGACGGCAAATTACCCGATACTATGATCCCCGGCAGTACCGTTCCGTTTATCTCCACCAAGTAAAAAGAGCCGCGTTTGCGGCTCTTGAGACTGATGGCAAAGGCTAAATTGCCTGATGCGCTATGCTTATCAGGCCTACACAGTCCCTGCAATATATTGAATTTGCATGATTTCGTAGGCCGGATAAGGCGTTCACGCCGCATCCGGCATGAACAACGCGCACTTTGCCAACAATATGAAGGGCCGCTTTCGCGGCCCTTCTCACAAAGCATCTTACCGATTACAGCAGTTCTTTTGCTTTCGCAACAACGTTGTCAACGGTGAAGCCGAACTCTTCAAACAGCAACTCTGCCGGAGCAGATTCACCGAAGGTGGTCATACCGACGATAGCACCGTTCAGGCCAACATACTTGTACCAGTAGTCAGCAATGCCTGCTTCCACTGCAACACGCGCGGTAACCGCTTTCGGCAGTACGGATTCACGGTAAGCCGCATCCTGCTTGTCGAATGCGTCGGTAGACGGCATGGAAACCACGCGCGCTTTGACGCCTTCGGCAGTCAGTTTTTCGTATGCAGCGACAGCCAGTTCAACTTCAGAACCGGTAGCGATGAAGATCAGTTCTGGCTGACCAGCGCAGTCTTTCAGCACATAGCCACCGCGCGCGATGTTTGCCAGCTGCTCTTCTGTACGTTCCTGCTGCGCCAGGTTCTGACGGGAGAGGATCAGCGCAGTCGGGCCGTCCTGACGCTCAACGCCGTATTTCCACGCGACCGCGGATTCAACCTGGTCGCACGGACGCCATGTAGACATGTTCGGGGTCACGCGCAGAGAAGCCACCTGCTCAACCGGCTGGTGAGTCGGGCCATCTTCGCCCAGACCGATGGAGTCGTGGGTGTAAACCATCACCTGACGCTGTTTCATCAGCGCAGCCATACGTACGGCGTTACGTGCGTATTCCACGAACATCAGGAAGGTGGAGGTATACGGCAGGAAGCCACCGTGCAGGGAGATACCGTTGGCAATCGCGGTCATACCGAACTCGCGAACACCGTAGTGGATGTAGTTGCCCGCAGCATCTTCGTTGATTGCTTTAGAACCAGACCACAGAGTCAGGTTGGATGGCGCCAGGTCAGCGGAACCGCCGAGGAATTCCGGCAACAGCGGGCCGAACGCTTCGATAGCATTCTGAGACGCTTTACGGCTGGCGATTTTCGCCGGGTTAGCCTGCAATTTAGCGATGAACTCTTTCGCTTTCGCGTCGAAGTCAGACGGCATTTCGCCTTTCATACGACGAGTGAATTCAGCAGCTTCCTGCGGATAAGCTTTCGCGTAAGCTGCAAACTTCTCGTTCCATGCGGATTCTTTCGCCTGGCCTGCTTCTTTCGCATCCCACTGAGCATAGATTTCAGACGGGATTTCGAACGGCGCGTATTTCCAACCCAGCTGTTCGCGGGTCAGTGCAATTTCAGCGTCGCCCAGCGGCGCGCCGTGGGAGTCATGAGTACCGGCTTTGTTTGGTGAACCGAAACCGATGATGGTTTTACACATCAGCAGGGACGGTTTGTCAGTCACTGCGCGCGCTTCTTCTACGGCGCGTTTAATGGATGCTGCGTCATGACCGTCGATGTCGCGAATAACGTGCCAGCCGTAGGCTTCGAAACGCATTGCGGTATCGTCGGTGAACCAGCCTTCAACGTGACCATCAATAGAGATGCCGTTGTCATCGTAGAACGCAATCAGTTTACCCAGCTTCAGCGTACCTGCCAGAGAGCAAACTTCGTGGGAAATGCCTTCCATCATGCAGCCGTCGCCCATGAAGGCGTAGGTGTAGTGGTCGACAATGTCGTGACCCGGACGGTTAAACTGCGCCGCCAGCGTTTTTTCTGCAATCGCCATACCGACTGCGTTGGCAATACCCTGACCCAGCGGACCAGTGGTGGTTTCTACACCAGCGGTGTAACCCACTTCCGGGTGGCCCGGCGTTTTGGAATGCAGCTGACGGAAGTTTTTCAGCTCGGATATCGGCAGATCGTAACCAGTGAGGTGCAGCAGGCTGTAGATCAGCATGGAGCCGTGGCCGTTGGACAGCACGAAGCGGTCACGGTCAGCCCAGGACGGATTCTGCGGGTTGTGTTTCAGGAAATCACGCCACAGGACTTCGGCAATGTCAGCCATACCCATCGGGGCGCCCGGGTGACCGGATTTGGCTTTCTGTACTGCGTCCATGCTCAGCGCACGAATAGCATTGGCAAGCTCTTTACGTGAGGACATTTTGACTCCAGATCGGATGATGAAGGGCACGCCCTTAACGACTTGACGACAGCGCGTTTTGGGCTACGCCGGAAAATTTGCCAACAATTTACCGCAAGCCGCGCGTCATGTACATGGAACATCCTTTTGCCGTTTCAGAAATCTCTGGATCATGCTCGCATGTTGCGCAATCTGCTCGCTCGTCCGCTGCGCTTTTCCTTATACTCAGGATGAGCGTCGATTCACCTGCAAACGGCGCATTTTTAGAATAATCCTGACCTTGTGCGGAAGAGAAAACATGAAAATTCGCGCCTTATTGGTAGCAATGAGTGTGGCAACGGTGTTGACCGGTTGCCAGAATATGGACTCCAGTGGACTGCTCTCATCAGGAGCGGAAGCTTTTCAGGCTTACAGTTTGAGCGATGCGCAGGTGAAAGCCCTGAGCGATCAGGCATGCCAGGAGATGGACAGCAAGGCGACGATTGCGCCAGACGGTAGTGAATATGCTAAACGTCTGACCACCATTGCTACTGCACTGGGGAATAACATCAACGGTCAGCCAGTAAATTACAAAGTGTATATGGCGAAGGATGTGAACGCCTTTGCAATGGCCAACGGCTGCATCCGCGTCTATAGCGGCTTAATGGATATGATGACGGATAACGAAGTCGAAGCGGTGATCGGTCACGAAATGGGGCACGTGGCGTTAGGCCATGTGAAGAAAGGGATGCAGGTAGCACTTGGTACCAACGCTGTGCGAGTTGCGGCGGCATCGGCGGGTGGAATTGTCGGCAGTTTGTCACAGTCACAACTCGGTGACCTGGGCGAGAAATTAGTCAATTCGCAATTCTCCCAGCGCCAGGAAGCAGAAGCGGATGATTACTCTTATGATCTTCTTCGCCAGCGTGGCATCAGCCCGGCAGGCCTTGCCACCAGCTTTGAAAAACTGGCGAAGCTGGAAGACGGCCGCCAAAGCTCAATGTTTGACGACCATCCGGCCTCCGCCGAACGCGCCCAGCATATTCGCGACCGTATGAGCGCGGATGGGATTAAGTAAGCGTTTTATTACGCCGGATGCGGTGCCTGGTGCATCTTATCCGGCCTACGGGTGCCGAGCGTAGGTCGGATAAGGCGTTCACGCCGCATCCGACATTAATGGCACATTTGTTACCCTGTGCGCATTGCCGGATGCGATGCCTGGTGCATCTTATCCGGCCTACGGGTACCGAGCGTAGGGCGGATAAGGCGTTCACGCCGCATCCAACATTAATAGCACGTTAGCCGTGCGCATCTTATCCGACGCTTACTCGCCCTTTTTCGCCGCCTGAATATACAGCATCTCCAGCGCCAGCGTCGCCGCAGCCAGAGCGGTGATTTCTGACTGATCGTATGCCGGAGCCACTTCCACTACGTCCATCCCAACGATGTTGAGATCTTTCAGACCACGTACCAGTTTAATGGCGCGATCGGAGGTCAGGCCGCCAATCACCGGCGTACCAGTTCCCGGCGCAAATGCAGGATCCAGGCAGTCGATATCAAAGGTCAGGTAAACCGGCATATCACCTACAATCTGCTTCACCTGAGCGATAACGTCATCCACGCTGCGATCGTTCACCTGGCAGGCGTCCAGCACGGTAAAGCCGTTGTCTTTATCGAACTCGGTACGAATACCAATCTGTACGGAATGATTCGGGTCGATCAGACCTTCTTTCGGCGCGGTATAGAACATGGTGCCGTGGTCAAATTCACAACCGTTAGCGTAGGTATCGGTGTGGGCGTCAAAGTGCACCAGCGCCATTTTGCCGAAATGTTTCGCATGGGCGCGCAGCAGCGGCAGCGTAACAAAGTGGTCACCACCGAAGGAGAGCATACGTTTACCAGCAGCCAGCAGTTTTTCTGCGTGCGCCTGCAGTTTCTCGCTCATTTCACGGGCATCGCCGAAGGCATACACCAGATCGCCGCAGTCCACGACGTTCAGACGCTCACGCATGTCGAAATTCCACGGGAAGCGGTTGTGTTCCCAGGCCAGATTAGTTGAAACCTGACGGATCGCCGCCGGACCGTGGCGTCCACCCGCACGACCAGAGGTGGCCATATCGAACGGCACGCCGGTAATCACCCAGTCAGCGTCACTGTCGTACGGCTGGAAGTTCATCGGCAGGCGTAAAAAACCAAAGGCGTTGGAAACCAGTGAGTTATCGTATTGATGACCTAAGGTGCTCATGGATGGACTCCTATTACAAAGTCGATATAAAAAAACCCTTCCGCGTCGTTAGGCCCGACGAGGAAGGGTTGGATTTGCGAAACACAAGTTTGTGCTAATTATCGCCTTAAATGGGCGAGGCATCAAGCGAGGTTGCTATTTACGACACGGTGGCGGCGCATAGCCATTGTTGTCTGCCGGAAAGGCTTGCGCAGAGCACGGCGGCAGCGAGTTTTTCGCCGGGCCTTGCAATTCAAAGGCGGCAAAGCCGATTACCCCGGTATTACGCACATCGCCTTGCGCTGAATTAGCGGCGTAGGAATCAGCAACGTTGGCGAACTGAAAGGCTGCTTCGGTATGTTTATCTTTACGGAAACCTTTAATCGCTAACGACTCACCGGCATTCACAATATAGCCATTGTTATTCAGCGAACCTTGTTTACCATTCAGAACATCCAGGCCATCAACCGTAGCAACAATCTCGTAGTTGGTGTTACGACTGTAATTACGGACATATAATTGATAATTCATTCCTACCCTGGCATGAACAATATATCGCGGTTCATTATTTGATGAATCATACACTCGCGTAATAGGTAACGAATTAAAATTAGCATCGCGAATAGCATATTCCAGTTCGTTAATCCGAATGCTATAAACGCGGTCGTAGCCGGAAGGAACATTAGTCGAATAACTAATAACGATCATCTCTGCCGGATCGCGCCAGGCGCGTTCAGCAGATACGCCCTGAACCGTTGAGTGCACATCCCCACCCCAGGCGGTGCCGACATTGCCAGATGCGCTGCTATTATACTGCGCATTACTGGCGCACCCCGCCAGCAGCACAATTAATCCTATCAATGCACCGCGTAGTTTCCATTTTTTCATAACCGTTCCCTCTGCATTTAATTAATGCAGCGATTGTAGGGAGATTATTTAAGAAGAAAAGCAGCCAATTTATTTTTAAGAATATATAAAAAGAAAACGGGCCGATTTAATCATTTAAATCGGCCCGCCAGTGGAATAATCTTAATTATTCATCTTCAAGATAGGTATAACCGTACAAACCTGCCTCGAACTCTTCCAGGAACTGTTGTTGCAGTTCAGCATCAAGATCGGTGTTCTTCACTTGATCACGGAACTGGGTTAACAGTGTTTTCGGATCGAGCTGCACATATTGCAGCATATCCGCCACGGTATCACCTTCATCAGACAGTTCCACTTCTACGCTACCGTCAGGGAAGACAAACACATCAACCGCTTCGGTATCACCAAACAGGTTGTGCATGTTGCCGAGGATCTCCTGATATGCGCCGACCATAAAGAAACCGAGCATCGGCGGATTCTCCGGATCGTATTCCGGCATTGGCATTGTCGTGGCAATACCGTCACCATCGATATAGTGATCGATAGCACCGTCAGAATCACAGGTAATATCCAGCAGCACAGCGCGGCGTTCCGGCACTTGATCCAGCCCTTCCAGCGGCAGAACCGGGAATAGCTGGTCGATCCCCCATGCATCCGGCATCGACTGGAACAACGAGAAGTTGACGTACATCTTGTCCGCCATACGTTCCTGCAATTCGTCGATAATCGGACGATGCGCACGGTTTTGCGGATCCAGTTGCTTCTGCACTTCGTGACACATACTCAGATAGAGCTGTTCCGCCCATGCGCGCTCTTGCAGGCTAAAGGTGCCGGAAGAGTATCCGATGTGGATATCGTGCAAGTCCATCTGGCTGTCATGCAGCCACTCACGAAGAGAGCGGCGAGTCCCCGGTTCGTGCATTTCCTGCCAGGTTTCCCACATGCTTTGCAGTGCGCGCGGCGCGTCATCTGCGGGCGCGGTCGGCACCGTGTATTCGTTACGTTCCACGCCGATGATATTAGACACCAGCACGGTATGGTGAGCAGTCACCGCACGACCCGATTCGGTGATCACCGTCGGATGCGGCAGACCATTTTCTTCACAGGCATCGCCAATCGCCCAAATGATATTGTTGGCGTATTCATTGAGGCCGTAGTTCACCGAACAATCGGACTGCGAACGAGTACCTTCATAATCCACGCCCAGACCGCCGCCGACGTCAAAGCACTGAATATTAACGCCGAGCTTGTGCAGCTCAACATAGAAGCGCGCGGATTCACGAACGCCGGTGGCGATATCGCGAATATTCGCCATCTGCGAACCAAGGTGGAAGTGCAACAATTGCAGGCTGTCAAGACGCCCTGCTTCACGTAGCGTTTCAACCAGTTGCAGTACCTGAGTCGCAGCCAGGCCGAACTTCGATTTTTCCCCGCCGGAGGACTGCCATTTGCCCGAGCCCTGTGAAGCCAGACGCGCACGCACGCCCAGACGAGGAACGACATTCAGACGTTCTGCTTCATCCAGCACAATGGCGATTTCTGACATCTTCTCAATGACCAGATAGACCTTGTGACCCATCTTCTCGCCAATCAGCGCCAGACGGATATATTCGCGGTCTTTATAACCATTACAGACGATGACGCTGCGGGTCATGCCTGCATGCGCAAGCACCGCCATCAACTCTGCTTTCGAGCCGGCTTCCAGTCCCAGCGGTTCGCCAGAATGAATCAGGGACTCAATCACGCGGCGATGCTGGTTAACTTTAATTGGATAAACGAGGAAGTAGTCGCCGTTATAGCCGTAAGATTCACGCGCACGTTTAAACGCGGCGTTAATGGAACGCAAACGGTGCTGCAGGATCTGCGGGAAACAGAACAGTGCAGGCAGACGCTGGCCCTGTGCTTCGCGGGTTTTCACCAACTGCGCGAGATCAACGCGAGCTTCCGGGACGTCCGGGTCCGGGCACACGCTGATGTGGCCCAACTCGTTAACGTCATAGTAGTTATTGCCCCACCAGGCAATATTGTAAGTACGCAGCATCTTGCTGGCTTCCTGGGAGCTCATTGCAACCTCCTGCATGGAGCGTAGTACACCGTGTTCGCCCGCTGACGAAGGCAAACTCATAGACATGTCGTCAGACATAGCGAACCTCAAATTATTTTATTAAGTGTAAAACAGTTAACCACTATCGCAGCCTCAAACTGCGATAACAACCCATAAGCACACGGATTTTCCAGCAGCGTATGCTGACGCTCCGACTGCGCAATCGGTTTCTTTTTCATAACATTATTAAGCACATAACCGAACGTAAGTGTGACAGTTCGGCGAAACCACGAGAAAACTCTTGTTTTTACAAGAGCGCCCTTGTTCAGTCCTCAATAACTGTTGCCAGCTCTTGAATCCTGAGAAGCGCCGAGATGGGTATAACATCGGCAGGTATGCAAAGCAGGGATGCAGAGTGCGGGGAACGAATCTTCACCAGAACGGTGAGACTGATTAAGCAGCAGACAACGGTTCATTATTTCGTATCACCTCCACGGCCGCCTGTTAAGACGAACCAACAAGCCAAAACTCTGATTTCAACCCGGCTGGAAGTGGCAACACGAAAGAATCGTCGTGTGCTTTTTATTTAAGCCGCGCGCCGCGTTTTATACCCCACAATGGCAGAAAATTGCAAAAGATAAATACGCAGAATGCCAGCATTGTCAGGAAAAATTTCCAGCCACGTTTTTAACAGAATGAGACACGATTCAAAAAAAAGTGGAAATCGGGTGAAGGATTGACCTAAAATAGCCATCCAGATGTTAATCCATCCATACTGATTAACACTCAGACTGCCAGTGTTTTTAACCTGTCGAGTCGTGGTAGGATCCGCTACCACAGAAAATCCACACAACAGTTTGAGCTAACCAAATTCTCTTTAGGTGATATTAAATATGGCAAAACACCTTTTTACGTCCGAGTCCGTCTCTGAAGGGCATCCTGACAAAATTGCTGACCAAATCTCTGATGCCGTTTTAGACGCGATCCTCGAACAGGATCCGAAAGCACGCGTTGCTTGCGAAACCTACGTAAAAACCGGCATGGTTTTAGTTGGCGGTGAAATCACCACCAGCGCCTGGGTAGACATCGAAGAGATCACCCGTAACACCGTTCGCGAAATTGGCTATGTGCATTCCGACATGGGCTTTGACGCTAACTCTTGTGCGGTCCTGAGCGCCATCGGCAAACAGTCTCCTGACATCAACCAGGGCGTTGACCGTGCCGATCCGCTGGAACAGGGCGCGGGTGACCAGGGTCTGATGTTTGGTTACGCAACCAATGAAACCGACGTGCTGATGCCAGCCCCAATCACCTATGCACACCGTCTGGTACAGCGTCAGGCCGAAGTGCGTAAAAACGGCACTCTGCCGTGGCTGCGCCCGGACGCGAAAAGCCAGGTGACCTTCCAGTATGACGACGGCAAAATCGTCGGCATCGATGCTGTCGTGCTTTCCACTCAGCACTCTGAAGATATCGACCAGAAATCTCTGCAAGAAGCGGTGATGGAAGAGATCATCAAGCCGATTCTGCCGGCTGAATGGCTGACTCCCGCTACCAAATTCTTCATCAACCCGACCGGGCGTTTTGTTATCGGCGGCCCGATGGGCGACTGCGGCCTGACTGGTCGTAAAATTATCGTTGATACCTACGGCGGCATGGCACGTCACGGTGGCGGCGCGTTCTCTGGTAAAGATCCATCAAAAGTGGACCGTTCTGCAGCCTACGCAGCACGTTATGTAGCGAAAAACATCGTGGCTGCGGGCCTGGCTGACCGTTGCGAAATCCAGGTTTCCTACGCAATCGGCGTGGCAGAGCCGACTTCCATCATGGTGGAAACTTTCGGTACTGAGAAAGTGCCTTCTGAACAGCTGACCCTGCTGGTGCGCGAGTTCTTCGACCTGCGTCCATACGGTCTGATTAAGATGCTGGATCTGCTGCACCCGATCTACAAAGAGACTGCAGCATACGGTCACTTTGGCCGCGAACATTTCCCGTGGGAAAAAACCGACAAAGCGCAACTGCTGCGCGATGCTGCCGGTCTGAAATAATCTTTCATTACCCGCTTTCAAAGGCCAGCCTCGCGCTGGCCTTTTCTTTTCCAGAAAAATGCCTGCTGCGCTACGCTTATCAGACCTACAACCATCGCTACATGTAGACTGGATAAGGCGTTCACGCCGCATCCGGCAAAAAAGCCGCCCGCAATATAACTTCATTCTTCCTGAACACCTTTACCCGTAAATTATCACCACCACTGAAACCGATTACATCAACGATACCAGCCAATCATTCCTACTATTTTCATCGTATTATTAAGTTTTCACAGTTGTTACATTTCTTTTCAGCAAAGTCTTAATTGCAGATGACATCACTTAATCTATGATGATATAACTCAATTATTTTCATGTACTTAAATTATAACAATAATGAATGTTAGTGTAATCGATTACACTGATGTGATTTGCTTCACATCTTTTTACGTCGTACTCACCTATCTTAATTCACAATAAAAAATAACCATATTGGAGGGCATCATGCCTGACGCTAAAAAACAGGGGCGGTCAAACAAGGCAATGACGTTTTTCGTCTGCTTCCTTGCTGCTCTGGCGGGATTACTCTTTGGCCTGGATATCGGTGTAATTGCTGGCGCACTGCCGTTTATTGCAGATGAATTCCAGATTACCTCGCACACGCAAGAATGGGTCGTAAGCTCCATGATGTTTGGTGCGGCGGTCGGTGCGGTAGGCAGCGGCTGGCTCTCCTTTAAACTCGGGCGCAAAAAGAGCCTGATGATCGGCGCAATCCTGTTTGTTGCCGGTTCGCTGTTTTCTGCCGCTGCGCCGAACGTTGAAGTGCTGATTCTTTCCCGCGTGTTGCTGGGACTGGCGGTGGGTGTGGCCTCCTATACCGCGCCGCTTTACCTCTCCGAGATTGCGCCAGAGAAAATTCGCGGCAGTATGATCTCGATGTATCAGTTGATGATCACTATCGGGATCCTCGGTGCTTATCTTTCTGATACCGCCTTCAGCTACACCGGCGCATGGCGCTGGATGCTGGGTGTGATTATCATCCCGGCAATTTTGCTACTGATTGGCGTCTTCTTCCTGCCAGACAGTCCACGTTGGTTTGCTGCCAAACGCCGCTTTGTTGATGCCGAACGCGTGCTGATGCGCCTGCGCGACACCAGCGCGGAAGCCAAACGCGAACTGGATGAAATCCGTGAAAGTTTGCAAGTTAAACAGAGCGGTTGGGCGCTGTTCAAAGAGAACAGCAACTTCCGCCGCGCGGTGTTCCTTGGCGTACTGTTGCAGGTGATGCAGCAATTCACCGGGATGAACGTCATCATGTATTACGCGCCGAAAATCTTCGAACTGGCAGGATATACCAACACAACTGAACAAATGTGGGGGACCGTGATCGTCGGCCTGACCAACGTACTCGCCACCTTCATCGCTATCGGCCTTGTTGACCGCTGGGGACGTAAACCAACATTGACGCTGGGCTTCCTGGTAATGGCAGTGGGCATGGGCGTACTGGGTACAATGATGCACATCGGTATTCACTCACCGTCGGCGCAGTATTTCGCCATCGCCATGCTGCTGATGTTTATTGTCGGTTTTGCCATGAGTGCCGGTCCGCTGATTTGGGTACTATGCTCCGAAATTCAGCCGCTGAAAGGCCGCGATTTTGGCATCACCTGCTCCACTGCCACCAACTGGATTGCCAACATGATCGTTGGCGCAACGTTCCTGACCATGCTCAACACGCTGGGTAACGCCAACACCTTCTGGGTGTATGCTGCTCTGAACGTACTGTTTATCCTGCTGACATTGTGGCTGGTACCGGAAACCAAACACGTTTCGCTGGAACATATTGAACGTAATCTGATGAAAGGTCGTAAACTGCGCGAAATCGGCGCTCACGATTAATCTCCTCAGGCTTCCTCCCGTCATGGAGGAAGCCACCTCTTGCAGTCATCTTTTCTTCGCTCTATCCTCTGCCGCTATGAAAACATCCCGTCTCCCTATCGCCATCCAACAGGCCGTTATGCGTCGCCTGCGGGAAAAACTCGCCCAGGCCAACCTGAGGCTGGGGCGTAACTATCCGGAGCCAAAACTCTCTTACACCCAGCGCGGAACCTCTGCCGGAACAGCCTGGCTGGAAAGCTATGAAATTCGCCTCAATCCCGTTTTGCTGTTGGAAAACAGCGAGGCTTTTATAGAAGAAGTGGTGCCGCACGAACTGGCACATTTGCTGGTATGGAAACATTTCGGCCGCGTAGCGCCACATGGCAAAGAGTGGAAGTGGATGATGGAAAGCGTGCTGGGCGTTCCCGCCCGCCGTACGCATCAGTTCGAACTGCAATCCGTGCGCCGCAACACCTTCCCTTACCGCTGCAAGTGCCAGGAGCATCAGCTTACCGTACGCCGTCATAATCGCGTAGTTCGTGGCGAAGCCGTCTATCGCTGTGTTCACTGCGGCGAACAGCTGGTTGCGAAATAACCACCTGAACTATCAGGAACTTTCCTGATCTGGTTGATTGCATACCAAAACAACTTTCGCTACGTTGCTGGCTCGTTTTAACACGGAGTAAGTGATGTACCGTTATTTGTCTATTGCTGCGGTGGTACTGAGCGCAGCATTTTCCGGCCCGGCATTGGCCGAAGGTATCAATAGTTTTTCTCAAGCGAAAGCCGCGGCGGTAAAAGTCCACGCTGACGCGCCCGGTACGTTTTATTGCGGATGTAAAATTAACTGGCAGGGCAAAAAAGGCGTTGTTGATCTGCAATCGTGCGGCTATCAGGTGCGCAAAAATGAAAACCGCGCCAGCCGCGTAGAGTGGGAACACGTCGTTCCCGCCTGGCAATTCGGTCACCAGCGCCAGTGCTGGCAGGACGGTGGACGTAAAAACTGCGCTAAAGATCCGGTCTATCGCAAGATGGAAAGCGATATGCATAACCTGCAGCCCGCGATAGGCGAAGTGAACGGCGATCGCGGCAACTTTATGTACAGCCAGTGGAATGGCGGCGAGGGTCAGTACGGGCAGTGCGCCATGAAGATTGATTTCAAAGAAAAAGTTGCTGAACCGCCGGCTCATACACGTGGCATCATTGCACGAACTTATTTCTATATGCGTGACCAGTACAACCTGACACTCTCACGCCAGCAAACGCAGCTGTTTAACGCTTGGAACAAGATGTATCCGGTCACCGACTGGGAGTGTGAGCGTGACGAACGCATCGCGAAGGTGCAAGGCAATCACAACCCGTATGTGCAACGCGCTTGCCAGGCGCGAAAGAGCTAACCTACACTAGCGAAATTCTTTTTGTTAACCCTACCCCACGCGCGCAACCGCGTGGGGAGACGACGCGGATTTTTAACCATGCGTATCCCCCGCATTTATCATCCTGAACCACTCACCAGCAATTCGCAGATCGCGCTTTGTGAAGATGCCGCTAACCATATCGGGCGCGTCCTGCGTATGGGGCCGGGTCAGGCATTACAGTTATTTGACGGCAGCAACCAGGTCTTTGATGCAGAAATCACCAGCGCCAGCAAAAAAAGCGTGGAAGTTAAAGTGCTGGAGGGCCAGGTAGACGATCGTGAATCCCCCTTGCATATTCACCTCGGTCAGGTGATGTCGCGCGGAGAAAAAATGGAATTCACTATCCAGAAATCGATAGAACTTGGTGTAAGCCTCATTACGCCACTTTTTTCTGAACGCTGCGGCGTTAAACTGGATAGTGAACGTCTGAACAAGAAGCTCCAGCAGTGGCAGAAAATTGCAATTGCCGCCTGCGAGCAGTGTGGTCGTAATCGGGTACCTGAAATCCGTCCGGCAATGGATCTGGAAGCCTGGTGTGCAGAGCAAGATGAAGGCTTGAAACTCAATCTTCACCCGCGCGCCAGTAACAGCATCAACACGTTGCCGTTGCCGGTCGAACGTGTCCGCCTGCTGATTGGCCCGGAAGGCGGTTTGTCGGCAGATGAAATTGCCATGACTGCCCGCTATCAATTTACTGATATCCTGTTGGGACCTCGCGTTCTGCGTACTGAGACAACAGCGCTCACCGCCATTACCGCGCTACAAGTGCGTTTTGGCGATCTGGGCTAACGGAGAAGAATAATGATCAAGCTCGGCATCGTGATGGACCCCATCGCAAGCATCAACATCAAGAAAGATTCCAGTTTCGCTATGTTGCTGGAAGCACAGCGTCGTGGTTACGAACTTCACTATATGGAGATGGCCGATCTCTATTTGATCAATGGTGAGGCTCGCGCTCGTACGCGTACTTTGAGCGTCGAACAGAACTACGACAAATGGTACGAGTTCACGGGTGAGCAGGATCTGCAACTGGCCGATCTCGACGTGATTCTGATGCGTAAAGATCCGCCGTTTGATACCGAGTTTATCTACGCGACCTATATTCTGGAACGCGCCGAAGAGAAAGGGACGCTGATCGTTAACAAGCCGCAGAGCCTGCGCGATTGTAACGAAAAACTGTTTACCGCCTGGTTCTCAGACTTAACGCCAGAAACGCTGGTCACGCGTAATAAAGCGCAGTTGAAAGCGTTCTGGGAAAAACACAGCGACATCATTCTTAAGCCGCTGGATGGTATGGGTGGTGCATCTATTTTCCGCGTGAAAGAAGGCGATCCGAACCTTGGTGTCATTGCCGAAACCTTGACCGAACACGGCACTCGCTACTGCATGGCACAAAATTATCTGCCAGCTATTAAAGATGGTGACAAGCGAGTGCTGGTGGTGGATGGCGAACCAGTACCGTACTGCCTGGCGCGTATTCCGCAGGGCGGTGAAACCCGTGGTAATCTGGCTGCCGGTGGTCGTGGCGAACCTCGTCCGCTTACTGAAAGCGACTGGAAAATCGCCCGTCAGGTAGGACCGACGCTGAAAGAAAAAGGGCTGATTTTTGTTGGTCTGGATATTATCGGTGACCGACTGACTGAAATTAATGTCACCAGCCCAACCTGTATTCGTGAGATTGAAGCAGAGTTTCCGGTGTCTATCACCGGAATGTTAATGGATGCTATTGAAGCACGATTACAGCAGCGATAACCCTGTTTAGCGAGAGGGATCTCGTTGAGACTATGAGTGACAGCGCCCTTCTTTCCACGCATACTGGGCGCTGTTGCTTTTTTGAACCAGGAAACAGAACCTCTGACAATGAATTTACAGCATCACTTTCTTATTGCCATGCCTGCTCTCCAGGATCCGATTTTCCGTCGTTCCGTGGTCTACATTTGCGAACATAATACCAATGGAGCAATGGGGATCATCATTAACAAGCCACTGGAAAATCTCAAAATTGAAGGGATTCTGGAAAAGCTGAAGATCACGCCGGAGCCGCGTGATGAATCTATCCGTCTGGACAAACCGGTTATGCTTGGCGGCCCGCTGGCTGAAGATCGCGGGTTTATTTTGCATACTCCGCCCTCCAATTTTACGTCCAGCATTCGCATTTCAGACAACACGGTGATGACCACTTCCCGCGACGTGCTGGAAACACTCGGCACCGATAAACAACCTGCTGACGTGATAGTAGCTCTTGGTTACTCCTCCTGGGATAAAGGTCAACTGGAACAAGAAATTCTCGATAATGCCTGGCTAACCGCCCCGGCAGATCTGAATATTCTGTTCAAAACGCCGATAGCCGACCGCTGGCGCGATGCGGCAAGATTGATTGGTGTTGATATTCTCACCATGCCTGGTGTGGCAGGGCATGCCTGATGAGCGGAACCTTACTCGCCTTCGATTTTGGCACTAAAAGCATTGGCGTGGCGGTCGGTCAACGCATTACCGGCACCGCTCGCCCTTTGCCTGCAATTAAAGCACAGGACGGTACGCCGGACTGGAACCTTATTGAGCGTTTACTAAAAGAGTGGCAGCCAGACGAAATCATTGTCGGTTTGCCGCTGAATATGGACGGCACCGAGCAACCATTAACCGCCCGGGCGCGTAAATTCGCCAACCGTATTCATGGCCGTTTCGGTGTTGAAGTGAAGCTACATGACGAGCGTCTTAGCACCGTGGAAGCGCGTTCCGGTCTGTTTGAACAGGGCGGCTATCGGGCGCTCAACAAAGGTAAAGTCGACTCAGCCTCTGCGGTTATCATTCTCGAAAGTTATTTCGAACAGGGATATTAAGGCGATTCACAAACCTGGTGGATTGTAGTTAACGTCATCGTTCCGTCTTGCCGGATGCGGCGTGAACGCCTTATCCGGCATACATGTGACAACGAACGTAGGTCTGATAAGACGCATCAGCGTCGCATCAGACGTTCATTGCCGGATGCGGCGTGAATAACTGCGTTTGTAGTTTGTAGGCCTGATAAGCGTAGCTCCTCAGGCATATTTACGAAGCTAATCAACTACTTTAGCCTCACAAGCGCCCTTCCCCTACCCGCTGCTGATAACTCTGCTGAAACGTTAACATCCCCACCTGCTGCCCGGTTTGAATAACATGTGGCAACTGGTGGGTTTTCCCTTCGCGAATCAAATTCCCCACCGCTGGTGTGTTAATCAGCAATTCAAACAGCGCCACACGTCCTTGCTGCTTATCCACTTCCAGCTTTTGTGACAACACCGCCCGTAAACTACCGGCCAGTTGATTACGCACGGGATCTTTTTCCTGCGCCGGAAACGAATCTACCAGTCGCTCAATCGCTTGCGCTGCGCCGCGCGTGTGTAATGTCGCCAGCACCAGATGCCCGGTTTCTGCCGCCGTCAGCGCCAGACGTATCGTTTCGCTGTCGCGCAACTCTCCTAGCAAAATCACATCAGGATCTTCCCGCAATGCCGCGCGAAGCCCCGCTGCAAACGATATACAGTGCAAACCAATCTCCCGCTGCTGGATCAAACACCGCTGGCTGGCATAGAGATATTCGACAGGATCTTCCAGCGTCAGGATATGCGCATCGGCATGTTGATTAAGATAGCCAACCATTGCCGCCAGCGTGGTGGATTTGCCACTCCCCGTCGCCCCCGTCACCAGAATCAGGCCATTTTCACTCTTGAGTAATTCCGGCAATATCGGTGGTGCGCCAAGCTGTTCGAGTTGTGGGCAATGCGAAGGCAATAGCCGTAATGCCAGCGAAATGCCTTGCCGCTGCGCGAATGCGCTGCCACGCAACCGCTGTTTTTCGGCCAACGACACGGCAAAATCAAGCTGACCATTCTCAAGCAACATCGCCCGCTGATCGTCATCCAGCCACTCCCGTAGCAACTCTTCGACGTCCGGCACGTCAAACGGCGCGGCCTCCATTCTCCCATGAATGCGCCATCGTGCGGGCCAGGCGCTGCACAGGTGTAGATCAGAGACGTTATGCTTTACACTAAGGGCCACAATTTCTTCCATATTCATACTAAGATCCTCGGAAAATGAACGATATTGCGCATAACCTGGCACAGGTCCGGGACAAAATCTCAACGGCTGCAACGCGTTGCGGCCGTTCTCCAGAAGAAATTACGCTGCTTGCAGTCAGCAAAACAAAGCCTGCGAGCGCCATCGCAGAAGCCATTGATGCCGGGCAGCGTCAATTTGGTGAAAACTACGTTCAGGAAGGGGTAGATAAAATTCGCCACTTTCAGGAGCAGGGCGTAACAGGATTAGAATGGCATTTTATTGGCCCGTTGCAGTCCAACAAAAGCCGCCTGGTGGCAGAGCATTTCAACTGGTGTCATACCATTGACCGCCTGCGTATCGCCACCCGCCTTAATGATCAGCGTCCGGCAGAACTTCCGCCTCTTAACGTACTGATTCAAATAAATATCAGCGATGAAAACAGTAAGTCAGGCATTCAACTGGCGGAACTGGACGAACTGGCGGCAGCGGTCGCAGAATTACCGCGTCTGCGCCTGCGTGGACTGATGGCTATCCCGGCGCCTGAGTCAGAATATGTAAGGCAGTTTGAAGTTGCACGCCAAATGGCTGTAGCATTTGCCGGACTGAAAACGCGCTACCCGCATATCGACACGCTCTCTCTGGGAATGTCGGACGATATGGAAGCCGCTATTGCGGCAGGTAGCACGATGGTTCGCATCGGCACTGCCATCTTTGGTGCACGTGATTACTCTAAAAAATAAGGAATCTTAAGAACGCCATGAATACGTTGACTTTCCTGCTTTCAACGGTCATTGAGCTGTATACCATGGTGCTGTTATTACGCATCTGGATGCAGTGGGCTCATTGTGATTTTTATAACCCTTTCTCACAGTTTGTAGTGAAAGTGACACAGCCGATTATCGGGCCACTGCGCCGCGTTATTCCGGCAATGGGGCCGATTGACAGCGCCTCACTGCTGGTCGCGTACATTTTGAGTTTTATCAAAGCCATCGTGCTGTTCAAAGTGGTGACCTTCCTGCCAATCATCTGGATTGCAGGTTTACTGATTCTGCTGAAAACCATCGGCCTGCTGATTTTCTGGGTCCTGCTGGTGATGGCGATTATGAGCTGGGTAAGCCAGGGTCGTAGCCCAATTGAATATGTGCTGATTCAACTTGCCGATCCACTGCTGCGTCCGATTCGCCGCCTGCTGCCGGCTATGGGTGGGATTGATTTCTCGCCGATGATCCTCGTTCTGCTGCTGTATGTCATTAATATGGGCGTCGCAGAAGTGCTGCAGGCGACCGGAAACATGCTGCTGCCGGGGCTGTGGATGGCGTTATGAGTGCCGTAACAGCAAACGATGACGGTCTGGTTTTACGGCTCTATATCCAGCCGAAAGCCAGCCGTGATTCTATTGTCGGTTTACATGGCGACGAAGTAAAAGTCGCCATTACCGCGCCGCCAGTTGACGGCCAGGCCAACAGCCATCTGGTAAAGTTTCTCGGCAAGCAGTTCCGGGTCGCGAAAAGCCAGGTGGTGATTGAGAAAGGCGAACTTGGCCGCCATAAACAAATTAAAATCATTAATCCGCAACAAATCCCGCCAGAAATCGCGGCGTTAATTAATTAGGTATCCTATGCAAAAAGTTGTCCTCGCAACCGGCAATGCCGGTAAAGTGCGTGAGCTGGCGTCGCTACTCAGCGACTTCGGTCTTGATATCGTGGCCCAAACAGAACTCGGCGTAGATTCAGCTGAAGAAACCGGCCTGACCTTTATCGAAAACGCGATTCTGAAAGCACGCCACGCGGCAAAAGTGACCGGTTTACCGGCGATTGCCGACGACTCTGGTCTGGCAGTTGATGTGCTTGGCGGTGCACCAGGCATTTACTCCGCGCGTTATTCCGGTGAAGACGCGACCGATCAAAAGAATCTGCAAAAACTGCTGGAAACACTAAAAGACGTACCGGACGACCAACGTCAGGCGCGCTTCCACTGCGTGCTGGTATATATGCGCCACGCAGAAGATCCGACTCCGCTGGTGTGCCACGGCAGCTGGCCGGGGGTGATTACTCGTGAACCGGCGGGTACTGGCGGCTTTGGTTATGATCCAATCTTCTTCGTGCCTTCCGAAGGTAAAACCGCTGCCGAACTGACCCGTGAAGAAAAGAGCGCCATTTCTCACCGTGGCCGGGCGTTGAAACTGCTGCTGGACGCTTTACGTAATGGTTAAATTGCCGCCGCTGAGTCTCTACATTCACATCCCATGGTGCGTGCAGAAATGTCCGTACTGCGATTTCAACTCTCACGCGTTGAAAGGGGAAGTGCCGCACGACGATTATGTTCAGCATCTGCTTTGCGATCTGGACAACGATGTGGCTTACGCCCAGGGCCGTGAAGTGCAGACAATCTTTATTGGCGGCGGTACGCCGAGCCTGCTTTCTGGCCCGGCGATGCAAACGCTGCTGGACGGCGTGCGTGCGCGTTTGCCGCTGGCAGCGGATGCAGAAATTACAATGGAAGCGAATCCTGGAACGGTAGAAGCCGATCGCTTTGTCGATTATCAGCGTGCTGGTGTGAATCGCATCTCCATCGGCGTTCAGAGTTTTAGCGAAGAAAAGCTGAAACGACTTGGGCGCATTCATGGCCCGCAAGAAGCGAAACGGGCTGCGAATCTGGCAAGCGGGCTGGGGCTGCGTAGTTTTAACCTCGATTTGATGCATGGGCTGCCAGATCAATCACTGGAAGAGGCGCTGGGCGATCTGCGCCAGGCCATTGAACTGCATCCGCCGCATCTTTCCTGGTATCAACTGACCATCGAACCCAATACGCTGTTTGGCTCGCGCCCTCCTGTACTGCCGGACGACGACGCGTTATGGGATATTTTCGAACAGGGGCATCAGCTTTTAACCGCAGCGGGCTATCAGCAGTATGAAACTTCCGCTTACGCCAAACCCGGTTATCAGTGCCAGCACAATCTCAACTACTGGCGATTTGGCGACTACATCGGTATTGGCTGCGGCGCGCACGGAAAAGTGACCTTCCCTGATGGGCGCATTCTGCGTACCACCAAAACGCGTCATCCGCGTGGTTTTATGCAGGGACGGTATCTGGAAAGCCAGCGCGATGTTGAAACCGCAGATAAACCGTTCGAATTCTTTATGAATCGCTTCCGTTTGCTGGAACCTGCGCCGCGCGTGGAGTTTAGCCAGTATACTGGCCTTTCTGAAGAAGTTATTCGCCCACAGTTAGACGAGGCTGTCGCTCAGGGCTATCTCACCGAATGTGCGGATTACTGGCAGATAACGGAACATGGGAAGTTGTTTTTAAATTCACTGCTGGAGCTTTTTCTGGCGGAGTAAATTTGTGTAGCCGGATGCGGAGTGAACGCTGCATCCGGCTACAAGTCATGCGTCATCGCAATAATTATTTAATCACCCCATTGCGCCGCAATTGATCGGTATCTTTTTTCCAGCGATCGCTGGCCTGGTTGATATCGTCAATCTTCATTAATATCGTGACTTTTTTACTGTTTATTTCTGAAACTTTCATCGTTAATGGATATTGCCCTTTTTCGAGCTTGATCCAGTCATCCTGCAATTTACGGCTGAGTTTTTGTGATTGTAGAAAAGTCTGTCGCCGCTGTTCGTTGATATCAAAATCCCGTTTCTGCTGAATCGGCACTTCATAACACTCTTCACTCTGTTTATGACATGCCGCAATCGCCGGTTGATAAACCTCTCTGTCATATTTAACTGCGAACGCCTCGCTATCATTCTGTTTATTAAAATCATCCCGCTGTTGGTGTATTTTTTTAAAGGCGTCTTCGCGGGTCATTTGTTTGCCATTTACGTCTTTTCCCCAATAAGCATCTGCTGCTTTCTGCGCCGCCACCATTTGCTTATCAAGTTCTTTTACATCCTTTTCCAGCGCTGGAATCGAGTTCTTCTGGGTATTCAACGCTGACTCAAGCTGACTAAAGCGATAGTTGAAATCTTCACTATTCACAATCAGGTACTTATTATTCGTTTTGATATCGTCGACCACCCGCCCACTATCGCTGGCTGCCGCCTGAAAAGAGTAAAAGTTCACCGTCCAGCCTGACGCGGGCGTTCCTTTACTGGTTAACATCGCAGAGAATTTTACCGGTTTATCTTTCGTCCAGGTCTGTTCCAGCAGTTCATAATCTGTCAACTGACCGACCCAGGTATAGAGATCGTCATTGGAAGAGACATCGCCTTCCGCTGACCAGGTGGCCTGATTGCCCTTTGCATCAAGATTTTTTAAGGTGATGGCATCAAGCTTGAGAATACCGTGATACTGCTTTTTGAATTGAGCTTTTAAGACATTTTCAGTTGGCGGTTCGCCATCGGCCCAGCTGTAACCTGACGTCAACACGAGCAACGCCGTGCCTACAATCCATTGCTTTTTCACCGGAACACCCTCACGCGGAATAATTTATTCCAGTGATTATCATTAGGGTAATAAAAATTGGCAATGGACGTGAGTCTGAAGTGAAAAAGCCCCGGCACGATACCGGGGCGAAGTAATTAGTACTGATTGAAGATCTGCTGGATCTGCTGCGGATCTTTGGTTTGCGTCAGAGCCAGTTGCAGCAGAACGCGCGCTTTTTGCGGGTTCAACGTGCCAGAGGCAACGAAACCGTATTTCGCATCATCCACTTCGGCATCCTGAGTGGTAGCGCCCGTCGGTACGCGGGAAGAACGCACTACTGCAGTGCCGTTTTTCGCGGCGGTTGCGAGGGTGTCAAATACGGTTTTATACAGATTGCCGTTACCCACACCGGCGCTAACGATACCGTCGTAGCCTGCATCTACCAGTGCTTTTGCCGGAAGATCGGATGCGTTGGCGTAGTTATAAACGATGCCGACTTTCGGCAGTTCATTTAGCTTAGAGACATCGAACGGCGTGTCGCTGGTGTGCTTACGTGCCGGGGTACGCTGGTAGTCAATCTTACCGTTGTGAATGTATCCCAGCGGACCGTAGTTAACAGACTTAAAGGTCGCTACGTCGGTGGTATTGGTTTTGGTGACGTCACGACCATCCAGCACGGTGTCGTTCATCACCACCAGCACACCACGATTAGCAGAGGCTTTATCTGCCGCAGTTACTACCGCGTTATACAGGTTGAATGGACCGTCTGCGCTCATGGAGGTGGACGGGCGCATTGCGCCAACCATCACCACCGGCTTGTCGCATTTCACGGTCAGGTCGAGGAAGTAAGCGGTTTCTTCCATCGTGTCAGTACCGTGGGTAATAACGAAGCCGTCAGTCTTATCGCAGTCGGTGTTAATTTTTTTCGCCAGCGTCAGCCAGACATTATCGTTCATGTCCTGGGAGCCGATATTAACAACCTGCTCGCCTTTAACGTTCGCAATGTCCTTCAGTTGCGGCACCGCATTGACCAGATTTTCTACGCCAACTTTACCCGCTGTGTAGTTAGATTTGGTTGCGGAGTCACCACCACCGGCAATCGTCCCGCCGGTCGCTAAAATGGTGATATTCGGTAATGCTAATGCTGCACCACTAAAACCCATAACCAGTGCGGCAAGTGCCGTCTTTTTGAAAAACTCCATTTCATTCCTCCAGTTACGTGAACGCTACGTATTATCCCTTAGCTTTGCATGGGAAATTTGACGTTAAACAATTTACAACGTGAATGATTTTTGGAGTTCTATAAAGTTAGAGGCAGGTAACAAAATGAAGAATTAAGCGGCATAAAAAAGCTTTATGCCGTCTTAAACTAGAGGATTATTTCAAATTCCCGACCAGGGCTTTACGGCTGTCTTCCAGAGTCACAACACGGCTACAGACATCTTTGCCAAATTGCTGGAAATCTTTTTCCTGCTTTTTCCACTCGGTTTGGATTGAGGATTGCAGTCCCCCCAGGCTTCCCAGCACATTCTGTAACGGGTTACCGCCGCTTTTCAGCACCGCTTTCGCGCCCATTTCGTTAATGCTGTCCTGCAATATTCCGCCCATCGCCTGATTCACTAACTGCTGGCCTTCGGCGCGAACCTGATCAATGGCTTTATAGTGGAACGTCAGGCCATCGCTGCGCGTTTCGATAATGCGATTCATCTGTTCTTTCAGTTGCGCATCAAGTTTGGTCAGACGGCTGCGCATTTTGCTGCTTTCGCCCATCTCCTGAACGATAATTTTATCCAGCGCCACGCGCGCTTTCTCTACGCGGCTTTTCGCGCCTTCATCAATCCACGGCAGCGTGCTGCGCAGTTCCGCCTGATAATCCTTCGCCTGTTCGCGCTGGGCGGCGCTCAGAGAATATTGCTTGCCGTTGTACATCACATTGCCGTCTGGCGTGATCACCAGGTTGCCATTTTCGCCCTTCACCTGCACGGTTTGCGGGCTGACAATCACATCGTCACGCGGCGTAACGCTGCACTGGTAGTCGGCGTGAGCGGTCATTGTCGTCACTGAAAGTGCTGCCGCCAGCAGCATTTTGCGCATCATAGTCTTCCCTCAAGAACAAATCAGGCCAGCATTTGCTGGCCCCAGATTGATAACAAAGTGCGCGTTGCCCATGCCGGATGCGGCGTAAACGCCTTATCCGGCCTACCCGATCGAGCATCTTTCCAGGCCTGATAAGCGTAGCGCATCAGGCAGTTTTGCATTTGTCATCGCCCGTATGCTTTCTTAGTCCCACCAAACGTCGAAAAGTTCGCTGGTGCGTACTTCATCCAGGTTGCGCTCTTCCAGCCACTTACGCACGACAGCCTGATGTTCTTCGGTGCATTTGCCGATTTCCTGCATGCAGATCAGACCTTCCCAGGCCAGATAACCGCTGCCGTCAAAGGCCAGTTTGTTCGGTTCGATAACCTCGTTAATAAAGTCATCAACGGTTTTATCAATCTGTTCTTCCGATGTACCTTCCGGGAATCGCCATGCCACCGAAAATCCTAATTCCTGGAATTCGTCGATGTGCATTTTTTTACGCAGACGACGGCTACGGTTCTTTGCCATTATTTCACCCTCTCGAACATTAAGTCCCATACTCCGTGACCAAGACGATGACCACGTTGTTCAAATTTCGTTACCGGACGAGATGCCGGGCGCGGTACGTAATCATTGCTCTCAGACAGGTTTTTATAACCGTCAATGGAAGACATGACTTCAAGCATATGTTCCGCATAAGGTTCCCAGTCGGTCGCCATATGGAATACGCCACCCAGCTGCAGTTTGCTTTTTACCAGTTCAGCAAACGGTACCTGAACGATACGGCGTTTATTATGGCGCGCTTTGTGCCACGGGTCAGGGAAAAAGAGCTGAACCATGCTCAATGAATTGTCAGGAATCATTTTATGCAGCACTTCGACTGCATCGTGACACATCACGCGCAGGTTGCTTAAGCCCTCTTCATGTGCAGAAGCCAGACACGCACCAACGCCTGGTGAATGCACTTCAATGCCGAGGAAGTCCTGCTCGGGGCGATCTTTGGCCATTGCCACCAGCGACGCGCCCATGCCAAAACCAATCTCAAGCGTCACCGGCGCTTCACGGCCAAAAAGCGCAGGGAAATCCAGCATATCTTCGCTGAACTCAACGCCCATCACCGGCCAGTAGTTTTCCAGCGCATGTTCCTGGCCTTTGGTCAGTCGCCCCTGGCGGCGCACAAAACTACGGATACGGCGCAGTGGGCGGCCGTTTTCATCAAATTCCGGTGAGATGACGTCGTTTTTCATAAAGATTTAGTCGCTTGTGAAAGTGGTCTGAAAACGGGCATTATCCAAAGTTAGTTGCCGGATGCAAGCATGATAAGCCCGTGGCTGCGGAAAGTTCCGGTTTACACCCCGCCGCTGCTGTGCTGCAATCTTGCCCCCAACAACAGTGAATTCGGTGACCATGCAAGCGTCGCAATTTTCAGCCCAGGTTCTGGACTGGTACGATAAATACGGGCGGAAAACGCTGCCCTGGCAAATTGATAAGACGCCCTACAAAGTATGGCTCTCAGAAGTGATGTTGCAACAAACTCAGGTTGCGACCGTAATTCCCTATTTTGAACGCTTTATGGCGCGCTTCCCGACGGTGACCGATCTCGCCAACGCACCGCTGGACGAGGTTCTGCACTTATGGACCGGGCTTGGCTATTACGCCCGCGCGCGCAATCTGCATAAAGCGGCACAGCACGTTGCCACCTTACACGGTGGTAAATTCCCGGAAACCTTTGAGGAAGTCGCTGCGCTGCCTGGCGTCGGACGCTCCACCGCAGGCGCGATCCTCTCGCTTTCTCTGGGTAAGCACTTTCCGATTCTCGACGGTAACGTCAAACGCGTGTTAGCACGCTGCTATGCTGTAAGCGGCTGGCCTGGGAAAAAAGAGGTCGAGAATAAACTGTGGAGTTTGAGCGAGCAGGTTACGCCCGCCGTCGGCGTGGAGCGGTTTAATCAGGCGATGATGGATTTGGGCGCGATGATTTGCACGCGTTCGAAGCCGAAATGTTCGCTCTGCCCGCTACAAAATGGTTGTATTGCCGCCGCCAATAATAGCTGGTCGCTTTATCCCGGCAAAAAACCCAAACAGACATTACCGGAACGTACGGGCTACTTTCTGCTGTTACAGTACGAAGATGAAGTGTTGCTGGCGCAGCGTCCGCCAAGCGGATTGTGGGGTGGCTTATACTGTTTCCCGCAGTTTGCCGATGAAGAAAGTTTGCGACAATGGCTGGTGCAACGGCAGATCAATGCCGATAACCTGACGCAACTCACCGCGTTTCGGCATACCTTCAGCCATTTCCATTTAGATATTGTGCCTATGTGGCTTCCCGTGTCGTCATTCACCGGCTGCATGGATGAAGGCAATGCGCTCTGGTATAACTTAGCGCAGCCGCCGTCAGTTGGCCTGGCGGCACCCGTGGAGCGTTTGTTACAGCAGTTACGCACTGGCGCGCCGGTTTAGCGCGTGAGTCGATAAGAGGATAATTTATGAGCAGAACGATTTTTTGTACTTTCCTGCAGCGTGAAGCAGAAGGTCAGGATTTTCAGCTGTACCCCGGCGAACTGGGAAAACGCATCTATAACGAGATCTCCAAAGAAGCCTGGGCACAGTGGCAGCACAAACAAACCATGCTGATTAACGAAAAGAAACTCAACATGATGAATGCCGAGCACCGCAAGTTGCTGGAGCAGGAGATGGTCAACTTCCTGTTCGAAGGTAAAGAGGTGCATATCGAGGGCTATACGCCGGAAGATAAAAAATAAAAACAGTGCCGGAGCACGCCTCCGGCAACTTGCATAAAAACAAACACAACACGCACCCGGAATGATGAAAAAATATCTCGCGCTGGCTTTGATTGCGCCGTTGCTCATCTCCTGTTCCACGACCAAAAAAGGCGATACTTATAACGAAGCCTGGGTCAAAGATACCAACGGTTTTGATATTCTGATGGGGCAGTTTGCCCACAATATTGAGAACATTTGGGGATTCAAAGAGGTGGTGATCGCCGGTCCTAAGGACTACGTGAAATACACCGATCAATATCAAACCCGCAGCCACATCAACTTTGACGACGGTACGATCACTATCGAAACCATCGCCGGGACAGAACCTGCTGCGCACTTGCGCCGGGCAATAATCAAAACGTTATTGATGGGGGATGATCCGAGTTCGGTCGATCTCTATTCCGACGTTGATGATATTACGATTTCGAAAGAACCTTTCCTTTACGGTCAGGTGGTGGACAACACCGGGCAGCCTATTCGCTGGGAAGGTCGTGCGAGTAACTTCGCAGATTATCTGCTGAAGAACCGTCTGAAAAGCCGCAGCAACGGGCTGCGTATCATCTACAGCGTCACCATTAATATGGTGCCGAATCACCTTGATAAACGTGCGCACAAATATCTCGGCATGGTCCGCCAGGCATCACGGAAATATGGCGTCGATGAGTCATTGATTCTGGCGATTATGCAGACCGAATCCTCCTTTAACCCGTATGCGGTCAGCCGTTCCGATGCGCTGGGATTAATGCAGGTGGTACAACACACTGCCGGGAAAGATGTGTTCCGCTCGCAGGGGAAATCCGGCACGCCGAGCCGCAGTTTCTTGTTTGATCCTGCCAGCAATATTGATACTGGCACCGCGTATCTGGCGATGCTGAATAATGTTTATCTCGGCGGCATTGATAACCCAACGTCGCGACGTTATGCCGTCATCACCGCCTATAACGGTGGTGCAGGCAGCGTATTACGCGTCTTCTCGAACGATAAAATTCAGGCTGCAGCTATTATAAATACTATGACGCCGGGCGATGTTTATCAGACGCTGACGACCCGCCATCCGTCTGCGGAATCTCGCCGCTATCTTTATAAAGTGAACATGGCGCAAAAATCTTACCGCCGTCGATAATTTCACCTTTGCCTCTGACAATACTCCGAGGCAAAGTGTTATACACATCACAATTTTGCCCTGCAAATTGAGATTATTTGCAATTATTTGCCACGGGTAACAAAAAAACAGTCAGTGAAGTTGATAGAATCGCATCATCTTGCACGGTCAAATGTGCTTTTTAAAACACTCATCCGCATTATGATGTGAGGAAATTAACATGAATCTTAAGCTGCAGCTGAAAATCCTCTCTTTTCTGCAGTTCTGTCTGTGGGGAAGTTGGCTGACGACCCTCGGCTCATATATGTTTGTTACCCTGAAGTTCGACGGTGCTTCCATTGGCGCAGTTTATAGCTCACTGGGTATTGCTGCGGTCTTTATGCCTGCGTTGCTGGGGATTGTGGCCGACAAATGGTTAAGTGCGAAATGGGTGTATGCTATTTGTCACACCATCGGCGCAATCACCCTCTTCATGGCGGCACAAGTCACCACGCCGGAGGCGATGTTCCTCGTTATCCTGATTAACTCGTTTGCCTATATGCCAACGCTTGGGTTAATCAACACTATCTCTTACTATCGCCTGCAAAATGCCGGGCTGGATATTGTGACTGATTTCCCACCAATCCGTATTTGGGGCACCATCGGCTTTATTATGGCGATGTGGGTGGTGAGCCTGTCTGGCTTCGAATTAAGCCACATGCAGCTGTATATTGGCGCAGCCCTTTCCGCCGTTCTGGTGCTGTTTACCTTTACGCTGCCGTATATTCCGGTTGCTAAACAGCAAGCGAATCAGAGCTGGACGACGTTGCTGGGGCTTGATGCTTTCGCGTTGTTTAAAAACAAGCGTATGGCGATTTTCTTCATCTTCTCGATGTTGCTGGGTGCGGAACTGCAGATTACCAACATGTTCGGTAATACCTTCCTGCACAGCTTTGACAAAGACCCGATGTTTGCCAGCAGCTTCATCGTGCAGCATGCGTCAATCATCATGTCGATTTCGCAGATCTCTGAAACTCTGTTCATTCTGACCATCCCGTTCTTCTTAAGCCGCTACGGCATTAAGAATGTAATGATGATCAGTATCGTGGCATGGATCCTGCGTTTTGCGCTGTTTGCTTACGGCGACCCGACTCCGTTCGGCACCGTACTGCTGGTGCTGTCGATGATTGTCTACGGCTGCGCATTCGACTTCTTCAACATCTCTGGTTCAGTGTTTGTCGAAAAAGAAGTTAGCCCGGCAATTCGCGCCAGTGCGCAGGGGATGTTCCTGATGATGACCAACGGCTTCGGCTGTATCCTCGGCGGCATCGTGAGCGGTAAAGTGGTTGAGATGTACACCCAAAACGGCATTACCGACTGGCAGACCGTATGGCTGATTTTCGCAGGTTACTCCGTGATTCTGGCCTTCGCGTTCATGGCGATGTTTAAATACAAACACGTTCGTGTCCCTGCCGGCACACAAACTGTTAGCCACTAATTACGCAAAGAAAAACGGGGCGCCAGAAGGTGCCCCGTTTTTTTATTCTTACTTCAACACATAACCGTACAACCGTTTCATTCCATCCGCATCGGTTTCGCTATAGACACCTTGTAGCTCCGGCGAAAACCCCGGCAGCAAATTCACGCCTTCTTCAAGCGCGAGGAAATAACGCTGGACCGCTCCGCCCCACATTTCTCCAGGCACCACGCAAAGCACGCCAGGTGGATACGGCAGCGCGCCTTCCGCCGCAATTCGCCCTTCGGCATCACGGATGCGCACCAACTCCACTTCACCACGAATATAGGCGTTATGCGCATCCTGGGGATTCATCACCACTGGTGGGAAACTCTGCTGGCGGAACATCGCTTTTTGCAGGTCTTTGACGTCAAAACTGACATAAAGATCATGCATCTCCTGACACAGCTGGCGCAGAGTGTAGTCGCGATAGCGCACCGGATATTTGTTATAAACACTCGGCAGCACCTCAGACAGCGGCGAGTCATCCTCAATATGCTGTTCAAACTGCGCCAGCATCGCCACCAGTTGCGCCAGCTTCTCATGACTTTCCGCCGGAGTTAATAAGAACAGAATGGAGTTGAGATCGCACTTCTCCGGCACAATGCCGTTCTCACGCAGATAATGCGCCAGAATCGTCGCCGGAACGCCAAAATCGCTATATTCGCCGGTTTCGGCATCGATTCCCGGCGTGGTCAGTAACAGCTTGCACGGATCAACAAAATACTGGTCTGCGGCATATCCCTCAAAGCCGTGCCACTTCTCCCCTGGCTCAAAGCTGAAGAAACGGCGGTCACTGGCCAACACTGATGTCGGATAATCCTGCCACAATTTGCCATCAACAACAGGTGGAATAAACGGGCGGAACAGCTTACAGCGCGCAAGAATCGCCTTCCGCGCTTCAATCCCCATCGCAACACACTCTGCCCACAGCCGACGCCCGCTCTCTCCTTCATGGATTTTGGCATTCACGTCCAGTGCAGCAAACAGCGGGTAAAACGGGCTGGTAGAGGCGTGTAGCATAAAGGCATTGTTCAACCGCTTATGCGGGCAAAAACGCGCCTGCCCGCGAATATGGTTATCTTTTTTATGGATCTGCGACGTCTGCGAGAATCCCACCTGCTGTTTATGCACCGACTGGGTAACAAAGATCCCCGGATCGTTTTGATTAAGTTCTAACAGCAGTGGCGAGCTATCTGCCATCATCGGGATAAACTGCTCGTACCCGACCCATGCAGAATCAAATAGAATGTAATCACACAGATGCCCAATGGTATCGATCACCTGGCGGGCGTTGTAGATAGTGCCGTCATAGGTTCCCAGCTGAATAATCGCCAGGCGGAACGGGCGCGGCAGTTCGGCTTTTTCTGGCGCAACGTCGCGAACTTGCTGGCGCAGATACTCTTCATTAAAACAGTGCGCATCAATCCCGCCGATAAAACCGAATGGGTTGCGTGAGGCTTCCAGATACACCGGCGTCGCCCCGGCCTGAATCAGCGCACCGTGATGATTCGACTTATGATTGTTACGATCGAATAGCACCAGATCGCCACGCGTTAACAGTGCATTTGTCACAACCTTATTCGCCGCCGAGGTGCCATTAAGGACAAAATAGGTTTTATCGGCATGAAAAACTTTGGCTGCGAATTTCTGCGCATCCTTCGCGGAACCTTCATGAATAAGCAAATCACCCAGTTTCACATCGGCATTACACATATCGGCGCGAAAGACATTCTCGCCAAAGAAATCGTAAAAATGACGTCCTGCAGGATGCTTTTTAAAGAACGCGCCATGTTGATGCCCTGGACAAGCGAAAGTGCTATTGCCCATCTCAACGTACTGGGTCAGCGTGTCATAAAATGGCGGCAGCAAATTCTCTTCATACTGACAGGCTGCGGATTCCAGCTCCAGCCACTGCTGCTCGTTGCCGTTGATAATCGCCGTAACACCCGCGGGTAGTTCAACAGCATCTTCGGAATACAAAAACACCGGCAGATGAAAACCGGTGCGCTTAAGTAACGCAAGAATGCCACTGCGACTATCCGCAGCGGTAATGACGACTGCCGCGACGTCCGTAAAATCAGTATCTTCCAGCGCCACCACGCGGCGATGGGTAGAAAGTCGGGAAACCAGTTCACCACTGGCGGCAATACTCATTGATTTCATAAGCGCAAAACCCGTTTCGGGGAAATAAAAATACCGGGCAAGGTGGAAAACCCTGCCCCATGAGATGTGGGTCAAACTGGTAACCAGCTCCGACCGCCAGACATCAGTAAAAGCAGAAACGCTCTGATTTTACTGTTGTCCTGCAGTGAGCGTGCGTTAACGTCACCGCATAAAAAGCAGCGTCGCAGAACAGGAGACATTTCGCGCGAAACGGCGATAAGCGAAAGGATGTAAGGAGGCGGCGTGCATCAGGCAAACTCCGTACAGGAAGGAGAAAATTCGCGCAATCATTGCACCTTTCACCAGCGTGTGCAAGCCAGGACTTTGCGACCAGACAAGCCATCTGACGGCGAATACGTTCATAATAGAGAAATCTGATAATACAGTTAACAGGAACTCTTGTGGTCATCGGTCCTTTTATCAACGCAAGTGCAGTACTCATTGGCGGCGTACTTGGCGCTCTACTTAGCCAACGCTTACCGGAGCGGATCCGCGTCTCGATGACGTCCATTTTTGGGCTGGCATCGCTGGGAATTGGTATTTTACTGGTGGTGAAATGCGCCAACCTTCCCGTCATGGTATTAGCAACACTGCTGGGAGCATTGGTTGGCGAGTTGTGTTTGCTGGAGAAAGGAATCAATAACGCAGTAAGCCGAGCGCAAAGTCTGTTTCGCTCCTCACATAAAAACACAGCGCATGAATCGTTTATTCAGAATTTTGTGGCGATCATTGTTCTGTTCTGTGCCAGCGGTACGGGTATTTTCGGCGCGATGAACGAAGGGATGACGGGCGATCCGAGTATTTTAATCGCCAAGTCGTTTCTCGATTTCTTTACTGCAATGATTTTCGCCTGCTCGCTTGGCATTGCGGTATCGGTAATAAGCATCCCGTTATTGATCATCCAGTTAGCCCTCGCCAGTTGCGCCACACTGATACTCCCCATGACCACACCGTCGATGATGGCTGACTTCAGCGCCGTCGGGGGATTACTGTTGTTAGCAACCGGCTTGCGTATCTGCGGCATCAAAATGTTTCCGGTGGTCAACATGCTACCCGCTCTGCTACTGGCAATGCCTCTTTCCGCCGCCTGGAGCGCCTGGTTTGCCTGACAATATGTGCAATAGCGGCAAAGTGATGATAGATTGTGCAGTCTGCAGTAAATTGAAGAAATTTGATTGACGAGACGAGGCGAATCAGGTTTAATGCGCCCCGTTGCCCGGATAGCTCAGTCGGTAGAGCAGGGGATTGAAAATCCCCGTGTCCTTGGTTCGATTCCGAGTCCGGGCACCAAATTTATAAGGCCTCGCTGCAAAGCGGGGCTTTTTCTTTTTCTGCCTGTAGTAGATTTCTTTTAGTTCCCCCGATCAGATGATGTTGTACACGGCATTCCTTGCGCATCAGATTGCTCAATGATTATTACGAGCGTTCATAGTGATATTCAGTCAGCCGCCAATCCCGGAAGGCATGGTTATTCCGATAAAGGGCAAAGTCACTCATAAACATTCGCGCCTTTTATCTTCAAAGCATTCTGTCTAATGTCGGCATATCTGGTGATGAGCTGTTTCAGGTGCATCTCTGCCTCAGCCCCTGCGGCAGGAGGAAGCGGTTGTCCTGCCGACGACTGTTCCAGTATCCGCAGCTGCTCTTCAGCCGGAATGGATTGATTAAAAAACTGCATCGTTGAAAACACCACTGACTTCAGCTCACTGACCGTCATGTATTTCCCCTTATGCTCATCCAGCCCGTTCAGTCGTTCACTCAGTTTCTGTAGAGTAACCATTCCCTGATGCCAGCCATTCAAATTTCCTGTTGGCAATGCAGCAATATTAAATTGTTGCTGCCACTGCTGTATCAGGGGCTTTGCGCGCTCCGGCCATATCGCCTGGGCCTGTTCGACAAGCTGCCTTTCCCGGGTTATGAGCCAGTCCGGCGGTAGCTTGTCCAGAAACGTAAGCTGCTGCAGTGTTTGCGTAATTAAAGTTTGTGGCAACGGAGATTGCTGACGCAATAGATCCAATTGTTCAGGCGTGAGTACTGCGGGTAACGGTGCCAGAGAGGCAGTAAACTGGGTTTGTAACGGGTCCAGGCGATGAAAAAACTGCCAGGCCCATACCGTTGCTGCACCTATCACCAGCATGGTACACATCCCGCCGACAAAAGATTTCCATTTTTTTACTGGCGCAGGTATTGCCGGCAGTACCTCCACGTTCGGCTGCGTAACATATACCCACTGCACTGCACTGTCTGGCGCCCGGATATCTTCAAACGAACGACCAGTATGGGAAGCTGTTGTTATACCCACGTCATTCATGACCGGATCATGCGAAACGATACCCGACTGAATTGTCGCCCCTGTGCAGATTGTGTCATCGCTGTTCTCCAGCCTGACAGCGTTGTTATGCATCAGGGTACGCAATGTATCCAGCTGACTAAGATGTCTGAGCTCCAGGCGCTGTAAAACCATCCCCAAACGGGTAAGCAGCTGCTCTGCTCGATACAGTTGGCTAAGGTCGCTGTATTTCAGCGGGAGTGAGCGCATCCGTTGTTGCAAACGCAGGCTCAGATTACTGAGGATCTCAATCCTAATATGGACAGGCTAACGGCTGCAGCCAATTGCTCCACTGCGCCACACGTTCACGGCTAGCATCAAGGCGTGTTGTCGGCTCTGTCTGACAAGCGCTAACCTGGGCATTTAACGTGCTCATAAATTAACCTCAGCTGCATCACTGTTTGTGCTGGCGACCGGGTCTGTCACTGCCACTTTCGCCGTGCTGAAGATGGAATCTGGCAGACGGAAGTTTCGCAGTTTCAACAACGCTTTACCGCTGAATGTCTCCACATCCAGCAATGCACCGCAGGACGGAATGTCCAGACGGTAGCGGTTCAGCCCGCCTTCAGTTAATGCAGACAACGCGTTCTTCAGCGTATCTGTCAGACTCATAAGGTTCCTTCAGTCATATTTAAACTCCAGCACAATCCCTTCTTCATCATTCCAGCAGAGCACCAGGGAGTGTGGTTTCTTTTTCGCCGCCATATGAACCAGCAATTGCTGACTCAGCATCGGCAGAATTTGTTGGTTGAGTAGGCTGTCAACATTACGCGCCCTGGTGTCCGGTAGCAGGCAGGCAGCGGTCAGCGCGTCGAACAGGCTTTCATCAATCTGCGTAGTCAGACCATAGTGACGATGTAAGCGCTTGCTGACCTGGGAGAGTTTCATCTCCACAATTGTGTGCATCGCTGCTTCCACCAGCGGACGGTAAATCACGGTCTGGAAACGGGCGAGCAGCGCAGGCTGGAAGTGGTCGCGCAGTATCGGGCGCAGCAGTTCGTGCAGGTCGGCCTCGGTGGCTTCCGGCTGTTCGTTCAGCAACTGCATCAGGTGGTCGCTACCGAGGTTGGATGTCATCAGGACATCGCCTGTGCATCCTGCCAGATATCCTGTGCACTCAACTCTGATACTGGACTCAGATTAACTTTTTCAAACAGAGACGCATAAACTCCACTTGCAACAGGACGTTCAAGGACCACACTCTCGCCACCAGTGGCATTCTCATTATTTACAGACATCAACATATTCCTTATTAATCCGTTAAATCGTTATGGCTGTTTTGGTGCCAGGGCTGAGAGTTCGGCTCTGAGTTCTGCGCTTAATGCCGGGTCCAGCAGAATATTTTCCAGTTCTTTGCGGAAAGCCTGGTTATCCAGAAGATTTGCTTTTAAATCACGAAGTAAATTACGCATGGAAAGCATGGCCTTCAGCTGCGGTATTTGCCGGGAGACTTGTTCCGGGGAGAAATCCTTTATACTGCGGAATGTCAGGTTGATGCTGTCTTCGCTATCGTCATCAGCAAGTGTATTTTTAACGATAAGATTTACTTTTGGGGAATAATCAAAAAGGACTGCATCAAAGTTATTTTTGTTAAGATTAACCTTTTTACGCTCTGATAATGGCGCGGATTCCTGACCATTACTGAAATCACCCGTAATAAGTAACTTAAGGGGTAATTCCATTTTTTTGCTTGCGCCCCCTGTATGCAAATCTAATTTTAGATTAATACGGGCCTTCGGGATCTCCCGCTGGAAGCTGTCACTCATATTTCCCTCACGTAATTCAGTTAAAGTCAAATTAACAACAATATTTCCCTAACCGAATACTAGGCTAATATTAAGTTCAAAAAAAACAATACAGATCAATAAATTGAATTTAAAAAACAGTAAGAAAGCTATCAAACAACAAGAATAATCCCATACATATCAACTAATTAAAAACGCATTTATATATGTTCTTAATTATATTTTCATTACGTAACTAAATTATTTTTATACCCTAATCCAGATTGTACAAAGTGCGAAATGCCTATTTATTAGATAACAACGCTCCTCATGATACTCATGCAGCAGCCCTGAATGTTTTTGCGATGTAATATCAAAGTAATTCGTTTGTATATAAAATCCATCACTATAGTAAACCGTGAATATTCACCGTTCTCTGGCATTTCCTCTTTTCGCCCCCCAGCTCAAAGTCAAACCAGTTTCTATTAGGTTAAAGACCGTAGAAAGAAAGTTTATTTATTAGTACTTTTATTTCAGGAAATCGGAATTTTACATTTTTTGCATCCGCAAACTGCTTCAGGAATACTTTGATTACGCATAAACATTGACGCAGCGCAGCATATTATTTATTTTCACCACATATATTCAAATAGACATTGTAATTGCACAGTAAAAGTAGGTACTTATGCGTAATGGAGTATTTCGGATTAGTAAGTATTTGGTTGTTATTACTGCGATATCCTGTATGTATACCGGATTTGCATTTGCAACGAACGTCGCATTGAATTCTGTCCAGGTAGAACATCTGAATAGTGTTATCAATCGTGAGGTAAAAGGGAAGAATGACCGTAATTTTGTCGATACCAACTGGACTGAAGCTCAACGCGTAGCCGAATTTATTTGCCGACCGCTCGCACTAAAAGAGCTGCAGAAGCAGTACCCCGACGTAGATAAGGTTATTTTCGATCAGGGAAAACATAATATGCAGAGGCTGCTTTCACCTGCACTACTGACAGGCAATGGCCAGTACCGTAGGGGTATTAACTGGACGACGTTTCACTTCGAATGTGAACTGTCAGTAAAAACCGGGGAAGCAACAGGATTCAGGTTGACGAGAAACAGAGTCCTGACCATGGCTCCAGGGCCAGTTATTCGATCTGAAGGAGTCAGCCAGTGAAAAATATACTTACGGCATTTCTCATCATTACGTTGCCTGTTTTCTCTGTCACGGCAGCCAGTTTTGACTATCGCCAGTCCCGCAGTGCGGATGAAAAAGCGATTTGTGCATCGCGTACCCTGAATGACATGGATGTGGAGATGAGCGTTAAATACAAATTTCTCCATGGACTTTACGCAATGGGTGCCGCCGGGGAACTAAAAGAATCACAGGCACAGTGGCTGGCTGAACGACGCCATTGTGGCAGTGACAAACCCTGCCTGAGAGAAATATACAGAAAGCGCTTAACAACCTTGAACCATCTTTATGACGCGATTAACAAACCACTCTGAATCTAAAGTGGCCTCGTTGGTTGTCGGAAGTGCCTTAATGTGAGGCACTTCCTTACCAGTGCGCGCAGCCATTGGTTAACGCGTGATAATCCCCGCCATTATTTTTTAATTTAAAAATAGTTTCCATAGAAAATATACGCAGTGATAAATGTGACCTGGATTTAAAAACATATTTATCGCCATAAATAGTCAAGCGCAAAACTATCATATTGATCAATATTCACCGCAAGAATTTTATTATTTTCTTCTGCTTTACCAGGGGATTGTCAACATGTTTATTATGTCCAACTTAAATAGTTAATCACTAAATATCATCGCCATTACTGACGTGTTTTATTTATTGATAACAGTGACATACGTTCTTTTTTTACAAGCAAACAATCAATCGCTAAATTGTTTTTCGACTCAATAGTTAATCGCGAAACATTTTAAGGATTGATAAAAATCCTAAATTCCTTGTTCATAATGTAGGGGTGTGTTAAATAGGTGGGCAAAATTTGGTTCCCCCTTCTCGCCTGTAATATTGCAGCATCTTCGCACTTCCACGAGACATTGCGACTTAATAAGAAGGTGATAAGCCCTACATAAGCGCATGGGCTGACCATGGTTTTATATTCATTAAAAGACTTCGTTATAACTAATTGATTTAATATCAATAATTTATTGTGGGTTCGGGTTTGTTGTGACTATGGCATTATTTCCGAGCAAAGGAGTTGATATGTCTGAAAGACATTTACCTGATGACCAGAGCAGTACTATCGATCCATATTTAATTACTTCGATTTGCCAGACTCTGGCAGAACAAGGTGCCGCATTACAAAACTTGTCCAAACAGTTGGATTCCGCTCAGTACCAGCGTGCTCTTGAATTGATCATTAATTGTAAAGGACACGTTATTCTTTCGGGGATGGGTAAATCCGGGCATGTTGGTCGAAAAATGTCTGCCACGCTGGCCTCTACAGGTACGCCGAGTTTCTTTATTCATCCCGCAGAAGCTTTCCATGGCGATCTGGGCATGATTACGCCCTACGATCTTCTGATCCTTATTTCCGCCAGCGGTGAAACAGATGAAATCCTCAAGCTTGTCCCGTCACTGAAGAATTTCGGCAACCGGATTATCGCCATTACCAATAATGGGAATTCTACCCTGGCGAAAAATGCTGATGCCGTGCTGGAACTTCACATGGCGAATGAAACCTGCCCGAATAATCTTGCACCAACAACGTCGACCACGCTGACCATGGCGATCGGCGATGCATTGGCGATTGCCATGATCCACCAACGCAAATTTATGCCGAATGATTTTGCGCGCTATCACCCGGGCGGTTCATTAGGTCGTCGCCTGCTGACCCGCGTTGCGGATGTCATGCAGCATGATGTCCCTTCGGTTCACCTGGATGCGCCATTTAAAACCGTGATTCAACGTATCACCAGCGGTTGTCAGGGAATGGTGATGGTAGAAGACGCAGAAGGCGAGCTGGCGGGCATTATCACCGACGGTGACCTGCGTCGCTTTATGGAAAAAGAGGATTCTCTGACATCCGCCACGGCGGCGCAGATGATGACGCGTGAACCGCTGACGTTACCAGAAGACACCATGATCATCGAAGCGGAAGAAAAGATGCAAAAACACCGCGTCTCGACGTTATTGGTGACCAACAAGGCGAACAAAGTCACTGGCCTTGTGCGCATTTTCGACTAATTAAGCAACAGGGCGCGAGAGTTAACTCTCTCATTGAATTTGCGCCCCACTGAAACTCTGATAATCGTTACATGTTGATAAAAGTGAAGTCTGCCGTATCCTGGATGCGTGCTCGTTTGTCTGCCATCTCCCTGGCAGATATCCAAAAACACCTGGCGAAAATCATCATTCTGGCACCGATGGCAGTGCTGCTGATCTATCTGGCTATCTTCAGCCAGCCTCGCTATATGAGCGAATCGAAAGTTGCCATTAAACGCTCAGATGATTTAAACAGCGGCAGCTTAAATTTTGGTCTGCTGTTGGGTGCCTCTAACCCCAGTTCCGCAGAAGATGCGCTGTATCTGAAAGAGTACATCAACTCTCCAGATATGCTGGCGGCGTTAGATAAGCAACTGAATTTTCGCGAAGCGTTTAGCCACAGCGGGCTCGATTTTCTTAATCATCTTAGCAAGGATGAAACTGCAGAAGGTTTCCTGAAGTACTACAAGGACCGTATCAACGTTTCGTATGACGATAAAACCGGATTGCTGAATATTCAGACGCAGGGCTTTAGCCCGGAGTTTGCGCTTAAGTTTAACCAGACCGTGCTGAAAGAGTCAGAGCGCTTCATCAATGAGATGTCACATCGCATTGCGCGTGACCAGCTTGCCTTTGCAGAAAGCGAGATGGAAAAAGCACGCCAGCGTCTGGATGCCAGCAAAGCGGAGCTGCTCTCTTATCAGGATAGCAACAACGTCCTGGATCCACAGGCACAGGCAGAGGCGGCGAGCACGTTAGTCAATACGCTGATGGGTCAGAAGATCCAGATGGAAGCAGACCTGCGTAACTTACTGACGTATCTGCGTGAAGACGCGCCACAAGTGGTAAGTGCGCGTAATGCGATTCAGTCATTGCAGGCACAAATCGACGAAGAAAAAAGCAAAATCACGGCGCCACAAGGTGACAAATTAAACCGTATGGCGGTGGATTTTGAAGAAATCAAATCAAAAGTAGAGTTCAACAGCGAACTCTACAAACTGACCCTGACCTCCATTGAAAAGACCCGTGTAGAAGCGGCTCGTAAGCTCAAGGTGCTGTCTGTGATCAGTTCGCCACAGTTGCCGCAGGAATCATCTTTTCCAAACATCCCTTATTTGATCGCCTGTTGGTTACTGGTGTGCTGCCTGCTGTTCGGCACCCTGAAACTGTTGCTGGCTGTTATTGAAGATCACCGAGATTAACGCTGTCGCTGAATGAGTTTGTGATGAAATTATTTAAATCAATTTTACTGATTGCCGCCTGTCACGCGGCGCAGGCCAGCGCGGCCATTGATATTAACGCTGACCCAAACCTGACAGGAGCAGCGCCACTGCCCGGTATTCTGAGCGGACAAAAGTCGGATACGCAAAACATGAGCGGCTTCGACAATACCCCACCGCCAGCGCCGCCGGTGGTGATGAGCCGTATGTTTGGTGCCCAACTATTTAATGGCACCAGCGCGGATAGCGGTGCGACGGTAGGATTCAACCCTGACTATATTCTGAACCCGGGCGATAGCATTCAGGTTCGCTTGTGGGGGGCGTTCACCTTTGATGGTGCGTTACAGATTGATCCCAAAGGTAATATTTTCCTGCCGAACGTCGGTCCGGTGAAAGTTGCCGGGGTAAGCAATAGTCAGTTGAACACTCTGGTCACATCCAAAGTGAAGGAAGTGTACCAGTCCAACGTCAACGTCTACGCCTCCTTATTACAGGCGCAGCCAGTAAAAGTGTACGTGACCGGCTTTGTGCGTAATCCAGGTCTGTATGGCGGTGTGACGTCTGATTCGTTACTCAATTATCTGATCAAGGCTGGCGGCGTTGATCCAGAGCGCGGAAGTTACGTTGATATTGTGGTCAAGCGCGGCAACCGCGTGCGCTCCAACGTCAACCTGTATGACTTCCTGCTGAACGGTAAACTGGGGCTTTCGCAGTTCGCCGATGGTGACACCATCATCGTTGGGCCGCGTCAGCATACTTTCAGCGTTCAGGGCGATGTCTTTAACAGCTACGACTTTGAGTTCCGCGAAAGCAGCATTCCTGTAACAGAAGCGTTGAGCTGGGCGCGCCCTAAGCCTGGTGCGACGCACATTACGATTATGCGTAAACAGGGGCTGCAAAAACGTAGCGAATATTACCCGATAAGCTCTGCGCCAGGCCGTATGTTGCAGAACGGCGATACCTTAATCGTCAGCACTGACCGCTATGCCGGCACCATTCAGGTGCGGGTTGAAGGCGCGCACTCCGGTGAACATGCCATGGTGCTGCCTTATGGCTCCACCATGCGTGCGGTTCTGGAAAAAGTCCGTCCGAACAGCATGTCGCAGATGAACGCGGTTCAGCTTTATCGCCCATCAGTGGCCCAGCGGCAGAAAGAGATGCTGAATCTCTCGCTGCAAAAGCTGGAGGAAGCGTCACTTTCTGCCCAGTCCTCCACCAAAGAAGAAGCCAGCCTGCGTATGCAGGAAGCACAACTGATCAGCCGCTTTGTGGCGAAAGCACGCACCGTGGTTCCGAAAGGTGAAGTGATCCTCAACGAGTCCAATATTGATTCTGTTCTGCTGGAAGATGGCGACGTCATCAATATTCCGGAGAAAACGTCGCTGGTTATGGTTCACGGCGAGGTGCTGTTCCCGAACGCGGTGAGTTGGCAGAAGGGTATGACCACCGAGGATTACATCGAGAAATGCGGTGGCCTGACGCAGAAATCGGGTAACGCCAGAATTATCGTCATTCGTCAGAACGGTGCTGCGGTCAACGCGGAAGATGTGGATTCACTCAAGCCGGGCGATGAAATTATGGTTCTGCCGAAATATGAATCGAAAAACATTGAAGTTACCCGTGGTATTTCCACCATCCTCTATCAGCTGGCGGTGGGTGCAAAAGTGATTCTGTCTTTGTAAGGAGTTGAGATGAGCAAAGCAGTTATTGTCATTCCGGCTCGCTATGGCTCCTCGCGCCTGCCGGGTAAGCCACTGCTCGATATTGTTGGTAAACCGATGATCCAGCATGTTTACGAGCGTGCGTTACAGGTGGCGGGCGTTGCGGAAGTTTGGGTGGCAACAGACGACCCGCGCGTTGAACAGGCCGTGCAGGCGTTCGGCGGGAAAGCCATCATGACGCGCAACGATCATGACTCCGGCACCGATCGGCTGGTCGAGGTGATGCATACGGTGGAAGCAGATATCTACATTAACCTGCAGGGCGATGAACCAATGATTCGCCCGCGGGATGTAGAAACGTTGCTACAAGGAATGCGTGATGATCCCGCATTGCCAGTGGCAACGCTATGCCACGCGATTTCTGCCGAAGAAGCGACAGAGCCAAGCACGGTAAAAGTGGTGGTAAATACCCGCCATGATGCACTTTATTTCAGCCGTTCGCCGATTCCCTATCCGCGCAATGCTGAAAAAGCGCGCTACCTGAAACACGTTGGTATTTACGCTTATCGTCGCGATGTGCTGCAAAACTACAGTCAGTTACCGGAGTCCATGCCGGAGCAGGCGGAGTCACTGGAGCAGCTACGGTTGATGAACGCGGGGATCAACATTCGCACATTTGAGGTTGCCGCAACCGGGCCGGGCGTCGACACCCCGGCATGCCTTGAAAAAGTGCGCGCCCTGATGGCACAGGAACTGGCTGAAAACGCATGATTGGCATTTACTCGCCTGGCATCTGGCGTATTCCGCATCTGGAGAAATTTCTGGCGCAGCCGTGCCAGAAACTTTCTCTGCTGCGCCCTGTTCCGCGAAACGTCGATGCTATCGCCGTGTGGGGACATCGCCCCAGCGCGGCGAAACCAGTCACCATCGCCAAAGCAGCGGGAAAACCCATCATTCGTCTGGAAGATGGATTTGTGCGCTCGCTGGATCTTGGCGTTAATGGTGTGCCACCGCTCTCCCTGGTGGTGGACGATTGCGGCATTTACTACGATGCCAGCAAGCCTTCAGCGCTGGAGAAACTGGTACAGGATAAAGCCGGAAATGCGGCATTGGCAGATCAGGCCAGAGAAGCGATGCACACCATCGTGACCGGGGATTTGTCGAAATATAACCTGGCGCCTGCGTTTGTGGCTGATGAGCCGGAACGTGCAGACATCGTTCTGGTTGTCGATCAGACATTTAATGATATGTCCGTGACGTATGGCAATGCTGGCCCGCATGAGTTTACCGCCATGCTGGAAGCCGCAATGGCGGAAAATCCTCAAGCCGAAATTTGGGTGAAGGTGCATCCGGATGTACTGGAAGGAAAGAAAACAGGTTATTTCGCTGACCTGCGCGCCACGCAACGAGTACGTTTGATTGCCGAGAATGTCAGCCCGCAATCGCTGTTGCGGCACGTTTCCCGGGTTTACGTCGTGACCTCCCAGTACGGCTTTGAAGCCTTGCTGGCAGGAAAATCAGTGACATGTTTCGGTCAGCCCTGGTATGCAGGCTGGGGCTTAACCGACGATCGTCATCCACAATCCGCTTTGTTATCTGCCCGACGCGGTTCTGCCACGCGGGAAGAACTTTTTGCCGCAGCATACCTGCGTTACTGTCGCTATATCGACCCGCAAACGGGGGCCGCGAGCGATCTGTTTACCGTGCTGCAATGGCTACAATTACAGCGCCACCATCAGCAACAGCGTAATGGCTATTTATGGGCGCCGGGCTTAACGCTGTGGAAGTCGGCGATCCTGAAACCTTTTCTGCGAACGGCGACAAACAGACTGAGTTATTCACGTCGCTGTACTGCGGCCACCGCTTGCGTGGTATGGGGTGTAAAGGGAGAGCAGCAATGGCAGGCCGAAGCGCAGCGAAAATCACTGCCGTTATGGCGAATGGAAGATGGTTTTCTGCGTTCATCCGGACTTGGCTCTGACCTGTTGCCGCCGCTATCGTTGGTACTGGATAAACGCGGGATTTACTATGACGCCACGCGCCCCAGCGACCTGGAGGAGCTGCTTAATCATAGCCAGCTAACGCTGACACAGCAGATGCGAGCTGAAAAATTACGCCAGCGACTGGTTGAAAGCAAACTGAGCAAATACAACCTGGGAGCCGATTTCTCTCTGCCAGCCGAAGCCAAAGGTAAAAAAGTTATCCTGGTGCCGGGGCAGGTAGAGGACGATGCCTCTATTAAAACAGGCTCCGTCTCGATTAAGAGCAACCTTGAGTTATTGTGCACCGTACGTGAACGTAACCCGCACGCCTACATCATTTATAAACCGCACCCGGATGTACTGGTGGGAAATCGCAAGGGCGATATCCCGGCAGAAATGATTGCTGAACTTGCCGATTATCAGGCACTGGACGCAGATATTATTCAATGCATTCAGCGCGCAGATGAAGTGCATACCATGACGTCGCTGTCGGGGTTTGAAGCGTTATTACATGGCAAGCAAGTTCATTGTTACGGCCTGCCCTTCTATGCCGGTTGGGGTTTAACCATTGATGAACATCACTGCCCTCGCCGCGAGCGAGAATTAACGTTAGCAGACTTGATCTATCAGGCGTTGATTGTTTACCCAACATACATTCACCCAACACGGCTACAACCTATTACGGTTGAGGAAGCTGCGGAATATTTGATTCAGACACCGCGCAAGCCGATGTTTATTACCCGAAAAAAAGCGGGGCGAGTAATACGCTATTACCGCAAATTAATTATGTTCTGCAAAGTCAGATTCGGCTAAACAATTTCATAGTTGACTATTACGCAAATTATTTATGCAAGACAACGCACTAACCATTTTATTATCGGGTAAAAAATATCTGCTTTTGCAGGGACCGATGGGACCTTTTTTCAATGACGTCGCCGAATGGTTAGAGTCATTAGGCCGTAGCGCTGTGAATGTTGTCTTCAACGGTGGTGATCGTTTTTACTGCCGCCATCGACAATACCTGGCTTACTACCAAACGCCGAAAGAGTTTCCTGGTTGGTTGCGAGATCTCCACCGACAATATGACTTTGATACCATTCTCTGTTTTGGTGACTGCCGCCCATTGCACAAAGAAGCAAAACGCTGGGCAAAGTCGAAAGGGATCCGCTTTCTGGCATTTGAAGAAGGATATTTACGCCCGCAATTTATTACCGTTGAAGAAGGCGGAGTGAACGCATATTCATCGCTACCGCGCGATCCGGATTTTTATCGTAAGTTACCAGATATGCCTGCGCCGCACGTTGAGAACTTAAAACCTTCAACGATGAAACGTATTGGCCATGCGATGTGGTATTACCTGATGGGCTGGCATTACCGTCATGAGTTCCCTCGCTACCGCCACCACAAATCGTTTTCCCCCTGGTATGAGGCTCGTTGCTGGGTTCGCGCATACTGGCGCAAGCAACTTTACAAGGTAACACAGCGTAAGGTATTGCCGAGGTTAATGAATGAGCTGGATCAACGTTATTATCTTGCCGTTTTGCAGGTATATAACGATAGCCAGATTCGTAACCACAGCAATTATAACGATGTGCGTGACTATATTAATGAAGTCATGTACTCATTTTCGCGTAAAGCGCCGAAAGAGAGTTTTTTGGTGATCAAACATCATCCGATGGATCGTGGTCACAGACTCTATCGACCATTAATTAAACGGTTGAGTAAGGAATATGGCTTAGGTGAGCGAGTCATATACGTGCACGATCTCCCGATGCCGGAATTATTACGCCACGCAAAAGCGGTGGTAACGATTAACAGTACGGCGGGGATCTCTGCGCTGATTCATAACAAACCACTCAAAGTGATGGGCAATGCCCTGTACGACATCAAGGGATTGACGTATCAAGGGCATTTGCACCAATTCTGGCAGGCCGATTTTAAACCGGATATGAAACTGTTTAAGAAGTTTCGGGGGTATTTATTGGTGAAGACGCAGGTTAATGGGGTTTATTATGGGGAGATGTTTTTTAACAAGATAAAAAATGATAAAAAAGATTGTATTATGCTATCAAAAAAAACATTACAATGAATGGCATTAAAATAATCATTCATTAGTACCCATCCATCAAATAAAAATCAATATGCTATAATTGGAAAACACAAAAAAACATTAAAATAAATAGAATAGGTTATACATTTCCAAATAAGTTATATACTGGTAAAGTTAACATGAGCACTTCGTAATGCAGCTTTGATGGCATTAGTTTCAACTAATATTGAGTCAGGTGCAGAAAATGGTCGATTTTTATTGGTAAAATCAGAATTTCCGATATAAAGACTTTCTTTATTTCTTAACGCCTGAATGTGCCATCGCGACCAGGAATCCCAATACTTTTGGCGATCCAGTGAAATTCCCTGAGATGTATATCCTGTTGTAGATGAATTCATTAACGAGTCGGTACGATGGCTTCCTAGTGTCAAAGGCAATTTAATACGATGTATAGAGGAAGCACCAAAAATTAGCTTAAGTCGAGCAATGAATTCACTATCAGCACCCGTTTTAACACAGTCCCAAACGCCCGCTTTTTGCAATACATCCGCTCTTCTAAACAGCAGAGAAGAAGGATTCAGTCTTTTTAGCGGATAGACCGCACGCGCATAAAAAATCCCATTATCTTGCAACCTTACCCAATCAGAGATCGAACAAATTAGTTTAGGGTTTAACAATAAAGGTGATATCTGTCTAAATAATTTTTCAGGATGGGACCAGTCATCTGAGTCATGGCATGTCACAAACTCTCCCTTTGCATGTATTAAACCTATTCGTTTTGCAGCATATGTTCCAACATTTTGTGGCAGGCTAATAATTTTTATTCGAGTATCTTTGAGTGCTAATCTCTGAAGACGAAATAGCGTATCATCAGTGCTGGCATCATCAACAATAATTAGTTCAAATGAACGGTATGTTTGATTAAGCAATGATATTACTGCATTCTCCACCCGTCTGCCAGTATTGTATGTTGTCATTAAAATAGAAATCAAAGGGCCTGTATGGGTAGAAGAAGGAATCGATGTAATAACATTACAAGGCGATAAGGGGGATGCAATGTCTGCAAGCGCGACCGGAGATAAACCAAAATGAGTATAGTATGCGTTAAGTCTATTTAAAGATATTTTTGGTGTTTCTCTAAAAGCATTATTTTGCAAGAGTAATATATCAGGAGAAGAAACAATACTACTGTAATCAATCTGAGCAAGTGTTGATATGGCTCTTTTAGATAAGCCAACTCTTAATTGAAGAGCTGCATATAAATCTAAAGGATAATTATCCACATCATCTAACAATGATAAAGAAAACGCAGGAGAGTATGATGCTAAGTTTTTTGCCAACTCAACTCTTTGATATATTTCCGCGAATTCATTTTTAAATTTCGCTAATAAATCCGGAGTTAGACTTATGTCACCACAAGCAACTTTAGCCACTTTAACTGCTAACTTACACCGCCATTCTGGCGGTGTATCGTTGATATTACGCAATGACCAATACATATTAAGATCATACATTGCTAAGATACGTTTTGACTGCCAAAACTGGCAGTCATCGTGTATTGCTGCTAAGGCAAAAACATATCGTTTATTTTTTAAGTGCCATAAGAATTTTAAATTCCTGAACATAATTAAGAATCGACACCAAATAAATCACGGGTATAAATTTTCTCGCCTACATCTTCTAATTCTTGTGTGCGACGGTTTGCTACTATAACATCAACACGTTCTTTAAACGCATTAATGTCGCGCTCAACATAAGAACCAAAGAAATACGATTCTTTTAGTACAGGTTCATACACAACTATCTCAATTCCTTTGGCTTTGAGTCGTTTCATTACACCTTGAATACTACTTGCTCTAAAGTTATCACTACCTGCTTTCATTATGAGGCGATAGATTCCTACAACTTTTGGTTTACGACTTAATATATCCTCCGCAACAAAGTCTTTTCGAGTAGTATTGGCATCGACAATTGCCTGGATTAAGTTCTGCGGAACATCACGATAATTTGCAAGTAATTGTTTAGTGTCCTTTGGTAGACAATAACCTCCATAGCCAAAAGAAGGATTATTATAATGTTGACCAATTCTGGGATCTAAACCAACGCCCTCTATGATTTGTTTTGTATCTAAGCCATGAACTGCAGCATAAGTATCCAGCTCATTAAAATAAGCTATCCGCATTGCAAGATAAGTATTTGCAAAAAGTTTAATGGCTTCAGCTTCAGTGCTATCCGTTAACAATATTGGAATATCTTTTTTTATAGCGCCTTCACAGAGAAGCTCTGCGAACTTTCTTGCTCGTTCACTACGCTCTCCGACAACTATGCGAGATGGATATAGATTGTCATAAAGAGCCTTACCTTCACGTAAAAATTCAGGGGAAAAGATAATGTTATTCGTGTTTAGATCGCGTTTTAGTCGTTCAGTAAAGCCGACGGGGACTGTAGATTTGATTATGATAGTTGCATCAGGATTTATACTTAGTACGTCACATGCCACTGATTTGACAGAGTGTGTATCGAAGTTATTATTAATAGGGTCATAATTGGTTGGTGTCGAAATAATAACATAATCAGCATCTCTATAAGCTTCATATTTTTCTGTTGTAGCATATAGATTCAACTTTCTATTTGATAAAAAATCTTGTATTTCAGGATCACATATTGGTGATAGCCTTTTATTAATTAACTGAACTTTCTCAAGATCTATATCCAGAGCAATAATATCGTGTTTTTGTGAAAGCAATGTTGCAATTGACATGCCAACATAACCAACACCTGAGATTGTAATTTTCACAATTAACTCACAATTTATATTATTTATATTGTCTTTACTGACATTAATACCAAGCGAAAATTTATGATAAGGGCAAATAATAGAATAAATTAAGTCAATTTTACCAAGGTAAAGATCATAAAATTTTATGGCTTACATTAAACTTCTTCAAATGTTTTAATTTTGGGCAACCCATTGACTTCAAGATATTCGTTAAAATTATCAAATAATTTGTTTATATTCTTAAAAAATCTGTCATAATTCATATATGACTTAATTTGACTTAATGACATGGAATAAATATCCTCTAAGTCAATGCTGGGCAGATTAAAAAACTCAGTCAATTCTTGCGTTCTAGCATCGTGAGTTAACCATAATGCAGGAACACCACTAAGAACAGAGGCCATATTCACGTGAAATCTAGTTCCGAATGTATAATCTACACATTCTCGATTGAATTCATACCACGCTTTCGTATTTCTAAATAACCTATATCTTGTTTTTATATACATATTTAATTGTTCTTTATTAAGTAAAAATTCATCATTATTAATCATTGATTTAAAGTAGTATGGTATCTCAAGGTCTTCTTTCTCTTTAATGAGATCAATATAATATTGATGAGTACGTTTATTTACTGGCTCAATAAAAAATGCATTGCTTAGCACTGCTCTTTCAAAAAGTTGTCTCTCTGATGCTCGTGACAAATTTGTCACATTTATAGATGCCACATTAAAATCTCTTTTAGAATATTTTTCATAAAGAGCACGTAATGCTATTGGATCAGAAAATAAAGATGGACAACCAGTAACAAACACATTTTTTATATTGGTGCACTTTTCTATTACTTGCTTTGTAAACTCACCTCTTACGCCCAGATACATTGATTTGAAAGACAAAAAATCCAGTAACTCAATAGCCTCCTTACAAAGCTCTGCTTTATTTATATCTCGAACACTTGATTGAATACCAAGTCCAAAAACAATAATAGGCACATCATACTGCTTAAGAGAGTCAAGAAGCCTTTTATATTTATCTGGACTTGGTTCTTCTAATGAAAGAGAGTTAGCAAGGGTAATAATCAAATGAGAACATGTTTTATTTACAAAATCTTTAAAATTTGTTTCTCCTGATAAAATAAAACTACTATCTTTGTAATGTACTGCCCTTGAAAACATCCTTAATGGTGCTTCAGCGTGAATCATGTTCCCAGAATTTTCTGGAATTAAAAGTGGAAAATCGACAGGAAGTTCAGGTAAGCAGCCTATAACGCCTATATTTTTCATTCAAACTTATCCGCCATGCTAACTTTCACAATTGAATATTTCCTGCTTGAATCATCACTATTTACAGGCTTAAAACAATATGATTTTATACCTTGACGAGCCAAAGATTCATTTATCACTTTAAAGTGATTATTTTTCTGCACGCCTATTTTTTTTATAGATGTATTATCTCCATGCAATACCCTGTTATAGCATATTTTATTTATATGTTTGAATGGACCTACCTCGCTAAGTTTTAGATAAATATCATAATCAACAGCATTGCTAATCTGTTCATTAAATCCATCCGTTAAATTCCATGCCCTGGCCGTAAACATTCTAAAATGATGACAAATCATTGCCGTGGTAAGTTTCTCTCGCGAGAATTCTGGCCAGTTATAACCATTTTCAATCAACTTTCCTTGACTATCAACATTTCTGTTCGTTGTGTAAACACATGCCAAGGATAGATCTCTTTTAAACTCATTTAAACAAAGTTCCACAGCATCAGGTTCCAGGTAATCATCGGAGTCAAGTTGACCAATATAAAAACCACGACACAATTTTACCGCTGCATTGGAAGCAGCTCCAATACCTTTATTTTTTTGTGTAATAAAACGTACTCGCGGGTGATTTCCATAATATTCTTCTAGAATTTTTAACGTGTTATCCGTAGAACCGTCATTACAAATGCATACTTCCAGGTCAGTGATTGTTTGATTCAATGCACTATCGACACAACGTACAATATGGTCTGCACAGTTATAGGCTGGAATATAAATTGATACTAAAGGAACCTTCTTGAGTGTTGAATTTTCAATTTTGTCTATTTTTCTATAATAATATGGAACTTTTTCTTGTATTAATTGAATAGTGATAGATTTTCCAGTTTCTCGGTCTGTTTCATTTTCTTTACCTGGCGGTTCCTGATGATATGCCATTGCACCATCTACAGAACGAAAATAACATCCTTCCCTGTACAGACGGTATCCAAACTCGTTATCCTCCCCTCCCCAGTGTGTGAATTCCTCATCAAACCAACTTGCACGCTCAAGCCATTTTTTTGCAAATGCCACATTACCACCGCTGAAATATCGAAATGGAGTATTACAGAGCCTTAAGTTATCTGTTTTCTCAAAATGTTCTAACCGCCAATCAACTGATTTGCTTCGTTCAATTTTTCCCGCAACTTGGTTATTTGTAATAATTTCGGGTAGTTTCTCAAGCAAGCTTTCGTCTTCAAGGAACTCTAAATAATTATATTCGGTAGTGTCAATGTATTTTCTTGGACCGATCAGAGCCACATCATCATCTAATTCAAGTAACTCCATATAAGATTGTACCCAAAGAGGATTTGGAGCCATATCGCAATCAAGTATAGCAACGAAGTTGTATCGTGCGGTTCTAAGTCCTAAATTTCTTACTGCACATAATTGATAGCCATTATCCTTCTGGCGTACATACTTAATATCAATTAGCTGCTCAAACTTTCTAATCACTTGTTCTATATTTTCTTTACTTCCATCGTCGGCAACAATTACTTCATAATTAAATTTTGTTTTTTGGTTACAAAGACATGCTAACGTTATTTCCAATATTTTTGAACGATTGAAGGTTGGTACGACGATACTGAGACCATCAATGTTTTTATTCTTACGCCTCCCATCTTTCACTAATTTTTTATTGGCAAGCCATTTAAAATCATTAGTACTCTCTGGCAATTTGGATAAATTTAAATCTTTTGGCCAATCAGAAGGAATAGGATTTATAGTTTTCGTTTCTGCTGTTTCTGACTTTCTTAAAGTTGCTTTATTATATTTTTTTATTAATTCACTAATCTCCTTTTCACTCAATTTTTTAATATTAGAATTTGAATACATGATCTGTGTTGCAGGGTCCCACTCTATATTTTTTTGTGCTGAGATAGTGTGAACATCACCCAAATCTTGCAATGCTTTTTTACATAAAATTATATTTGCCTTAACCCAACTAGCATCATATATTTCGCTTGCTTTTTCAAATAATAGCAATGATTTATGATATTCACCATTCTTATACAATTTAATTGCTTCGTTTAAAATACTCATATTTTTATAACCACCTTAATTTCAGCATATCTATTGCAATTTTTTTAGTTATTAAGTTATTGTTATGTTTTCCGATATGATTGGTAAATTCATAAAATGTATATTATTTTAAAAGAGTTGAAACATATGAGTAGATCAAATAGTACCATTTGCAATGGCATACATTAAAAAACTGTCATACTCAGCAGCGTAAATTTAAGATTATCTTTTGCACTTACAATATTTTGCTATAATTAATATTATGAACAAAACAACATCCTTCCTTTTATATCTTATCATTAATTTAATTGATACTTTCTATTGCCGTGAACTTAAGCAATCATTTTAACTGATTAATAGCTATATCTATAATATTATGCGTTACTAAATTAGCATAATAAAAATCATTATGCATAATAATTTCTACATTTTACTTTATAACCTTATCCTTTTTGATTTTCTTAAATTGACGAACAGTTCTGTATATAGAAAATGGAAGAGTAATGAATCCAAAAAATGATCCTTTTTTCTGTACTAGTATTTTCCCCAACATATAAGATAAATGCTGCTTAACTCTATCCGCTTCATGGGCATCACGGTACATACACAGTGCTGGAAGATTACTTTGTTTTTCAGCAGTATACTGCTTATGCCATATTTTTCGCTCTTTTACTATGGCTTTTGGCATACTAATTACACCAAATAAAGATTTAGAATGTTGAATCATGATAGCGCCGAGACGATATTCCAGCCCTTCTTTAATTCGCTTTGCTGCCCCATATAGTTCTGGTAATTGATGTTGTTTCAGTTTTTGATTTTCCAAATAATATTGTTCTAGTTTTTCCTGAACTAGATGTAACTGAGTTAGCATCAAGTCTTTTTCTTTAGTAATTCTATCTAAATTTTGTTTTTGTTGATCTTGATTAGATTTTTCTTTCACCAATTGATTATTAAGAACATCTATATGTTTTTTTAATTCTTTAACATCAAAATCATCTTTCTCTTTAATCTTTTGATTATGTTCAACTTCTTCTTTCAAATTATGGAGTTCACGTTCAATAAATAGTAACTCTTTTTCTTTTTTGCTAATAAAAGAAACTTGTTTTTTTAGTTTCTTTTTTAACTTCCTGTTTTTTGCATATAATTCTTTTTTTCGTACATTATAATATTCAAGCTTTTCTTTCATCTGATTTAATTGTGATGAAAGTAGATAATGCTCCTCTGCTTGTTGAGTAAGGTTAGCTTTATAGTCAATAAGAGAATTTTTATAAAGTTGATGTAGTTTTGAAATGATTTCTATTGTAACCAATCTTTGTTGAACTAAACTAGCCCAAATAATATTAGGATTAAATTTTTTATCATTACCTGAAAGTGCAGGGATATTTGCTTCTGATTGAAGTTTACTGTAGAGGCATTGACTCTCAGGATATTGAGTGAGTACGATTTTTAATAAATAATCTTCAGCAACATTGTCATTGAAGCATTTATCACCTATTTTAATATCAATACCAGAAAGGGCCATAACTTCTTGTTTTGCCTCTTCATCTATTAATAAAGGTGATGCGGATGATTGTTCGCTACAAGAATAAATGCTTGTATTTATACATTCTTGAAAAGAGCATATATTTAGCGGTATCTTTAGTACTGACTGTAATTTCTCTACAAGATTTTTTGTGTTTTTTTTAATTTGCCCCGAGCTGATTAACAGGCAGCGCTTCCGGTTATTAGAGTAAAAATCAAGCAATGCCGTATTATAAGCTATCCAGTTATCAATTAAATGCTCTACCGTGTTATTAACAAATGACTCTCGGCTATTAGCTGCTTGCTCTAGGACAGACCTTGGATGATCATAAACCAGAATGAAAGTTAGGTTTTCATCAAGTGATGCCCAGTAGTCTAAAGTATAAATAGCATACGGATCTGACCATCCCCAAAATTGTCGCTCTAAATTATTAAGAAATAAGTCTAGTGCCATACCATGCCAGACACCGGAGACATTTAAAGGAGAGAATCCAGATATATTGGTAACTTCACTGATCTTGGGAACATTATATGCTTTACAAATAATGTTGGTTATATCTTGCGGAGTTAAGCGTTCTCGTTTTGATGCACTAGGAATCTCCATCCCATATTGAAGGAATTTTTTCTCGACAATATCAAAATTTGAATTAGGGTGCCCAACTATAATTATTTTGTTCATCAACTTCCTCTGCTTAATACATTATGCAATTTTAATAATGAATATTATCTATCATTATAACCATTGGGGTTTTTCAATTGCCATTGCCATGCATCAGCTAACATTTGATCTAAACTTCGTTTAGCTTGCCATTTTAAATATTTATTGGCTTTCAACGGAGATGACCAAGACTCGGCAATATCCCCCTCTCTCCTTTCCGCGATTTCATAAGGAATAGTTATGCCTGATACCTTTTCAAAGCAAGAGATTAGTTCTAAAACAGAATACCCTTTACCCGTCCCTAAATTGAATGCATGATAATTAGTTTGATGGTTTTTAGTAATATATGATAGAGCGGCTTCATGTCCCTCTGCTAAATCCATTACATGTATATAATCTCGCACACCTGTACCATCTTTTGTAGGATAGTCTCCCCCAAAAACCATAAGCTTTTCTAGCTTACCAATTGCAACTTGTGTTATATAAGGAACTAAATTACTCGGTATATCAGATGGGCTTTCTCCAATCATTCCTGATTCATGAGCACCTATTGGATTAAAATACCTCAGGCAAATGAAATTTATATTGCGATATGTTTTTGCAATATCCATAATCATTAACTCTGATATATATTTCGATGTACCGTAAGGATTTAAAGTACCACCTATAGCGCAATTTTCAGTAATAGGTATTATATTAACATTACCGTAAACTGTTGCAGAAGAACTAAAAATAAAGTTAGCAACGTTATTATTGATGGCAAGATTAATTAGATGTAATGTCCCAGACACATTATTAGCATAATAAAAATCTGGTTTTTTTAATGATTCAGCAACAGATTTCGCTCCGGCGAAATGCATTATACATTCAATCTTATGTTTTTTTATTATTTCAGAAACTCTGTCTTCATCATTTATATTTAACTCATACAATATAACTTTTTTTTTAGTGATAGCTTCAACTCTTACAATGGACTCTTTGGATGAATTACTAAAATCATCAATTATTACAACATTATGCCCTTTATTTAATAGACATAAAGTCGTATGTGAGCCAATATAGCCTGCCCCACCTGTTACCAATATATTCATTATCACCTCAAAATAAAATATCAGTGTTTATTTCTTTCTTTTCTATACTCCTCCATCCCCTCCTGAACATCCTCATGAAAACTAACCCTATTATCGTCTTTAAAAACAATCGCCACATCACAAAACTCTTTCAATAAATTCAAGCTATGTGAAACCATCAAAAAGCTAGACTCTTTATGCCTTTCTTTAAACAATTGAGCGCACTTCTCTTTAAACCTGGCATCACCGACCGCTGTTACTTCATCGACGATATAATAATCAAACTTAAATGCCATGCTTAAACCAAAGCCTAAACGCGATCGCATACCAGATGAGTAAGTTTTAATCGGCATATCAAAATACTTGCCGAGTTCGGCAAATTCTTCAACAAACTCTATTTTCTCTTTCAATTCTTCTTGCTTCGCATATAAACGCGCAACAAATTTTACGTTTTCGCGTCCGGTTAAACTTCCCTGAAATCCACCTGCGAGGCCGACTGGCCATGATATCGTTTTATTGGTGATGATCTTTCCACTATCGGGGCGGTCAATGCCGCCAATCATTCTCAGTAACGTTGATTTACCTGCACCATTACGACCAATAAAGGCAACGCTTTTTCCCGAAGGGATTTCGATGTTTAAATCCTTAAACACATAGTGTCGCCCCGTTGGCGTGCGATATGACTTCGTCAAATTCTCAATCTTAATCATGATGTCAGCATTGCCTCCTCACGAGTTCGGTATAATGCCAGACCAATGAACAGAGTTATCAATGTGAACATTGCCAGGTAGTTCAGACTCACGCCTTCGCTGATATAGCCAGGCATAACTGCCTCGCGGCTTAACTCCACGACATGCACTAATGGGTTCCAGAGCAGATATGACCAGTATTGCTTAGGAATTGAGTGCAGAGGGAACATAATGCAGGAGATGAAATAAAGAGGCTTAAGAAGTATCGGCAGAACCTTTTGCATTTCGGGGAAGGTTTTACCAACGACCATGAATATTAAGCCAATGCTGCATGAAAATATGATCAGCAGACTCCAGGTGCCGACAAGTTGTAAAAAATTTGTTATCTCGAAATATTCACCTGCCATCCAGACGATAAGCATGAGCAATATATAAACAGCAACGTAAATCAGTGTCTCAAGCAGTGCACGTGCAATGATCGTATCGATGGGTTTTACTGGTCGATAATTAAACAGCCCCTGGTTCGCTTCAATAGCACCTACAGAACGATTGCTGATACTGCTAAAGATAAAAAAGGGAATCAGACCATTAAGTAAAAACACCGGGAACGAGATATCTGGCATCGTGCGGTGCATAATGTAACCAAAAATGCCCAACAGTATCAGCAAATGCGCGGAGGGTTCGAGAATCGCCCACAGATATCCCAGACGAAACTTACCAAAGCGTGTTCGTATTTCTCGTAGAAATAATGCCTCTACGGTGACTTTCTGGACTTCAAATCCACTTCTTGCCATTTGATGATGTGATCCTAATCTCTTCAGGTACGCTACCGCCCTTGGCTTAACAGCTACCAATACACTGGAAGTAATACTTGTTTGTAATTGGATAAAATTCGTTCAGACGGTTTAACTTTTTAATAGTCGCGAACAATTTCAGCAGAAATTATTTCCGCAGGGATAAATTAAGCTATTTCCGCCTCGTTTCTTCTATTCCATTCTTCAGGCATAAATGTATTCGGTCTTCTGGTAATTTCAGAAAACTGGCCGTTTTAGAATGTAGAGTTAATTTCTCAGAAAATTATGCGTAACTCTTTTTGCTTAACCCACATGGTTTAAAAAGACGTAAAACACCATGCGTTCTGGATTACTCCGGAACACATGAGTCACTAATTCCCTGAGAAATTATTTTCATTATTACTATTAACTACTTGATTATAATGCTCCCCTATGAACTTTATACGTAGCAACATCTGCAACCTGCCTTACACCAGAACGCACGCGATTTATTACCAATAAATTGTTTACCGAGAAACTATTTCCCTATTTAAAATTCACTCATGTACTTCTTATTTATATCTACAGCCCCCTCTTTGCGGTCATATTTGTGATTTCAATCACATTTAAACGATGTTATTTAAATCGCGTAAATAATCCCGACGGCAATTATTGTTGTCGATTAAAATACATGTCTTGATTATTTAGTGTGTTTATTTTAACCAGCATTATAGCCAGCACCATCCCTCAGTAGATATACCTGAGCAGACATTGTTTCAAACCGACGGATAGTTTCTGTGGAAATTATTATACTTATTTAAAATTTCCCTTCTGATTGTATCCAGGAATTTTAGTAATTTCCAGGCTACACAAAATACAGATCACACAAGAATTATCCTATATGTTTTGACCTATCAATTGCCACCTAATGATTTATTGCATCTATTAATAATCATGATGTATTGCCACACGTAAGCATATTTACAGGACGCTAGGCTGTTTCAGGAGAGAACTCGTATCTGTCGTTTTGCAGAACATTCAGTGATGGCGGGAATGGGATATTTCTTATTGCAAAAATATTTAACTCGGTGAGTGGATAAGAAGATTATACACTCACCTTTCGGACTGAATTTCACAGGTAAGGAATTTACCGAAACACTTATCCTCTTATCAACTCCAGTCGCTGCACATTCACCATCCCTGGCTTCTCACCCGCACTGACATCAATTTGTGTCACCCGCAGCGCAAACTTTTCATTCAGCGTATTGAGCCAGTTCAGCAGGTCATTAAACACCACAGGTTCTATCCAGACCTGGATATTCTCCCCGCGCTCGGCTATCCGCTTGATGACCACAGAATGCGCAGAAGCACTGTCACTGATGACCCGCGATACCTGTGCAGGCGTGGTTGTGGTGGATTTTCGCGCCGCATTAATGTCCGGCGCGGCGCTCTTCAGTCGCGCGTTCATCGCCACCAGCTGTTGCAACATCGTCTCCTGTTGCTCAATCCGTTCGCTCAAAGGCTGCCAGATGAGGACGTAATATCCGGCGCTAAACAGAAACACCGCCGCTGCCAGTAACATGCCCTTTTCACGCGGCGAACGCCCCGCCAGGTGTTGTGCCAGCCAGTGTTCGCCACGGCTTAACTGGCGCTCACGCCATTGCTGAAAATAGTGAATAAATTTATCGCGTAACATGTTATTTCCTCCGCAACGTTACGCCGCCGGAAACCGCATCACCCTCTTTCTGTAACGCGTCCTGTTGCACAACATAATCAGCCGCCAGTGCGCTACGCAGTTTGTCGAAGCTGGCAAAGTTCGCGGCCCGCAACTGGAGGTGAAGAGTCTGGCGTTTTTGATCAAAGGTGAAACCACGCATCTCGATGTCGGAAAGTGACGCCGTTTTCAGGGTGCTGGCGATCGCTGACAATTCTGCGAGCAGCCAGGTATCGTCGGCCTGTGGGCGATATTTTTTCAGTGCCATCGTCACCTGGGAGCGCAAATTCACAATCCGTTTTTGCTCCGGGAACAGCGTTAAGAACTGTTTCTCAGCCTGGGCGCGGCTTTGCGCCACCTGTTCGCTGACACTCCATAACGTCACGCCCCTTTCCACGACTAACGCCGCCAGGATAATCAATACCGGCAGAATCATCACCCGCCAGCGCGCCCACTGTTTTCGGTAGCTGACACGAGGCTGCCACGGTCCAGTTAGCAGGTTCCCTTCCGGTTCGCCATAAGCGGTAATGGCGGGCAGAGTCGTAACTGTCAGGTGTTCAGCATCTGCGCCAGCCCATGCAGATAGCTCTCCCTGCGCGATCCCGACCACGGTTAGCGAAAGCGGTAAATCCTGCTCATTGAGCTGGGCGCGGAACATCACCGGAGCCAGCGCCCGCCCGGCGCTCCATCCCCGGCATTCATCGATGCGGCAGATAACCCGTTGCGCATCGCCAGCCATATAGCCACAAGGAATGGACATCCAGTCCGGCGCAACGGTAGCGCGGGTAATGCCGTTTTCCTGCAACCATTGCGCAATGTTGCGCATATGCTGCTGGTGAATCACTGCCACGGTTGCCAGTTGCTGGTCGATTTTCAACGGCGCAAAATGCAGTTCGTCGATATCCTGGTTCAGCTCTTCTTCCAGTAAGGCGGGCAGAATAGTGGGTATCTGCTTGCGAGGGACATCAGGCAGTTCAACCTGCCAGACGCTGATCCATTCGCCGGGAATGTAGACTCGAATCGCATCAGTTTGCAGCCATTGCTGGAGCTGTTCGTTGTCAACGTCAGACCAGATGCCGTGCTCCACGTCGGTGGTACGGTGCTGCCAACGGATGGGATCGGAGGCGCAAAGCGGGATAAAAATCTCAAGCATGGAACTCACTCACTTTCTCCTGTCTGATGCCAGAGAACCGAAAAGTGTTGTGGTCCCATACGGACAATTAACGAGTTCATCGTCAGTTCAATCTCATTCACGGTGATATCTGAACGCAGCCAGAAGTAATTGCTGTCCACGCTCAGGACGGTTTTTAGCTGTTTTTTAGTACGCTCATCGACGTCAGCAAGTAGCGGCTGCGCGAGAAACTGATCGACATCTTCCCAGCCCTTCGCCGGACGTTGTTGTAATAATGCCCGCGCCTGAACAGGGCTTAACCATGGGTCAAACAGTGCCTCAAGAATCACGCTTTGCGTGACGTCTAAGGTGTTGATGTTGATTTGTTGGCGGGTCATCGGTAACGCACAGACCAGCGGTTTGAGTTTTTGATAAAGTCCGGCGTCCATTCCCTGTACCACGCGCATCTCGCTGATTTCAGCCAGCGGTTGATTAGCGGCGTAGAACGGCACCGAGCGGGCGAGATACTCGCTGTCTTCACGACCCAGACGCGTCTGCACGCTGCGGTCCTCGTCAATAAACTCCCACAGGCTTTCGGCTATCAGTTCGGCCCGATAAGCAGGTACGTCGAGGCGCGAGATCAGGGCAATCAGTTGTTGTACCGCGAGCGGACGCGACGCCGTTGTCGGTTGAGCAAGGGCATTCAGGTTGAAGCAGGCCTGTGCGTCGCGCAGGGTAACGGCAATTTGCCCCTGGGGCAGAGGGAAAAAACGAGGGCCAGAAGCCCACGGCTGTGCCAGATGCACACGTTTTTCATTTTTCAGGCTCAGACTGAGCGCACTCAGCGCCAGGCTTTCTGCACTGGCGCTATACCACAGCGCCTGCTGGTACTCCTGCTGGCTGCGCGTTCTTCCCAGTTGCTGCTGCATCCGGCCCGAAAGCGTGATGGTCACCAGCATCATGACCGCCAACAATACCAGCACCACGACCAGTGCCATTCCGCGTTTTGGTGGTGAGGTGATCATGATAATTGCGGCCCGCGTAACAACCAGATGCGTTCAATCTCGCCCCATTGTGGCGAATGCAGAGTCATGCGCACCGCCACAGGGATCGCCTGCCCTGACGACCAGCTCGCCTGCCAGCGCGTGCCGTCGTAGAACTGCAAACGAAGCGAATCCGCCGGGATTAATTTTTGCGTTGTCGGCTGCACGCTGCCTGCTGCATCGGTCAGCGGCCAGGACAATCGTTCAAGATAACCGTCATGAATGCGGTAACCGACGGTGAGCAGATGACTGCGCGGCAGGCGCATCAACGGATTAACCACGCCGCCACGCACAAAGCGCATTCCTTCACTCTCAGACGCCAGCACGCCAACGCCCGCCAGTAACGCAGGTTCTCGCTGCCCCTGCTCGCCTCTTACCGTGCGCGGCATCATTTGTGTCAGATCGTGGGTCAGAAAACTCATCGTTTGCTGCATGAGGTTTAGTTTTTGATCGTGTTCGTCGACGGCGCTATTCACGCGCGTGACGCAGTTTGTCACCTGCTGCGCCATCAGCGCCAGTGAGGCAAAAATGGCGATTGCCACCAGCATTTCCAGTAACGTAAAACCAGCGTGGGTCCTTTTCACTGTTGGCCTCCCACGGCGCTAAACCAGGCGCGTCGTGACTGAATCACCCGCGAAAAGTCTTCGTGAAGACTGACTTCAATATCCACCGCCTGGAGCAGCGCATTGCCTGTATTCAGTGGAATCGTTCGCCAGTACCAGCGGTTTCCGGCCATATCACTCTCGCCCTGATGCCTGACCGCCCGCTGCTCGCGGGTCATCAGGTAGAGCAATGCGGTCTGGTTTTCGGCCACCCAACCAGCCACCGTTTTCTCCTCAAGAACTTGCTGATTACTCAGCGCACCGCTGGCAATCTGTAGTACCGCCGTGACCGCCAGCGCAAAAATCGCCAGCGCGAGCATCACTTCCAGCAACGTAAATCCGCGCTTCATGGCAACTTCTCATCACATTGATTGAGGGATAACGCGCCATCGTGCGCCAGCTTTACCGCCCAACATGCGTTTTGCGCAGCAGCGTAAAAACGCAGCGTAAACGGCGTGGCGGGTTCAAAAGGCGAAAAACGGATCTGCGGCGTCTTCTTTTTCGCCTCTTTTTGCAGCTCCAGTTCAATATCATGCAGCGTCAGGCGGCGACGTTGCAGCTCCAGCGCATACTCCTTCTGCCAGATATCACTTCCGGGTTGTAACAGCATCTGCACCTGTTTCGGCACCGTAACCTGTGCCGATAACCGGGTCGCAGAAACAGGCAACCACTGCCCCTGACGACGCTGCATAAACTGGTAGCCTGGTGGGTCGATTAACACACCGAGTGTTTGTCCTTCAATCACCGCCCTGTCCTTAAACTGCGCAAAGCGAGTCAGAAAATCCTGTGCCGCTTTTTTCGCGGGCGGTTCAGAACGGCTCGCAAAAGTCTGCACCACGCCAGCACTGGCAAGGCCGATAAGGAAAATCACCAGCATGATTTCCAGAAGAGTGAATCCGCGTCTGGGCACTGATTACTGAAACTCCTGCAAATTCCAGTTACCGATATCTGCGCCAGCGCCTTCTCCGTTTTCCTGACCATCCGCCCCTAAGGTGTAAACATCAAACAGTCCTTTTTCACCGGGGCTGAGATACTGATAATCATTGCCCCACGGATCCTTTGGCAGTCGTTTGATGTATCCACCGGTACGGTAGTTGCGGGAATCCGCCATATTAGCCGGTTGCTGGATCAGCGCCTCCAGCCCCTGCTCGGTGGTCGGATAACGCCCGTTATCCAGTCGGTACATATCCAGCGCGTTTTCCAGCGCCACGATATCGCTAATGGCTTTTTGCCTGTCTGCTTTCTCTTTGTTGCCCAACAGGTTAGGCACCACCAGGCTTGCCAGAACGCCAAGAATAACAATCACCACCATTACTTCCAGCAGGGTAAAACCTGCCCGTGGTTTTTGCGTGCGAGATAACGAATTCATGTGATAACTCCGTAAATTACATTCCAACCATATTGTTCAGTTGCAGCATCGGTTCAAGGATGGCGATGACGATAAACAGCACCACGCCCGCCATCATCACCACCAGCGCAGGCTCAAACAGTCCTAATGCCAGTCCTACCTGGGTATCAAATTCCCGTTCCTGGTTAACTGCGGCCTGCTCAAGCATGGTTTCCAGTTCGCCGCTCTGTTCGCCGGAGGCGATCATGTACAGCATCATTGGCGGGAACAGCCGCAACTCCGCCAGCGCGGCGCGCAGACTGCTTCCTTCGCGGACGCGATCTGCCGCCAGCAGCAGTTGTTGTTCGACATAGCGATTTGCCGACACGGCGGCGGCGGTCTGAATGCCTTCCAGTAGCGGAACACTGCTGGCGGTGAGGATGCTTAACGTGCGGGAAAAGCGCGCCGTATTCAGTCCGCGCGCAACACGCCCCGTCACGGGCAGGCACAGCAAAGTTTTATCCCAGCGCAGGCGCATAGCAGGGTTTTTGAGTAGCCGTTGCCCCAGCACCAGAAGCCCCAGCAGGCCCGCCAGCCAGTAAACGCCGCTGGTCTGTAACGCGTCGCTCATGGCAATAAGCGCGCGGGTGGAAGCGGGCAGCGCGTGTCCAAGATGATCGAACTGTTCGATGATTTTCGGCACTACCGCCGTCAGCAAAATAGTGACCACGCCCGTTGCCACCACCAGCAATACCAGCGGATAGAGCATGGCCTGCAGCAGGCGTGATTTCAGGCGCTGGCGCTGTTCGGTGTAATCCGCCAGGCGATTGAGCACCACGTCGAGATGCCCGGATTTTTCTCCGGCAGCCACCATCGAACAAAACAGGGAATCAAAGACGCGGGGATGTTCGCGCAGGCTGTCCGAGAGGGTGTAACCTTCCTGAATCCGGCTGCGTAGCGCCATTCCGAGACTTTTTACATGCAGTTTTTCACTTTGCTCACTGACCGCCTGTAAGCAGGTTTCCAGCGGCATTGCTGCCTGCACCAGCGTTGCCAGTTGGCGAGTGAACAGCGCCAGATCTGCCGCCGCCACGCGACGATGTGCGTGCCGCCGACGCTGCAACATTCCCCCTGACGAAGCATTCAGCCGGGCTTCAATGTGCACGGGAATGAGCTCTTTACCGCGTAACAACTGGCGGGCATGACGCGCGGAATCCGCCTCAATCATGCCTTTGGTTTTGCGACCATTGCGCTGTAGCGCCTGATAGTAAAACAGTGCCATTACGCCTCCATGGTTACCCGCAGCACTTCATCGAGAGAGGTTTCTCCGGCAAGCACTTTCTCAATGCCGTTGCTGCGGATACCCGCAGAGTGTTGCCGGACATAACGTTCCAGCTCCAGCTCCCCGGCCTGACGGTGGATCAAATCACGCAGCGTGGCGTCCACTACGATCAGCTCATGGATGGCGGTACGTCCGCGAAAACCTTTGTGATTACAGGCGGGGCAGCCCTGCGGATGGTACAACGTGACGGTACGCGCATCGGTAATCCCCAGCAGGCGTTTTTCTTCGTCAGTGGCAGGCGCGGACTGGCGGCAGTCGGTACACAGCGTGCGAACCAGTCGCTGCGCCATCACGCCCGTCAGGCTGGAAGAGAGCAGGAAAGGCTCAACGCCCATATCCTGCAAACGCGTGATCGCCCCTACCGCCGTGTTGGTATGCAGCGTGGAAAGTACCAGATGCCCGGTCAGTGAAGCCTGAACGGCGATTTCTGCGGTTTCGGTATCGCGGATTTCACCGACCATCACTACATCCGGGTCCTGACGCAAAATCGCGCGCAGGCCGCGGGCGAAGGTCATGCCGACGCGGGTGTTAACCTGTGTCTGACCGATCCCTTCAATCATGTATTCGATAGGGTCTTCAACCGTGAGAATGTTACGCGAGTGGTTGTTCAGCTCCTGCAATCCAGCGTACAGCGTGGTGCTTTTGCCGGAACCGGTCGGCCCCGTCACCAGAAAGATGCCGTGCGGTTTGTGTAACAGCTGACGCAACTGCGCAGTCAGTTCGAGACTTAAACCCAGACGCTCCAGCGTCAGGCGGGCCTGGTTTTTGTCCAGCAGTCGCAGCACCACGCGTTCCCCCCAGGCGGAAGGCATGGTAGATACACGGACGTCGATCGCCCGACCACCCAGCAGCAGCGCAATACGGCCATCCTGCGGTACGCGCTTTTCGGCGATATCCAGCCGCGCCATTACCTTGATACGTGATACCAGCAGCGAAGCCAGTTTGCGCCCCGGGCGCAGCATTTCATGTAATGTGCCGTCAACGCGAAAACGGATCACCAGACTCTTTTCAAACGTCTCAATGTGGATATCCGAAGCGCCTTCTTTAATCGCCTCTGCCAGCATGGCGTTAATCAGTTTGATGATCGGCGCATCGTCGTCGCTTTCCAGCAAATCTTCCGTTTCCGGCAGCTCTTCTGCGAGGGTAAAAAAGTCCTCGGCAGAGCCGAGATCTTCCATCAACTGGCGAGCTTCGGAAGAGTCCCGCTGCCAGACCGCATTCAGTCGCTGTTCAAACTCGGCCTCATCGATTTGCCGCAGCGTAAACGGCGCGTTCAGCCCCCGCTGCAGCTCCTGCAAAACAGAGAGCGACAACGGGTGGACGTGGAGGATCTCCAGCGACGCTTCGCACCATGCCACCAGGCTAAACCGACGGCTGAAACTGTAAGGCAGACGCACGGTGTTAGCGGTGGTTTCCTGTGCTACAGGCACCATTAACGCGTTCTCCCGGCATTAAGAAACGCGCGGACTTCCGGCGGTAAGGCCTGGTTTTGCGCTGGCAGTACCGGCTGCGCGGTGTGCGGCATCAGGCTTAAGCCTTGCTCATCGCGATAGATCTGCTCGGCGCGCATATAGTTATATTTGCGCTGCGAAACGCCGTCTGCCGCCATACCGTCACGCAGAATCGTCGGGCGAATAAATACCATCAGGTTACGTTTTTCTTTTTTATCCGCCGTCGATTTAAACAGGTTACCAATCAACGGGATATCGCCCAGCAACGGCACTTTCGCCACGCTTTCTCCCGCCTGGTCGTCCATCAGACCACCAAGCACAATCAGCTCGCCATCGTTAGCCAGCACGGTGGTTTTCAGTTTGCGCTCACCAAATACCACATCGAGGCTGGTCTGCCCTTCCACCTTCGACACTTCCTGTTCAATCACCATCTGTACCGCGTTACCTTCGTTAATCTGCGGCGTGACTTTCAGCATGATGCCGACTTTTTTCCTCTCTACGGTGTTGAAAGGGTTGCTGTTATTGGAGCCAACGGTAGAGCCGGTTAATACCGGAACATCCTGCCCCACCATGAAGAAGGCTTCCTGGTTGTCCAGCGTGGTGATGCTCGGTGTGGAGAGGACGTTCGAGCTGGAGTCGTTTTTAACCGCCTGTACCAGCGCCATCCAGTCGCCTTTTACCACGCCAACCGCCGTACCGCTAAAGCCGGAAAGTAGCTGGGCGAGCGTGGAGAGATCGCCATTGGTGTCCGGGTTAATGGTGGTAGCGCCGTTTTCGCTGATCACCGTGGAGCCTTTCTGCGGCTTCGCCTGAGATATCGCCGCTCCCAGCGTGCCAATTGGGATCTGCGTACCGTTGGCAAACTGCATTAATCCGGCATCTTTCGACGCCCACTGCACGCCAAAGTTGATATTGCTGCCTTCGGCAACTTCCACGATCAACGCTTCGACATGCACCTGAGCACGGCGAATATCCAGTTGTTCAATCACGCTTTGCAGCGACTGCATGATGTCCTGCGGCGCAGTAACAATCAGGGCATTACTGTGTTTGCTGGCGGCGATAGAGACGACCTCACGCCCACTACCGACCGTACCTTCCGCCTCTTCTTTAGCCGCCGTGAGCGTGCCGCTGACCTGTTTCAGAACATCGACCAGATCTTCCGCTTTGCTGTATTTGAGATAGAACACCTGGCTGTTGCCGCTGCGTTCCATTTCTGAGTCCAGGCGACGGATCAGGCGGCGCATTTTGTCCCGCGTGGCGGGGTCACCGCTGACAATTACGCTGTTAGTGCGTTCATCAGCAACAATTTGTGATTTCAGCGTCGCAGGCTGGTTCTCGCCGCTATTTTTGGTCAGGCTTTCCAGCACGCGGGCAATTTCCGAAGCCGAGGCGTTATCCAGCGGGATAACCTCTTCGGTGCGATTTCCTGCGTGATCCACGCGCTGGATCACTTCCGTCAACCGCTCCACGACTGAGGCGCGTCCGGTAAGCATAATCACGTTGGAGGGATCGTAATTAACGACGTTGCCTGAGCCCGCGCTGTCGATCATCTGGCGCAGAATCGGTGCCAGTTCGCGTACCGACACATTGCGTACCGGCACCACTTTAGTGACCATTTCATCGCCTGCGTAGTTGTCGCTGCCTTCACCGACCAACGGCAGCGGCTCGACTTTTGCGGCGCTGGATTTCACCACCTTCAGCACGTCGTTTTCCATCGGTACGACCGCATACCCCTGCGCTTCCAGCAGGTTAAGGAATAGCTGGTAATACTGGCGTTCATTGAGCGGGGTCATGGTGCGAATACTCACTTTCCCCTGCACGCCCGGCCCCATAATGATGGTTTTATTGAGATTAGCGCCGACGGTTTCGATGAACGATTTCAGGTCGGTATCTTTAAAATTAGCGGTAAAAGTGGCTTCTTCCGCCCAGACCGGTGAACTACATAATGCCGCTGCCAGCACCAGCGGCAGTAAACGCTTTTTTGTTTTGAGGCCAGTTGTCTTTTTACGCCAGACCGACAACGTAATATCACGCCAAAACACGATGAATGATTCTCCTGGATTAAATGCGGTTAGCGCAGCGCGATGGAAATGTCGTAGCGCGCACCCTTGCGTAAAACCGTAAGTTGAATGGAATCCATTGAAGGTAACTGCCGCATCAGAGCAATCATTGCTCGTGGATCAGTGAAATCCTGCTGATTTAACGCAATGGCGATATCGCCTTCCTTGAAACCGCTGGCATCGAACAGAGAACGATCTGCCCCCGGTTTCACTGCATAACCGACAATCCCCTCCTTACGCACAGGCGTAAGTTGGATATAGTTAAAAATTTTCTGCGGATCTTTCGCCAGTGCCTGACGCACAGCCGTCGGGATCTCAACTGGCGCACTGACAGCAGGCTCAACAACAGCTTGCTTTGCTTCGTCACTGGCGGTTTTTTTGTTGGTCACAGCAACAGTGGAACGTTCCTCTTCTGCCAGACTCAGACGCTCCATTTTTCCCTGATAGCGCAGCATCACATGGTCGCGGTTGATTTCCTCAATCACCGCGTTGTGAGAACCAAGCCGTTCGCCCTGCAAATAAACCTGTTGTTTGCCGCCTTCTTCAATAACCGCACCGGGTCTGGCGCCAAAGGCAATCCCGCGCAGTACCACGTTAAGACGCGTTTCTGCCACTGGCGCAGGTTCGGGTTGTTTTACGGGCGCGGCAACGGGCTGATATTTGCCAAACCAGTTTTGCTGGCTGATTAATTGCACGTCGTTTTTATCGAACGTTTTTGCATCCGCACGGGTCGGTTTATTCACCGATGGGGAAACCGATGCATATTCCGCAGAAAAGGAGATATAGCGCCAGAATGAGTACGCCATTTTTGCAGAAATAATAAGCAGCATCAGCCAGAACATCCCGCGTACAATTTTTCGCAGATGCTCTTTGTCTGTATTAAGAGATTGTCTCTGGTTAAGAGTGTGACGAATTTTAGTCAACCACTGAATGAGATAAATTCGTGCGTCACGAAAAACAACCCGCGCCAATTTATATACCCGACGTTATGCTTTGACTATTCCACAGGTGGTACGATCCAGTTTCCGCTGATACTGGTTACCTGTACGTGTATCATTAATCGTTATGCTGTAATTAATTCCCTCGGTGATCATTAATTTCACCGTTGGGTCTGCGCACATTTGTCGTTGATAGCTGGTTAAAAAGGCGTCAGGCGTCTGCGTGGTCTGAGAACCCGCTTCGCTGATAATGGTCATTTTTACCGTCGTGCCGCTACTTTGCGCCAGCACTAAGGTATATCCCGCAGATTTAATTGGCAGGTTTTGACTGATATTTTGCGCCTGTTTTTTCGCCAGTAAACTGGCGTTTTCATTATGGCTGACGCAGCCACTTAATAATCCTGTAACGCTCAACAATAGCGATATTAATACCCTCCCTGGCATCTTTTTTATCGACATGGTTAATAATCTCTAAGGTTATTAATAAGAGTAAAAATGTCACTTCGATAATGACGTGGTTATCATTAAAGCAATGCCTGTAGATAAAGTGTTGCTATACCGCCCAGACTTAAACACGGTCCAAAAGGCAGTGTGGTTGACCCTCTTTTTGTAATAACGGCATATATCAGGCCGCAGCATGAGGCAATTAAAGCCACATTGGGTAACGACAACGCCCCTACCCAGCCACCTAAAGCGGCGAAGAGTAATACATCGCCCATGCCTAATGCTTCTTTACGCAGAACTATTCCGGCTACCCAGCGCAGAGAGTAAAACGTAATAAACCCCACCAGAACGCCGGTGACTGCGTCTTGTAGCGTGAGCGGACTCTGCTGCGCCCATGCCGCAATCAGCCCTGTCCACAATACGCCCTGCGTAAAAACATCAGGCAGCCATTGGTGATCAAGGTCGATGATACTCGCGGCAATCAGCCAGGCGGATAATATCATCACCGCCAGCCCCCATCCACTTTCCGGCCAGACCAGACTCGCCAGTAAAAAAGCGAGTGCCGTCAATAACTCCACCAGCGGATAACGTTTGCTGATTTTTGCCTGACAGTCACGGCAACGCCCTTTGAGCATTAGCCAGGAGAGCAGCGGGATGTTGTCACGAACGCGGATGGTCTGCTGGCAATGCGGACAGTGCGAACGCGGCAGCGCAAGGCTTATTTTTGACTGCGTACTCGGCGTTTCACCGTGAAACTCCGCCATTTGTTGGCGCAGCATGATGGGGTAACGCCAAATCACCACATTCAAAAAACTGCCGATAATCAATCCTCCGACGGTAGCCAGTATGGGCATCGCCGCGGGGTATTGCTGAAAAACATCAAAATGCATGGTTAAAGGCTATTTGTTGTAACTTGCCGGATGCGGCGTAAAACGCCTTATCCGGCCTACAGGAGTCAGCCAACGCAAATAATCGCGGCTTTCCCCGTCTGTAGGCCCGATAAGCTGGCGCATCGGGCATATGTGTTAACCCGGTGCGCCTTATTTCATGCCGGATGCGGCGCGAGCGCCTTATCCGGCCTACGGGTGTCTGCCAACGCAAATAATCGCGGCTTTCCCGTCTGTAGGCCCGATAAGCTGGCGCATCGGGCAAATGTGTTAACCCGATGCACCTTATTTCATGCCGGATGCGGCGCGAGCGCCTTATCCGGCCTACGGGCTTACTCGGCTGACATCTTATGCTCGGTAACCTGATTAATGGTTTCCGGCCCTTTTACCGGTTTCGGCAGACCAAGCGACGCCAGCGTCTTGTAAGCCGACTGGCTCACACCGCCTTCGAAGCTCATCTCGCTCGCTCCCGGAAGCTGGTAAGCATTCGCGCCCGGATTCCATTTCTTAAAGAACTCCGAAAGATCCGTCTGGGCTACCCAGGAGGCGCACAGCATCAGCGTGTCCGCAGCGTTACCGTTGGATTCGGCACAGTAATTCTTGCCACCAAAGGTCTTGTCACCAACATCATCGCCGCGTGCTTTACGGTGCATCAACTGGAACAGGTTCCAGCCTTTCATCCCTTCACGATCGCTGTAGAACGCTGGCAGCTTGCTATCTGGATACCACTTCGTGATATCAAAGTTTTTCTCTGCCCACTCCTTCAGCTGTGCGTACATCAGCAGACGGTCACCCGCACCGCCGCGCGCCCATGCCTGACCGTTGCTCTCGTTCAGATATTCCGGCGCAACGGTAATATCTTCAGCGACACGGTTCATCTTGCCGAGATAGCGATCCTGCATGTACAGCGCCAGCACGTTGTTCGCGACTTCAGTTGCGCCCGGTACAGTCAGCGGCGTTTCTGCAGCGTTGTGACCTACTTCGTGCCAGATCAACCAGTCGTTCAGCGGTGTCGTCGGCAGCGTGGTGCTGTTCGTCGAGAAGCTGCTGTTCATTACCGGATAACCAGAGTGCGCATCACCAATGGAGATCTGCACATCGTTGGCGAAACGGTGTTTATGCCCCGTCAATGCTTTATAGGTAAACATCCGGTGCTTACCTTGCTCGCCATCACGACCGTAGAAGTCATTCATCGAGCTGGCAAAGGTATCCAGATCTTTAGCGAATTGCTCCAGTCCGCCAGTGTAATTGCTGGCATTCAGGTTGTTCTTCGGTGTGGTGTAGACGAAAGAGTCTGACTCCAGCTCGCCCAACGGCGCAGGAGATTTCAGATCGTTTATCCATTTACCGTCTTTATAGAACGGCGCTTTCACCACACCAGTAAAGTTGAATTCAGCTGATTTCTCCTCCTTGCTGTCGCCCTTGATATAAATCAGACCACCGTAAGGAACCGTAAACTTCACCTCACCATTGGCTTTCAGATCATAGGTTTTAGTCACTCTTGGCGGACGGTTCAGAGCAACTTCATGCTTCTCACGTCCGGTCAGGTCGTCAGCCAGCGCCACGGTGACAGTTACAGGAACGTTCGCATTGGACTTAATGGTGACCTCTTTCTGAGCCGGAGCCCACAGACCAGTAGACTGCATGTTACCCGCAAACCATTTGGTCGGATTCGAGTACAGGCTGATAGTTTCAGTAACCTCCTGCCCCTCTTCCGATACCGCCCCCGGATACTTCTCGACATCAACCTTAATGTTCAGATCCCACCAGGAACGGCCCAGCATCAGGCGTGTCAGCGGTTTTTCCATATAGTTGAGCGGATAGCTCGGATTCATCATGCCCGCTTTATTAACGCTCTTCTCGCCGTAGATCATGTTGTTATCGACCAGCGATTTTTTCAGCTCATCAGAACACTGCGTGCCGCCAGTATAGGCATTGTTGGCGTAGCAGTTCAGGAACTCGGTGAACGTTTTAAAGCCCAGCTCGTCTTCCTTGCTGCTGTCATAGCTATATTTAATGTCGTTCCACAGCCAGACCGACATGTTCTGGTACAGACGTTCCAGATCGACGCTGCTCAGACGCTCACCTTTGCGACCATTGGTACGGAAGTAAAGCTCATGCTGATACAGGCGCTGAATGTTAGTTCCCAAATCCGCTGCCTGTAGCATCGCTTTTGCAGTGTCGGCGCTGAGATTCAGTTGCGTATAGCGCGGAACATACATGCTACCAGTAACCGGAACCCCCGTGCCAGGACGATGTTCCAGGCAGTTGATTTCGTAGTGGTAGTCAGGATCCTTACACACCTCTAATCCAGGAAATGCCTTAATGATTTTTGCCTTGGCCGCCTCCAGAGATTCTTTTGTTTCATGCTCTGCCTCATCGATAAAGGCATAGCGCTTGACCTGTTTGCCATCAACATCTTCCAGCCAGCTGGCCACTTCCAGTTTCGGCTTGTCATCAGGCTTATTTTCTTCCTGATATTTCCAGGTCACTTTCCCCGTATCTGGGTCGATGGTGTACGGCGGCTGCGCACCGTCTGCGGCTGGATAACGTTCATATACCCAGATACCTTTTTCGCGCTGCTGACGAACGCGATCCGGATACCCTTGAGGATCGTTATTCACCACCGACTTGTTCAGTGCCATTGACAGGCCTGCGGCATCCAGCAGACGCACAAAGCCAGACGCGCTCTCTTCCTTAAGATTGCTCATCACGTTTTCCATGATCAGCACCGAGCCACCTTTGTTCATATAGGCGATCAAATCGGTCACATCCTGCTGAGTCAGCTTCGGTTTGCTGGTATCTGCACGCAGAGGCACTGCATAGGGATCGCCCCCCACCTGAGTCACATACTCAAAGCCGTTGAGGATCAGCAGCGGCATTTTCTGCGGATCGAGATCGCCATAGCTACTTAAATGCTCAACGGAGATACCCGCAAAATCCGGATGGAAGCCGAACTCAGCACTGTTTCCTGTAACCTGACCATGACGTTTGAAATAGACGGTATCCAGGTTGGTACCTACAGTCATGCTAGTTTTCGCGTCTGGCGTCCAGCTATTGTTAGACAAATAGCGCAACACGTTCTGCATAAAGTGCTTCATGTCATTTGAATCACTGTTACGCATACACTGACCGCTTTTATCAACACCGCCTTCCCAGCTGTAACCGTTCGGACAGCGGAGAATGCTGTTGTAGTGCGGGTTACCGATAACCATCAGCTTGCCTTCGCCTACTTGTCCCAGCGAGATAAACGGCAGGTTGAAGGTGGCAGTTTCGCGTGTCACGTTCTCCGGGCGCACAATGGAAGGCGCTTCAGTAATGTACGCCAGCTCATTTTTATCCCAGGCGCGTTTTTCGCCGAAGGCCAGCCAGTAGTTTTTATCATTACGCGCCATCAGAATCGGGAAGGCCGCGTTGGAGATATTCACCACCGCCTGACCGCGCGCATTACCCGTGCTGCCATAGAAGTTGGTAGAGTCATGGAAGACGTGGAATTTCGTCACAGATTTGTAATCTTTATCCACACCCCACAGCTTGTTGATTACGCCCTGAATCTGACCTTCATTAACATTGCGTGCTGTCAACGAGAACCAACGTTGAGAGTTGCAGCCCCCAAGGGAGTCACAAATTGCTGTATCAATCTCTTTAGCCTGCCCGGATTTAAGCTGCTCAAGAAATTCGTTTTTCCGCTCAAAGGTTTGATCGCCTTCGCTCAACGCCTCACCATTGGATAACGAGAGATTGATAATCTCGTTGATCACGTTGGGATATTCAGCAAAGACCTTACGCACTACGTCCGGCACTTCACGCTCATCATTTTTTCCGGCCTGGGAGTAACGATGAATAAGCTGATCGATATTCGCGCCGCGAACTTCGTCGCCCAGTTCCGTCAGCGCAATAGTCGACTTGTTACCGCGCACTGAGCCCAGTTCAAAGGTGTCGATGCCAAAGGAGATGGTTTCACCCCAGCTGAAGTTGAATTTGCCGTTTTCGCCAGTTACGCCACGGCCTGAGCTGGTGTAGTAATTGACGCCAACCACACCATTGCCCATGCTATCTACCAGTCGACCTTCGGAGAGAATGATTTCCGTAGGTTGATACTGATAAAACTGTTCCGCGTTAGCCGACACGAAGGAGGCGTTCAGATCCGGTTTTGTTCCCGGCGTGGTGACTGGCACGACCGGTGAAGTATGAGTGGATGGCGCTTTATCGGTCGCGGCATTGTTTTCCACCTCTTCATTGACCAGCTTTTTGAACTCTTCCGGTGCCAGATCGATTTGCTTATACAGCGAGTCAAAGCGTTTACTCTCGATCACCGAGGAGAACGTCAGGCAAACCTGCTCTGTATCCGCCGGACAACTGTTCATGGAGGTTACCAGCGAGAGCGCATTGCTTTTCTTGTCGTCGGAACCCGCCAGTTCTTGCGCGTCCTCAAGGCTAAATGACACTTTTTCAACCGCACGCAGGCTACGCGCAGCTTCTGACTGGGTGTCGAAGGTGGCAATTGTCGTGTTGTTCCCTGCCACACAGGTGACTTTGTCGCCTGGCGTAAAGGTAAAGCCGTCGCTGGATTCACCATTACATTTAGCACCAGTTACCCGCTGGCTTCCGCCCAGGGTCAGGTAACCTGTTTTCGTAGGAACAGGTTCTGGCTCCGGTTCTGGTGTTGGCTCTGGATCAGGTGTCGGGTCCGGAGTAGGTTCAGGCTCCGGGGTTGGCGTTGGATCGGGTTTCACTTCCGGCAAAGCCCCTGTTCCAGAATCTACAGGCGGGTTATCGGAGGAAGAACCTGAACCGCCGCCATCACAACCGGTTAATAAGGTTGCGCTTAAAATAGCCGCTAAAAGCGATTTTTTATATTTAAATTTCTTATTCATTAATAACGCAAGTGACAAAAAGTAGTTAAAAAATTCGTAACTGAGGAAATAGTTTTATGTTTTATCTTCTCTAATAACTTCCTCCATTCTTAAAAAAACTGCATTATTGATAACGAAACAGGTGAAATTTATAAGAATATCCCCTATTCGAGGTCAGACAGGGTATTCATAAAAAGATTCAACAAACAAAAAAGTAACAATTATTCACAATGTAACTATCCCAAGTTGTTGATAGTTTTAACGATTGCGATTGCAAAAGCAACAGATAGCACGGTGTTTACTCATCAAGCGAACACAATTAATACAGACTTGTTTTGCGTGGCAAAAAAATAGATGTTCTCACTCCCTTAATTATTTAGCGAGTTATCTGAACACGAAATATTATTTATACATGGATAATAAACCACGAAATGATTTTGCAATTATTTAGTCAGGATAATGAAACGAGAGTAGAAAGAAGCCGGATGATATTTACGATCATCCGGCTTTATTGATTTACGAAACTAACATCCCGGTAAACACATACGCCTGCAGCAGGGTGATAATGCCGATAACGCTGGCAAAAATCAGACTGTGCTTCACGGTGTAGCGGAACAGTTCAGATTCTCGGCCCACCATGCCCGTCGCGGCGCAGGCCACGGCGATAGATTGCGGGGAGATCATCTTGCCGGTTACGCCACCGCTGGTATTTGCTGCCACCAGCAGAGTGTCAGAGACGTTAATTTGCTGTGCCGTGGTCGATTGCAGTGAACCAAACAAGGCGTTAGAAGAAGTGTCCGAGCCGGTAAGGAAGACCCCCAGCCAGCCGAGGAATGGCGAGAAGAACGGGAACATCACGCCTGTACCCGCCAGTACCAGCGCCAGCGTGGTGGACATACCGGAATAGTTGGTCACGAAGGCAAATGCCAGCACCATGCCAATCGACAATATCGGCCACTTCAGGCTAATTAGCGTTTCTGCAAAGACGCCAATACCTTTCTTGATCCCCACGCCGAGGATGAAGATAGAGATAATCGCCGCAATAAAAATAGCGGTGCCGCCAGCGGAGAGCGGGTCGAATTTAAACACCGCATCCATTGGCGTTGGCTGGGCGACAATGGGTGCCGCTTTCAAGACTTGTTGATGCAAATGGGGGATCTGAAAATTAATCACCAGCGAATAAAACGCGCCGCCCGGAGCAAATAACGCTTTAAACGGTTTCATGGTCCAGATGGTGACCAGTACCGTTAAGATTAAAAATGGTGACCACGCGCGAATGATTTGCCCAAGGCTATATTCTGAGGGTACTGGGCCGCCAGAAGATGGCTTATTCACTACCATCGCACCTGCGGATTGCCCCATGCTGATTGCCGTTTCAGTATTTTTTGGCCGCCAGACTTTAAGGAATAAAGAGAGTGAGACGATACTTACCAGCGCCGAAGTAATATCCGGCAGCTCAGGACCAATGTAGTTAGAAGTAAAGAACTGGGTAACCGCAAAGCTACCACCCGCAACCAGCGCCGCTGGCCACGTCTCTTTCACCCCTTTCCAGCCGTCCATCATTGCCACCAGCCAGAACGGCACCAGTACCGACAGGAACGGCAACTGCCGTCCCGCCATTGCGCCAATGTCGAACGGGTCAATGCCAGTCACCTGCCCGGCAACCAGAATAGGCACGCCCAACGCACCAAACGCCACCGGCGCGGTGTTGGCTATCAGACACAGTCCCGCCGCGTATAACGGTTTGAAGCCCAGCCCCACCAGCAGTGCGCCAGTAATCGCCACTGGCGCGCCAAAGCCCGCGGCACCTTCTAACAGCGCGCCAAAGGAGAAACCAATCAGTAACACCTGCAAACGCTGATCGTCGGTGATGGAGATAACCGAGCTGCGGATAATATCAAACTGACCGCTGGCAACGGTTAATTTATACAGGAATACCGCCGCGACAATAATCCAGGCAATAGGCCATAATCCATAAATAAAGCCATAGCCCGCAGCAGCAAATGCCATATCAATCGGCATTTTAAAGGCGAATATCGCAATCAGGATAGATAATATAAGGGTTATCGCTCCGGCGACATGTCCTTTCAGACGTAATACCGCGAGTGCAACGAAGAAGAATATTATCGGGATCAGGGCAACCAGAGCGGATAGCCCTAGTCCTCCCATCGGCATATACATTTGAGTCCAGGTAACCATATTGTTCAGTCTCTTATTATCTTTATATGCTTGATATGATTAAGGTTGTAATAAGCAAAAGAGGACTGAACTGTAAAATATAGGCGTTATACTTTACAGCAACAGTACGCTGCTAACGCAATTGCTACCTCTGGCATAACAAGTATATCGGGTAAGGGTTTCTGTTCCGCACACGCAGGCGCAGAGTATCGTTAAGATGTCCATATTGTTGTTTTAGGCCCGCTAGTAATGCGCTACGGGTATTTAATTTTGTTAAACCCTGATAATCGCTCCGGTTATTTCCGGGATAAATGTACTACCGCAGTTACTATAATAGCCCCGACAATAAAACTTGCCGGGGCTTTTTTTGACGCTATTAATGACTTTCTTTTTCGCGTAAACGCCAGGCGTGTAATAACGGTTCGGTATAACCGTTTGGCTGTTTCACACCGAGGAAGATTAAATCGCTGGCGGCTTTAAACGCACACGAGTTAGCGAAATTCCCCACCATCGGACGATACGCCGGATCGCCAGCGTTTTGCTGATCAACCACCTTCGCCATATTCTCCAGCGACGCCTGCACCTGTTCTTTAGTCAGAATGCCGTGGCGTAACCAGTTGGCAATATGCTGGCTGGAGATGCGCAGCGTTGCGCGGTCTTCCATCAGCGCCACGTTGTGAATATCCGGCACTTTTGAACAACCAATCCCCTGCTCGACCCAGCGCACCACGTAGCCCAGAATTCCCTGCACGTTGTTATCCAGCTCTTGTTGGATCTCTTGCGCCGACCAGTTAGCGTTTTCAGCAACCGGAATGGTCAGCAAATCGTCCAGCAGCGGTTCAAATTCAGCATTGAACTCGGTCTGAGCAATGTTAGCTTGCACGCTCTGCACGTTGGTTTGGTGGTAATGCAGCGCATGCAGCGTAGCCGCGGTTGGTGACGGAACCCAGGCCGTGTTCGCCCCGGCACGTAACTGATCGCCCTTCTGGCTGTACATGTCTGCCATCAGGTCCGGCATTGCCCACATTCCTTTACCGATTTGCGCTTTGCCACGCAGCCCGCAGAACAGGCCGGAGAGCACGTTGTTGCGCTCGTAGGCTTTGATCCACGGCGTCGATTTCATCTGGTTTTTACGCAGCATTGGCCCAGCTTCCATCACCGAATGCATTTCATCGCCAGTACGGTCGAGGAAGCCGGTGTTGATAAACGCCACGCGGTTGCTCGCCTGAGCGATACAGCTACGTAAGTTCAGCGAGGTCCGGCGTTCTTCATCCATAATGCCCATTTTCAGGGTGTTCGGCGCCATACCGAGCATTGTCTCAATGCGAGTAAACAGTTTGTTGGCGAACGCCACTTCCTGCGGACCGTGCATTTTCGGTTTCACAATGTAGACGCTGCCGGTGCGCGAGTTTTTCTGCACTTTTAAGTCGTAGAGGGCAATCGCGCCAGTCATGACGCCATCAAGGATCCCTTCCGGAATTTCATTGCCTTCGCTGTCCCAAATTACGGGAATGGTCATCAAATGACCTACGTTACGGATAAACAGCAGCGAGCGTCCGTGCAGAGAAATTTCAGAGCCATCGGCGGCGGTGTACTGACGATCGTCATTCAGTTTACGCACGATCTGCCGACCGTTTTTCTCCATTTTCTCTTGCAGAGTCCCCTGCATCAGGCCCAGCAGGTTGCGGTACAGCAGGATTTTATCTTCCGCATCAACCGCCGCGACCGAGTCTTCACAGTCGAGAATGGTACTGATGGCGGCTTCGACGATTACGTCGTTAATATGCGCCGGATCGTCTTTGCCAATCCGCCCGTTGGCATCAATTTGCAGTTCAATATGCAGACCATTATTTTTCAGCAAAATGCAGGTCGGCGCAGCGGCATCGCCACGGTAACCGACAAACTGCGCCGGAGTACGTAACGTGGTTTCTGTGCCATTTTTCAACTGGATGCGTAATTGTTTGTCGACCACCTTAAACGTCGCCACATCCTGATAGCTGCCATTTTCCAGCGGTAGTGATTCATCGAGGAAGCGACGAACCCAACGAATAACCTGTTCACCGCGCTGCGGATCGTAGCCGCTGACCATCGCCCCTTCCTGCGGGATGATGTCGCTGCCGTATAGCGCGTCATACAGTGACCCCCAGCGAGCGTTCGCCGCGTTCAGCGCGTAACGGGCGTTCATCGCCGGAACCACCAGCTGTGGCCCCGCCTGATGGGTAATTTCACTGTCGATCCCCGTGGTTTCCACCGTAACGTGGTCCGGCTGCGGTACGAGATAGCCCAGTTCACGCAGGAAAGATTTATAAGCCGCTTTGTCTTTTACCGGCCCCGGATTGCTGCGATGCCACTCGTCAAGCGCAGCCTGAATGCGATCGCGTTCTGCCAGTAATTGACGATTTTCTGGCGCCAGATCGTGAACTATCTCATCAAAATTGCGCCAGAACGCGGCAGCGTCCAGTTCCACGCCCGGTAAAACTTCTTCATCCACAAAACGTTTAAAGTCGGCGTCAATGCGTAAACGGCCCTGGGTTATGGTTTGACTCATTGTTTATCTCCTCGTTTTCGCTTATTTCGCCAACACCGCTGCTGCCGCTTTCGCGACCTGCGCATCCTGTGCTCCGGTTAAACCAGAAACGCCCACGGCACCAATAATTTGTCCATCAACAACAACCGGTACGCCGCCTTCCAGCGACGTAAGTAACGGCGCAGTCACAAATGCCGCGCGTCCATTATTTACCATCTCTTCATAGCCCTTGGTTTCGCGGCGCCCCAGCGCGGCGGTACGTGCTTTCTCCTGGGAGATATAGGCCGCTATCGGTGCGCAATCGTCCATGCGACTCAATGCCAGCAGATGACCGCCGTCATCAGCAACAGCAATGGAGACAGACCAGTTATTTTTTTGCGCCTCTTCCTGACCTGCGGCAATAATTGCACTCGCCATTTGCTGGCTAAGAATGACTTTAGTTTTCATTTTGTTATTCCTTTTCAAGGGCTTGTTCTACAATTTCAATCCAGTGACGCACAGAGGTACGACCGGCGCTCGCCAGATGCGTCTGGCACCCGATATTGGCGGTGACGATCATTTCCGGTTTGCCGCTTTCCAGCGCATTCATTTTGTTATCCCGTAGCTGGCGCGCCAGATCGGGATGCGTTAACGCATATGTTCCCGCCGATCCGCAGCACAGATGGCTGTCGGGAACGTCGGTTAAGGTAAATCCCAGCCGCAGTAACACTTTTTCTACTTCGCCATTCAGCTTTTGCGCATGTTGCAGAGTGCACGGGCAGTGAAAGGCCAGTTTTTTATCACCGCGAATCGCCAGCGTTTCCAGCGGCTCCTCACGCAAAAGTTCGACTAAATCGACCGCCAGCTTGCTGACCTGACGCGCTTTATCGGCATACAGCGCATCGTTTTTCAGCATCTGCCCGTACTCTTTGACGAACGCGCCGCAACCGCTGGCGGTTTGCAAAATCGCCTCGGCCCCCGCTTCAATCGCTGGCCACCAGGCATCGATATTATTTCGCGCGCGCGCTAGCCCTTTTGCTTGCGCATTAAGATGATAGTCCACCGCGCCGCAACAGCCCGCTTCGCTGGCAGGCGTGACGCTGATCCCCAGACGATCCAACACCCGCGCGGTTGCCGCGTTAGTGTTGGGCGAAAGCGTAGGCTGGGCGCAGCCTTCCAGCATTAAAACCAGACGCTTATGGCGCAGCGGTGGACGCGGTTTGGCTTTCACGGTTTCAGCGGGCAGTTTTGCTTTTATCTGTTCCGGCAGCAGTGGTCGCAGCACCAGCCCTACCTGCGTCAATGCGCGAAAGATCGCCGGACGCGGCACCACCTGACGCAGCCCTTCGCGCAGCATTCGCTCCGGCAGTGGACGTTTCACTTTCTGCTCGACAATATCACGCCCGATATCCAGCAGAGTGTGATAGCGCACACCAGAAGGACAGGTGGTTTCACAATTACGGCAAGTGAGACAGCGATCGAGATGCTCCTGCGTTTTAAGCGTGACTTCGTTGCCTTCCAGCACCTGTTTAATCAGATAGATGCGCCCGCGCGGCCCGTCCAGTTCATCGCCCAAAAGCTGATAAGTTGGGCAGGTTGCGGTACAAAATCCGCAGTGGACACAGGCGCGCAGGATGCTGTCGGCTTCCAGCGCCCGCGCGTTCTGGCGCATCTCTTCGGTTAATCGGGTTTGCATAGCCTGCTCCTCAAAGTTCCGCGTACATGCGACCGGGGTTAAACACGCCGCAAGGATCGAGCTGCTGTTTAAGCTGCTGGTGATAGCGGAATAAAGGAGTCGGTAGCGGGGCAAAGCCGCCATCTCCGGCACTAAAACGGGTAGCATGTCCGCCAGCGTTGCTGGCGATACGATGGATTTGATTGTCATCGGCTGTCGATTTCAGCCAGCGTAACGCCCCGCCCCAGTCGAGCAGTTGCTCGCCGGGTAAATCCAACATCGGCGAATCGGTGGGGAGTGAAATACGCCATAAAGTACCAGGTAACGAGAAGAACGGCAGTTGTTGTTCACGCAATTGCTGCCAGAACTGACCCGCAACCTCTTCGCCACCCAGCAGTTCACGCGCCGCTTTTACCGATCCTTCACCGCCTTCAAGGCGGAGCCACAAGGCGTTGTCGAAATAACATAAGCCGCTAATGGGAAGTGGCTGGAGTTGCCACTGGGCAATTTCACTCATGGCTTCTTGCAGGCTGATTTCCCGACGCAGGCTCAGGGTGGCGCGCGGTCGCGGCAACACTTTCATTGAGATTTCAGTGAGTACGCCAAGACAACCGTAGCTTCCGGCCATTAACCGCGAGAGATCGTATCCGGCGACGTTTTTCATCACTTCGCCGCCAAAGCGCAGATGTTTTCCAGTGCCGGTAATGATGCGCGTACCGAGGACAAAATCGCGTACCGATCCGCTCCACGGGCGACGCGGCCCCGCCAGCCCGCAGGCGACCATCCCGCCCCAGGTGGCTTCTTCACCATAATGTGGCGGCTCGCAGGGCAGCATTTGCCCGGCGCTCTCCAGCGCAGCTTCAATCGCCACCAGCGGTGTTCCGGCACGCGCGGTGATCACCAGCTCCGTCGGGTCGTAATTAACAATGCCGCGATGACAACGCACATCCAGCGTTTGCCCGGTGACAGGGCGACCTAAAAAGGCTTTGCTATTGCTGCCTTGAATTACCAGCGGCGTTTTATCGCTAATCGCCTGATTCACCTGCTCCAGCAGCGCCTGGCTGTAATCGCACTCGCGTAGCATCAGAAACGCTCCAGTTCAGGGAAAGGTAAATGACCGTGATGCACGTGCATGGCACCAAATTCAGCGCAGCGGTGCAGTGTGGGAATGTTTTTCCCTGGGTTCAGCAAACCATCCGGATCAAACGCCGCCTTAACTGCATGGAAGGTAGTGATTTCATCGCTGTTGAACTGGGCACACATTTGATTAATTTTTTCCCGTCCGATGCCATGCTCCCCACTAATGCTGCCGCCCACTTCGACGCAAAGCTCGAGGATCTTCCCGCCCAGCGCTTCTGCGCGGGCAAATTCGCCAGGTTCGTTGGCATCGAAAAGGATTAACGGGTGCATGTTGCCGTCTCCGGCATGAAAGACGTTGGCAACGCGTAAATCATATTGCTGCGATAAACGGGCAATGCCTTCCAGTACGCCAGGCAGCGCGCGGCGTGGGATGGTGCCGTCCATACAGTAGTAATCCGGGGAAATGCGCCCCACTGCCGGGAAGGCGTTTTTGCGGCCAGCCCAGAAACGTACGCGCTCCGCTTCATCCTGCGCCAGACGGACGTCAGTCGCGCCCGCTTTCAGTAAGATGTCGTTAACTCGCTCGCAGTCTTCCTGTACATCAGACTCCACGCCGTCCAGCTCACACAATAAAATCGCTTCGGCATCGACGGGATAACCGGCATGAATAAAATCTTCCGCCGCGCGGATCGACAGGTTATCCATCATCTCCAGCCCTCCGGGGATAATGCCATTGGCGATGATGTCACCGACGGCGAGTCCGGCTTTTTCTACCGAGTCAAAGCTGGCTAACAACACGCGCGCCACGGGCGGCTTCGGCAGCAGTTTTACCGTCACTTCGGTGGTCACGCCGAGCATGCCTTCCGATCCAGTAAACAGCGCCAGCAGGTCAAAACCTGGCGAATCCAGCGCGTCCGATCCCAGCGTCAGCGCCTCGCCTTCCAGCGTTTGCACTTCAATTTTCAGCAGGTTATGTACGGTAAGCCCATACTTCAGGCAGTGGACGCCTCCGGCATTTTCCGCCACGTTGCCGCCAATGGAACAGGCGATTTGTGAGGAAGGATCCGGCGCGTAATAGAGATTATGCGGCGCTACGGCCTGGGAGATCGCCAGGTTACGCACGCCCGGTTGCACGCGCGCACGGCGCCCAATGGGGTTAATGTCGAGGATCTCTTTAAAGCGCGCCATCACCAACAACACACCTTTTTCCAGCGGCAGCGCGCCGCCAGAAAGCCCGGTGCCTGCACCACGGGTCACCACCGGTACACGCAGACGGTGGCAAACAGCCAGAATCGCCGTCACCTGTTCCATCTGCTTAGGCAGAACAACCAGTAATGGACGCGTGCGATACGCGCTCAACCCGTCACATTCGTAAGGAGTGATCTCCTCATCGGTATGCAGGATCTCCAGTCCAGGGACATGCTCACGCAGTGCCATCAGTACCGATGTGCGGTCGACATCGGGTAAAGCGCCATCAAGACGCTCTTCGTACAAGATGCTCATGAGTAGGGTTCGCTTTGTTGTGTTGTGTGGCAGCTGATTTTTGCGCGCTGCTTCTGTGAACAGTTATTAAGCGGGCTTTTTGTTTTCGTCTATCTCTTTAGCTACCGGTCAGACCATTTTTTTTCCATCTCTGTGACTTCGCATTGGTTAACTCAATGTTAAATTGATGTAACATAATCACTTACGTGATGTACGTGTTTCGCGAATTAAGAACAGAAAAATTGGTCCTACCTGTGCACGAGGTCCGGGAATGAAAGATGAGCGTCGCCCTATTTGCGAAGTGGTTGCAGAGAGTATCGAACGGCTAATTATCGACGGCGTGCTGAAGGTCGGCCAGCCGCTTCCTTCGGAACGTCGGCTGTGTGAAAAGCTCGGCTTCTCGCGTTCCGCATTGCGTGAAGGGCTGACCGTGCTGCGCGGACGCGGGATTATTGAAACGGCGCAGGGGCGTGATTCCCGAGTAGCGAGGCTTAATAGAGTGCAGGACACCAGCCCGCTGATCCATCTGTTCAGCACGCAGCCACGAACGCTGTACGATCTACTCGACGTTCGCGCATTGCTGGAAGGCGAATCGGCAAGGTTGGCGGCTACGCTGGGAACCCAGGCTGATTTTGTCTTGATAACTCGCTGTTATGAAAAAATGCTCGCCGCCAGTGAGAACAACAAAGAGATTTCGCTGATCGAACATGCGCAGTTGGATCACGCTTTCCATCTCGCGATTTGTCAGGCTTCCCACAATCAGGTGCTGGTGTTTACGCTGCAATCATTGACTGATCTGATGTTTAATTCGGTGTTTGCCAGCGTAAATAATCTCTACCATCGACCACAGCAGAAGAAACAGATCGATCGCCAGCATGCGCGGATCTATAACGCGGTTTTGCAGCGCCTGCCGCACGTCGCCCAGCGCGCCGCCCGCGATCACGTGATGACCGTGAAAAAGAATCTCCACGATATCGAACTGGAAGGCCACCATTTGATTCGCTCGGCGGTGCCGCTGGAGATGAAGTAGTGGTGGGGAAATATGAGCTGTTTTTCCCCCTCTCCCCGAGGCCAGGAGACTATCCGTGCGCTTAATGGGATCTGCCGTTAAATCTGCTTTTCATACAATCGGTAACGCTTGTACGGCTCCGCCCCAATGCGTTCCAGCATGTTATTCATGCCGGTATTGGTTTCGAGGATCCATGACATTTCCAGCGCATCAATCTTCCGGCGGGCAAAGGGATCGCGTAAGGCTTCAATCAGCAACAGCGCGATCACCGGGCCGATGCGGCTAAACTGATACTCGTCACGCACGCCCATCAGCGGCACTCGTGCGGTTCGCATACCGCTGACTTTTAAGCGCCACAGCAATTTTGCCCAGCCAAAGGGAAAGAGCGATCCGTTCAGATCGGCAATCGCCTCGTTGATGTTCGGCAAGCCGACAATAAACGCGCAGGGAGCAGAATCAATCTCGGCGATGTAGATCATATCGTCCGGCACCAGATACTTAAGTTGATCGCCCATGATTGCAAATTCGCGTTCGGTAAACGGCACAAATCCCCAGTTGTGCTGCCAGCCAGAGTTGAAAATCTCACGCAGAATCTGCATTTCTTCGGCGAACCGCTGGCGATTAATACAGCGAATGGTCACCTTTTTGCGCACCTGTTCCATCAGTTTTTTTAGCGCCGGAGAGAAAGTGAGATCGGTTCGCTGCATCCACCACGCCAGTAAATCAATGCCTTTGTGATAACCCAACTGTTCGATATGCGCGGCATACCACGGTTTACCGTGCGGCATCATCGCGCTGGGAGGCGTGTCAAAACCTTCAATCAGTAATCCGCTTTCCTGATTGATATTCAGGCTGAAAGGCCCGCTGATCTTACTTGCACCTTGTGACTTCAACCATGCTTCCGCTGCGCCAAACAAAGCGGCAAAAACCTGCGAATCATCAATGGCATCAATCATGCCGAAATGACCGGTATCTTCGCCGTAACGTTCACGATGCAAGGTATCGATTTGCGCAGTAATGCGCCCTACTACCCGCCCTGCTTTTTTCGCCACCCACGCCTGCCAGATAATATGGTCCGTCCCCGGATTTTTCGCAGACAAATGCTCGTTGCGTTCAATGAATAAAGGGGGTATCCAGTTTGGATCGTCGGGATAAAGTGATGACGGAAAAGCGATAAATGCCTTAAGGTCATTTTTATTAATTACTTTTTCAATTTTAATCATCAGCAGATCGCATTCCATAGTTCTGTGGGTAACAAATAATTAACGGTGACAAACAGGTTGCAACAGCAACGAACGGCACCTTAATAATCAACCCAATGAATACAAACGACGAATAAATAGTATTTATTAATGATTACGGTAAGGTCAGAGACTACACAGAAGCGCCTCAATGCCTTTTGTCGATTTAAGGCGACCGGACAAGGTTTCTTCTTAATATATTCATAAATTAAATATCATTCACAATAAAAACAACAAAGCCAAACCTATTATTTAAATCAATGTTCAATATCACACCAATGAAAATACTATCTCATTTATCTTTTATGCATATATAATCCACCGCATTATTGTCACTTTATTTTTGATATCCAATTTTTTCGTGGTGTATATGTCCAATAAAATTTTTACGCATTCCCTACCTATGCGCTATGCCGATTTTCCAACGCTGGTTGATGCTTTGGACTATGCCGCGCTGGGAAGCGCCGAAATGAGTTTTTATGACAGGCGTTGCCAACTTGAAGAAAAATTGGAATATCAGACACTAAAAGCGCGCGCCGAAACAGGAGCAAAGCGACTGCTATCGCTGAACCTGAAAAAAGGCGATCGCGTGGCGCTGATTGCCGAAACCAGTAGCGGGTTTGTCGAGGCATTTTTTGCCTGCCAGTATGCAGGATTAGTTGCTGTGCCATTGGCGATTCCAATGGGCGTCGGTCAGCGGGATTCCTGGAGCACCAAACTGCAAGGTTTACTGGCAAGCTGCCAACCAGCCGCGATAATTACTGGCGATGAATGGTTGCCACTGGTCAATGCCGCGACGCATAACAACAACCCCGAATTACATGTTTTAAGCCACGCCTGGTTTAAGGCGTTACCGGAAGCTGATGTTGCACTCCAGCGTCCGGTTCCAGACGATATCGCCTACCTCCAGTACACCTCTGGCAGCACCCGTTTTCCCCGTGGCGTTATCATCACTCACCGCGAAGTGATGGCTAATCTACGCGCCATAAGCCACGATGGCATTAAATTACGCCCTGGTGACCGTTGCGTCTCCTGGCTGCCCTTCTACCATGATATGGGGCTGGTCGGTTTTCTCCTGACACCTGTCGCCACGCAGCTTTCCGTGGATTATTTACGTACCCAGGATTTCGCCATGCGCCCGCTGCAATGGCTTAAATTGATCAGTAAAAATCGCGGCACTGTTTCCGTCGCGCCGCCGTTTGGCTATGAATTGTGTCAGCGCCGCGTGAATGAAAAAGATCTCGCTGAACTGGAACTCTCCTGCTGGCGCGTCGCTGGTATTGGCGCAGAACCTATCTCCGCAGAACAACTCCATCAATTTGCTGAATGTTTCCGTCAGGTTAATTTTAACGATAAAACCTTTATGCCCTGCTACGGACTGGCAGAGAACGCGCTGGCCGTCAGCTTCTCCGATGAAGCCTCCGGGGTTGTGGTTAACGAAGTGGATCGCGACATCCTCGAATATCAGGGTAAAGCCGTCGCACCGGGTGCTGAAACACGCGCCGTATCGACTTTCGTCAACTGCGGTAAAACGTTGCCAGAACATGGCATTGAAATTCGTAATGAAGCGGGCCTGCCAGTAGCAGAACGCGTAGTGGGCCATATTTGCATTTCTGGTCCCAGCCTAATGAGCGGCTATTTTGGCGACCAGACCTCGCAGGACGATATCGCGGCGACGGGCTGGTTAGATACCAGCGACCTCGGTTATCTGCTGGACGGTTACCTCTATGTCACTGGGCGTATTAAAGATCTGATTATTATTCGTGGCCGCAATATCTGGCCGCAAGATATTGAATACATTGCGGAACAGGAACCGGAAATTCATTCTGGCGATGCCATTGCTTTTGTTACCGCTCAGGAAAAAATCATTTTGCAGATCCAGTGTCGGATCAGCGACGAAGAACGTCGCACCCAGCTTATCCACTCTCTGGCGGCGCGGATACAAAGCGAATTTGGCGTTTCGGCGGCTATCGACTTGTTACCACCACACAGTATTCCGCGCACATCTTCCGGTAAACCTGCCCGCGCAGAAGCGAAAAAACGTTATCAGAAGGCCTATGCCGCTAATCTTCATGTGCAGAAATCCCTCGCAGGTTTTGCGCAATGAATCAAACGGTCGCGGTGACGGGCGCTACCGGGTTTATCGGTAAATATATTATCGATAATCTGCTCGCCCGTGACTTTCACGTCCGCGCATTAACGCGTACTCCCCGTGCTCACCATAACGATAACGTTACCTGGGTGCGCGGTTCGCTGGAAGATACGCATTCACTTAGCGAGCTGGTTGCTGGTGCCGGTGCTGTGGTCCATTGCGCCGGGCAAGTACGCGGACACAAAGAGGATGTCTTTACTCGCTGTAACGTTGACGGCAGTCTGCGCCTGATGCAGGCGGCAAAAGAGAGCGGCTTTTGCCAACGTTTTCTTTTTATCTCTTCGCTGGCGGCGCGCCATCCCCAACTCTCCTGGTATGCAAAATCCAAACACGTCGCCGAACAACGACTGGCAGCAATGACGAACGAAATTACGCTGGGCGTTTTTCGCCCAACCGCAGTCTATGGCCCTGGCGATAAAGAGTTAAAACCCCTGTTTGACTGGATGCTCCGCGGTCTGCTGCCACGGCCTGGCGCACCAGATACGCAGCTCTCTTTCCTGCACGTTACCGATTTCGCTCAGGCGGTAGGTCAGTGGTTAAGCGCCGAAACTGTACAAACGCAAACGTATGAATTATGTGATGGCGTCGCCGGAGGCTATGACTGGCAGCGTGTGCAACAGCTTGCCGCCGCCGCCCGTCGTGGTTCCGTGCGGATGGTCGGCGTTCCTCTGCCGTTGCTCACCTGCCTTGCGGATATCAGTACCGCGTTAAGTCGCCTGGCAGGTAAAGAACCCATGCTCACCCGCTCGAAATTGGGTGAATTAACCCATATCGACTGGTCGGCAAGTAATAACCGTATTTCTGAAGATATTAATTGGTTTCCCGGGATTAGCCTGGAACACGCATTACGCAACGGGCTATTTTGATTGTCTTGTTAAAAGGTGTGTTAACGTTTCTATGGTAAATCGTGAAATAGTAATGGATTACATCCTTTCCTGTTTACAGGATTTGGTCGAAAACGGTGTGGAAATTAAGCCTGACAGCGATCTCGTCAACGATCTCGGCCTGGAGTCGATTAAAGTGATGGATCTTTTAATGATGCTGGAAGACAGATTTGATATTTCCATTCCTATTAATATTCTGCTGGATGTCAAAACTCCTGTGCAATTAATGGAAACACTACTTCCATGGCTGGAGAATAAATAATGGGGCTATACGATAAATATGCGCGTCTTGCGGGCGAGCGCCTGCAATTTAGCGATAACGGGTTAACGCCGTTTGGCACCTGTATTGATGAAGTGTATTCCGCCACCGAAGGCCGTATCGGTAATAAAAAAGTGATCCTGGCCGGGACCAATAATTATCTCGGTTTAACCTTCAATCATGATGCCATCGCCGATGGTCAGGCAGCGTTAGCGACACAAGGCACCGGCACCACCGGTTCACGTATGGCTAATGGCAGTTATGCGCCGCATCTGGCCTTAGAGAAAGAGATTGCAGAGTTTTTCAATCGTCCTGGTGCTATCGTTTTTTCAACCGGTTATACCGCTAATTTAGGCGTCATCAGCGCACTTGCCGACCATAACGCCGTGGTGTTGTTGGATGCCGACAGCCACGCCAGTATTTATGACGCCTGTTCTCTCGGCGGCGCGGAGATTATTCGTTTCCGCCATAATGACGCCAACGATCTGGAACGTCGCATGGTTCGCCTCGGTGAACGGGCGAAAGAGGCGATTATCATCGTTGAGGGCATCTACAGTATGCTCGGTGACGTTGCGCCGCTGGCCGAAATTGTTGATATCAAACGTCGTCTCGGCGGATATTTAATTGTCGATGAAGCTCACTCGTTTGGCGTGTTAGGCGCAACGGGCCGCGGGCTGGTTGAAGCCGTTGGCGTTGAAGATGATGTGGATATTATCGTTGGCACCTTCAGTAAAAGCCTGGCCTCTATTGGTGGTTTTGCCGTGGGTTCGGAAGCGATGGAAGTGCTGCGCTACGGCAGCCGTCCGTATATTTTTACCGCCTCTCCTTCTCCTTCCTGCATTGCAACCGTGCGCTCATCGTTAAGAACCATTGCCACTCAACCAGAGTTGCGGCAAAAACTGATGGATAATGCCAACCATCTGTATGACGGGCTACAAAAATTGGGTTACGAATTAAGCTCACATATTAGTCCGGTAGTGCCGGTAATAATCGGCTCGAAAGAGGAAGGTTTACGCATCTGGCGTGAGCTTATTTCGCTGGGCGTGTATGTGAACCTTATCCTGCCACCTGCCGCGCCAGCGGGCATGACGCTACTGCGCTGTAGCGTTAACGCTGCCCACAGTCGCGAGCAAATTGATGCCATCATTCAGGCGTTCGCTACCCTGAAGCAATAATATTGCCCCGCCATGGTGTTAAACGTCATGGCGGGTTTAATTTTGCCTATCAAATAGATACACCAGAATCAACGCCACCAGTACAAATGCTATAGGTAAACCGAGTGCAGTAACGGGCGCACTCAGCGCAAATAACAATCCCAGATTGACCATGATTTGGTAGCTTATCCAGGTAAGTAAGCCAACGATGACGCCCACAGCAAGACGGCTGCCCATCCCCGGCGAGCGCGGGGCGCTAAAGGTAAAAGGCACTGCCAGTAAAATCATCGCCAGCGTTAAAATAGGATTCCCCAGCTTTTCCCATAATGCCAGGCGATACTCACTGCTCGGTTGTCCAGTTTCCTGCAAGTAATTGATGTAATGGTTGAGCTGACGAACGGAAAAGCTATTGCCCGGCATCGACAGTTCTTCAAGATTCATACTGGTGAATGTCGATTTCCAGGCAAGATTATCTAATGTTTCCAACGTTTCTTTGCCGTTCAGCCATTTTTTATGATTCACACCATGCAGGATCCACGTTTTATCGTCTTCAATAGTGGCACTACGCGCGTAAATGTAGGATTCGAGCGAGAGATCGTCACGGTAATGAAAAATCTCCACCCCCACCGGCTGGCCCTGTTCGTTTAGCGATTTCACCGTCACAAATTCATTGCCGCGTCTGGCCCACAGCATATTGCCAGTAATGTCATCATCTTCCCCTAACGCGGTGGCGGTCGATTTGAGTTGCAGCGCCTGTTGCTGCAATGGCGACGCTACCCACTCATCAATCGCGCCTAACGAAACAGCCCACAGAATACCAGCGACCAACACCACCATCGCAATACGAAAAATGGAAAAACCTGTGGTGCGAATGGCGGTAAGTTCACTGTTCTTCGACATCTGTCCAAGACCAACAATCCCGCCTAATAAGGCGATAAACGGTCCAAGATCGATAAGCGTACGCGGCAAGGTCATCAACACTACCATCACCGCCTGGGTCCAGCGATAACCGCCGGGACTGACATCATCCAGTTCGTTAATCAGGTTAAACGTAGTGAAAAGCGGAAGCAGTAATCCAGCCGCAGCCGTAAACCCGAGAAATACGTGACGTATCAAGTAGCGACTAAAAATATTCATCGAAAGTATTTCTGCAACAAAGAGAAGTCGCGGGCGATGAGCAGCAGCAAGCCGATCAACATCACCCCGGGTATCAACCACAAGCCCGGTATAAGAGGAATCGCGCCGTTAGCCACCAGCGTACGGCAAACATCGCCGCCATAAAAAATGGCAATAAACAGCAACGTCAGTGGCAGTAACGTAGAAAATCGCCCCTGGCGCGGTTTTACCCGACTTAAAGAGATGGCCAACAGAGCCATCAATAACGCAGTCAGACCACGACTTTGTCGCCATTGCAGTTCGGCATGATCGGCAGGAAAGACTGAGCGCGCCAGTTCCGCGACCGATTTCGCTTTGCGTTTGATATTAGGGCTTTGATCCAGCGGATTCAGATGTAATTGCAGATTACGGTAGATCTGTTCGTTGTCGTCACTACCCTGATGATCGAGAAGATAAGCGGTCCCGTTATGCAACATAACGGTAGGTTTCTCGGGTGATGAGTCAACCACATCAAGCGAACGGGCGCGGAAAATGCGGGTTCGATTGGCGGTAGAGGTGTAAATCAGCGCGTCAGTCAGGCGATTATTGTCTTGATCCACCGTCTGCGAAAGGATCATTCGCCCGTTATCGTTAGTATTAAATTTCTTTGCCCGCAACTGGCGAACATCCAGCTCCGACTGCGACTGTTGCTCCAGTTGATAAATCTGCGCATAAGCCCAGGGACGGCCATACATCGACAGAAGGGTGACAAAAATACTTAACGGTATCGCCAGATAAAGAACGGCTTTGTACAAACGTGTCGGACTGGCGCCCGCCGCAGAGATAGCGGTAATTTCCGAGTCGGTATACATCTGCCCAAGCGTCACGCCAACCGACACATACAGGCCAACAGGTAACAACATCTCCAGTGCAATCAGCACCTTGTAGAAAACGATATCCAGCACAACATCAAGAGCTAACGTCCCATTTGCCGCTTCGGTCAGATAACGCTGTGCGGAGTAGCTGGCGAAAATAAAGATCAGAAAACCGACGATAATCAGCACCAGACGGCGCGTACCACGCATGATGTAGTGTTCAACCAGCTTCATCTCACTAACGCCTTCAATCCTTTGAGTTTTTTATTCATTGATCAGCTTCTGCGCCAGCGTAATAACATGATCAACCTCTTCTGGCGTCAGACTGCCATCCTTCGTCCACTGAATTTGCCCGTATTTATTCAGCACCAGAATGGTTGAACTCTGTTCCGGCAGTTGCCAGGCAGCGCGCCCCAGACCGCTGCCGTCGATTACGAATTGCGCCCACGGATAGCGACGTTTATTTTTTTCAATTTTACCTGTCACAAAATAGCCGGTGCCGAAGATGGCATCATCGGTGTTCACAATGGTGGTGGGCTGAAAACGCTCCTGAGGAAAGTTTGCTGCTTCTACTGCTTTGATTAACAGTGAGTTCTTCTTCTTCGCTGACTTTCGCCCGGCGATATACTGAATAATGCGGACTTTTCCCTTCAGTTGCGTGCTGTTCCACTTTTGATAGTAAATCTCGTCATTTTTGAGCAGTAATTCGCCACCGTCCTGAATATAAACAGGTGTGACCGGTTTTCCGATGACGAAATTGTGCGCAGTAGCACCGAACGGGAAGAGTAAAAATATCAGCGCAGTAAGCAGACGAGAGGGCATCATTACTCCGGTTATAGCGGAAAACGCGAAATCAGCAGTTCTAAGCGCTGACGAATATCGCTGTCGAGTGCCACCGGCGCATCATACGACTGGCGGTTTTCCAAATCATCCGCCACCATGTCGTCGTGCTTATCCCCCATCAGGCCATTAATGGCCGCCAGGAAGCGGGAAATCTGTAACGCCTCTGTATTTTCGGGATCAATCGATCTTAGAGTGTCGTAATAAGAAACCTGCTGACTGATGATTTTTCGCACATCATGAAATTCCCTGCCGGTTAGCTGCGGTTTAGCAATAATCGCTTTCAGGATGTGCATTTGCTTCTGGCGATAAGCGATAAAACCGTTAACGCTTTCTAGCTGGCTATGGCGTAATGAATAGTTCACCAGCCACCAGACAGGGGAACTCAAATAAACACGTAACAGGCTGCCGTAATACGACACAATATTTTTCTTATCGTTACGAAAACCATCCTGAAAACGCCCCAGAAAAACGGTCGTTTTGCCAAATAAAAAACCAGCCTGATGCTTCTTTAAATACAGCCGTTGCGCAAAACGCAAATGCTTATAGCGAGCACGCATGTATTTATACTGTTTGCGTTCTTCGTCGGTAAGAGAGTCACCTTTTGCTTGCTTCAGGGTCAGGTTGAGTAACGCCTTGCGATTGACTCCGTCCAACCAGAATCTCAGGCATAATGCATAATTATCATGAATAATTTCCGATGAACAACGTAGTGCGATCGTTGGCGGTAAGCTAACTTGAGCGTCAACAACATCATCTTCTTCGACCGCGACAAATAAACGCTCACTGACCTCAAGTGGAAAATATTTTTTCATCATTGGGATTTTTCTCCCACTACGTTATAGGCCAATAAATGGCGTTGAAAGAACGCCTTTAATGTCGGAATTAACGAGAGCACCACATCCAGACATTGCCCACCGAAGTAAGCAAATGCGGCCCCCAGCACGCCAAACATATGGCAGAACATAAACAGCAACACGATATAGCCGATAGAGGCGATGGTTTGCGCCACGAGAAAAGCACGCTGTTTCCCCGCCATTAGCAATAATGACTCCTGTGGGAAGCCCAGCATCGAAATAACAATGGCCCCAAGCATCACCTGGATCAGGTCATACGCTTCGAGATACTTAACACCAAACACCAGTGAAATAAGTGGCTTGCCAACGATTAATACGACCAGCGCCACCAGAATGCCAATTCCGCCAGCCAGCAATCCAGACTTCACGCCAAGAAGCCACGGTCTGGTGGTTCGTGGATCTAAGCGCATGACTTCAGGGTAAAAACTCTTACCCAACAAACTGGCAGGCGTCCCGGCGGCATCGAAGAATGTCATGGCGATTTTAAATAACCCGGCAGCAGCTGGCCCTAATACGATCCCCACCAGCACCGTGCTACATGAATTACGCGCCGACCAAATGGAATGGGCAATGTTGGTTGACCAGACAAAACTCCACGCGCCTTTGATGTGCCGGGCAGACTCAAACAGATTCAATTTGAAGGCGTTATGGATATTTCTGCGGCGTAATTCGCGCGCAGCAAACCACCAGTACATGGTGCCGCCAACCAGATTCGATGCGTACCAGGCAATAACAAATCCGGCAAAGCCAAGGTTAAAATACCAGGCGATTACGCTGCCCGCTGCACGCAGAAAAGGTTTCGTCGCCTGCTGTACAGCAATTAAGTCGAAGCGATCTACCGCACGCAAAATGCCGGTCGGCGTGGAGGAAGCCATTGAAGGAATGAGCGTGCAATAGAGCGCCGCCAGCCAAAAGCTTTGGTCATCCAGACCTAATGAATGGGAAAGGAATGGCAGTAAGGCAATGCCGCCGACAATCGCCACCGCACCGCTGACGATATCCAGCGAGAAGGAAAATGAGACGACATTACGGAATTGCTGGGGATTATTGTTGGTTAATGCAGGCGTTCCGTATTGCACCACCAACTGCCATGTCTGAAACTTAATAAAATCACTAATCGACTTGGCATAAGACTGTATGACGACAAGCACGCCAAACATCGCTGGCGTCATCCCTTTACCGGCGCACGAAAGCGCCAGTAAGCCCAGCAAGGCGCTCACGACATTGCTGGAACCTAACCAGGCACTGTTACGAATAATGGTGCGAAAGGCTCCATCTGCAAACCAATGTTTGATGTTAAAACCTGCCAATTCAGCCTGACCTTATCGTTGAAAAATTAAAAATATCCCGTCAGCCTTAAGTCAAGCTTCGGCGATCAGAAACGATGGCAACCAGAGAAACCGCTTTCTGTGCCTGTTCCAGCACTTCGCTGTAGGGCGCTCTGGAATCAATCTCTAAAATTTTTGTGCCGTTATAGCCAATCTTCGACATGACGCCGATTTTGTCCTGCAACTCGGCATAGTCATGGTCAGGCTTGCGGGAGATGGCAGTATCAATATCAATCCCCAAACGAATGATTAATTCAGGGCGATACTGCGCCATTTGTTGGTATAACTGTCGCTCGCGCTGCGCCAGAAATTGGTTGATTTTCCCGGTTGCACGTTCGACGCCAATCCCCGGCCCGTCATAATAAAAGCCGGAAATTTCCGCCTGCGGAAAGCGATCGCTGACCACCAGAACACCGCTTTGCGCCAGTCGCTGGACCTTACGCAGATTCGCCATTCGCCGCAGTGAAAAGCAGTACATAATCACCGCCGCCCAGAGCGCCGGAGAGCGAGTTTTCATGCTTTGGGTTTTCGAGGATTTTGCCGCCAGTCGCCGCTCCAGCCAGACACCAACCAACGGCAATCGTTTGATTTTGTCGCCGTCTTCGCCGGAGAGCAGCCCCAGATATCGCCGCTCGGTTTGCCAGTGCTGTTGTAATGATTTCACCAGATCGTTGGTTAGCGTGGATTTACCGGTGCCATCGCACCCGACCACAGCAATTAGCCCCGGAATGTAGCTGGGCTGCGGCGCGGTGGTGCTGTTAACAGATTGCGTTTGTAGTGCATCCATTCTTTAAATCATCCCCTATCCATTTTGGTGATCAGGAAAGTGCGGCGTGAATTGCGTGTAGTGACGCTTGCAGGATTTCATCGGCTGGTTGCCGACCATCCAGTTCAAGGATCCTGGCGCCGTTGAAAGTCAGTTGCGGCGTAACGGCGATTTTTTCCTGTAACGCCACCAGTTGATGGTCAGGTTTACGCGAAAACGCGGTTTGTTCATCAATGCCAAGACGAATCAACAATACGGGCAAATAAGACGCCATCCATTGGTACAGCTTCATCTCGCGCTGCCTTAACATTTTTACCCAACCATTACCGCCTTTAGTTTTAGCCAGTTGCGGGCCATCAAAACGAAAGCCAGGAACTTCAACCTGCGGGTAGCGGTCGGTAATCAACAATAAACCGTGCTGGCTTTTTCTCAGCATTTTGTGAAACTTGTACGCCCGCCAGCAGGAAAGCAAATAGATAACCAGCGCGGTAATATTGCCGGGTGGCGTTGAGGGCTTTTCATGCACATGAGCTGCCTTACCCCGCAGATAACGCCCAAAAGGGGCGCCAATTATAGGGAGCTGTGAAATCCATTCGCCAATTCGCCCGGAAGATTGCCCAAGATAGATTTGTTCTGTTGGCATTATTGCTGCCAGTTCATTCACCAGGCTTGCCGTGAGGGTCGATTTACCTGAACCATCACATCCCACAATGGCAATAACACGCACTGGCATGGAATTAATTATTGACATATTACGTTGATTCACGAAAAACCCGGCAGCAAATAATGTATTGAATATTACGTGGTCCGTGCTCAGAATATCCGTTCAACCTTATTGTGACAATGGTTAATTGTGGCATTGACCTGAATTACGTTTTCATAAAAACATATTAACCAGATAAATATTTTGGATGGATATTTAAATTTAAGGATATATTCATGCAGTCAATAACACCTCCATTAATAGCCGTTATTGGTAGTGATGGTTCAGGCAAGTCAACGGTTTGTGAACATCTCATTACCGTTGTCGAAAAATATGGTGCCGCAGAAAGAGTTCATCTCGGAAAACAAGCCGGAAATGTCGGTCGTGCAGTGGTAAAACTGCCCTTAATGGGAAAATCGCTTAATAAATCTATTGAACGCAATAAAGTAAAAACAGCGAAAAAATTACCGGGGCCAGTTCCGGCGTTGGTGATTACAGCGTTCGTCGCCCGTCGCTTGCTACGCTTTCGTCATATGCTTGCCTGTCGTCGTCGCGGGTTAATTGTTTTAACCGACCGTTATCCGCAGGACCAAATTCCTGGCGCTTATGATGGCACGGTGTTCCCGCCTAACGTTGAAGGTGGTCGTTTTGTCTCATGGCTGGCAAGTCAGGAACGTAAAGCATTTCACTGGATGGCGAGCCATAAGCCTGATCTGGTCATCAAACTCAATGTCTCTCTGGACGTGGCCTGCGCGCGTAAGCCTGACCACAAAAGGGAATCGCTGGAAAGGAAGATTGCCATAACGCCACAGTTAACCTTTGGCGGTGCGCAACTGGTTGATATCGATGCCAATCAGCCACTGGAACAAGTGCTGGTTGATGCAGAAAAAGCGATTACGGATTTTATGACGGCGCGAGGTTATCGCTAGTCAGAAGTGATAATGCCCGATCGCAGGACCGGGCATTATCAGGAAGGTTAAATAAGCTGCAATGCAATCCAGTACAGACTACCAGACAGAAAAATCGCCGCCGGTAAGGTAAACACCCACGCCATCAGGATACTGGTTACCGTTTTACGCTGTAACCCACCGCCATCCACCACCATCGTCCCCGCCACCGCAGAAGAGAGTACGTGAGTTGTGGAAACAGGCATACCGATGTAGCTGGCAAGACCAATTGATACCGCCGCCGTCATCTGCGCCGCCATCCCTTGCGCATAAGTCATGCCGCGCTTACCAATTTTCTCACCGATGGTCATCGCTACACGACGCCAGCCAATCATGGTGCCAATACCGAGCGCTAAAGCCACCGCCATGATTATCCACACTGGAGCATATTCAATGGTGCTTAACATATCGCTGCGCAGTTTTTTCAGCAGGTTCTGGTCCTCTTTGCTGACGCCAGGCAGTTTCGCCAGCTTCGCAGAGGTATCAGAGATACAAAGCATAATCCGGCGTAGCTGACTGCGTTGACTCACGTTTAACGGTTCGTAGCTTTCCATATTGCCCGGCAGCATCGTTTTAACACGCGCAATCGCATCAAAGGTATTTGCCGGATGACAATGGAACTCCGTCACTTGCGTGCCATCAGTCGATGCCGCTGGCAATGGAGGTTCCATCGCAATCAACTTTTGCGGCAGTTCAGGATGCTGTAGCAGATAGTGTTCGAAGTTGGTGACAGCATCGCGGGTACGTGTAATTTCATAGCCAGACGCGTTCATATTGACGACGAAACCAGCAGGGGCAATCCCCACCAGTACCAGCATCACCAGGCCGATCCCTTTCTGTCCGTCGTTCGCGCCATGTGAAAATGCCACACCCGCCGCGGAAACAATCAGCGCAATACGCGTCCAGAATGGCGGCTTACGTTTGCCCTTTTTCTTTTTGCGATCTTCAGGAATACGGTGAATACGGTCACGCTTTTTCGTCCCGCTCCAGAAACGGCGCAGCAGGAAAATCAGTCCTCCCGCAATCACCAGCCCCACAATTGGGGAGACAATCAGCGAGGAGAAAATCTTGGTCACTTCACGCAGGTTTAACGCATCCATCACCGATGAACCGGTTAACAGCGCATTGGTTAAACCGATGCCGATAATCGCGCCAATCAAAGTGTGCGAACTGGAGGCTGGTAAACCAAAGAACCACGTTCCCAGATTCCAGATAATCGCCGCCAGCAGCATGGAAAAGACCATCGCCAGACCGTGAGTTGACCCCATATTCAGCAACAAATCGGTTGGCAACATATGGACGATGGCATAAGCGACACTGAGTCCGCCTAATAACACGCCAAAAAAGTTAAAAAATGCCGCCATCACTACGGCAAGCTGTGGCTGCATGGCACGAGTATAAATAACGGTTGCCACCGCATTCGCCGTGTCATGAAAACCATTGATTGCTTCGTAGAACAACACAAATGCCAGAGCAAGTAATAACAAAAGCCCCGTGTATATATCAAGGCCAACAAATAAATTTAGCATATATTAGATTACGCCATTTTGAATTTACGAACGGACGCATTATCAGTGACTTTAACGGCGTGGGCAAAGTGAAATATCATCTTTTAGCGATAAAAAGAGTGATATTGCTTTAGTATCAGATAATAAGTTGTCATTCAAAATTTTAAGAAATAATTAATGGCGAATCATTTCAATCATTAATACATTCGCATTGTGAATTTATTAACTTCATGTATTACAATATTCAATATTTCGAGTGTTCTATGAACGATTTTCCGTGCTGATTATTTTTGATAATCAGCACGGGTTCGCGAAAAAGTCTATTACTCTTTCATCACAATTAAAGGTTCAATATCACTCTCTTTTTTGATGACCAGTGATTCATCGCCGCGCAAACAAGTTCCACCGTAGTTGCCGCCCACGGTGAAGGTACATACCTGAATGTATTTACCGTCCACTTTTGGCAGACACCACAGTTGCTGGTAGATATTTTTCTGCTCGGCAAATTTACCGCTGGTTTGGTCGAGCACCTCTTCATGATGGCTGACCAGGTCGATATTGCTACCACAGCGCCCGGCAATCGGTTTCACTGCGTAACCGGTTTTCACCAGTTCATCATTAACAGTGAAATCGGTATCCAGCAGATAACGATGATGCGGGAACAGCGACCAGAGAATTGGCAGAATCGCTTTGTTGCCAGGGATCACCGTCCAAAGCGGTTCAAAGACCAGCACTTCCGGGCGTAGCAGAACGTCGATCAGGCGCACTTCATTTTGCGGGTGACCAGTGCGAATCGGGACCGCAGCAAATTCACGGTCACTGACTTCACGAATCTGATCAAACGCCGTTTCCCACGCCCAGGTCTTCCACACGCAGTTAACCAGTCGTCCTTCCCCATCAATCAGTTGCCCGGCAGCATCCCAGCCCAGTTCATCTAACCCGCGCAAGATATGCGTTTCAAAACCTGCCTGTTGCAGCGCCTGCTCCATAAACTGAGCGTGATAGTTCTCCTCAATATCTTTGTCCTGCATGATATGGACAAACGGACGAGCACGACTGTGTTTCCACGCGCCAGCCAGTTCGTTAATCAGCCCTTCCGCCGGATTGAAGCCGTTACCTTTATAGCCCTGCTCCGCCCAACGTTCGAGGATTAAGCCTGCTTCAGTATGACAGGAGGCGGAATCGGCGTTGTATTCGTAGACCTTCAGGCCACGTTCATCCATACAGAAATCCATACGACCGGTGATCATATGGTGGCGACGGCGCTGCCAGGAGAGGCGCAAACGCGGCCAGAGAATTTTCGGAATGTCGAACAGCGCCAGCAGATTGTCATCTTTCAGCACTTTATCGGTGGCGTGGAGATACATCAGGTGCAGCTCGTTGGTGGCTTTAACCAGTTCCTGTTCAGCGCTCTCCGTAATGGTGTAGTAATGATACGGATCCTGATTGATCACCTGACCGTTCGCCTGCACGTAGGCGTTTTGCAGCGGATCTTTTTCATCCAACCATTTACCGTCAAACTGGCCTTTGTTTTCCAGTCGCGCTCCGCTGATCTTCAACAAATCGCCTGCAATTTCCGGCTGTGGCAAGCTGTATTCGGTATCTTCCGTCTGGATCATCCAGCCCAGAATGGTGGTGTCATCGAAGGTGTCTTTGAGGGTATAGCAGCCGTTTTCTACCACCATTTCCAGCTCGCGCGTCCACTGTTGCCCTTGTGGCAACGGGGAATGAATCACGTTCTGTTCCGCAATACGGACTTTGTTGCCGTGCAATTGCGTAATGATAGCGACATGGCCGGTGTCTTTAAATTCACCGCCTTTATCCCAGATAAGAAGCGCGCCCGCAACCGGCGCACGCGGCGAGCCGTTAGGAAATGCCTGCAATGGCAGAATGTTGTCATTAACCACTTCACGCAGGAAGCGCAGCGAGAAAATCTCCCACGCCATACCCACGTCAGTGAAGACCACGCCGTAGTTCAGAAAGAGAAAACGGCGAGCAAATTCAACGCATTGCCATTTGTGGCCCATATATTCGTCGTCGATATAGCTACGAAATACGGCGTCATCTTCGTATTCCTGCGGATCGAGAGAACTGTAATCTGAAGAGTAGATTGCTACCCCACCGGGGGCGTAGCCCAATAACGTCCCGAACGGGGCATCCTGGCTGGTCGTTCCTTTGCTCATCACTTTACCTTTAACAATACAACCTAAGCAGTTGGCGTAATTGTTGTGCTCTGATTACCTGCTCAGGGACATTAACCGGACAGAGGTTAGACTTATCATACACCTCAACGCAGCGGCTGGCGCAAAGGGTTAAAAAATTCACATTCTGTACAGCAAGTGACCTGCTACACTGCTTCAACACTACCACTCAGAAGGCAACTCACTATGACAGACAATACTTATCAGCCCGCGAAAGTCTGGACGTGGGATAAATCCGCTGGCGGCGCGTTCGCCAATATCAATCGCCCGGTTTCTGGCCCGACGCATGAGAAAACGCTGCCCGTTGGCAAACACCCATTGCAACTTTATTCACTGGGAACGCCGAACGGTCAGAAAGTCACGATTATGCTTGAGGAGCTGCTGGCGCTGGGCGTTACCGGTGCAGAGTACGACGCCTGGCTAATTCGTATTGGCGATGGCGATCAATTCTCCAGCGGTTTTGTGGAAGTGAACCCGAACTCGAAAATTCCAGCTCTGCGCGATCATACACACAACCCGCCGATCCGCGTTTTTGAGTCAGGATCGATTCTGCTTTATCTGGCCGAAAAATTTGGCTATTTCCTGCCGCAGGATCTGGCGAAGCGAACTGAAACGCTCAACTGGTTGTTCTGGTTACAGGGCGCGGCGCCATTCCTCGGCGGTGGTTTTGGTCACTTTTACCATTACGCGCCAGTGAAAATTGAGTACGCTATTAACCGCTTTACCATGGAAGCCAAGCGTCTGCTCGACGTGCTGGATAAGCAACTGGCGCAGCATAAGTTTGTTGCGGGCGATGAGTACACCATTGCTGATATGGCAATCTGGCCGTGGTTTGGCAACGTGGTGTTAGGTGGCGTGTATGATGCCGCAGAGTTTCTTGATGCGGGCAGTTATAAGCACGTGCAACGCTGGGCGAAAGAAGTGGGCGAACGTCCGGCAGTGAAGCGTGGGCGTATTGTTAACCGCACCAACGGGCCGCTGAACGAGCAGTTGCATGAGCGCCATGACGCCAGTGATTTCGAGACAAATACGGAAGATAAGCGTCAGGGGTAAAGGTTGGTGCATATCGCAGCAAGCCATCCAGGCTGGATAAGGCGTTCACGCCGCATCCGGTAATCAAGCACAATGCCTGATGCGACGCTGCCGCGTCTTATCAGGCCTACGAAAGCTACCCATCACGCGCTGGTAATGTCGTAATCCATTTGGCGCAGTGCGTCTAATGTGGCTTTGGCTTCATCTTCGTCGATGATGCTCATAGCAAATCCGACGTGCACCAGCACCCATTGGCCCAGCAGATCGGCAGGGTTACCTTCGCAAATCAGCGCGATATTCACGTCGCGCTTGATACCACATACTTCAACCTGCGCAAGTTGGTGAATATCTTCACCGACAGCCAGCACCTGGCCTGGAACGCCAATACACATTGTTAACTCCGGTTATTCAACTTCAATACTTTTGACGATCAGCGAATCGCCGGTATCGACACGCAACCGCTCGCCGAGACAGAGCGGGCATTGCGTATCGTGCTGATGAATCTCCACCACCTGGCTACAATCCCAGCACCAGGCCTGGGCGGGTTTATAGACGATATGTAAATCGCACCCTTGCGCCACCGTTCCCTGGCAGACGATTTCAAAACTAAAACGGACGGCGCTCTCCTCAACGCAGGAGAGCGCGCCAATTTCCAGCCACACGGCGGTGACGCGCTTAACATCGTGCTGCTCCGCCTGCCGTTGGATAATTTCAACGGCGCTCTGGCAAAGCGACAACTCATGCATTTTCGCCACTCCTGCGGCCAAACAGCAGGGCGCGACGCCCTGCATGTGGCACATCCGGATTGGTGACCGGCAGCGAAAGGATCATTCGCGCGCAGTCATCCGTCAGGCGTTGGCCCTCTTCAATCGACATGCTGTGCGAAAGCGGTGACATCAGCGAGCAGGAGAGGTATTGCGAAACACCGTCCAGTTCGCCAACGGTAAAGGTCATGGTGCCGTACGGCAGTTGCAGACCGATTTTTTCACTCACTTTGCGCAGCGGCCAGAGTTGATCCGGGCCAGGGAAGATAACTGCACTCAGCATCCACGGGGTGATTACACACCCCGTCCACTGACCTTCGAACAGCGTAAAGTCGGAAACATACACCGGCATTGAAGGATGCAGAAAAGAGAGATCGTGCATCGAACGCCGGGCAATTTCTTCAAACGCTGCCTGTACTTGCGCCTTCGGGGAGGTCTGGAAACCTGCTATCTCCTCAGTCATGAGCTACCTCCCGTGGGATGGCTTCCACGCCTGATTCTCGCAACGCAGCCAGAACCTGCTCAAGCGCAGGTTCAATCATTGCTTCAACCGTCGGCGTTAAGCCGATGTGCGGCTCCAGCGATTCCGGGATCACGCCGACCAGAGTCAGCTTTTTCGGAAACTCACCGGTGAAGCGCAGGGCCGACAAGACGTCGGCCAGGCCAAGCTGATGCGGAGAGATTTTGTTGGTAAACAACGCCGGAACTTCTTCATCCCGCAGGATCATCATCGTTCCCGGCGCGTTCTTTTTCGACACAATGGCATCGGCGATAATCAGATGATCGCGATTTGCCATGTCGCCAAGCAGCTCCATTCCCGCCGTGCCGCCATCAAGGATTTCAACATAATCCGGCAGAATGTATCGTTGCTCTAACGCTTCGACAATCCGCACACCGATGGCTTCATCGGTCAGCAAAATATTGCCGACCCCTAAGACTAAAATACGCATTACAGAACCTTCACTGAAACCACTTCGTTGCCGTCAGCATCCACTACGTGTACCGCACAGGCCATGCACGGGTCGAAGGAGTGAATGGTACGCACCACTTCCAGCGGTTTATTCGGATCGGCAACCGGCGTGCCCACCAGCGACTGCTCGTACGGACCAACATCATCATTGAAGTTACGCGGGCCGGAGTTCCAGGTTGACGGAACGACCGCCTGGTAGTTGCTGATAATACCGTCTTTAATAACCATCCAGTGGGAGAGCATACCGCGCGGCGCTTCGAGGAAGCCAACGCCTTTGAACTCGCCCGTTGCCGGAATGTTCGGCTTCACAAAGGTGGTGTGATCGCCTTTGCCGATATTGGTGATCAGTGCACTGTATTGATTTTGCAAGATATCCTGCAATTCGCAGCAGTGAACGGTACGACCAATAATACGGCCCAGCGTAGAGTGCAGTTGTGCCACTTCCAGCGTGTTGCCAGTCAGTTTCTGATAAATCGCAACGATTTCATTCAGTTTGTTCTGAGTAGATTCGCGACCAGCAGCCAGTTTCACCAACATGTTAGCCAGCGGCCCCACTTCTACCGTTTTGCCGTAGAAAGTCGGCGATTTCACCCAGGAGTATTTACCGTCGTCAGACCAACCGTCGTAAGCCGGAATGGTCGTACCTTCCCACGGTGCCTGCGGCGCTTCGTCTTTATACCAGGAGTGCTTCGCGCTTTCCTGAATCCCTTTGATCAGGTATTCATCGGAATGGGAAGTGATTGGACGATACGAGGACAGATCCGCATTCTCAATGTAGCCGCCCGGGAACAGGAAGCTGCCGTTTTTGCTGTCGGTCGGGAATTCCGGCACGCTCAGGTAGTTCACCGCACCTTTGCCGCGAGTCAGCCATTCCGGGTAGAACGCGGCGATAACTGCGGTATCAACCTTGTAAACCTGCTCAACAAAGTCGCTCAGTTTGTCGATGAAGGACTTGATGTACATCAGGCGTTCGAGGTTCAGTACGCCCAGACCGTCAAGGTTGATCGGGTTCGCAACGCCGCCTACCGCCAGGTTCTGAATGTGCGGCGTTTTACCGCCCAGCAGCGCCACAACGCGGTTAGCGTCACGCTGGCACTCCAGCGCCTGCAGGTAGTGCGCAACCGCAATCAGGTTCACTTCCGGTGGCAGTTTCATCGCCGGGTGACCCCAGTAGCCATTGGCAAAAATACCCAACTGACCGCTGGCAACCAGATCTTTGATCTTGTTCTGAACTTTGGTGAACTCTTCCGGACTGTTCAGGTGCCAGGTCGAAACGCCTTTCAGCATTTCGGAGGCTTTGGTTGGATCCGCTTGCAGTGCAGAAGTGATATCCACCCAGTCCAGCGCCGAAAGCTGATAGAAATGAACGATATGGTCATGCGTGGTGTGCGCAGCCAGAATAATGTTACGAATGTACTGGGCGTTTACCGGAACGTCGATATTCAGCGCGCTCTCTGCCGCACGTACGGAAGACAGCGCGTGAGTGGTGGTACATACGCCACAGATACGTTGCACAATCATCCATGCATCGCGCGGATCGCGGTTTTTCACGATCTCTTCCATGCCGCGCCACATGGTACCGGAAGCCCATGCTTTCGAAACGACGCCATTTTCGATTTCGCAATCGATGCGTAAATGCCCTTCAATTCGGGTTACCGGATCAATAGTAATTCTCTGGCTCATGCTTTGCTCGCCTCATGACGATTATGATCGTTTTGTTTTAAAGGAGGAAGTATCGGCAGTAGACGAATGAGTACGATGTAAGCGCAAATCTCAATAGCCACAAAACCAATAGAAATCAACAGTTCTTCCCAGGTCGGGAAGTAGGCGTAACCGCCGCCCGGGTTGAATGCCACCAGCGAATAGGTCAAACGCCAGGTTGCACAACCTAACAGTGCGCTCAGTGCTGACAGGAACAACATGCGGGAATCATTACGCAGCTTCGCCACACGCAGAACGACCAGCGGGAAGAGCATCAGCAGGACTTCAATCCAGAACATGACGGAGTAGAAGTCACCGGCAAACGCTAACGACAGCTTGTCGCGATAGATAAGTTCGCCAAAGCGCAGCACGATGAAAATCGCCAGCAGTACGCTGATGGTATTCGTCAGCTTGACGAACAGGCTCTTTTCATCCGGACCATTGCCACGCAGACCCGCCTGCACCAGCGAACCTTCAAAGATGACAATCGAGAAGCCCATGATGAACGCCGTCAACAGCGAGAACAACGGCAACATTTCATAGCTCTGCCACAGCGGATGCACTTTGTAGCCCGCAGAGATCATCAGCGACCCCATTGAAGACTGGTGCATGGTCGGCAACAGCGCGCCGAGAGCGATGATGAAGAACATCACCTTGTTCAGACGCTTGAGCGAAACCTTCCAGCCCAGGCGTTCAAACAGTGCCGGAGCAAACTCCAGTGCCATCACGCCGATGTAGATGGTCATACAGACCGCCGTCTCGAACAGTACCGAGTTCACGTTGAAGTGACCCGGAATGTAGAAGTACGGCAGGTTCCAGTAACGACCAACGTCGATGGTGATCGACAAGCCCCCCAGTGAGTAACCGAACAGACTCGCCAACAGCGCCGGACGCACCAGCGGATGGTATTGCCCACGGTTAAAGACGTACACCGCCCACGCCAGCGCCCAGCCGCCACAGGCAAAGCCGGTGCCGATCAACAGGTCAAACGCGATCCACACGCCCCACGGGAAGCCGCCGTTCAGGTCGGAGACAGAGCCCAGACCGAACACCAGACGCTTCACAATCAGGAGCATACAGATGACGATTAACGGTCCAAAAATCATGACCGGTTTACTGATGATTTTGCCGCCCAGCGGTTGTGGATCATGACTCATGATCGTCTCCTCCGTCGTGATGGTCGTTTTTGGTGTTGCGACGAACCAGCACGGTTAAGCCCGCCAGCACAGCCAGTGGTAGCATCATGCCTTTATACAGGGTGTGTTGAATATTTTCTGAACGCGCGCCAGTTGAAAGATCGTCCAACTTCGGCAGGTCGAGATTTTCATAAGGAACACCCGTCAGTACCAGAACCTGAGTACCGCCGCCCTCTTTCTCGCCGTACAGATGCGGATAATATTTCGGCACCGTGTGCAGGTAAGTGTCGCCAGATTTCAGCGTCTGACGCGGATAGTGATATTCGCTACCAGGCTTCAGTGCCAGACGTTTTTTCGCCTCAGCCATCAGCTCTTCACGCGTACCAAAAATCACCGCCCCCGCCGGACACACTTCTACGCAACCTGGCAGACCGCCTTTATCGAGGCGTTCCACACCTTTCTGGTTGCACAGCTCACATTTATGCAGCGCACCAAACGGGTTGTTGTAGTCGTACTTCGGTACGTTGTACGGACAGGCAACCATGCAGTAACGACAGCCGGTGCACACGTCTTTGTCGTAATGGACAATGCCGGTTTTCGGATCTTTTTTCAGTGCAGAAACCGGGCACACGGAGACACAGTTCGGATCGACGCAGTGCATACACTGTTTCTTAATGTACGCGTAGCCGTTCTCCTCCTGGTCTTTGTTGACGCCAGTGCCGCTGGTCCACACCTGAATGATGTTATTGGTATACGGCGACAGTTTGTCGTTGTTCGACCAGGTCTGTTCCCCTTGTGGGTTACGTTCAGGGAAGTTGATATCCTGACACTTAGTGACGCAAGCCTGGCAGCCTACGCACAAGGTCGAGTCGTACAACATACCCAGCGATCCCGGAATTGGCGGGCGGTTTTCAGCAGCCGCATGGCTGACAGACGGCAACGCGCCCGTCAGCAATGCCCCGCAGGAGGCTGCTTTAATAAAATTACGTCTGTTCACGGTTATTCTCCCCGTGAGTCAGCGTTATCTTTCTTTTGCTGACGACCCAGTTCACGCACCGCCATCACGCTGACACCGGCAACCAGCCCAACCACGCCGCCGAGCAAACCGATAGCGCCCGCAGAGACGTTGCCGCCTTCTTTCGCGTTGACGTCCGGTTTTTGTGAACGCGGCGTTTGGTTTTCGACGTTGGCAAGCTGATGGATGCCTTTATGGAAGCCGATACCTTCTTCGTTACAGCCGTAGCACGGGTGACCAATTGCCACCGGCCACACGCCGCCAACGTCGCAGAATTGCAGCGTTGAGCAGTTGCCGTAAGTTTCTGGCCCTTTACAGCCGAGGTGGTACAGGCACCAGCCTTCGCGGTGGCCTTCATCGCCGAACTCTTTCGCAAAACGACCAGCATCGAAGTGTGGGCGACGTTCACAGTGTTCGTGAATCAGACGACCATAGGCGAAGGTCGGACGGTTTTTGTCATCCAGCTTCGGCGGTTTGCCGTAAGTAATGATGTGCGCAACGGTCGCGAGGAAGTTGTGTGGGTTCGGCGGGCAGCCAGGAATATTGATTACGGTTTTGCCTGGCAGAACTTCTTGCAGGCTGACCGCGCCGGTTGGGTTAACCCCAGCCGCGGCGACACCGCCCCACGCGGAGCAGGAACCGATAGCGATAATTGCTGCTGCGCCTTCTGCCGCTTTGCGGATGTGGTCCACAATCGGCTCACCGGCAACCATGCAATAAATACCGTTATCTTTTAATGGGATGGAACCATCCACAACCAACACATACTGCCCTTTGTATTTCTCGAGCGCGTTATGTTTGTTCTCTTCAACCTGATGGCCGAAGGCGGCGGAGAGCACTTCGTGATATTCCAGAGAGATAGTCTCCAGCACGAGGTTTTCTACCGTAGGATGCGTTGCACGAAGCAGAGATTCCGTGCAACCGGTGCACTCCTGCGCGCCAATCCAGATAACCGGCGGGCGCTGCGGGTTAGTGACCGATTCGGCCATCTCTGCGGCGGCTTTGCTACTTAACCCCATGGTGGCGGCTAATGCTGCACAAAGCTTCATGAAATCACGACGATTAATGCCGTGAGAATGGATGAGGGTGTTATCTCCAGTCATTTATAGTTATTCCGTTGCGAAGACCTGGCATATATTTTGCGTCAATCGCAAAATCAATAATGCGATCGATGCGCCATTTACCACACATTTATTATGGTTATCATCGCAATGATACTGCGGCGGGGCGCTAAAACGAAGGGAATAAGCATTAGTGTAATTAATTAAAGCAAGATAATACGTATGTTTGATCAATTTTCGAGGCGATAACCGGCCATAAAAAAACGCAACGTAGAACAGGAATTATTCTCACGAAAGAAATCCATTACCATCTCTTTATCCAGCCCATAACGGCGCGTCAGAATACCCGCTTCCCAGGCGCAAAGCTGGCGATCACCGGTCTTTTCATACATCCGGTGCGAGTAGCCTAATACAAAACCACGTTTATAATCGGCGCAAAATTTAGTCACATTAACCGCACTGTCGGCATGCGTGGCTTTTAATCCCGCCATTAAACCTTTACCGAAATGGTTATTCATCGTTTACCTCAATCGCTATATATAAACATATATAGCGATATTTTAGGCAAACTCCGACTTTAACGCACGCTATTTTTTCCTGCTCATGTAGGACGTTATCCTTTAAGGGATAAACTCATCAGGAAAGATATTTATCGAACCATGTCAGCGTCCTTTGCCAGGCAAGATCGGCGGCTGATTTGTCATAACGTGGCGTGGAATCATTATGGAATCCGTGGTTAACCCCCGGATAAATATACGCTTCATAGACTTTGTCATTGGCCTTCAACGCCGCCTCATAAGCAGGCCAGCCTTCGTTGATTCGCGTGTCCAGTTCAGCATAGTGGAGCAGTAAAGGCGCTTCTATCTTTGCCACATCGGCGGTGGGTGCCTGGCGACCATAAAATGGCACCGCGCAGGCCAGTTCCGGATATGCCACCGCTGCTGCGTTCGAGACGCCACCACCATAGCAAAATCCGGTTATGCCAACTTTGCCCGAGGCCTGGGGATAGTGTTGCATAAACTCAATTGCGGCAAAGAAATCATTCATCAGTTTGGTTGGGTCAATCTGCTGTTGCAGCTCGCGGCCTTTATCATCATTTCCCGGGTAACCACCAACGGAACTTAAACCGTCGGGGGCCAAAGCAATGTATCCCGCTTTAGCTACCCGCCGTGCTACATCTTCGATATACGGATTCAGCCCACGATTTTCATGCACTACCACCACAGCGGGTGTTTTGTCGCTCATTTTCGCAGGCCTCACCAGATAACCGCGTACCTCGCCGTGACCATTTGGCGACGGATATGTAATGTACTCAGCGACAATCTCCGGGTCGGTAAACTCTACCTGGGTCGCCCACGCGTAATTTGGTTTGAGCAACTCAAACAACGCTAACGCCGTCATCCCGCCCACCGCGTACTTCGCCGCCAGGTTGAGGAACTCACGTTTCGATATTTTCCCATGAGCGTAATAGTCGTAGTAATCCAGCAACTCTTGCGGAAAATCTTTGGCGGTCAAACGCGGCATCGTTTTACTCCTCAGTTGGTGTTTTTTTAAGCAAAGCATAAGCGTGTGTTTTTGCCCAGTTTTTCGTCACTCTGTGAGCGATGCTACGGGATACGTCCTGGTAAATCGCTAGACTAGAAACATTGTTTCGAAATTGAACGATGGAAAGGAGATGTCATGGTCTGGTTAGCGAATCCCGAACGTTACGAGCAGATGCAGTACCGCTATTGCGGAAAAAGCGGTTTACGCCTGCCCGCCCTGTCGCTCGGTTTGTGGCACAATTTCGGTCACGTCAACGCGCTGGAAACACAGCGTGCAATCCTGCGCAAAGCCTTTGATTTGGGTATTACTCACTTCGACTTAGCCAACAACTACGGCCCGCCTCCTGGCAGTGCGGAAGAGAATTTTGGTCGTCTATTACGGGAAGATTTTGCGCCTTATCGTGACGAGTTAATTATCTCCACCAAAGCTGGCTATGATATGTGGCCTGGTCCGTATGGCTCTGGCGGGTCGCGTAAATACTTGCTTGCCAGCCTCGACCAAAGCCTGAAGCGTATGGGGCTTGAGTATGTCGATATCTTTTACTCGCACCGCGTCGATGAAAATACGCCGATGGAAGAAACCGCTTCTGCGTTGGCCCATGCCGTGCAAAGTGGTAAGGCGCTGTATGTCGGGATCTCCTCTTACTCGTCTGAGCGGACGCAAAAAATGGTCGAGTTGCTGCGCGAGTGGAAAATTCCGTTGTTAATTCATCAACCTTCATACAATTTGCTCAACCGCTGGGTAGATAAAAGCGGTCTGCTGGATACTCTGGAAAATAACGGTGTAGGCTGCATCGCTTTCACCCCACTGGCCCAGGGATTGCTGACCGGAAAATATCTCAACGGTATTCCTGAAGATTCACGGATGCATCGCGAAGGTCATAAAGTTCGTGGCCTGACACCGAAAATGCTCACCGAAGCGAATCTCACCAGCCTGAGGCTATTGAATGAAATGGCACAGCAGCGAGGTCAGTCTATGGCGCAAATGGCGTTAAGCTGGTTGCTGAAAGACGATCGAGTGACGTCGGTATTGATTGGCGCCAGCCGTCCGGAGCAACTGGAGGAGAACGTGCAGGCATTGAATAATCTGGCGTTTAGTGCCGAAGAACTGGCACAGATTGACCAGCATATCGCCGATGGCGAGCTAAACCTGTGGCAGGCGTCTTCCGATAAATAACAAATTCATACCGGGCGCGAGAACCGCGCCCGCATAAGATCAGTGATTATGACGAGTCAATCGGTCAAGATAGCCCATCACAAATGCAGAAAGCACAAACGTCAGATGGATAATGACGTACCACATCAGTTTGTTATCCGGGACATTTTTCGCATCCATAAAGACGCGCAGTAAGTGAATGGAAGAGATTGCCACAATCGACGCTGCCACTTTGTTTTTTAGCGACGTTGCGTCCATTTTCCCCAGCCAGTTCAGCTTCTCTTTGTTCTCGGAGATATCCAGCTGCGAGACGAAATTCTCATAACCGGAAAACATCACCATCACCAGCAGACCGCCAACCAGCGTCATATCCACCAGCGACAGCAACACAAGGATCAAATCTGATTCCGCCATCGAGAAGATATTTGGCAGGACGTGAATAATCTCCTGAAAGAACTTCAGCGCCAGGGCAACCAGCGCCAGCGAAAGGCCAAAGTACACGGGGGCAAGCAGCCAGCGAGAAGCATACATTGCATTTTCAAGAAAACGTTCCATACATTCCTGTCGTGTAGTTAAAACGGGCAACAGTATATCGCAATTGAGTAAACAGCACGCAACAGCAAATCAACATATACGTTAAACCTTTGTCGCATAATTCTGAGGTTTAGGGATCTTCCTGGTTCCCTAATCAACGCATTGAGAGCATCTACCCTTAAAGGACGTTGAACCTGAAGGGAGAAAAGCGATGTCTCATTTAAAAGACCCCACCACACAGTATTACTCTGGTGAATATCCCAAACAGAAACAACCAACGCCCGGCATCCAGGCGAAGATGACGCCCGTGCCAGATTGCGGCGAGAAAACCTATGTTGGTAGCGGTCGCCTGAAAGATCGTAAAGCACTGGTGACTGGGGGCGATTCCGGAATCGGCCGCGCTGCCGCCATCGCTTACGCGCGTGAAGGCGCTGACGTGGCAATTAGTTATCTTCCGGCGGAAGAAGAAGATGCCCAGGATGTGAAAAAGATTATTGAAGAGTGCGGACGCAAAGTCTTTCTGCTGCCGGGCGATTTAAGCGATGAGAAATTTGCCCGTTCGCTGGTTCACGAAGCACATAACGCGTTAGGCGGGCTGGATATTATGGCGCTGGTCGCTGGTAAACAGGTTGCCATTCCTGATATTGCAGATCTCACCAGCGAGCAGTTTCAAAAAACTTTTGCTATTAACGTTTTCGCACTGTTCTGGCTAACCCAGGAAGCAATTCCCCTGCTGCCGAAAGGCTCAAGTATCATCACCACTTCGTCAATCCAGGCCTACCAGCCAAGCCCGCATTTGCTGGACTATGCTGCTACGAAGGCGGCGATTCTTAACTACAGCCGTGGTCTGGCGAAGCAGGTCGCGGAGAAAGGCATTCGGGTGAATATTGTCGCACCAGGCCCTATCTGGACGGCACTGCAAATTTCCGGCGGACAGACGCAGGATAAGATCCCACAGTTTGGTCAGAAAACGCCGATGAAACGTGCGGGGCAGCCGGCGGAACTGGCTCCGGTGTATGTTTATCTGGCAAGTCAGGAGTCGAGCTACGTCACCGCAGAAGTGCACGGCGTGTGCGGCGGCGAACATTTAGGCTAAAAAAATGCCCGGTTGTAAAAGTAACCGGGCGTCATTGTGCATTTAACTCTTGCCAGATGCGGTGTAAACGCCTTATCCGGCCTACATGCCCCTGCAAACTCAACATGTTGCAATAGACTTTGTAGGCCTGATAAGCGTAGCGCATCAGGCAATTTTGCTTTACTTCGCTCTGGCAGTTTCTTCGCCGACCAGACCAATCTTCAGGTAACCTGCCTGATGCAGCTTATCCATTACCTTCATCAACATCTCGTAGTCGACGGTCTTATCTGCACGGAAGAAGATGGTGGTGTCTTTCTTACCTTCAGTTAACGCATTCAGCGCCGTAACCATCGTTTCATCGGTGACCGGATCGTTACCGATAAACATTGAGTTGTCCGCCTTCACTGACAGGTAAACCGGTTTTTCCGGGCGTGGCTGCGGCGTGCTGGTAGAAGCAGGCAAGTTCACCTTCACATCTACCGTCGCTAACGGTGCCGCCACCATAAAGATAATCAGCAGAACCAACATCACGTCGATAAACGGCGTCACGTTGATATCATGCATTTCGCCGTTATCATCGAGGTTTTCGTTAAGATGCATTGCCATCGGACATTATCCTGCGCGTAATTTTTGTGCAACACGAACCGGATGCGCAGCGGCGCTGGCTTCCAGATCCAGGTCACGGCTTTGCAGCAACAATACTTGCGCAGCGACATCACCCAGCATCGCTTTAAAGCCGCCAATTTGACGTGCAAATACGTTATAGATAACGACCGCCGGAATCGCTGCCACCAGACCGATTGCTGTTGCCAGCAGTGCTTCTGCGATACCCGGCGCAACGACTGCCAGGTTGGTAGTCTGCGTTTGCGCAATACCGATAAAGCTGTTCATGATGCCCCAGACCGTACCAAACAGACCAACGAACGGCGAAATCGCGCCGATGGTTGCAAGGTAGCCGTTACCGCGGCCCATTTGACGACCTACTGCGGCGACCCGACGCTCAAGGCGGAAACTGGTACGCTCTTTAATACCTTCGTTATCGTCGCTGCCTTCTGACAGTTCCAGCTCATTTTGCGCTTCATTGAGCAAATGCAGGCTTAAGCTTTTGCTGCCAAAATCAGCGGCGATATTGTTGGCCTGGTTTAAGGAGCGGGCTTCAGCCAGCAGTTGCTGTTCGCGCTTCAGGCGACGCTTCTGGTTGAAGAACTCTACGCTCTTACTGAAGAAGATTGCCCAGGTGACTACGGAGGCCAGAATCAGCCCAATCATCACGCACTTAACGACAATGTCGGCGTGCTGATACATACCCCAGACGGAAAGGTCCGTCTGCATTAAATTATTACCCACTGTGTATCTCCAGGACGCAAGTCACAAAATCTGCGCATAATAATATCAAAACGACGTCGAATTGATAGTCGTTCTCATTACTATTTGCATACTGCCGCACCTTTGTTTTCTTTTCTTTGCGTTTACGCAGTAAAAAAGTCACCAGCACGCCATTTGCGAAAATTTTCTGTTTTATGCCAATTCTTCAGGATGCACCCGTGGATATTCATGCTAGTTTAGACATCCAGACGTATAAAAACAGGAATCCCGACATGGCAGACAAACAACTTGATACTCAACTGGTCAATGCAGGACGCAGCAAAAAATACACTCTCGGCGCGGTAAATAGCGTGATTCAGCGCGCCTCTTCGCTGGTTTTTGACAGTGTGGAAGCCAAAAAACATGCGACGCGCAATCGCGCCAATGGTGAGTTGTTCTATGGACGGCGCGGAACGCTAACGCACTTCTCATTACAAGAAGCGATGTGTGAACTGGAAGGTGGCGCAGGTTGCGTGCTGTTTCCTTGCGGGGCGGCAGCGGTTGCCAATTCCATTCTTGCTTTTGTCGAACAGGGCGATCATGTGTTGATGACCAATACCGCCTACGAGCCGAGCCAGGATTTCTGTAGCAAAATCCTCAGCAAGTTGGGCGTAACGACATCATGGTTTGATCCGCTGATTGGCGCAGATATCGTTAAACATCTGCAGCCAAACACCAAAGTCGTATTTCTGGAATCACCTGGCTCCATCACTATGGAAGTACATGATGTTCCAGCGATTGTTGCCGCCGTACGCAGTGTCGTTCCGGACGCCATCATTATGATCGATAACACCTGGGCCGCCGGAGTGCTGTTCAAAGCTCTTGATTTTGGTATCGATGTTTCCATTCAGGCCGCCACCAAATATCTGGTAGGGCATTCGGATGCGATGATCGGTACTGCGGTGTGCAATGCCCGTTGCTGGGAGCAACTACGAGAAAATGCCTATTTGATGGGGCAGATGGTCGACGCCGATACCGCCTATATGACCAGCCGTGGCCTGCGTACACTGGGCGTGCGTCTGCGCCAACATCATGAAAACAGCCTGAAAGTAGCTGAATGGCTGGCCGTACACCCGCAGGTTGAGCGGGTTAACCACCCTGCTTTGCCAGGCAGTAAAGGCCATGAATTCTGGAAACGAGACTTTACAGGCAGCAGCGGACTATTTTCTTTTGTGCTCAAGAAAAGACTCAACGATGAAGAACTGGCGAACTATCTGGATAACTTCAGTTTATTCAGCATGGCCTTCTCATGGGGCGGGTATGAATCCTTAATCCTCGCGAACCAGCCAGAGCATCTCGCCGCCATCCGCCCGCAAGGTAAGATCGATTTTAGCGGCACCTTGATCCGCCTGCATATTGGTCTGGAAAATGTCGACGATCTGATTGCCGATCTGGACGCAGGCTTCGCGCGAATTGTGTAACGTTGCCAGTTTGGACAATTTTGCAGACATTTAATTGTGAATAGTCTTAAATTGTTGCGTCCGGGATCAAGGCGTCCCGGACGATTCAGGAGTACAATAGTCAAATTAAGGCTTAAACGCTGTTCCACAGGAAAGTCCATGGCTGTTATTCAAGATATCATCGCTGCGCTCTGGCAACATGACTTTGCCGCGCTGGCGGACCCTCACATTGTTAGCGTTGTTTACTTTGTCATGTTTGCCACGCTGTTTTTAGAAAACGGCCTGTTGCCCGCCTCATTTTTGCCTGGCGACAGTTTGTTGATTCTGGCTGGCGCATTGATTGCCCAGGGGGTTATGGATTTTCTGCCAACAATCACGATTCTGACTGCCGCAGCCAGCCTGGGTTGTTGGTTGAGTTATATTCAGGGACGTTGGCTAGGTAATACCAAAACGGTGAAAGGCTGGCTGGCACAGCTTCCGGCCAAATATCATCAGCGCGCCACCTGTATGTTTGACCGCCACGGTCTGCTGGCGCTGCTGGCTGGACGTTTTCTCGCCTTTGTCCGCACGCTGCTGCCAACCATGGCGGGGATTTCCGGACTGCCAAACCGCCGCTTCCAGTTTTTCAACTGGTTAAGCGGGTTGCTATGGGTCAGCGTGGTAACCAGTTTTGGCTATGCCTTAAGCATGATCCCGTTTGTAAAACGCCATGAAGATCAGGTGATGACGTTCCTGATGATCCTGCCGATTGCCTTGTTAACCGCTGGCTTGCTAGGCACGCTTTTCGTGGTGATTAAAAAAAAGTACTCTAGTGCCTGACGATTTCCTCCGTTCCCGGTGGCCATGCCGGGAACGCATTTAACTCCCCTGCATCGCCCGCATTCTGGCTGCATCTTCTCCCGGCGTCACACCGAAATAACGTTTAAACTCACGGCTAAATTGCGACGCGCTTTCATAGCCGACGCGCATCGCCGCCGCGCTGGCCTTCATGCCGTTGTGGATTATCATCATCCGCGCCTTATGCAGACGGTAATTCTTCAGATACTGCAACGGCGAAGTGCTGGTGACAGACTTAAAATTATGGTGGAACGCCGAAACGCTCATATTGGCTTCTGCTGCCAATTGCTCAACGCTCAGGTTTTCGGTGTATTTATTCTCAATTCGTTTCAGCACGCGGCTAATCAGGCTGAAATGCGTCTGGCGACTGACCAGCGCCAGTAGCGCGCCGCCACAAGGCCCCGTCAGCACATAGTAAAGAATTTCGCGGATAATCTGTTTACCGAGAATGCGCGCATCCAGCGGTCGTTCCATCACATCCAGTAACCGCTCTGCCGCGCATAAAATCTCTTCGGACAATGTGGCGGAATTAATACCGCTGGCAGCCATCGATGGCTGGAAATGTTCATCTTCGCCAATGTCCATCAACAGCTCTTGTAACTGCAAAATATCAACATTGAGACGCACTCCCGCCAGCGGCACCTCTGGCGTGGCATAGGTTTCGCATTCAAACGGCAACGGCACAGTCAGCAGCAGGTATTCGTTGGCGTCATAGCGAAACACGCGTTCATTGATATAACCGATTTTATGCCCGGAAAAGAGAATTATGATGCCAGGCTCATACATCACTGGCGTACGCGCACCGGGGTTCTCGCCATACAATAAGCGCACATCAGGCAACATATCTGACAAACTATTTTCTTTATTTTTCAGTCTATTAATTTTATCCGTCAGTAGGCGGCATATCTCTTCACGTTTCATATCGCGTAATTTCTTAGGAATAATGCGGCAATTTGATTGTGCGCAATTTTGTACCATTTCTCCAGCACTCTGGAGAAATAGGCAAGACATTGGCAGGAATGAGCATTGAGAGCCACGGCGCTGGCGACCACAATAAAAAACATCAGGCAGACCGATCTCTGCCCTCATATTGGCCCAGCAAAGGGAGCAAGTAATGAACAACTTTAATCTGCACACCCCAACCCGCATTCTGTTTGGTAAAGGCGCAATCGCTGGTTTACGCGAACAAATTCCTCACGATGCTCGCGTATTGATTACCTACGGCGGCGGCAGCGTGAAAAAAACCGGCGTTCTCGATCAAGTTCTGGATGCGCTGAAAGGTATGGACGTGCTGGAGTTTGGTGGTATTGAGCCAAACCCGGCTTATGAAACGCTGATGAACGCCGTGAAACTGGTTCGCGAACAGAAAGTGACTTTCCTGCTGGCGGTTGGCGGCGGTTCCGTACTGGACGGCACCAAATTTATCGCCGCAGCGGCAAATTATCCTGAAAACGTCGATCCGTGGCACATTCTGCAAACTGGCGGCAAAGAGATTAAAAGCGCTATCCCGATGGGCTGTGTGCTGACGCTGCCAGCAACCGGTTCTGAATCTAACGCGGGTGCGGTGATTTCCCGTAAAACCACTGGCGACAAACAGGCGTTCCATTCTGCCCATGTTCAGCCGGTATTTGCCGTACTCGATCCGGTTTATACCTACACCCTGCCGCCGCGCCAGGTGGCTAACGGCGTAGTGGACGCCTTTGTGCACACCGTGGAACAGTATGTGACCAAACCGGTTGATGCCAAAATTCAGGACCGCTTCGCCGAAGGCATTTTACTGACGCTTCTCGAAGATGGTCCGAAGGCCCTGAAAGAGCCAGAAAACTACGATGTTCGCGCCAACGTCATGTGGGCAGCGACTCAGGCACTGAACGGTTTGATAGGCGCTGGCGTACCGCAGGACTGGGCAACGCATATGCTGGGACACGAACTGACTGCTATGCACGGCCTGGATCACGCACAAACGCTGGCAATCGTCCTGCCTGCCCTGTGGAATGAAAAACGCGACACCAAGCGCGCGAAACTACTGCAATACGCTGAACGCGTCTGGAACATCACCGAAGGTTCCGACGACGAGCGCATTGACGCCGCGATTGCCGCTACCCGTAACTTCTTCGAGCAATTGGGCGTGCCGACGCATCTTTCCGACTACGGTCTGGACGGCAGCTCTATCCCGGCATTGCTGAAAAAACTGGAAGAACACGGCATGACCCAACTGGGCGAAAATCATGATATTACGCTGGATGTCAGCCGCCGCATCTACGAAGCCGCTCGTTAAGCTTTTTACGCCTCAAACTTTCGTTTTCGGGCATTTCGTCCAGACTTAAGTTCACAACATCTCACCGGAGCCTGCTCCGGTGAGTTCATGTAAGGAGGAACGTATGACTAATCCAACCGTTATTAAGCTACAGGACGGCAATGTCATGCCCCAGCTGGGACTGGGCGTCTGGCAAGCAAGTAATGAGGAAGTTATCAGCGCTATTCAAAAAGCATTAGAAGTGGGTTATCGTTCGATTGATACCGCCGCAGCCTACAAGAACGAAGAAGGTGTCGGCAAAGCCCTGAAAAATTCCGCACTTAACAGAGAAGAGCTGTTCATCACCACTAAACTGTGGAACGACAACCACAAGCGCCCCCGCGAAGCCCTGCTCGACAGTCTGAAAAAACTCCAGCTTGATTATATCGACCTCTACTTAATGCACTGGCCCGTTCCCGCAATCGACCATTATGTCGAAGCATGGAAAGGAATGATTGAGCTGCAAAAAGAGGGATTAATCAAAAGTATCGGCGTCTGCAATTTCCAGATCCACCATCTTCAGCGTCTGATTGATGAAACTGGTGTGGCGCCTGTTATTAACCAGATAGAACTTCACCCGCTGATGCAGCAACGTCAGTTGCATGCCTGGAACGCCACACACAAAATCCAGACCGAATCCTGGAGCCCATTAGCCCAGGGCGGGAAAGGCGTATTCGATCAGAATATCATTCGCTACCTGGCGGATAAATACGGCAAAACTCCAGCGCAGATTGTTATCCGCTGGCATCTGGATAATGGTCTGGTCGTAATCCCGAAATCGGTCACCCCTTCACGCATTGCTGAAAACTTCGATGTCTGGGATTTCCGGCTCGACAAAGACGAACTTGGTGACATTGCGAAACTCGACCAGGGTAAACGCCTCGGCCCCGATCCCGACCAGTTCAGCGGCTAACGCACAAATTCTCCCGGTAGCGGTAATGTTCCGCTACCGGACTTTTCAGAAATCATTTATTCCCCTCGCCTCCCGCCCGTTGTTACTCTCCCCTGTTCAGGAACGCCAATTATAAGGACATCATCATGCGGAGCTGGAAGCTCTTAAAGGAACAACTCATCTACACCAGGGATAAACGCGACGGAGAGGTGAAAAACAGATGAAAATAATGGTTCTGTTTTTGACTGCCTTTTTAAGTTTTACCGTTCAGGCGCAATCCCCCTCGCTGACCGCTGAACAAACAGTCAGGCAGATTTATCAATACTATACCGGTAGCGCTAGCGTTCCTTATTTCGGTGATAACAGTGAGCAGGCAATAACATCAACGCGAATGCAAAAGGCGCTAACCCTGAATGACAATCTCACGCTGCCGGGTAATATTGGCTGGCTGGATTACGATCCGGTTTGCGATTGTCAGGATTACGGCGATCTGGTGTTAGAAAGTGTCGCGGTTACTCAAACGGATGCCGATCACGTGGATGCCCTTGTGCGCTTTCGTCCCTATAAAGACGATAAAGAAAAGACCACGCAAACACTGAAGATGGTGGCAGAAAATGGTCGTTGGATGATTGATGATATTGTCAGCAATCATGGCAGCGTCTGGCAGTCAGTTAACGGTGAGAATGAAAAAATATTGGCGGTACTGGCATCACTACAAAAAGAGCAACCTGAAGCCTTTGTCGCCGAGTTGTTTGACCATATCACTCATTATAGCTGGCCCTGGACGTGGGTTGTTTCCAACACCTATCGCCAGGCTGTTAATGCCTTCTATAAAACCACCTTCAAGACTGGCAGCAACTCCGATGAAGATATGCAATTAGAGCGGCAATTTATTTACGACAACCCAATCTGTTTTGGCGAAGAGTCGTTATTTTCACGCGTTGATGAAATTCGTGTGCTGGAGAAAACTGCCGATTCCGCCCGTATTTCTGTTCGTTTTGCATTGACCAATGGCAACAGCGAAGAACAAGAATTCGTTTTACAGCGGCGTGAAGATCAGTGGGAAATTGCCGATTTTATCCGCCCAGGCAGCGGAAGCTTACTTAAACAGATTGAAGCGAAGACTGCCGCCAGATTACAGCAATAAACGGAATAATTAACACCAGATAAAGGGAACTGGAAATGAATAATCAACTGTTACTCTTTTTTATAATGTTCATTCTCACAGGCTGCGTCAATAATGAAAAAATCAGTCATGTAGAAAATGATATTCATCTGATAAATATAAAAATCGATCAACTCCAACAGGATATCGACGCGTTACGTCAGGAAATTCAGGTAGCGAAAGAAGCGGCAGAAAATGCCAATACACGGTTGGATGATGCCGGAAGATGGCCGGACGGAATTTGGGCACACCCGCCACGCTGGTAATACGCGGCTAAACGTCAAGCAACTATTAATCAGAACAATGAAAAACAGGAAGAAATAAATAATGAAAAAGACTTTCAGCGTGGGAACACTAATTCTGGTAACCGGCTTATTAAGCGGATGTGTCAATGAGCAAAAGGTCAATCAGCTGGCGAACAATGTTCAAACCTTAAATGCAAAAATCGCCCGACTTGAGCAGGATATGAAAGCATTACGCCCACTAATCTACGCCGCCAAATCCGAAGCTAACAGAGCCAATACGCGTCTTGATGCGCAGGACTATTTTGATTGCCTGCGCTGCTTGCGTATGTATGCGGAATGACAAAACAATCCCCGGCAGCACTCAGTTACCGGGGATATATTTTAACGTCCGACCGCCGCTTTAGGCCGCTTCTTCGCACCAGCATTTACCGGGCGAGATTGCGTAGATGGCGCTTTTTTTGCCGTCGCAGGCGTCTGGCGCTGAGTCGCCATCGGCGTATGTTTGGTCAACGCCGGGCGGGTATTGCGGTTCTGACGACGCGCTTCACGCATCTCTTCAATGGTTGGCGCAGGCACTAAGCAATCGCGACGGCTGCCAATCAGATGCTTTTTACCCATTGCTTCCAGCGCCTGACGGATTAACGGCCAGTTTGCCGGATCGTGGTAACGCAACAACGCTTTATGCAAACGACGCTGCTTGTCGCCCTTCGGTACGAAGACGTCTTCGCTCTTATAACCAATCTTCGCCAGCGGGTTTTTCCCGGTGTAATACATGGTGGTGGAGTTAGCCAACGGCGACGGATAGAAGTTCTGTACCTGGTCGAGGCGGAAGCGATGCTTTTTCAGCCACAGCGCCAGATTCACCATATCTTCATCACGCGTACCGGGGTGCGCAGAGATGAAATACGGGATCAGATACTGCTCTTTACCTGCCTGTTTCGAGTAGGTGTCAAACAGCTCTTTAAAGCGGTCATAGCTGCCCATGCCCGGCTTCATCATCTTCGACAACGGCCCTTCTTCGGTATGTTCCGGGGCAATTTTCAGATAACCACCGACGTGATGGGTCGCCAGCTCTTTGATATAGCGCGGATCTTCCACGGCGATGTCATATCGCACGCCAGAGGCGATAAGGATTTTTTTAATGCCTTTTAGATCGCGCGCGCGGCGATAGAGGTTGATCGTCGGTTCGTGGTTCGTGTCCATATGCGGACAAATATCCGGGTAAACGCACGACAAACGGCGGCAGGTCTGCTCGGCGCGCGGTGATTTACAGCGCAACATATACATGTTGGCCGTTGGGCCGCCGAGATCGGAAATCACGCCCGTAAAACCAGGAACAGTGTCGCGGATCGCTTCGATCTCATTAATGATCGAATCTTCCGAACGGCTCTGAATAATACGCCCTTCGTGCTCGGTAATAGAACAGAAAGAGCAGCCGCCAAAGCAGCCACGCATAATATTGACCGAGAAACGGATCATCTCGTAAGCCGGAATACGGGCATTACCGTAAGCCGGATGCGGGACACGCTTGTACGGCAGCGCAAAGACGCTGTCCATCTCTTCGGTAGAAAGCGGTATTGCAGGTGGGTTGATCCACACATAGCGGTCGCCGTGTTTTTGCATCAACGCCCGCGCGCAGCCTGGATTGGTTTCGTGGTGCAGAATACGCGAAGCATGAGCGTACAGCACTTTATCGCCCTTCACTTTCTCGAAAGAAGGCAGCAACACGTAGGTTTTTTCCCACGGTTTCGGGCGTGGCGGCTGCACGGTAACAGCTTTGGCTTCCTGTTTTTTCGGTGCCACCGGTTTGTTATCCGCGCACGGCAGGTCTTCACCATACGGATGCGGGATTGGGTCTATTTTCCCTGGGGTATCAAGACGGGTCGAATCCACGCCGCTCCAGCCAGGCAGCGCTTCTTTCACGATAATCGCAGTATTACGCACATCGCGGATTTCACTAATCGGCTCGCCCATCGCCAGACGATGCGCCACTTCCACCAGCGGACGCTCACCGTTACCGAACATCAGCATGTCGGCCTTGGAATCCACCAGCACCGAACGGCGCACGGTATCAGACCAGTAATCATAATGCGCGGTACGGCGCAGGCTGGCTTCGATACCGCCGAGGATCACCGGCACATCTTTCCACGCCTCTTTACAACGCTGGGTATAAACCAGTGTGGCGCGATCCGGACGCTTCCCTGCGACGTTATCCGGCGTGTAAGCGTCGTCATGACGCAAACGGCGATCGGCAGTGTAACGGTTGATCATCGAGTCCATGTTGCCTGCGGTAACGCCGAAAAACAGATTCGGTTTACCCAGACGCATAAAATCGTCTTTGCTGCTCCAGTCCGGCTGGGCGATGATCCCAACGCGAAAGCCCTGCGCTTCCAGCATACGACCGCAAATCGCCATCCCGAAGCTCGGGTGATCGACATACGCGTCGCCTGTAACCAAAATGATGTCGCAGCTATCCCAGCCAAGTTGATCCATCTCTTCACGAGACATCGGCAAAAACGGTGCCGGTCCAAAACAGGCGGCCCAGTACTGCGGCCAGGAGAACAGGTCGCGATCCGGTTGGATCAGGGAGATAGAGCTCATTTTGCTTCCAGAAATGGTAAAAAAATAATCAAAGGCCGGGGATTATACGCTGTATCGCGCGCGGAAATGAAGTGGTGTTGATGAAAGGTTACGAAATACCCTGGCGATGGTTTTTCACAGCCCAACTATAGCAAACACATTTAAGGCTAGCGGTATCGTGGCAACTGCCGCTACTATTTATGCCGATCAGCAACGCTCAAGTCATGTTGCACGACGATCGGCTATCCGAGGACACCCACAGTAAGGCAAGGTATGGAACAGGTTATTACAAAGCGCCGCTATTACGATATTGGTCTACAGATTGAGGAGTTGCTATATTCAGGCGTATTTAAAGCCGGAGAGCGCCTACCTTCAGAACGTGAACTGAGCGAGCGGTTTAATACCAGCCGAACTACCATTCGTGAAGCCATCATTATGCTGGAACTGAAAGGCGTGCTGAATGTGAAGCAAGGGTCAGGGATCTTCTTTGTTGATTCCACCGATAAGCTCAATCAGAAATCATTGATGCCTTATTCAGAAATTGGCCCGTTTGAACTGTTACAGGCGCGTCAGGTAATTGAGAGCAATATTACTGGCTTTGCAGCCAGCCAGATCAGCTTTAACGAGTTACAAGAGTTAAAGAAAATCATTGGATTACAGGAAAAAGCCATCGCTGCGGAAAGTGATAAATTTGAAGACCTGGATCATCGTTTTCATAGCCTTATTGCCGAAGCGACGCAAAATCGGGTACTCATCAAACAAGCCGCCGAATTATGGCGGGCAGTGCGCACAGAAAACCCCCGCTGGAAAAAGCTGAACTACAAGTATCTGCACGAAAAGCATTTGCGTCTGCAATGGCTGGAAGATCACCGGGCTATTTTCCTTGCACTGCAACAAAAAGATTCAGAGCTTGCCAGGGAAGCATCCTGGAATCATCTGGAAAACAGCAAAAATGAACTGATCAAAATCTTCAAACAAGACGCCTCCATTAGCGATTTTGATGACTTTTTCTTCGCTCGTTAACCTTCATTAATCCAGAGCTGACGTGAAAATAACGCTGGCTCTGCGTCCCTTCTTTGGTACACCATATATTGCAAATTGGTCTAATGAATAAATGAACAGCAAACTGATGATAAAGTGCGCTTTGTTCATGCCAGATGCGACGTTAACTCCTTACCACCAAAAGAAAACCATAAAAATTCAATGCATTATATGATTCACGTAGGCCTGATACGCGTAGCGCATCAGGCAGTTTTGCGTTTATCATCAATCTCAAATCACCTCCTTATGTTCTATTTCGTACTTTTACCTTTCTCCGCAGCGTGATGCATCTCTCTTTTTTTGGTCTAGCATGTTATGTAAATTGGTCTGCACATAATGACTACCAGGAGTAAGAGCATAATGTCAGGGAACGAAAGCATCGCTGTCGCCCACTATGACCAGGTAACCACCTGGCCCCGAGATGGGTTACAGGCAGATATTGTCCATATTGGTTTTGGCGCTTTTCATCGCGGACACCAGGCTGTCTACACGGATCTCACTAACCAGCTTTCAGACACCCGCTGGGGGATCTTTGAGATCAACCTGTTTGGTGATGTTCAACTGATCGAAAACTTAAATGCGCAAAATGGGCTGTTTTCGGTTGTAGAAACGTCTGCATCGCAATCGACCTCACGTCTTGTGCGTTCGGTGACCGGTGGTATTCATACCCCAATGGATGGCATTTCCGCAGCAATCCAGAGATTGACGGAACCTCAGGTAAAAATCGTTTCATTAACCATCACCGAGAAAGGTTATTGCCTCGATCCGCAAACGCGTTCGCTTAATCTCACCAATGGATTAATCCAACACGATCTACAAAACCCGGATGCGCCTCAGTCGGCTATTGGCTTGATCGTCTGTGCTTTGCAACAACGTAAAGAGGCAGGACTCGCCGCTTTTAGCGTGCTCTCCTGCGATAACTTGCCAGACAATGGGCATCTGACGCGAAATGCTGTTCTCGGCTTTGCCCGGCAGTTGGACCTGACGTTGGCTCAGTGGATCGAAGAAAATGTCTCGTTTCCAGGCACGATGGTAGATCGCATTGTTCCGGCAATGACCGAATCGCAATTCGCCTTACTGGAAACTAAAACTGGTTATGCCGACCCCTGCGGGATCGTCTGCGAATCCTTTCGCCAGTGGGTGATCGAAGATAATTTTGTGCACGGGCGACCGGAATGGGATAAAGCAGGCGCGATGTTTGTCAGCAATGTTCAGCCTTATGAAGAGATGAAGTTACGCATGTTAAATGGTAGCCATTCATTTCTGGCTTATCACGGCTCACTGGCAGGCTATGAATTTATCTGGCAATGCATGGAAGACGCTGATTTTCGTTCCATTACTCGCCAGCTGATGATTAATGAACAAGCCCGAACACTTAATCCAGACTTAAATATCGACGTCCAGGAATACGCCAACCTGTTAATTGAACGCTTTAGCAACCGTAATGTTGCACACCGTACCGGGCAAATCGCTATGGACGGTTCGCAAAAGCTTCCCCAGCGAGCGCTGACTCCCTGGCTGAAATTGCATCGGCAAAAACAAAACAATACTGTTTTGTCACTGCTCGTTGCGGGTTGGTTGCATTATGTCATTGAAGCTGTTGAGAAAAACCAGTCTATCGCTGATCCAATGAGTGAACAATTTCATGCGCTAATAAAGGAACAACAAGACGCATGGCAACAGGCGCTCGTATTACTGCACCTTAGCGCCATATTTGGTGAATTAAGCAATCATCAGCCGTTTATAAAAGAAATAAAAATCGCCTTTGCGAATATAAAAAACAAAGGCATCAAGGCCACCATCAGCCAATTATTATCGGATGAGCAGAAATGAAAACATTAATTTGTCAGCAGCCTGGCGTTATGGAATATGTGGAAAAGGATATTCCCACCCCAGCAGATAATGAAGTGCTGTTAAAAATCAAAGCAGTGGGTATTTGTGGTACTGATATTCACGCTTTTGCCGGCAGACAGCCTTTTTTTAGCTACCCACGTGTATTAGGTCATGAAATATGCGCAGAAGCGGTTTCGCGAGGCAGTCAGTGCCAAACAGCACAGTCAGGCCAGCGCTATTCCGTCATCCCATGCATTCCGTGTGGCGAGTGCGCAGCCTGTCGGGAAGAGAAAACGAACTGCTGCGAACGTGTTTCGCTATATGGCGTGCATCAGGATGGCGGTTTTAGTGAGTATCTTGCTGTACGTGAAGACAATCTTGTCCCACTCCCTGACGAAGTCAGCGACAGCGCCGGAGCATTGGTTGAATGTTTCGCTATTGGTGCGCACGCCGTTCGCCGGGCTGAGATCAAGGCTGAACAAAACGTACTGGTGATTGGCGCCGGGCCAATCGGTCTGGCTACCGCCGCCATCGCCAGGGCTAAAGGGGCGCATGTTGTTGTTGCGGATATCGATAGCCAACGTCGCCAGCACGTTGTGGATAATCTGGCTATTAATGCCTTCGATCCCACACCGGAAGATTTTATTGTCGCGCTTCGTGAGGCCTTTGGCGGCGAACTGGCTTGCGTAGTACTGGATGCGACGGGAAATAAAGCTTCAATGAGTCAGGATGTAAATCTTATTCGTCATGGGGGCAAAATTGTTTTCATCGGTTTGTATATTGGCGAACTCGTTATTGACGATCCAACCTTCCACAAAAAAGAGACAACGTTACTCAGCAGTCGCAATGCCACACGGGAAGATTTCGCATTGGTAATTGAACTAATGCGCAGCAATAAAATTCACGAAGATTTAATGAAAAACCAGCAATTTGATTTCTTTAGTGTTGGCGAGGATTACCAGCGTAACGTTGTAGAAAACAAAAATATGGTCAAAGGTGTGATCACTTTTTAAGGGAACAAAGATGACAACTGTTTATGTCAGTGAAGCAAATTTAAAATCGCTGGTGCACCACAAATTACATACTGCCGGACTGGATACTAACACCGCACAACAAGTTTCGGATGTTTTAGTACATGCCGATATTACCGGGGTGCATTCTCACGGTGTTATGCGTGTCGAACATTATTGCACTCGCCTTGCTGCCGGAGGGTTAAATAAAACCGCGCAATTTAGTATTGAGCAAATATCACCGTCAGTGGCCATTTTCGACTCTGATGACGGGATGGGACATTCAGCATTAATTAGCGCCACAGAGCACGCCATCAAACTGGCACAGGAAGAAGGTCTTGGGTTCGTTAGCGTCAAAAACGCCTCTCACTGTGGCGCGTTATCTTATTTTGCAGAGATGGTCACCAACCAGGGATTGATTGCTATCGTAATGACGCAAACCGATACCTGTGTGGCTCCTTATGGCGGTGCCGAGCGCTTTTTGGGGACTAATCCCATCGCCTTTGGTTTCCCGGTTGAAAACAGCCACCCGATGATTGTTGATATGGCGACCAGTGCTACTGCTTTCGGCAAAATACTTCATGCAAAGGAAACCGGTAAACATATTGGCGAGGGGCTGGCGATAGATAAAGACGGTTATGGCACCACTGATCCGCACAAGATTGAAAACCTGCTACCTTTCGGCCAACACAAAGGTTCAGGGATTGCGCTGGCTATAGATGCACTGACTGGCGTGCTAATGAATGCGAATTTTGGCAACCATATTGTTCGTATGTATGGCGATTATGACAAGATGCGTAAGCTGGCGAGTCTGGTTATTGCCATCGATCCGAAAAAACTCGGCAATCCTGTTTTTGCTGAAACCATGGCACAAATGGTCACAGAGTTGCATGCCGTTAAACCGGTTCCCGGCGTTGAAAAAGTATTAGCGCCGAATGATCCTCAAATACACTACAAAGAAAAATGTCAGCAGGAAGGTATTCCGGTTCCGGCAGGAATTTTCCATTATCTGACAACGAATTAATAACCACTTTTTATTATAACGATAGAAAAGCGCTGTATTTATCGTTTCTGTTATATTAACCAGGAGCAGGATATGAAAGCACTTCGTCCTCTGACGGCATCGCTTATGCTGTTGACCAGTTGTTTATTAATCTCTAATACAACACTGGCAAAAACAACATTAAAACTCAGCCATAATCAGGATAAAAGCCATGCTGTCCATAAAGCATTAAGTTATTTAGCGGATAAAACAAAAGAATATTCTAACGGTGAATTAGTTATTCGTATTTACCCGAATGCGACATTGGGCAACGAGCGTGAATCACTGGAGTTAATGAACTCCGGCGCATTACAGATGGTAAAAGTAAATGCTGCATCACTGGAGTCTTTCGCCCCAGATTACAGTCTTTTCAGTCTGCCATTCTTATTCCGCGACCGCGATCACTATTATCGCGTTCTGCAAAGTGATTTAGGTAAAAAAATACTTAACTCATCAGAAAGTAAAGGTTTTGTTGGTATTACATATTATGACGGCGGAGCGAGAAGTTTTTACGCCAATAAACCAATTACTAAACCTGAAGATTTAGCGGGAATGAAAATCAGGGTTCAACAGAGCCCCAGTGCCATTGCAATGATGAAAGCACTTGGTGGTGTCGCCACACCGATGGCCCAGGGTGAACTCTATACCGCCCTTCAGCAAGGTGTGGTTGATGGCGGGGAAAACAATACCGTTGTCTATGCCGACATGCGTCACGCCGAGGTGGCAAAAGTCTATTCACGTGATGAACACACCATGGTGCCTGATGTGTTAATTATCAGCACCAATGTGTTGAATAAACTTGGAGACAAAGAGCGCACGGCATTATTAAAAGCAGCCGATGAATCAATGATGCAAATGAAAGATGTCATCTGGCCTGCCGCTGAAAAAGAAGCCTACGACAAAATGAAAGAGATGAACGCAACAGTGGTTGATGTTGATAAATCCGCTTTCAAAGAACGCGTAAAACCGCTATACGATGAATTCAAGGCGAAAGATGCACAATCGGCTCAAAACCTTGAGCAAGTAGAAAGTATGTAACCTTAATGGGCAGGTAATTCCTGCCCTTTCATGGAAGACTTATGCGTACACTCACTCATATTCTTAACAAGATCCTTGCCGGATGTTGCAGCATCATTCTTGCCATTATGGTGTTCTGTGTAACCTGGCAAGTTATTGCTCGTTTTATTTTTAACGCGCCCAGTACCGTGCTTGATGAATTTACCCAGATTTTATTTATGTGGATGATTTTACTAGGCGGTGTATATACAGCCGGTTTAAAAAAACATCTGGCTATTGATTTGTTGGCGCAGAAACTTCCTGCGGCATCAGTGCTGATGCTTGACAGTTTTATCCAAATTATTATTACCGTCTTTGCAGTTATTTTCATGATCTATGGAGGAAATATTGTTGTTGAAAAGGCGCAACATGTTGGACAAATTTCTCCGGTATTAAAGTGGCCGATGGATAAAGTCTATTGGGTTATGCCTGTCAGTGGTTTTATTCTGGTCTGGTATTCAGTGATGAATATTATCGACAATTATCGCAAACGGAATTCTCATTAACGAGGGAAGTATGGACTTTGAATATATCTACCCCGTCTTAATTTTATTTGGCAGCTTTGCCGTCATGCTGGCAATAGGCGTGCCAATTACTTTTGCTATTGGCCTTTCTTCGCTGTTATCTATTATTACTGCGTTACCGCCCGATGCCGCCATTTCGGTTATTTCGCAAAAGATGACCGTAGGCCTGGATGGCTTTACGCTATTAGCCATTCCCTTCTTCGTGTTAGCCGGAAACATTATGAATACCGGAGGCATAGCCCGACGATTGGTTAACCTGGCGCAAGCATTAGTTGGGCGTCTTCCTGGCTCACTGGCTCATTGTAATATCCTCGCGAATACTCTATTTGGTGCGATTTCAGGTTCTGCTGTGGCGTCAGCTGCCGCAGTAGGTGGCATTATGTCACCATTGCAGGAAAAAGAGGGCTATGATCCGGCGTTCTCTGCGGCTGTTAATATTGCCTCTGCTCCAATTGGTCTGATGATCCCCCCCAGCAATGTGTTGATTGTCTATTCACTCGCCAGCGGAGGGACTTCTGTTGCTGCGTTATTCTTAGCCGGATATCTGCCAGGCATTCTCACCGCTGTTGCTTTAATGTTTGTTGCTGCACTTTATGCACGACGCAACCATTATCCAGTGGCTGAACGCATCAATTTGCATCAGTTTTTACAAATATTTCGTGAATCAATTCCCAGCCTGATGCTTATTTTTATCATTATTGGCGGTATTATCGCGGGGGTTTTTACGCCTACAGAAGCGTCGGCAATAGCGGTAATTTATAGTTTAGCCCTGGCGATGATTTACCGGGAAATCACCATCAAGAAACTCAATGAAATCCTGTTAGATTCCGTGGTAACCAGTTCAATTGTTCTGTTGCTGGTAGGCTGTTCGATGGGGATGTCATGGGCCATGACGAATGCTGATGTTCCTGAGTTGATCAATGAACTGATTACCAGCGTTTCGGATAACAAATGGATCATTCTTCTTATTATCAATATCATTCTGTTGATCGTCGGCACCTTTATGGATATCACACCGGCGATCCTGATATTTACACCTATTTTCCTGCCGATCGCCCAACATCTGGGGATTGATCCCATTCACTTCGGCATAATTATGGTTTTCAACTTAACCATTGGCCTTTGCACACCACCTGTCGGCACCATTCTGTTTGTGGGGTGCAGCATTGGTAAGGTCAGTATCGACAGAGCAATAAAACCATTACTGCCGATGTTTCTGGCATTGTTTGTAGTAATGGCAATTATTTGTTATTTCCCGCAGCTTAGTCTGATGCTACCAGGATTATTTTCAAGCTGACAAACAGACGGGCCTGAATAATTCAGGCCCGTCTGTTTACGTCTTCCCTCACCGCGAGGACTGCATATCGCCAGGAGACTTAATTGGTCCATTACGGTACCGGATTGACCAACAGTTGCCCTATCGAGCCACGGTCCGCCATTTCCAGCGTTTGACTATTAAAGTAGAACGGGAAGTGCGCCCAGGAAGGCTGGCCGAAATAGACAAGCAGCTCCACTTGTCCGTCGACCCAAACGGTATCTTTCCAGCCTCTGTCTTCCGGGAACGGCATGGCGCCGTTAACATTGCGGATCTGGAACATCACGCCTTCAATATGGAACGCCTGCGGTTCATCTGCTCGCACGATCCAGCGCTCCCACGTACCTTGCTGCGCGGTGACATCAATACGGTTGACGTCCCACAACTTCCCATTGATACCAGGATCGTCACCCAGGCTAATATCACGACTACGAATCGGCGAACCGGCCATAATTTCTGTCGGCAACAGCCGCATTGGCAGGCTGTCAGTGACCAGCGGCAGTAGCCCAGTCGGGCGCAACGTTAGCACCAGCGTGGAAACCAGAATGCTGGATGGCTCAAAGAAGCCACGAATACGATCAACGATACTCGCCGCTTCACCACAGGTGATAGACACTTCATCACCGTTGCTCATATCCACCAGAATCTCACGACGCTCGCCCGGCGCCAGGGAAAGTTGTTTTACCGACACTGGCGCAGGCAGGAATCCCTGATCGCCTGAAATCACATGCAATGGACGTCCGTCGCTCATCTGCAATTGATAACGACGGGAGTTCGACGCATTCAACAAACGCAGGCGCACCCAGCCACGCGAGACTTCAACGTACGGGCTTTGCACACCGTTAACCAGTAGCGTATCGCCAACAAAGCCACCGCTTCCTGGTTCGTTATATTCTGGTGTGCCAAAGTTATCCAGGCGTTTATCCTGAATAATGACCGGAAAATCATCGACACCATAATGGTTAGGAATGGGCAGTGACTTGCTGACTTCATCTTCCACCAGCCACATTCCGGCAAGGCCATTGTAGACTTGTTGAGCAGTGCGGTTCGGCGTATTAGCGTGATACCACAAGGTCGCAGCGTTCTGGCGGATTGGCAACACGGGCGCCCAGTCAGCATTAGGCGACATCATGCGCGCCGGGCCACCCATCAGCGGACCAGGCACCTGTAACCCGGCAACCGTCATTGAGACATTTTCCGTTAGTCGGTTGCTGTAAATAAGCTTAACATCGTCGCCCTTCCAGACACGGATTGTCGGCCCAAGGTAACGACCATTGATACCCCAAACCGACGCACGCGTCCCTGGCGTAAATGACCAGTGCGCGCGCTGTACTGTCATAAACAGCGGTTGCCCACGGCGAGATTCAAGCAGCGGCGGAACGGGCAACGGTTGCTGTTGCCCGGCTGCGCTTGCCTTCAGGGGGACAGCGCCTGCACAGAGTGCAATCCCCGATGCCTGAATGAACTGACGCCGACTGAGTGACATATTTGCTCCATGTAAAACTGGCTAAAGTAAAACTGTGCAGGAAAACGTTCCCGCAAAAATCCAGATTGCCGACTTAAACTTTTCCGGCAGCTTCGCGCTCTGCGACTTCTTTATCGAGCTCGGCGATTTTTTGTTCCATTATCGAACGACAATGAGCAGCCAGCTCGCGAACCTGATCTTTACCATATTGACTGACGTCAATCGGCGGCAGCATTTCTACGATCACTAAACCATTATTCAGTCGATTGAGATTAATCTTATTCGAAGTCGTGGAAACACACACGGGAATAATCGGCACACCTGCCGCAATCGCCGCATGAAAGGCCCCGGTTTTAAACGGCAGCAGGCCGCGACCACGACTACGCGTACCTTCCGGGAACATCCAGATGGAAATACGGCGTTTTTTAAAGTGATTCACCACTTCCGCGATGGTACCGTGCGCCTTAGTACGGTTGTTTCTGTCGATCAATAAGTTACCGGTTAACCAGTACAACTGCCCAAAGAAGGGGATCCACAGCAAACTCTTTTTACCCACAGTGACCGTCGGCGGCTGCACGATGTTTGATGCCGTCACCATGTCATAGTTGTTCTGATGGTTAGCAATATAGATAGCATTACCGTAGCTTTCAGCGTCAGTTGGTTTGCGACATTCGACCTTCAGGCCGTACAGCGGCGCAAGACGACCAAACATATGCCCGAAGGTGGCCACATGCTTCGGATTACGCGGGCTGAAAAGGCAGTAAATGGAGCCGAATACACAGACTAAGATGCTGTAAATAACAGTAATAATAAGACGAAAGATATATAGCATAACACCCTCTGAAGATCTGAGAGACTGGCATTGTACGTCACCTGAAATCAGGTTAGGGCATTGTTAAAAGCCGCTCTCCGGAAAAGCGTATTGTTAATCGCAACGCATGAATAAACAACGGTTTCAAGGGAATTTTTATTGTTTACACGGACTAAATGCAGTACCGGATGACGACTTCAACGTTTCATCCGGCTTACCTTAGTGGCAGGAGAAGGTGCAGCCCTCTCCTGCATTTTACTCTTCGCTGTCAGCACGCCGCGGGGAGTCAATCTCGACACGGTCGATACGCTGCAAACCACGCATCAATGTGCCGCGACGGCCACGCTCACCGGTCACCTTCAGCAGCTCTTCCGGACGCAGTTTGATTTTGCGTTTCCCAACATGAATCGTCAGCGTACTTTGTGGAGGCAGCACATACAGATGAGCAAGGCCATCCTCGCCCCGGGCGGCTTCTGCCGACGGAATGTTGATGATCTTGTTGCCTTTACCCTTCGACAGTTGCGGAAGCTCACTGACCGGGAACATCAGCATACGTCCAGCCAGAGTAATCGCCAGCAACATATCGGAAGGATCCTGAATCACCACTGGCGGCATAACATGCGCGTTTTCTGGCAGAGTAATCAGTGCCTTACCAGCACGGTTACGCGCCACCAGATCGTTAAAGGTACAGACGAATCCGTAACCTGCATCGGACGCCATCAACAGTTTCTGATCGTCGCTTTCCATTAGCATGTGATCAACGGTAGCGCCTGGCGGCAACGTCAGTTTACCGGTGAGTGGCTCGCCCTGACCACGCGCTGAGGGCAGCGTAATGGGGTCGATGGCGTAACTGCGTCCGGTAGAGTCAACAAACACCACAGGCTGGTTACTCTTGCCTTTCACCGCAGCTTTAAAGCTGTCACCCGCTTTATAGTTCAGACCAGGGGCGTCGATATCATGACCTTTGGCGCTACGCACCCAGCCCATCTGCGACAACACAATGGTAACCGGCTCAGACGGCAGCATGTCGTGCTCGCTCATCGCTTTCGCTTCTTCGCGTTCCTGCAGCGGAGAACGGCGATCGTCGCCATATGCTTGTGCGTCGGCCTGTAGCTCTTTCTTCAGCAGATTATTCATTTTGCGCTCGGAAGCCAGAATACCCTGCAACTGATCGCGCTCTTTTTCCAGCTCGTTCTGCTCACCGCGAATCTTCATCTCTTCCAGTTTGGCGAGATGACGCAGTTTCAGTTCGAGGATCGCTTCCGCCTGAGTTTCCGTAATGCCAAAGCGCGACATCAGCGCCGGTTTCGGTTCATCTTCATTACGAATGATCTCAATCACTTCGTCGATGTTGAGAAACGCCACCAGCAAACCTTCCAGGATATGCAGGCGCTTGAGGACTTTCTCCAGACGATAGTTCAGACGGCGGCGCACGGTATCGCGGCGGAACACCAGCCATTCAGAGAGGATTTCCCGCAGGTTTTTCACCGCCGGACGACCATCCAGACCGATCATATTGAGGTTAATGCGATAGCTCTTTTCCAGATCGGTGGTAGCGAAGAGGTGGTTCATCACCTGATCCATATCCACGCGGTTGGAACGCGGCACAATCACCAGACGAGTCGGGTTCTCGTGGTCAGATTCATCGCGCAGATCGTCAACCATCGGCAGCTTCTTGTTGCGCATTTGCGCAGCAATCTGCTCCAGCACGCGCGCGCCAGAAACCTGATGCGGTAGTGCGCTGATAACCACTGCGCCATCTTCTTTTTTCCACACCGCGCGCATACGCACAGAACCGCGACCGTTTTCGTAGATTTTGCGGATCTCCGCGCGGGAAGTGATGATTTCCGCTTCGGTCGGGTAGTCCGGCCCCTGCACGATATCCAGTAACTGGTCGAGCGTGGTATTGGGCTGCTCAATTAAGGCGATTGCCGCCTGCGCGACTTCACGCAGGTTGTGCGGCGGAATATCCGTCGCCATGCCGACGGCAATGCCGGTGGTGCCGTTAAGTAAAATATTCGGCAAGCGGGCAGGAAGCATTTTCGGCTCTTGCAACGTGCCATCGAAGTTTGGCACCCAATCCGCCGTTCCTTGCCCCAGTTCACTTAATAAAAGCTCGGAATATTTCGACAGGCGGGATTCGGTGTAACGCATTGCCGCGAACGATTTCGGATCGTCCGGCGCCCCCCAGTTCCCCTGCCCGTCCACCAGCGGATAACGGTAAGAGAATGGCTGCGCCATCAGCACCATCGCTTCATAGCAGGCGCTGTCGCCATGCGGATGGTATTTACCCAGTACGTCACCGACGGTACGAGCCGATTTTTTAAATTTGGCGGTAGAATTCAGGCCCAGTTCTGACATCGCATACACAATGCGGCGCTGAACGGGTTTCAGACCATCACCAATAAACGGCAACGCACGGTCCATGATCACGTACATGGAGTAGTTTAAGTAGGCGTTCTCCGTAAACTCATGCAGCGCAAGGCGCTCTGCCATATCGCTCATTAATTCTGATTCCTCAACTTATTCGCCCGCCTTCAAAGGGGCAATATTGCTGGAGATACTACATTATCTGCCGCGTCGAGTCACAGGAGATCAGCGTCATTAGCGCCGCCGGACGTGCTCCGACGGCGATAAAGGCATCAATGTGCCTTGATATACAACTCTTTGCTGTAGACATAATCCTGAGGATTATGCAGCGGGAAACCGCCAACGTAGGGTTTAAGCAGTTTGATCAGCGGTTGATAGTAGATGGGAATGAGCGGTGCCTGCTGGTTAATAATGGCCTCAGCCTGTTGATACAGCGCATTACGTTTTCCCGCATCGGTGGTTTGCGCGGCCTGATTCAATAACGCGTCATACTGCGCGTTTTTCCAGTGACCGACGTTCTCTTTACTATCGCTTTTAAGCGTGTTCAGAAAGGTGGAAGCATCATTATACGTCGCATCCCACGACTGCCGCGACAACATGAAATCACCGCTACGTCGGGCATCGAGATACGTTTTCCATTCCATCGTTCGCAACGTCACCTGTGCGCCAAGCCATTTTTTCCATTCGGAAGACAAGGCTATCGCCGTTTTCTCATGCAGATCGTATTTGTTGTAGAACAGTTCAAAGCGTAGCGGGTGAGAGGCGTCGTATCCCGCCTGTTTCAGCAAGGCTTTTGCCGTCGCCACGCGCTCACTCATTGGCTGTTGCAGTTCATCGAACGTCGGTGCGTTAAAGCCTTCAACCTCTGGCGGCGTCAACGTGGTTGCAGGCGTTCGCAGCCCAAGTACCTTTTGCGCGATTAACTGTCTGTCGACCGTCAGATATAACGCCCGCCGCACACGCACGTCGTCAAACGGCGTTTTCTGCGTATTGAAGTTGTAATATTCGCTGTTCAGACGCGGGATAATCTGCAACTCGCCTGGCAACGATTTTTCGATAGCCGGAATTTGCTGCGCCGGAACCCAGGTCAGATCGACCTCTCCCGCGCGATAGCGGTTATAACCGGTGACCGCATTATCCAGCGCCAGATACTCGACCTGCTGCAAAACGGTATGCTCTGCATCGCGGTACTTAGAATTTTTGCGAGCAGTAATCTTTTCGTTAACTACCCATTTATCAAGCACAAAGGCACCGTTGTAAACCATATGTTCTGGCTTACTCCAGCTATCGCCATATTTCGCTATTACATGATGTGGAACAGGAAACAACGTCGGCCAGGCTAGCATCGTCGTAAACCACGGTACGGGCTGCTCAAGCGTGACTTCAAGGGTGCGTTCATCTGTCGCTTTCACGCCTAACGATGAGACATCCGCTTTTCCCGCCGCGATAGCCGCTGCATTTTTAATATGCGCCTGCGCCAGATAGCCAGCAAAAGGGCTTGCCGTTTTGGGGTCAACCGCGCGCTGCCAGCCGAGGACAAAATCTTGAGCTGTCAGAGGCTGACCATCAGACCACTGTAGGCCGTTGCGTAAATGGAAAACATAGCGTTTGCCGCCATCAGACACTTCCCAGGACTCGGCCTGAGCGGGTTGCACTTTGCCTTCGCTGTCCATCCATACCAGACCTTCAAACAGATCCAGCACAATCTGCGCGGCAGTATTCTCCTCAACCTTTTGCGGGTCGAGTGTGCCTGGATCGCTATGATTGTTGTAACGAAAGACTTGTTGCGAAGAGAGCGGAGTATTGGCGGGAACGTCAGCAGCGTAGAGAGGAGTCGCACTTACCAGGCTGACCAGCCATAATAAATTTCGCGTATACATGGTATTCCTTACCGGAGAAATTATAAGCCCGACAACAATACGCCTGTGGCATTGTTAGCTCAAACTTATCACGAGTGATTTGGTTCACACTCCGGAAAAGATCCCCTTCACATTAACGGCACATAAACATCCGTTTTCAATTGCTGCTCTGCTATCCCTTCGCCCAGGTTGGTGTAATGAAACAGAATCGGAGCGTTACGTATTTTCTCGCCGCTTTCAGGAAGCCAGCTGCGAATGATGGTCCAGATGGTGTGAGATATGTTATCCAGGTCGCCAACATGGCGGGCTACGGCATAACGTCCCGACGTAAGTTCACCATTACTCACCCCATAACGATTCTCCGGAATCGGTTCGTTAACGCTGCCGCAGATATCAAAGCGAAACGCATCTGGCGCGGTGGTGGCAGGATCGTCCCAGGCGACGCCAAAAGTCTGGCTTTGGTTAACAGGAGAAAGCCCCGTCTCTTTGCGCCACATGATAAATTTTGCCACGCTGTAGTTGAGCAACTCAGGGCTACAGCGATGTGGCAACATCGCCACAGGGATTGATGGGAAATCGATAATGTTTACATCCAGTGTCAGGTTTGTCATTTTGCCTCCCTGCGAAATTATTCCCGGGAACGCGTCCCGGGAGCGGTAAAATTACGGGTTTACTTTGCGGATCTGTTTAACGTCAATTTCAACAGAGTTCCAGTCTTTATCCACTTCGCCCTGAATCTCAACCGTATCTTTCGGCGTCACAGTCACACCGTTCCAGCGTTTGTGGTCGATATCTACATTGATGGTGCCGCTGGCATCTTTGAACAGGTACAGATCGTCAGAGATGCGCTCAACGATATTGCCGCGCAGAGTTACCCAGGTGTCGTCACGCAGAGATTTCGCGTTTTCTACGTTAGTTACACTGCCGTTCGGCCCCTGGAATCCACCGGTCTGACTTTGTGTTGCCGATGGGCCAGAAAAACCACCCTGCTCTGCTGCCATTACCGGTGCGCTGCACAGAGCCATTACTGCAATTACTGCTGCTAATTTTTTCATGTTTGTTACTCCCTTTAATGTCTGTTTCCGGGCATTAAACAAGATAGTCCTTAACAACTTCTTAAGGAAAAAAAGAAAATTTAGGGCTGTACAGAGCACGTTACAACACGGTTTACTTGCAACAAATACAGTTATCGCAGGGATGAAAAGATGCGAATTTTACTGATAGAAGATGACATGCTGATTGGCGATGGCATCAAAACAGGTCTGAGTAAGATGGGTTTTAGCGTCGACTGGTTTACGGAAGGTCGTCAGGGAAAAGAGGCGCTTTATAGCGCGCCTTATGACGCGGTGATCCTTGATTTAACCTTACCGGGAATGGATGGTCGCGATATTTTACGCGAGTGGCGGGGTAAAGGTCAGCGTGAACCGGTACTGATTCTCACTGCACGCGACGCTCTGGCCGAACGCGTGGAAGGTTTGCGCCTGGGCGCGGACGATTATCTATGCAAACCTTTTGCGTTGATAGAAGTCGCAGCCAGGCTGGAGGCTCTGATGCGCCGAACCAACGGCCAGGCCAGCAACGAGCTGCGCCACGGTAACGTAATGCTCGACCCCGGCAAACGGATCGCCACGCTGGCAGGTGAATCCTTAACGTTAAAGCCAAAAGAGTTTGCCCTACTAGAACTCTTAATGCGCAACGCCGGTCGGGTACTGCCGCGCAAACTGATTGAAGAAAAACTGTATACCTGGGACGAAGAGGTCACCAGCAATGCCGTCGAAGTGCATGTACATCACCTGCGGCGCAAACTCGGCAGTGACTTTATTCGTACCGTTCACGGTATAGGCTACACATTAGGTGAAAAATGAAATTTACCCAACGCCTTAGTCTGCGAGTCAGACTGACGCTGATCTTTTTGATTCTGGCCTCGGTGACCTGGCTGCTTTCCAGTTTTGTCGCCTGGAAGCAAACAACGGATAACGTCGATGAGTTGTTCGATACCCAGTTAATGCTGTTTGCCAAACGGTTAAGTACGCTCGATCTCAACGAAATCAATGCGGCAGATCGTATGGCAAGAACGCCTAAGAAATTCAAACACGGTCATGTAGATGATGATGCACTGACCTTTGCCGTCTTTACCCACGATGGAAAAATGGTGCTCAACGATGGCGACAACGGAGAAGATATTCCCTATAGCTATCAACGTGAAGGTTTTGCTGACGGGCAACTGATAGGTGATAAAGATCAATGGCGTTTTATCTGGATGACATCACCTGATGGTAAATATCGCATCGCTGTCGGTCAGGAATGGGAATACCGTGAAGACATGGCGCTGGCGATTGTTATCGGACAGCTCATTCCGTGGCTTGTCGCGCTACCGATTATGTTAATCATCATGATGGTACTGCTGGGTCGTGAACTCTCACCGCTGAACAAACTGGCGCTGGCGCTACGTATGCGCGATCCCGACTCGGAAAAACCGCTCGACACCACCGGTGTGCCGAGCGAAGTGCGTCCGCTGGTTGAGTCGCTGAATCAACTTTTCGAACGTACACATGCGATGATGGTTCGTGAGCGACGCTTTACCTCCGATGCCGCTCACGAACTGCGTAGCCCGTTAACCGCGCTGAAAGTACAAACCGAAGTCGCGCAGCTTTCTGACGACGATCCACAGGCACGAAAAAAAGCCCTGATGCAATTACATTCCGGGATCGATCGCGCCACGCGCCTGGTTGACCAACTGCTCACTTTGTCGCGGCTGGATTCGCTGGATAATCTTCAGGACGTCGCGGAAATCCCACTTGAAGATCTCCTGCAATCGTCGGTAATGGATATTTACCACACGGCGCAGCAGGCGAAAATTGACGTGCGGCTGACGCTCAATGCCCAGGGCATCAAACGCACCGGACAACCGCTATTGTTAAGCCTACTGGTACGAAATCTGCTGGATAACGCTGTGCGTTACAGTCCACAAGGCAGCGTGGTGGACGTCACGCTGAATGCCGATAATTTCACCATAAGGGATAACGGCCCCGGAGTAACGCCAGAGGCACTGGCGCGAATTGGTGAACGCTTCTATCGCCCACCGGGACAAACCGCCACCGGCAGCGGGCTTGGGCTGTCGATTGTCCAGCGAATCGCCAGGCTGCATGGTATGAATGTTGTGTTTGGTAATGCAAAACAAGGTGGATTTGAGGCGAAGGTGAGCTGGTAACGCCTATGTCTATGAGGGCCGTTAAAACGACTCTCATAGATTTTATTAATAGCAAAATATAAGCCGTCCCCAAAAAAGCCACCAACCACAAACCAGACAAATAACGAGAGAGATTACATATAACCAAAACTCGAATATTTCCCGCACAAAGAGTTTTCTTAAGATGATAATAATAAGTGGCGTCAGAAGAAAAAATGCTGCAATCATTGCTTGTAATATACGATCTTCGCTTGAAACGGAAGGTATACTGCAAATATTGTCTCCCGACTCAAGCATCCAGTCATATTTATTGAAAGCAAAGAAATTTTCTGCTAGCCAATAAGCAAGCATTATATATAACAGTGCTTCAAATATTGTTTGAATTTTCTGCTTTAACATATTTCAGCACGTTCCAAAAAAAATCCATTTATAATTATCAACGTCACGCGTTGATATTTTTACTTTTACTTATTCAACGCCATAGTTATAAGTCTCCAGAAAAACCGAACCAAACCTGTAAACTAATCCTGTACTAGTGGAAATTATGAGGAATTGCTATCAGTATTGTCATTTTCAGAAAATATTTATCCTGCATCGATGGGTCAGAGCAAGATCAGACTTTTGCTAAATTCGCAAAAGACTTTGCACATTTTGCTAATTTCACCGTGCCGCTCTGTGACGTACTATAGTCGACAAACTTCTCACCTTGAGGATAAAAAATGAGCAACATCCTGATTATCAACGGCGCGAAGAAATTCGCCCACTCCAATGGTCAACTGAACGACACCCTGACCGAAGTCGCGGATGGCACGCTGCGCGACCTCGGGCATGATGTCCGCATCGTTCGCGCCGACAGCGACTACGATGTCAAAGCCGAAGTACAAAACTTTCTCTGGGCTGATGTGGTTATCTGGCAGATGCCAGGCTGGTGGATGGGCGCACCGTGGACGGTGAAAAAATACATTGATGATGTGTTCACCGAAGGTCACGGCACGCTGTATGCCAGCGATGGTCGTACTCGTAAAGACCCGTCGAAAAAATACGGTTCTGGCGGCCTGGTACAGGGCAAAAAATATATGCTTTCCCTGACCTGGAACGCCCCAATGGAAGCCTTCACCGAAAAAGACCAGTTCTTCCACGGCGTTGGCGTTGACGGCGTGTATCTGCCATTCCATAAAGCAAACCAATTCCTCGGTATGGAACCGCTGCCGACATTTATCGCTAATGACGTGATAAAAATGCCTGATGTTCCCCGCTATACTGAAGAATATCGCAAGCATCTTGTAGAGATTTTTGGTTAACTAGGGCTCTGGCTTTAGAAGGAGTTAACCATGATTACAGTAATCGCAGAAATCCGTACTCGTCCTGGTCAGCATCACCGTCAGGCGGTATTGGATCAGTTTGCTAAAATCGTTCCAACCGTTCTGAAGGAAGAAGGTTGCCACGGCTACGCGCCAATGGTGGATTGCGCTGCTGGCGTGAGTTTCCAGTCTATGGCGCCGGACTCTATCGTGATGATTGAGCAGTGGGAAAGCATTGCCCATCTTGAAGCGCATTTGCAGACGCCGCACATGAAAGCGTACAGCGAAGCCGTAAAAGGCGATGTGCTGGAGATGAATATTCGTATCCTGCAACCAGGGCTTTGACATCTCTGAAAAGAGGCCGGAGCTGTTACCGGCCTCAGGTCAGATTAGCCATTCTTTCTTCCCGTTTTCAAACCCCGATGGAAATCGTTAATTCGCTTAATGGTTTTAACCGCACGCTGCGGCACTGCGGAAGCCACCGACCAGACAATCATTTCCAGACACAACAATACCGTACCATGTAGTGGCGTTTTCCCCTTTTCATCCCCGCGCGGAACATGAATCACGATACTGGCGTCTTTGCTAAAACGCGAATCCAGCGCGTTTGTCAGCAAAATAACAGGGATCCCCAGCCGTCTCGCTTCACGCAGCGTTGTCAGCCCCTCCCGGTGCGCAGATTTTTGCGCCATCATGATCAGAACATCGCCACGTTGAAGCGCGATCAGTTGCTCGGCAAGGCCAATACCAGTACGGTTTAGCGCCGTGGCGGGTAAGCCAATGCGGTTGAATAACCGTGCGGTATAGTCCGCCAGGATACCCGAAGCGCCAATGCCAAAAATAACAACTTGCCGCGCCTGCACCAGCATGGCTACCGCTTGTGCGAGCGCGTGGCGGTTTTCAGGCTCGGACAGGACATTACAGGTATACAAATGCCCTTCAAGAACAAAATCGATTGCGGTGTTAACATCGCTCGTCAAGTTACTCACCGTCGTAGACATCTTTTCGCTGGAGCTAAGGGCAGGACCAAGCCACTGTTCCAGAGTGCGTTTCAGATCCCGCAGCCCGGCAAACCCCAGGGCCTGGATAGCCCGAATCACTGTGGCATCGGAAGTGTTCAATGTGGCTGCAATTTCCATCGCCGTTTGCTCGAGTACCACTTCACGATGTTCATTAATGTAGCTGGCGACGGCTCTTAACCCCGGCGTTAACTGACTGGCACGAGTGCGGAAACGCTCACCAAAAATATCAACACGCGTTTTGTCTTTCTGGATCATTTGGCCTCCGGTAAAGGTCGCCCCGCAATTTGTGATTGTATCTGCGCAGCCATCAGCCCAAGAGATGCAAAGGAGTTAGAAATCGCCTCTTCACGGGAAATCAATACATAACGCCCGGAACGACAGGCCGTAAGAAACTGGCACCATCCCGGCATCACTTTTTCCATCGCTGCCAGCTCATCCTGAGGCTTACCACCAGTGTCACCACGCCAGGTTGCAAAAACAAAATCGGCATCCAGTTCAGGCAAACGCTCCGCGCTCACATCCATTCGCCCACCTTCAGGAATGCTCTCAATCAGCGGCGGAAAGCGAAAACCAGCATCGCGTAATACCCGCCCCAGCGAATGATAGCTATGCATCACATTAATTTTTCCCTGATTTGCCTGAATCACCGATACCGTTATTTTTTGGCTGTCCAGCGTCGCCTTCAGCGCATTGATTTGCGCCTGATAGCGGCGTTCAAGTATCGCCAGCCGCGCCTGTGTTCCTGTAAGTACTGCCAGCTTGCGGTAGATTTCTGGCGCGCCCCCTTTGAGATGATCAATGCTCACCGTGGGCGCAATTTTTTCCAGTTGTTCAATGGGCGTATTGCGGGTCGGTTCTGTGATGATCAGGTCAGGCTTTGCCGCCACAATCGCTTCAATATCAATATCGGCTGTTCCAATGAAGGCTATTGATGAATTATCGAAGTCGACACCTGTCAGTAACGCACCTGATCGAATGAAATGGCTACCGTCAGGGCGTGTACGTCCGTGGCTGGCGACCGGGGGAACCCCAAGTTCAATCAAAGGAATGGTGATATCAAGATCGTGTAAAGAGACAATTCTCTTTGGATGTGCAGGCACTGTGACTTTGCGCCCTAAATCATCGGTAAACACCTGAACTGGTTCTGTTGCACGGGCAAAAAATGACAACAGTATCAGCAGAGAAAAAAATAAACGCATATAACTCCCGTTAAAAACTGTTCCTGCGCTGCCAGAGCAGTAGCAAAAAGAATGGTCCACCAATCAGTGAGATAACGATTCCCGCAGGGAGTTGCAAAGGCAAAAAAGCCAAACGCCCAATGCTATCCGCCAGGATGACTAACAACGCCCCCGATACGGCGCTCCCCAGCAGTAATGTCGTCTGCCCGCCACGCAGAATAAAACGTGACATATGGGGTGCTATCAGCCCGACAAAGCCGATGTTGCCAACACACGAAACGCAGACGGCTGTCAGGATTATTGGTGCGGCTACACGTAACAACGCCAGGCGAGAACTATTCACGCCTAACCCGGTTGCAACCTGATGACCCAGCAGAGCGATATCCGCAGTCCGGGCAGTGAACAGCAATAAAAGAGCGGCTGGCAACATCCAACAGACTGAAATACCGACTAACATCCAGTTAGCTGCATGCAGGCTTCCCGATAACCACATCAATGCAGTTTGTACATCACGAACATCTGCTGTGGTCATAAATACACCGATCCCGGCAGCGAAAAACCAGGACACGCCAATGCCAATCAGAACAAATCGCGGGCGGGAAATATCGCGCGCGCAAAAAATCACGATTAAAGCCACCAACAAGCCACCAGCAAGACCCGCCACGGGGCGCCAGAACATTCCCAGCATTGGAAACTGAAAAATCAGCCACAGCACAGCCACGCTACATCCTTCTTTAACGCCGATTAAACCGGGATCGGCAAGGCCGTTACGCGCAATGGATTGCATTGCGGCCCCTGCCATACCTAACATGGCCCCGCATAGCAATGCCATGATGACTCTCGGCAAGCGGATATCCTGCACAATATAACGTGCGTCGGTGCTTACGTTTTCTGGAGCAAACAACGCACGTCCTACTTCCGATGCCGGGACGGAGAAAGAACCATGCATCAGACCGAATATCAGTATTCCAACCGCAAACAGAGACAGTCCACTAAGCAACAGCAGATTTTTAGGGCGAATCAGTGTCGAAAATTTACCAACACGTAGTGGGCGTAGCCCGACGTTCATTATCTGACTCATTTGAACATCCTCGTCGCCATAATGACAAAAACGGGTGCGCCAACTAACGCCGTCATGACACCGGTCGCCAGCTCATGGGGCGTGAAAAGCGTTCGGGCGATAATATCTGCCAGTAATAACAAAAGGGCGCCGACACAAGCTGAAAGAGGTAGCAGAACGCGCAGATCCGCTGATGCCAGACGCCGGACAATCTGTGGTACCAACAGGCCGACAAAACCAATGGGGCCAGCAATCGATACGGCAGCACCGCAGAGCAACGCAATCGCAATCAGAGTGAATGTTCGTGTGCGTAGTACCGAAACACCCAGCCCCTGTGCCATGCGATCGCCCAGTGCCAACATGTTAAGAGAGGGCGCAAGGTAAAGGGCTAATACAAATCCCCCCAAAGAAAACCAGGCGGACGTTCCAAGCGTCGCCCAATCCTGCCCCGCTAAATCCCCCGCTAACCATGTCCGCATCGCCAGCAGCGTTTGTTCGTCAAGAATCAGGATTGCAGCCGTTATTGAGGAAACGAACGCTGATAACGCCACGCCGCATAAGGTAACTTTCATTGGCGTTAATCCTGAACGCCCTGCGGAAGAGAGCAGCAATATCAACAGGAACAATAACGCACCTCCTGCAGATGCCAGCAGCGGGCGCCCAACAGGAAATGCCAGTCCAAGCGCGCTGGCGGCAACGACAGCCAGGGCGGCTCCGGCATTTAAGCCTAAAATATGTGGCTCGCCCAATGGGTTACGAATGACAGCCTGCAACAAAGCACCAGCAACACCAAGAGAAGCTCCAGTCAGCAATGCTGCCGCTAAACGCGGTAAACGCAGTCTTACAATTACGTTGTGATCGAAGTTTTGCGGTTCAAAATGAAGAAATGCCTGCAACACCGTTTGTGGTGCAATAAATCGGGCACCAATCCCTGGATATACCACGCATCCCACCAGCAGTAAGGCGAGGAAAAAAACAGTAACCAGCCCCGTGCGCATCATACTTTTTCTACACCACGAAACGGCATGAAAAACGGTTTTCCCGTCAGAGGATTTATTGATGCGTGAACATCAACGTCAAAGACAGCTTTTACCAGTTCAGGCGTGCAATGTTCCCCCTCATTCAACACACGCACCACTTTCCCCTGGCGTAAAAATATCAACGTATCACCATAATTCACGGCAAAATTCAGATCATGCAACACCACAACGACAGTGCGCCCGTGATGACGCGTTAAATCATGTAATAACTCAAGAATTTCAACCTGATAACGTAAATCAAGCCAGGTTGTGGGTTCATCCAGCAGGATATAAGGCGTCTTTTGCGCCAACACCATCGCAATCCAGCAGCGCTGGCGCTGCCCACCAGAGAGTTTTTCAACCGGTAAATGTGCAAACTCCTGCGTACCGGTTAATTTCAGGGCCTCTTCTACCGCCTGCTCGTCGGCGTCGCTCCATTGGCGTATGAAATTCTGCCAGGGAAAGCGCCCACGCGACACCAGTTCATAAACGGTTAAGCCCTCCGGCAATAATGGCGACTGCGGTAAGATCCCAAGTCTACGGGATAACGCTTTCGTTGGTTGCTCGTGAATCGCTTTGCCATCAAGCAATATTGAGCCACCCATGGGCTGCAAGATACGCGCGATGGTACTGAGCAACGTCGATTTTCCACAGCCGTTCGCCCCAACCAGAACGGTCATTTTTTCTGTGGGAACGGAGAAAGAAACACCATCAACAATGATTTTCTTGTGATACCCGGCAGAAACATTGTCGAGGATCAGCCCCTGCCCTTTTGCGTTATGTGCCACGTGTACGCCAACTTAATCAAAGACAAACAAAAATAAAACTCATTCTCCTTTGAGAGTTTGACGCCACAAAATGTAGTAGTCAAGGAGTTAAAAACCATATAAAAACAAGGTAAATAGCACGTAAAATATTATTTAAAATAAAAATTAAAACATTAAATATTAACTAGTTAAGAACAATCAAGTTGCATTAAATCATCGTAAAAACACATGTAGCATTTTTTTGTCATTTCTCATTTACTACTACATTGCCACATGTTTGAATGATTCTCAATTACATATCCGGTGATGAAATAACAAACGGATAGTGCTTAGTGAGCAACAAGAAACAATTTTCACTCGCGACAATCCGCGAGTTTTTGGGATAACAGACTAAATGGCTAAGTTCACACCTTCATTCTCAGGACTCAAAGGTCGGGCGCTCTTTTCACTGCTCTTTGCGACACCGATGATTCATGCAACAGACACTGTAACGACCAAAGATGGCGAAACCATCACTGTTACCGCAGATGCAAATACCGCAACTGAGGCAACCGATGGTTATCAACCTCTGAGCACTTCCACTGCGACATTAACCGACATGCCGATGCTGGATATTCCGCAGGTGGTCAATACGGTTAGCGATCAAGTACTGGAAAATCAGAATGCGACGACGCTGGATGAGGCGCTTTATAACGTCAGTAACGTGGTGCAAACCAATACATTAGGCGGGACTCAGGACGCTTTTGTACGTCGTGGATTCGGCGCTAACCGGGATGGTTCTATCATGACCAACGGCCTGCGAACTGTACTTCCTCGTAGCTTTAACGCCGCAACAGAACGTGTGGAAGTGCTAAAAGGCCCGGCCTCCACGCTGTATGGCATTCTCGATCCTGGCGGACTGATTAACGTCGTGACAAAGCGCCCGGAAAAAACATTCCATGGTTCTGTATCAGCCACGTCCTCCAGTTTCGGTGGTGGCACTGGGCAACTTGATATCACAGGCCCCATTGAAGGCACTCAGCTGGCATACCGCCTGACGGGGGAAGTGCAGGATGAAGATTACTGGCGAAACTTTGGTAAAGAGCGCAGTACATTTATTGCCCCATCACTTACCTGGTTTGGTGATAATGCAACAGTAACCATGCTCTATTCCCATCGGGATTATAAAACGCCGTTCGATCGCGGAACGATTTTCGATCTTACGACGAAACAGCCCGTAAACGTTGATCGAAAAATACGTTTCGACGAACCGTTTAACATTACCGATGGTCAGTCCGATCTGGCGCAACTCAACGCAGAATACCATCTCAATAGCCAGTGGACAGCGCGCTTTGATTACAGCTACAGCCAGGATAAATACAGCGATAATCAGGCTCGTGTTACCGCGTATGATGCAACGACAGGAACGCTGACACGACGTGTTGATGCAACTCAGGGCTCTACCCAGCGTATGCATGCTACTCGTGCGGATCTACAAGGGAATGTTGATATTGCTGGATTCTATAATGAGATTCTGGGTGGGGTGTCATATGAATATTATGATCTTCTGCGCACAGATATGATTCGCTGTAAAAACGCTAAAGATTTCAATATCTACAGCCCTGTTTATGGCAACACCAGCAAATGTACAACGGTTTCGGCGTCGGACAGTGATCAGACGATCAAACAGGAGAGCTACTCAGCTTATGCACAGGATGCGCTCTATCTGACCGATAACTGGATTGCCGTCGCCGGGATCCGCTATCAGTATTACACGCAGTATGCGGGTAAAGGCCGTCCTTTTAATGTCAATACTGACAGCCGCGATGAACAATGGACTCCCAAACTGGGGCTGGTCTATAAACTGACGCCATCTGTATCCTTATTTACCAATTATTCGCAAACATTTATGCCGCAATCGTCAATTGCCAGCTACATTGGCGATCTGCCACCAGAATCATCTAATGCTTACGAAGTTGGGGCAAAATTCGAGCTGTTCGATGGTATCACCGCAGATATTGCGCTGTTTGATATCCATAAACGTAACGTGTTGTATACCGAAAGTATTGGTGACGAAACCATCGCCAAAACGGCAGGCCGCGTTCGTTCAAGAGGGGTTGAAGTCGACCTTGCGGGAGCATTAACTGAAAATATTAATATTATTGCCAGCTACGGCTATACCGATGCTAAGGTTCTGGATGATCCTGATTATGCAGGAAAACCATTGCCGAATGTTCCTCGTCATACCGGTTCGCTATTCCTGACCTATGACATTCACAACATGCCAGGTAATAACACTCTGACGTTTGGCGGTGGCGGACATGGCGTAAGCCGTCGTTCGGCAACCAATGGGGCTGACTATTATCTGCCAGGCTATTTCGTTGCCGATGCCTTCGCCGCATACAAAATGAAATTGCAGTATCCGGTCACTCTGCAATTAAACGTCAAAAACCTGTTTGATAAAACGTATTACACCTCTTCCATCGCCACCAATAATCTGGGTAATCAGATTGGCGATCCGCGTGAAGTGCAATTCACGGTGAAAATGGAATTTTGATAAAAAAAGCCCGGTATACGCTTGTATGCCGGGCTATGTTTTATTCTCCTGGCAGGAGGATTATCAGACTTCAATCTCCGCCATGTCGCCTTTCTCTTGCAACCAGTTACGGCGGTCTTCCGAACGTTTCTTCGCCAGCAGCATATCCATCATCGCGTCGGTACGCTGATCATCTTCATCATCGATGGTTAATTGCACCAGACGGCGAGTATTCGGGTCGAGCGTGGTTTCACGAAGTTGCAGCGGGTTCATTTCACCCAGACCTTTAAAACGCTGGACATTTGGCTTGCCTTTCTTGCGTTTTAATTGCTCGAGCACGCCCTCTTTCTCTTCTTCCGTCAAGGCGTAATAGACCTCTTTGCCCAGGTCAATGCGGTAGAGCGGTGGCAGAGCTACGTAGACGTGACCGTGTTTCACCAGCGTGCGGAAATGTTTTACAAACAGCGCGCAGAGCAGCGTAGCAATGTGCAAACCATCGGAGTCAGCATCCGCCAGGATACAGATCTTGCCGTAACGCAGTTGGCTAAGATCGTCGCTGTCAGGATCGATACCGATCGCCACCGAAATATCATGCACTTCCTGCGAAGCCAGCACTTCGTCGGAAGAAACTTCCCAGGTGTTAAGGATCTTACCTTTCAGCGGCATGATCGCCTGATACTCACGATCGCGCGCCTGCTTGGCGGATCCGCCTGCAGAGTCCCCTTCCACGAGGAACAGTTCGGTACGGTTAAGGTCCTGCGCGGTACAGTCGGCCAGTTTGCCAGGCAGTGCCGGACCGCTGGTCAGTTTTTTACGCACCACTTTTTTGGCCGCGCGCAGACGGCGCTGGGCGCTGGAAATCGCCATCTCCGCCAGCAGTTCAGCCGCCTGGACGTTCTGGTTCAGCCACAAGGTGAAAGCATCTTTCACCACGCCAGAAACGAATGCCGCGCACTGACGTGAAGAGAGACGCTCTTTCGTCTGCCCGGCAAACTGCGGATCCTGCATTTTTACCGACAGCACATATGCGCAGCGATCCCAGATATCTTCCGCCGACAGCTTCACGCCGCGCGGCAGAATGTTGCGGTATTCGCAGAACTCGCGCATCGCATCCAGCAGGCCCTGACGCAAACCGTTAACGTGTGTACCGCCCTGCATCGTTGGGATCAGGTTGACGTAACTTTCGGTCAGCAGTTCGCCACCTTCCGGCAGCCACAATAGCGCCCAGTCCACCGCTTCGGTATCACCAGAAAAATTACCGATAAACGGTTTTTCCGGCAACGTCGGCAGGCCATTTACCGCTTCCGCAAGGTAATCGTTCAGACCGTCCTGATAGCACCAGCGTTGTTCGGTATTGTTGATCTCATCTTTAAAAGTGATCTCAACGCCAGGACACAAGACCGCTTTGGCTTTCAGCACATGCGTCAGGCGTGAAACAGAGAAACGCGGGCTGTCGAAGAAGGTTTCATCCGGCCAGAAGTGTACGCTGGTGCCAGTGTTGCGTTTACCGCAAGTACCGACAACCTGCAAATCCTGCACCTTTTCGCCATTTTCAAAGGCGATGTTATAAATCTGACCATCGCGGCGCACGTTAACTTCTACGCGCTTCGACAGGGCGTTAACCACCGAGATCCCCACGCCGTGCAGGCCGCCAGAGAACTGGTAGTTTTTGTTAGAGAATTTACCGCCCGCGTGCAAACGGCAAAGAATCAGTTCGACCGCCGGAACACCTTCTTCCGGGTGAATATCCACCGGCATTCCGCGACCATCGTCAATCACTTCCAGCGACTGGTCAGCATGTAAAATTACATCCACGCGCTTTGCGTGACCGGCCAGTGCTTCATCGACACTGTTATCAATAACTTCTTGCCCCAAATGGTTAGGGCGAGTGGTATCAGTATACATCCCCGGACGGCGGCGAACCGGCTCAAGCCCGGTGAGTACCTCAATGGCATCAGCGTTGTAAGTTTGCGTCATGGTTTAAGTTAGTAATTCGAGTTGATCGTCAGAGATGGTGCAGACCAAGAAAATCGACGATCGGGTTGAAATAATCTTCGAAGCCCGTGAATGCGTGGTTGCCGCCTTCTATTACGGTCTGGCGGCAGGAGGCGTAGTACGCCACCGCCTGGCGGTAATCCAGCACTTCATCTCCCGTCTGTTGCAGCAGCCAGATCAAATCCGGCGCTTCCAGCGGGTCAATCTGCATGACTTTGAGATCGTAAATATGGCGAGACTCTAGCACATATTGCTGCCCGGTGTAGGGGTTCTCGTTCTGACCGAGATAGTCTGTTAGCAGTTCAAACGGGCGCACCGCCGGGTTTACCACCACAGCCGGCAGCATAAAACATTGCGACAACCAGGTGGCGTAGTACCCGCCCAGTGACGAACCAACAATCCCCAGCGAATCACCGCCATGTTCCAGCACAATGGATTCAAGCAGTTCTGCCGCATCGGAAGGATACGGCGGTAACTGCGGAATAATCATCTCAACGTCAGGGTGATGTTCCGCCAGCCAGTTTTTCAACAAGCTCGCTTTCGCAGAACGCGGCGAACTATTGAAACCGTGTAAATAAAGAAGCGTCGACATCAGTAACCTTCTGAAGCGGTATCTGGTTGGAAACGGGAGTCTGCCAGGCGGTGTACTTCTGTGGTCAGCGAGCCATCGGCATGAAGTTCCAGCGTACGCCAACCGGGCGCGATGGTATCCAGCGTGAAGTTGGAGCAGTGCGGCTTAAACTGCACGCAGGTCGATGGCGTTGCCAGCAGGCGACGACCGTTCCAGTCGAGATCCAGTTCCTGATGGATATGGCCGCATAACAGATATTTGACGTGCGGAAACTTCACCAGCACGTTATCCAGTTCACCTGCGTTACGCAGACTGTGTTGGTCAAGCCAGCTACAACCGGCAGGCAGCGGATGATGGTGCAGTAGCAGCAAGGTATGGCGCTCTGGTGCATCGGCCAGTTTACGTTCCAGCCACTCGAGCTGAAACTCACTCAACTCGCCGTGTGGCACGCCAAACACCTGGCTGTCCAGCAACAGGATTTGCCACTGCTCACCGATAAACACGCGTTTCGCTGAAGATATACCCGCATCCTGTAACGCACTGTACATCGCAGGCTGGAAGTCATGGTTGCCCGGCAGCCAGACGCAGGGCGCACGAAAGCTTGCGATGCCTTCAGCGAAGTGCTGATAGGCCGCAGCCGTTTGATCCTGCGCTAAATCACCTGTCGCGACAATCAGGTCAAATTCGTGCTGGTGTGGGCGAATCGCCTCCAGCACCGCCTGGTAGCTCTCCCAGGTGTTCACACCTAACAGGGCTTCGTGCTTTTGCGCAAACAGGTGAGTATCGGTAATTTGTAAAATCCTGACTCTGGACTCACCAGCCAGAGGAAGGGTTAACAGGCTTTCCAAATGGTGTCCTTAGGTTTCACGACGCTAATAAACCGGAATCGCCATCGCTCCATGTGCTAAACAGTATCGCAACCAGTCCGCTAAAAACTGATTAATTTGATGCTTTTCGTCGCGTTGATGCAACTTTTTATTAGGATAATCATACCGCGCTTTGAAGCGAAAAATCTGCTGACTTGAACACACTTCAGCCACCATTGCATCATGATACAGACGCACCGTCATCGACGGAAGGCTCCAGTAACTGATCGCTGGCGCAATCTGTTCAATAGTCACCAGGGTAGTGTATCGGGTCGATTCCACAATCGTTAGCCGATATTGTGCGTTTGCCACCTGATAGCTTACAGTTTCACCGGGTGCGTCATTGCGCGGTAACAAACGGCGCAATTGTGAAAAGTTCATCTCGCACAGGCGCATCATTTCAGGAAAGTCAGGTGTGTAACGCTTCATTTATGCCCACTCATTTTTTAACGCTTGATGATGCAGTTGCAGCCATTGCAAAGCGATGACCGACGCTGCGTTGTCGATTTTCCCCTCTTCTACCCATTGGTATGCCTGTTCCCGACTTACCACATGAACGCGAATATCTTCGTTTTCATCTGCCAGACCGTGAATACCGCTTGCGGTCGTGGCGTCCACTTCGCCCACCATAATTGACGAACGCTCGCTGGTGCCGCCCGGGCTTGCCAGGAAACTTAACACCGGTTTAGTCCGTTTCACTTTTAGTCCCGCCTCTTCAATCGCTTCGCGACGGACAACATCTTCCACACTCTCACCGTCTTCAATCATCCCGGCAACCATTTCCAGTAACCAGGGCGTTTCGCTGGTGTCATACGCGGCAATTCGTATCTGCTCAATCAGTACAACTTCATCGCGCACTGGGTCAAAGGGTAGCAAGACTGCGGCGTGACCGCGTTCAAAAATTTCCCGTCGGACCTCATGACTCATTTGCCCGTTGAATAAACGATGACGAAATCTGTAAAGATCTAATGAAAAAAAGCCGCGATAAAGTGTTTCTCGTGCAATAATTTCTACATCGTTTTTGCCAAATGTAACGGGCAGGTTGTCTGGCTTAAGCATGGCTAATGTCCTGGCACTAATAGTGAATAAAATGTGAATTTCAGCGACGTTTGACTGCCGTTTGAGCAGTCATGTGTTAAATTGAGGCACATTAACGCCCTATGGCACGTAACGCCAACCTTTTGCGGTAGCGGCTTCTGCTAGAATCCGCAATAATTTTACAGTTTGATCGCGCTAAATACTGCTTCACCACAAGGAATGCAAATGAAGAAATTGCTCCCCATTCTTATCGGCCTGAGCCTTTCTGGGTTCAGTTCGTTGAGCCAGGCCGAGAACCTGATGCAAGTTTATCAGCAAGCACGCCTTAGTAACCCGGAATTGCGTAAGTCTGCCGCCGATCGTGATGCTGCCTTTGAAAAAATTAATGAAGCACGCAGTCCATTACTGCCACAGCTAGGTTTAGGTGCAGATTACACCTATAGCAACGGCTACCGCGACGCGAACGGCATCAACTCTAACGCAACCAGTGCGTCCCTGCAGCTGACCCAGTCCATTTTCGATATGTCGAAATGGCGCGCGCTGACCTTGCAGGAAAAAGCTGCCGGTATTCAGGACGTCACTTACCAGACCGATCAACAAACTTTGATCCTCAACACCGCGACCGCTTATTTCAACGTGTTGAATGCCATTGACGTGCTTTCTTATACTCAGGCACAAAAAGAGGCAATCTACCGTCAGTTAGATCAAACCACCCAACGCTTTAACGTGGGCCTGGTGGCGATCACCGACGTGCAGAACGCCCGCGCGCAGTACGATACCGTGCTGGCGAACGAAGTGACCGCACGTAATAACCTCGATAACGCGGTAGAGCAGCTGCGTCAGATAACCGGTAACTACTATCCAGAACTGGCTGCGCTGAATGTCGAAAACTTCAAGACCGACAAACCACAGCCGGTTAACGCCCTGCTGAAAGAAGCCGAAAAACGCAACCTGTCCCTGTTACAGGCACGTTTGAGCCAGGACCTGGCGCGCGAGCAAATCCGCCAGGCGCAGGACGGTCACTTACCAACCCTGGATTTAACGGCCTCTACAGGGATTTCTGATACCTCCTACAGCGGTTCGAAAACCCGTGGTGCCAACAGTACCCAGTATGACGACAGCAATATGGGCCAGAACAAAGTTGGCCTGAGCTTCTCGCTGCCGATTTATCAGGGCGGAATGGTTAACTCGCAGGTGAAACAGGCACAGTACAACTTCGTGGGTGCCAGCGAGCAACTGGAAAGCGCACACCGTAGCGTTGTGCAGACCGTGCGTTCCTCCTTCAACAACATTAATGCTTCTATCAGCAGCATTAACGCCTACAAACAAGCCGTGGTTTCCGCCCAAAGCTCTTTAGACGCGATGGAAGCGGGCTACTCGGTCGGTACGCGTACCATTGTTGACGTGTTGGATGCGACCACTACGCTGTACAACGCCAAGCAGGAACTGGCGAATGCACGTTATAACTACCTGATTAACCAGCTGAATATTAAGTCAGCTCTGGGTACGTTGAACGAGCAGGATCTGCTGGCGTTGAACAACGCACTAAGCAAGCCGGTTTCCACTAATCCGGAAAACGTCGCACCGCAGACGCCAGAACAAAATGCTATCGCTGATGGCTATGCACCAGATAGCCCGGCGCCAGCCGTTCAGCAAGCGTCCGCACGCACTACCACCAGTAACGGTCATAACCCTTTCCGTAACTGACGACGACGACGGGGCTTCGGCCCCGTCTGAACGTAAGGCAACGTAAAGATACGGGTTATCTGCCGCATTCTTCCCCCTTCTCGCTTCAATTTCGACCAGCCATCCTCTATTCTGATGGGTATTTACCACTGGTCCCGGAAGACAAAAATGAAACGGACAAAATCCATACGCCACGCATCGTTCCGCAAAAACTGGAGCGCACGCCACCTGACACCTGTTGCTCTCGCTGTTGCCACTGTTTTTATGCTGGCTGGCTGTGAAAAGAGTGATGAGACAGTATCTCTGTATCAAAATGCGGACGATTGTTCAGCCGCAAACCCAGGCAAAAGCGCCGAATGTACCACCGCGTACAACAATGCGCTGAAAGAAGCAGAACGCACTGCACCGAAATACGCCACTCGTGAAGACTGTATTGCCGAATTTGGCGAAGGTCAGTGCCAACAGGCACCTGCCCAGGCGGGTATGGCACCAGAAAACCAGGCGCAGGCCCAGCAATCCAGCGGAAGTTTCTGGATGCCACTGATGGCCGGTTACATGATGGGGCGCCTGATGGGCGGCGGCGCGGGCTTTGCGCAACAGCCGCTGTTCTCCTCGAAAAATCCAGCCAGCCCGGCTTACGGCAAATACACTGATGCCACCGGTAAAAACTATGGCGCAGCCCAGCCAGGCCGCACCATGACTGTACCTAAGACGGCAATGGCGCCAAAACCGGCGACTACCACCACCGTTACCCGCGGCGGCTTTGGTGAATCTGTTGCTAAACAAAGCACTATGCAGCGTAGCGCAACCGGCACCTCTTCTCGTTCAATGGGTGGCTGATACCGATGGAAAGAGTCAGTATTACCGAGCGCCCGGACTGGCGCGAAAAAGCTCACGAATACGGTTTCAATTTTCATACCATGTACGGTGAGCCGTACTGGTGTGAAGATGCCTACTACAAACTGACCCTCGCCCAGGTTGAAAAACTCGAGGAAGTCACCGCCGAGCTGCACCAAATGTGCCTGAAAGTGGTGGAAAAAGTGATCGCCAGCGATGAGCTGATGACCAAATTCCGCATTCCAAAGCACACGTGGAGTTTTGTGCGTCAGTCATGGCTGACGCACCAGCCGTCGCTTTATTCGCGCCTTGATCTGGCGTGGGATGGCACTGGCGAACCTAAGCTTCTGGAAAATAACGCTGATACGCCAACGTCACTATACGAAGCAGCGTTCTTTCAGTGGATCTGGCTGGAAGATCAGCTTAACGCGGGCAACCTGCCGGAAGGCAGCGACCAGTTTAACAGTCTGCAAGAAAAGCTGATCGATCGCTTTGTCGAGCTGCGTGAACAGTATGGCTTCCAGTTGCTGCATCTCACCTGCTGTCGCGATACGGTGGAAGATCGCGGCACCATTCAGTATTTGCAGGACTGCGCTACCGAAGCTGAAATCGCCACCGAGTTCCTCTACATCGACGATATCGGTTTAGGCGAAAAAGGCCAGTTTACGGATTTACAGGATCAGGTGATTGCCAACCTGTTCAAGCTGTATCCGTGGGAATTTATGCTGCGCGAAATGTTCTCCACCAAGCTGGAAGATGCTGGCGTACGCTGGCTGGAACCAGCGTGGAAGAGCATTATCTCCAACAAAGCGCTTCTGCCGCTGTTGTGGGAGATGTTTCCGAATCACCCTAACCTGCTGCCCGCTTATTTTGCGGAAGATGATCATCCGCAAATGGAAAAATATGTGGTTAAGCCGATCTTCTCACGTGAAGGCGCAAACGTGTCGATCATTGAGAACGGCAAAACCATTGAAGCGGCGGAAGGTCCATATGGCGAAGAAGGAATGATTGTTCAACAATTCCATCCGCTACCGAAGTTTGGCGACAGCTATATGCTGATTGGTAGTTGGCTGGTGAATGATCAACCTGCCGGAATTGGCATTCGTGAAGACCGCGCGTTAATCACTCAGGATATGTCACGCTTTTATCCGCATATTTTTGTAGAGTAATACTGTTCAATATTGCCCCGTTTACCGGGGCAATTTATTATAACCCGCTATTTATAACCCTCATCAATATATAACCCCACACATCTCCAACCTTTATTTAACATTAATAACCAATTTAATACTAAATTGTCATATGCAAGCGATATTGTAATTAAATTAACTAATAAAATCACATGGTAACATGTTGTTTTATAAGTTAATTTATAGTTCTCATCGCATCAAAAATAGATTTAATAATTAAAAAACAATGTTGCTGGGATCACACTACACAATATTGAATATTGTTATTGATATATTGCCCCCCTAGTATCGACTAAAAGAAAATATTTGTTACAGAGAAATACAAAAAATCTAAGACCAGTAAAAACATTTATAAAAATTATTATAAATGTATTTTCATTCATTAAATGAATTTATTAGCACCATCTCAACAGTCGATATTCATCATTATTATATATTTGCGTTATATAAGGAGATATATCCATGTTTGATAAATATAGAAAAACTCTGGTAGCCGGAGCTGTGGCGATAACTCTGGGTTTGTCAGCATCGGGGGTGATGGCAGCAGGTTTTAAACCTGCGCCACCTGCCGGGCAACTCGGGGCAGTCATCGTTGATCCCTACGGCAATGCGCCTCTGACCGCTGTGGTTGATTTAGATAGCCATGTCATTTCTGACGTCAAAGTTACCGTCCACGGGAAAGGCGAAAAAGGCGTTGAAATCAGCTATCACGTGGGTCAGGAGTCACTGAAAACTTACGATGGTGTACCGATTTTTGGTCTTTACCAGAAATTTGCTAACAAAGTGACCGTCGAGTGGAAAGAAAACGGCAAGGCCATGAAAGATGATTACGTGGTGCAGACTTCCGCCATCGTCAATAATTACATGGATAACCGCTCCATCTCCGATCTACAGCAAACCAAAGTTGTTAAAGTCGCGCCAGGTTTTGAAGACCGCCTCTATTTGGTTAATACCCATACCTTTACTGCGCAAGGTTCCGACCTCCACTGGCACGGTGAGAAAGATAAAAATGCCGGAATCCTTGATGCGGGTCCGGCAACCGGCGCACTGCCTTTTGATATCGCGCCCTTTACTTTCATTGTCGATACCGAAGGTGAATACCGCTGGTGGCTGGATCAAGACACCTTCTACGATGGCCGTGACCGCAATATCAACAAACGTGGTTATCTGATGGGTATCCGCGAAACGCCACGCGGCACCTTTACCGCCGTACAAGGTCAGCACTGGTACGAGTTCGACATGATGGGTCAGGTGCTGGAAGATCATAAACTACCGCGCGGATTCGCTGACGCCACCCATGAATCCATTGAGACGCCAAATGGCACGGTTCTGTTGCGCGTAGGTAAGAGCAACTACCGTCGCGATGACGGCATACACGTCACCACCATTCGTGACCATATCCTCGAAGTCGATAAATCAGGTCGCGTTGTCGATGTATGGGATCTGACGAAGATCCTCGATCCGAAACGTGATGCTCTGCTCGGTGCACTGGATGCAGGCGCAGTTTGCGTTAACGTTGACCTTGCTCACGCCGGACAGCAGGCAAAACTGGAACCAGATACACCGTTTGGCGACGCGCTGGGTGTAGGGCCAGGTCGTAACTGGGCGCACGTCAACTCCATCGCCTATGACGCAAAAGATGACTCAATCATTCTCTCCTCTCGCCACCAGGGCGTTGTGAAAATTGGTCGTGATAAACAAGTGAAGTGGATCCTTGCGCCCTCTAAAGGCTGGGAAAAACCGCTGGCCAGCAAGCTGCTGAAACCGGTTGATGCTAACGGTAAACCTATTACTTGTAACGAAAACGGTCTGTGTGAAAACTCGGACTTCGATTTTACCTACACCCAGCATACCGCATGGATTTCCAGTAAAGGTACGCTCACTATCTTTGATAATGGCGACGGTCGCCATCTGGAACAGCCAGCCTTACCAACCATGAAATATTCCCGCTTTGTGGAATATAAGATTGATGAGAAGAAAGGCACCGTTCAGCAAGTTTGGGAATACGGTAAAGAACGTGGCTACGATTTCTATAGTCCAATTACCTCCATCATCGAATACCAGGCCGACCGCAACACCATGTTCGGTTTCGGCGGTTCCATTCATCTGTTCGACGTCGGTCAGCCGACCGTCGGTAAGTTGAACGAAATCGACTACAAAACCAAAGAAGTGAAAGTAGAAATCGACGTGCTGTCTGATAAACCCAACCAGACTCACTATCGTGCGCTGTTAGTCCGTCCAGAGCAGATGTTTAAATAATTAGGAAGGGAATAAAAAATGTCGAAATTAGGGATCTCATCACTGTTTAAAAGCGTACTGCTTACTGCGGCTCTGGCGGTTTCCTTTACTGCTTCTGCATTTACCGAAGGCACGGATTATATGGTCCTGGAAAAACCTATTCCGAATGCCGACAAAACACTGATTAAGGTATTCAGCTACGCCTGCCCGTTCTGTTACAAGTACGATAAAGCGGTTACCGGTCCGGTATCTGAAAAAGTGAAAGATGTCGTTGCTTTCACGCCGTTCCACCTGGAAACCAAAGGTGAATACGGCAAGCAGGCAAGCGAAGTCTTTGCGGTTTTGATCAATAAAGATAAAGCCGCAGGTATTTCATTATTTGATGCTAACTCTCAGTTTAAGAAAGCCAAGTTTGCTTATTACGCGGCTTATCACGACAAAAAAGAACGCTGGTCTGACGGTAAAGATCCAGCTGCTTTTATCAAAACTGGCCTGGATGCCGCAAGTATGAGTCAGGCAGATTTTGAAGCTGCACTGAAAGAGCCAGCGGTACAGGAAACACTGGAAAAATGGAAAGCCTCTTATGAAGTTGCCAAAATCCAGGGTGTTCCGGCCTATGTCGTTAATGGTAAGTATTTGATCTACACCAAGAGCATCAAATCCATCGACGCTATGGCAGATCTTATCCATGAGTTAGCCAGTAAATAACAGGGAAACCAGCTATGGGTATTAAGGGAATGTGGAAAGACCTTCGCACATCACCAGTCGACACACTGGTCAGATGGCAGGAACAACGCTTTTTGTGGTTGTTAATGACCGTTGCGATGGGCGCGTTAATTATCCTGGCGCACTCTTTCTTCCAGATCTATCTCTACATGGCGCCCTGTGAGCAATGTGTATACATTCGCTACGCCATGTTTGTGATGGTTATTGGAGGATTGGTTGCGGCAATCAACCCGAAGAACATCGTCCTTAAGCTGATTGGCTGCGTGATGGCATTTTACGGCAGCATTATGGGACTGAAGTTTTCACTCAAACTGAACGATATCCACCATGCGGTACATAACCCGGATCCCGATTCACTGTTTGGCGTACAGGGTTGCTCTACCGATCCAACTTTCCCCTTTAACCTGCCGCTGGCACAGTGGGCGCCAAACTGGTTCAAACCGACCGGGGATTGCGGCTATGATGCACCAATCGTACCCGATGGTGTCACACTGAGTAGTATGCAGCAGTGGTTTGTGGAGATGTATCAGCAATCTGAAGGCTGGTATCTGCTACCGCCGTGGCACTTTATGAACATGGCTCAGGCCTGTATGTTGGCTTTTGGTCTTTGCTTGCTGCTGCTGCTGGTGATGAGCGGCGCATGGGGACTCAAGTTGCTGAAAAAGTAAGGTAATACAAACCGAAGCCAGAAATTGGCTTCGGTTTTCTTCATCTATTAACCTACCTGCACCGACAGCATACTTAAACTGCCCATTTCTATACCATCGACCGGAATGGTAATCGGTTCCTGACCATCCCATGCACCTAAGACATACAACAGTGGCAGATAGTGATCCGGCGTAGGGTTCGATAACGCGCCGCCTTCATGGTCGAGATAATTCACCAATGGATGCTGTTCTACCGGCCCTTGCCACGTCAGATTCGCTTTCACATATTCATTAAACGACGTCGCCCACGGATACGGTGAACTATCACCGTGCCACTTCACCGTACGCAGGTTATGCACCACGTTACCGCTGGCGACCAGCATTATCCCTTCATCTCGCAGCGCTGCCAGTTTACGCCCCATCTCAAAGTGCCAGGCGGTGGGTTTGGTGCTATCAATACTTAACTGCACCATTGGGATATCCGCTTGCGGATACATCTTAATCAGTACGCCCCACGAGCCGTGGTCAAAACCCCAGGCTTCTTTATCCAGCGTGACAGGTACTGGCGCTAACAACTCAACCAGCTGTTGTGCTAAAGCTGGTGAGCCAGGCGCCGGATAATGGGTGTCGTACAGCGCCTGCGGAAAGCCGCCAAAGTCATGAATCGTTGGTGGCGCTTCCATTGCAGTCACCCCCGTTCCCCGGGTAAACCAGTGAGCCGATACCACAACAATCGCTTTCGGACGTGGCAATGTCATCCCCAACTTCTGCCAGCTACGGGTATACAAATTATCTTCCAGCACGTTCATCGGACTACCGTGACCTAAAAACAATGCTGGCATACGTGTTGAAGACATGATGATATCCTTAACTAAAGGTGTCATTTTGATATCCTCACAATACGCTTGTTCGGCGGAGTAAGAACCCGGATAACCATGATGATGATCATCAGTTATTTTGACGATCCGCCTGAATGTGAAGATTTATAAGGAGTTGTCGATGTCAGTACCCCTCATTCTGACCATACTGGCGGGGGCAGCCACGTTTATTGGCGCGTTTCTCGGCGTTCTCGGGCAAAAACCCTCGAACCGACTGCTGGCATTTTCGCTGGGATTTGCGGCGGGGATCATGTTGCTTATCTCATTGATGGAGATGCTTCCTGCCGCTTTAGCCGCCGAAGGGATGTCGCCTGTGCTGGGCTACGGGATGTCGCCTGTGCTGGGCTACGGGATGTTTATCTTTGGTCTGCTGGGCTATTTTGGCCTGGACCACATGTTGCCACATGCCCACCCGCAGGATTTAATGCAAAAATCAGTGCAACCGCTACCCAAATCGATCAAGCGCACTGCTATTCTGCTCACTCTTGGAATCAGTCTGCATAACTTCCCGGAAGGGATAGCGACCTTTGTCACGGCGAGCAGCAACCTGGAACTGGGCTTTGGCATCGCGCTGGCCGTGGCGTTGCACAATATTCCTGAAGGTCTTGCGGTTGCGGGGCCGGTTTACGCGGCAACAGGGTCGAAACGCACCGCAATTCTGTGGGCGGGGATTTCCGGGCTGGCGGAAATTCTTGGCGGCGTTCTGGCGTGGTTAATCCTTGGTAGCATGATTTCCCCGGTGGTCATGGCGGCAATCATGGCGGCGGTTGCAGGAATTATGGTGGCGCTCTCCGTAGACGAATTAATGCCGCTCGCCAAAGAGATTGATCCCAATAATAATCCCAGCTATGGCGTGCTGTGTGGGATGTCAGTAATGGGATTTAGTTTAGTGTTGCTACAAACGGCAGGAATTGGTTAAAAATACCTCAGATGTTGTCCAGCACATGGACAACATCTACAAGCGTCACAGAAGCACTACTCCAGCTTTTCTGCCGTCTCTTCTCTCGCACTGTTTAAGTATTTGTTCCGCGCTTCAAGCAGTGCATCTCTGTCCTGGCGAAACGCCCGACAATAACGTTTCAAATGCAGGAAATACCCCACCACAACCAGAGCAATCAATACAATCCAGTACCAGGAGATAAACATCCTTTTTACCCTTAATATTTAACAATATCAAACATTTGTCGCATAAATTTCACATATCCACTTTCGAATATATTCATATAGTCGCATAATAGAGAAACAATTATATGATTTCGATCATGCTTCATGAACAGAAAAATATCATCCACTGCTTAAAAAACAACCAACGCATTAAAGAATTTATAATATCTTCAACTTGATTCATCTGGTTATTATATAGGCTTCACTGTTACAGTTTCATGTAACTCAGATAATTAAAATATGTTATTAGTATTTAGAATATAAATACCATTATCAAAAAGCACACATCGCCTAACTACGAAACTTATTCAATTTATTTTTTCAAAATAGCATTCATACCATAAATCAATTGGATTGTTTTTATTCATTTTACATCAAATACATTGTTTTTATTTATACTTTAAGTTTTGCTTAAAATTCATTTAAAAAAATATAACGAGATTTACATTTAGCCCTGCGATAGTATTTCTCAGGAATTAAAATTGAATTCGAAACAATATCCCCCCTTATTTAATACTCCCTATTTATAAAGGACTATAGTCATGTTAAAAAAAAACCTCCTGTCTGCATTCACTGCCACGGTAATTTCCGGTGTTGCTTTTAACGCCCTTGCTGATGACCCAAACCAGGGTTCAGGTAAAATTACTTTTAAAGGTGAAGTTATCGATGCTCCATGTTCAATCGCTCCTGGTGATGAAGATCAAACCATCAACCTCGGTGAAGTTTCCAAAACTGTACTAAATAGTGGACAAAAATCTCTGCCGGTAGATGTCACCATTCATCTGCAGGACTGCATTTTGTCTGATGGCACAAATACCGTCGATAAAGTTAAAATTACCTTCAGCTCCGCCAGCGTTGACATAACCGATCCCAGCCTGCTGAAAAACACTCTTGAAGGCAACATTGGTAGTGCGACTGGTGTAGGTGTTCGCCTAGTGAAAACTGACAATACCAGTGTAACGCTGGGAACACCAATCACAATGAACTTCCCAACGACCAATGCTTACCAGGAACTGAATTTCAAAGCGCGTATGGAATCCCTGGCTAAAAATGCAACATCAGGTAACGTCCAGGCACAGACAAACTACGTTCTCAATTATAAATAATCGCCAGTTGATTCAAACACGACGCCAGTAAATGAAGCCGATGAAGTTTCATCGGCTGTTTGGACTTTTTTAAAAATGGATTTTTATGAAAAATAAAAACACGTTTAGTCGGGGTAAACTGCCTCTTGCAATCAAAAATGTCCTTTCTGGTGTTATGTTTCCATTGCTATTGGTTTTGCCTGCCTACGCGGTGGAATTCAACGTTGATATGATCGACGTTGAAGATCGAGAGAATATAGATCTTTCACGTTTCGAGAAAAAAGGCTATATCACACCAGGGAAGTATCTCGTTCGCGTCCAGATCAATAAAAATATGTTACCGCAAGCGTCTATGCTGGAGTGGATCAAAGCAGATACAGAAAGCGGTTCGTTCCTTTGCCTGACAGATGAAAACTTAACTCACTTCGGCCTGAATGCGGAATTCATTAAGACCTTACAAACAACTGAAGATACTGACTGCCTCGATCTAAGCCAAAAACCAGAATTAATAACGCGCCTCGATAAGTCCACAATGGTTTTATCCCTTAGTATTCCTCAGGCATGGCTCAAATATCAGGCGAAAAACTGGACGCCTCCCGAATTCTGGGATGACGGTATCGCCGGGTTTACTCTCGACTACAACCTGTATGCAAGCCAGTATGCGCCGCATCACGGCGACAGTACCCAAAACATCAGTTCTTACGGCACATTAGGCTTCAACCTTGGCGCATGGCGTTTGCGCAGTGATTATCAATATAATCAGAATCTTGCTGATGGTCGTTCCGTCAGTCACGATGGCGATTTTGCACGTACCTATTTGTTTCGCCCTATTCCCGCATGGTCGTCAAAGTTCACCATGGGGCAATACGACCTGAGTTCCAATCTTTACGACACGTTCCACTTTACTGGCGCATCATTAGAAAGTGACGAAAGCATGCTGCCACCGGATTTGCAGGGTTATGCACCACAGATTACCGGCATCGCGCAAACCAACGCCAAAGTAACGGTTGAGCAAAATGGTCGCATACTTTATCAAACGACTGTCGCGCCTGGGCCATTTACTATTTCTGATTTAGGTCAGTCGTTCCAGGGGCAACTGGATGTCACCGTAGAAGAAGAAGATGGCCGCACCAATACCTTTCAGGTTGGTTCCGCCTCTATCCCTTATTTAACCCGCAAAGGGCAAGTGCGTTATAAAGCATCGTTGGGAAAACCAACTTCAGTCGGACATAACGATATCAATAACCCATTTTTCTGGACGGCGGAAGCTTCCTGGGGATGGCTGAATAATGTGTCGCTCTATGGCGGCGGCATGTTCACTGCTGATGACTATCAGGCGATCACTACAGGTATTGGCTTTAACCTTAATCAATTTGGTTCCCTTTCTTTCGATGTGACCGGCGCGAAAGCCTCCCTACAACAACAAAATAGCGACAATCTGCGCGGCTACAGCTATCGATTTAACTACGCAAAACATTTTGAATCAACAGGTAGTCAGATTACCTTCGCTGGTTATCGTTTCTCTGATAAAGACTATGTCTCGATGAGCGAGTATCTCGCCTCGCGCAACGGTGATGAAAACGTTGATAACGAAAAAGAGAGTTATGTTATTTCGTTGAACCAGTACTTTGATACACTGGACCTGAATTCTTATCTCAACATTACGCGTAATACTTACTGGGATCGTGAAAGTAACACCAATTACTCACTTTCTGTAAGCAAAAACTTTGATATTGGTGATTTCAAAGGTATTTCCGCTTCTCTGGCGATGAGCCGAATTCGTTGGGATAACGACGATGAGAATCAGTATTACTTCTCTTTATCTCTACCATTACAACAAAGCCGCAATATTTCTTATAGCATGCAACGCACCGGCAACAATACCTCACAAATGATCTCCTGGTATGACGCGTCAGATCGTAACAATACCTGGAATATTTCGGCATCAGCAACAGACGACAATATCCGCGATGGTGAACCGACATTACGCGGTAGCTATCAGCACTATTCGCCCTGGGGACGTCTGAATATCAATGGCAGTATGCAACCAAACCAATACAACTCGGTTACTGCGGGCTGGTCCGGTTCGCTTACCGCCACCCGTCATGGCGTAGCACTTCATGATTACAGCTACGGTGATAACGCCCGCATGATGGTGGATACAGACGGCATTGCTGGTGTTGAAATCAACTCAAACCGTACCGTGACCAATGGAATGGGAGTTGCTGTTGTGCCTTCTTTATCAAACTACACTACCGCCATGCTACGAGTGAATAACACCGAGTTGCCAGAAGGTGTTGATGTTGAAAACTCGGTCATTCGCACCACACTCACCCAAGGCGCGATAGGCTACGCGAAACTGAATGCCACTATCGGATACCAGATCGTCGGAGTGATCCGCATGGAAAATGGTCGCTTCCCGCCACTGGGAGTGAGCGTAACGGATAAAACATCAGGTAAAGATGTGGGCCTGGTAGCAGAAGATGGCTTCGTTTATCTCAGCGGAATTCAGGAAAACAGTACATTGCGTTTAGCATGGGGGGATAACATGTGCGAAATTACTCCGCCCAATAAAAGTAATATCAGCGAAAACGCTATTATTTTACCTTGTAAAACAGTCAATTAATTCAGGATGAATAAAATGAAATTGCCATTGATCACAACGGGAATGATTTGTTTGCTAGGGATAAGTTGTTTTGCCCAGGCCACCGTTTCACCAGACAGGACGCGTATTATTTTTAATGCATCCAATAAAAGTGCGACGGTTCGCCTGACCAATCAAAGCAAAACTGAACCATATCTGGCGCAATCATGGATTGAAGATGCCAGCGGAAAAAAAACACGTGATTATATTTCAACCCTGCCGCCAATGGAGCGTATCGAAGCTGATGAACAGGTGCAAATTCGCCTGATGGCCCTGGCTTCACTCAACAGCTTACCGCAGGACAGAGAAACCCTGTTCTATTATAACGTCCGAGAAATTCCGCCTCGCACTAAAGAACAGAATGTGATGCAGATAGCGATGCAAAGTCGCCTGAAATTATTCTGGCGCCCAAAAGCGATTGAATTAAAAGATGGGCAAATGGTGCCTATGCAAAAAGTCACTATCACCCGTACCACGGCAGGACTCACGCTCAATAACCCAACGCCCTATCACATTACTGTTGGTTATATAGGTACTAACGGCAAGACACTAATGCCCGGAGCAGACAGCATTATGGTGGCGCCGTTTGCAACGGCGACTCAACACCTGAACAACCTGCCTGCCACATTCCTGCTAGGTTTTGTTGGCGACTACGGTGGTCTGGAAATGTTTAAAGTTGAGTGCAACTCCGTCCAGTCTCTGTGTCAAAGCACATCAGCCAGAAAGGAAAAATTATGATTACGCTTTTTCGGCTGTTAGCTATTCTGTGTTTGTTTTTTAACGTTTCTTCTTATGCTGTCGATTGCTATCAGGATAAAAACAAAGGTCCTACCCTTATCCAAAAGGCAATGCCACCGTTCAGAATTCCGCAAAATGCCCAACCAGGCCAAAAAATCTGGGAAAGTGATGACATCTCAGTCCATGTTTTTTGCAACAATGCTGGTGACTGGTCAGCGTCCGCACCGACGGAGACGATTCACGCCTGGATTAAGTTGTCTGAATTCAATGATCCTGTTGTTCTGAATAACCCATATCTGAAATTTGGTGTGACCTATAATGGTCAGGATTTTGAGGAAAATGGTCAGGGGATCGATACAAGAGCCTGCCTTGATAGAAAAAATGCGACTGGAAATCAATACACAACTAAAGCTTGTAATGGCACGACGTATCAGAAAAATGTCGAATTCAATGCCCGATTTCGCCTGTATGTAAAACTCTTAGCAATCCCCACCTCCACAGATGGCCTGAGCTGGAACTTTGGGGATGTAAACGTATTGCAATTTGATGGTTCCCAAGGGGCCAACACCAGTCCATCGGCGAAAAACCTACACGCTGACATTACAGGCCTTAATAATATTTCATTTCTTGATTGCAGCGTAAATTTGCGTATTTTCCCTGAGAGTCAAATTGTCAATTTTGGGCAAATATCAGCCAGCGCGATTAAAGCAGCTCCGCACAAGGCGGTATTTAGTATCTCAACAATAAAAGATGCTACGGCTAATTGCAGTGAACAATTTGATGTTTCCACAAACTTCTACACCGACGACACTCTTTACGATAATACGCACCTGGAAATGGGCAACGGTCTTTTAATGCGTATCACCGACCAAAAAACAAAGAGCGACGTCGTTTATAACCAGTACAAATTATTTACTACCTATACTCCAGGGCAATCGGCCACCACTGCGACCCGGGAATATGAAGCTGAACTAACACAGCAACCAGGTCAGGCGCTGACTGTTGGCCCCTTCCAGAGAGATCTGATCGTTAAAATTAACTATAACTAAATAGCAAAATGCCGGGAAAACCCGGCATTTTCATATTCATTGGTTACACGCTATCAGCTAGCTTTTCGCTCATGCGCCTGACGGTATGCAACCAGATCCTCAATAGTGACCAGCGCCATATTGTGTTTATTGGCAAACTCAATGCACTCTGGCGCACGCGCCATCGTGCCATCGTCATTAGTCAGTTCACACAGCACACCTGCAGGTTTAAAGCCTGCCAGCGTCATCAGATCAATGGTCGCTTCGGTATGGCCGCCACGAGTCAGTACCCCCCCCGCCTGCGCGCGCAGTGGGAAAACGTGGCCAGGACGATTCAAGTCTGAAGGTTTAGCACCGTCAGCAATCGCAGCGCGAACAGTCGTGATACGGTCAGCGGCAGAAACACCGGTAGTCACACCTTCAGCAGCTTCAATGGTCACGGTAAAACCGGTGCCATAGGCGCTGGTATTATTTTCGACCATCATTGGCAGATCGAGTTGTTTACGGCGATCTTCGGTGATGCACAAGCAAACAATACCGCTACCGTGGCGGATGGTCAGAGCCATCTGCTCAACGGTCATGGTTTCTGCCGGGAAGATCATATCGCCTTCGTTTTCACGGTCTTCATCATCAAGCACCATCACACCGCGTCCTTCACGCAGCGCAACCAGTGCATTTTCAACACGTTCGAAAGGCGTACCAAAAGAGGAAAGTAGCGTCTGATTCATGGTAAAAAAACCTCACTAAAATTATGGTTACCAGAATCAGGGCAGTCTTAGGAGTGGCGGCATATAGCCAAAATAACGTGAGCGGGTCCATGCCCGACAGAATCGTTACTCTCTCCCATCCGGACTCTAACCGTCGGCCCCGGAATTACACCGGATCTGCTGTCCTTTGAGTTTGCACCCAAAGCGCTCGCGGGCTTTCAACTGAGTTGATTTACCGCCGGTGGGGAATTTCGCCCCGCCCTGAGAATAAGCGGATTCACTATAGCGCTAATGATTAGCGGCAGCAACGCACAGGTTCACATAATTCTGGTTTATGACTTACCCTTATCGCACTACAATGGCACTAAACACCTATCAGTACAGGGAAACTACAATGATTGACCCGAAAAAAATTGAGCAAATTGCTCGCCAGGTTCACGAATCAATGCCTAAAGGAATCAGGGAGTTCGGGGAAGATGTGGAGAAAAAAATCCGCCAAACCCTACAAGCACAGCTGACTCGCCTCGATTTGGTAAGCCGCGAAGAATTCGATGTGCAGACGCAGGTCCTGTTGCGGACTCGTGAGAAACTGGCGTTACTGGAGCAGCGCATCAGTGAACTGGAAGCTCGTAGTAATCCGGCAGCAGAAGTTCAATCTCCTCCCGCGATCCCGCCAGTTGATAAAGCAGAATAAAGCGACACAAAAACGGGCCTGACGGCCCGTAATATCAATGTTCGAGTTCCAGTTCTCTTGACTGTGTCATTTGCTGGCAATACCAGGCATAACGAGCGCAAAACCAGGTTCTGTGTTCTTCATCCATATTACCAGTGACGGCCAGAATATCGACTGCTCGACCTTCAGCATGCATTCTGGCAAAACTACGCGCCAGGAAATCGAAATTATTTAAAGAATTAAGACCATGATCCATAAGCACATCCTCCGGTTATCGCATACCTTTTAAGGCCATATGCTTTTTCTGATTTCAGTATTCCTTAATCAGTGTAGTGCCTTTAAACATAACGTGCGTAAATATATTGTTTTGGATCACACTTTTTATTGAAAATAATTACAACGTTAATGGACTTTTTCTTTTAAAATTTTACTACCACATGTTATTATTAGAAAAGATAAATGTAAGGAAGAAAATCATACCACAATAAACAATGCGTCACTGAATGGACGATGGAGTGACAGATGATTTTATTTGCCGACTATAACACACCTTATCTTTTCGCTATTTCCTTTGTACTTTTGATCGGCCTGTTAGAAATTATTGCTATTATATGTGGTCACATGCTCTCCGGTGCTCTTGATGCACATCTTGATCATTACGATTCCATAACCACAGGTAATATTAGTCAGGCACTTCATTATCTTAATATTGGAAGGCTACCAGCCCTCGTCATCCTCTGCCTGTTGGCCGGTTTGTTTGGCCTTATCGGCATTCTTCTACAGCATGCTTGCGTGACGGTCTGGCAAGCCCCGCTCTCAAACCTGTTCGTGGTTCCTGTTTGTTTACTGCTCACTGTTATTACAGTGCATTATATCGGCAAGGCAATCGCCCCCTGGATTCCTCGCGATCATAGTTCTGCTATTACAGAAGAAGAATATATTGGCTGCATGGCATTAATTACCGGTCATCAGGCAATATCCGGTAAACCCTGTGAAGGAAAACTTACCGATCAATTTGGCCAAATACACTATTTATTACTGGAACCTGAAGAAGGAAAAAACCTCACCAAAGGTGACAAGGTATTGATTATTTGCCGACTTTCTGCAACACGGTATTTGGCAGAAAAAAATCCCTGGCCAAATATATTGTAAATATTTAATCAAAAGGAAATTTAATAATGGATGATATTGTTAACTTAGTACCGTCATGGATGTTTATGGCGATTGTTGCCGTATGCGTTCTGTTTATTATCGGTATTATTTTCGCGCGGCTTTATCGTCGGGCATCTGCCGAGCAGGCATTTGTTCGTACCGGGTTAGGCGGGCAAAAAGTGGTAATGAGCGGCGGCGCAATCGTTATGCCAATCTTCCACGAAATCATTCCTATCAATATGAATACGCTCAAGCTGGAAGTCAGCCGTTCTACTATTGATAGCCTGATTACGAAAGATCGTATGCGTGTTGATGTTGTAGTGGCTTTCTTTGTACGGGTAAAACCGTCAGTAGAAGGCATCGCCACTGCGGCCCAGACGCTGGGGCAACGTACTCTATCGCCTGAAGATTTACGTATGCTGGTAGAGGATAAATTCGTCGATGCCCTACGCGCCACCGCTGCGCAAATGACCATGCATGAGTTACAGGATACCCGAGAGAACTTCGTGCAGGGTGTACAAAATACCGTGGCAGAAGACTTGTCGAAAAACGGACTGGAACTGGAAAGTGTTTCACTCACCAACTTTAACCAGACTTCGAAAGAGCATTTTAACCCGAACAACGCCTTTGACGCCGAAGGTCTGACCAAACTGACTCAGGAAACAGAGCGCCGTCGCCGCGAGCGTAACGAAGTTGAACAGGATGTAGAAGTTGCGGTGCGTGAGAAAAATCGAGACGCTCTTTCGCGGAAGCTGGAGATTGAACAGCAAGAAGCGTTTATGACGCTTGAGCAGGAGCAGCAAGTTAAAACCCGTACCGCTGAACAAAATGCGAAAATTGCTGCTTTTGAGGCTGAACGTCGTCGTGAGGCAGAACAGACGCGAATCCTGGCTGAACGACAAATTCAGGAAACGGAAATCGACCGCGAGCAGGCTGTACGCTCAAGAAAAGTTGAGGCTGAACGCGAGGTTCGCATTAAAGAAATCGAACAACAACAGGTCACCGAAATCGCCAATCAGACGAAATCGATCGCTATTGCTGCAAAATCGGAACAACAATCGCAGGCGGAAGCGCGTGCAAACCTGGCTTTAGCAGAAGCCGTTAGCGCACAGCAGAACGTAGAAACCACGCGCCAGACAGCAGAAGCCGATCGAGCTAAACAGGTAGCGCTGATTGCCGCAGCGCAGGACGCAGAAACCAAAGCAGTCGAGTTGACTGTACGGGCAAAGGCAGAGAAAGAAGCGGCAGAAATGCAGGCGGCAGCTATTGTTGAGTTAGCTGAAGCTACGCGTAAAAAAGGTCTGGCGGAAGCAGAAGCGCAGCGCGCGCTGAACGACGCTATCAACGTACTTTCTGACGAGCAAACCAGCCTTAAATTCAAACTGGCGCTATTACAGTCGTTACCTGCGGTAATAGAGAAATCCGTTGAACCGATGAAGTCAATCGACGGCATCAAGATTATCCAGGTCGATGGATTAAACCGTGGTGGCGCTGCGGGGGATGCGGCATCAGGCAGCGTTGGTGGCGGAAACCTGGCAGAACAAGCATTATCAGCGGCGCTTTCTTACCGCACACAGGCGCCGCTGATTGACTCCTTGCTCAATGAAATCGGTGTTTCAGGCGGCTCGCTGGCGGCATTGACTTCCCCCTTAACCTCAACAACTCCTGTTGCAGAAAACGCAGAATAAATCTTCAGCTATGAAAATCCTCGGCCCAAAAAGCCGGGGATTTTTTATATCTACGTTCCGCTAAAAAGTGCAAATGATCAGGTTGTTACAGCGTTTTGCGAGTCGACTCGGGGAAGAGAAAACGGCATCAGGGAAAGCGTTGCGCGGGGGTCTGACGCTCATCAACAATCGGGGAGTCAGCAAGGGGCTGAAACGGGAAGGCCCCTCCCGAAGACTGTCTCTTGATCAGATCTCCTGATCAAGAGACTTCATCACCAGGTAACCCTCAACCATATCCTGAAGTCTGAACCA
>NZ_JACSQI010000040.1 GCF_014836715.1 Escherichia whittamii
AAAACGGTAAGGTGCTTAACTCAACAATAATCACCTTACCGGACATCCTGATTTGTAGCCCAACAGGTTAATCAAGTGACAGGGATAAACTGACCGTTAATCAACGAAAATACCGGGGCGTAATACCCCATACGCTCTTCGCCACTTTCATCTGTAAAACAGTAAGTCAGTGGGGAATACGTTGGCATTGATTTATTATATAATTGCACCATACGCCCATTATTCATAACCCGGACGGCATAATCGTTCCACCTGATAGGCAGTATTTTGGCTTTTCCACCCTCAAGGTTATCTTTCTGAAAGTGGGAGAGTAATATGTCATCCTCAGAGTCACCTGTTGTGGCTGACCATGCCTTCAGCGCCTCTGTGTTATATAACTTAAGGCGTGCTCTGTCCCCGCTGTTAATAATTGCAGCCATTTCGGTATAGGCGGCTTTTAACTTCTGTAACTGCTCGTCGCTTCCGGTATAGGGGGTTGCCCGCGTCCAGGCCCATTCAGGAAGCCCCGTCACCGTGACCTTT
>NZ_JACSQI010000004.1 GCF_014836715.1 Escherichia whittamii
GCCGGGGGGTGCTGGGGGGGGCGGCTATTGGCCGCCCCCGGCGTGCTCCTTGCGCCAGTGGCAATATGTGGCTTAACTCATGAAAGGAGCGCAACAAGATGATGAATCAACATATAACAACATCTTAAAAAAAGGCCTGACATTGCGTCAGGCCTTTTGCGCTAATTAATCGCGTTTTTCCAACAGGGTCCGGTAAATCAGACCACCAATAATACCGCCGACAATTGGCACTACCCAGAAGAACCACAGCTGTTCTAACGCCCAGCCGCCCTGGAAGATGGCAACCGCGGTGCTGCGCGCCGGGTTAACGGAAGTGTTAGTCACCGGAATACTGATTAAGTGAATCAGCGTTAATGCCAGACCAATAGCGATCGGCGCAAAACCTGCCGGAGCGTATTTGTCGGTTGCACCGTGGATCACCAGCAAGAAACCAGCACTCAATACCAGTTCAACCACCAGTGCAGAAAGCATGGAATAGCCGCCCGGTGAATGCTCGCCATAACCGTTAGAAGCGAAGCCGCTGGCCGCCGCGTCAAACCCAGCTTTACCGCTGGCGATTAAATACAGCAGTGCCGCCGCAACAATACCGCCGATAACCTGGGCTACTACGTAACCAATCACTTCTTTTGCCGGAAAACGGCCACCAGCCCATAAACCAATAGTGACCGCCGGGTTAAAGTGGCCACCGGAGATATGACCGACAGCGAAGGCCATCGTCAGCACGGTTAGACCAAACGCCAGCGCGACACCAGCAAAGCCAATGCCTAATTCCGGGAACGCTGCCGCCAGCACGGCGCTACCGCAGCCACCAAATACAAGCCAGAAAGTACCAAAACATTCAGCTGCTAATTTTCTGAACATATCCACCTCAATTAAAAATTGACCCTGTGAACAATATGGTCGTTTTATATGGTCGCCGTAAAAAATGACGACAGAAATAATGCATTGGTATTTTAAAAACGAAGGCGAGTCATTCGCCAGATAAATAAATCCAGTAATTTTGATTTAGGGCAACAGTAAGTTCCCCCATATAGTCATTTGCCTGATTGACAGTGTAGTGCAAACGGTGGAAATAAGCCTTTAGAGGTAATAAAAAATAATTTATAAGGTTAATTATTTGATTTTGTTGTTTTTAAGGGGGAGGCAACATGAAGGCGTATAACACAATTATTCGCTCATTTTTCAGACATTTGCCATGCTTAATTGTGATGTCATCACGTATTGTCTCGGCCTTTCCCGTTATACTGCCAGAGTAAAGGATGAGTAACATATTTCTGGAGGGGATATGATTCTTGAGCGCGTTGAAATTGTGGGCTTTCGTGGTATCAACCGATTGTCTTTGATGCTGGAGCAAAACAACGTCCTGATTGGGGAGAACGCGTGGGGTAAATCCAGCTTGCTGGACGCCTTAACCCTGCTGTTATCGCCAGAGTCAGACCTCTACCATTTTGAACGCGATGATTTCTGGTTTCCGCCAGGTGATATCAATGGTCGGGAACACCATCTGCATATCATTCTGACCTTTCGCGAATCGCTGCCAGGACGGCATCGTGTACGCCGTTATCGCCCGCTTGAAGCATGCTGGGCGCCCTGTACCGATGGTTATCACCGCATTTTTTACCGTCTGGAAGGGGAGAGCGCGGAAGATGGCAGCGTGATGACACTACGCAGCTTTCTCGATAAAGACGGACATCCGATTGATGTCGAGGATATTAACGATCAGGCGCGTCATCTGGTGCGGTTGATGCCGGTTCTGCGTTTGCGTGACGCCCGCTTTATGCGCCGCATTCGCAATGGAACTGTACCAAATGCACCCAATGTGGAAGTCACCGCGCGCCAGTTGGATTTTCTCGCCCGCGAGTTATCCTCGCATCCGCAAAATCTCTCCGATGGGCAGATTCGCCAGGGGCTTTCGGCAATGGTGCAACTGCTTGAGCATTATTTCTCGGAGCAAGGGGCCGGGCAGGCGAGATATCGCTTAATGCGTCGGCGAGCCAGCAATGAGCAACGGAGCTGGCGTTATCTCGATATCATCAACCGGATGATTGACAGACCAGGAGGGCGTTCGTATCGGGTCATTTTACTCGGCCTGTTCGCCACTTTATTGCAGGCAAAAGGGACATTGCGACTGGATAAAGACGCGCGTCCGTTATTGCTAATAGAAGATCCAGAAACCCGCCTGCATCCGATTATGCTTTCCGTTGCCTGGCATCTGTTGAATCTTTTGCCTTTACAACGCATTGCCACCACCAACTCTGGCGAGCTGCTTTCGTTAACCCCAGTGGAACATGTTTGCCGCCTGGTGCGTGAATCTTCTCGCGTTGCCGCCTGGCGTCTGGGGCCAAGTGGCTTGAGCACCGAAGACAGCCGCCGCATCTCTTTTCACATTCGTTTTAATCGTCCGTCATCGCTGTTTGCTCGCTGCTGGTTGCTGGTGGAAGGGGAAACGGAAACCTGGGTTATCAACGAACTGGCGCGCCAGTGTGGACACCATTTCGATGCTGAAGGGATTAAGGTCATTGAGTTTGCCCAGTCCGGATTAAAACCACTGGTTAAATTTGCCCGGCGGATGGGGATTGAGTGGCATGTGTTGGTCGATGGCGATGAAGCCGGGAAGAAATATGCCGCAACGGTACGTAGCCTGCTGAATAACGATCGCGAAGCTGAACGTGAACATTTGACAACGTTACCGGCGCTGGATATGGAACATTTTATGTATCGCCAGGGGTTTTCCGACGTGTTCCATCGCGTGGCGCAGATCCCGGAAAACGTGCCGATGAATTTGCGCAAAGTTATTTCAAAAGCGATCCATCGCTCTTCCAAGCCCGACCTTGCCATTGAAGTTGCTATGGAGGCCGGACGGCGCGGTGTGGAATCTGTGCCTACGTTGCTGAAAAAAATGTTCTCGCGCGTGCTATGGCTGGCTCGTGGTCGGGCTGATTAACCGCGAAACATCATGGCTATCTGAGGCTGAATAGCGTCGAGCATCTCGTAGCGTCGACGGTATTCAGCTCGCTTTTTGCTGGCGATATCCGCAATTTCTTTTCGCGCGATTCGATCGGGAAGCCGGTAGTGTCGCTCGGCATCGCATTCGCCGCCAACCGATTCCCAGAACGCGTTATAGTCAGCATGGATTTTCCCTTCCTTATCGCGATAACGCAGGCTGCGGTAAATATGTGTTTCATTGCTGACAGCAATAATTTGTTCGACCTGTAAGCGTTGCGCAAAGAGGCAGACCGCTTCCATCACGAGTCGTTTGGGAAATATCCCGTGGCAGGCTTTCGTCGCATTCTGGATCTGTTGGTGTGGAATTTCCCATTTCGCACCTTGCAGCCCGCCTATAAATAACGCCCTTTTCCCCTGATACTCACACAGTGTAAATGTGATCTCCGCCAGAGGAATACCTTCGCTGTTGCGGAACAGAATTGTGCTGTCACCTTCTTTATCCATTGAGATCATCATGGTCAGTTCAAGGGTGAACTGCTCGCCGTTTTTTCCTTCCAGCTTCGCAAGTTGCAGTCCCGGGGTGTTCAAATATAAGCTGAACTCTTCCGCCGACATGTACGCGCGCAGCAACGCATAATGGTAACGTAACGCCTCCAGCAATTGCTTACGGGACATATTCACGGCAAGGTAAGGGCGGTGCAGGCGAACCGGCAGGCGTGGCTGACGCGTTAACAACGTTCTGAGATTAGGCCAGTGGGAAAGTTCGTTCATCCACTCAACGCTTAAACGCGGCATAATCAAAGAGCGCAGCAAAAATTTCTGACGAAAGCTACGTCGGTGCCAGAATTTACCTGGTCGACACTGTCCGCGTGCCAGACTAAGAAAAAGAGACAGGCTGCTGAGAGATTCAGATGGCGTAAAGGAGCGTTCAGTTAGCTGCGACATATTCATGAAACCAATGGTTATACATGACGCCGATTTCACCATTGCGTATCTTAACCAAACATCAATCGTGTAATTGCTAACGTAAATTTTATATTTTTGTTGATGTTTCGTTGAAGTTGGCAGCCCCGTACGCGTATATGGAGCATTCAGAGTATTTATGAAAAAGCGAAAAAACCTTAAGAAGCGTTACGCTATTGCGCTGGTGATAGTCATCGCCGCGTTGATTGCGTTGTGGAGAACACTCAATGCGCCCGTGCCGACTTATCAGACATTGATCGTGCGCCCTGGTGATTTGCAACAAAGCGTGCTGGCGACCGGAAAACTGGACGCGCTGCGTAAGGTTGACGTGGGCGCGCAGGTCAGCGGTCAGTTGAAAACGCTGTCGGTGGCGATTGGCGATAAAGTGAAAAAAGATCAGCTTTTAGGGGTTATTGATCCTGAACAGGCGGAAAACCAGATCAAGGAAGTGGAAGCGACACTGATGGAGTTGCGTGCGCAAAGGCAACAGGCAGAAGCTGAACTGAAACTGGCACGGGTGACATACTCACGCCAGCAACGACTGGCGCAAACGCAAGCAGTTTCGCAACAAGATCTCGACACCGCAGCGACGGAGATGGCCGTTAAACAGGCGCAAATAGGGACTATCGACGCGCAAATCAAACGGAATCAGGCGTCTCTCGACACGGCGAAAACGAATCTCGATTACACCCGCATCGTTGCTCCGATGGCAGGTGAAGTCACGCAAATCACCACTCTGCAAGGGCAGACGGTAATTGCCGCACAACAAGCGCCAAACATTCTGACTCTGGCGGATATGAGCACCATGTTGGTGAAAGCGCAGGTGTCGGAAGCGGATGTCATTCACCTGAAACCAGGTCAAAAAGCCTGGTTCACCGTGCTCGGCGATCCGCTGACGCGCTACGAAGGGCAGATTAAAGATGTGCTGCCGACGCCAGAAAAGGTCAACGACGCCATTTTCTACTACGCCCGTTTTGAAGTGCCAAATCCCAATGGTTTACTGCGCCTGGATATGACTGCGCAGGTCCACATTCAACTCACTGATGTGAAAAACGTACTCACTATTCCGTTGTCGGCTCTGGGGGATTCGGTTGGCGATAACCGTTATAAAATCAAACTGCTGCGTAATGGCGAAATACGCGAGCGCGAAGTGACGATTGGCGCGCGCAACGATACCGATGTTGAGATTGTCAAAGGGCTGGAACCGGGCGATGAAGTGGTGATTGGTGAGGCCAAACCAGGAGCTGCACAATGACGCCTTTGCTCGAACTAAAGGATATTCGCCGTAGCTATCCCGCTGGAGACGAGCAGGTTGAGGTGCTAAAGGGCATCAGCCTGGATATTTATGCCGGTGAGATGGTGGCAATTGTCGGCGCGTCGGGCTCCGGTAAATCGACCCTGATGAATATCCTCGGCTGCCTGGATAAAGCGACCAGTGGAACCTATCGCGTTGCCGGCCAGGATGTTGCCACGCTGGACGCCGATGCGCTGGCGCAGCTTCGTCGCGAGCATTTCGGCTTTATTTTCCAGCGTTATCATTTGCTCTCACATTTAACCGCCGAACAAAACGTCGAAGTTCCCGCCGTCTATGCCGGACTTGAGCGTAAACAGCGATTGCTGCGCGCTCAGGAGTTGCTGCAACGACTGGGGCTGGAAGAACGGCTAGATTATTATCCCGCCCAGCTTTCCGGTGGCCAGCAGCAACGTGTCAGTATTGCTCGTGCATTAATGAACGGTGGGCAGGTGATCCTCGCCGATGAACCTACCGGCGCACTGGACAGCCATTCTGGCGAAGAGGTGATGGCGATATTGCATCAGTTGCGCGATCGCGGACACACGGTGATTATCGTTACCCACGATCCACAGGTTGCGGCTCAGGCGGAGCGGGTGATCGAAATTCGTGACGGTGAAATCGTGCGTAACCCTCCCGCCATTGAAAAGGTGAATACCGACACGGGGGCGGAACCGATAGTCAAAACAGCGTCTGGCTGGCGGCAGTTCGTCAGCGGTTTTAACGAGGCGCTGACGATGGCGTGGCGGGCGCTGGCAGCGAATAAAATGCGCACCTTACTGACAATGCTGGGGATTATTATTGGTATTGCGTCGGTGGTTTCTATCGTCGTAGTAGGCGACGCGGCTAAACAAATGGTACTGGCAGATATTCGCTCCATCGGCACCAACACCATTGATGTCTACCCCGGGAAAGATTTTGGCGATGACGATCCGCAATATCAGCAGGCGCTAAAGTACGATGATTTAGTCGCCATACAAAAACAACCGTGGGTCGCCTCTGCCACGCCCGCCGTCTCGCAAAACCTGCGGCTGCGTTATAACAATGTTGATGTTGCCGCCAGCGCCAACGGTGTGAGCGGCGATTATTTCAATGTGTATGGCATGACCTTCAGCGAAGGGAGCACCTTTAATCAGGAGCAACTGAACGGTCGCGCACAGGTGGTGGTTCTCGACAGTAACACCCGACGCCAGCTTTTCCCGCATAAGGCCACTGTGATTGGTGAGGTCATTCTGGTTGGTAATATGCCAGCGAGAGTTATTGGCGTGGCGGAAGAGAAACAGTCGATGTTTGGCAGTAGTAAAGTGCTGCGTGTCTGGTTGCCTTACAGCACCATGTCCGGGCGGGTTATGGGCCAGTCGTGGCTGAACTCCATCACTGTAAGAGTAAAAGAAGGTTATGACAGCACCGAAGCGGAACAACAACTCACCCGTTTGTTGTCGCTGCGCCACGGCAAAAAAGACTTCTTTACCTGGAACATGGACGGCGTCTTGAAAACAGTCGAAAAAACCACACGTACTTTACAACTGTTTCTGACGCTGGTGGCGGTGATTTCGCTGGTGGTGGGCGGCATTGGCGTCATGAATATTATGCTGGTGTCGGTGACGGAGCGGACGCGGGAAATTGGTATTCGTATGGCTGTTGGCGCGCGTGCCAGCGACGTTCTGCAACAATTTCTGATTGAAGCTGTGCTGGTTTGTCTGGTGGGCGGCGCGATGGGGATAATGCTGTCGCTGTTAATTGCCTTCACCCTACAGCTTTTTTTACCCGGTTGGGAGATAGGCTTTTCTCCACTTGCGTTGCTGCTGGCGTTTTTATGCTCAACCGTTACGGGCATTTTATTTGGCTGGCTACCTGCACGAAATGCGGCACGGTTGGATCCAGTGGATGCTTTGGCGCGAGAGTGATTTTTGAGATAAAAATGCCAGCCGATCGGGCTGGCATTTTGCCTTTAGGATGTACACAATGAGACAGAAGAGCTATGCGACTGCTACTTCTACTTCGACGGGCACAATAACACTGGCGTGATTGCCTTTTGGCCCTTGGTGGACATCAAACTGAACGGGTTGCCCAGCTTTTAGCGTTCTGTAACCATCCATCTGGATGGTGGAATAATGAGCGAAAATATCTTCGCCACCGCCTTCAGGGCAGATGAAACCGAACCCTTTGGCATTGTTGAACCACTTAACAGTACCCTTTTCCATGCTTCGACATCCTTCGCAAATCTTATACAAGTAAGATGGAATAAACCGGGGTCAGAGAGGGGGCAGTTCAAAACCTCGCCAACTCTAGAAATACAATTTAGAGAAATGGGGCGAGTCGTCAAGCGTTTGACAGGGGCCAGGGGGTAGGTATGCATCAAAAATTTGAAGCAGTTAACGCTATTGACAGTAATGTCACTGATGTCGCTTATACCAACGATAGATGATAATTATCTATCATGTGGAGTAGATTGGTCAGGCAAATATGCTCTTGTCAGCGGCAGAGCGTTCTGCCGGTAACCATAACCGAAGATGATAACTGACAATGGGTAAAACGAACGACTGGCTGGACTTTGATCAACTGGCGGAAGAAAAAGTTCGCGACGCGCTAAAACCGCCATCTATGTATAAAGTGATATTAGTCAATGATGATTACACTCCAATGGAGTTTGTTATTGACGTGTTACAAAAATTCTTTTCTTATGATGTAGAACGTGCAACGCAATTGATGCTTGCTGTTCACTACCAGGGGAAGGCCATTTGCGGAGTCTTTACCGCTGAGGTTGCAGAAACCAAAGTGGCGATGGTGAACAAGTACGCAAGGGAGAACGAGCATCCATTGCTGTGTACGCTGGAAAAAGCCTGAATGCAGGTATAAAAATTGGGGGAGGTGCCTATGCTCAATCAAGAACTGGAACTCAGTTTAAACATGGCTTTCGCCAGAGCGCGCGAGCACCGTCATGAGTTTATGACCGTCGAGCACTTGTTACTGGCATTGCTCAGTAACCCATCGGCCCGGGAGGCGCTGGAAGCGTGTTCCGTGGACCTGGTTGCGCTCCGACAGGAACTGGAAGCCTTTATTGAACAAACCACACCTGTTCTGCCTGCCAGTGAAGAGGAGCGCGACACGCAGCCGACCTTGAGTTTTCAGCGTGTATTGCAGCGCGCGGTCTTCCATGTTCAGTCCTCCGGTCGTAGTGAGGTTACCGGTGCGAATGTTCTGGTCGCTATCTTTAGCGAGCAGGAGTCGCAGGCGGCGTATCTGTTGCGCAAACATGAAGTCAGCCGTCTTGATGTGGTGAACTTTATTTCTCATGGCACGCGTAAAGACGAGCCATCTCAGTCTTCTGAACCCGGAAACCAGCCGAGCAGTGAAGAACAAGCTGGTGGGGAGGACCGTATGGAGAATTTCACGACTAACCTGAACCAGCTTGCACGCGTGGGTGGAATTGACCCGCTGATTGGTCGTGAGAAGGAACTGGAACGCGCCATTCAGGTTCTCTGCCGCCGCCGTAAAAACAACCCGCTGCTGGTTGGGGAGTCTGGCGTCGGTAAAACTGCCATTGCTGAAGGTCTTGCCTGGCGAATTGTTCAGGGCGATGTGCCGGAAATTATGGCTGATTGTACGATTTACTCTCTCGATATTGGCTCCCTGTTAGCAGGCACCAAATATCGCGGCGACTTTGAAAAACGGTTTAAAGCGTTGCTCAAACAGCTGGAACAGGATACTAACAGCATCCTGTTTATCGATGAGATCCATACCATCATCGGAGCGGGCGCAGCATCAGGCGGTCAGGTGGATGCGGCTAACCTGATCAAACCGTTGCTCTCCAGCGGTAAAATTCGCGTGATTGGGTCGACGACGTATCAGGAGTTCAGCAACATTTTCGAGAAAGACCGTGCACTGGCGCGCCGCTTCCAGAAAATTGATATTACTGAACCGTCGGTCGAAGAAACTGTTCAAATCATCAATGGCCTGAAACCGAAGTACGAAGCGCACCACGATGTGCGTTATACCGCGAAAGCGGTGCGTGCGGCGGTGGAGCTGGCGGTGAAATACATTAACGATCGCCATCTGCCGGACAAAGCGATTGACGTTATCGACGAAGCGGGCGCTCGCGCACGTTTGATGCCGGTAAGTAAGCGCAAGAAAACGGTGAATGTGGCGGATATCGAGTCCGTGGTAGCCCGTATCGCACGTATTCCAGAGAAGAGTGTTTCTCAGAGTGATCGCGATACGCTGAAAAACCTTGGCGATCGCCTGAAAATGTTGGTCTTCGGTCAGGATAAAGCCATCGAGGCGCTTACCGAAGCCATCAAGATGGCGCGTGCAGGTTTAGGTCACGAACATAAACCGGTCGGTTCGTTCCTGTTTGCTGGTCCAACCGGGGTCGGGAAAACCGAGGTGACGGTACAGCTTTCGAAAGCTTTGGGCATTGAGCTTCTGCGCTTTGATATGTCCGAGTATATGGAACGTCATACCGTCAGTCGTCTGATTGGCGCGCCTCCAGGATACGTTGGTTTTGATCAGGGCGGTCTGCTGACCGATGCGGTCATCAAGCATCCGCACGCGGTGCTGCTGCTGGATGAAATCGAGAAAGCGCATCCGGACGTGTTCAACATTCTGTTGCAGGTGATGGATAACGGCACGCTGACCGATAATAATGGGCGCAAGGCGGACTTCCGTAACGTGGTACTGGTGATGACCACCAATGCCGGGGTACGTGAAACCGAGCGTAAATCCATTGGTCTTATCCAGCAGGATAACAGCACCGATGCGATGGAAGAGATCAAGAAGATCTTTACGCCGGAGTTCCGTAACCGTCTCGACAATATTATCTGGTTCGATCATCTCTCTACTGATGTGATCCACCAGGTCGTTGATAAGTTTATTGTCGAGTTGCAGGTTCAGTTGGATCAGAAAGGTGTTTCTCTGGAAGTGAGCCAGGAAGCGCGTAACTGGCTGGCTGAGAAAGGTTACGACCGGGCGATGGGTGCACGTCCAATGGCACGTGTGATTCAGGACAACCTGAAGAAACCGCTCGCTAACGAATTGCTGTTTGGTTCGCTGGTGGATGGTGGCCAGGTGACTGTCGCGCTGGATAAAGAGAAAAATGAGCTGACCTACGGGTTCCAGAGTGCACAAAAGCATAAACCGGAAGCCGCGCATTAATCAGCTTGTTAGGTAGGTTGATGAAGTCCGTAATCTCGTCAGGGGTTACGGACTTTTTGTTTATGGGGGCGGAGGTTCAGACCCTTTTTTTGATGATGATGGTAAGTTATTGATAATTAATGCAGCTGGAAGGTAAGGATAAAAAAGGGTGGCACCAGGAAAATTAGATGGTTTTGCTTTATTAACAACGGGCTAAACGTGTAGTATTTGAGTTCACTGCCGTACAGGCAGCTTAGAAAGTTCATGACGTGGTGTGAAGAGCGCGGGATGAGTTCACTGCCGTACAGGCAGCTTAGAAATCAATGAGCAACTTTGGGCTTGCTGTGGGCACGTTCACTGCCGTACAGGCAGCTTAGAAATTGATTCTGTCATCGCTGGCTGGTTTGTGCTGGTTCACTGCCGTACAGGCAGCTTAGAAAGAATTCCTGCAAAGCGATATTGACGATGTATGGTTCACTGCCGTACAGGCAGCTTAGAAACGTGTCTTTGACATATGGGAAATAAAAAAGAAGTTCACTGCCGTACAGGCAGCTTAGAAAGAAGTCCACCAGTCTTTGAATGTGTGCATTTTGTTCACTGCCGTACAGGCAGCTTAGAAAAGGGGGATTTTGTCTATGCTGAAGTAAATGGTGTTCACTGCCGTACAGGCAGCTTAGAAATGCCGCCAGGGCGCGCCCGTGTAGAACACCCTGTTCACTGCCGTACAGGCAGCTTAGAAACGTCAGGCCGGACAATCTCTAATAATTCGCGTGTTCACTGCCGTACAGGCAGCTTAGAAACTCAATGCGCCTCGCCAGCTCCGGTGCGCCCATGTTCACTGCCGTACAGGCAGCTTAGAAATCACTAATTGAAAAACTAATATTCACTCGTTCGTTCACTGCCGTACAGGCAGCTTAGAAAAATATACAGATTCGGGGTTATGCGGGGTTGATGTTCACTGCCGTACAGGCAGCTTAGAAACGAAATTTTTCGCACCGAAATCGCCGAATCTCGTTCACTGCCGTACAGGCAGCTTAGAAAACACACGTAAATATTTACGTACAGGTGCGCCCGTTCACTGCCGTACAGGCAGCTTAGAAATGTCGGCGCCCACGATAGCGGCGGCGGCTGTAGTTCACTGCCGTACAGGCAGCTTAGAAACTGATGCCGGGAAAAAAATATATCAGCAGCGAAGTTCACTGCCGTACAGGCAGCTTAGAAAAAAAGAGGGGGATGTTGTTATCACGTGGATTGGTTCACTGCCGTACAGGCAGCTTAGAAAAACACTATCGGGGTTGGTTTTGTCCGCTTTAGGTTCACTGCCGTACAGGCAGCTTAGAAAGCATATTGTCAGCGCGATTTCTGCAACCGTTCGTTCACTGCCGTACAGGCAGCTTAGAAAAGAAGCATTGCGCCAGGCCGATTTATGCCTGGAGTTCACTGCCGTACAGGCAGCTTAGAAACTGACAAAATTTGGCACCGATTTTCCGGCAGTGTTCACTGCCGTACAGGCAGCTTAGAAAGATTGCTATGTAGTCACCCAGGCGCAATACAAGTTCACTGCCGTACAGGCAGCTTAGAAAGCCCACTCATTACGCTGAACACGTGATTGAGTTGTTCACTGCCGTACAGGCAGCTTAGAAAGTCTTCCATGTTGCTGATTAGTTTTAGCGTGTTGTTCACTGCCGTACAGGCAGCTTAGAAAGGCACGCTGGAGGAATTTTTATTAATCGCCGATGTTCACTGCCGTACAGGCAGCTTAGAAAAGCTGCGCGGCCCTGTTCTGTATCCACAACAAGTTCACTGCCGTACAGGCAGCTTAGAAATGAGCGGCCATCACGTCAGTAATTGTCATTCGGTTCACTGCCGTACAGGCAGCTTAGAAAGGTTGACGCTGGACCAGTTCCGCGCGATTCACGTTCACTGCCGTACAGGCAGCTTAGAAACTGTTTGATGGCCACGCGAGTTATCATCTTAACGTTCACTGCCGTACAGGCAGCTTAGAAAATTCCCCATCCTTGATGTAGTCACTTGTGCCAGTTCACTGCCGTACAGGCAGCTTAGAAACTGAATCATCAACGTCGCCCAGCGATTCGCGCGTTCACTGCCGTACAGGCAGCTTAGAAAAGAAATAGAAGACGAGAAAACACCGGGCGCGAGTTCACTGCCGTACAGGCAGCTTAGAAAAGCAGTTCGATCGCTGGCTCAGGCGTCTGAATGTTCACTGCCGTACAGGCAGCTTAGAAACCACCCGAGATACGATCCAGCAGACTCAAACCGTTCACTGCCGTACAGGCAGCTTAGAAATTTCGCTTCCAGCTCCGCGCGATGGATATACCGTTCACTGCCGTACAGGCAGCTTAGAAAAGCAACAAAAAACCTGGTGACCGGATGACACAGTTCACTGCCGTACAGGCAGCTTAGAAATTGCCAGTGATTCACGAGGCGAACTGTGTTACGTTCACTGCCGTACAGGCAGCTTAGAAAATTTGTCATGTGTAAAGGGGTGTACATACGTGTGTTCACTGCCGTACAGGCAGCTTAGAAATTAGCCGCCAGAACGAACACACGACGCAGCGCGTTCACTGCCGTACAGGCAGCTTAGAAAAGGGCGACCAGTGCCACCAGAATTAATATTTTGTTCACTGCCGTACAGGCAGCTTAGAAAACAGACAATCAATCGAATTAATTTCGAGGCCGGGTTCACTGCCGTACAGGCAGCTTCACAATACGATAATGGTAGACGTTTGGTCGTGTTATGACGCTCTCAACTTCAAACCATTAGCCCCAGCACACAATAACAATTGTGATAATTGCGATGAAAATCAATTTCTCGTACAGAAATCAATGCTGTACTAATCCTAACTCCTTCAAACAAAAATAATCACAGGATGTGTTTATGTCTTCCAAATACCTTACCCCATCTGACCTCAAAACAATTCTCCACTCCAAACGAGCCAATATTTATTATCTGGAAAAATGCCGGGTGCAGGTGAATGGAGGGCGGGTGGAGTATGTTACCAGTGAAGGTAAGGAGTCGTACTACTGGAATATCCCCATTGCGAATACCACGGCATTGATGTTGGGGATGGGAACTTCCGTTACCCAGGCGGCGATGCGTGAATTTGCCCATGCCGGGGTGATGGTAGGATTTTGTGGTACGGATGGTACGCCGCTGTATTCGGCAAATGAAGTTGATGTTGATGTTGATGTTGATGTTGATGTCTCCTGGCTCAGTCCGCAAAGCGAATATCGTCCTACTGAATATCTTCAGCAGTGGGTTTCTTTTTGGTTTGCTGAAGATAAACGACTTGCCGCCGCGAAACGTTTTCAGTTAATCCGCCTGACACATATCGATAAGCACTGGACCAGCGCGAAAATGCAGCGTGAACACGCCTTTCAGCCTGATGCTAATGCGCTCCAGACCCTGCTAAATCGTACTCGTGAAGAAATAGATGCGGCAGAAAACCATACGCAGCTTATGCTCGTAGAGGCCAAATTGACCAAAGCACTCTACAAAATAGTGAGTCAAACCGTGGCCTATGGCGACTTTACTCGCGCAAAGCGGGGCGGTGGGATTGATATGGCTAACCGCTTCCTCGATCAGGGGAATTATCTGGCTTACGGCCTGGCAGCAGTGGCAGCGTGGGTAACCGGGATCCCGCACGGTTTAGCAGTAATGCACGGTAAAACACGTCGCGGCGGACTCGTTTTTGACCTCGCCGATCTGATTAAAGATGCCCTGGTTATGCCACAAGCATTTATTGCCGCAATGGCGGGAGAAGATGCTCAGGAGTTTCGTCAACGCTGCATCAGTATCTTTCAACAAGCGGATGCGCTGGATGTCATGATCACCTCTCTGCAGGAAACGGCCCTGGCATTGGCTAAGGCTGACCAATGAATGTCCTGATTATCTCGCGCTGTACGAAAAACGCTCGCGTGGAAAGTTGCCGCATTATTGACCAGTTTGCCGAACGCACCGGTGATGCAGCCTGGCAAACAGTGATCACCATGGAAGGTGTTAATACGTTACGCCGTTTATTGCGCAAAACCGCCCGACGAAATACAGCGGTTGCTTGTCACTGGCTGAAGAAGAATGGGCAAACGGAGTTGATGTGGATTGTCGGTAATATTCGTCGCTTTAATGCTCAGGGCCGCGTTCCCACGAATCGAACAACGCAAACCAGCCTGGTGAACAAGGACGAAAACCGTTGGCAATGCGCGGAGAGCATTGCGCTGCTGGCGGCCATCGCAGGGTTATTTCATGATTTTGGTAAATCAGGGCGCAGCTTTCAGCAAAGCCTGACTCAAAAGAGCGCACGAAGTTATCAACCTTACCGGCATGAATGGATCTCATTGCGGCTTTTCCAGGCGTTTGTTGGTGAACAGTCAGACGATGTTTGGCTGGAGAAACTCGGGGAATTAACGGCAGATGATGAAACTGCGATTCTTGAGCGCCTGCAAAAAGACACACCTCATTTTTCAAATAGTCCATTCAGTTTGCTGCAACCACTCGCCAAAACGGTAGGTTGGCTGATCCTTTCCCATCATCGAATGCCGGAGAATCTTTCGCCACAACCAGAACAATCATGCAAAGGCTGTGAAAGCTGGCTGGAGAAGCAACTCAATGCTGACTGGAATGCCATTAACCACCGCAAGAATGACTGGACGCAACAGGATTTCGAGCAAGTCTGGCAGTTTCCGTCAGGAACGCCGCTTCAAAGCGCAAGCTGGCGAGAAAAAGCGCGTCAGATAGCCCGCCGTGCGCGTAACTCCAACGGTTTAAAGGAATGGGGACAGATGGAGCAACTGTTTCCATTACATATGGCGCGTTTTTGCCTGATGCTTGCCGATCATTACTATTCCTCCAGCGACGCGCAGCAAAAATGGCAAGACCCGGATTATATCGTCTGGGCAAATAGCGATCGTCAAAGCGGCGCTCTCAAACAACGGGTAGATGAGCATCTTGTGGGCGTCGCGCATCATGCGTACCTGCTTGGGCGGCAACTGATGCACACACGGGCATCGCTTCCGGCAATTGCCCGGCATAAAGGTTTTAGCCAGCGAGCCTCGGATGCGAAGTATCGCTGGCAAGATAAAGCCTGGGATGTGGCGCGAGCGTTACGTGAACGAAGTCGTGAAGAGGGCTTTTTCGGCGTCAATATGGCCTCGACGGGATGCGGTAAAACCTTTGCTAATGCTCGCATTATGTATGCACTTGCCGATGAGCGCGAAGGGTGCCGCTTTACCGTTGCGCTGGGATTGCGTACGCTGACTTTGCAAACCGGCGACGCTCTACGTAGTCGGCTTGGATTGGGTGAGGATGAGCTGGCTGTATTGATTGGTTCGGCGGCAGTTAAACAACTCTGGCAACAGGAAAAAATAGAGAGTGATTGTGGGAGTGCTTCGCAAGAGTCGCCAGCAGAGGAGCAACAGTTCGTTAAGTACGAAGGTAGCCTGCATACCGGGGCGCTGGACAAATGGTTGCAGGATGACAGCAAACTTAAGGAGCTAGTGAGCGCGCCGATTCTGGTCGCGACGATTGATCATCTCATTTCCGCGACGGAAGGTGTGCGAGGCGGAAAACAGCTTCCGGCGATGTTACGTCTGTTAACCAGCGATTTAGTGCTCGACGAGCCTGATGACTTTGATATTGCCGATCTTCATGCGGTATGCCGTTTGATGAACTGGGCCGGGATCCTGGGAACGCGGGTATTACTCTCCTCGGCGACGCTGCCGCCAGGGCTGATTCAGGCACTGTTCGCGGCTTATCTTGCGGGCCGCAAAATGTGGCAGGCGTCATGTGGTACGAGCGGCAGGCCCGTCAATATCTGCTGTGCCTGGTTTGATGAAAAAGATGCTGATGCAACGCAAATTTGCGACGGGCCAGGGTTTCGTGATGCACATGCAAAATTTGTTGCACGACGAGCGGTGATGCTGGCTGAAAAAGAGCGACTGCATTTCGGGCGTATTGCTTCAATTTCATCTGCATCAAGCGCGATGCAAGATGTCACCGAAAGTGTGGCCCAGACGGTGCATACGCAAATGCTGAAGTTGCATCAGGCGCATCGCCAGCAGCACGAAAGCGGCAAAACCGTTTCGCTGGGTCTGGTGCGCTTCGCCAATATCAATCCACTGGTTGCAGTGACCAAAGCCCTGATTGCCATTCCATCCCCAGAAGATGTTTGTATTCATTATTGTGTTTACCACTCCCGACATCCGCTGGCGGTGCGTTCAGATATTGAAAAGCGCCTGGACCGTGCTTTTACCCGTCATAACGAACAAGATTTCTGGAACAACGAAGATATTGCTGAAGCCTTATATGAAAGTCCGGAATCGCACCATCTTTTTGTAGTGTTGGGTACATCAGTAATAGAAGTCGGGCGTGACTGGGATGCGGACTGGGGAATTATTGAACCAAGCTCCATGCGTTCGATTATTCAATTTGCCGGACGTATTCAGCGCCACCGCAGAAATGTGCCGACCAGTGAGAATCTGGTTATTTTACGAAGCAATATCAAAGCGTTGCAGAAAAAAGTTCCCGCATTTTGTAAGCCGGGTTTTGAAACAAAAGAGCGTTTGCTGAATAGCCAGGATATTTGCGAACTGATTCCGATTGCGGACTACCGGACGATTAACGCCTTGCCGCGGATCCTGTCTGCCAATAATGACAACAAACTGGCGGAGCTTGAGCATAGTCGTTTATCCGCCGAATTGATGAGCAGTAAAAGCAAACATGTGGTAGCGGCGCAATGGTGGCGTGCACCGCTAAGTTGGAACGGCTGGATGCAACGCCAGACGCCATTTCGATATTCCCCTTTGCCGGAGGCCGTGTTTTTTCTGCATATGGATGATGAAGAAAGCGAAGCGCGTTTCTATTCCCATACGGGCGACTACGAGCGTAAAGCGCAAGGGAATTTCAGGCGAGAAGAGGTGAGATGCGCCAGCGGTGTCGCTTGCTGGGGTGTGATGGATTACCAACAAGTTTTGTTGAATTTAGCGGATAAGCAAGGTTGTGAAATACAGCGCGTCGGGGAAATGTTTGCTGAAGTGAGGGTACCGACCAGTGAAGAAGATGCGGTCTGTGACTGGCGTTATCACCCCTGGTTGGGCGTGTTTCGTAACCTGTGACGGAGGGCTGGCTGCCTGTACGGCAGTTTACAAGTCCGTATCCGGAGATACCTCTATTTCTTAGCTGCCAACGGCAGTGTGCGAATGTTAGTTGTTAAATCATTGTGTGGCAAATATTTTATGCATGGTAATATCACCATTGGTTATTGCATGGATTTGACTAGATTAAAACGCAGATACCTCTAGGTGAACTATCCATGATTATCACCACGGGCGTTGTCCCTTTTACTGTGTGTGTCGTTGTACTGAAGCCTGGTTGGGCTACGGAGATTTTTCAGTGAAATCAGGGAGCAACTTCAATTTGATGGATTAACGAAAGGAGCCGAAATGGAAAAAACGGCGCTAATACAATTTATCACTGACTACATCGCTTCGCGAAGGCAACCCAAAATCGATGCCTTTGAAAAAGAAGCAGCAAAGCGGTTGGAACAGGGCGAGGACGCCAGCGTTATCGCTCTGGAGCGGCAGGAACTCCAGGCGCGTTACCAGCCTCGTAACTGGTTAATGGATGCGGCGAAGCGTGCCGGGCAAATTAAGTTAGTCACTCATGGCGCTAAATTTAGTCATGGTGATTCTAAAGCCAGCAGCTTTTATCTGGACACTTCCGTTAACGAAAGCTATTTAAACACGGCATCGTTGGCGAATGTTGCTACTGACGCGATTGGCAACGCCGCCGCACTGGACGTCGCAAAACTGCTACAAACCGATGTCAATGGAGATTCACTGCTTGCCAGTCTTAAGTGCGGTGATTATCAGGCATTAAGCACGTTTGCAGAGGATGAAGCTCAACTGGAGCAGTGGGTAACTGGGTTTAGCCAGGCATGGACACTTGTACAGCCTGTCAGCCATAAACTGGCAAAACAAATCTATTTCCCTGTCGATGATGGCTATCACCTGTTATGCCCGCTGTTTTCCAGTTCTCTGGCGCAGGCGATGTATGAAAAACTAATTGCCGTGCGTTTTAGCGAGGAATCGAAAGCCATTCGCGATGCCCACAAAGCAGGAAAATGGCACTCCCAGCCAGATATCCGCTTTCCTAATCTTGCCGAAATGCATTTTGGAGGCACAAAACCGCAGAATATCTCTCTGCTCAACAGTGTTCGTGGTGGTCGTATCTGGCTATTACCATCAATGCCCCCCACCTGGTCGACGCAGACTCGTGCACCACACAACATGCACAGTATTTTTGCCTTACGCGGCGATTTCAATCGGGCGGCTTCGGGCATCATAGCCCGGATGACTTATCTGCTGAAGGTTGACATAAACAATGTTCATATCCGTACTGCGCGCGCGAAATATATTGATGAGTTGATTGATCTGCTGTTCATGCAGGCATCCTCTTTTCAGCAAGAAAAATGGCAGGGTTGGTCAGCACAATCACCAGACTTACCACGTCACCAGCAGCTTTGGCTGGACCCGTGGCGAAGCCTGTCAGATGAGGCTTTCAAACTGGAGCGTGAGAAAAACGACTGGCAGAGGACGGTCGCCGATGACTTTGCGCGCTGGCTGAACTATCGCCTGAAAAAAGCCCGTTTCGATGTCGGTGCTGTCGAGCAAAGGGAGTGGCGCAGTCAGTCCCTGTTTACTCAACGGATGCGTGAAATGGAAGCCGTTTTGCAGGAGGCGCTGAAATGAGTTATCTGCTCTTGTTACCCCATATACGCATAGAAAACGCTAACGCCGTCTCCGGGTTGACCTGGGGATTTCCGTCGATGACCCATTTTCTCGGTTATGTTCATGCGCTTTCTCGCAAGGTGGTGGACGAATTTGGCGTGAGTTTTAACGGTTGTGCGGTAGTAAGCCATGAACAGCATATTCAGGCATACAGTTCCGGGCGCGATTTTCAGTTTGCGCTCACCCGTAACCCATTAACCAGAGAAGGTAAAACCGCGTCGTTCAATGAAGAGGGGCGTATGCACCTGACGGTTTCTCTACTTATTGAATGTAATGGTGAAATTACTAATGGTGAATACGGTAGAAAAGCCCTGTGTGACCATCTGAAAGTGCTTTGCCAGAGCCATAAACTGGCGGGTGGCAGCATTGTCAGTATGCGCGAACCGCAGCTTTTTCATGCTCCTGAAGATGAAAAGCAACTGCGTAAAATCATCTGGCGTTTAATGCCTGGTTACGCGCTTTACGATCGCAGCGAATGGCTGGCTGAACATCACCAACAACATCCCGACATATCGTTGCTTGATGCCTGGCTTGATTTTGCCGCCATTAAATATCAGGCCGAATCTCCGGCAGAAGACAACAGCGCACAATGGGTATACCAGCCGAAGCCAATGCCTGGTTTCCTGGTGCCGTTAATGTGCGGTTACCAACGCATATCTCCTGTTTACGCTCCCGGTGAAGTTGAAAATGCGCGCGATACCGTGACGCCATTTGCCTTTGCCGAAGCGGTTTATGGCATTGGCGAATGGCGCGGATTACATCGCATTACTGACTTACAACCGCTGATGTGGCGCTACCGTACAACGGACACTGGTTACTATTGCTCGGCAATACCAGTCGTTGACGACCCTACTACTAATGAAGATGACGATACAGAATAAGGACATAATTATGGCAAAGGCCCCTGTAGCAGTAAAAACGGCGTCAGTACTGGCATTTGAGCGCAAACTGGCAACCTCTGACGCGGTGATGTACGCAGGTAACTGGCAAGGAAATGAATGGCAACCTATTGAGATTCAGGAGAAAGCGGTACGCGGAACCATCTCCAATCGCCTGAAAAACACGATTACCAGCGACCCCACCAAACTGGATGCAGAAATCCAAAAAGCCAACTTGCAGCGGGTAGATGTGGCAGCGCTTCCGGTTGATGCTGATACGCTAAAAGTGATGTTTACGCTGCGCGTGCTGGGTAATTTATCCTCACCTTCAGTATGTAATGATATGGCGTATCAGGAGGCGCTTTCCGACGTTATTGAAGGTTATATCAGCGAACATGGCTTTAAAGAGCTGGCGCTTCGCTATGCCCTGAATCTGGCAAATGGTCGTTTTCTGTGGCGTAACCGTATCGGTGCCGAGCAAATTCAGGTGAAAGTCACCGCGAACAACAAATCATGGACTTTTAACAGCCATGACTTCTCTTTACGTCAATTTGATCAGGGCCAGAGTAGCGTCACAAAACTGGCGTCAACGATTGAACAAGGATTAAGCGGGAAAGAGTGGGTAATGCTTACCGTTGAAGCGCAGGTTCGTCTTGGTGCCGGGCAAGAAGTTTTCCCGTCGCAGGAGCTGGTACTCGACAGCAACAGTAGCAAAAGTCGCGTGTTATATCAGGTGGCTGGCATTGCCGGAATCCACTCTCAGAAGATTGGCAATGCTTTACGTACCATCGATACCTGGCATCCGAAAGTTGATGAATTGGGGGCTATCGCCGTGGAACCTTACGGTTCTGTAACCAGTCGCGGTGTGGCCTGCCGTCAACCGAAAGAAAAACTCGATTTTTATACCTTATTGGACAATTGGGTGACTAAAGGGATGAAACCAGACGTTGCGCAGCAGCACTACGTGATGGCTGTGCTGATCCGTGGCGGTGTCTTTGGTGAGAAATCGGAATAAGGAGCTGCCAATGGATCACTACCTTGAGATCCGCGTTCTGCCAGATCCTGAATTTTCGAGCGAAATGTTGATGGCGGCGTTATTTGCCAAACTGCATCGGGTATTAGGTGCAAGGGGGCAAGGTGATATCGGCGTGAGTTTCCCGGACGTTAATGTTATGCCTGGAGCGCGTTTACGCTTGCATGGAAGCCCTCAGGCATTGCAGGCGCTTGAAGCCTCAGCGTGGCGTAAAGGACTTACGGATTATTGCCAATGTTCGCCTGTCACTCCCGTTCCAGAAATAAAGGGCTGGCGAGTAGTAAGCCGTGTGCAGGTTAAAAGTAACCCCCAGCGTCTGTTAAGGCGTTCAGTGAAAAAAGGCTGGCTTACTGAAGAACAGGCGATTGAGCGACTGGCGACGCAAGCTGAACAGCGGACCGATTTACCTTTTCTTAATATGAAGAGTTTATCGAGTCAGCAGCAGTTCAAATTGTTTATCCGACACGGGGATTTGCTTACGGAACCGGTTAAAGGGGTATTCAGTAGTTATGGATTAAGCGCAACCGCCACTATTCCCTGGTTTTGATTGGTTAGCTGTAATGTATAAAAGACCTGGCCTTACAGTCAGGTCTTTTTGTCTATTGAAAGACTCCTCCCGGCTGGAAATGGCATAAAGAATTCAATACCCAACACTTTCATCAGCATACGGATATTATTTTAAATAAAGTGTCCGCAATTGATTATGCGTATTGATTTATCTTCTAAACACATCAAATAACACCGAATAGTAAACAAGGTAAATATTTTTATGGGTATTTTTTGTTTGTTATGTGTTTTTGATAATTTGATTTGAATCACGAAAACAACTTGTTTACATTGCGATAGAAAATGTAATTTGCGAAATTTATTTCCGAGAGGACAGAGACTCTCAATCACCTGGAATAAATTAGTTAAGGAATAGACTATGAAACGTTCAATTATTGCAGTTGCAGTATTATCTTCTCTTTTTATGAGTGCAGGGGCTTTTGCAGAGGAGGGGAGTGAACAGGGTGAGTTAGTTATTACCGGTAATGTAGTCGGGACTACTTGCCAATTTATCGGAAATAGCCAGGCCACTATTGCTATGAACGATATTGGTGCAGATCAATTTAAAGACCAAAGTGCCGGATTTATCTATAATGGTTATTCAAATAAAACAACTGTGCCGTTGACGGTGAAATGTACAGGAGACGAGGCACCCAGAATTACGTTTTCCAGAAGTCAGTTTGATGCAAATCGTAGCGATATCACCATTAATACAGCGGCAAACCCAAATGGTGCTGGTTTTGCTGTCTACTATGAGAGTGCAGATGGGCAACCTCAAAAGATTGAAGGTGATAAAAGTATTGCGTTAGAAAAAAATAGCTCTAATGAATATACATTAAATTTCAGCGCGAAATATGCTCAATCAGGTAGTTCGGTGACTGCTGGACCGGTTAACTCTGCTCTGACAATGACTGTCGTGACAGATTAATACTGTGTTTATCGGCGACTGCGGTCGCCGATTTCTCAAACAAGGATTGTTATCATGAAAAAATTAATAGCCTTCTTGCTAGCTGGCATGGTCACGCCTGCGTGGGGCGGCGTTTATATCTACGGCACTCGCGTTATTTATCCAGAACAAAAAAAAGAGATTACCGTTCAGTTAATGAATGAAGGTAATCGTAGCGCCCTGGTTCAGTCATGGATTGATGATGGCGATACCAGCCTGCCCCCAGAAAAAATTCATGTTCCGTTCGTGCTGACGCCACCAGTGGCTCACGTAAAAGAGGGCGAGGGGCAACAACTCAAAATCAAAAAATTGGCGAATACCCTACCTAAAGATCGCGAAAGCCTGTTCTTCCTTAATGTGCTAGACATCCCACCTAATTGCCCCGAATTAGAAGATAAGAATGGCATAAAATTCGCCATGCAGAACCGTATTAAATTTATCTACCGCCCAGAGGGACTTACTGGTGTGGATAAAGAAAGTTTTCGTCGTCTGAGTATTAAACATGCCACTGGCGGCATTAATATTAAAAACAACTCCGCAAACTGGATAACTATTCCTGAGTTGAGTGGGAATGTAAAGATAAATAAGGAAACGTTGTTGTTAGCACCCTGGTCAGATAAGTCTATTTCCACTGCCTCTGTTATCAATCAATATACAATTACGCTTATTGATGATAATGGAAACTATTTGAGTGAAAAAGTAAAAACTGTCAAATAGATCAGGGATTGATTATGTCTAAACTTAATTCTATTACACTGGCTATTCTGTCGGTGTTGGCAACGTCATCTGCATGGGCTAAAGATGAAACATTTGACACCCATTTTATGATTGGCGGATTAAATGGGGAAAAAATTTCTGACTATCATATTAATAGTGATAAGCCGATGCCCGGTATCTACGATATGGATGTTTACCTGAATAATCAGTGGCGCGGACACTATAATGTCGATATTAAAGATGATCCGGATGCTACATGTCTATCCTGGGATCAGTTAAAGCAAATAGGGATCCTCACTGAAGGAATTAGTGTCGATAAAAGCATTGAATGTGTACCACTTCGGGATGCAGTACAGGGAGGCCGCGTCGACTATGATATTGGGCATTTCAACCTGAAGTTAAGTGTACCCCAGGCCTATGTCGTTGAGTATGAACGCGGATATGTCCCGCCTGAGGCATGGGATCGCGGGATTAACGCATTATATACTTCTTATTATGCCAGTCAGTATTACAGCAATTATAAGCATGGAGGAGATAATAAAAGTAGCTATTTAAATCTGAACAGTGGGTTAAATCTCCTGGGCTGGCAGTTGCATTCAAATGCCAATTATACGAAAAGTGACGAGAGCAGCGGTAAATGGAAGAGTAACACGTTATATCTGGAGCGCGGAATTTCACAAATACTTGGCACATTGCGTGCGGGTGAAATGTATACCGGTTCTGATGTTTTTGACTCAGTGCGTTTTCGCGGTGTACGCCTTTGGCGCGATATGCAAATGTTGCCGAACTCTAAACAGAATTTTACTCCTGTGGTGCGCGGAGTTGCCCAGAGTAACGCACTTGTCACTATCGAACAAAATGGCTTTGTGATTTACCAGAAAGAGGTTCCGCCAGGACCATTCGCCATTGATGATTTGCAACTTGCTGGTGGTGGGGCAGATCTGGAAGTTACCGTTAAAGAAGCTAACGGTTCGGTTTCGCGTTATCGTGTACCTTATTCATCGGTGCCAAATATGTTGCAACCGGGCGTTTCGAAATATGAATTTGCTGCCGGACGTAGCCGTATTGAGGGAGCCAGCAATCAGTCGGATTTTATTCAAGGAAGCTATCAGTATGGTCTTAATAATTTGCTGACACTGTATGCTGGCACGCAGCTGTCTGATAATTATTCATCATTTGTTCTCGGCACAGGATGGAATACACCGATTGGTGCTGTATCGGTTGATTTTACCCATTCACACAGTGAGCAAGATAACGGTGATGTATTTAATGGTCAAAGTTATCAGGTTGCCTGGAACAAATATCTCTCACAGAGTGGGACGCAATTTTCTCTGGCTGCATGGCGTTACTCTTCTCGGGATTATCGTACTTTTAACGATCACGTGTGGGCAAATAACAGGAATAGATATAATCGCGAAGATGACTCAGTTTATGATATCGCCGACTATTATCAGTATGATTTCGGTCGTAAGAACAGCTTTTCTGTCAACATAAACCAGTCATTACCGGAAAAGTGGGGATATTTATCGGTCAGCGGTCAATGGCGGGATTATTGGGAACGCGATGGGACAGGGAAAGATTATCAACTCAGCTATTCGAATTCCTGGGAACGCCTTAGTTATACCTTGTCTGTTAGCCAGACTTACGATGAAGATAACCGCGAAGATAGACGCATTAACTTATATTTCTCAATTCCCTTCTCGTGGGGCGATGGAATCACTGAAAAACGACGAGATTTATTTGTTTCTAACTCGACCACTTTTGATAAAGACGGCTATCGGTCGAATAATACCAGCCTCAGCGGTGTAGCGGGGAGTCGCGATCAGTTCAGCTACGGCGCTAACTTAAGCCATCAACACCATGGCAGCGAAACAACAGCAGGTGGAAACCTGACCTGGCGTGCGCCATTGGCGACTATTGGTGGCAGCTATAGCCAGTCGAAAAGATATCAACAGATTAGCGGTAATATTCAAGGCGGTTTAGTCGCGTGGGCGGACGGGGTTGCACTGGCTCCCAGACTTTCCGATACGTTCGCTATTGTCAAAGCGCCGGGGCTGGAGGGAGCGGCGGTGCAGGGATATCGTTACCTGACCACGGATAGCAAAGGCTACGCTATTTATGACAACCTGACGCCGTATCGTGAAAATACGTTGCTGTTGGATATTGCAGACAGTAAAAACGATGTGGCGCTTCTGGGTAACCGCAAAAGCACCGTTCCATATCGTGGTGCGGTAGTGATGACGCAGTTTGAGACTGATAAACGCAAACCCTGGTATTTCCTCTCCCAACGTCCTGATGGTTCTCCGTTGCCGTTTGGTTATGAGGTTGAAGATGAAAGCGGCAATAATGTGGGCTTAGTAGGGCAGGGAAGTCGGATATTTATTCGCACCAATGATGTTCCCGCGGCGATTCGCGTCTCGGTTAATAAACAGCAGGAACAATTCTGCACTATTACCTTTGATAACGTTATTGATGAGAATAAAGTTTATATTTGTCGTTAAAGGATTTGTTTATGAAAAAATATTGTTTTTTGTTTTTACTGGCTTTGCCTTTTTGGGGGCAGGCTAAATGTACCCTGGGGCCTAATACAACAGCAAGCCAAACGATAGAACTAGATATGGCACAAGATACGGTAACGGCTGTAATTAATACAAATTTAGTTGATACGTTCACATGTAATGCAACAAGCGATAAAATGTATTATGCAACACCGTTAAAAGATTATATCGTTGAACTTAGAGAGTCGGATTCGGGGAAGTCAATTTTTATGAAATTTAATCTTGAGAGTAGTAGTTTTCCTGTTTCTACTGGAACTGATTCCTTGGGTGCTTCTCCAAAAGAATATAACACTCAGGATGTTATAAATACCAAGCCGTTCACTCTTAAGGCCGAATATGTAGGGCCAACGAGTAAAGTAGACCATACAATAACCACCAATATCGACAAGATAACCATCCCGCGCCCCGCTATTAGCATACTAACAGATAACTCTTGCAATAATAATATCATATCATGGCTTTTATGTTGGGTTACTGGGCGACTAAATAGTGATGTTTCTTATACTCAGAATATAGAATTTAGCATCAAACACAAACCCACAACCTGTAGTTTCTCGCAACAGACTTATGAAATAAGAATGCCAGAAACAACGATAAGTGAGATGCAATCTGCCAATAACACAAAATCAGGTTCTATAGATCTGGTTTTAAATTGCAACAGTGTTTATAACGTCACGACTAATCCAGTAAGTTTTAAAGTTGCGCGTGGTGAATGGGATGATAGTGGAACAATACTGAAAAATACATTACCCGATGGTGCTAAGGGGGTTGGGTTCCAGATTTATAATGGTAACGCAACGACACCGTTAAAGTTAGGCGATACTCTAATGAACAAACTAACTAAAATGGCGGCCATTGAGAATCAGTACACTTTCCCGATCACCGCGAAATATGTCCGCGTGAAGGAGGAAGCACTACAGCCTGGAGAAGTCCAAAGCAAAGCGATATTTGCCGTATCTTACGACTAATGGGTATGGTGATCAGCCACTGATTTTCACGTACTTTCGAAGAGGAAGTACGTGTTTTTTATTTAAGGCGTTCAATACTTAAAAAGCCCGTACTTACGTACGAGCTCTTCTTAAAATATGGCGGTGAGGCGGGGATTGACTAGCTTCGCTCGCCCTGCGGGCAGCCCGTTCACTGCGTTCGCGGTCTGTCCAACTGGCTGCCGCCAGTTGTCGAACCCGGGTCCGGGCTTCTCATCCCCGCCAGGCTGTGCAACATGTGAAAAAAAAGCCCGTACTTTCGTACGAGCTCTTCTTAAAATATGGCGGTGAGGCGGGGATTGACTCGCTTCGCTCGCCCTGCGGGCAGCCCGTTCACTGCGTTCGCGGTCTGTCCAACTGGCTGCCGCCAGTTGTCGAACCCGGGTCCGGGCTTCTCATCCCCGCCAGGCTGTGCAACATGTGAAAAAAAAGCCCGTACTTTCGTACGAGCTCTTCTTAAAATATGGCGGTGAGGCGGGGATTGACTCGCTTCGCTCGCCCTGCGGGCAGCCCGTTCACTGCGTTCGCGGTCTGTCCAACTGGCTGCCGCCAGTTGTCGAACCCGGGTCCGGGCTTCTCATCCCCGCCAGGCTGTGCAACATGTGAAAAAAAAGCCCGTACTTTCGTACGAGCTCTTCTTAAAATATGGCGGTGAGGCGGGGATTCGAACCCCGGATACGTTGCCGTATACACACTTTCCAGGCGTGCTCCTTCAGCCACTCGGACACCTCACCACATTGTTGTTCCTGTCTTGCTGGAACGGGCGCTAATTTATGGAAATAGTTGCTTCGGGTCAACAAACTTTTTTAAAAAAAAGTGCGTTTATTCAAACTTCAAACAATTTGCAGGTTAAATAAGCAAGTTTTGCTTTTTTTGCCACCGACTGCAGATTTGCTATTCTGATGTTCCTTGCAGATCATAACAATAAGCGTGAATAAATTCCGCTCAACCGTTTTCGGGAGCCAATATGGATATCATCTTTTATCACCCTACCTTTGACACAAAATGGTGGATTGACGCGCTGAGTAAAGCGATACCTCATGCCAGGGTCAGAGCCTGGGAAAACGGAGATAACCTGGGCGCAGATTATGCGTTAGTCTGGCATCCTCCAGTTGAAATGCTGGCAGGACGCGATCTTAAAGCAGTGTTTGCACTCGGCGCCGGTGTGGATTCTATATTGAGTAAACTACAGGCACACCCTGAAATGCTTAAACCCTCCATTCCGCTTTTCCGCCTGGAAGACACCGGTATGGGCGAGCAAATGCAGGAATATGCTGTAAGTCAGGTACTTCATTGGTTCCGGCGTTTTGACGATTATCGAATCCAGCAAAATGCTTCGCACTGGCAACCGCTGCCTGAATATCATCGGGAAGATTTTACAATTGGCATTTTGGGCGCTGGCGTGTTGGGCAGTAAAGTCGCACAGAGTCTACAAACCTGGCGCTTTCCGCTGCGTTGCTGGAGCCGCACTCGTAAATCATGGCCAGATGTACAAAGCTTTGCTGGAAGCGAAGAGCTGAAGGCATTTCTGAGTCAATGCCGGGTACTGATTAATCTGTTACCGAATACGCCTGAAACGGCCGGCATTATTAATCAACAATTATTCAATCAATTACCGGATGGCGCGTATCTTCTCAATCTGGCGCGAGGCGTTCATGTGGTGGAAGATGACCTGCTCGCGGCTCTGGATAGTGGCAAGATTAAAGGAGCAATGCTGGATGTTTTTAATCGTGAACCTTTACCGCCGGAAAGCCCGCTCTGGCAACATCCACGCGTCACGATAACACCACATGTGGCAGCTATTACGCGCCCCGTCGAAGCAGTGGCGTATATTTCGCGCACCATTTCCCAGCTAGAAAGGGGGGAGGCCGCTAGCGGACAAGTCGACCGAGTTCGAGGCTACTAATAAAGCGCCAGGATTCCTGCTATCCTTGGCAAGAATTGAATACAGGAGAGAGTTATGTATCCCGTCGACCTTCATATGCATACTGTTGCCAGCACGCATGCATACAGCACATTAAGTGATTACATTGCCCAGGCTAAACAGAAAGGAATCAAGCTTTTTGCAATTACCGATCATGGACCAGATATGGAAGATGCGCCGCATCACTGGCATTTCATTAATATGCGTATTTGGCCACGAGTGGTTGATGGGGTAGGGATCCTGCGCGGCATTGAGGCCAACATTAAAAATGTTGACGGCGAAATTGACTGTAGTGGCAAAATGTTTGAGTCGCTGGATTTAATCATCGCTGGTTTTCATGAACCGGTTTTTGCGCCACATGATGAAGCGACCAATACGCAAGCGATGATCGCGACTATCGCCAGCGGCAATGTGCACATAATAAGCCATCCGGGCAACCCGAAATATCCTATTGATTTCAAAGCAGTTGCTGAAGCAGCCGCGAAACACCAGGTCGCGCTGGAAATCAATAATTCGTCTTTCTTACACTCGCGCAAAGGCAGTGAAGATAACTGCCGTGCAGTTGCTGCTGCGGTGCGCGATGCTGGCGGTTGGGTGGCATTAGGCTCGGATTCTCATACCGCGTTTAGTATGGGTGAATTTGAAGAGTGTCGTAAAATTCTCGACGCGGTTGATTTTCCAGAAGAACGCATTTTGAATGTTTCACCGCGCCGTTTACTCAACTTCCTCGAATCCCGCGGTATGGCGCCGATTGCGGAATTTGCCGAACTTTAATTGCTTTTATGGAAATAAATAAATGAACGAGTTTTCTATCCTGTGTCGTGTACTGGGGTCACTTTATTACCGCCAACCGCAGGACCCTTTACTGGTTCCGCTGTTTACCCTGATTCGTGAGGGAAAATTGGCAGCGAGCTGGCCACTGGAGCAGGATGAGTTGCTGGCGCGTTTGCAGAAAAGTTGTGATATGGCGCAAGTGTCTGCCGACTACAATGCGCTGTTTATCGGCGATGAAAGTGCAGTACCGCCTTATCGCAGCGCCTGGGTTGAGGGCGCGACGGAAGCGGAAGTGCGTGCTTTTCTTTCAGAACGCGGGATGCCGTTAGCAGATACGCCAGCAGATCACATCGGCACGTTGTTGCTCGCGGCTTCCTGGCTGGAAGATCAGTCAACGGAGGATGAAAGCGAAGCACTGGAAACGCTGTTCAGCGAGTATCTGTTGCCGTGGTGTGGCGCATTTCTCGGTAAAATTGAGGCCCATGCAACCACGCCGTTCTGGCGCACTATGGCACCACTGACTCGCGATGCTATCGGCGCAATGTGGGACGAACTCGAGGAAGAAAAAGAAGAATAAATGTGATAATGGTCACTCATTAGTGCAACACCAAACTCTACGTTGCATAAAATGTGTGCTCGATCTCATTCATGGGTGCGTTTTCTGTTATCATTCGCGACATGAACATACTTCTCTCTATTGCAATCACAACGGGCATTCTCTCCGGTATCTGGGGATGGGTGGCCGTTTCCCTTGGTTTACTCAGCTGGGCTGGTTTCCTTGGCTGCACGGCCTACTTTGCCTGTCCACAAGGAGGCCTGAAAGGGTTGGCGATCTCCGCTGCAACGCTGTTTAGCGGTGTGGTGTGGGCAATGGTCATCATTTACGGTAGTGCTCTGGCACCCCATCTGGAAATAGTTGGCTATGTCATGACTGGCATTGTTGCTTTCCTGATGTGTATTCAGGCCAAACAGCTATTGCTGTCATTTGTTCCGGGTACGTTTATCGGCGCGTGTGCGACGTTTGCCGCGCAGGGGAACTGGAAGCTGGTATTGCCATCTCTGGCGGTTGGGCTGGTGTTTGGTTACGCGATGAAAAACAGTGGGCTCTGGTTGGCAGCGCGCAGTGCTAAGGCCGCTCACCATGAACAACAAGTAAAAAATAAAGCGTGAGAGAATCACGCTTTATATTGAATACGTAAAAGCCGGATTAAAAAGGACTGCACCCCAAAAGTTGGACACCCAACTGATTAAGGTGCAGTTTTTTATGGATCAGGATTCCGGCGGCACTGACAGATGGCGGTATTTCACCAGAATGTCATTCTGCCGATCTGCTTTATTCTGCAAATCCCACAGACCGCGGTCGATACCATCATTAATCAGGAAGATAACACCGGTTTCAATCGCAGACATCAGGCATAGCATAACGGGTTCGTTCGAGGTATATCCTACTTCCCCTTCCAGTAACCGCTGGTAGTCGATAAAGCGGAAGACACCGGCCTGGACTTCATAGGAAAGAATGGTCTTACTGGTGTTCACTGATGACAGGATTTCACCGGTGCTAACATTAACGACACGCAAGTTCACCGCGATTTGGTCAAGTTGGTACTGCGTATCGGCGCCAATACCGAAATATCTCGCCCCGGCACCGCCCGATTTCACGTTACTTTCATAACCAATAATCGACCCTTCAACCATGATATTGGCTGCCGTCAGCGACTGTAGCGGGATCCGGTTATTGAGCGCAACGGTGCCATTTTCCTGTGCCGCACGAATAATCTTACGTTCGTTCAGTAAGTTTTGTAGGCCCTGACGCTCCAGCGGTACAAACCAACGCGAATCTTTCAATGCGGTGACCAGCATTGCGGTCGCGCTTTGCGGAACTGCGGTGGAGAAGTTACTAGCCGGATAAGGTTTAAATTGTCCAGTTTCATCCTGGATGTTGTATACCGAAACAAAGATTTTGCCCGTTGGCGAAGGCAAATGGGTTAAATCTTTGTAGCTTTGAGCTCGAGGCATTAATGTCGGCTTGGCGGCTTCTTTTGGTGGTGCTGTTAAGCATCCACTCAGCAACATGACTGCAACCAAAACAAATAAGCGCTGCATATTATTTTCCTTACAAAGCTGGGGCTTAAAAATCGGTTGAGTTATTTTGTAATCCCGAAACCTGAATCGTGGACGTTTGACCCGTTTTACGATCGGTTACGTTCAGTTGCAGCTGACCATCCCGGTTGGCAATATCGACAATATATTCGTTAGTCACCATTCGTCCTGGCTGACCCGTATTAATATTTGTCAACAGCCCACCTAATATTTGTGACTGAATGGCTTGGGTGAAGTTATCTAACGCCGAGGGCGTTTCAATACCAAAGTCATCATCATAACTTGGGTCTTTATACGAGTTCTGTGCCTGGGCGCTGTTTAGTAAAAAAGCACCATTATTGGGGTTGCCACCAAAATTAGGATTGCGGAACTGGAAGGTCATATTCCCGGCCCAACTTATTGGCGAAATTAGCATGAGTAGAATTACTGCATGTTTGACACGCATTGCAGCCTCCGGACAATTTAATTTAAAATTCATCAGGCGCTAAATCGCCCGTACTCAGTAAAGCCTGACTAATCTGTCGACGGTTCAGTGCTTCTTCAGTTTGTGCCAGTGCAAAGACAACAGTTTTCTCGAAGTCTCTTTTCAATGGGAATAAAAATGTCTGGAAAATAACGTCCTGATTTACCGTTATGGTGATCCAGCTTCCCCATCGTGCACTGGGTCTTTCATTAATCGTCAAGTTCCCGGTATAGCTACTTTCCCATTTATCACTAAAGGCACGATAAAAATCGTGTCCAATGGATGAAACAGTATGGTCAGTTAACAATCCCGGTACTTCTACCTCTACGGCGTGAGCATTCCCGGCAGCGAAGAGAATATTCGCTGCGACAATCCAGCATAAATAACGTTTCATGGCTTTATCGCCTGAGGTTATCGTTTGCCCATGAGACTGCTTGAGTCCGGTTTTTGACTGCTATCTTCTTGAAAAGATTATAAAGATGCGTTTTAACCGTATTTTCGCTGATGAACAGCGAACGAGCAATCTCGTTATTGGAGGCGCCGATACGCAGTTTATTAAGGATCTCTTTTTCCCTATGAGTAAGGAGGGCAGATTCCGTGCTGTTATAACGATAGTTACCTGAATGTGTGATCAGATAGCTGGCAAGTTTTTGCGTAAAGTAGCATTCCCCGCGTAAGACGCCTTGCAACCCATTGATGACGCGTTCTTGATCCTCCATGGCGTAAAAAACACCGTTGATATGAGGCCAGTTTTCAATGTCGCGGTACGGGTAATCGTCTGGAGTATTTAACAACAGTGTTTTGATGTTGTTGTGTTTTCTGCTTAATGTATCCTGCCAGTAATGGATGAGTTTTTTATCTGCTTCCATCATATCCAACAGAATAATGCAGCCAGAAGATATATCGTCCAGAGAACGTTGAATGTTATGTAGTTTTCCTGTGATTGCCAGCGATTGTTTTAAATGCTGCAATAACGCAGTCGCCTGCAATGAAGGTTTAGTGATTAACAGTAATGTATGACCATGAATACTATGGACTTCATTAAACATGATGAAACCCCGCTCTTTTTATTAATCGCACACCTGACAGCTGCCTTTATTCAATAAAGGCACCAGAAGTACTGACAGATGTTGCACTGCTGTGTGTAGTAATAAATCAACCCTAAATGGGTAAAAAATAAAACTAATGGATTACATCTGATTTCAATCTAGCCATTACAAATCTTAAATCAAGTGTTAAACGTGTAACAGGATGTAACACGGTATTTAAAATCGTTAAAATTAAGGAATCATTAAGTCTGGTAATGATAGAAAAGTTGTACATATAGCTTTTATTGCACAATTTTGAAAAGTCATACAAATATACGTAACTGAATGATTAATTTAATAATATTTATTTATTTCTGGTCCTTTTGTTGCGCTAAAATTGTCTGTATTTTCAGAATCTCTTCATGGACAAATTTTTGCTGCAAAAAGACGATGTTTGTGACGGCTTGTCAGGCAAACATATCGAAGGAGTCTTCGTGAATCATGGGAAGAGATAGTTTGTCGAATTTTCGCGGTCAAAAAACGAAGGTTCAAAAGCAAACAAAATAATTTTTGCGTAAATAACAGCGTATTTACGCGAGTTTTAATACTTTGGCATGAGTAAAAAAAGAAAAATACAACGCGCGGGTGAGTTATTAAAAATATTTCCGCAGACATACTTTCCATCGTAACGCAGCGTTAACAAAAAACGGTTTGCGTTAACAACCAAGTTGAAATGATTTAAATTTCTTAAATGTACGACCAGGTCCAGGGTGACAACATGAAAAACAGATTGTTATTTATGATGTTAACAGTACTGGGTGCGCCTGGGATTGCAGCCGCGGCAGGTTATGATTTAGCTAATTCAGAGTATAACTTTGCGGTAAATGAATTGAGTAAGTCTTCATTTAATCAGGCAGCCATAATTGGTCAAGCTGGCGCTAATAATAGTGCACAGTTACGGCAGGGAGGCTCTAAACTTTTGTCGGTTGTTTCGCAAGATGGTAATAACAACCGGGCAAGGATTGACCAGACAGGAGATTATAACCTTGCGTATATTGATCAGGCGGGCAATGCCAACGATGCCAGTATTTCGCAAGGCGCATATGGTAATACTGCAATGATTATCCAGAAAGGTTCTGGTAATAAAGCAAATATTACGCAGCATGGTACTCAAAAAACGGCAATTGTAGTGCAGAGACAGTCGCAAATGGCTATTCGCGTAACACAGCGTTAATTTCCATTCGACTTTTAAATCAATCCGATGGGGGTTTTACATGAAACTTTTAAAAGTAGCAGCAATTGCAGCAATCGTATTCTCTGGTAGCGCTCTGGCAGGTTCTATTCCTCAGTACGGCGGCGGCGGCGGCAACCACGGTGGCGGCGGCAATAACAGCGGTCCGAATTCAGAGCTGAATATTTACCAGCACGGTGGCGGTAACTCTGCTGTTGCATTGCAGGCTGATGCCCGCAACTCTGACCTGACGATTACCCAGCACGGCGGCGGTAACGGCGCAGATGTTGGACAAGGTTCTGATGACAGCTCAATTGAACTGACCCAGCGTGGCTTCGGTAACAGCGCCACTCTTGATCAGTGGAACGGTAAGAACTCTGAAATGACTGTTAAACAGTTCGGTGGTGGCAACGGTGCAGCAGTTGACCAGACTGCATCTAACTCCAGCGTCAACGTAACTCAGGTTGGCTTTGGTAACAACGCGACCGCTCATCAGTACTAATACAGAATTTGTATGACAGAAACAGGGCGTAAGCCCTGTTTTTTTTCGGGAGAATAGTATGAACGCGTTATTACTTCTCGCGGCGCTTTCCAGCCAGATAACCTTTAATACAACCCAGCAAGGTGACATGTACACCATTATTCCTGAAGTTACTCTGACGCAATCATGCCTGTGCCGGGTGCAAATATTGTCTCTGCGTGAAGGCAGTTCAGGCCAAAGCCAGACCAAACAAGAAAAGACCCTCTCATTGCCCGCTAATCAACCCATTGCCTTGACGAAGTTGAGTTTAAATATTTCCCCGGACGATCGGGTGAAAATAGTTGTTACTGTTTCTGATGGACAGTCACTTCATTTATCACAACAATGGCCGTCTTCTTCAGAAAAGTCTTAATTCTTTGAAATATCGGGCATAAGATGAATCTGGAGAGAATGGTTTGCTGCGAATCGGCCAATCTGAAAGTATGGATAACACCACCCCTCAAGGATGACTAATCATTGAGGAAATAGAATAAATGTTCAGACCTTTTTTAAACTCTCTTATGCTCGGTAGTCTGGTTTGTCCTTTCTTTGCAACAGCGGAAAGCAATGCGCAAGGTGGCGTGATTCATTTTCATGGTCAAATCGTGGAGCCCGCGTGTGAAGTGAGCTCTCTGCAAACGCCCGTTGAAATGACCTGTATGCAAAATGGCCCTGTACAGAGCAAAACTTATTCCAGCAAAGAGCTAATGAGTGGCAAAGTCAAAAATGCGCAAATTGCCTCAGTAAAAGTGCAGTATCTTGATAAGCAGAAAAAGCTGGCTGTGATGAACATCGAATATAACTAAGTTTCTGAATCACTCACGTTGCTGACAAGAAAAATGCGATTTCGCTAAAAACCCTGCTGTACACTTAAGAAACAAGATGGTGTAAGGAGGCGTTATGAAATCGCGTATTCATGTTGTACAGGGCGATATTACCAAACTGGCCGTTGATGTGATTGTTAATGCGGCAAATCCATCATTGATGGGGGGAGGGGGCGTCGATGGCGCTATACATCGCGCTGCCGGTCCGGCGCTGCTGGATGCCTGTTTAAAAGTCAGACAACAGCAGGGTGATTGCCCTACGGGACACGCAGTAATTACCCTTGCAGGCGATCTCCCCGCCAAAGCTGTTGTACATACCGTTGGACCAGTGTGGCGCGGCGGAGAACAAAATGAAGATCAGCTATTGCAGGATGCCTATCTCAATAGCCTGCGACTGGTGGCGGCGAACAGTTATACATCGGTAGCTTTTCCTGCCATTAGTACGGGTGTTTATGGATACCCACGCGCTGCAGCGGCTGAAATAGCAGTAAAAACCGTTTCGGAATTTATTACCCGTCACGCTTTACCCGAGCAGGTATACTTTGTCTGTTATGATGAAGAAAACGCCCATCTCTACGAAAGACTCCTTACCCAACAAGGAGATGAATGATTTGCCTCGGCTGGCGAGCGCGGTGTTGCCCTTGTGTTCGCAACATCCAGGACTGTGCGGCATTTTCCCCCTTGATAAAGGTCTGGATGCGTTTGCCGCACGTTACCGCCTGGCCGAAATGGCGGAACATACGCTGGATGTTCAGTATTACATCTGGCAGGACGATATGTCGGGGCGATTGCTGTTTTCGGCTCTGTTAGCCGCCGCGAAGCGTGGCGTTCGCGTTCGTTTGTTGCTTGATGACAACAATACACCCGGACTTGATGGCATTTTACGCTTGCTCGATAGTCATCCGCGGATTGAAGTTCGACTTTTCAATCCTTTCTCTTTTCGCCTGTTACGTCCGCTTGGTTATATCACCGATTTTTCTCGTCTCAATCGACGTATGCACAATAAGAGCTTTACCGTCGATGGCGTGGTGACGCTGGTGGGTGGGCGCAACGTTGGCGATGCCTATTTTGGTGCAGGAGAAGAGCCACTTTTTTCAGATTTAGATGTCCTGGCAATCGGGCCAGTTGTTGAGGACGTCGCTGATGATTTCGCCCGCTACTGGTATTGCAAATCAGTTTCCTCCTTGCAGCATGTTCTGGATGTACCTGAAGGTGAAATGGCTGATCGTATTGAGCTACCCGCATCCTGGCATAATGACAGCATTACACATCGCTATTTGCGTAAACTGGGATCCAGCCCTTTTATGAATCAACTCGTTGAGGGTACGTTACCGCTTATTTGGGCAAAAACGCGTTTATTAAGTGATGATCCAGCGAAAGGGGAGGGTAAAGCAAAACGCCATTCCCTTCTGCCGCAGCGTCTGTTCGATATCATGGGGTCACCCGGCGAGCGGATTGATATTATCTCTTCTTATTTTGTGCCGACGCGTGCAGGTGTGGCGCAACTGTTACGGATGGTAAGAAAAGGGGTAAAGATAGCGATCTTAACCAACTCACTTGCCGCTAATGATGTCGCTGTGGTGCATGCTGGCTACGCACGCTGGCGCAAAAAATTGCTCCGTTATGGCGTGGAACTCTATGAACTGAAGCCAACGCGGGAACAACCAGGTACATTGCACGACCGTGGAATAACCGGGAATTCCGGGGCCAGTCTGCATGCCAAGACCTTCAGTATTGATGGCAAAATTGTGTTTATTGGTTCATTCAATTTCGACCCGCGTTCAACATTACTCAACACTGAAATGGGCCTGGTAATAGAGAGCAAAACGCTGGCGCAGCTGATCGATAAACGCTTTATTCAGAGTCAGTATGATGCGGCCTGGCAGTTGCGTTTAGATCGGTGGGGACGGATTAACTGGGTCGATCGCCACGGGAAGGAAGAAATGATTCTCAAAAAAGAACCCGCAACCAGTTTCTTGAAGCGGGTTTTGGTCAGACTGGCGTCAATATTACCCGTTGAATGGTTATTGTAAACGTGACTTAGCGGGCTGGCGCTTTATCATTCTCGCGCTTAATGGCCGGTTTTCCGGAGAACAAAAACTTAAACAATGGAATGCGTAAATGAATTTCATACAGAATTATCGCAATCCCTATCACGAATATCAGGCCACAGAGGAATCCCAGCAGGTTTGACGTGATATGGGGCGTGATATACGCACCAAAAAAGAGCGTTAAAGGGTGGTGAACCAGATAAATAAACAGCGATGCGTTTACAAAATAGGTTACCCGAGCCGACTGGAAATTGAGCAGGCGGTGGCCAAAGGAGAAAACCACATTCACCATCCACAGGCCGAGTACCATCGTGATCACCGACTCGGTTTCATACATCCAGGCATCGCCGCTACCGTAACGTTGATTGAGCAAATATGCGACAAATGCCATTGCTGCAGCGAGCGTGCAACCACGAGAAGGTGTGGTAAACAAGGCTTTAAGATTAGGGAAAATAAAAGCTAATGCACCAAGGATAAAAAACGGCATATAAAACAGCGTCTGCATGAAAATAAAATTGAACATGCCATCGCTTAAAATAGGCGGGTAAACGATAAAGAGCGTTCTTCTTATTGCCGCATAGCCGATGCCGAGGCATAAGAAGATCACTGATAGTTTAGCCATTGAGAATTTTTTATTTTTGTTACCAGAATTATCTAAATTATTTTTAATACGCTTAAATATCCATATGCAAAGCGTCGTCATGACCACCAATACCAGTAAAAACCACAGGTGCGAAATTAATTCCCAGGCCAGTGTATTATACTTGTCATACAATGACAGGCCGGGCCAGCTTTCTGCTTTGCCTTTGACATACTGTAGCATAATGAATTGCGGCAAAGTCAGCAGAGGAATGGCCGTTAACATCGGGATCCCCACGCGTTCGACGCGAACTTTCCACCATTTTTTCAATGGGTAGCGTAAAAAAAGCATGTAGGAAAAATAACCAGAAATAACGAAGAATACCTGCATGCGGAACGAGTGGATGAAATCGTTAAAAAGTGTCAGCCACCAGGACGGCTCTGCGCTGTTCACATGCCAGGTGTGGCTTGAATAGATTAAAGAAATATGAAAAGGGATCCCTAACAACATCAACCAGGCGCGGATGGAGTCGAGGAAATATTCACGCTGCGCGGGTACTGGATTCATATATGGTTAACTAATCTCGGATTTTTCGTCTTATCCCTGCCGGGTAATGTCTTTAGGCTTTTGCCATAACTACATCGGTCTGGCGCATCTGGCACAGACTTCACGGGTGTTTTTTACGCGGCATAGCCACTACCACTAACCAAAATGGAAGCGTCTGTAAGACGGTTGATAAATAAATTTGCTGGCAAACCCTACACGAACTCGCTGCTTCTGTCTTTAGGAGAAGCACGGAAAGTGAAAACGGTTGCAATCAGGTGCTTAATCAATGAGCCGGCACGCTGAATAATACCGGGATTCTGTTGTCGGAATGGCTGGTTATCCATTAAAATAGATCGGATCGATATAAGCACACAAAGGGGGAAGTGCTTACTTATTATGAAACATAAACTACAAATGATGAAAATGCGTTGGTTGAGTGCTGCAGTAATGTTAACCCTGTATACATCATCAAGCTGGGCCTTCAGCATTGACGATGTCGCAAAGCAAGCTCAATCCTTAGCCGGGAAAGGCTATGAGGCGCCTAAAAGTAACTTGCCCTCCGTTTTCCGCGACATGAAATACGCGGACTATCAGCAGATCCAGTTTAATCATGACAAAGCCTACTGGAACAATCTGAAGACCCCATTCAAGCTCGAGTTCTACCATCAGGGTATGTACTTCGACACGCCGGTCAAAATCAATGAAGTTACTGCAACGGCAGTAAAAAGAATCAAATACAGCCCGGATTATTTTACATTCGGCGATGTTCAGCATGACAAAGACACGGTAAAAGACCTTGGTTTTGCCGGTTTTAAAGTGCTTTACCCGATCAACAGCAAAGATAAAAACGATGAAATCGTCAGCATGCTCGGGGCCAGCTATTTCCGCGTGATTGGCGCAGGTCAGGTTTATGGCCTGTCTGCCCGCGGCCTGGCAATTGATACCGCGTTGCCATCCGGTGAAGAATTTCCGCGCTTCAAAGAGTTCTGGATCGAGCGCCCAAAACCGACTGATAAACGTTTAACCATTTATGCATTGCTTGACTCGCCGCGTGCGACAGGCGCTTACAAGTTTGTGGTTATGCCGGGACGTGACACGGTTGTTGATGTGCAGTCTAAAATTTATCTGCGCGATAAAGTCGGCAAACTGGGCGTTGCGCCGCTAACCAGTATGTTCCTGTTCGGCCCGAACCAGCCGTCTCCGGCAAATAACTATCGTCCGGAATTGCACGACTCAAACGGCTTGTCTATCCATGCCGGTAACGGTGAGTGGATCTGGCGTCCGCTGAATAACCCGAAACATCTGGCGGTTAGCAGCTTCTCTATGGAGAATCCGCAAGGGTTTGGTCTGTTACAGCGTGGCCGCGACTTCTCTCGTTTCGAAGATCTCGACGACCGTTACGATCTGCGTCCAAGCGCCTGGGTAACACCGAAAGGGGAGTGGGGCAAAGGTAGCGTTGAGTTGGTAGAAATTCCGACTAACGATGAAACTAACGATAACATCGTCGCTTACTGGACGCCGGATCAGCTGCCGGAACCAGGTAAAGAGATGAACTTTAAATACACCATCACTTTCAGCCGGGACGAAGACAAATTGCATGCGCCAGATAACGCCTGGGTACAGCAGACGCGTCGCTCAACGGGGGATGTGAAACAATCAAACCTGATTCGTCAACCTGACGGTACTATCGCTTTTGTGGTCGATTTTACTGGTCCAGAAATGAAAAAGCTGCCAGTGGATACGCCAGTCACCGCACAAACCAGTATTGGCGATAATGGTGAGATTGTAGAGAGTACAGTACGTTATAACCCGGTCACCAAAGGCTGGCGTCTGGTAATGCGCGTGAAAGTGAAAGATGCCAAGAAAACCACTGAAATGCGTGCTGCGCTGGTGAATGCCGATCAGACGTTGAGTGAAACCTGGAGCTACCAGTTACCTGCCAATGAATAAAACAACTGAGTACATTGACGCAATGCCCATCTCCGCAAGCGAGAAAGCGGCATTGCCGAAGACCGATATCCGCGCCGTTCATCAGGCGCTGGATGCCGAGCACCGCACCTGGGCGCGGGAGGATGACTCCCCGCAAGGGTCGGTGAAGGCTCGTCTTGAACAAGCCTGGCCGGATTCGCTGGCTGATGGACAGTTAATTAAAGACGACGAAGGACGCGATCAGCTTCAGGCAATGCCGAAAGCAAAACGCTCCTCTATGTTTCCCGATCCGTGGCGAACTAACCCGGTAGGGCGATTCTGGGATCGTCTGCGCGGGCGCGATGTGACACCGCGCTATCTGGCTCGGTTGACCAAAGAAGAACAGGAAAGCGAGCAAAAGTGGCGTACCGTCGGGACAATCCGTCGTTATATCCTGCTTATTCTGACACTGGCGCAAACCGTGGTCGCCACCTGGTATATGAAGACGATCCTGCCGTATCAGGGGTGGGCGTTTATTAATCCGGTTGATATGGTCGATCAGGATCTGTGGGTTTCCTTTATGCAGCTCCTGCCTTATATGTTGCAGACCGGCATTCTGATCCTCTTTGCTGTTCTTTTCTGCTGGGTGTCTGCCGGTTTCTGGACCGCGCTGATGGGATTCCTGCAACTGCTCATTGGTCGCGATAAATACAGTATTTCTGCGTCGACTGTTGGCGATGAACCGCTAAACCCGGAGCATCGTACGGCATTGATCATGCCCATCTGTAATGAAGACGTGAGTCGCGTCTTTGCAGGCTTGCGTGCAACGTGGGAATCGGTAAAAGCCACCGGCAATGCTAAACACTTTGATGTTTACATTCTGAGTGATAGTTACAACCCGGATATCTGCGTCGCAGAGCAAAAAGCCTGGATGGAGCTTATCGCTGAAGTCGGCGGCGAAGGGCAGATTTTCTATCGCCGCCGCCGCCGTCGTGTAAAGCGTAAAAGCGGTAATATCGATGACTTCTGCCGTCGCTGGGGCAGTCAGTACAGCTACATGGTGGTGCTGGATGCCGATTCAGTGATGACCGGTGATTGCTTGTGCGGCCTGGTGCGCCTGATGGAAGCCAACCCGAACGCCGGGATTATCCAGTCTTCGCCGAAAGCATCTGGTATGAATACGCTGTACGCGCGCTGCCAGCAGTTTGCGACCCGTGTTTATGGGCCATTGTTCACGGCCGGTTTGCACTTCTGGCAACTCGGCGAGTCGCACTACTGGGGGCATAACGCGATTATCCGCGTGAAACCGTTTATCGAGCACTGCGCGCTGGCGCCGTTGCCGGGGGAAGGTTCTTTTGCCGGTTCAATCCTGTCGCACGACTTTGTAGAAGCCGCTCTGATGCGCCGCGCAGGCTGGGGAGTATGGATTGCGTACGATCTCCCGGGCTCTTATGAAGAGTTGCCGCCAAACTTGCTGGATGAGCTAAAGCGTGACCGTCGCTGGTGTCATGGCAACCTGATGAACTTCCGCCTGTTCCTGGTTAAAGGGATGCACCCGGTACACCGTGCGGTGTTCCTGACGGGGGTGATGTCATATCTCTCTGCACCGCTGTGGTTTATGTTCCTCGCGCTCTCGACCGCATTACAGGTAGTACATGCGTTGACCGAACCGCAATATTTCCTGCAACCACGGCAGTTGTTCCCGGTGTGGCCGCAATGGCGTCCTGAACTGGCAATTGCACTGTTTGCCTCAACAATGGTGCTGCTGTTCCTGCCAAAATTGTTGAGTATTTTGCTCATCTGGTGCAAAGGGACTAAAGAGTATGGTGGCTTCTGGCGCGTCACCTTGTCGCTGCTGCTGGAAGTGCTGTTCTCCGTACTGCTGGCGCCGGTGCGCATGCTGTTCCATACGGTATTTGTGGTCAGCGCCTTCCTCGGCTGGGAAGTGGTGTGGAATTCACCGCAACGTGATGATGACTCCACTTCCTGGGGAGAAGCGTTTAAACGCCACGGCTCGCAACTGTTACTGGGTCTGGTGTGGGCGGTTGGCATGGCATGGCTGGATCTGAGATTCCTGTTCTGGCTGGCGCCGATTGTTTTCTCGCTGATCCTGTCACCGTTTGTTTCGGTGATCTCCAGTCGTACGACCGTGGGGCTGCGTACTAAACGCTGGAAACTGTTCCTGATCCCAGAAGAGTATTCACCGCCGCAGGTGCTGGTCGATACCGACCGTTTCCTTGAGATGAACCGTCAGCGTTCTCTCGACGATGGCTTTATGCACGCGGTGTTTAACCCGTCGTTTAACGCCCTGGCAACGGCAATGGCGACCGCGCGTCACCGCGCCAGTAAGGTGCTGGAAATCGCCCGTGACCGCCACGTTGAACAGGCGCTTAACGAGACGCCAGAGAAGCTGAATCGCGATCGTCGTCTGGTGCTTTTGAGCGACCCGGTAACGATGGCACGTTTGCATTTCCGCGTATGGAACTCTCCAGAGAAATATTCTTCATGGGTGAGTTACTACGAAGGGATAAAGCTGAACCCACAGGCATTGCGTAACCCGGCTGCGGCTTCGCAATAAAAACGTAGTTGCCTGATGCGCTACGCTTATCAGGCCTACATCGTTCCTGCAATATATTGAGTTTGCAAGATTTTGTAGGTCGGATAAGGCGTTCACGCCGCATCCGGCAAAAACAACGAGCCAATAAAAATACCGGCGTAATGCCGGTATTTTTTTAGGAAAGAGGTATCAAATGCGTTTCATTGTGGTAGGCATCATGGTTACCTTACTGAGTGGCTGTGGCAGCATCATTAGCCGCACTATACCGGGGCAGGGGCATGGCAACCAATATTATCCCGGGGTGCAATGGGATGTTCGTGACTCCGCGTGGCGCTATGTTACGATCCTCGATCTGCCATTCTCCCTCGTCTTCGATACCTTACTGCTGCCCATTGATATTCAACATGGGCCATATGAATGAGTCATTAACGCTCATCCCATTCATCGGCGGCAGCGCGTCCTTCTTCAGTATCCAGTGGCGGCTCAAGCTGAAATTCGCCTTCGTCCCATTCATGCAGCGTATTTTCTTCCTGCCATTCCTGGCGAATTTCAATTTCATCATAATCGCCGTCAAAGACGCTTTGTGCAGCTTCACCGCTGAACATTGGCAGACATTCACCTTCTTCGCCTTCATCAGCGAAAAACTCAACCTGCCACATAATGTCACCATCTTGCAGAATGTATTTCTGGACATTGAACTGTTGCACATTTGCTTCATCTGCATCGATTCCGGGGGTGTCAGCAAGAAATTCTTCGCGTGCGGCATCAATGGCTTCTTCAAGCGTTGCGTACATAGTCATCACGATTCTCCCTTTGATTTGATGATGTATTCAGGGAAAGAATAGCTGATTATGCGCTTTTGCAAGTATGAAAGGCGAAAAATCAGCCTGTCACTTGGGGCAATCGGCGGCGACGCAAACTGTTCCAGGAATAAACCGCGTTAAACAACACCACTCCGGCGGTCACCAGAAACACTGCACGGAAACCATAGTTTGCCGAGATAGCCGCGCCCATCAATGGTCCCGTAACGTTGCCAATATCGCGAAATGACTGGTTATAGCTGAAAATTCGCCCGGCGATTTGATTTGTTGAGTTATAGACCAGTAACGTTTGTACCGCGGGGAGTAACGCGCCATCGGCGGCCCCGAGTAAAAAGCGTAAAATCCCCAGTTGGAATGGTGTCTGGACGTAAGACATAGGGATTAACAGCAGCACAGAAAAGAGCAGCGCCGTTATCAGGATCTTCTCTGGCCCGATACGATCCCCCAGTTTGCCAAGTCGTGGCGCGCTAAGTAGCGCAGCCACGCCGGGGACCGAGGCAATCATGCCACTGATAAAAGCAACATTACTGACATTCCCCGCCAGTTCGCGGACATAGAGTGTCAGGATTGGCGCGATTGAACCGGTGGCGACCTGGATGATTAATGTTGTGACAAACAGGCTAAGTACCAGCTTCGGGTTTTTAAGCGATGTCACGACTTCCCGCATGTGCAGCATCTCTTTTTTGCTGACTGGCTGGAATTTCTCTTTGATACAAAACAGGGTGACGAAAAAGCAGAGTATTAGCACACTGGCGGTAATAAAAAATACCGGACGTAAGCCGTAGTTATCGGCGAGCAAGCCACCAGCCATGGGGCCGAGCAGTGCGCCGCTAACCCCACCGGTAGAGAGCGTACCCAGCGCCCAGCCGCTTTTATTGCGCGGGACCTGAGTGGCGATTAGCGCGTTGGCATTAGGGACAAATCCACCGAGCAGACCCAGCAATGCTCGTAGGATCAGAAATTGCCAGATATTTTGCACAACTCCCATTAGCACCATCACGATGCCCATCCCGAGGGCAGAGCGCAGGAGCATAATTTTTCGACCTTTGCGGTCAGCAAGTCCTCCCCAGAACGGAGAAGCAATAGCGGAAAATAGAAAAGTAATACTGAAGACAATCCCTGACCACATATTTAGTGCCGAATGGCCCGTAACGCCAAGTTGCTCAACGTAGAGGGGTAAGAACGGCATTACCAGACTGAAGGCGGCGCCGGTAAGAAAACAGCCAAGCCAGGCAACGAGCAGGTTTCGTTTCCAGTTTATGGGAGTGTCATTTTCACAGGGTGACATAGCAATCCGCTGTTGGTGCGCCAGGGCGCGGTGAACAAGAGAATAAAAGATAAGCACACTAATTATGCGCCTGACTTATAAGTGACGCAATGCAGAGAGCTTTTATCGCTAAATCAGGGGATTTGATGCTGATGTGCCGGATGCGATGCTGCGCATCTTATCCGGCATAAAGAAGATTAGTAACGTGAAGGAACGCCTTCCGGGCGCGTTTTGAAGCGGCGATGCAGCCACATGTACTGTTCAGGCGCCATCATGATGCATTTTTCGACCACTTTGTTCATCCACGCGGCGGTGGTTTCAGCGTTATCCAGTGGCGGTGAACACTCTGGCGGCAGCATGATCAACTGATAACCTTTGCCGTCCGGCTTACGACGAGGGACAAAAGGCACCAGACATGCGCCGGACATCCGTGCCAACATCCAGGTACCGCTTGTGGTTGCCGCCTGCTCAACGGCGAACAACGGCACAAAAACGCTCGAGCGTGGACCGTAATCGTGATCCGGCGCATACCAAACGACTTCACCTTTTTTCAGTGCTTTAATCATCCCTTTTAAATCTTTGCGGTCGAGCATCGATTTATTCGAACGCAGGCGGCCCCAGGTTTGCAGCCAGTCGATTAATGGGTTGTCATTCGGGCGATAAACCCCGATGCCCGGCTCCTGCATTCCAAATTGTCGTGCACCGAGTTCCAGCGTCAGAAAATGGATGCCAACTAACAGGATGCCACGCTTTTGCGCCTGTACGTCACGAATATGTTCCATGCCGATGACTTCCGTCCAGCGAGCAACCCGACTTTCTGGCCAGAACCACGCCATGCCGGTTTCCATCAGTCCCATACCAACGGATTCAAAATTCTTAATCACCATCTGCTGGCGCTCTTGTTCGCTCATTTCCGGGAAGCACAGTTCCAGGTTGCGATGCACAATTTTGGCGCGTCGCTTCATAAAACGTAACGCCAGTCGTCCTGTTACACAGCCGAGGCAATAGATAATCGGGTAGGGCAATTGCACGACCAACCAAAGTACGCCAATACCCAACCAGGTTAACCAATAACGCGGATGAAGCAGTGCGGTGGAGAACTTGGGTAGATTCGTCATATCAATCCTGTCTTTCAACCTATACGGGCAATTGTATGTATTGTTGCATTTTTTCGCCCTCAACCAAAATTTGAGGCTGAAGACTGGGCAAAAATGCCGCGCATGTAAACTATTAATAATTTTTAATGTGTAAATGTAGCGTAAAATGTGTGGATGTTAATTTGCGATTATTGCTATATCATGCGCCGGATTTTACTTTCCCACCTCGCAGGAACCGTACACCATGCCAGTGTTACATAACCGCATTTCCAATGACGCACTGAAAGCCAAAATGCTGGCCGAGAGTGAACCGCGCACCACCATTTCGTTTTATAAATATTTCCATATTGCCGATCCTAAAGTGACCCGCGATGCTTTATATCAGCTATTTGCCTCGTTGAATGTTTTTGGCCGGGTCTATCTGGCACATGAGGGGATCAACGCGCAAATTAGTGTACCCGCGAGCAACGTCGAGACATTTCGCGCACAGCTTTATGCTTTTGATCCTGCGTTAGAGGGTTTACGCCTGAATATCGCGTTGGATGATGACGGAAAATCCTTCTGGGTGCTGCGCATGAAGGTCCGCGAGCGTATTGTCGCCGACGGGATTGACGATCCTCAATTTGACGCCACAAATGTCGGAGAATATCTGCAAGCAGCGGAAGTGAATGCCATGCTTGATGATCCCGATGCGCTGTTTATCGACATGCGCAACCACTATGAATATGAAGTCGGTCATTTCGAAAATGCGCTGGAAATTCCTGCTGATACCTTTCGTGAACAACTACCGAAAGCGGTTGAGATGATGCAGACGCATAAAGATAAAAAAATCGTTATGTACTGTACTGGTGGCATTCGTTGCGAAAAGGCCAGTGCATGGATGAAGCATAACGGCTTTAATAAAGTCTGGCATATTGAAGGCGGCATTATTGAATACGCCCGTAAGGCGCGCGAGCAAGGCTTACCAGTGCGTTTTATTGGCAAAAATTTCGTTTTTGACGAACGGATGGGGGAGCGCATCTCTGATGAAATTATTGCGCATTGCCATCAGTGCGGCACGCCATGCGACAGCCATACCAACTGTAAAAATGATGGCTGTCATTTGCTGTTTATCCAGTGTCCTACGTGTGCTGAGAAATTCAAGGGTTGTTGTAGTGAGATTTGCTGCGAAGAGAGCGCGTTATCGCCAGAAGAACAGCGACGCCGTCGAGCCGGGCGAGAAAATGGCAATAAAATCTTTAATAAGTCGCGGGGGCGCCTGAACACGACACTGGGCATACCTGATCCTGCGGAATAAACATCATTGCCGGATGCGCGTCATCCGGCAACATTTCAGCATTATTTCTGCTGTACACCTTCCACCGAAATAATCAGATCAACTTCCTGAGAGGCCGGACCTAAATCTGACTTGATATTGAAGTCTTTCAGCTTAATTTTACCTTCAGCTTCGAAGCCTGCACGTTTACCGCCCCACGGATCATCGCCCTGACCAATCAACTTCGCTTCCAGCGTTACTGGTTTAGTTACGCCATTCAGTGTCAGATCACCTGTGATATCCAGCTCGTCACCGTCTTTCTTTACGCTAGTGGATGTAAAGGTTGCCTGCGGATATTTTGCTGTGTTGAGGAAATCCGCGCTGCGCAGATGTTTATCGCGCTCGGCATGGTTGGTATCCACGCTGGTGGTGTTAATGGTGACATTAACTTTATCGGCAGCTGGATTCTTTTCATCAAACGTAAAAGTACCGTCGAAATCTTTAAAAGTGCCGTAAACCCAGCTGTAGCCCAGATGTTGAATGCGGAAATTGACAAAGGCGTGCTGGCCTTCTTTGTCAATTTTGTAATCGGCAGCGATAGCTGAACCGGCAGAGAACAACAGGGAAGCGAAGGTTAAACCAAGCAGGCTTTTTTTCATTTTTTATACTCCATAGTCAGATGACGACTTTCCCAGCATGCGCTTCAGAGTGTCGTCTTTATCGATGAAATGATGTTTCAGTGCCATAAATCCGTGCATAACTGACAGGACGACGACACTCCAGGCAAACCAGAAATGTAGCGCTCCTGCTAAGTCAGCTTGCGTGCCGGCGTCGGCAAGCGTTGCGGGGATTTCAAACCAACCAAAGATGCTGATGGGTTTGCCATCGGCGGTCGAGATAAGGTAGCCGCTCATGCCAATAGCAAAGAGCAAAAGATAAAGAGCCAGATGGCCTGCTTTCGCTCCGTAACGTATACCGGGGGAATAGCTTTTCAGTGGACCTGGCGGAGGAGAAATCAAACGCCAGAGAACGCGAATAACCAGCCCCATCATTAACAAAATACCGATGCTTTTATGCAACTCTGGCGCTTTGTGATACCAACCGTCGTAATAACTTAACGTTACCATCCACAAACCTAAAGCAAACATGCCATAGACAATAATTGCCGTCAGCCAATGTAAAGCGGCAGAAATAACACCATAGCGTTGAGGGGAATTTATGAATTGCATAACTGCATCCAGAACATATTCACGAGGCAATGAAAATGGCCTGTCATGAGATGAATTGCAACTTAAAAACAACAATCCGAATGATATTTATTTTTATTTCAATAATTTTGATTTAATAATGAAAGAACCTTCATAAGTTTAGTGGTTTCAGGGGGAGGGATGTCTGGTGAATGCTGTTGCGACAGGAATAAGGTTATTCAATTTTTCACGCCAAATGAAAGGGAAATTAAATTTTTGTCAGTTTGTGTCAGCATCTGGTGATTAAAAATAAAACACATAGATCAGATCCATAATCGCCAATACCCCCCAGAGAAAAAGATAAAGCATGAGATGTTCGCGAATATTATTGATGAGATAGTTCACCAGGCGACGCATTAAAAGCTCCTGTAAAAACGGCCTCAATTTAGAGGCCGTGATGATGATTATTGGAAGCGGGAAAGCCGGAATGGCGTTAAATCAAAATCGATTTTTTTGTCTTGCGCAAAGTCAGCGGCTATTTCCCCTAATACCGAAGCAAATTTAAAGCCATGCCCACTCAGGCCGGTAATCAGCAGCGTATTAGCGTGTCCTGGTAGGGTATCGATAATAAAATCTTCATCAGGCGAATTATCATAGGTGCAGGCAGCGCCATACAGGCAGCAGCCGATACCAGGCAACACACTGCGTAAGAATGGGAACGCTTCGGAACCGTCACTGTCGATTTCCGCAAACGGAACACGTTCATCCGCTGAATGAATTTCCTGACCACCGTTATGTTTCCCAATCTTCAGAGCATCGTTTTCCGCCGGAAAACCGTAGTATTGATCGCCATTGGGCAATTCACCGGTAAAGGCCGGGAATTTATTCTTCACGCTATAGCGGCCATCGGCCTGATACCAGGCGAATACTTTACGTACGGGCTGGATGGGTAGTTCTGGTAGCAGCTCTTTTACCCAGGTACCAGCGCAGACGAGCGCTTTCTTCGCCTGGTATTCGCCGTCCGCCGTTTCAATAGTTACGCCGTTATCGTCATGACGAATTGCGGTGACCGGACAGTTAAACAGTTGCGCGCAGCCCGCTTCATTCGCCAGTTGGATCCAGGTTTTAATCGCCAGCTCACTGCGTAAAAAACCGGAGTCGGCCTCAAATAGCCCGATATAGTTGTCAGGGACGCGTATTTCCGGCCAGCGAGACATAATGGCTTGTGCATCCAACTCCTCGACGTTGAGTTGCCATTGATTGGCGCTGTGAGCGACATTGGCGAGAAACTTGGAGTCGGCAGGGCCGAGGTTGATAACCCCTGAGCGCACAAAAATAGGATCCTCTTCGTTGTGACGGGAGAGTTCATCCCACAAGGTTTGGGCACGGAGCACTAGCGGGACATACTTTTCGCCTTCGCCATAAGCATGGCGAATTAATCGCGTATCTCCGTGGTGACTGCCGTGTTGATGTGGTGGCATATGGCTGTCGGTCATCAGCACTTTCAAACCGGCCTGGGTGGCATAATATCCGGCTGCAGCGCCTACGGAACCGCTGCCAATAATGATGAGATCGTATTTCATTTTTTTCTCTCTGCTCTCATGGTTTAAGCAGAGTAAATAAGTAACAAACGATATACAACCCAGAAATGGTAAAGGCACCGGTAAGGTGCCTTTTGGGTGGATGGTCATGTCATGTTAATGACGACGATACTCATTGACATGGAAATCACCAGATTCAATTTTGGCGATTCCTGCTTCTAATATCGAAATAAATTGTCTGGCAACATCAGTAGTTAACCAGAGTGTCTGACCAACTTCAGTCCCTTCCTGCTCGGACTTATTTGGGGTCTGGTAGTGCAAACGCAACATCAGAGCATCATAGCTATCAACGGTGCTGATGTCCCACCCTACGAGCGGATGAGTCTGAATGACTTCATTGTTTTTTTCCATCATGGCCCCCTAATTCGTGTTACTAGACAACGTTATTCGAGGTTCAATGCGTTTTTATCTGAAGCAACTTCAGTATATCAATAAATATGGGTATTCACCGAAATTTTAAAGGGGGAGCGAGATATTTTTTTGCTTTTAAGATTTATATGAACAATAAAACAGCATGTCATTCATATTTTTTTAGCATATTGTGCAATTATTTTGAGGAAGTGTAAAAATTGTACGAACAATCTTAATATATAAAAAAAGCCGGGGCGACCCGGCAAAAACAAACATCACTGCATATTATTCGCTAACAAACCAGTCATCGGCGCTTTCCCACGTTTCTTGTAGAATTTCGCTAATGCGCTGTTTATCTTCTTTTGTTGCACCAATAACCGATAAATTATTTGCCGCAGCATATCGTACCGATACGTGACCTTCATTGTCCGGAAACGCATACTGAATGCGGCGAGAAAGTTCACCCGCCAGAGCGTCAATGGCGCCAGTGGGTAGTGGAGAAGTTTTCGCTATGGTGACTTCAATTCGCATAATAGCCCCCTGTTGAATATACTGGTTATTTATACAGGTAAAATAATCTAAAGACAACAGGCGGCTACGTTTTTTATTGCTTAACAGACCAACGTACAGTTTCCCCAGCCAGGAAAGGAACAAGCGTGTCGTCTGTCAGAGCGATGCTTTCAGCAATTTTCTGCTCTTCACGTATCAGTTCAATAAACGATTCATTGACCGGTAATCCATAGAATTTCGGCCCGTTTAAAGAACAGAATGCTTCAAAATGCTGTAGTGCATTCATCTCTTCAAATACGGTGGCGTAACTTCCCAGCGCCGTTGGCGCATTAAAGCAACCTGCACAGCCGCAATTACTCTCTTTACGATGACGCGCATGTGGCGCGGAATCGGTACCGAGAAAAACGCGATCAAAACCACTGGCGACCAGCTCACGCAGTGCCTGTTGGTGAATATTGCGTTTGAGGATCGGCAGACAGTAGAGATGCGGACGCACACCGCCAACCAGCATATGGTTACGGTTAAACATCAGATGCTGGGGAGTAATGGTGGCGGCCAATAGTTCATTTCCGTCACGAACATAGTCGGCAGCATCTTTGGTGGTGATGTGCTCGAAAACGACTTTCAGCGCGGTCAGGCGCTGGCGCAGCGGCTCCATGACCGTCTCAATAAAGCGCGCTTCACGGTCAAAAATGTCGATGTCAGCATGGGTCACTTCGCCATGCACTAGCAGCGGCATACCGATTTTTTCCATGCGCTCAAGTACTGGCATGATCGCCTCAACCGACGTCACGCCGTGGCTGGAGTTGGTGGTGGCATTCGCAGGGTAAAGTTTTGCGGCGGTGAACACACCTTCGTTAAATCCACGCTCCAGCTCATTGGGGTCCAGCGAGTCTGTTAAATAACAGGTCATCAGCGGGGTGAAATCGTGTCCGTCCGGTACGGCGTCAAGAATACGTTGGCGATAAGCCACTGCAGCCTCAACTGTGGTTACAGGCGGTGCCAGATTGGGCATAACGATGGCCCGACCATAGGTTTCGCTGGTATACGGCACGACAGTTTTTAACATGTCGCCATCGCGGAGGTGAAGGTGCCAGTCGTCTGGGCGGCGGATCTTTAATACCTGGGATGGTGCAGTCATTAATTTCTATGCTCCGGCTGAAGGGATGTTTTTGCCGGACACAAAGGATAAGCGGAAACGTTTTCCTTTGCACGAAAAATAAAGGGCGCAAATGCGCCCACGTGATTAATCAGTGAACGGAATGACTATTTCACCCGGTTTCACTTCAATGCCTTTTGCCAGTTTTTTAGCCATTGTTTCTCCTTTGCTGCCATCTTCGCGCAGGATGTAAGCCGGTTGCTGGTTAAAGTAATTGCGTAATGCCTGATTCAAATAGGGAAGTAACGTTTGCATCACGGTTTGCATTTTTTCCGGCTGCACGGTCGCGTCGACCACTTCCATCTCTTTCAGGAAGATAGCGCCTTTCTCTTTATCAAACACAGGCAGCGCTTTCAGCTTCAGTTTCATGGTTGCTTTTTGGCTACCGAACAGAGAGTTCATATCCAGATTGGCGTCCCCGGTTAGGGTAACCTTATTAGGCTCTTCGCGACCAATTTGGCTGGTCAGGTTTGTCAGAACTATATGGGCATCAGCCACGCCGGGCAAACCGATATCTTTTGAGAAATTATTATGTTTCGCAAGCGACTGGTTAATCTCTTGTTCGGTAATGGTGTATTGGGTGAGTTGATTACAGCCAACGAGCAGGCCACTGACGATCAATGCAGCGGCAAATAAAAACTTGTTCATGGTAGTCCTCGACATGAGATCTGCGTCAATATCCTGACACAACGCAGCATGTGTCACCAGCGTTAAACTCGCCAGCAGAAAAAACTGAATTCTGCGACGGCAGGTAATAACAAGCCGTTAAGGCGCGTCAGGTTGACAGGGCGAGCAATGGTAACAGAAAGCATGGCATTTTCAGGCGTCGCGCTCCAGCAACCGACGCGCGGCACGTTTATGGCTAAATTGCCAGCCCAACGCAAGGAAGGTGATGATGCCAATAACGCCCAACATCATCCACGGCAATTCCGGTTGTTGCGTGGATTTGCCCAGGTCAAACAGCCAGCCGCCGCCGATATAGCCAATAGCGCCGCCTATCGCCAAGCCCAGCCGACTAAACCCCATATAACTGCCGCGCGCCCGTGCATCCGCCAACGAGGCGCTAAGAGTTTCACGCGCAGGTTCGGCAATGATCGAGCCAATATAAAACAGACAAATCAGGGTGAAAAGTTGTTGCAGGCCACTGACCATGCCCACGGGTATCATGCTTAATGACATCACCAGTAGCCCAGCCATCAACCGATGTTCCAGACGAAAACGCTTTTCGCTCCATCGGGCGATAGGGTAGAGCAATGTTAACGACAGACACGCTTCGATAGCATACATCCATTTTACGGCAGAGGGCGCTCCGGCGACGTCGTTGACCATAATCGGCAGCATCAGCATCACCTGCACAGCCAGCATGTAGTAGCCCGCGAGTGTCAGGACATAGGTGACAAAACGTTTATCGCGCATCACGCGGGTCATGCCTTCGCGGACTGGCGTGCGCACGGTAGATAGTTTCCACGCGGGCAACAACCAGGCGTTAAACGCTGCACACAATACAAACAGAATTGCCCCCGTGGCGCAGACCAGGCGAAAATCGTATTGCAATAACCAACTCCCCAGCAACGCGCCAATGACCGCACCAGCGCTGTCTTGCATCATCAACAGGGAGAAAAAACGGCCCCGTTGTTCCGGACGAATTAATTTCACCACCAGCGCCGAACGCGGTGGATCAAATAACGTACCGCCGAGGCCCGAGAGCAAACAAGAAAACCACAGCATCCAGGGATCATGAGCGATGCCCATGGTGGCGAATCCGGCAGCGCGCATTAGCATACCAGTAACGATCATCGGTTTAGCGCCAAAACGGTCGGCAATAGCACCGCCGAAAATGCCTAATCCTTGCTGAATGAACTGACGCAGACCGAGGGCAATACCGACCATTACGGCGGCCCAGCCCATTTGATCAACGAAGCGGATAGAGATCAGCGGGAAGACAACAAAGAACCCCAGCACGACCAGCATATTATCGACGAGAAGGAAATATTTACCCAGGTTCCTCGCCTGCGACACGCGCGACATTTCCCCTCCCGGGAAATAAAAGATGAGCACTTTCTATTCTGCATCGCCGCCAGGACTTTTCCCATCATATCGGGGACAATATTTTTTTATCAAAACGTCGCTTTGATAGAGAGTTTTTATCAAATATGTGAATAATGCAGAAAATGGCATTAGGGACTTTTCACAGGCTCTGGTTGCGCAGGTATAGTAATACTTACAGCGTATTAAAGACGTTACGGGAAGGAGTAGGTATAGAATGTTTGGCTATCGCAGTAACGTGCCAAAAGTGCGCTTAACCACCGACCGATTGGTCGTGCGTCTGGTGCATGAACGTGATGCCTGGCGACTGGCGGATTATTACGCAGAGAATCGCCATTTCCTGAAGCCCTGGGAGCCAGTGCGCGATGAAAGCCACTGCTATCCTTCAGGCTGGCAGGCCAGGTTAAGCATGATTAACGAATTTCATAAACAGGGCTCTGCCTTTTACTTTGCTTTGCTCGACCCGAACGAGAAAGAAATAATTGGCGTAGCCAATTTTTCCAATGTGGTACGCGGCTCTTTTCACGCCTGCTATCTCGGTTATTCGATCGGACAAAAATGGCAGGGTAAAGGACTAATGTTTGAAGCTCTGACCGCCGCCATTCGCTATATGCAACGCACCCAACATATTCATCGCATTATGGCCAACTATATGCCGCACAATAAACGCAGCGGTGATTTGCTGGCGCGCTTGGGTTTTGAAAAAGAAGGCTATGCGAAAGATTATTTATTGATTGATGGAAAATGGCGCGATCACGTACTGACGGCATTAACCACCCCGGACTGGACGCCCGGCCGCTAAGGAGAATTTCATGAAGTATCAACTTACCGCACTGGAAGCCCGTGTGATTGGCTGTTTGCTGGAAAAACAGGTGACGACGCCGGAACAATACCCGCTTTCCGTGAATGGCGTGGTAACGGCCTGTAACCAGAAAACAAACCGTGAACCGGTAATGAATCTGAGCGAATCCGAGGTACAGGAGCAACTGGATAATCTGGTAAAACGCCATTATCTGCGCACGGTGAGTGGCTTTGGTAATCGAGTCACCAAATATGAACAGCGTTTCTGCAACTCTGAGTTTGGTGACCTGAAACTTAGCGCCGCAGAAGTCGCATTAATTACCACCTTGTTGTTGCGCGGTGCTCAGACGCCTGGTGAACTGCGCAGTCGCGCGGCGCGGATGTATGAATTCAGCGATATGACGGAAGTAGAAACGACGCTGGAACAACTGGCTAATCGCGAAGATGGACCTTTTGTCGTTCGTCTGGCTCGCGAACCGGGTAAACGAGAAAGCCGCTATATGCATCTTTTCAGTGGTGAGGTGGATGATCAGCCTGTGCTCACGGAAACGTCGGACGCGGTTGGCGGGGATTTACAATCCCGCGTCGAAGCCCTGGAAATCGAGGTGGCAGAACTGAAACAGCGTCTTGATTCGTTGCTGGCCCATCTGGGAGATTAACGTGAAAAAATTACGTATCGGCATTGTGGGTTTAGGCGGTATCGCGCAAAAAGCGTGGCTGCCGGTGCTGGCAGCGGCGTCTGACTGGACGCTACAGGGGGCATGGTCGCCAACGCGTGAGAAAGCCATCACAATTTGTGAAAGCTGGCGCATTCCCTACGCCGATTCGTTATCTAACCTTGCCACCAGTTGCGATGCGGTATTTGTTCACTCCAGCACCGCCAGTCATTTTGAGGTGGTCAGTGCGTTATTAAATGCAGGTGTACATGTCTGTGTCGATAAACCGCTGGCGGAAAATCTGCGCGATGCCGAGCGACTGGTTGAACTCGCAGCGCGCAAAAAACTGACACTGATGGTCGGCTTTAACCGCCGTTTCGCTCCGCTGTACTGTGAGTTAAAAACACAGCTTGCCAGTGCGTCCTCGCTAAGAATGGATAAACATCGTACCAATAGCGTCGGGCCACACGATCTTTATTTCACCTTGCTGGATGATTATCTGCATGTGGTTGATACCGCGCTGTGGTTGTCTGGCGGCAATGCAGCTCTCGAAAGCGGTACGTTGCTGACCAATGAGTCAGGCGAAATGCTGTTTGCCGAGCATCATTTTTCTGTTGGTCAATTACAAATCACCACCTGTATGCATCGCCGTGCCGGAAGTCAGCGTGAAGCGGTGCAGGCAGTGACTGAAGGGGCATTAATCGACATCACCGATATGCGCGAATGGCGTGAGGAGCGCGGGCAGGGCGTGGTGCATAAACCGATTCCTGGCTGGCAAAGTACCCTCGAGCAGCGTGGATTTGTCGGTTGCGCGCGTCATTTCATTGAATGCGTGCAAAATCAGACAGTTCCACAAACCGCTGGTGAACAAGCGGTGCTGGCGCAGCGCATCGTTGACAAGATCTGGCGCGATGCGATGAGTGAATAAACCCTGTAACATCTGGCGGTAGCAATTCACCATAATCCAGGTAGACTATTCGCCTCTTTCAGCGCCTGCCTTGCAGGCGTTTTGCCCGTGGGTCTGGATTAGAACACCGATGAATTTATTAAAATCGCTGGCCGCCGTCAGCTCGATGACCATGTTTTCGCGTGTGCTTGGCTTCGCACGTGACGCTATTGTCGCCAGAATATTTGGCGCAGGGATGGCAACCGACGCCTTTTTTGTTGCGTTCAAACTTCCTAATTTGTTACGCCGTATCTTTGCTGAAGGGGCATTCTCCCAGGCTTTCGTGCCGATTCTGGCGGAATATAAAAGCAAGCAGGGTGAAGATGCCACGCGGGTCTTTGTCTCTTATGTCTCTGGTTTGCTGACGCTGGCGTTGGCGGTTGTGACGGTCGCCGGTATGCTCGCCGCGCCGTGGGTGATAATGGTGACTGCGCCGGGCTTCGCTGACACAGCTGACAAATTTGCCCTGACCACCCAGCTATTACAAATTACCTTTCCCTATATCCTATTGATTTCACTGGCATCGCTGGTGGGGGCGATTCTGAATACCTGGAACCGTTTCTCGATTCCGGCATTTGCCCCGACGTTACTCAATATCAGCATGATTGGCTTTGCGCTGTTTGCTGCGCCGTATTTTAATCCGCCGGTGCTGGCGCTGGCGTGGGCTGTTACGGTCGGCGGCATCCTGCAGCTGGTGTATCAGCTACCGCATCTGAAGAAGATTGGCATGTTGGTATTGCCGCGCATTAACTTCCACGATGCCGGGGCGATGCGCGTAGTGAAACAGATGGGGCCGGCTATTCTTGGCGTTTCTGTTAGCCAGATTTCCTTAATCATCAACACTATTTTTGCCTCATTTCTTGCCTCTGGTTCGGTGTCGTGGATGTATTACGCCGACCGTTTGATGGAGTTTCCGTCCGGTGTACTGGGCGTGGCGCTGGGGACCATTTTGCTGCCGTCGCTGTCGAAAAGTTTTGCCAGTGGCAATCACGATGAATACAACCGTCTGATGGACTGGGGGCTGCGTCTTTGTTTCCTGCTGGCGCTGCCAAGCGCGGTGGCGCTGGGCATCCTCTCCGGTCCGTTAACCGTTTCGCTGTTCCAGTACGGTAAATTTACCGCCTTTGATGCGCTGATGACCCAGCGGGCGTTAATTGCCTACTCGGTAGGTTTGATTGGCCTGATTGTGGTGAAAGTGTTGGCTCCGGGCTTTTATTCACGGCAGGACATTAAAACGCCGGTGAAAATTGCCATCGTCACGCTGATTTTGACGCAATTGATGAACCTTGCATTTATCGGCCCGTTGAAACATGCCGGACTGTCGCTTTCCATTGGTCTGGCGGCGTGTCTGAATGCTTCGCTGCTTTACTGGCAGTTGCGTAAGCAGAAAATCTTTACCCCACAACCTGGCTGGATGGCGTTTCTGCTGCGTTTACTTGTGGCGGTACTGGTGATGTCTGGTGTGCTTTTAGGCATGTTGCATATTATGCCGGACTGGTCGTTGGGCACTATGCCGTGGCGTTTACTGCGTTTGATGGCGGTCGTTGTCGCGGGAATTGCAGCATACTTTGCCGCACTGGCGGTGTTGGGCTTCAAAGTAAAAGAGTTTGCTCGTCGTACTGCTTAACGTTGAATTCCGGCCTGCATCGCAGGCCGGAGAAAATCTTCAGATAGCAATCTTTTTACCACCGCGCCAGGGGGTTGAGGTCTGACCGTTCGCCCCGTACAGTGTCGGTTCCTGATGCGGTTTCAGCATTTCCAATGCCTGTTGATTGCGCTCAATCTGTCCTTCCAGTAGCCAGCCGTTATGCTGATTTAACTGGCGCAGTTGCTGCGTTTTCTCGGTGATCTCCTGCCAGGATTGAGCAATATCGTCGCTATTTTCTGTATCCGGTGCCTGCCGACGCAGCTGTTCCAGGTAATCCAGTGTCGCCAGCATTGAGCTTTTTTGTTCTGTAATATGTTGCAGCTGGCTACCAGTGAACTGCCCCATAGAGAGATATTGCTGCTCCTGGACCATCACTATATTGAGCTCGTTAAGCACCACAGACATCTGGTTGAGAATCTCAGCAAGACGCGGCATCGGATTATTTACTCAGTAAATCTTGTTGCACTTCGTTGATCAGCGCATCAGCAATTTTGCCGACATCCATTTTTAGTTCACCATTACGAATCGCCAATTTTAATGCTTCTACGCGTTCAAGATTGATATCACTGCTGCCCGGTTGCATCAGTGTTGCCTGCGCATCGCTTAACTTGACGCTGGTACTGGCGGTAGCCGTTGTTTTTGCTGTGTGGGTATTGGCTACCGGAGCCTCACTGGTTTCGCGTGGCTGAACGGTGCTTACAGGCTTCAGGGGGGAAGTGCGGTCAATACTCATGGTTTATTCCTCATTGAGGGCGCTTTTATCATTTGTTGCTTATTTATCGGCAATGGACGGGCAATCTTTAATAGCTTACAGGTTTATAAGAATATTCCCATCGGCATCCACTACGCCACTGACTACCTGACCCGATATCATTCTCACGCGGGCCTTTTGCGCGACGGAAGCGTTATTCAGCGCCAGACCTTCAGCATTTGCACTGAACCCATCGCCAATGGCAATCACGTTAACGCGTTGTCCTGCTTTTACCCGCCAGGCCTGACGCAGCATATTCAGCTGTATAGGTTGTTCGGGGAGCAAATCGCGCAGACTAACCGCATCAACCAATTGATTAACATCCAGAACGGTACGCGGCGGTAGTGTATCCAGCCTTCCGCGTTTAAGTTTTACGCTGCCAGCGTCAAGCTTTCCCCCACGCACAACAGGCATTGTTGCAACAACATAATTCCCTGTCGCCTGTACATTCACTTGCACGTAATGCTTATCGTTGCCGCAGCGTGCCAGCACATTCACATTGCCCCACAGGCGGGCGTTATTGGTCATGGAAAGCAGCGGCTGTTCGCACGGCGGCAATAAATTGGGTGCGGTGCGAATAGAGACGTGGACTTCATCACTTAGTCCTGCCAGTTGCGCAATGAAAAAGGTTTGCAACTGGGAGGGGAAATCGCCAGCCGCACTCAGTGGACTGAACAACATGGTGATGATCGCCACACAGCGCTTTATTGTCAGCATTTTTGCCCCCCAGCCATTTTTACAGCCTGAATTGTACCCTTACGCAATGACCATCAACGGCATAAATAGCAACCCATTTTGCTTTTATTCCGCCGATAACGCGCGCGTAAAGCATTTAAGCTGACGGCAGAATTTTGATACCTGCGGAGGAGATATGCTCGATAAGCTCGACGCCGCCTTACGTTTTCAACAAGAGGCACTCAATCTGCGCGCCCAGCGTCAGGAAGTGCTGGCGGCAAATATCGCCAATGCTGATACCCCTGGTTACCAGGCGCGCGATATGGATTTTGCCAGTGAACTTAAAAAAGTGATGCAGCGCGGGAGGGATGAAACCAGCGTGGTCGCGCTGACGCTGACCTCGTCGCAGCATATTCCAGCACAGGCGTTATCACCTTCTGCCACAGAATTGCAATACCGTATTCCGGACCAGCCTTCACTGGACGGCAATACCGTGGATATGGATCGCGAACGCACCCAGTTTGCCGATAACAGCCTGCAATACCAGATGAGCCTTAGCGCGTTGAGCGGGCAAATCAAAGGCATGATGAACGTATTACAAAGCGGAAATTAACGGATGGCACTGCTGAATATTTTTGATATCGCCGGATCGGCGTTAACGGCTCAGTCTCAGCGTCTGAACGTGGCAGCCAGCAACCTGGCCAACGCCGACAGCGTGACAGGGCCAGATGGTCAGCCGTATCGGGCAAAACAGGTGGTGTTCCAGGTGAACGCCGCGCCAGGGGCTGCGACGGGCGGAGTCAAAGTGGCTGACGTGATTGAAAGTCAGGCCCCGGACAAACTGGTCTATGAACCGGGTAATCCGCTGGCGGACGCGAAGGGCTACGTGAAAATGCCAAACGTCGATGTGGTAGGCGAGATGGTTAACACCATGTCGGCGTCGCGTAGCTATCAGGCCAACGTTGAAGTGCTCAATACGGTGAAAAGCATGATGCTGAAAACCCTCACGCTCGGTCAATAAAGGAGAAAGCCATGTCCATTGCGGTAACCACCACCGATCCGACAAATACCGGCGTTAGCACCACCAGCAGTAGTTCGATTACGGGCAGTAACGCCGCAGATTTACAGAGTAGCTTTCTGACTTTGCTGGTGGCGCAACTGAAAAACCAGGATCCGACTAATCCAATGGAAAACAACGAGCTGACGTCACAACTGGCGCAAATCAGCACGGTCAGCGGGATTGAAAAGCTCAACACCACACTCGGTTCGATTTCCGGACAGATTGATAACAGCCAGTCGCTACAGGCCAGCAATCTGATTGGTCACGGCGTGATGATCCCCGGTACCACCATTCTTGCCGGTACAGGCAGTGAAGAAGGGGCGGTGACCACCACCACGCCGTTTGGTGTTGAGCTGCAACAGGCTGCAGACAAAGTGACCGCGACCATAACCGATAAAAATGGCGCGGTTGTGCGCACCATTGATATTGGCGAACTCAGCGCCGGAGTCCACAGTTTCACCTGGGACGGCACGTTGACTGATGGTACGACTGCGCCGAACGGTTCTTATAACGTGGCAATTAGCGCCAGCAACGGCGGTACGCAGTTGGTTGCCCAGCCATTGCAGTTTGCGCTGGTACAGGGCGTGATTCGTGGCAATAACGGTAACACGCTGGATCTCGGCACTTACGGCACCACCACCCTCGACGAAGTACGGCAGATAATTTAAGCCTTCACATTTTCAGGAGTCAGTCATGGCCTTTTCTCAAGCGGTTAGCGGATTAAACGCTGCCGCCACCAATCTCGATGTTATTGGCAACAATATCGCCAACTCCGCCACCTATGGCTTTAAATCCGGCACGGCCTCTTTTGCTGATATGTTTGCTGGTTCGAAAGTGGGACTGGGGGTAAAAGTTGCAGGCATCACTCAGGATTTTACCGACGGCACGACCACAAATACTGGCCGTGGGCTGGATGTCGCTATCAGCCAGAACGGTTTTTTCCGTCTGGTAGACAGTAACGGCTCGGTGTTTTACAGCCGTAACGGGCAATTCAAACTGGATGAAAACCGCAACCTTGTGAATATGCAAGGTTTACAGTTGACCGGGTATCCGGCAGCCGGTACGCCTCCGACCATCCAGCAAGGGGCGAATCCGGGCAGTATTTCGATTCCAAATACCTTGATGGCGGCGAAGTCCACAACCACGGCGTCCATGCAGATTAACCTTAACTCCAGTGATACGCTTCCCACCGTGACGCCATTCAGCGCCAGTGATGCCGATAGCTATAACAAAAAAGGTTCGGTAACGGTGTATGACAGTCAGGGTAATGCCCATGACATGAGCGTCTACTTTGTGAAGACCCAGGATAATACCTGGGATGTCTACACCCAGGACAGTAGTGCTCCAAACAGCATTGCAACGATAGCGACAACACTGGAATTTGATGCCAATGGTGTTCTGACGTCGGACCCAACAAAGGATATTACCACTGGCGCGATTAATGGCGCGGATCCTGCAACATTCTCCCTTAGCTTCCTCAACTCCATGCAGCAAAACACTGGCGCTAACAATATTGTGGCGACCACCCAGAACGGTTACAAACCGGGCGATCTGGTGAGTTATCAAATCAACGATGACGGCACGGTAGTCGGGAACTATTCGAACGAACAAACCCAATTGCTGGGGCAGATTGTACTGGCTAACTTTGCCAACAACGAAGGACTGGCATCAGAGGGCGACAACGTCTGGTCTGCAACTCAGTCTTCTGGTGTAGCGTTGCTGGGAACCGCCGGGACCGGTAATTTTGGTGCACTGACCAACGGCGCCCTGGAAGCGTCCAACGTCGATCTCAGCAAAGAACTGGTCAATATGATTGTCGCCCAGCGTAACTATCAGTCTAACGCCCAGACCATCAAAACCCAGGACCAGATCCTCAACACGCTGGTTAACTTACGCTAATTGCTGACGGGATAGCTCGATGGATCACGCAATTTATACCGCGATGGGCGCCGCCAGCCAGACGCTGAATCAACAGGCGGTGACCGCCAGTAATCTGGCGAATGCCTCCACGCCCGGTTTTCGCGCGCAGTTAAACGCCTTACGTGCGGTACCGGTTGAAGGGCTTTCTCTGCCCACGCGCACGCTCGTAACGGCATCTACGCCAGGCGCAGATATGACGTCCGGCAAGATGGATTACACCTCGCGTCCCCTGGATGTTGCATTACAACAGGACGGCTGGTTGGCCGTGCAAACCGCTGACGGCAGCGAGGGGTATACGCGTAACGGCAGCATTCAGGTTGATCCTGGTGGACAACTGACGATTCAGGGGTATCCGGTGATTGGCGAGGCGGGGCCGATTGCCGTGCCGGAAGGGGCGGAAATTACTATCGCCGCCGATGGCACCATTTCGGCGCTCAATCCGGGCGATCCGGCAAATACCGTTGCACCAGTAGGACGGTTGAAACTGGTGAAAGCCATGGGCAGTGAAGTGCAGCGCGGTGATGACGGGATCTTTCGTATGAGCGCGGAAAGTCAGGCCACGCGTGGTCCGATGTTACCGGCTGACCCGACGTTACGGGTGATGTCGGGCGTGCTGGAAGGTAGTAACGTCAATGCCGTTTCGGCAATGAGCGACATGATTGCCAGTGCGCGGCGTTTTGAAATGCAGATGAAGGTAATAAGCAGCGTCGATGATAACGCTGGTCGCGCCAACCAACTGCTGTCGATGAGTTAATTGAAAGGATAAATGACAAGCATAAGTTGCCGAGGCGCAAGCTTATTGGGCCTACGGGATGATGCAAGACCTTGTAGGCCGGATAAGGCGTTGATGCCGCATCCGGCAAGAAGACATATGCGATTTGTCAGTAATCCACAACAGGACATTTTATGATCAGTTCATTATGGATCGCCAAAACGGGCCTCGACGCCCAGCAAACCAATATGGACGTCATTGCCAACAACCTGGCAAACGTCAGCACCAATGGTTTCAAGCGCCAGCGGGCAGTGTTTGAAGATCTGCTTTATCAAACCATTCGCCAGCCTGGCGCACAGTCTTCCGAACAAACCACCTTGCCATCCGGGTTACAAATCGGTACGGGGGTGCGCCCGGTCGCCACTGAACGCTTACACAGTCAGGGCAACCTGTCGCAAACCAATAACAGCAAAGATGTGGCGATTAAAGGGCAGGGATTTTTCCAGGTTATGCTGCCGGATGGCTCATCAGCCTATACCCGCGATGGCTCTTTCCAGGTGGATCAGAACGGGCAGCTGGTGACGGCGGGCGGTTTTCAGGTGCAGCCAGCAATCACCATTCCGGCGAATGCGTTAAGCATTACCATTGGTCGTGATGGCGTGGTCAGCGTTACCCAGCAAGGCCAGGCCGCTCCGGTTCAGGTTGGACAACTCAATCTCACCACTTTTATGAACGACACTGGCCTGGAGAGCATTGGCGAAAACCTCTACACCGAAACACAATCCTCTGGCGCACCGAACGAAAGCACGCCAGGTCTGAACGGCGCGGGGTTGTTGTATCAAGGATATGTTGAAACTTCTAACGTCAACGTAGCTGAGGAACTGGTCAATATGATTCAGGTACAGCGCGCCTACGAAATCAACAGTAAAGCGGTATCCACCACCGACCAGATGCTGCAAAAACTGACGCAACTCTAAAACATACCGGTAGGGCAACTTACCGGTTTATTGATTTTTGAAGATGATAGCCATGCAAAAAAACGCTGCGCATACTTACGGTATTTCCACCTTGTTGGTGCTTTCACTGACCGGCTGCGCCTGGATCCCGTCTACTCCGTTGGTGCAGGGGGTGACCACGGCACAACCTGTACCCGGCCCGACGCCCGTCGCCAATGGTTCCATTTTTCAGTCTGACCAGCCGATTAATTATGGCTATCAGCCGTTATTTGAAGATCGTCGACCACGCAATATCGGCGATACGCTGACTATTGTGTTGCAGGAAAATGTCAGCGCCAGCAAGAGTTCGTCCGCTAATGCCAGCCGCGATGGAAAAACCAACTTTGGGTTTGATACTGTGCCGCGCTATTTGCAAGGGCTGTTCGGTAATGCCCGTGCCGATGTCGATGCCTCTGGCGGTAATAGCTTCAATGGCAAAGGCGGAGCTAATGCCAGCAACACCTTTAGCGGCACCTTGACCGTGACGGTTGATCAGGTGCTGGTCAACGGCAACCTGCATGTGGTGGGTGAAAAACAGATAGCCATTAATCAGGGTACTGAATTTATTCGTTTTTCCGGCGTGGTCAATCCACGCACCATCAGTGGCAGCAACACTGTACCGTCAACCCAGGTGGCAGACGCGCGCATTGAGTACGTGGGCAATGGCTACATTAACGAAGCACAAAACATGGGCTGGTTACAGCGTTTCTTCCTTAACCTGTCGCCAATGTAAGTGAGGCTGTGGTGATTAAATTTCTCTCTGTATTCATTCTTCTGCTGGTAGCGACCGTTGCACAGGCTGACCGCATCCGCGATCTCACCAGCGTACAGGGCGTACGGCAAAACTCGCTGATTGGTTATGGTCTTGTTGTTGGCCTTGACGGTACGGGTGACCAGACGACTCAGACGCCGTTTACCACTCAAACGCTTAATAACATGCTCTCACAGTTGGGAATTACCGTTCCGACTGGCACCAATATGCAGCTAAAAAACGTCGCTGCGGTAATGGTGACGGCGTCGCTGCCGCCGTTTGGACGCCAGGGGCAAACCATTGATGTGGTGGTTTCTTCCATGGGTAATGCCAAAAGTCTGCGTGGCGGTACGTTGTTGATGACACCACTTAAGGGCGTCGACAGCCAGGTTTATGCACTGGCGCAGGGCAATATTCTGGTCGGTGGCGCGGGGGCATCGGCGGGAGGCAGCAGTGTTCAGGTTAACCAACTGAATGGCGGACGGATCACCAACGGTGCGATTATTGAGCGCGAATTGCCCAGCCAATTCGGCGCTGGCAATACCCTCAATTTGCAGCTAAATGACGAAGACTTCGCGATGGCGCAGGAAATCGCCGACACCATTAACCGCTCAAGTGGATATGGTAACGCCACGGCGTTAGATGCGCGGACTATTCAGGTACGTGTGCCGAGCGGTAATAGTTCCCAGGTGCGTTTCCTTGCCGATATCCAGAATATGCAGGTCAATGTCACCCCGCAGGACGCCAAAGTGGTGATTAATTCGCGCACCGGCTCGGTGGTGATGAATCGTGAAGTGACCCTCGACAGCTGTGCTGTGGCGCAGGGCAATCTCTCGGTTACGGTAAATCGTCAGGCCAATGTCAGCCAACCAGATACACCGTTTGGTGGCGGACAAACCGTGGTTACGCCACAAACGCAGATCGACTTACGCCAGAGCGGCGGTTCATTGCAAAGCGTACGTTCAAGCGCCAGCCTCAAAAACGTGGTGCGTGCGCTCAATGCCCTGGGAGCCACTCCGATGGATTTAATGTCCATACTGCAATCTATGCAAAGCGCGGGATGTCTGCGGGCAAAACTGGAAATCATCTGATGATTAGCGACAGCAAACTGCTGGCGAGTGCCGCCTGGGATGCACAATCACTTAACGATCTGAAAGCGAAAGCGGGCAAAGATCCCGCAGCAAATATTCGCCCGGTAGCTCGCCAGGTGGAAGGGATGTTTGTGCAGATGATGCTAAAAAGCATGCGTGAAGCCTTACCGAAAGATGGTCTGTTCAGCAGCGAGCACACGCGCCTCTACACCAGTATGTATGACCAGCAGATTGCCCAACAGATGACGGCGGGCAAAGGTCTGGGACTGGCGGAGATGATGGTAAAACAGATGACGCCTGAGCAGCCATTGCCGGCAGAAGAGATGCCTGCGGGACCGATGAAATTCCCACTTGAAACGGTGATGAGTTTTCAAAATAAAGCGCTCAGGCAGATGGTGCAAAAAGCTGTACCGCGCAATTACGAGGCTTTGCTGCCTGGTGACAGCAAAACGTTTCTTGCACAGCTCTCGCAGCCAGCTCAGTTGGCAAGCCAGCAAAGTGGTGTGCCACATCATCTGATCCTCGCCCAGGCGGCGCTGGAATCAGGCTGGGGACAACGGCAGATTCGTCGCGAAAATGGCGAGCCGAGCTACAACGTGTTTGGCGTAAAAGCGTCAGGTAACTGGAAAGGACCCGTTACTGAAATCACCACCACTGAATATGAAAACGGCGAAGCGAAGAAAATAAAGGCGAAGTTTCGTGTTTACGGTTCTTATCTCGAAGCATTGTCAGATTACGTTGGGCTGTTAACCCGTAATCCACGCTACGCCGCCGTGACTCGCGCTGCCAGCGCCGAGCAGGGGGCGCAGGCGTTACAGGATGCAGGTTATGCCACCGATCCTGAATATGCCCGCAAACTCACCAATATGATTCAGCAATTGAAATCGGTTAGTGACAAGGTGAGCAAAACCTACAGTATGAGTATCGATAATCTGTTCTGAAAAATTCAAGTCCGGCGAGTGTCTGCCGATAATGCTCTGTAATTGAAGGCTTATAAGGAACCTCCATGTCCAGCTTGATTAATAACGCCATGAGCGGACTTAACGCTGCCCAGGCGGCGTTAAATACGGCGAGTAATAATATTTCCAGCTATAACGTTGCCGGATATACCCGACAAACCACCATTATGGCGCAGGCTAACAGTACGTTAGGTGCAGGCGGTTGGGTAGGCAATGGCGTCTATGTTTCTGGCGTGCAGCGAGAATACGATGCGTTTATTACTAATCAGTTACGTGCGGCGCAGACCCAGAGTAGCGGCCTGACTTCCCGTTATGAGCAGATGTCGAAAATCGACAATATGCTTTCTGGCAGCACCACGTCGCTGGCAACGCAAATGCAGGACTTCTTCACCAGTCTGCAAACGCTGGTCAGTAACGCAGAAGATCCGGCTGCGCGGCAAGCGCTGATTGGCAAGGCGGAAGGTCTGGTAAATCAGTTTAAAACCACCGACCAGTATCTGCGCGACCAGGACAAACAGATCAATATCGCGATAGGTGCCAGCGTCGACCAGATCAACAATTACGCTAAACAAATCGCCAGCCTGAACGATCAGATCTCCCGTTTAACAGGTGTGGGTGCAGGGGCTTCACCCAACGATCTCCTTGATCAACGCGATCAACTGGTGAGTGAATTAAACCAGATCGTTGGCGTTGAGGTCAGCGTTCAGGATGGCGGTACTTACAATATCACCATGGCCAATGGTTACTCGCTGGTTCAAGGCAGTTCGGCACGCCAGCTTGCAGCAGTACCGTCCAGCGCCGATCCTTCTCGTACAGCAGTCGCTTATGTTGATGGGACGGCGGAAAATATCGAGATCCCGGAGAAATTGCTGAATACGGGGTCGCTGGGCGGCATTCTGACATTTCGCTCTCAGGATCTTGACCAGACGCGCAATACGCTCGGGCAACTGGCGCTGGCATTTGCCGAGTCTTTCAATGCCCAACATAACAAGGGGTATGATGCCAATGGTAAAAAAGGGGAGGATTTCTTTGCTGTTGGTAAGCCCGCTGTTCTGGAAAATGTCAAAAACAAAGGTAGCTCTGCGATCGGCGCTACGGTGACCGATAGTTCCGCTGTTCTGGCGACCGATTACAAAATCTCGTTCAAAGATAATCAGTGGCAAGTCACCCGTCTGGCCAGCAATACCACTTTTACGGTGGCACCAGATGCCGACGGCAAAGTCTCATTTGATGGTCTGGAACTGACCTTCACCGGAACGCCAAAACCTAACGACAGCTTCACGTTGAAACCGGTAAGCGATGCCATCGTCAATATGGATGTATTAATCACTGACGAAGCGAAAATCGCCATGGCCAGCGATGAAACCGCCGGTGAAAGCGATAACCGCAATGGTCAGGCGCTGTTGGATTTGCAAACTAACGGCAAAACGGTCGGCGGGGCGAAATCCTTTAACGACGCCTATGCCTCGTTGGTTAGCGATATCGGGAATAAAACCGCCACGTTGAAAACCAGCAGTACTACTCAAAGTAATGTGGTGACGCAACTTTCTAATCAGCAGCAGTCGATCTCTGGCGTCAATCTCGACGAAGAGTACGGCAACCTGCAACGTTTTCAGCAGTATTACCTGGCCAATGCACAGGTTCTGCAGACGGCGAACGCCATTTTTGATGCGCTGATTAATATTCGCTAAGGGGAGATAAGATGCGTTTCAGTACCCAGATGATGTACCAGCAAAATATGCGTGGTATCACCAATTCTCAGGCGGAATGGATGAAGTACGGCGAACAGATGTCGACGGGTAAGCGAGTCGTTAATCCTTCTGACGATCCCATTGCAGCATCACAAGCCGTGGTTCTCTCCCAGGCGCAGGCGCAAAACAGCCAGTACACGCTGGCGCGGACTTTCGCGACTCAAAAGGTGTCGCTGGAAGAAAGCGTGCTTGGTCAGGTGACTACTGCAATCCAGAATGCCCAGGAAAAAATTGTCTACGCCAGCAACGGCACGTTAAGTGATGATGACCGGGCATCGTTGGCAACGGATATTCAAGGGATCCGCGACCAGTTGTTAAATCTGGCGAATACCACTGATGGGAACGGGCGCTACATTTTTGCCGGTTATAAAACAGAATCTGCGCCGTTTAACGAGGCGAAAGGCGAATATGTCGGCGGGAAAGAGAGCATTACGCAACAGGTCGATGCCTCTCGCTCGATGGTGATAGGGCATACCGGTGACAAAATTTTCAACAGCATCACCAGCAACGCGGTAGCGGAACCTGACGGTAGCGATTCTGAAACTAACCTGTTTGCTATGCTGGATAGCGCCATCGCGGCGCTAAAAACGCCTGTTGTGGATAGCGAAGCGGATAAAGAAACCGCCGCTGCGGCATTGGATAAAACCAACCGTGGTCTGAAAAACTCACTGAATAATGTCCTGACCGTACGCGCGGAACTCGGCACGCAACTGAATGAACTGGAGTCGCTGGATTCATTAGGTAGCGATCGCGCTTTAGGGCAAACGCAGCAGATGAGCGATTTGGTTGATGTGGACTGGAATGCAACTATTTCATCTTACATCATGCAGCAAACGGCGTTGCAGGCGTCGTACAAAACGTTTACTGATATGCAAGGATTGTCTCTATTCCAGCTCAACAAATAAGCTCGTTTTTAAACATATCTTGAAACTGGGTATGTTTTGTCTGCCTGCTCTGGGATCGCCGGGGCGGGCATTTTTTTTGACTGAGTTCACCGATACTGATCTGCATTGATGTCATTTGCGAAATAAAAAGCCCCGGCGGTTGCCAGGGCTTGATCACCTTGAGTTAAGTGTTACTCAACAGGTTGCGGACGCGTAGGGCCAGCAGAGGCATGATGTGTTGCCGCATGACCACCTGCGGCACCTTTACCTTCGAAGGCAAAGGTCGGGCGCTGCCAGTCACTGTGACGCGGTGCTTCCGGAACATATTCCGGCGCCGGAGCGCGTGTCATCGGTGCAGTGGCGTGGTTATGTTCAACGATTACCTCGGATACAACAGGAGCTACCGTTTCAACTTCAGCTGCGACTTCAGCGACTACCGGGGCGGCAGCTTGAGCTACAACTTCAGGTTCGGCAACCACAACCTCGGCAGTTTCGGCAACTTCTTCAATGTCTGCCGTCTCTTCCTGCGGTTCAACTACCGGTTCTGCGTGCTCTGCAACGTCCTGCGCTACGGCAACATCGGCCTCGGCAATCACCTGATGCTGTTCAGTTACCGCTGCGGCAATCACTTCAGGATGCGTTGTTTCAACAACTTCTGGTTGCGGTTGTGCAACCTGAACAGGTGTTTCTACAACTTCAGCCACCTCTTCAACAACCGGCGCGGCAACAACAGGTTCGACAGCGGCAGCAACAGGGACTTCTGTCACCATCGGCTGCACCTGCATTTCTTCCTGTTCGCGTTGCTCCTCAATCTGTACATCTTGCGGACGTACAACTGGATAGCGGATCCATACTTTGCCAGAGGCCAGTTCCGGAGATGCGCACGCTACGGTTAACGGCATTGGTGACTGGGCCGGATAACGCTCGTCACGATAGCGACGACGACGCTGACCACTTACGCGCAGGTGACGAGGCGAGCGACGAGAACGACGTGGCATACCACCGTTGTCACGGTTATCGGCATTATTCTCTTCTTGCTGTTCCGGCGCAGTTTGTGCAACCACTGGCAGCGGTACTTTCACCAGTTCAGTGCTCGGGGCTTGCACTTCCTGAGTAACAGGCTCGGTAGCGACGGTTTCTTCAACCACCGGTGCGGTGACCACTTCTTCCGCAATGCTTTGTTCATAGCGCACTTTCTGATTCAGCTGACGTTGTTTACGACGCGGCTGAACCGGACGTGCACGTTCTTCCTGCTCGGTTTCCTGAACAGATTGCTCTTCAACATCCAGCGCTTTCACTTCTTGTTGCGCCTGACGTTTATCATCGTTACGGCGACGGCTGCGCTCACGACGCGGTGCTTGCTGTTCGTCAGTATTACGCGCTTTTTCCGTTACATCAGCCTGCTGACGGCTCTCTCGAGTCTCAGCCGTTTGCTGCTGCGCCTGGCGACGATTACGACGGTTTTCTTCGCGATTATCGCTACCTTCCGTACGTTCGCTACGCGTGTCGCGGCGTTCATTACGGTCACGGCGGTTGTTCTGACGAGGCTTACGGCGATCCTGTTGGCGCTCCGGTTTCGCTTCCTCTTTTGGTGCAGGTTGCTCGGCCGGTTTGGTTTCTTCACCGCCGCTGAACAGCGATTTCAGTGCACTGAAAAGGCGGCTCAACAGACCCGGTTGTGCTGGAGCTGCTGGCGTTGCGGTTGCCGCTTTAGGTGCCGGGGCTGCTGCAGGCGCTACAGGTTCAGCCGGAGCTGGAGCTGGTGGCACATCCGGCATAGCAAAGGTTGCCAGTGCAGGTTGTTCAGGGCGCTTACGTTCAGCGAACTCTTCTTCTGACGGCAACGCCATCGCTTCTTCATGCAGTTTCGGCAGCATGTAGCTTAAGGTCGGCGTTTCTTCCCCTTTACGCACGCGCAGCACGTGATAGTGCGGAGTTTCCATCTGATCGTTTGGCACAATCACACAGCGCACGCCGTCCTGACGGGTTTCAATGGCATTTACCGCAGAACGTTTTTCGTTCAACAGGTAAGAGGCGATAGGCACAGGAACAATGGCGTGGACTTCCTGGGTGTTCTCTTTCAGGGCTTCTTCTTCAATCAGACGCAGGATAGAGAGCGACAGGGATTCGTTGTCACGCACGGTGCCAGTACCGGAACAACGCGGACAAACGTGATGACTGGATTCACCCAGCGACGGGCTCAGGCGCTGGCGGGACATCTCCAGAAGGCCGAAGCGAGAAATATGGCTGATTTGGATACGTGCACGGTCCTGACGCACCGCTTCGCGCAGACGGTTTTCTACCGCACGCTGGTGGCGTACTGGCGTCATGTCGATGAAGTCGATAACAATCAGGCCACCGAGGTCACGCAGACGCAGCTGACGAGCAATTTCATCAGCAGCTTCCAGGTTGGTGTTAAACGCAGTTTCTTCGATATCGCCGCCGCGAGTTGCACGTGCGGAGTTGATGTCGATGGCGGTTAACGCTTCGGTGGTGTCGATAACAATGGAACCACCGGATGGCAGACGGACTTCACGCTGGAAGGCGGACTCAATCTGCGATTCAATCTGGTAGTGGCTGAACAGCGGAATTTCACCGGTGTACAGTTTGATTTTGCTACTGAAATCCGGGCGACCTAACGCAGCAATATGCTGACGCGCCAGTTCGAGCACTTTCGGATTATCGATAAGAATTTCACCGATGTCCTGGCGTAAGTAATCGCGGAATGCGCGAACGATTACGTTGCTCTCCTGGTGAATCAGGAACGGAGCAGGGCGGCTTTCAGCCGCTTTTTTGATGGCTTCCCAGTGCTTCAGACGGAAGCTTAAATCCCATTGCAGCGCCTCGGCAGATTTGCCGACGCCAGCAGTACGCACGATAAGCCCCATGCCTTCCGGCAGTTCCAGGCTTGCCAGTGCTTCTTTTAATTCGGTACGGTCGTCGCCTTCGATACGGCGAGAAATGCCGCCTGCGCGCGGGTTGTTTGGCATCAGAACCAGATAACTACCCGCAAGGCTGATAAAGGTCGTCAGCGCAGCCCCTTTGTTGCCGCGTTCTTCTTTATCAATCTGAACAATAACTTCCTGGCCTTCACGCAACACATCTTTAATGTTGGGGCGACCATGAGCACTGTAGTTAGCTGGGAAATATTCGCGGGCAATTTCTTTTAGAGGGAGGAAACCGTGACGTTCTGCGCCGTAATCAACAAAAGCAGCTTCCAGACTCGGTTCAATGCGGGTGATTTTACCTTTGTAGATGTTAGCCTTTTTCTGCTCATGCCCCGGGCTTTCGATATCCAGGTCATACAGACGCTGCCCATCTACAAGGGCAACGCGCAACTCTTCCTGCTGAGTTGCGTTAATTAACATTCTTTTCATCGTAACTTACTCATTATTCTTACATTGACGACTAAGCTGCGGGCAAAGTAACGCCTTGCCGGGTGTGAACCGATGGCCTCGTGTCTAGTCGCGTCGCCAACCTCACGGTTATCGTCAGCTCAAAGAGGCGCAGAGTGTCGGTTGCCTGTTTTTCATGCGGAAAAACAGCGCAATTATCAGAGAAACAGACTGGGTATTACTCTCCAGAAATATTTCTATCTACCGGTAAGGACTGCAACCCGCAGCCCGCTAACTGCCTGAAAGATCAATACGTCTTACGCCATTGCTGCGTTGATGATCGGTCGGGCAAAATGGGTTATTCCGTAAAATTTCTTGTTTTAACAAGGTTGGACACGGAAACGTTCTCATTATTCCATTGCAAGCCTTGTTATAGCAAGATGACTTTTACCATTTATCACCCACTTACTCACAGTTTTTTCACTTCTTGCTGGCGATTGGTTTAATAACCACCAATTAGGTGATCACCCTGCGAAGTAATAAGGTGCAAAACTAAATATAAGCATAGAAAAATGAGTGGCGCGAATCTTGCTGGCTATTTAGAATCGCCCACCATGAAAACAGAGACTCCATCCGTAAAAATCGTTGCTATCACTGCTGATGAAGCAGGGCAACGTATCGATAACTTTTTGCGTACTCAACTGAAAGGTGTACCAAAAAGTATGATCTACCGTATTTTGCGTAAAGGTGAAGTACGGGTGAACAAAAAACGTATTAAACCTGAATATAAACTCGAAGCTGGCGATGAAGTGCGTATTCCGCCAGTTCGCGTTGCCGAACGGGAAGAAGATGCGGTGTCGCCACATTTGCAAAAAGTGGCGGCGCTGGCGGATGTCATCTTATATGAAGATGATCATATCCTGGTGCTGAATAAACCGTCCGGTACGGCGGTACATGGCGGCAGTGGTTTAAGTTTCGGCGTTATTGAAGGTTTGCGGGCGTTGCGCCCTGAAGCGCGGTTCCTCGAACTGGTGCATCGGCTCGACCGGGACACTTCAGGCGTGCTGCTGGTGGCGAAAAAACGCTCGGCGTTACGTTCACTGCATGAGCAGTTACGTGAAAAAGGTATGCAGAAAGATTACCTGGCGCTGGTGCGCGGTCAGTGGCAGTCACACGTGAAGAGTGTACAAGCGCCGTTGCTGAAGAATATTTTGCAAAGCGGTGAGCGTATTGTGCGTGTGAGTCAGGAAGGTAAACCATCCGAAACGCGTTTTAAAGTGGAGGAACGCTATGCGTTTGCCACTCTGGTGCGTTGTAGCCCGGTTACCGGACGTACTCATCAGATCCGTGTGCATACTCAGTATGCTGGTCATCCGATTGCGTTTGACGATCGTTACGGCGACCGCGAATTCGATAAACAATTGACTGAAGCGGGAACGGGGTTAAATCGCTTGTTCCTGCATGCGGCAGCGTTGAAGTTTACCCATCCGGGGACGGGTGAAGTGATGCGTATCGAAGCGCCAATGGATGATGGTTTGAAGCGTTGTTTGCAGAAGCTGCGTAATGCGCGTTAATGCGAGCATATAAGCCGTAGGCCTGATAAGGCGTTTACGTCGCATCAGGCAGCCATAACCGATTGCCGGATGCGGCATAAATGCCATATCCGGCCCACGAAGTTACCCCATCAGCGGGTTTTGCCCTTCCCGACGCAACATCTGACAGAGCGCGATAAGCGGCAAACCAACCAGCGTGTTAGGGTCACGCCCCTCTAAGCGCTCAAATAGCGTAATACCAAATCCTTCACTCTTAAAGCTGCCTGCGCAGTGCAGGGGATGCTCTTTACGTACGTAATTATCAATCTCCGCCTCGCTCAGGTGACGGAAATGGACGTCAAAAGGTTCAACTTCTGTTTGCAGATGCCCATTCGCCGAATTAAACAGCGCCAGCCCGGTATAGAAGGTGACAATATTGCCACTGGCTTTACGTAATTGCAGACGGGCATTTTCTTCCGTTAACGGTTTGCCAGTAATTTCACCGTCCAGGACACACACCTGATCAGAACCAATAATTAAATGATCCGGATAACGTGACGCCAGGGATTGTGCTTTTTCCTGCGCCAGTCGAAGCACCAACTGACGTGGTGATTCGTCGCTGCGTGGGGTTTCGTCGACTTCCGGTGCGGCACATTCGAAAGAGATTTGCAGTTTTTCCAGTAGGACGCGGCGCCAGGGCGATGTGGAGGCTAAAATAAGTTTAGGCATATTTTTTTCCATCAGATATAGCGTATTGATGATAGCCATTTTAAACTATGCGCTTCGTTTTGCAGGTTGATGTTCGTTATCAGCACTGAACGAAAATAAAGCAGTAACCCGCAATGTGTGCGAATTATTGGCAAAAGGCAACCACAGGCTGCCTTTTTCTTTGACTCTATGACGTTACGAAGTTAATATGCGCGCCCTATGCAAAAGGTAAAATTACCCCTGACTCTCGATCCGGTTCGTACGGCTCAAAAACGCCTTGATTACCAGGGTATTTATACTCCTGATCAGGTTGAGCGCGTCGCCGAATCTGTGGTCAGTGTGGACAGTGATGTGGAATGCTCCATGTCGTTCGCTATCGATAACCAACGTCTCGCGGTGTTAAACGGCGATGCGAAGGTGACGGTAACGCTCGAGTGTCAGCGTTGCGGGAAGCCGTTTACTCATCAGGTCTACACAACGTATTGTTTTAGTCCTGTGCGTTCAGACGAACAGGCTGAAGCACTGCCGGAAGCGTATGAACCGATTGAGGTTAACGAATTCGGTGAAATCGATCTGCTTGCAATGGTTGAAGATGAAATCATCCTCGCCTTGCCGGTAGTTCCGGTGCATGATTCTGAACACTGTGAAGTGTCCGAAGCGGACATGGTCTTTGGTGAACTGCCTGAAGAAGCGCAAAAGCCAAACCCATTTGCCGTATTAGCCAGCTTAAAGCGTAAGTAATTGGTGCTCCCCGTTGGATCGGGGATAAACCGTAATTGAGGAGTAAGGTCCATGGCCGTACAACAGAATAAACCAACCCGTTCCAAACGTGGCATGCGTCGTTCCCATGACGCGCTGACCGCAGTCACCAGCCTGTCTGTAGACAAAACTTCTGGTGAAAAACACCTGCGTCACCACATCACTGCCGACGGTTACTACCGCGGCCGCAAGGTCATCGCTAAGTAATCACGCGTCTGCGTGATGAAGCTTAGTGAGGATTTTCCCCAGGTAACTGGGGAAAGACCAAACCGGGCGGCGACGATACCTTGACACGTCTAACCCTGGCGTTAGATGTCATGGGAGGGGATTTCGGTCCTTCCGTGACAGTGCCTGCAGCTTTGCAGGCACTGAATTCTAATTCGCAACTCACTCTTCTTTTAGTCGGCAATCCCGACGCCATCACGCCATTACTTGCTAAAGCTGACTTTGAACAACGTTCGCGTCTGCAGATTATCCCTGCTCAGTCAGTTATCGCCAGTGATGCCCGGCCTTCGCAAGCTATTCGCGCCAGTCGTGGTAGCTCAATGCGCGTGGCGCTGGAGCTGGTTAAAGAAGGTAGAGCACAAGCCTGCGTCAGCGCCGGTAATACCGGAGCGTTGATGGGGCTGGCAAAATTATTACTCAAGCCCCTTGAGGGGATTGAGCGTCCGGCGTTGGTGACGGTGTTGCCGCATCAGCAAAAGGGCAAAACGGTGGTTCTCGATTTAGGGGCCAACGTCGATTGTGATAGCACAATGTTGGTGCAATTCGCCATTATGGGATCCGTTTTGGCTGAAGAGGTGGTGGAAATTCCCAACCCTCGCGTGGCGTTGCTCAATATTGGTGAAGAAGAAGTGAAGGGTCTTGACAGCATTCAGGATGCCTCAGCTGTGCTGAAAACAATCCCTTCTATCAATTATATCGGCTATCTTGAAGCCAATGAGTTATTAACTGGCAAGACAGATGTGCTGGTCTGTGACGGCTTTACAGGAAATGTCACATTAAAGACGATGGAAGGTGTTGTCAGAATGTTCCTTTCTCTGCTGAAATCTCAGGGTGAAGGAAAAAAACGGTCGTGGTGGCTACTGTTATTAAAGCGTTGGCTACAAAAGAGCCTGACGAGGCGATTCAGTCACCTCAACCCCGACCAGTATAACGGCGCCTGTCTGTTAGGATTGCGCGGCACGGTGATAAAAAGTCATGGTGCGGCCAATCAGCGAGCTTTTGCAGTCGCGATTGAACAGGCAGTGCAGGCGGTGCAGCGACAAGTTCCTCAGCGAATTGCCGCTCGCCTGAAATCTGTATACCCAGCTGGTTTTGAGCTGCTGGACGATGGCAAAAGCGGAACTCTGCGGTAGCAGGACGCTGCCAGCGAACTCGCAGTTTGCAAGTGACGGTATATAACCGAAAAGTGACTGAGCGTACATGTATACGAAGATTATTGGTACTGGCAGCTATCTGCCCGAACAAGTGCGGACAAACGCCGATCTGGAAAAAATGGTGGATACTTCTGACGAGTGGATTGTTACTCGTACCGGTATCCGCGAACGCCATATTGCTGCGCCAAATGAAACCGTTGCAACCATGGGCTTTGAAGCGGCAACGCGTGCAATTGAAATGGCTGGCATCGATAAAGACCAGATTGGCCTGATTGTTGTGGCAACGACTTCTGCCACCCACGCCTTCCCGAGCGCAGCATGTCAGATCCAAAGCATGCTGGGCATCAAAGGCTGCCCGGCGTTTGACGTTGCCGCAGCCTGTGCAGGTTTCACCTATGCATTGAGCGTAGCCGATCAATACGTGAAATCTGGCGCGGTGAAGTATGCTCTGGTCGTCGGTTCCGATGTACTGGCGCGCACCTGCGATCCCACCGATCGCGGGACCATTATCATTTTTGGCGATGGCGCGGGCGCTGCAGTGTTGGCTGCCTCTGAAGAGCCTGGAATCATCTCTACCCATCTGCATGCCGACGGTAGTTATGGTGAATTGCTGACGCTACCAAACGCCGATCGTGTGAATCCAGAGAATTCAATTCATCTGACCATGGCGGGCAACGAAGTCTTCAAGGTCGCGGTAACGGAGCTGGCGCACATCGTTGATGAGACGCTGGAAGCAAATAATCTTGACCGTTCCCAACTGGACTGGTTGGTTCCGCATCAGGCGAACTTGCGTATTATCAGCGCAACGGCGAAAAAACTCGGCATGTCAATGGACAATGTCGTCGTGACGCTGGACCGCCACGGTAATACCTCTGCCGCTTCTGTACCGTGCGCGCTGGATGAAGCCGTACGCGACGGGCGTATTAAGCCGGGTCAGTTGGTTCTGCTTGAAGCCTTTGGCGGTGGATTTACCTGGGGCTCCGCGCTGGTTCGTTTCTAGGATAAGGATTTAAACATGACGCAATTTGCATTTGTGTTCCCTGGTCAGGGTTCTCAAACCGTTGGAATGCTGGCTGATATGGCGGCGAACTATCCAGTTGTCGAAGAAACCTTTGCTGAAGCTTCTGCGGCGCTGGGCTATGACCTGTGGGCGCTGACCCAGCAAGGGCCAGCCGAAGAACTGAATAAAACCTGGCAAACTCAGCCAGCACTGTTAACTGCCTCTGTTGCACTGTACCGCGTATGGCAGCAGCAGGGCGGTAAAGCACCGGCAATGATGGCCGGTCACAGTCTGGGTGAATACTCCGCGCTGGTTTGCGCTGGTGTGATTGATTTTGCTGATGCAGTGCGTCTGGTTGAGATGCGCGGCAAGTTTATGCAGGAAGCTGTACCGGAAGGGACTGGCGCAATGGCGGCAATCATCGGTCTGGATGATGCGTCTATTGCGAAAGCGTGTGAAGAAGCAGCAGAGGGTCAGGTCGTTTCTCCGGTAAACTTCAACTCTCCGGGCCAGGTGGTTATTGCCGGTCATAAAGAAGCGGTTGAACGTGCTGGCGCAGCCTGCAAAGCTGCGGGCGCAAAACGTGCTCTGCCGTTGCCGGTGAGCGTACCTTCTCATTGTGCGCTGATGAAACCCGCTGCCGACAAACTGGCGGTTGAATTAGCGAAAATCACCTTTAACGCGCCGACCGTTCCGGTAGTGAATAACGTTGATGTCAAATGCGAAACCAATGGCGATGCCATTCGTGATGCGCTGGTACGTCAACTGTATAACCCTGTCCAATGGACGAAATCCGTTGAATACATGGCAGCGCAAGGCGTTGAGCATCTTTATGAAGTGGGGCCGGGCAAAGTGCTTACTGGCCTGACTAAACGTATTGTCGACACCCTGACCGCCTCGGCGCTGAACGAACCTTCAGCGATGGCAGCGGCGCTCGAGCTTTAAAAGAGGAACAACATGAATTTTGAAGGAAAAATCGCACTGGTAACCGGTGCTAGCCGCGGGATTGGCCGTGCAATCGCTGAAACGCTCGCGGCTCGTGGCGCGAAAGTTATCGGTACTGCGACCAGTGAAGGCGGCGCTCAGGCGATCAGTGATTATTTAGGCGCCAACGGTAAAGGTCTGATGTTGAATGTGACCGACCCGGCATCTATCGAATCTGTTCTGGAAAAAATTCGCGCAGAATTTGGTGAAGTGGATATCTTGGTCAATAATGCCGGTATCACTCGTGATAACCTGTTAATGCGAATGAAAGATGATGAGTGGAACGATATTATCGAAACCAACCTTTCATCTGTTTTCCGTCTGTCAAAAGCGGTAATGCGCGCTATGATGAAAAAGCGTCATGGTCGTATTATCACTATCGGTTCTGTGGTTGGTACCATGGGAAATGGCGGTCAGGCCAACTACGCTGCGGCGAAAGCGGGCTTGATCGGCTTCAGTAAATCACTGGCGCGCGAAGTTGCGTCACGCGGTATTACTGTAAACGTTGTTGCTCCGGGCTTTATTGAAACGGACATGACACGTGCGCTGAGCGATGACCAGCGTGCGGGTATCCTGGCGCAGGTTCCTGCGGGTCGCCTCGGCGGCGCACAGGAAATCGCCAACGCGGTTGCATTCCTGGCATCCGACGAAGCGGCTTACATCACGGGTGAAACTTTGCATGTGAACGGCGGGATGTACATGGTCTGACCGCGATTTGCACAAAATGCTCATGTTGCGCGCAGTCTGCGTGGTTATGAGTAATAATAAGTGCAAAATGATTTGCGTTGTTGGGGGGTATGGCCTCAAAATAACGCAAAATCGTGGTAAGACCTGCCGGGATTTAGTTGCAAATTTTTCAACATTTTATACACTACGAAAACCATCGCGAAAGCGAGTTTTGATAGGAAATTTAAGAGTATGAGCACTATCGAAGAACGCGTTAAGAAAATTATCGGCGAACAGCTGGGCGTTAAGCAGGAAGAAGTTACCAACAATGCTTCTTTCGTTGAAGACCTGGGCGCGGATTCTCTTGACACCGTTGAGCTGGTAATGGCTCTGGAAGAAGAGTTTGATACTGAGATTCCGGACGAAGAAGCTGAGAAAATCACCACCGTTCAGGCTGCCATTGATTACATCAACGGCCACCAGGCGTAAGTGAACATCTCCAGGCGGTCGTTCGACCGCCTGAGTTTTTTCTTTTTTGTCCCACTAGAATCATTTTTTCCCTCCCTGGAGGACAAACGTGTCTAAGCGTCGTGTAGTTGTGACCGGACTGGGCATGTTGTCTCCTGTCGGCAATACCGTAGAGTCTACCTGGAAAGCTCTGCTTGCCGGTCAGAGTGGCATCAGCCTAATCGACCATTTCGATACTAGCGCCTATGCAACGAAATTTGCTGGCTTAGTAAAGGATTTTAACTGTGATGACATCATCTCGCGCAAAGAACAGCGCAAGATGGATGCCTTCATTCAATATGGAATTGTCGCTGGCGTTCAGGCCATGCAGGATTCTGGCCTTGAAATAACGGAAGAGAACGCAACCCGTGTTGGTGCCGCTATTGGCTCCGGGATTGGCGGACTCGGATTGATCGAAGAAAACCACACATCTCTGATGAACGGTGGTCCACGTAAGATCAGCCCATTCTTCGTTCCGTCAACGATTGTGAACATGGTGGCAGGTCATCTGACAATCATGTATGGCCTGCGTGGCCCAAGCATTTCTATCGCGACCGCCTGTACTTCTGGCGTGCACAACATTGGCCATGCTGCGCGTATTATCGCGTATGGCGATGCTGACGTGATGGTTGCAGGTGGCGCAGAGAAAGCCAGTACGCCGCTGGGCGTAGGTGGTTTCGGCGCGGCACGTGCATTATCTACCCGCAATGATAACCCGCAAGCGGCTAGCCGCCCGTGGGATAAAGAGCGTGATGGTTTCGTACTGGGCGATGGCGCCGGTATGCTGGTGCTCGAAGAGTACGAACACGCGAAAAAACGCGGAGCGAAAATTTACGCTGAAGTCGTCGGCTTTGGTATGAGCAGCGATGCCTACCATATGACGTCGCCGCCGGAAAACGGCGCGGGCGCAGCTCTGGCGATGGCAAATGCTCTGCGTGACGCAGGAATTGAGCCTGGCCAGATTGGCTACGTTAACGCGCACGGTACTTCCACGCCAGCAGGCGATAAAGCTGAAGCGCAGGCCGTGAAAACTATCTTCGGTGAAGCTGCAAGCCGTGTGCTGGTAAGCTCCACGAAATCCATGACCGGTCACCTGTTAGGTGCAGCAGGTGCAGTAGAGTCTATCTACTCCATCCTGGCGCTGCGCGATCAGGCTGTTCCGCCGACCATCAACCTGGATAACCCGGATGAAGGTTGCGATCTGGATTTTGTGCCGCATGAAGCGCGTCAGGTAAGCGGATTGGAATACACCCTGTGTAACTCCTTCGGCTTTGGTGGCACCAATGGTTCTTTGATCTTCAAAAAGATCTAAGTCGCCATTTTCCACCTACATAAAAGGTCCGCTTGCGGGCCTTTTTTCTTAGATTTTATTCAGACTTGTTCCGCAGTGAACATGCTGCCACACTTACAATCCGATTATAAGGAGCCGGTATGTTCTTAATTAACGGTCATAAACAGGATTCGCTGGCAGCAAGCGATCGGGCCATACAATTTGGCGATGGCTGTTTCACAACAGCCAGAATTATCGACGGTAAAGTCAGCTTATTATCCGCGCACATTACGCGACTACAGGAAGCCTGTCAGCGGTTAATGATCGTTTGTGACTTCTGGGCGCAGCTTGAGCACGAGATGGCGACTCTGGCGGCAGAGCAGCAGAATGGAGTGCTGAAAGTGGTGATCAGTCGTGGCAGTGGTGGGCGAGGGTACAGTACGTTAAACAGCGGACCGGCAACGCGCATGCTCTCAGTTACGGCTTACCCAACGCATTATGACCGCTTACGCCAGGAGGGAATGCTGCTGGCACTAAGCCCGGTACGCCTGGGACGCAATCCTCATCTTGCGGGAATTAAGCATCTTAATCGTCTTGAGCAAGTGTTGATTCGCTCTCATCTTGAGCAGACAAACGCCGACGAGGCGCTGGTTCTTGACAGTGAAGGGTGGGTTACGGAATGCTGTGCAGCTAATTTGTTCTGGCGTAAAGGCAACGTGGTCTACACGCCGCGTCTGGATCAGGCTGGAGTTAACGGTATTATGCGACAATTCTGTATCCGTTTACTGGCACAATCCTCCTATCAGATTGCCGAAGTGCAAGCCTCGTTGGAAGACGTGATGCAGGCAGATGAAGTGATGGTTTGTAATGCGCTGATGCCAGTTATGCCTGTGCGTGCCTGTGATGATGTCTTCTTTTCGTCAACAACGCTATATGAATATTTAGCCCCACTTTGTGAGCACCCGAATTTGTCATGAAAAAAGTGTTATTGATTATCCTGTTATTGCTGATGGTACTGGGTATCGCCGCTGGTGTGGGCGTCTGGAAGGTTCGCCATCTTGCCGACAGCAAATTACTTATTAAAGAAGAGACGATATTCACCCTGAAACCTGGCACCGGAAGAATGGCTCTCGGTGAACAATTGTATGCCGATAAAATCATCAATCGCCCCCGCGTTTTTCAGTGGTTGCTGCGTATTGAGCCGGACCTTTCCCATTTCAAAGCCGGGACTTATCGCTTTACGCCGCAGATGACCGTGCGCGAAATGCTGCAACTGCTGAAAAGCGGGAAAGAAGCGCAGTTTCCGCTACGTCTGGTAGAAGGAATGCGTTTGAGTGACTACCTCAAACAATTGCGTGAGGCACCCTATATCACGCACACGTTAAGCGACGATAAATACGCTACCGTGGCGCAGGCCCTGGAACTTGAAAATCCGGAGTGGATTGAAGGCTGGTTTTGGCCAGACACCTGGATGTATACCGCCAATACCACAGATGTCGCGCTACTTAAACGTGCGCACAAGAAAATGGTGAAAGCGGTCGATAGCGCCTGGGATGGGCGCGCGGATGGTCTGCCGTACAAAGATAAAAACCAGTTGGTAACGATGGCGTCGATAATCGAAAAAGAAACCGCCGTTGCCAGCGAGCGCGATCAGGTTGCCTCAGTATTTATCAACCGTTTACGTATCGGCATGCGCCTACAAACCGACCCGACGGTGATTTACGGGATGGGAGAGCGTTATAATGGCAAACTTTCTCGTGCAGACCTGGAAACGCCGACAGCATATAACACCTACACCATTACTGGTCTGCCGCCAGGCGCGATTGCTACGCCGGGGGCGGATTCGCTGAAGGCTGCTGCGCATCCGGCGAAAACGCCGTACCTCTATTTTGTGGCCGATGGTAAAGGCGGTCACACGTTTAATACCAATCTTGCCAGTCATAACAAGTCTGTGCAGGATTACCTGAAAGTGCTTAAGGAAAAAAATGCGCAGTAAGTATATCGTCATTGAAGGGCTGGAAGGCGCAGGCAAAACCACCGCGCGAAACGTGGTGGTTGAGACGCTTGAGCAACTGGGGATCCGCGACATGGTTTTCACTCGAGAACCCGGCGGTACGCAACTGGCGGAAAAACTAAGAAGCCTGGTGCTGGATATCAAATCGGTAGGCGATGAAGTCATTACCGATAAAGCCGAAGTACTGATGTTTTATGCCGCGCGCGTTCAGTTGGTGGAAACTGTCATCAAACCGGCGCTGGCGAAAGGTACTTGGGTGATTGGCGATCGGCACGATCTCTCCACTCAGGCGTATCAGGGCGGCGGTCGTGGAATTGACCAGCATATGCTGGCAACGCTGCGTGATGCTGTTCTGGGAGATTTTCGTCCTGACTTGACGCTTTATCTTGATGTGACACCAGAAGTGGGGCTAAAACGCGCCCGTGCGCGTGGCGAACTGGATCGCATTGAGCAAGAGTCATTCGATTTCTTTAATCGTACTCGCGCCCGCTATCTGGAACTGGCGGCACAGGATAAAAGCATTTACACCATTGATGCCACCCAGCCACTGGAAGCCGTCATGGAGGCAATTCGCACCACCGTGATTCACTGGGTTAAGGAACATAACGCATGAGATGGTATCCGTGGTTAAGACCCGATTTCGAGAAACTGGTAGCCAGCTATCAGGCCGGAAGGGGTCACCATGCGCTACTCATTCAGGCGTTACCTGGCATGGGCGATGATGCCTTAATCTACGCTTTAAGCCGTTATCTCCTGTGCCAACAACCAGAGGGTCATAAAAGCTGCGGCCATTGTCGTGGATGTCAGTTGATGCAGGCGGGAACGCATCCCGACTATTACACCCTTGCTCCCGAAAAAGGGAAAAACGCGCTGGGCATTGATGCGGTGCGTGAAGTCACTGAAAAACTGAATGAGCACGCGCGTTTAGGCGGCGCTAAAGTTGTCTGGATAACCGATGCCGCCTTGCTGACCGACGCAGCGGCGAACGCTTTGCTAAAAACACTGGAAGAGCCGCCGGCAGAAACCTGGTTTTTCCTTGCTACCCGAGAGCCTGAACGTTTACTGGCGACATTACGTAGTCGCTGTCGGCTACATTACCTGGCACCACCGCCAGAACAGTACGCCGTGACCTGGCTTTCACGTGAAGTGACAATGTCACAGGACGCGTTACTTGCCGCACTGCGCTTAAGCGCCGGTTCGCCTGGCGCGGCGTTGGCGTTGTTTCAGGGAGATACCTGGCAGGTCCGTGAAACACTTTGCCAGGCATTGGGTCACTGTGTGCAATCTGGTGACTGGTATTCCCTGTTGCCGACACTTAATCACGAACAAGCTCCGGCGCGTTTGCACTGGCTGGCAACTCTGTTGATGGACGCGCTCAAGCGTAAGTATGGCGCTTCGCAGGTTACCAATGTCGATGTGCCGGGCGTTGTTGCTGCGCTGGCAAACCAGCTTTCTCCCTCGCGCCTGCAGGCTATACTGGGGGATGTATGTCGCACCCGTGAGCAGTTAATTTCTGTCACTGGCGTAAACCGAGAGCTTCTCATCACCGATCTTTTACTGCGTATTGAGCATTATCTGCAACCGGGCGTTGTGCTACCGGTGCCTCATCTTTAAGAGAAACATCATGTTTTTAGTCGACTCACACTGCCATCTCGATGGCCTGGATTATGAATCTTTGCATAAGGACGTGGATGACGTCCTGGCGAAAGCCGCTGCGCGCGATGTGAAATTTTGTCTGGCGGTCGCCACGACATTACCGGGTTATCTGCATATGCGGGATCTGGTAGGCGAACGTGACAACGTCGTATTTTCTTGCGGTGTGCATCCGCTCAACCAGAACGATCCCTGTGATGTGGAAGATTTACGCCGCCTGGCGGCGGAAGAGGGCGTTGTTGCTCTCGGGGAAACCGGGCTGGATTATTATTACACGCCGGAAACTAAAGTGCGTCAGCAAGAGTCTTTCATCCACCATATCCAGATTGGTCGTGAACTGAACAAGCCGGTTATCGTTCATACGCGTGACGCCCGCGCCGATACGCTGGCAATTCTGCGCGAAGAAAAGGTGACGGATTGCGGTGGCGTACTACACTGTTTTACAGAGGACAGAGAAACGGCAGGCAAATTACTGGATCTTGGATTTTACATCTCCTTCTCCGGTATTGTGACCTTCCGTAATGCAGAACAACTACGTGATGCCGCGCGTTATGTGCCGCTCGACCGATTACTGGTAGAAACTGACGCGCCTTATTTGGCACCTGTGCCGCATCGAGGAAAAGAGAATCAACCTGCAATGGTTCGTGATGTTGCTGAATACATGGCTGTGTTGAAAGGTGTTACCGTTGAAGAGCTGGCGCAGGTAACCACCGATAACTTCGCCCGCCTGTTTCATATCGACGCTTCCCGCCTTCAATCCATCCGTTAAATGAATTTATTTTAAGGCTCGTAATTAATTACTAAAACGAGTAAAGTTCACCGCCGCAAATTGGGCGGTGAATAGCCATGTTTGAAGCATTATGACATTTCTTTTGTCAATATGTGCACCTTTGCTAAAGGTCCGAAGTTGAAACGTGATAGCCGTCAAACAAATCGATAATGAATTATTTTACTCTGTGTAATAAATAAAGGGCGCTTAGACGCCCTGTACACGGCAAGGTTCTCCCCCCCTTGTCACGCGTGAGAACGTTAAAAGCACCCATACTCAGGAGCACTCTCAATTATGTTTAAGAATGCATTTGCTAACCTGCAAAAGGTCGGTAAATCGCTGATGCTGCCGGTATCCGTACTGCCTATCGCAGGTATTCTGCTGGGCGTCGGTTCCGCGAATTTCAGCTGGCTGCCCGCCGTTGTATCGCATGTTATGGCAGAAGCGGGCGGTTCCGTCTTTGCAAACATGCCACTGATTTTTGCAATTGGTGTCGCCCTCGGCTTTACCAATAACGATGGCGTATCCGCGCTGGCCGCAGTTGTTGCCTATGGCATCATGGTAAAAACCATGGCCGTGGTTGCGCCGCTGGTACTGCATTTACCTGCTGAAGAAATTGCCGCTAAACACCTGGCGGATACGGGCGTACTCGGGGGGATCATCTCCGGTGCGATCGCAGCGTACATGTTTAACCGTTTCTACCGTATTAAGCTGCCTGAGTATCTTGGCTTCTTTGCCGGTAAACGCTTTGTGCCGATCATTTCTGGCCTGGCTGCCATCTTTACTGGCGTTGTGCTGTCCTTTATTTGGCCGCCAATTGGTTCCGCCATTCAGACCTTCTCCCAGTGGGCTGCTTACCAGAACCCGGTAGTTGCGTTTGGTATTTACGGCTTCATCGAACGCTGCCTGGTACCGTTTGGTCTGCACCACATCTGGAACGTACCTTTCCAGATGCAGATTGGTGAATACACCAACGCAGCAGGTCAGGTGTTCCACGGCGATATTCCGCGTTATATGGCGGGTGACCCGACTGCGGGTAAACTGTCTGGCGGCTTCCTGTTCAAAATGTATGGTCTGCCGGCTGCCGCAATTGCTATCTGGCACTCTGCTAAACCAGAAAACCGCGCTAAAGTGGGCGGTATCATGATCTCCGCTGCGTTGACCTCGTTCCTGACCGGTATCACCGAGCCGATCGAGTTCTCCTTCATGTTCGTTGCGCCGATCCTGTACATCATCCACGCGATTCTGGCAGGTCTGGCATTCCCAATCTGTATTCTTCTGGGGATGCGCGATGGTACATCGTTCTCGCACGGTCTGATCGACTTCATCGTCCTGTCTGGTAACAGCAGCAAACTGTGGCTGTTCCCGATTGTCGGTATTGGTTATGCGATTGTTTACTACACCATCTTCCGCGTACTGATTAAAGCTCTGGATCTGAAAACTCCGGGCCGTGAAGACGCAACTGAAGATGCGAAAGCTACCGGCTCCAGCGAAATGGCACCGGCTCTGGTTGCTGCATTTGGTGGTAAAGAAAACATCACTAACCTTGACGCATGTATTACCCGTCTGCGCGTCAGTGTTGCGGATGTGTCCAAAGTGGATCAGGCTGGCCTGAAGAAACTGGGCGCAGCGGGCGTAGTGGTCGCTGGTTCTGGTGTTCAGGCGATTTTCGGTACTAAATCCGATAACCTGAAAACCGAAATGGATGAGTACATCCGTAACCACTAATCCGTAAGATGTTGGGGAGACTAAGGCAGCCGAATGGCTGCCTTTTTTACAGGTGTTAATCAGAATTGATACGTGCCGGTAATACTGAAATTACGTGGTGCGCCGTAGACGATAGAACCTTCCACATTGGTATCGTAGGTTTTGTCGAACAGGTTATTGACGTTCCCCTGCAACGAGAAGTTTTTCGTCACCTGGTAGCGGGTGAACAGATCCACCAGCGCGTAGCTACCTTGCTCGGCGCGGAAGGTGCCATACGGTGTCACAGTGTCGGTATACACCCGATTTTGCCAGTTAACGCCACCGCCGACCGTCAACTCTGGCATGACAGGCAACCGATAGCTGGTAAACATTTTAACCGTGGTACGTGGCAGATTCGGATTAACGGCATTCCCCTCGTTATCTTCCGCCACATAGCGCGTTGCGCCAAACGTCAGCTGCCAGTTGTCGGTAATTGCGCCGTTAAGTTCAAATTCCACGCCTTTACTTACTGTCCCATCCACCGCTTTATAGGCGGTTTCGCCGTTACTGCCGGGGATAGGCACTCCGGTGGACTGGGCGACATTATCCTGCTCAATACGGAAGATGGCTAACGTGGTGGTCAGACGGCTATTCATCCAGTCTGATTTCAGACCCAGTTCGTAGTTGTTACCGGTGATTGGCGCCAGATATTTGCCCGAACTGTCGCGATCATTTTGCGGCTGGAAAATAGATGTATAGCTGGCATAGGTCGACCAGTTGTCATTGATGTCAAACACCAGACCCGCATAAGGCGTAGTGTGGTTTTTCTCCATGCTGTAAGTCAGCGTATCAACCCGCCAGTTGGTATAACGTGCGCCGAGGATAAGATGCAGCGGATCGGCAAGAGTGACACGAGTGGCGGCATATAACGATTTCATATGTGTGGTATCGTCCTGCGCCAGGCTTTGCGGCGCCCAGTTAGTCTGCGGGAAGTTACCGTTGAAGTTGTAGAAACTGCCAATTTCATTGGGGAAAACGTTAGCCCAGGAGCTGAAATAGCGGTTGTTTTGTTTACTGTAGCTACCGCCGAGCATCAGATTGTGCTGGCGACCAAATAATTCATAACTGCCGTCGGCAAACAGATCCAGCGCGTCAACTTTACGTTTGCCACTGTTCCAGCCAGTGCCGCCAACATAATCAAATCCAGGGCCATAGCTGCCATATGGTCCCACCAGCGTTCCATCTGCTTTATTTACGTAGGCATCGACATACATCATTTTGCTGTCAAATTCGACTTCGGAATGGGTAGCATTCAGCGTCGCCTGCCAGGTATCGGCAAATCGCTGCTTCAGTGACAGAAAGACTTTGTTGATCTCTTTGTCGTTATACGCCCAGTCAGGCGCGGTACTGCGGGCGCGATCGTAACTGTTGCTGCTGCCATCGGTATTCCAGCGTGGCAGGCCGCCCCAGGTCGGGCTGTTAACATCAATACGTTGATATTCATAACCGGCAGAAAATGTGGTCAGCTCGCCCAGATCAGCATCCACAATGCCAGAGAAGAAAGTTTTTTCGCTATTGTAGCGATCCAGCCATAAATCGTTGTTCTGATAGCCGCCAACAATTCGTGCGCGGACTTTACCATCTTCCGTGAGCGGACTTTGTAAATCCGCCACATAACGTTCTTTGTTCCAGCTACCGTATTCCGCCGAGACATCGCCTTTAAATTCACGGCTGGTGGCGTGTTTGCGGACCATATTAATCGCCGCAGAAGGATTGCCGGTGCCGGTCATTAGCCCGGTCGCGCCACGCACCACTTCTACACGCTCGAACAGCGCCATATCCGTGAGTGCGTCGCCCAGATTCCACCGTGATTCAAAATAGGTGGGAATGCCATCGACCATATAGTTATCGATCTGGAATCCACGCGAATAATAGAGGGTGCGGTCGGAGTCGGCCTGGCTTTTGCTTATCCCCAGAGTGTTTTCCATCACTTCGCCCAGCGTTTGCAGTTGCTGATCTTCCATTCGCTGCTGGCTGACAATAGTGACCGACTGTGGAATATCACGTTGGGTCATCTGCATTTTAGTACCTACAGAGGTAGACGTTACGCTGTAATCATTTTCGTCATCAACTGGAGCATTGGCCGCCCCCTCAACAATCACTGTTTCTTCGGCGGTTGGCACGGCAAATGTAGCGGAAGGAAATAAAGCCAGAGCAATGCAGGCTGCGAGCAGCGACGGCGTGGCTGCGGCTGGATGCTGATTATCCCTGTTAAATTGTGTCGAAAGCATCTGAAATCTCTTGATTTATGTTGTAGTCAGGCTCATTCCAGAGGAGGGCGATGAGCGGTTATATTTAGCGGGCTAATAATTTTACATGGAAATGCAAATGAGAAATATACGCATTCATATTTAACATGTAAACCAAAGAGAAAGTGTGTTTTCGGTTCATTCGCAGGCATAAAGGGGAATAATGGCGATGTATGCGGCAGTAAAACGATTTTTTGCTTAATAAATCGTGGCTTAAGGTTGAAAGAGCAGGTTTAACTCGACCATACTCTATACTCGCAGTGTGGCGCGGCGTAGCATGGCGCAACGCATGACTATTTGAAAAAGGAAAATGTCGTGGCAGAAGAAACTATTTTTAGCAAAATTATTCGTCGTGAGATCCCCTCCGATATCGTCTACCAGGATGATCTGGTAACGGCGTTTCGCGATATTTCGCCGCAAGCGCCAACGCATATTTTAATCATTCCTAATATCCTGATTCCTACCGTGAACGACGTCTCTGCCGAGCATGAGCAGGCGCTGGGACGCATGATCACAGTAGCGGCAAAAATCGCCGAGCAAGAAGGCATTGCCGAAGATGGCTATCGTCTGATCATGAACACCAACCGCCATGGCGGGCAAGAGGTCTACCACATTCATATGCACCTGCTGGGTGGTCGTCCTCTGGGGCCAATGCTGGCGCATAAAGGCCTGTAACGATGAGAAAAGGATGCTTTGGGCTGGTGTCTCTGGTGTTGTTATTGCTGGTAGGCTGTCGTTCACATCCGGAAATTCCGGTGAATGATGAACAGTCACTGGTGATGGAGTCATCTTTGCTGGCAGCGGGCATTAGCGCAGAAAAGCCCGTTCTTTCAACGTCTGATATTCAGCCTTCAGCATCCTCGACGCTTTATAACGAAAGGCAAGAACCCGTTACCGTTCATTATCGTTTTTACTGGTATGACGCCAGAGGGCTGGAGATGCATCCTCTGGAAACGCCGCGCAGCGTTACCATTCCCGCACGTTCGGCGGTAACTCTGTACGGCAGCGCCAATTATCTTGGGGCGCACAAAGTCAGACTTTATCTATATTTGTAAGGGGTGAATCTTGATGACAAAAATGAGTCGCTACGCCTTGATTACCGCGCTGGCGATGTTTCTCGCCGGGTGTGTGGGGCCACGTGAACCCGCACCGGTAGAAGAGGTGAAACCTGTGCCGGAGCAACCTGCCGAGCCGCAACAGCCAGAACCCACTGTACCATCGGTGCCGACGATCCCGCAGCAGCCAGGGCCAATTGAGCACGAAGACCAAACCGCACCACCTGCGCCGCATATTCGCCATTATGACTGGAATGGCGCAATGCAGCCGATGGTCAGTAAAATGCTTGGGGCCGATGGCGTGACCGCAGGCAGTGTCTTGCTGGTTGATAGCGTCAATAACCGCACCAATGGTTCTTTGAATACCGGGGAAGCGACAGAAACGCTGCGCAATGCACTGGCCAATAACGGTAAATTTACCCTTGTTTCCGCCCAGCAGCTTTCGATGGCCAAGCAGCAGTTAGGTTTGTCGCCGCAGGACAGCTTAGGCACCCGTAGTAAAGCCATTGGTATTGCTCGCAACGTTGGGGCTCATTATGTGCTTTACTCCAGCGCCTCTGGCAACGTTAACGCTCCGGCTCTGCAAATGCAGCTGATGCTGGTGCAAACGGGCGAAATTATCTGGTCGGGTAAAGGTGCCGTTCAGCAACAATAATCCCATCACGCGCGACGAATTATTGTCGCGCTATTTCCCGCAGTATCACCCCGTCGCGACGTTTAACAGTGGACTTAGCGGCGGGAGTTTTCTCATTGAACATCAGGATCAGCGTTTTATTGTGCGTCAGACTCACGATCCTGATGCGCCGCAGTCCGTGTTCCTGCGCCAGTATCGGGCGTTATCACAATTACCCGCCTGTCTTGCGCCACAGCCACATCTTTATCTCCGTGGCTGGATGGTGGTTGACTATTTGCCCGGCGAGGTAAAAACGCAATTGCCGGATACCGACGAACTGGCAGGCTTGCTGTATTATCTGCATCAACAACCGCGTTTTGGCTGGCGAATAACCCTGCTGCCGTTACTGGAACGGTACTGGCAGCGAAGCGATCCGGCACGGCGGACAGCAGGTTGGTTGCGACTATTAAAACGTCTGCGCAAAGCGCGCGAACCACAGCCGTTACGATTAAGTCCGTTGCATATGGATGTTCATGCCGGGAACTTAGTCTATACCTCGTCAGGGCTAAAGCTCATCGACTGGGAGTATGCCGGTGATGGCGATATCGCTCTGGAACTGGCGGCGGTGTGGGTGGAAAATAGTGAGCAACATCGGCAATTGGTTAATGACTATGCCGCGCGGGCGAATATTAATCCGGTGCATTTGTGGCATCAGGTCAGGCGCTGGTTTCCCTGGCTACTGATGCTGAAAGCAGGGTGGTTTGAGTACCGCTGGAAACAAACCGGCGATCAACAATTTATCAGGCTGGCCGATGACACCTGGCGGCAGCTATCAATAAAACAATAAGGAGAGCAGTGTGGGTCCAGTAATGTTGGATGTCGAAGGTTACGAACTGGACGCGGAAGAGCGCGAAATACTTGCGCATCCGCTGGTGGGAGGACTGATTCTCTTTACACGTAACTATCATGATCCGGCACAGTTGCGCGAACTGGTACGCCAGATCCGCGCAGCTTCACGCAATCACCTGGTGGTGGCGGTGGATCAGGAAGGTGGACGTGTGCAGCGTTTTCGTGACGATTTTACCCGCTTACCGGCGGCACAATCTTTTGCCGCGCTGTTGGGAATGGAAGAGGGGGGCAAACTGGCGCAAGAGGCAGGTTGGCTGATGGCCAGCGAAATGATCGCTATGGATATTGATATCAGCTTTGCGCCAGTGCTGGACGTAGGGCATATCAGCGCGGCGATTGGTGAGCGTTCTTATCATGCCGACCCAGAAAAAGCCCTCGCAATCGCCAGCCGGTTTATTGATGGTATGCATGAAGCCGGAATGAAAACCACCGGTAAACACTTTCCTGGCCACGGTGCAGTAACGGCAGACTCACACAAAGAGACGCCGTGCGACCCACGCCCGCAATCGGAGATTCGCGCTAAAGATATGTCGGTTTTCAGCACGTTAATTCGTGAAAATAAACTCGACGCCATTATGCCTGCGCATGTGATTTACAGCGATGTTGATCCGCGTCCGGCGAGCGGTTCTCCCCACTGGCTGAAAACTGTTTTACGTCAGGAGCTGGGGTTTGACGGCGTGATTTTCTCTGACGATTTATCGATGGAAGGCGCAGCGATTATGGGCAGTTATGCCGAGCGTGGACAGGCATCACTGGATGCAGGTTGCGATATGATCCTGGTCTGCAATAATCGTAAAGGAGCCGTCAGCGTGTTAGATAATCTGTCACCGATCAAGGCAGAACGTGTTACACGTTTGTATCATAAAGGTTCATTTTCGCGACAGGAACTGATGGACTCGGCTCGCTGGAAAGAGATCAGCGCCCGTCTGAATCAGTTACATGAACGCTGGCAGGAAGAGAAGGCAGGTCACTAACCCTGGCTTATGTGAGGAAGCGATGATTATCTATTTGCACGGTTTTGACTCTAACAGTCCGGGTAACCACGAGAAAGTCTTACAATTGCAGTTTATTGACCCGGATGTACGGCTAATAAGCTACAGCACCCGGCATCCGAAACATGATATGCAGCATCTGCTCAAAGAAGTGGACAAAATGCTGCAACTGAATGTCGATGAGCGCCCGCTCATTTGTGGCGTTGGTCTGGGCGGTTATTGGGCAGAGCGGATTGGTTTTCTCTGTGATATTCGCCAGGTGATCTTCAACCCCAATTTGTTCCCTTATGAGAACATGGAAGGGAAGATTGATCGCCCGGAAGAGTATGCCGATATTGCTACCAAGTGTGTGACCAACTTCCGCGAGAAGAATCGCGATCGTTGTCTGGTGATTTTATCGCGTAATGATGAAGCGCTTAACAGTCAGCGGACATCTGAAGAGTTGCATCATTATTACGAGATTGTCTGGGACGAAGAGCAGACGCACAAATTCAAAAATATCTCTCCGCATTTGCAGCGCATTAAAGCATTCAAAACCCTCGGTTAATTGGCATCGTCGCATCAGGTAACCTTGTTGGGTACCTGATGCGACCCGGATTCTATCGTTCGGAAAAGATGTCCATGCCGCATTCGACGGCCGTACACCAATGCCTGATGCGATGCTGCGCATCTTATCAGGCCTACCAAACGCCCTCCATATACGCCTCACCCTATATCACTCCTCCCTGGATTCGTTTAAATAATAAACAATAAACTCTGTTTTTTGATCTCAACAGGTAAATCAGCCTATCTTTTCAGCAACAAAACTTGATTAACATCAATTTTGGTATGACCAATGCACCATTCGTGTTATTCTCAATAGCGAAGAACATTTTCATTGCTGTAACCTGTTGTTAATTAAGAGCTATGTTAATAACTATTAGTTAACAATTGGTTAATAAATTTAAGGGGGTCACGTTGACTACGCCATTGAAAAAGATTGTGATTGTCGGCGGCGGTGCTGGTGGGCTGGAAATGGCAACACAGCTTGGAGATAAGCTGGGGCGCAAGAAAAAAGCCAAAATTACGTTGGTCGATCGTAACCACAGCCACCTGTGGAAACCGTTGCTGCACGAAGTGGCGACCGGATCGCTCGATGAAGGCGTCGATGCGCTGAGTTATCTGGCCCATGCTCGTAATCATGGTTTCCAGTTCCAGCTGGGTTCCGTGGTTGATATCGATCGTGAAGCGAAAACAATCACCATTGCAGAACTGCGCGACGAAAAAGGCGAATTGTTAGTTCCAGAGCGGAAAATTGCTTACGACACACTGGTGATGGCGCTGGGTAGCACCTCTAATGATTTCAACACGCCGGGCGTAAAAGAGAACTGCATTTTCCTCGATAATCCGCATCAGGCGCGTCGTTTCCATCAGGAGATGCTGAATCTGTTCCTGAAGTTTTCTGCCAACCTTGGCGCCAATGGTAAGGTGAATATTGCGATTGTTGGTGGCGGCGCGACCGGCGTAGAGCTCTCTGCTGAGTTGCACAATGCCGTGAAACAACTGCACAGTTACGGTTACAAAGGGCTGACCAACGAAGCCCTGAACGTTACTCTGGTGGAAGCGGGCGAGCGAATTTTGCCAGCGTTGCCGCCGCGTATCTCTGCTGCGGCTCACAATGAGTTAACGAAACTGGGTGTTCGCGTGCTGACGCAAACTATGGTTACCAGTGCCGATGAAGGTGGTTTGCACACTAAAGATGGCGAATATATTCAGGCCGATCTGATGGTGTGGGCTGCCGGGATAAAAGCCCCCGATTTCCTGAAAGATATTGGTGGTCTTGAAACCAACCGTATCAACCAACTGGTGGTGGAACCGACGCTGCAAACCACGCGCGATCCAGACATTTACGCGATTGGCGACTGTGCGTCATGCCCGCGTCCGGAAGGGGGCTTTGTACCGCCGCGCGCTCAGGCCGCACACCAGATGGCGACCTGCGCAATGAACAATATTCTGGCGCAGATGAACGGTAAGCAGCTGAAAAATTATCAGTATAAAGATCACGGTTCGCTGGTATCGCTGTCCAACTTCTCCACCGTTGGTAGCCTGATGGGTAACCTGACGCGTGGGTCAATGATGATTGAAGGGCGTATTGCGCGCTTTGTGTACATCTCGCTATACCGAATGCATCAGATTGCGCTACATGGCTACTTTAAAACCGGGTTAATGATGCTGGTGGGCAGTATCAACCGCGTTATCCGTCCGCGTCTGAAACTGCATTAATCGGCGTGCACTGGCGGATATGGCGTAAACGCCTTATCCGCCCTAAAGAAGCGGTACGAGCTGTAGGCCTGATAAGATGTGTTAAGCATCCTGTCAGGCATCCTTTCAGACTTCTCTGAATCCGTCTGCTTTTCCTGCTATTCCCACGTTTTTCATCTTCTGTCTGATAGCTGCTTTTCCCCTTCGCTTGCATGATTGTCATAACTGCAAAGAAGGAGGTGTTCCCGTGAATAAATCAATGTTGGCGGGTATCGGGATTGGTGTAGCGGCTGCGCTTGGCGTAGCGGCAGTGGCCAGTCTGAACGTGTTTGAACGTGGCCCGCAATACGCTCAGGTTGTTTCTGCAACCCCAATCAAGGAAACGGTTAAAACACCGCGTCAGGAGTGCCGCAATGTCACGGTGACCCATCGCCGACCGGTGCAGGATGAAAACCGCATTGCTGGTTCGGTCCTCGGGGCCGTCGCTGGCGGGGTGATAGGGCATCAGTTTGGTGGTGGTCGCGGTAAAGATGTCGCCACTGTTGTGGGGGCGCTGGGCGGCGGATATGCCGGTAACCAGATCCAGGGCTCTCTCCAGGAAAGCGATACTTACACTACCACGCAGCAGCGTTGTAAAACGGTGTATGACAAGTCAGAAAAAATGCTCGGTTATGACGTGACCTATAAGATTGGCGACCAGCAGGGCAAAATTCGGATGAACAGCGATCCGGGGACGCAAATCCCATTAGATAACAACGGGCAACTGGTTCTGAATAACAAAGTATAAAAAGGCTGTACTCTGCAATTTAGCCCCTCATTCGCTCAGGCTGAGGGGCTTTTTTTGCGTCTTACTTCACCAGTTCCGGCCATAAACGCAGCGTTGTTCGGGCAATCTGCATCAGTTTTTCCAGCGATGCGCCTTCGCGGGCGCTTATCGACATCCCCTGAATAATACAATTAAGAAATTCCGCAAGATGCGTTACGTCACAGTGGGCGGGAATTTCCCCGCGAGCCTGGCGTTGACTTAAAAACTGCTGCAAGGTGCGTTCTTGCATTGCGTGGCGTGATTTTACCGTATGAGCAATATCGCCAGAATTCGGTGAAAGCGTGGTGCAGTTGTTTATCATAAAGCAACCAGCTGGGGTGTCTTTGCTGGTAAAGCAGCTGGCGATGGCAGCGAAATAGTCTGCCAGTGCAGACTCCACGCTTTTTTCTTCACAAAACAACTGCGCTTCATGCCTGGCGGCAAAGCGATCGATATAACGGTCGAGTACGGCGCGGAATAACCCCTCTTTGTTGGTAAATTCTGCGTAGAGCGTTGGCGCTTTGGCTCCGGTCGCTTCGACGAGGTCTGCAAGGGAAGTCGCTTCATAACCGTGCTGCCAGAACAATTTCATGGCCTTATCAAGCGCGGCGTCCCTGTCGAACACTTTTGGGCGGCCACGGCTTTTTTTTACACAATGTGTTGAGTCTGTTGCCATGATGCCATTGTACCTGGTGGCTGTGAATGAATGGTTATTATAAAAATAATCACCTTCGTTCACCAGTCCAGAGAATAGAAAAATAAAAACTCTCTATTTAACTGAAATTTAAAGTTTTTTAATTTAATTAATGATTGTTATAAAAAACTTCTTGTATGTGATCCAGATCACATCTATCATTTAGTTATCGATCGTTAAGTAATTGCTTGCGATGCCATTCATCTGCATAAGGCCACTATTATGAAAAACGTAAAAACCTTCATCGCTGCGGCGATTTTAAGTTCCATGTCATTTGCCAGCTTTGCTGCTGTCGAAGTTCAGGCAACACCAGAAGGCCAACAAAAAGTGGGTACTATTAGTGCTAACGCGGGGACAAATCTGGGATCGCTGGAAGAACAACTAGCACAAAAAGCGGATGAGATGGGCGCAAAATCTTTCCGTATTACTTCAGTAACCGGTCCGAATACCCTCCACGGAACGGCAGTCATTTATAAATAAGCATTAACCCTCATTAATGCCCGCTATTGCTGCTTTTTTCCCCGCGACATGCTGTGTTGCGGGGATTTTTTTATCTGAAATTTACAGTGCTTGTGGGCTCAGTTGATGGCGGCGCACATCTACCGGCATTCCGGAACGCACGTCCATTACGCGCTGCATGACATCGGCGTCAGTTTGCGCGGCATCTTTAAATGACTGCATTGCACTGTTTAGCGTGATTGGCAGCAACTGCGGATCGTCATCAATCTTTTCTGACAGCGGCTGATGCACTTCAACCAGACGCGCACCGTTTGGTTCTGCAGAGACTTTAATCGGCGTGTTGATGATATTCACTTTGGTGCCTGGGGTGACCTGGCTAAAGAGAGTTTTGATATCGTCATCACGCAGACGAATACAGCCAGAACTTACCCGCATGCCAATGCCGAAATCGGCGTTCGTTCCGTGCAATAAATAAACGCCACCATAGGCCGCCAGACGAATCGCATGATGCCCCATTGGGTTATCCGGTCCAGCCGGAACGACCGCAGGCAACTCAATTCCCTGCGCTTTATAACGGGCGCGGATGTTCGCCGTAGGCGTCCAGGTTGGATTGGCACGTTTATCAGAAACGGTGGTCACCATTGTCGGTGTCAGCGTGTCACCCCCCAACTGACCAATGCCTATTGGGTACACGGTTACCGAATTTTTGCCCGGCGGGTAGTAATAGAGACGCAGCTCTGCAATGTTGATCACAATGCCTTCGCGTGGCGCATCTGGTAGTAAAGTTTGCAACGGAATGGTTAACACACTACCTGCGCGTGGTACATACGGATCAACGCCGGGGTTGGCCTGTAACAGCGCGAGAAAACCGACGTTATATTTTTTGGCGATGGCTTCCAGTGAACCACCATCATTTTCCACCACATGAAATTTGTTTTCGCCAACCAGACGACTGCCTGCAGGCGGCAGCGGCCAGGTATTAGCAGTTGCCGGTAGCGCCAGCGCTACGGCAGCGGCGAACGTAAAAAACGTTAGCCAGCGAGAAAAACGCATTTTGATCATCACCAAAAATCCATAAAAAATATAAGGTTATTGTAATAAAAAGATAAGCATGAATTATGAATGGTGGCTGTGTCGGGTAGTGCAGGGAAGTGCAAAGAATTTGTAAATGTTGGGGAGGTAGAGATGCCAGACAAAGTGATCGATGTTTCATGCCAAATGCGGCGTGAACGACTTAGCAGTTTGTAGGCCTGATAAGCGCAGCGCATCAGGCAGTTTTGCGTGGGTTAAATATCTAAAGGGGCGCAGAAACGCCCCCGATTTACCATTAAGCGATCGCGTTCTCTTCCAGCTCACGCATAAACTGACGGACCCATTCGATACGTGTTTTCCGATCGCTCAAATCCTGAATAAACTTCAGGCGCGTCGGACCATCAAGGCGATAATGCTGCGGCTGTTTTTGCAGCAAACCAATCAGCCAGGCTGGATTCACGTGATTCTTCTCGGCAAATTCGATCACGCCGCCTTTCTCATTACCTTCCAGCTTCCTGATCCCCAGCTTCTGCGCTTGCTGGCGCAAACGGGCAATATCCAGCAGGGTACGCGCCGGATCCGGCAGCAGACCGAAGCGATCGATAAGTTCGACTTTGATCTCTTCCAGTTCGTTTTCCGTTTTGGCACTGGCAATACGTTTATAGAACGACAAACGCGTATTCACGTCAGGGATGAAATCATCTGGCAATAGCGACGGCATCCGCAGCTCGACTTCTGTTTGCTGGCTGGTGAGATCTTCCAGCGACGGCTCGCGTCCGGCTTTCAGCGCATCAACGGCGTTTTCCAGCAACTCCATATACAGCGAGAAACCGATGGTTTCCATTGAGCCGCTCTGTTCTTCGCCAAGTAGTTCACCCGCGCCGCGGATCTCCAGATCGTGCGTTGCCAGGGCAAAGCCTGCGCCAAGGTCTTCCAGCGAAGCAATCGCTTCAAGACGTTTTTGCGCATCGGTGGTCATCGCTTTTGGATGCGGCGTCAGCAACCATGCATATGCCTGATGATGCGAACGTCCGACGCGACCGCGCAACTGGTGCAGCTGCGCCAGGCCGAAGTGATCCGCGCGTTCAATAATAATGGTGTTGGCGGTAGGGATGTCGATCCCGGTTTCGATAATCGTGGTACAAACCAGCACGTTGAAACGTTGATGATGGAAATCATTCATCACCCGTTCCAGTTCGCGCTCACGCATCTGCCCGTGACCGATGGCGATCCGCGCTTCTGGCACCAGTTCCGCCAGCCGTTCGGCGGCTTTCTGGATGTTTTCCACATCATTGTAGAGATAATAAACCTGACCCCCGCGCAGAACTTCACGCAGGACAGCTTCTCTTACCACCAGACTGTCATACTCGCGGACAAACGTTTTGACCGCCAGACGACGGGCGGGCGGCGTGGCGATAATCGACAGATCGCGCATTCCGCTCATCGCCATATTCAGCGTACGCGGGATTGGCGTAGCGGTAAGCGTCAGAATATCCACGTTCGCGCGCATCGCTTTAATGCGCTCTTTATGACGCACCCCGAAGCGGTGTTCTTCATCGACAATCAGCAAACCTAAATCTTTAAACTTAACGTCGCTTTGCAGCAGTTTGTGCGTGCCGATCAGAATATCGATTTTCCCTTCCGCCACTTCCGCTAAGATTTGCGTCTGTTCTTTGGCGCTGCGGAAACGGGAGATCATTTCGATGCGTACCGGCCAGTTGGCGAAACGGTCGCGGAAGTTATCGTAATGCTGTTGCGCGAGAAGGGTAGTGGGCACCAACACCGCCACCTGCTTGTGGTTCTCTACCGCCAGGAAAGCGGCACGCATCGCGACTTCTGTTTTACCAAAGCCAACATCGCCACACACCAGACGATCCATTGCCAGCGGCTGACACATGTCACTAAGCACTGCATTAATGGCTTGCGCCTGATCCGGTGTGGTTTCAAACGGGAAGCTATCGCAGAACAATTGATATTGCTCACGATCGTGTTTAAATGCGAAGCCCTCTTTGGCGGCGCGTTGAGCGTAGATATCCAGCAATTCCGCCGCCACATCACGCACTTTTTCCGCCGCTTTCTGCCGCGCCCGCGACCACGCATCGCCGCCCAGTTTATGCAGCGGGGCATTTTCTTCCGCGCCACCCGCGTAACGGCTAATCAGATGCAGTGACGACACCGGAACATACAGTTTGGCGTCGTTGGCATAGGTGAGCATCAGGTACTCGCCGGTAATGCCGCCCGCTTCCAGAGTTGTCATTCCGGCATAGCGCCCGACACCGTGTTCCAGATGCACCACCGGTTGACCAATATGCAGCTCCGCGAGGTTGCGGATCAGCGTGTCGGGGTTGATGGTGCGCCGTGAGTCCTGACGACGACGGGCAACGCGTTCACCGAGCAGATCGCTTTCGCAAATCAGCGCCAGATTACGTACCGTATCGACAAAACCATGCTCTGCGGCGCCAATCATCAGATAACGCCCACGGTCGATGGCTTCATCAAGACGCATAATGCGTTGCGGGGCGATTTTGATTCTGGCGAGCAGCTCACCCAGCGCTTCACGCCGTCCTTCACTTTCTACCGAGAACACCACCGGACCATCGAAGGATTCGAGGAACTTACGCAGCGCGTCCAGCGGCACTTTTTGTTGCGCCTGAACGGCCAGGTCAGGCAGTTTCTGGAAACCTAAATTGGCATTCGCTGCTTTTGTCGGTAAATGTTCAGTTTTTAGCTGTACACGCGGCCAGTTTTTCAGCTCTGAGAAGAGCTCGTCCACCCGCAGCCAGAGCGATTGTGGCGGCAGCAGTGGTCGCATCGGGTCGACGCCGCGATTCTCAAAACGCGCCAGCGTGTCTGCCTGGAAACGTTCGGCACTGTTTTCCAGATCGCCAGTATTCACCAGCAATGTATTAGCAGGGAAATAACTGAACAATGGCGGCAGCGGTTCGCTGAAGAATAGCGGCTGCCAGTACTCGATTCCGGCAGGTAATGTGCCTTTACTTACTTGCTGATAAATATGTTCCGGGTCGCGTTTTACTTCGAAAGAATCGCGCCACTGACTGCGGAACAGTTCAATCGCTGCTTTATCGGTCGGAAATTCGTGCGCGGGCAGCAGGTTGATGGCTTCAACTTCCTCCAGAGTGCGCTGGCTGTCGACGTCAAATACCCGCAGACTGTCGATTTCATCATCAAAGAAATCAAGACGATAAGGCAGTTCGCTGCCCATCGGGAAAAGATCCAGCAACGCGCCGCGCGTGGCGTATTCGCCGTGCTCCATAACCTGGTCAACATGGCGATATCCGGCGCTGTCCAGCTGCGTACGCAAGGCATCGCGAGATAACCGCTGACCTTTTTTCATTACCAGCGCGTGGCCGTGGAGAAAACTGTGCGGGCAAACACGCTGCATAAGCGTATTCACCGGAACAATCAGTACACCACGCTGCATCGTCGGTAGCTGGTAAAGAGTGGAAAGGCGTGAGGAGATAATGTCCTGATGAGGCGAAAAACTGTCGTAGGGAAGGGTTTCCCAGTCCGCCAGATTCATCACCATCTGGTCGGTGAACTGGCTGATTTCATCATGCAAACGCAGGGCATTTTGCATATCTGGCGCAATAAGCACCACCGGTCCGGCGTGACGTTCGGCAATTTCCGCTACCAGCGTCGCGCAGGCAGCTCCGGTTAAATCGCCCAGCAAACGCTGCTCACCCGCTTTGACGGGCAGCGTATAACGATATTGTTCAGGCATAACGGTTGTCAGAGTCTCGTTAGGATATGCCTCAACATATGGGGGCATATCTCTGATAAGCAATGCTGTTCATTATCCGTAATCGGCATGGTTTAGCAAATCGAATCGCCCCGGCAGGGGCGATGGCTTAACGAGAGTAACTGATGGCAGGCAGAGAAGGTGGGGAGAACAACAGGTCGCTGAATGCGCGTTGTGAAAATTTTCGTACCAGCAAGCCAGCCAGTGTACAAATCAACAAACTGACAAAGGGATAAACCAGCAGGAGCGCCAGTTCCACTTGCGGCGACCAGCGCCCCGCATTCATTTGCGGAATCAGACTTAAGCTGAATATTTCTACCAGAATGCGATGCGTGGTGTAGATAGCAATGGTGTTGGAACCAATCACATTCAGCAGGCTGGTGGAACGCATACCAAAACGCTGCTCGTACTGATAAAACAGCTTCATGATCACCACAATCGACACCAGCGACAGTAGTAGCGACACGTTAAACAACCAGACAGTAACTGCAAGAACAGCCAGAAGCGAAGCCAGCAGCAGATGGCGACGCAACGGCACTTCTTTAACACAGGTCATCAACGTTGCGCCAAACCATGCGCCAAGGCTGTAGTAAGGCAAATTGCGGATCACACTGTTCATTCCCCACCACGGCGTGGGAACAAAATTAATAGCCACACTCATCAGTACAAACAAGGCGAATAGTGGCAGCGCCAGACGGCTAAAAATTTTACACACCACGAAATAGACAATTAAAGCGTACAGATACCACAGGCTGGTGCTGGCGGTAATCATCCCGTGCAGGAACTCGCCAGTGGAATCAGCATACGCGGCATTGGAGGCATTGCTTAAATCGCGCTCAGGTGCCAGCCACTGATTCAGCGCACTTAGCGCCAGCCACTGCACCACACCCCAAAGTGCCAGTACCCAGAAGATGCTCCAGATACGTTTATCGAGACAATTTCCCCACCGCACACTGTCGATATAGCGGCGAATCAAATAGCCGGATATAAAGAAAAAGACCGGCATACGAAAGGGCGCAAGGTAAAGATTGAAATAGATCCAGCATTTGCTCAGGACTTCCGATAACGGATGCTGGAAAGTGGTCAGATGCGGATAAAAGGTAATTACCGAGTGATAAATCACCACCAGACAAATACATAACCCTTTGATCTGGTTAATCCATAGCTCTTTTTGTTTCATCAGGACAACACGCTCTTTTTATTTAACATGCGGTTGATCCTGCGGGGCGAGCCGCGTGGTGTAATGCGTATCTGTCTGTATTTGGTTATTTTTCAGATAAAGATCAGGTTACAAGGGAAATGAGAAAACGAGGCACTTTAGCCGATTGATTTACTAATACTTTTCAGATTAGCCCTGACGATCACTTACAGTTCAGACGTTTACCCATCCCGCTTTCGCTTATATACTCGTGTCTTTGCTAACAGCAACCAGACGGATTTCATGTACCAACCTGTCGCTCTATTTATTGGCCTGCGTTACATGCGTGGGCGTGCAGCGGATCGCTTCGGTCGTTTCGTCTCCTGGCTTTCTACCATCGGCATTACCCTCGGGGTGATGGCACTGGTTACAGTATTGTCAGTGATGAACGGCTTTGAGCGCGAGCTGCAGAACAACATCCTTGGCCTGATGCCACAGGCAATTCTCTCTTCTGAGCATGGCTCTCTTAACCCGCAGCAACTCCCGGAAACGGCAGTCAAACTGGACGGCGTTAATCGCGTCGCGCCTGTCACTACCGGTGATGTGGTACTGCAAAGCGCCCGTAGCGTGGCGGTCGGGGTGATGCTGGGTATCGACCCGGCGAAAAAAGATCCGCTAACGCCGTATCTGGTCAATGTGAAACAAACTGACCTCGAGCCGGGGAAATATAATGTCATCCTCGGCGAACAACTTGCCTCACAGTTGGGCGTCAATCGCGGTGATCAAATCCGCGTGATGGTGCCATCTGCCAGCCAGTTCACACCGATGGGGCGTATTCCAAGCCAGCGCTTGTTCAATGTGATTGGCACGTTTGCCGCTAACAGTGAAGTCGATGGCTATGAAATGCTGGTGAATATTGAGGATGCCTCGCGTCTGATGCGTTATCCGGCAGGCAATATTACCGGCTGGCGTTTGTGGCTGGATGAGCCGTTGAAAGTGGATTCTTTAAGCCAGCAAAAACTGCCAGAAGGCAGCAAATGGCAGGACTGGCGTGACCGTAAAGGCGAGCTGTTCCAGGCCGTACGCATGGAAAAAAATATGATGGGCTTGCTGTTGAGCCTGATTGTCGCTGTTGCGGCATTTAATATTATTACTTCGCTGGGGTTGATGGTGATGGAGAAGCAGGGCGAAGTGGCAATTCTTCAGACGCAGGGCCTGACTCCGCGTCAAATCATGATGGTCTTTATGGTGCAAGGGGCCAGCGCCGGGATTATCGGTGCAATCCTGGGGGCGGCGCTTGGCGCACTGCTTGCCAGCCAGTTGAATAATCTGATGCCGATAATCGGCGTCCTGCTTGATGGCGCGGCGCTGCCGGTCGCTATCGAACCTTTACAGGTCATTGTTATTGCGCTGGTGGCGATGGCTATCGCGCTGCTGTCTACGCTTTACCCTTCATGGCGCGCTGCCGCCACTCAACCCGCTGAGGCTTTACGTTATGAATAAGATCCTGTTGCAATGCGACAACCTGTGCAAACGCTATCAGGAAGGCAGTGTGCAAACCGATGTGCTGCACAATGTCAGTTTCAGCGTGGGCGAAGGTGAAATGATGGCGATCGTCGGTAGCTCTGGTTCTGGTAAAAGTACCTTGCTGCACCTGCTGGGCGGGCTGGATACGCCAACCTCCGGCGATGTGATTTTTAATGGTCAGCCAATGAGCAAACTGTCTTCGGCGGCGAAAGCGGAGTTGCGTAACCAGAAGCTGGGCTTTATTTATCAGTTTCACCACCTGCTGCCGGATTTTACCGCCCTGGAAAACGTGGCTATGCCGCTGCTGATTGGCAAGAAAAAGCCCGCTGAAATCAACAGCCGCGCGCTGGATATGCTAAAAGCGGTGGGGCTGGAGCATCGCGCGAATCACCGCCCGTCAGAGCTTTCCGGCGGTGAACGCCAGCGTGTGGCGATTGCCCGTGCGCTGGTCAATAACCCGCGGCTGGTACTGGCGGATGAGCCTACCGGTAACCTTGACGCGCGTAACGCAGACAGCATCTTCCAGTTGCTTGGTGAGTTGAATCGCTTGCAGGGTACCGCTTTCCTGGTGGTTACTCACGACCTGCAACTGGCGAAACGTATGAGTCGCCAGCTGGAGATGCGTGATGGTCGTCTGACGGCGGAACTGAGCCTGATGGGGGCGGAGTAATGGCGATGCCTTTATCGTTATTAATTGGCCTGCGTTTTAGTCGCGGACGGCGACGTGGAGGCATGGTGTCTCTGATCTCCGTCATTTCTACCGTGGGTATTGCACTTGGCGTAGCGGTATTGATCGTCGGCTTAAGCGCAATGAATGGCTTTGAACGCGAATTGAATAACCGCATTCTGGCGGTAGTACCGCACGGTGAAATTGAAGCGGTGAGTCAGCCGTGGACTAACTGGCAGGAAGCACTGGATAAAGTGCAAAAAGTGCCGGGTATTGCCGCCGCTGCGCCGTATATCAACTTCACCGGACTGGTGGAGAGCGGTGCGAATCTGCGCGCGCTGCAGGTTAAAGGCGTTGATCCGCAACAGGAACAGCGTCTGAGCGCGCTGCCCTCGTTTGTCCAGGGCGATGCCTGGAACAATTTCAAAGCGGGCGAACAGCAGATTATCATTGGTAAAGGGGTGGCGGATGCGCTGAAAGTGAAGCAGGGGGATTGGGTGTCAATTATGATCCCGAATTCGAATCCCGAGCATAAACTGATGCAGCCGAAACGCGTGCGTTTGCACGTTGCGGGTATTTTGCAGTTGAGTGGCCAACTCGATCACAGTTTTGCCATGATCCCGCTGGCGGATGCCCAACAATATCTTGATATGGGTTCCAGTGTGTCAGGTATTGCCCTTAAAATGACGGATGTTTTTAACGCCAACAAGCTGGTGCGCGACGCGGGTGAAGTAACCAACAGCTACGTTTATATTAAAAGCTGGATAGGTACTTACGGCTATATGTATCGCGATATCCAGATGATCCGCGCCATTATGTATCTGGCGATGGTACTGGTGATTGGCGTGGCCTGTTTCAATATCGTCTCCACCTTAGTGATGGCAGTAAAAGACAAGAGTGGTGATATTGCAGTATTAAGAACGCTGGGCGCCAAAGACGGTTTAATTCGCGCCATCTTTGTCTGGTATGGATTACTGGCAGGGCTGTTTGGCAGTCTGTGTGGCGTGATTATCGGCGTAGTGGTTTCACTGCAACTTACCCCGATTATTGAGTGGATTGAGGAGCAGATCGGTCATCAGTTCCTCTCCAGCGATATCTATTTTATTGACTTCCTGCCATCGGAATTGCACTGGCTGGATGTCTTCTACGTACTGGTCACAGCATTATTGCTGAGTCTTTTGGCAAGTTGGTATCCGGCGCGGCGCGCCAGCAATATTGACCCTGCGCGAGTCCTTAGCGGCCAGTAAAGGCAGTACATTAAAACAAGGAGCGGCAATGTATTACGGGTTTGATATTGGTGGAACAAAAATTGCGCTAGGTGTGTTTGATAGCGGTCGGCATTTGCAGTGGGAAAAGCGGGTGCCGACACCGCGTGACAGCTATGACGCATTTTTAGATGCTGTGTGTGAGCTGGTGGCCGAAGCCGATCAGCGTTTTGGCTGTAAAGGTTCTGTCGGCATCGGTATTCCGGGAATGCCGGAAACAGAAGATGGCACGCTGTATGCCGCCAATGTCCCCGCCGCCAGCGGTAAACCGCTACGCGCCGATCTGAGCGCACGCCTTGAACGTGATGTGCGTCTTAATAACGACGCCAACTGCTTTGCCCTTTCTGAAGCCTGGGACGATGAATTTACCCAATATCCGTTGGTGATGGGACTGATCCTGGGGACTGGCGTTGGCGGTGGACTGGTATTCAACGGTAAGGCGGTAACGGGTAAAAGCTATATTACTGGTGAATTTGGGCATATGCGCCTTCCCGTCGATGCGTTAACCATGATGGGGCTGGATTTCCCGTTACGCCGCTGTGGTTGCGGCCAGCATGGCTGCATTGAAAATTATCTGTCTGGTCGCGGTTTTGCGTGGTTGTATCAACACTATTATCATCAACCGTTGCAGGCCCCCGAAATCATCGCCCGTTATGATCAAGGTGATGAGCAGGCAAGGGCGCACGTTGAGCGTTACCTGGATTTATTAGCGGTTTGTCTGGGAAATATCCTGACCATTGTTGATCCCGATCTGGTGGTTATTGGCGGTGGCTTATCGAATTTCCCGGCAATAACAACGCAACTGGCGGAAAGACTGCCTCGTCATCTCTTACCTGTAGCTCGTGTTCCGCGCATTGAACGCGCGCGCCACGGTGATGCAGGCGGAATGCGTGGAGCTGCCTTCCTACATCTCACCGATTAAACTACAGAGGTTGCTATGCTGTCGCGTCGGGGTCATCGGTTAAGTCGTTTTCGTAAAAATAAACGCCGCCTGCGTGAGCGTTTACGTCAGCGTATTTTTTTCAGAGATAAAGTGGTGTCGGAAGCAATGGAAAAACCAAGAGTACTCGTGCTGACAGGGGCAGGGATTTCTGCGGAATCAGGGATTCGTACCTTTCGTGCTGCAGATGGCCTGTGGGAAGAACATCGGGTTGAAGATGTGGCTACACCGGAAGGTTTTGATCGCGATCCTGAACTGGTGCAAGCGTTTTATAACGCCCGTCGCCGTCAGCTACAGCAGCCAGAAATTCAGCCTAACGCCGCGCATCTTGCGCTGGCTAAACTGCAAGACGCCCTCGGCGATCGCTTTTTGCTGGTGACGCAGAATATCGATAATCTGCATGAACGCGCAGGTAATACCAATGTGATTCATATGCATGGGGAACTGCTGAAAGTACGTTGTTCGCAAAGTGGTCAGGTTCTCGACTGGACCGGAGACGTCACGCCAGCAGACAAATGTCATTGCTGCCAGTTCCCGGCTCCGCTGCGCCCACACGTAGTGTGGTTTGGCGAAATGCCACTCGGCATGGATGAAATTTATACGGCGTTGTCGATGGCCGATATTTTCATTGCTATTGGCACATCCGGGCATGTTTATCCGGCTGCTGGGTTTGTCCACGAAGCGAAGCTGCATGGCGCGCATACGGTTGAACTCAATCTCGAACCGAGTCAGGTCGGTAATGAATTTGCCGAGAAATATTACGGCCCGGCAAGCCAGGTGGTGCCTGAGTTTGTTGAAAAGTTGCTGAAGGGATTATAAAGCAGGAGTAATTGCCTGATGCGCTACGCTTATCAGGCCTACGAGAGAAGCGCAATTTATTGAATTTGCACGATGTTGTAGGCCTGATAAGGCGTTCACGCCGCATCCGGCATAATACACGCGCACTTTACCTGCCTCTTTTACCGTTTACTCGTCCATAACAACGCGGCAATAAATGTACAGACACCAATTAGCCCTGCCCAGAGTGGCGATATTCTGGTAATCGCAAAGCTGTCATCGATATACAAACATAAAGCCTGATAACCCATATTGGCAACAGTCATCGCCACTGCAAACTTTAATGCATAATTAAGGCGCGTTGTGTAGTTAAAAAATGCAGTAAAGACGATGAATGCAACCGCCCAGGCAAAAAGGCCTAATGTCGTGGTACTACCGGGAGGATCATTCTCCTGCTGTTGTCCGGGATGCGGATAATATGTCAGTGGCGGCGTCGGTTGTTTTAATATCTGTGCTTGTAAAATATCCAGTGCATTATTGATTCCCTGATACCAGAGATCTGCATGTAAATAAGCCAGAGTGTGATTTTCTACCAGAAGGCCGAGATGTTTATCGTCCATGCTGCTTTCAACCTGGCCGTTGGTTATCATAATTAACCGTGGCTCGCGGGTAGTAAAAAGTAACAGAACACTTCCTTTTACATCACTCAATGAAGATGACGCATGCGCCAGCATCGCTTTGCCATTTTGCCTGAAGCTTGCTTCATTAACGCCAGGTACAACCACGATAAACGGCGCAATCCCGGTTTGTTGACGAAAAAGCTCGGCTTTATGCGCGATCTCTTCAGCATCCGGTACAGTACCTGTAACATCCGTAAAAAGTGTCTTCATTATTGGAATCAATGGCTTACTGGTTGCTGTCAGAGGCAGGAGTATCAGTAAACTGAGCAGTATAATGAATTTTTTCATGGGCGGGACTTCCGTTTCCTGTGTGTCTTTTTAGAGGAGGGCATACTGATTAATAAACCGACGGTGATAAAAATAACGCCCATAATGCCGATAAACCCCCATTTAAAGAAATTAACCCACGGGTTATTTATCTCAGCCTTTTCAGGATGTCCTGGAGAATAATAAACATTAACTTTATCGCCTTCGCTGTCTTCATAAAAATCGCTGCCGATACTCGAATTGAAAATTAGCGTGTAATCTGGCGTCGGGCGAAAGGCAACGACGGGATACCACGAACCATTTTTACCCGTGCGATGAGAATGACTGGAGTGCCAGACGGTATCAACAATGACGCCTTCGGTATGAATCGCGTCTTTGCTATAGGTGAACTGGTTATAAAAGATCACAACAGAAATGAGGATCAGTACCAGACCGATACCGAGGAATATACGAAAGAAAACTTTACTGTCCTGACTCATTAGTCACATCCTTGCTAAATAAAAAACGGGCGGTGATACCACCGCCCGTTTGCTGAATTAACGTCCTGCTTTCAGCTTCTGATAATACTCTTCATAAATGCTGCTGGCTGGGCCAACGTCACTCTGCCATTCGCCATTTTTAATGGTTTCAGCATCCGGGTAGAGCGTCTTGTCGTTCGCTATTTCCGGGCTTAACAGTTTGCGCGCGGCGAGGTTTGGCGTTGGATAACCGATAGTTTCGGCAACCTGTTTTGCCACATCCGGGCGCAGCAGGAAGTTGATCAGTTTCAGCGCGCCTTCTTTGTTTTTGGCATTTGCCGGAATCGCCAGGCTGTCCATCCAGAAAATGCCGCCTTCTTTCGGCCACACCACGTCAATTGGCGTACCCGACTGGCGAGCAACGAAAGCAGAACCGTTCCAGATCATGCCGAGGTTAACTTCGCCTTCCATGTACGGGTTTGCCGGGTTATCGGAGTTAAACGCTGCCACGTTTGGCATCAGTTTTTTCAGCTCGTTATATGCGGCTTCAATCTCTTTCGGGTCGGTGGTGTTACCGGAGTAGCCCAGTTTACGCAGTGCCATCTGGAACACTTCACGGGCATCATCGGTCAGCAGCAGGCTGCCTTTGTACTCAGGCTTCCACAGATCGGCCCAGCTGGTAACCGATTTCGGGTCCACCGCATCACCGTTAACGCCAATCGCCGTCGCACCCCAGATATACGGAATGGAGTAGTCGTTATTCGGGTCAAACGGCTTGTTGAGCATTTCTGGATCGAGGTTGCTGAAGTTGCTTAACTTCGACTTGTCGATCTTCTGGATCATCCCTTCTTTACGCATTTTATCGACGTAATAGGTCGAAGGAACCACCAGGTCATAGGCACCGTCTTTGTACGTTTTCAGCTTGGCGTACATGGTTTCGTTCGACTCGTAAGTCGAGTAGATAACCTTAATACCGGTTTCTTTGGTGAATTGTTCGAGCAGTCCTGGCGGCACGTACTCGGTCCAGTTGTAGAAATACAGCGTGTTGTTGTCATCAGCGTGAGCGGCGCTCATGCCCAGTGCCAGAGCACCCGCCGCGAGCAGGTGGCGTGACCATTTTTTCATTTAACGTCCCCTGTGTTACCTTTCGTTTTATCACGAGCAATAAGCTGGCTGGCAATAACCATCACCAGCGACAGCACCAGTAATATGGTTGCCAGCGCGTTAACTTCCGGCGATACGCCGACTTTGACCATCGAATAAATTTTTAACGGCAGAATTTCATAGCTTGGTCCGGTGACAAACGACGAAACCACTACATCGTCCATCGACAGGGTAAAGCTTAACACCCAGCCTGCCGCCACCGCTGGCATTGCCAGTGGCAGGATGATTTTTCGCAGAATGGTAAATTCACTGGCACCGAGATCTTTCGCCGCTTCCAGCATCCGCACATCAAAACCTTTCAGGCGCGAATACACCGTCACCACCACAAATGGCAGGCAGAAGGTGATGTGCGAGAACAGCAGTGACCAGAAGCCAAGCTGAATGCCCAACAGCATAAACAGCACCAGCAGGGAAATCGCCATCACGATATCTGGCGACATCATCACCACAAACAGCATTCCACTAACGAACGGTTTACCGCGAAAGCGATAGCGGTACAGCGCAACTGCCGTCAGTGAACCGATAAGCGTAGCAAACGTCGCCGAAAACACCGCCATCGTCAGTGAATGCTGCGCAGCCTGTAACAGGCTGTCGTTGTTCATCAGCAGGCTATACCATTTGGTGGTAAAACCCTGCCAGTTGATGCCAAAGCGCGAGCTGTTAAAGGAGTTCACAATCAAAATAATGATTGGAATATACAGGTACGCGTAGATAGCGGTCATAAAACCGCCGCGAAGCAGTCGACCGATCATTCGAGTTCCACCTTCTTATTCAGCAAACGAGAAGCGCGCCAGTAAACCAGCAACATCAGGCCCATTACGATAGTCAGCGTAATGCTGGTAGCTGCACCAAACGGCCAGTCACGAATATTGAGGAACTGCACCTTAATGACGTTTCCGATCAGCAGGTTTTTCGCACCGCCCATCAGGTCAGACACGTAGAACAGGCCCATTGCCGGCAGCATCACCAGCAAGCATCCGGCAATAATTCCCGGCATCGTCAGTGGGATAATGATGCGGATAAAGGTCTGCAACTTGCTGGCACCGAGATCGCGTGCTGCCTCCAGCAACGGCTTATCCAGTTTTTCGATACTGGAGTACAGCGGCATCACCATAAACGGCAGCAGAATGTAAACCAGACCGATAATCACCGCGCTGGGAGTGAACATGATGCGAATGGGGGTGTCGATAACGCCCAGCCAGAGCAAAAACTCGTTGAGATAGCCTTTGGTGCTGAGGAAAATTTTCAGCCCGTAGATGCGAATCAGTGAGTTGGTCCAGAACGGAACAATCAGCAGAAACAACAGCAGTGGACGCACCTTGTGCGGCAGCTTCGCCAGAAACCAGGCAAATGGATAGCCAAGAACCAGGCAGGCGAGGGTAGCGATCAGCGCCATATTCAGTGAGTGCAATAGCACTTCAAAATAGAGCGGATCGAGTAGACGTGTGTAGTTTTCCAGCGTAAAGACCATTTTGACGAAACTGGCGTCGTCGCGGGTCAAAAAGCTGGTACCAATAATCATCAGGTTGGGCAGAAAGACAAACAACACAAGCCAACCGACAATAGTGACAATCACTACATTCTGGAACTTACTTGTGTTCTTCATCAGCCAGTACGACCTCCCAGCTTTCTACCCAGTTAATGGCCATTTTCTGGTCGAGGGAGTGGTCAAAGTCAGGATCGTCTTCGTTGAAGAATTCGCTGACCATCACCATCTTGCCATTTTCCAGTTCAACCACTGACTCCAGCGTCATGCCTTTATAGTTACGCTCGCGAACGTAACCAATCAGCCCTTCGACGTGGTTGTCATCGTTAATTTCGTCAACGCGTAAGTCTTCCGGACGCAGCAGAACATGCAGCTTTTGCCCTGGTTCAACGGCGAAGTTAACGTAGATATTACATTCGCGACCTTCAACGTTAGCCCGTACGCGCTGTTCGTCAAGTCGCTCGATCACCGTGGCGTTGAACATATTGATTTCGCCAATGAATCCGGCAACAAACAAATTCTTCGGCTCTTCGTAAATTTCGCGCGGTGTACCATCCTGCTCAATACGACCATCGCGCATCACCACAATCCTGTCTGACATGGTGAGTGCTTCTTCCTGATCGTGAGTGACAAAGACGAAGGTAATACCAAGCTTACGCTGTAATGCTTTCAACTCGTTCTGCATCTGTTTGCGCAGTTTGTAATCCAGCGCCGAGAGCGACTCATCAAGCAGCAGCAGGCGAGGCTTGTTAACCACCGCGCGGGCAATGGCGACGCGTTGCTGTTGACCGCCTGAGAGTTGATGCGGTTTGCGTTGAGCGAAGCTTTCCAGTTGCACCATCCGCAAAGCTTCCATAACGCGAGGCGTAATTTCAGCAGCAGGGGTTTTTTGCATACGCAGACCAAAGGCCACATTTTCGAATACGGTCATGTGGGGGAATAGCGCGTAGCTTTGGAAAACGGTGTTCACATAGCGGTTTTCCGCCGGAACGTGGGTGATGTCCTCGTTATCCAGCATGATGCGTCCAGAATCAACAGTTTCCAGACCCGCAATCAGGCGAAGAACGGTTGTTTTACCGCAGCCAGAAGGGCCAAGCAGCGTGAGGAACTCGCCATTGTTGATAGTCAGATCCAGCTGAGGGATGACTTCTTTACCATCAAAGCATTTGCGAATTCCCGCCAATTGCACCAGCGGTGAAAGCGAACTCGGTTGTTTATTCAATTTTTTACTCTGTCCCATGTAAACGCAACGGATGGCTTACCGAAGCGGGGTTTGTGGTTAACCACCTTGGTGACTCTTAAAGAGGGCCGTAATTCTACGGCAAACCGCTTGAATCGCCAATCCTTGTTGTGAATTACTGGCTTAGCTTTATATTCATTAAGGTAGTGTTGATAAATATTCCCGCTTGCAGGGGTAAAAGTGACCTGACGCAATATTTGTCTTTTCTTGCTTCTTAATAATGTTGTCACGAAAAGTGAGGGTGACTACATGGATAAACTACTTGAGCGTTTTTTGAACTACGTGTCTCTTGATACCCAATCAAAAGCGGGTGTGAGACAAGTTCCCAGCACGGAAGGCCAGTGGAAATTATTGCATCTGCTGAAAGATCAGCTGGAAGAGATGGGGCTTATCAATGTGACCTTAAGTGAGAAAGGAACGTTGATGGCGACGCTACCGGCTAACGTTCCTGGCGATATTCCGGCGATTGGCTTTATTTCTCATGTTGATACCTCACCGGATTGCAGCGGTAAAAATGTGAACCCGCAGATTGTTGAAAACTATCGTGGCGGCGACATTGCGTTGGGCGTCGGCGACGAAGTCTTGTCACCGGTTATGTTCCCGGTACTGCATCAACTGCTGGGACAGACGCTTATCACCACTGACGGTAAAACATTGTTGGGTGCTGACGATAAAGCAGGTATTGCAGAAATTATGACCGCGCTGGCGGTATTGCAGCAGAAAAATATTCCGCATGGCGATATTCGTGTTGCCTTTACGCCAGATGAAGAAGTGGGCAAAGGAGCAAAACATTTTGATGTTGAAGCCTTTGATGCCCGCTGGGCTTACACCGTTGATGGTGGTGGCGTAGGTGAACTGGAGTTTGAAAACTTCAACGCTGCTTCGGTGAATATCAAAATCGTCGGCAACAATGTTCACCCTGGTACGGCAAAAGGTGTGATGGTGAATGCGCTATCGCTGGCGGCACGCATTCATGCGGAAGTACCGGCGGATGAAAGCCCGGAAACTACGGAAGGTTATGAAGGTTTCTATCACCTGACAAGCATGAAAGGCAGCGTTGAGCGCGCCGATATGCACTACATCATTCGTGATTTCGACCGTAAACAGTTTGAAGCGCGTAAACGTAAAATGATGGAAATTGCCAAGAAAGTGGGCAAAGGGTTACATCCCGATTGTTACATTGAACTGGTGATTGAGGACAGTTACTACAATATGCGCGAGAAAGTCGTTGAGCATCCGCATATTCTTGATATCGCCCAGCAAGCGATGCGCGATTGCGATATTGAACCAGACCTGAAACCGATCCGTGGTGGTACTGACGGCGCGCAGTTGTCGTTTATGGGATTACCGTGTCCGAACCTGTTTACCGGCGGTTATAACTATCATGGCAAGCATGAGTTTGTAACTCTGGAGGGAATGGAAAAAGCGGTGCAAGTGATTGTGCGTATTGCCGAGTTAACGGCGAAACGGAAGTAAGCAAAATTGGATGCGGCATGTGATGCCGCATCCGGCTTCATTCAAATTTACCCTTCGAAGAACCAATATCCGCTATTGACCAGCGCCGCGAGCATCGCGAGGAATGACGGATCTTCCAGTGCGTCGCCAAAATTCTCGGCGGTCAGCACAATATTGCTGGCGAGTGCATCCAGCGCCGGACGATGCGGGGAATCAATCTTCTCACCGTTAGCATAAACATCGTCGCCAATGCGCAACACGCGCAGACCACCAAGACGCACCAGTACATCACCTTGTTTCAGTGCGTCGTAGATTTCATCCGGTTGATACGGTGGCTCTGGCGGAGCGATATCCAGTTCATGACGTGACTGCGAAATGAACTCGCCAAACCACTGCTTAAAGTGTTCTGGCTGGTTGATCAAGTCAAGCATCATCTCACGCAGTTTATCCATCTCCTGTGGCAGAACGTCTGCCGGATGATCGCGAGGAGGAACATCTGGATCGCTGTAGTAATTACCGCCCAGCTCACGTTGTAGCACGTAATCGGCAAATCCGCTGATCAGTTCCCGCGTATTCGGTGCACGAAAACCAACGGAATAGTTCATCGCATTTTCCAGCGCGTAGCCTTCGTGCGGGAATCCTGGCGGAATATAAAGAATATCGCCAGGCTCCAGCTCTTCATCAATAATCGCTTCAAACGGATCAACCTGTAACAGGTCCGGGTGAGGGCAGTGCTGCCTCATGTGCAGTTTTTCACCTACCCGCCAGCGACGGCGACCCGTACCCTGAATAATAAACACATCGTACTGATCAAGATGTGGACCGACGCCGCCGCCAGGCACGGAAAACGAGATCATCAGGTCGTCAATGCGCCAGTCCGGTAATTCACGGAACGGACGCATCAGCGCGGCAGCCGGTTCATGCCAGTGATCAACCGCCTGGACCAGCAATGACCAGTTGGTTTCGCCCAGATGGTCGTAGCTTTCGAATGGCCCGTGACTGACCTGCCATTTGCCATCCTGATGACTGACCAGCCGACTGTCGACTTCACTTTCCATCGCCAGGCCCGCCAGCTCGTCGGGAGAAATAGGGTCAATAAAATTATTAAAGCCGCGTTTTAACACCACGGGACGTTTCTGCCAGTGGCGTTCTAGAAAATCGGGCCAATTAAGGGTTAGTTGGTATTCCATATTAAGCGTCCATAGGCGGGTATCTGCAACCGATTATAACGGATGCCTACTGTAATGCGTGAAGAAAGGACATATTTATTCATCTTTCGGCAAGGAATGTTGGCGACCAAAAATCACCTCCATTCGCGCACCGCCGAGCATGCTCTCTCCGGCGATGATTCTTCCGTCATACTGTTCAGTAATTTCACGAGCGACCGCCAGCCCCACGCCTTGCCCGGGGCGTAAGGTATCAACACGCTGACCACGGTCGAAAATTACCTCACGCTTGCTTTGTGGTATCCCCGGTCCATCATCTTCGACCACGATGTAAAGATGTTTGTCAGTTTGCCGGGCGGAGATTTCGACAAACTCGAGACAATACTTACAGGCGTTATCCAGTACATTGCCCATGACCTCAACAAAATCGTTCTGCTCACCGACAAAGCTAATTTCTGGCGAGATATCGAGGGAAATATTGACGCCTTTACGTTGATAAACTTTATTCAGCGCCGATGTGAGATTGTCCAACAACGGGGCAACGGGATGCAGTTCGCGGCTAAGTAATGTCCCGCCACGCATACTGGCGCGGTGCAGGTAGTAACCAATTTGTTGCGAGATACGGCTAATTTGTTCCAGCATCACCGGTTCCGCCTCACTGACGTTCATCTTTTCGCTTCGCAAAGAACGTAGCGTACTTTGTAGCACCGCCAGAGGCGTTTTCAGGCTGTGAGTCAGGTCAGTGAGCGTAGTGCGGTATTTGTCGTAACGCTCACGCTCGCTTTTTAAAAGACGGTTCAGGTTACCTACCAGGCTGGTCAGTTCTCTCGTCGTTGTAGGGTTGAGCAATTCGCGGTGGTGTTCTTCCAGTTCGCGGACTTCTCGCGCCAGGGCTTCAATAGGGCGTAAGCTCCACCAGGCGGCGACCCACAGTAACGGGATCACTAACAACAGGTTGGCCAGGAGTACATAGAGAAACCAGCTCCATACCGTATAGGAACTTTTAAGCTCTACAGGAATGGTATCGACCACCACAATGGTGAGTTTTGGCATCCGCGCCGTCGCTGGATAGACATTAACGGCTACCGAGTGAGTCATTTCTGCATCGTCGTCGTCTTCCCGAACTTCCTGCAGCTGCTGCTGAATAGAGAGATCGTTACTAAGTAGCAGGCTGGTATCGTTCACGTCAGCCTCTATTTCGTGAAAACCATTGGATTTCAGCCAGTCAGGCTGGATCATTTTCATCAGCCAGGGAACGTCACGCTGCGCCCACAATAGTTTGCCGTTCTCGTCATAAATCAGAGACATCGTGGGGCTTTGTTTGTCGATATTTTCCGGCAGTTCGACATGTAGCTTATTGTTTTCCCATTTCGCCAGTGTATAGAATAAATTGCTCTCGCCGCGTAACAGACGAAACGTAGTTTTATCGAAACTAACGCTATAACCGATCAGGGCAACCATACCGTAGGAAAGTGAAAGCACCAGCACTACCGCCGCCGTCGCCAACAGAAAACGTACCCGCAGCGAGAGCGGGAAAAAAACACGCAGTAATTTTTTCATCAGCGCAATTCGAAAAGATAACCCTGGCCGCGAACGGTGGTAATCACCTCGTGCGGGTATTGCGCCTGAATTTTTTTGCGCAGCCTGCCCATCAGAACATCAATGGTATGACTTTCCCGCAGTTCGGCATCCGGGTAGAGCTGTAGCATCAATGAATCTTTACTGACCACTTTGCCGCTGTTGCGGATCAAGGTTTCCATAATGGTGTATTCAAATGCGGTCAGTTTGATTACTTCGTCATTAATGGATAATTCACGACGGGAGAGATCAACCTGAAACGGTGGCAGCGAAATAACCTGCGAAGCCAGACCGCTATTACGACGCATCAACGCCTGCATCCGTGCCATCACTTCTTCAATATGAAACGGTTTGGTCACGTAATCATCAGCACCGGCGCTTAAGACTTCGACTTTGTCCTGCCAGCTTTCACGGGCGGTTAAAACCAGAATTGGCAGCGAAACATCATTACTACGCCAGCGACGGATTAGCGACAAACCATCTTCGTCAGGCAAACCAAGATCGACAATCGCAATATCCGGTAAATGTTCGTTGAGATAATAATCTGCTTCTTTGGCATCTTCTGCGTCATCAACCTGATGACCAGCGTCCTGAATCTGAACTTTAAGATGGTGACGTAACAACGCATTGTCTTCGACAACCAGTACGCGCATTTTTATTTCTCCCTGTCTTAATTATAAAAATAGTGTAACGCGATTATGTGGTTGTGGGGGTAAACATTAAATAAACCAGTGGGGAAGGGAGGCATAAATAGAAAAGCGGATTATGTTAATAAACAGGCCGGACGGCATCACCATCCGGCACTGATTTTAGGCTTATTTCAGCTCATCAACCATAGTGATGGCTCGACCAATATAGTTAGCCGGGGTCATCGCTTTCAGGCGTGCTTTCTCTTCTTCCGGCAGCGCCAGTCCGTCGATAAATTGCTTCATGCCTTCGGCGTCAACGCGCTTACCGCGAGTCAGCTCTTTCAGTTTTTCGTACGGCTTCTCAATCCCGTAACGGCGCATTACCGTCTGGATCGGTTCTGCCAGCACTTCCCAGTTGTGATCCAGTTCATCCAGCAGATGGTCACGGTTCACTTCCAGTTTGCTCACGCCTTTCAGGGTGGATTGATACGCAATCAGTGCATAACCGATACCCACGCCAAGATTACGCAGCACGGTAGAGTCGGTCAGGTCACGCTGCCAGCGGGAAACCGGCAGTTTGCTGGCCAGGTGCTGCAACACCGCATTGGAAAGCCCCAGATTGCCTTCGGAGTTTTCGAAGTCGATTGGGTTAACCTTGTGCGGCATGGTGGAAGAACCAATCTCACCGGCGATGGTTTTCTGCTTGAAGTGGTTAAGGGCGATATAACCCCAGACGTCACGGTCGAAGTCGATCAGAATGGTGTTGAAGCGCGCAACGCAATCAAACAGTTCGGCGATGTAGTCGTGCGGTTCAATCTGCGTAGTGTACGGGTTCCACTGAATACCCAGCGAGGTGACGAACTCTTCGCTGAACTGATGCCAGTCAACTTCCGGGTAAGCGGCGATGTGGGCGTTATAGTTACCAACCGCGCCGTTGATTTTGCCGAGGATCTCCACCTGGTTAAGCTGGCGGTACTGGCGCTCCATGCGGTAGGCGACGTTTGCCATCTCTTTGCCGATGGTTGACGGCGTGGCTGGCTGACCGTGAGTACGGGAGAGAAGCGGGATATCGCGGTACTGAACGGCGAGATCTTTAATGCCATCAATCAGTTGACGCCAGTACGGCAGGATCACTTCATCACGCGCGGTTTTCAGCATCAACGCGTGGGAGAGGTTATTGATATCTTCCGAAGTACAGGCAAAGTGAATGAATTCAGAAACGGCATGCAGTTCCGGGATCTCCGCCACTTTTTCTTTCAGGAAATACTCAACCGCTTTAACGTCGTGGTTAGTGGTTCGCTCGATGGTTTTGATGCGTGCTGCATCTTCTTCGCTGAAACTGGCGACAATTGCATCAAGGTAACCGATTGCGTCGGCAGCAAAAGCAGGAACTTCCTTGATCGCTGCGTGCGCGGCCAGTTTTTGCAGCCAACGTACTTCAACTTGTACACGGAATTTCAGCAAACCATATTCGCTGAAAATCCCGCGCAGCGCGCTGACTTTATCGCCGTAGCGTCCATCGACAGGGGAAACGGCGGTCAGTGAGGATAATTCCATAGATCACAACTCCGGGGTTAAATGAGCAAGAATTTGTTTTGCCTGAGTGGTCAGGCGATTACGAGAAAACATCAGTTGTAGACGTCCGCCGCCGACCTGGTGCCAGAGCACGGCGGCGCGAATGCCTGCCAGCAGGGTAGCGCGAACTTTCGCTTGCACCTGTGGGCTTTGCAGTACGGCAGGGGAACCGGTGACCTGAATGCGCGGGCCTAGCGGGCTAATCACATCAACATAAATAGCGGCCATCGCGCTCATCAGCGTTTCGGACTGTAAATCGAAGTGTTCCAGCTGACGTTGCAGGCCGTTAATCCGGTTTCCCAGTGTGTCGAGCGCGCCTTTGGCTGAAGAGAGTTTGCGCTCAAGCACCATCAGGCTAAGGGTGTAGCGGGTTAACTCAGCGTTTAAGCCCTGGCGACTGCTGGCGTTGAGCACGCCGAGCAATGTTTCCAGCCCGACGCGCAGGTTGGCTTCGCTGCCGCCAAAAACCGCCAGCGTGGAGCTGGGGTTCATATCGATAATACTGTTGAGTGAGACGTGTAGCGCATCGGCATCACAATGCCCCTGGTGAGCGAGTTGTTGCACCAGGCGTGCCGACTGACAAATACCGGCCAGGGCGAGGGTGATGTCATAGTAATTCTTTGCCACGTTCACTGCTTCCTTGTTGTAATTTAAAACAATAATCAGACCGGCAGCGGTAGACGCTGCTCAATGATACCGCCACCGAGGCACACTTCACCGTTATAGAAGACGGCAGACTGGCCCGGCGTCACGGCGGCAACTGGCTCATCGAAAATCACTTCAATGCGATCGTCGTCCAGCGCCTTGACGGTGCACGGAATGTCGGTCTGGCGATAGCGGGTTTTTACCGTGCAACGCATAGTGCCGATGAACGGTTCGCGATCGACCCAGTGTAGCTGCTGGGCAATCAGACCGACAGACATCAGACGCGGGTGTTCATGGCCCTGCGCAACAATCAGAATGTTGTTTTCGACGTCTTTATCGACAACGTACCACGGTTCTTCGGTGCCTTCTTTGGTGCCACCGATACCCAGACCTTTACGCTGACCGAGGGTGTGATACATCAGCCCCTGGTGCTCGCCAATTTCATCACCATCGACGGTAATGATTTTGCCCGGTTGCGCCGGGAGATAACGGCCCAGGAACTCGCGGAATTTACGCTCGCCGATAAAGCAGATACCGGTAGAGTCTTTTTTCTTCGCGGTAACCAGACCGAGATCTTCTGCAATTTTACGCACCTGCGGTTTTTCCAGTTCGCCGACCGGGAACAGGCTTTGCGCAATTTGCTCATGGCTGAGTGTATAAAGGAAGTAGCTCTGGTCTTTGTTGCTGTCCAGACCACGCAGCAGGCGGCTCTTGCCATCGACATCTGCACGACGAACGTAATGACCGGTAGCGATATAATCGGCACCTAAATCTTCGGCGGCAAATTCGAGGAAAGCTTTAAATTTGATCTCTTTGTTGCACAGAATATCCGGATTCGGCGTGCGACCGGCTTTATATTCGGCAAGGAACAGTTCAAAGACGTTGTCCCAGTACTCGGCAGCAAAGTTGACGGTGTGTAGTTCAATGCCGAGCTTGTCGCAGACAGCCTGGGCATCAGCCAGATCTGCTGCCGCCGTGCAATATTCCTCACCGTCGTCTTCTTCCCAGTTCTTCATAAACAGGCCTTCGACCTGATATCCCTGTTGTTGCAACAGCCAGGCAGAAACGGAGGAGTCGACACCGCCGGACATGCCGACGATCACTTTTTTTGCGGTTTCAGACATTGGATTACTCACGACATTGAACTTCAAGGCGGCGTATTCTATCACGCAGCCTTTTAGATGACACCCTTTGTAAAAGGCCAGTTAAAATCGCTAATCATCTCCAGCGGGTAGCGTTGCCCGCTTTGATAACAACGAATACTTTCCGCCACCAGCGGCGAACGCAGATTTGACGCCTGTAAAATTTCTTCGGCGCTGACCCAACGGCAGCAGTCGATATCGCTGTCATGAGGTTGCGTCGGGCAAATTTTCTCAAGCTCAATGGCAAACAGGAAACGCAAAAACGGCGTTTTATCTGGCGCAATCCACTGATGCATACGAATAAAATGTTGCGGTCGCGCGCTGATGCCGGTTTCTTCCCACAGCTCACGCGCAGCCGCTTCCACTAACGTCTCATCCGCTTCCAGATGCCCCGCCGGTTGGTTCCATAACGCTTTACCGTTAATCGTTTCTTCTACAACTAAAAATTTGCCCTCTGCGTGTACCACGCAGGCTACGGTAACGTGCGGTTTAAACATTGCGCATCCTTATTCTGTTGCTTCTCGCCATTCGCCGTTAGCGAGATTATCCAGTGTGTAATTGCCCATGGCGTAGCGAATCAGTCGCAGCGTAGGGAAACCGACATGGGCGGTCATGCGGCGCACCTGGCGATTACGTCCTTCATATAAGGTAATCTTCAGCCAGCTGGTGGGAATACTTTTGCGTTCACGAATTGGCGGATTACGCGGCCATAACCACTCCGGCTCTTCAACCAGGTCCACGCCTGCGGGCAGGGTAGGGCCATCATTTAAGGTTACGCCATTGCGCAAGGCTTCAAGCGCGTCTTGTGTGGGAATGCCTTCCACCTGCACATAATAGATTTTGCCGGTGCGTTTGCCCGGCTGGGTTAAACGCGCCTGTAATGCACCATTATTGGTTAGCACCAGTAACCCTTCGCTATCGCGGTCGAGACGACCTGCCGCATAAACACCCTGAACCGGGATGAATTCTTTTAATGTTTTGCGCCCGGCGTCATCGGTGAACTGTGGCAGGACATCGTAAGGTTTATTAAACAGGATCACACGTGTGGGCTGGTTTTCTGGCTTGCGTTTGTTAGTGCGTTGCGAGCTGAATCGCTTAACCTGGTGATTTTTAAAAGAAGTTTTTTGCATGGTATTTTCAGGGATTATGAATTGCCGCATTATAGCCTAATAACGCGCATCTTTCATGACGGCAAACAATAGGGTAGTATTGACAAGCCAATTACAAATCATTAACAAAAAATTGCTCTAAAGCATCCGTATCGCAGGACGCAAACGCATATGCAACGTGGTGGCAGACGAGCAAACCAGTAGCGCTCGAAGGAGAGGTGAATGGAAAGTAAAGTAGTTGTTCCGGCACAAGGCAAGAAGATCACCCTGCAAAACGGCAAACTCAACGTTCCTGAAAATCCGATTATCCCATACATTGAAGGTGATGGAATCGGTGTAGATGTAACCCCAGCCATGCTGAAAGTGGTCGACGCTGCAGTAGATAAAGCCTATAAAGGCGAGCGTAAAATCTCCTGGATGGAAATTTACACCGGTGAAAAATCCACACAGGTTTATGGTCAGGATGTCTGGTTGCCTGCTGAAACCCTCGATCTGATTCGTGAATATCGCGTTGCCATTAAAGGCCCGCTGACCACTCCGGTTGGTGGCGGTATTCGTTCTCTCAACGTTGCCCTGCGCCAGGAACTGGATCTTTACATCTGCCTGCGCCCGGTACGTTACTACCAGGGCACCCCAAGCCCGGTTAAACACCCTGAACTGACCGATATGGTTATCTTCCGTGAAAACTCGGAAGACATTTATGCGGGTATCGAATGGAAAGCTGACTCTGCCGACGCAGAGAAAGTGATTAAATTCCTGCGTGAAGAGATGGGGGTGAAGAAAATTCGCTTCCCGGAACATTGCGGTATCGGTATCAAACCGTGTTCGGAAGAAGGCACCAAACGTCTGGTCCGTGCAGCGATTGAATACGCAATTGCTAACGACCGTGACTCTGTGACTCTGGTGCACAAAGGCAACATCATGAAATTCACCGAAGGCGCGTTTAAAGACTGGGGCTACCAGCTGGCGCGTGAAGAGTTTGGCGGTGAACTGATTGACGGCGGCCCGTGGCTGAAAGTTAAAAACCCGAACACCGGCAAAGAGATCGTCATCAAAGACGTGATCGCTGATGCGTTCCTGCAACAGATCCTGCTGCGTCCGGCTGAATACGACGTTATCGCCTGTATGAACCTGAACGGTGACTACATTTCTGACGCCCTGGCAGCACAGGTTGGTGGTATCGGTATTGCCCCTGGCGCAAACATCGGTGACGAATGCGCCCTGTTTGAAGCGACCCACGGTACTGCGCCGAAATATGCCGGTCAGGACAAAGTAAACCCAGGTTCTATTATCCTTTCCGCGGAAATGATGCTGCGCCATATGGGCTGGACTGAAGCCGCAGACCTGATTGTTAAAGGTATGGAAGGCGCAATCAACGCGAAGACCGTAACCTATGACTTCGAACGACTGATGGAAGGCGCTAAACTGCTGAAATGTTCAGAGTTTGGTGACGCGATCATCAAGAATATGTAATCACTACATGTGTTAAATATTGAAACGGGCGTATAACACGCCCGTTTTCTTTATTAGCACGTCAATAGTTATCAAAACCCCATAGGATTTTTTTTTGGTAATGTTTATATCGTAGTTAGGTGATTAAGTAATTCTCAGCTGTTGCTAATTATTATTGATGCACGCTAGAAAATATCCAGAGCTGTTTTAAAACGGTTTCCAGATAATTGCTTGGGATTGTCACGTTATTTTTTAGGTGTTAACACAGCATTTTAATTATTAAAAATAAAAACATGATTAAATTATAAAAATAATCGGGTAACATTATTAATTAATGAAAAATTAAAGTGCTGCTATACATTTAGTCTATTTTTAATTCTCATAGACGAATTTTTTCATGTTATGATATAATATGACGAAAAATGCAGGTTATCAATCTGTTATTAATGTAAATAAATTTCGAGGAGATTATTCCAGTGGGACGTAAATGGGCCAATATTGTTGCTAAAAAAACGGCTAAAGACGGGGCAACGTCTAAAGTATATGCAAAATTCGGTGTGGAAATCTATGCTGCGGCTAAACAGGGTGAACCGGACCCAGAATTAAACACTTCTTTAAAGTTCGTTATTGAACGTGCGAAGCAGGCACAAGTTCCAAAACACGTTATTGATAAAGCTATTGATAAAGCCAAAGGTGGCGGAGACGAAACGTTCGTACAAGGACGTTATGAAGGCTTTGGACCCAATGGTTCAATGATTATCGCTGAAACGTTGACTTCAAACGTTAACCGTACGATTGCTAACGTTCGTACAATTTTCAATAAAAAAGGCGGGAATATCGGCGCGGCCGGGTCTGTCAGCTATATGTTTGACAACACTGGCGTGATTGTATTTGAAGGAACTGACCCTGACCGTATTTTTGAAATATTGCTTGAAGCTGAAGTGGATGTTCGTGATGTGACCGAAGAAGAAGGAAACATCGTTATTTATACTGAACCTACAGATCTTCACAAAGGAATTGCAGCTCTAAAAGCAGCTGGAATTACTGAGTTCTCAACAACAGAATTAGAAATGATTGCTCAATCAGAAGTTGAGCTTTCACCAGAAGATTTAGAGATCTTTGAAGGACTTATTGATGCCCTCGAAGATGACGACGATGTTCAAAAAGTATATCATAACGTTGCAAATCTCTAATTATAAATTAAAGAAATCTGTCTTTATGGCAGATTTCTTACTCTTAAAGAATGTTATAAAAATAAGATGTGAAATTGATTATATAAAACTCCCGGTAAAATAAATTAAACTATCGAAATTACTGGTCTTAACTATCTCATGATAGACGGCAAAGATGCATCTAACAGATGAAAACTACGCGAAAAACGTAATGTATTTGCACTAGAAAATAAATATATATCATATCGTTTATATGAGAATGTAATGTCTGTTAATTATGGTGTAAAACATCAAGAATGGTTATCGAGAACTGAATTTTTAAAATTGCAGGTTTCACCAAAACGTTGCCCGATATCAGGAATATATGTCATTGCATTCTTGATACTCGGGCAATGGGCATTTTACATCAGAATATAATTATGGACACGCAGTTTCATAGCGTTCATTAATTAAATTGGAGGCAGTCCATATTTTGCGCGGGCGCGATTACATGCCTCATTAATCTCCCCATTCTCGCCAGACATGGCGAATTCTCGGCATGTCGATGAGCGATTCTTGTATATGGTGCAACATGCGTTTTTGCCAGGCGTTCCTGCCAGGGCAACACAACGTGGATCCTTCTGGTTAGTACCGCTCATACATCGGTGGTAAGGGGATATCTGCTCAGTAAGATGAACCGGGATAGTGCCACCTGCATCGTCTGCTTCGGCCCAGTAAAAAGAGACGCGGAAAAATGCACAACAGGCACCACACGCCAGGCATGGATTCAAATTGCTCATAATTCACCAGTACTACTATATACATCACAACAAAAAACGCAGACATGCCCTGTAAAGAGACATGTCTGTAACCGGCTGGCAAATTTTCTATAGTCGACTACAGAATGATCACCAACCGTTATTAATTTTACATATCCACTGAGATATAACCAGACAGTCAGAATATAAACAGAGTAAGTTAATCTTTACAATTTGTAACTACAGGGTTTAGGAAGGGAGTGTCTTTGGGAATCAGAGTCTACATTATCTTGTTACCATCGGATGGTTTTATAAAAACAGTAGATATTGAGATTGTTTAAATTCTGGCTGGTTAGAGGGAACCATCAGAAAATGTTATTTCTCTGATGTCCAAGAATGTGAGCAAGCTCAGGTTTTAATATTTTATATTTATATTACGGTTATCTTATAGTCACACTGATTATTGTGTTAATGGTAAAAACATTATGATTCAATTCAATAGTGCATTTGACTTCGAGCATACCAGGACACGTCTTCTTAAGGCGGTATCAGATAATGGTCTGGTTTTATTTGGCGAGTTTGACCACGCGAAAGCTGCCCGTAATGCAGGGCTTGTAATGCCACCAACAACTGTTCTGGTATTTGGTAATCCTGAAAAGGGAACACCTTTGATGTTGGAACATCCAGACCTTGCTCTGGATTTACCTTTCAGGGTGCTCCTTCGCCAGTTGCCTGGAGGACAGGTCAACGTTAGATTCCACTCGGCAGAAGAATTCAAATGTTATGGACTTGACTCAACAGCGATACAAGCGCTGAAAAAGCTGGAGTTGCTGGTACAGGAATGTATTCAACCTATTGATTCACATGTGCACAAAGGCGAAGGTTAAAGCTAAACAGAAACGCGCCCAGCCTATATATCTGTTCCCGAATTATTACCCCATGCCTCTTGTCTGCTTAAAGACCAATTGATTAACGCTAACATTAGTTTTTCATCGTTCATTGAAAGACTTGCGGCATGTTGGGCGAAATTTCATCTGATGCGTGGATATTTCTGATTCTCTCGGCCATGCTCTCTGTAGGCGCCAGATTGAGCGAATGAATGTCAATCCCCTCTATTAACCTGTTGTCTGGGACACGCAGATGCGCAATACACTTATCCCTATCCTCGCTGCGGTTTGCCTGTTTATTACCGGCGTCTCTATTTTGAACATCCAGCTCTGGTATTCCGCAAAAGCGGAGAGTTTGGCAGGGGCGAGATATGCCGCAAACAATATCAACCATATACTTGAAGAAGCGTCACAGGCGACTCAAACGGCGCGGGAAATTGCCGGAAAAGGGTGTGATCTGGATGAACAATATCAACTAGGTACAGAAGCAGCGCTCAAGCCACATCTGCGTACGATCATCATTCTCAAACAAGATGCGGTCTGGTGTACATCGCTGCCGGGCAATCGCGTACTACTATCACGAATACCCGTGATTCCTGAAAGCAATTTACTGCTAGCTCCGGCAATTGATACTGTTAATAAAATGCCTATTTTGCTTTATCAGAGTCAGTTCGCAGATACTCGAATTTTGGTGACTATTAGCGATCAACATACTCGTGGGGCGCTCAATGTTCCGTTGAAGGGGGTGAAGTATACTTTACTCGTTGGCGATCGTATTATCGGCCCGTCGGGAGATGTGATAACTCTCAATGGTAATAATCATTTTTCTGGGCGGGTCAACTCCACAAAATATCATTTCAGTATTATTTATAACCAGCCGCCTCTATTTAGCTTTAGCAGGCTTATCGATAAAGGTCTGGGTATTTTGATATTCATTTTGTTAATTTCCTGCGCTGTTGCCTTCCTGCTTGATAAATATTTTAACAAAAGCGCGACACCTGAAGAGATCCTGCGGCGGGCAATACATAACGGTGAAATTGTGCCTTTTTATCAACCGGTGGTAAATGGGCGGGAAGGGACGTTACGTGGCGTGGAAGTCCTTGCACGCTGGAAACACCCTCGGGGAGGATATATCTCTCCTGCGGCTTTTATTCCTCTTGCTGAAAAATCAGGGCTGATAGTTCCACTCACCCAAAGTTTGATGAGCCAGGTCGCCAAACAAATGAATGCGATCGAAAGCAAACTGCCAGAAGGTTTTCACGTTGGGATAAATTTCAGCGCCTCGCATATTATTTCGCCGACATTTGTTGACGAATGCCTGAAATACAGGGACAGCTTCACTCGCCGTGATTTGAATCTTGTACTTGAAGTCACTGAGCGTGAGCCTTTGCATGTTGATGAAAGTCTGGTCCATCGACTCAACATTTTGCATGAAAATGGTTTTGTCATCGCGCTGGATGATTTTGGTACTGGATACTCGGGGCTTTCTTATCTTCATGATCTACATATTGATTATATTAAGATTGATCACAGTTTCGTCGGTCGGGTTAATGCAGATCCAGATTCCACCCGGATTCTGGACTGCGTGCTGGATCTGGCGCGCAAACTTTCTATCAGTATTGTCGCTGAAGGCGTTGAGACGAAGGAGCAGCTCGATTACCTGAACCAAAACAACATCACGTTCCAACAGGGATACTATTTCTATAAACCGGTGACATATATTGAGCTGGTCAAAATTATTCTCTCAAAACCGAAGGTGAAAGTGGTGGTTGAGTGAAAAATGATCGCTCGAGCGTGAGGTGACGTAATTATAGACAGGTAATTAGCTCGTTTCGCCTTGTTACTATTGTTCATTATTTTGTTTGCTATAATTGTCTGAAATTTTTGACAGGATTACCATCAGTAGCATGAACAAGAGTAATAATCTGGATTATTTTACTTTGTATATCATTTTCTCCATTGCATTTATGCTAATCACCTTTCTGGTTATCCTTTTTGCCAAACCCAGCACCGGGCTGGGAGAAGTGCTTGTTACTATAAATTTGCTAAATGCGTTGGTCTGGTTGGCGATCAATGTGGTTAATCGGTTAAGAGGAAAACTCGTTAGCCATAGGGATCAGCATTAATTCTACTGTTATCACTGTCAGAAAACGGCTAAATGTGTTGCTGGCAGTGAACGTCTTATCCTGACATGACCTGGCGATTAAGCCACCATTTATTGAGCTAATGTCCTGTTGATGGTATCCCGCGTATCATGATCATGGTTTCACCTGGTTTGAATCCAGCAGCCAGCGTTTGGGGAAATGTTGGCGTTCAACAGGCTAATAATGGCTACAATGACACCGCAGTTATGGTGGGATTTAAATATAAGTTCTGATTCCTCCGCCTGCTAAAAAAACGCGCCGAATCAATCGGCGCGGTACTATATTAATGATTATTTTTTGCCAATGGCACGCATGGTGTCATCAATGGCGGTAATCAACAGCATTTGCGGATCTTTAGCACAAACCTGGTTCAGTTTTTCTACCACTTTGGCACTCAGTTCCGGAGATTGCTCAATTTTTAAATCACGGCTCGTAACGCTGGCGTTACCCATTACAGCCACAATTTCTGCAACCTGTGCGCTGTCAGTTTTTGCCATTTCGTTGGCTTCAGCACAAGTAATATAGGTTTCTGCTGGCAAACCGTTCTTAATATTGTAGTCCTGCGCCCAGCTCATTGGTGCGAAAACAAACAGACCCGCCAGTAATGCAAATTTTTTCATCATCATTCCTTATTTCATTTTACCCAGAATGGCACCACCCGTGCCGCCAATCACAGCACCTTTAATCGCGCCTTCCAGACCATTGCCGGTCAACACGCCAGTGACTGCGCCAACGGCAGCACCCACTTTCGCACCTTTGCGGGCATTTTTACCGTCGCGGCCTTTTTCAGTTACCGCACCAACACCCGCGCCCACAGCAGCGCCTTTCAGAACACCATTAACGCCATTGCCAGTCAGTAAACCTACGCCTGCACCTAACAGCGCGCCTTTCGTGGTGCGATTCATATCCGCCATCGCTGGCGCGGAGCAGAACAATGCTGAGATAAGCCCGAAGGCGAGTATTTTTTTCTTCAACTTAGATGTCCGGTATTAAGTAAGTTGCACACACAATAATTTCGTCTTTAATTAATATTACTTAACTAAAGAGCGCTCTCTGTTATTCAGATAATTCAAAATGAGCGCGAATGGTATAATAGTAATTGTGTTTTATGCTTGAATAGGAATAATCCCAAATAAGGATTAACTCATTGATTTGAAATATTTTCTTCAAGAAGTGTCATCAGGTGTTAACATAATATTGTTAAAGTTAGGCGATCTGAAATATCAATATTGTTGTGTGATTTAAATGTAAAAAACATTTATCAGAAAAGGCAAGGTAAGTGATTTCGCTCTGGTGGCAATAATGTTAATTAGCGGCGATTTGAGCTGACAATAGAAAGGGAGGGAAAAATTCAGACCAAATGCAATCTGACAGATACCAGTATAAACAACCGGTAACTGCCAGATTAGGTTTGAGCTAATACAGCTTATTTCAGCTCTTCTGCTTCTGGTAAGGTCACGTTAAGCTCAAGAATGGAAATATCGCCATCCTTTTGCTCAAGTTGTACGGTCACCATCTCGGGATCAATTTGTACGTATTTACAAATGACATCAAGAATATCTTTACGCAACTGCGGCAGATAGTGTGGTTCTGCATCGCTGCGACGACGTTCAGCAACAATGATCTGCAGCCGTTCTTTTGCAATGTTGGCCGTGTTTTTCTTCCGTGAGAGAAAGAAATCGAGTAATGCCATAACTTATCCTCCGAACAAGCGTTTGAGGAAGCCTTTCTTCTCTTCTTCAATGAAGCGGAAAGGGCGTTCTTCACCCAACAGGCGTTCTACGGTATCTGCGTAGGCTTTACCCGCATCGGCATTGATGTCGAGAATGACCGGTTCACCCTGGTTAGAGGCGCGCAATACGGATTGGTCCTCCGGGATCACACCGACGAGTTTGATGCGCAGGATTTCCAGTACGTCTTCCATACTCAGCATGTCTCCTCTGTGCACGCGACCAGGGTTATAGCGCGTTAACAGCAGGTGCTCTTTAATGGGTTCTTCGCCGTTTTCTGCGCGACGTGATTTCGACGCCAGAATACCTAAAATACGGTCAGAGTCACGAACTGAAGAGACTTCCGGGTTCGTGGTAATAATGGCTTCATCGGCGAAATAAAGAGCCATTAATGCACCGGTTTCAATACCCGCCGGTGAGTCACAAACGATAAACTCAAAGTCCATCGCTTTTAAGTCATCAAGAACTTTGGCCACCCCTTCGCGGGTGAGGGCATCTTTATCGCGAGTTTGCGATGCCGGGAGAATATAGAGGTTATCAGTACGCTTATCCTTAATTAACGCCTGATTTAGCGTTGCATCGCCCTGAATGACGTTGACGAAATCGTACACGACCCGACGCTCACAACCCATAATCAGGTCGAGATTACGCAAGCCGATATCAAAATCGATCACGACAGTTTTCTTTCCCTTCTGGGCCAAACCAGTGGCGATGGCCGCGCTGGAGGTGGTCTTTCCAACGCCCCCTTTCCCCGAAGTAACAACAATAATGCGTGCCATAAAAATTCCTTGTTAAAAAGGGATCAATTTAACGATTGAACGGTCAAAGCGTTTTCGACTAATTGCAGCCGTGCCGCTTTGCCATAAAATTCTACTGGGATTTTATCACTCAGCCAGTATTCACCAGCAATAGATACTAGTTCGGCCATCAGGTTAGTACAAAATATTTGCGCTTCCCGGTCACCACTTGCTCCCGCCAGCGCACGACCGCGCATCATGCCATAGACATGAATGTTACCATCCGCGATCAATTCTGCTCCTGCACTTACATTACTTGTAACAATCAAATCACATTGTGGCGCATAAATGCGCTGACCGGAACGCACAGGTGTATCTATTAAACGTGTTTTTGTGTCCGGGATCGTATTTTGCGCTGGAGCCTGGGGAACGGGAGCTGAACGTGGCGCTTTTTCCTTTCCTTCAGTCAGGATTGGTAGCCCCATCTTTTCTATTTCAGCTTTCAGTTTCGCATTTTTGCAACCGCTGACGCCAATTATCCGCAAGCCAGTTGCTGAGATAGCTTTGTGCATTGCTGACCAGTTGACCAGATCTTCGAGGCCACTGACATTGAGTACGACGGGGGCGTGCTTTAAAAATGCGGGGGCCTGAGCGATTTTGTCTTCCAGCGCTTGATGAATAATCTTAGGCTCTGCTTCATGCAGATGAACCACTGATAAGGTGAAGTTGCTACCTTTAAGCTCGATTGGCGTGTTTGACATCCTGGCCTTACTCAATTAGCTAATTATCATCATCAGCGAGCGATGATATTACGAAGACTATAAGGCATGTTATAGTCTGGATTATATTGAGGCAAGTCACCCCCACATTTATTCAGAGTAAAATTATGTTTTGTGTGATCTATCGAAGTAGCAAACGTGACCAGACCTATTTATATGTCGAAAAAAAAGACGATTTTTCGCGTGTTCCAGAGGAACTGATGAAAGGGTTTGGCCAACCTCAACTTGCGATGATTCTGCCATTGGATGGGCGGAAAAAACTGGTTAATGCCGATATTGAGAAAGTTAAACAGGCATTAGCCGAGCAAGGTTATTATCTCCAGTTACCACCACCACCCGAAGATTTGCTTAAACAACATCTTTCTGTGATGGCGAAAAATACAGACAGTACTAATAAATAACCGATATCCGGCGGTGGCATCATATTCGTTGGAGCGGGTTTAAGAACCACGATGAAGTGAGAGGAACGTTATGTATCAACATCACAACTGGCAAGGTGCGCTGCTGGATTATCCGGTGAGTAAGGTCGTCTGTGTTGGCAGTAACTATGCCAAACATATCAAAGAGATGGGGAGTGAAGTACCCGAAGAGCCCGTGTTGTTTATTAAACCTGAAACGGCACTGTGTGATCTGCGCCAGCCCCTGGCTATCCCCTCTGATTTCGGCTCGGTTCATCATGAAGTTGAACTGGCTGTGTTGATTGGCGCAACGCTACGTCAGGCCACGGAAGAGCATGTGCGCAAGGCTATTGCAGGTTACGGTGTGGCGCTCGATCTGACATTACGTGATGTTCAGGGAAAAATGAAGAAAGCCGGCCAGCCGTGGGAAAAGGCCAAAGGGTTTGATAACTCTTGTCCACTTTCTGGGTTTATTCCTGCAGCAGAGTTCACCGGTGATCCACAAAATACGTCACTGGGTCTAAGTGTAAACGGCGAACAACGCCAACAAGGTACGACTGCGGACATGATCCACAAAATCGTTCCACTGATTGCTTATATGAGCAAGTTTTTTACCCTTAAGGCCGGTGACGTTGTGCTGACAGGTACGCCTGATGGTGTTGGCCCGCTACACAGCGGTGATGAATTGACGGTCACGTTTGATGGCCATTCTTTGACAACTCGCGTTTTGTAATACTTTTGCCGCCTGAAAGGGGCGGCAAAGCTTGCATCGCCGTGCCAGACTGGTTATAAGGTGCGTTTTAACGTAATGGTGGAACACCTGATGAGCGATGTACCTTTCTGGCAAAGTAAAACCCTGGATGAAATGAGCGATGCAGAATGGGAGTCGTTGTGTGATGGTTGTGGTCAGTGCTGTCTGCATAAACTGATGGATGAAGACACCGACGAAATCTACTTCACTAACGTCGCCTGCCGTCAGCTCAATATTAAAACCTGTCAATGTCGGAACTACGAACGCCGCTTCGAGTTTGAACCCGACTGCATTAAATTAACTCGTGAAAATCTGCCCACGTTCGAATGGCTACCGTTGACTTGTGCTTATCGCTTGTTGGCGGAGGGTAAAGATTTACCTGCGTGGCATCCGCTACTTACCGGCTCAAAAGCAGCCATGCATGGCGAACGCATTTCAGTGCGCCATATCGCGGTGAAAGAATCGGAAGTGATGGACTGGCAGGACCATATCTTAAATAAACCTGACTGGGCGCAATAACCAGCATCAGTCAAGCAGCAGCTTGCGGTATTCTGGTCATCAATAACAAGGTCTGGCGTACAGTGTGTTAGCGATTTGCTACCGAGGAATAAATAAACCAGATTTTCCAGGCGTGTCGCCAGAGTGCCGCGATGAAGTCGGGGCTGGCGGTATATTGGAGGATCGGTATTATAATTATTGCAGTCAGAAATTAATTGTTGATGATAATATAAAATAGCGTTATCAGTCTGACTCTGTCGACGTTTATGAAAACGGATATCTCGTTAGTTTATGCTTCTTTATTGATTATAAAATATTTTTTACTGGTGGTCTGAAGTATTAATCCTGAATCCTGCAAAAAAATTCCGAGCTAAAAAGTGAGCACGTCATCACTGTTTCTAAGGAAATAGCAGCACGCGAAAAATGATAATCTGCGTTATGACTATAATTCAAATGCCGTAACCGATGGACACATTCATTAGACCGCCTGAACAAGCATGGTTATTCTCCTTAGGTGTCCTGGTGGATATAAAGCGAAAGACGGTAAATTTGTACATTAAACGACTTTGTTATATATCCGAACACACAGCCTGTGTTACAAGTCTTGATATAAAAATACTCGTGAATATGCTTGTATACTCGTCATACTTCAGGTTGCAGGACAAAACGCTACTGCCGTGTTGTCCTGTAACTCGAATTATTTAGAGTATAGAAAGCGAAAAGAAACGCGGCTGTCGGATTGGAGCCGCGGGACAAGGTCCAAAAATTTCCAAGAGTTGTTGAATTTCCCAGCTTTTTTGGAAGCACAGGTATCTTACTAATAAATAAAAAAGGTTTAAACTATAAAATTAACCGTAATTTTAGGTAATGCTTACCGACATATCCATACAGCGTTCAGACGGTTAACAGTGGGGCAGTAATCGGTGTGCAGCAGAGACTGGTCAGGGGTACATAAGACTGACGTAACGTTGCGATAGGTGATTAATGTCGCCAGCATTACGTTAAGCAGTCATAGCGACTATTAAGGATCAGCCTACGCAGCGACAGATATTGATAGCCTGAATCAGTATTGATCTGCTGACAAGAACAGACTACTGTATATAAAAACAGTGTTACTTCAGGCAGATTATTATGTTGTTTATCAAGCCTGCGGATCTCCGCGAAATTGTGACTTTTCCGCTATTTAGTGATCTTGTTCAATGTGGCTTTCCTTCACCGGCAGCGGATTACGTTGAACAGCGTATCGATCTGAATCAATTGCTTATTCAGCATCCCAGCGCGACTTACTTCGTCAAAGCGAGCGGTGACTCCATGATTGAAGGTGGGATTAGTGACGGTGATTTATTGATTGTCGATAGCGCTCTTACTGCCAGCCACGGTGATATCGTCATCGCTGCTGTTGATGGCGAGTTTACGGTGAAAAAATTGCAGTTGCGCCCGACGGTACAGCTTATTCCTATGAATAGCGCGTACTCACCGATTACCCTCAGCAGCGAGGATACGCTGGATGTCTTTGGCGTAGTTGTCCATGTAATAAAGGCGATGCGCTGATGTTTGCCCTTTGCGATGTGAACGCGTTTTATGCCAGTTGTGAAGCGGTGTTTCGCCCTGACTTATGGGGTAAACCGGTGGTTGTACTATCTAATAACGACGGTTGCGTTATTGCCCGAAATGCTGAGGCAAAGGCGCTGGGCGTCAAAATGGGCGATCCCTGGTTCAAACAAAAAGATCTGTTTCGTCGCTGTGGCGTTGTCTGCTTTAGCAGCAATTATGAGCTTTACGCAGACATGAGCAATCGGGTGATGTCGACGCTGGAAGAGCTGTCTCCTCGCGTGGAGATTTACAGTATTGATGAAGCGTTCTGCGATTTGACGGGGGTACGTAATTGCCGCGATCTCACTGACTTTGGCAGAGAAATTCGCGCAACGGTACTGCAACGCACGCATCTCACCGTGGGGGTGGGTATCGCCCAGACCAAAACGCTGGCAAAGCTTGCCAATCATGCGGCAAAAAAATGGCAGCGGCAGACCGGTGGGGTGGTGGATTTATCTAATCGGGAACGCCAGCGTAAATTAATGGCCGCTTTACCTGTAGATGAAGTGTGGGGAATTGGACGGCGCATCAGCAAAAAATTGAACGCGATGGGTATCAAAACCGTTCTGGATTTGGCGGATACAGATATCCGGTTTATTCGTAAACACTTTAATGTGGTGCTCGAACGAACGGTGCGTGAACTGCGCGGCGAACCCTGTTTACAGCTGGAAGAATTTGCACCGGCCAGGCAGGAAATTATCTGTTCCCGCTCGTTTGGCGAACGTATCACGGATTATGAATCGATGCGGCAGGCCATTTGTAGTTACGCTGCCCGGGCGGCGGAAAAACTCCGCAGTGAGCATCAATATTGTCGGTTTATCTCCACGTTTATTAAAACGTCGCCATTTGCGCTCAATGAATCCTATTATGGCAATAGTGCGTCGGTAAAACTGCTGACGCCTACCCAGGACAGCAGAGACATTATTAACGCAGCTACGCGCTGTCTGGACACCATCTGGCAAGCGGGTCATCGCTACCAAAAAGCGGGCGTGATGCTGGGCGATTTCTTCAGTCAGGGAGTGGCGCAGCTCAATTTGTTCGATGACAACGCACCGCGTCCCGGTAGTGAACAATTGATGGCGGTAATGGATATGCTGAATGCTAAGGATGGCAGGAGAACACTCTATTTTGCCGGGCAGGGTATCCAGCAACAATGGCAGATGAAGCGTGCCATGCTTTCACCACGTTATACAACGCGAAGTTCTGATTTACTGAGGGTCAAGTAAACATAGCGGCAGGAAAAAGACGCTCCCGCAGAAGCGCCGAATTGATTAGCGACCAAACAGGTCCCGTTTTTTCGCTTTAAACGGCTGGGAAATCACCACCAGAACCGCAACAATCAGGTAAGCGACAAAGATACCGAGCAGCCACTGTGGCATTTCCAGACCTAAAAACTCCCACTGACGTTCGGCACAATCGCCAGAGGCGACAAACACTTGCGGCACCCATTTGTCCAGCGGCAGCCAGTCCGGGAAGCGAACCATAAAATCACAGGTCGCAAACGGAGAAGGATAGAGTTGAAGCATGGTGTGTTCGTAAGTTAACTGCACACCGCGGAACGCACTGTATAACCAGATAATCATCGCCACATAACGCAGCGGAGTTTTCGGAGCAATAGCGCCAATCAGCGCGGCACCCAGAACGCCGAATAACGCGCAGCGTTCATAAATACAAAGCACGCAAGGTTTAAGTAACATCACATGCTGGAACCACAGCGCCGTCAGTTCCAGTGCCAGAGCGGTAAACGCCATTAACAGCCACGCCCCCCGACCCTGTGAACATTGGTTCAAAAATCGCAACATAATAATATCCCTGCAATATGCATAGAATGCGCAGTTTAAACCAATTCATTCGCTGCGCCACCAGGGGGAATCAAAAATCGATCGTAATCGAACAATTATCGGGCGAAAAGGCAAACCGGGCATCAATATGCCCGGTCAGTTGTTATCAAAGTGCTGCTATCCACCCCATCTGCATAAACCATTCGGTTGCAGGGGCAAGAGTAAACTCGACACAGAGCAGTCCGACGAGAGTCAGTACGAGGGTATAAGGCAGGGCCATCCACACCATGCGGCCATAAGAGAGGCGAATCAATGGCGCGAGTGCGGAAGTCAGCAGGAACAAGAATGCAGCCTGACCGTTCGGCGTAGCGACGGAGGGCAGATTGGTGCCGGTATTAATGGCGACCGCCAGCAGCTCGTATTGCTTCAACGTGATAGCGCCGCTTTCCATTGCCGCTTTCGCTTCGTTGATATAAATCGTCCCTACGAAGACGTTATCCGAAATGGATGACAGCAGACCGTTGAAAATATAGAACAACGACAGCTGTGCATGTTCCGATGCTTGCAGCACAAACTGGATAATAGGGGAGAACAGCTGCTGGTCGATAATTACTGCGACTACCGAGAAAAAGACGGTCAACAGTGCGGTGAATGGCAGAGATTCGGTGAAGGCTTTACCGATAGCATGCTCATCGGTCACACCACTCAGTGATGTCGCCAGAATAATGACCGACAAACCAATCAGCCCCACTTCTGCCAGATGCAACGCCAGCGCAGTCACCAGCCAGACACCGATAATCGCCTGGACAATCAGACGAATTTTATCCTGACGTGTACGTTGGCGGCGGCTTTGATCGTCAAACTGTTGCAGCACTTCGCGGACTTTCTCCGGCAGTGTTTCACCATAGCCAAACCAACGCAGCTTCTCCACCAACAGGCAAGTTAACAGGCCGCAAATCAGAACCGGAACGGTCACTGGTGACATGCGCAGGAAGAAATCGCCAAAATGCCAGCCAGCGGCTTTGGCGATAATCAGGTTTTGCGGCTCACCCACCATGGTCATCACGCCACCTAATGCGGTACCGACGCCTGCGTGCATCATCAGACTACGCAGAAAACCACGGAACTGCTCCAGAACAACTTTGTAATGCTGGTCGATATGACTATCGTCTTGCAGGTCGGTATCTTCGATGCGGGAAGAGGCTACACGGTGATAAATGCCATAAAAACCTACTGCAACGCTGATCACCACCGCCACGACGGTTAAGGCATCGAGGAACGCGGAGAGAAACGCCGCCGCCATGCAAAAAGAGAGCGATAGCAGCATTTTGGAGCGAATGCTTAATAGCAAGCGAGTAAAAATGAACAGCAACAGCTGTTTCATAAAATAGATGCCCGCCACCATAAACATCAGTAGCAGCAAGACTTCAAGATTCGCCGCCACCTCTTCACGGACGTGCTCCGCGCTGGTCATGCCGATGAAGACGGCTTCGATAGCCAACAGGCCGCCGGGGAGCAGCGGGTAGCATTTCAGGGCCATCGCCAGAGTGAAAATAAATTCCGCTACCAGCAACCAGCCAGCGACGAAAGGGCTGATGAGGAAAATTAACGGATTTACGATTAAGAAAATGATGAGGGCGAGTTTGTACCAGTCGGGGGACTGGCCCAAAAAATTGCGCCATAGCGCGCGGCCCCAGGAGATCTCCATGATGGTTTCCCTTACCTTACGAATAATCAATGATGTTTTTATGTTTAAGCGCAAAGCTTAACGGTCAGGCAGGAGTGAGGCAAGTATTGATAGTCAAGGGGAAGACTTGCGGAAAATGAAGCCTTGATCCCTTTTTTCTTCTTTTTGTCTGCTATCAGCGTAGTTAGCCCTCTGGTATGATGAGTCCAACTTTGTTTTGCTGTGTTATGGAAATCTCACTATGGTCATTAAGGCGCAAAGCCCGGCGGGTTTCGCGGAAGAGTACATTATTGAAAGTATCTGGAATAACCGCTTCCCTCCCGGGACTATTTTGCCCGCAGAACGTGAACTTTCAGAATTAATTGGCGTAACGCGTACTACGTTACGTGAAGTGTTACAACGTCTGGCACGAGACGGTTGGTTGACCATTCAACACGGCAAGCCGACGAAAGTGAATAATTTCTGGGAAACCTCCGGGTTGAATATTCTTGAGACGCTGGCACGACTGGATCACGAAAGTGTGCCGCAGCTTATTGATAATTTGCTGTCAGTGCGTACCAATATTTCGACTATTTTTATTCGCACCGCGTTTCGTCAGCATCCTGATAAAGCGCAAGAAGTGCTGGCAACCGCCAATGAAGTGGCCGATCACGCCGACGCCTTTGCTGACCTGGATTACAACATTTTCCGCGGTCTGGCGTTTGCTTCCGGTAACCCAATTTACGGTCTGATCCTCAACGGGATGAAAGGACTGTATACGCGAATTGGTCGTCACTATTTCGCTAATCCGGAGGCGCGCAGCCTGGCACTGGGCTTCTACCACAAGCTATCGGTACTGTGCACTGAAGGCGCGCATGATCAGGTTTACGAAACAGTGCGCCGCTATGGGCATGAGAGTGGCGAGATATGGCATCGGATGCAGAAAAATCTGCCGGGTGATTTAGCCATTCAGGGGCGATAATCTTGCTATCCTGATGACAAAGGCATAATCGCCTGATGCGCTACGCTTATCAGGCCTACGTGTTTTTTGCAATGTATTGAATTTGCCATGCTTTGTAGGCCGGATAGGGCATTTACGCCGCATCCGGCAAAAATGAGCCCTCCTCAAATGAGGAGGGTTATTTACAGATTTCCCATTCTTGGCGGGCAACGCTCCAGCAACTCGACGCTACCATCTTCGTTTTGCTGTTCCAGCATCACATCAAATCCCCACAGACGATGCACATGCTTCAGCACCTCTTTACGCCCCCGGTCCAGCGGAGCGCGGTTATGCGGAATGTAGCGCAGCGTCAATGAACGGTCGCCGCGTAAATCCACGTTCCAGATCTGAATGTTCGGTTCCAGATTACTTAAGTTATATTGCGACGATAATCGGTTACGGATCTCCCGATAACCTTCCTCATTATGAATGGCCGAAATTTCCAGATAATTATGGCGATCGTCGTCCTGAACAGTGAAGAAGCGAAAATCACGCATCACTTTAGGTGACAGGAACTGGCTGATAAAGCTCTCATCTTTGAAATCACGCATTGCAAAATGCAATGTTTCCAGCCAGTCAGAACCGGCGATATCCGGGAACCAGTATTTGTCTTCTTCTGTCGGCGACTGACAAATCCGTTTAATATCCTGGAACATGGCGAAACCAAGCGCATACGGATTTATTCCGCTGTACCACGGGCTGTTATAGGGCGGCTGGAAAACTACATTGGTGTGGCTGTGCAAAAACTCCAGCATAAAGCGTTCGGTCACTTTTCCTTCATCATACAGATGGTTAAGGATGGTGTAGTGCCAGAAGGTCGCCCAGCCTTCATTCATCACCTGGGTCTGTTTCTGCGGATAAAAATACTGGCTTACTTTACGCACAATACGCAGGATTTCACGCTGCCATGATTCCAGCAGTGGCGCATTTTTTTCCATAAAATAAAGCAGGTTTTCTTGTGGCTCGGAAGGATAGCGGCGTGCTTCAGCAACAGTTTTCTCTTCCTCGCGCTTCGGCAGCGTACGCCACAGCATGTTGACCTGACTTTGCAGATACTCTTCGCGACTTTTCTGCCGGGCTTTCTCCTCCTGGAGAGAGATTTTTTGCGGTCGTTTGTAACGGTCCACACCGTAGTTCATCAGGGCATGACAGGAGTCCAGCAGCCGTTCTACTTCATCAACGCCATAACGCTCTTCGCACTCGGTAATATATTTACGCGCGAAAATCAGGTAATCGACGATCGAACTGGCGTCGGTCCAGCTACGGAATAAGTAATTGTTTTTGAAGAAAGAGTTATGTCCATAGCAGGCGTGTGCCATCACTAGTGCCTGCATGGTGATGGTGTTCTCTTCCATCAGGTAAGCGATACACGGGTTGGAGTTAATGACGATTTCATAGGCCAGCCCTTGCTGGCCGTGCTTATACAGACGTTCGGTTTCGATAAACTTTTTACCGAATGACCAGTGCGGATAGTTAATCGGCATGCCGACGCTGGAGTAGGCATCCATCATCTGTTCCGAAGTGATCACTTCAATCTGGTGCGGGTAGGTATCCAGCCGATAGAGTTTCGCCACCCGGTCTATCTCTGCAAGGTAAACATCCAGCAGGTCGAACGTCCAGTCGGGTCCATCGCTCAAACGTGTGGTGTCCTTATTCATAGAATCGATCGTCGCCATACGCGCACCTCATTGTTGTCGGCGCTCTCTGTGTGGAACGCCTCATTTCAAGCATAGAACACCTGTTAAAAACCGCGTCACCGGAGAATTTTTTTCTTTGCGATTTCTTATTATCGGAGTGCCAATAATTAGCTTCTCAACGGAATTTTCTGCTGGATAAAAAGCACGTTCAGCAGGAGATACCAAAGACAGCATATTCCCGCCGTGTCAGGGAGATGTGAGCCAGCTCACCATAAAAAAGCAGTATGTTGAATAATATTTTCAACTGAGTTATCAAGATGTAATTAGATTATTATTCTTTTACTGTATCTACCGTTATCGGAGTGGCTATGCGAGTTGTCATACTGGGAAGTGGTGTGGTAGGCGTTGCCAGCGCCTGGTATCTGAATCAGGCAGGACATGAGGTCACCGTCATTGATCGGGAACCGGGGGCGGCTCTTGAAACCAGCGCAGCGAATGCCGGGCAAATCTCCCCGGGATATGCCGCGCCGTGGGCGGCACCAGGCGTGCCTTTAAAAGCGATTAAATGGATGTTTCAGCGCCATGCGCCGCTGGCTGTTCGTCTCGATGGTACGCAGTTCCAGTTGAAATGGATGTGGCAAATGTTACGTAACTGCGATACCAGCAATTATATGGAAAATAAAGGGCGGATGGTGCGCCTGGCGGAATACAGTCGTGATTGCCTGAAAGCATTACGCGCAGAGACAAATATCCAGTATGAAGGGCGGCAGGGCGGGACGCTGCAACTGTTCCGTACTGAACAACAGTATGAAAACGCCACTCGCGATATCGCCGTGCTGGAAGATGCTGGTGTGCCGTACAAATTACTGGAGTCCAGCCGCCTGGCAGAAGTGGAGCCCGCGCTGGCGGAAGTGGCGCATAAACTGACCGGCGGTCTGCAACTGCCTAATGACGAAACCGGAGACTGCCAGCTGTTTACCCAGAATCTGGCGAGGATGGCGGAGCAGGCGGGGGTTAAATTCCGCTTTAATACGCCAGTTGATCAGCTGCTTTGTGACGGCGAACAAATCTACGGTGTGAAGTGTGGTGATGAAGTGATTAAGGCCGATGCGTATGTTATGGCGTTTGGTTCTTACTCGACGGCGATGCTTAAAGACATTGTTGATATTCCTGTATATCCACTGAAGGGGTATTCCCTGACCATTCCGATTGCGCAGGAAGATGGTGCGCCGGTGTCCACCATTCTTGATGAAACCTACAAAATCGCCATTACCCGTTTCGATAACCGTATCCGCGTCGGCGGAATGGCGGAAATTGTTGGTTTTAATACTGAACTGTTACAGCCGCGTCGTGAAACGCTGGAAATGGTAGTTCGCGATCTCTATCCGCGTGGCGGTCATGTCGAGCAGGCCACGTTCTGGACCGGTCTGCGCCCGATGACGCCAGACGGCACGCCGATTGTTGGTCGCACACGCTTCAAAAATCTGTGGCTGAATACCGGTCACGGCACGCTCGGCTGGACGATGGCTTGCGGTTCCGGTCAGTTGTTAAGCGATCTGCTCTCTGGTCGCACGCCCGCTATCCCGTATGAGGATTTAAGCGTAGCGCGCTACAACCGTGGATTTGCGCCATCACGCCCGGGCCATTTACATGGCGCGCACAGCTAAGGAATCGAGATGACCAGACCGATACAGGCCAGCCTCGATCTACAGGCATTAAAACAGAATCTGAACATTGTCCGCCAGGCTGCGCCGCATGCGCGCGTCTGGTCGGTGGTAAAAGCGAACGCGTATGGGCACGGCATTGAGCGTATCTGGAGTGCGCTCGGGGCGACCGATGGCTTTGCCTTACTTAATCTGGAAGAGGCCATTACCCTACGTGAGCGAGGCTGGAAAGGGCCGATCCTCATGTTGGAAGGCTTTTTCCACGCCCAGGATCTGGAGATTTATGACCAGTATCGCCTGACTACCTGTGTTCACAGTAACTGGCAGCTCAAAGCGTTGCAAATCGCGCGACTAAAAGCACCACTGGATATTTATCTTAAAGTAAACAGTGGAATGAATCGGCTGGGCTTCCTGCCCGATCGCGTGTCCACCGTCTGGCAGCAACTGCGGGCGATGGCTAATGTTGGCGAAATGACCTTGATGTCGCATTTTGCCGAGGCCGAGCATCCTGATGGGATCACCGAGGCGATGGCGCGTGTTGACCAGGCGGCGGAAGGACTTGAGTGCCGACGCTCGTTGTCTAATTCGGCGGCGACGCTGTGGCATCCGGAAGCGCATTTTGACTGGGTGCGTCCGGGGATTGTTTTGTATGGTGCATCACCGTCCGGTCAGTGGCGTGATATCGCCAATACCGGATTACGTCCGGTAATGACGTTAAGCAGCGAGATAATTGGGATCCAGACGCTAAAAGCGGGAGATCGTGTGGGCTATGGTGGTCGCTATACCGTGCGTGATGAACAGCGAATTGGCATTGTTGCCGCCGGATACGCCGACGGTTATCCGCGTCATGCGCCAACCGGTACACCGGTTTTGGTGGACGGCGTGCGCACCATAACGGTGGGGACTGTCTCGATGGATATGCTGGCGGTAGATTTAACACCTTGCCCGCAGGCGGGAATTGGTACACCGGTTGAGTTGTGGGGCAAAGAAATCAAAATTGATGATGTCGCCGCCGCTGCCGGAACCGTTGGCTATGAGTTGATGTGCGCGCTGGCGTTACGTGTGCCTGTTGTGACGGTGTAACGTGTTGTGGCCGGATACGATGCAACCAGCGTCGCATCCGGCGATACAAGACGCATTAAACTTAAGATTCGGCTTCTTCCTCCGCTACCCGAACGCCAATCTTCAGCACTTCATTATCTTCTTTCTCGGCCACCGTCCAGATCATCCCGGCAAACTCCACCTGGTCACCGACAACCGGAGCCGCGCCTAACAATTGCTGGACAATTTCCCCCAGCGTTTGCTGTTTATCTCGATACTCCCGACCGTCTTCCAGACCATATATCAGCGCCACATCGGCATATTTGGCACTGGCTTCAAGAATGAAATCACCAAAGAAGCGTTGATCCAGCGCGACCGGCGGTGACTGGCTGAACAATTTACCGAGCGCCGGGAGATCGCGTTCCCGACCAATTACACACAATACATCGCCTTCACGCAGTCGGGTGCTGCCGGTGGGATGAAGCAACTGGTTATCACGAAACAGTGCCGCAATACGTGTCTCTTTCGGCATATGCAGATCGCGCAGCGCCGCGCCCACGCACCATTTATCGGCACTCAACTGATAAACAAACTGCTCCCAGGGGTTTTCCGGGTGAATATCAAGGCCAACGCGTGATACCGGGCGTCCAACGGGCGGAACCACCACTTTGGCTTTTTTTGCGGCCCACGAGAGTGACGTTCCCTGTAACAATAGCGAAACCAGAACCACGAAGAAGGCGACATTAAAGAACAGCCGTGCATTCTCCAGGCCCGCCATCATCGGGAATACCGCCAGGATAATTGGCACCGCGCCGCGCAGACCGACCCAACTGATAAATACGCGCTCGCGCAAATTGAAGCCACGGAACGGCAGCAGTCCGGCAAATACCGACAGGGGACGGGCGAAGAAAATCATCCATGCGGACAAAATGAGCGCCGGAATAGCAATAGGCAGTAAGTCACTCGGGTTAACTAACAAGCCCAGAACAAGGAACATAGCGATTTGTGCCAGCCAGGCGAGGCCGTCGAAATTCTGCAGAATGCCGTAGCGGTTGCGAATAGGGCGATTACCCAGCAGAAAACCGCACAGATAAACCGCCAGAATACCGCTACCTTCTAGCGCGGTGGTTAATGAGAAAATCAGAATACCGCCGCTTAATGCCAGCAATGGATATAACCCGGCAGGCAGGGCGATGCGGTTGATCATTTGCAGCAGCAAATAACCGCCGCCAAGACCTATTACAATGCCCAGGCCAAATTGTTGCAGAATATCGACAATGAACATCCAGCTAATATTGCTTTCATGATGCTGGATCATCGCAATCAGGGTAATGGTCAGAAAGACGGCCATCGGATCATTACTGCCGGATTCTATTTCCAGCGTCGAGCCAACACGTTCGTTAAGCCCCTTGCCGCCAAGCAGAGAAAATACCGCTGCGGCATCCGTGGAACCGACGATTGCGCCGATTAATAAGCCTTCAATCAAATTGAGATTAAACAGCCACGCCGCCATCATGCCGGTTAAACCAGATGTAATCAGCACGCCCACCGTCGCCAGCGACAGCGCCGGACCTAACGCCACGCGAAATGAACTGGCCTGGGTGCGCATCCCGCCGTCGAGCAAAATAATTGCCAGTGCGAGGTTACTTACCATGTAAGCAAAAGGATAATTATCAAACGGGATGCCGCCGACACCATCAACCCCCGCCAGCATGCCAATTGCCAGAAAAATAACCAGAATGGGAATACCAAGACGGGAAGAAAATGAACTAAGTAAAATACTGCTGGTGACAAGGATGGATCCTAAGATGAAAAGGCTAATTATTGTTGTGGCATCCAACGGTCGGTTACTCCTGATTACGCTGTCTCTTATATAAACCCTACCATATTAGCGGCAGAGACAGCGTTTTACTTAGCCCTGAAGCGTGATTTTTTTACACTTTAAGAACAGGATGACCGCTAATCGTCAACTGCGTGCCTTCCTGGGTGTTATTAAGGATGGCATGTGCGCCCAACGGCAGCGTAACCGTGCGTTGCTCATGACCAAAATCGAGGCCGGTAATGAGTGGAATCGACAGGCGGGAACGCAAAAACGCGTACACTGACTCCAGGTTGTAACCCGCGTCATAATCATTGGGCGTGCTACCACTGAAGCTACCGAGGATAATCGCCTTCTGACGTTGTAAAATTCCGGCATGATAGAGCTGCAACAGCATACGTTCGACGCGGAAAGGGTGCTCGTTAATATCTTCCAGCACAAGAATACCGTTCTCAATTTGCGGCATCCATGGCGTACCAATCAGCGAAATCAGCATCGCGAGATTGCCGCCCCACAACGTGCCTTCGGTCCGACACGTCGGGCCTTCCCCTTGCCATTCAATGGTGAATGTTTCATTGCGTAATGCCAGCCAGAAATGGTGTTCGGTAAAGGCGTTCAGCTCTTCCGCGCCAAAATTAGCCACCAGCATCGGGCCGCTAAAGGTGATGACATTACCCTGGGCCAGCAGTCCACACTGGATGGCTGTGAAATCGCTATGCCCGCAGATCAGCAACGGATCATGTTGTTGGCGAGCAACCAGCGCCTGCCAGTCAATATCCGCCAGTAAGCGGCTGGCACCGTAACCGCCGCGAACCGCCAGAACGATAGTGTTGGGTGACGTTAGCCCTGCAAGGGAATTAATATCCGCCAGACGCTCCGTTTCCGTACCTGCAAACCGCTCACAGCGACGGGCAATGACCTCTACGTTATTGACCTGATGACCCGCATCCATCAGGCGTTGAATACCGCGCTGCGCGGCGTGCTGATTAATGCAGTAACCCGACGGGGCGATTAAGTGAAACTGAGACATGGCAATTCCTTGCTGACAACAGAAACGAATTGTATATCATGCCGCTTAGGTGTGCCGTTGTCACCTCAACGGCGATTCCAGGCTATAAGGATAGATGAAGTGAAATTGAGATGGTTTGCCTTTTTGATTGTGTTATTAGCTGGTTGTGCATCAAAACATGACTACACGAACCCCCCGTGGAATGCGAAAGTTCCGGTACAACGTGCAATGAAGTGGATGCCAATAAGTCAGAAAGCCGGTGCGGCCTGGGGTGTCGATCCACAATTGATCACGGCGATTATCGCTATCGAATCGGGCGGTAACCCGAACGCGGTGAGTAAGTCGAATGCGATTGGTCTGATGCAGCTAAAAGCCTCTACGTCCGGACGTGATGTTTATCGTCGCATGGGCTGGAGTGGCGAACCGACGACCAGTGAGCTGAAAAATCCGGAGCGTAATATCTCAATGGGGGCGGCTTACCTGAATATTCTGGAAACCGGCCCGCTGGCAGGTATTGAAGATCCGAAAGTACTGCAATATGCGCTGGTGGTGTCATACGCTAACGGGGCTGGCGCACTGCTACGGACTTTCTCCTCAGATCGGAAAAAGGCGATCAGCAAAATCAACGATCTGGACGCTGACGAGTTCCTCGATCACGTAGCGAGAAATCACCCCGCGCCGCAGGCTCCACGCTATATCTACAAACTCGAGCAGGCTCTGGACGCAATGTAACTCAGTCGCGTACTTTGTCCGCTTTCTCACGGGCTTCCCGCTCTAGTGAGAAAATAATCCGCTGTAATTGCCGCTCCACCGTCGGGCTGACGTTAAGAAAACGAAAGCTCAGACGGGGAGTGGAGATGGTTTCATTTTTACCATCAATCAATTTACGCTCACTGATCGTCAGTAACTGGGCGTCAAAGTGAAAAATGCCCCATTGCCCCATGTTGACTTCAATCTGTGCAAAGCGCATGCCTTCTTGTAATCCGGCTGGTTTTGCCGTTTCCAGTAATGCCCCCATTCCCCCCAGTGATAAGTCGAAAAGACGAAAATGTAACGTGCTGTTATCCGCCAGTTTGGTCTGGCAATAATAAGGCGGATGAAGTGGGGCGGAGATGCGGAAATATCTGCGTCGCTGCACAAACCACAGAGCGGGAGGTGGTGCGGTAATAAAGGCCGGAAGCCGCAGGTATTCACTTTGCTGTAATTGTTCAACAGTAAACTCGACTTTCGCACCCTGAGTTTCGGCGGTAATGGTAATGTGCTGCGCCTTAAGCACGGCATTGTTGTCTTCAGCTTGACTACCGTAATCCAGCATCAGTTTATCAGGGCTTATAGCCAGTATTTTGCTGATCAGTTGACCGTCAGTCCAACTGATACGCAAGGGAATTGCGGCTTTATGCAAATCGCGTAAAACGCCCAGCACTGCTAAAGGATTTTGTTTCAGGAACTGCTCATGGTAGTGACTCACGCGGAAAAACTCCTGACCGACAAACTGTCTTTGGTTTATCGGTAGCAATTAACAAAACTTTATACAAGTGCGAGTTTTTTTATATTCCGGCTGCAAATCAACCGCCAGACGCCCGACATCAAACTTACCCTTGCCTATACTTAGAGCGTTGACGTAAGCATTTCTTGCGTCCTGTTCATAGAAACGAGGGCCTGAACATGGGAATTATTGCCTGGATTATTTTTGGCCTGATAGCCGGCATTATCGCCAAGCTGATCATGCCGGGGCGTGATGGTGGTGGATTTTTCCTGACCTGTATTCTCGGGATAGTCGGTGCGGTTGTCGGCGGCTGGCTGGCAACCATGTTTGGCATTGGCGGCTCCATCAGTGGTTTTAATTTGCACAGCTTCCTGGTGGCGGTGGTGGGAGCTATTCTCGTTCTGGGGGTATTTCGCCTCTTGCGAAGAGAATAAGTGTATCCAAAGACGGATAGCGGTGCTGACACCGCTATCCGTTGTCAAATTATGATTAAATCTAAACCAGACCAAACTGCAACGTCATCCAGATAAGCAGAATGACGTTGTTGGGTAAAAGAACGTTAATGCGAAGGTTCTGCGACTTTGGTGGTTGGCTGTGTTGTTGATTTACTGGTCGAGCGCGTTGTTGGAACGTTGTCACACGGTTGCTCTTTCGGGCAGATCAAATCCAGCATTTTCAGCGTGACGCCATTGGTCCAGCCAAAGCCATCCTGCAACGGATATTCGCCACCGCCGCCACCCGTTCCGGTGGTACTGACATCATATTTCTCGACCAGTTTTTTCTCCCGGTCATAAGTGTGCTGAACATTGGTCAGGAAGTGCCAGCTAATATCCATAGCCACCTCGTTCTGCCCGTAGTTCTGCAATCCTTCGGCAGCGACCCATTGCAACGGCGCCCAGCCATTTGGCGCATCCCATTGTTGTCCACTTTTCACCGATGTGGTGTTCAGTCCGCCTGGTTGCAATAGATGTGTTTTAGTAGCGGCAGCCATTTTGGTCGCGCGATCTTTTGCCGCTGCATTGACATAAAGCGGGAACAGGGCGGCGGCAGTTAACTGATTGCGCACTTTATTGCTCTTCAGATCGTAGTCGGCATACCAACCATGTTGATCGTTCCACAGGTATTTTTCGATCCCTTTCTGACGGGCATTGGCGAGCGTCTCGTATTGGCTGGCCATCGCGTTATCCCCGGCGGCTTTACTGGCGCGGGAGAGGATTTTCTCCATTTTATACATCAGACTATTGAGATCGACCGGTACGATGCTGGTGGTGCGTAACGTATTTAACTGCTGCGGGTTGTCCATCCAGCGTGAGCTGAAATCCCAGCCAGACGCGGCAGCAGAACGCAGATCGCGGTAAATTTCAGCGGCAGGTCGGTTCGGATTGCTTTTGGCGGTGGCAATATCTTCTACCCACGACTCCGGACGTGGCGTATCGTGATCATCCCAGTAGCGGTTAAGAATAGTGCCATCCTTGAGTTTAACAACGCGCTTTTCCTGTTGTCCGGCCTGTAGGTTTTCAATACCGTCCATCCAGTACGCGTACTCTTTTTGCAGTTGCGGCAGATATTGTTTCAACGCGTCGTCACCTTCGTGTTGCGCGAGTAACTCCACCATCAAGGCAAAAAATGGCGGCTGCGATCGGCTCAAATAATAGCTGCGGTTACCGTTTGGAATATGCCCATAAGTATCTATTTCATAACCAAAGTTCGCCACCATGTCAGCCACTTTATCCCAGTGACCGCTTTCAGCAAGCCCCAGCATGGTGAAGTAACTGTCCCAGTAATACACTTCGCGAAAACGCCCTCCCGGCACGACATAGGGCTCTGGCAACGGCAACAAAGAGTCCCATTTTTCGGTACTTTCGGTAGAACGGGTTAACACCGGCCAAAGTCCGTCAATATGTTCGCGCAGTGACTGCCCCTTTGGAGGAACATATTTCTCTCCCTCTTTCGGCAGGGTGAAATTGACGTTAACGAAATGGCGCAGATCGAACCCGCTCTGATTCTGCTGCATCCGGTAGTCTGCGAGGATCATCAATGGATCGCTGTTTGGCACGGCATCGGCAAAAGTTTTTTGATCAGGAAAAAGTTTGGCGTTTTGTACATCGTCAAACAACGGTCCCAACAAAATATCAGGCGATTGTGGTGTGACGGCGATTTCTTCCGCTTGTGCCGATAGCGTGGCAAAACACAATAAAACGGTGGTGGGAATTAACGCCATTCTTTGCAGGTGACGAGGGACAAGTGGTTTCATCAATCATTCTCCTTTGGCGATACCGAACAAAACGGTATTCAAGTATCAGAAAACCTTAGTTCAGGATCGCGGCAACTGCATGATTGAAATCTCATTCTGCGAGGTGTCAGGCATTATGGCCGGTGTAATTAACAGCATCAATAGTGTTGCAATATATTCATAAAATATATGTTGTTTATTAAATGGGCAGTAACTGTTGTTGTGCGATCACAGAAGAAAAAAATCATAAGAATTTAATGAAAAAACATAATAGACCGACCAAAAACTTCCGTGAAGAATTGCGCCAGTGAAAGGTATTCCGTGAATTAAATTTATAGATAAGGATAAAACATGTCTAATGTGGAAAGATTGCCAATAAAAGAAAAAATAGGCTATAGCCTGGGCGATGCTGCCAGCCATATCGTCTTTGATTCTTCTGTTGCCATCCTCGCTTATTTCTATACCGATATTTATGGTCTGCCGCCAGCCGTAATGGGAACCATGTTTTTACTGGTGCGTCTACTGGATGCTATTACCGATCCGATTATGGGGGCAATCGCCGATGCAACCTCATCTCGTTGGGGGCGTTTCCGTCCGTGGCTGTTGGCCATCTGTATACCGTTTGCGGTCAGTTGCGTGCTGGTTTACTCCATTCCTGATTTCTCTGACAGCGGTAAGGTTGTCTATGCGGTTGCCGCCTATATATTTATGACATTAATGTATACGGCTATTAATATTCCTTACTGCTCATTGGGCGCGGCGTTGACGTCCGATCCGCATGAAAACCTGTCACTGCAATCCTGGCGTTTTGCCATCACGCCTATTGGTGGTGCGTTAGGTACTGCATTTATCCTGCCTGTCGCTGACTTCCTCTCTCCTGGGGACCGGGCTACTGGTATCCAGATTGCGATGGCGGTGTTTGGCGTTATTGGCTGCATTATGTTCTTAATCTGTTTCCTGACCACCAAAGAGCGTGTACAACCTATTCAGGAAGAAAATCTTAATATAGCTCGCGATTTGAAAATTCTTTTTAAGAATGATCAGTGGCGCATTCTCTCTGTTTATAATTTTATGATGCTGGTGGCGGTGGTTATCCGTGGCGGTGCTGTTGTTTATTATGTTAATACCGTTTTAAATAAAGGTTCAGATATTCTTACCTGGTTTATGCTCGGCGGAATGTTTGCTTCTATGTTAGGTTCTGTACTGGCGAAACCATTTGGTACTCGCTTTTGTAAAATTAAACTTTCATTCTGGGTTAATATTATTAATGCAGCATTGGGCGTTCTCTGTTATTTCCTGCCGGTAGAATACTGGGTTATTCCATTACTGGCTCATCTGGCAATTCAGATTATTCAGGGCGGAAATGGCGCACTTCAGTGGTCGATGATTACCGATGCGAATAACTATGGTGAATGGAAAACGCGTCGTCGTATTACGGGGATGAACGTTGCTGCGAATATTTTTGTCATCAAACTGGGCGTTGCGGTAGGTGGGGCGGTGATTGGTTGGGTACTGGCTTATTATGGTTATGCAACCAGTAGCACAACTCAATCCGCTAATTCAGTGCAGGGCGTAGTATTACTGTTTACCCTCTTGCCGGCATTCTTCTACTTCCTGACGGCAATTTCTATTAAGTTTTATCTGTTGAATGAAGCGAAAATGAACAAAGTAGTACAGGATTTACAACACGGTCAGTACGCTGGCTAATTACGTACGGCTTTTCCGGATGGCATAGTTACGATGCCATCCGGACACTGGTTTATTAGCCATCATGGCTAAAACGTTGCGTTTTAACGTCCAGCGTTAACGTCTCTTCAGGTTGAATTGCATACAGCTTCTCTCCCTGCTGGCAAATCCAGCCAATGCCCAGTTCACGAGCAATTAGAGCGCTGTGGGATACCGGACTTCCAGCACTAAGGCAGATGCCTTTTACGACCGTCGGATCCAGTTGAATTACCGTGGAGGGATAAATGTTCTCCGCCAGTAAAATGGTCGGCGCGCTAAACTGAGGGAGTTCTTCTTTTGTCTGTGTCAGGTGGAGCAGGGTGCGGTGCAGAAGATCGTCCACATCGATATAGCGAGCCTGCAGATATTCATCATCAATCTGCTGGTATTGCTGGCTAAGTTCTTTAAGAACCTGCTGCCAGGCATACTCCGCCGTGCAATGTTCATGCTGAAGGAGTTCGCTTGCCGCTGCCAGCAGTTCAGGATCGTCTAATAGTGTATGGTGACCGGAAAAGATTGCGGCGATATCGTCGAGCCCGCTTGATTCTGCCTTTGCTGTTAAGGTCATCAGATCTAACAACGTGAAGTCAATTGCCTGGCGTAACCGTTCCTGTTCTTCTTCCACGCTCAGTGATGATTTCGCCTGTACTGTGCATAAAACGGGTTGATAATAAAAGGCTTTTCCTGTGACAGGCGGAACTAGACGCAGAGTTGGCGGTGCTATCTCTTCCGTTTCACCAAAGTTATCTTCAGCTAACTGGCGAAAAGCGACCAGTGCCTCTTCAGCCTCAGGCCCTTTTGCAATCAGGCGAAGCGTATCGTTACAGCGGACTTGTAACAGCGCAATCTGGTTAATACTCTCTGGTGTTACGCACTTACCGTTTTTCTCGAGCAACATGTCTGCATTAAATGTCGATAATGTATAGACCAGTCGGGAGGCCGGGCGCACGTGGAGGCCGTTACGGTTTTTTATCACCACAGCCAGGGAGCGGGCTTCCTCATCGTGCGGCGGGCATGTGTCAGATATCTCGGTGGCGGATGACGGTAAACCCAGTTGTTCGCGTTTGGCTTCCAGCGCATGCATGGCGTCATGGATGACTTTGTCGATATCCGCCCCCGAGGCTGCGCTGACCGCTGCTGCCAGCGTTCCTTCGACCAAGGGCGCAGCGCACAAACGAACTCTCGCGGCGATCTCTGGCGCAAGCAATTCCAGTGCGGTTTCTGCACTCAATAACGCACTCCCCATATCCATCATGACCAGTACATGGTCGGTATCGGCAACGGATTCGATGGCTTCCATCACTTTGACGGCATCTGTACCGATGGGATTCTGCGGATCGTCAATTCCTGCGGCAATGGCGATTTTACAACGATCGCCCATTAACATCTGGCGGGCTAATTCACCGACACCTTCTCCCAGTCGGGCGCTATGTGAAACTATGACCAGGTTTACCATCACCAATTCCTTACTCTTTTGCGGCTAACGCCAACATTTGCATCATAAACATCACGGAGGTTGCACCAGGGTCCTGGTGACCAATACTGCGTTCACCGAGATAACTGGCACGGCCTTTGCGGGCTTGCATCGTAATCGTGCTTTGTGCGGCGGATTCCGCAACGCTACTGGCGGCTTCAAGCGCCGCCGGAACAGAAAGGTTTTGCTCACTGGACTGGCGTAACGACTCAACTACCGGCCCCCAGACATCGCACATGGTTTTATCGCCTGGTTCTGCTTTCCCCCGACTGATTACGCCGTCTGCGCCATCGCGGAACATCTGATAAAGTTCTATCAACGTCAGGCTTTGACGTGCCTGAGTTGCCTGTGCCGCGCGGATAAAGAAAGTACCGAACAGTGGGCCGCTGGCACCGCCGACGCTGGATAGCAACGTCATACCGGTATTCTTGAGAATGAAACCGATGTCTTTATCCGCGATGGCAGGGAGTTTTTCCACCACTTTGCTAAAGCCACGATTCATGTTCAGCCCGTGGTCGGCGTCGCCGATTTCACGATCCAGCCCGGTAAGATAATCGCTCTCTTTGCTGAAAATTTCTCCACAGCGAGTGAGCCAGTTAACAATTTGAGTTCTGCTCAGTGACATGGTTATCTCCTTATTTACCCCAGTTAAGCGCCGGGGTGTGGACCGGGGCGTCCCATAACGCCAGCATTTCGTCATCAACTTTCAGTAAGGTGATGGAAAAACCGGTCATGTCCAGTGAGGTGCAGTACGCGCCGATTAAATTGCGCTCGATAGTCAAGCCAGCTTGCTGGCAACGCGTGGTGAGGCGGTTATAGACGCCATACAGTTCAGAAAGCGGTGTCGCGCCAAGATTGTTGACCAGCGCAATTACGCGATCGCCAGACTGGAGCGGTTGTTTAGTTTGCGTCTCTTCCTGCCAGCTACCTTGTCGATAATCCCAGAAGCGCAGCGTGCGGTGGTATGTGCCATTTTCCAGCAGCGTGTCGAACATTTCATCGACAGTCTGATCAAGGGAGGAGAAGGGGCGACGGTCAATACCTGGCTCACCATGAATGCCGACACCAAATTCCATTTCATTATCTGCCAGCGTAAAAGAAGGTTTGCCCGCAGCCGGAACGGTACAGGCACCGAGGGCGATACCAATAGAGTGGCCCTGATTGTTCAACTTACGCCCCAGTTGTGCACAAGCGTCCAGCGATTCGCCACGTTCTGCCGCTGCGCCAACAATTTTTTCAATTAATACTGTATTGGCAACCCCGCGCCGCCCGGCGGTATAAAGACTGTCTTTAACTGCGACATCATCATCAATGACTACCGTGGTGACTTTTACACCGCTATCATGCAGTAATTCTGTCGCTGTCTCGAAGTTGAGAATATCGCCGGTATAATTTTTGATGATCAGCAATACGCCTTCACCACCATCGATTTGCATGGCACATTCAAAAATTTTATCGGGCGTCGGTGAGGTAAAAATTTCGCCCGGACACGCCCCCGAGAGCATACCCTGACCAATATAACCACAGTGCATTGGTTCGTGTCCGCTGCCGCCGCCCGACAATAACGCCACTTTTCCTGCAATTGGCGCATCGGCTCGGGTGACATACACCGGGTCCTGATGCAGTGTCAGCGAAGGATAGGCTTTCGCCAGCCCCGCCAGTTGTTCATTCAGTACGTCTTGCACATCATTGATCAATTTTTTCATTATTTTGCTCCAGCAATTATGGTAGGGCATAGATGATGTTCAACGACACGGCGACCACTGACTGCCGGTAAATCCATTGTGCATCAGGCAGGGGAAAAGAAAATTAACCCAAATTATGTTTCACAATGAAACGTATGCTTTAATAAATGTTCCATAACGGAACCATGTCGAGTCTGGATAAGTAAATTTGCGATGCGGAACACCTTTTTGTCATAAGGGCGGAAAATATGAATGACGGTTTTAACAACCAGCAACAGAGCATATCTCCCCTGATAGCAGCATCCTGGGAGCGATGCCGCAAGCTGATGAAACGGGAGTCATGGAGCGTACCGCATCAGGCTCGGGGCGTGACATTTGCTTCTATCTATCGGCGTAAGGAAGCGATGCTGGCACTCGGGCAAGCGGCACTGGAAGATGCCTGGGAATATATGGAATCGCGGGCGTGCGGACTGTTCATCCTTGATGAAACCGCCTGCATCCTTAGTCGTTATGGTGATCCGCAAACGCTGCGCCAGCTTAGTGTCCTGGGATTCAATGACGGCACGTATTGCTCAGAGGGAATTATTGGTACTTGTGCGCTATCGTTAGCGGCTATCTCCGGTCAGGCAGTGAAAACGATGGCCGATCAACATTTCAAGCAGGCGCTATGGGATTGGGCATTTTGTGCAACGCCACTGTTTGACAGTAAGGGCCGATTAACGGGAACGATAGCTCTGGCGTGTCCGGTTGAGCAAACCACCGCAGCCGATTTGCCGTTGACGCTGGCAATTGCACGCGAGGTAGGAAACTTACTGCTGACAGACAGTTTACTGGCTGAAACAAACCGGCATTTAAATCAGCTTAACGCCTTGCTGGAAAGTATGGACGATGGCGTGATTAGCTGGGACGAGCAGGGGCATTTGCAATTTATCAATGCTCAGGCGGCGCGCGTTTTGCGTCTGGATGCGGCGGCAAGCCAGGGAAGGGCGATCACTGAGCTATTAACGCTACCAACCGTATTGCAACAGGCAATAAAGCAGGCTCATCCGCTCAAACATGTGGAAGCAACTTTTGAAAGCCAGCACCAATTTATTGATGCGGTCATTACTCTTAAACCGATAATTGAAACGCAAGGGACCAGCTTTATCCTGTTGCTCCATCCGGTAGAACAAATGCGGCAATTGATGACCAGTCAATTAGGGAAAGTCAGCCATACCTTCGCCCATATGCCCCAGGACGATCCACAAACCCGCCGCTTGATTCATTTTGGCCGTCAGGCGGCGCGCAGCAGCTTTCCTGTTCTTCTTTGTGGAGAAGAGGGCGTGGGCAAGGCACTGCTAAGTCAGGCAATTCACAATGAAAGCGAGCGTGCAGCGGGTCCCTATATCGCTGTTAATTGTGAGTTATATGGTGATGCGGCGCTGGCGGAAGAATTTATTGGTGGCGATCGCACGGAGAATGAAAATGGTCGTCTGAGTCGGCTGGAACTGGCGCATGGCGGTACGCTGTTTCTTGAAAAGATTGAATATCTGGCGGTGGAGTTACAGTCTGCTTTGCTTCAGGTTATCAAGCAGGGCGTCATCACGAGACTGGATGCGCGGCGTTTAATACCCATTGATGTCAAAGTGATTGCCACTACAACTGCGGACCTGGCAATGCTGGTGGAGCAAAATCGTTTTAGTCGCCAGCTGTATTACGCGCTGCATGCATTTGAAATTACCATCCCGCCTCTGCGGATGCGGCGCGGCAGCATTCCTGCGCTGGTGAATAACAAATTACGCAGTCTTGAAAAACGTTTCTCTACGCGTCTGAAAATTGATGACGATGCGCTCACCCGTCTGGTTTCCTGTGCATGGCCTGGCAATGATTTTGAACTTTACAGCGTCATCGAGAATCTTGCTCTGAGTTGCGATAACGGGCGCATTCGCGTCAGTGATTTGCCTGAACATTTGTTTACCGAACAGGCGACAGATGATGTCAGCGCCACACGCCTTTCTACCAGTCTGTCATTTGCGGAAGTTGAAAAAGAGGCGATTATTAACGCAGCCCAGGTTACTGGCGGGCGTATTCAGGAAATGTCTGCATTATTGGGGATTGGCCGTACTACGCTGTGGCGAAAAATGAAGCAACATGGCATTGATGCGAGTCAGTTCAAGCGCCGTGGATAGCGGGAGTGTATGTCTCTCCCGCGAATGAGTTGCTAATTAATAGCGGTCATGACCAGGGCTGCCATGATTTGGCCCACCATTTGAGGGTGGCATTGGCTTACCGGAAGCCGCAGGACCACGCGGGCCATCGCTGTGGCGGTGATGATGGTGAGGAACACAGGCACTTAACAGGCTGGCGAAGACAATTGCTAGCAGGCTGAAGGTAAATGTTTTTTTCATGACAAACTCTTGAACGGTTAATGCATTGTGATTGTTATCACATAAAAGCCACATTGTTAATATTGCCAGGAGTCTGATTATGAATTTCGGTAACTCAGAATTGGAAGAAGCAACATAGCAGGCAAAAAAAAAGCCATTATGTGCGACTCACATAATGGCTCATTATTAACCGCTCGGGTATTACGCGGAATTAGACGTTGAACAGGAAGTTCATCACATCGCCATCTTTAACGATGTAATCTTTACCTTCTGCACGCATTTTGCCTGCTTCTTTCGCGCCTTGTTCACCTTTGTAAGTGATGAAATCTTCAAACGAGATGGTTTGTGCACGGATAAAGCCTTTTTCAAAATCAGTATGGATTTTGCCTGCTGCCTGCGGAGCAGTTGCACCAACCGGAATGGTCCATGCGCGCACTTCTTTCACCCCAGCGGTGAAGTAAGTTTGCAGGTTCAGCAGTTTATAACCGGCACGGATCACACGGTTCAGGCCCGGTTCTTCCAGTCCCAGTTCCTGCATAAATTCGTCACGTTCTTCGTCGTCCAGTTCGGCAATGTCTGCTTCAACAGCAGCACAAACCGGAACTACAATAGAGCCTTCTTTCGCCGCGATTTCACGTACCTGGTCAAGATACGGGTTGTTTTCAAAACCGTCTTCGTTGACGTTGGCAATGTACATCGTTGGTTTCAGCGTCAGGAAGCTCAGGTAACGGATAGCCGCTTTCTCTTCTGCACTTAAATCCAGCGCGCGCAGCATACCTGCGTTTTCCAGCTGTGGCAGGCATTTTTCCAGCACCGCCAGTTCGGCTTTCGCGTCTTTATCGCCACCTTTGGCTTTCTTCTGTACGCGATGAATCGCACGTTCACAGGTGTCGAGATCCGCCAGTGCCAGTTCGGTGTTGATAACTTCAATATCGTCCGCCGGGTTAACTTTGCCGGAAACGTGAATGATATTGTCATTTTCAAAGCAGCGAACAACGTGGCCGATCGCTTCGGTTTCACGAATGTTGGTCAGGAACTGGTTACCCAGACCTTCACCTTTCGACGCGCCCTTTACCAGACCGGCGATATCGACAAATTCCATGGTAGTGGGAAGCGTACGCTGCGGTTTTACGATTTCAGCCAGTTGATCCAGGCGAGGGTCAGGCATTGGTACGACGCCCGTGTTCGGCTCGATGGTACAGAATGGAAAGTTGGCCGCTTCAATACCGGCTTTGGTCAGCGCGTTGAACAGGGTAGATTTCCCGACGTTGGGCAAACCGACGATACCGCATTTGAATCCCATGATTTAAATCACCTTAATATCTTAATAATCAACCTGTTATCACAAACAGATTGCAGAAATGGAAATAACTTTGCCTATTATACACGGCACTCGGCAAAAATGCCGCAGACAACGACTTATTGCGCTTTAAAGGCGTGCAATCGGTTCGTTGCTTTGGTCAAACCATCTGTAAACCACATTTCAGTACAACGCGCCGCTTCGTCGATGGCTTCATCAATTAACTTCTGTTCACTAACAGGCGGTTTGCCTAACACAAACCCGACAACTTTGTTTTTATCGCCCGGATGACCGATTCCGATGCGTAAACGGTGAAAGTTAGGGTTATTACCCAATTTACTGATGATGTCTTTCAGTCCATTGTGACCACCGTGGCCACCGCCCAATTTGAATTTGGCAACGCCCGGGGGCAGATCCAGTTCGTCGTGAGCGACCAGAATTTCATCCGGATTAATGCGGAAAAAACTGGCCATCGCGGCGACGGCTTTGCCGCTGAGATTCATAAATGTGGTCGGTACTAACAGGCGGACATCTTCGCCTCCGAGGGTAACTCGCGAGGTATAACCAAAGAATTTAGCCTCTTCGCGCAGTGGAGCGCGTAAACGCTCCGCCAGTAAGTCAACGAACCAGGCGCCAGCATTATGTCGCGTTGCGGCGTATTCAGCGCCAGGGTTCGCCAGGCCGACAATCAATTTAATCGTCACGTTTTTTTGTCCTGAGTGAGTACATAACTGGCGCGTAGTTTACTGGTTGCGGCCCCGCTTGACAAAAAACAGCGTGTTAAGCGCAGATAACGTAATAATTGCCTGTGTCGACTATTAGAAAGTCAAGGCGTTCAGACGTTTATTTGTAAAGTTTTGTTGAAACGAGGGTTGTAATTGTGATCACGCCCGCACATAACCTACAGAGTGTTGTCTATACTTTACACATAAGGAAGAGGGGTATTCCCTGTTACAACCCAGAAAGTTCCGGAGGTGACACATGAAACGCAAAAACGCTTCGTTACTCGGTAACGTGCTCATGGGGTTGGGTCTGGTGGTGATGGTGGTTGGTGTGGGGTATTCAATCCTCAACCAGTTACCACAGTTTGATATGCCCCAGTATTTCGCACACGGTGCAGTGCTGAGTATTTTCGTCGGTGCCATTCTCTGGCTGGCGGGAGCCCGTGTTGGCGGGCATGAACAGGTGTGCGATCGTTACTGGTGGGTTCGCCACTATGACAAACGTTGCCGCCGTAGCGATAATCGCCGTCATAGCTAACAAATAATGTAGTTTGCTGACCAGTCAGTTTACGCTGACTGGTCAATCTCATACCTTTCTTACAAATCCGCCATCGCCGCGCTACGATTCGGGAAGAACGCCAGACGACCCGGGATCGGTTGAATACCGGAACGAGCCATTGTGCGCAGTGGCTGGAATTCCACATTACACACGCGCAGTTCACACCCTTCAGGCAGGCGTTTCACAAAACGCTGGAACGCATCAAGACCACCCGCATCAAGCACCGGAACGGCATCCCACTTCAGAATAACAATTCGTTTGCCTTCCAGACGTGATTCCAGATCGGTGAACAGACCTTCAGCTGCCGCGAAAAACAGCGGGCCAATAACACGCAAGACCAACACATCGTCTGGAACGTCTACTGCCACCGGAGCCAGGCGAGTCATACGGGCGATACGGCGCATAAACAGCAGCGATGCCAGTACGATCCCCACACTGATGGCAATAACCATATCAAACAGCACGGTCAATGACATACACAGCAGCATGACGATGATGTCATCTTTCGGTGCATGACGCAGCAAATCGACCACTTTATGCGCTTCACTCATGTTCCACGCCACCATCAATAGCAGGGCAGCCATTGCGGAAAGCGGCAGCCAGGAAAGCAGCGGCGCCAGTACCAGCAGGGCGAGAATAACCAGAATAGAGTGGATCACCGCCGAGATGGGGGAAGTTGCTCCGGCACGGACGTTAGCGGCAGAACGCGCGATTGCAGCTGTAGCGGTAATACCACCAAAGAACGGAGCGATAATATTCCCCAATCCCTGTCCAACCAGTTCGCTGTTCGCTTTGTGTTTAGTCCCGGTCATACCGTCCAGTACCACTGCGCAGAGCAGAGATTCGATTGCCCCGAGCATTGCCATTGAGAATGCCGCAGGCAGCAGGGTACGAATGGAGTCCCATGTAAGCGTAAATTCTGAATTGGGCAGATCCCACGGCAGCACCAACTGTGGCAGCAGTTGTGGAATACCGTTACCCTGAGAACCATCGGCCAGAACGTAGTGGAATTGCGACCCGATGGTAGCAACATGTCCGCCGAGCAGGTTAACAATCCCCATCACCGCGCAACCTGCCAGCAAGGCCGGAAGGTGGCCGGGTAAGCGAATGCCCAAACGTGGCCAGAAAATCAGAATACCAAGCGTCACAATACCAATTGCGGCATCGCCTACGTTAATGGTCGGCAGCGCCATAACTAATGCGCCGACTTTTTGTAGATAATGTTCCGGGACATGGGCCATTTGCAGACCGAGAAAATCTTTAATCTGCATCGTACCGATGGTGATCCCGATACCTGAGGTGAAACCTAAGGTGACGGAAACCGGAATATATTCAATCAGGCGACCAAAGCGTGCCAGACCCATCAGGATCAAAAAGATCCCCGACAACAACGTCGCAACCAGCAGCCCTGCCAGTCCAAATTGTTGCGAAACGGGATAGAGTATTACCACAAATGCCGCAGTCGGACCGGATACGCTAAAGCGCGATCCTCCCGTCAGAGCAATGACAATCCCCGCAACAGCAGCGGTATATAAACCGTACTGTGGCGCCACACCACTACCAATAGCCAACGCCATCGCCAGCGGGATAGCAATAATCCCGACGGTTATCCCGGCAATCAGGTCACGGGTAAACCGTGCAGTAGTATATTTTTCTTTCCAGCAAGCGTCGATCAGAGCGCGGAAAGGCATCACATGTGAGGAAAATATTTTGTTCACAATAATGTTTCATCCGTGAGCGCATCATCTGTCAACTAAATGGCAGGTGAAGGAGGCATAGGTCATACAAATGGATATTACAGACAAAAAAACCCGCCGCAGCGGGTCTTTGAGCCGGGTTCGATTAATGTTCGAACATAGCAGAAATCGATTCTTCGTTGCTGATACGACGAATCGCTTCGGCCAGCATACCTGACAGGGTCAGAGTACGCACGTTCGGCAGTGATTTGATTTCGTCGCTCAGCGGAATGGTATCGCAGACAACGACTTCATCAATTACAGAGTTACGCAGGTTGTTCGCTGCGTTGCCAGAGAAGATCGGGTGAGTCGCGTACGCAAATACACGTTTAGCACCACGTTCTTTCAGCGCTTCAGCAGCTTTACACAGCGTACCGCCTGTGTCGATCATATCATCGACCAGTACGCAGTCACGACCAGCAACGTCACCGATGATATGCATCACCTGGGAAACGTTCGCGCGCGGACGACGTTTGTCGATGATTGCCATATCGGTATCGTTCAGCAACTTAGCGATAGCGCGGGCACGCACAACGCCGCCGATGTCCGGGGAAACCACAATCGGGTTATCCAGATTCAGCTGCAGCATGTCTTCCAGCAGGATCGGGCTACCAAATACGTTATCAACCGGAACGTCGAAGAATCCCTGAATCTGTTCAGCGTGCAGATCCACCGTCAGCACACGGTCAACACCGACGCTGGAGAGGAAATCTGCAACCACTTTCGCAGTGATTGGTACACGAGCGGAGCGGACGCGACGGTCCTGGCGCGCATAGCCAAAGTAGGGGATAACAGCGGTGATACGACCTGCGGAAGCACGACGCAGGGCATCAACCATAACGACTAATTCCATCAGGTTGTCGTTAGTAGGGGCACAAGTGGACTGGATGATGAAAATATCACCACCGCGTACATTTTCGTTAATTTGTACGCTGACTTCGCCGTCGCTAAAGCGACCTACAGCGGCGTCGCCGAGTGAAGTGTACAGGCGGTTGGCAATACGTTGTGCTAGTTCCGGGGTGGCGTTACCAGCAAAAAGCTTCATATCAGGCACGAGAAGAACCTCAGGCATGCGTCCATTGGTGGAAAGAATCTGCCGAAAACTGTGCGGGCCAGGCAATATTCTTTCCAGGCGGTGTATTAAAGAGCGCGATGCAACGTCTGGAACAAGGTGACGTTGTCACCGAAACTCAGCTTGCCCGGCTTAAAGCATGGCTCTGTGCAATGGGGAAAGGTTGACGCCTTTCGCCACAAAGCCATTGAGCCATTCCGGGGCTTGCTCTAGCACCTGGCGGGCTTCAGACTCTGTATCAAATTCAGCAAAGACACAGGCCCCTGTCCCAGTCAGGCGCGACGGGGCGTATTCTAACAGCCAGGAAAGCACCGCATCAACCTCGCGAAAACGTTTTCTTGCGATAACCTCGCAATCATTGCTGAATTCACATTTTAGCAACGTTTCTATTGACCTTTTCGGCGTGTTGCGCGGGAGTTCGGGATCTTTAAAAATCATTGGTGTAGGAATACTCACGCCAGGGTGCGCAACCAGATACCATTTCTCTGGTGGATTCACCGGCGTTAATATTTCGCCAACCCCTTCAGCAAAAGCAGCATGACCACGGACAAAGACCGGAACATCTGCGCCCAGCGTCAGACCGATTTCTGCCAACTCATCAACGCTGAGTCCGCATTGCCACAGATGATTTAAAGCCACCAGAACTGTTGCGGCATTGGATGAACCACCGCCCAGACCACCGCCCATAGGCAAACGCTTGTCAATGCTGATATCTGCACCGCTTCCTGTCGGAAGACGTCCGCTGGCGGCGGCTGCTTTCATCAACAACCGTGCCGCGCGAACAATCAGATTATCTTCGTGTTCCACACCTTCAACGGGGGTTAACAGGCAGATTTCCCCATCGTTGCGAAGTTCAATACTGATGGTGTCGCCGTAATCCAGGAACTGAAACAGCGTTTGCAGCGTGTGATAGCCGTCCGCACGCTGACCGGTAATGTATAAAAACAGATTAAGCTTTGCCGGAGAGGGCCACTGAGTCCGCATTATTTCACTATCCAGTTATCCATTTTTAACTTGATGCGCTGACCGCCGTCGGTGAGTTCCATATTAGCAGGCATCGCAGGTTGCGTTTTAGTGTCATAACCGCCGTATACCACTTTCCAGTTTTTGCCGTTCTGGCTGTAGGTGATTTCGCTCAGGCGGTACTGGTCGTCCAGTTTGTAGTTGGTTGCATCACCTGGCAAACCTAAAATCCACTGGCGCAAGCTGTTGAGCGGGATCGGCATTCCGGTCAATTTGCTAATCATCTCTTCAGCGTCATCGGCGGTATAACGCTGGCCTTTATTGTCCACTAACTGCACATTACCCGGCTGGGCATTCAACTCCAGTTCAGTGCTGCCCAATGGGTTAGTCAGCAGCAGACGGTAGCGATCCTGGCCAGTTTGCTGCCAGAAGAAACGGGCATACACTTTTTGTTGGTCGGAAATATAGGCAAACGCACCGCGTGTCTGGTACTGATTCAGGTTGCGCACGTCTTGCTGATGCTGACGCCACTGTGGCGAATCCGGGCTTTTGCCTGGACCTTTCGGCGTCGTAACGGAACAGGCCGTGAGCACGAGAGCAGCCAGTGGTAGCAGGCGGATAAAGCGAAAATCGGGCAGGGGCATAATAATGACAAGTCCTTGAGATACGTTGCAGTTATAACCCTTAATGCTAGCGTTACCGTCAGCCATCGTCTATGTTCAAGTTGTCTTAATTGCCAGAATCTAACGGGTTTAGGCAATTACTCCAAAAGGGGGCGCTCTCTTTTATTGAACTCACGCATCCTGTATGATGCGAGCAGACTAACCATATCAACGTTGGTATTATTTCCCGCAGACATGACCCTTTTAGCACTCGGTATTAACCATAAAACGGCACCTGTATCGCTACGAGAGCGTGTATCGTTTTCGCCGGACAAGCTCGATCAGGCGCTTGACAGCCTGCTCGCGCAGCCGATGGTGCAGGGCGGCGTGGTGCTGTCGACGTGTAACCGCACAGAACTTTATCTTAGCGTTGAAGAGCAGGATAACCTGCAAGAGGCGCTCATTCGCTGGTTGTGCGACTACCACAATCTTAACGAAGAAGATCTGCGTAATAGCCTCTACTGGCATCAGGATAACGATGCGGTCAGCCATTTAATGCGTGTTGCCAGTGGCCTGGATTCACTGGTATTGGGCGAGCCACAAATCCTCGGTCAGGTAAAAAAAGCCTTTGCTGATTCGCAAAAAGGTCATATGAAGGCCAGCGAACTGGAGCGCATGTTCCAGAAATCTTTCTCCGTGGCGAAACGCGTCCGCACTGAAACAGATATTGGCGCCAGTGCTGTATCTGTTGCATTTGCGGCTTGTACGCTGGCGCGGCAGATCTTTGAGTCGCTCTCTACGGTGACCGTACTGCTGGTTGGCGCGGGCGAAACCATCGAACTGGTGGCACGTCATCTGCGCGAACACAAAGTACAGAAGATGATTATCGCCAACCGTACTCGCGAACGAGCCCAAATTCTGGCAGATGAAGTCGGCGCGGAAGTTATTGCCCTGAGCGATATCGACGAGCGTCTGCGTGAAGCCGATATCATCATCAGTTCCACCGCTAGCCCGTTGCCGATTATCGGTAAAGGCATGGTGGAGCGCGCATTAAAAAGTCGTCGCAACCAACCGATGCTGCTGGTGGATATTGCCGTCCCACGCGATGTAGAGCCAGAAGTTGGCAAACTGGCGAATGCCTACCTTTACAGCGTTGATGATCTGCAAAGCATTATTTCGCACAACTTGGCGCAGCGTAAAGCTGCTGCAGTTGAGGCGGAAACTATCGTCGCCCAGGAAACCAGCGAATTCATGGCGTGGTTGCGCGCACAAAGTGCCAGCGAAACCATTCGCGATTATCGCAGTCAGGCTGAACAGGTTCGCGATGAGTTAACCGCCAAAGCGTTAGCGGCCCTTGAACAAGGGGGCGATGCGCAAGCCATTATGCAGGATCTGGCATGGAAACTGACAAACCGCCTGATCCATGCGCCAACGAAATCACTTCAACAGGCTGCCCGTGACGGGGATAACGAACGCCTGAATATTCTGCGCGACAGCCTCGGGCTGGAGTAGCAGTACATCATTTTCTTTTTTTACAGGGTGCATTTACGCCTATGAAGCCTTCTATAGTTGCCAAACTGGAAGCCCTGCATGAACGCCATGAAGAAGTTCAGGCACTGCTGGGTGATGCGCAAACCATCGCCGACCAGGAACGTTTTCGCGCATTATCACGTGAATATGCGCAATTAAGTGATGTTTCGCGCTGTTTTACCGACTGGCAACAGGTTCAGGAAGATATCGAAACCGCGCAGATGATGCTCGACGATCCGGAAATGCGCGAGATGGCGCAGGACGAACTGCGTGAAGCCAAAGAAAAAAGCGAGCAACTGGAGCAACAGTTACAGGTTCTTTTGCTGCCAAAAGATCCCGATGATGAACGCAATGCATTTCTTGAAGTGCGTGCCGGAACCGGCGGCGATGAAGCTGCGCTGTTTGCTGGCGATCTGTTCCGTATGTACAGCCGCTACGCGGAGGCACGTCGCTGGCGAGTGGAAATCATGAGCGCCAGCGAGGGTGAACATGGCGGGTACAAAGAGATCATCGCCAAAATTAGCGGTGATGGCGTATATGGTCGTCTGAAATTTGAATCTGGCGGCCATCGCGTGCAGCGTGTTCCAGCGACGGAATCGCAAGGGCGTATTCATACTTCCGCTTGTACCGTTGCGGTAATGCCGGAACTGCCGGAAGCAGAGCTACCGGATATCAACCCGGCAGATTTGCGTATCGATACTTTCCGTTCCTCAGGTGCGGGTGGTCAGCACGTCAACACCACCGATTCGGCAATCCGTATTACTCACTTGCCGACCGGTATTGTTGTTGAATGTCAGGATGAACGTTCGCAGCATAAAAACAAAGCGAAGGCGCTTTCTGTGCTAGGTGCTCGTATCCATGCTGCGGAAATGGCAAAACGCCAGCAGGCAGAAGCCTCCACTCGTCGCAACTTGCTGGGCAGCGGCGATCGCAGCGATCGTAACCGTACCTATAACTTCCCGCAGGGGCGCGTTACCGATCACCGTATCAACCTGACGCTCTACCGTCTGGATGAAGTGATGGAGGGTAAACTGGATATGCTGATAGAACCGATCGTCCAGGAACATCAGGCCGACCAACTGGCGGCGTTGTCCGAGCAGGAATAATGGAATATCAACACTGGTTACGTGAAGCAATAAGCCAACTTCAGGCGAGCGAAAGCCCGCGGCGCGATGCTGAAATCCTGCTGGAACATGTTACCGGCAAGGGGCGCACTTATATTCTCGCCTTTGGTGAAACGCAGTTGACTGAAGAGCAATGTGAGCAACTCGACGCGCTTTTAGCCCGTCGTCGTGCCGGTGAACCTATTGCCCATTTAACCGGTGTGCGTGAGTTCTGGTCGTTGCCGTTATTTGTTTCGCCAGCGACCTTAATTCCTCGTCCGGACACTGAATGTCTGGTGGAACAGGCGTTGACGCGATTGCCTGAACAACCTTGTCGCATTCTCGATCTTGGAACTGGCACTGGGGCGATTGCCCTGGCATTGGCCAGCGAACGCCCGGATTGCGATGTTACGGCGGTTGACCGAATGCCTGACGCTGTCGCGCTTGCGAAGCGCAATGCGCAAAATCTGGCGATCACAAATATCCACATCCTGCAAAGCGACTGGTTTAGTGCGCTTGTCGGACAGCAGTTTGCGATGATTGTCAGCAATCCACCGTATATCGACGAGCAGGATCCACATCTTCAACAAGGCGATGTCCGCTTTGAGCCACTCACTGCGCTGGTTGCGGCAGACAGTGGAATGGCGGACATCGTGCATATCATCGAACAGTCGCGTAACGCGCTGGTATCCGGCGGCTTTCTGCTTCTGGAACATGGTTGGCAGCAGGGCGAAGCGGTGCGGCTGGCATTTATCCACGCGGGTTATTGTGAAGTTGAAACCTGTCGGGACTATGGTGATAACGAGCGCGTAACGCTCGGTCGCTATTATCGATGATAAATTTTACTACGCTGTTTAGCGTTCATCTCATTAGCATCGCGCTTTCTGTTGGGCTATTAACCCTACGATTCTGGCTACGTTACCAGGAGCATCCACAGGCATTCGCTCGTTGGACGCGCATTGTGCCGCCGGTTGTCGACACGGTGTTATTACTTAGCGGCATCGCGCTGATGGCTAAAGCGCACATCCTGCCATTTTCCGGGCAGGCACAATGGCTGACTGAAAAGCTGTTTGGAGTTATCATTTATATCGTTTTGGGTTTTATTGCACTCGATTATCGTCGGATGCACAGTCAGCAGGTGCGCATTATTGCCTTCCCGCTGGCGCTGGTGGTGCTGTACATCATCATTAAACTCGCCACCACAAAAGTACCGTTACTGGGGTAAGTCATGAGATCGTTAGCTGATTTCGAATTTAATAAAGCACCGCTGTGCGAAGGCATGATCCTGGCTTGCGAAGCAATCCGCCGCGATTTTCCCTCGCAAGATGTATACGACGAACTGGAGCGTCTCGTTAATCTGGCGAAGGAAGAAATTAGCCAGCTTCTGCCTTTAGAAGAGCAGCTGGGAAAATTGATCGCGCTGTTTTACGGCGAATGGGGATTTAAAGCCTCACGCGGTGTTTATCGTCTTTCCGATGCATTATGGCTGGATCAGGTGTTAAAAAATCGGCAGGGCAGTGCGGTATCATTAGGCGCGGTTTTGTTGTGGGTCGCTAATCGTCTCGATTTGCCGCTGCTGCCGGTGATTTTCCCGACGCAGCTCATATTGCGCATAGAATGCCCGGACGGAGAAATCTGGCTGATTAACCCTTTTAACGGTGAATCATTAAGCGAACATATGCTGGATGTGTGGTTAAAGGGAAATATCAGCCCGTCTGCGGAACTGTTTTATGAAGACCTGGATGAAGCCGATAACATTGAAGTTATCCGTAAACTGTTGGATACCCTGAAAGCGTCGCTGATGGAAGAAAATCAGATGGAACTGGCATTACGCACCAGCGAAGCCTTATTACAATTTAACCCGGAAGATCCGTATGAAATTCGCGATCGTGGGTTGATTTACGCGCAACTGGATTGCGAACACGTTGCGTTGAATGATTTAAATTATTTCGTTGAACAGTGTCCGGAAGATCCGATCAGCGAAATGATACGTGCGCAAATTAATAACATCGCGCATAAACATATTGTGCTGCATTAATTAATCGACACTTTACTTAAGATTAAGGCGATCCTATGAAACAAAAAGTGGTTAGCATTGGCGACATCAACGTAGCAAATGACCTGCCGTTCGTGCTGTTTGGCGGTATGAACGTGCTGGAATCTCGCGATCTGGCGATGCGCATTTGCGAACACTACGTAACCGTAACCCAGAAACTGGGTATCCCTTACGTGTTCAAAGCCTCTTTTGACAAAGCCAACCGTTCCTCCATCCACTCTTATCGTGGACCAGGACTGGAAGAAGGGATGAAAATCTTCCAGGAACTGAAACAGACATTTGGCGTAAAAATTATCACTGACGTTCATGAACCAAGCCAGGCACAGCCCGTTGCTGATGTGGTAGATGTTATTCAGTTGCCAGCGTTTCTTGCTCGCCAGACTGACCTGGTGGAAGCGATGGCGAAAACTGGCGCAGTAATTAACGTCAAGAAACCACAGTTCGTCAGTCCAGGTCAGATGGGTAATATCGTTGATAAATTCAAAGAAGGCGGCAACGATAAAGTGATTCTTTGTGACCGTGGCGCTAACTTCGGTTACGACAACCTGGTCGTTGATATGCTGGGCTTCAGCATAATGAAGAAAGTCTCTGGCAATTCCCCGGTAATTTTCGACGTTACCCACGCACTGCAATGCCGCGATCCGTTTGGTGCTGCTTCCGGCGGTCGTCGTGCTCAGGTTGCCGAACTGGCACGTGCCGGTATGGCTGTAGGTTTGGCTGGCCTGTTTATTGAGGCGCATCCGGATCCTGAACATGCGAAATGCGACGGTCCATCCGCGCTGCCGTTGGCTAAACTGGAGCCGTTCCTCAAGCAGATGAAAGCGATTGATGAGCTGGTTAAAGGTTTCGACGAACTGGATACCAGCAAGTAATTTTTTTCTTTTAAATCAGAAGCCTTACCATTTATGGTAGGGCTTTTTTATGTGTGTCTGATACAAAAAAGGCCGCAGGATTATGTCACCCTGCGACCGGTTTCGGGCGCATATTGCCATTACGGCAGCCTGACGCCCGTTTTTACGTTACTTCCGGTTACGCCACCAGCTGACAATCGCTGCGGTAATAATTCCCGCAAGGATCGGTGCTGCCAGGTCGTGCCAGAAAATCACGGCAAACTGCGCGAGCGTCATATAGCCGCCTTTTTTGTTGTAATGGCAACATTTCGCGGCTATTCTTGAATTGTTCTGGTTCAAGATTAGCCCCCGTTCTGTTATCAGGTTTTACCTCTCAACGTGCGGGGGTTTTCTCTTTCCAGCAACCAATGCCGCCAGGGATAAAGCCCCCACAACATTGCGCCTCACCGGATAACTCCGGCTTGGTGTGGATTCTATATCTCAAGTCTTCGTTACTTCATCCCTGTAATATTGGCAATGCTGCATGCGTTCCGGCTTTTAATCAGTTGTTGCAGTCGTTTCATGAGTGCTCTGGACGAGCTTCCGGAGCGGGTTGCCAGTGTTTACTTGCGGCAGAGATAAACACAAAAAAGGCCGCAGGATTATGTCACCCTGCGGCCGGTTTCGGGCACATATTGCCATTACGGCAGCCTGACGCCCGTTTTACGTTACTTCCGGTTACGCCACCAGCTGACAATCGCTGCGGTAATAATTCCCGCAAGGATCGGTGCTGCCAGGTCGTGCCAGAAAATCACGGCAAACTGCGCGAGCGTCATATAGCCGCCTTTTTTGTTGTAATGGCAACATTTCGCGGCTATTCTTGAATTGTTCTGGTTCAAGATTAGCCCCCGTTCTGTTATCAGGTTTTACCTCTCAACGTGCGGGGGTTTTCTCTTTCCAGCAACCAATGCCGCCAGGGATAAAGCCCCCACAACATTGCGCCTCACCGGATAACTCCGGCTTGGTGTCGATACTACGTCTCAACTCATCTTCACTTCATCCCTGAAGTGTTTGCAATGAAGAGTGCATTCCGGTTTTTCAACAGCTCTTGCAGCGGTTTCGTGTAGGTTGTGGTACAGGCTCGCAAATCTGATTAACGACCTGTTCAGGTAGTATGAAGAAATACAATACGCAGACATTTATATTATCTCCCCCGATTTCCGTCATCGGAGGAGATATAAATGTCAGGCAAATATTGTCATTAAATAAGCCGCAAACAGTGCCAGATGCGCCGCGCCGTTGAGCACGTTAGTACGGCCGGTTGAAAATGAAATATGGCACAGTACTAAAGAGGCTACCATTACCACCATTTCTGGTGCGCCCAGAGCAAACTGCAATTCATTACCCGTCATAAAGGCGATAAGCGTTACAACGGGTACGGTAAGCGAGATAGTCGCTAATACCGAGCCAAAGAACAGATTCATCGCGCGCTGGACCTGGTTGCTTAAAACTGCTTTTAACGCGCCTAAACCTTCCGGCGACAGAATCAATAGCGCCACCAGGAAACCGGTAAAGGCCACCGGCGCATTCATGCTGGTGAGCAATGTTTCTAGCGGGCTGGCGTTCATTTTGGTGACCGCAATAACGGCAATTAGATGGATAATCAACCAGATGGCATGCCACAGGCTGCTATGAGCAGACGGTTTGCCATGATGTGGATCGTCATCATCACTGTCATCTTCATGCTCATAGACAAACAGACTTTGATGCGTTTTGGTTTGAATCAGCAAAAATACGCCGTACATCGCTGCGGAAATTAATGCCACAAGTAACGCCTGACCGGTCGAAAAATTCGCTGCAGGCAGCGCCATCGGAAATACCAGCACGATTATGGCTAATGGGAACAGGGCAATTAAATACTGTTTAATACCAAACAGATTCATATATTGGGTAGCAAATTTACGTCCACCCAGCAGTAATGAAAAACCAACCAGTCCGCCGGTAACAATCATAATGATTGAATAGAGCGTATCTCGCATTAATGTCGGCGCTGCATCGCCGGTCGCCATTAAGGCTGAAATCAAACTGACTTCAAGAATAACGACGGAAAGGCTAAGAATAAGCGAACCGTAAGGTTCACCCAGACGATGGGCTAGTACGTCCGCATGACGGACAACACTAAAAGCACTGCTTAAAATACCAATAAGAGCAAGAAGGTTGATGCCAATAACCACTGGTAGTGTTTGGCTGCTTCCCCACAGGGACAGCACTACCAGCGCCAGAACCGGGAAAATAAGCGAAGTCTCCTTGTGGCGGGTTTTCACCGCCTCGTGAGCATTTGTCATTATGGTTATCCTTTGCAGATGAATTTGTCGGAAATGTAATAAATAGGCAGGAAAAATAACAGAAAGTGTCAGGATATCGGTAACATTTTACGAATTTTTACCCCTCTGTCGATTTTTTACTCTTCGGAGCATAAAAATAAGCGACGTGTTTAGACAATGTTTGTATTAGCTTCTCTTAAGAAGAGTCTGACGTGAGAATTCTTATGTTTTAGCAAGAGAGGATATTGTTGACCACACTTAATGTTCACCTTTGAAAAAGGACTCAACAATGCCATATAAAACGAAAAGCGATCTGCCGGAAAGCGTAAAACACGTTTTACCCACTCATGCCCAGGATATCTATAAAGAGGCATTCAACAGCGCCTGGGAGCAATATAAAGATAAAGAAGACCGGCGTGATGATGCCAGTCGTGAAGAGACAGCGCATAAAGTGGCCTGGGCAGCAGTGAAACATGAATATGCCAAAAGGGATGATGATAAATGACATAAAAAATCGTAAAACCCAGCGGCAAGTTAAAGCTATTCGTGCGATGTTGCCTTGCAAGTGGTCTGTGGATTGCATATTGTCCCAATAGTGGTTTCAAAATGAGCAGTAAAAATGTCCGGAAGACACCAAAAAGTTGTCGCAGGGAAGTATGCAGTGGCGGAGGTGTAAGGTGATAACGCGTGATTTCTTGATGAATGCCGATTGTAAAACGGCATTTGGTGCCATTGAAGAATCACTCTTATGGTCGGCAGAACAACGGGCGGCCTCGCTGGCGGCGACGCTGTCTTGTCGACCTGATGAGGGACCGGTGTGGATCTTCGGCTATGGTTCATTAATGTGGAATCCGGCGCTGGAGTTTACCGAGTCATGTACCGGTACGCTGGTTGGGTGGCATCGCGCTTTCTGTTTGCGGCTTACTGCCGGGCGGGGGACTGCGCACCAGCCGGGGAGGATGCTTGCACTGAAAGAGGGCGGACGTACCACGGGGGTTGCGTATCGTCTGCCGGAAGCGTCTCTGGAGCAGGAGCTGACCTTACTGTGGAAGCGTGAGATGATTACGGGCTGTTATCTGCCGTCCTGGTGTCAGCTTCATCTTGATGATGGACGCACCGTCAATGCGCTGGTGTTCATTATGGACCCACGCCATCCAGAGTATGAATCCGATACCCGCGCTCAGGTGATTGCCCCGTTGATTGCTGCGGCGAGTGGGCCACTAGGAACTAACGCACAGTACTTGTTTTCCCTGGAGCAAGCGCTTAACAAACTGGGGATGCAGGATGACGGGCTGAGTGATTTACTGGTGTCGGTGAAAAAACTTCTCGCGGAAAATTTCCCGGATGGTGTGTTAAGGCCCGAGTTTGCCCGATGAAACATTTTAGCTGTGGGGCATCTCTATTATCCTGAGCGCCCCATACTTAAGTTAAAATGTGAGCACTTTATCGGCAAGCAGCGTCCATTGCGCCAGTTCTACCAGAGTACCAATTTCCACTCCATCAATCAGTGGAAGTGTGCTGATGCCACGACCATCGGTGCAGGTTTTGCACAATTTCACAGGCACATTTTGCGCCGTGAGGATCTCCAGCATTTGCTGAATGTTATAGCCTTCCCCAGGTTTTTGTCCGCGCAATCCGGCAGTAACCGCATCAGACATCAGGAATAGACGCAGATCCAGGTAGCTCTCTTGCTCTCGTAGCGCAATGGCCAGCCGCAGGCTGTTAAATAAGGATTCGCTCCCGTAGGGCGCGCCATTGGCAACGATCACGATTCTTTGCATTATTTACTCCTGTATTCAGGGAATTAGATGTTCAATTTCTATCTTACAGCTTGTGTGCTGTCTGACCAATCCGTCGCATTTTTTAGGATTTTTCATAAAGCATGCAAAAGTACAAGATAAATTACCAGTAATCGTTATTCTATAAAGCTGCAGCTGTTCATTTTTATTGGAAATTACTGACGTTTTGAGCCGTTTCGTCCCTCGCATTATCGCAATTTGTGTACTCTTGCTGCTGGCAGGCGGTATAGCTAGCGCACAGTCCTCCTTTAAGCAGCAAGCGGCAAATCCGTTTGATAACGACAATGACGATCTGCCTGATTTAGGAATGGCTGCGGAAAGCCATGACGGTGAAAAACATTTTGCTGAAATTGTGAAAGATTTTGGTGAAACCAGTATGACTGATAACGGTCAGGGTACCGGAGAGCAGGCGAGAGCTTTTGCATTGGGAAAAGTCCGCGATGCGCTTAGTCAGCAGGTCAATCAGCACGTGGAATCCTGGCTTTCGCCGTGGGGGAACGCCAGTGTCGACGTCAAAGTGGATAACGAAGGACATTTTACAGGTAGCCGGGGGAGCTGGTTTGTACCGCTACAGGATAACGAGCGTTATCTTACATGGAGCCAGATTGGGCTCACTCAGCAGGATGATGGTCTGGTCAGTAACCTTGGCGCGGGTCAACGCTGGGCGCACGGCAGCTGGTTGCTGGGATACAATACCTTTTATGACAACTTGCTGGACGAAAATCTCCAGCGTGCTGGATTTGGTGCTGAAGCCTGGGGCGAATATCTGCGCCTGTCTGCAAATTATTATCAGCCTTTTGCCTCCTGGCGTGAACAGACTGCCACACTCGAGCAACGAATGGCGCGTGGTTACGACTTGACGGCCCGGATGCGAATGCCGTTTTACCAGCATATCAACACCAGCGTTAGCATCGAACAATATTTTGGTCAGAGTGTTGATTTGTTTAACACCGGTACGGGTTATCACAATCCCGTCGCTTTGAGTCTTGGGCTAAATTACACGCCTGTCCCACTCGTTACTGTAACCGCCCTGCATAAACAGGGGGAAAGTGGAGAACGGCAAAATAACCTCGGCCTGAATATTAACTACCGCTTTGGCGTGCCGCTCAACAAACAGCTTTCTGCTGGCGAAGTTGCTGAAAGCCAGTCACTACGCGGCAGTCGCTATGACAATCCGCAGCGAAATAATCTGCCGACTATTGAGTATCGGCAGCGTAAAACCTTAACGGTGTTTCTGGCGACGCCGCCCTGGGATCTTAAACCTGGTGAAACCGTGCCACTGAAATTACAAATTCGCAGTCATTACGGTATTCGGCAATTGATCTGGCAGGGAGATACGCAGATGTTAAGTCTGACATCGGGAGCGACAGCCAATAGTGCGGATGGCTGGACGTTGATCATGCCGGACTGGCAGAGTGGGGAAGGGGCGAGCAATCAATGGCGATTGTCGGTAGTGGTGGAGGATAACCAGGGGCAGCGTGTCTCCTCCAATGAGATCACGCTAAAGCTTGTCGAACCTTTCGACGTAATGTCGAACGACGAACCTCTCTGGGAACCGTAATCAGAAAATACGTTCCTGATGCACCCATACCGCAGCTTCTACACGAGATTTGAGCTTCATTTTTTTCAGCATGTGTTTCACATGCACTTTAACCGTGCTTTCAGTGATGTCCAGGCGACGGGCAATCATCTTATTCGGTAAGCCCTGGGCTATTAGTTTTAGAATGTCGCGTTCACGTGGAGTTAACTGGTTAACATCACGCTCAGTAGTCGCGCGATTAGCGCGCAGGCTGGCGGCCAGAACAGGGGTTAACGCTTCGCTTAAGACCATTTCGCCAGCGGCAGCCTGATGCAATGCTTTCAGCAAATCTTCTGGCTCCATATCTTTTAACAGATAGCCATCTGCACCGCGTTTCAATGCGGTTACCACGTCCTCTTCATGATTAGAGACGCTGAACACCACAATGCGGCCGGAGAGGGATTTTTCGCGCAGTTTATCCAGCGTTTCCAGACCGTTCATGCCGGGCATATTTAGATCAAGCAGAATCAGATCAGGATCGAGCGTCTCTGCCAGTTCAATACCCTGTTCGCCATTACTTGCTTCGCCAACCACCGTGATATCCGGTGCCATACTGATAAGCTGTTTCACGCCAGTTCGCAGCATCGGATGATCGTCGATCAGCAGGATAGTAGCCGGTTCCTGATTACTCATGGGTATCTCCTTGGACGTCTGTGAAAGTTTTTTCGGGAATAAAGGTGACGACCACTTCAGTGCCACCTGATTCACGACGGCGGACGCGGCAGTCGCCACGTAAACTTTGCGCACGGTCGCGCATAATTATCATGCCGTAGTGATTGCTGCGGATGGCATTTTCAGGCACGCCGCAGCCATTATCCTGAACGGTCAGTTTTACCTGATTATCGTTTTGCGCCACCGTAACCACCACCTCACTTGCTTGCGAATGTTTGAGGGCGTTACTTAATGCCTCACGGGCAATTTGCAACAGATGGATCGCCTGATGTGAAGGCACCAGACGTGGCGGCAATTGGTAATCCAGCTTCACCGGGAAGCCAAATTTGGCGCTGTACTCTTCGCAGCTCGCCTCCAGTGCGGGGCGTAATCCTGGTTCGGTGAGCTGTAAACGGAATGTGGTGAGTAACTCACGCAACTGCGCCCAGGACGCATTCAGTTCGTTACGGATCTGGCTTAACAGTTCGCGACTGCTTTCTGGCAGCGCGTCGCCTTGCATCTGTAAACAACTGACCTGCATTTTCATGCAAGAGAGCGATTGAGCAATAGAATCATGCAGTTCGCGCGCAATGGTGGCACGCTCTTCCATCACGATCAACTGCTGCTGGCGTTCCTGATGGCGATCCAGCGCCAGCGTGGCGGTGAGTTGCTCAACCAGCGTATCCACCAGTTGCTGTTGGTCATGGCTAAGGTGACGTCCTTGCGGCAGGGTTGCCAGCAAAATGCCGTATTGCAGATGAGAGTCTGCCAGCCGCCATTTCAGGGTAGTGCCGCGATCGCCTACGGGTAAAACGCCACGTGGGCAGAGATGGCAGCCTTTATCATCGCAAGTCATATCTGGCTGACAGGTGAATTCCTGATGATTTTCTTCATCTTCCGTGTCATATACCCGTAGTTCGATATCACGCAACAGGGTTAAGTTTTGTAGACCATTAAGCACAGGCGACAGGCGTTCACACAGCGGAGCGCGGGAATGCAAACGGCGGTTGGCCTGCCACAAAAAAGAGAGAATCTGATTTTTATGCTCCAGTCCGGCGGTTTTCTCCTGTACCCGCTGCTCAAGTACGGCATAACTTTCCGCCAGTTCAGCAGACATATTGTTCAGTGCAGTCCCCAACATCGCCATCTCGTTGCGTCCACTAATATTCGCTCTCTTACTAAAATCGCGATGACTGACGGCGCTGGCCATCGCCAGTAGTTGTCGCCACGGTTGAAGCAAACGCGCGCGCAACCAGATAATGGTAAACACCAGTAAAAGCGCCATAAAGACCGCCATTACCCGGTGGACCAGTACAACCGTCTCAATACGCGTTTCGGTGGTGCGATCGAAACCAGAAACCAGCTTATCAAGCCCGGCAACAAACTGGCTGACGTCTGCCGACACCGTTTCGCGGTTTTGTGCGCGCAACAGTGCAGGAATCAGTTCATTGCGCCAGTAATCCTGTAGCCCCTGCAATTGCGCCAGTTGGCCGTCTCGTTCCGCTGCCCGAGTTAACTCTGTACTAAATGCTGTCTGTTCCATCTCTTTGATTAAGGGCTTGTCATTCTCGCTTAATGGCACAGCCGCCAGCAGACGGTAGCTTTGCATGCGCAGCGATCCCGCTTTGTTAATCGCATGGGCGCTGCCCTGAACGCCCTGTACCAGCCAGCCAGAAACTGCCATCCCCGCCAGTCCAATGGCGGTAGAAAGCAAAACGATCAGCGCAACCTGATTAACCAGGGTGAGCGGAGAGAGACAACGTTTAAGCATATAAACCTCTTCCTTCAGGCTTTGAATGAGCAATAACCTTAATGAATGTGATGATACATTCTGGAATGAAGGTATTCTCGGCTATTGGCTGAAGTATACCCATACCCGGAAAGAGTTACTCCTTATTTGCCGTGTGGTTAGGTGATTTACATCAGTAAGGGTAGGGATTTTACAGTGCCGTGAAAAATCACAAAATTTTTATGAAATCTCTGTACTCACTATGGGTAATGATAAATATCAATGATAGATAAAGTTATATTGTCGTTTGATTTACATCAAATTGCCTTTGGCTACAGCCACTAAGGTGGCAGACATCGAAACGAGTATCAGAGGTGTCTATGAGTCACTCATCCGCCCCCGAAAGGGCTACTGGCGCTGTCATTACAGATTGGCGACCGGAAGATCCTGCGTTCTGGCAACAACGCGGTCAACGCATCGCCAGCCGTAACCTGTGGATTTCCGTTCCCTGCCTGCTTCTGGCGTTTTGCGTATGGATGTTATTCAGTGCCGTTGCGGTGAACTTACCGAAAGTCGGCTTTAATTTTACGACCGATCAGCTATTTATGCTGACTGCGCTACCGTCGGTTTCAGGTGCATTATTACGTGTTCCATACTCCTTTATGGTTCCAATCTTCGGTGGTCGTCGCTGGACGGCGTTTAGTACTGGTATTCTGATTATTCCTTGCGTCTGGCTGGGTTTTGCCGTGCAGGATACCACCACGCCATACAGCGTCTTCATCATCATTTCTCTGCTGTGCGGCTTTGCTGGCGCGAACTTCGCCTCCAGTATGGCAAACATCAGTTTCTTCTTTCCGAAGCAGAAACAGGGGGGCGCGCTGGGTCTGAATGGTGGTCTGGGCAATATGGGCGTTAGCGTTATGCAGCTGGTTGCTCCGCTGGTGGTATCGCTGTCGATTTTTGCCGCGTTTGGTAGCCAGGGCGTAACACAGCCGGATGGCACCGAACTGTATCTGGCGAACGCGTCCTGGGTGTGGGTGCCGTTCCTTGCCATCTTCACCATCGCTGCGTGGTTTGGCATGAACGACCTTGCTACCTCGAAAGCCTCCATCAAGGAGCAGTTACCGGTACTCAAACGTGGGCATCTGTGGATTATGAGCCTGCTGTATCTGGCAACCTTCGGTTCCTTCATTGGCTTCTCGGCAGGTTTTGCCATGCTGTCAAAAACGCAGTTCCCGGATGTGCAGATTCTGCACTACGCCTTCTTCGGGCCGTTTATTGGTGCGCTGGCGCGTTCCGCAGGTGGTGCATTATCTGACCGTCTGGGTGGCACACGTGTCACACTGGTGAACTTTATCCTGATGGCGATTTTCAGCGGCCTGCTGTTCCTCACCTTACCGACTGACGGGCAGGGCGGAAGCTTCATGGCGTTCTTTGCGGTCTTCCTGGCGCTGTTCCTGACAGCTGGGCTGGGTAGCGGTTCCACCTTCCAGATGATTTCCGTGATCTTCCGTAAACTGACGATGGATCGCGTAAAAGCAGAAGGCGGTTCTGACGAACGAGCAATGCGTGAAGCAGCAACCGACACTGCGGCGGCGCTGGGCTTTATCTCTGCGATTGGTGCTATCGGTGGCTTCTTTATCCCGAAAGCGTTCGGTAGCTCACTGGCATTAACGGGTTCGCCAGTCGGTGCAATGAAAGTATTTTTGATTTTCTATATCGCTTGCGTGGTGATTACCTGGGCGGTATACGGTCGGCATTCTAAAAAATAAATCGTAATATTTGATTATCCTTTGCGCGGCATAATGTCGCGCTTTTTTTATTTGTTTTTTAGTTACAACATACTTTAAGGTTGATGATTATTTCTATAACGTCAATTAAGCACCATTAATATGTCATCCATGGGGGATACTCCTTAATACCCGTCTGTATAAAAATCCGAAGTATTTGAATCCGCTTATGTGTAAAACTCATTATTTTACAGTTGGTTAGGTAAGTGCTATTAATTACCCTAAAGGAGTATCTTAGGAATTTACTTTATTTTTCATCCCCATCACTCTTGATCGTTATCAATTCCCACGCTGTTTCAGAGCGTTACCTTGCCTTTAAACATTAGCAATGTCGATTTATCAGAGAGCCGACAGGCTCCCACAGGAGAAAACCGATGAGTAAATTCCTGGACCGGTTTCGCTACTTCAAACAGAAGGGCGAAACCTTTGCCGATGGGCATGGCCAGCTTCTCAATACCAACCGTGACTGGGAGGATGGATATCGCCAGCGTTGGCAGCATGACAAAATCGTCCGCTCTACCCACGGGGTAAACTGCACCGGCTCCTGTAGCTGGAAAATCTACGTTAAAAACGGTCTGGTGACCTGGGAAACCCAGCAGACTGACTATCCACGTACTCGTCCGGACCTGCCAAACCATGAGCCTCGCGGCTGCCCGCGTGGTGCCAGCTACTCGTGGTATCTCTATAGCGCCAACCGCCTGAAATACCCGATGATGCGCAAACGCCTGATGAAAATGTGGCGTGAAGCGAAAGCGCTGCATAGCGATCCGGTTGAAGCATGGGCTTCTATCATTGAAGACGCTGACAAAGCGAAAAGCTTTAAACAGGCGCGTGGCCGCGGTGGTTTTGTTCGTTCTTCCTGGCAGGAAGTGAATGAACTGATCGCCGCATCTAACGTTTATACCATCAAAAACTACGGACCTGACCGTGTCGCTGGCTTCTCGCCAATTCCGGCAATGTCGATGGTTTCTTACGCTTCTGGCGCCCGCTATCTCTCGCTGATTGGTGGTACCTGCTTAAGTTTCTACGACTGGTACTGCGACCTGCCTCCTGCGTCTCCACAAACCTGGGGTGAGCAGACTGACGTACCGGAATCTGCTGACTGGTACAACTCAAGCTACATCATCGCCTGGGGCTCTAACGTGCCGCAGACGCGTACCCCGGACGCACACTTCTTTACTGAAGTGCGTTACAAAGGCACTAAAACCGTTGCCGTAACGCCGGACTATGCTGAAATCGCCAAACTGTGCGATCTGTGGCTGGCTCCGAAACAAGGCACCGATGCGGCAATGGCGTTGGCGATGGGCCACGTGATGCTGCGTGAATTCCACCTCGACAACCCAAGCCAGTATTTCACCGACTATGTGCGTCGTTATACCGACATGCCAATGCTGGTGATGCTGGAAGAGCGTGACGGTTATTACGCTGCAGGTCGTATGCTGCGCGCCGCCGATCTGGTTGATGCGCTGGGCCAGGAAAACAATCCGGAATGGAAAACTGTCGCCTTTAATACCAATGGCGAAATGGTTGCGCCGAACGGTTCTATTGGCTTCCGCTGGGGTGAGAAGGGCAAATGGAATCTTGAGCAGCGCGACGGTAAAACCGGCGAAGAAACTGAGCTGCAACTGAGCCTGCTGGGTAGTCAGGATGAGATCGCTGAAGTGGGCTTCCCATACTTTGGTGGCGACGGCACTGAACACTTTAACAAAGTGGAGCTGGAAAACATTCTGCTGCACAAGCTGCCGGTAAAACGCCTGCAACTGGCTGATGGCAGCACCGCACTGGTGACCACCGTTTATGATCTGACGCTGGCAAACTACGGTCTGGAACGTGGTCTGAACGACGTTAACTGTGCGACCAGCTATGACGATGTGAAAGCTTACACCCCGGCCTGGGCCGAGCAGATTACTGGCGTTTCACGCAGCCAGATCATTCGCATTGCCCGTGAATTTGCCGATAACGCTGATAAAACGCACGGTCGTTCGATGATTATCGTCGGTGCGGGGTTGAACCACTGGTATCACCTGGACATGAACTATCGTGGTCTGATCAACATGCTGATTTTCTGCGGCTGTGTCGGTCAGAGCGGTGGTGGCTGGGCGCACTACGTAGGTCAGGAAAAACTGCGTCCACAAACCGGCTGGCAGCCGCTGGCGTTTGCTCTCGACTGGCAGCGTCCGGCGCGTCACATGAACAGCACCTCTTATTTCTATAACCACTCCAGCCAGTGGCGTTATGAAACCGTGACCGCAGAAGAGTTGCTGTCGCCGATGGCGGATAAATCCCGTTATACCGGACATCTGATCGACTTCAACGTTCGTGCGGAACGCATGGGCTGGCTGCCATCTGCGCCGCAGTTAGGCACTAACCCGCTGACTATCGCTCGCGAAGCAGAAAAAGCCGGGATGAATCCGGTGGACTATACGGTGAAATCCCTGAAAGACGGTTCCATCCGTTTTGCTGCGGAACAGCCAGAAAACGGCAAAAACCACCCGCGTAATTTGTTCATCTGGCGTTCTAACCTGCTCGGTTCTTCCGGTAAAGGTCATGAGTTTATGCTCAAGTACCTGCTGGGGACAGAACACGGTATCCAGGGCAAAGATCTGGGGCAGCAGGGCGGCGTGAAACCGGAAGAAGTTGACTGGCAGGACAATGGTCTGGAAGGCAAGCTGGATCTGGTGGTGACGCTGGACTTCCGTCTGTCGAGCACTTGTCTCTATTCCGACATCATTTTGCCGACGGCGACCTGGTATGAAAAAGACGACATGAATACTTCGGATATGCATCCGTTTATTCATCCGCTGTCTGCGGCGGTCGATCCGGCCTGGGAAGCGAAAAGCGACTGGGAAATCTACAAAGCTATCGCGAAGAAATTCTCCGAAGTGTGCGTTGGTCATCTGGGTAAAGAAACCGACATCGTCACGCTGCCAATCCAGCACGACTCTGCCGCTGAACTGGCGCAGCCGCTGGATGTGAAAGACTGGAAAAAAGGCGAATGCGACCTGATCCCAGGTAAAACCGCACCGCACATTATGGTCGTTGAGCGCGATTATCCGGCAACTTACGAACGCTTTACCTCTATCGGCCCGCTGATGGAGAAAATCGGTAACGGCGGTAAAGGGATTGCCTGGAACACCCAGAGCGAAATGGATCTGCTGCGTAAACTCAACTACACCAAAGCGGAAGGTCCGGCGAAAGGCCAGCCGATGCTGAACACCGCAATTGATGCGGCAGAGATGATCCTGACGCTGGCACCAGAAACCAACGGTCAGGTTGCCGTGAAAGCCTGGGCTGCCCTGAGCGAGTTTACCGGTCGTGACCATACGCATCTGGCGCTGAATAAAGAAGACGAGAAGATCCGCTTCCGCGATATTCAGGCACAGCCGCGTAAAATCATCTCCAGCCCGACCTGGTCTGGCCTGGAAGATGAACATGTTTCTTACAACGCCGGTTATACCAACGTTCACGAGCTGATCCCGTGGCGCACGCTCTCTGGTCGTCAGCAGCTGTATCAGGATCATCAGTGGATGCGTGATTTCGGTGAAAGCCTGCTGGTTTACCGTCCGCCGATCGACACCCGTTCGGTGAAAGAAGTTATGGGGCAGAAATCTAACGGTAATCCGGAAAAAGCGCTCAACTTCCTGACGCCGCACCAGAAGTGGGGGATCCACTCCACCTACAGTGACAACCTGCTGATGCTGACCTTAGGCCGCGGTGGTCCGGTGGTCTGGCTGAGTGAAGCTGATGCCAAAGAGCTGGGTATTGCCGATAACGACTGGATTGAAGTCTTCAACAGCAACGGGGCGCTGACTGCCCGTGCGGTTGTCAGCCAGCGTGTTCCGGCAGGGATGACCATGATGTACCACGCGCAGGAACGTATCGTTAACTTGCCTGGTTCAGAAATCACCCAACAGCGTGGGGGTATCCATAACTCGGTCACCCGTATTACGCCGAAACCGACGCATATGATCGGTGGCTATGCCCATCTGGCATACGGCTTTAACTACTACGGCACCGTAGGTTCTAACCGCGATGAGTTTGTTGTAGTGCGTAAGATGAAGAACATTGACTGGTTAGATGGCGAAGGCAATGACCAGGTACAGGAGAGCGTAAAATGAAAATTCGTTCACAAGTCGGCATGGTGCTGAATCTCGATAAGTGCATCGGCTGCCACACCTGTTCAGTTACCTGTAAAAACGTCTGGACCAGCCGCGAAGGTGTAGAGTACGCGTGGTTCAACAACGTGGAAACCAAGCCGGGCCAGGGCTTCCCGACAGACTGGGAAAACCAGGAAAAATACAAAGGCGGCTGGATCCGTAAAATCAACGGCAAACTGCAACCGCGCATGGGTAACCGCGCCATGCTGCTGGGTAAAATCTTCGCAAACCCGCATCTGCCGGGGATCGACGATTATTACGAGCCGTTCGATTTTGACTACCAGAACCTGCATACCGCGCCGGAAGGCAGCAAATCGCAGCCGATTGCTCGTCCGCGTTCGCTGATTACTGGCGAACGGATGGCGAAAATCGAAAAAGGGCCGAACTGGGAAGATGACCTGGGCGGCGAGTTTGACAAACTGGCGAAAGACAAGAACTTCGACAACATCCAGAAGGCGATGTATAGCCAGTTCGAAAACACCTTCATGATGTATCTGCCGCGCCTGTGCGAACACTGCCTGAACCCTGCATGTGTGGCGACCTGCCCGAGCGGGGCTATCTACAAGCGTGAAGAAGATGGCATCGTCCTGATCGATCAGGATAAATGCCGTGGCTGGCGTATGTGCATCACCGGATGCCCGTACAAAAAAATCTACTTCAACTGGAAGAGCGGTAAGTCTGAGAAATGCATTTTCTGCTATCCGCGTATTGAATCGGGTCAGCCGACCGTGTGTTCAGAAACCTGCGTGGGTCGTATCCGTTATCTCGGCGTGCTGCTGTACGATGCGGACGCTATTGAACGTGCAGCCAGCACCGAGAACGAGAAAGATCTCTACCAGCGCCAACTGGAGGTGTTCCTCGACCCGAACGATCCGAAGGTCATCGAGCAGGCGATTAAAGACGGTATTCCGTTGAGCGTTATTGAAGCTGCGCAGCAGTCGCCGGTTTATAAAATGGCGATGGAATGGAAACTGGCGCTGCCGCTGCATCCGGAATATCGCACCTTGCCGATGGTCTGGTACGTTCCGCCTCTGTCTCCGATTCAGTCTGCGGCGGACGCGGGCGAGCTGGGCAGCAACGGCATTCTGCCAGACGTCGAAAGCCTGCGTATTCCGGTACAGTATCTGGCGAACCTGCTGACCGCCGGCGACACCCAACCGGTACTGCGCGCGCTGAAACGTATGCTGGCAATGCGTCATTACAAACGTGCTGAAACCGTTGACGGTAAGGTTGATACCCGTGCGCTGGAAGAGGTCGGTCTGACCGAAGCTCAGGCACAGGAAATGTACCGTTATCTGGCGATTGCCAACTACGAAGATCGCTTTGTGGTGCCGAGCAGCCATCGCGAACTGGCACGGGAAGCCTTCCCGGAGAAAAATGGCTGTGGCTTTACCTTTGGTGATGGCTGCCACGGTTCAGATACCAAATTCAACCTGTTTAACAGCCGCCGTATCGATGCCATTGACGTGACCAGCAAAACGGAGCCGCACCCATGATCGAACTCGTGATTGTATCGCGTCTCCTTGAATATCCAGATGCTGCCTTATGGCAGCATCAACAGGAGATGTTCGAGGCGATTGCCGCGTCGGAAAATCTGTCGAAAGAAGATGCCCATGCGCTGGGCATTTTCCTGCGCGATTTAACGGCGATGGATCCGCTGGATGCCCAGGCGCAGTACAGCGAACTGTTCGATCGTGGTCGCGCAACGTCGCTGTTGCTATTTGAACATGTTCACGGCGAATCCCGTGACCGCGGTCAGGCGATGGTGGACCTGCTGGCACAGTATGAGCAGCACGGTTTGCAGTTAAACAGTCGTGAACTGCCGGACCATCTGCCGCTGTACCTGGAGTATCTGGCGCAGTTGCCGAAAAGCGAAGCGGTAGGAGGCTTACAGGATATCGCGCCGATTCTGGCGTTGCTGAGTGCGCGTCTGCAACAGCGTGAAAGCCGTTATGCCGTGCTGTTTGATCTGCTGCTGAAACTGGCGAATACCGCTATCGACAGTGACAAAGTGGCGGAAAAAATTGCTGATGAAGCGCGCGATGATACACCGCAGGCGCTGGATGCCGTCTGGGAAGAAGAGCAGGTTAAGTTCTTTGCAGACAAAGGCTGCGGTGATTCAGCAATCACTGCACATCAGCGTCGCTTTGCTGGTGCCGTCGCGCCGCAATATCTGAATATCACCACCGGAGGACAGCACTAATGCAATTCCTGAATATGTTCTTCTTTGATATCTACCCGTACATTGCCGGGGCGGTCTTCCTGATTGGTAGTTGGCTGCGCTATGACTACGGGCAGTACACCTGGCGCGCAGCATCCAGCCAGATGCTGGACCGTAAAGGCATGAACCTGGCGTCGAACCTGTTCCATATCGGGATTCTGGGGATTTTTGTCGGCCACTTCTTCGGTATGCTGACGCCGCACTGGATGTATGAAGCGTGGCTGCCGATTGAAGTGAAACAGAAAATGGCGATGTTTGCAGGTGGTGCAAGCGGCGTGCTGTGTCTGATTGGCGGAGTGCTGTTGTTGAAGCGTCGTCTGTTTAGCCCACGTGTGCGTGCAACGACTACCGGGGCGGACATTCTGATCCTGTCGCTGTTAGTTATTCAGTGCGCACTGGGTCTGCTGACTATTCCATTCTCCGCCCAGCATATGGACGGTAGCGAGATGATGAAACTGGTTGGCTGGGCGCAGTCGGTGGTGACTTTCCACGGTGGCGCTTCCCAACACCTTGATGGTGTGGCATTTATCTTCCGTCTGCACCTGGTGCTGGGGATGACTTTATTCCTGCTGTTCCCGTTCTCACGTCTGGTTCACGTCTGGAGCGTCCCGGTGGAGTATCTGACGCGTAAGTATCAGCTGGTGCGCGCTCGCCACTAAGCACAACAAAGTGCCTGATGCGCTGCGCTTATCAGGCCTACAGAGTCATGCAATTCATTGATATTACGTGATATGTAGGCCGGATAAGGCGTTCACGCTGCATCCGGCATAACGCAACGCAGGTTGTTAGCCTGCTGAAATCACCAGTTACACATTGTTGATATTTCAGATTGTAGGGAAACGAACCCCATCTATATGATTGGTCCACCTATGGAGCAGTGAAGGAGCACTGACCGTGGATCAACCTAATCAATTGACGATCTCCGCAGCATTAAAAATAATCGCCACGGGGATCGCCTTACCCCCTGATAAAATTACCTCTCAACAACTGGATGTTCAGCTAAATAAACCCTCGGGCTATGTTGAACGACGTTCCGGCATTTGCTGGCGCTATTTTGCCAGCAACGACGCCAGTCAGGCCGAACTGGCAGCTGAAGCTTTGCATAATGCGCTGTCGGCAGCCGCGTTAAAACCATGTGATATTGATCTGTTAATTTGTGCATCAGCCATTGCCGTACAGGCATTACCCTGTAGTGCAATTCATATTCTCAAAGCCGCAGCCATGCCCGCAGGCGTTGCTGGGTTTGATATCAACAGTAGCTGTGTCAGCTTTATTTCCGCTCTGGAAGTCGCTGCCGGATTACTTAACTGTGGAGCATACCGGCGCATTGCCATCGTCTCAGCAGATATTGCTTCACGCGGCATCGACTGGAATCATGAAGAGTCGTCTTTAATATTTGGTGATGGCGCGGCGTGTGCGATTGTCGAGCGGGGCGATGGTCGCAGCGGAATTATCGCCAGCCTGATCGAGATGTACCCCGAAGGTAACGAACTGTGTGAAATTCGCGCTGGCGGTACACGGTGCAATCCACGGTCAGGCGTCAGTGACAGCGACTTCCTTTTTCATATGCAGGGGAAACCGCTGTTTCGTTTTGCCTCTTCGCTTATTGAAGACTATTTTTCGCGCTTACTGCAAAAAAGCGGCCTGCAACTGGCTGATATCGGCACGGTCGTCCCGCATCAGGCCAGTCATCTTTCCCTTGAACATATGCGTAAACGGCTGCAAGTTCCGGAGTCTGCGCTTATTGATGTCTACCGTTTCTACGGCAACCAGGTTGCTGCTTCAATACCTACGGCGCTGCATGAAGCGGTGATTAGCGGTCGTTTTACTGCGAATAAACCTGCGATGTTAATTGGCACGGCGGCGGGATTAACGCTGGCTGGCATGGTGCTTTTACCGTGAAAATCCTCGTGACGGGGGCGACCAGCGGCCTCGGGCGAAATGCCGTACAGTATTTGTTGGCGTTGGGTGTTTCGGTTGTGGCAACAGGGCGAAATCGTGAGGTTGGCAAAAGCCTGACAAGCGCAGGCGCGAAGTTTGTGGCTCTCGATTTAACCGAGGCAAACGAGGATGACTGCGCCCGCTTGATGGCGGGCTGCGATGCCGTCTGGCACTGCGCGGCAAAGTCCTCGCCCTGGGGCGACAAAACGGCGTTCTGGCTTGCCAATGTCAAAGCGACCCATACTCTGACACAGGCGGCAGGTAGGCTGAATATTCCCCGGTTTATCCATATCTCCACGCCTGCGGTTTACTTTGATTTTCAACATCACTATGACCTGCAAGAAACCTGTCTTGCGCGAGCATTCTCCAGCCATTACGCCAGCAGTAAATATGCCGCAGAGGAGGTTATTGCCAGAGCTGTTTCTCGATATCCTGCCACGAGGTTTATTCTTTTACGCCCACGCGGGCTTTTTGGCCCTCATGACCAGGTAATAGTTCCCCGACTGATGCAGCAACTGCAACAAGGGGGCGGCTGCTTACATTTGCCGCGCGGGGGGGAAGCGTTATTGGATCTCACTTTCGTGCAAAACGTGGTGTATGCCATGCAACTGGCAACACTGGTTGAAGGTTTACGCTCGGGCAGTATTTACAACATCAGCAATCATCAGCCGCAAAAATTATCTGTAATGCTTGACGCCTTGCTGCGCCAGCAATTGGGATTGAGCTACCGAATTGCTACCGTTCCGTGGCCGTTGCTTTCTCTGGTCGCGCGCGGCCTGGAACTGTACGGGAAGTGCGTTAATCAGGAACCTGTTATCACACGTTACAGCGCCGGAACACTCTGTTTTGATATGACGCTGAGTGCGCAAAAGGCCATTACAGAGCTGGGATATCACCCGCGCTTTTCGATGGAACAAGGTATTGCAATCACGGGACAATGGCTGAGGGAACATGGCAAAAATAACCGCATTTGAAACGGGCTGGTGTACCCATATTGGCTGCATTGCGCTGAAAGGGGCAGGGCTGAAAGTGTGTAAATTTCCCGCCCGCGCCTGGCTGCTGGAAGGGGGAGATAAACGCTGGCTGTTGGACACCGGCTATTCATCGTGGTTCGAACACTACACGCAATCCGGCGTATTTCGTCTTTATCGCCAGGTCACGCCAGTTTACTTCGATCCGCAACAGGCGTTGGTGCGGCAACTTTCTGCAATCGGCCTCGCAGCGAAAGATGTTGATGCGATTATTCTGTCGCATTTTCACGCCGATCATATTGCGGGCCTGCGCGATTTTCCTGATGTCGCCTGCATCTGTTCTGGTGAAGGTTGGCGGCAGGTAAGCACTCTGCGTGGTATCTCTGCACTGCGCCAGGCTTTTGTGCCAGGGCTAATCCCGGAGCATTTTGACTCTTCACTGCGTTTTATTGAAAGTTTCGCATCGGTGAATTTGCCCTCAGAACTGGCACCGTTTGAGAGTGGCTATTTGCTGCCAGAAAGCAATGGCGAAATTATCCTCGTGCCGCTTGCGGGTCATGCTGCCGGACATATTGGCGCGTTTGTGCAGACAGACGACGGCTGGACTTTACTGGCTGGCGATGCGGCATGGGCGCCAGCTAACTACCGGGAGCTACGTGGGCCTTCACCACTGGCGCATCTGGTTATGTCTGATAGCCACGCCTACTACCGCACGCTTGGGCAATTACATCAGCTTTGGCAAAACGGCGCAGTGGATATTCGTTTGTGCCACGAGGGGAATTTATGATCCCGTTGACTTTACTCTGGCGCTACTTCCGTACCCGCAGGCTGCGTTTCACCGATCGCCAGGCGCTGGAATACTGGCAGGCAAAAAGGCTGCATCAGTTCCGGCAAAATGTCTTGTCTCAAAGCCCGTGGTTTCAGCGTTATCTGGCATTGCCCTTTAACCAGTGGCCAATGATGGATAAAGCGTTAATGATGACGCATTTCGATGAGATGAATACCGCAGGTTTAAAGCGCGACGAACTTCTCGATTGTGCAATGCGCAGTGAACAGAGCCGTGATTTCAAACCCTGCGTTGGCAAGTTCAGCGTTGGGCTTTCATCAGGTACATCGGGGCGTCGTGGACTTTTTGTTGTTAGCCCGCACGAACAACAGATGTGGGCCGCTGGTGTGCTGGCAAAAGTGTTACCCGACGGTTTATTTGCCAAAGAGCGGGTGGCGCTGTTTCTGCGCGCGGATAACAACCTCTATCAAAGTGTGAATAATCGCTGGTTGACTCTCGATTTTTACGATCTGTTGGCGCCATTTCAGGCGCAACTCAAACTTCTGGAACAGCGTTCGCCCACGATTATTGTCGCGCCAGCTCAGGTATTACGCGCACTGGCGTTAAAGGTGGTTGCCGGAGAGTTAACGCTAAAGGTCAAAAAAGTGATTTCGGTGGCGGAAGTTCTGGAGCCGCAGGATCGGGAATTACTGCGAAGCGTGTTCAACAATGTGGGTGAAATTTATCAGGCGACTGAAGGCTTTCTCGCTTCCACCTGCCGCTGTGGCACGTTACATCTCAATGAAGAATTTGTTCACATTGAACCGCAATGGCTGGATGAACGCCGTTTTGTGCCGATCGTCACTGACTTTACCCGCACCACGCAGCCGATAGTGCGTTATCGACTTGATGACGTGCTGGTGGCAAGCGAACAGCCATGCCCCTGTGGCTGTGCGACAATGGCGATTGCACGTATCGAAGGGCGGCAGGATGACCAACTGCAACTGCCGGCAAGCTCCGGCGATATTCAGACTGTTTTTGCCGATGCCTGTAGTCGTGTGCTGGCAATGACGTTGCCGCTAACAGCCGATTACCGCCTGCTACAAACCGGGCCAGCACATTTGACGTTAATAGCCGATTGTGAGCTGCGGATGCTGGAGCATTGCCGGGAGGCGTTGAATGCCTTGTTTATGCGCCAGAATATCGCAGTCGGGCAATTGATATGGTCGCTGGAATCGCAAACAGTGCCAGTCGCTTTTGCAGCCAAGCGGCGGCGTATTGTGCGTCAGTGGGGGCGGGAATGAGCAATTTGCTGCTACGCCTGAAACAGATGCTACTTGGCTGGGGAACCGTTGGGGTTATCTATAACCTTAGCGACTACCTGCAAGGTCAGGGATATCAATTAACACCGTCGGTAATTGATAATCTGATTGCGTTTTCTCCTTCTGCCGTGTGGTTGTATGTCTCGTTTTTTATTCTTGTGCCGTTAGGCTACTTATCAACACCACTTTCTCACTTGCGCTGGCTGGCCCACTCAACGCAACTTTCGGCGCTGGTGGCTGGCATGATTTATCTACTCTGGCCCACGACAATGCAATATCCCTCGTTTGGTCAGTCGGGGATATCTGCGGGCGCACTCAACGGGCTGATCGCTATTGACTCAAGCCAGAACTGTTTTCCCTCATTACATGCAGCACTCACGCTGTTGGCGGTATGGGCGATAGCCAAAAAGGGGAGCTGTTGGCTGACGCTGATGAGCGTGGTCTGGGCGATAGCTATCGCCTTTTCAATTCTGCAATTACGCAGACATTTATTTATCGATTTAGTAGGCGGCGCGTTGCTGGCGTCGGTTTGCGGTTGGATATGCGCAACATGCGAGAAAAGGAAGACGCAATATGAGTGATTTACTGTTTCCCATCATATCGATGATGCTGTTGGTGTTAGCCGAAGCGGGCGTGTTGCAAATCACCGGGCGGCAAAAAGTGGACTGGCTGGACGTTATTTTTAATATCAACTCCGGTCATATGATGCTGTGGTTATTTCGCTGCCTGGAAGTGCTTTGCTATAGCCTGGTGGTCAATCACTTAAGCATTGGCCTGTTTGATAATGCACCAGTTGTCCTGCTATGGCTGTTTACTTTGCTGGCGTGGGATTTGGGCTTTTACTGGCTGCATCGATGGCATCACGAAATTCGCCCGCTGTGGGCGGTACATGTGGTGCATCATCAAGGGGAACACTACAACCTGTCATTGGGCGTGCGTAATTCGTGGTACTCCTCGTTAACGTCAATCCCGTTTTTTCTGCTGTTGGCGATGCTTGGTGTGCCGTTGCAGGTTTTTTTGACGGTTTCTATTATTCACTACAGTTGGCAGTTTTTTAACCACAGCGCGCTAACACCGAAACTGGGCTGGCTGGAAAAAGTGCTGATCACGCCCTCGCACCATCGCGTCCATCATCTGAATGAAAAGCAATATGCCGATACTAATTACGGTGGCACCTTTCTGTTATGGGATAAACTTTTCGGTTCCTATAGTGCAGGGCCGGATCATGCCGTAGGCTATGGCGTGAAAAATAGTCGATTATCCTGCAACCCGATGCGCGAGAGTAACCTGCCGTTTTTACGCTTAATGGGTCTTCACTCATTTGGTAAAGCGATTGAACGTCGCTACCAGAGTTCCCCGTGGGCGGTGGGTGCAGGGGTGATCCTGCTGTTTATGCTGGTGCTTGGCTACATCCAGCAATATGGCTATGGCATTGAGTTTATTACCAGTGAGCAGGTTATATTATTTGTGTTGCTGGTGGCAGGCTCGGTCGCCCTGGGAGGAATGAGCGACGGGCAGCGTTGGGGAATGATTCTTTGGTGCTCTGTAACGTTGTCATTACTCTATTTTATTCTTTATATGTGTTCATGGAGCACTCTGCTCTGGAAGGGATTGGCTGGTGTTTTGCTGGCCCATTGCGTGTTATTCGTAATCGGCCTGGGACGTAAATCGTTAAGGAAACGCTATGAACCTGTTTAAGCCCGACAGGTTAATCACTTTTCCTGCCGATGATCCGCATCTGGTGAAACTGCTGCAGAATGGTACGAAATCGTACCTCGCAAAAGCAGGCGATCATCGGTATGCGGACGGATGGGCATTCACGAAAATGTTGGCACTGATTATCGCCTGCCTATTCTGTTATTTACTGGCGTTGTCTCAGAGTCAGTGGGAACTGTATCTGTTGTGGTATCTGGCGATGATGTTTTGCGCCATGCTGTTAGCAGTCAATGTGGTGCATGACGCGTCGCACGATGCATTTTTGCGCGGTAAAAAAGCCAATGCCTGGCTTAATCGGTTAGTTGCTTTTCCGATGGGGCTTGATCCTGACTGCTGGCGGGTACGCCACGTTCGCTTCCATCACGGTTTTACTAATATTGAATTTTACGATCCTGACACTGCAGAAAATGGCATTCTTCGCCAGACCCCGTGGCAACGGTGGCGACCTTTTATGCGCCAGCAACATCGCTACTGGCCGTTGGTCGCGGCGCTCACCTTTCCCTGGTATATCTGGGTGGTGGACTGGCTCGATCGCGCAGGGTTTACCCCGGTAACGCGGCATCTGGCCCTGCGAGGCTTTGCTGGCTGGGGGTATTTCTTAGCCGGGAAACTGGCGCATTGTGTGCTCTGTCTGATACTTCCCTGGCTTTTGTCTGAATTTAGTTTTATGACCATCCTGCTGACTTACCTGTTTAGCCAGCTGCTGGCGTCACTGATCTTTGTGATGTTGATTATCGGAACGCACTGGGCGAAGGGGCATACGCAGTTACCGCCAGAAGAGGGCAAAATGGCCGTGGGCAGGCTGACACATACCTTCGCCACCACCTTTGACTGGACACCGCAACCTGCATGGCTTGGCTACTGGCTGGGCGGGATTAATTTGCATCTTACCCATCATCTTTTTCCTCACTGGCATCATCGCCATTATCCGGCGTTAAGCCGCATTGTTGCGCAAATCGCCAGCCAGCAAGGTCTGGATTATCAATTGTTGACGTTAGCGGATTTATTGGGGCTACAGCAGCAGTTTTTGCGGAAAATGGGTGAGAAAACGATAGATTGAGAATGGAATTAAGTGATGGTGGTGGGGGAAGGATTCGAACCTTCGAAGTCGATGACGGCAGATTTACAGTCTGCTCCCTTTGGCCGCTCGGGAACCCCACCACGGGGTAATGCTTTTTTACTGGCCTGCTCCCTCACTGGGAAGCGGGGCGCATCATATCAAATGACACGCCGCTGTAAAGTGTTACGTTGAGAAAAATGAACTGGTTGCATAATTTTCATCCGCAACGGATTAAAGGCAACCAGTTATTTTTGTTGGCGATTAAAGAATAATCGTTCGGTTGCCGTAAACAAAGACGCGTTGGGCCAAAACCTGGTAAAGCGCGCGGCTTAATACGTTTTTCTCGACGTCACGACCTGCGCGCATCATATCTTCGGCAGTGTAAGTGTGATCCACATGAATGACATCCTGCATGATGATTGGGCCTTCATCCAGATTGTCATTTACATAGTGTGCCGTTGCGCCAATAATCTTCACGCCGCGTTCATAAGCCTGATGATAGGGACGTGCGCCGATAAACGCTGGCAGGAATGAATGGTGAATATTGATAATTTTGTTCGGGAAACGAGCGACAAACTCCGGCGTCAATACCCGCATATATTTCGCCAGCACCACATAATCAGGTTGATGCGCTTCAATGGCGTCCGCCATCTTCTGATCGTGCTCGTTGCGGCTTAACCCTTCATGGCTCACCAATTCAAACGGTATATCAAAACGTTCTACCAATGGACGCAGGGTATCGTGGTTACCAATAACCGCCGCGATTTCAACATCCAGTCCACCGTAGTTGGCTTTCATCAGCAGATCGCCCAGGCAATGCGCTTCTTTGGTCACCAGAATGACTATTCGGCGACGACCGGCAGGATTCAGTTCACGCACTGAACCTTCCGGCAACGCACCGTCGAGATCTGCCAGCAGGGTGGCATCATTAAAAATGCCTTCCAGCTCCGTGCGCATAAAAAAGCGCCCGGTACGATGGTCCACAAATTCATTGTTCTGCACGATGTTTAACTCGTGCTTGTAGCAAATATTAGTAATACGCGCGATCAGACCTTTTTGATCCGGGCAAATAGTACGCAGAACTTTACGTTGGAGTGAATGCATTGCTGGAAAAACCTTGTTGAGAGTGTTTGCTAAACCGTACCGTCAACCTTTATTGGCCGCAGCACTTTTTAAATTTTTTACCTGAACCACAAGGGCAGGGATCGTTGCGACCAAACTGCGGACGTGTACCATCAATATAGTACCACTGGCCGTTTTCTTTCAAAAATCGTGAACGCTCAATAATCGCTCCTGATTTACCCTTCTCAGTAAAACGAGCGACAAAACTGACATATCCTACGTCGTCACCTTCGTGATATGAACGCTCAAATACGGTCAGCCCTAACCATTCGGTATGCGCAAATCCGGCAATTAATTCAGCACGTAACGCCGGGGCGCCACAGGACGGATGCCAGGTTTTAATTAAATAATCTGCGTCGTGCATCACAAAAGCGCAGTAACGCGAACGCATAAGACGTTCGGGATCTGGAGCAACCTTTTCACCAGACACATAAGGGTGGCAACATAGGCTATACTCGACAGCACTACCACAGGGACAAAGCTTAGACACAAATAATCTCCCTGGAAACAATAACGGCGTTTTAACCGCCGGAGTAGCACTATGTTAACCGAGCGGTAGCGATGTGGCTACGGCTGCATTCCAGGGGACGCTTTCAGGAACAATGAGAAAAGTAAAAATAGGGCTGGCGCTGGGATCCGGTGCGGCACGAGGATGGTCGCATATTGGCGTCATTAACGCGCTTAAAAAAATGGGCATTGAAATTGATATCGTCGCAGGATGTTCAATTGGTTCGCTGGTAGGCGCAGCCTATGCATGTGATCGATTACCTGCCCTGGAAGAGTGGGTTACCTCTTTTAGCTATTGGGATGTTTTACGACTGATGGACCTCTCCTGGCAGCGCGGTGGGCTGCTGCGCGGTGAGCGTGTGTTCAATCGGTATCGTGAAATAATGCCGGAAACAGAAATCGAAAATTGCTCACGCCGCTTTGCTGCTGTCGCCACCAACTTAAGCACAGGGCGCGAATTATGGTTTACCGAAGGCGATCTCCATCTTGCTATTCGCGCATCATGTAGTATTCCGGGCCTGATGGCGCCTGTCGCGCATAACGGCTACTGGCTTGTTGATGGCGCAGTCGTTAATCCCATTCCTATTTCTCTTACTCGTGCATTGGGCGCAGATATCGTAATTGCGGTTGATCTCCAGCACGACGCTCACTTAATGCAGCAAGATCTTCTTTCATTTAATGTCAGTGCTGAAAATGGCGAGAGTGAAGATGATCTACCCTGGCATGCGCGGCTGAAAGAGCGACTAAGTAGTATTACTGCGCGTCGAAGCGTCACGGCACCGACAGCAACAGAAATTATGACTACTTCTATTCAGGTATTGGAAAACCGCCTTAAAAGAAACCGTATGGCAGGGGACCCGCCTGATATTCTGATTCAACCCGTTTGCCCACAGATTTCCACGCTCGATTTTCATCGTGCGCAGGCTGCCATTTCGGCAGGACAATTGGCGGTAGAGAAGAAAATGGATGAACTTTTACCGCTAGTTCGAACTAACGTTTTGACCTGATTTTTTATCTACACTTAAGTTAATTCTGACAGGCACTGATGGCAATAGCATGCCACTATTGAATAAAGCCAGTCAGGGGAGAGAACATGACGCAGCCATTGGTCGGAAAACAGATTCTCATAGTTGAAGATGAGGCGGTATTTCGCTCGCTTCTGGATTCGTGGTTTTCCTCATTGGGAGCGACAACGGTACTGGCGGCTGATGGGGTGGATGCCCTTGAGCTACTGGGAGGTTTCACACCCGACCTAATGATATGTGATATTGCAATGCCGAGAATGAACGGCCTGAAACTATTGGAACATATTCGCAACCGGGGTGACCAAACACCTGTCCTGGTGATTTCCGCTACGGAAAATATGGCAGATATTGCGAAAGCGTTACGTCTGGGAGTGGAAGATGTTTTACTGAAACCAGTTAAAGATCTCAACCGTCTGCGCGAGATGGTTTTTGCGTGTCTTTATCCCAGCATGTTTAATTCGCGCGTAGAGGAAGAAGAACGGCTTTTTCGCGACTGGGATGCGATGGTGGATAATCCCGCTGCGGCTGCTAAATTATTGCAAGAATTACAGCCGCCGGTTCAGCAGGTGATTTCCCATTGCCGGGTTAATTATCGCCAACTGGTGGCCGTTGATAAACCGGGTCTGGTGCTTGATATTGCAGCTCTTTCGGAAAACGATCTGGCTTTTTATTGTCTCGATGTAACTCGTGCCGGACATAATGGCGTTCTTGCCGCCTTGTTATTACGTGCGCTGTTTAATGGGTTATTACAGGAGCAGATTGCTCACCAAAATCAGCGTTTGCCAGAGTTGGGTGCGTTATTGAAGCAGGTAAACCATTTACTGCGGCAGGCCAATCTACCCGGCCAGTTCCCGCTATTAGTCGGCTATTATCATCGTGAATTAAAAAATCTCATTTTGGTTTCCGCTGGCCTGAATGCGACGTTAAATGCCGGTGAACACCAGATTCAAATCAGTAATGGTGTTCCGTTAGGAACATTAGGCAACGCCTATTTGAATCAATTGAGCCAGCGATGTGATGCCTGGCAATGCCAAATTTGGGGAACAGGTGGAAGACTGCGCTTGATGTTGTCTGCAGAATGAACAAACGATTATATGGGATAAAATTGCATTACGCGCTGGTGTCGGCTGGTGGTACTATCGTCGCCATTCATTTAAGTAATTGTCTTAATTATGTTAACTCGCCTCCTTTTCGGAACCAGGCCTCGTCAGGGTACTGATATACTGGGATGCGACACAGAAATATGAACACGTTCAATACACGAACAGTCCAGGAGAATTTAAATGGCTGCCATTAATACGAAAGTCAAAAAAGCCGTTATCCCCGTTGCGGGATTAGGAACCAGGATGTTGCCGGCGACGAAAGCCATCCCGAAAGAGATGCTGCCGCTTGTCGATAAGCCATTAATTCAATACGTCGTGAATGAATGTATTGCGGCTGGCATTACTGAAATTGTGCTGGTCACTCACTCATCTAAAAACTCTATTGAAAACCATTTCGATACCAGTTTTGAACTGGAAGCAATGCTGGAAAAACGTGTAAAACGCCAGTTGCTTGATGAGGTGCAGTCCATTTGTCCACCACACGTGACTATTATGCAAGTTCGTCAGGGGCTGGCGAAAGGTTTGGGACACGCAGTATTGTGTGCCCATCCGGTAGTGGGTGATGAACCTGTGGCTGTTATTTTACCTGACGTTATTCTGGATGAATATGAATCCGATTTATCGCAGGATAACCTTGCAGAGATGATTCGTCGCTTTGATGAAACTGGCCATAGCCAGATAATGGTGGAGCCTGTTGCTGATGTGACGGCATATGGTGTTGTGGATTGCAAAGGTGTGGATTTAGCGCCTGGCGAAAGTGTACCGATGGTCGGCGTGGTAGAAAAACCGAAAGCGGATGTAGCGCCGTCTAATCTTGCTATTGTAGGTCGCTATGTTCTCAGTGCTGATATTTGGCCGTTGCTGGCCAAAACTCCTCCGGGAGCAGGTGATGAAATTCAGCTTACCGACGCGATTGATATGCTGATCGAAAAAGAAACGGTTGAAGCCTATCATATGAAAGGGAAGAGCCATGACTGCGGTAATAAATTAGGTTACATGCAGGCCTTCGTTGAATACGGTATTCGTCACAACACACTGGGCGCTGAATTTAAAGCCTGGCTTGAAGAAGAGATGGGCATTAAGAAGTAACATCCATTGCGATGTTTTCTACGAAACGGCATTGAGTGATCAATGCCGTTTTTTATAGCGTATTCTTATTAAAGAGTCTTAACGCGGACAATAAAAAATCCCGCCAATGGCGGGATTTTAAGCAAACATAATCAAGAAAAGATTATTGCTTGATCAGGAAATCGTCGAGGGATTTACCTTGCTCATCCATTGCTTTTTTGATCACAGCTGGAGTACGGCCCTGGCCAGTCCAGGTTTTGGTTTCGCCGTTTTCGTCAACGTAGCTATATTTAGCCGGACGCTGTGCGCGTTTAGCTTTGGTGCCAGATTTAACAGCTGCAATGCTATTCAGCAGTTCGTTCGGGTCAATACCGTCAGCGATCAGCATTTCACGATATTGCTGCAGTTTACGAGTACGCTCTTCAACTTCAGCAGCAGCTGCGCTTTCTTCTTCGCGACGTTCGTTAACGACAACTTCTAATTTTTCCAGCATTTCTTCCAGCGTTTCAAGTGTACATTCTCTTGCCTGCGCACGAAGAGTACGGATGTTGTTCAGAATTTTAAGTGCTTCGCTCATTGTAGTAATCTCAAACTTATATTTGGGTGGTTTGTTGAGGTAATAATAGAGCCTTAAATTCAGTTGTGCAATAGCCAGGAATGTAAGGAATTCAAAAATGTTCTTTATTTTGTACCGACAATAAATATCTTTTCATAAAATTAGCCAGAAATGACGTGGCATATAGCCCTATTTACATCGATGCTTTCGCATCACTTAAGGTTAAAACTTCCTGATTCATGTCACATTTTATGTGGAGATTAACATGCGCCAGAGCCTTTTCACTCTTGTGTATTAGTCCTGTTTATGAAAATCCACTATTAAGCGAATGATGAAAAGTAGAACAGTCGCAATAAGTGCAAGGACTTCGTATTGCTCTATCCAGGAGGCCAGCAGGGGTTATTACGTGCGCAACAAGTTAAAGATTGTGAATAGTTACCATGAATCATTTACGCGTTTATAACAAGCAAGGCAGTTGCAAAGATAGCTCTGAAGGATTATGCCAGCCATTCGTAATGGATGACGAATATACTACTTCTATGCGCACTGTTACGCTGTAAAACTGACGAATTATGATAAACTTCAGCCAACTTTATTTCATATCATTGAGGGCCTGTGGCTGATGGCGCAGCTATATTTCTACTATTCCGCAATGAATGCGGGTAAGTCTACGGCATTGTTGCAATCTTCATACAATTACCAGGAACGCGGTATGCGCACTGTCGTATATACGGCGGAAATTGATGATCGTTTCGGAGCGGGGAAAGTTAGCTCGCGTATAGGTTTGTCATCTCCTGCAAAATTATTTAACCAAAATTCATCATTATTTGATGAGATTCGTGCGGAACACGAACAGCAGACAATTCATTGCGTACTGGTTGATGAATGCCAGTTTTTAACCAGACAACAAGTATATGAATTATCGGAGGTTGTAGATCAACTCGATATACCCGTACTTTGTTATGGCTTGCGTACCGATTTTCGCGGTGAATTGTTTGTTGGTAGCCAATACTTACTGGCATGGTCAGACAAACTGGTCGAATTAAAAACTATTTGTTTTTGTGGCCGCAAAGCAAGTATGGTGCTACGTCTTGATCTGGCGGGTAGACCTTATAACGAAGGTGAGCAGGTGGTTATTGGTGGTAATGAGCGTTATGTCTCGGTTTGCCGTAAACACTATAAAGAAGCGTTAGAGGTCGGCTCTTTGACGGCGATTCAGGACAATCATCGGCACGACTAATCAGTTTTTCTTTACTGACAGGGTGAATAGGGCGCTTTTATCCTGTCAGTCCGTTTTACTAACTTCTTCTGAGTCATAATCCTTTCTCTATTCTTAATCATCACTCAACGTACCACAGAACGATTTTAGTGCATCGATGCTTAACCACCTGCGACGTAGAGTTGTTTGTCGATTATAGTGGTTTGTGCACGTTATCCGTCAGTGCAAACATGATGAATACTAATACAGCTGGATTATTTGAGTTTACATAGCCGTTCTTTGTCTGAAACAAAAAAACGGCCCCAGAAGGGACCGTTTATGTTGCCAGACAGCGCTACTGATTAAGCGGATTTCTTCGCTTTTTTCTCAGCTTTAGCCGGAGCAGCTTCTTTTTTCGCTGCAGTTTCACCTTCTACATAATCACGACCGTAGTAGGTATCCAGCAGAATCTGTTTCAGCTCGGAGATCAGCGGGTAACGCGGGTTAGCGCCGGTGCACTGGTCATCGAATGCATCTTCAGACAGTTTATCCACGTTCGCCAGGAAGTCTGCTTCCTGAACGCCAGCTTCACGGATAGATTTCGGAATACCCAGTTCAGCTTTCAGCGTTTCCAGCCATGCCAGCAGTTTCTCGATCTTCGCAGCAGTACGGTCGCCCGGTGCGCTCAGACCCAGGTGGTCGGCAATTTCAGCATAACGACGACGTGCTTGCGGACGGTCGTACTGGCTGAATGCAGTCTGCTTGGTCGGGTTGTCATTCGCGTTGTAGCGGATAACGTTACAAATCAGCAGGGCGTTTGCCAGACCATGCGGAATGTGGAACTGGGAGCCGAGTTTATGTGCCATTGAGTGACATACACCCAGGAAGGCGTTAGCAAACGCGATACCAGCGATAGTTGCTGCACTGTGAACACGTTCACGCGCTACCGGGTTTTTAGAACCTTCGTGGTAGGACGCTGGCAGATATTCTTTCAGCAGTTTCAGCGCCTGCAGAGCCTGACCATCAGAGAACTCAGAAGCCAGTACAGAAACATAAGCTTCCATGGCGTGAGTGACTGCGTCCAGACCACCGAAAGCACACAGGGACTTCGGCATATCCATAACCAGGTTGGCGTCAACAATCGCCATATCCGGGGTCAGTGCATAGTCTGCCAGCGGATATTTCTGACCTGTTGCATCGTCGGTTACAACCGCAAACGGAGTAACTTCAGAACCTGTACCGGAAGTGGTGGTGACGGCGATCATTTTCGCTTTCACGCCCATTTTCGGGAACTTGTAGATACGTTTACGGATATCCATAAAGCGCAGCGCCAGTTCTTCGAAGTGAGTTTCTGGATGTTCATACATAACCCACATGATTTTCGCGGCGTCCATCGGGGAACCACCACCCAGCGCGATGATCACGTCTGGTTTGAAGGAGTTCGCCAGTTCGGCACCTTTACGAACGATGCTCAGAGTCGGGTCAGCTTCAACTTCGAAGAAAACTTCAGTTTCTACGCCAGCTGCTTTCAGTACAGAAGTGATCTGGTCAGCATAGCCGTTGTTGAACAGGAAGCGGTCAGTCACGATGAGCGCACGTTTGTGGCCATCAGTAATCACTTCATCCAGCGCGATTGGCAGAGAGCCACGGCGGAAGTAGATAGATTTCGGAAGTTTGTGCCACAACATGTTTTCAGCTCGCTTAGCAACGGTTTTCTTGTTGATCAGGTGTTTTGGACCAACGTTTTCAGAGATGGAGTTACCACCCCAGGAACCACAACCCAGAGTCAGGGAAGGCGCGAGTTTGAAGTTATACAGGTCACCGATACCGCCCTGAGAAGCCGGGGTATTGATCAGGATACGGGCAGTTTTCATTTTCTGACCGAAGTAAGAAACGCGTGCCGGCTGGTTATCCTGGTCGGTGTACAGGCAAGATGTGTGACCGATACCGCCCATAGCAACCAGTTTCTCTGCTTTCTCTACCGCGTCTTCGAAATCTTTCGCACGGTACATTGCCAGAGTCGGGGACAGTTTTTCATGAGCGAACGGTTCGCTTTCATCAACAACAGTCACTTCACCGATCAAAATCTTAGTGTTTTCTGGTACAGAGAAGCCTGCCAGTTCAGCAATTTTATAAGCTGGCTGACCAACGATAGCTGCGTTCAGCGCGCCATTTTTCAGGATAACGTCCTGAACAGCTTTCAGCTCTTTGCCCTGCAGCATGTAGCCGCCGTGGGTGGCAAAACGCTCACGTACAGCATCATAGACAGAATCAACAACAACAACAGACTGTTCAGAAGCACAGATTACGCCGTTGTCGAAGGTTTTGGACATCAGTACGGATGCAACTGCGCGTTTGATATCAGCAGTTTCATCAATAACAACCGGGGTGTTGCCTGCGCCTACACCGATCGCCGGTTTACCGGAGCTGTATGCGGCTTTAACCATGCCTGGACCACCGGTCGCAAGGATCAGGTTAATGTCAGGGTGGTGCATCAGTGCGTTGGAGAGTTCAACAGACGGTTGATCGATCCAGCCAATCAGATCTTTTGGTGCACCAGCAGCGATAGCAGCCTGCAGAACGATATCAGCAGCTTTGTTGGTTGCATCTTTAGCACGCGGGTGTGGTGAGAAAATGATGGCGTTACGAGTCTTCAGGCTAATCAGAGATTTGAAGATAGCGGTTGAAGTCGGGTTAGTTGTTGGAACGATACCGCAGATAATACCGATTGGTTCAGCGATAGTGATGGTGCCGAAAGTGTCGTCTTCAGACAGAACACCGCAGGTCTTTTCATCTTTATAGGCGTTATAGATATATTCAGAAGCAAAGTGGTTTTTGATCACTTTATCTTCAACGATACCCATGCCGGATTCGGCAACGGCCATTTTTGCGAGTGGGATTCGAGCATCTGCGGCAGCCAGAGCGGCGGCGCGGAAGATTTTGTCTACTTGCTCTTGAGTGAAACTGGCATATTCACGCTGGGCTTTTTTTACACGCTCTACGAGTGCGTTAAGTTCAGCGACATTAGTAACAGCCATAATGCTCTCCTGATAATGTTAAACTTTTTTAGTAAATCATCTGCTCGAATACGAGAGTATAGTCAGTGCGATGATGATTTGCTTAACCTTTGAAAATCAAAATCTTACTTGTGCTCACACTCACTGTGATTTACTAAAAGAGTTTAAACATTAGAGTTATTAATCTCTAATGCGTCACTTCCAGGTGGCGTAAGCAAGATTACTCACTTCTGGGTACCGATTAAGTGATCCAGATCAAGATTTCGCGAAGCTGACACCTTTCAGCTCCGCTTTTAGCCATAATAGCTAATGGTTAATAAATTGTAGTATTAATTGTTGGCTACCTTAGCATGTTTTGTACGACTAGATAACAATAATGAATGATAGGAATTTTAGATAGTTAGGAGGTGAAAAATGCTGACAAAAGGCGTATTGTCAGCACGTATTTTTACCCTTGTTCAAAGATAACATTATCCGGCTTTTGCTTCGGAGCTAACCGTGATTCAGACACTTTTTGATTTTCCCGTTTATTTTAAGTTTTTCATCGGGTTATTTGCGCTGGTTAACCCGGTAGGGATCATCCCCGTGTTCATCAGTATGACCAGCTATCAGACAGCGGCAGCGAGAAACAAAACAAATCTGACCGCCAACTTGTCGGTAGCCATTATTTTGTGGATCGCACTGTTTCTCGGCGACACGATTCTGCAACTTTTTGGAATATCTATTGATTCATTCCGCATCGCGGGCGGCATACTGGTCGTGACAATTGCAATGTCGATGATCAGCGGTAAGCTTGGCGAGGATAAACAGAACAAACAAGAAAAATCAGAAACCGCAATTCGTGAAAGCATTGGTGTTGTACCGCTCGCATTACCTCTGATGGCAGGACCAGGGGCAATCAGTTCAACCATCGTATGGGGAACGCGTTATCACAGCGTCGGTTATCTGTTCGGTTTTTTTGTGGCAATCGCGCTGTTCGCTTTATGTTGCTGGGGTTTATTCCGTATGGCTCCCTGGCTGGTGAGGGTTCTGCGTCAGACAGGCATCAACGTCATTACCCGTATTATGGGGTTATTGCTAATGGCATTAGGGATTGAATTTATCGTCAATGGTATCAAAGGGATTTTCCCTGGTCTGCTCAATTAATTCCTTTCATATGAAACGGAGTCACGATGCTCCGTTTCTTTCATCATTATTTCTACTTAAACCAACACAGTTAACAAAAGAAATAGATAATTTTTTCAATTTTACAGATAGTTATAAGACTATCCTTATCTGGTGATCTGCATCATCATGTTATTTTCATCACATCATAATCCAGGGCCTTGCTGAAGAATAATTGAAATGATATTAGTAATTCTACTGCCTTTGGCAGAGAAAAGTGCTAAATAGTATTCAATTGTTAAATTATTGTGTGTATTTCTATTTGGGCTGTAACCAGAAAAGATAGTACGACATTCCATAATCTTATCTCTTTGTTTTTAAATAATTTTATTTGTTTTGTGATGAGGTGTATACGTACTGTTATGGTTAGAAAAGAGAATTGCGTAACAATTTTGCAAAATGTATTGGCGAGCAAGAAGGGCATTTGATACTTTTCGGCCAACCGTCTGGCGATTTTTATTGGCAATGAGAATTATTTGCAATTAAAAGACGCTGCAAAAAATAATGTGTCTCGACAGGGGAGACACAGTAAGAATCGACATAAGGTGGTCATCTGAATCACCAGAATAAATAAAGTCGGTGATAGCAATGAGTAACGATAAAGCAACCTGACAGTAAAAAGTCTCCGAGCTGTACAGGTATCCTAATCCGGGATAACACATGCTGGTAAAAACCAGTAATTATAATGAGGGAGTCCAAAACACAATGACCAACATCACCAAGAGAAGTTTAGTGGCAGCAGGCGTTCTGGCTGCGCTTATGGCAGGGAATATCGCACTGGCAGCTGATGTACCCGCAGGTGTCACACTGGCGGAAAAACAAACGCTGGTTCGCAACAATGGTTCTGAAGTTCAGTCATTAGATCCGCACAAAATTGAAGGGGTTCCTGAGTCTAATATCAGCCGTGACCTGTTTGAAGGTTTGCTGGTTAGCGATCTTGATGGTCATCCGGCCCCTGGCGTGGCTGAATCCTGGGACAACAAAGACGCTAAAGTCTGGACGTTCCACCTGCGTAAAGATGCTAAATGGTCCGACGGCACGCCGGTCACGGCACAAGACTTTGTGTATAGCTGGCAACGTTCGGTTGATCCGAATACTGCATCTCCCTACGCAAGCTACTTACAATACGGGCATATCGCGGGTATTGATGAAATACTGGAAGGGAAGAAACCGATTACCGATCTCGGTGTTAAAGCCCTCGATGACCACACATTAGAAGTCACCTTAAGTGAACCTGTTCCGTACTTCTATAAGTTACTGGTTCACCCGTCTACTTCCCCGGTGCCAAAAGCCGCCATTGAGAAATTTGGCGAAAAATGGACCCAGCCAGGCAACATCGTTACTAACGGCGCCTATACATTAAAAGATTGGGTCGTTAACGAACGTATCGTTCTTGAGCGCAGCCCGACCTACTGGAATAACGCTAAAACGGTAATTAACCAGGTGACCTATTTACCGATCGCTTCTGAAGTCACCGATGTTAACCGCTATCGTAGTGGCGAAATCGATATGACTTATAACAACATGCCGATCGAACTGTTCCAGAAACTGAAAAAAGAAATCCCGGACGAAGTTCATGTTGATCCATATCTGTGCACTTACTATTACGAGATTAACAACCAGAAACCGCCATTTAATGATGTGCGTGTTCGTACCGCACTGAAACTGGGCATGGATCGCGATATCATTGTTAATAAAGTCAAAGCGCAGGGTGATATGCCGGCCTATGGTTACACACCGCCATACACTGATGGTGCAAAACTGACGCAACCAGAATGGTTTGGCTGGAGCCAGGAAAAACGTAACGAAGAAGCGAAAAAACTGCTGGCAGAAGCGGGCTATACCGCAGACAAACCGCTAACGATTAATCTGTTATATAACACGTCCGATCTGCATAAAAAGCTGGCGATTGCCGCTTCTTCACTGTGGAAGAAAAATATCGGCGTGAACGTTAAACTGGTTAACCAGGAATGGAAAACATTCCTCGATACCCGCCACCAGGGCACTTTTGATGTGGCCCGCGCAGGTTGGTGTGCAGACTATAATGAACCAACTTCCTTCCTGAACACTATGCTGTCGAACAGTTCGATGAACACCGCGCATTATAAGAGTCCGGCCTTTGACAGCATTATGGCGGAAACCCTGAAAGCTACAGACGAGGCGCAACGCACGGCGCTGTACACGAAAGCAGAGCAACAGTTGGATAAAGATTCGGCCATTGTTCCGGTTTATTACTACGTGAACGCGCGTCTGGTAAAACCGTGGGTTGGGGGCTATACCGGTAAAGATCCGTTGGATAATACCTACACCCGAAATATGTACATTGTGAAGCACTAATGGCAATGCGTGGGGCAGGTGTATCCTGCTCCACGGTGTCTGCTTTTTATCGCATTACAGAAGGCACAGGCCAGAAGGTACGGCAATGTTAAAATTTATTCTACGTCGCTGTCTGGAAGCGATTCCGACGCTATTTATTCTCATTACTATTTCGTTCTTTATGATGCGTCTCGCGCCGGGGAGTCCCTTTACCGGCGAGCGTACGTTACCGCCAGAAGTAATGGCTAATATTGAAGCGAAATATCATCTTAATGATCCAATCATGACGCAGTATTTCAGCTATCTGAAACAACTGGCTCATGGCGATTTTGGTCCTTCATTTAAATATAAAGATTATTCGGTCAATGATCTGGTGGCGTCTAGCTTTCCGGTTTCGGCAAAATTAGGGGCTGCTGCGTTTTTACTTGCGGTTGTGTTGGGCGTTAGCGCGGGGGTTATTGCCGCATTAAAACAAAACACCAAATGGGACTATACCGTCATGGGATTGGCTATGACGGGAGTGGTTATACCAAGCTTTGTCGTTGCGCCGTTATTAGTCATGATATTCGCGATCATTTTGCATTGGCTACCGGGCGGTGGCTGGAATGGTGGGGCGCTGAAATTTATGATCCTACCGATGGTTGCCTTATCACTGGCATATATCGCCAGTATTGCGCGCATTACGCGTGGATCAATGATTGAAGTTTTACACTCCAACTTCATTCGTACCGCACGCGCGAAAGGTCTGCCCATGCGGCGCATTATTTTTCGCCACGCATTAAAGCCTGCGTTGCTACCGGTGCTTTCTTATATGGGACCCGCATTTGTTGGCATTATCACCGGTTCTATGGTTATCGAAACCATTTACGGTTTGCCGGGCATCGGGCAATTGTTTGTTAATGGTGCGTTGAACCGTGACTATTCATTGGTGTTAAGCCTGACCATTCTGGTTGGTGCTTTAACCATTCTGTTCAATGCTATTGTCGATGTGTTGTATGCGGTTATCGACCCGAAAATCCGTTACTGATACTGGAGCTCGCGATGATGTTAAGTAAGAAAAACAGCGAGACGCTGGAGAATTTCAGTGAAAAGCTGGAGGTCGAAGGCCGCAGCCTATGGCAGGACGCACGTCGACGTTTTATGCATAACCGTGCAGCAGTGGCCAGTCTGATTGTACTGGTACTTATTGCACTGTTTGTTATCCTGGCGCCGATGCTCTCGCAATTTGCCTATGACGACACCGACTGGGCGATGATGTCCAGCGCCCCGGATATGGAATCCGGTCACTACTTTGGTACCGACTCTTCCGGTCGCGATCTGCTGGTGCGCGTTGCAATTGGTGGGCGCATCTCATTAATGGTTGGTGTTGCTGCTGCGCTGGTGGCAGTAGTCGTAGGAACGCTTTACGGTTCGCTTTCCGGTTATCTTGGCGGCAAGGTGGATTCGGTAATGATGCGTCTGCTGGAAATCCTCAACTCCTTTCCATTCATGTTCTTCGTCATTTTGTTGGTGACCTTTTTCGGTCAAAACATCCTGCTGATTTTCGTGGCGATTGGGATGGTTTCCTGGCTGGACATGGCACGTATCGTGCGTGGTCAAACCCTTAGTCTGAAGCGCAAAGAGTTTATTGAGGCGGCACAAGTTGGCGGTGTATCTACGCCCGGCATTGTGATTCGCCACATTGTGCCGAACGTGCTTGGTGTGGTGGTGGTCTATGCCTCTCTGCTGGTACCCAGCATGATCCTCTTTGAGTCTTTTCTTAGCTTCCTGGGACTGGGTACGCAAGAGCCGTTAAGCAGTTGGGGCGCATTGCTTAGTGATGGCGCGAACTCGATGGAAGTCTCTCCGTGGTTGCTGCTATTTCCGGCAGGTTTCCTTGTGGTGACACTGTTTTGTTTCAACTTTATCGGCGATGGCTTGCGTGATGCCCTCGACCCGAAAGATCGTTAAGGAGTGCAGCCATGAGCGTAATTGAAACTGCAACCGTGCCGCTCGCACAGCAACAGGCTGACGCACTGCTGAACGTGAAAGATTTGCGAGTGACATTTAGCACCCCGGACGGCGACGTCACGGCGGTCAATGATTTAAATTTTTCCCTGCGTGCCGGGGAAACGCTGGGTATCGTTGGCGAATCCGGTTCCGGTAAGTCGCAAACCGCGTTTGCTTTAATGGGACTGCTGGCAGCTAACGGACGCATTGGCGGATCGGCAACCTTTAATGGGCGCGAAATCCTCAATCTGCCAGAACGTGAACTTAATAAACTGCGCGCTGAACAAATTTCGATGATTTTTCAGGACCCGATGACCTCGTTAAATCCCTACATGCGCGTCGGCGAGCAGTTGATGGAAGTGCTGATGCTGCATAAAGATATGGGTAGGGCTGAAGCGTTTGAAGAATCGGTACGAATGCTCGATGCGGTGAAAATGCCAGAAGCGCGTAAGCGCATGAAGATGTTCCCTCATGAGTTTTCTGGCGGCATGCGTCAGCGTGTGATGATTGCGATGGCGTTACTGTGTCGACCTAAATTGCTGATTGCCGATGAACCCACTACTGCGCTGGACGTGACCGTACAGGCGCAGATCATGACGCTATTGAATGAACTGAAGCGGGAATTTAATACTGCCATTATCATGATCACGCACGATCTCGGCGTGGTAGCGGGGATCTGTGACAAAGTGCTGGTAATGTACGCTGGGCGCACGATGGAATATGGCAACGCGCGCGATGTCTTTTATGAGCCCGTTCATCCTTATTCTATTGGTTTACTCAATGCGGTGCCGCGTCTTGATGCGGAAGGTGAAACGATGTTGACCATCCCGGGTAACCCGCCAAACCTGCTACGTTTGCCGAAAGGTTGCCCGTTCCAGCCGCGTTGTCCGTATGCGATGGAGATTTGCAGTAGCGCGCCACCGCTGGAAGAATTCACACCAGGCCGACTGCGTGCCTGCTTTAAGCCGGTGGAGGAGCTGTTATGAATGCTGTAACCGAAGGAAGAAAAGTCCTCCTCGAAATCGCCGACCTGAAAGTGCACTTTGAGATCAAAGACGGCAAACAGTGGTTCTGGCAACCCGCAAAAACGCTGAAAGCGGTCGATGGCGTTACGCTTCGCCTGTACGAAGGAGAAACATTAGGTGTCGTAGGGGAATCGGGATGCGGAAAATCCACCTTTGCCCGTGCCATCATCGGTTTGGTCAAAGCCACTGACGGTCGTGTTGCCTGGTTAGGTAAAGAGTTGCTGGGCATGAAACCCGATCAATGGCGTGCCGTCCGCAGTGATATTCAGATGATTTTCCAGGATCCGTTGGCGTCGTTGAATCCACGTATGACCATCGGTGAGATTATTGCTGAACCGTTGCGTACTTATCATCCGAAAATGTCACGTCAGGAAGTTCGCGAACGCGTGAAATCGATGATGATGAAAGTTGGGTTATTGCCTAACCTGATTAACCGTTATCCGCATGAGTTCTCAGGAGGTCAGTGTCAGCGTATCGGGATTGCGCGTGCGCTGATCCTCGAACCGAAGCTGATTATCTGCGACGAACCGGTGTCGGCCCTGGATGTGTCAATACAGGCGCAGGTGGTGAATTTACTCCAGCAGCTGCAACGTGAGATGGGATTGTCATTAATCTTTATCGCTCACGATCTGGCCGTTGTAAAACACATTTCCGATCGTGTACTGGTGATGTATCTCGGCCATGCGGTAGAGTTAGGGACATATGATGAGGTCTACCACAATCCGTTGCATCCCTATACCAAAGCATTGATGTCGGCAGTTCCCATTCCAGATCCTGATTTGGAGAAGAATAAATCTATCCAGTTACTGGAAGGGGAATTACCGTCGCCCATCAACCCGCCTTCTGGTTGTGTGTTCCGCACTCGTTGCCCGATTGCCGGTCCGGAGTGTGCCAAAACACGGCCAGTACTGGAGGGAAGTTTCAGACATGCCGTTTCTTGCCTGAAAGTCGATCCGCTTTAAAACAAAAAGGGCTGACAACCGTCAGCCCTTTATCACGCCCAAAGCGATTATTTATTCGCGCCAGATGATATGGCAAAGTTTGTGATCTTTTTCGCGGCATAACAAAATACGGGCGAAAATATCGTTGATTTCGCCGTCTTCACTGTCCGCCAGACCAATCACCACTTCGGCAAAGAAGTCTGGATTCAGATCGTAATCCACATGTTCCAGCCAGTCTTCCGCCGGATCGAATAACTCTGCGCCGCCGCGTTCTTCAAACTGAAGATTGAACAGCAGAATATCAGCCGGATCGAGATTATCAGCGGCCAGTTCGAGAAAAATATCATAGGCCTGCTCAAGCGTTTCATCTTCAGTCAGGCGATTGTTTAAATCCATATCCATAGTCACTACCTGTTTAACATCTGTTGGCCACGTTTTACAGTAACGGACTGAAGAAGTAAAACAGTCGCTCGGCGACACGCTGCCAGAGTGGACGTTTTAACCACAGCCGCTCATCAAGCAGACGCGAGCGCGAGATATAGTCGTCCTGAACGGCAGCCAGATCGGCCCCAAAACCTTTATCGTCGATAGCCAGCGTGATTTCAAAATTCAGCCATAGACTACGCATATCGAGATTAACGGTGCCAACCAGACTTAATTCGCCATCGACCAGCACGCTCTTGGTATGCAGTAACCCACCTTCAAACTGATAAATTTTAACCCCAGCAGCAAGTAGTTCAGTAAAGAATGCGCGACTGGCCCAGCCTACCAGCATTGAGTCATTTTTCCGGGGCAGAATAATACTGACATCAACCCCGCGTTGCGCCGCCGTGCAGATTGCGTGAAGTAAGTCATCGCTGGGGACGAAGTAGGGCGTCGTCATTATTAAATATTCCCGAGCTGAATAAGCGGCAGTCAGCAAAGCCTGGTGGATCAGGTCTTCCGGGAAACCTGGGCCGGAAGCGATGGTATGAATCGTATGACCGCTGGCCTGCTCAAACGGCATAATATTGACATCAGGCGGTGGTGGTAAAATACGTTTCCCCGTCTCAATCTCCCAGTCGCAAGAGTAGATAATTCCCATCGCGGTGGCGATAGGGCCTTCCATGCGTGCCATCAGATCAATCCATTGTCCTACGCCCGCATCCTGTTTGAAGAAACGGGGATCGACCATATTCATGCTACCGGTATAGGCGATGTAGTTATCGATCATGATCATCTTGCGGTGCTGGCGAAGGTCCATGCGGCGTAAGAATACGCGCATCAGGTTAACCTTTAAGGATTCGACTACTTCGATACCGGCATTTCGCATTAACTCTGGCCACGGGCTACGGAAAAAAGCAACACTCCCCGCAGAATCGAGCATTAATCGGCAATGAATACCGCGTCGTGCGGCGGCCATCAACGATTCTGCCACCTGGTCTGCCATACCGCCTGGTTGCCAGATATAAAACACCATCTCAATGTTATGGCGAGCGAGTTGAATGTCGCGGATTAACGCCTGCATCACATCATCAGACTCGGTCATCAGTTGCAGCTGATTACCCTTGACCCCGGCGATCCCCTGACGACGCTCGCAGAGTTTGAATAACGGCCCAGCGACGCTGCTATTTTCTTCAGCAAAAATATGCTTACAGGCTTTAAGATCGTTAAGCCATTTTGCCGTGGAAGGCCACATCGCTCTGGCGCGTTCGGCGCGGCGTTTGCCTAAGTGAAGTTCGCCAACGGCCAGATAAGCAATAATGCCGACCAACGGCAGAATGTAAATGATCAACAGCCAGGCCATAGCGGAGGGAACTGCGCGTCGTTTCATTAGAATGCGTAAAGTTACGCCTGCAATGAGCAACCAGTATCCCAGAATGGCCAACCAACTCACCAACGTATAAACGGTTGTCATAGATTAGAAATCCTTTTGAAAGCGCATTGTTATGAGTTTACGCATATGGATTCATCTGGCAAATAAAAACGCGGTAAAAGCACTGGTCAGCGTCGGGACCGGGGGTATAATAACCGCTCTGTTATTGCATAGAGTAGTTAACATGAAGCGGAGTAGAACGGAAGTGGGGCGCTGGCGCATGCAGCGTCAGGCTAGCCGACGGAAATCGCGTTGGCTTGAGGGGCAGTCGCGCCGAAATATGCGTATCCACAGCATCAGGAAGTGCATTCTAAACAAACAGCGAAACTCGTTATTGTTTGCGATCTACAATATCTAAATGTTCTGGGCACCAACGCGGTGCCCATTAAGATTATTTTTCCGCCTTTAAAACCTATTTTTGCGCAGATTCAGTGTTGTCAGTTTTGGTTTCGTCGTCATTGTTTTCGCTGAAAATGCCATGCCCGGAGTTCAGCAACATCGAGACGAGCATATCATTATTAATTTCTTCGCCATTGAGAATACGCGCCAGTATCTCGCTACCAAATAGCTGCGGTGAAAGAATGATATCCGGATGCACCATCTTAATCTTATTCAGGTTTTTGCTATCACTGACGGCAAGCACGGTTTTAACATCTTTGCTCATATCTTTAGCCGACAAAACGACAAAAGCGTTATCAGCGTCATTATCACTTAACGCCAGAATAGCCCGACAGTGATCAATTCCCGCTTTCTTTAATACCGAACTGTCATTACTGTCTCCGGGAATAACATCAGCATTGTCGCCTAATCGTTGCTCAAGTTGTTTGATGTCATCTTCTGGTAAGTTGCTGATAACAGTTACGTTTTGTCCGCGTTGATTCAGTTGCAGAATCGTGTTGATTGCCAGAATAGAGTGCCCGCAAACAATAAAGTGATCTTTACGATGCATTGTATGATTATTTCCTTTCACAAGTTTATTGAATCCTCCGCGGATAAGCGGGCCGAAAATCGAGGTCATGGAGGTGGCAAAAACGGTAATACCGGAAATAATGACCGAAATAGTAAACAGGCGCGCTGATTCAGAAACCGGGACGATATCGCCGTATCCCACGGTCGACATAGTCTCTATCGAAAAATAGAACGCGGTCATTAGGCTCTCTATTCGCGGGTTAAAACCTTCGCTTAAATAAAGTGCGCCGTAGGTAGAGTAAAACAGTAACGTCGTAAAACTAATAAAAGCAAAAATTGTCCCGGCTGCGGCGCTACTGTGGGAGAAGTCTTTGCGCAGTATCAGCAAAAACACCAGCGTAAAAATGCAAAAACCAATGCTGAATTTCAGCCAGGGATAAAAGTGCAGGGTGTAAATCAGCGTTATCAGCAATAAAATGATACTGATAGCCCATGCCAGCTTTGCCCGGAACAGTAAGCCAATAGAGTTCAGGACAAGAAAGACGCCAAGCATAAATAGTGGGGCGTTGGCCAGCAAGGAGAGATCCAACTCTGAAAATGCTTTGATATGAAAAATATCGAGCAGATTGACCGACATGCCATAGATTGTTTTAAAAATAAGCAATCCATTTAAAAGGACCGCCAGCGCGATAACATCGTGCCGCAGGGTCACCCATAAATTTACCGCTGTTTGCTTGAATGTAGCCCAGTGACTCACTGATACCTCTGTAACCACAATTTTGTTTAATTATTTTCACGCGAACAGAATGTGAAAAAACATGCAGCACGTGAATGTGTTAAACCATAGTAGATGACTTTATCCGCAGCAATCAAAGGTTTTGATTGATCAATACCGTGTCAGGCAGAGAAATTTTGTCATTTTTCGGCGGAGATGCCGAGGGTATATAGGGAGATACAGATAAAGTTATTATCTGTTTGTGGTGGTGGATTGGGACATTGGTAAATATAAAGAAATAACAAGAGCACGGTTTCTGTCACCGCGCCCCTGGACGTTGATATTCAGAACACTTTCTTAAAGGGTTTCACGGAAACTTGCTCATAGACACCCGCCGCCACGTACGGATCGGCGTCTGCCCAGGCCTGGGCTGCTTCCAGCGATTCAAATTCAGCAATAACGGTTGAGCCAGTGAATCCTGCAGCACCTGGATCGTTACTGTCTACCGCTGGCATTGGACCGGCAGTCAGCAGACGCCCTTCATCATGCAGTAACTGCAAACGAGCTAAATGTGCCGGACGAACGGAAAGGCGTTTTTCGAGGCTATCGGCTTTGTCTTGAGCGTAAATAACATACAACACGGGCACAACTCCTTGTTCGGAAAAGTTATAAAGTACGTTATTTGAAAGGGCGAAGATCTGCAACGGAAAGATGATGTCTTTGTTAAGGCTGCACTAAAAGTAAGGTTAATAGCGCCAAAAATTGCGTTTTCACTGATCCTGATCGCCTTGCCTTATTGAATATGATTGCTATTTGCATTTAAAATCGAGGCCTGGTTTTTTTACTGAAACGATTATGACTTCAATGACCCTTGATTTACCTCGCCGCTTTCCCTGGCCGACATTACTTTCGGTCTGCATTCATGGTGCTGTTGTGGCGGGTCTACTCTATACCTCGGTACATCAGGTTATTGAACTACCTGCGCCCGCGCAGCCGATTTCTGTCACCATGGTTGCCCCGGCTGAACTTGAGCCGCCTCAAGCCGTTCAACCGCCGCCGGAACCCGTGGTGGAGCCTGAGCCGGAGCCTGAGCCGATACCAGAACCGCCAAAAGAAGCACCGGTGGTCATTGAAAAGCCGAAGCCGAAACCTAAGCCAAAACCGAAGCCGGTGAAAAAGGTGCAGGAACAGCCCAAACGCGATGTTAAACCGGTCGAGTCGCGTCCGGCGTCACCGTTTGAAAATACGGCACCTGCGCGCCCGACATCAAGCACAGCAACGGCAGCAACCAGCAAGCCGGTAACAAGTGTGGCGTCTGGTCCCCGGGCATTAAGCCGTAATCAGCCGCAGTATCCGGCGCGCGCGCAGGCACTACGCATTGAAGGGCAGGTTAAAGTTAAATTTGACGTCACGCCGGATGGGCGCGTGGATAACGTACAAATTCTTTCAGCCAAACCGGCGAACATGTTTGAACGCGAAGTGAAAAACGCGATGCGCAGATGGCGTTATGAGCCGGGCAAACCCGGAAGTGGGATTGTGGTGAACATTCTGTTTAAAATTAACGGCACCACCGAAATTCAATAACCAGAAAATCAAAAGCCTCCAGCCTGGAGGCTTTTGATTATTACTCTACAGGTAAGACACGAGGCTTTCCTTCTGGGTCGACGGCAACATACTTAAATAACGCTTCTGTCGCTTTATAGCGCTGCCCAATTGGTTCAGACGCCACTTTCTTCACCCATACTTCAATATTAATGCTGACTGATGTCGTCCCTTTTTGGACACAGCGCGCATAGCAGCACACCACATCACCAACCGCAACTGGCCGTAAGAAAGTCATTCCTTCAACCCGCACGGTCACGACACGACCGTGGGCAATTTCTTTTGCCAGAATGGCACCGCCAATATCCATCTGCGACATCAACCAACCACCAAAGATATCGCCATTGGCATTGGTATCGGCAGGCATGGCTAAAGTACGTAAAACAAGATCGCCCTGAGGGACGTTAGGTGTTGTAGACATGGTAAAACCGACATAAAAGGAAAATCACAGGCGCGATGCTACTATGATTTTCCAAATGAGAACAGAGGAGATACAGTGTGGCAGTTCCAACAGGAAGGTCTATTTCAATCTGACCAATGGAGTTGGTAAATGTTTTGCTGGCGACCATCCCAAAGAAATACAATTTAATAAGCTGTGTTCCTAAAGCACAACAGTGGCAAATCACGGCGACAGTTCGAAAAATATGTTCAGAACGCACTTCTTTCCAGGGGGAGACACCAAAGAAAGAAGAGATTGTGCTCGCAAGCAACGTCGAGTTGGAGGGACCAGTCGAACTCCCTCGTCATTACGAACTTCCTATAGGTGGCCGTCTTCCAGATTATCCGGTTGAGCGGCACATATCGCCAGAAATGGCAAAGTATTTTGACTTACGATACTGTGTCGAAGGTAAGCACGCCTATGTAGATCCGTACACAGAGGAGTTTGCGGATAACAAACGGGTCAAAGTCAACAGTGACGGCAATTTCGTTAATGATGTGTCAGGAAAAAAGTATTTATCAGACCGGGATACGCACTAAATTTGCTGAGGATAATAGTGGCTACCTGAGCGCCAACTATAGCCACGGATCTGATGTTGAATCTCCGTGGCGTACAGCGGCAATCATTAACTGATTTTTTTAAATAATCGGGGATGGCGGCGATTTGCATATTGCCGCTTCCCGGAAAGTGTTAGAAAACTGTATCATTCTCCTGATAGGTGCTTAACAGGCGATAACACATTTTTATTTTTCGCTCACGTACACATTGACCGAAAATGATTTAACTTCAGTATTGAAGTTGTCAGTCATAACAGCAAGGTAGGCATTCTTGGTATCTCTGAATTGCTTCAGGATGATTTGAACGTTATTAGAGCAAACAAATGTTGTCGCCAGATTGCCTCCTTTCTCTGAAAAATCTTTCAGGAAGGTACAATCAACTTCTCCACCATTGGCAGTGAATATAGCGTCATCACCTTGCCAGGTAAATGTTGCGTTAACGCCCTGATCAATTGATTTCGCAATGAGTCGCTGTGTTCCTGCAATCTGTGTATTATTCTTGGTTTTATTTTCTTTCGACGGAGCGTGATATTTGCCTTCTTGTTTCATTTCGGCAATGGCAGAGCAACTAGCTTTCTCTCCCTTATCACATGCAGCTTTATAAAGGTCACTTGCTTTCCGGTAGTCTTTTTTGACACCTAGACCGTTAAGATAGATGTAGGCAAGGTTGTTCATAGCATTTTCGCTACCTGCAGCAACCGCTTTTTCTAAATAGCTTCGTGCCTTTGCGTAGTCGCCTCTACCACCGATAGAATTTGTAAGCATAAATCCGAGATTAGTCATTGCTGGTACATAATCTAGGTCTGCTGCTTTTTGGTATAGTTGCCGTGCCATCCCATGATTTTGCTCCACACCTAGCCCATCCTCGTACATCTTTGCAAGATGATATATCGCTTTTGGTTCATGGTATCGTGAGGCTTTTTTATAGTAATCAAACGCTTTTTTATCATCTTTAGGAACTCCTTTCCCGAACTGATATAAAGTTCCCAAATAGACCATGGCGGAGGGATTTCCAACATCTTCCGCAAGTTTTAAGTATTTTTGGGCACGGTCAGGATCAGCTTTTCCGAGTAGTCCTTTATTATAGATGACACCCAAATTGTAATAAGCATTACCTTGCGCTACGTCTCCCGCCTTTTTAAAATAATCGGCTGCCTTAGCGATATCTAGTTCAACACCTTGTCCAAAAGCATACATTATTCCAAGTGCATTAAACGCTTCTTTATCGCCTTTTGATGATGCCTGCTTAAGCCATTTTAGGGCTTCGCCGTAGTTCTGATCAAAACCATTAATGCCCTTCATATAGTCGATGCCTAACTGGCTCTGGGCAGAGATATCCCCAGCTTCAGCAGCTTGTAGCAGCGTTTGCTTATCGTGGGCATGAACGCCCCCAGTTCCCAGTAAAAGCGATAGCATAAGTAAAGACGAAGGTTTTATGAGTTTCATATCTTCTTTTTTTCTAAAGATGTTACAAGTTGAACAATTAAGGCACAGCAAGCGCCATGCGAGTGAAAAAGGGTACTTTAATTTAGTTAGTCTGTCAGCTTTGTTAAGTTAGTTTATGGATGATAAAATTAACAGGAAACTAATTGCCATAAGAAATGATGAGTAATTTAACTATTGTGACGCTGCACGTGATTTGGTTAACTAATGTCTGCGATAAATATAAATAAAGGGAAGTCAAAATGAGCAAAAATAAGCTGGTTTTAACAGGAGCTTTATTATTTTATTTGCTTTAGTTGGTTGCAAGTCCACCGACGAGAAGGCTATTACTCTTGTAGTGGTCAACAAAAATTGGCCACGGCTTTAGAGTTTTTCCAGAACAATCGTTCTGATTCATTCGGCGTCAAACCACCGTTATATTGATGAGATCTGAGCTGGCTGTAATATCCCGTGATGTAGTTTGTCATCGCTGCGCTGGTTTTGCTAAAATTAGCGTATCCATTATCCGGTATCCACTCCGTTTTCAGGCTTCTAAAAAAACGTTCCATCGGGCTGTTATCCCAGCAATTTCCCCAGCGACTCAGGCTTTGTTTTATCTGATTTCTCCACAGTAACTGTCTGAAATTTCTACTGGTATAGTGGCTACCTTGATCCGAGTGATACAGCAAATTAGCGGGCTTTCCTCACGCTTCCCTGGCCATGGACACAGTGCAGAGTCCGGGAAAAATGATATCGCCCAGCCAACCGGTTTACGGGAAAACAGATCAAGCACAACGGCTAAATAAGCCCAACGTTTACCCGTCCAGATATAAGTCACATTGCCACACCAGACCTGATTAGGCTCTGTTACTGCAAACTGGCGATCTCTACGTGTTCCTTAGACGCCTTTCTATATCGATGGCCAGGCAGCTGACAGCTGATGAGATTAAGTTCTTTCATCAGTTTTGCTGCCCGCCAGCGACTCAGTTTTACGCCTTTAGTTGTGACCATCGCGGTAATATTACGTGCACCTGCGGAACCATTACTTTCGCGATAGCTTTCACGAACAAGACTGAGTAATGACACGCGCGTGACATCAGGCTTCTTTGGCTGCCGCCAGTATTTATAGCTGCTGCGATGAACCCCAAACACGCTGCATACAACGGCAACAGGAAACCGCGCCCTGAGTTTCTCAACTAATGAGAATTGTTCAGGGAGTCTGACATCAAGAGCGCGGTAGCCTTTTTTAATATATCCCTTTCCATTTCAACGCGTTGAAGTCTTTTCTTCAACTCACGTATTTCAATCTGCTCAGGTGTCATGGGTGAAGCTATGGGTGATTTTCCCGCTCGCTCTTCTTTCAGTTGTCGAACCCATTTATCCATCGTGGATTTGCCGACATTCATCGCAGTGGCAGCGGCGGCAACGGTGTAATGCTGATCGAGTACAAGCTGGGCAGCCTCGAGGCGAAACTCGGGGCTAAAATTGCGTCTGTTACGTCCGGTCATAATGTCACCTGTTTTGACTATGAGGTGATGATATCACCTCTATTCAGGTGGCCAAATTCACTATGCCACTACACAGATGTCAGACTGAAAGTATAGGGCTGGGAGAAAAAACAGGTGCGCACCAAAACTTTATGATTTTGAAACAGCGGTATGATGATGGAAGTCAGCGAGGCGGTAAAGCGGAGCTACGCATAACGCATCTTAAAAAAAGCACGCTTCGTACAAAGTGTACATTAAAGCGTGCTTTTAATCATAATTACACATTTAAATGTAATCTAATTGTTTGATTCGTATTTGTATTTTATGTGTTTTATTACTTATCTTCCTGCGGCATATGGCGGTAGATATAAATACCGCTTAACAGTGTGAAGATTAAGGTGAGGGCGGTCAGACCGAACACTTTGAAGTTGACCCAAATGTTTTGTGGTAGCCAGAATGCGATGTAGATATTCGCCAGGCCGCAAAGAATAAAGAAGACTGCCCAGGCCAGATTCAGTTTCGACCACACTGGCTGCGGTAGAGTGAGTTCTTTACCCAGCATCCGTTGAATCAGTGGCTTTTTCATTACCCATTGGCTAACCAACAAAGCACCGGCAAACAGAGCGTAAATGACAGTGACCTTCCATTTAATAAACTCATCATTGTGGAAGAACAGCGTCAGACCACCGAAAACGACCACCAGAACAAAGGTGATCAGGGCCATCTTCTCAACTTTCCGGAAGCGAACCCAGCTATAAATAAGCACAATCGCCGTGGCGACGATGAGCGCCGCAGTTGCCGCATAGATGTCATAAATTTTGTAGAACGCGAAGAAAACAACCAGCGGTAAAAAATCAAGAAACTGCTTCATTTTACGATTCCGTAATCAAATACTTCAGGTTATTGGCGAATCAACATGTACAGGCGGAACAGATAGATAAGCAATACGGCTGAAATCAGGTTGCTTAAGGTGTTCGCCAGTACGGCGCCAATTTCCGGGGTTAATGCGGCAAACGAAGAGGCAAACAGCAGCAACAGTGTTTTTGCCAGTAACCAGCTTAGTACTGCAGGTGCCACCAAACGCATATTCGCCCATGTCAGCCGCATACTGCTGCGCATAGAGGCGAAAACGCCCAATTTATCCTGCACCAACATCACCGGCGCCAGTGCCAGTAAAATGGCCATTAAAATTCCCGGAACGACCACCAGCATGATGCCAATCTGTACTAAAAGGGTAGTCAGAAAAATCAGAATAAATAACTTTGGCAATATCGGCGCACTGGCACCAATAGCTCGTAGCGCACTAACTCTCTGACCTGCAGACACCAGTTGGATAATTAATATTACGCCTCCGGCGAGAATGGCGTTACCGATTAATCCTGAAAAAGTGGACGCAGCGGAAGCTCGCAGCAAAATTTGTTGCTGTTCCGGGGACATATTTTGTACCAGATCGAACAACCCACCGCTGCCACTAACGGTCGCGCCGTCATTGAGCTGCGCAAGCTGTGCGTCACTGGGTGAGAAAACATGTCCTAACACCACTGTGATAAATGCACAAAGCAACGATACCAACAGAATGGTCATAAATTGATTACGGAAGAAATTTCCGGTGTCACGGTATACGGACTGCGCCGTGATAGACATGCACTCTCCTTGAGTTTTATGCAGGTGTTAATTAGCAGGCAATTGTACCCTGGTTATCCCTTCAGTGGCAGCATCACGACTTGTATGGAAAAGCATATCTTTGTAAAGCGCAGGTAATCCACAGCGGGCTTGGGCGCGATCACAGGATTTATTGCTTTCTCCAGACACGACAAATTCCTGGCAAGCAGAAGGGCTGTTTGCATAAATACCGCAACTTACCGCCTGCTTAAAAGGCCAATAAGCTAGCAAAAGAATATCTTCGGAGATGAAAAGCATTCAAATTGATTTGAATCACATTAACCAGGATATGCGATGCAACTTCTAAATTAATCCAGATCAATAAATGGTCATTTAGCGAATGGAGTGTGATCTGTGTAGGATCATTTGTTACTCCAATGTAGGTATATTCGTCACGTTTTTATAACCATAACGACGGAGCGAACATGAAAAAATTAACAGTGGCGGCATTGGCAGTCAGTACACTTCTCTCTGGTAGCGTCTATGCTCACGAAGCAGGCGAGTTTTTCATTCGTGCAGGTTCGGCAACGGTGCGTCCAACGGAAGGCGCGGATGGAACTCTGGGAAGTCTGGGTGGCTTTAGCGTGACCAATAACACCCAACTGGGGCTGACCTTCACTTATATGGCGACCGATAACATCGGCGTGGAATTGCTGGCGGCATCGCCGTTTCGTCATAAGGTTGGCTCCGCCACAACCGGGGATATTGCGACAGTCCACCATTTACCGCCAACACTGATGGCACAATGGTATTTTGGTGATTCCGGCAGTAAATTCCGTCCTTACATTGGTGCGGGTATTAACTACACCACCTTTTTTAATAATGACTTCAATGACACCGGTGAAGGTCTTGGTTTATCCGACCTTAGTCTGAAGGATTCATGGGGCGTGGCGGGACAAGTAGGTCTGGATTATCTCATCAACCGTGACTGGTTACTTAATATGTCGGTCTGGTACATGGATATCGACACTGAGGTGAAATATAAATCCAATGGCGCAGTGCTGCCTGCAGGACGTTATTCTGACAACGTACGCCTCGACCCGTGGGTATTTATGTTCTCTGCGGGCTACCGCTTCTAATTTTTTACCATCAATGAACCGCCAGATGTTTTCTGGCGGTTTGTCCCAAATTAACTGCGTGTAGCTGCTTTCATCGGACGGACAAAATCTTTCAGTGCTTCCAGCATTTTTTCTGGCTGACTAATATGTTGCTCGATGATTTTAACAATCGCAGAACCCGAAATCGCGCCTGCGGCCCCTGCATCAATCGCTGCTTTTACCTGTTCCGGTGCTGAAATACCAAAGCCCTGCAATGGCGGCGCAGCATTGTACTCTTTCAGCTTTGTGACCAGATGATTGAGGGGTAACGCTGCGCGGTTTTCCGCTCCGGTCACGCCCGCTCGCGACAGTAAATAGGTGTAACCACGACCGAAAGACGCAATCTGGCGCAGCAAATCATCATCAGCATTCGGCGGGCAGATGAAGATAGGTGCGACGTTATGCCGCAACGCCGCCTGGCGGAAAGGCGCGGACTCTTCCACCGGCACGTCGGCAACCAGCACTGAATCGACGCCGACTTTTTCACATAGTGCGTAAAACTCATCAATGCCTTTGTTAAACACCAGGTTGACGTACATCAGCAGGCCGATGGGAATGGTCGGATGCTTTTGACGAATCAGTGCCAGCATTTCAAAACATTGTGCCGGGGTCACACCTGCGGCAAAAGCCCGCAGTGTAGCGTTTTGAATGGTCGGGCCATCGGCCAGCGGGTCAGAGAAGGGGATGCCTAACTCCAGCGCGTCGGCACCGGCTTCAATCAATGCGTCGATAATTTTCAGCGACTGCTCTACGCCCGGATCACCGAGGGTGACGAAAGGAACAAATGCGCCTTCTTTGCGCTCCTTCAACTGGGCAAACAGAGTTTCATAGCGTTCCATCAGATTTCCCCTTGAGCTTTCAAAATATCGTGAACGGTGAAGATGTCTTTATCGCCGCGACCGGAAAGGTTAACGACCAGCAGCTGCTCTTTTTCCGGGTCTTCGCGCATCATTTTTAGTGCGTGGGCCAGCGCGTGGGAGGATTCCAGCGCCGGGATAATCCCTTCGTGCAGGCAGAGCGTTTTAAAGGCTTCCAGTGCTTCATCATCGGTAATCGACACGTAATCAGCACGACCGATGCTGTTGAGATACGCATGTTGTGGGCCAACGGACGGGAAATCCAGCCCGGCGGAGATGGAGTAAGACTCTTCAATCTGCCCGTCTTCGGTCTGCATCATCGGCGCTTTCATGCCAAAATAGATGCCTACGCGACCATGTTTTAACGGTGCGCCGTGCTCGCCAGTTTCGATGCCGTGGCCGCCAGGCTCCACGCCAATCAGGCCGACATTAGTTTCGTTGATGAAATCAGCAAACATACCGATGGCATTCGAACCACCGCCAATACAGGCGATAACGGCATCAGGAAGGCGACCTTCTCTTTCCAGAATCTGCGCTTTCGTTTCTTCGCCAATCATCCGCTGGAACTCACGGACAATGGTCGGGTAAGGATGTGGACCGGCTGCGGTACCCAGCATGTAGTGCGCGGTTTCATAACTGCCGGACCAGTCGCGCAGCGCCTCGTTACAGGCATCTTTCAGCGTTGCGGAACCGCTATGTACGGGGATTACTTCCGCACCCATTAAGCGCATCCGGAAAACGTTGGGCGACTGACGCTCAACATCTTTGGCGCCCATATAAATTCGACATTTCAGGCCGAGCAGGGCGCTGGCAAGTGCCGATGCTACACCATGCTGACCGGCACCGGTTTCGGCGATGATTTCGGTTTTACCCATCCGCTTCGCCAGCAATGCCTGCCCCAGCACCTGGTTAGTTTTATGCGCGCCGCCGTGCAGTAAATCTTCGCGCTTCAGGTACAGCGTGGTGTTCGTACCAGCTGTAATGTTCTGGCATTTGGTCAGCGCGGTTGGACGTCCGGCATAGTTTTTCAAAAGGTCGTTGAACTGGGCCTGAAATTCAGGATCTTTTTGCGCGCTGACGAAAGCTTCTTCCAGCTGGCGCAGGGCAGGCATCAGGATTTGTGGCACGTACATGCCGCCAAACTCACCAAAATACGGGTTAAGTAATGTTGTCATTGTTCCTTTCCTTAATATGCGCGCAGCGTCTGGAAAACCGAGGCCAAAAGATGTGCATCTTTAATGCCCGGTTGTGACTCTACAGCAGAATTAAAATCAAGCCCGGCGCAGCCGGTTTGTGCCGCTTCCACGCAGTTATCTGCGCCTAAGCCACCCGCCAGCAGCACGTTGCCAAGCGATTGACCGTTTAACAGTGACCAGTCGAAACGTTGCCCGCTCCCGCCCAGGCCGTTGTCGAATACATATTTATCGACGTGCTGAAAATCGCGCGCGGGAAGCGTTTCACCGACGCTCAATGCTTTCCAGATGGCAATGTTTTCAGGCAGCGCGTCACGCAGTTCGTCGATATATTTCTGGTCCTCACTGCCATGCAGTTGTACTGCTGCCAGTGCCAGGGTCTTCGCTTTATCAACGACCTCACTGATATCGTGATTACGGAACACGCCGACATATTGCAACGGTGCCGCAGCTATCACTGCCTGCGCCTGTTCAACGCTGACGCAGCGAGGTGACGTTGTAACGAATATCAATCCACCGTAAATAGCGCCCGCGTCATAAGCGGCTCTGGCATCCTGTGGGCGAGTCAGGCCACACACTTTATTCTCACCCAGTAACACTCGACGCACGGCGGCGTTCAAATCATCATGGGCCATTAGCGCCGAACCAATCAGAAAGCCGTTAGCGAAGTGGCTTAACTCGCGCACCTGAGCATAAGTATTGATGCCGGATTCGCTGATTACCGTCACGTTGTGCCCTAGTTTCGGCGCAAGCTCGCGCGTGCGGTTGAGATCAATCGACAAATCACGCAGATCGCGGTTGTTGATGCCGACAACTTTTGCCCCCAGGGCGATGGCACGTTCCAGCTCCTCGTCATTACTGACTTCGGTCAGCACGCCCATCTCCAGACTGTGGGCGACGGCAGCAAGCTGGCGATATTGTTCGTCTTCCAGTACTGAAAGCATTAATAAGCAGGCATCGGCCTGGTAATAGCGCGCCAGATAGATCTGGTAAGGGTCGATAATAAAGTCTTTACATAAAATTGGCTGGGGCGCGATTTGGCTGACGATAGGGAGGAAATCAAAGCTCCCCTGGAAATATTTCTCATCGGTCAGCACCGAAATGGCCGAAGCGTAATGTTTATAAATCGAGGCAATGCGTGCCGGATCGAAATCATTACGGATCACACCTTTCGATGGTGATGCTTTTTTGCACTCGAGAATAAACGCGGTGCGTGCACCCTGTAGCGCATCATAAAAATGTCGCGTGCTCGGCTGAACCTCATTCTGAAAACTGGCTAGCGGTTGCTGCTGTTTGCGGGCTTCTACCCAAATCGCCTTGTCTGCGACGATTTTCGCTAAAACGGTTTGCATCATTTACCCTCGTGCCGCCAGTGCGGTGACTCTGTCGTAAGCGGAACCACTGCGCAGCACCTCAAGAACGGTTTGTGCATTGGCTTGCAGATCTTCATGGCCGTGCAGGCGCATTAACATGGCGACATTCGCCGCGACGGCTGCTTCATGGGCGGCGTCGCCTTTACCTTGTAACAAGCGTGTTAAAATGTCACGATTTTCTTCCGGTGTTCCGCCAGCGAGTTGCTCCTGGTGGTAAGGCGTCAGGCCAAAATCTTCCGCGGTCAGTTGATAGCTTTTAATTTCGCCATCATGAAGCTCTGCAACGATTGTCGGCGCGTGTAAGGAAACTTCGTCCATTCCGCCACTGTGCACCACTGCTGCGCGTTGATACCCCAGCACACGCAGGGTTTCAGCAATCGGCAGCACCAGTTCCGGGCTGTAGACACCAATTAATGCCAGCGGCGGATGTGCCGGGTTAATCAATGGCCCCAGCACATTGAACAGGGTGCGGGTTTTCAGTTGCTGGCGAACTGGCATTGCGTGGCGAAATCCGGTGTGATATTTCGGCGCAAAGAGAAAGCAGACGCCTAACTCGTCCAGTGCCTGGCGTGATTTATCTGCATTCATATCCAGGTTAATACCGAATGCCGCCAGCAGATCCGACGAACCAGATTTACTGGAGACGCTGCGGTTGCCGTGTTTCGCCACTTTCAGTCCACATGCCGCAGCGACAAAAGCACTGGCAGTAGAAATGTTGATACTGTTGCTGCCGTCACCGCCAGTACCGACGATATCGGCAAACAGATAATCCGGGCGCGGGAACGGCGCGGCGTTTTCCAGTAGCGCCGTTGCTGCTCCGGCGATTTCGTTCGGGTGCTCGCCGCGAATTTTCATGCTCACCAGCGCCGCCGCCAGTTGTTCCGGCTTCAGCTCGCCACGCACCACTGCTGAAAATAGCTGGTGGCTTTCCTGCTGGCTAAGGGTCTGCGCCTGATACAGTTTTTCCAGAATCGGTTGCAGCGTGTTGGTGGGCTCCAGCTTCTGTTGCGCCCAGGCCAGCGTTTGTTCCAGCAGGCGAGCGCCCTGAGTGGTGAGAATGGATTCCGGATGGAACTGGAATCCACAAACGCGATCTGCATCGTGACGCACCGCCATCACCATGCCATTAAAATGGGCGTTAATGGTTAAACCGGCCGGAATGTTACTGCCAACCAGCGAGTGATAACGCGCCACTGGCAGTGGGTTTGTCAATCCAGCAAACATCGCCTGACCGTCATGTTCAATGCTGGAGGCTTTGCCATGAAGAATTTCGCCCGCCTGACCGACATAACCACCGTAGGCTTCGACAATCGCCTGATGACCGAGGCAAATGCCAATAATTGGCAGCTTGCCGCGCAGGCGGGTGAGGAGTTCCGGCATACAACCGGCTTCGCTCGGCACGCCGGGGCCAGGGGAAAGCATCAGCACCGGATTGCTCATGGTCGCCAGACGTTCAATTAAGGTTTGCGCCGGAATATGGTTGCGGTAAATCACCACGTTATGACCATTGCTGCGCAACTGATCTGCCAGGTTGTAAGTAAAAGAGTCAATATTATCGAGCAGCAGAATGTCAGCCATCAGAAAGTCTCCTGTGCATGATGCGCGGTGGCGATAGCGCGCAGAACAGCGCGGGCTTTATTACGGGTTTCGTCGGCTTCCGACTGCGGAACAGAATCAAGGACAACACCAGCACCGGCTTGCACGGTGGCGACGCCGTTCTCCACCAGCGCCGAGCGAATCACAATGCAGGTGTCGAGATCGCCGTGCGCGGTGAAATAACCTACTGCGCCGCCGTAGCTGCCGCGTCGACGACCTTCCGCCTCGGCAATTAACTGCATGGCGCGCACTTTCGGCGCACCGCTTAACGTCCCCATATTCATACAGGCGCGGTAAGCGTGCAGGGCGTCAAGATCGTGGCGCAGCTCGCCGACCACGCGGGAGACGAGGTGCATCACATAGGAATAACGGTCTACTTTGGTGAGATCGGCTACGTAGCGACTGCCCGGAGTGCAAATGCGCGCCAGGTCATTTCGGGCGAGATCTACCAGCATCAGATGTTCTGAAAGTTCTTTATGGTCGGTACGCATTTCGAGTTCAATTCGGCTGTCGAGATCTCTGTCCAGTGAACCATCGGCGCGACGACCGCGTGGGCGTGTTCCGGCAATCGGGTAGATCTCAATCTGGCGGCTGGTGGCGTCATACTTGAGCGAGCTTTCCGGCGACGCGCCAAACAGGGTGAAATCATCATCCTGCATAAAGAACATATACGGGCTGGGGTTACTCTTTTTCAAAACATAATAGGCTGCCAGCGGTGACGGGCAGGGTAGTGAGAAACGGCGAGATGGCACGACCTGGAAAATTTCTCCGGCGCGAATCGCTTTTTGCAACGCACGTACTACACCACCAAACTCGTCATCGCTTTGATTGCATTCACAACGCATATGCGGCACGGAAACCACCGGCAGCGGTGGCGCGGCTTCGGTCAGTTGCTGGCGAAGTTCGTTCAGGCGAGCAGTGAGACGTTGTTTTTCTTCTTCATTTTGACCAAACAGGCTGGCCTGAATGCGGGTGCTTTTTTTCTGATGATCGATAACCATCAGCGTTTCAGCGAGATAAAAACAGAAATCAGGGCAGTTATTTTCCGCTGCCAGTTGCGGTAAATCTTCAAACCCAGCGACCAGGTCGTAAGAGAACAGGCCGCCAAAGAACATCGCTTCTCGTTCTTCCTTCGGTACATTCACCAGATCCTGCAACAAACGAAAAGCGTCAAATACCGAAAGGGAGCATAAGCGGGCATCTTCATCCAACAGCGAACTGACGGGCGGGAAGCGCAGCACACGGCAGTTTGGTAATTGTTCATTTTCCACACCCGCAGGCAGGGCGTTATCCAGCAGTGTCAGCAGGGCTTCGCCATTGCCGGAGAGTGCTTTAATTGTGACAGTGTCACCTAATGCTGTAATGCGCAGCGCACTGTCCACTAGCAGCAGGCTTTTTAAATCATCTTTGCTGTCGATATCTGCGGATTCCAGCAGCAGCGTTGCCGGACGATCCCCACACAACTGATGAAAAAGCGCGGTCGGGTTGTCGCGATAAGCGCCTTCGCAGGTTAACAGTTCGAGAGTCGGTTTTTGTGTTTGCATTGTTATTCTCTAATTTTGTTCAAAAAAAAGCCCGCTTATGAGGCGGGCTGGGTATCTGATTGCTTTACGCATAGTGAATACACTGCCCGTTTCAGGAAGTGCGCCACCAACCTTTCAGTACGAAAATCGCTTTCATTGTCGATACCCTTTTTACGTGAACTTGCGTACTAGTTAACTAGTTCGGTGATTAATTGTCAACAGCTCATTTCAGAATATTTGTCAGAACCGTTATGATGTCGGCGCAATAAACATTTTCCAAAACGGGAGTGCGCCTTGAGCGACACAAACTACGCAGTGATTTACGACCTGCACAGCCATACCACAGCTTCCGATGGCTGTCTGACACCAGAAGCGCTGGTACAACGTGCCGTAGACATGCGCGTTGGCACGCTGGCGATTACTGACCATGACACCACAGCAGCGATCGCACCAGCAAGAGAAGAAATTTCACGTTCGGGACTGGCACTGAATCTTATTCCTGGCGTGGAAATATCTACCGTCTGGGAAAATCATGAAATTCATATTGTCGGGCTGAATATTGATATTGCGCATCCGGAAATGTGTGAGTTCCTCGCGCAGCAGACAGAACGACGCAATCAGCGGGCGCAGTTAATCGCTGAAAGACTGGAAAAAGCGCAAATACCAGGTGCACTGGAAGGCGCGCAAAGACTGGCGCAGGGCGGTGCGGTGACGCGTGGCCATTTTGCTCGTTTCCTTGTGGAGTGCGGCAAAGCCAGCTCAGTGGCAGATGTCTTTAAAAAATATCTGGCGCGCGGGAAAACCGGATACGTTCCGCCACAGTGGTGTACAATAGAACAAGCTATTGATGTCATTCATCATTCTGGCGGTAAGGCGGTGCTTGCTCATCCTGGGCGGTACAATCTTAGTGCTAAATGGCTGAAAAGATTGGTTGCGCATTTTGCCGAACACCACGGCGACGCGATGGAAGTCGCGCAGTGCCAGCAATCGCCCAATGAACGTACCCAACTGGCGACACTTGCGCGTCAGCACCATTTATGGGCATCTCAAGGATCTGATTTTCATCAGCCGTGCCCGTGGATCGAACTGGGTCGTAAACTCTGGCTGCCCGCAGGCGTTGAAGGCGTCTGGCAGCTATGGGAACAGCCGCAGAACACCACAGAGAGGGAATTATGAGCCAGTTTTTTTATATTCATCCTGATAACCCGCAGCAACGTCTGATCAACCAGGCGGTGGAGATCGTGCGTAAAGGTGGGGTGATTGTTTATCCAACCGATTCCGGCTATGCACTTGGCTGTAAAATCGAAGATAAAAACGCCATGGAGCGTATTTGTCGTATTCGCCAGCTGCCGGACGGTCACAACTTTACCCTGATGTGTCGCGATCTATCTGAACTCTCGACCTATTCATTTGTGGATAACGTTGCGTTCCGCCTGATGAAAAACAACACGCCGGGCAACTACACCTTCATCCTGAAGGGGACGAAAGAGGTGCCGCGCCGCCTGTTACAGGAAAAACGTAAAACCATCGGCATGCGCGTGCCGTCAAACCCCATCGCCCAGGCATTACTTGAGGTGCTGGGTGAACCGATGCTTTCCACTTCGTTAATGCTGCCGGGAAGCGAATTTACTGAATCCGATCCGGAAGAAATTAAAGACCGTCTGGAAAAACAGGTGGATTTAATTATTCATGGCGGCTATCTCGGACAGAAACCGACAACGGTTATTGATCTCACCGATGATACGCCAGTCGTGGTGCGTGAAGGCGTAGGTGATGTGAAGCCTTTCTTATAAAAAATTGCGTTCCACGGATGGAAGATTATGGCAGGGACATTTCGCTGCATTTTGCTGTTAATCGTTGGGCTGATTTTCTCTTCGTTGAGTCATGCGAAAAACACGGAGATCCCTTCTTATGAAGAAGGGATCTCACTTTTTGATGTTGAGGCCACCATGCAACCTGATGGGGTGCTCGACATTAAAGAGAACATTCATTTTCAGGCAAGAAATCAGCAGATTAAGCACGGATTTTATCGTGATTTGCCGCGATTATGGATGCAGCCTGATGGTGACGCTGCACTGCTAAACTATCGCATTATTGGCGTCACTCGTGATGGTATGCCTGAACCCTGGCAACTCGACTGGCATATTGGGTTGATGAGTATTGTTGTGGGTGATAAGCAGCGTTTCTTGCCGCAAGGCGATTATCACTATCAAATTCATTACCAGGTTGAAAATGCTTTCCTGCATGAGGGTGATTCTGACCTGCTTATCTGGAACGTGACCGGTAATAACTGGCCATTTGAAATCTATAAGACCCGATTTTCGCTCAAGTTACCTAATATTGCAGGTAATCCATTTAGGGAAATCGATCTCTTTACCGGAGATGAGGGCGAAACATATCGAAATGGCCGCATCCTTGAGGATGGAAGAATTGAATCGCGCGATCCGTTTTATCGTGAAGATTTCACTGTACTCTACCGTTGGCCTCATGCCTTACTGGATAATGCCCCGGCACAACACACGACGAATATTTTTAGCCATCTTTTTTTGCCCTCAACATCGTCTCTTATCATTTGGTTACCGTGTCTGTTACTGGCGTGTGGATGGTTATATCTGTGGAAATGCAGGCCGCAATTTACGCCGGTGAATGTGAGTGAAACTGAAACCATTCCTCCAGATTACACGCCTGGCATGTTGCGCCTTGATGCAAAACGGGTTTATGACGACAAAGGTTTTTGTGCCGATATTGTAAATCTGATCGTGAAAGGAAAAATTTATCTGGAGGATCAGCATGACAAAAACCAGCAAACCCTGGTTCGTGTTAATGAAGGCGCTACCAGAAATAATGCGGTATTACTGCCCGCAGAGCAGTTATTACTGGAGGCGTTATTTCGCAAAGGCGACAAGATAATTCTCGCTGGTGGACGAAACAGAGTATTACGCAGAGCATTTTTACGGATGCAGAAATTTTATCTGCCACGTAAAAGGTCTTCGTTTTACCGACCTGATGCGTTTTTGCAATGGGGCGGACTGGCGATATTGGCGGTCATTCTCTATGGAAACCTGAGTCCCGTAGGCTGGGCAGGTATGAGCGTGGTGGCAGATATGTTTATCATGACCTGCTGGTTTCTTCCTTATTTGTTTTGTTCCCTTGAGCTTTTGTTTGCCCGCGATGATGACAAACCTTGTGTTAATCGTGTAATCATCACGTTGTTTTTACCATTGATTTGTTCAGGCGTGGCTTTCTATTCTCTCTACATCAATGTCGGAGATGTGTTCTTTTACTGGTATATGCCAGCCGGTTATTTTAGCGCCGTTTTCCTGACGGGGTATCTCACCGCCCTGGGGTATATTTTTCTGCCACAGTTTACACAAACTGGGCAGCAACGTTATGCCCATGGCGAGGCTATCGTTAACTATCTTGCGCGTAAAGAGGCGGCAACGCACAGTGGGCGGCGGCGGAAAGGGGAAACACGGAAACTGGATTACACGTTGTTAGGTTGGGTGGTTTCGGCAAACCTTGGCAGAGAATGGGCCGCACGTATCACTCCGTCACTTACAGCGGCAGTTCGCGCTCCGGAAATTGCCCGTAGCGGTGTTTTATTCTCATTACAGATGCACCTGAGTGTGGGGGCCAATACCAGTTTGCTGGGGCGAAGTTATTCCGGTGGTGGTGCTGGCGGCGGCGCAGGTGGCGGAGGCGGTGGTGGCTGGTAATCAAGCTGATGTTAATCGAAACAAGCTTTAACCATAAAGATAGTGTAGTATGTTGCGCCTCAAAGCCAGGTCAGTTAAAACGTCGAGTTGTTTACTAAGGCCTGAAGAGTTCAAACAGACTTTACTATCAGTGGGTCAGATGTACGTTCTGACTCACTGTTGCACAAAAGAATATCAGACGCCTGGGAAGGCGACACCAAAAGGAAGCTCAATGAGCGAAAAGTTACAGAAAGTGCTGGCGCGTGCCGGCCACGGTTCTCGCCGTGAAATCGAATCTATTATTGAAGCCGGTCGTGTGAGTGTCGATGGCAAAATTGCTAAACTCGGCGATCGCGTTGAAGTTACCCCTGGGCTGAAAATCCGTATCGATGGTCACCTGATTTCGGTACGCGAGTCCGCTGAACAAATTTGTCGCGTCCTGGCCTATTACAAGCCAGAAGGTGAGTTGTGTACACGTAATGACCCGGAAGGGCGTCCAACGGTGTTTGACCGTCTGCCAAAGCTGCGTGGAGCACGCTGGATTGCCGTAGGTCGTCTGGACGTTAACACCTGTGGTCTGTTGCTGTTCACCACCGATGGTGAACTGGCAAACCGTTTAATGCATCCAAGCCGTGAAGTTGAACGTGAATATGCCGTGCGTGTATTTGGTCAGGTTGACGACGCGAAACTGCGTGATTTGAGTCGCGGCGTGCAGCTGGAAGATGGTCCGGCAGCATTTAAAACCATCAAATTCAGCGGTGGCGAAGGGATTAACCAGTGGTATAACGTCACGCTGACTGAAGGTCGTAACCGTGAGGTTCGTCGTCTTTGGGAAGCGGTTGGTGTGCAGGTAAGTCGCCTGATCCGTGTACGTTACGGTGATATTCCACTGCCGAAAGGTCTGCCACGCGGCGGCTGGACGGAGCTGGATCTCGCTCAGACTAACTATCTGCGCGAACTGGTGGAGCTGCCGCCAGAAACCAGCTCTAAAGTTGCCGTAGAAAAAGACCGTCGTCGCATGAAGGCGAATCAAATTCGACGTGCGGTGAAACGTCATAGCCAGGTGAGCGGCGGCCGTCGTTCTGGCGGACGTAATAATAACGGTTAATTTAAGATAAGTATAAAATAAAGGCCCTGCGGGGCCTTTTCTTCATTTGAAGCATGATAAATAGTCGCAGTATTTTAATTTAATTTCATACTTGCTTATGAATAATGCCATGAAATAGCCACATTACTATTTAATTATCTGAGATAAACTCAACGTCAAGAGGTGGGTTATGATTAGATATAGTGGAATATTTCTATCACTGTTAATGCTTTCAGGTTGTGCAACTGAAGCATTGAAAAACGAACAAGCTGAAACTGTTATTACTGCAGGTAACAAAGCGGTAGCGGCGAATGCAAGTTTCTTTAAACAATACTATGCTTCTCGTGAAAACTTCCTTGTTAATTTTTATGCAACTAATCCGGATTGTGCACTGCGACCTGATTATACCCTAGATATAGGGGGGGATGGTAATGGCGGAAAATTATGTCAGCGCTCAGGGCCAAATACAGAAAAAGTACAATTAGTCCCTTTCGAGAAAGAAAAATTACTGGCTTCAATGGAAGTCATTAATAGCATGAGTGCTTATGTGGAACTTCTGACTGAGGATATGGCAACTACAGAAAGTCAGCAAGTAGCATTACTTAAACAGGCTCTGGATCACGCAAACAACGCACAAACACTACTTGGTGTTTCACATAGCAAAGATTTAGCGCAATCTGCAGCAGCGGTTAAAGATTTAGTAAATTATTTCAATGAGTTATATATAATAAAGGTTAATTCAGGGAAAATAGGTAAAACGGTAGATGAAAACTGGGTAAGGCTTATAAAGAACATGACAGTTTTGCGCAATGATATTTATACAAAAAGCAATAAGATTGAAAATTACACCTTTGCGAATGTGCATGATAATATGTTTTATTATAATACGGCGTCTAAAAATTCTAAGAATACAGAGTTTAACACTCTGAAAAACAGGAAAGAGTTTCTAAGTTCAGTAATCAATGTGAATGAAACCAGGCTACAGGCATCGGCGCCTGCCATGCCCGCGATTGAGGCTTTAAATGCCTTTATAGATAAGGGTGATTATCTGAAAAACCTATACGTTAATAAAACACGCACGGCAGCTGAACAAAAAAGATTAAATGAAATATTACGCGCACAGGTCATTAGTGGGTTAAAGGCGTCTGAGGGGCTGGCAAAATTACTTATTGCCAGCGGAATAATGTTATAGGAGGCTTTTTATGAACGATGTGCAAAATCGTAGAATACTGGCATTACTTGATATGCTGTATAATACCCTGGGCAATAAAACCACATGCAATGTTTGTCATAAATATTTTATCCTTATCCTCGAAGTTATGAACAACCTGACGATTAACTATGGTACTGAAACTTCGCCAGAGTTAACCGGGATAAATTATGGCGATGCTAATGCGTTAATTACTGAACTGATATTATTTATTGAAGATGTTGACGCTGAGAATCATGAAGCATATCCGGGACATTTGAATGAGATTAAACGCATTTTGAATTTCGCTATTGCCGCTTGAATATAGTTATGATTAAAGCACCTCAAGAGGCTTCTTTTGAGGTGCTTTCGCTTAGTAATCAATCCCTATCTGCGCTTTTACGCCAGCATCAAATGCATGTTTCACGGGGCGTAACTCACTTACCGTATCCGCCAGTTCGAGTATATCCCGATGACAGCCTCGACCCGTAATAATGACGGTTTGCTGATGTGGACGTTCATTTAACGCCTGAATCACTTCTTCTGGTGGCAAATAGTCATACGCCACCATATACGTCAGCTCATCGAGCAAAACCATATCCAGTGAAGAATCTGCCAGCATCCGTTTGGCATGTTGCCAGACTTCGCGGCAGGCGGCGGTATCAGACTCGCGATTCTGCGTATCCCAGGTAAAGCCCGTTGCCATCACCTGAAACTCGACGCCATGTGGCTCCAGCAGATTGCGCTCGCCGTTAGGCCAGGTACCTTTAATAAACTGCACGACGCCCACTTTTTTACCATGGCCAACTGCGCGAGTTGCGGTACCAAATGCCGCGGTGGTTTTGCCTTTTCCATTGCCGGTAAAGACGATGACAATGCCACGCTCATCCTGCGCTTGCGCCACGCGAGCATCAACTTTCTCTTTAACACGCTGCTGACGCTGTTGGTAGCGTTCATCACTCATTGGGAAATTCCTGGTTTGCGGCCCGGTTGGGCGTCAAAGGTCATGCCGGTTTTACGGCGGCTGTCATCGCCCATCAGCCATAAATAGAGTGGCATGATATCGGCGGGTGTTTTGAGTTTCTGTGGATCTTCGGTGGGGAAAGCACTGGCACGCATTGCAGTACGTGTACCGCCCGGGTTAATGCAGTTCACACGCAGGCGCTGCTGATATTCATCGGCCAGCACTTGCATCATTCCTTCGGTGGCAAATTTCGACACTGCATATGCGCCCCAGTTGGCACGCCCCTGGCGCCCAACGCTTGATGAGGTGAAGACCAGCGAACCGGCGTCCGATTTGAGTAATAAAGGAAGCAGTGCCTGGGTGAGCATAAAGGTAGCATTAACGTTGACTTGCATAACGTCCTGCCAGACCTGCGGATTTTGCTCGCGCATTGGGCAAACGTCGCCAAGCAATCCGGCATTATGCAGAACGCCATCCAGACGCGGATAATTAACAGCAATGCGCTGTGCCAGTTGTTGGCAGTCTTCGGACGTACAGGTCAGCAAATCGAGAATAAACCACTGCGGCTGGCGTCCTGTCTCTTCGAACATGCTCTGGGCCACCTGACGTAATTTTTCTTCGTTACGGCCCAGCAGAATGACCGTCGCACCATAGCGCGCATAAGTTAAAGCGGCTTCACGACCAATGCCGTCGCTGGCGCCTGTCACCAGGATTATACGATCATTGAGTAAATCTTGTTTTGGTTGGTAATGCATGGCTACTCCCCGACGACATCAACAGTCGCGCTGCCAGTGTACTTTATGACTTTGGGGTTTTATGCCTGAAACAGAAGGGCATTTCAATCAGCCTGGGGCGATAACGCCGCAAAATGAATACTTTGTCATACTTTCTCGTCAAGAATATCTCTGCGAGACGGCTCAACATGCCTGTTGTAAACTGTGAAGCAAAGCGTTGTTTAACCAAGGTGGGACTCGTGGAATTGTTGTCTGAATATGGTTTGTTTTTGGCGAAAATTGTCACTGTTGTGGTGGCGATTGCGGCTGTTGCCGCCATTATTGTCAATGTTGCTCAACGTAATAAACGCCAGCGTGGCGAGTTACGGGTTAACAATCTCAGCGAACAATATAAGGAGATGAAAGAAGAACTGGCAGCAGCGTTGATGGACCCGCATCAGCAAAAGCAGTGGCACAAAGCGCAGAAGAAAAAGCACAAGCAAGAAGCGAAGGCAGCGAAAGCAAAAGCCAAACTGGGCGAGGTGGCAGCCGAAAACAAGCCACGTGTCTGGGTGCTGGATTTCAAAGGCAGTATGGATGCCCATGAAGTGAATGCGCTACGTGAAGAGGTCACAGCGGTTCTCGCGGCATTTAAACCGCAGGATCAGGTCGTTCTGCGTCTGGAAAGCCCCGGCGGCATGGTACATGGTTACGGTCTGGCGGCTTCACAGTTGCAGCGTCTGCGCGATAAAAATATTCCTTTAACCGTTACGGTAGACAAAGTGGCTGCCAGCGGCGGTTACATGATGGCCTGTGTGGCGGATAAAATTGTTTCAGCGCCATTTGCAATTGTTGGCTCCATTGGTGTTGTGGCGCAAATGCCCAACTTTAACCGATTCCTGAAAAGCAAAGACATTGATATCGAACTACACACTGCCGGGCAATATAAGCGCACGCTGACATTGCTGGGTGAAAATACAGAAGAAGGGCGCGAGAAATTCCGCGAAGAACTGAACGAAACGCATCAGTTATTTAAAGATTTTGTGAAGCGTATGCGTCCGTCTCTGGACATTGAACAGGTGGCAACCGGTGAACACTGGTACGGACAACAGGCGATAGAGAAAGGCCTGGTTGACGAAATCAACACCAGTGATGAAGTGATCCTTAGCCTGATGGAAGGGCGTGAAGTGGTCAATGTGCGCTATATGCAGCGTAAACGGTTAATCGACCGATTCACCGGCAGCGCAGCAGAGAGCGCCGACCGATTGTTGCTACGCTGGTGGCAACGCGGGCAAAAGCCGTTGATGTAAAAGATAAACGCGAGGGTAAAACCTCGCGTTTTGCTTTAATCGACCAGATGGTATTTTTCCGAGAGCACATGAGCCAGGTGTTTGAACATATTAAACACCGCGGTGCTTTTCGCTGTCGGCAATCCTTGTTCATCTAAAAAATAATCGCCGCTAAACACCAGCACGCCATTACGCTGCGTGACGCCGGTGGCTTCAATCCCTGCGAGCGTATCCTCATGCTCACGAATGATTTTGTTAGCCTCTTTCAACAGCGTTTCGCGGTCGATGGGTTGTGTCTCTTTGTTCATTATTTACTCCTTAAACAAGGACATTAGTCTACGCCAGGCATGGCTTTCAGACAAATATACCACGCTGACGGCAAGAGCGCCTTACTGGCAACTTTGGATTTTGCATGCTAATAAAGTTGCGTAACGGATTTTATCAGGTACAGTGTGACGCTTTCGTCAATCTGGCAATAGATTTGCTTGACATTCGACCAAAATTACGTCGTGCTATAGCGCCTGTAGGCCAAGACCTGTTAACTCAGTCACCTGAATTTTCGTGAACAGAGTCACGACAAGGGGTTGATATCCGCAGAGAGCGAGTCCATATCGGTAACTCGTTGCCAGTGGAAGGTTTATCAATGTGCGACGCATTCCTGGAAGAATCAAATTAGGTAAGGTGAATATGGGTAAAGCTCTTGTCATCGTTGAGTCCCCGGCAAAAGCCAAAACGATCAACAAGTATCTGGGTAGTGACTACGTGGTGAAATCCAGCGTCGGTCATATCCGCGATTTGCCGACCAGTGGCTCAACTGCCAAAAAGAGTGCCGACTCTACCTCCACCAAGACGGCTAAAAAGCCTAAAAAGGATGAACGTGGCGCTCTCGTCAACCGTATGGGGGTTGACCCGTGGCACAATTGGGAGGCGCACTATGAAGTGTTGCCAGGTAAAGAGAAGGTCGTCTCTGAACTGAAACAACTGGCTGAAAAAGCCGACCACATCTATCTCGCAACCGACCTTGACCGCGAAGGGGAAGCCATTGCATGGCACCTGCGGGAAGTGATTGGTGGTGATGATGCACGCTATAGCCGAGTGGTATTTAACGAAATTACTAAAAACGCGATTCGTCAGGCATTTAACAAGCCAGGTGAGCTGAATATCGATCGTGTTAATGCCCAGCAGGCGCGTCGCTTTATGGACCGCGTGGTGGGTTATATGGTTTCTCCGCTGCTGTGGAAAAAAATTGCTCGCGGTCTGTCTGCAGGGCGTGTGCAATCAGTGGCGGTCCGCCTGGTGGTCGAACGTGAGCGTGAAATTAAAGCGTTCGTACCGGAAGAGTTCTGGGAAGTTGATGCCAGCACGACCACGCCATCCGGCGAAGCATTGGCTTTGCAGGTAACCCATCAGAATGACAAACCGTTCCGTCCGGTCAATAAAGAACAAACTCAGGCTGCGGTAAGTCTGCTGGAAAAAGCGCGCTATAGCGTGCTTGAACGTGAAGACAAACCGACAACCAGTAAGCCTGGCGCTCCTTTTATTACCTCCACGCTGCAACAGGCTGCCAGCACCCGTCTTGGTTTTGGCGTGAAAAAAACCATGATGATGGCGCAGCGTCTGTATGAAGCAGGCTATATCACTTACATGCGTACCGACTCCACTAACCTGAGTCAGGACGCGGTAAATATGGTTCGCAGTTATATCAGCGATAATTTTGGTAATAAATATCTGCCGGAAAGCCCGAATCAGTACGCCAGCAAAGAAAACTCACAGGAAGCGCACGAAGCGATTCGTCCTTCTGACGTCAATGTGATGGCGGAATCGCTGAAGGATATGGAAGCGGACGCACAGAAACTTTACCAGTTAATCTGGCGTCAGTTCGTTGCCTGTCAGATGACCCCGGCGAAATATGATTCCACCACGCTGACCGTTGGTGCAGGCGATTTCCGCCTGAAAGCACGCGGACGTATTCTGCGTTTTGATGGCTGGACGAAAGTGATGCCTGCGCTGCGTAAAGGCGATGAAGATCGTATTTTACCGGCAGTCGATAAAGGCGATGCTCTGACGCTTGTTGAACTGACTCCGGCACAGCACTTTACCAAGCCGCCAGCCCGTTTCAGCGAAGCTTCGCTGGTTAAAGAGCTGGAAAAACGCGGGATCGGTCGTCCGTCTACCTATGCGTCGATTATTTCGACCATCCAGGACCGCGGCTATGTGCGAGTGGAAAACCGTCGATTCTATGCAGAAAAAATGGGTGAAATCGTCACCGATCGCCTGGAAGAAAATTTCCGCGAATTAATGAATTACGACTTCACCGCGCAGATGGAAAACAGCCTCGACCAGGTGGCAAATCACGAAGCAGAATGGAAAGCCGTGCTGGATCACTTCTTCTCGGATTTCACCCAGCAACTTGATAAAGCGGAAAAAGATCCGGAAGAGGGCGGTATGCGTCCGAACCAGATGGTTCTGACCAGCATTGACTGCCCGACCTGTGGCCGCAAAATGGGTATTCGCACCGCCAGCACCGGGGTATTCCTTGGCTGTTCAGGCTATGCGCTGCCGCCGAAAGAGCGTTGCAAAACCACCATTAACCTGGTGCCGGAAAACGAAGTACTGAACGTACTGGAAGGCGAAGACGCTGAAACTAACGCCCTGCGCGCAAAACGTCGTTGCCCGAAATGCGGCACGGCGATGGACAGCTATCTCATCGATCCGAAACGGAAGTTGCATGTTTGTGGTAATAACCCAACCTGCGATGGTTACGAGATCGAAGAGGGCGAATTCCGTATTAAAGGTTATGACGGCCCGATCGTTGAGTGTGAAAAATGTGGCTCTGAAATGCACCTGAAAATGGGGCGTTTCGGTAAATACATGGCCTGCACCAACGAAGAGTGTAAAAACACGCGTAAGATTTTACGTAACGGCGAAGTGGCACCACCGAAAGAAGATCCGGTACCGCTGCCAGAATTAGCGTGCGAAAAATCGGATGCTTATTTCGTGCTGCGTGACGGCGCTGCAGGCGTGTTCCTTGCAGCCAACACCTTCCCGAAATCTCGAGAAACGCGTGCGCCGCTGGTGGAAGAGCTTTATCGCTTCCGCGACCGTCTGCCGGAAAAACTACGTTATCTGGCGGATGCGCCGCAGCAGGATCCAGACGGTAATAAGACAATGGTTCGCTTTAGCCGTAAAACCAAACAGCAATATGTCTCTTCGGAAAAAGACGGAAAGGCAACTGGCTGGTCAGCATTTTATGTTGATGGCAAATGGGTCGAAGGGAAAAAATAACCTTTAATTCTGTCAGGTTTTTATAAACAAAGGGTCGCGAAAGCGGCCCTTTTTCATTGCATATTATTTTTTCTACACACCTATACACTAAAGCTATAAATGATATAGTGGTTATAGTTATCACTTTTTTTATTATTAAATCGTATTAGTCACCCGCCAGGTGTGACGATAAAACGATGTTCTGATGGCGTCTAATTGGATGGTTTAACATGAAATTACAACAACTTCGCTATATTGTTGAGGTAGTCAATCATAACCTGAATGTCTCCTCAACGGCTGAAGGACTTTACACATCACAACCCGGGATCAGTAAGCAAGTCAGAATGTTGGAAGATGAACTGGGCATTCAAATTTTTTCCCGTAGCGGTAAGCACCTGACGCAGGTAACACCCGCAGGGCAGGAAATTATTCGTATTGCTCGTGAAGTGTTGTCAAAGGTCGACGCTATTAAATCGGTTGCCGGTGAGCACACCTGGCCTGATAAAGGTTCGCTGTATATTGCCACTACCCACACACAGGCACGTTATGCGCTGCCAAATGTCATTAAAGGCTTTATCGAGCGTTATCCTCGCGTTTCTTTGCATATGCATCAGGGGTCGCCGACACAAATTGCTGACGCAGTCTCTAAAGGTAATGCCGATTTCGCAATCGCCACGGAAGCCCTGCATTTATATGAAGATTTAGTGATGTTGCCTTGCTACCACTGGAACCGGGCTATTGTGGTAACCCCGGATCATCCTCTGGCGGGCAAAAAGGAAATCACAATTGAAGAACTGGCGCAGTATCCGCTAGTAACGTATACCTTCGGCTTTACCGGCCGTTCCGAACTGGACACAGCCTTTAACCGTGCAGGACTGACGCCGCGTATTGTCTTCACTGCAACTGACGCTGATGTCATTAAAACCTACGTCCGTCTTGGGCTGGGAGTAGGGGTAATTGCCAGCATGGCAGTCGATCCGGTTTCAGATCCCGATCTGGTGCGTGTCGATGCACATGATATCTTCAGCCACAGCACAACCAAAATTGGTTTTCGTCGCAGTACTTTTTTACGAAGCTATATGTATGATTTCATTCAGCGTTTTGCGCCGCATTTAACGCGAGACGTCGTTGATGCCGCCGTTGCACTGCGTTCCAATGAAGAAATTGAAGTTATGTTCAAAGATATCAAATTGCCAGAAAAATAATTATCCACGTTATTTCCGGCATCTTTTTATGTGACAAAGGTGCCGGAATATATTCTCTATTCCTTTTTATTTGTTCGCCGCTCACAATATACATACCCACAAGATTTTTATGGTAAATCGAGCTTAAAGTAGTGTCTATTTATCCGCGTTGCAAATTCCACTCTTCAAATATCTATTTCAGGTCAAAAGATTGAATTATTCACTGGAAACGATTCGTAAATTCGCTGGATTTTTAACTAAAGTTTCATTAGGATTTGTCCTATCATTTGATTAATTATACCAATCGTTTGGCATCTTGCTGATAAGTGATGGCGATTATATGAGGTTAGCAATGCCTTCTGGAAATCAGGCCCCCCGCCGGGACCCCGAATTAAAACGCAAAGCCTGGCTTGCGGTATTTCTTGGTTCAGCGCTCTTTTGGGTGGTTGTCGCACTGCTGGTTTGGAAAGTGTGGGGATAACTATGGTCGTTCAGGAGCAACATCAGGAGCCGTCATCATTATGTCAGCACAATGACAATGACAATGCAACGGAAACGAAACGGGACTGTTCTGTCGTTATACCCCATAGCTGGAAACTAACACCGCAACAGCAAGCCTTTATAGAGATGTTTGCTGAAGATGATCAGCAAAAACAATAATTATCATCATTCTTGTTACTCAATATATTAATGAATTAAACGGCTTTTAATACACCACAGCAATAACAAGTTGAGTTATCTCAACACAAAGTAATAACAATGGTCACTACAAATATGAAATACTGGTCCTGGATGGGCGTATTTTCTCTGTCGATGCTCTTCTGGGCCGAACTTCTCTGGCTCGTTACTCACTGATCTCCGCCCCCGCTGTGGCGGGGTTTTCTTTTGCGTTGCCACAAGGTTTCTCCTCTTTTATCAATTTGGGTTGTTATCAAATCGTTACTCGATGTTTGTGTTATCTTTAATATTCACCCTGAAGAGAATCAGGGCATCGCAACCCTGTCATTAAGGAGGAGCTATGTCGTCAACCCTACGAGAAGCCAGTAAGGACACGTTGCAGACCAAAGATAAAACTTACCACTACTACAGCCTGCCGCTTGCTGCCAAATCACTGGGCGATATCACCCGTCTGCCTAAGTCACTCAAAGTTCTGCTCGAAAACCTGCTGCGTTGGCAGGATGGCAATTCGGTCACCGAAGAAGATATTCATGCGCTGGCGGGATGGCTAAAAAACGCCCATGCCGATCGCGAAATTGCCTACCGTCCAGCCAGAGTGCTGATGCAGGATTTTACTGGCGTTCCTGCTGTTGTTGATCTTGCGGCGATGCGGGAAGCAGTCAAACGTCTCGGTGGCGATACCGCGAAGGTGAATCCGCTCTCACCGGTCGATCTGGTGATTGACCACTCGGTGACCGTCGATCGCTTTGGTGATGATGAGGCATTTGAGGAAAACGTACGCCTGGAAATGGAGCGCAACCACGAGCGTTATGTGTTTCTGAAATGGGGACAGCAGGCGTTCGGGCGTTTTAGCGTCGTGCCGCCAGGCACCGGGATTTGCCACCAGGTGAACCTTGAATATCTCGGCAAAGCGGTGTGGAGTGAATTGCAGGAGGGGGAGTGGATTGCTTATCCGGATACGCTCGTCGGCACCGACTCGCACACGACAATGATTAACGGTCTTGGTGTGCTGGGCTGGGGCGTTGGTGGGATCGAAGCAGAAGCGGCGATGTTAGGTCAGCCAGTTTCCATGCTTATTCCTGATGTGGTGGGCTTTAAACTCACCGGCAAACTCCGTGAAGGCATTACCGCCACCGACCTGGTGCTGACCGTTACTCAAATGCTACGTAAACATGGCGTCGTGGGTAAATTCGTCGAATTTTACGGTGATGGTCTGGATTCACTGCCACTGGCAGACCGAGCGACCATTGCCAATATGTCGCCGGAATATGGTGCAACCTGCGGGTTCTTCCCAATCGATGCTGTCACTCTCGATTACATGCGGTTAAGCGGCCGTAGTGAAGACCAGGTTGAACTGGTTGAGAAATATGCTAAAGCGCAGGGGATGTGGCGGAACGCAGGTGATGAACCGGTATTTACCAGTACGCTTGAATTGGATATGAACGACGTAGTCGCTAGTCTTGCCGGTCCAAAGCGTCCACAAGATCGTGTTGCGCTGCCAGATGTGCCAAAAGCCTTTGCCGCCAGTAACGAACTGGAAATAAACGCCACACATAAAGATCGCCATCCGGTCGATTATGTTATGAACGGGAATCAGTATCAGTTGCCTGATGGTGCAGTGGTTATTGCCGCGATAACGTCGTGCACCAACACCTCTAACCCCAGCGTGCTGATGGCGGCTGGATTACTGGCGAAAAAAGCCGTAACCCTGGGGCTGAAACGACAACCGTGGGTCAAAGCGTCTCTCGCGCCTGGCTCGAAAGTGGTTTCTGACTATCTGGCAAAAGCCAAACTGACGCCGTATCTTGATGAACTTGGCTTTAACCTTGTGGGCTATGGTTGTACTACCTGTATTGGTAACTCTGGTCCGTTGCCAGACCCTATCGAAACCGCGATTAAAAAAGGTGATTTAACCGTTGGCGCGGTACTGTCTGGCAACCGTAACTTTGAAGGACGTATTCATCCACTGGTTAAAACCAACTGGTTGGCTTCGCCGCCGCTGGTGGTTGCCTATGCACTGGCAGGCAATATGAATATCAACCTGGCTTCTGAACCTTTGGGCCACGATCGTAAAGGCGATCCGGTATATCTGAAAGATATCTGGCCATCGGCACAAGAAATTGCCCGTGCGGTAGAACAAGTCTCCACTGAAATGTTCCGTAAGGAGTACGCGGAGGTTTTCGAAGGGACTGCGGAGTGGAAAGAGATTAACGTAGTACGATCAGATACCTACGGATGGCAGGATGATTCGACCTACATTCGCTTATCGCCTTTCTTTGACGAAATGCAGGCAACACCTGCACCAGTGGAAGATATTCACGGCGCGCGAATTCTGGCAATGCTGGGTGATTCGGTTACCACTGACCATATCTCTCCGGCGGGTAGCATTAAGCCTGATAGCCCGGCGGGTCGATATCTACAAGGTCGTGGTGTTGAGCGGAAAGACTTTAACTCCTACGGTTCGCGGCGTGGTAACCATGAAGTGATGATGCGTGGCACGTTCGCCAATATTCGCATTCGTAACGAAATGGTGCCTGATGTCGAAGGGGGGATGACGCGCCATCTACCAGGCAATGATGTAATCTCTATTTATGACGCGGCGATGCGCTATCAGCAGGAGAAAACACCGCTGGCGGTAATTGCCGGGAAAGAGTATGGGTCAGGTTCGAGTCGTGACTGGGCAGCAAAAGGCCCACGTCTGCTCGGTATTCGCGTGGTGATTGCCGAATCGTTTGAACGTATTCACCGTTCGAATTTAATAGGCATGGGGATTTTGCCGCTAGAGTTCCCGCAAGGTGTGACGCGTAAATCGTTAGGGCTGACGGGGGAAGAAAAGATTGATATTGCCAATCTGCAAAATCTGCAACCTGGCGCTACGGTTCCTGTGACGCTGACGCGGGCTGATGGAAGTCAGGAAGTTGTACCGTGCCGTTGTCGTATCGATACAGCAACAGAATTAACCTATTACCAGAACGACGGTATTTTGCACTATGTCATTCGTAATATGTTGAAATAATTTGCTTTTGCTTGCCGGATGTGGAATGTCCGGCAAGCATATTAAGCCTGCAACAAACGAGGATTATTTGTTGAGCAAATGGCCCATTTTCTCGGCTTTTGTATCGAGATAATGTTCATTATTTGGGTTACGTCCAACAATCAGCGGCACGCGTTCAACGATATTGATACCCGCTTCGGTCAGAATTTCGACTTTTTTCGGGTTGTTGGTTAACAAGCGGACTTCATTGACACCAAGGAGTTTGAACATATCGGCGCAGAGGGTGAAATCACGTTCATCAGCGGCGAAGCCTAACTGATGATTGGCCTCTACGGTGTCGTAACCTTGATCCTGTAACGCATAAGCACGGATTTTATTCAACAAACCGATGTTACGTCCTTCCTGACGGTGGTACAGCAAAATACCTCGGCCTTCTTCGGCAATGTGCGTCAGTGCTGCTTCAAGCTGGAAGCCACAATCGCAGCGCAAGCTGAACAGGGCATCACCGGTCAGACACTCAGAATGGACGCGCGCAAGTACCGGGGTATGCCCGGAAATATCGCCATAGACTAGCGCGACATGATCGTGTCCGGTTGCCAGTTCTTCAAATCCCACCATCAGGAAATCGCCCCATGGGGTTGGCAGTTTGGCTTCTGCCACACGTTTAAGCTGCATGAAATTCTCCAGATAATGCTGGTTCTGTATTGTCTTATTTTGCCATAACGCGAAGGGGTTCTCCTAATCACGACGCGCCAATCGTTCACTGAATGGCACAAATCTGTCAATTTTTACTGGAGCAGGCATTTTCAGTTATGATTGTGGGAGTTATAAAAAGGAGAGGCCATGCGTTCGATTGCCAGACGTACCGCAGTGGGAGCTGCACTATTACTTGTAATGCCGGTAGCTGTATGGATTTCTGGCTGGCGTTGGCAACCAGGAGATCAAAGTTGGCTGTTAAAAGCAGCCTTTTGGATCACTGAAACCGTTACTCAGCCCTGGGGCGTCATTACCCATCTGATTTTATTCTGTTGGTTTCTCTGGTGTCTGCGTTTTCGCCTCAAAGCTGCAATTATGCTGTTTACCATTCTGGCTGCGGCGATCCTCATTGGACAAGGAGTGAAATCCTGGATAAAAGATAAAGTTCAGGAGCCGCGCCCCTTTGTGATATGGCTGGAAAAAACACATCATATTCCGGTTGAGGAGTTCTACACTTTAAAACGTGCGGAACGCGGAAGCTTAGTGAAAGAACAGTTGGCTGAAGAAAATAATATACCGGACTATTTACGCTCTCACTGGCAGAAAGAGACGGGTTTTGCCTTTCCTTCCGGTCACACGATGTTTGCTGCCAGTTGGGCGCTGCTGGCCGTTGGGTTACTGTGGCCGCGTCGGCGAACATTCACCATTGCACTCTTGCTGGTTTGGGCCACGGGAGTCATGGGAAGCCGCCTACTGCTCGGGATGCATTGGCCGCGTGATTTGGTGGTGGCTACATTGATTTCGTGGGCGCTGGTGGCGGTGGCAACCTGGCTTGCGCAACGAATTTGTGGGCCATTGACACCACCTCCGGAAGAAAATCGTGAGATAGCGCAACGAGAAGAAGAAAGTTAACGCTGGTTGATTTTCTGATTTTCGCCCTTAAATCACCAACAATGCACGTAGTTGCCATTTCGCAGTCGACGTGAAAATGGTACTTTAAAGGGCTATTGCGATAAGTTGACCATAATTTATGCGCTCTAACCACATAACGGGAAGTAATGTGAAATATTTACTCATATTCTTATTGGTGTTGGCGATTTTCGTGATTTCGGTCACATTAGGTGCGCAGAACGATCAACAGGTGACGTTTAACTATCTGTTAGCGCAAGGGGAGTATCGTATCTCTACTTTGCTGGCCGTATTGTTTGCTGCGGGTTTTGCTATCGGTTGGTTAATTTGTGGACTGTTCTGGCTGCGAGTTCGTGTTTCTCTGGCGCGTGCTGAACGTAAAATAAAGCGACTGGAAAACCAGCTTTCATCCGCGACTGATGTGGCGGTAGCGCCGCATGCGTCAGTGGCGAAGGAATAACTTTCTATGCTGGAGTTGTTGTTTCTGCTCTTGCCTGTAGCCGCTGCCTATGGCTGGTATATGGGCCGCAGAAGTGCGCAACAAAACAAGCAAGATGAAGCCAACCGCCTGTCACGTGATTACGTGGCAGGGGTGAACTTTCTGCTTAGTAATCAACAGGATAAAGCGGTAGATCTGTTCCTCGATATGCTCAAAGAGGACACCGGGACCGTTGAAGCCCACCTTACGCTCGGAAACTTGTTCCGATCCCGTGGCGAAGTCGATCGCGCAATTCGCATCCACCAAACCTTAATGGAAAGCGCCTCGCTGACCTATGAACAGCGCCTGTTAGCAATTCAGCAACTGGGTCGTGATTACATGGCTGCCGGGTTGTACGATCGTGCGGAAGATATGTTTAATCAATTGACTGATGAAACTGATTTCCGTGTCGGCGCATTGCAACAACTCCTGCAAATCTACCAGGCCACCAGTGAATGGCAAAAGGCGATCGATGTTGCCGAACGTTTGGTTAAACTGGGTAAAGATAAACAGCGGGTCGAAATAGCCCATTTCTATTGTGAATTAGCTCTTCAATATATTGCCAGCGACGATCTCGATCGTGCCATGGCTTTGCTGAAAAAAGGGGCGGCGGCCGACAAAAACAGCGCGCGCGTATCCATCATGATGGGGCGTGTGTTTATGGCCAAAGGCGAGTACGGCAAAGCGGTCGAAAGCCTGCAACGCGTTATTTCTCAGGACAGAGAACTGGTCAGCGAAACGCTGGAAATGCTGCAAACCTGCTATCAGCAGCTGGGTAAAACAGCCGAATGGGCAGAATTCCTACAGCGCGCAGTAGAAGAGAACACCGGTGCCGATGCTGAACTGATGCTTGCTGACATCATTGAATCGCGTGATGGGAGTGACGCAGCTCAGATTTATATTACGCGCCAGTTGCAACGTCACCCAACCATGCGCGTGTTCCACAAATTGATGGATTACCATCTCAATGAAGCGGAAGAAGGGCGTGCAAAAGAGAGCCTGATGGTGCTGCGTGATATGGTTGGTGAAAAGGTACGCAGTAAGCCGCGTTATCGCTGCCAGAAGTGTGGTTTTACCGCTTATACCCTTTACTGGCATTGTCCGTCCTGTCGAGCCTGGTCAACCATTAAACCAATTCGCGGTCTGGATGGTCTGTAATTTTAAAAAAAATCAACTTTAGTTACAACATACTGATAGTTGTTATCAACAAATGTGCTTCGGTAACTCCTGCATGGAAAAGCCTGACAGGGGAGAAATCGCAACTGTTAATTTTTTATTTCCACGGGTAGAATGCTCGCCGTTTACCTTTTCGCGCCACTTCCGGTGCCCATCATCAAGAAGGTCTGGTCATGACGTTAACTGCTTCATCTTCTTCCCGCGCTGTTACGAGTTCTCCCGTCGTTGTTGCCCTCGATTATAATAATCGTGATGCCGCGCTGGCATTTGTCGACAAAATCGACCCACGCGATTGTCGCCTGAAAGTCGGCAAAGAGATGTTTACGCTGTTTGGGCCACAGTTTGTCCGTGAACTGCAAGAGCGTGGTTTTGATATCTTCCTTGACCTGAAATTTCACGACATTCCCAACACAGCAGCACACGCCGTGGCCGCAGCGGCTGACTTAGGCGTATGGATGGTGAATGTTCATGCTTCTGGCGGGGCGCGTATGATGACAGCAGCTCGTGAGGCGCTGATTCCGTTTGGCAAAGATGCGCCGTTGTTAATCGCGGTAACTGTGCTGACCAGCATGGAATCAAGCGATCTGGCTGATCTTGGCGTGACACTGTCACCAGCGGATTATGCAGAACGTCTGGCGGCGCTGACACAAAAATGTGGTCTTGATGGCGTGGTGTGTTCTGCCCAGGAAGCCGTTCGTTTTAAACAAGCGTTTGGTCAGGACTTCAAACTGGTTACGCCGGGTATTCGTCCGCAGGGGAGTGATGCTGGCGACCAGCGCCGCATTATGACGCCAGAACAGGCGCTGGCGGCTGGGGTTGATTATATGGTGATTGGTCGCCCGGTGACGCAATCTGCGGATCCAGCGCAAACGCTGAAAGCGATCAACGCCTCGTTACAGCGGAGTGCATAATGAGTGATTCCAACAGCCGTCTGGTCTATTCAACGGAGACTGGGCGTATTGATGAACCGAAAGTAGCCCCTGTACGGCCTAAAGGTGACGGCGTTGTGCGTATTCAACGTCAAACCAGCGGCCGTAAAGGTAAGGGGGTTTGCCTGATTACTGGTGTTGATCTCGATGAAGCTGAACTGATAAAGCTAGCGGCAGAACTAAAGAAAAAATGCGGCTGCGGAGGGTCAGTAAAAGAGGGAATTATCGAAATCCAGGGTGATAAGCGTGATTTATTAAAATCAATGCTTGAAGCGAAAGGCATGAAGGTAAAACTTGCTGGCGGTTAACAAAAAAAGCCACGGAAACATTCCGTGGCTTTCGTTTATTTCACTGTGTGTATTATTCAGTTATTTCATACTGAACAAAGTTAAGCGTATTATAATTGCGAGTCGCTAATCGACATTTATTTACGATTATTTACCGACCTGGTGACCGATAATACCACCAACGGCTGCTCCGCCTAACGTACCCAGCGTGCTGCCATCAGTCAGTACTGCGCCACCTATAGCACCTGCACCTGCACCGATTGCGGTATTACGATCTCGTTTAGACCAGTTAGAACAGGCACTCAGAGACATAGCCAGCGTAATCGCCAGAACAGCCGCGGTCATTTTTTTGCTCGTTACAAACATAATACTCTCTCCTGAATTTATGATTCACGGAAGTAAGCTCTCTTTAACTATAATAGTTAATAAGCTTCCTGAAAAAGTTATTTTCCGTGAAATCCTCTCGCGCAGGGTTATATCACGCAGGTGACAGTCACTTCCTGTTATATCGCTAATGTTAATTCTACAACTTTGAGGTTTTAAGGACAGGTAAATAGTCTTAATTAACAGCCAGGAATCATCTTAGAGCGGATGATTTGCGAAAGGGCAAATCATCCATAGCGGAGGGAAAATTAATTGTCGATGACGTGAACCGTCAGTTTATTGTGCTCAAGATGCAACAGGTGGCTGGCAGGTATCTTCGAGTCGGTGATGACGCGTTTGATTTTCTCAACAGGGCCGATGGAGTAAGAATGCACGGCACCAAATTTTGAGCTGTCCGTCAGAACTATTGCTTCGCACTCTTTTTCCAGCACAGCATTGACTACGTCGGTACGCATCATGTCGCGCCCAGTAAATCCAGTTTCAGGTTGCCAGCCATCAATACCAATAAAGGCCTTACTGAAATGAACCTGCTGGATACACTGACGGGTCAGAGGGCCAACCATGCTTTCGCTTTTTTTCTGGTACACACCACCAAGTAGAATGACTTCACAGGGGGCGTCTTTCAACAAATGCGCAATGTAGCTGCTAACCGTAATGATGGTAACATCTTTCTTCTGTTCGCCTAACGTGCGAGCCAGAAGGGCATTGCTGCTGCCATTTTCAATAAAGATAGTTTCACCTGGCTGAACCAGAGAGGCCGCAAATTCGGCAAGTTCACGCTTCAGCGTATAATTGCTCATCATCCGGGTTTCAACGTCATCGCTATCAAGCGAAACCGCAAAACCATGCGCACGGCGCAGATAACTCAGTTTTTCGAGGGTGTTGAGATCCTGGCGAATAGTAACTTCAGAAACACCAGTGGCTTTTGCCAGTTCGGTTACGCTAACCTGACCCTGGTCAATGACCATCTGTAGAATTGTTTGTTGTCGGGAATTCATCGCTGTAATTCTTATAACGTTATAATATTCAATAAAAAAGCTGACGCGCCTGGCATCCTTTTCTGCTAAATGGAAAGCCTGAAAGCACGACTGTTAAATCTCCCACGGTGCCTTCGGGATGTCTGGCGTAGATGCAGCAACCTGGCGCAAGAGTTCTGCTTTAAGTATCTCAAGATTATGGATCGCAGAGTGGTAATCGCCCGCCACAAGGATATCTAACACAATATCAATACGTTCGGCAACGTGTTGGGCATCAAATTCAGACATGAAGGTATCCTTATGGCAAAAAGTTGAAAATAGATAATGCAAAAATTGCCGCTAAAAGAGAAGCGTATAACGGCAAAGGCTAATTATCATTCGGGAATGCAATAATTAATGAGATTATGTATCGTTAAATGTTTATATTCGTCTCTTTATGACCGTTTTAGATAACGTTTAAACCAGCGCTCGAAGGCCACGGCAGGCATTGGTTTGGCAAACAAAAATCCTTGTCTCTCATTGATACCGTTTTTGGTCAAAAAGGCATCTTCTTTTGCGCTTTCCACCCCTTCGGCGATGACCTGCAGATTCAATGCCTGGGCGACGGCGACAATCGCTCGCACCAATGACTGCGAGACAGGTTGTTTGTGAATATTACGGACAAAAACCTGGTCAAGTTTAATCGCATCGATGGGAAAACGGGCCAGTTGCGAAAGCGAAGAGTAGCCAGTACCAAAATCATCCAAATGCACTTGCGCGCCTAACTGACTAAATTGCTGAATAACAGAGAGGGCGAGTTCATCATTTTCTATCAGACAGCTTTCAGTTAACTCGATATCAATAGGGCAATATTCAAAATTCAGTTCTTGAAGAACCTGTTTCAGATCGGTAAAAAGAGTTTGATCGGCAAACTGGCGAGCAGAGATGTTCACCGCTACCCGCAGATTAATGCCTTTATCACGCCATTTCGCCACCTGACGCACCACATCGATAATCACCCAACGTCCTAATGGAACAATTAGCCCGGACTCTTCTGCATAGGAAATAAAGTCTAACGGGGGAATTAGTCCACGTTCAGGCGACTGCCAGCGCACCAACGCTTCCAGGCTTCGTACTTCACCGCGCCAGGTGATTTTCGGTTGATAGTGAATAACTAACTGATCGTTTTCCAGCGCCTTACGCAGGTTGGTATCAAGCCAAAGATATTCGAAAACCCGTTGGTTCATTTCTGGCGAAAAAACACAGAACTGTCCGCGTCCACCTTCTTTTGCCGTGTACATTGCGGTATCTGCATGGCGAATAATGGCAGCGCTATCCATACCATGTTGTGGCGAAAGTGAAATACCGACTGAACAGCCGGTATAGACTTCAATTAATCCAATGCGGAAGGGTTGGCGAAGCCGGGTTAAAATACGCGACGCCATCGCTTCCAGTGCGCTTTGTGATGTATTGGGGGCCAGCACCAGAAACTCATCCCCGCCTGGACGTGCCAGCACCTGATCCTGTTCAAGGCAGCTTAAAATGGCCAGAGACACCTCACGTAACAGCTGGTCGCCAAATAAATGTCCGTAAGCGTCGTTTACCTTTTTAAAATTGTCTAAATCAAGATATACAACACCAACCTTACAGTCGTCAGCCTGATCAATGGCATGATCGATTAACTCCTGCATGGCGTTACGATTCGGCAGTCCGGTGATGCTGTCGGTATTTGCCAGTATGCGAAGTCGTTCCTGGGCGCGACGCTCTTCGGTAATATCGGTGCCGGAACAGATTAAATAGATCTCATTTTTTCCGCTACCGCTGTGCACAAATTTGTTGCGGAACAGAAACAGCCGTTGACCTTTGCGCGTTGGTATCCAGAGCTCAATTTCATAAGAATTACCACTGCGGAAAAATCCACGGTTATTACGGCTGGATGCTGCAGCTTCACGACGACTCATAAACAGCTTAAATACGCTTTGCCCAATGACATCGTGTTCTTTGAAACCTGTGTATTCTTCACATAATCGGTTAAAACGTTGGATATTCCCCCGGCTGTCAAGAATGACTATCGCGGAATGAGCTTCAGACACTACCTGTTCAGCAAAAGAGAGTCCATGCGATAAATCGCGGGCTACTGCAAGTGTGTCATGCCATGCAGATGCGTTGCCCCCCCATTCGCGCTTATTGATTTTTCGTCCAACCAGATGCACAGAAAGATCGCTCTCATTGACGGTCAGACTCATCATCAGGCTGGAAGTGATGACAGTCATTTCCCTGATGCGAGCAGCCTGTTCGGCAGATAACTGCAACGTACGTTCAGGTTCTGTGGTTTCGGTGGTGGAAAAGCGCAAAACATCGCTGTTTTCCGTCAACCGCCAGTATGGATTGTGCGATCCGAGAAAGTTGTACAACGTTGTGGACTCCCTAACGGTTTTCATGATGCATACCCTACGGTTAACGGCGAAGCACGCCATTAAATGAAAGGTCCAACATGACTTACATGAAATTAGTGTCGGCTAAACGTATTGTTTTTTTTATATATTTATTTGTAATCCAGTTTTGGGAAAACGCCAGTTTTCAAACGGAAGTCGTTAAAAAATATCTGCTGAGATAAAACGAATGTGAAAGGAGAGGGGAAAGCAAACGGCCCATCCATAATGAACGGGCCGTGAAAGGGGATTACGCGACCGGGCGCGCAATAATACTGCGGGTTTCCATGCGGACTTCGGCGATGGTGACGTCGATAACATCAGTTACCTTGTAAACCGTTTCACCTTTAATTTGCACGGTGCCGTTTTCCTGACTGCAAACCAGTTCATCGCGCACGGCGTGTAAGAATGGTGCCGGAATAAAGGCGATAGCGCCATTATCAACCAAACGCACACGCATACCGCCACGGCTGATATCGACGATTTCCGCCGCAAAACGGGTGTCGGTCCCGGCTTTGTCTTTCAGGAAACGGGCGTATAACCAGTCGCCGACATCACGTTCTGCCATTCGGTTGAGACGACGACGCTCTGCCATTTGGACAGTAATCTCATCCTGCGGACGCGTCGCTGTTTCGCCTTTGATGATCGCTTTCAGCAGACGATGGTTGATCATGTCGCCATATTTACGGATTGGAGAGGTCCAGGTGGCATACGCTTCCAGGCCGAGGCCAAAGTGAGGGCCAGGCTCAGTGCTGATTTCGGCAAAGGACTGGAAACGACGAATACGGCTGTCGAGGAAACCCGTCGGTTGCGCATCCAGCTCACGGCGCAGTTTGCAGAAGCCGTCCAGTGTGAGCACTTCTTCGGCGTCAACATGCAGACCGTGCGTTTTTAGCAATGCTGCCAGTGTTTCAGCATTTGCCGGATCAAAGCCCATATGCACGTTATAGATGCCAAAACCGAGCTTATCGCGTAGTACGCGGGCAGCACAGATGTTAGCGGCAATCATCGCTTCTTCGACGATACGGTTGGCAATACGACGAGGCTCGGCGACGATATCCAGCACTTCACCTTTTTCACCGAGAATAAAACGGTAATCCGGGCGATCTTTAAACACCAGTGCATGGTTATGGCGCCACTCACCGCGACGCTGACAAATTTGCGCTAAGAGGCGAATTTGTTCGGCAATTGCCTCACTTTCTGGCTGCCAGTCGCCGGTGTTTTCCAGCCAGTCAGAAACCTGGTCATAAACCAGTTTCGCTTTGGACTCGATAGTGGCGGCAAAGAACTCGATATCGTCTTCAATGGTGCCGTCTGCGGAGAGCGTCATCCGACACGCCAGGACCGGGCGAACTTCATTGGCGCGCAGTGAGCAGAGATCGTCAGAAAGCTCACGCGGCAGCATTGGGATGTTGAAACCTGGCAGATAGTTGGTGAATGCCCGAATTTTTGCCGCTTTGTCCAGCTTGCTACCTTCTGCAATCCACGCAGTTGGATCGGCAATCGCCACGATCAGTTGCAGTTTGTTATCCGGGAGTGCCTTCGCGAAGAGGGCGTCATCCATATCTTCCGTGCTGGCGCTATCTATGGTGACAAAATCCAGTGCAGTCAGATCTTCGCGCACCAGACCTTCGTCGAGCATTTCAGTAGCAACGCCGTTCGGCGCTTCTTTTTCCAGGTTATGACGCGCCAGAGTTACCCACCACGGTACGAAGTGATCGTCACCAAAAGTGATGTATTGTGTGAGTTCTGCATAGAAAGAACGATCGCCTTTCAATGGATGACGGCGCATTTCGGCAACTGCCCAGTCGCCTTCTTTGAATTCTTGAGTCAGGCCACGGGCTGCGCGGCAAGGAATGGCATCTTTCAATAATGGATGATCAGGGACAATGGCCAGACGGTCATTCTTGCCCTGAACTTTACCCACGAAGCGGGTTAGAAAAGGTTCAACCAGTTCTTCTGGTTCGGCGGATTCACGATCTTTTTCGCTGTGGATGACTGCGATAATTCTGTCGCCATGCATAACTTTTTTCATTTGCGGCGGCGGAATAAAATAACTTTTCTGTGCATCGACTTCCAGGAAGCCAAAGCCTTTTTCAGTGGCTTTTACCATCCCTTCAGCGCGGGGCGTCTGGGAATGCAGTTGCTGTTTAAGCTGCGCTAGCAGCGGGTTGTCCTGAAACATAATTGTCTATTTTCGTGGCCATTAGAGCGGCTGACAGTTTTACGCGATTCTGCCTGACGCAGCAAGGTTAATATGTTTCACCCAACGCGATTTTTAAGCGATTGATCCAGCCACAAAGCCCGCTCCATACCAACAGATTAATAACCTGCGTTGATGATGTTTCGTGTTCGAGTAATGGGCTGAACTGGGCGGCGCTAAAGCGATCGGGTGCTCGGGTTAACCATTGTATCGCCTGAACGGTGGCGCGCTCAACACAATGGCTCTCAGCCCACCGATTAATTTCATTTTCGCCCAGACGTAGAATGGGGATGACCTCTTTATATTCTGTTGTTGAATGTGTTTGGATAGCGAAGCAGGCGGAGCTGCCATTAATCCGCGCGGTTAATAACGTCGCAAGTTGATGACTGGGTTTTGCTCTAACCAATGTGCTGGCGAATAGCGCCTCAAGACGTGAAAGTAGAACCGGGTGAAGATTGAGTATTTCGGTCAGTTGGCAGAGTTCAACCGTCGAACTATTCACCGCATCTTCAGATAATTTTTCTACGGCGTAACAGGTACGCCAGCGAGTTGACTCATTCGAAAACAGTGATGCGTCGGCGTAGTTTTGCATTTCCAGACCAGGTAGCCAACGCACTGGTTGTCCGAGATAAGCCTGCAATATGGCAATCACTCGTGCCTGAAAACCGACAAAGCCAATAATTTGGTTAATGAACACACCGTCCCAGACGGTAAGGCCGACATCATTAAGATGCTGACGGGACAGACCGTCGATAATAGATGGAGAGAAGGCCAGTTGGCGGGCGTATTGTGTGATTTGCGCCAGCCGATGGTTGCTTTCTCTGGAGGAATCAGGGCCGGGAAGTGGTGTCAGGCGCGCGGAATAGTAGTTACACAACCGCTGAACGCCGCAGACCTGGGCAACGGTCAGTGCGGTCGTCAGGCGCTCATAGGCGGTGAATGTCTGCAGGCGGGTCACTGACAGCTGATCCGGGAACAACTCTCCAGCAAGTGCACGTGCGGGGGCCAGCCATGACTGAAAGGGGGCCAGCGTTTGTTCCTCAAGAATCACGTCGAGCAAAAAAGGGTCGTTGACCTTTGCGGCTTCGGGTACAAGTGGCAGAACGTTATGCTCTGAAGTGCTGGATTGGATTTCGTGATACCAGTGGCTTTTGCCTGAACTGTGGCGTTGTTCCATGGGCGCTCCTTGGTCATAACGGAAATCGTTATCCTGACGCAAGGTGGGAAGGGGAGAAAGACGGATCGGCGATAACAAATATCAGAAAGGTATAACAGAGAAAACGGGCGACAGAGCGCCGCCCATCTTGACCAACAGAACGATTATTTCAGTTCCAGTTCGTTCATTGCAGCGATGCTGAAACCGCCGTCAACGTGGACCACTTCACCGGAGATACCGGCAGAGAGATCGGAGCACAGGAACGCTGCGGAGTTACCCACATCTTCGATGGTAACGGTACGACGAATCGGCGTAACGGCTTCGCAGTGTGCCAGCATTTTACGGAAGTCCTTGATGCCGGAAGCTGCCAGGGTACGAATAGGACCAGCAGAGATGGCGTTAACACGCACACCTTCCGGACCCATTGCGTTAGCCATATAGCGTACGTTCGCTTCCAGAGACGCTTTTGCCAGCCCCATAACGTTGTAGTTCGGGATAGCGCGTTCGGCGCCCAGGTAGGAAAGAGTCAGCAGGGCAGAACCTGGATTCAGCATGGAGCGGCAAGCTTTTGCCATTGCAACAAAGCTGTAAGAGCTGATGTCGTGGGCAATTTTGAAGCCTTCACGGGTAACGGCGTTAACATAGTCACCATCCAGCTGATCGCCAGGTGCAAAACCAATAGAGTGTACGAAGCCGTCAAACTTCGGCCAGACTTTACCCAGTTCAGCGAACATGGTGTCGATGCTGGCATCTTCGGCAACATCGCACTGCAGAACGATGTCAGAACCTAATTGAGCGGCAAATTCTTCTACGCGGCCTTTCAGTTTGTCGTTCTGGTAGGTGAATGCCAGTTCAGCTCCTTCGCGGTGCATCGCCTGAGCGATACCGTAGGCGATGGACAGTTTGCTGGCAACACCGGTTACCAGAATGCGCTTACCGGAAAGAAAACCCATAGCTTTAATCCTTATTGTTGATGCTTGTTGTGCCTGAAAATCAGGCGATTCGTCGTTTTAGTAAACAATACGAACAGATAAACGGTTATTATAATCAACCAGGCTGTGGGTGGCTATAGTTGCGCTTTCTGTACGGGGGAGAATCAGTGGTACAGAGCATTTTGCGACGCTCGCAAGGGGCAGGTTGTGGAAATATCTTATAGAGTCTGGCTTTAAAACTATTCGTATTATTTCCGGTAAGTTTGATGATGAAAACAGACGCGGATTTATCAACCCTGGCGTCAGTTGTGTCATCGGTGATTAATAATCTGGCGACAACAAGTCGCGGTCTTTCTCTGATGAACTGACGCCAACTTAATATTGTCAACCATCTTCACAGAATCTCCACAATCTCTTCATTATCAGAAAATGCATCATGAATAGGATAAAAATACTTCCCATTACTTTGGAGAAACGTATAATTAAGTCAAATGAGAACGATCATTCTCACTAAGTGAAAGGCCAGGAGACAGAGATGACTAGCAAGCTGGAGATACGTCATAAACAGCGTCAGGATGAAATCATCAACGCCGCCCGTCGGTGTTTTCGTCGCTGCGGTTTTCATGCCGCCAGTATGTCGCAAATTGCCAGCGAAGCTCAGCTTAGCGTCGGGCAGATCTACCGTTACTTCGCCAATAAAGACGCCATTATTGAAGAGATGGTTCGCCGTATCATCGACTTTCGTATTGCCCAGATGGACATTGACGCGCGTACCGATCGCTTCCCGGAAGTCCTTGCCTTGCGCAAATCCTTAAATGAAGACGACGACGCGTTGATGCTGGAAGTGGCCGCAGAAGCAACACGCAACTCGCGAGTGATGGCAATGCTCGAGGAAGCTGATGCCAGAATGTTCGCTAACGGTTGTGCACATATGAAAAGAATGCATCCCCATCTTAGCGATGAGCACATTCGATGTTGCGTTGAAGTGCTGGCTACCATGGTGGAAGGTACGGTTTATCGTCGCTTAACACCGCAAAAAAGCGATCCACAACGTCTGCAGGAAATATATCAGGATATTATTAGTATGTTGATAAATAAATAAGCACAGAATTAACCAATAACGGGGGATATTAATCCCCCTTATTTCATTGCGAAATTTATTTCGCGATGCGGGTTCGTTGTATCTGAATATCCCTGACATATCCTCATTAATTTTAATGAGGAGGGTATTGTTCACCCTGGAGAAAATAATGAAGTATATAGCAACGTCTGTAGTGGCAATGCTGCTCTTATCTGGTTGTGATAATACGCAAAATAACAATTCATCCCCGTCGGAAACAGAAGTGGGCGTTGTTACGCTCAAATCTCAACCGGTTTCGGTCGTTAGTGAATTAACCGGACGCACCAGTGCTGCGCTCAGTGCTGAAGTGCGTCCGCAGGTTGGGGGAATTATCCAGAAACGTTTTTTTAAGGAAGGCGATCTGGTCAAGGCCGGACAGCCGCTTTACCAGATTGATTCGGCCAGTTATCGGGCGGCAATGAATGAAGCTCGTGCTGCGTTACAACAGGCACAGGCACTGGTAAAAGCCGATTGCCAGAAAGCGCAGCGTTATGCCCGACTGGTGAAAGATAACGGTGTGTCACAACAGGATGCTGATGATGCTCAGTCTACCTGTGCACAAGATAAAGCCAGTGTAGAGGCGAAAAAAGCCGCACTGGAAACTGCCCGCATTAATCTTGACTGGACCACGGTGACCGCGCCGATTTCGGGGCGTATTGGCATTTCGTCGGTGACGCCTGGCGCACTGGTGACCGCGTCGCAGGATACGGCGTTAACGACTATTCGTGGTCTGGATACAATGTATGTCGACCTCACTCGTTCCAGTGTCGATTTATTACGTCTGCGCAAACAGTCACTGGCGACCAACAGTGACACCATGAGCGTCTCACTTATTCTGGAAGATGGCACAACCTACAGCGAAAAAGGGCGTCTGGAACTCACCGAAGTCGCTGTGGATGAGTCTACCGGCTCGGTGACATTACGGGCGATTTTCCCTAATCCACAACAGCAGTTATTACCAGGCATGTTTGTTCGCGCTCGTGTCGATGAAGGCGTGATGGAAGACGCTATTCTCGCGCCTCAACAGGGCGTCACGCGCGATGCTAAAGGCAATGCAACTGCGCTGGTGGTGAATAAAGACAATAAAGTAGAGCAGCGCACGCTCGAAACGGGAGAAACTTATGGTGATAAATGGCTGGTGTTGAACGGTCTGCACAGCGGTGATCGGCTGATTGTCGAAGGTTCCTCCAGAGTGACTTCAGGGCAGACCGTCAGGGCCGTTGAGGTTCAGGCTAATGGAGGCAACGCCTGATGTTTTCGCGCTTTTTTGTTCGCAGACCCGTCTTTGCCTGGGTGATCGCCATCTTGATTATGTTGGCGGGTATTTTGGCTATTCGCACATTACCCGTCGCGCAATATCCTGACGTTGCACCGCCGACCATTAGAATCTCAGCCACTTATACCGGAGCTTCTGCCGAAACGCTGGAAAACAGCGTAACTCAGGTTATCGAGCAGCAACTTACCGGGCTGGATAATTTGCTCTACTTCAGCTCCACCAGTAGTTCGGATGGCTCAGTCAGTATTAACGTGACGTTTGAACAAGGCACGGACCCTGATACCGCGCAGGTGCAGGTACAAAATAAAATACAGCAGGCGGAGTCACGTTTACCGAGCGAAGTGCAGCAAACCGGCGTCACAGTGGAGAAATCACAAAGCAACTTTTTGCTGATTGCTGCCGTGTATGACACTACCGATAAAGCGACCAGTTCCGATATCGCTGACTGGCTGGTGAGTAATCTTCAGGACCCGCTGGCGCGTGTTGAAGGTGTAGGTAGTCTGCAAGTATTTGGGGCTGAATATGCTATGCGCATCTGGCTTGACCCCGCCAAACTGGCCTCATACTCGCTGATGCCATCAGATGTACAAAGTGCAATTGAAGCGCAAAACGTGCAGGTTACTGCCGGGAAAATAGGTGCTTTACCGTCATCGAACACGCAACAATTGACGGCAACAGTTCGTGCTCAGTCACGTCTGCAAACCGTTGAGCAATTTAAAAATATCATTGTTAAAAGCCAGTCAGACGGCGCAGTTGTTCGCATCAAAGATGTGGCTCGCGTTGAGATGGGTAGCGAAGATTATAACGCCATCAGTAAGTTGAACGGTCATCCGGCAGCAGGGGTTGCCGTGATGCTCTCTCCGGGGGCGAATGCGTTAAACACGGCGACGCTGGTAAAGGATAAAATCGCAGAATTTCAGCGCAATATGCCACAGGGATACGACATTGCTTACCCGAAAGACAGCACTGAATTTATTAAAATCTCCGTAGAGGACGTAATTCAGACGCTGTTTGAAGCCATCGTACTGGTGGTTTGCGTAATGTATTTATTCCTGCAAAACCTGCGCGCTACGCTGATCCCGGCGTTAGCCGTGCCGGTCGTTTTGCTGGGGACGTTTGGCGTCCTTGCGTTGTTTGGTTATTCGATTAATACCCTGACCTTGTTTGCAATGGTGCTGGCGATTGGCTTGCTGGTGGACGATGCCATTGTGGTGGTGGAGAACGTCGAACGTATTATGCGCGACGAAGGACTGCCTGCGCGTGAAGCCACGGAAAAATCAATGGGCGAAATTTCTGGCGCACTGGTTGCTATTGCTCTGGTGCTGTCTGCCGTATTTCTGCCAATGGCGTTCTTTGGGGGATCTACTGGGGTAATTTATCGTCAGTTTTCGATAACTATTATCTCCGCAATGCTGCTTTCCGTGGTGGTCGCATTAACGCTGACTCCTGCGCTTTGTGGTTCTGTCCTCCAGCATGTCCAACCGCATAAAAAAGGCTTCTTCGGTGCATTTAACCGTTTTTACCGTCGCACTGAAGAAAAGTATCAGCATGGCGTCCTTTATGTTTTGCGTCGGGCGGTGCGGGCTATGGGTGTCTATGTCGTGCTGGGCGGTGGAATGGCTTTGATGATGTGGAAACTGCCGGGCAGTTTCTTACCCACTGAAGACCAGGGCGAAATCATGGTGCAGTACACGCTGCCAGCCGGAGCGACTGCCGCTCGTACAGCAGAAGTAAATCGTCAGATTGTTGACTGGTTCCTGGTAAACGAAAAAGCAAACACCGATGTCATTTTTACCGTTGATGGTTTTAGTTTCAGTGGTAGCGGACAGAACACCGGGATGGCGTTTGTTTCGTTGAAAAACTGGTCACAACGTAAAGGCGCTGAAAATACCGCCCAGGCCATTGCCTTACGGGCAACCAAAGAGTTGGGAGCAATTCGTGATGCTACGGTATTTGCCATGACACCGCCTGCGGTTGATGGTCTGGGGCATAGCAATGGCTTTACGTTTGAATTAATGGCAAGTGGTGCGACTGACCGCGAAACCTTACTTCAAATGCGTAATCAGTTGATTGAACAGGCTAATCAAAGCCCTGAGCTGATTTCTGTACGTGCCAATGATCTGCCACAAATGCCGCAATTGCAGGTAGATATTGATAACAATAAAGCCGTATCGCTGGGTTTGAGCTTAAGCGATGTCACCGACACGCTGGCCAGCGCGTGGGGCGGTACTTATGTGAATGACTTTATTGACCGTGGCCGTGTGAAAAAAGTCTACATTCAGGGCGACAGTGAGTTTCGTTCTGCGCCGTCAGACTTAGGGAAATGGTTTGTGCGCGGGAGCGATAACGCCATGACGCCGTTCTCTGCTTTTGCCACTACGCGTTGGATCTATGGTCCGGAAAAACTGGTGCGCTACAACGGTTCTGCGGCTTATGAAATTCAGGGGGAAAACGCGAGCGGTTTTAGTTCTGGCGACGCGATGGCAAAAATGGAAGCTCTGGCAAACAACCTTCCGGCAGGAACAACCTGGGCCTGGAGTGGCTTGTCATTGCAGGAGAAACTGGCCAGCGGTCAGGCACTGAGTCTGTATGCGGTCTCTATTCTGGTGGTTTTCCTCTGCCTTGCAGCACTGTACGAAAGCTGGTCAGTCCCGTTCTCGGTCATTCTGGTGATCCCGCTGGGGCTACTCGGTGCGGCGCTGGCGGCCTGGATGCGTAATTTAAACAACGACGTTTACTTCCAGGTGGCGCTATTAACCACCATCGGTTTGTCGTCGAAAAACGCCATTCTGATTGTGGAATTTGCTGAAGCGGCGGTGGCTGAGGGCTATTCCCTGAGCCGGGCGGCATTACGCGCGGCGCAGACCCGTTTACGCCCTATCATCATGACCTCGCTGGCGTTTATTGCGGGGGTCATGCCGCTGGCGATGGCAACCGGCGCAGGTGCGAACAGCCGCATCGCCATTGGTACGGGCATTATTGGCGGTACGCTGACCGCTACATTACTGGCCATCTTCTTCGTTCCTCTGTTTTTTGTCCTGGTTAAACGTTTGTTTGCCGGTAAACCGTGCCGTCAGGAGTAAGTTATGTTGCGTCGTTCTCTTATTTTTCTGGTGCTGTTGAGTGCGGGATGTGTCTCGCTCGATCCCCACTACAGCACGCCTGAATCCCCAATCCCTGCGACCTTGCCGGGAACACAGGGGCAGGGGAAAGCAATCAGCCAGGACTGGCAACAGGTGATCCACGATCCCCGATTGCAGCAGGTGGTGACCATTGCACTGAACAGTAACCGCGATGTGCAAAAAGCGATTGCTGATATTGACTCAGCACGGGCGCTATATGGGCAAACTAATGCGTCGTTATTCCCGACGGTAAATGCGGCCTTAAGCTCGACCCGCAGCCGTTCGCTGGCGAATGGCACGGGAACCGCTGCCGAGGCAGATGGCGCGGTGTCCAGCTTTACGTTAGATCTGTTTGGTCGTAATCGGAGTTTGTCACGGGCGGCGCGGGAAACCTGGCTTGCCAGCGAATTTACAGCCCAAAACACTCGCTTAACGCTGATTGCCGAAATCAGCACCGCCTGGCTGACTCTGGCGGCTGATAACAGCAACCTGGCCCTGGCAAAAGAAACGATGGTCAGTGCAGAGAACTCATTGAAAATTATCCAGCGCCAGCAGCAGGTTGGCACGGCGGCAGCGACAGATGTCAGTGAGGCGATGAGTGTCTATCAGCAGGCGCGCGCCAGCGTTGCCAGCTATCAGACGCAAGTGATGCAGGATAAAAATGCTCTGAACTTACTGGCTGGCACAACACTGGCAGAAAATCTGCTACCGGAAACACTGGAAAGCCTGCCGGAACAGATGATAAGCCTGGTTCCTGCGGGAGTGTCATCTGAAGTTTTGCTGCGTCGCCCGGATATTCAGGAGGCAGAACATAATCTGAAGAGCGCCAATGCGGATATTGGCGCCGCGCGGGCTAACTTTTTTCCGACTATTTCGCTGACTGCAAGTGCTGGCGTCGGCAGTGACGCATTATCGTCGCTGTTCAGCCACGGAATGCAGGTCTGGTCATTTGCGCCATCGGTAACATTACCGCTGTTCACCGGCGGCAGTAATCTGGCGCAGCTTCGTTACGCAGAAGCGCAAAAGCGTGGGCTTATTGCCACCTATGAGAAAACCGTTCAAAGCGCGTTTAAAGATGTCGCTAACGCACTGGCTCGACGGGACACGCTTGAAGAACAACTGGATGCGCAGCGTCAGTATGTCAAAGCTGAACAACAAACGGTCGATATTGGCCTGCGTCGCTATCAAGCCGGCGTCGGTGATTACCTGACCGTGTTGACGGCACAACGCAGCTTGTGGAGCGCGCAGCAGGAGCTACTGGCACTGCAACTGACTGATTTCACAAATCGGGTAACACTCTGGCAGTCGCTGGGCGGCGGCATGTCATCACTCAAGTAAGGAATAGTATGGCTAGAGTTTCTCTTTCATGGGCATTGATTCTTGGTCTTTTAGCCGGTATCGGCCCGATGTGTACCGACCTTTATTTGCCCGCATTACCTGAAATGTCGGAGCAACTGGCGACAACCACGACTATAACGCAATTAACGCTGACCGCGTCACTGATCGGTCTTGGCGTCGGGCAACTGTTATTTGGCCCTCTGAGCGACAAAATAGGGCGTAAACGCCCGTTAATATTGTCGTTGCTATTGTTTATTGCCTCCTCCATTTTGTGTGCGACAACTAACAATATTTACTGGCTGGTAGTCTGGCGTTTTATTCAGGGGATCGCGGGGGCAGGTGGTTCGGTGCTCTCCCGTTCTATTGCTCGTGACAAATATCAGGGGGTAACGCTGACCCAGTTCTTTGCGTTGTTAATGACGGTGAATGGCCTGGCTCCGGTGTTGTCGCCAGTGTTGGGTGGTTACATTGTCAGTACTTTTGACTGGCGTATTTTATTCTGGGTGATGGCAGGAATCAGCATCGTACTGTTGTTGGGGTGCCTGTTGTTTATCAATGAGACGTTGCCAGAAAATAAAAGGGGATCATCATTGCTATTAACCGGACGAAGTGTGGTGCAGAACCGCCGTTTTATGCGCTTTTGCCTGATTCAAAGTTTTATGCTGGCAGGCTTGTTTGCGTACATCGGCTCTTCATCTTTCGTATTACAGAAAGAGTTTGGCTTTAGCCCAATGCAATTCAGCCTGGTGTTTGGCCTTAACGGTATCGGACTTATCATCGCTTCATGGATCTTCTCACGGCTGGCCCGACGGATTAACACAATGAAATTGTTGAGAGGCGGCCTGGTAGCGGCGATTTTGTGTGCATCGCTCACTGTCTTGTGTGCATGGTTGCAGTTACCTATTCCGGCGCTGGTGGCATTATTTTTCACCATCGCATTTTGTAGTGGCATAGGCACTGTTGGTGGGGCAGAGGCAATGAGTGCGGTAGGGACACAAGAATCAGGAACGGCGTCTGCGCTGATGGGGATGAGCATGTTTGTTTTTGGCGGTATAGCCGCGCCATTGTCGGGATTTGGAGGGGAAACGCTGTTAAAAATGAGCCTGGCGATTACGGTGTGTTACACGCTGGCATTGCTGGTAGCACTCACCAGAATCGGCAATCAGAAGTAATGGCTTAATGAATGCCTCATTCTGACGGGGATTTCCCCTGTCAGAATGAGGCGCCGAACATTAACGATCTTTACGCCACGCATCCGCCGTCAACGCTTCGCCAAAGTGGCCGGAAATAAGCCGTTTGGTGAGTTCATGCAGCGGCGACGCTAACACATCCGCAGTACTACCACGTTCGACGACCTCGCCCTGATGCATCACCAGAACCTGGTCGCTGATGTGCTTCATCATCCCGATATGCTGGGTAACATAAATATAAGAAATACCCTGTTTCTCTTGTAACTCCAGCATCAGGTTAATTAGCTGCGAACGCATCGACATATCCAGCGAGGCGAGGGCTTCATCGGCAATAATAACTTTTGGGCGCAATATCAGCGCTCGCGCCAGCCCCAGACGCTGTTTTTGCCCGGGTGCCAACATATGCGGATAGTAGCTGACGTGATCCGGTAGCAGACCGACCATACGCATTGTTTCAATTATCTGTTTCCGGCGCTGTTCCGGTTCCAGGTCTGTGTTCAAACGCAGTGGAAAATCAAGGATCTGCGAAATACGTTGACGCGGATTCAACGAGGTGGACGGATCCTGAAATATCATGCGAATACGCTGGCTTCGGAAGGAGTAATCGCCAAAATGCAGCGGATGATCGTCAATCAATAACTCACCGCTGGTTGGCTCAATCATTCCTGCCAGCATCTTTGCCAGCGTCGATTTACCGGAACCGTTCTCACCAATAATCGCCAACGTCTGGCGTTCACGCAGCGTAAAGCTCAATGGTTTTACCGCTTCTACTGTCTGGCGGCGAAACCAGCCGGTCCTGTAGCGGAACGTTTTGCTTAAATTACGCACTTCGAGCAGAGTTTCTATCATCTCACTCTTTCTCCATGTTCAGCGGGAAATGACAGGCATAGAGATGATTTTTCGCCCCCGTCAGGCGCGGCGTCACAATGCATTCTCGTTGTGCATACGGGCAACGCGGCCCAAGACGACACCCAATCGGTAACTGTTCCAGCAGCGGGATGGCGCCCGGCAAAGTATTGAGGCGACTTTTATGCGGCATTGCGCTGCCGAAATCCGGTATCGCGCGGATCAGCGCCTGGGTGTAAGGATGATGCGGCATCGTCACTAGCTCCTTACTCGGCGCGGTTTCCACTGTTTGTCCGCAGTAAAGCACGTTGATTTTGTCCGCCCATTGACTAAGCATTTGTAAGTCATGACTAATAAGCAAAATAGTGGTGTTGCTGTTTTGATTCAAACGCGTCAGCAGGCGAAATATTTGCGCCTGGGTAGTAGGCTCCATCGAGTTGGTCGGCTCGTCAGCAATCAGCAGACGCGGTTGATTCGCCAGTGCGATGGCAATCATCACTTTCTGGCATTCACCTTCGGTCAACTCGTACGGGAAACTGCGCATCGCATCTTTATGATCTTTAATCCCCACGCGGTGTAACAACTCAATGGCGCGACGTTTTCGCCAGCCAAAACGTTGCCACCAACGGCCTTTATAGGTCCAGGCTGGGATGTTCTGCATCAACTGACGACCGACACGTTCCGATGGATCAAGACACGATTGCGGTTCCTGAAAGATCATCGACACGTTGTGTCCAACCAGTTTGCGCCGTTCGCGTGCGGAAAGACGCAGCAAATCGATATCATCAAAACGCATTCGGTCAGCGGTAACACGCCAGTTATCTTTATTAACCCCACAAATCGCTTTCGCAATCAAACTTTTGCCGGAGCCGGATTCGCCAACAAGTCCGCGAATTTCACCTTCGTTTAAGGTCATACTCACGCGGTCGACGGCTTTAACCCACTCATCACCGGTTTTAAACTCAATGGTCAGGTTACGAATATCCAATAATGGCATTATTCCACCCCCGCAATAATTGCACGACGCACACCATCACCAAGGAGGTTAACCAACAACACGCTGATCATAATTGCCGCACCAGGCAGCATGACGGTCCACGGGGCGACATAAATCAGTTCCAGAGCATCACCAAGCATCGCCCCCCATTCAGGCGAAGGCAGTTGCGCGCCGAGGTCAAGAAAGCCCAGCGCGGCAATGTCAAGAATTGCCATTGATAGTGCACGAGTGATCTCGGTGACCAGTCCGGCAGTGATATTAGGTAAAACAGCAAACCAGAGAATATTCAGTGTTGATGCGCCATCCAGACGGGCGGCGATAACGTACTCTTTTTCCAGTTCGTCATGCACCATGCTGTAAATCGAACGCACCATACGCGGCAGTAGCGCCAGCCAGACGGCAAACATGGCATGCGACAAACTCGGTCCGGCAAATGCCACTACGATAATTGCCAACAGTAGGGACGGAATCGCCAACAAAGTATCCAGAATATGGTTTAGCACCGCTGACCGTAGACCGTGCGTTGCACCGGCGAAGGTGCCAAGTACCAGACCACAGATCGTCGCGGCAAGCGTCACCACAAATGCGCCCCCCACGGTAGGTGCTGCTCCACTCAATAAACGACTTAAAACGTCGCGTCCCAGGTCGTCGGTCCCCAGGAAGAAAGAGACTTCGCCATAGCGTGACCATGACGGCGGCAACAATTGATAACCAAGAAATTGCTGGTCGATGCCGTAAGGCGCAAACCAGCTACCAAAAATACACAGCACCGCAAGCCCCGCGCAGCCGTACAGGCCGACCATCGCAGAGGCGTCTCCATAGAATTTGCGCCAGGCAGTACGCAGCGTGCCCGGCGGGCGCTTCTCGCTGTATACGCTATCGTAAGGCATACCATTCCTTATGTTTCAGAGGGTTAGCCATGGCACCCAAAATATCAGATATCACGTTAATAATAATGACCAATGAACCGCACACCATTACTCCGGCGGAAATGGCGGCATAATCTTGTTGGCGGATGGCGTTAATTAACCAGCGCCCCAATCCTGGCCAGCTAAACACCATTTCGGTGATCATCGCCAGCGTCAGCATAGTGGAAAACTGTAAACCCAGACGTGGAATCACTGGCGGCAACGCGTTATGCAGTACGTGGCGACGCAAAATAGTTAAGCGTGACAAACCACGGGTCGCTGCTGCTTTTACATAGTTCTGGTCATAGACTTCGATGGTGCTGATACGCATCAGTCGGATCACTTCGGTCGTTGGCGCAACCGACAAGGTAATGACTGGCAGCACCATATGGCGAAGTGCACTCATGATCATTTCATCCCGCCACGGCGAGTCCGAAAGCCAGGCGTCAATCAGCGCAAAACCGGTAATCGGTTTCACTTCGTAGAGCAGATCGAAACGCCCTGAAACGGGCAGCCAGCCCAACGTCAGCGAACAAAACAGCGTCAGCAGTAACGCGAGCCAGAAAACCGGGATGGAAAAACCCAGCAACGCGATGGCGTTGATCAAGTTATCCTGCCACTTATGGCGAGTAATTCCGGCAATCATGCCCACCGGGATCCCGACAATCAGTGCAAAACCGAAGGCGAGGATGCACAACTCCATCGTTGCCGGAAAGACTTCTTTTAACTGTTCGGCAATAGGCTGCCCGTTAATGCTGGAAACACCAAAATCCCAGTGGATCAGTCCGTTAAACCAGAACACCCAGGCATTCCACAGTGACGCGCCTTGTAACGGCGCGTGTGGAGTGAAATAGCTCAAACTGAAGCCAACGAAGGTCAGCAGGAATAAGGTGACGATTAATAACAAAATACGACGTAAGGTGAAGATAATCATGGTTTTTTCACCTCTTCTTGCTTCTCACGATACACCCCCGCGAAGGAGGCGTTACCGAACGGGCTCAGTACCAGACCTTTAATATCGTAACGGTAGGCTTGCAAGCGCAGTGATGAGGCCAGCGGCAGAATGGGCAGTTCCTCCGCCAGAATGCTTTGTGCTTCATCATAGGCTTCAATACGCGCCGCCAGTTGCTGCGAGGAGAGGGCCTTACGCAACACGCTGTCGAATTTCGGATCACACCAGTGTGCAAGGTTGGTTTGCGAGTGAATAGCCGCGCAGCTGAGTAACGGACGGAAGAAACTGTCCGGGTCGTTACTGTCCGTCGCCCAACCGGCTAACGTCAGATCATGACTCATATCCATCAACCGCGCCTCCTGAAAACGACCTTCTACCGGCACAATCACCACTTTCACGCCAACCTGCGCCATATCCGCCTGAATCAGTTCGGCGGTTTTCAGCGGACTGGGGTTCCATGCCTGCGATCGCGTTGGCACCCACAGTTTCAGCGTTAAGTTTTCCAGCCCCAGGGCTTTCAGTTGTTCGCGCGATTTCGCTGGGTTGTATTCAGTAATTTTAGCCTCGTTGTCATAAGCCCACGAGGCGCGCGGTAAAATAGAGGCCGCAGTTTCAGCCGTACCATAATAGATGGATTGCATCAGGCGCTGGTTATTGATTGCCAGTGCCAGCGCATGGCGGACCGCCGGATTATTTAGCGGCGGTTTAGCGGTGTTAAACGCCAGATAGGCGACGTTCATCCCCGGACGCAGCGTTAAACGCAAACGCGGGTCGTCGCGCAAAATGGATAACTGGCTGGCGGCAGGCCAGGCCAGGACGTCACATTCACCGGTCAGGAGTTTCGACAACCGTCCTGTACCGCCGGAACCTAAATCCACCACCACCTGTGGCATCAAAGGTTTGCCACGCCAGAAATCATCATGACGTTGTAAGCGAATATATTGCCCCGTGCGATTTTCCGACAGTTTATACGGCCCGGTGCCGACCGGCTGACGGTCGAGTAGCTCCTGGCGATCTTCTTTCTCTAATTTCTGCCCATATTCAGCAGACATTACCGACGCATAATGGGTCGCAAGGTGCCACAAAAAAGAAGCATCCGGCTGGGCGAGACGGAACTCAACAGTATGATTATCCAGCTTGCGGACGCTTTTAACGTTATCGGCAAATTGCAGACTGTCGAAATAGGGGAAGTTACTACCGTTGACGTTATGCCACGGGTTGTTGCGGTCAAAAATCCGTTGGAAGGTAAACACCACATCATCGGCATTCATTTTGCGAGAGGGAGTAAACCAGGCGGTTTTTTGAAACGGGACATCGCGACGCAGGTGGAAGCGATAGGTCGCGCCGTTGTCGAGCACTTCCCAGCTTTCGGCAAGTTCCGGCATCAGGCGATAGGTATAGGGATCGACATCCAGCAGTCGATCATAAAACTGGGCGGCAAGGGTATCGACAATTAACCCACTGCTCGCTTTGGATGGGTTAAAGGTGTTGACTTGCCCGCTGACGCAATAGACAAAACCGCTGTCGCGGATATCAGCATGCGGGGTGGGTTCAGGCGCGGCTTTTGCCTGACCACTTACAAGTCCAGCAATCACCAAAAGAGACGATAATACCTGGCGCATAATATTAAGGGATTTTATGTAAAGAGGCTATCTTACTAATATTTAATGACATTTGCCATTACCGTTTGTTTTCAGGGGTAATAATGAGGGCCAGGTGGTTGGTCGTCGCACTGGATGTGTCGCCATCTGTTCAACATTCGTACCCGTGATTTCTCTATAACTATAACTCACAGAACAACTTAGCGAGGAGCAGGGCGGCGCGAACCTGATAAACTCGTTACCGCTGGCTTGAGATTGCTGACAAAGTGCGGCACGTTTTTAACCGGATGCGGCGAGAAAGCCTTCTCCGGCCAACAATACTGACCGAGCGTCCGTAATTAAATGGTTACTCATTACCCCATTGATTCAAAAACTCTGCGATTTCATCAATGCGTACGGGGTTAATTCCTGCTTCAGCGGCCATATCATGCTGGGCTTCTTCGCTGATCTCTTCATTGTTCATCAAACGGGTGAGCAGTAACTGGAAGTAGTGGGCCAGTGGCGTGCGTTCATCTTCTGCGACAGGTTTGGCGCATTCGGTCGCGTACTCATCGGCAATATCAAAATATTTCAGTGGGATATCATGGTTCATTGTTTGCCCCTGGGGTTAATGCGCTACGCATAGGGGCGGATGATAGCACTCGTGATCCGGGTCATACATCTTTTTATAGATAATAGGGCGGCGCATTACCCTGCCTGAGGGTAATGCGCCGAGCATCCAACAATTACGTCTCGCTAACCGGCATTCTGTCACCCTCGTACAGCGGCACTTTGCGATAACGTCGTACCAGATACCACAGATACGCCCCGCCCAGCGAGGCCCACACCAGGCCTAACGTCAGCGAGGTAGCTTCGAGGTTAACCCACAGCACGCCCACCGTCAGCGCGCCAACCAGCGGCATCAGCAAATAGTGGAAGTGTTCCTTCCAGCTTTTATTCATTCCTTTGCGACGCCAGAAGTGATTAAACACCGACAGATTAACGAAGGTAAACGCCACCAGTGCACCGAAGTTAATCAGCGCCGTGGCGGTGACTAAATCGAAGAACAGCGCCGACAATGCCACAATCCCGACCATAATGACGTTCAACGCAGGCGTGCGCCATTTCGGATGGACATAGCCAAACACGCGTTCCGGGAACACATTGTCACGCCCCATGACATACAGCAGACGCGAGACGCTGGCATGTGAAGCCAGGCCAGACGCTAATGTGTTCACAAACGTGGTGCAGAGGAAAATCGACTGGAACAGCTTGCCGCCGACGTACAGCGCAATCTCCGGCAGCGCGGCATCCGGGTCTTTAAAGCGGCTGATATCCGGGAAGAACAGTTGCATAAAGAACGACGCAGCGATAAAGATAACGCCGCCGTACACCGCCGTCAGGAAGATGGCTTTCGGGATGACGCGTGCGGCATTAGGCGTCTCTTCCGAAAGCGTGGTCACCGCATCAAAGCCGAGGAACGAGAAGCAGACGATCGTCGCCCCGGTAATAATTGGGATCAGATGCGCGTTCTCGCTGATAAACGGCTGAAGTGACCAGACTGTGCCAACACCTTCTCCTTTATGCAGGCCCTGAACCACCAGGAAGATAAACACCACCATAATGGAGATTTGCACCAGCACAAACAGGGTATTGAAGTTGGCGACCAGGTTGACGCTCTTCAGATTCGCGGCGGTTAAAATGGCGACGAACGTCACTACCCACACCCACGGCGGCACTTCCGGGAAGAGGGCGGAGAGATAGATTTTCGCCAACAGTACGTTGATCATTGGCAAAAAGAGATAATCCAGCAGCGATGACCAGCCGACCATAAAGCCAACGTGCGGGTTAATCGACTTTTGCGCGTAGGTATAGGCTGAACCGGCTTCCGGAAACTGGCGAACCAGTTTGCCGTAGCTGATAGCGGTAAACAGCACGCCCGCCAGCGCCAGCAAATAGGACGCTGGAACGTGGCCGTCGCTGATGCCGGAGACAATGCCAAAGGTATCGAACACGGTCATTGGCGTAAGATAGGCAAGCCCCATCATCACCACCTGCCACAGCTTCAGCGACTTACGCAGTTTAGTTTTGCCGGGTTGTGCGGCGATATTCAGCGGTGAATTAATAGCCATAATTGCTGCCTCCCCTGCGTAATAAGGTTTGCGGTCGTGTCGACCTGAAATCAAACCTGTTTAGCAAGGGAAGCAAAGGGGGCGGAGTCCAGTCAGTCGCAGGGAGGGCGCATACGCAGCCTCCCTCGCCATGCGGGGATTTAATCATCGGCATCATCTCATTTCCTCGTCACAGTCTTAATCGTTAACGGAAGCCCGTTGCCGCCTGCGTTCCATAACGCGACATCCGGGAAATGTCTGGATTACCAGCAAATGTCAGGCCTGGCTCCGCTCAGGCCGATGAAACAACCCCGCAAGGGGTACTATGCGTTTTTCAACATCCACTCAATTTCTGTTTCTGTGATGAGGCGCTCAAACTGCAACAGCTCATCATTTTTACAGGCGTGATACACATGGCAGAAGCGCTCGCCTAAATAGTGGCGTAGATGATCGTTCTCGATAAACTCACCCAGGGCATCGCTCTGACGAATCGGGAAGGGTAAACCTTCCTGCTCAAGCCCATTGCCTTCGACTTCTTCCTGCAACGGCAGCTCGTTATCAAGACCATGCAAAATACCGGCAAAAATCGCCGCCATCACCAGATACGGGTTGGCATCGGCACCCGCCACGCGGTATTCCACGCGGTGATTATGACGATCGCCGCACGGAATACGCAGGGCGACGGTGCGGTTGTTATGGCCCCACGACGCCTGCGTCGGCACATACATCCCCGGCTGGAAACGGCGATACGAGTTCACGTTCGGTGCCAGCAACGCCATCGACGACGGCATCAGGTCAATCATCCCGGCGAGCATCTTTTTCAGCAGCGGCGAATCTTCGCCGTCAGCGTCAGAAAGAACGTTCTCACCACGGTTATTTTGCATGCTGATATGGATGTGCATCCCGCTACCCGCGTGCTCTTCATACGGCTTCGCCATAAAAGTGGCGTGCATCTTATGCTTTTCTGCCATCAGACGCACCAGGCGTTTAAGGGCTAATGCATCATCGCAGGCATCCAGCACGTTATCGGTATGGTAAAGGTTGATTTCGAACTGGCCCGGCGAGGCCTCAGCGACCGCGCCATCAGCGGGAATCAGCTGTAACTGTGCCAGTTCATCAATATCATTGAGCACGTCGGCGAAGTGGTTGAGGTTATCAACCGAGTAAACCTGGCTTTGGGTGTTGCGGTCATCGGTGCCGGGCGCGCAGGGCGGTTGCAGATACCCTTCAGAGTCGCGCTGGCGATCCAGTAAATAGAACTCCAGCTCTACCGCTACAACCGGGAACAATCCGCGCTGGCGTAGCTGCTGCCACAGGCGGTTAAGTACGTTCCGCGGCTCAACGTCAAAGGGAGCGCCATCTTCATCGACCATGGTCAGGAGCATCTGACCGATAAACTCTGGATCGGCGGCAGAAGGGGTTAAGGAACCAAGAATAGGGACACAGGTACGATCCGGCTCACCCATTTCCTGACCCAGACCCGCCTCTTCTACTACATTGCCCAGAATATCCATTGCAAATACCGAGGCCGGGAAGTAACACCCTTTTTCCAGCTTCTTCAGACTTGAAACTGGAATGCGTTTCCCACGGAAACAACCATTCAAATCGGTAAGTAAAACATCAACATATTGCGTATTCGGGTAGCGCTCCAGGTAGCGTTTTACTTCCTGCGTAAAGGCGCTACCCCGCCTCTCTTCTGACTGCTGAACAAAGTTCTCTACTTCAACGATATTGGTTTCCATGATTCTTCGCCTTTGGTTTTGTTTTCCGCTCGTTATCAAAGCGTAAAATATAATGACCACTCTTCGAATCTGTATGCAAACTAAATGTTTGTCAAATGTTAAATTGAGTTTGCAAAAAAGAAAACTCACTGCTAAATTGAAAAAATATTGAACAGAAAGGTCATTTAAACCGCAGTAATGGCGATAATTTAGTCCACTTTGTGAGATTGAGCATGGAAAATATAATGAACAATCCGGTTATCGGTGTCGTAATGTGCAGGAACAGGCTTAAGGGTCACACGACCCAGACTCTGCAAGAAAAGTACCTGAATGCCATCATCCACGCGGGCGGGTTGCCGATTGCGCTGCCACATGCGCTGGCGGAACCGTCATTACTTGAAGAACTTCTGCCGAAACTCGATGGCATTTATCTTCCTGGTAGTCCCAGCAATGTGCAGCCGCACCTATATGGTGAAAACGGCGATGAGCCTGACGCCGATCCCGGGCGTGATCTTCTGAGCATGGCGTTAATTAATGCCGCACTCGAAAGGCGCATCCCCATTTTCGCCATCTGCCGGGGGTTACAGGAACTGGTGGTGGCAACCGGTGGTTCGCTGCATCGCAAGCTGTGCGAACAGCCTGAATTGCTGGAACATCGTGAAGATCCCGAACTGCCAGTGGAGCAGCAATATGCGCCGTCGCACGAAGTGCAGGTTGAAGAGGGGGGATTACTGTCTGCACTGTTACCTGAATGTAGCAACTTTTGGGTAAACTCTCTGCATGGACAAGGGGCAAAGGTCGTTAGCCCGCAGTTGCGTGTTGAAGCTCGCTCGCCGGATGGACTGGTTGAGGCGGTGAGCGTCATCAATCATCCTTTCGCGCTGGGCGTACAGTGGCACCCGGAATGGAACAGTAGCGAGTACGCGCTTTCGCGTATATTGTTCGAGGGCTTTATCACCGCTTGTCAGAACCATATCGCTGAAAAACAGCGACTCTGACCACTACAGTTAAGGAAATGCAAATATGAGTGATGAGGGACTGGCGCCAGGAAAACGCTTGTCGGAAATCCGCCAGCAGCAGGGGCTTTCACAACGTCGTGCCGCCGAACTCTCCGGGCTGACTCACAGTGCTATCAGTACGATAGAGCAGGATAAAGTCAGCCCTGCCATTAGTACGCTGCAAAAGCTGCTGAAGGTGTATGGTCTGTCACTCTCGGAATTCTTTTCCGAGCCGGAAAAACCTGATGAACCGCAGGTCGTCATTAATCAGGACGACTTAATTGAAATGGGCAGTCAGGGTGTGTCGATGAAGTTGGTGCATAACGGTAACCCGAATCGCACGCTGGCGATGATCTTTGAAACATACCAGCCGGGCACAACCACTGGGGAAAGAATTAAGCATCAGGGTGAGGAAATAGGCACTGTACTGGAAGGTGAAATTGTTCTGACCATTAATGGTCAGGATTATCACCTCGTCGCGGGGCAAAGTTATGCCATTAATACCGGCATCCCGCACAGTTTCAGTAATACCTCGGCAGGCATTTGCCGAATAATCAGCGCCCATACGCCCACCACGTTTTAATCTTTTTGTTCTGTAAGCCGGGTACGCGCAATGCGCCCGGCAATCAACAGAGAATGTCGCCGGAAATAAACGGGCTCATCGCCCGGGGATCTCTGCGCCCTGACGTTCACAAACTGCATATATCTGATAGACGTGAAACAGGAGTCATAATGAATTTTCATCATCTGGCTTACTGGCAGGATAAAGCGTTAAGTCTCGCCATTGAAACCCGCTTATTTATTAACGGTGAATATACCGCTGCGGCGGAAAATGAAACCTTTGAAACATGTGATCCGGTCACCCAGGCGCCGCTGGCGAATATTGCGCGCGGCAAGAGTGCCGATATTGACCGTGCGGTGAGTGCGGCACGCGGCGTATTTGAACGCGGCGACTGGTCGCAGGCCGCCCCGGCAAAACGCAAAGCGGTACTGAATAAACTCGCCGATTTAATGGAAGCTAACGCCGAAGAACTGGCGCTGCTGGAAACCCTCGACACGGGCAAACCGATACGCCACAGCCTGCGTGATGATATTCCCGGCGCGGCGCGCGCCATTCGCTGGTACGCCGAAGCCATCGACAAAGTGTACGGTGAAGTCGCCGCCACCAGTCGCCATGAACTGGCGATGATCGTGCGCGAACCGGTCGGCGTGATTGCCGCCATTGTGCCGTGGAACTTCCCGCTGTTGCTGACCTGCTGGAAACTTGGCCCGGCGCTGGCGGCGGGTAACAGCGTTATCCTGAAACCGTCTGAAAAATCACCGCTCAGTGCGATTCGTCTCGCCGGGCTGGCGAAAGAAGCGGGTCTGCCGGATGGCGTACTGAACGTGGTGACTGGTTTTGGTCATGAGGCGGGGCAGGCGCTTTCGCGCCATGATGATATCGATGCCATCGCCTTTACGGGGTCCACGCGTACCGGCAAACAACTGCTGAAAGATGCTGGCGACAGCAACATGAAACGCGTCTGGCTGGAAGCGGGCGGCAAAAGCGCCAACATCGTTTTCGCCGACTGCCCGGATCTGCAAAAAGCGGCGAGTGCGACCGCCGCAGGCATCTTCTACAACCAGGGCCAGGTGTGCATCGCCGGAACGCGTTTGTTGCTGGAAGAGAGTATCGCCGATGAATTCTTAGCCCTGTTAAAACAGCAGGCACAAAACTGGCAGCCGGGCCATCCGCTTGATCCCGCAACCACCATGGGCACCTTAATCGACTGCGCTCACGCCGACTCGGTCCATAGCTTTATTCGTGAAGGCGAAGGTAAAGGGCAACTGCTTCTGGATGGTCGTAATGCCGAACTGGCTGCGGCCATCGGCCCGACCATCTTTGTGGATGTGGACCCGAATGCGTCCTTAAGCCGCGAAGAGATTTTCGGCCCGGTACTGGTAGTCACCCGTTTCACATCAGAAGACCAGGCGCTACTGCTTGCCAACGACAGCCAGTACGGCCTGGGCGCGGCGGTGTGGACGCGCGATCTCTCCCGTGCGCACCGTATGAGCCGCCGCCTGAAAGCCGGTTCCGTCTTCGTCAATAACTACAACGACGGCGATATGACCGTGCCGTTTGGCGGCTATAAGCAGAGCGGCAACGGTCGCGACAAATCCCTGCATGCTCTTGAAAAATTCACCGAACTGAAAACCATCTGGATAAGCCTGGAGGCCTGAAATGACCGAACATACCAGCAGTTATTACGCCGCCAGTGCGAATAAATATGCCCCTTTCGACACGCTAAATGAGTCAATCACCTGTGACGTTTGCGTGGTTGGCGGCGGCTATACCGGGCTCTCCTCCGCGCTGCATCTGGCGGAAGCGGGCTTTGATGTGGTGGTTCTCGAAGCCTCACGCATTGGCTTCGGGGCCAGCGGGCGCAATGGCGGTCAGCTTGTGAACTCCTACAGCCGCGACATCGACGTTATCGAAAAAAGCTACGGCATGGACACCGCCCGTATGCTCGGCAGCATGATGTTCGAAGGCGGAGAGATCATCCGCGAACGCATCAAACGTTATCAGATTAACTGCGACTACCGCCCCGGCGGCCTGTTTGTGGCGATGAATGATAAACAGCTCGCCACGCTCGAAGAGCAGAAAGAGAACTGGGAGCGCTACGGCAATAAACAGCTTGAGATGCTGGACGCCAACGCCATTCGCCGCGAAGTGGCGAGCGATCGCTACAGTGGCGCGCTGCTGGATCACAGCGGCGGGCATATTCACCCGCTGAACCTCGCCATTGGCGAAGCGGACGCCATCCGCCTGAATGGCGGGCGCGTGTATGAACTTTCTGCGGTGACGCAGATCCAGCACACCACGCCAGCCGTTGTGCGCACAGCCAAAGGTCAGGTGACGGCGAAGTATGTGATTGTCGCCGGAAATGCGTACCTGGGTGATAAAGTGGAGCCGGAACTGGCGAAACGCAGTATGCCGTGCGGCACGCAGGTGATCACCACCGAGCGGCTTTCCGATGAGTTAGCCCGTTCGCTGATCCCGAAAAACTACTGTGTTGAAGACTGTAACTATCTGCTTGATTACTACCGTCTGACAGCTGACAACCGCCTGCTGTACGGCGGTGGCGTGGTGTATGGCGCACGTGACCCGGATGACGTTGAGCGCCTTGTGGTGCCAAAACTGCTGAAAACCTTCCCGCAGCTGAAGGGCGTCAAAATCGACTATCGCTGGACGGGCAACTTCCTGCTAACGCTTTCGCGTATGCCTCAGTTTGGTCGCCTTGATACCAACATCTATTACATGCAGGGCTACAGCGGCCACGGCGTCACCTGTACCCATCTCGCCGGGCGTCTGATTGCTGAACTGCTGCGCGGCGACGCCGAGCGTTTCGACGCCTTCGCCAATCTGCCGCATTATCCGTTCCCCGGCGGGCGCACGCTTCGCGTGCCGTTTACCGCGATGGGCGCGGCTTATTACAGCCTGCGCGATCGTCTGGGCGTGTAATTTCCGATTAACAGTGAAGAGCTAAAAGGTGTGAAAAATGAGCAACAATGAATTCCATCAGCGTCGTCTTTCTGCCACCCCACGCGGGGTTGGCGTGATGTGTAACTTCTTCGCCCAGTCGGCAGAAAACGCCACGCTGAAGGATGTTGAAGGCAACGAATACATCGATTTCGCCGCAGGCATTGCTGTGCTGAATACCGGGCATCGCCATCCTGAACTGGTCGCGGCGGTGGAGCAGCAACTGCAACAGTTTACCCACACGGCATATCAGATTGTACCGTATGAAAGCTACGTCACCCTGGCGGAGAAAATCAACGCCCTTGCCCCGGTGAGCGGGCAGGCTAAAACCGCGTTCTTCACTACCGGTGCGGAGGCGGTTGAGAACGCGGTGAAAATCGCCCGCGCCCATACCGGACGCCCCGGCGTGATTGCGTTTAGCGGCGGCTTCCACGGTCGCACGTACATGACTATGGCGTTAACTGGAAAGGTCGCGCCGTACAAAATCGGCTTCGGCCCGTTCCCCGGTTCGGTGTATCACGTGCCGTATCCATCAGACTTGCATGGCGTGTCGACGCAAGATTCCCTCGACGCCATCGAACGCTTGTTTAAATCGGACATTGAAGCGAAGCAGGTCGCAGCCATTATTTTCGAACCGGTACAGGGCGAGGGCGGTTTTAACGTGGCGCCAAAAGAGCTGGTTTCTGCCATTCGCCGCCTGTGCGATGAGCATGGCATTGTGATGATTGCCGATGAAGTGCAAAGCGGTTTTGCGCGTACCGGTAAGCTGTTTGCCATGGATCACTACGCCGATAAGCCGGATTTAATGACGATGGCGAAAAGCCTCGCGGGCGGGATGCCGCTTTCGGGCGTGGTGGGTAACGCGAATATTATGGACGCGCCCGCACCGGGCGGGCTTGGCGGTACCTACGCCGGAAACCCGCTGGCGGTCGCTGCCGCGCACGCGGTGCTCAACATTATCGACAAAGAATCACTTTGCGAACGCGCGAATCAACTGGGCCAGCGCCTGACGCAAACGCTGATTGATGCCAAAGAAAGCGTTCCGGCTATTGCTGCGGTACGCGGTCTGGGGTCGATGATTGCGGCAGAGTTTAACGACCCGCAAACGGGCGAGCCGTCAGCCGCCATTGCGCAGAAAATTCAACAACGCGCGCTGGCGCAGGGATTGTTACTGCTGACCTGCGGCGCGTACGGCAACGTGATTCGTTTCCTGTATCCGCTGACCATCCCTGATGCGCAGTTTGATGCGGCAATGAAAATTTTGCAGGATGCGCTGAGAGATTAATGCCAACGCAATAATGCCTGATGCGCTGCGCTTATCAGGCCTACAAACGACGTATTGATTTTGTAGGCCGGACAAGGCGTTCACGCCGCATCCGGCAAGTTGCATTGCCCAAATGCTAAATCTGGTGCTTTTTCAATAACGCGCGGAACTGATGATAGGTTAACCCCAGCAATTCAGCTGCGCGCTTCTGGTTATATTTCCCCTGTTGCAAACTGAGTTGCAGCAACTCTTTTTCCTGTTGCATCTGAAACTCACGTAAATCCAGCGGCAGCGTCGGAAGCGAGGTGGTTTCTGAAACGGCGATGGCTTCTTCAGGCGGGCGCCGTTTAAAGGGATCAATAATGATCTCATCAAGCGGATAATCGCTGGTGCCATGGCGATACACCGAACGTTCCACCACGTTTTTCAATTCGCGAATATTTCCCGGCCAGCGATAGTTCAGCAACGTTTCTCTGGCGCGCTCGGTAAAACCCGGGAACAAAGGCAATTTGATTTCCTGACACATCTGGATGGCAAAGTGTTCTGCCATCAACATAATGTCGCTTTCGCGTTCGCGCAGTGGCGGCAGTTGCACTACATCGAAAGCCAGGCGGTCCAGCAGGTCCGCGCGAAATGTACCTTCATTGACCATCGCCGGAAGATCGGCATTTGTCGCACATACCAGCCGCACATTGACCTGCAATGGCTGGCTGCCGCCGACGCGCTCCAGTTCGCCATACTCAATCACGCGCAATAACTTTTCCTGCACCATCATCGGTGCCGTAGCGAGTTCATCAAGAAACAGCGTACCGCCATCGGCACGTTCAAATCGTCCGGGATGACGTTTTTGCGCGCCAGTAAACGCGCCCGCTTCGTGACCGAACAATTCAGAATCCAGCAGATTTTCATTTAACGCCGCGCAGTTAAGGGAAATAAACGGCCCCTGCCAACGGGAGGAGAGATAATGCAAACGGCTGGCAATCAGTTCTTTACCCGTGCCGCGCTCGCCAATGATAAGCACTGGTTTGTCCAGAGGTGCGAGATGCGACACCTGCTCCAGCACTTCGAGAAAACTATTCGCTTCACCGAGTAAGTTATCTTTGTATTCTGCCATGATGAAATTCGCCACTTGTTAGTGTAATTCGCTAATTCATCCTGGCATGTTGCTGTTGAATCTTCAATCAGATCTATATAAATCAAAAAGATAAAAAATTGGCACGCAAATTGTATTAACAGTTCAGCAGGACAATCCTGAACGAAGAAATCAAGAGGACAACATTATGGGTATTTTTTCTCGCTTTGCCGACATCGTGAATGCCAACATCAACGCTCTGTTAGAGAAAGCGGAAGATCCGCAGAAACTGGTGCGTCTGATGATCCAGGAAATGGAAGACACGCTGGTTGAAGTGCGTTCTACTTCGGCACGTGCGCTGGCTGAAAAGAAACAGCTGACTCGCCGTATTGAACAAGCGTCGGCGCGTGAAGTTGAGTGGCAGGAAAAAGCCGAACTGGCACTGCTGAAAGAGAGAGAAGATCTGGCGCGTGCCGCGTTAATTGAAAAACAGAAGCTGACCGATCTGATTAAGTCCCTGGAACATGAAGTGACGCTGGTGGACGATACGCTGGTGCGTATGAAGAAAGAGATTGGTGAGCTGGAAAACAAATTGAGCGAAACTCGTGCTCGCCAGCAGGCATTGATGTTGCGTCATCAGGCTGCAAACTCGTCACGCGATGTGCGTCGCCAGTTGGACAGTGGCAAACTGGATGAAGCGATGGCCCGTTTCGAATCTTTTGAGCGCCGTATCGATCAGATGGAAGCAGAAGCGGAAAGCCACAGTTTCGGCAAACAAAAATCGCTGGACGATCAGTTTGCCGAGCTGAAAGCCGATGATGCAATCAGCGAGCAACTGGCACAATTAAAAGCCAAAATGAAGCAAGACAATCAATAATAACACCCAGGCGGCGTCCGAACGCGCCGCCGCTCATCCCTTAAGGAGTACTTATGAGCGCGCTATTTCTGGCTATTCCGTTAACCATCTTTGTGCTGTTTGTTTTACCGATTTGGTTATGGCTGCATTACAGCAACCGTTCCAGTCGTGGAGAGCTTTCACAAAGCGAACAACAGCGATTAGCGCAACTGGCTGATGAAGCAAAACGGATGCGCGAGCGTATTCAGGCGCTGGAATCCATTCTTGATGCTGAACATCCGAACTGGAGGGATCGCTAATGGCGGGTATTAATCTCAATAAAAAATTATGGCGCATTCCACAACAGGGCATGGTGCGCGGGGTCTGTGCCGGGATTGCTAACTATTTTGATGTACCGGTAAAACTGGTCCGTATCCTGGTGGTGCTGTCGATTTTCTTCGGTCTGGCGCTGTTTACCCTGGTTGCTTACATCATTTTGTCATTTGCGCTTGATCCAATGCCTGACAACATGGCATTTGGTGAACAACTGCCTTCCAGCAGCGAATTGTTGGATGACGTCGATCGTGAACTGGCGGCCAGTGAAACGCGTTTACGCGAGATGGAACGTTATGTCACTTCCGACACCTTCACGCTACGTAGTCGTTTCCGTCAACTGTGAGGAAAGTTATGAATACTCGCTGGCAACATGCCGGGCAAAAGATGAAGCCTGGTTTCAAATTAGCAGGCAAGCTGGTACTTCTTACCGCACTGCGCTATGGCCCGGCGGGCGTGGCTGGCTGGGCGATAAAATCTGTTGCTCGCCGACCGCTGAAAATGTTGCTGGCTGTGGCGCTGGAACCGCTATTAAGTCGGGCTGCAAATAAACTGGCACAGCGTTATAAAAGGTGAGGGGAGTTTCGCAAAAATTGTTAAATCTCAGGCGTATAATGGATGGCAATTTTCATCCATAGAAGGACGCTCACATGTTTAAAAAAGGGTTACTTGCTCTGACACTGGTGTTTTCACTGCCCGTGTTTGCCGCTGAACACTGGATAGATGTTCGTGTTCCAGAACAGTATCAGCAAGAGCACGTTCAGGGAGCCATCAATATTCCTCTGAAGGAAGTGAAAGAGCGCATAGCTACCGCAGTTCCGGATAAAAACGACACCGTGAAAGTATATTGCAACGCCGGACGTCAGTCAGGGCAAGCAAAAGAGATCCTCAACGAGATGGGATATACCCACGTTGAGAACGTCGGTGGCCTGAAAGACATCGAAATGCCGAAAATCAAAGGTTAAAAGAATTCACAACAGGCGGCGCTTAGGCGCCGTTTTCTTTTTCTGTCACACCTTATTTACATCCCCATTGATTATTTGCGTCAGCTCACAAATACGCTTTTTCCTTGAGAAAAATTGATTTCATGCGTGATTAAAACCCATGTGCTCAATTGACAGTTTATTTTCTGCGGAGTAGTCTTTTGTTTCATGGGACCGCTACCACGGAAAGGCAACATGAAGCAGAAAATTACGGATTACCTGGGCGAAATTTACGGTGGAACATTTACCGCAACGCATTTACAGAAACTTGTAACACGTCTTGATAGTGCGCAACGATTAATTACACAGCGATGTAAAAAACACTGGGATGAAAGTGATGTTGTGTTAATTACCTATGCCGATCAATTTCACAGTAATGGTTTAAAACCACTGCCAACATTTAATCAGTTTTACCATGAATGGCTACAAGGCATTTTTTCTCATGTTCATTTATTACCATTTTATCCATGGTCATCTGATGATGGATTTTCGGTGATTGATTATCATCAGGTCGCCAGTGAAGCAGGGGAGTGGCAGGATATTCAGCAGCTCGGCGAATGCAGCCATTTAATGTTTGATTTTGTCTGTAACCATATGTCGGCAAAAAGTGAATGGTTTAAAAACTATTTACAACAGCAACCGGGTTTTGAAGATTTCTTTATTGCCGTTGACCCGCAAACCGATCTCAGTGCAGTGACTCGCCCACGTGCGTTACCGTTATTAACGCCATTTCAGATGAGCGATAATTCAACACGCCATTTATGGACCACCTTTAGCGACGATCAAATTGACCTCAATTACCGTAGCCCCGACGTGTTGCTGGCGATGGTGGATGTTTTGCTTTGCTACCTTGAAAAGGGCGCGGAATATGTCCGACTGGATGCCGTTGGCTTTATGTGGAAAGAGCCGGGAACAAGCTGCATCCATCTGGAAAAAACGCATCAGATAATCAAACTGTTACGGGCAATTATTGATGACGTTGCGCCGGGTACTGTGATCATTACCGAGACAAATGTTCCGCACAAAGACAACATTGCTTACTTTGGCAACGGCGATGACGAAGCGCATATGGTGTATCAGTTCTCGCTGCCGCCGCTGGTGCTGCATGCGGTGCAAAAACAGAATGTTGAAGCGCTATGTGCGTGGGCGCAAAACTTGACGTTGCCTTCCAGTAACACCACCTGGTTTAACTTCCTTGCGTCACACGATGGTATCGGGCTTAATCCACTGCGTGGCTTGTTGCCAGAGAGCGAAATAGTGCAACTGGTAGAAGCCTTACAGCAGGAAGGTGCGTTAGTAAACTGGAAAAACAATCCCGACGGTACACGCAGCCCCTATGAAATGAATGTCACCTATATGGATGCGTTAAGTCGCCGCGAGTGTAGCGACGAAGAACGGTGCGCCAGGTTTATTCTTGCTCATGCGATTTTATTAAGTTTCCCCGGCGTACCAGCGATATATATTCAAAGTATTCTGGGTTCACGTAATGATTATGCAGGTGTCGAAAAACTGGGGTATAACCGTGCGATTAATCGTAAAAAATACACCAGTGAAGAGATTGCGGCAGAACTGAACAATAATGCGACATTAAGGCACTCAGTATATCATGAGTTATCGCATTTAATTACGCTTCGTCGCAGCAATAAAGAGTTTCATCCGGATAATAATTTTTCCATCGATACGGTTAATTCATTTGTAATGCGAATTCAAAGAAGCAATGCAGATGGTGATTGTCTGACGGGATTATTTAATGTCAGTGAAAATATTCAGCATATAAATGTTATTAACCTGCACGGTCGGGATCTGATTAGTGAAGTCGATATTTTGGGTAATGAAATAACGCTGCGTCCCTGGCAGGTTATGTGGATTAAATAAAAAGGAACATCTCATGATTAAATCAAAAATCGTGCTGTTATCAGCACTGGTTTCCTGCGCCCTGATTTCAGGTTGTAAAGAAGAAAATAAAAATCATGTCTCCATCGAATTTATGCATTCTTCGGTGGAGCAGGAGCGCCAGGCCGTTATCAGTAAATTGATTGCCCGTTTTGAAAAAGAAAACCCAGGCATCACAGTTAAACAGGTGCCGGTGGAAGAAGATGCCTATAACACCAAAGTGATTACCCTTTCACGTAGCGGCTCGCTGCCGGAAGTGATCGAAACCAGCCATGACTACGCCAAAGTCATGGATAAAGAACAACTTATCGATCGCAAAGCGGTTGCTACGGTCATCAGTAATGTCGGTGAAGGCGCGTTCTATGACGGTGTTCTGCGGATTGTGCGCACCGAAGATGGCAGCGCATGGACCGGTGTTCCAGTCAGCGCATGGATAGGCGGTATCTGGTATCGCAAAGATGTGCTGGCTAAGGCGGGGCTGGAAGAGCCGAAAAACTGGCAACAGTTGCTGGACGTCGCACAGAAACTGAATGACCCGGCGAATAAAAAATACGGCATTGCACTACCTACAGCAGAAAGCGTGCTGACAGAACAATCTTTCTCCCAGTTTGCGTTATCCAATCAGGCCAACGTTTTTAATGCCGAAGGCAAAATTACCCTTGATACGCCAGAGATGATGCAGTCACTGACCTATTACCGCGATCTCGCCGCCAACACCATGCCGGGGTCCAACGACATTATGGAAGTGAAAGATGCCTTTATGAACGGCACTGCGCCGATGGCGATTTACTCCACCTATATCCTTCCGGCTGTAATTAAAGAAGGCGACCCGAAAAATGTTGGTTTCGTTGTACCAACCGAGAAAAACTCTGCGGTCTACGGCATGTTGACCTCGCTGACCATTACCGCTGGGCAAAAGACCGAAGAGACGGAAGCAGCAGAAAAATTCGTCACCTTTATGGAGCAGGCGGACAACATTGCCGACTGGGTAATGATGTCGCCAGGTGCGGCGCTACCGGTGAACAAAGCGGTTGTGACTACCGCCACGTGGAAAGACCACGACGTTATCAAGGCGCTGGGAGAATTGCCGAATCAATTAATCAGCGAACTGCCGAATATTCAGGTCTTTGGCGCAGTAGGGGATAAAAACTTTACCCGCATGGGCGATGTGACGGGGTCTGGCGTAGTCAGTTCAATGGTGCATAACGTCACCGTGGGCAAAGCCGATCTCGCTACCACGCTGCAAACGAGCCAGAAAAAGCTGGATGAGCTGGTCGAACAGCACTAAACCCAGGACAGGAATCCGCAATGAACAGGCTTTTTTCAGGTCGTTCCGATATGCCCTTTGCGCTGCTGCTTCTCGCGCCCAGCTTATTGCTGCTGGGCGGTCTGGTGGCGTGGCCGATGGTGTCGAATATCGAAATCAGTTTTTTACGTCTGCCGCTTAATCCCAACATCGAGGCAACGTTTGTTGGCGTGAGCAACTATGTGCGTATTCTCTCCGATCCCGGCTTCTGGCATTCGCTGTGGATGACGGTCTGGTATACCGCGCTGGTTGTGGCAGGTAGCACCGTGCTCGGGCTGGCGGTGGCGATGTTTTTCAATCGCGAGTTCCGTCTGCGCAAAACCGCGCGTTCGCTGGTGATCCTCTCCTACGTCACGCCGTCCATTTCGTTGGTGTTCGCCTGGAAATACATGTTCAACAACGGCTACGGCATTGTGAACTACCTCGGCGTCGATCTCCTGCATCTCTATGAGCAGGCGCCGCTGTGGTTCGATAATCCGGGCAGTAGCTTTGTGCTGGTGGTGCTGTTCGCCATCTGGCGCTACTTCCCGTATGCCTTTATCTCGTTTCTGGCGATTTTGCAGACCATCGATAAATCGCTGTACGAAGCGGCAGAGATGGATGGCGCCAATGCCTGGCAACGGTTTCGCATTGTCACGCTGCCCGCAATTATGCCGGTCCTGGCGACGGTGGTGACTCTGCGCACCATCTGGATGTTCTACATGTTCGCGGATGTTTATCTGCTGACCACTAAGGTCGATATTCTCGGCGTTTATCTCTACAAAACCGCCTTTGCCTTTAATGACTTAGGCAAAGCGGCGGCGATCTCGGTGGTGCTCTTCATCATTATTTTCGCTGTCATTCTGCTGACCAGGAAACGGGTGAACCTCAATGGCAACAAATAAACGCACACTCAGTCGTATCGGTTTTTACTGCGGGCTGGCGCTGTTTCTCATCATCACGCTGTTTCCGTTTTTTGTGATGCTGATGACGTCGTTCAAGAGCGCGAAAGAGGCGATCTCGCTGCATCCTACGCTGCTGCCGCAGCAGTGGACGCTGGAGCATTACGTCGACATTTTTAATCCGGTGATTTTCCCGTTTGTCGACTACTTCCGTAACAGCATGGTGGTGTCGGTGGCTTCGTCGGTGGTGGCGGTATTTCTCGGCATTCTCGGAGCTTACGCGCTTTCCCGCCTGCGTTTTAAAGGGCGGATGACCATCAACGCCAGCTTTTACACGGTGTATATGTTTTCCGGCATTTTGCTGGTGGTGCCGCTGTTCAAAATCATCACCGCGCTTGGTATTTACGACACCGAGATGGCACTCATCATCACCATGGTGACGCAAACCCTGCCCACAGCCGTGTTTATGCTGAAAAGCTACTTCGACACCATCCCTGACGAGATTGAAGAAGCGGCGATGATGGATGGCCTCAACCGTCTGCAAATCATCTTCCGCATCACCGTGCCGTTGGCGATGTCCGGGCTGATATCCGTGTTCGTCTACTGCTTTATGGTGGCGTGGAACGACTATCTGTTTGCATCGATTTTCCTCTCCAGCGCCAGCAACTTCACCTTACCGGTGGGCCTGAACGCGCTGTTCAGTACGCCTGATTACATCTGGGGACGGATGATGGCTGCCTCGCTGGTGACCGCATTGCCGGTGGTGATTATGTATGCGCTTTCAGAACGTTTTATTAAGAGTGGTTTGACCGCCGGTGGCGTGAAGGGCTAAAGCGGCCAGTTTCTTAACAAGGAGTTTTAAATGAAAAAGTTAGTAGCCACAGCACCGCGCGTTGCTGCGTTGGTTGAGTATGAAGATCGGGCGATTTCAGCCAATGAAGTGAAGATTCGCGTGCGTTTCGGCGCGCCGAAGCACGGGACGGAAGTGGTCGATTTTCGCGCCGCCAGCCCGTTTATCGATGAAGACTTTAATGGCGAATGGCAGATGTTCACCCCGCGTCCGGCAGATGCGCCGCGCGGCATTGAATTCGGTAAGTTCCAGCTTGGCAATATGGTTGTGGGCGACATTATTGAATGCGGCAGCGACGTTACCGACTACGCGGTGGGCGACAGCGTATGCGGTTATGGTCCGCTTTCCGAAACGGTCATCTTTAACGCGGTGAATAACTACAAACTGCGCAAGATGCCGACAGGTAGCTCGTGGAAAAACGCCGTTTGCTATGACCCGGCGCAGTTTGCCATGAGCGGTGTGCGCGATGCCAATGTGCGCGTGGGTGACTTTGTAGTGGTAGTGGGCCTTGGCGCGATCGGTCAAATTGCCATTCAACTGGCAAAACGTGCTGGCGCTTCGGTGGTGATTGGCGTCGATCCTATCGCTCATCGCTGTGATATCGCTCGTCGCCACGGCGCGGATTTCTGCCTTAACCCCATCGGCACTGACGTAGGTAAAGAGATTAAAACGCTGACCGGAAAGCAGGGTGCCGATGTGATTATCGAAACCAGCGGCTACGCCGACGCGCTGCAATCGGCGCTGCGTGGCCTGGCCTACGGCGGCACCATCTCTTATGTCGCGTTTGCCAAACCGTTTGCAGAAGGTTTTAACCTGGGACGCGAAGCGCATTTCAATAACGCCAAAATTGTCTTCTCGCGCGCGTGCAGCGAACCGAACCCGGATTATCCACGCTGGAGTCGCAAGCGTATCGAAGAAACCTGCTGGGAATTGCTGATGAACGGTTATCTCAATTGTGAAGATTTAATCGACCCGGTGGTGACCTTTGCCAACAGCCCGGAAAGCTACATGCAGTATGTCGACCAGCATCCGGAACAGAGCATCAAAATGGGCGTCACGTTTTAATTCTAAGGACTGGAAAAATGAAAATAGGCACACAGAATCAGGCGTTCTTCCCGGAAAATATCCGCGAGAAATTTCGTTATATCAAAGAGATGGGCTTCGATGGTTTTGAGATTGACGGCAAACTGCTGGTTAATAATATCGATGAAGTCAAAGCTGCAATTAAAGAAACCGGTTTACCAGTGACCACCGCCTGCGGCGGCTATGACGGCTGGATTGGCGACTTTATCGAAGAGCGTCGTCTTAATGGCTTAAAGCAGATCGAGCGCATTCTCGAAGCGCTGGCAGAAGTGGGCGGTAAAGGTATCGTCGTGCCAGCTGCGTGGGGCATGTTTACCTTCCGCTTACCGCCGATGACCTCGCCGCGCAGCCTGGACGGCGATCGTAAAATGGTGAGTGATTCCCTGCGCGTACTGGAACAGGTGGCCGCGCGTACTGGAACGGTGGTTTATCTCGAACCGTTAAACCGCTATCAGGATCACATGATCAATACCCTCGCCGATGCTCGTCGTTACATCGTCGAAAACAATCTTAAACATGTACAGATTATCGGCGATTTCTATCACATGAATATCGAAGAAGATAATCTGGCGCAGGCGCTGCACGACAACCGCGATCTCCTTGGACATGTGCATATTGCAGATAACCATCGCTACCAGCCGGGCAGCGGCACCCTCGATTTCCACGCGCTGTTTGAACAGCTGCGCGCCGACAACTATCAGGGCTATGTGGTGTATGAAGGGCGCATCCGGGCAGAAGATCCGGCCCAGGCGTACCGTGATTCTTTGACCTGGTTGCGTACCTGCTAAGAGGTCTTTGTGAAAAGTGCAATGACAAGCTCTCCGCTGCGGGTCGCGATAATAGGCGCGGGTCAGGTGGCGGATAAAGTTCATGCTTCGTACTACTGCACCCGCAACGATCTGGAACTGGTGGCTGTCTGTGACAGTCGCCTCTCCCAGGCGCAGGCGCTGGCAGAAAAATACGGTAATGCATCCGTGTGGGACGATCCGCAAGCGATGCTGCTGGCGGTGAAACCCGACGTGGTTAGCGTCTGCTCACCTAACCGTTTTCACTATCAACATACCCTGATGGCGCTGGAAGCGGGCTGCCACGTGATGTGCGAGAAACCGCCTGCCATGACGCCGGAACAGGCGCGGGAGATGTGCGATACCGCGCGCAAACAGGGCAAGGTGCTGGCATATGATTTTCACCATCGTTTTGCTCTCGACACACAACAACTGCGCGAACAGGTGACTAATGGCGTGCTGGGGGAAATCTACGTCACTACCGCTCGCGCCCTGCGTCGCTGCGGCGTTCCCGGCTGGGGCGTCTTTACCAATAAAGAACTGCAAGGCGGCGGCCCGCTGATCGACATCGGCATTCACATGCTGGATGCGGCGATGTACGTGCTGGGCTTTCCGGCGGTGAAAAGCGTCACTGCGCATAGCTTTCAAAAGATCGGCACGCAAAAGAGCTGTGGTCAATTTGGCGAGTGGGACCCGGCAACTTATAGCGTCGAAGATTCGCTGTTTGGCACTATCGAGTTTCATAACGGCGGCATTCTGTGGCTGGAAACGTCATTTGCACTCAACATCCGCGAACAGTCGATTATGAATGTCAGCTTTTGCGGTGATAAAGCCGGGGCGACGCTATTTCCGGCACATATCTATACCGATAATAACGGCGAGTTGATGACGCTGATGCAGCGGGAAATCGCAGACAACAACCGCCATCTGCGTAGCATGGAAGCCTTTATCAACCACGTACAGGGAAAGCCCGTGATGATTGCTGACGCCGAGCAGGGATACATCATCCAGCAACTGGTGGCGGCGTTGTATCAATCCGCAGAAACAGGGACGCGAGTGGAATTATGACCAGGCCAGTAACCTTATCAGAACCCCATTTCAGCCTGCATACTCTGAACAAATATGCTTCGTTGCTGGCGCAAGGGAACGGCTACCTGGGGCTACGCGCCAGCCATGAAGAGGACTATACGCGCCAGACGCGCGGCATGTATCTGGCGGGGCTTTATCATCGCGCGGGGAAAAATGACATCAACGAACTGGTGAACCTGCCTGATGTCTTGGGGATGGAGCTTTTACTGAATGGCGAGATTTTCTCTTTAGACCGTGAAGAGTGGCAGCGCGAGCTTGACTTTGCCAGCGGAGAATTACGCCGCAGCGTTATCTGGCGCACCAGCGATGGCGCGCGTTACACCATCGCCAGCCGTCGCTTTGTCTCGGCAGAACAACTGTCGCTGATAGCGCTGGAAATCACTATTACACCGCTGGACGCCGACACGTCAGTGCTGATCTCAACCGGTATTGACGCCACGCAAACTAACCACGGTCGCCAGCATCTCGACGAAACCCAGGTGCGAGTGTTTGGTCAGCATTTGATGCAGGGTGTCTACACCAGTCAGGATGGGCGCAGTGACGTGGCCATCAGCTGTTGTTGCCAGGTGAGTGGTGACGTTCAGCAATGCTATACCGCCAAAGAGCGCCGTTTACTGCAACATACCAGTGCGCAACTTCACGCAGGCGAGACACTGACGCTACAAAAGCTGGTGTGGGTCGACTGGCGGGACGACCGACAAACAGCATTAGACGAGTGGGGCGGTGCGTCGTTTCGCCAGCTTGAAATGTGCGCACAGCAGAGTTACGACCAGCTTCTTGAGGCATCAACGGAAAACTGGCGTCAGTGGTGGCAGAAACGACGCGTTACGGTGAGTAGTGGAGATGAGCACGATCAGCAAGCGTTAGATTATGCGCTTTATCATCTGCGTATCATGACGCCCGCCCACGACGAGCGCAGCAGCATTGCGGCGAAAGGCTTAACCGGGGAAGGTTACAAAGGTCACGTATTCTGGGATACGGAAGTGTTCCTGCTGCCGTTCCATCTGTTTAGTGACCCGACGATTGCCCGAAGTTTACTACGCTATCGCTGGCACAACTTGCCTGGCGCACAGGAGAAAGCACGACGCAACGGTTGGCAGGGAGCGCTGTTTCCGTGGGAGAGCGCTCGCAGCGGTGAAGAAGAGACGCCGGAATTTGCCGCCATTAACATCCGTACCGGGCTACGGCAAAAAGTGGCCTCGGCGCAGGCGGAACACCATCTGGTCGCCGATATCGCCTGGGCGGTTATTCAATATTGGCAGGTCACGGGGGATGAAAGTTTCATTGCTCATGAAGGTATGGCGCTACTGCTGGAGACTGCGAAATTCTGGATTAGCCGCGCGGTGAGAGTTAACGACCGTCTGGAGATTCATGATGTTATTGGGCCAGACGAATATACCGAACATGTCAATAATAACGCTTACACCAGTTATATGGCCTGCTACAACGTCCGACAGGCGCTGAATATTGCCCGCCAGTTCGGCTGTAGCGACGATGCGTTTATCCATCGTGCTGAAATGTTCCTCAAAGAACTGTGGATGCCAGAAATTCAGCCTGACGGCGTTTTGCCGCAGGATGATTCGTTTATGGCTAAACAGATGATAAATCTGGCGAAATACAAAGCGGCGGCGGGGAAGCAAACCATTCTGCTGGATTATTCACGTGCAGAAGTGAACGAGATGCAAATCCTCAAGCAGGCCGATGTGGTGATGCTCAATTACATGCTGCCAGAGCAATTTTCAGCGGCATCGTGTCTGGCCAATCTGCAATTTTATGAGCCGCGCACCATTCACGACTCGTCATTGAGTAAAGCGATCCACGGCATTGTTGCCGCTCGTTGCGGCCTGCTGACGCAGAGTTATCAGTTCTGGCGCGAGGGTACTGAAATTGACCTGGGCGCTGACCCGCATAGCTGTGACGACGGTATCCACGCTGCTGCAACCGGGGCTATCTGGCTGGGCGCGATTCAGGGTTTTGCCGGGGTGAGTGTGCGTGACGGTGAATTACATTTGAATCCGGCATTACCTGAGCAGTGGCAACATTTGTCATTCCCTCTGTACTGGCAGGGCTGTGAATTACAGGTCACTCTCGACGCGCAGCGTATTGCGATTCGGACTTCTGCGCCCGTTTCACTGCGGTTAAATGGTCAGCTTATTACCGTGGCCGAAGAGTCTGTCTTCTGTTTGGGTGATTTTATTTTGCCTTTCAATGGGACCGCTACCACGAATAAGGAGGATGAATGAAACTGCAAGGGGTAATTTTCGATCTGGATGGCGTGATTACCGACACCGCGCACCTGCATTTTCAGGCGTGGCAGCAGATTGCCGCCGAAATTGGCATCAGCATAGATGCGCAATTTAACGAGACTTTAAAAGGGATCAGCCGTGATGAATCCCTGCGTCGCATTCTGCAACACGGGGGCAAAGAGGGCGACTTTAACTCTCAGGAGCGGGCGCAACTGGCGTATCGCAAAAATTTGCTTTACGTCCACTCACTGCGTGAACTGACGGTTAACGCCGTTCTGCCCGGCATTCGCTCTTTGCTGGCAGATCTCCGTGCACAACAGATCCCGGTAGGGCTGGCTTCTGTCTCCCTGAATGCCCCGACGATCTTAGCGGCGCTGGAGCTGAACGAGTTTTTCACTTTCTGCGCGGATGCCTCACAGCTTAAAAACTCGAAACCGGATCCGGAAATCTTTCTCGCCGCCTGTGCAGGACTGGACGTGCCGCCACAGGCATGTATCGGCATTGAAGATGCGCAGGCGGGTATTGACGCGATTAATGCGTCCGGAATGCGTTCGGTTGGGATCGGCGCGGGCTTAACCAGGGCGCAATTACTGTTGCCCTCTACGAAATCTCTGACCTGGCCGCGGTTATCGGCCTTCTGGCAAAACGTATAGCAAAGGAATCAACATGGCACAGCTTTCGTTACAACATATTCAAAAAATCTACGATAACCAGGTGCATGTGGTGAAGGATTTCAACCTGGAGATTGCCGATAAAGAGTTCATCGTATTTGTTGGCCCGTCGGGCTGTGGTAAATCGACCACCCTGCGCATGATTGCCGGGCTGGAGGAGATTAGCGGCGGCGATTTGTTGATAGACGGCAAACGAATGAATGACGTTCCGGCCAAAGCACGCAATATCGCGATGGTGTTTCAGAACTACGCGCTTTATCCGCATATGACGGTTTACGACAACATGGCGTTTGGCCTGAAGATGCAGAAAATCGCCAAAGAGGTGATTGATGAGCGCGTTAACTGGGCGGCGCAAATTCTCGGCCTGCGTGAATACCTGAAACGCAAGCCGGGGGCGCTTTCTGGCGGGCAACGCCAGCGTGTGGCGCTCGGGCGAGCGATAGTGCGCGAAGCAGGCGTGTTTTTAATGGATGAACCGCTCTCTAACCTTGATGCCAAGCTGCGTGTGCAAATGCGCGCAGAAATCAGCAAGCTGCATCAGAAACTGAACACCACCATGATTTACGTGACCCACGATCAGACCGAAGCGATGACCATGGCGACGCGGATTGTGATTATGAAGGATGGGATTGTTCAGCAGGTAGGTGCGCCGAAAACGGTTTATAACCAACCGGCAAATATGTTTGTTGCCGGATTTATTGGATCACCAGCAATGAATTTTATTCGCGGCACGATCGATGGCGATAAATTTGTTACGGAAACGCTTAAATTAACCATTCCCGAAGAGAAATTAGCGGTTCTGAAAACGCAGGAAAGTTTGCATAAGCCCATTGTAATGGGAATACGCCCGGAAGATATTCTTCCGGACGCGCAAGAGGAAAATAACATTTCCGCCAAAATTAGCGTGGCGGAATTAACCGGTGCGGAATTTATGCTCTACACCACGGTTGGGGGGCATGAGTTAGTGGTCCGTGCCGGTGCATTAAATGATTATCATGCAGGAGAAAATATTACTATCCATTTTGATATGACCAAATGTCATTTCTTTGATGCAGAAACGGAAATTGCGATTCGCTGAACAAAAGAAAAGGGGGAAGTGATTCCCCCAGAACATTATAAGGAACAATAATGAAAAAGTTATTACCCTGTACCGCACTGGTAATGTGTGCGGGAATGGCCTGCGCACAGGCTGAGGAAAAGAACGACTGGCACTTTAATATTGGTGCGATGTACGAAATAGAAAATGTCGAGGGTTATGGCGAAGATATGGATGGACTGGCTGAACCGTCTATCTATTTTAATGCCGCCAACGGTCCATGGAGAATCTCGCTGGCCTATTATCAGGAAGGGCCGGTAGATTATAGTGCGGGTAAACGTGGAACATGGTTTGATCGCCCGGAACTGGAAGTACATTATCAGTTCCTTGAAAGCGATGATTTCAGTTTCGGCCTGACCGGCGGTTTCCGTAATTATGGTTATCACTATGTTGATGAGCCGGGTAAAGACACGGCGAATATGCAGCGTTGGAAAATCGCGCCAGACTGGGATGTGAAACTGACTGACGATTTACGTTTCAACGGTTGGCTGTCGATGTATAAATTTGCCAACGATCTGAACACGACTGGTTATGCAGATACCCGTGTAGAAACGGAAACAGGTCTGCAATATACCTTCAACGAAACAGTTGCCTTGCGAGTGAACTATTATCTCGAGCGCGGTTTCAATATGGACGACAGCCGTAATAACGGTGAGTTTTCCACGCAAGAAATTCGCGCCTATTTGCCGCTGACGCTCGGCAACCACTCGGTGACGCCGTATACGCGGATTGGGCTGGATCGCTGGAGTAACTGGGACTGGCAGGATGATATCGAACGTGAAGGCCATGATTTTAACCGTGTTGGTTTATTTTACGGTTATGATTTCCAGAATGGTCTTTCCGTTTCGCTGGAGTATGCGTTTGAGTGGCAGGATCACGACGAAGGCGACAGCGATAAATTCCATTATGCAGGTGTTGGGGTGAATTACTCGTTCTGATACTGTTGTAAATTGCCGGATGCGGCGCGAGCGCCTTATCCGGCCTACATCAGACTTTTATTTCAACGACATATGTGTGGCAACGGTGATATTCTGCGCTGATGGTTTTCCTGTAATTAAGCGGAATAATAACTCGCAGCTTTGTTGGCCTAATTCCTGCGTCGGGACATCAATACCGCCCGGCGCAGGCGTTAATATAAAGGATAGCGTTTCATTACTGTAGCCAACCACCGCTAACTGTTGGGGAATTACAATGTTTTTCTCTGCCGCAGCACGATAAATGCTCATTAATTTTAAACTGTCAGTGGCAAACACTGCTTCAGGCAACGGGGATTGACTTAATAATTGTCTTGCTGCTTTTAATGCCGTTTCATGAGTATAACCGCCATCGATAATCCATTCGTCACGTACTGCAATATTATGTGTTCTCAGACTCTGCTTATAGCCATTAACGCGATCAACTGAAACATGGACATCGAGCGGAGCATGCAAGCAGGCAATATTTTTATGTCCGTTCTCAATTAATGCATCGGTCAACGCAATACTGTCACCATAATTATCAGTATCGACTGAATAAACATGGGAGTATTGACCTTCAACTTTGCCAATTACCACCACCGGAATATCATATTTATCGAGTTGAGCGAAAAACGATTCATCCGCAGGCGAACTTAACATAATAATGCCTTTAATCATTTTCTGCTTAATTTTACTTTCGCATTTTTGCAGATCTTCCGCAGGATTATGCGACGTCTGCAGTATCACATCGAACCCCTCGTCTTCTGCTTTGGCGGTAATGGCATGTAATACTTCCGAGAAGAATGGATTCCCTGCGGTGGTTTTGGTGGAACGGGTGGAAATAACCATAATTGCATCAAAACCTGAAGAAGTCAGTGCGCGAGCCAGTTTGTTCGGCTGATACTCTAATTCTTCAATTGCTCGTAACACTTTTTCACGCGCTTCTGGAGAGATATTGGTTTGCTTATTCAGCACGCGTGATACGGTAGATTTTGATACGCCTGCAACCCGGGCGATATCATAAATAGTAGGGGACATAGGTCAGGAACTCCGTCCGAACGTGAATGGTGCACATCTTATGAAGTTCGCCCCTTGATGACAACACGGCCAGGTTGATAATCAGTGGCATGGTCCCCACATTTATAACCTTAATCATGGTTTTCTGGTCTTCAGGGCAGCACAGGACAGCAATGAAGCGACTTAAAAATGAACTCAATGCGCTGGTGAATCGGGGTGTCGACAGACACCTGCGACTGGCCGTTACTGGACTTAGCCGCAGCGGCAAAACGGCATTTATCACCGCGATGGTAAATCAGTTGCTTAATATTCACGCAGGAGCCAGGCTGCCGCTATTAAGCGCGGTGCGTGAAGAGCGCCTGCTGGGTGTGAAGCGTATTCCTCAACGTGATTTCGGCATCCCGCGTTTTACTTACGACGAAGGTCTGGCGCAGTTATATGGCGATCCTCCCGCCTGGCCGACGCCAACGCGCGGCGTCAGCGAAATTCGTCTGGCGTTGCGTTATAAATCGAATGATTCACTGCTGCGTCACTTCAAAGACACCTCCACGCTGTATCTGGAGATTGTGGATTATCCAGGCGAATGGCTGCTAGACCTGCCGATGCTGGCGCAGGATTACTTAAGCTGGTCGCGGCAGATGACGGGCTTGCTCAATGGTCAGCGCGGCGTGTGGTCGGCGAAATGGCGGATGATGTGCGAAGGCCTGGACCCGTTAGCGCCTGCCGACGAAAACCGACTGGCGGATATTGCCGCCGCGTGGACCGATTATCTCCATCACTGTAAACAGCAGGGGCTGCACTTTATTCAGCCAGGACGCTTTGTTTTGCCTGGCGATATGGCCGGAGCTCCTGCGCTGCAATTCTTCCCGTGGCCGGATGTCGATGCCTGGGGCGAGTCGAAACTGGCGCAGGCCGATAAGCACACCAACGCCGGAATGCTGCGCGAGCGGTTTAATTATTACTGCGATAAGGTGGTGAAAGGATTCTATAAAAATCACTTCCTGCGTTTTGACCGTCAGATTGTGCTGGTGGACTGCCTGCAACCGCTCAACAGTGGACCGCAGGCATTTAATGACATGCGTCTGGCGTTGACGCAATTAATGCAGAGTTTCCATTACGGGCAGCGTACGCTGTTCCGGCGCTTGTTCTCACCGGTTATCGATAAGCTGTTGTTTGCCGCGACTAAAGCGGATCATGTGACCATCGATCAGCACGCCAATATGGTTTCATTACTGCAACAACTGATTCAGGATGCCTGGCAAAATGCGGCGTTCGAAGGGATCAGTATGGACTGTCTGGGGCTGGCCTCGGTACAGGCGACCACCAGCGGCATTATCGACGTTAACGGCGAGAAAATCCCGGCTTTGCGTGGTAATAGACTCAGCGACGGTGCGCCGCTAACCGTTTACCCAGGTGAGGTCCCCGCGCGTTTACCCGGTCAGGCATTTTGGGATAATCAGGGCTTCCAGTTTGAAGCGTTTCGTCCGCAGGTCATGGATGTCGACAAACCGCTGCCGCACATTCGCCTTGATGCTGCGCTGGAATTTTTAATAGGAGATAAATTGCGATGACCGAACCGTTAAAACCACGTATTGATTTCGACGGTCCGCTGGAGGTCGATCAGAACCCTAAATTTAAGGCGCAGCAGACCTTTGACGAAAGTCAGGCGCAAAATTTTGCCCCGGCCACGCTCGAAGAAGCACAGGAAGAAGAGGGGCAAGTTGAAGCGGTGATGGACGCTGCTTTACGCCCGAAACGCAGCCTGTGGAGTAAAATGGTGATGGGCGGGTTGGCGCTGTTTGGCGTGAGCGTTGTTGGCCAGGGTGTGCAGTGGACGATGAATGCCTGGCAAACTCAGGACTGGGTAGCGCTGGGCGGTTGTGCCGCCGGGGCAATGATTATCGGCGCAGGTGTGGGATCGGTGGTGACCGAGTGGCGGCGCTTATGGCGCTTGCGTCAGCGTGCGCATGAACGCGACGAAGCGCGCGATCTATTGCACAGTCACGGCACCGGGAAAGGGCGCGCGTTTTGCGAAAAACTGGCGCAGCAGGCGGGAATCGATCAGTCACATCCGGCGCTGCAACGCTGGTATGCATCAATCCATGAAACGCAGAACGATCGTGAAGTGGTTAGTTTGTACGCCCATCTTGTTCAGCCAGTACTGGATGCACAGGCACGTCGGGAAATCAGCCGTTCGGCGGCGGAATCGACGTTGATGATTGCGGTCAGTCCGCTGGCGCTGGTGGATATGGCCTTCATCGCCTGGCGTAATTTGCGCCTGATTAACCGCATCGCCACTCTGTATGGCATTGAGCTTGGCTATTACAGCCGCCTGCGCCTGTTTAAACTGGTCTTGCTGAATATTGCTTTCGCGGGTGCCAGCGAACTGGTGCGTGAAGTGGGGATGGACTGGATGTCGCAGGATCTTGCCGCGCGTTTGTCTACCCGCGCCGCCCAGGGAATAGGGGCAGGGTTACTGACCGCCCGACTGGGGATTAAAGCCATGGAACTTTGCCGTCCGCTGCCGTGGATTGACAATGACAAACCACGTCTGGGTGATTTCCGCCGTCAGCTCATCGGTCAGGTAAAAGAGACGTTACAAAAGAGCAAATCGTCCGGCGAAAAATAGTGCACTTTCGGGCGCTGATCGGATACCTTTACGCCGAAGTGCCCGTTTATCCATCGTTGTGTCAATGTTTGTTGACAGAAACCTTCCTGCTACTCAAATAGTGTCATATCATCATATTTATTGTTCTTTTTCATGTGAAGGTTCCCATGCGTCTGGAAGTCTTTTGTGAAGACCGACTCGGTCTGACCCGCGAATTGCTCGACCTGCTGGTGCTAAGAGGCATCGATTTACGCGGTATTGAGATTGACCCAATCGGGCGGATTTACCTGAATTTTGCCGAACTGGATTTTGACAGTTTCAGCAGTTTGATGGCGGAAATACGCCGTATTGCGGGCGTTACCGATGTGCGGACTGTGCCGTGGATGCCTTCCGAGCGAGAACATCAGGCGTTGAGCGCATTGCTTGAAGCATTGCCTGAACCCGTGCTTTCTGTCGATATGAAAAGCAAGGTGGACATGGCAAATCCGGCGAGCTGTCAGCTATTCGGGCAAAAACTGGAGCGCTTGCGCAATCATACCGCTGCGCAATTGATTAACGGATTTAATTTTTTACGTTGGCTTGAGAGCGACCCGCAGGATTCACATAACGAACATGTAGTGATTAATGGACAAAATTTCCTGATGGAAATAACGCCTGTCTATCTTCAGGATGAAAACGACCAGCATGTCCTGACCGGTGCGGTAGTGATGCTGCGCTCAACAATCCGTATGGGCCGTCAGTTGCAAAATGTGGCTGCGCAGGATGTCAGCGCCTTTAGTCAGATTGTCGCCATCAGTCCTAAAATGAAGCACGCGGTAGAGCAGGCGCAAAAGTTGGCAATGTTAAGCGCACCGCTGCTGATCACGGGTGATACTGGCACGGGTAAAGATCTCTTTGCTTACGCTTGTCATCAGGCAAGCCCGCGTGCGAGTAAACCATATCTGGCGCTGAACTGTGCTTCTATTCCAGAAGATGCTGTAGAGAGCGAACTGTTCGGGCATGCGCCGGAGGGGAAAAAAGGATTCTTTGAACAGGCGAACGGCGGCTCGGTTTTGCTGGATGAGATTGGCGAGATGTCGCCGCGAATGCAGGCAAAATTATTGCGTTTTCTCAACGATGGCACTTTCCGTCGCGTTGGGGAAGACCACGAAGTGCATGTCGATGTGCGGGTAATTTGCGCGACGCAGAAGAATCTGGTTGAGCTGGTGCAAAAAGGCATGTTCCGCGAAGATCTCTATTATCGTCTGAACGTGCTGACGTTAAATCTGCCGCCGCTTCGCGACTGTCCACAGGACATCATGCCGTTAACCGAGCTGTTTGTTGCCCGATTTGCTGACGAGCAGGGAGTGCCGCGTCCGAAATTAGCTGCAGATCTGAATACCGTGCTTACGCGTTATGCATGGCCGGGTAACGTGCGGCAGTTGAAAAACGCCATTTACCGCGCACTGACGCAACTGGAAGGTTATGAACTGCGTCCGCAGGATATTTTGCTGCCGGATTATGACGCTACAACTGTGGCCGTTGGTGAAGATGCAATGGAAGGTTCGCTGGACGAAATCACCAGCCGTTTTGAACGTTCGGTATTAACTCAACTTTATCGCAATTACCCCAGTACGCGTAAACTGGCAAAACGTTTGGGCGTTTCACACACCGCGATTGCCAATAAGTTGCGGGAATATGGATTGAGTCAGAAGAAGAGCGAAGAATAAGTGGGATAAATGCCTGATGGCGCAATGCCATCAGGCATAATAATTTACGCTTTCAGTACCGCGAGAGCTGCTTCGTAATCTGGTTCGGTGGTGATTTCATTCACCAACTGACTGAAAATCACATTATCATTTTCATCAATCACGACAACCGCACGTGCCGCCAGACCTTTCAGTGGGCCTTCAGCGATCTCAACGCCGTAAGTTTGTAGGAATTCAGCGTTACGGAAAGTGGAGAGAGTGATAACGTTGTTCAGACCTTCCGCACCGCAGAAACGAGACTGGGCAAACGGCAGATCGGCGGAGATGCACAGCACAACCGTGTTGTCGATTTCGGTTGCCAGTTGGTTAAACTTACGTACTGATGCGGCGCAAACACCGGTATCAATGCTCGGGAAAATGTTCAGCACTTTGCGTTTACCTGCAAACTGACCGAGGGTGACGTCAGACAGATCTTTTGCCACGAGAGTAAAAGTCTGCGCTTTGCTACCCGCTTGCGGGATGGAATTGGCGACTGTAACCGGGTTGCCCTGGAAATGAACGATTTGTGACATGATTATCTTTCCTGTTTACATATAGTTAACGTCACACCTAGTTTATGCTAACTGTCAATAACACAGCAATCGCTATTTGCGCTTAATCCGCAGACCACCGCAGCAACAAGGAGTAAAGATGAGAACCGTTAAGGTATTTGAGGAAGCCTGGCCGTTACATACCCCGTTTGTTATTGCGCGAGGAAGCCGCAGTGAAGTGCGCGTGGTGGTGGTTGAACTGGAAGAAGAAGGCGTCAAAGGTACGGGAGAATGTACGCCTTATCCGCGCTATGGCGAAAGTGATGCCTCAGTTATGGCGCAAATAATGAGCGTGGTCCCACAACTGGAAAAAGGGCTGACGCGCGCGGAGTTGCAAAAAGTTCTGCCTGCGGGTGCGGCGCGTAATGCGCTGGATTGTGCGCTGTGGGATCTTGCCGCACGACAACAGCAACAGACGCTGACTGAACTTATCGGTATATCTCTTCCTGAAACGATCACCACTGCGCAGACCGTCGTGATCGGTACGCCGGATCAGATGGCAGGCAGTGCCGCAGCATTATGGCAGGCTGGTGCTAAATTGCTAAAAGTGAAGCTGGATAATCATCTTATCAGCGAGCGGATGGTGGCGATTCGCGCGGCAGTACCGGATGCGACGTTAATTGTTGATGCCAATGAATCCTGGCGTGCGGAAGGACTGGCGGCGCGATGCCAGTTGCTGGCCGATTTAGGCGTCGCAATGCTGGAGCAACCGCTTCCGGCTCAGGACGATGCGGCGCTGGAGAATTTTGTTCATCCATTACCCATTTGCGCAGATGAAAGTTGTCATACCCGCAGCAACCTGAAGGCGCTGAAAGGGCGCTATGAGATGGTGAATATCAAGCTTGATAAAACCGGTGGCCTGACGGAAGCATTGGCGCTGGCAACAGAAGCGCGTGCACAAGGTTTCAGCCTGATGTTGGGCTGCATGTTATGCACCTCACGCGCCATTAGTGCGGCGTTACCGCTGGCGCCGCAGGTCAGCTTCGCCGATCTCGACGGGCCGACCTGGCTGGCGGTAGATGTGGAACCGGCTCTCCAGTTTACGACCGGCGAATTGCATCTTTAGGATGCCAACGCAGTAAATTCGCCATCGCAAAAAGATATTTTTCGCTGGCTTCATCGGCGGAGATTGGCGGAAACTCGGCAGTGATACAGTGCAAGTTCAGATCAGCACACCAACTGCCAAAGGAACCGGGTGTGTCGTAGCCGACGCTGGTTACCAGCGGTAATTCAAATGCCTGGGCCAGCCATTCACCTAATTCACTGTGTCTGGGAGCTTCAATACACGCCAGCGGATCGTGGAACGAGACGACCCAGGCGGGTTGAATGCGGTGAATGAGTTGGCATAACGCCTGGGTTTCAGGTTCGGAGCCGGGTTTATCTCCGGTCAGCAAGACAACGTCGCGCTCTTCGGCGGCACTGTTCCAGCGATATACCGTTTCCCCTTCCTTCCAGTTGGCGGCGGGAAAGTTCCTGTTTAAATCCACGCCATTGGCATTGGCCCGTAGACCCAACTGGCAACCGTCGGGATTCACACAGAGCACAACATGATGACGGCGCAGAGACGGTGTTAATGTGCGTAATGCGCAGGAGAGGGCGACGACGGAAGAATTCTCATCGCCGTGGGTCCCAGCAAGAATCAAACCACTTTCGCTGCTGGCTGCATGGGCCGGAAACCAGAGCAGCGGCGCACCCAATAATGAACGTCCGTAATGTTCAGTTCCTGGGGGGAAAGCGCCCCGTTCGGCGCGTGGGCGGGTCACGGTCATAATCGTCTCTGACATTAGAAGTATTACAGGCAGTGTTGTGCAAATTTTGTGGATTATCAAATCCTTTTCGACAACGATATGTTATCGATCTTTTATCACTTTTTTACCGGAAGTTATTTGCATTTCTTCAAGGAGAAACAAATAATTACGCATCAATATTAACGTCGGTTTGAGGGTAACTTATGAAGCACGCTGTTTCAGTAACTTGTTGTGCGCTGTTAGTCAGCAGCATTTCTCTTTCGTATGCTGCTGATGTTCCGAGCGGCACAGTACTGGCAGATAAGCAGGAGCTGGTGCGTCATATTAAGGATGAACCTGCATCATTGGATCCCGCGAAAGCGGTTGGTTTGCCGGAGATTCAGGTGATTCGCGATTTGTTTGAAGGACTCGTGAATCAGAATGAAAAAGGGGAGATTGTCCCTGGCGTCGCCACCCAGTGGAAAAGCAATGACAACCGTATCTGGACCTTTACCCTGCGCGATGATGCTAAATGGGCAGATGGCACACCGGTTACAGCGCAGGATTTTGTCTATAGCTGGCAACGTCTGGTGGACCCGAAAACGTTGTCTCCATTTGCCTGGTTTGCCGCGTTGGCGGGGATAAACAACGCTCAGGCGATTATTGATGGTAAAGCCACGCCTGACCAACTTGGCGTCACTGCCGTTGATACCCATACCCTGAAAATCCAGCTTGATAAACCATTACCGTGGTTTGTTAATTTGACGGCCAATTTTGCCTTCTTCCCGGTGCAAAAAGCCAACGTTGAAAGCGGTAAAGATTGGACGAAACCGGGGAAACTTATCGGCAACGGCGCATATGTGCTTAAAGAACGCGTGGTGAATGAAAAGCTGGTGGTTGTACCGAATACCCATTATTGGGATAACGCAAAAACGGTGCTGCAAAAAGTGACTTTCCTGCCGATTAATCAGGAGTCCGCTGCCACGAAACGTTATCTTGCAGGTGACATTGATATCACTGAATCCTTCCCGAAAAATATGTATCAAAAGCTGTTGAAGGATATTCCTGGACAGGTTTATACGCCGCCGCAGTTGGGGACTTATTATTATGCCTTCAATACGCAAAAAGGGCCGACGGCAGATCAACGCGTCCGTCTGGCATTAAGTATGACGATTGATCGCCGCCTGATGACGGAAAAAGTATTGGGTACTGGTGAAAAACCAGCATGGCATTTTACGCCAGATGTTACAGCCGGATTTACGCCGGAACCTTCGTCGTTTGAACAAATGAGTCAGGAAGAACTGAACGCCCAGGCGAAAACATTGTTAAGCGCTGCCGGTTATGGACCCCAGAAGCCGTTGAAACTGACGCTGTTGTATAACACTTCAGAAAACCATCAGAAAATTGCGATTGCCGTAGCGTCGATGTGGAAAAAGAATCTTGGTGTGGACGTCAAATTGCAGAATCAGGAATGGAAAACCTATATCGATAGCCGTAACACCGGTAATTTTGATGTTATCCGCGCATCATGGGTTGGGGACTATAATGAACCGTCTACTTTCCTGACGCTGTTAACGTCAACGCACTCGGGAAATATTTCACGGTTTAATAATCCGGCATACGATAAAGTGCTGGCCCAGGCATCGACTGAAAATACCGTTAAAGCGCGCAATGCCGATTACAACGCGGCAGAGAAAATTCTCATAGAACAAGCGCCTATAGCACCGATTTATCAGTATACCAATGGGCGATTAATCAAACCGTGGTTGAAAGGTTATCCAATTAATAACCCGGAAGATGTGGCCTATAGCCGCACAATGTATATTGTGAAGCATTAATATGATGTCATCTGGCGCGTTTATGCGCGCCAGATTTAACAACCCCGATAAAATATCTTCTTTTTTAAAATCCTCCCTATAAAAATCACACCCAAGCTAATTATTTGAGTTTTTCTGCCAATATCCAGCATAAATAATAATTAAATATTTTATTTAAAAGCTGTATTACATACTTCCAATATAAGCTGTGCTTTACTTTTCTTTACAACGCAAGACGTATTGCGTTCCTTGTGAAAATTTTCATTCGCAAACAGACACGCAGCTAAAATGGGGTGGTAAAATGAAAAAATCCTTAGCTATTCCTTTAGTTATCTCGTTATTACTCCTTCATTATCCTTCTTTAAGTCTGGCCGCAGAATCACTGCCCGATGCCACGTCGTTGGGGCTGGAAAACTTAACGAATGATCTCTCTCGACAAGAATTGTTTGTAAAAATACTGGAGTCGGATCCTTCTCGTGATAAAGAGTTTGATTCCTTTGCTGTAAAAAAATATTTTAAATTTCCGGCTGATGTCGCTTACGATTCGGTATTGAATCAACCACGACCCAGTTCTTTATTTGGAGTGGATATCAGCCATCATAACGGTAAAAACTTCCCGATCGAACTGTTGGCAAAAAATAAGTCTGTGTTCTTATATATGAAGTCCAGTCAAGGAACGCGTTATGTTGATCCTGAATTCGCCGGTTTTTGGCAGCGTGCTGGGGATACTGAGCGAGGGATAAAACTTCACCGTGGGGCCTACCACTTTCTTTCCAGTGGCACACCGGCAGACGACGCGGAATTGTGGGGACGCAAGCAGGCAATGACGTTTGTTAAAGTTATTAAAGCCAACGGTGGGTTAAGGGCGACAGATATGCCACCGGCGGTGGATGTTGAGTGGGATGTAGATTCATCAACTGGCAAGGACCGCTGGCAGAAGCGTAAACCCACTGAAATAATCACGATGATCAAGGCATTCACCGCGCAGGTAGAAGCCGATTTAGGGCGTAAACCGGTTATCTACACTGCGCGTGCGTGGTGGAAAGATGCCGTCGGCGGAGAAAAAAGTTTTGCCCAGGTTGCAGAACATAATCTGTGGCTGGCTGATTATTCTAATCAGGCACAGGCCAGCGAAACGCCGCGTTCAATTAACCAGACAAAATGGGCAATCTGGCAGTTTACTGATGCTGCGCAGCTTAATTTGGGATCAAGTAAGAAATTCGATGCCAGTATATACAAGGGCCCGACCGCTGAGTTTTATTCCACTCTGGGTGTGCAGGAGTTTTAAATCATGAACAGGCGATGGCCAAATTTATGTAAAACGGTCCTGGGGCTGTTAATTGCAGGAATATCACTGGGAATGACTGATGTCCGCGCAGATGACATTTGCAAAAATGGCGCAATGGTCCCTGATGAATATTGTCATTTTTTTGTCCACTATGGGCCAGATAACCCAGGGAAACTGGATATCCGGATCAGTGATGCGTTAAAAATACCCGATCAGGATGCAGCGAAAACTCGCTCGATCGGGTTGATTATTGCAATTTCAAAATATCCACTATTACATGCAGATATTCCGGCAGCCGCGGTGGATGGCCAGAGAATGGCTGATTTTCTTATCAACGGACAGAAGTTTGATGAGGTTATTTTACTGAGAGATCAGGAAGCATCATTAGATAATATTAATTATTTTTTAAAGGAATATTTACCTGCCAGAGGGACGATGTTTGATAAGAAAGCTCGCTTGTTAATTGCTTATTCAGGCCATGGTCGTTTTGGCACTCAAAATGGTAATTCTGATAAAGCCCCTGCGTTTGTATTGAGCAACGCTACGGATATTGATGGTTCAAAAGGCATGTATGAAATGCCAGCTCTGAACACACAACTTAATATTCTGGCAAAGCGTTATTTCCATGTTCTGACTTTAGTCAATGCTTGCTTTGGTTCTGGCTTGTATGGCATGACTATCGGAGCAGGTAATTCTAACTCGTACAGTAATCCTGGTGCGTATGCAATAGCTGCCGGTGATGATAAAACAGAGGTTTACTCACTGGAGGCAAAGCGCGGTAGTGTCTTTTTCGATACAATTATCAAAGGAGTAACGAATGGTGTTGCCGACGAACGTTTTGGTAAGTCGTATATGGTAAAGGTAGATGGAAAAAAGGAATACTACGCAGGAATAACCAGAACATTGAGTTTATTTATCTATGTTAATGATCAATATTCAGATATTAATGAAAAACTGGATGAACAAGGTAAGGGATTACACTTAAGCGATGCCTGGATAGGTGCAACAGAAATGCCCGCGGGTCCAGGGGGATTCTTCTTCATCAATGAACCTGCGGCAAGTCGTCTGGATAATAAGACTCAGTTGGCTGCGGGTAAAGCAGGGGAGTTTACGAATATTGATGTGGCCTCATTCTCAATTGATAAGTCAGACCCTGTCCCCGCAGATAATCAGGAAAAAGATAATAAATCGATTGAGATTCCTTATGGCCCCGTAAGTGCAATTCCCAACCGTCCTGACATTCGTATTTTTAAAACGCCAGAAATTTACCCGATTCACGGGCATGATATTTCTTCTAACGATGGTGAAATAGACTGGAAATTATTCCAGGAAAAATCGTCTGCGCGTTTTGTGTATGCGAGAGTGGTTGGCTGGAGAGGTCCCGATTCATCATTTAAGTCTCACTGGAAACGATTAGCAGATTCCAAATTTGACCGTGGAGGTTATTTCAAATTTGATTTTTGTCGCACACCTGAGGCGCAATTGGAAACGGCAAAAAGTCTCCTGCCCGCAGACCCGAAAATGTTGCCGCCCGGCATTCTATTGGTAAATCCTGAAGGTGAAGATACAACTCAACTAAACTGCTTTAAAAAATCGGGAATGTCTAATGCACGTAATGATATTTTGCGTTTTGCCGATTTAATCTACAAAAATTATCATAAAACGCCCATATTGTATGGTAATCATAATAACCTGTCACATTTCATGGATAGCCGATTCGAGCAGTATATGGTGTGGATGGGGTATTGGGGACAAGCTGGTGTGAAGCTTGAAGGGCGTAATCCCTGGACGCTTTGGCAATATTCAGGGAATGAAACGGTGCCGGGGATCGGTCACAGTACAGAGTCGGAAGTTTTCTTTGGTACTGAGGAACAATATGTTCAGTTTAAAGCTGGCGAGAATAATGTCGCACTGGCTGCTGTTAATTGAATAATAAATAAGACTGGATGGCGAATAAGCATTTCGCCATCCAGTTTCTGCGGGTTGTTACTTCACCTGTTCTGGTAGTGTGTTATTCTCCATATACAACGTCTGGCTGGGGAAGGCAAAATCCGCGCCATGCGACTGTACAATATCGATAATTTTCAAATATACGTCCTGCTGGGCGGCAAGCCATTCGGCCCAAACCGTGGTTTTAGTAAAGCAATAAACCATAATATTTAGCGATGAATCGGCAAACTGGTTGAAATAAACCAATAGAGTTTGCCGCTGGTCGATGGCGGGATGATTATTAAGCATTTCGCGTACCGCTTCGACAATAGCGCCCACTTTAGCCGCATCTTCATAACGTAAACCAATGGTCGTAGTAATACGACGGTTGGTCATTCGACCGGGGTTTTCTACGCTGATAGACGAAAACAGCGAGTTCGGCACATACAGCGGACGATGATCAAATGTGGTGATTTTAGTCATTCGCCAGCCAATTTCTGCCACCGTTCCTTCGATATTTCTGTCAGGAGAACGGATCCAGTCGCCAATACTAAAGGGGCGATCAAAGTAGAGCATAATGCCGGAAAAGAAGTTGCTCAGAATATCCTTACCGGCCATACCCACTGCAAGACCACCAATTCCACCAAAAGTCAGCAAGCCAGAAAGGCTCATGCCGAAATGTTCGCCATAGAGCAGAACAATGACGACGATGATGCTGATTTTGATGATCCGCGACATAATCCGTGCACTGGTAATATCGCGGCCTTTTTTAATCTGCTGTTTTTCAAACTGATTGATTAGAAGGAATAACTTAACCGTCAGGATAAGCGCTATCAGGGACGTACAGATAAAATCAATAGCGTCCGGGGTGATAAATTTGAGTTTGTAGTTTTCAATGACATAATTAATGATGCTACCGACAGCACTGATAATTATGGTGTAGATTAAAAATTGCACTGCGTGGAATAAGAATCCTTTTCTGTTATGATTTCCACGGCGAAACCAAAAGCTCATAAGAATCAATGCTGCGCAGCTACCGAAAATAATGACCAGATTAAGCGCATTATTTGTAAACAGTTCAGCGATCATTGTTTTATCAGGCTCCTCCAGATTGTTGACGTCATGCCGGAAACCCCTGGCGGGGTTATTTTATCGCGATAATTCATGCATATCATCAATAGACAGGGAAGGAAGTAGCAACATTAGCGAATTTATCAACGAGTTGATGATATGTTACGCGACAATCTATTGCTTTCAGAGCAGACAACGTCAAAATGTCATGGTATTGTTACGCGCAAGTAACAAAGAGTTTGTCTGCAAAAGGATTACATTATGATCATGGCGAAACTGAAGTCAGCGAAGGGAAGAAAGTTTCTCGTAGGTTTGTTGGCGGTTTTCATTATTGCGGCGTCGGTAGTGACTCGCGCGACTATTGGTGGCGTTATTGAACAATACAATATCCCGCTGTCCGAATGGACGACATCAATGTATGTGATTCAGTCGTCAATGATTTTTGTCTATAGCCTGGTCTTTACCGTGTTACTGGCAATCCCGCTGGGTATTTATTTCCTCGGTGGAGAGGACAAGTAAGTAAAAGAAAAGGCCCGTAACTTCGGGCCTTGATAGCAGGTGACGAACGATTAATCGTCGTCTTCGTCATCCAGTTCGACAGGTGTCTGGTATTGGTCTGGTTTAATCACCAGCAGGTCGCAGCGAAGATGATCAATCACTTGTTCCGCCGTATTGCCAAGGAATGCTGCAGAAATACCAGTACGTCCTACGGTTCCCAGAACCACAATGCCTGCCTGTAAATGCTCCGCTAAATCGGGAATCACTTCTTCCGGCAGACCTTTTTCGACATGCGTCATTTTCTCGTCAATGCCGAATTTCTGCCGCAGGGCTTTCATTGCCAGTAAATGTTGCCCGCGAATAGCATCGTTATAAACGCTTGGATCAAATTCCGGCAGTTCAATCGCAATATTGATGGGGGTTACTGGATAAGCTCCAACCAGATGTACCTCGGTGTGGTTGACCTGGTCCGCCAGCTCGATCGTCTCTTTCACCAGTTTTTCATTGAGCGCATTATGATACGGCTCTTCGCTGGCGAGATTGACCGCCACCAGCGCCTTACCTCCTTCCGGCCACGGCTGGTCTTTCACCATCCACACCGGGCTTGGGCATTTGCGTAACAGATGCCAGTCTGTTGGAGTAAAAATCACCGCTTCCAGGCGGTCATGTTGGTGCGCCATTTTTAGCACCAGATCGTGCCCACCGCTAAGTACTTCCTGAATGATGGCTTCGAAAGGGCGGTTATGCCAGACCACTTTAATTTCAATGGGAACGCCAGCGTTAAGATAGTATTTCGCCTGCTCGTGGATCCACGCAGTACGCTGACTAATGACGCCCTGACGCATGGCGGTCCGCTCGTCGGGTGAGAGCAGGGTAGTCATCTCGTATGAGAAGTCATAAATAGGCAAAAAGGCTTTAATTTTGCCACCAATCCGTTGATGCAAATAAACAGCTCGCCGTAATGCGGGTTGATCGTCCTGGTTAGGATCGATAACAACAAGCATGTTCTGATACATAGCCATACAGAGTCTCCTTACAACAACTGTCAATGCAGTTTGTATTAAAAGAGTAACCCAGATCTGGTGAATGAAACAGTGATGAACCTTCTGCCAGATCAATAAATGAGAAAAATTTAATGATATGACAGAAGGATAGTGAGTTATGCGGAAAAATCAGGCGACGTTGCGTGTATGACCGGCTAGTTGGGCCAGCGCATCGTTATTTTCGATGGTGATATATTTACCTTTGACTGCCAGCATGCCGCTTTTCTGGAAGCGCCCCAGCAGACGGCTGATGGTTTCTACCGTCAGGCCCAGATAGTTACCGATATCGCCACGAGTCATCGTCAGGCGGAATTCACGAGGGGAGAAGCCGCGTTGGGCAAAACGACGGGACAGATTGTAGATAAATGCAGCCAGACGTTCTTCGGCATTTTTCTTCGACAACAGCAGGATCATGTCCTGATCGCCTTTAATTTCGCCGCTCATCAGACGCATCATCTGTTGGCGCAGATTTGGCATTTTACCAGACAGATCGTCCAGCGTTTCGAATGGAATTTCACACACCATCGAGGTTTCAAGTGCCTGGGCGAAGCTTGGATGATGACCGCTGCCTATGGCATCAAAACCCACCAGATCGCCTGCTAAATGGAAGCCAGTGATTTGCTCGTCGCCTTGCTCTGTAATGGTATAACTTTTAATCGTACCGGAGCGGATGGCATAAAGCGATTTAAGTTCATCACCAGCCTTAAACAGCGTCTGGCCTTTCTGAATAGGCTTCTTTCGCTCGATGATATTATCAAGCTGATCAAGCTCATGTTCGTTGAGTGTGAACGGGATGCAAAGCTGACTGATGCTGCAATCCTGGCAATGGATAGCACAACCGCCAGACTGAATGCGCCGTATAATTCGCTTTTCCGGGATCATAGGTCTGCTCAAGCCGTAATTGATATTTGTCAATTTTAACATCTTTTTAGGGAGCAAGTAAGTCTAAGCAAACCTTAACAGCAGAGAATTCCGATAATAGATGTAAATTTATACCTATCTAATTGAAAAACCTTAGATTGTTAATGATGACTTTACGTAAAAGTGTGAACAAGCAGGCACAAATTGCTTAATGTTTACAGTAAAAGATAACCTTCATGGCGCAATAACCACTCTTTTCGCTGCACTCCGCCTGCATATCCTGTCATTGTGCCGTTTCGGCCAATGACCCGGTGACAAGGCACTACAATACTGATCGGGTTTGCACCGTTGGCTGCGCCGACGGCACGCGCGGCCCCTGGGCGGCCTAGTTGTTCTGCCAGTTGACCGTAATGCATTACCTGTCCACACGGGATAGTGCGTAGCGTTTTCCATACTTCCCGTTGAAATGGCGTGCCGCCGGTGGCAGTGGGTAGGGAATCAATAATGCTTAGATTACCGGCAAAATAATCACGGAGTTTATCGCTCAACCCGCCGGGATTGGTGGCAGAAATACGCTCATAACCTTCTTTGCGATAATGGATGTCCAACAGTTGCACCATGCGATCGCTATACTCTTCCCACTCAACCGCCCGCAGACGAAATTGTTCATCGCAAATAATCCATAGAGGACCCAGTGGCGTGGCAATTTTTTCTTCAAGTAATCTCAGCATCCGTTCTCTCTTAAGATAAATGTGGGTAAACCCCCGGACTAATCAGCTGACCGACAAGATACCACGCAAGCAACATTAGCAGCCATACCACAAGAAGATAAGAGGGTACGGTAAGACTAATGAATAGTAGGTACCTGGATTCGCTTCCGGTTTTATCGATAGTGCTGAAGTGGATTTCCGGGCTAAATGCGTCTGCCGCTTCGTTACTTCTTCCGACACCGGCGAAAATGTAGTTTTCTGCAATGCAAACAAATGAATAAAAAATAGAGTCTGTCGACATCCGCCAGACTCTACAGTACACACAGCAGTGCATCCGCGTCTTGAATCCGGCCTGTTTCCTGTCAGCCGGTGACAGTGTTATAACGGTTTTGCCCATCAGTTGCCAATTTTCTTCAGTGACAGATTTCACGAAAATATAAGTTAAACCGTTCACCTCGTGATTGAATAATCATGCATCGTTAATCGACTGGCGAATTTAGCGGGTGATTAACCTGTGCGGCGTTTGAACATATTGCCAAATGACTTGCTTAAGTATATTTCAGGCGAAGTGCAACGAATTACCTTCATTATATATTGGTTATGTGATGGACAAATCGCCTTAATTAGGGGCTGTGCAGGCTCACTCCCGACCTAAACTGTTCGATACTGCAACCTGGCTGGTATAAAATGCCCCGCCTGCGGGGGGCACTTGCCGGTATGGAGCAAAATGTTGTTTCAACTTACGAAGTGAACGATGCAGCAAGTATCAGATGTATGAACGATTAACCCGTCTGAATCACGACGTGCGAAGGTACATAGGAGGTTACATGAACCTTGACGACAAATCGCTGTTTCTTGACGCCATGGAAGATGTCCAACCACTGAAACGCGCTACTGATGTCCACTGGCATCCTGTGCGTAACCAACGTGCGCCGCAGCGTATAGACACGCTGCAACTTGATAATTTCCTCACCACGGGATTTCTCGATATTATCCCGCTAAATCAGCCACTGGAGTTTCGTCGGGAAGGCTTACAACATGGGGTGCTCGATAAGCTACGCAGCGGCAAATATCCACAACAGGCTAGCCTGAATTTACTACGCCAGTCGGTAGAAGAGTGCCGCAAAATGGTGTTTAGTTTTATTCATCAGGCGCGGGCGGATGGTTTGCGCAATGTACTTATCATTCACGGCAAAGGCAGAGATGATAAATCTCATGCCAACATTGTCCGTAGTTATGTTGCACGCTGGCTGACAGAGTTTGATGACGTACAGGCTTATTGCACCGCGCTACCGCATCATGGCGGCAGCGGAGCGTGTTACGTTGCACTGCGTAAAACAGCGCAGGCGAAACAAGAAAACTGGGAGCGTCACGCTAAACGCAGTCGATAATTCATTGACGCTTCCGCGCTATTGAAAATATCAAGCCGCCAGTACGCGGTTGCGTCCGTCATTTTTCGCCCGATACAACGCATCATCTACGCGTTTAAACAGTTCATCGATGCCTTCATTGCCTTCGTGATGTGCCACGCCAATGCTGACCGTAAAGCGCGGTAAACCAGAAATACTCACTTTTGCCACGCTCAATCGGATAGTTTCAGCGAGAGAAATTGCGGTATCCAGCGGAGTTCTTGGTAATAATAAGACGAACTCTTCACCTCCCCATCGAAACACCATATCGCCTTTGCGAGCGCAGCTTTCGAGCGTACGCGCCAGTGCGCATAAAACTTCATCACCTTTCTGGTGACCGTACAGGTCATTGATATGCTTAAAACGATCGGTGTCGATAAGCAACAAACTGTAATCCTGAGCGATTGCGAGATGCTGCATCTGGCCTTGCTCGGTGATGTGATAAAATTGTCGGCGGTTAAGTAACCCCGTCAATGCGTCATGGTGAGCAGCGTGCTCCAGCTGCTGTTCCAGCCTTTTTTGCTCGGTAATATCATGCACGATGCACAACATTAACTTGTCGCCATAAATCTCAATTGGCCCGGCATAAGTTTGCACATGACGAGTAGATCCATCTGCCAGCTTATGGACAAAGTTAAGTGGTTTATGCCCGCCGGGTAAACGCGAAATTTCATGCATGACAGGCATCACACGGCGCCCAAGAATATTAATTTCCCAGGTGTGTTTCTGACAGATTGTTTCATGGTTATAGCCATAGAAATTGAGTGCGGCCACATTGGCGTCGACAATTTGGCCATCACGCGAGGGATCTATCAACAGCATTGGCGCGGAGTTAGTCAGAAAAAAGCGCGCATAAAACCCTTGTTTTTTACGCTGATAATTTGCAGAACGGCTGGCTTTTAAGCCCAGACTCGCGGGTGTCTCCATTCCTTCAAATATAATCACTTCCCCATAATCACTCATCTCTTTAAGGGTCAACCGACAGCTTAATGCTGTCTCTTCACCATTACGATTGACCGTGAGAATTTCTACAATATCGAGTTGGTTATGCAGGTCTACGAGATATTTTGGTAGTTCGTTTTGGGAGGAGACGGAATAGAGGCCGGTTCGTAGCTGACTAAAAGTGAGTTCTTGCATCAACAGTTGTGCTGCGCTATTAGCATAAATTAACCGTTCTTCGAAGGGTGAAACGATCCAGACAGGACTGGTTAATAAGTCCAGGGTACTGAAGTTGTGCGTAGTCATTGAAATCCCGTTATTTTTATCAATTTTCTGTTGTTATCTGATCGAAAAAATGCCACGACAAATGATCAGATAATTCTGATAATGATAGACGCTATTTAACACTTTACCCCTTTTCTCATCATGAAAAGTATTTTGCTTTCTGTATTTAGTTTTGACAGGATTTTATTAATCATTTCAGGGTAATGGAGTGAGGAGATGTTGCGTAAGATGACCAGAAGACTAGACTACAAAATAAAGCATTGATAATGGAGGCACTGTGGATACGATTAAGGGATCGGACATAAATGTACCGGATGCAGTATTTGCCTGGATGTTGGATGGTAAAGGCGGCGTTAAACCGCTGGAAAATACAGATGAGATAGATGAAGAGCATCCCTGCTGGCTCCACCTTAATTATGTGCACCATGACAGCGCTCAGTGGCTGGCTACGACACCATTGCTGCCAAATAACGTGCGTGACGCACTGGCAGGGGAAAGCACGCGGCCCAGAGTCAGCCGTCTTGGCGAAGGGACGTTGATTACTTTGCGCTGCATTAATGGCAGTACTGATGAACGTCCCGACCAGCTGGTCGCCATGCGTGTTTATATGGACGGTCGGTTCATTGTCTCGACCCGACAACGTAAAGTACTGGCGTTAGACGATGTCGTTAGCGATCTGGAAGAGGGGACCGGCCCGACCGATTGCGGAGGCTGGCTGGTGGATGTGTGTGATGCATTAACCGATCACTCCAATGAGTTTATAGAGCAACTGCACGATAAAATTATCGACTTAGAAGATAATTTACTTGATCAACAAATTCCGCCGCGCGGTTTCCTGGCACTACTACGAAAACAACTCATTGTTATGCGTCGCTATATGGCGCCGCAGCGGGATGTTTATGCTCGTCTTGCCAGCGAGCGCCTGCCCTGGATGAATGACGATCAACGGCGCCGAATGCAGGATATTGCTGACCGTCTTGGGCGCGGTCTGGACGAGATTGACGCGTGCATTGCGAGAACTGGCGTGATGGCGGACGAAATCGCCCAAGTGATGCAGGAAAATCTGGCCCGCCGTACTTATACAATGTCATTGATGGCAATGGTCTTTTTACCCAGTACATTTTTAACTGGGTTATTTGGCGTTAACCTCGGCGGTATTCCTGGTGGAGGATGGCAATTTGGTTTTTCGCTTTTTTGTATTCTGTTAGTTGTTCTTATTGGTGGTGTTGCTTTATGGTTGCACCGTAGTAAATGGTTGTAACAAAAGAAAATTTGTCTACTTTCTGTATACAAAAACGCCGTAAAGTTTGAGCGAAGTCAATAAACTCTCTACCCATTCAGGGCAATATCTTTCACGCAGGTGAATGCAACGTCAAGCGATGGGCGTTGCGCTCCATATTGTCTTACTTCCTTTTTTGAATTACTGCATAGCACAATTGATTCGTACGACGCCGACTTAGATAAGTCGGCTTTTTTTTGCCTGTTATCTGTCAACGTCTACCCTTTAAGAGTCTACCCAATGACTAAAGGGAAATATGATGACACTCATTTATTTGCAAATTCCTGTCCCTGAACCGATTCCTGGCGAGCCCGTCCCAGTTCCCGATCCAATCCCTCGTCCACAACCTATGCCCGACCCGCCGCCCGATGAAGAACCGATTAAATTGTCGCAACGTGAGCGTAGATCTGCGAGGATACGCGCCTGCTAACTTTGCGCTGATGACCACGAGAATAGATTGTGACCGCTTTTTCTACCCTGAACGTTTTGCCTCCCGCCCAGCTCACTAACCTTAATGAGTTGGGTTACTTAACCATGACACCGGTGCAGGCCGCCGCACTTCCGGCGATCCTTGCCGGAAAAGATGTTCGCGTGCAGGCGAAAACCGGCAGCGGAAAAACCGCGGCATTTGGCCTCGGGTTGTTACAGCAAATTGATGCGTCGCTGTTTCAGACTCAGGCTTTAGTGCTGTGTCCGACTCGTGAACTGGCGGATCAAGTCGCAGGGGAGTTACGTCGGCTGGCGCGTTTTCTACCAAATACCAAAATCTTGACCTTATGCGGGGGTCAGCCGTTTGGCATTCAGCGCGATTCACTGCAACACGCGCCGCATATCATCGTAGCAACGCCGGGGCGTTTGTTGGATCACCTGCAAAAAGGCACTGTTTCGTTAGATGCGTTGAATACGTTGGTAATGGATGAAGCCGACCGTATGCTGGATATGGGGTTTAGCGACGCAATTGATGAAGTCATCGGTTTTGCTCCTGCTTCTCGCCAGACGCTTCTCTTCTCTGCTACCTGGCCGGAAGCGATCGCCGCAATTAGCGGTCGTGTACAACGAGATCCCCTGGCGATTGAAATAGACACAACAGATGCTCTGCCACCTGTTGAACAACAATTTTATGAGACATCCAGCAAGGGCAAAATTCCGTTATTGCAACGGTTATTAAGTGTGCATCAGCCATCGTCTTGTGTGGTGTTTTGTAACACCAAAAAAGATTGCCAGGCTGTGTGTGACGCGCTGAACGAAGTAGGGCAAAGTGCATTGTCGTTACATGGCGATCTGGAACAACGTGACCGCGACCAGACTCTGGTACGTTTTGCCAACGGTAGCGCCCGCGTGCTGGTTGCGACCGATGTCGCTGCGCGTGGACTGGATATTAAATCGCTTGAACTGGTGGTGAACTTTGAGCTGGCGTGGGACCCTGAAGTTCATGTGCATCGTATTGGGCGTACGGCGCGTGCAGGAAATAGTGGTCTGGCGATCAGTTTCTGTGCGCCAGAAGAAGCACAGCGTGCCAATATCATTGCCGACATGTTGCAGATGAAACTTAACTGGCAAACGCCACCAGTCAGCAGGGACATTGTGCCGCTGGAGGCAGAAATGGCAACGTTGTGTATCGATGGCGGGAAAAAAGCCAAAATGCGACCGGGCGATGTGTTAGGTGCGTTGACGGGTGATATTGGTCTTGATGGCGCTGATATCGGCAAAATCACCGTGCATCCAGCGCATGTTTATGTCGCAGTGCGTCAGTGTGTTGCCCATAAGACATGGAAGCAGTTACAGGGCGGCAAGATTAAAGGGAAAACGTGCCGGGTACGGTTGTTAAAATAAGGAAATGTTGAATTGCCGGATGCGACGCTGGCGGCGTCTTATCCGGCCTACACAAGAGTAGCCCGATAAGCTTGCGTATCGGGCGCTATCCTGGTTATTTCACTTCAACCACATTCAGCCGCAGTTCATCCAGTTGATTTTCGTCTTCTTCTGGTTGCCAGCCTGCGGGTTGCAGTGGGATCTCTTCACGGTCGAAGGCCAGATCGCCACCATTAACCACTTCTGAACCGTGGGTAATGCCTTTGAAATCGAACAGATTGGTATCGCACAGATGAGACGGCACTACATTTTGCATTGCGCTGAACATTGTCTCGATACGTCCCGGATAACGCTTATCCCAGTCGCGTAGCATATCGGCAATCACCTGACGTTGCAGGTTAGGCTGCGAGCCGCACAGGTTACATGGAATAATCGGGAAGGCTTTCGCATCGGCAAAACGCTGAATATCTTTTTCGCGGCAGTAGGCCAGCGGACGAATCACGATATGTTTGCCATCATCGCTCATCAGTTTCGGTGGCATCCCTTTCATCTTGCCACCGTAGAACATATTTAAGAACAGCGTTTGCAGAATATCATCGCGGTGGTGGCCCAGTGCGATTTTCGTGGCACCCAGTTCTGTTGCGGTGCGATAAAGGATACCGCGACGCAGACGAGAGCACAGTGAGCAGGTGGTTTTTCCTTCAGGGATTTTCTCTTTTACGATCCCGTAAGTATTCTCTTCAACAATCTTATACTCAACGCCCAGCTTTTCGAGATACTCCGGCAGAACGTGTTCCGGGAAGCCAGGCTGTTTCTGGTCAAGGTTAACGGCAACCAGCGAGAAATTGATTGGCGCGCTTTGCTGCAAATTACGCAGGATCTCCAGCATGGTATAGCTGTCTTTGCCCCCGGAGAGGCAAACCATAATGCGGTCGCCATCTTCAATCATATTGAAGTCAGCAATGGCTTCGCCCACGTTACGACGCAGACGTTTTTGCAATTTGTTCAGGTTGTATTGCTCTTTCTTACTAATTTCTTGATTTTGTGACATTTAATAGCGACTCAATTCGTTATATGGCATCAGAAAAGTATGCGTCATGCCGGAACGTCCAGCATAAGAAATCTGATATAAAAACTGTGGCGTGTATGGTACGGATTAGAGGGGAAAATGTCAGCACATTTGCGAAATGAATCAAAAAGCCCGCAGCGATCTGCGGGCGTTAGTGTTAGCGTACGACCAGCACTGAGCACTCTGCGTGACGCACTACGGCGGCGGCGTTAGAGCCCAGCAAGTAGGTGGTGATGTCCGGTCGATGGGAGGCGATAATGATCATATGAGCAGGGATCTTTTTCGCCATTTCCAGAATACGGTCTTTTGGCGAACCCTCTTCGACATGAACATGCACCCTGTCAGATGGCAGTTTGAATTTTTTAATTATCTCTTCCAGTTGCGATTTGGCTTCCGCTTTCAGGTCATCCATTGCGGGTAATTCTGCGGAATACGCTAATCCCAGAGAGGCATAGTAGGGCAGCGAAGGTATTACCGTCAGGAAATGAACCTCTGCGTCATCAATCTTTGCCTCTGCCTCAACGTGGCTAATCACGCGTTGAGTTAATTCTGAATCTGAAATATCGATAGGGACAAGAATCGTTCTGTTCATAAAACCTCCTGTTTTAGTATCCGCATAAAGTGTAACGCCAGATGACACATTTTGTGTAATGACGGAGTTCACATTTTTAATTTAGATCAAGGGAGGAAAAATATGAAGAAAAAGCCCGCCAAACGGCGGGCAGGCAAGATTAAAACTGGTATACCAGACCTAAAGCAACGATATCATCGGTAGAGATACCGTTCGCAGCGTAGAAGCCGTCATCTTCATCAAGCAGGTTGATTTTATAATCAACATAGGTGGACATGTTTTTGTTGAAATAATATGTTGCGCCAACATCAGCGTATTTAACCAGATCTTTATCGCCATCAGTCCCGACCAAATCGTTGCCTTTAGACATCAGGAAAGAGACAGCCGGACGCAGGCCAAAATCAAACTGATACTGGGCTGTAACTTCAAAGTTCTGAGTTTTGTCGGCAATCGTATTTGCTGAATTGCCGTAAGGCGTCATGTTACGGGTTTCAGAGTACATGGTTGCAAGGTAGATATTGTGAGCATCGTATTTTGCCCCTGCCGTCCATGCGTCAGCCTTATCGCCTTTTGCTGTAGAGAATTCCGCCTGTTGGTTGGTACGATCAGAACTGGTATACGCAGCACCAATGCTCACCCCCATACCTAAGTCATAGGTAGAGGAAATACCGAAGCCGTCGCCATTTGCATTCTTAATATTACGATCGCCACCGTTTGCAGTACCTTCTTGCTCATGGCTAACCTGGTTTTCGTTCGCTCCCTGATACTGTAACGCAAAGTTCAGGCCATCAACCAAACCAAAGAAATCGGTGTTACGGTAAGTCGCGACGCCGTTTGCACGACCGGTCATATAGTTATCGGCTTTAGTATAAGAGTCGCCACCGAATTCAGGCAGCATATCTGTCCAGCCTTCGATGTCGTACATCACGCCATAATTACGACCATAGTCAAATGAACCGAAGTCACCAAATTTCAGACCGGCAAATGCCAGACGAGTCCAGGAGTCGCCTTTATCATTTTCAGAGCCATTAGCCTGAACGTTATATTCCCACTGACCATAACCGACCAGTTGATCGGTAATTTGGGTTTCGCCTTTAAAACCAAAACGCACATAAGTTTGATCACCATCACTATTCGCATTATCAGAAAAATAATGCAGGCCATCGACTTTGCCATACAGGTCTAATTTATTGCCGTCTTTATTATAAACTTCTGCTGCATGTGCAGCACCTGCGGCGAGCAGGGCAGGAATTAAGAGCGCCAGTACTTTGCTTTTCATTGAATAAATCCTTTAGTTATTTTATTTGCATTAATTTCCCCTGCTTGGGGAATGAAAACATCCTAAAGGAGAAGTTCAGTTAGCAGATAAATATAATTTGTTACGCCTTAAGTAAAACCTTAATAAGATAATTCTACGGAAATAGTGATAAGTTTGATGAATGTGTTATTGAGGATTCATGCAAAATTAAAATTATACATTTAATAAAGCATGGGTTATTCTGCGCGGGTTATATGCCTTTATTGTCACAGATTTTATTTTCGGTTGGGTCATTGCATTACTAATGTTCTTCCAATGAATAAAAAGACAAGCCCGAACTTTCGTTCGGGCTTTTTTTTGAGTTGGATAATCGTTATCCAGAAAGTTTACTCGGTGCTATTTTTTTCCGCCTTTCCGGCCATTTGTGCCAGGAAGTCATAACGTTTTTGCAAATCAGCGGCGGCATCTTTCCATAATTGTTCTGCCACTTCTGGCTGTTGCGTGTTCAGACGGCGGAAACGCTGCTCATGAAGAAGCGTTTCTTCCAGAGCTTCTGAAGGCGGGCGGGAATCCAGCGCCAGCGGCAGTTTACCCTCATCGGCTCGACGCGGATCAAAGCGATACAGAGGCCAGAAGCCAGTTGCGGTGAGTTGACGCATTTGATCGTGACTTAATGCCAGATCATAACCGTGCTCTTCACATGGGCTGTAAGCAATAATAAGCGATGGCCCCGGATACGCTTCAGCTTCCTGAATCGCTTTCACCGTCTGGTTGAGTTGAGCGCCAAGAGAAATCTGCGCGACATAAACATGACCGTACATCATCATGCTAACACCAAGATCTTTGCGTGCCTTGCGTTTGCCATGCTCACCAAACTTAGTTACCGCGCCAAGCGGAGTGGCTTTCGACGCCTGACCACCGGTATTGGAATAGCATTGTGTATCCAGCACCAGGATGTTGACGTTTTCCGTCAGACTCAGCACATGATCCAGACCGCCAAAGCCGATGTCGTAAGCCCAGCCGTCACCACCAATCAGCCAGATTGATTTCTCAACAAGCGCATCGGCGTCACGCAGCAGTTCATGTGCTTCGGCAACATCGTTGAGTTGCTGGCGTAAATCAGCGACTTGTTCACGACGAACGTCTGGCGTGGCGTCTGATTTCAACGCCGCCAGTAACTCAGCCGGGATTTTATCGGCAAATTGATCCAGCAAACGCAATACGCGTGCGCGGTGTTGATCGACCGTCAGGCGGAAACCAAGGCCGAATTCGGCGTTATCTTCAAAGAGAGAATTTGCCCAGGCAGGTCCACGACCGTTGGCATCGGTGGTATATGGCGTGGAAGGCAGGTTACCGCCATAAATTGAAGAACAACCAGTAGCGTTGGCAATCAACATCCGATCGCCATAGAGCTGAGTGAGCAATTTAATATACGGCGTCTCACCACAGCCGGAGCAAGCGCCAGAATATTCAAACAGCGGAGTGATCAACTGCGAAGTACGAATATCAATACGTTCCAGTTTGCTGCGGTCGATTTCTGGTAAATTCAGGAAGAAGTCGTAGTTGATTTTCTCTTCTTCTACATGTTCCAGACGCGACATCATATTGATGGCTTTGATCTCTGGATCCTGACGGTCTTTCGCCGGGCAAACTTCGACGCACAGATTACAACCGGTGCAATCTTCCGGTGCGACCTGCAACACATATTTCTGCCCGCGCATATCACGAGATTTCACATCCAGTGAATGCAGGCTGGCCGGAGCGTTTTCCATCGCTTCGGGCGGTACGACTTTCGCGCGAATGGCGGAGTGTGGGCAAGCCGCGACGCAGTGGTTGCATTGGGTACAGAGTTCCTCTTTCCAGATAGGGATCTCTTCAGCAATGTTGCGTTTTTCCCAGCGAGTAGTCCCCATCGGCCAGGTGCCGTCTGGTGGTAGCGCCGAAACGGGGAGGGCGTCGCCAAGTCCGGCGAGCATCGCAGCGGTAACCGTTTTGACAAAATCGGGTGCGGCATCAGATACCACAGGCGGACGGTTGGCACTTTGCGGATTTACCGGTTGCAGTGGTACTTCCTCAACGGATTCGAGCGCCAGTGCCAGAGCTTGCCAGTTGCGTTCCACCAGATCCTGGCCTTTGCTGCTGTAGCTTTTGGCAATGGCGCCCTGAAGTTCGGCCAGGGCGCTGTCGCCAGGCAGAATTTGCGTCAGGTGGAAGAACGCCATCTGCATGACGGTGTTAATGCGGGCTGCCAGCCCACATTCGCGGGCAATTTTCGCCGCGTTAATCACATAGAAACGCGCTTTTTTCTGGTTCAACACAGCCTGGACTTCTTGCGGCAGCCGCGACCAGACTTCATCGGCACTGTACGGCGTGTTGAGCAGGAAAATACCGCCTGGTTTTAAACGTTCGGCCATTTGATATTTGTCGATAAACTGCAACTGGTGGCAGCCAACAAAATCAGCTTGCGAAATCAAATACGCGGAACGGATGGGCTGCTCGCTTACGCGCAGATGGGAAACCGTCAGGCCCCCCGCTTTTTTAGAGTCGTAAACAAAATAGCCCTGTGCGTACCATGGCGTCGAGTTACCGATAATTTTGATATTGTTTTTAGTTGCGGAAACGCTGCCGTCGCTACCCAGCCCGTAAAAGAGTGCTTCCAGTTTTGCGGAGTTCGGCAGAGTATTTTCCGGCAACGGTAGCGACAAATTGGTTACATCGTCATAAATACCGACGGTAAAGCGTGCTTTCGGCTTGGCTGCGTTGAGTTCGGCGAATACTGCAAGCACGCAGTCCGGGCCAAACTCTTTGGATGATAAGCCATAGCGCCCGCCAATGACGCGTGGCAGTGTTTCGCGCTCGCCATTATTAAAGGCTTCAGCCAGCGCCGTCATTACATCCAGATACAGTGGTTCTGCCTGCGCACCAGGCTCTTTGGTGCGATCCAGCACCGCCACAGTACGTACAGAGCTCGGCAATGCTTGCAGTAAGTGTCTGGCGGAGAAAGGGCGGTAAAGTCGAACTTTTAGCACGCCTACTTTTTCGCCTCGGGTCAGCAATTCGTCCACGACTTCTTCACAGGTGCCGATGGCCGACCCCATCAGGATAATCACCCGTTCCGCCTGCGGATGACCATAATACTCAAACGGCTGATACTGGCGACCTGTAGCGGCAGCGAAATCAGTCATCGCCTGTTCAACATGGTCATAGACCGCGTTGTACCACGGGTTAGTGGCCTCGCGTGACTGGAAGTAAGTGTCCGGATTAGCCGACGTACCGCGGATCACAGGATGTTCCGGATTAAGTGCGCGAATGCGATGAGCATCAATTTCTGCCTGGGGCATCAGCTCAAGAATAGTGTCGTCGGCCAGTGGGACAATTTTGTTGATTTCGTGGGAAGTGCGGAAACCATCAAAGAAATGAATAAATGGCACGCGGCTTTTCAGCGTTGCGATGTGCGAAATGAGAGCAAAGTCTTGTGCTTCCTGCACGTTTGCTGCACACAGCATGGCGCAGCCAGTCTGACGTACCGCCATCACGTCTGAATGATCGCCAAAAATAGAGAGCGCATGAGTGGCCACAGTGCGCGCAGCCACATGCAGTACAAACGGCGTCAACTCACCCGCCAGTTTATACAGCGTCGGGATCATCAGCAGTAAACCCTGCGACGATGTAAATGATGTCGAAAGAGCGCCTGTTTGCAAAGCACCATGCACAGTTGCGATAGCGCCAGCTTCTGACTGCATTTCAACTACACGAGGTGTATCTCCCCATACGTTCTTCAGGCCGTTTCCGGCCCAGGCATCAGCCTGTTCTGCCATCGTGGAACTCGGGGTAATAGGGTAAATGGCGATAACTTCACTGGTGCGAAATGCCACCGAAGCTACCGCGCCATTTCCGTCAATTGTGATCATACGACACCCTTACATTGCGCAAATGAGGGGCGCACGAAAAAACTGCGCGCCCAGTAGTAATCTTTTAATTTTAGCAAATGGCTTTCTGCTGCATTTTCGCTTTTGTGTTCTCTACATCAGCGTAATGAATGTTTTGATCAAGCCCTGGGCGAAAAAAAAGCCACAAAATAGTAAAAATACGTTGCAATTCGCAATACAGTTCTCGACGTAGCCGCTTATGCTGCCTATTATTACGGCGGTTTCGTTGGACTTAAAGATTTGAGGAAGTAAAGATGCGAGTAATGTTGTGCGTTGGGGCTGCCGTTTTATTGTTGTCAGCGTGTAGTAGTGAACCTGTTCAGCAGGCGACCGCGGCGCATGTGGCCCCTGGTTTAAAAGCGTCGATGTCGAGTAGCGGAGAGGCAAATTGTGCAATGATTGGCGGTTCGCTTTCCGTTGCCCGTCAACTGGATGGTACAGCGATCGGGATGTGTGCATTACCCAACGGCAAACGCTGTAGCGAACAGTCGCTTGCCGCCGGAAGTTGTGGCAGTTATTAATTCACTAAATCCGCCAGCTTATACGTTAATGTCTGTTTCGCGGTCGCCAGCGTTAACTGATTCGCGGTCAGATCCACTTGCGCACCTTCTTTCAGCATTTCGCTGATGGTGTTATCGAGTTTGTTAAGCTGTGGGTTGGCACACATCATACGGGTCATTGCCAGTCCTTTAACTTTCAGTTCTCCGTCCGAAAGTTTACCTTCGCCGCTAAAGCGGTTGCACATGTTGCCAGAAATCATCATCTTTTCGCCAAAGCTGATTTCTGGCGGGTTTTTCTCGCTGGCAACAGGTTGACCATTTACACTTTCCAGTACGAAACGGTGATGCTGTAGCTGTTCTGGCGTTACAGCAATTTTGTCATTACTTACACATCCCGCCATCAGCAGGCTTAGTGCGACTAGCGCGGCAACTTTCTTCATTTTAGTTCTCTACTTAAGGTATAAATTTGGTGCTTTTTGCCGGAGGCAACGCTGATTGCGCCTTATCCGTCCTTAAAACATATTTTAAGGATAGAAGATTAAATATCTTTGGGGATTATCTGAATAAGCTCCCCTGTAAGACAGGGGAGCGGTAAGATTAAACCAGTTCGTTCGGGCAGGGTTCGCCTTTTTCCAGATTGCTCAAGTTTTGCAGTGTAGTCTGGGAAATACTGGTCAGGGCTTCTGCCGTCAGGAACGCCTGGTGTCCGGTAAACAGTACGTTATGGCAGGCTGACAGACGACGGAAAACATCATCCTGAATCACATCGTTGGATTTATCTTCAAAGAAAAGATCGCGTTCATTCTCATACACGTCCATTCCCAGCGATCCAATTTTCTGGTTTTTCAGCGCTTCAATCGCCGCTTGTGAATCAATCAGCGCACCACGACTGGTGTTGATGATCATTACGCCATTTTTCATCTGATCGAACGCTGCCTCATTCAGCAGGTGGTAGTTCTCCGGCGTCAGCGGACAGTGCAGGGAGATAACGTCTGATTCAGAGAACAAAGTCGGCAGATCGACATATTCCACGCCGAGTTCCAGCGCTGCTGCACTTGGGTACGGATCGAACGCCAGCAGACGCATACCAAAACCTTTCAGAATGCGCAGCATCGCCACACCGATTTTACCGGTACCAATAACCCCCGCTGTTTTACCGTACATAGTAAAACCAGTAAGCCCCTCCAGAGAGAAGTTAGCGTCACGGGTACGCTGATATGCACGGTGAATACGACGGTTCAGCGTCATCATCATACCAATCGCATGTTCAGCGACGGCTTCCGGATCGTAAGCCGGGACACGCACCACTTTGAACCCCAGTTCTTTTGCTGCGTCGAGATCAACGTTATTAAAACCGGCACAGCGCAGGGCGATATATTTAACGCCGTGCTTTTTCAGCTCTTCCAGCACCGGACGGCTGCCATCGTCGTTTACGAAAATGCATACAGCTTCGCAACCGTTGGCGGTTTTTGCCGTTTTTTCCGTCAGCAGAAAGTCAAAAAATTCCAGCTCAAAGCCAAAGGACTCGTTCACCTGTTGCAGGTACTTTTTGTCGTACTGTTTTGTGCTATATACGGCGAGTTTCATAAGACTTTCTCCAGTGATGTTGAATCACATTTAAGCTACTAAAAATATTTTACAAAATTTCAAATTTAATTGAAAGTTATGGCGATATTAAAAATTCCAGGAACATCTATGCTTAGTGTAGGCGCAACCTTCAACTGAACGGTTAAACATGCCACAATACCTGTATTGACTGCTTAATTTTTCGCTAAATCAGGATATTAACTACCCATGTTGGGTAAATATAAAGCCGTTCTCGCGCTGCTATTACTGATTATTCTTGTGCCGTTGACGCTACTGATGACGCTCGGGTTGTGGGTTCCCACGCTGGCGGGTATCTGGCTACCGCTCGGTACACGTATCGCATTGGATGAAAGTCCACGTATTACACGTAAAGGCTTAATCATTCCCGATCTCCGTTATCTGGTAGGAGATTGCCAGCTTGCACATATCACCAACGCCAGCCTTTCACATCCCAGCCGTTGGTTATTGAATGTCGGTTCTGTAGAACTTGACTCTGCTTGCCTGGCGAAACTGCCACAGGAAGAACCCTCTCCCGCAGCGCCGAAAACCCTCGCGCAGTGGCAAGCTATGTTGCCTAACACCTGGATCAATATTGATAAACTGATTTTTTCTCCCTGGCAGGAATGGCAGGGAAAACTCTCTCTCGCATTGACCGCTGATATCCAGCAACTGCGTTATCAGGGCGAAAAAGTCAAATTTCAAGGCCAGCTTAAAGGGCAACAACTTACCGTCAGCGAACTGGATGTCGCCGCGTTTGAAAATCAGCCGCCGATAAAACTGGTGGGGGAATTTACTCTGCCGCTAGTGCCGGATGGGCTTCCGGTAAGTGGTCATGCGACCGCGACGTTGAATTTGCCGCAGGAACCGTCACTGGTGGATGCCGAGCTAGAATGGCAGGAAAATAGTGGGCAATTGATTGTGATGGCACGAGATAACGGTGATCCGTTGCTCGATTTACCGTGGGAAATTACCCGTCAGCAATTGACGGTAAGTGATGGTCGCTGGAGCTGGCCATATGTAGGTTTTCCCCTGAGTGGGCGACTGGGTATCAAAGTCGACAACTGGCAGGCAGGGCTTGAGGACGCGTTGGTCAGTGGTCGTCTGAGTGTGTTGACTCAGGGGCAAGCGGGAAAAGGCAACGCGGTGCTTAATTTTGGTCCAGGAAAATTAAGCATGGATAACAGCCAAATGCCACTTCAACTGACAGGCGAGGCGAAACAGGCAGATCTCATTTTATATGCCCGCTTACCGGCACAGTTAAGCGGAAGTCTGGCTGACCCAACGCTGGCCTTTGAACCGGGCGCATTGTTACGCTCTAAAGGGAGAGTCATCGATTCGCTGGACATTGACGAAATCCGCTGGCCTTTAGCTGGCGTAAAAGTGACGCAGCGCGGTGTGGACGGTCGCTTGCAGGCCATTTTGCAGGCTCATGAAAATGAATTGGGCGACTTTGTACTACACATGGATGGGCAGGCAAAAGATTTTCTCCCGGATGCAGGACGCTGGCAGTGGCGTTACTGGGGAAAAGGCAGTTTTACCCCGATGAATGCTACCTGGGAGGTCGCAGGAAAAGGCGAGTGGCATGACAGCACGATTACGCTTACCGATCTCTCGACCGGTTTCGATCAGTTGCAATATGGCACGATGACGGTGAAAACGCCGCGCTTAATTCTTGAGAAACCTGTTGTCTGGGTACGCGACCCACAGAATCCGTCTTTTAGTGGTGCGCTTTCGCTGGATGCAGGGCAAACGCTGTTCACGGGGGGCAGCGTGTTACCGCCATCAACCTTAAAATTTAGTGTTGAAGGGCGCGAACCAACGTATTTCCTCTTCAAAGGTGATTTACATGCTGGCGAGATTGGTCCGGTACGGGTAAATGGGCGCTGGGACGGTATTCGTCTGCGTGGCAACGCTTGGTGGCCAAAACAATCGCTCACTGTATTTCAGCCGCTAGTGCCACCTGACTGGAAGATGAAACTACGCGATGGCGAGTTGTATGCTCAGGTAGCCTTTTCCGCGGCGCCTGATCAAGGCTTCCGTGCGGGTGGTCATGGCGTATTAAAAGGTGGCAGCGCCTGGATGCCTGATAACCAGGTCAACGGCGTCGATTTTGTACTACCGTTCCGTTTTGGCGACGGTGCGTGGTATCTGGGAACACGGCGACCTGTATCATTACGCATTGCTGAAGTGGTTAACCTTGTGACGGCAAAAAATATTACTGCCGATCTTCAGGGGCGTTATCCGTGGACCGAAGACGAACCCTTGCTACTGACCAATGTGAGTGTTGATGTTTTAGGCGGTAACGTGCTGATGAAACAATTACGTATGCCGCAGCACGATCCGGCACTATTGCGCCTGAATAATCTCTCATCCAGTGAACTGGTTAGCGCCGTCAACCCGAAACAATTCGCGATGTCAGGGGCATTTAGTGGGGCATTACCATTATGGCTGAATAATGAAAAATGGATTGTAAAAGATGGTTGGCTGGCAAACTCAGGTCCCATGACCTTACGTCTGGATAAAGATACGGCGGATGCAGTAGCAAAAGACAATATGACCGCTGGAACTGCCATTAACTGGTTGCGTTATATGGAAATTAGTCGTTCATCGACAAAAATTAATTTAGATAATCTTGGTGTGTTAACCATGCAGGCAACGATCAGCGGTAATAGTCGTGTTGATGGCAAAACAGGCACGGTGAATCTGAATTACAGTCATGAAGAGAATATTTTTATGTTATGGCGTAGTTTACGCTTTGGCGATAATCTCCAGGCATGGCTGGAGCAGAATGCCCGGCTGCCGGAAACAGGCTGCCCATCAGGAAAAGAGTGTGAGGAAAAACAATGAAAATAGTGATAGCCACGTTGGCGTCCTCTTTTATGTTAGTTGGCTGTACGCCGCGCATTGAAGTGGCTGCGCCGAAAGAGCCGATTACCATCAATATGAACGTTAAAATTGAGCATGAGATCGTCATCAAGGCGGACAAAGACGTTGAAGATTTGCTCAAAACCCGTAGCGATCTTTTTTGAGGTAACGATGAAAAGAACATTACTCATAATGGTGTGGATTATTGGCCTGATGAGCAGCAGTGCGATGGCATTAACCCTGAACGAAGCCAGAAGTCAGGGGCGGGTCGGTGAAACGCTTAACGGTTACGTGGTTGCGCTGGAAACGGATGCCGAAACACAGGCATTAGTAAGAGATATTAATGAAGCTCGTAATCGTAGCTACCAGCAACTGGCAAAGCAAAATAAGGTATCCACGGATGAGATAGCAAAACTGGCAGGGCAAAAACTTGTCGCTCGCGCGAAGCCGGGTGAATATGTACAGGGGATTAATGGTAAATGGTTGCGAAAATAAATTACCTTTAGAAACAAAACATTTATATTAGTGTTTCTATAATGCCGGTCATTATTAGTGCGTGAGTTATTGTTATCGATGTTACTTATATGCTCTTTTATTATCTCGGCGGTTAATTGAAATTCACTATTACGATGGGTGTAATTAAATAATTCATTCGCTACGCAAATGGCGTCATTAATGTATTTTCTCTCTTCTTCCTGAATGTTTGTTTGAACTGTTTTCTGTGTGCAATATATTTTAACGAATGCCATGGTGTTATTTTAAATATGCTTCACCTTAATGTTCGCTATGTAAATAAAATAACTTTTGTTTATTGAATATTTCGCTGTAAGCATTTAGTGCTTTCTGCCTTCAAGTTTTGCGAAGTTTGTTACACGAGAACTATTTTTAAGGAGTTATATATGCATAGGGAAAAATTGTTGTCTGCATGTGTTGCGATGGCGTTAAGTAGCCAGACATGGGCTGCGGATACCACTGCAACTGAGTCAACAGACGAAACGCGGAAACAACGTTACGGGAACAGGAAATACCGTTAATCTACAGGGGGTAGAAAATCAGTTTGCCGGATAAGCAAAGCGCATCCTGCATGTTTTTTTACACATTCGCATTTATTACACATGCCCTCCCAGTGCGTTCATTTCTATACTGTGGGTTCTTAATCTGCCTTAAACAGGACAGGGTGTTATGAGCAACAACAGTGGTACGTTTACTCTTGGTTCAAAATCGGTAATACGACTGGGGTATGGCGCGATGCAGTTGGCTGGTCCCGGTGTTTTCGGGCCGCCAAAAGATCGCCATGTTGCTATTACGGTTTTACGTGAAGCGCTGGCATTGGGCGTCAATCATATCGATACCAGCGATTTTTATGGTCCGCATGTCACCAATCAGATTATCCGCGAAGCGTTACATCCTTATCCTGACGATCTGACAATTGTCACTAAAATTGGCGCGCGTCGCGGGAACGATGCTTCATGGATTCCGGCATTCTCCCCTGAGGAGCTCAAGCAAGCAGTACACGATAACCTGCGTAACCTCGGCCTGGACGTGCTGGATGTGGTTAACCTGCGCGTGATGCTCGGCGACGGTCACGGCCCGGCAGAAGGGGCGATTGAAGCCCACTTTACCGTACTGGCCGAATTGCAACAGCAGGGGCTGGTGAAGCATATCGGCCTGAGCAACGTCACGCCGACGCAGGTCGCTGAAGCGCGTAAAATTGCGGAAATTGTCTGCGTGCAGAACGAATACAACATCGCGCACCGCGCCGACGATGCGTTGATCAATGCGCTGGCGCGTGACGGTATCGCCTATGTACCGTTCTTCCCGCTTGGTGGTTTTACGCCGTTGCAATCCTCCACGCTTTCCGATGTTGCTGCAAGCCTTGGCGCGACGCCGATGCAGGTGGCGCTGGCGTGGCTGTTACAGCGTTCACCGAATATTTTGCTGATTCCTGGAACGTCATCTGTTGAGCATCTACGGGAGAATATGGCTGCTGAAAAATTGCATCTTTCTGCGGATGTGCTGGCAACGTTAGAGAGCATTTCACGAGAATAACTAATTTCACATCAGGGAAGCATTTTGTTTCCCTTTTTAATGGCATGGAGTGCATATGTTTAAGGCCAGGATTTGCGGCTGGATACGTTTACTTCCCCTGTTTATGCTGAGTCTTCCAGCAGAGGCGGAACTTCGATGTGTTGCAAATGAAGTTGATATTGAACCATTTTTTTCTGTGGCTACAGCTGAAGATAAACAGCAAGTTGAACAAGCTATCAACGGTAGCGTTAATCTTGTCCCCGTCGGTTTATCTGCACCGGACTGGAAAGTGCATCGTGGTGATTTAGTGGTGGAAGGGAATATAGAAAGTAATGAAAAGTTGATTGTTCTTGGTAATTTGACTGTCAAGGGTGACATTTCCACTTACTCACTTTCTAACCCATGGGTTATTCTCGGCAACGTGACAGCAACGAATATAGTAACAGATTCGCCACTGCTAATTACCGGTTCGATAAACGCAAGCGGACTGGTATTCATCGACTCATATTACGATAATCCGTCTACGATTAAGGGGAATATCAATGCGCGCGGGATATTTATCAATGACATAATTGCACCTGTTGTTGTATCTTCGACAAATAGTGAATTCACGGTGCGCGCCAGTGATAAAAATGACACTGAAAATATTAAAAAAGCGCTGGTACTAATAAATCCTGATGCATATTTCTGGGGTGTAATAAATGATGAGAATGCTCTGCAAGGGTTGTTTAAGCGAAGTAATATTCGCATGGCAGGAAATGTCTGTAATCAGATGGAAAAGGGGGCGCTGTTTCGCCCTAATCTTTCTCCAGAATTAGCTCAGGAGTTACAAATGCTGGATGAAGGCAAAGTAGCTGCATTTGAAGGCCGAGACATTGCGACATTTGATCTTGCCGTAATGCGAACACTGCCAACACTTAAAGGAATTTCAGCAAACTTACGCAAACAACTTATTAATAGCAATGATGAACAAACGATCGAGAGTATGGCGAGATATATGCCTGATAATGAGATTCTGGAGCTAACCGATCAGCAATTGGGTTACCAACCAGTTGTTATGGGATTGCTCGACCGTGAACCTCTCTCTGTCGAAATAATGACGCGAATGAGTCTTCTACCTGATGGCGTCGGCCCGCTGAATCTTGCTCTACGTGAAGATCTCCCTCTGGATATCGTCATGAATCTGGCGAAAAGAGACTGGGACATGATCATTCAGGGGCTTTATAAAGATGCGTGGTTATTGCCCGAATCAATAATAGATGGCTATATCCGCAGTGATGAACCTGCTATTCGTCAGGTCGGCGCTGAAGGACAACTCACTTACAATCAGGCAATGCGGTTAGCGAACGATTCATCAAACGATGTTGTCAAAAGTTTAGCGTTTAAGCTTGCAGATATGAAACACCATGGTCAATTGTTGCGGATGACGCCAGAAGAGAGTGACAAAATTGCAGCATATTTATACCAAAAATTCGAAACTGACGATAATTTAATAAATGCGTTATTTTTAGCATTGCCAGATAACTTACAGTTTAAGTTTATTAAAAAGATGGCGGGAAAATTTCCTGCCTCCTTTTGCTGTCGGGACATGCAGGTAATTCATTCAGACGCTGCTTTACAATGGTTCTTGACACGTTTCAACGATCCAGAAGGGTGGAGTAATCTGGCGAAAAATAAGTATCTGAGTACGGCGATGAAACAAAAAATTTGGCAACGCGCTTTATCGCATCGAAAACATCATCCTGAAGCAGATTCAGCCGCATATGAAACCAGTGCCGATATGATTTTGTCTGAACTGATTAGCAACGGTGAAGTTGATAACCAGATGCTATTGAATGCCGCTACCCTGATACGTTTGGAAGACTGGGCCTATTTAGAGAGTGCCTTATTTAGTTGGGATAATTTGCCCGCCGTAGTATTGAATAAATTGCAGCAAAATATGCCACGCAATGATATTTGGGCGAAGTTTTTTCTCAGGCAGGAAAACAGTACCCGTGCGCAAGTTAACGAAGCGTTACGTGTTTATTATGCACTTGACTCTGATGCGTTAGCGCAACTGGATAAGTTGGCAAAAGAACCGGACCGCATTTGGTGGAGTTCGCTGGCAAAAAATAATCTGACATTTTTCAAATTAGGCGCACTTAACAATCGACACACACCACCTGCGGCACTGGCGGCAGAAACTGATTCAGAGTGGCGGATTGTGGCGATGAATAATCCCCATTTTCCCGCTAATGTGTTGTCGGCAAGACTAAAACGCGAACCGTTACTGGTATTAGAATTGGCAAATCCCGATCCGCAGTTAATTCGTCAACTGGCGCTTCAGGGTAAAACACGAACTATCCGGGAACAGGCAATGAAGACGTTGGATATGATTCATTGACTTGTAAAGTAGCATTTTGTACCATGATATAAATATGAGGGTAATTATATGTGATATAAAAATTATAATTCTTGTGCTTTCATATTTTTCAAAATTATCTTGATATTGCAACACTCTCCATTAGGTGAGTTGATACAACATATCGCAAACTGAATTATCAAGGATTGATAATGACACTCTATCAGATTAAACCGCTTTTTCAGTCGCTGTTAAGACCAACGATGTTTTGGCTTCACAAGCACCATTTCACAGCAAATCACATCACTCTTGCTGCTTTGGCGCTTTCTCTTATTACCGGTTTGCTATTGATTTTAGTACCGCAACCCATCGTGTTTCTGCTATTACCCATCGTGCTTTTTGTTCGTATGGCGTTCAATGCGCTGGATGGCATGTTGGCGCGAGAGTATAACCAGGTAACACATCTTGGCGCGATATTAAATGAAATTGGCGATGTTATTTCTGATATGGCTCTCTATTCCCCATTTTTATTTTTACCTTACAGTAACACGCCACTCGTGATGTTGATGTTATTTGGGGCTGTTTTGACTGAGTTCTGCGGTTTACTGGCACAGACAATTAGTGGTATCCGCAGTTATGCCGGGCCATTAGGTAAAAGTGATCGCGCATTGTTTTTTGGTCTTTGGGGTATTGTTATTGCTATTCATCCACAGTGGATGCAATGGAATAATATTTTATGGGGTGTTGCGGTAATTCTTATTTTCTGGACTGCAATTAATCGTTGTAGAAGCGTGTTTCCCCCTGGAGCAAAAAAATAATGCTCGAAAAATCGCTGGTAATAATATTTTTACTGTTAATTTTAGCAACTTTGATAAACTGTTATCTGGATTGGCGTTTACCAGAGAGAAAAGGGGATGAAGTCACATTACGTATTCGTAGTTGGTGGGGCATCGTCATTTGTTTTTCACTGGCAATATCAGGCCCGCGTTGGATTACGTTGACTTTTTTTACACTACTGAGTTTCTGGGCGTTGAAAGAATATTTTACGCTTATCTCCGCGCAATACCCGAGTTGGTTATATCTAATCATCCCCCTTAACTATTTGCTTATAGGCTTTAATCGATTTGAGTTATTTCTACTATTTATACCACTGTCAAGCTTTCTTATATTGGCTACATGGCGGGCATTCTCCGGTGAAACAGCAGATTTTCTGAATTTCGTCAGTCACATCTTCATGGGTTGGATAATGACGATTTTTGCGCTGAGTCATGCAGCCTGGTTATTGATGTTGCCGTCCATAAATATTCAGGGGGGCGCGTTGCTGGTGTTATTTCTGCTGGCATTAACCGAGTCAAATGATATTGCGCAGTATTTATGGGGGAAATCCTACGGCAGGAGAAAAGTGGTACCCAACGTTAGTCCGGGGAAAACGCTGGAGGGCCTGGCAGGAGGCGTAATCACCACCATGATGATAGCGCTGATCACTGGACCATTACTGACACCGTTAAATGCACCGCAGGCATTATTGGCGGGTTTGTTAATTGGTCTTAGTGGCTTTTGCGGCGATGTGGTGATGTCAGCTATCAAGCGTGATATCGGGGTTAAAGACAGTGGCACACTATTACCAGGACATGGCGGACTCCTTGACAGGATTGACTCATTAATTTTCACCGCCCCGGTATTTTTTTATTTTATTCGCTACTGCTGTTACTGAAGGAAAATAGAGAAAATGGAAAATTCACGCATCCCTGGGGAACATTTTTTTACCACCAGTGATAATACCGTATTGTTTTATCGCCACTGGCCCGCCATACAGTCAGGGGTGAAAAAAGTCATCGTCTTATTTCATCGCGGGCATGAACATTCTGGTCGATTGCAACATATTGTTGATGAACTGGCGATGCCAGATACTGCTTTTTATGCATGGGATGCCCGAGGGCATGGAAAAACTTCGGGGCCGCGTGGTTATAGCCCATCACTTACACGGTCAGTGCAGGATGTCGATGAATTTGTCCGTTTTGCTGCCAGCGATAGCCAGGCCGGACTGGAAGATGTTGTCGTTATCGCGCAAAGCGTCGGCGCAGTGTTGGCTGCTACATGGGCGCATGATTATGCACCAGGCATTCGCGGGTTGGTGCTGGCTTCTCCGGCCTTTAAAGTAAAATTGTATGTACCATTTGCGCGCCCGGGACTGGCGCTATTGCATCGTCTGCGTGGCCTGTTTTTTATTAATTCCTATGTGAAAGGGCGCTATTTGACCCACGATCGGGAACGGGTGGCGAGTTTCAATAATGACCCGCTGATTACACGGGCGATTGCCGTCAATATTTTGCTCGATCTCTATAAAACGTCTGAACGTATTGTTAGCGATGCGATGGCGATTACGCTTCCCACGCAACTTCTGATATCGGGCGACGACTATGTTGTGCATCGCCAACCGCAAATTGATTTTTATCAGCGATTACGTAGCCCTATGAAAGAGCTGCATCTGCTACCGGGTTTTTATCACGACACGTTGGGTGAAGAGAACAGGGCACAGGCATTTGAAAAAATGCAAAGCTTTATTAGTCGATTATATGCTAACAAGTCGCAAAGATTTGATTATCAGCATGAAGATCGCTTAGGGCCATCGGCGGATAGATGGCGGCTGCTTTCAGGTGGTCAGGTACCATTATCGCCAGTTGATATGGCGTATCGCTTTATGCGTAAGGCGATGAAATTGTTCGGGGCGCAATCTGCGGGCCTGCATCTTGGAATGAACACTGGTTTTGATTCTGGCAGCACGCTGGATTATGTCTATCAAAATAAACCGCAAGGCAGTAACGCATTTGGGCGCTTAATCGACAAAATATACCTGAACAGTATCGGCTGGCGTGGTATTCGCCAGCGCAAAACCCATTTACAAATGCTGATTAAACAGGCCGTTGCCGATCTCAACGCCAAAGGTTTACCTGTCCGCGTGATTGATATTGCAGCAGGGCATGGACGCTATGTACTGGATGCGCTGGAGAACGAGTCTGCTGTAAGCGATATTTTGTTACGTGATTACAGTGAGTTAAATGTTGCACAAGGGCAAGAGATGATTGCCCTACGGGGGATGTCTGGGCGCGCGCGTTTTGAACAAGGCGATGCGTTTAACCCGACAGAACTCAGCGCGTTAACTCCGCGGCCTACATTGGCGATTGTATCTGGCCTCTATGAGCTTTTTCCCGAAAATGCGCAGGTGAAAAACTCACTCGCTGGTCTGACGAATGCCATCGAACCGGGCGGTATTCTCATCTATACCGGGCAGCCCTGGCATCCACAACTGGAAATGATAGCCGGAGTGTTAACCAGTCATAAAGATGGCAAGCCGTGGGTCATGCGCGTGCGTTCGCAAGGGGAGATGGATTCGCTAGTGCGTGATGCCGGATTTGATAAATGTACACAACGGATCGATGAGTGGGGGATCTTTACGGTTTCGATGGCGGTGCGTCGTGACAGCTGAAGGCCGGAGCGTATTGCGACAAGGAGCCGGCTGAGTATTGTTGCTGGCCCCGTTTTTCTTCTTCATTCATAGTTAACCGCGTAGGCGACCATAACCGCCATGATATCGGCAGTCAGGTAGTTTGCGTCTAAGCGGGTAAGTGTGGACTGCACGATTTAGCAGAGCAGCCCACATTACTATCTGTCAGTCCGATTATGCAGCAACTATGCTATCAATTGTCGCTTTTGCATCTGCCTGCGCTTTTGCTGCCATTTCCGGACCGTACGCGATCCCTTCAGCGAAGACAAATTTCACATCAGTAATGCCGATAAAGCCCAGGAACGTGGACAGATATGGCGTCACCAGATCCGTTGGTCCATCTTTATGGATCCCGCCACGGCTGGTAATAACAATGGCTTTTTTACCCGTGACCAGACCTTCAGGGCCGTTCTCGGTGTAACGGAAAGTAACGCCTGCGCGCGCAACCAGGTCAAAATAGTTTTTCAGCTGAGTTGAGATGTTGAAGTTGTACATCGGTGCTGCAATAACGATGACATCATGAGCTTTCAGCTCGGCAATCAGTTCATCAGAAAGTGCCAGGGCTTCCTGCTGACGCGGGGTTAATGGCGCATCGCTCGGACGCAGAGCGCCAACCAGTTCACCATCCAGGACCGGGATCGGATTTGCCGCCAGGTCACGAACGGTGATTTCATCAGCGGAATGTTTTTCACGCCACTGTTCAACAAAATAATCGGACAACTGATTTGACTGAGAGTACCCTGCCAGGATGCTGGATTTAAGAACTAATACCTTGCTCATGGTGTTTCCTTATAGATGTTTGAATGGGCGATGCCCCGTTGCTTGTTGACACTTTATTCACAATCCTGCCACAGAGATAGCGCAATATATCGAAGCCTATGTTCGAATTTATTGAACAACACATAAAAAGCCGCGATGTGGTACTCTATATCTATCATTTAAAAGAACTTTAATCAGGCACTACGCTGCCCTCTAACGTTATGACAGAACAACAAAAATTGACTTTCAATGCCTTGCAGCAGCGACTTGATACGCTAATGCTGCGTGACAGACTGCGCTTTTCTCGCCGTCTGCACGGCGTGAAGAAGGTTAAAAATCCTGATGCACAACAGGCTATTTTCCAGGAGATGGCGAAAGAAATTGACCAGGCGGCAGGGAAAGTTCTGCTGCGTGAAGCGGCACGTCCGGACATTACTTATCCGGACAATTTACCGGTTAGCCAGAAAAAACAGGACATTCTCGAAGCAATTCGTGACCACCAGGTCGTTATCGTTGCCGGGGAAACGGGTTCCGGTAAAACCACACAGCTACCGAAAATCTGCATGGAGCTGGGACGCGGGATTAAAGGGCTGATTGGCCATACCCAGCCGCGTCGACTGGCAGCACGAACGGTGGCGAATCGTATTGCCGAAGAGCTGAAAACGGAGCCGGGCGGCTGTATCGGCTATAAAGTCCGTTTTAGCGATCACGTTAGCGATAACACGATGGTCAAGCTGATGACTGACGGGATTCTGCTGGCAGAAATCCAGCAAGATCGCCTGTTGATGCAATACGACACCATCATCATCGACGAAGCGCATGAACGTAGCCTGAACATTGATTTTCTGCTCGGCTACCTGAAAGAGCTGCTGCCGCGTCGCCCGGACCTGAAAGTGATCATCACCTCGGCGACCATCGATCCGGAACGTTTTTCACGCCATTTTAATAATGCGCCGATCATCGAAGTCTCCGGTCGGACTTATCCGGTAGAAGTTCGTTATCGTCCGATTGTTGAAGAAGCGGATGACACCGAACGTGACCAGTTGCAGGCGATTTTCGATGCCGTGGACGAATTAAGCCAGGAAAGCCCGGGTGACATTCTGATCTTTATGAGTGGCGAACGGGAAATTCGCGATACCGCCGATGCGCTGAACAAGCTGAACTTACGCCATACGGAAATTCTGCCGCTTTATGCGCGACTGTCTAACAGCGAACAGAACCGCGTGTTCCAGTCGCACAGTGGACGGCGAATTGTGCTGGCGACCAACGTCGCGGAAACCTCGCTGACCGTGCCGGGTATTAAATACGTTATCGATCCCGGCACGGCGCGTATCAGCCGCTACAGCTATCGTACTAAAGTGCAGCGTTTGCCGATTGAGCCGATTTCGCAGGCTTCAGCTAATCAGCGTAAAGGTCGCTGCGGACGTGTGTCCGAAGGGATCTGTATTCGTCTCTATTCGGAAGACGATTTCCTCTCGCGCCCGGAGTTTACCGACCCGGAAATTCTGCGTACTAACCTGGCATCGGTTATTTTGCAGATGACCGCGCTGGGGCTGGGCGATATTGCCGCGTTCCCGTTTGTTGAAGCGCCGGATAAACGCAATATTCAGGATGGTGTTCGTCTGCTCGAAGAGCTGGGAGCCATCACCACGGATGAACAGGCCAGCGCCTATAAACTAACGCCGCTTGGTCGCCAGTTATCACAACTACCCGTTGACCCACGTCTGGCTCGTATGGTGCTGGAAGCGCAGAAACACGGTTGCGTGCGTGAGGCGATGATTATCACTTCCGCGCTCTCTATTCAGGACCCGCGCGAGCGGCCAATGGACAAGCAGCAGGCATCGGATGAAAAACATCGTCGCTTCCATGATAAGGAGTCCGATTTCCTCGCGTTTGTGAATCTGTGGAATTATCTCGGCGAACAACAAAAAGCGCTCTCTTCGAACGCCTTCCGTCGACTGTGTCGCACCGATTACCTCAACTATCTGCGTGTACGCGAATGGCAGGACATCTATACCCAGTTGCGTCAGGTGGTGAAAGAACTCGGCATTCCGGTTAACAGCGAACCGGCAGAGTATCGTGAAATTCATATCGCGTTGCTGACCGGATTGCTTTCGCATATCGGGATGAAAGATGCCGATAAACAGGAATATACCGGCGCACGTAACGCGCGTTTCTCCATCTTCCCTGGTTCCGGTTTATTCAAAAAACCGCCGAAATGGGTGATGGTAGCGGAGTTGGTAGAAACCAGCCGCCTGTGGGGGCGTATTGCCGCGCGCATCGATCCGGAATGGGTGGAGCCCGTCGCCCAGCACCTGCTCAAACGTACCTACAGTGAACCGCACTGGGAACGGGCGCAGGGCGCAGTCATGGCGACGGAAAAAGTCACCGTCTATGGCCTGCCGATTGTTGCCGCGCGTAAGGTTAACTACAGCCAGATTGATCCGGCGTTGTGCCGCGAACTCTTTATCCGGCATGCGCTGGTGGAAGGAGACTGGCAGACGCGTCACGCTTTCTTCCGTGAGAATCTTAAACTGCGCGCGGAAGTGGAAGAACTGGAACACAAAACGCGTCGTCGCGATATTCTGGTTGATGACGAAACGTTGTTTGAGTTTTACGACCAGCGCATCAGCCACGATGTGATCTCCGCACGTCACTTCGACAGCTGGTGGAAAAAAGTCAGCCGCGATACGCCTGATTTGCTCAACTTTGAAAAGAGCATGTTGATTAAAGAGGGCGCAGAAAAGATCAGCAAGCTGGATTATCCGAACTTCTGGCATCAGGGCAATCTCAAGCTGCGTTTAAGTTATCAGTTTGAGCCGGGAGCGGATGCTGACGGCGTGACCGTGCATATTCCGCTGCCGTTACTTAACCAGGTTGAGGAGAGCGGGTTTGAATGGCAGATCCCAGGCCTGCGCCGTGAGCTGGTTATTGCACTGATAAAATCGTTGCCGAAACCGGTACGCCGTAATTTTGTACCTGCGCCAAACTACGCCGAAGCGTTTTTAGGCCGCGTCACGCCGCTGGAACTGCCGTTGCTCGACAGCCTTGAGCGCGAACTGAGGCGGATGACTGGCGTCACCGTTGACCGCGAAGACTGGCATTGGGATCAGGTGCCCGATCACCTGAAAATCACCTTCCGTGTAGTGGATGACAAAAACAAGAAGCTAAAAGAAGGGCGCTCATTACAGGATCTGAAAGATGCGCTGAAAGGCAAAGTACAGGAAACGTTGTCTGCAGTGGCCGATGACGGCATTGAGCAGAGTGGCCTGCATATCTGGAGCTTTGGTAAACTGCCGGAAAGCTACGAGCAGAAACGTGGCAACTACAAAGTCAAGGCGTGGCCTGCTCTGGTGGATGAACGCGACAGCGTGGCGATCAAACTGTTTGATAACCCGCTCGAACAGAAGCAAGCGATGTGGAATGGTCTTCGCCGTTTACTGCTGCTGAATATTCCATCGCCCATCAAGTATTTGCATGAGAAGTTGCCAAACAAAGCCAAGCTGGGGCTGTACTTTAACCCGTATGGTAAAGTTCTGGAGCTGATCGACGATTGTATCTCCTGTGGCGTGGATAAACTGATTGACGCCAACGGTGGTCCGGTCTGGACCGAAGAAGGTTTTGCTGCGTTGCATGAAAAAGTGCGGGCAGAACTGAACGACACGGTGGTGGATATTGCGAAGCAGGTCGAACAAATCCTCACGGGGGTGTTCAATATCAACAAACGGCTGAAAGGGCGTGTTGATATGACGATGGCGTTGGGACTCTCGGACATTAAAGCGCAGATGAGCGGGCTGGTGTATCGCGGCTTTGTCACCGGGAATGGCTTCAAACGTCTGGGCGACACGCTGCGTTATTTGCAGGCGATTGAAAAACGCCTGGAGAAACTGGCGGTTGATCCGCATCGTGATCGCGCTCAGATGCTGAAAGTTGAAAACGTTCAACAGGCATGGCAGCAATGGATCAACAAACTGCCGCCAGCACGTCGTGAGGATGAAGACGTAAAAGAGATCCGTTGGATGATAGAAGAGCTGCGCGTCAGTTATTTCGCCCAACAACTCGGTACACCGTATCCGATATCAGATAAGCGTATTTTGCAGGCGATGGAGCAAATTAGCTGATAACGCTGCTATCTGGTTGATAAATCTAAACCCGGTCAGTTCAAAGCTGCCGGGTTTTTTCTTTATGAATTCCGAAAAAGCCCCCGTGCAATAGGGTAAGCCCGGAGATAAGTGTAACCTTTTTGCGTGCAGATACATCAATCAGGGTGGGGCGGTAGCACGCCATGTGCCGATGGGATAAGCCGTGGAGCAGGGCGCAATTCTAAATGAAAAGGAGATCCAGGATGGTCGTTTATTCAACAGAATATCAACAAGTTATGCGGCTGTATCAACATGATGACGAAGAAATACTGGTGCTATTTAGCGATACTGGCGGAGATGCCGGGCGAATTAAAGACGCTCGCCTGCGGACGGCGAGCGCTGACTTTATTGCGTATAAAAATCTTGCTACCGGTGAAATTAGTAAGATGCGAAAAGCAGCCATGGACAGAAACTACCTGGCGTCAGTCCTTGCGGGGTGCGGGCTTTCGTAATCTTACCCTGGTGCTGGGAATATTAAAGATGCAATGATTTTGTATAAGAAGGGTAAATATAAAATAATGATTAATTTATTCTTTTTTTTGAAATTCTCATTCAGGAAGTTGTGAATCATAGACAATGAATACTACCCCTTATGAAGGTGAGAATTTCCTTTTTTATGAAGAAAAAATCCGTTGGCGAATGAGTCGACAAATTTCAAGTGCGAACACAATATTTTATGAGAACCAAAAACAGAGTATTCAGAAAATTTTAGAAAGATATACAAAACGTACGCCCAATCTTGTTTTTTGGGAAAATGAATACAGATGGGCAATTGTTAATGCTCAGGAAGTGGTGAGTAAATTTGATGGGCATCTCTACTGCATCTATCTTAAATAATTAACCATGAGTGTTTATCACTGTCACAGAAAATCAAGCGTATTTATATCAATGAGCTGAAACGTATTATTGATTACTCATGGTACTTAAACACACTCGCACCATTTTTGCAGCAAGTTAATGTGTCTGCTATCGAGTGCAGCATAATATATTGAGGGCTGTCGATATGAATGAATATTATATAAATATCACACCAACTTCGTTATCGTTTAAAAACGCTGACCTGTCTGGATTAAGCTATAAGAATGCCAGGCTTGAAATCACGCTGATATGCCCGGCGATCAAGTCAGATATCAAAATATCCTTTGACTGGATACATTCATTTCGCGTCACTGATGAAGGTGACCTTTTAGATATGTTGGGAGTACACGGTATTAATCAAACGGGGATCTATCGGGTAGTCAATTCATCTTACCTGGCATGGTTTATTGAGCAAAGTTGTGGGATCCATGAAAATAAAATGATCGAGCATTATGTGATTGCAGCATCTAATGATGTCGTTGATGTTTTATCTACGCTTTCTCCGCATATACAGTATGAGTAAACTTAATAGCAACCTGGTAAAGGGGCGGTTGAAAAAATTCGAGTTCTTCCTTTCAGAGTGCTCCGCTTCTCATTATTATCTCACGCAGTATTCTTAAGGAAATGAGAAGGAGGGACCATGAATATTAACCCGTTTCCGACGCTTTCAGCGTCAACCATTGATGCTATAAACGTTATCGGTCGATGGCTGGCGCAGGATGATTTCTCCGGTGAAGCTCCGTATCAGGCCGATTGCGTAATACTTGCAGGCAATGCTGTCATTCCCACTATCGATGCCGCTTGTAAAATTGCAAGAGATCAGCAAATTCCATTAATGATCAGTGGTGGTATAGGTCACTCGACAACTTTTTTGTATAGCGCTGTCGCACAGCATCCGCATTACAACACCATTCGCACTACGGGCAGATCAGAGGCTACCATCCTTGCGGATATCGCCCATCAGTTCTGGCATATTCCACGTGAAAAAATCTGGATTGAAGATCAGTCAACTAACTGTGGAGAAAATGCCCGTTTCAGTATCGCATTATTGGATCAGTTAGCAGAGCGAGTCCACACAACGATCGTCGTCCAGGATCCCACTATGCAACGCCGAACCATGGCGACGTTTCGTCGTATTACAGGAGATAACCCTGATGCACCTCGCTGGCTAAGTTATCCGGGATTCGTTCCACTGTTGGAAAATGATGCAGGCAGTGTGACGTTTGCTAATCCGCTGACAGGACTATGGCCAGTTGAACGATATTTGTCCCTACTTACTGGCGAGCTGCCACGCTTGCGCGATGACAGCGATGGCTATGGGCCACGTGGACGCGATTTTATCGTTCACGTTGATTTCCCGCCAGAAGTTACGCAGGCATGGCAGATATTACAGCATGACGCTGTGCTTATTGAGGCAATGGAGAGTCGCTCACTGCGCTAATAATTGCCCGTTTGTGAACACATGCTTGCAAACGGGTAATAATCTCATCTTTTTCTTCCTCTCTTTATTCCCGTCGCATCTCTTTTTATGAAGCCTTTCACAAAATTGCACATCTACGATGCCTTCTCTGCTGTGATTGATGTTAATTAACATGCGAATTACAAAATATAAACACATCAATCACAGGAGTAGCTCATGTCTGTACCCGTTCAACATCCTATGTATATCGATGGACAGTTTGTCACTTGGCGCGGCGACGCATGGATTGATGTGATTAACCCCGCAACAGAGGCAGTGATTTCGCGTATTCCTGATGGTCAGGCTGAAGATGCTCGCAAAGCTATCGACGCAGCAGAGCGTGCGCAGCCAGAATGGGAAGCATTACCCGCGATCGAACGAGCTAACTGGTTACGGAAAATCTCTGCGGGGATCCGCGAACGGGCCAGTGAAATTAGCTCATTGATCGTCGAGGAAGGTGGCAAAATTCAACAGCTGGCCGAAGTCGAAGTCGCTTTTACTGCTGACTATATCGATTACATGGCGGAATGGGCTCGTCGCTATGAGGGCGAGATTATTCAAAGTGATCGTCCCGGGGAAAACATCCTGCTGTTTAAACGTGCGTTGGGCGTAACGACCGGTATCCTACCGTGGAATTTCCCGTTTTTCCTTATTGCCCGCAAAATGGCGCCTGCACTTGTTACAGGCAATACCATTGTTATTAAACCCAGTGAATTTACGCCAAACAATGCGATCGCATTTGCTAAAATCGTCGACGAAATTGGCCTGCCGCGTGGCGTGTTTAACCTTGTATTAGGGCGCGGTGAAACGGTTGGTCAGGAACTGGCGGGGAACCCGAAGGTCGCAATGGTCAGTATGACAGGCAGCGTCGCTGCCGGAGAAAAAATCATGGCGACCGCGGCGAAAAATATCACCAAAGTGTGTCTGGAGCTGGGGGGCAAAGCCCCTGCTATCGTCATGGATGACGCCGATCTTGAATTGGCAGTTAAAGCCATTGTTGATTCACGCGTGATAAATACCGGACAGGTGTGCAACTGTGCGGAACGTGTCTATGTGCAGAAAGGTATTTACGATCGCTTTGTTAATCGACTGGGTGAGGCAATGCAGGCAGTTCAATTTGGTAACCCCGCCGAACGTAACGACATTGCCATGGGGCCGCTGATTAACGCTGCGGCTCTGGAAAGGGTGAAACAAAAGGTGGCGCGGGCAGTAGAAGAGGGCGCGAGAATCGCGTTGGGCGGTAAGGCTGTAGAAGGGAAAGGATATTATTATCCGCCAACGTTGCTGTTGGATGTCCGCCAGGAAATGTCCATTATGCACGAAGAAACCTTTGGGCCAGTGCTGCCGGTAGTCGCTTTTGACACGCTGGAACACGCTATCTCCATGGCCAACGACAGCGATTATGGCCTGACGTCATCGATATATACCGAGAATCTTAACGTGGCGATGAAAGCCATCAAAGGACTCAAGTTTGGCGAAACCTACATCAACCGAGAAAACTTCGAAGCTATGCAAGGTTTCCATGCTGGATGGCGTAAGTCGGGTATTGGCGGCGCAGATGGCAAACATGGTTTGCATGAGTATCTGCAGACTCAGGTGGTCTATTTACAGTCGTAATGTATGAAAGAGGCGGAGGTTTTTCCTCCGCCTGTGCTGGTCACAGTTTGGCGAATTTTTCCAGGGTACGAATGAGTTGAGTGACAAAACCATACTCGTTATCGTACCAGGCGACGGTCTTCACCAGTTGTAAATCGCCCACGGCGGTGATTTCCGTCTGGGTAGCGTCAAACACCGAACCAAAATGGCTGCCAATGATATCGGAAGAGACAATTTCTTCGTCGGTATAACCAAATGACTCGTTATTGGTCGTGGCTTTTTTAAGTGCGTTATTCACCTCTTCAGCAGTCACTTTTTCCCCCAGGATAGACACCAGCTCGGTCACTGAACCTGTTTTTACTGGCACGCGTTGCGCATGGCCTTTAAGTTTGCCGCTAAGTTCCGGGATCACCAGGCCAATGGCTTTTGCCGCACCGGTAGTGTGGGGGATGATATTTTCCGCCGCCGCCCGCGATGCGCGTAAATCTTTACCACGCGGACCGTCCACCAGAGACTGGGTGCCAGTATAGGCATGAATCGTTGTCATTGTGCCAACTTCTATCCCGAAACTGTCATGCAATGCTTTGGCCATCGGCGCAAGGCAGTTGGTTGTGCATGACGCCACAGAAACAATGGTGTCGTTGCCATCCAGAGTGTCATCATTGACGTTATAAACGATGGTTTTCATTTCTCCTGCTGGAGCGGAAATCAACACCTTCTTCGCGCCAGCGTCCAGATGCGCCTGGGATTTTTCTGCGGAAGTATAAAAACCAGTGCATTCAATGACAATTTCAGCACCTTTTACTTTCCAGGGGATATTTTTCGCTTCTTTTTCGGCGTAAACCGCAATACTTTTTCCATCAACAATAAGTGAATCCTCTGTGAAATCGACGCTCCAGGGGAAAGGACCGTAGTTTGAATCGTGCTTTAGCAGGTAGGCGAGAATTTTCGGAGATGTAAGATCATTAATGGCGACAACGTCAATGTTACTTTTAATCTCAAGTAGCCGACGTAATACCAGCCGGCCGATACGACCAAAACCGTTAATGCCAACTTTGCTCATGGTTTTCTCCTGTCAAGAACTTATGGGTAAAAATGAGTCCTTTCCAGGCTTAGACCAGGATGACGGGATGGGCAATCTACATTTTTGCCGTGAAACATAACGCACTGAAAACGGGTGAACAATATTTAATGAAATTTTAAGAAAAGCTCGTTATGTTAACGGAAAATTGTGTTAAAGCAGGAAATGTTATGGGAATTAGATATTCAAGGTTACAAATTGGCATTCACTGGCTGGTCTTTTTGCTGGTTATCGCAGCCTATTGTGCAATGGAGTTTCGTGGTTTTTTCCCGCGTAGCGATCGACCGGTGATCAACATGATCCACGTTTCATGTGGCATCTCAATTCTCGTGCTGATGGTGGTTCGTCTGTTACTTAGATTGAAATACCCAACGCCGCCTATTGTACCGAAACCCAGGCCCATGATGACGGGACTCGCTCATTTGGGACATTTGGTGATCTATCTCCTGTTTATTGTGTTGCCAGTGGTTGGTTTGGTGATGATGTATAACCGGGGTAATCCGTGGTTTGCGTTTGGTGTGACGATGCCTTACGCGTCAGAGACCAATTTTGACCTGGTGGATAGATTGAAGTGGTGGCATGAAACGTTAGCGAATCTGGGATATTTCGTTATAGGGCTTCATGCGGCGGCCGCTCTGGCACACCACTATTTATGGAAAGACAACACGCTTTTGCGCATGATGCCGCGCAAGCGCTCCTGAGGGTATTAGAAGAAAGCGCCTGTACTAAACCAGACCCGTGGTACAGGCGAAGAATACGGGCCTACATCGGAAGCGCCTATTATATTTATTTGTATGACAAATAAAACCATAATCCGAATTTATATGTTTAGTTGATTGATATTTAATCAAAATATCTTCTGTTAAGATTGAAATTCAATTTCCCCAATCATTGATCTCCCTAAGTGAAATAAAAACCGCACAGCGTATAACTTTTATACCGAACATAAGATTCGGCAAACCATGGAGGTTGTATGAAAAAGTTGCTATTTATTCTACTGATGGGATTACTGATGTCTTTTTATGTTGATGCCGGGCGCAAACCCTGTTCTGGTGCAAAAGGGGGGATCTCTCACTGTACAACTGGCGGCAAATTTGTCTGTAACGATGGTTCTATCAGCGCATCGAAAAAAACATGCACTAACTAAAAGGGGCGCCATGAGAAAATGAACTCGTCAACCAGATGCGTGGGGAGAGTTCCCCGCGCAGGCCCTTACCTGGACTGACAGGCCATGAGAGCCGCCACCTCCTTATCACCGTCCCGGAATCGCAGTTCGTAGAGCGTTTGTCGGGTCAGGAGGGTGAATGCCAGAATCGTGATACAGATAATAAGCAGACACACTACCAGGGGATTTCGCTTCATAGCCTTTCTCCTTGCCGGATGGCAGGTAAGAGGCTAACATCTGAATTGCTAGGTTCATTCGTTGGCCTCGGTTGATAGAAATATCGGTCGGGGCCTTCGTCTTTCTGATTCCCGGTAAGCCTGAAAACAGAAAGTCTCAGGCGCCCGCAAGTATCCTATGCAATTACCCTTATCAACGAAATAATCACTTCACGAAATTGTGTGGCGGCTTCCGGTAAATCGTTATCAGAGAACACTCGCTGCAAGACTTAATGCGAGTGAGCTTCCAGTTGAGGCATGAATAAGGGGCGTCATGAGAAAATGAACTCGTCAACCAGATGCGTGGGGAGAGTTCCCCGCGCAGGCCCTTACCTGGACTGACAGGCCATGAGAGCCGCCACCTCCTTATCACCGTCCCGGAATCGCAGTTCGTAGAGCGTTTGTCGGGTCAGGAGGGTGAATGCCAGAATCGTGATACAGATAATAAGCAGACACACTACCAGGGGATTTCGCTTCATAGCCTTTCTCCTTGCCGGATGGCAGGTAAGAGGCTAACATCTGAATTGCTAGGTTCATTCGTTGGCCTCGGTTGATAGAAATATCGGTCGGGGCCTTCGTCTTTCTGATTCCCGGTAAGCCTGAAAACAGAAAGTCTCAGGCGCCCGCAAACATCCTATGCAATTACCCTTATCAACGAAATAATCACTTCACGAAATTGCGTGGCATTTTCCAGAATTTTTCGTAATACGCCTTACAAGGTATAACTACTCGTAAGTCTCTTCATTCCGACGGTAATAAATAATTGTTGTAAAAATGTGATATGAGCAGGTTTTTGGCAGTAAGCAATTACCATTAATTGCCGATGACTCTCTATCGGGAGTAAACCAGGAAGAGAGACAACGGTCATGAATACAACATCCGCACACCGCTTAGGCTTTTTACATCACATCAGGCTGGTTCCGTTATTTGCCTGCATTCTTGGCGGCATCCTGTTTCTGTTTGCATTGAGTTCATCCCTGGCAGGGTATTTTCTCTGGCAGGCAGACCGCGATCAGCGCGATGTCAGCGACGAGATCCAGATACGCACGGGTTTAGCAAACAGCTCTGATTTATTGCGTTCAGCTCGGATCAATATGATTCAGGCCGGGGCAGCGAGTCGTATCGCTGAAATGGAAGAGATGAAGCGAAATATTGCGCAAGCGGAATTGCAAATAAAGCGATCGCAACAAGGCTATAACGTTTACCGTACTCGCATGGTGAAAACTCCCGCTGACGATGCGCTGGACGGCGAATTAAATCAGCGATTCCAGGCTTATATTTCCGGCCTGCAACCCATGTTGAAATATGCCAAAAATGGCATGTTTGAAGCCATTATCAATCATGAAAGTGAGCAGATCAGAACGCTTGATAACGCCTATAACCAGCAGTTAAGCAAAGCCATTGAGATACGTAGCGCCAGAGCAAACCAGCTTGCGGAACTGGCGCATCAGCGTACTCGTCAGGGAGGGATGTTTATGATTGGCGCATTTTTACTTGCGCTGGTTATGACGCTGATAACCTTTATGGTGTTACGCCGGATTGTCATTCGTCCTCTGCAACATGCTGCCCAACGGATTGAAAAAATAGCCAGTGGCGATCTGACTTCAGTTGACGAACCCACTGGCCGCAGTGAAATTGGCCGCTTAAGTCGCCATCTACAGCAAATGCAGCATTCGCTGGCGCTGACGGTGGGAACGGTGCGCCAGGGGGCTGAAGCGATCTATCGTGGCACCAGTGAGATTTCTGCTGGTAATGATGACCTTTCTTCACGTACCGAAGAACAAGCGGCGGCAATTGAACAAACCGCCGCCAGCATGGAGCAACTCACCGCAACAGTGAAGCAAAATTCTGATAACGCACATCATGCCAGCAAACTGGCGCAAGAGGCCTCAAGTAAAGCCGGTGCTGGCGGACAAACAGTTTCCGGTGTAGTGCGGACAATGGGGAATATCTCCAGTAGCTCGAAGAAAATTTCTGAAATCACGGCTGTTATCAACAGTATTGCCTTCCAGACCAATATCCTGGCGCTCAACGCCGCCGTTGAAGCCGCTCGAGCCGGTGAGCAAGGACGCGGATTTGCCGTTGTCGCCAGCGAAGTGCGTACACTTGCAAGCCGCAGCGCCCAAGCGGCGAAAGAGATTGAAGGCTTGATCAGTGAGTCCGTCAGGTTAATTGGACAGGGGGCCGATGAAGTGGCAACGGCAGGGAAAACCATGAGCGCTATTGTTGATGCCGTGGCGAGCGTCACGCATATCATGCAAGAAATAGCCGCCGCATCGGATGAACAAAGCAGAGGTATCACACAGGTTAGCCAGGCGATTTCTGAAATGGATAAAGTGACGCAGCAGAACGCTTCTCTGGTGGAAGAGGCTTCAGCTGCGGCGGTGTCTCTTGAAGAACAGGCGGCGCGGTTAACTGAAGCCGTAGATGTGTTCCGTCTGAAGAAACGCGCTGTGCTGGCAGAACAACGCGGTGTTGGTGATCCAGTGGATTTGGCAACGGTGTGATAATGCTAAAAAAGGGATCGCAAGATCCCTTTTTTTTCAGAATGGCATTGATTTTCGAATGGCGTTAACCATCAACTGGCAACCGGAAGAGAGTGTTGCATCTACGCGGGTCAGTATTCCAATAGGTTCGCCTGCTCCATGCCCCGGAACAGGCAGGGCCACCAGCGTGGCATGACGCAGGTCGTCTTTCACAGCGCCAGAGGGAACAAACCACACATAGTCGTATTCAACCGTAAGCTGACGTGAAAGCGATGCAGACAACGTTTCAATACAGCCTGAAGGGATTTTACATCCCTGACTTTTTACTAGCGCCTCTGAATGCTGCCGTGGCGCGGTGCCTTCTGGTGATACGACAACAGGCCATTCCAGTACCCGACTTAACGTTACGTTCTCCTGAAGCAGAGGATGATTAGGCCGAACAACTAACTTCAGTGATTCGAGAAACAGCAGTTCGTAATTAAGTCCGGTCATCAGTTCAGGATCTGACATCCGACCAACACCAATATCGATTTCACCTGCTTTTAATCCCGCCAGGATCATCGTGTTACTCATGGTGGCAACTTGCAGTGTGGTTTCTTTTTGTTGCTGATGAAACTGACCTATAACAGAAGGTAATATCCCCAGCGCCGCGGTAGGTAGCGCGCCCACTCTGACGACATCCTTGTTAAGGCCTTCTTTACGATTAAATGACTGTCCTGCGGTATTGATGGCGTCAAGAACTCTGACTGCGTGAGTTAAAAATTGCTCGCCAGGTAAGGTAAGCTGCGCGCCTTGACGTCCACGGTCGAACAGGCGAGCTCCCGTCAATTGCTCCAGCTCATTCAATGTCTTAGACAGTGCCGGTTGACTCAGGTTAAGGGTTTCAGCCGCGCGCCCCAAAGTTCCTTGTTGTGCGACAGCTACGAATGTATGAAGGTGGCGCAAACGGATGCGCTGACTAAACAGACTATTTTTTTCCATAAGCGATGTTAAAAACGAAGCAGTGCCGCTGACAAGTGATGTTGTTTGATTATGATAACTTGATTGCAAAATATTTTTAACATTTAAAGTAATTATGTTACATCAATATCGATAATATTGATGATTTCGCGGCGAGATCACAGTTTGTAAATTCTTCCCACCAGAATGAATGCGGTTACCTACACTCCAGATTATTGACCACTGGGGGTAGACATCATGGCGAACAGCATCACAGCGGATGAGATTCGGGAACAGTTTTCGCAGGCAATGTCAGCCATGTATCAACAAGAAGTTCCACAGTACGGTACGTTGCTGGAATTGGTCGCTGACGTGAATCTGGCTGTGCTGGAAAATAACCCCCAACTGCATGAAAAAATGGTGAATGCGGATGAGCTGGCGAGGCTTAACGTTGAACGTCATGGGGCGATACGTGTGGGAACCGCGCAGGAACTTGCCACATTAAGGCGGATATTCGCCATTATGGGAATGTATCCGGTGAGTTATTACGATCTCTCGCAGGCCGGCGTGCCGGTACATTCTACGGCATTTCGGCCCATCAATGATGCCTCGCTTACGCGTAATCCTTTCCGCGTTTTTACCTCATTGCTCCGTCTTGAACTTATCGAAAACAAAACATTGCGCCATAAGGCGGCGGAAATTTTACGCCAGCGCGATATCTTTACCCCACGTTGTCGGCAACTGTTAGATGAACATGATCGAGAGGGCGGTTTTAGCGAAGCGCAGGCGCGGGAGTTTGTGCAGGAAGCCCTGGAGACATTTCGCTGGCATCAGTCAGCAACGGTAGATGAAGAAACCTATCACGCATTACATAACGAGCATCGGCTGATCGCTGATGTAGTCTGCTTTCCGGGCTGTCATATCAACCACCTGACGCCACGCACGCTGGACATTGATCGGGTGCAGTCGATGATGCCGGAATGCGGTATTGAGCCAAAAATTCTCATCGAAGGGCCGCCGCGCCGCGAGGTGCCGATTTTATTGCGTCAGACCAGCTTTAAGGCTCTGGAGGAAACGGTTCTGTTTGTGGGGCAACAGCAGGGGAGACATTCCGCGCGATTTGGTGAGATAGAGCAGCGCGGAGTGGCGTTAACGCCGAAAGGGCGGCAACTGTATGATGAACTTCTGCGTAATGCCGGAACCGGACAGGATAATCTCACTCATCAACTGCATTTGCAGGAAACCTTTCGCGCTTTCCCGGACAGCGAATTTTTGATGCGCCAGCAAGGGCTGGCATGGTTCCGTTATCGACTGACACCATCGGGTGAAGCGCATCGTCAGGCGATTCATCCAGGGGACGATCCACAGCCCTTAATTGAACGCGGTTGGGTAGTGGCACAGCCCATTACCTATGAAGATTTCTTGCCCGTTAGTGCGGCGGGGATCTTCCAGTCAAATCTGGGTAATGAAACGCAGTCACGCAGTCACGGTAATGCCAGCCGCGAAGCCTTCGAACAAGCGTTGGGCTGCCCGGTTTTTGATGAGTTCCAGCTTTATCAGGAAGCGGAAGAACGCAGTAAACGCCGCTGTGGTTTGCTTTAAAATAGGACCATCCTGCTTTGCAAAAATTTGCCTGATTTTACAAACGAATCAGGCTCATCCCATCGACATAAAAAAATTGCCGATTTATGCATATTCTCTGAGTTCAGCAATTGGATTATTAATAAATATTGTCTAGAGTGAGCGGTCATAAATAAGCACTTTCTTGCCGCTGAAAAAGACCAGCGCGGGACCATTCACAACACCAGAAGGACTCACTTTCAGGTATGGATCGTAGACGATTTATTAAAGGTTCAATGGCTATGGCCGCCGTGTGCGGTACCAGCGGCATTGCTTCTCTTTTTTCTCAGGCGGCATTCGCGGCAGATTCTGATATTGCCGATGGGCAAACTCAGCGTTTTGACTTCTCCATTTTACAGTCAATGGCGCACGACTTAGCGCAAACAGCGTGGCGTGGTGCGCCGCGTCCGTTGCCTGACACACTGGCGACAATGACCCCGCAGGCTTATAACAGCATTCAATACGACGCCGAAAAATCGCTCTGGCATAACGTTGAGAACCGCCAGCTGGACGCTCAATTCTTCCATATGGGGATGGGATTCCGCCGCCGCGTTCGTATGTTCTCGGTTGATCCTGCAACACATCTGGCGCGTGAAATTCACTTTCGTCCAGAATTGTTCAAATACAATGATGCGGGTGTTGATACCAAACAATTAGAAGGGCAAAGCGATCTCGGTTTTGCTGGCTTCCGAGTATTTAAAGCACCGGAACTGGCTCGCCGCGATGTGGTATCGTTCCTCGGTGCAAGCTATTTCCGCGCCGTTGATGACACGTATCAATACGGTTTATCGGCCCGTGGTTTGGCGATTGATACTTATACCGACAGCAAAGAAGAGTTCCCCGACTTTACCGCCTTCTGGTTTGATACCGTAAAACCAGGTGCTACCACTTTTACCGTTTATGCCTTACTCGATAGCGCCAGCATTACCGGTGCTTACAAGTTCACCATCCAGTGTGAAAAGAGTCAGGTGATTATGGATGTTGAAAATCATCTGTATGCGCGTAAAGACATCAAGCAATTAGGCATTGCGCCGATGACCAGCATGTTTAGCTGCGGCACTAACGAACGTCGTATGTGCGATACTATTCATCCGCAAATCCATGATTCCGACCGTCTTTCCATGTGGCGGGGCAATGGTGAGTGGATCTGCCGTCCGCTAAATAATCCCCAGAAATTGCAGTTCAATGCCTACACTGACAATAACCCGAAAGGCTTTGGTTTGTTGCAACTGGATCGTGATTTCTCCCATTATCAAGACATCATGGGCTGGTACAACAAACGACCAAGTTTGTGGGTGGAACCGCGTAATAAATGGGGTAAAGGCACCATTGGTCTGATGGAAATCCCAACAACGGGTGAAACGCTGGATAACATTGTCTGCTTCTGGCAGCCAGAAAAAGCAGTAAAAGCAGGTGATGAGCTTGCATTCCAGTATCGTCTGTACTGGAGCGCACATCCCCCCGTTCAATGTCCATTGGCTCGTGTTATGGCGACGCGTACCGGCATGGGAGGTTTTCCGGAAGGTTGGGCGCCGGGTGAGCATTATCCAGAAAAATGGGCGCGTCGTTTTGCTGTAGATTTTGTTGGTGGTGACCTGAAAGCGGCTGCACCTAAGGGGATTGAACCTGTTATTACGCTCTCCAGCGGTGAAGCGAAGCAAATCGAAATTCTCTACATTGAACCGATCGATGGTTACCGTATTCAGTTTGACTGGTATCCGACTTCGGACTCTACTGATCCGGTTGATATGCGGATGTATCTCCGCTGTCAGGGCGATGCCATCAGTGAAACATGGCTGTATCAGTATTTCCCACCAGCACCTGATAAGCGCAAATACGTTGACGATCGCGAGATGAATTGATTCGTCATTTTTTTCGGCACCTTCTCATGGAAGGTGCCGTCTGGTGAAACACGATCCCGCTCGCATTTTTCCCCAAGCTATCTGAGTAATCTGATGATGTGTATTTCATGTACACTTTGTCAGCCACTAACAGGGAGTGCGTATGTTTCCAGAATACCGAGATTTGATATCCCGCCTGAAAAACGAAAATCCTCGCTTTATGTCCTTGTTCGATAAGCACAACAAACTTGATCATGAGATTGCCAGAATGGAAGGATCTGATGGTCGTGGATACAATGCGGAGGTGGTCCGCATGAAAAAACAGAAGCTCCAGTTGAAAGATGAGATGCTCAAAATCCTGCAACAGGAGAGCGTCAAAGAGGTGTAAACTTCCTTAAGCCGCCTTGCAGGCGGCTTTTTAAATCGCCGCGCAGATTGACCGAAATTGACATGACCGAGACGATAAAAGTTAGTGACTCAATTGAATTACGTGCCGTTGAAGAAAATCACATCACGCCGCTCCATCACTTGATCTGTAAAAATAAAAGCTGGTTGCAGAATTCGCTAAACTGGCCACAGTCTGTTAATACCGAAGATGACACGCGGAAAACGGTGCAGGGTAATATGATGTTGCATCAGCGTGGATATGCCAAAATGTTCATGATCTTTAGTGAAGATGAACTTGTTGGCGTCCTGTCTTTTAACCGCATTGAACCGCTGAACAAAACCGCAGAAATCGGTTACTGGCTGGATGAATCCCATCAGGGGCAGGGGATTATTTCGCAAGCTTTGCAGGCACTTATTCATCATTACGCAAAACGTGGAGAAATCAGACGCTTCGTCATTAAATGTCGGGTAGCGAACTTACAAAGCAATCAAGTAGCGCTGCGTAATGGCTTCACGCTTGAAGGATGTCTGAAACAGGCTGAATTTCTCAACGACACTTATGATGATGTAAATATATATGCGCGCATCATTGATTCACAATAGCCCTGCCAGAGGCGTTCTGGTTATGCGTTCTTCACCATTAATGACTTTTGGACCGCGTACATGAACAGTGTCGCCATCAAAGGCTTCAACGACGGCGTCATTGGTTATTTCGACATGGTTTTCAATCATCACCGCACCTGTAATGCGGCTGTTCCCCTGTATGGTGACGTGATTATCGAGTAAAACCGGTCCACCACGTACGAGTGCATGACCGCCCACCAGAACATGATGTTTTAACACACAATTGCCTTCCACCGAGGCATATTCCGCTACCTGCGAACTGTAATGAAGCGTGGGAATGGCATCTTCTTCTGTTCCGGCGATCACACGTGCGTGTCCGTAAACTTTCGCACAGTCACACAGCCAGACGTTGTTCTCTTCATTACCTTCAATATGGGCAGAGTCAAAAACTTCGGCGCGATGCTCAATGAACGCAAACTTCACAATGGCATCACCATATATTTGCGCCTGATGAACAATGCGCGAGGCGCTGACTCTTGCGCGATCATAAATTTGCAACAGAAGATGGTGGTCGGGCGTTAAACCTTGTGCAGCGACAATCATTGAATTCTGATCAATGCAGACGTGATCAGAAATTCTACAATTTCCGCATATTAATGAATCATGAATTGTGACGTTGTCACTTATCAGGGCGCCCTGACTGATTTTGCTATTATCGATCCACACGTTATCCGTCGCGTAAACATCGCCCCATAGCTCGCTGCTTCCGGTGATGCGTGTATTACCGGATATCACCGTTCCGGCAAACGCGATGGCATTCTGGTCATAGATCCAACAATTTCCGTCCTGGGCCAATACGGTTTCATTATCAATCCAGCCGCCAGGCGTTCCGGCTATTACGTCATTAAAATCAGCGACGGCAATAATCTGCCGCAATAAAACACTTTTTTTATCGCTATCTTCCTGATAACTAAAAGCTCGTTGTTCTTCACTAAGACGATATTTGCGCATAGCGTTTTCCTGCAGGTGACCTACTATAACCGTAGCAAATCCTGTGACTCTGGCTATGTTTAGCAAATTTCCATAAAATGCATTTCAAATATACTTTATAAATTAAACAAAATGAGTAAGAAGATGCAGAGCGATAAAGTGCTCAATTTACCGGCAGGCTACTTTGGCATTGTGTTGGGGACGATAGGGATGGGATTTGCCTGGCGCTATGCCAGTCAGGTTTGGCAGGTCAGTCACTGGTTGGGCGATGGGCTAGTGATTCTGGCGATGATCATTTGGGGATTACTGACTACGGCATTTATTACCCGACTGGTACGCTTTCCTCACAGCGTGCTGGCGGAAGTACGCCATCCGGTGATGAGTAGTTTTGTTAGTTTATTTCCGGCAACAACGATGCTGGTGGCAATTGGTTTTGTCCCCTGGTTTCACCCGCTGGCGGTGGGCTTGTTCAGTATTGGTGTGGTGGTACAACTGGCTTATGCCGCCTGGCAAACAGCCGGTTTATGGCGTGGTTCCCATCCTGAGGAAGCTACGACACCCGGACTTTATTTACCGACTGTTGCCAATAACTTCATTAGCGCGATGGCCTGTGGCGCATTGGGTTACACCGATGCCGGTCTGGTATTTTTAGGGGCTGGTGTTTTCTCCTGGTTAAGTCTTGAGCCGGTGATCCTTCAGCGTCTGCGCAGCTCGGGAGAATTACCCACGGCACTGCGTACATCGCTGGGTATTCAGCTTGCACCTGCACTGGTGGCATGTAGCGCCTGGTTGAGCGTCAATGGTGGCGAGGGCGACACGCTGGCGAAAATGCTTTTTGGTTATGGTCTGCTGCAACTTCTTTTTATGTTACGTCTGATGCCGTGGTATCTCTCCCAGCCGTTTAATGCCTCATTCTGGAGTTTCTCGTTTGGCGTTTCCGCACTGGCAACTACCGGGTTGCATTTAGGGAGCGGTAACGACAATGGTTTTTTCCATACACTGGCGGTGCCGCTATTTATTTTTACCAATTTTATTATCGCATTACTGCTCATCCGTACTTTCGCGCTTCTGATGCAGGGAAAATTGTTAATCAGAACAGAGCGCGCCGTTTTAATGAAAGCTGAGGACAAAGAATGATCATTCGTGATGAAAACTACTTCACTGATAAATATGAATTAACCCGCACACACTCTGAAGTTCTGGAAGCGGTGAAAGTGGTTAAGCCGGGTAAAACGCTGGATCTGGGCTGTGGTAATGGCCGTAACAGCCTTTATCTGGCTGCCAATGGTTATGATGTCGACGCATGGGATAAAAATGCCATGAGCATTGCCAACGTCGAGCGCATCAAATCCATTGAAAAACTGGAAAATTTACGCACCCAGGTTGTTGATCTGAATAACCTGACGTTTGATGGACAATACGATTTTATTCTTTCTACCGTGGTGCTCATGTTCCTGGAGGCTAAAACCATTCCTGGGCTGATTGCCAATATGCAGCACTGCACCAAACCCGGTGGTTATAATCTGATTGTGGCAGCAATGGATACAGCTGATTTTCCATGTACCGTCGGCTTCCCCTTTGCCTTTAAAGAAGGGGAGTTACGTCGATATTACGAAGGCTGGGAGATGCTGAAATACAATGAAAACGTGGGTGAATTACACCGCACCGACGCCAACGGCAACCGCATTAAACTACGTTTCGCCACGATGCTGGCTCGTAAAAAATAAGCTAGCAGGGCAAAGGCGCATGAAAATGCTCACGTTGAGATGTGTAACTGCTGTTTTTTTTCGGTAAGCATATTTTTTATCGATGTGATGTGAAATAAATCACAGTGGTTGAAGTTTTTTATCGGCTTAAATGCCTGAAATTTAACAACTGAAGATTGACTCAGCCCCCTTTTCGTCATTGACTATATTGTCAGAAAAGGGGCTGGAAAATTAATTTTCACCAACACTTTTTTTGCCACAACACGAAGCGGTACTTTTTGCTATAACTTAAAAAGTAATATAATCATCTCAGGAAACTATTCATGCGTACCACATCAATTGCGAAAGTTGCGGCTTTATGCGGCTTGTTGGCTCTGTCAGGTTGTGCCTCTAAAATCACCCAGCCAGATAAATATTCTGGCTTTTTAAACAATTACTCCAACCTTCAAGAAACAACTTCAGCAACGGGTAAACCGGTATTACGCTGGGTTGATCCAAATTTTGATCAAAGCAAATATGACAGTATCGTCTGGAACCCAATCACCTATTATCCGGTGCCTAAACCGTCTACCCAGGTAGGGCAGAAAGTTCTGGATAGAATTTTGAGCTATACCAACACTGAAATGAAAGAAGCCATCTCACAGCGTAAACCTCTGGTTACTACTGCTGGGCCTCGTAGTCTGATTTTCCGTGGTGCTATTACTGGTGTAGATACCAGCAAAGAAGGGCTGCAATTCTATGAAGTGGTTCCTGTTGCATTAGTGGTAGCGGGAACACAAATGGCAACCGGTCACCGTACCATGGATACCCGTCTGTACTTTGAAGGTGAGCTGATTGATGCGGCTACCAACAAACCGGTTATCAAAGTGGTTCGTCAGGGCGAAGGTAAAGACCTGAACAACGAAAGCACACCAATGGCTTTCGAAAATATTAAGCAAGTTATTGATGACATGGCGACCGATGCGACCATGTTTGACGTGAACAAAAAGTAATGCCAGTCGCGCCATCGCAAGATGGCGCTTCTGATTATCGGTTTCTGTTAGCGATCAAATTCAATACGACATAACAGACACCACCAGCAATTAATCCCCAAAACGCCGAACCAATACCTACCAGCGTCAGCCCACTTGCCGTTACCAGAAAGGCCACCACAGCAGCATCGCGCTCACGCTCATTATGCAAAGCCTGATACAAACTGCCTCCGATGGTACTTAACAGCGCCAGGCCAGCCAGCATCTGGATCCAACTTACAGGCAGTGCAGCCATCATCCCGGTAATGGCACTGCCAAACAGACCCGCTAGTAAATAAAAGACGCCAGCCGCAGCGGCAGCCAGCCAACGCTGGTCTTTGTCCGGATGCGCCTCCGGGCTCTGGCAAATAGCCGCAGTGATAGCTGCAATACCTACGGAATAGACGCCGAAAGGAGAAAACAGAAGCGCCAGTAATCCAGTAAAGACAATCAGCGGAGAAACCGGAGCTGAATAACCAGCGGCTTTCATTGCTGCAATCCCTGGCGCGTTTTGCGATGCCATCGTCACCAGAAACAGAGGCAAGGCAACGCTAAGACTGTGAGCAAATGAAAACTCAGGGGCGAGATAAGTGGGGAGAACTGGTTTGAAAACGATATCTTTTGTGACAACGTCACCTTGCGTGATAACGACCACGATCCCAACAATCATCGCCGCAATTACTGCATAACGCGGCGCAAAAGCTTTTGTCGCCAGCCACGCCAGCAACATACTACCGCATAATGTAAACTGACCATCCAGGCTGGCAAATGCCTGTAAACCAAAGCGTAACAGAATTCCTGCCAGCATTGCCGCTGCCAGCGAGTGCGGGATAATACGCATCAGACGGGCGAATAATCCTGTCACACCACAGAGAACAATTAGCGCATTCGTGACAATAAAAACGCCGATGGCCTGGTTTAGCGTTAGTCCCTGTAACCCGGTGACCAGCAACGCAGCACCGGGTGTTGACCATGCGGTAAGAACAGGCACGCGATACCATAATGTCAGGGCAAGAGTACTGACGCCCATCGCCAGTCCCAGCGCCGTCATCCAGCCGGAAATTTGCTCTGTGCTGGCTCCCGCGACGATCGCCGCTTGCCAGATTATTGCCGCAGAACTGGCATAGCCAATCAGGACCGCCAGAAACCCAGCAAGCAGTGTGGGAGGAGGAATGGAAAACAGACGCATAGTTACCTCGTGCGTTATAACGTACAGGCACCGTAGCATTTGTCCGTTATAACGCACAAGTGATAAACTCCCGTTTTGCAGGAGGAGTCATATGGAAAATCTCGCTCGCTTTTTATCCACTACGCTTAAACATCTTCGTCAGCAGCGAGGCTGGAGTCTTTCGCGACTGGCAGAAGCTACGGGCGTTTCAAAAGCGATGTTAGGACAGATTGAACGTAATGAATCCAGCCCGACGGTCGCAACATTGTGGAAAATAGCTACCGGAATGAACGTACCGTTTTCGACGTTTATTTCGCCGCCGCAGACCGCTACGCCATCCGTTTATGATCCACAACAGCAGGCAATGGTGATCACTTCTCTATTTCCTTATGATCCGCAACTCTGCTATGAACACTTCTCGATCATGATGGCCCCCGGTGCAGTAAGCGAATCAACACCGCACGAAAAGGGAGTTATCGAGCATGTTGTCATCATTGATGGGCAGCTTGACCTGTGCGTTGATGGTGAGTGGCGAAGCCTTAAAAGTGGAGAAGGTGAACGCTTTGCCGCAGATGTCGCCCATGCCTATTGCAACCGTGGCGAGCAAACCGTGCATTTTCATTCCATTATCCATTACCCGCGTAGTTGAACAGGAAAACTATTTCGCAACGTCGCGCTTGTGGCTAAAATAACCGCCTTTTTTCAGCTACTGGATAAGAAAGTGACCGTATCTTCTCATCGCCTTGAACTGTTAAGTCCGGCACGCGATGCCGCCATTGCCCGCGAAGCTATTTTGCACGGTGCCGATGCTGTTTATATCGGCGGCCCTGGTTTTGGTGCCCGTCATAACGCCAGTAATAGTCTGAAAGATATCGCCGAACTGGTGCCATTTGCCCACCGTTATGGCGCAAAAATTTTCGTCACGCTTAATACCATTTTGCATGACGATGAACTGGAACCGGCGCAACGACTGATTACCGATCTTTACCAGACAGGCGTAGATGCGCTGATTGTTCAGGACATGGGGATTCTGGAACTTGATATTCCGCCGATTGAACTGCACGCAAGTACGCAGTGTGATATTCGTACTGTAGAGAAAGCGAAGTTTCTTTCGGACGTCGGCTTTACCCAGATTGTGCTGGCGCGTGAGCTTAACCTGGAGCAGATTCGTGCGATTCATCAGGCCACGGACGCGACTATTGAGTTCTTTATTCATGGCGCATTGTGCGTGGCATATTCCGGTCAGTGCTACATCTCTCATGCACAAACGGGGCGTAGCGCCAACCGTGGTGATTGCTCCCAGGCGTGCCGTTTGCCATACACGTTGAAAGATGATCAGGGGCGGGTGGTTTCCTATGAAAAACATCTGCTGTCGATGAAAGATAACGATCAGACTGCCAACCTGGGCGCGTTGATTGATGCGGGCGTGCGTTCTTTCAAGATTGAAGGGCGCTACAAAGATATGAGTTACGTGAAGAATATCACTGCCCATTATCGCCAGATGCTGGACGCTATTATTGAAGAGCGCGGCGATTTGGCTCGTGCTTCATCAGGCCGTACTGAACATTTCTTTGTGCCTTCGACAGAAAAAACCTTCCATCGTGGTAGCACCGACTACTTTGTTAACGCGCGTAAAGGCGACATTGGCGCGTTCGATTCACCAAAATTCATCGGCCTGCCGGTGGGTGAAGTATTGAAAGTGGCGAAAGATCATCTCGATGTTGAGGTTACCGAACCGCTGGCTAACGGCGATGGCCTGAACGTGATGATTAAACGTGAAGTGGTTGGCTTTCGCGCCAATACGGTAGAGAAAACAGGGGAAAATCAGTACCGCGTCTGGCCAAATGAAATGCCTGCGGATTTGCATAAAATTCGCCCACACCATCCACTTAACCGTAACCTTGACCATAACTGGCAACAGGCACTGACCAAAACCTCCAGTGAACGTCGGGTCGTGGTAGATATTGAACTGGGTGGCTGGCAAGAACAGCTCATTCTGACATTAACCAGCGAAGAGGGCGTCAGCATCACTCATACCCTGGATGGGCAGTTCGACGAAGCGAATAACGCCGAAAAAGCGCTGAACAACCTTAAGGATGGGCTAGCAAAACTGGGGCAAACCATCTATTACGCCCGCGATGTGCAAATTAATTTGCCGGGGGCGTTGTTTGTGCCAAACAGTCTGTTAAATCAGTTCCGCCGTGAAGCCGTCGAAATGCTGGATGCTGCACGTCTTGCCAGCTACCAGCGCGGCAGTCGTAAACCGGTTGCTGAACCTGCACCGGTTTATCCGCAAACGCATTTGAGCTTCCTTGCGAACGTCTACAACCATAAAGCACGCGAGTTCTATCATCGCTATGGCGTACAACTGATTGATGCGGCGTATGAAGCGCATGAAGAGAAGGGCGAAGTCCCGGTGATGATCACCAAACACTGCCTGCGCTTTGCCTTCAATCTGTGTCCGAAACAGGCGAAAGGCAACATTAAAAGCTGGAAGGCAACGCCGATGCAACTGGTTAACGGCGATGAAGTGCTAACGCTGAAATTTGATTGCCGCCCGTGTGAGATGCACGTCATCGGTAAAATCAAAAATCACATTCTGAAAATGCCGTTACCGGGAAGCGTTGTCGCATCCGTAAGCCCGGATGACCTGCTGAAAACATTGCCGAAGCGGAAAGGATAAAACGCAAGTTTTCAGGGTTATTCACAACTCATTGAATCTACAGATGTTATAGGCCGGGTAAGGTGTTCACGCCGCATCCGGCAACAAACGACTCAACTCTGTCCCGCTTCTGGTTTGCGTGACTTTTGCCAGTAAAAATGCTCGCGCAAACCTTCTGCCGACTCTTCCGCCACGGCGCGCAATTCATCACTGTCCGCTTCATGACGCAGTTGATGATCTACATTCTTCACCCATAAAAATTCATGCCCTTTGTGTCCTGCCATCAACTGTCCAGAGAACAGTGCACAGGTTAATAAGACAACTGATAACGCTTTCGTAAACATCCCGCCACCCTTTTATTACTCTTTGCCGCTATGATGCCGATAGTTTCTTTAGGTTATTATTCAGTTTTGCAAATTAGCGCAAAGAAATTCTGGAATCAGCCTTCCTGATTTGGCATTGCTTTCTGTCGGTGCGGCGAATAAGTGCTATTTTCGAGAAAACCACAAAAGGAGGTAAGCATTTATGTTTACTTTATGGGTATACTCAGCGGCAGGGAGGCGATGTGAAACAAAACGAGTTCAGACGTTGGCTCGAATCTCAGGGCGTCGATGTGGCGAATGGCAGCAACCATTTGAAACTCAGGTTTCGCGGGAGGCGCAGTGTTATGCCACGCCACCCTGGCGATGAGATCAAAGAACCGTTGCGTAAAGCAATTCTGAAACAACTCGGTTTGAGTTAATCGCCAATTAAAAGGTTAATGACATGCGAGAGACAGTCGAAATTATGCGTTATCCCGTCACTCTTACACCCGCGCCGGAAGGCGGTTATGTGGTTTCTTTTGTAGATATCCCTGAAGCGTTGACGCAGGGAGAAACTGTCGCTGAAGCGATGGAGGCAGCAAAAGATGCCTTAATCACCGCATTTGATTTTTATTTTGAAGACAACGAGCTTATCCCGTTACCTTCGCCATTAAATAATAACGACCACTTTATTGAAGTACCTTTAAGCGTTGCCTCTAAGGTATTGCTGCTAAATGCTTTTTTGCAGTCAGAAATCACCCAGCAAGAGCTGGCGAAGCGAATTGGTAAACCTAAGCAGGAGATCACCCGCTTGTTTGATTTACATCACGCGACGAAAATCGACGCCGTCCAGCTTGCGGCTAAAGCCCTGGGCAAAGAGTTATCGCTGGTGATGGTTTAATTACAGTTAACGAAAAGTTGTCATTTTTAACAACTGATATAGACTGCCGGATCACCTGTACATAAAAACGATCCGATAATGAAAAAATACCAGCAACTGGCAGAACAATTACGCGAGCAAATTGCGTCGGATATCTGGCAACCCGGCGATCGCCTGCCTTCTCTCCGTGAACAGGTTGCGCTTTCTGGCATGAGTTTTATGACCGTCGGTCATGCTTATCAGTTGCTCGAAAGTCAGGGGTATATTATTGCGCGGCCGCAGTCAGGTTATTACGTTGCGCCACGCACGGTGAAATCACCGCAGGCACCAGCTATTCCGGTAACGCGTGATGAAACGGTCGATATTAACACCTATATTTTTGACATGTTGCAGGCCAGTCGCGATCCGTCAGTGGTGCCGTTTGCCTCGGCCTTTCCCGATCCACACCTTTTTCCGCTACAGCAACTGAACCGCTCACTGGCACAGGTAAGCAAAACCGCAACGGCGATGAGCGTGATTGAAAACTTGCCGCCAGGGAATGCAGAACTGCGTCAGGCTATTGCTCGCCGCTATGCCTTACAGGGCATGACTATTTCGCCCGATGAAATCGTTATCACCGCCGGGGCGTTAGAGGCATTAAACCTCAGTTTGCAAGCGGTAACTGAACCGGGCGATTGGGTGATAGTAGAGAATCCTTGTTTCTACGGCGCGTTGCAGGCACTGGAGCGGCTACGGTTGAAGGCGTTGTCGGTAGCGACGGATGTTAAAGAAGGGATAGATCTTCAGGCGCTGGAACTGGCGTTACAGGAGTATCCGGTCAAAGCCTGCTGGCTAATGACTAATAGCCAGAATCCACTCGGATTTACCTTAACACCGCAGAAAAAAGCGCAACTGGTAGAGTTGCTCAATCAGTACAATGTGATGTTAATTGAAGATGACGTTTATAGTGAGCTTTTCTTTGGCCGGGAAAAACCGCTACCCGCGAAAGCGTGGGATCGTCACGATGGTGTTCTGCTTTGCTCATCATTTTCTAAATGTCTGGTGCCAGGCTTTCGCATTGGTTGGGTCGCTGCAGGAAAACATGCACGCAAAATCCAGCGATTGCAGTTGATGAGCACGCTTTCCACCAGTTCACCGATGCAGCTTGCACTGGTGGATTACCTTTCTACTCGCCGTTACGATGCCCATCTTCGTCGTCTACGTCGCCAGCTTGTCGAACGTAAACAACGCGCCTGGCAGGCGCTGCTGCGATACCTGCCTGCGGAAGTCAAAATACACCATAACGACAGTGGTTATTTTCTCTGGCTGGAGCTTCCCGAACCGTTAGATGCGGGCGAATTAAGTGTTCAGGCATTGGCGCATCACATCAGCATCGCACCGGGTAAAATGTTTTCTACTGGCGAAAGTTGGTCACGTTTTTTCCGTTTTAATACTGCATGGCAGTGGGGCGAGCGTGAAGAACAGGCGGTTAAACAATTAGGCCACCTTATTAAAGAATACCTGAAATAGATCCTCATTTAATTTCTCTCAGGTTGGGTAATATGAATTTCGAATAGAAGCTATATTTCCTAACCCCTTGTCTATACTCCAGAAGATAGCTTCACAAACGGCATAATGCGCGTTAGCTCACATCCTGATTAAATTTTCTCGGGGGCGAGGGTGCGCCTGCAAGCCGACGTCTATGGTTAAACAAGGAGATATTTTTACGGCACGGCGGCTGAACAATTAATTACGACAGGAGTAAGACTTTATGAGCAAGACATTTGCCCGCAGCAGCTTGTGTGCGCTTACCATGACATTAATGACCGCTCACGCCGCCGAACCTCCCTTAAATTTAGATAAACCGGAAGGGCGACTGGATATTATCGCCTGGCCGGGATACATCGAACGCGGACAAACCGATAAACAATACGACTGGGTGACGCAATTTGAAAAAGAAACAGGTTGCGCGGTAAACGTGAAAACTGCGGCGACTTCCGATGAAATGGTCAGCCTGATGACCAAAGGCGGTTACGATCTGGTCACGGCATCCGGCGATGCTTCGCTACGCCTGATTATGGGCAAACGCGTGCAGCCGATTAATACTGCGTTAATCCCCAACTGGAAAACGCTTGATCCTCGGGTCGTGAAGGGCGACTGGTTTAACGTGGGGGGAAAGGTTTATGGCACGCCATATCAATGGGGTCCTAACCTGTTGATGTACAACACCAAAACCTTCCCGACACCACCAGATAGCTGGCAAGTGGTTTTTGTTGAGCAAAATCTGCCAGACGGCCAAAGCAATAAAGGTCGCGTACAGGCTTATGACGGTCCTATCTACATTGCGGACGCTGCGCTGTTTGTCAAAGCGACTCAGCCACAGTTGGGCATCTCCGATCCATACCAACTCACCGAAGAACAGTATCAGGCGGTTCTGAAAGTACTGCGCGATCAACATGGCTTGATCCATCGCTACTGGCATGACACCAGCGTCCAAATGAGCGATTTCAAGAACGAGGGGGTGGTGGCTTCCAGTGCATGGCCGTATCAGGCCAACGCATTGAAAGGAGAAGGGCAACCGATCGCCACCGTCTTCCCGAAAGAGGGCGTTACCGGCTGGGCTGACACCACCATGCTACATAGTGAAGCGAAACATCCGGTTTGTGCCTACAAATGGATGAACTGGTCATTAACGCCGAAGGTGCAGGGCGATGTAGCAGCCTGGTTTGGTTCGCTTCCGGTAGTGCCGGAAGGCTGCAAAGCCAGTCCGTTGCTGGGCGATAAAGGCTGTGAAACCAACGGGTTTAACTATTTCGATAAAATCGCCTTCTGGAAAACGCCCATTGCGCAAGGGGGCAAATTTGTCCCGTACAGTCGCTGGACGCAGGATTACATTGCCATTATGGGCGGCCGCTAACTTCACTGGGGTGTTTTATGACGTACGCAGTGGAGTTTGACAACGTCTCGCGGTTGTACGGTGACGTGCGCGCGGTAGATGGCGTCAGTATTGCGATAAAAGATGGTGAGTTCTTCTCTATGCTGGGGCCGTCCGGTTCCGGCAAAACCACCTGCCTGCGCCTGATTGCTGGCTTCGAACAGCTTTCCGGCGGCGCGATTGCTATCTTCGGCAAACCGGCCAGTAATCTGCCGCCCTGGGAGCGGGATGTGAATACCGTCTTCCAGGACTACGCGCTGTTTCCCCATATGTCGATTCTCGAGAATGTGGCTTACGGGCTGATGGTTAAAGGCGTGGATAAAAAACAGCGACATGCTATGGCGCAAGAAGCGCTGGAGAAAGTGGCGCTTGGTTTTGTTCAGCAACGTAAGCCGTCACAGCTTTCTGGTGGTCAGCGCCAGCGAGTCGCCATCGCCAGAGCACTGGTGAACGAACCGCGCGTATTGTTGCTGGATGAACCGCTCGGCGCGCTGGATCTCAAATTGCGAGAGCAAATGCAGCTGGAGCTGAAAAAGCTGCAACAGTCTCTCGGCATCACGTTTATCTTCGTTACCCACGATCAGGGCGAAGCGTTATCGATGTCCGATCGTGTGGCGGTTTTCAATAATGGACGCATTGAACAGGTCGATTCCCCGCGCGATCTCTATATGCGCCCACGCACGCCGTTTGTTGCGGGATTCGTCGGGACATCCAACGTTTTTGATCCGCTAATGGCCGAGAATATTTGCGGCATGATGGGCAGTTTTGCCCTGCGGCCGGAACATATCCGCCTGAATACACCTGGTGAAGTGCAGGCCAATGGCACGATTCAGGCGGTGCAATATCAGGGAGCAGCCACACGTTTTGAACTGAAACTTAGCGGTGGAGAAAAACTGCTGGTTAGCCGGGCAAATGTAACGGGCGAAGACTTACCTAACACGCTCATACCTGGTCAACAGGTGATGGTTTCCTGGGCGCGTGATGTGATGGTGCCGCTGGTTGAGGAGAGGTGAATGGCGATGAACGTATTGCAGTCACCTTCGCGCCCGGGAGTTGGAAAGATATCCGGATTTTTCTGGCGTAAACCAGGACTGGGGCTATTTTTACTACTGCTTGGTCCACTGATGTGGTTTGGCATCGTTTATTTTGGCTCGCTGCTGACGCTGTTATGGCAGGGTTTTTATACCTTTGACGATTTCACCATGTCAGTAATGCCAGAACTGACACTGGCGAATATCCGTGCGCTGTTTAACCCGGCTAATTACGACATCATCATCCGCACACTGACGATGGCAGTGGCAGTGACTGTCGCCAGTGCCATTCTGGCCTTCCCGATGGCGTGGTATATGGCGCGCTATACCAGTGGCAAAATGAAAGCGTTCTTTTACATTGCGGTGATGTTGCCCATGTGGGCAAGCTACATTGTCAAAGCCTATGCCTGGACCTTATTGCTGGCTAAAGACGGTGTAGCGCAGTGGTTTTTACAGCATCTGGGGCTGGAGCCACTACTCACGGCGTTTCTCACACTACCGGCAGTGGGCGGTAATACGCTGTCAACTTCAGGGCTGGGCCGCTTTCTGGTGTTTCTCTACATCTGGCTGCCGTTCATGATTCTCCCCGTGCAGGCGGCGCTGGAGCGTTTACCTCCGTCATTGTTACAGGCGTCGGCAGATCTCGGCGCGCGTCCACGGCAAACCTTCCGTTATGTGGTATTGCCGCTGGCGATCCCGGGGATAGCAGCCGGGTCTATTTTTACTTTCTCGCTGACGCTTGGTGATTTTATCGTCCCACAACTGGTTGGCCCGCCAGGGTATTTTATCGGCAATATGGTCTACTCACAGCAGGGGGCAATAGGCAATATGCCGATGGCTGCGGCCTTCACCCTGGTTCCGATAGTCCTTATCGCACTTTATCTGGCGTTTGTGAAACGCCTGGGAGCGTTCGATGCACTCTGAACGCGCACCGTTTTTCCTCAAACTGGCAGCCTGGGGAGGCGTGGTTTTCCTTCACTTTCCTATCCTTATTATTGCTGCCTATGCTTTTAATACTGAAGAGGCAGCATTTAGCTTCCCCCCGCAAGGCCTGACACTGCGCTGGTTCAGCGTGGCGGCGCAGCGTAGCGATATCCTTGATGCCGTGACACTGTCACTTAAAGTGGCGTCGCTGGCAACATTAATTGCGCTGGTATTGGGGACACTGGCAGCTGCTGCGCTCTGGCGACGAGACTTTTTCGGCAAAAATGCTATTTCACTGTTACTGCTGCTGCCTATTGCGCTACCAGGTATTGTTACTGGTCTGGCGTTATTAACTGCGTTTAAAACCATCAATCTGGAGCCTGGCTTTTTCACCATCGTGGTCGGTCATGCGACTTTTTGTGTAGTGGTGGTGTTTAACAATGTCATCGCCCGTTTTCGCCGCACCTCATGGAGTCTGGTGGAGGCGTCAATGGATCTTGGGGCCAATGGCTGGCAAACCTTTCGTTATGTGGTGCTGCCCAATCTCAGTTCGGCGCTACTGGCAGGAGGAATGCTGGCGTTTGCCTTGTCGTTCGATGAAATCATCGTTACGACCTTTACGGCAGGTCATGAACGGACGTTACCACTGTGGCTGCTCAATCAACTTGGGCGACCGCGTGATGTACCGGTAACGAACGTCGTGGCTCTGCTGGTTATGTTGGTAACAACCTTGCCGATCCTGGGAGCCTGGTGGCTAACCCGCGAAGGCGACAATGGTCAATAACCACTGATACAGGAATATGCTATGCAACATAAGTTACTGATTAACGGAGAACTGGTTAGCGGCGAAGGGGAAAAACAGCCTGTCTATAATCCGGCAACGGGGGACGTTTTACTGGAGATCGCCGAGGCATCTGCAGAGCAAGTTGATGCTGCTGTTCGCGCGGCAGATGCGGCATTTGCTGAGTGGGGGCAAACCACGCCGAAGGTGCGCGCAGAATGCCTGCTGAAACTGGCTGATGTTATTGAAGAAAACGGTCAGGTTTTTGCCGAACTGGAGTCCCGTAACTGTGGCAAACCTCTGCATAGTGCGTTCAATGATGAAATTCCAGCGATTGTCGATGTTTTTCGCTTTTTCGCCGGAGCTGCTCGCTGCCTGAATGGTCTGGCGGCAGGAGAATATCTCGAGGGACATACTTCGATGATCCGTCGCGATCCGCTGGGCGTTGTGGCCTCTATCGCGCCGTGGAATTATCCGCTGATGATGGCAGCATGGAAACTGGCTCCGGCACTGGCGGCGGGGAACTGCGTGGTACTGAAGCCATCAGAAATCACGCCGCTGACTGCACTAAAACTGGCCGAGCTGGCGAAAGATATCTTCCCGCCGGGCGTGATCAACGTACTGTTTGGCAGAGGCCAAACCGTGGGCGATCCGCTGACCGGGCATCAAAAAGTGCGCATGGTGTCGCTGACGGGCTCTATTGCCACCGGTGAGCACATCATCAGCCATACTGCGCCATCCATTAAGCGCACCCACATGGAGTTAGGCGGCAAAGCGCCTGTCATTGTTTTTGATGATGCTGATATTGAAGCTGTGGTCGAAGGTGTACGCACGTTTGGCTATTACAACGCTGGACAGGATTGCACCGCAGCTTGTCGAATCTACGCGCAAAAAGGCATTTACGATGCGCTGGTGGAAAAACTCGGCGCCGCTGTCGCAACCCTGAAGTCGGGCGCGCCGGATGACGAATCAACGGAACTGGGGCCGTTGAGTTCACAAGCGCATCTCGACCGCGTCAGTAAAGCAGTGGAAGAGGCAAAAGCGACGGGACACATTAAAGTGATTACCGGCGGGGAGAAACGAAAAGGTAACGGTTATTACTATGCGCCGACACTGCTGGCAGGTGCGTTACAAGAAGATGCCATCGTCCAAAGAGAGGTATTTGGGCCGGTAGTGAGCGTGACTGTCTTCGACAACGAAGAACAAGTGGTTAACTGGGCAAATGACAGCCAGTATGGTTTAGCCTCTTCGGTGTGGACGAAAGATGTGGGGCGGGCGCATCGCGTTAGTGCACGTCTGCAATATGGCTGTACGTGGGTCAATACTCATTTCATGCTGGTAAGTGAAATGCCGCATGGTGGCCAGAAACTTTCCGGTTACGGCAAGGATATGTCACTTTATGGGCTGGAAGATTACACCGTTGTCCGCCACGTAATGGTTAAACACTAAGGATAATGTTGTAGCCTGGAAGAGTGTGAGAAGATCTAACACACTGTCAGAGAGTTGATATCTCTCTGACAGTGTGTACTGCGTGCAATATTGCTACATCAAATAAACCAACCAAATCTCATAGAGATAAGAGCGAACAACCCAACAGCAGCAAAGAGATTTATCAGCACTACGGTTCTACTGGAAACATTCATATTTTGCCACCTTTTGTCATAGCCCTTATGTGTATAGTACGGGTTAAGTAAATCCGCAATAATACTCATTCTGAAGATGGACAAGGGCAGACCCCAGGTTATAGACATATCTCAAAACGGTTGGGAAACTTGATGTATATCAAAAAATAACGCATATTTGCGCGCGTTTTCTTCCTCTGGCTGGACGCCCGTACATGTCTCTTTATCAATACCTGCTTGTTTTTTATGCTGTTATGGCAGCGATCGCGTTTGTTACTACCTGGTTTCTTTCCCACGATAAGAAGCGTATTCGCTTTCTGAGCGCCTTCCTGGTGGCGGTGACCTGGCCGATGAGTTTTCCGGTGGCACTGCTGATTTCGCTATTTTAAATCTTGAGCGCTAGCTTGACGGCACAACGCAGACTTATATCATTTGAGTGAATCGATAAATTTCACAAGTGGCTAAGGAGAAAGTATGTCGCATCTGGATGAAGTCATCGCGCGCGTGGATGCCGCGATTGAGGAGAGCGTCATTGCCCATATGAACGAATTATTAATCGCCCTGAGCGATGACGCAGAGTTAAGTCGGGAAGAGCGTTACACCCAGCAGCAGCGTTTGCGTACAGCAATCGCTCATCACGGGCGTAAGCATAAAGAAGATATGGAAGCTCGTCACGAACAGTTAACCAAAGGCGGCACCATCCTGTGATTAAAACGTGCGTCTGGCCACCAGCCAGGCGCCTACTACCAATAAAACCGCTCCGCAAATTGGGCCGATCAGCGCCCGCAGCGGCACACCATGGCTACGCAAAATATCCAGCACCAGCCCTCCAATCAACTGACTGGCGACTAATACTGCAATGGTCGTTGCCGCGCCAACGTTTTGATATCCGCTGATACTGGCGAAGACAAAAAACGATCCCAGCAAGCCAGGAATCAGTGTCCACCAACGCACGCTGGAAACCAGTTCGCCAAACCCTGCCATCCCTTGTTTAAACCATAAAATGGCGACGAATAGCACAATCCCCACCAGTGAGTTCAGCAGCATGGCGATGAGAATAGTTGAGGAAGTCTGGGTGATGCGCACCATCAGCGTGTTTTGCACCACCAGACCAATTCCGGCGGCAATCAAAAAGGCAAGGGTGAGCGACTGATTCATCCAATCGCGTCCGGTTCAGTGCGCTCGTCGAGTTGCAACTGCATAAATGTCAGATCCAGCCAGCGACCAAATTTAGTGCCTACTTGCGGCATTTGTGCGGTGACGACAAATCCCAGCGACTGGTGGAGATGCAGCGAGGCCTGATTTTGCGATTCGATTCCGGCAACCATCACATGTTTACCGCAGTCCCTGGCTTCATCGATCAATCGGCTTAACAATTTGCGCCCAAGACCTTTGCCTTGATGATCAGGATGAACATAAACTGAATGTTCCACAGTATGGCGAAAACCGTCGAAACTACGCCAGTCGCCAAATGAGGCATACCCAGTCACTACGCCGTCTTCCTCGCTCACCAACACCGGATAACCCGATAAAGTCCGCGCTTCAAACCAGGCAATGCGATTGTCTGCATCCACTGTTTGGTCATTCCAGATAGCTGCCGTATACAACACGGCGTGGTTATAAATTTCCGCAATTGCAGCACAATCGGCTTTGCGGGCAAAACGGATGGACATATCTGGCCTCGATTAAATATTGATGATGACGTTATCAATACTATCGAAAACAGCCCGAAGCAACGGATTCCTCGATGAAATTATTGCGTGTCGCAGAGGCGTTGTGACGGTCGTAAACAAATCCAATCCCGTGAGCCTGCTACCATTGATCGATTCATGCCAAAAGCACAGGAGAGCATTATGGGGCAACAAAAGCAGCGTAACCGCCGTTGGGTTCTGGCCTCGCGTCCGCATGGCGCACCGGTTCCCGAGAATTTCCGTCTTGAAGAAGACGAGGTCGCAACACCAGGTGAGGGGCAGGTGTTACTGCGTACTGTTTATCTGTCGCTGGACCCGTATATGCGTGGACGTATGAGCGATGAGCCCTCTTATTCACCGCCAGTTGATATTGGGGGCGTGATGGTCGGTGGTACGGTGAGCCGGGTAGTCGAATCGAATCATCCTGATTACCAGCCAGGCGACTGGGTGCTGAGTTACAGCGGTTGGCAGGACTACGACATATCCAGCGGCGATGAGCTGGTGAAACTTGGCGATCAGCCAGAAAATCCTTCGTGGTCACTGGGTGTGCTGGGGATGCCAGGCTTTACGGCTTATATGGGATTGTTGGATATCGGCCAGCCAAAAGAGGGCGAAACGCTGGTGGTTGCTGCCGCGACCGGTCCGGTTGGCGCAACGGTGGGGCAAATCGGCAAACTGAAAGGCTGTCGCGTAGTGGGGGTAGCAGGCGGCGCGGAAAAATGCCGCCATGCTACCGAGGTACTGGGCTTTGATGTTTGCCTTGATCATCACGCAGATGATTTCGCCGAACAACTGGCGAACGCGTGTCCGAAAGGCGTGGACATTTATTATGAAAATGTTGGCGGTAAGGTATTTGATGCGGTGCTGCCTTTACTCAATACATCCGCGCGGATCCCCGTTTGCGGGTTAGTGAGCGGCTATAATGCTACGGAATTACCCTCCGGTCCGGATCGTTTACCGCTGCTGATGGCCACAGTGCTGAAAAAACGTATTCGTCTGCAAGGATTTATTATTAATCAGGATTATGGTCATCGCATCCATGAGTTCCAGCAAGAGATGGGGCAGTGGGTAAAAGAGGGAAAAATTCACTATCGTGAACAAATTACCGACGGTTTAGAGAACGCTCCACAGACATTTATCGGTCTGTTGAACGGTAAAAACTTCGGCAAGGTGGTGATCCGTGTCGCGGCTGACGGCTAACAATTCAACGGCGGCGTAAAGCCGCCACAAAAACCCAGGCAAAAATCTTAATCCCAGCTTTAATTAACTAACCACGTCACTGCTCGACTGCTAATAACTAAAAAAGTGATTGGTTGTTAATTATCTAATTATTACACCAGGTAAACTACTTCTGCCTTGTGGGCAGAGTCGGAAAGAATACACTTTTAAGGAAGTAAAATGCCTGGAACTGAAAAAATGCAGCATGTCAGTTTGACCATGCAGGTTGAAAATAATCTGAAGTACCAACTTAGTATTGGTGCACTGAAACCTGGCGCACGGTTGGTCACCAAAAATCTGGCGGAGCAACTGGGTATGAGTATTACACCAGTGCGCGAAGCGTTATTGCGTCTGGTTTCTGTTAATGCGCTATCTGTCGCGCCGGCACAGGCCTTTACGGTACCGGAAGTGGGGGCGGGGCGGTTAGATGAAATCAATCGTATCCGCTACGAACTGGAATTAATGGCAGTCGCTTTAGCGGTTGAAAATATTTCCCCGGAAGGCATAGCAGAGCTCCAGGATTTACTCAAAGAATTACAGCAGGCACAAGAAAATGGCGATATGGCACAACTCATTAATACTAATCGGCAATTCCGCTTTGTAATTTATCGTTACTCAAGAATGCCCATCCTGTGTGAAATGATTGAGCAACTGTGGGTTCGGATGGGGCCTGGGTTACATTATCTTTATGAAGCGGTAAATCCTGACGAATTGCGCGATGGTATTGAAATTTATCAGGCTCTACTCGCAGCGTTGAAAGAAAAAGATAAAAAGCAAAGCTGTCATTATCTGACAGATATTATGAAAAAGAATATTGCGATTATTAACCAGCAGTATACTCATGAATGATAACGACGAAAAGATGCCCAGTAATGACCGGGCATCTTGATTTTTATTCAAACCGCCAGTCGAAATTTACTCCAATGCCATAATTACGCCCGGGCGCAGGTTCGTAATATCGACTATTTGATTCATTAACAATCACTGAACCGACATATTCTTTATCAAATAAATTATCAACACGGCCAAATAAATCCACGGTCATATTATGGAAATTATATTTGTATCCGGTGAACACGCCGACAAGGGTATAAGAAGGTGCTTTGGCTGTGTTTTCATCATCCGCCATAATATCGCCCATATAACGCGCTTCTGTGCCTGCATACCAGCCTTCTTCTGGCACATACCCCAAAGACGCAAAGCCCATATTACGGGATATTCCTGGCATCCGGTTACCATTACAGTCCTGATCATTACAAACATTGCTGCGATAGGTCGCATCGAGCCAGGTCCATGATGCTTTTACGCGGAAATCTCTGGCGAAACGTTGATCCCACGCCAGTTCTGCGCCCTGACGACGTGTTTTTCCTGCATTTTTATACGTAGTGCGTCCACCGCTACTGCTATCGACAACAATTTCATCATCGGTGTCGGTCTGGAACAATGCGAGACTAAGCAGCCCATCACCAATACGCGTTTTACTGCCGATTTCAATTGTATCGTTGGTGGATGGTTTTAAACCAAAGTTCAGACCGCTTTGACCGTCAGCACGATAAGACAGCTCATTAATGGTCGGTGTTTCAAAACCTCGACCAGCCGCCAGATAGATATTCCAGGCATCGGTCATCGCATATTTCAGTGAGCCTGCCGGTAGCCATTTGTGATAACTGGCGTCACCGCTGTCATTGCCATTTCCAGGCGTGACGTAATGATCGTTAGAATCAAACCATACGGAACTGTAGCGCACGCCAGCATCCAGCGACAGTTTGTCAGTCAGTTGCCACTGGGTTTGTAAATAGGGATCGACGTTCCACATTAAATTGCGTTCGTCACGGCGCAAATTACCTTTTAGTCCGTACTCTGGCACGCCATTATTCAGGCGGAAGTTATTGTAGCCCTTGCGGTTTTCACTCATATTTTCGTAGTTCAGACCGGTGGTGAACGTGACTGGAACGCCCAGTTCAGCACGGTGTGTCCAGCGGGTGTCTATACCCTGGTAATGGCGCTGCAAAGTAATCACGCCGCCCGCATGTGACGGATTAAGCTGCGGAGTCATCGGAATCGACTGGTACTGTGTGGTTTCTCGCTCTCCGGCATACATCATTACACTCAAATCATCTTGCGCGCTCAGGCTACGTTCATAACGTAACCCAGCCTGAGTTTGCTGGATGGTTTTTCGCGTGTCGTACTGTTCAGCCCGCGGCGCCTGTTGTGGATTGGCCTTCCATTCTGCTTCGGTTAATCCACCAGGATCATCTGCTTTGATATCCACACTATTGAAAATCAGGCTTAATTTGCTGGCTTCATCAATACGTACGCCTAATTTAGCATTGGCTAAATTTTTCTGTGCGCCACTATGGTCACGATAGCCGTGGGTCGTAAAGCGCGTGGTTGAAACGGTGTAATCGACATCGCCAGGCTGTGTGCCGTCGCCCATTGCGCCCGTTGCTTTCAGTCCATAGCGCCAGCTGCCAAAACTGCCGTAGTAACTACTGGCTTCAATGGTTGGCGGCTGTTGCCCGGTCTGGGTGGTGACATTCATTACACCGCCAGACGCGTTGCCATACAGGGCAGAGAAGGGACCACGCAGCACTTCCACATTTTGCACACTGCTTAAATCGATGTTGGATGTTTGCCCTTGTCCGTCTGGCATAGTGGCGGGAATACCGTCCACATACAGGCGAATACCGCGAATACCGTAAGTGGAACGGGAACCAAATCCGCGAATCGACAGCTGTAAATCTTGCGCATAGTTCTGCCGGTTTTGTACCTGTAAACCTGGCACACTGGTCAGTGATTCAGACAAGTTAATGCGCGGTGTTGCCAGGCGCATCTCTTCGCCATCCACCACGCTTACAGCTGCTGGGGTATCCAGCTCGGAAATCACCTGTGGCGCGGCACTGACAATCATGGTTTGTTCATTGGTTGCAAAAGCGGAAGGTGAAAGGGCAATCAGTGCGGGCAAAACGGTTTGTCGGACGGAGAAAATCTTCATGAAAAAAGCCAGGTTAAGGATGGAAAAACGCTGCCATGGTAATGAAAATGTAAATTTATGGGAAACGAAACGGCACAATACGTTAATTGATTGAAAAAATTGTAGTCGTAACGGCAAGAAATACTCCACATTTGAGAAAATAATGATTACCATTCCCATTTATAACAAGAGCGTAACGAAGATTACGTTCAGCGAAGCATTGTGAAGCAGCAAAAATATCGGTTCATCAAAGGGAGTCGTCATGCATTTACGTCATCTGTTTTCATCGCGCCTGCGTGGTTCATTACTGTTAGGTTCATTGCTCGTTGCTTCATCATTCAGTACGCAGGCCGCAGAAGAAATGCTGCGTAAAGCGGTAGGTAAAGGTGCCTACGAAATGGCTTATAGCCAGCAGGAGAACGCGCTGTGGCTTGCTACTTCGCAAAGCCGAAAACTGGATAAAGGCGGGGTGGTTTATCGTCTCGATCCGGTCACTCTGGAAGTGACTCAGGTGATCCATAACGATCTCAAGCCGTTTGGTGCCACCATTAACAACGCTACTCAAACGTTGTGGTTTGGTAACACGGTAAATAGCGCGGTTACTGCAATTGATGCCAAAACGGGGGCGGTGAAAGGCCGTCTGGTGCTGGATGATCGTAAGCGCACGGAAGAGGTGCGTCCGCTGCAACCGCGTGAGCTGGTGGCAGACGATGCCACGAATACCGTTTACATCAGTGGTATTGGTAAAGAGAGCGTAATTTGGGTCGTTGATGGCGAGAATATCAAACTGAAAACCGCCATCCAGAACACCGGTAAAATGAGCACTGGTTTAGCGCTGGATAGCAAAGGTAAGCGTCTTTACACCACCAACGCTGATGGTGAATTGATCACCGTCGACACTGCCAACAACAAAATCCTAAGCCGTAAAAAGCTTCTGGATGATGGCAAAGAGCATTTCTTTATCAATATCAGTCTTGATACCGACAACAACCGCGCATTTATCACCGACGCTAAAGCTGCAGAAGTGTTAGTGGTCGATACCCGTGATGGTAATGTTCTGGCGAAGGTTTCGGCACCGGAATCACTGGCTGTGCTGTTTAACCCCGCGCGTAATGAAGCCTACGTGACTCATCGTCAGGCGGGTAAAGTGAGTGTGATTGACGCGAAAACCTACAAAGTGGTTAAAACGTTCGATACGCCGACTCATCCGAACAGTCTGGCGCTGTCTGCCGATGGCAAAACGCTGTATGTCAGTGTGAAACAAAAATCCACTAAACAGCAAGAAGCCACCCAGCCGGACGATGTGATTCGTATTGCGCTGTAACAGACATGGGGAAGTGTGTCTCTCGTAGGACGGATAAGGCACTAGCGCTGCATCCGGCATGAACAAAGAGCACTTCAATTTGCCCGGCACTGCGCCGGGCAAATTTTGCAATTAACTCGCCGTTTCAGGCTTAAAGACAATATCCTGTTTCTCTTCTTCGACTACCGGCGCAGTGCTGTGAATTTCGGCAACGCGTTTGCGTACGCCAAACCACCCTGCAACCAGAAGAATACCGATAATCGGTAGCGCCGCGATGGTGTAAGTCCCGTTAGGGTAATCGAACGCCATCAGCACCAGCACACTCAGTAAAAACAGTAGCGTCAGCCATGACGTAAAGGGCGCGCCTGGGAGTTTAAAACTGACATCCGCAGCTTTGCCTTCTTTGATGGCTTTACGTAGACGCATCTGGCAAACGATGATAAACGCCCAGGAGGCGATAATTCCCAGCGACGCGAAGTTCAACACAATCTCAAATACGCGCGAAGGTACCAGATAGTTGAGGAATACGCCGACGACATACACGACCAGCGTCGCCAGAATCCCGGCATACGGCACATGCTGGCGACTCATTTTCGCCATAAAACCTGGTGCAGAACCGCCCATCGCCATTGAGCGCAAAATACGTCCGGTGCAGTACAGACCCGAGTTCAGGCTGGAGAGGGCAGCAGTCAGTACCACAATGTTCATAATGCTGCCAATATAAGGCACGCCCAGTTTGGAAAAGAACGTCACAAACGGACTTTGCCCAGCCTGATATGCGCTCCACGGCAATAACATAACCAGCAACACTACGGAGCCGACGTAAAACAGGCCAATACGCCAAATCACGCTGTTAATTGCTTTTGGCACCATGGTCTGTGGATCCTTACATTCCCCAGCGGCAGTACCCACCATCTCAATGGAGGCAAAAGCAAACACTACGCCCTGAATCAACACCAAAGCAGGCAGCAGACCATGGGGGAAGAAACCGCCATTATCGGTAATTAAATGAAAGCCAGTCGTGTTGCCATCCAGTGGTTGACCGCTACCGAGAAACACCGTACCTACCACCAGGAAAGTAACAATGGCGAGTACTTTAATGAGTGCAAACCAGAACTCCATCTCGGCGAACCATTTCACGCCGATCATGTTCATGGTGCCAACGATAGTCAAAGCGCCAAGGGCAAACACCCACTGCGGTACACCACCAAATGCGCCCCAGTAATGCATATACAGTGCGACGGCGGTGATATCGACAATCCCGGTCATCGCCCAGTTGATGAAGTACATCCAGCCAGCAACATAAGCGGCTTTCTCTCCCAAAAACTCACGAGCATAAGAGACAAAACTGCCACTGGAAGGGCGATGTAATACCAACTCACCCAACGCACGCAAAATAAAAAACGAAAACAGGCCGCAGATTAAATAGACCAGTGCCAGTGCTGGCCCCGCCATTTGCAGTCGGGCCCCTGCGCCTAAAAACAAACCAGTACCAATCGCGCCGCCAATGGCGATCATCTGCACCTGGCGATTGCCCATCGCTTTGTGATACCCCTCTTCGTGGGCATTAAGCCAGCGGCGTTTCGCGGCGTGTTGATCTGAAGTGTCGGTGTCGTGTTTACTCATTGCTCTCCCTGATTGCTTTAATGAAAAAAGTCTTTTATGTCGCCATGAACAATGTTTATTCATCCTGGCGATGACAATATTCACCATTATTCTTTATGGGTATAACGGTCGGCGCAGAATCCTACCTTTTATCGTGTAACGATGCAAAATAATCCCACTATAGATGTACGGGGATAAAGGCGGCTGGCGACAAAATAGCAACCTGATGAAATCATGACAGAAACAAGCACTATTGCTTTGATGATACTCGGCTGCAGTCCGACTCTTTCGTCACTCGTTCGTCGCTCTGAACGCCAGTGGTTGCAGTGAACACTAGTGTGGTTGGTCGCCAACATACCCCTTCGCTGATTATCATTGAATAGTGAGGGGACTGGTTTCAGGGGTAATACGCCAAATACCAATACAATTGCAGATTTGATGTGCCAGTTGCCGACGTTACAGAAAGTGACAAAAAATGTAAGAGGAATGCTGGTTGATAAACGCGCTATTGCCCAACAGAAACTTCTTGAATTAGTCCTGTTCCATGGGTATTACGACTCTTAAAAATTACTTCAATATAATTAATGTGTATATCATTCTCGATATTAATTTGTGAAGTGAATTTGATATATTCCTAATTCTTAATTTACATTACTAATGTTTGGGGCATAACGTTAAGATAGCCAGGTGCAGATTAAAATATCAGGGTGGGGCGGTAGCGTTTACGGATATTAATTAATTGATATATAAGCTATGTTATCTGTGCAATTATGTATCTCAATTATTGATGCTGAAGATAAATAAATAAGGGTATTGAGGCTTAATGTTAAGGGATCGTAATCCAGGGAAAGAACATCGGGGACACGCTTTTTGTACTAAATGATTTGTATATTATGTTCAAAAAATGAGATATTCCTCATTGCTTGAAATTGTATAATCAAATACTCCTTATATAAACAAGGAGAGGGAAATGGAATTTGAAAAATAAATAGTACATATTCCGATTATCCCCGATTACAGACAAGCCCGGGAAGTAGAACATAAATTGTCATTATTGGCATAGCATAAAAAGGAAGGTGTGCCTGGTCGGTGGTGGCCCGGGGGAAGGTAGTAAAGCGATAACAGGCCCTCATCCGAATGCCAGATTTATGAATAAGTTCATAAATGGTGTTAAGGTAGGAAGCAATCACCAGGGGGTATTTAATGACCATAAATCGAAAATTGTCAGTTAACTGTTTTTATTTGTTAGTATGTGTTTTTATTATATGCGGGTGCGATATGAAAAAAGACATGATCAATCCAGTATTTGAGGTCTATGGTGAGAAAAGTGTTCTTGATGACATGACAATTAATATAGAAATCTATGCTAACAGTGAAAAGTATCCAGGATTTTCTATATGGAAAGTCGTCAGTCTCTTATGCAAAGGCAAGCGATTTCAATTCTCTGAAAATAATGATGACATAGTAAACTATGTGATCCATTATACTTACAGGCAGCAGGTTGGAATGTTTAAAATAGATGCTGAGATTCCAAAAAATGCCAGGGAAGGCCATGATGTTAATATGTTTTATGTTTTTCGTGAAGGCGATCATGTTTATTTAAAATATTATAGCAGAAGATCTGATGTGGCAAGGAACAATCCTCTGGCAACAACTGATGCAACGCTACCTCAGGAAGAGTATTTTAAAAAATACTCTTCTGTTATTTATGAGGATCATCCCCAGCATTTAAAAAAGATTTTCGATTTGTATATCCCTAAACTTCAATCCTATCAGCTTTATCCCTATGAGAAACTCAATATGGATTACTATAAGAAACTTTCGCTGGAGGAAAAGAAAAAAATAGCCATGCCAGAGCAATATCTGAGGAAAATGAATTTACCAAAAGATGAATTAAATATATTGCTTGAAATATCCAAAAATAGTTAACTAGTATTCTTAAAAGCAAAGAGATGTTAATAAGTAGCCTTGATTAAATGCTATAATATCAATTGCGTGTATTTAATAGCGCTGTTTTTTGTCTCTCCTTCTTTGAGGCTGAGGAATCCCCAGAAAAGAAGACAGGCATAGGGTTTTGTGATCGACTGATTGCGTTAACAAATTCAATGAGATCACCTCTATGCCCAGGGAAAGATCACGTAACGCTGCTTTTTTGTACTAAATGATTCGCATTTTATGTTCAATAATTGAGATATTCCTTA
>NZ_JACSQI010000005.1 GCF_014836715.1 Escherichia whittamii
TGGTTCAGACTTCAGGATATGGTTGAGGGTTACCTGGTGATGAAGTCTCTTGATCAGGAGATCTGATCAAGAGACAGCTCGGAGAGAGGGGGAAATGCAGACACCTTATTATTTTTTATTATTAGCCACTTGCTCGTCTTGCTTGTTATTAGTCGTATTTCACGTTGATTAATGCGGTTGCCTCCAGTGCGCCAGATTTAACTTTATTTTTATCATAAACATAGTAACTGGCTGTTACTGGAATTGAAACCGTTGTATCTGTAATTTTTGACTTCGCCGCAATTTCTTTTAAATTTGTGTATCCTTTACTGCTGTCAGTGATATTTAAAAGTGTGACTGGCGAACCATCATTTTCAAGAATAAATCCTACGCCATTATCTTCCGGCCCTTTCAGTACCGTGTTACTGTTGGTTAACAAGTCAGAACTTGATAAATACACCTGCATTTTCCGTGATGTTTGATTTTGTTGACCTAATAAGTTTTTACAACGCAGAATAATATTCCCTTCTTCACTATTTATTGTTGTTTTGTTACCTGTGTCTGGTAATTGTGAAACGGGAATACTCTTTAAAGTAATTAATAAATCATCAGGTTTGCAGGTCGTTGTTATCGGGTTGTATGATAATGCCAGATTAAAGGAATAGACACCGGCATTTTGTGCCAATGCATTTCTGTAGCTATTCACACATGCATCCCACGACTTTCCTCCTAACAAACATATTAAAAATTGCACTGCGGCACTCCCACGCGTTGTTGATGAAGCACTGGATAATGTCGCGACACCATTAATCATCACTGCTCCGCCGCCCCCCGCAGAAACATTCACTTTCGCGTTACTGGCCGCCGATGTCACGGTTACTGAATAACCATTTGTGAAACTGGTCTGGTTATTTGATAACGTGATGCTGTTTTTATTAGTCCATTCAAAATGTAAATTTAATTTAATGGTATCGTTATAAAGCCCAACAATAATATCCGAAGGACTCATAGGGGTGATGGTATTCGTACTCACACATGACGAATCATTAAAATTATATTCATATTTCGCTGTTTGTGTTTGAGTCAGTGCAAAGTCCCCCTGAACAACCAGATTATGCTGCGCTGACAACTCTCCATAACATGCCGCATAGCTCTCAGGTATAACCATCACCATGAATATAAATAATACTATGTTAATTTTCATAAAACTACCCGATGCTTATTGGCAAATATAAGTTCTACTTTCATCAATCTCTTTACCGAAGGTGATTGTGCATGAAAGCCCTTGTTGTTTATCAATTGCCACATTAACCGCTGGCGGTATTTCATTGGTGCGAATAAATATCTGACTTCCCTGGCCGACAACACCAATGTTATGACCGTGGATATCATTGACTTCATAACCAAACGTTAATGGCTGTCCATCTGATTTTAATGCTTTTATAAACCAGGGCTTACGCTGATCGGTATCAAAATCAACCAGAACGACCGCGCCGCGATAAGGGGCGGTAATTTTACGGTTCCCGCGTAATTCTGTTTCGCTATCGCTTTGCGACACATCCAGCATCAGGTGATTTTCTCGATAAGATGTCATTCCGTCGTAAACCACCACACCATTACTGTTTGTTGTGCGATATTTTTGCCCATTGACATAAGCACCTTTAATTCCTGGTGCATGCATCACAGCAAACGTTTCGGAAAGACGGTTCGCCAGATTAACGCCACCCGACCAGGCGACAATACCCCCTGAAACACTGGCTCCGGCCTGTCGATAGGCACTCGACTGACTATAGCTGCCATTCACTGTTGCGACCGGAGCGGTCCAGGTCAAATTGGTCCCAGCTGTCGTTTCATTTCCCTGATGTTGGTGGCTCAAGTTGATACCATAGTTAAACTGATCGCGACTCCCAACGGTTCCCGATAAACCGGTATTGTTTGAGGCAAAACCCTGATTATCAAAGGTCGTTGAGTTAGACATATATATTTGCCGCTGCGGCGTCGTAACGTCATCGCCCCAGTCAAAGGGAATCGATATAAAAATATTAAAGCGTTTCTCTTCGGTGTGGTTCTCGTCATACGCCTGGCTTGCCGCGAGGGTATAGCTTATCCGCCGCCAGTTATTGGAATAACTCAGCTGATAATCTTTACTACTGCCGCTGCGCCCCCAGTAATCACGCCATAAAGTACTTAATGACACAGACCCCCAGCCTTCTGGCAATGACTGACTCATATTGGCGGAAAAGCTATTTTTGCGTCCAAAATCATTCTGGTAATAATCGGCAATGTCATAGATATCGTTTTTATCACGACGATAATTATCTTTATTATTTGCCCACACATAATCGTTAAATGTGCGGTAATCACGCGACGAATAACGCCAGGCCGCCAGACCAAAACGTGTCGATGTTTGGCTCAAAAATTTGTTATAGGCAATTTGATAACTTTGTCCGTCAAATACTTCACCATTGTCTTGTTTACTGTGCGATTTAGTTGCATCGACTGAAATTGCGCCAATGCGCGTGTTCCACCCTGTTCCGAAGGTAAACGCATAGTAATTATTAGCAACCATCGTGCCGCCATACAGCGTCAGTAAGTTATTAAAACCATACTGATAACCCGCCTGGACAAAATCACTTTGCTTGCTCGCACCTTCAATATGACTACGGCCCGCCGCAAAATCATATTTTGATACGCCAGGTTGCAGCATATTAGGTACTGCCGCATAAGGCACCAGATACGTAGTCACAGAACCATCGGCTTCCTTAACACTCACATCAAGATCCGCACCTCCGCCCGCCAACTGCAAATCACTAATCGAAAACGGGCCAGGTGGAACCTCTTTCTGATAAACGACAAAACCATTCTGTTCAATAGTTACCAACGCGTTGCTCTGGGCAATCCCCTGTACTCGTGGGGTAAAATTTTGCTTCGAGTTTGGCAACATCTGCATATCACGAAATAACCGAACCCCACTGAAGCGAACGGAATCAAATATATCCGCTGACGTGTACATATCACCAATACGCAACGTACCGAGAATTTGAGAAAATCCACGCTCCAGATACAGTGTGTTGCTTTTCCACTCCCCAGGATTGTTATCCGTTTTGCTAAAACTGGCATCAGAATGCAGTTGCCACCCCAGTAAATTTAACCCGCTGTTAAAACGCACATAGGTACTCTTGCTATTACCCGAGGCTTTATAGTCACTGTAATACTGACTTACGTAATAAGATGTATAAAACGCATTGATTCCCCGTTCCCAGTTTTCTGGCGGAACGTAACCATTTTCCAGTTCTTCAACCCAGGCTTGGGGGACAGCAAGATCCAAACGAAAAATCCCAATATCCCAGGCGTAGCTTCCGCCCTGTACAAGTTGCTCAAATGTTAAACATTGTTTTTCGCGTGCAAAATTATCGCTATTTATACCTAACCGCTTTACAATTTCACGCGTCAGGCAAGTTTCATCTGGGTTATCTTTTACGATAATTTCATATTTCCCACGCCATTGCTTATTGACATAAATATCAATGTCGTACTGGCCGGGTAAAGGCTGATTATCATCAAGACGCAAATTTGTTACTTGCTCACCTTTCATTCCTCCCATCATAAAATGGGTGTCAAAGGTTTCTTCTGTTGCATGTGCTTCAATGCCGAGCAATAACGCGACTATTGCTGATGCAAGCGGGGTCATTCTCAACATAGGCAGCTCCTGCAATTAAATTTTGTCACTAATATAGTTGCCGTGATCATCGATAATGGTCAGTTGCCAGCCATTCGCATTATTATTTTTTACACTGACACTCTGACTTTCTAGTGGTGCAATCATGATAGTTTCATAATTCACTTTGACATTATTCGCCTTAATGTCAGAAATCGTCACCCAATTTGGCGAGTCATTTTTTATGACTACGTTATTACCGTTACGATTCATCCGCAATTTTTTAAAGGTCGTTTTATTTACCGGGGCAACACCTACTGGTCGATAAAACAACTTAATTCTGTTTTGCATGGCAAATTTTAACGCATTCTTTCCTTCATCTTCTGGGCTATTCGGTGGAATATCCAGAACGTTAAGATAAAAAATACTTTCCTTATTAACGGGTAATTTATTAGGCATGATTTTAATTTTTATTTGTTGCCCAGAATTGGCCGCTACTTTAACTACTGGTGGCGTTAACATGAAAGGAACCTGAATCTTTTCTGGCGGCAGAGACGTGTCACCATCATCAATCCACGTCTGCACCAGTGAAGAACGGTTACCCTGATTCATCAGTTGTACCATGACTTCTTTCTGCTCTGCCGGGTAAATGATACGGGTCCCGAAAATAACCATTCCGGCATGCGCGGGAAATATCATAGAAGAGATGAGTAAAGATAATAATCCTTTCATCTTAATGCCTCTTATATTTATGCTGACCGCCATGAATATGGCGGTCAGTTTAGCTTACTGAAAAAAAATTGATTATTTTAAATATTTAATCCTGGGCAACACGCATAACCAATGAAGAGTTAACAGTACCAGATGCAACACTACTGTCGGTCAACTTCAGGTATTTTGCCTTAAACGGAATGGCATATTGTCCATCAGCAGTTTTATAACTTTCAATATTAAACGGTGCGGAAATATCCAGTACCTCACTGCTATCACCCAAATAGAGATAATATCCGACTGTGTCATTACTACTGGATATTGCCTTATCATTACCAAGAATTTTCTCGTTGGTGATCAATGAAAGTTTTACGCCATCAATAGTCTTCGGACAAGTAATTTTCAGCATACTGCTGGTTACACCAACCGCGTCATCGTAAGTTGCATATTTCGCCTTACCATCAAATACTGTGGTTGGTACAGTCGGCATATTAATACTGACTGAATCACCACCAGCGACAAATGTACATGGAGATTCAGCAATATTACCTTTAATAGTTAAAGTTCCGGTATCTACTTCAGCAGCGAAAATACCAGCACTCATAAATACAGAAGATAAGACAGCGGCAGCAATAATTGAATGTTTCATGATGCGTTCCTTAATAAGTTTATTTTGTTTTGTTAAGAGTCTGTATCTCTTGGAAACAAATTTCTCACACCAAAAAGGTTGCCGCAATGTAAACATATTGTTTTGTTGATTTAAAACAAATTAACCAATGCAATATAATTGCAACAAATAATTCGCCATAACAAACATTTTTAAAACTGATTAATTACCGTAAATAACATTTATGAATCAAATAAAAAAAGCCAAAATCATTCACGAGAGTGATTTTGGCTTTCTAAATATACTTAAAATGGTGTTGCGAAATTAATCGTAGCGATTTAACACGATTTTGCGTTTGTCATTACTACCCACAGCAACCACTTCTGTCGTAACGCCTTTTGCAGTAGAAGAAGCACGATAGCTGGTTTCAACTCGTTGTAACAACCGCCCACAACGTTGCTGAAGATGGTTATTAACAACATCCATACTGCATGTAGGGGAACTAATCCTGCCATTGATGGTTAATGTTGCAGTATCAGAAGAGAACGCGGGTGATGCTAGTCCATAAGCAAGAAAAACAACTCCTGACAACCAATACTTATTCATTGAACGTTATCCCTGTAGTAAAGGTTATGCCGGGTAGATTGAGTGCATAACAAACTATAGCTGTACATCCGCTACACAGCCACGAGGGATGATAAAGAGACAGTGCTTGCACATTCAATCGCCTTTGTACAGTTTCGGACTAAGATCCACTGAATATTCGCAGCATTAAAAAAGTGATTATTAAGGCTGCAAAAAATTCACCGCATCAATTTAACATTGATGCGGTGAATGAAGAACAACCAGAAAGATTAATGCGCGCTATATGACACGAAAGGCAATCTCGCCAGGAATGACTTCGCCCTGCCAGTAGAGTTGAGCTGCAACACGGTCTGCCAGCTGGCGGTAGATAGTGGTAAATTCGCTCTCCGGACGGCTAATAACCGTCGGAGTGCCTTTGTCGAGATCTTCACGCAGGCTGATGTGTAACGGCATTTGTCCCAGCAGTTGTGTATGATACTTCTCTGCCAGTTTCTCTGCGCCACCAGTACCGAAAATCGGTTCGTGATGGCCACAGTTACTGCAAATATGCACGCTCATGTTCTCAACAATACCAAGCACCGGAACTTCGACCTTTTCAAACATCACGATGCCTTTTTTCGCATCAATCAGCGCGATATCCTGCGGCGTTGTTACCACTACTGCACCGGTCACCGGAATGTTCTGCGCCAGCGTCAGCTGAATGTCACCGGTTCCTGGCGGCATGTCGAGCACCAGATAGTCGAGGTCTGGCCATAAGGTTTCTTGCAACATCTGCATCAGCGCCTTGCTGGCCATTGGGCCACGCCACACCATCGCGTTGTCATCAGTGACCAGATAACCAATTGAATTGGTTGCCAGGCCATGAGACATAATCGGCGCCATGTGAGTGCCATCTGGCGAAGTCGGACGCTGATTTTCTGCCCCCAGCATGGTGGGGATTGACGGGCCGTAGATATCGGCATCCAGAATACCAACTTTCGCCCCTTCCGCCGCCAGCGCCAGCGCCAGGTTTACCGCCGTGGAGGATTTACCCACGCCGCCTTTGCCGGAACTGACCGCAATGATGTTCTTCACGCCGTTAATACCCGGCTGATTCTTCACGCGTTTCAGGGTGGCAATGTTATGCGACAGTTTCCAGTCGATAGCTTTCGCCCCAGTGATACGCAGCAATTCAGCGCTACATTGCTCTTTTAATTCTTCAAACGCGCTATGCCAGACAAACGGCATAACCAGTTCCACATGCAACGTGTCGTCCATCCAGGCGACATGATGCAACGCTTTTAGCGTAGTGAGGTTATGCTTGAGGGTTGGGTGCTGAAAATTGGCCAGTGTCCCGGCAACCATTGCGCGCAGGGCTTCTGGTGATTTGGCCTGGGATTGTTCGTTCATCCCGACTCCTTATTTATAAAGATAACTTATCGCTATTAGTTTACCTGAAGTTAACAGCTAAGTACTTACCTAATAATGCATCATAAGATGCTTGCACAGGACTTACGTAACCATGCCCCATTTGGTACTATCTAAGCCCTTTTCACTACAAAGAAGTAATGCCTACTATGACTCAAGTCGCGAAGAAAATTCTGGTAACGTGCGCACTGCCGTACGCCAACGGCTCAATCCACCTCGGCCATATGCTGGAGCACATCCAGGCTGATGTCTGGGTCCGTTACCAGCGAATGCGCGGCCACGAGGTCAACTTCATCTGCGCCGACGATGCCCACGGTACGCCGATCATGCTGAAAGCCCAGCAGCTTGGTATCTCCCCGGAGCAGATGATTGGCGAAATGAGTCAGGAGCATCAGACTGATTTCGCAGGCTTTAATATCAGCTACGACAACTATCACTCGACGCACAGCGAAGAGAACCGCCAGTTGTCAGAGCTTATTTATACTCGCCTGAAAGAGAACGGTTTTATTAAAAACCGCACCATCTCTCAACTGTACGATCCGGAAAAAGGCATGTTCCTGCCGGACCGTTTTGTAAAAGGCACCTGCCCGAAATGTAAAGCGCCAGATCAGTACGGCGATAACTGTGAAGTTTGCGGCGCAACATATAGCCCGACTGAATTGATCGAACCGAAATCGGTGGTTTCTGGCGCTACGCCGGTAATGCGTGATTCCGAGCACTTCTTCTTTGATCTGCCCTCTTTCAGCGAAATGTTGCAGGCATGGACCCGCAGCGGCGCGTTGCAGGAGCAGGTGGCTAACAAAATGCAGGAATGGTTCGAATCCGGCCTGCAACAGTGGGATATCTCCCGCGATGCGCCGTACTTCGGTTTCGAAATTCCAAACGCACCGGGCAAATATTTCTACGTCTGGCTGGACGCGCCGATTGGCTACATGGGCTCTTTCAAGAATCTGTGCGACAAGCGCGGCGACACCGTAAGCTTCGATGAATACTGGAAGAAAGATTCCACCGCCGAGTTGTATCACTTCATCGGCAAAGATATCGTTTACTTCCACAGCCTGTTCTGGCCTGCCATGCTGGAAGGCAGCAACTTCCGCAAGCCGACCAACCTGTTTGTTCATGGCTATGTGACGGTGAACGGCGCGAAGATGTCCAAGTCTCGCGGCACCTTTATTAAAGCCAGCACCTGGCTGAATCATTTTGACGCTGACAGCCTGCGTTACTACTACACTGCGAAACTCTCTTCGCGCATTGATGATATCGATCTCAACCTGGAAGATTTCGTTCAGCGCGTAAATGCCGATATCGTCAACAAAGTAGTGAACCTGGCCTCCCGTAACGCTGGCTTTATCAACAAGCGTTTTGACGGCGTGTTGGCAAGCGAACTGGCTGCCCCTGAACTGTACAAAACCTTTACTGATGCCGCTGAAGTTATTGGCGAAGCGTGGGAAAGCCGCGAATTTGGTAAAGCTGTGCGCGAAATCATGGCGCTGGCTGACCTGGCTAACCGCTATGTTGACGAGCAGGCTCCGTGGGTTGTCGCAAAACAGGAAGGCCGCGATGCCGACCTGCAGGCGATTTGCTCAATGGGCATTAACCTGTTCCGCGTGCTGATGACGTACCTGAAACCGGTACTGCCGAAACTGACCGAGCGTGCAGAAGCATTCCTGAATACGGAACTGACCTGGGATGGTATCCAGCAACCGCTGCTGGGCCACAAAGTCAATCCGTTCAAGGCGCTGTATAACCGTATCGATATGAAGCAGGTTGAAGCCCTGGTGGAAGCATCCAAAGAAGAAGTGAAAGCCACTGCCGCACCGGTAACTGGTCCGCTGGCTGATGATCCGATTCAGGAAACCATCACCTTTGACGACTTCGCCAAAGTTGACCTGCGCGTGGCGCTGATCGAAAACGCAGAGTTTGTTGAAGGTTCCGATAAACTGCTGCGCCTGACGCTGGATCTCGGCGGTGAAAAACGCAATGTCTTCTCCGGCATTCGTTCTGCTTACCCGGATCCGCAAGCGTTGATTGGTCGTCACACCATTATGGTGGCTAACCTGGCGCCGCGTAAAATGCGCTTTGGTATCTCCGAAGGCATGGTAATGGCTGCTGGTCCTGGCGGGAAAGATATCTTCCTGTTAAGCCCGGATGCTGGTGCTAAACCTGGCCATCAGGTGAAATAATCCCCCTTCAAGGCGCTGCATCGACAGCGCCTTTTCTTTATAAATTCCTAAAGTTGTTTTCTTGCGATTTCGTCTCTCTCTAACCTGCATAAATACTGTTAGCATCTACATTCAACTGGATAAAAATACAGGGATGCAGAATGAGACAGTTTATCTATCAGGACGAAAAATCATATAAATTCTGGGCGATTGAGCAACAGGGAAACGAGTTGCATATCAGCTGGGGAAAAGTTGGTACCCAAGGGCAAAGCCAGGTAAAAAGCTTTGCGGATGTTGCGGCAGCGGAAAAAGCGGAACTGAAGCTGATCGCAGAGAAAACGAAAAAAGGCTATGTGGAAGGCGATTCAGCAAATGTGAATCTCCCACTCGCCACCAAAGTCACTCCTGAAGTTAAAATTTTCCCTGAGAGTAAAAACAAACGCCCATGGCTGGCTGATGATGCGGTCATTCCGTTAACTGATGATATTAATCGCTTTGCTTTTCCTCATCGCACCAGGCCAAGAGAAATTAATTATCTGCGCAATAAAGGTGAGATATGGAAACGTATTGCAGATAACACCGATGCATATGATTTAAAAGAATACTACAGTTCTTATCCGGAAAACTGGCGACAGGCGTTTGCCGAATTACAGTTGCGAATTCAGGATAATCTACAGACAGGGAGTGCACAATCTGACGCTGCATTACTCTGGCACTTAAGGAACTCTTACTCAACAGATGAACTGGTCGATGACTTAGTCGTTCGTTGTGGCCTGGAAAGTACCGTTGAAATCGCCCTTCTATCTTTTCAACTTATAATATTTGATGATGACTCTGAGGATGATGAGGTGAATGTAGTAACCAATATTCCTCTGGATCTCAAAGCAGAATCACTACCAAACTGGCATCAACGCCTATGTCATCATCTTTCACTCGCTTCAGAAGATGAGTGGCAACGCTGTGTAGATAAAGTACTCGCAGCCATTCCCTCGCTCTCCCCAGCACGGCAACCTTTTGCGGCGTTACTGCTCCCTGAACGCCCGGATATTGCCAATGCTATGGCTCTACGCTATGCAGACCAAAACGTTCCGGCGATGACCTGGTTAAGACTGGTGGTAACCGATGACACAGCTCTGACCACAGCGGAAAAATACGACTTCCCACCGTTGCATCGTGATTTTCGCGCTTATCTGGCAATGTTGCTGGCAAATCATGGGATGTGCGGTGTAAGCCGGATACTTCTTGAGTTAACGGAAGATCATTCTGACAATCCCTGTTATCTCTTCGATCGCATCAGCGAGACTGAAAACCTTGTCAAATGGCTATGGAAAACGAATCACCCGGATGCGATTCAAATTCTGATCCTCGGTGTAATTGGCAAGAAAAAGCACCTGGAATACTTAAGCAAAGCCTGTCAAAAGCATCCCGCTGCGGCTATTGCGGCTTACGCTACTTTGCTGGCAACACATGAAAATAAAGAGTGGCGTAACGCACTTGTCAAACTGATTACCGTCACGCCAGAGTTGGTATGTGACGTCATTCCCTGGGTTAATGCTAAAGCGGCAGGCATCTTATCTGAATGCCGTCCGCAACCAGTCGCTGAAGAATGCGAATACGCCACTGCGGATATGTTGCCGGAGATGTTTGTGTCGCCGCCCTGGATGACCAAAGAGAAAAAGAAAAATACGCTGGTGTTTGATCTTCCTGTGCTTCCAGTTCCTTCTGTTTCGGATATCACTCCAGAGATTGCCAAAAAACTAACCCGTACTTACCTTGTCACACGCTTCCAGCAAATAGCCCAACAGCAGGCATCAAAACAAACATTGTTTACCGACCTGCCGCCGATGGAAAAAGCAAGTTGGGAGACACACTTAGTCCCCCTTACGCAAGAACAGCAAATTCTGTGGTATCTGGGTTTTGACAAATGGCGGGAGAGCGGAGAAAAAATATACGAAAAAGTTCCGGCACCACAAAGCGCCGTTGATGCCCTGTTACGCTTCGATTTTCCAGCACTCAATGCTGAATTTGCGCAATACCATAACAATGCCTACAAAAGCTGGAATCTCATTGCCCTCTGTTACCTGCCTGGTCAACAGGCCATTTCTTTTCTTAACCAGATAGTCAAAGAAGATAACTACTCTGGTGAGGGAAATATTCTGGCAATTTTTGGAAGCGCCGCCATTCCTGCATTTATGACCTGCCTGCAACGTGAGCCACAACGGTTGTGGTTTTTCACCTTCTTCCTTGGTGTTAGTGAATTGGCATGGCCAATGGCGCAACGACTCCAGAAAAAAATGTCTTATGAAGATGCGCGAAACTGGCTAACGGATTACCCGCGCCATGCCGCCACCGGACTACTTCCTGTGGCTCTGGGCAAACAAGGAAAAGATCGTGATTATGCCCGCCAGGCACTCCGTCTGCTGGTGAATTTAAACCAGCGAGAAACGATTGAGGAAATAGCCCAGGGGTATAATCAACCTGATGTTTTAGCGGCGCTGGCAACATTATTTGATAGCGATCCGCTTGAGGAGCATCCCGCAAAAATCGCTCCGCTCCCAGGCTTCTATCAGTTCACCTTATGGCGCAGACCTCGGCTTAAAAGTAATAACCTGCCTCTGCCAGATGACGCTATGCGCCACCTTGGCACAATGTTGAGCTTTCCTCGCGACATCACCCCCTACGCAGGGCTGGATATCATCAAAGAAACCTGCACCCGCGAATCACTGGCTGACTTTGGCTGGGAGCTGTATACCGCCTGGACAGAAGCTGGCGCACCAGCAAAAGAAAACTGGGCATTTACCTCGCTGGGGATTTTAGGCAATGACGACACCGCGCGTAAATTAACTCCGCTTATCCGTGCCTGGCCTGGAGAATCCCAGCATAAACGCGCGGTTTACGGGCTGGATGTATTAGCTGATATTGGCAGCGATATTGCGCTAATGTTGCTTAATGGCATTGCACAAAAGATTAAATTCAAAGTATTGCAGGAACATGCCCGCGACAAAATCAACATGGTCGCTGAAAACCGTGGGCTGACTATGGCCGAACTGGAAGACCGCCTGGCTCCAGATTTGGGGCTTGATATCAACGGTTCGCTGACACTTGATTTCGGCCCACGTCAATTCACCGTTGGTTTTGACGAAACCTTAAAACCCGTTGTTCGCGACGCAAACGGTAAAGTTCTGAAAGACTTACCCAAACCAAACCAGAGCGATGATGAAACACTGGCAACTGACGCCGTTAACCGCTTCAAACAATTAAAAAAAGATGTACGCGCCATCGCCGGCCAGCAAATTACCCGCCTGGAGCAAGCTATGTGCCAGCGTAGGCGCTGGACTGCAGAACAGTTCCGCCTGTTTCTGGCGGAACATCCGCTGATGCGCCACTTAACCCGACGACTGTTATGGGGGGTGTATACCGACAAAAACATGCTGATTGCCGGCTTCCGGGTCGCAGAAGACGGCACTTACAGCGATGCGCAGGATGAACTATTCACGCTGCCAGCAGGAAACATAGGTATTCCGCATGTGCTGGAAATCTCCCCTGAATCCGCCACTACATTCAGGCAAATTTACGCTGATTACGAACTGCTTCCCCCCTTCCAACAGCTCGATCGTGGTAGTTATCGTCTTGCTGATAATGAACGTAGCGCCCACGAACTGACGCGCTGGGACGGACGTCTTTGCCAGGCCGGACGCATTGTCGGCCTGGAACGCAGAGGCTGGCAACGCCTGGAGGAAAGCGGCAGCGTCTATGCAATGCGAAAATCTACCTCTTATGGCGATATCGAGCTTGAAACAGAACCTTTTTCATTAATTTATGGCGAAACGGGATATGGCGACCTGTTGCCTGTTGAAAGCGTAAAAATGAGTTCACCGGGTAACCGCGACAGTAAACAATCCTCACTCACGTTCTCCGCGCTCGACGACATCACCGCCAGCGAACTCATTAACGACATTGAATCACTGTTTGATTAAAAGGATTTAGCAATGAAAACCTATATTTATCAGGATGAAAAATCACATAAATTCTGGGCGGTTGAGCAGCAGGGAAATGAACTGCATATCAGTTGGGGCAAAGTCGGCACCAACGGGCAAAGCCAGGTAAAAAGCTTTGCTGATGCGGCGGCGGCGGAAAAAGCGGAACTGAAGCTGATTGCGGAGAAGGTGAAGAAGGGGTATGTGGAGCAAGCGAAGGATAATCATTCAAAACAGACTCACACGGTAACGAAATCTCTCGAATTGCCTGACTATTCCACTATCATTCAGGAACAGACCTCAGTTACACCAGAAATCTGCGCAGCTGACAAAAATACAGATGTTGTTTTACCGTGGCTGGCGAAAGATATAGCTGTCGTTTTTCCACCCGAAGTTGTACACACCACGTTCAGCCATCGCCGCTTTCCCGGAGTTCCTGTTCAGCAAGCAGACAAATTGACCCAGTTACGCCGTTTAGCCTGTAGCGTGTCGCAACGGGATAATAAAACAGCCACATTTAACTTCAGCGCCTGTTCTTTAGAATGGCAAAACGCCATCGCCCAGGCGCTCAGTCAGATCGACAGCCTGAAAACAACACAGTTACCATCACCCGTAATGGCTGTACTCACGGCACTTGAAATGAAATGCACAAGATATAAAGAGCGTGAGGATGTTATGGATCAGATTATTCAGGAAGGCGGTCTGGATTATGCTACTGACGTAATAATACATCTTCAACAAATATCTATTGAATGGGATTATGTCAACAATAATATTGTTTTCCTGTCGTCTGACATTTCACCTGATTACTTGCAGCAATATTCCAGCTTTGAATTACGCCTACGTAAACATTTATCACTGGCTGAAGAGTCTCTTTGGGAGAAATGTGCGGATAAACTTATCACTGCAATCCCAAATATTCCAGAATGGCGACAGCCATTAATTGCCCTGTTGTTACCTGAAAAACCAGAAGTTGCACATGAAATTGCTCATCGTCTACTTAGACAAAAAAAATCACCCGCACTTGAGTGGCTAAAAATAGTGGCAACTGATGAACACATTCTTGCCTCATTAGAAAAATATTACGAGCAATATAAAGTTTTTGATAATTATTATCATGGTGCCATATGGACAGCTACTGTATTACAAGAGCAAGGTGTTGCAGCCCTGCCCCGATTTGCTCCGTATGCTGCTAGTGACTACTGCGGCGATGTTCTGCGCCATATCAATCATCCGTTCGCGTTGACACTGCTTATACGTGTAGCTGGGCAATCTAAACGCTGTCATGAACGAATGATGAAAGCCTGCGCTTCATTTCCACATGCAGCGCTGGCGGCATTAGCAGAACTCCTAGCACAAAAAGATGAAAAGCGCTGGCGCATGATGCTAATGGCAATGCTTATCTCACAACCAGCATTAGCAGAGCGGGTAATCCCCTGGCTATCTGCCCCGGCAGCTACCGTGCTGAAATCATGCCAGCAACAGCTGATACAACCTTCAGTTTATGCAAACGCCGATATGTTACCTACCGTATTAGTCTCACCGCCCTGGCTGGCTAAAAAGAAAAAATCGACGATTTCAGTGCTGGATTTAGCACCACTTAGCCTCGAATCTGTATGCACAATAACCGACACAGAAGCTAAAGAGTTTCAAACTCGTTGGGACTGGGAGCCGCAAAAGCCAGGTGAAGGTGCTAAAGATTTCCTTTACTCACTGGGATATCGCCGCTGGGATTTTGACACATATAAATATATTGGTGCTTCTGACTCAGCAATTGATGCCTGGGAACGAGAGGACTTCGCCGCACTCATTCAAATGTTTAAAGCACATCACGCGCCGTATCAGAGGGAATGGCACCTCAACTCACTTCCCTTTTTACCCATGCAAAAAGCAATCAAGCTATGGGAGTTTCTCAGCAAAGAACCACACACTGCGGTGAAACCTGTCATGCTTTATTTGCGGCTTGCAGGTATGAGTGGTTTTCTGCACTCGTTTTCACGCTACCCTCAAGAAGGTTTTGCTATTGCTGATTATTTTGCATCTACGGAACTGGCACCCGCCATCGCCCGCGCCTTCAACAAACTCAAAACCCTACGACAAGACGCCCGCACCTGGCTGTTGAAATACCCGGAACATGCCATTACCGGCCTGCTGCCTGCAGCGCTCGGCAAAGCCGGTGAAGCCCAGGATAACGCCCGCGCTGCCTTGCGTATGCTTACCGAAAACGGTCATCAGCCATTACTGGCAGAAATCGCCCGGCGTTATAACCAGCCGGAAGTAACAGACGCGGTGAACGCTCTGCTTGCGCTCGATCCCTTAGATAATCACCCGACAAAAATCCCCACTCTTCCGAGCTTTTACCAGCCATCGCTCTGGACGCGCCCGGTATTAAAAGTAAATGCACAATCACTGCCAGATAGCGCCCTCCTCCACCTCGGCGAAATGCTCCGCTTCCCCCAGGAAGAGGCACTGTATCCGGGGTTATTACAGGTGAAAGACGCCTGCACCGCCGACTCACTGGCAGAATTTGCCTGGGATATGTTTACCGCCTGGCAGACCGCTGGCGCACCGTCAAAAGAGAGCTGGGCATTCTCCGCCTTAGGTGTTCTCGGTAACGATGATACCGCCCGCAAACTGACGCCATTAATCCGCGCCTGGCCTGGTGAATCCCAGCATAAACGCGCCACTGTCGGGCTGGATATCCTCGCCGCTATCGGCAGCGACATCGCTCTGATGCAGCTTAACGGCATCGCCCAGAAACTGAAATTCAAAGCATTACAGGAGCGGGCAAAAGAAAAAATTGCCGATATTGCCGAAAGCCGTGAACTCACGGTAGCGGAGCTTGAAGATCGCCTGGCCCCGGACCTCGGTCTGGATGATAACGGTTCGTTGCTGCTGGATTTCGGTCCACGTCAATTCACTGTCAGCTTTGATGAAACCTTAAAACCGTTTGTACGTGATGCTTCCGGCAGCCGCCTGAAAGATTTACCTAAACCGAACAAAAGCGATGATGAATCACAGGCGAACGAGGCAGTTAACCGCTACAAACTGCTGAAAAAAGATGCTCGTACCGTCGCCGCCCAGCAGGTGGCAAGGCTGGAGTCCGCCATGTGCCTGCGCCGCCGCTGGTCGCCGGAAAACTTCCAGCTCTTTCTGGTTGAGCATCCGCTGGTTCGCCACTTAACCCGCCGTCTGATTTGGGGCGTTTATAGCGTCGATAACCAGCTACTGGCGTGCTTTCGCGTGGCGGAAGATAACAGCTACAGCACCGCTGACGATGACCTTTTCACTTTGCCTGAAGGCGATATCTCTATTGGTATTCCTCACGTTCTGGAAATATCACCGACGGATGCCGCCGCCTTTGGTCAACTTTTTGCCGACTACGAACTGTTACCGCCGTTCCGCCAGCTTGACCGTAACAGTTACGCCCTGACAGAAGCCGAGCGCAATGCCAGCGAACTGACCCGCTGGGCAGGTAGAAAATGCCCGAGCGGCCGGGTAATGGGGCTGGCGAATAAAGGCTGGATGCGTGGTGAACCGCAGGATGCAGGTTGGATCGGCTGGATGATAAAACCTCTGGGCCGCTGGTCGTTAATCATGGAAATCGATGAAGGATTTGCGGTAGGCATGTCGCCAGCCGAACTGAGCGCCGAGCAGCTTTTAAGTAAACTATGGCTGTGGGACGGCAAAGCAGAAAACTATGGCTGGGGACGTAATTCAACTCAGGAAGCACAGTTCTCCGTGCTCGACGACATTACCTCCAGCGAGCTGATTAACGATATTGAAGCACTGTTTGAATAAGGAAAGAACATGAGCAAGGAATTACCGTGGCTGGCGGATAACGCGCAACTGGAACTGAAATATAAAAAAGGCAAAACGCCACTCAGTCATCGCAATTGGCCGGGAGAACCGGTGCCCGTTATCACTGAAAGCATCATTCAGACACTGGGTGATGAACTTTTGCTACGTGAAGGCAGCAAAGAAAATATTAGCTGGCAATATGAGCACTGTTCAGCAGAGTGGCTCGCCCCCATCAGACAAGCGATCGCACTGCTCGGCGAGCATAAGACATCAATATCTCCCCTTACAATGGCGGCACTGATCTGTATCGCAAACAGTGACAATGAGCAGTTGCTGGATGAAATCGTCCAAAAAGAAGGGCTGGAATATGCAACGGATGTGGTGATAGCCCGTCAGAGTATTGCGCAGGGCTACCGTACTGACCCATCAACAGTGCATTTAATGACAGTGACTGATGACCAGAGTTATGGCTATCGCTCAGAAACCTACAACGATTTCGATCTGCGACTGCGTAAACATCTTTCCCTGGCGGAAGAAAGCTGCTGGCAACGTTGCGCGGATAAACTCATTGCCGCACTGCCAGAAATACCCAAAGTTCGCCGTCCTTTTATTGCGCTGGTGCTGCCGGAAAAACCAGAAATTGCTAATAAGTTGGTAGGTCTTGAATGCCCGAGGACTCATTTTCATTCTAAAGAGTGGTTAAAAGCCGTAGCGACTGACCCTAAAGCGGTAACGAAACTTGAACGTTTCTGGGTCCTGGACATATTTAGTGATCGCGAAGCGAGTTATATGTCGCAGAAAAACCACTTCGGCTACGCGGCCTGTGCCGCCCTATTGCGCGAACAAGGGCTGGCAGCCATTCCTCGCCTCGCGTTGTATGCGCATAAAGAGGATTGCGGAAGCCTGTTGGTACAAATTAACCATCCACAGGTCATCCGCATTTTGCTGCTCGTTGCCGATAAAAATAAACCCAGCCTGCAACGTGTTGCTAAATTCAGTAAAAATTTCCCCCATGCGACGCTTGCCGCACTGGCAGAGCTTCTGGCGATAAAAGAACCACCTGCCCGCCCTGGTTATCCAATCATCGAAGACAAAAAGCTGCCTGCACAGCAAAAAGCTCGAGATGAATACTGGCGTATGCTGTTACAAACACTGATGGCATCGCAGCCACAACTGGCAGAAGAGGTGATGCCGTGGTTAAGTACAAATGCCCAAGCCGTGTTGAACGGCTATTTATCCGCACCGCCAACGCTTGCTATGGAAAGTCCTGAAAGCAATAACCAGCCTGAAATCCTTGTTTCACCGCCGTGGCGTCGTAAGAAAAAAATGACACTTCCGCGCCTTGATTTAGCGCCACTCGAATTAACACCACAAGTTTACTGGCAACCGGGCGAACGCGAGAGACTTAATTCAACAGAATCTGCTCACTACTTCAGCACGGATTCTGTTGTCGAACGCTTAGAGCGAAAAAGTGGTCGTGTCGTATTGCAGGAATTGGGTTTTGGGGATGATGTATGGCTGTTTCAGAATTATATACTCCCCGGAAAACTGGATGCTGCACGCAATTCACTCATTGTTCAGTGGCATTACTACCCGGGGCGGGTTGAAGAGATCCTGCATGGCTGGAATTCTCCGGAAGCACAATCCGCAGAACAGGCGCTTCGTAGCGGAGACGTTGAAGCATTAATTTACGCCTGGGAAAATGACAGCTACTCGCGTTATCGTCGGGAAAAGAGTGTCTGGAATCTGTATTTGCTGGCACAGCTGCCACGAAAGATGGCACTGACGTTCTGGCTGCGTATCAATGAGAAAAAATACCTGTTCGCTGGCGAAGACTATTTTCTCAGTATCCTCGGACTGGATGCGCTACCCGGTCTGTTATTGGCTTTTTCACATCGTCCAAAAGAAACATTTCCGTTAATTTTAAATTTCGGCACAACCGAACTGGCGCTACCCGTTGCTCGCGTCTGGCGACGTTTCGCAGCGCAGCGTGATCTGGCTCGCCAGTGGATTTTGCAATGGCCGGAACATACGGCAACCGCCCTTATTCCACTCGTCTTTGCTAAACCCAGCGACAACAGCGAAGCGGCATTACTTACCCTTCGTTTACTGTATGAACAGGGACATGGTGAATTGCTGCAAACCGTGGCAAACCGCTGGCAACGTACTGATATATGGCCAGCCCTGGAACAATTGCTTACCCAGAACCCGCTGGAAATTTACCCGCCACGCATACCAAAAGCACCTGATTTCTGGCATCCAGCAATGTGGTCCAGGCCGAGACTTATCTTTAATAATCAGCCGATTACCGATGATGCTCTGGAAATTATCGGCGAAATGCTGCGCTTTACCCAGGGTGGGCGTTTTTATAATGGGCTGGAACAACTGAAAACGTTCTGCCAGCCGCAAACGCTGGCAGCTTTTGCCTGGGATCTCTTCACCGCCTGGCAACAAGCTGGCGCCCCCGCAAAAGATAACTGGGCATTTCTGGCGTTAAGTCTCTTTGGCGACGAAAGCACGGCTCGGGATCTGACGACACAGATCCTCGCCTGGCCACAGGAAGGAAAATCTGCCCGTGCCGTCAGTGGCCTGAACATCCTTACCCTGATGAATAATGATATGGCGCTGATACAACTGCATCATATATCGCAACGGGCGAAATCCCGCCCCTTACGTGATAACGCGGCGGAATTTCTTCAGGTGGTCGCAGAAAATCGCGGGTTAAGCCAAGAAGAGTTAGCGGACAGATTAGTCCCAACACTGGGTCTTGATGATCCACAGGCGTTAATTTTTGATTTTGGTCCACGGCAGTTTACCGTTCGCTTCGATGAAAACCTCACCCCGGTTATCTATGACCAGCAAAACGTTCGCCAGAAAAGCGTTCCCCGGTTGCGCGCTGATGACGATCAACTGAAAGCGCCCGAGGCCCTGGCCCGACTAAAAGGACTAAAAAAAGATGCTACTCAGGTGAGCAAAAACCTGCTACCGCGTCTTGAAACAGCCCTACGCACCACCCGGCGCTGGTCGCTGGCAGATTTTCATTCTTTGTTTGTTAATCATCCCTTCACCCGCCTGGTTACCCAGCGATTAATATGGGGCGTGTATCCGGCAAGTGAACCGCGTCGTTTACTCAACGCCTTTCGTGTGGCCGCAGAGGGGGAGTTCTGCAATGCGCAAGATGAGTCCATTGACCTGCCTGCGGATGCCCTGATTGGCATTGCCCACCCGTTAGAAATGACAGCAGAAATGCGCAGTGAATTTGCCCAACTTTTTGCCGATTACGAGATTATGCCGCCACTTCGCCAGTTAACGCGACGCACGGTGCTGCTCACTCCTGACGAGTCAGCCAGTAATAGTTTGAACCGCTGGGAAGGTAAATCCGCTACCGTTGGGCAACTTATGGGAATGCGATACAAAGGCTGGGAGTCAGGCTATGAGGACGCATTTGTCTATGACTCAGGTGAGTATCGTCTGGTCCTTGAGTTTTCCCCCGGTTTTAACCACTACAATGCTGATAGCAAAGCGCTAATGAGCTTCCGTTCTCTTCGAGTGTACCGTGACAATAAATCTGTCACTTTTGCCGAACTCGATGTGTTTGATTTGAGTGAAGCGTTAAGTACGCCAGACATCATTTTTCACTAACACACTGCGGGCAGTAACCATACTGCCCGTTATCTGAAAACTGAGGAAGCTATGATCATACAAAGTAAACTGGTAGCCGTTTACGATTATCAGGTTATTGATCCTGATGACCCCTTTTCCTTACGACTTGAAATCCATAAATATGCTCAATTATTTACTGGTGCAGTCTATCGTATGGAACGTTTTCGGCTACGCCCAACGTTTAATCAATGTGATCGAGAGGATACAGCCCCGGTAATAAATGATGCCTTGATATATATAAGAGATGAGTTTATTGATGAACGAAAATTACGAGGTGAATCGGCAGAAACTGTAATAGCAATTTTTAATCGTGAACTACAGAATATATTCAACCAACAAATAGAATAATAGTTTATTAAAGGGGGAAACGGTACTCCCCCTTAGATGCGTTTCAATTTGCCCGTTACTTCAACAAATCAATCAACCGCAATAGAGCCACTAATAGCTCCAGTACGGCAATGAGCACGGTTAACTTTTGTGTCAGCGTGTCCATCCGCTCTCCTTATTAAGGAGCGCAACACCAGCACCTTACCCTTACACTGCCTGTCGATACTGGTTTACGTATGTTGGTACGAAACGTTGCTCTCCGGATCAGGGCACCGCCTGCAGCACCACCCGTCCGGCAGCCAGGACTTGAAATGGGTCCGATCCGGCGCAACTCCCCAACAGATCTGGATTATAAATCTCGTTTAGTGAATTGCAACGGGGGGGTGATATGGTTATAATTCACTCGTTGGTACGAAATGTTGCACAATCAGCAAGTTATCGTCAAAGTAGTAAATAAAAGAACCTGCCTCACCAGCAGGTTTTTTTATTTTCTGCGATCCGCTTTCCAGATATTTTTCGCCAATACTCCACCATAAATACACACATCCCGGACAAATGGTATATTGATTATAAAATCGATGAATTTATAAATAAGAAAAAAGTTATCGGGTGAATTAATGAAAGATGTAATCATTTTATTAAAGGGGGAAACGGTATTCCCCCTTAGATGCGTTTCAATTTGCCCGTTACTTCAACAAATCAATCAACCGTAACAGAGCCACTAATAACTCCAGTACGGCAATGAGCACGGTTAACTTTCGTGTCAGCGTGTCCATCCGCTCTCCTTATTAAGGAGCGCAACACCAGCACCTTACCCTTACACTGCCTGTCGATACTGGTTTACGTCTGTTGGACCACGATGTTGCACTCCGGATCAGGGCACCACCTGCAGCACCACCCGTCCGGTAGCCAGGGCTTGAAATGGGTTCGATCCGGCGCAACTTCCCAACAGTCAGGATTATAAATCTCATTATCTTAATTGCAACGGGGTCCAGCGGTGGTTATAATTCGTTCGTTGGAACACGATGTTGCACAGGCTGCGGTGTTGGGCCTGAAAGTAGTAAATAAAAGAACCTGCCTCACCAGCAGGTTTTTTTATTTACTGTGATCCACTTTCCAGATATTTACTTACTATTTTCCAGTCAAACAACTAATGCGCCAAACATTTATTGCGCGTAAAATATCGTTTAATTTATTAATACATTTCAGGGATGAATATATGTCAGTGCAGAATAATCATCTGCAGCGTCCGCCTGCCGCTGTGTTATACGCCAATGAACTGGCAAAATTAAAACAAAATGATAACGCACCCTGCCCGCCAGGTTGGCAGTTAAGTTTGCCTGCGGCCCGTGCTTTTATCCTTGGCGACGAAGCGCAAAATATCAGCCGTAAAGTCGTGATTAGCCCCTCCGCTGTCGAACGTATGTTAGTCACTCTTGCCACCGGGCGCGGTTTAATGCTAGTCGGGGAACCGGGTACGGCTAAATCTCTCCTTTCTGAATTACTGGCTACCGCTATAAGCGGCGATGCTGGTTTAACCATCCAGGGCGGCGCATCTACCACCGAAGATCAAATCAAGTACGGCTGGAACTACGCGCTGCTTATCAATCATGGTCCGTCAACGGACGCGCTGGTCCCTGCCCCACTCTATCAGGGAATGCGCGATGGCAAAATCGTCCGTTTTGAAGAGATAACGCGTACACCGCTGGAAGTGCAAGACTGTCTGTTAGGTATGCTTTCTGATCGGGTAATGACGGTGCCGGAACTCACTGGTGAAGCCAGTCAGCTCTATGCACGAGAAGGCTTTAATATTATTGCCACTGCCAATACCCGCGATCGCGGCGTCAATGAAATGAGTGCCGCGCTCAAGCGTCGTTTCGATTTTGAAACCGTCTTTCCGATTATGGATTTCGCCCAGGAGCTGGAACTTGTCGCCAGTGCTTCGGCGCGTTTGTTGGCCCATAGCGGTATTCCGCATAAAGTCCCTGACGCAGTACTGGAGTTACTGGTCCGCACCTTTCGCGATCTGCGTGCCAACGGCGAAAAGAAAACGTCAATGGATACTCTGACAGCAATAATGTCCACCGCTGAAGCCGTGAACGTGGCCCATGCCGTGGGCGTCCGCGCCTGGTTTTTAGCGAATCGCGCGGGGGAGCCTGCCGATCTGGTGGACTGTATTGCCGGAACCATCGTCAAAGATAACGAAGAAGATCGCGCTCGTCTGCGCCGTTACTTCGAACAGCGTGTTGCCACACATAAAGAAGCTCACTGGCAGGCTTATTATCAAGCTCGCCACCGCCTGCCGTGAGGAAAGATGCATGAGTGAGCCGTTAATTGTCGGCATCCGGCATCATAGTCCGGCCTGCGCCCGGCTGGTGAAATCGTTAATCGAAAGCCAGCGACCACGATACGTGTTGATTGAAGGCCCGGCTGATTTTAATGACCGGGTAGACGAACTGTTTTTAGCCCACCAGCTTCCGGTAGCTATTTACAGTTATTGCCAGTATCAGGACGGTGCTGCCCCCGGGCGCGGCGCCTGGACGCCATTTGCCGAATTTTCGCCAGAGTGGCAGGCACTACAAGCCGCACGTCATATTCAGGCACAAACTTACTTTATCGATTTGCCTTGCTGGGCGCAGAGTGAAGAGGATGACGATGAATCGGCTGCGGCTGATGACAGTCAGGCCTTACTGCTACGCGCGACACGCATGGATAACAGCGACACACTGTGGGATCACCTGTTCGAAGATGAAAGCCAGCAAACTGTACTGCCATCATCACTGGCACGCTATTTTGAACAACTACGGGGCGAATCCCCTGCTGATGCTCTCAACTGCCAGCGTGAAGCCTTTATGGCTCGCTGGATTGCATGGGCTATGCGGCAAAACAATGGCAATGTGTTAGTCGTCTGCGGCGGCTGGCACGCCCCAGCTCTGGCAAAAAGATGGCGCGAATGCTTGCAGGAAAGTCAAAAACCAGAATTACCATCGCTACCAGAAGCTGTTACTGGTTGTTATCTCACACCATACAGTGAAAAACGTCTTGATGTGCTGGCGGGATACCTTTCAGGAATGCCAGCCCCGGTCTGGCAAAGCTGGTGCTGGAAATTTGGTTTGCAACGCGCCGGAGAGCTGTTACTTAAAACGATTCTAACCCGTTTACGTCAGCATCACTTACCTGCCTCCACTGCCGATATGGCTGCCGCCCACCTGCATTCAATGGCTCTGGCACAACTACGCGGTCATACTCTGCCGCTACGTACTGACTGGCTGGATGCATTAGCGAGCTCGCTTATCAAAGAAGCATTAAATGCGCCGCTACCGTGGAGCTATCGCGGAGTCATTCACCCGGATACCGATCCCATTTTGCTGACACTGATTGATGTCCTGGCAGGAGATGGATTTGGCAAACTTGCCCCTTCCACGCCTCTGCCTCCTCTACCAAAAGATGTGACGTCCGAACTGGAACGTACCGAAATCACTCTTCCATCCAACCTGACGTTGAATCGCTTTACCCCCAGCGGCCTGGCGCAAAGCCAGGTGCTGCATCGGTTGGCAATACTGGAGATCCCGGGAATTGTGCGCCAGCACGGAAGTACACTGACACTGGCGGGTAACGGTGAAGAACAGTGGAAATTAACCCAGCCACTTAGCCAACATGCGGCATTGATTGAAGCCGCCTGCTTTGGCGCCACACTCCAGGAAGCCGCACGGAATAAATTAGAAGCGGACATGCTGAATGCCGGAGGAATCGGCAACATCACCACATGTCTTAGCCAGGCCGCGTTAGCGGGTCTTGCGTCCTTCAGTCAGCAGTTACTGGAACAACTCAGCTTATTAATCGCCCTGGAAAATCAGTTTGCCGAAATGGGACAGGCGCTGGAAGTGCTTTATGCCCTGTGGCGATTAGATGAAATCAGCGGTATGCAAGGCGCGCAGATATTACAAACGACGTTATGCGCGGCTATCGATCGCACGCTGTGGCTGTGTGAATCCAACGGCAGACCGGATGAAAAGGAATTTCATGCGCACCTGCATAGCTGGCAGGCGCTTTGCCATATCCTGCGCGATCTTCATAGCGGTGTGAAGATACCCGGCGTTTCTCTTTCTGCGGCGGTAGCCTTACTGGTGCGCCGCAGTCAGGCTATCCATGCCACGGCACTGGATCGCGGCGCGGCTCTTGGCGCGTTAATGCGGCTGGAACATCCCAACGCCAGTGCCGAAGCGGCGCTTACGCTGCTGGCGCAGTTATCCCCGGCGCAATCTGGCGAGGCGCTGCACGGTTTGCTGGCGCTGGCCCGCCATCAGCTGGCCTGTCAGCCTGCATTCATCGCCGGTTTCAGCAGTCATTTAAATCAACTGAGTGACGCCGATTTTATTAACGCCCTGCCCGATTTGCGCGCGGCGATGGCCTGGCTACCACCACGAGAACGCGGGACGCTGGCGCATCAGGTGCTTGAGCATTACCAACTGGCGCAGCTTCCCGTTTCGGCGCTGCAAATGCCGTTGCATTGTCCACCGCAAGCCATTGCTCATTATCAACAAATCGAACAGCAAGCACTGGCATCGCTGCAACACTGGGGAGTTTTCCATGTCTGAACAAAACGATCTTCTGACTACCCGTGAGCTACAACGCTGGCGATTAATTCTTGGCGAAGCGGCGGAAACTACGCTTTGCGGGCTGGATGACAACGCCCGGCAGATAGATCACGCGCTGGAATGGCTGTACGGACGCGATCCTGAACGGCTCCAGCGTGGTGAAAGGACCGGAGGATTAGGTAGCTCAAATCTCACCACGCCTGAGTGGATCAACAGTATTCACACGCTGTTTCCGCAACCCGTGATTGAGCGGCTGGAAAGCGATGCTGTACTGCGCTACGGCATTGAAGATGTGGTGACAAATCTCGATGTGCTGGAACGCATGCAGCCTTCTGAAAGCCTGTTACGCGCCGTTTTGCACACAAAACATCTGATGAATCCCGAAGTACTGGCTGCCGCCCGCAGGATAGTACGCCAGGTTGTTGAAGAGATTATGGCGCGACTGGCAAAGGAAGTTCGCCAGGCTTTTTCTGGTGTACGCGATCGCCGTCGCCGCTCGTATATTCCACTGGCGAGAAACTTTGATTTCAAAAGTACTCTGCGCGCCAACCTGCAACACTGGCATCCGCAACATGGCAAGTTGTATATCGAATCCCCCCGCTTTAACAGCCGCATTAAGCGCCACAGTGAACAATGGCAACTGGTCTTACTGGTTGATCAAAGTGGATCAATGGTGGATTCAGTGATCCACTCAGCGGTGATGGCGGCCTGTTTATGGCAGTTACCCGGCATTCGTACCCACCTGGTGGCGTTTGACACTAGCGTCGTCGATCTTACGGCAGACGTTGCTGATCCAGTGGAATTATTAATGAAAGTACAATTGGGCGGTGGGACCAATATCGCAAGCGCAGTAGAGTATGGTCGGCAACTCATTGAACAACCGGCGAAAAGCGTAATCATCCTCGTGAGTGATTTTTATGAAGGGGGTTCATCATCATTGCTGACGCATCAGGTGAAAAAGTGTGTCCAGAGCGGCATAAAAGTGCTGGGGCTGGAGGCACTTGATAGCACGGCAACACCATGCTATGACCGCGATATGGCCCAGGCGCTGGTTAATGTCGGTGCACAAATAGCCGCGATGACGCCGGGCGAACTGGCTTCCTGGCTGGCGGAGAATTTGCAGTCATGAATTCACTACGCCCGGAATTATTAGAACTAACGCCACAAGCTCTGACGGCGTTAAGCAATGCCGGTTTTGTTAAGCGCAGCCTTAAGGAACTGGAAAATGGCAATGTTCCAGAAATCAGTCATGAGAACGGTGCCTTAATCGCCACTTTCAGTGACGGTATACGTACCCAGCTGGCGAGCGGTCAGGCTTTGAAAGAGGCCCAGTGCAGCTGCGGAGCTAGTGGAATGTGCCGCCATCGCGTGATGCTGGTGTTAAGTTATCAACGACTTTGCGCCGCTACCCAGCCCACGGAAAAAGAAGAATGGGATCCGGCAATCTGGCTGGAAGAGCTGGCTACCCTACCCGATGCCACGCGTAAACGAGCACAAGCTCTAATCGCTAAAGGCATCAGCATCGAGTTGTTCTGTGCGCCAGGGGAAATTCCCTCTGCCCGTTTGCCGATGAGTGACGTACGTTTTTATTCCCGCAGCAGTATTCGCTTCGCCCGCTGTGATTGTATTGCCGGAACGCTTTGCGAACACGTGGCGCTGGCGGTACAGGCATTCGCCGAGGCCAAAGCGCAGCAAGCTGAGTTTACTCATTTAATCTGGCAGATGCGCAGCGAACACGTCACATCATCTGACGATCCGTTTGCCAGCGACGAGGGCAAAACGTGTCGCCAGTATGTTCAGCAATTAAGCCAGGCATTATGGCTGGGCGGCATCAGCCAGCCGTTAATCCATTACGAAGCGGCATTCAGCCGTGCATTGCAGGCGGCAGAAATCTGCCACTGGCGCTGGGTAAGTGAATCGCTACGGCAGCTTCAGGCCAGTGTTGATGCTTTTCACACCCGCGCCAGTCACTATCATGCCGGAGAATGCTTGCGTCAGCTTGCGGCGTTGACCAGTCGCCTGAACAGCGCACAAGAAATGGCGCGCCGCGACAGTATCGGCGAAGTACCGCCCATGCCGTGGCGCACGGTGGTTGGCGCAGGCATTGCCGGAGAAGCAAAGCTTGATCATCTGCGAATGGTGTCATTAGGTATGCGCTGCTGGCAGGATTTCCAACAGTATGGTTTACGCATCTGGTTCACCGATCCTGACACCGGCAGTATTTTGCACCTTTCTCGTTGTTGGCCGAGAAGTGAACAAGAAAACGCGCCTGCGGCAACACGTCGGCTGTTTAGCTTTAAGGCTGGCGCACTGGCGGGGGGGCAAATTGTTTCACAAGCTGCACGTCGGAGCGCCGAAGGTGAACTGTTATTAGGTACGCGCAACCGCTTGAGCAGCGTTGTCCCACTGTCGCCCGATGCCTGGCAAATGCTCAGTGCGCCGTTGCGCCAGCCCGGCATTGCGGCTTTGCGGGAATACTTACGCCAGCGTCCACCAGCCTGCATACGACCTCTTAACCAGGTAGATAATTTATTTATTCTGCCGGTGGCGGAATGTCTTTCCCTTGGCTGGGATAGCAGCCGCCAGACACTGGATGCGCAGGTGATTAGCGGCGAAGGTGAAAATAATGTTCTGACGTTGTCGCTGCCAGCCTCTGCCTGCGCGCCCTTTGCCACTGAACGCATGGCGGCACTGTTACAACAGCAGGATGACCCTGTGTGTCTGGTTTCTGGATTCGTCAGTTTTGTTGAAGGACAGTTAACGCTGGAACCTCAAGTGATGATGACGCAAACCAGAGCCTGGGCGCTGGATGCAGAAACTGCGCCTGTGGCACCGCTACCTTCCGCCAACGTTCTTCCTGTGCCGTCCACCGCTCATCAGTTGCTGATGCGCTGTCAGGCGTTGCTTATTCAGCTACTCCATAACGGCTGGCGCTATCAGGCACAGAGCATCATTAGCCAGGCTGATTTGCTGGCGAACGAGCTCACCGTAGTAGGTTTTTATCGACTGGCGCATGTGTTGAAGCAATTACGCAATTCGGAAGGCGAGGCACTGGTAGAAACATTGAATAGTTGCGTTTTACTCTGCGAACAGTTGTTACTGATGCTTGAGCAACAAGGAGAAAAAAATCCTTTTTATTAAGAGATCTACTCCATTTCCGGACTGCTCAAGACGAGGTATAAAGAATATTCTATAGCGCCCTGGTGAGAGTCACCAGTTTTCTGATCTTGATAAAATGGAGTTTTACATGAAGGCTTTCAACAAGCTGTTTTCCCTCGTTGTTGCATCTGTTCTGGTTTTCTCTCTCGCTGGCTGTGGTGACAAAGAAGAATCAAAGAAATTTAGCGCTAATCTGAACGGTACTGAAATTGCCATTACCTATGTCTACAAAGGCGACAAGGTGCTTAAACAATCTTCAGAAACCAAAATCCAGTTCGCGTCAATCGGCGCGGCTAACAAAGAAGATGCGGCTAAAACCCTTGAGCCGTTAAGCGCCAAATACAAAAACATTGCAGGCGTTGAAGAAAAATTAACCTTTACTGATACTTACGCGCAGGAAAACGTGACTATCGATATGGAAAAAGTTGATTTTAAAGCTCTGCAGGGTATTTCCGGCATCAACATTTCTGCTGACGATGCCAAAAAAGGCATCACTATGGCGCAAATGGAACTGGTGATGAAAGCCGCGGGCTTTAAAGAAGTGAAATAATCTGTCGGCGGCCATGTTCTTCACATGGCCGCCATACCTGTCTTAGCTTTTCTTCACATGCTGGCGCGCTGCCAGTCCACGCAGAAAATAACGCAAGAATTGATCGCCGCATTCACGGAAGTTTTTATGTTCCGGTGCGCGCATCATCGCAGTAATTTCCGGCATCGAAACACGGAACTGCTGTTCGGTAAGGATCGCCAGAATGTCATCGGTTTTCAGTGAAAACGCGATGCGCAATTTTTTCAGTACAATATTGTTATTAATGCGACGCTCCGGCTCCAGTGCCGGTGCGGACTCATCCCTGCCGCGTTTTTCATAAATCAGGCCATTCAGGAATGAAGACAAAACAATGTCCGGACAACGTTGAAAACCTTCTTCGTCTTCTTTACGTAGCCAGACGGCAATCTGTTCCGCGGTGGCTTCGACATTACCCAGCGCCAGAATACGCACCAGGTCATTATTATTGGCTTTCAAAATGTAGCGCACGCTGCGCAGAATATCGTTACTTAGCATGAGGCCTTCAGGTGTTGATGAGGCAAAAAGCCATTTTAGCAGTCTTTTACAGGCCAATCGCCTCTTTTAAACTTTTCAGATAACGGCGACTGACTGGCACGGTTAAGCCATTACGCAAAATCAACTCAGCCTGACCATTATCTTCCAGGCGAATCTCCTGTAAATGCGCGAGATTAACCAGATATTGTCGATGGCAGCGCAGTAGCGGTGTGCGACTCTCCAGCGTGCGCAAAGTTAATTCCGTGAAGCCCTCTTTCCCTTCGTGACTGGTGACGTAAACACCGCTCATCCGACTACTAACAAACGCCACATCTTTCATTTGCAGCAAATAAATCCGACTATGACCTGTACAAGGGATAAATTTCAGCGCCTGCTGATTTTCCGGTAACAGCGAAACATCCTGCTTGCTGCGCTCCTGTCGCAAACGCACCAGTGTTTTCTCCAGCCGCGCTTCATCAATCGGCTTCAGCAGATAATCAAAGGCATGTTCTTCAAAGGCTTTTATAGCGTATTCGTCAAACGCGGTGAGAAAAACAATATACGGGCGATGTTCCGGATCAAGCATACCCACCATTTCCAGACCGCTGATACGCGGCATCTGGATATCGAGAAACAGCACATCAGGGCGCAGTTTATGCACCGCACCGATCCCTTCTACGGCGTTTGAGCACTCACCAACGATTTCAATATCACTCTGCTCCTGCAGAAACACACGCAGGTTTTCCCGTGCTAACGGTTCATCATCAACAATTAAGACTTTAATCATGCCTCGTCCCTCCATGGCAGTCGTAACGTTATTCGGGTGTAACTATCAGGCTCACAGGCGACGCTTATCCCATAGTCATCGCCAAACCGTTCACGTAAACGCTTATCCACCAGATTCATCCCCAGCCCGCTGGCATTGGTTACCGGTTGATACAAACCGGCATTGTCTTCGATCTCCAGCATTAAATGTTGCCCATCACGTCGGGCGCTAATTGCCACTCTCCCTGTTTCCAGCAGCTGTGATGTCCCATGTTTGATGGCGTTTTCCACTATCGGTTGCAGGGTAAATGCGGGTAACTGCTGCTGAGATAACGCATCCGGAATATCAATGTTGACCTGCAACCGCGACTGGAAACGCGCCTTTTCAATTTGCAGATAAGCATTCACATGTTCAATTTCGTCGGCGAGAGTAACAAACTCCGAAGGTCGCTTTAAGTTTTTGCGGAAAAAAGTGGAAAGATACTGCACCAGTTGGCTGGCCTGTTCACTGTCGCGGCGAATCACCGCTTTAATGGTGTTAAGCGCGTTGAACAGGAAATGTGGATTCACCTGGGCGTGAAGCAGTTTAATTTCCGACTGCGTGAGCATGGCTTTTTGCCGCTCATACTGCCCCGCGAGGATCTGCGCCGAAAGCAGTTGTGCAATCCCCTCACCCAGCGTGCGATTGATTGAGCTGAACAGCCGATTTTTAGCTTCATATAATTTGATGGTACCCATCACCCGTTGATTTTCACCACGCAGAGGGATCACCAGCGTTGAGCCTAACTTGCACTGCGGATGCAAAGAGCAACGATAAGGCACTTCGTTGCCATCGGCGTAGACCACTTCTCCGGTTTCAATGGCTTTTAAGGTATAAGCCGAAGAAATCGGTTTGCCTGGTAAATGATGGTCGTCACCAATACCGGTAAAAGCCAGCAGTTTCTCGCGATCGGTAATCGCTACCGCGCCAATATCCAGCTCCTGATACAGCACCTGTGCCACCTTCATGCTGTTCACTTCGTTAAAGCCCTGGCGCAAAATGCCTTCCGTTGAGGCCGCAACTTTCAGCGCGGTGGCAGAAAAAGCCGAGGTGTATTTTTCAAACATCGCGCGTTTATCGAGCAATATACGCATAAACAGCGCCGCGCCCACGGTGTTGGTTACCATCATCGGCGCAGCGATATTACTCACCAGACGCACCGCATCTTCATAAGGTCGGGCGATAGCCAGGATTATCAGCATTTGCACCATTTCCGCAACGAACGTGACGGCACCCGCGGTAATGGGGTTAAAGACTTTATCGGTGCGCCCGCGGCGGATCAGGATGCTATGTACCAGCCCGCCGAGCAATCCTTCGACGATCGTCGAGATCATGCAACTCAGTGCGGTCATGCCCCCCATAGAGTATCGATGTAACCCGCCGGTCAGACCAACCAATCCTCCCACTACTGGACCACCGAGTAGTCCGCCCATTACCGCGCCTATCGCCCGGGTATTGGCAATAGAATCGTCAATGTGCAGCCCGAACCAGGTGCCCATGATGCAGAAGATGGAAAAGACGATATAGCAGAGAAATTTGTGCGGCAGACGAACCGTGACCTGCATTAACGGTATGAATAATGGCGTTTTACTCATTAACCACGCAATGACTAAAAAAACGCACATCTGCTGAAGCAGCAGCAACACCAGATTAAAATCGTACATACCCGCAAACCACACTTCCCTTTAAAACGCGTAACATACATTGCTCGCGTTTAACTTTCTTTGAACTGTTGCAGAAAAATGAAAAATCGTGAGTATGATCACTCAAAACAACCTGGCAAAAACAAAATCATCCTAATCGAGATCAAAAAACGGCCAAAACTACCTGGTTCATAAAAGAACGTCTACAGTTATGCTGGGACCTCGCAAGCAAGGGTGAAACGATGGCGCTTTACACAATTGGTGAAGTGGCGTTGCTTTGTGATATCAATCCTGTCACGTTACGCGCGTGGCAGAGGCGTTACGGGTTATTGAAACCGCAGCGGACAGACGGCGGACACCGCCTGTTTAACGATGCGGATATCGACAGGATCCGGGAGATCAAGCGCTGGATCGACAACGGCGTGCAGGTCAGCAAAGTAAAAATGCTGCTCAGTAATGAGAATATTGATGCGCAGAACGGTTGGCGCGACCAGCAAGAAATACTGCTTAATTACCTACAAAGCGGTAATCTCCAGAGTCTACGAATGTGGATCAAAGAGCGCGGCCAGGATTATCCCGCCCAGACACTCACCACGCACCTGCTTATTCCTCTGCGTCGACGGCTTCAATGCCAACAACCGACTCTTCAGGCATTGCTGGCGATTCTGGACGGTGTGCTGATCAACTACATCGCCATTTGTCTGGCCTCAGCACGTAAAAAACAGGGTAAAGATGCGCTGGTGGTTGGCTGGAATATTCAGGATACCACGCGTCTGTGGCTGGAAGGCTGGATCGCCAGCCAGCAGGGATGGCGTATTGATGTTCTTGCTCACTCGCTCAATCAACTACGCCCGGAACTGTTTGAAGGTCGCACGCTATTGGTGTGGTGTGGTGATAACCAGTCTCCTGCCCAGCAGCAGCAACTCACCAGTTGGCAGGAACAAGGCCATGATATTTTCCCGCTTGGCATTTAATGTTTCGTTAACAAATGCGCTTTACTGTACAATCCTTTCGTTAACATAAGGAGTGCATTATGCGCATAGCTAAAATTGGGGTCATCACCCTGTTCCTGTTTATGGCGTTAGGTGGAATTGGTGGCGTCATGCTCGCTGGTTATACCTTTATTTTGCGTGCTGGCTAAACGCCTGCACCAGCCGTTCAAACAGGCGGTCGACGATGATCGCCGCCAGTGCCACCAGTAACGCCCCCTGAATCACATAAGCGGTGTTAAATCCGCTAAGTCCGATGATGATCGGCGTACCCAGCGTGCTGGCTCCTACCGTTGAGGCGATAGTCGCCGTACCAATGTTGATAATCACCGACGTCCGCACGCCAGCCAGAATCACCGGCGCCGCCAGCGGTAACTCGACTTTGCGCAAACGCTGACCGCGGCTCATTCCCATGCCTTTGGCAACTTCTGTCACGCTGGCATCTATCGATCCCAGCCCGGCAAGTGTCGCCTGTAAGATCGGTAGCACGCCGTAAAGGATCAGCGCGATAATCGCCGGTTGCAAACCAAATCCCATTACCGGAACGGCAATCGCCAGTACGGCTACAGGAGGAAAAGTCTGCCCAACGGCGGCAATGGTTTCCACCAGCGGACGAAACTCTGCACCCCACGGACGAGTGACGGCAATTCCGGCACCCACGCCGATAATTACCGCAAACAAACTTGAGATCCCCACCAGCCAGAAATGGGCCACCGCCAGGGCCGCAAAACTTTCTTGCTGATAAACGGGCCGCGGCAGTTGCGGAAATAAGGCACCGAACAGCGGCTGGCTATAGGGTAGCCAGACAATCAGCGCCACAAACAGAGCTATAAGCCAGAATAGCGGTTCGCGCAACATCTTCATACGCTTACGCCTCCACCAGCAGATCCTGAAAATGCAGCGTACCGCAAGGCTGCCCCTGCGTGTTGACCACCGGCAGCACTTCGCATCCCCGCGCAACAAACAGGGAGAGCGCATCGCGTAGCGTCATCTCTTCTGCCAGCGCTTCACCTTCAGCACGTTCTTCGCGGCGCACGTAATCTGCCACACTGCGTAAAGACAACAGGCGCACGCCCAGTTCGCTGCGCCCAAAAAACTGGCGGACAAAATCATTCGCCGGACGAGTAAGCATCGCCAGTGGATTGCCCTGCTGCACCACCTCTCCGTGATCCATCAACACCAGATGTTCTGCCAGCCGCAGTGCCTCGTCGATATCATGGGTCACCAGAACAATAGTACGCCCCAGCAAACGGTGAATGCGCCTCATCTCTTGTTGCAACGCGCCGCGCGTTACCGGGTCCAGTGCGCCAAACGGTTCATCCATCAGTAAGACTTGCGGATCGGCAGCCAGCGCGCGGGCCACTCCCACACGTTGCTGCTGACCACCGGATAACTGATGCGGATAACGATCACGCAGATTCGGCTCCAGCCCCAGTAGCGCCATTAATTCGTCGATACGATCGTCAATCCGCGCCCGCGACCATTTTTGTAATTGCGGTACGGTGGCGATGTTTTGCGCCACGCTCCAGTGGGGAAAAAGGCCAATAGATTGAATCGCGTATCCCATCCGGCGGCGCAGCTCCAGCACTGGCAGCGAACGAATCTCTTCTCCGGCAAAGCGGATCACGCCGCTGTCATGCTCCACCAAACGGTTAATCATTTTCAGTGTGGTAGATTTACCAGAGCCTGACGTGCCAATCAGCACCGAAAAACTCCCCTCCTGAAAATGAAGATTGAGATCGTTGACGGCCTTTTGTGTGCCGAACAGTTTGCTGACATGGCTAAATTCAATCATTACTTTTCACCTTCAGCAGTGCGATAACCAAATCGAACAGTGCATCGGTAAGCACCGCCAGTACAATTACCGGGATCACCCCCAGCAACACTAAATCAATGGCACTGCTTAACAGCCCCTGGAAAACCAGCGCGCCAAAGCCACCCGCGCCAATTAACGCCGCAATCACCGCCATACCGACGGTCTGCACCATCACCACCCGCAGGCTGCGCAGAAATACGGGTAGTGCCAGCGGTAACTGAACCTGCAGGAAACGCTGCGCCCCGCTCATACCCATCGCTCTGGCGCTCTCCAGCACATCACGCGGGATCTGATTCAACCCCACTACCACGCCGCGCACCAGCGGCAACAGGGCATAGAGCACCAACGCTATCAGTGCTGGCGTCATGCCTGTTCCTGCCACACCAAGCGTACCCAGCCACGGAAAGGCAGTAACCAGCGCGGCAAGCGGGGCAATCAACAGGCCGAATAGCGCCACCGAAGGCACGGTCTGAATGACATTAAGCAGAGAAAAAATCGCTCCCTGCCGCGCGGTGGAAAAGTAGCACCAGACGCCCAGCGGCACACCAATCACCAGCGCAGGTAGCACTGCACCAAACAGCAGGGTCAGATGTTGCGCCAGCGCGTCATCGAACACATCCTGGCGATTGGCATATTCCTTCAATAACGAGAGATCGTTAAGCGTGCCGGAGAACAGCAACCACAGCGGAAAAATGGCAATCTGTATATGCAACAACCAGCGCCACAGCGGATGCGTAGTGATCCGGCGGATGGCATCGCTACAGGCCAGCAATGCCAGCGCCGCAGCCAGCCAGAAGCCACTGCCGAGGCTGGTACGCGCCAGCACACTGCCATTTTGCGCCAACTGCGTCGCGGCCTTTCCTGCGCCCCACACCAGTAACACGAAGACGAATTGCGCAAGGATAAGTGCAAAAATGCTGCCTTTTTTGCCAGGAACGAAGCAGGCAGTCAGCCAGGCGCAACCAACGCCCACCAGCATCCAGATAGTCTGCGGCCACAGTTGCCAGAGATAACGACCCTCACCAGAGACTAATCGGTTAGGCGCGTAACTGATAAACGGCAGCACTACTGCTATTGCCGTCAGCAACAGCAGCAACGCCAGTACAGGATTAATACGTAGATAAGCCACGGGAAATTACTTCGTCCACCCTTTTTGTTTCAGGTAGTCGGCAGCCACTTTTTTGGCATCCAGTCCTTCAACGGCAATACTGGCATTCAGCTGCTGTAATGTCTTTTCATCGAGGCTGGCGAAAACTGGCTGTAGCCACTGTGCCATTTGCGGATACTCCTTCAGCACCGATTCACGCACCACTGGCGCAGGCGCGTAGATAGGTTGCACGCCTTTCGGATCGCTTAATGTTTGTAGCCCCAGCGCCGCTACCGGGCCGTCAGTGCCGTAAGCCATCGCCGCATTAACACCGGATGTTTGTTGGGCAGCGGCTTTAATCGTCACCGCCGTGTCGCCGCCTGCCAGTGACAGTAACTGCCCCTGTTCGAGTTTAAAGTCATAGGCTTTTTCAAAGGCGGGTAGCGCATCGGCGCGTTCAATAAACTCTGCCGAGGCCGCCAGTTTGAAGTTGCCGCCCTCTTTCAGATAACGGCTGAGATCGGCAAGCGAAGTGAGTTTGTTTTTCTCTGCAACATCCTGACGCACGGCGATGGTCCAGGTGTTATTCGCAGGCGCAGGCGTCAGCCAGATTAACTTGTTTTGCTCCGCATCGAGCTTTTTGACTTTCTCGTAACCCTGTCTGGCATTTTTCCACGCCGCATCGTTTTCATCTTTAAAGAAGAAAGCGCCATTGCCGGTGTATTCCGGATAGATATCCAGTTCGCCGGAAGTAATCGCCCCACGCACCACGGGCGTGGTTCCCAGTTGCACTTTATTTACCGTTGGTATGCCGTGGCTTTCGAGTACCTGCAAGATGATGTTGCCGAGTAGCGCGCCTTCGGTATCGATTTTCGAACCAACCTTAACGGGGGAAGCCGCATGTAGCGGCAGGCTCACGGCTACCAGCATAACCAGTGAACCAGCCCAGAGCTTTGAGAGTGGCATGATGCTTTCCTCATTCTTTTACTGTTGTTTTCAGCGAATTAAGAGAAAAGCATAGTTGATAATGGCGGGATTGGCCTGACAGGGCGTATCTTTCTCAGCGTTTCTTGCCGGATGCGGCGCGAGCGCCTTACCCGACCTACAAACGTTGAAAATTCAACAAATTGCAACCATCCTGTAGGTCTGATAAGCGCAGCGCATCAGGCAAAGGGCGCAAGCTTCGCGCCCTCGCTAAAGAATTACAGCAACTCAAATTCACCTTTCTTAACGCGTGCGGAATCGGTGCCGATAAAGACGTTGAACTTGCCTGGCTCGGCATCATATTTCATCTGCTGATTCCAGAACTTCAGCGCCTCAATATCGATCGGGAAGCTGACGGTCTGAGTTTCGCCCGGTTTCAGGGTGATTTTCTCAAAGCCTTTCAGCTGTTTCACCGGGCGGCTCATGGAAGCGGTCACATCCTGCAAGTACATCTGAATCACCGTCGCCCCTTCGCGTTTTCCGGTGTTCGTCACCTGTACGCTGGCGGTCACTTTGCCGTCACGCTTCATGGTCGGGGCAGAAAGTTTCACATCAGAGACGGTAAAAGTAGTATAGCTCAGGCCATAACCGAACGGATAAAGCGCCCCGTTTGCTTCATCGAAATAACGTGAAGTGTATTTGTTCGGCTTGTCGGCATTATACGGACGACCGGTATTCAGATGGCTGTAGTAAACCGGGATCTGCCCAACAGAACGCGGGAAGGACATCGGCAGCTTTCCGGACGGGTTGTAATCACCAAATAACACGTCGGCAATCGCATTACCCCCTTCAGTCCCGGCAAACCAGGTTTCCAGAATCGCGTCTGCTTGCTGATCTTCTTTGACCAGCGCCAGCGGACGGCCATTCATCAGCACCAGCACCAGCGGTTTTCCAGTGGCTTTCAGCGCCGCAATCAAATCGCGCTGGCTTTGCGGAATAGTGATATCGGTCCGACTGGAGGCTTCGTGCGCCATCCCCTGGGCTTCACCAACCACAGCCACCACCACATCAGATTGCTTCGCGGTCTGTACCGCTTCATCAATCATCTCTTGCGCAGAACGAGGATCGACTTTTACCGCTTCTTCATACTGATTCAGGAAGTCAATAATGCCTTTATCACTGGTGACGTTCGACCCTTTGGCGTACAACACCTTGCCGTTTTCACCGACGGCATTTTTAATCCCGGTCAGCACGGTCACGGATTGATCGACGACACCGGCTGCTGACCAGCTTCCCATTACGTCACGTTTACTGTCCGCCAACGGGCCAACCACCGCAATGGTGGCAGATTTTTTCAACGGCAGCGTTTCGAGACGGTTTTTCAGCAGCACCAGACTTTCGCGCGCCACTTCACGCGCTTCTTTGCGGTGTAGGCGGCTTTCGGCATTGGTATCAACAGGGTCAGATTCTTTCGGACCAAGATGGCTGTATGGATCGTTAAACAGCCCCATATCATATTTAACGTTCAATACGTGGCGGGCGGCGTCGTCCAGCTCTTCCATGGTCACTTTGCCTGACTTGATCAAACCAGGCAGATACTTCGAGTAGTACTCGTCGCTCATGCTCATGTTGATCCCGGACTTAAGCGCCACGCGCACCGCATCTTCCGGGTCTGCCGCCGTACCGTGCTTGATCAACTCTTTGATTGCGCCATGATCGGAAACCGTGATGCCTTTAAAGCCCCACTGATCGCGCAGGACATCCTTCAGTAGCCAGGAGTCAGAAGTTGCAGGCGTGCCGTTGAGTGAGTTCAGCGCCACCATCACCGCGCCGCTGCCTGCATCCAGCCCCGCTTTGTACGGCGGCATATAGTCATTAAACAGGCGCTGCGGACTCATATCGACAGTGTTGTACTCTTTACCGCCTTCTACCGCGCCGTAAGCCGCGAAGTGTTTGACGCTGGTCATCACCGAGTAGCGATCCGCCGGACTTTTGCCCTGCATCGCTTCAACCATGGTTTTACCCATAATTGAGGTCAGATACGTATCTTCGCCAAAACCTTCAGAAGCGCGACCCCAGCGCGGATCGCGCGAGACATCGACCATCGGCGCCCAGGTCATGTTCAGGCCATCGTCCGCCGCTTCATAGGCAGAAACACTTCCTACGGTTTTCACCGCATCAAGATTAAAAGATGACGCCAGACCGAGGCTAATCGGGAAGACAGTACGTTGACCGTGCAGCACGTCGTAAGCAAAGAAAAGAGGAATTTTCAGGCGGCTCAGTTCCATCACCTGATCCTGCATGGCGCGGATATCCTGACGTGTGACGGTATTAAAAATTGCGCCAACCTGCCCTTCTTTGATCATCTCGCGGATCGCCTCTTTCGGGTTATCCGGGCCGACGCTGATTAAACGCAGCTGACCAATTTTCTCATCAACCGTCATTTTTTTGAGCAGTTCGGTGACGAACGCATCCCGCGCTTCGGGCGTTAATGGATGGTTGCCGAATAAATCATCCGCCAGTGCTGGCTGTAGGGCCAGACTCACTGCGATACCTACTGAACATAGCCATTTCATGTGGATTATTCTTCCTCTGTTGCCCGACGTGGCAGCGAAAATGGTGCAAAAGCGGTAGTTTGCCATAAGCATGATGGAGAGAGAAAAAGAAAGCTCAGTTTATTGTCTGAATTTTCAAAATATTCACTCGCTGAATTGTCATACAAGGCGCTATTCTAGTTGGTGATATTTTTTCGCCACCACAAGGAGTGGAAAATGTCTTCCATGACAACAACTGATAATAAAACCTTTTTGAATGAACTTGCCCGTCTGGTCGGTCATTCACACCTGCTCACCGATCCCGCAAAAACGGCCCGCTATCGCAAGGGCTTCCGCTCCGGTCAGGGTGACGCACTGGCCGTTGTTCTCCCTGGCTCGCTACTGGAATTGTGGCGAGTACTGAAAGCCTGCGTCACCGCCGACAAAATTATTCTGATGCAGGCCGCCAATACCGGTCTGACCGAAGGCTCCACGCCAAACGGTAACGATTATGATCGCGATATCGTTATCATCAGCACCCTGCGCCTCGACAAGCTGCATGTTCTCGGTAAGGGCGAACAAGTGCTGGCATATCCTGGCACCACGCTCTATTCGCTGGAAAAAGCCCTCAAACCATTAGGTCGCGAACCGCACTCGGTGATTGGTTCATCGTGTATTGGCGCATCGGTTATTGGCGGCATATGTAATAACTCCGGCGGCTCGCTGGTGCAGCGTGGCCCGGCGTATACCGAAATGTCGTTGTTCGCGCGCATAGATGAAAACGGCAAGCTGACGCTGGTTAACCATCTGGGGATTGATCTGGGCGAAACGCCGGAGCAAATCCTCAGTAAGCTGGATGACGATCGCATAAAAGAAGATGATGTGCGCCACGATGGCCGCCACGCTCATGATTATGACTATGTTCACCGCGTACGAGATATTGAAGCCGACACTCCCGCACGTTATAACGCCGACCCGGATCGCCTGTTTGAATCCTCCGGTTGCGCCGGAAAACTGGCAGTATTCGCGGTACGTCTTGACACCTTCGAAGCGGAAAAAAACCAGCAGGTGTTTTACATCGGCACCAATCAGCCGGAAGTACTGACCGAGATCCGCCGCCATATTCTGGCCAATTTTAAAAATCTGCCGGTTGCCGGGGAATACATGCACCGGGATATCTACGATATTGCAGAAAAATACGGCAAAGACACCTTCCTGATGATCGATAAGCTAGGCACCGACAAGATGCCGCTATTCTTTAATATCAAGGGACGTACCGATGCGATGCTGGAGAAGGTAAAGTTCTTCCGTCCACACTTTACCGATCTCGCCATGCAGAAATTCAGTCATTTGTTCCCCAGTCATTTGCCGCCGCGCATGAAAAGCTGGCGCGATAAATATGAACATCATCTGCTGTTAAAAATGGCGGGGGATGGCGTGGGCGAAGCAAAATCCTGGCTGGTAGATTTTTTCAAACAGGCCGAAGGCGATTTCTTTGTCTGTACGCCGGAGGAAGGTAATAAAGCGTTTTTACACCGTTTCGCGGCTGCGGGTGCAGCGATACGTTATCAGGCGGTACATTCCGATGAAGTCGAAGACATTCTGGCACTGGATATTGCTCTGCGGCGTAATGACACCGAGTGGTATGAACATCTGCCGCCGGAAATCGACAGTCAGTTGGTGCATAAGCTCTATTACGGGCATTTTATGTGCTATGTCTTCCACCAGGATTACATCGTTAAGAAAGGCGTGGATGTGCATGCATTGAAGGAACAGATGCTGGAATTGTTACGCCAGCGCGGCGCGCAATATCCTGCCGAGCATAACGTCGGTCATTTGTATAAAGCACCGGAGACGCTGCAGAAGTTCTATCGCGAGAATGATCCGACCAACAGTATGAATCCTGGGATCGGTAAAACCAGTAAACGGAAAAACTGGCAGGAAGTGAAGTAAATATAGCCGGATGCGGCGTAAACGCCTTATCCGGCCTACGGGTACGGCACATTTTGTAGGCCTGATAAGACGCGCCAGCATCGCATCAGGCATCGTGCGCCGACTGCCGGATGCGGCGTAAACGCCTTATCCGGCCTACAGGTACGGCGCATTTTGTAGGCCTGATAAGACGCGCAAGCGTCGCATCAGGCAATACCAACAGTGATTAAACTTAATCGTTTTGTGCCGTCTGCCCCGCCGCCATCTGGGCGGCTTTTTGTTTTTTATAGCTCAACGCCGCTGCCGGAACGGGCATTACTTTGCCGGTTTCAATCCATGTACGCAGGCGGCTGGCATCGGCAAAATGGGTATATTTGCCAAACGCATCCATCACCACCAGCGCCACCGGTTTATTATTAAAAACCGTGCGCATCACCAGGCAATGCCCTGCTGCATTGGTAAAGCCGGTTTTGGTTAGCTGGATATTCCAGTTATCGCGATACACCAGATGGTTAGTATTGCGGAACGGCAGCGTATACGACGGGTTAGAGAAGGTCGCCATATCTTCACGGGTGGTACTTAACTGACCGATCAACGGATACTGTTTGGTGGCAATCAACAATTTGGTCAGGTCACGTGCAGTTGAAACGTTATGCACCGATAGCCCGGTCGGTTCAACAAAGCGCGTGTTGTTCATCCCGAGAGCTTTTGCTTTCGCATTCATTGCTTTAATAAACGCGTTATAACCGCCAGGATAATGATGTGCCAGGCTCGCCGCCGCGCGGTTTTCTGAGGACATCAGCGCCAGAAGCAGCATATCTTTGCGGCTGATTTCGCTATTCAGTCGTACGCGCGAATAGACCCCTTTCATCTCCGGCGTCTGGCTGATGTCTACTTTTAATTTTTCATCCAGCGGCAGTCGCGCATCCAGCACAACCATCGCGGTCATTAATTTGGTGATTGAGGCAATCGGACGCACCAGATCCGGGTGGTTCGAATAGATCACTTTGTTGGTATTGAGATCAACAATCATCGCGCTACCGGAAGCAATTTCCGGCTGCGAAGCGGTGGCAGCGGCTGCCGTTTTCGCAGCGGCCTGCGGTGCAAAAGGCACAGCCAGCATCAGGGCCAGGCTAAATAAAGAAACTCGAAATTTCGGCATGATGAGCATTCAAATAGTGGTTCACGCGCACGGGTTGCGCACCGCCGGAGTAAGGATTTACTGAGGCTAGCGAAGCCATCATAACGAGCAAAAAGTGCGGTCGTCAAAGGAGAATCGTGAGGAAATGCTGCATTGCTGACATTTACGCCAGCAATGCAACACAAAAGAACTTTCTAGAACAGACGATAACCGTACCCCCATAGTATGACGGTAAGAGCAAGCAGGACTTCCAGCACTAGCACGCCAATCGCCAGTGTCGAACTGGAGAAGCTAAGACCTTCCTCTTTGTTGATATTCAGGAAGCTTGGAATACCGAGATAAAGCAGATACCCCGTGTAAAACAGCGCCACCGTGCCGACCAGAGCACACAGCCAGACCAGCGGGTAAAGCGCTACCAGACCGCTTAAAAACAGCGGCGTCGCGACGTATCCCGCGAAGACCATACAGTGCGCAAGCGACGGGCGCTGTGGGTAATTGCGCGCCATCCACCAGATGACTCGCCCCATCACCGCGACCCCAGCCAGCATAACGCCATAAAACAAGACAGCCAAAGCCAGTCCGGTAAACCAGGATAACTTCAGGATAGTACCATCGCCAAAATTCCAGCCGATTTGCGTGGTGCCAATGAAAGCGCAAATCACCGGAATCGCCGCCATCAGCAAAACGTGGTGGGTGTAGTGATGAGAAATCGTTTCGTTTTCACGATTAATCACCTGCATTTCACGATCGGGATGGGAAAACAGCCCCCAGACATGGCTCATACCGCCCCCTTGTTGTGAGTTCATGAACCTGACAGTTCAAGTATAAGTCAGCTTGTGATTATTTTTTGTGCGATTACTAAATTAGTGCGCCACACAGTGGGGCTTTTTCTGCGCAAATAATTCACTGGGTGTATGCTTACAGGCAACCAAAGGGAGACAGACTGGCTTATGGATCTCAATACACTCATCTCACAATATGGTTATGCCGCGCTGGTACTTGGCAGTCTGGCTGAAGGTGAAACCGTCACCTTGCTCGGTGGTGTTGCCGTACATCAGGGGCTACTGAAATTCCCGCTGGTGGTACTTTCCGTAGCACTTGGCGGCATGATTGGCGACCAGGCGCTTTATCTGTGTGGACGGCAGTTTGGCGGCAAGCTGTTACGACGCTTCTCAAAACATCAGGACAAAATCGAGCATGCCCAAAAGCTGATCCAACGTCATCCGTATCTGTTTGTTATTGGTACACGTTTTATGTATGGCTTTCGGGTGATTGGTCCGACGCTGATTGGCGCCAGTCAGCTTCCGCCGAAAATATTTCTACCGCTGAATATTCTCGGCGCATTTGCCTGGGCGCTGATTTTTACCACTATTGGCTACGCAGGTGGTCAGGTGATTGCGCCGTGGTTGCACGATCTTGACCAGCATCTAAAACACTGGGTTTGGTTGATTCTGGCTGTGGCTCTGGTGGTTGGCGTTCGCTGGTGGCTGAAACGGCGAGGGAAGAAAAAGCCAGATAATCAGGCGTAAAGCTGTTGTCTCGGATAAGGCGTTCACGCCGCATCCGGCAACAGGTGCTCTATGCCTGATGCGACGCTTGCGCGTCTTATCATGCCTAAAAAAAATATTACCCATTGAATATCAAAACCTTACTGCGCCAGTAATAACGCGCACGCTTTACCTATCCCTGAATCAGAAGCAGTAATAATCGCGACCTGTGCCATTGGGTTCTCCGCCTGACGCTGACTAAACGTTAAGTATAGAAAGCGCATAGCCTCAGCGTTTGTAGCCCCCGCCCAACGCACTGGTGAGTTGAATGGAGGCATCCAGCCATTGCCCTTGTAAAAGCAGGCCGTTGGCTCGTTCGCGAAGCGCCGGAATTCTGGCTTCACTAACGCGGGAACCAGCGATGATACCCGCGTTAAATCGCGCCTGCGCCAGCCCCACCACACGCAAAGCATCGCGCTCAATTTGCGCCTGATGCTGGTTTTTCTCTGCCAGTGTCTGAACCTGACTCGCCGCCCGCGCCACGTCATTCACCGCCTCGACCACGGCTTTGTTGTAGTTGGCAATCGACAAGTTGCTTTCGGCTTTCGCAATGTCAAGATTGGCGTTAAGCCTGCCGCTGTCGAATATTGGCAATGTCAGCCCCGCCGTGACGCCCATCTGTTGGGCGGAGCTACGAAAAAGATCGCTTAAATGCAAAGCATCCTGTTGCAGGAAGGCCATCAGATTGATGTCGGGATAAAATGCCGCTTTTGCTGCGTCGATGGTACTTAACGACGACTCGACGTACCAATGTGCCGCCTGCAAATCTGCCCGCCGGGCCAGCAAGGAATATCCCAGTTCATCAGGAAGCTGGCTTGCCACTTTCGGCAACGCGACCGGATGTAGCTTCAATGCGCTTTGCTGATAGTTGGTGAGCGCACTTAATCGCGCCTCGATAATTTTCATCTTACCCGCGACATCGTTGAGCTGTTGCTGGGTTTTACTGGCATTAATATCGGTTTCCACACCTTCAACCGAAGAGGTAATTCCACGCTGATAGAGCTGGCGATCGGTCGCAATAATGGTGTTCTGCTCTTTTTCGATTTGCTGCAAGACCGTGTTTAACGCCGCCTGGGTTTGCCACTCCCAGTACAGGCGTGCCACGCTGCCAGCCAGCAATTGCCGGGTCTGCTCACGTTCAGCCGCCCGCGCTTTAACCGTCCCCAGTCGAGCAGTGACTTCCGCCCGATTCTTTCCCCAGATATCAAGATGCCAGCCTGCCGTTAAACCAAAAGTACCGTTGGTGTACCAGGGTCCCGTGGTGCCAGCTGCTGGATCGTTCAGGGCAAACGGCCCCATTAACCCTTCAGCTGACATTTTTTGCCGTTCCATATCCGCAGAAAAATCTACCTGCGGGCCATCCTGGGTCGCTACTGCTTTCGCCTGCGCTTCAGCCAGTTGAATGCGCTGTTCAGCTACCTGCATATCCGGCGCGTTCTGTATTGCATTATTAATTAAGGAAGTGAGTTGATTATCGTGGTATTCCAGCCACCACTGGCTGTCTGGCCAACCGTTTTTCAATGCCGCAGGTAACGCTGTGTCCACTTGCGTGGCAGGCGTTTGCAGGCTTAACGCCTGACGAGTTTCGTGTACAGGCGCACATCCTGCCAACAAAATTAAAAGCGGAAAACAGACGCTTGCTGCATTAAATGAATCACGATTCATAGGGAATAATCAGGTAAGAAACGGTGCGCGGAGATTACCGTGTGTGGCGATATATTTTTTAGTTTCGCGTGGCAATACATCAGTGGAAATAAAGCGACATATCCAGAAAAATATACAGCAAGTGAATGATATTCTCTGATTTATCTTAATCGTTTATGGATAACGGCAAAGGGTTTCATTTTTACCTATACTTATTCAGCACTCACAAATAAAGGAACGCCAATGAAAATTATACTCTGGGCAGTATTGATTATTTTCCTGATTGGGCTACTGGTGGTGACTGGCGTATTTAAGATGATATTTTAGAATATCAGATAAACCAGATATGGCAGATAGGTAGTCTGGATAGTATTAGATGTTTTGTGTACTTGATTTACAAACAGCTCCGGTGTTGGTGGCGTCAAAATCGCCGAGGCGTTCCCTGGAGGCCGTGGCAGCCCACATGGATGTGGGCTGAGGGCGCGTCTTACAGGGATGTTACCTCGCGCCCGACCCGGTAGCCGTAAGGGATAAGCCGAGGGTACCGCGCAGCGGCGATTTTGTTCGCCAGAGCCCGGGGGTGCAGGGGGCGGCGGCGATTGGCCGCCCCCTGCGCGCTCCTTGCGCCAGTTGCAATATATGGCTTAGAACATGAAAGGAGCGCAACAAAACGATGAAGCTGAATAAGCGATTCCTTGTCTCTAATATGCTGCGATTCCACTATTATCGCAGCTTATCAATATCAATTGCCTGAATAGCCTTTGCGATATCAGGGGAATTATTCAACACCCGCACATGCTGAAATAATCCCGTTGCTTCATCATATTCTTTACGTAAATAACTCAACCACTGCTTAATCCGCGCGACGTGATATAACCCGGTATCTCCCTGTTTCTCCAGACGGGTATACTTTTGCAGCAATGCAACGACCTCCGGCCACGGCATTCGCGGTTCGTTATATTTCACCACCCGACTCAGGTTGGGAATATTGAGCGCCCCGCGCCCAATCATCACCGCGTCGCAGCCGCTGATAGCCATGCATTGTTGCGCACTCTGCCAGTCCCAGATTTCACCATTGGCAATCACCGGAATATTCAGCCGCTGGCGAATCTCGCCAATCGCCCGCCAGTCGATATGCTCTGCACGGTAACCCTGTTCTTTTGTCCGCCCATGCACGACCAGTTCCGTAGCTCCAGCTTGCTGAACAGCATCGGCAATTTCAAATTTCTTCTCGCCACTGTCCCAGCCCAGACGCACTTTCACGCTGACGGGCAAATGCGCCGGTACGGCTTCGCGCATCGCTTTCGCGCCCTGGTAGATGAGTTCAGGATCTTTCAGCAACGTTGCCCCACCGCCGCTGCCGTTAACCGTTTTCGACGGGCAGCCGCAGTTAAGATCCACGCCCCAGGAACCTAATTCCACCGCACGGGCGGCATTCTCTGCCAGCCATTGCGGGAACTGCCCCAGCAACTGTACGCGCACCAGCGTCCCTGAAGGAGTACGGCTGGCATTTTGTAGCTCAGGGCAAATGCGATGAAAAACTTTTACCGGCAGCAGTTGATCCACCACGCGAACAAACTCAGTGATGCACAGATCGTAGTCGTTAACTTCGGTCAGCAATTCGCGCACCAGAGAGTCAAGTACCCCCTCCATTGGCGCCAGTAACACACGCATATCATCACCCGCAAAAAAATGAGGCGCTATGTTAGCGCCTCCGGTCAGCGGATTAAAGGTCTGCCGAGTGAGATTACTGCAAAGCTACAATCCCTCTCTATGCTTGATCTATGGCAAACACACTTGCTGTTGCGAAAAAGCAGATTTGCCTGAGTTCGCTGCTCACATCGTCATACCCAGGCGCGAAAAATAAGCGATGAATTCTTAATGTGATCGGTAGCACGTTTTACGAATTAATTGTATGATGAATCCATCTCATCTGGGGTGTTGATTATGAGTAAGACACTGAACATTATCTGGCAATATTTACGCGCTTTCGTCCTGATTTATGCCTGCCTGTATGCAGGCATTTTCATTGCATCCCTGCTACCGGTAACCATTCCGGGCAGCATCATCGGGATGTTAATCCTGTTTGTCCTGCTGGCCTTGCAAATTCTTCCGGCGAAGTGGGTCAATCCGGGGTGTTACGTTTTAATTCGCTATATGGCGCTATTGTTTGTGCCTATTGGCGTAGGCGTAATGCAATATTTTGATTTACTACGCGCGCAGTTTGGCCCGGTAGTAGTTTCCTGTGCAGTCAGTACGCTGGTGGTTTTTCTGGTGGTGAGCTGGAGCTCGCACCTGGTGCACGGTGAACGTAAAGTCGTAGGTCAGAAAGGATCAGAAGAATGATGGCAAATATCTGGTGGTCATTACCACTAACGTTGATTGTCTTTTTTGCCGCACGCAAACTGGCAGCGCGGTATAAGTTTCCACTGCTTAACCCGTTACTGGTGGCAATGGTGGTGATCATTCCTTTTCTCTTGCTGACCGGCATCTCTTACGACAGCTACTTTAAAGGCAGCGAAGTGTTAAACGATCTGCTGCAACCGGCAGTCGTCGCGCTGGCCTATCCTTTATATGAACAGCTGCATCAGATCCGCGCCCGCTGGAAATCAATCATCACCATCTGTTTTGTCGGCAGCGTGGTAGCGATGGTGACGGGGACTTGCGTGGCATTGTTGATGGGGGCTTCACCGGAAATTGCTGCGTCAATCTTACCGAAATCGGTCACTACGCCAATTGCGATGGCGGTCGGCGGGAGTATTGGCGGTATTCCGGCAATTAGCGCAGTTTGTGTCATTTTCGTCGGGATCCTCGGCGCGGTCTTTGGTCATACGTTGCTTAATGCAATGCGTATTCGTACTAAAGCGGCGCGCGGTCTGGCGATGGGGACGGCTTCTCACGCCCTCGGTACGGCACGCTGTGCCGAACTGGATTATCAGGAAGGCGCATTTAGTTCGCTGGCGTTGGTGCTATGCGGGATTATTACCTCGCTGCTCGCACCGTTTCTTTTCCCGATTATCCTGGCAGTAATGCGCTAAAATTTGCGATGCGTCGCGCATTTTCGATGCAAGTTTCACGCGTTGCATGATTAATGAGATTCAGATCACATATAAAGCCATAACAGGTTCGTAAACTGTTATCCCATTACATGATTATGAGGCAACGCCATGCATCCACGTTTTCAAACTGCTTTTGCCCAACTTGCGGATAACTTGCAATCTGCGCTGGAACCTATTCTGGCAGACAAGTACTTCCCCGCTTTGTTGACCGGGGAGCAAGTCTCTTCGCTTAAGAGCGCAACAGGGCTGGACGAAGACGCGCTGGCTTTCGCACTGCTACCGCTGGCTGCGGCCTGTGCGCGTACGCCATTGTCAAATTTTAACGTTGGCGCTATTGCACGCGGCGTGAGTGGTACATGGTATTTCGGTGCCAATATGGAATTTATTGGTGCAACAATGCAGCAAACCGTTCATGCCGAACAAAGTGCAATCAGCCACGCCTGGTTAAGCGGTGAGAAAGCTCTCGCGGCCATTACCGTTAACTACACCCCTTGTGGTCACTGCCGTCAGTTTATGAATGAACTGAACAGCGGTCTGGATCTGCGTATTCATCTACCAGGTCGCGAAGCGCACGCACTGCGTGACTATCTGCCGGATGCCTTTGGACCAAAAGATCTGGAGATTAAAACGCTGCTGATGGACGAGCAGGATCACGGCTTTACGTTAACTGGCGATGCACTTTCTCAGGCAGCGATTGCCGCGGCGAACCGTTCACACATGCCTTATAGCAAGTCTCCCAGCGGAGTGGCGCTGGAATGTAAAGATGGCCGTATTTTCAGTGGTAGTTATGCGGAAAACGCGGCGTTCAACCCTACGCTGCCACCGTTACAGGCCGCGTTAATTCTGTTGAATCTCAAAGGTTATGATTACCCGGATATTCAGCGCGCGATTCTGGCAGAAAAAGCCGACGCACCGTTGATTCAATGGGATGCAACCTCAGCAACACTGAAAGCCCTCGGTTGTAACAACATCGACCGCGTTCTCCTCGCTTAAGCCTTATGCCGGATGCGTTACGCTTATCCGGCCTACTGGTCTGGTATGTTTTGTAGGCCTGATAAGACGCGCCAGGCGTCGCATCAGGCTTGCCAACTTATCCCGGTGTCGAAAATCCCGGCAAACAGTTTGCCGTTTCTTGCGCAAAGCCCGCAGGTAAAGTAGCCTGATTGAAATTCCCCAAGATCGAGTTTTCTGCATGTTAAAGCGCGTGTTCTACAGCCTGTTAGTCATGATCGGCTTGCTGCTGTTAACTGTGCTCGGCCTCGATCGCTGGATGAGCTGGAAAACCGCGCCTTATATCTACGACGAATTGCAGGATCTCCCCTACCGTCAGGTCGGTGTGGTGCTTGGCACGGCAAAGTATTATCGCACCGGAGTCATTAATCAGTATTACCGCTACCGTATTCAGGGGGCGATTAATGCATATAACAGCGGTAAGGTGAACTATCTATTACTTAGCGGCGATAATGCGTTGCAAAGTTATAACGAGCCGATGACCATGCGCAAAGATTTAATAGCCGCCGGCGTCGACCCCTCTGATATTGTTCTCGATTACGCGGGATTCCGAACGCTGGATTCCATCGTACGCACGCGCAAAGTGTTCGATACAAACGATTTCATTATTATCACCCAGCGTTTTCACTGTGAGCGGGCATTATTTATTGCTTTACATATGGGTATTCAGGCCCAGTGTTATGCCGTACCATCACCAAAAGATATGTGGTCGGTACGTATTCGCGAATTTGCCGCCCGTTTCGGCGCACTGGCTGACCTTTATATTTTTAAACGTGAGCCGCGCTTTTTAGGTCCATTGGTCCCTATTCCGGCAATGCATCAAGTGCCGGAAGATGCGCAGGGCTATCCCGCCGTCACGCCCGAGCAGTTACTTGAATTACAAAAGAAACAAGGAAAGTAGTTATGGATGTACAGCAGTTTTTTGTCGTTGCCGTTTTTTTCCTGATCCCTGTATTTTGTTTTCGCGAAGCGTGGAAAGGCTGGCGTGCTGGCGCGATTGATAAACGAGTTAAAAATTCGCCGGAACCGGTGTATGTCTGGCGCGAAAAAAATCCGCGGCTCTTCTTTGCTTATATGGTGGCGTATAGCGGTTTCGGACTTTTATCTGTTGGCATGATTATTTATCTTATTTTCTATCGTTAATATCCCCCTCTCCAGTTAATTATTGAGAATAATTATTACTTCACCTGATAAGCTGCGGATATCACATTCTTAACCGCAGCTATTTGTGAATCTTTTCACAGTTTAAATTTCCCCGCACGCTTAGCCTTCATATCAGTACATATATTTACTAAACGCTCGCCTTAATTACCTATAGCATTAAGGAAGATCACATGCCGCAACAAAATTATCTGGATGAACTCACTCCGGCTTTTACGCCTTTACTGGCGATTAAAGAAGCCTCTCGCTGTTTATTATGTCACGACGCGCCCTGTAGTCAGGCTTGTCCGGCACAAACCGATCCGGGAAAATTTATTCGCTCCATTTATTTTCGTAACTTTAAAGGTGCTGCCGAGACAATTCGCGAAAATAACGCGCTCGGTGCCGTTTGCGCCAGAGTATGCCCGACGGAAAAATTATGCCAGCGCGGTTGTACACGAGCCGGGGTCGACGACCCGATTGATATTGGTCGCTTACAGCGTTTTGTTACTGATTTCGAACAGCAAACCGGAATGGAAATTTATCAGCCCGGCAGTAAAACGCTCGGCAAAGTGGCGATTATTGGTGCAGGCCCCGCCGGATTACAAGCTAGTGTGACACTGACCAACCGGGGATACGACGTCACGATTTATGAAAAAGAAGCACAGCCAGGTGGTTGGCTGCGTAACGGTATTCCGCAATTTCGTTTGCCGCAATCGGTGCTGGATGCAGAAATCGCCCGTATCGAAAAAATGGGTGTGACCATTAAGTGCAATTACGAGATTGGTAAAACGCTCACGCTGGAACAATTGAAAGCAGAAAACCGAGCGGTACTGGTCACCGTGGGGTTATCGAGCGGTTCTGGTCTGCCGCTGTTTGAACACAGCGACGTTGAAATAGCCGTCGATTTCTTGCAACGCGCGCGCCAGGCGCAAGGTGATATCAGCATCCCACAGAGCGCATTAATTATTGGCGGCGGCGATGTCGCGATGGACGTTGCCAGCACGCTGAAAGTTCTTGGTTGTCAGGCGGTGACCTGTGTAGCGCGCGAAGAGTTAGATGCGTTTCCGGCAAGCAAGAAAGAGTTCACCAGCGCCCAGAAATTGGGTGTATCGATTATTGATGGCTTTACGCCAGTGGCAGTAGACAGCAATAAAGTCACCTTTAAGCATGTTCGTTTACCAGGTGAACTAACGATGGCGGCGGACAAAATTATTCTCGCCGTAGGTCAACATGCCGAACTTGCTGCTTTTTCCGCACTGGAACCACAGCGTAACACCATCGAAACGCAAAATTACCAGACCTGCGACCCGCAACTGTTTGCCGCTGGCGATATTGTTGAGGGTGACAAAACCGTAGTTTATGCCGTGAAGACCGGGAAAGAAGCCGCCGAGGCGATTCATCATTATTTAGAGGGGGCTTGCTCATGTTAACGAAAGATCTTTCTATTACCTTTTGCGGCGTGAAGTTTCCCAACCCGTTCTGCCTCTCTTCTTCGCCGGTTGGCAATTGCTACGAGATGTGCGCCAAAGCCTACGACACAGGCTGGGGCGGAGTGGTATTTAAAACGATCGGTTTTTTTATCGCTAATGAAGTCTCGCCGCGTTTTGATCATCTGGTAAAAGAAGATACCGGATTTATTGGCTTCAAAAATATGGAGCAGATTGCCGAGCATCCGCTGGAGGAGAATCTGGCTGCCCTGCGTCGACTGAAAGAAGATTACCCCGACAAAGTATTGATCGCCTCGATCATGGGGGAAAATGAGCAACAGTGGGAAGATCTGGCGCGTCTGGTGCAAAAAGCTGGCGCCGATATGATCGAGTGTAACTTCTCCTGTCCGCAAATGACTTCCCATGCGATGGGGAGCGATGTCGGGCAAAGCCCGGAACTGGTAGAGAAATATTGTCGAGCGGTGAAACGTGGTTCTACGCTGCCAATGCTGGCGAAGATGACGCCGAATATCGGTGATATGTGCGAAGTGGCGCTGGCGGCGAAACGCGGCGGCGCAGACGGCATTGCGGCGATTAACACCGTCAAATCCATCACCAATATCGATCTTAATCAGAAAATCGGTATGCCGATCGTCAACGGTAAATCGAGTATTTCCGGTTATTCCGGTAAAGCGGTGAAACCGATCGCCCTGCGCTTTATTCAGCAAATGCGCACGCATCCAGAACTGCGCGATTTCCCGATCAGCGGTATCGGCGGTATTGAAACCTGGGAAGATGCAGCGGAGTTTTTATTGCTCGGCGCGGCAACGTTGCAGGTGACCACAGGCATTATGCAGTACGGTTATCGCATTGTGGAAGATATGACGAGCGGGTTGTCGCATTACCTTGCCGATCAGGGATTTGCCTCGTTGCAGGAAATGGTGGGGCTGGCGAATCATAATATTGTTCCGGCAGAAGATTTAGACCGCAGTTATATCGTCTATCCCAACATCAATCTCGATAAATGTGTTGGCTGTGGGCGCTGTTATATTTCCTGTTACGACGGCGGTCATCAGGCAATGGAGTGGAATGAGAAAACGCGCACGCCACATTGTAATACCGAGAAATGCGTCGGTTGTTTGCTTTGCGGTCACGTCTGCCCGGTTGGTTGTATTGATCTTGGGGAAGTGAAGTTTAAAAAAGGTGAGAAAGAACATCCGGTAACGTTGTAGAACCAGCATCGCATCCGGCATTTGATACCGATTGCCGGATGCGGCGTAAACGCCTTATCCGGCCTACAAAACCATACAAATCAGTATGTTGAACCCATTGTAGACCGGATAAAACGCGCCAGCGTTGCATCCGGCAATGCCCGCCTTCACATCACTTCTTACGCGCGTACTTCAGTGAATCCAGCGCCACGGCGAAGATAATAATCGCCCCTTTGATGATGTACTGCCAGTACGGGTTTACGCCAATGTACGTCAGACCATAGTTGATGACCGTAAAGATAATGACCCCGGTCACCACGCCAATGACCGTCCCCACACCGCCGCTGAATGATACGCCGCCCACCACGCACGCCGCGATAGCATCCAGCTCATACATAAAGCCGAGGTTGTTGGTGGCAGAGCCGATACGTCCGGCTTCTAACATTCCGCCGAAGGCATAGAACACACCAGACAACGCATAGATCATCAGCAGGTTCAGTCCAACGTTGACACCAGAAACTTTCGCCGCTTCCGGGTTACCGCCAATTGCAAAAATGTTCTTACCGAAACGGGTTTTGTTCCACAGTACCCAGACGAACGCCACCGCAATCAGGGCGTAGAAGGTGATGTAAGAGAGCCGGAAACTCCCCAGCGCAATAAAGCCCTGGGCAAACGTGGAGAAACCACTGTCGAAACCAGAAATCGGCGACGCACCAACAAAGTCGTAATAGAGCGAGTTAATGCCGTAAACGATGATCATCGTGCCGAGAGTGGTTATGAACGGCGTCACGTTGAGATAAGCGATAATCAGGCCGTTGATCAAACCGATAACCGCGCCAATAGCACAGACAATCAGAATAACCAGCGCAATCGGCATAGTTGCCATTTCCGGGAATACTTTGTTGGCGTTATCCATCGACTGCAATAACGTCGCCGCTACTACTGCCGCCAGCCCCACCTGGCGACCTGCAGAAAGGTCTGTCCCCTGGGTGACAATTAACCCTGCCACGCCGAGCGCGATAATAATACGCACCGATGACTGGGTAAGAATATTACTTAAGTTCAACAGACTTAAAAATGTTGGGTCCTGGAAAATTATAATGGCCAGCAAAACTAAAAGAACGACGTAAATACCGCCCTCTTTCAGGTAAGTAAGAAAACTTTTCTTATTTAACGCACTCATGGGAAGCCCCTAATCTTAAAGGTGCAAAGACGCAAGACGCAGAATTTCGTTTTGCGTTGTTGTTTTTGTATCGACAATTCCGGAAACGAGGCCATTGCTCATCACCAGAATACGGTCTGTTATCCCTAACAACTCTGGCATTTCAGAGGAGATAATAATAATCCCCTTGCCTTTCTTCGCCAGTTCGGCAATTAACTGATAAATTTCAAACTTCGCCCCGACATCAATTCCGCGCGTTGGCTCGTCGAGCATTAATATTTCCGGTTGCGTGAGTAACCAGCGACCAATAATCACCTTTTGCTGATTACCACCGGAAAGCGAACCAATTTGTGTCCGATGACCTGGCGTTTTTACCCGCATCGAATCAATGACCCACTGGGTATCACTTTTCATCCGCGAATTATCCAGCAAGCCAACTTTGTTTTTGTAATTGCGAATATTGGAAATTAACGAGTTAAATCCGATATCCAGATAGGCATAAATTCCTGTTGAGCGGCGTTCTTCAGTTACCAACGCGAATCCGTGGTTAATGGCTTCGTTGGCGTTATGGTTATTGATCTTTTTGCCATGCAACGTAATGGTGCCAGCAGATTTCTCGCGAATGCCAAATAACGTCTCAACAATATCGGTACGTTTCGCCCCCACCAGCCCGGCAATACCGAGGATCTCCCCTTTATGCAGGTCAAACGAGACATCACGAATCGACGGCTGGCGCAGTGACGTCAGGTTACGCACTTCGAGGATCACTTCCCCCGGCTTGTTTTCTTTATCCGGGAAACGCTGGTTAAGAGAACGACCAACCATCATGGCAATGATCTTGTCCATCGTCAGCCCTTCCAGCGGTTCGGTCGCGATCCACTGACCGTCGCGCAATACGGTAACTTCATCACATAACTGGAAAATCTCTTCCATTTTATGCGAGATATAGACAATACCGCAGCCGCGTTCCTTTAATTTACGAATAATAGTGAACAGATGATTAACCTCTTTTTCGGTTAACGAAGAAGTCGGTTCATCCATAATCACAATTTTCGCGTTATAGGAAAACGCTTTAGCAATTTCGATCATCTGCATTTGCGAAACAGATAATGTCCCGACGCGCGCACGTGGATCGATATCAATTTCCAGTTCATCAAAAATCGCTTTCGTTTCGCGGTACATTTTGTCCTGATCGACAAACATGCCTTTGGTGGGATATCGCCCCAGCCACATGTTGTCCATGACCGAACGTTGCAATACCAGGTTTAATTCCTGATGTACCATCGAAATACCGTTTTCCAGCGCTTCTTTGGCAGAGTGAAAATCGATTTCTTTACCCTGAAATAAAATGGTGCCGGAATCTTTTTGATAGATACCGAACAGGCATTTTAATAATGTCGATTTTCCCGCACCATTCTCCCCCATTAAAGCATGGATGGAATGTGGCCGAACTTTTAAATTGACATTATCAAGAGCCTTCACACCGGGAAAGGACTTGTTGATACCGCTCATTTCCAACAAGTATTCACCTGATGACGGAGTCGTTGAGCTGACCATATAATTTTACCTTGTTGGCCATACAATAAGGGCGCAATAAACTATTGCGCCCGTTCAGTCTTATTTCTTGCTGAATTCAGCCAGGTTATCTTTATCTACGCCAACATAAGGTACGCGCACCACTTTGTTGTCGATTTTCCAGTTGGTGCCGTCAGCGGCGCCCTTGCCATCGGCCAGGTTTTTCGCCAGATCAAAAGTCGCTTTCGCCTGGTTGTTGGCATCATTCAGCACGGTGCCAGCCAGCGCACCGGATTTCACCAGCGCCAGTGCTTCTGGCAACGCATCAACGCCAAACACCGGAATGCTGGACTTGTTGTGTGCTTTCAGCGCTTCAACCGCGCCCATTGCCATCGCATCGTTGTTAGCAATAACCACTTCGATTTTGTTGGCGTTCGGGCCAGACAGCCAGGCGTCCATCTTATCTTTCGCCTGAGCGGTGTCCCACATAGCGGTATCTAACTGTAACTGTTCAGTTTTGATGCCTTTGTCGTTCAGCTCTTTAATCACGTAAGTGGTACGTGCTTCTGCATCCGGATGGCCCGGCTCGCCTTTCAGCAGTACGAACTGAATCTGACCATCTTTGTTGAGATCCCAACCCTGATTCGCAGCCCAGTGTTTAGCAATCAGATCGCCCTGGATAATGCCGGACTCTTTGGAGTCAGTACCAACGTAGTAGGCTTTGTCGTAGCTATCCAGCGCTTTACGGGAAGGTTCTTTATTGAAGAAAACCACCGGCACGTTTTGTCCGCGCGCTTTCTCAATCACCGTACCCGCAGCTGCCGGGTCAACCAGGTTGATTGCCAGGGCCTTCACCCCTTTCGCCAACAGCACATCAATCTGATCGTTCTGCTTGGACTGGTCATTCTGTGAATCATTCATCAGCAACTGGACGTCTGGTGCTGCTTTCGCATCCTGTTCGATAGCCTTACGCACCACAGACATAAAGTTATCGTCATATTTATAAATCGTCACACCAATACGGGTATCAGCAGCGTGTGCAGCGGCGCCGAATAACATGCTGGCCATCACAGCAGACAGGGTTAACACCTTCTTGTTCATGGTATCTCCGGTTTTTCTTATGCAGGGTAGTACTTGAGATAAATGCTTGGCGGGGCAGTATAGTTAATGAAGTGTTACTGAACGCCGAAGCTCACGTTTTAAAATTCGTTCTTCCATGCCCGGTAACGCTCCATAAAACGGCTCTAATTGTTGTGATGACGCCATAACCTCGATAAAAGCGATTACTCACTGTTACATACAAGTTACAACGTTAAAACAGTGCAATCATAGCTACCACATTGTTAACATACTGTGAAACCACTCACAAATTGAAAGCGGTTACATCCTCTGATTTGCTCAGTTAGTGATCGCCGCCGCATTCTGGCGTATTGCGACAGAATGGCGACGCACTAACGTCGGCATAAAACAGTGGCTGGCACGCGGATCAATGTTGCCTGCTGCCCCCTGCAAGGCCAGTTCAGTGGCTAATTTTGCCATCGAAGCAATGGGGTAACGCACGGTCGTTAATTGCGGGTCGGTGTAACGAGCAATGGGGATATCATCGAAACCGATGATTGAGAGATGTAACGGAATAGCAATGCCATTATCTTTTAATGCGGTCAGAGCGCCAGCAGCCATATTGTCGTTATAGGCAAATACAGCAGTAAGTTGTAGATTGCGTCCGAGTAGTTCAACCATCGCCGCCTCGCCGCCTGGCATATCCGGTGTACCTGTGCCAATCCAGCTTTCCGACGGAACAATATCCTGATCTTTCAGCGCGCTCATCCAGCCAGCTTTACGCATTGCGTCATCTTCAATGCTGTGGCTGGAAGAGAGATAGCCGATACGTTGATGGCCGTTATTCAGCAACATGCGCGTCGCCATTCTGGCGCCGCTGATATTATCCAGACAAACACAGCGATGGGCATAGCCTGGCACAACCCGATTGATGAGCACCATACCGGGAATGTTGTCCATAAATTGCGCCAGCTCGTCGTCACTTAACGCTTTTGAATGAACGATCAACGCGTTACAACGCTGGCGGATTAGCACTTCAATGGCGTGACGCTCTTTTTCCGCTTCATGATAGCTATTGCCAATCAACACATATTTCTGATGTTGCTGGGCAACGAGATCGACGGCTTTAACCAATGCGCCAAAAAATGCATCTGAAACATCCATTACTACCACGCCGATGGTATCGCTCACCTGAGTTGCCAGCGCCTGTGCATTGGCATTTGGCCGATAATCCAACTCACTCACCGCTTTCATAACTGCTTCACGCGTGTCGGCACTTACCAGCGTGCTGTTATTGAGCACCCGGGAAACCGTTGCCACAGAGACGCCAGCCTGACGCGCTACATCACGAATGGTGATCATATTCACTACCTGTTATGAGATTGCAGTAGATTACTGCTTGCTGGCGGCTATTTTGTCAGCACTGAATACAGGACTTCGTGAATCGAGTCACAGCAATGGAAACGGTTACAGTCATTTTGTTAATGAATGTGATCCAGATCGTTATCTGGATGTTTTAGATAATGCGGGTCCGGCAGCACGCAAGGTTAACTGACGCCAGAGCCATTCCACCGGCCCCTGACGGAAGTAACGCAGCCAGATAACAGAGAAAAGCAGGTTCGCCAGCCATACCGGAGCCACAAACGCCAGCAACTCCAGACGGTCAAACTGCATAAACAAATCGAGGTGGTAAAACAGCGTGGTACAAATCAGCGTTTGCAATAGATAATTGGTTAGCGCCATCCTTCCGACGCAGGCGATTGCCACCACCAGCCTGAAGCGGCTTAATTGCGGCCAAAAGCCATAAAACAGCGACGCATAGCCAATTGCCTGAAACGGCGCGCTAAGTTCACGCGGCATTTGCAGTAAGAAGGCACACCAGCGATACGCCCAGTCCAGCCGCCATTGCAGTGCGATGGCAGGAAGATTAATCAGCACACCAATTGCCACCAGCACAAAACCGGTACGCCGATAGTGTTGCAAGCTATACTGCCCTTTCAGCCAGCCGCTGCGCATCAGCGCCGCGCCAATTAACATCATCCCCGCCAGCTGCCAGCCGTACTGCGCGCCCAGCGCCAGCAAACTGTTGCCTACACCATCGGCGCGGTTACTGATCGCTTCAACACCGCCGTGAAGTTTCCAGTATTTTTCATACAAAATGGCCGACGCATCTGGCGTCCAGGCACGACTGGTCTGGCTGTCAGAAATCAACCCCAGCAACAGCAAAACGCCAATCCCCACCAGATACAGCATGACGCCTGTATTAAATAAACTTTTTACCGATGGCGCATCGCGCACCAGTCGCCAACTGATTAAGCCCACCAGCCCATAAGCCAGCAGAATATCGCCGTCCCAGAACAATAAACCGTGAATAAAGCCCAGCAAGACTAACAGTGTTAACCGCGACTGGATCCAGCGTCTGCCGCGCGGCAACAACATTTGCAGGCCCGCGCCAAACAGCAGCGCAAAAAGCGTGAGGAATTTTACCTGACCGATGAGATCCAAAAACGCCCAGGTCCAGGCGTCGGACGGAGTAATCGTGCCATACCAGGCGGGATTGAGATAAGCCGCCTTTGGTAAACCAAAGGCGCTGATGTTTAATAGCAGGATCCCCAGAATGGCGACGCCGCGAACAAAATCGAGCGTGACGTTGCGCTCCATGGTTCCTGCCTTTTAATCAGTTGTGATGACGCACAGCACGCAGAAACTCGTGGCGCGTATTCTGACTGGATTTGAACAAACCACCGAGGGAAGTCGTTGTCGTAGCGCTGGTTGCATCGCGGATGCCACGCGCTTTCACGCAGTAATGCACTGCGTCGATGGAGACAGCCACGTTATTGGTACCCAGCAGCGTTTGTAGCGCAATGAGGATTTGTTGGGTCAGACGTTCCTGCACCTGCGGGCGCTGGGCAAAGAACTGCACGATGCGATTAATTTTCGACAGGCCAATCACCGAATCTTTCGGGATATAGGCTACCGTCGCTTTACCATCAATAGTGACAAAATGGTGCTCGCAGGTGCTGGTCAGAGTGATATCGCGCACGGTGACCATTTCATCGACCTTCATTTTATTCTCAATGAGGGTGATTTTCGGGAAGTTGGCGTAATCCAGACCGGAGAAAATTTCATCGACATACATTTTGGCGATGCGATGCGGCGTTTCCATCAAACTGTCATCGGCCAGGTCGAGATTCAATAGCTGCATGATTTCGGTCATATGACCGGCGATAAGGCTTTTGCGCGTTTCGTTATCCATTTCATGCACGGGCGGGCGTAGCGGTGTTTCCAGTCCTCGCGCAACCAACGCTTCATGAACCAGGGCCGCTTCTTTACTGAGTGATGGCATTTATGTTTTCTCCTGCAGGTGTGACGCCTCCGCCCTACGTGGGGGCAAAGTTATTAAGCTGATTAGCAGCCTGATTATTGTGCGTGAGGTGACGCACATAATCCAGTATTCACAGCGATAATTATTGTAATTGCCGCTGCCTTTCAGCCGTAAATGTTAAAACATCGTTATGCATATGCGGAAGTGAAAGTTACTCACAACGCATTGAATAAACGGTATGATGAAAAAATTGCAAACAACATAACAAGGAGCCTCGCATGGAAATGCTCGAAGAGCATCGCTGTTTTGAAGGCTGGCAGCAACGCTGGCGGCACGACTCCAGTGCCTTAAATTGCCCGATGACGTTCAGCATCTTTCTCCCACCGCCCTGCGACAATGCCCCTCCACCTGTGCTGTACTGGCTTTCAGGTTTAACCTGTAATGACGAGAACTTCACGACCAAAGCGGGTGCCCAGCGCGTAGCGGCAGAACTGGGGATTGTACTGGTGATGCCAGATACCAGCCCGCGCGGCGAACAGATTGCTAACGATGATGGCTACGATTTGGGCCAGGGTGCAGGGTTTTATCTTAACGCCACACAACCGCCGTGGTCGACGCATTACCGGATGTATGATTATCTGCGCGATGAATTACCGACGCTGATTCAATCGCAATTTAACGTCAGCGATCGCTGCGCTATTAGCGGCCATTCGATGGGTGGTCACGGCGCATTGATTATGGCACTGAAAAATCCTGGCAAATACACCAGTGTTTCCGCCTTTGCGCCGATTGTGAATCCGTGTTGTGTTCCCTGGGGAATCAAAGCATTTAGCGCCTACCTGGGCGAGGATAAAAATAGTTGGGTGGAATGGGATAGCTGTGCGCTGATGTACGCCAGCAATGCGCAAGATGCGATTCCGACGCTTATCGATCAGGGTGATAACGATCAGTTTCTTGCCGACCAGCTTCAACCTGCAGTACTGGCAGAAGCCGCACGCCAGAAAGCGTGGCCGATGACGTTACGCATTCAACCTGGTTATGATCACAGCTATTACTTCATTGCCTCTTTTATAGAGGATCATCTGCGCTTCCATGCGCAGTATTTACGGGAATAATCACCAGTAAAGGGTATTTTCCAGCGCCGCACTAAAATTACGGTCATCTGCGTGCGGGGCTGGAGACTTCTGGTTTAAATCCGTCAGTTGCTGGCGCACCTGTAGCCGCCCTGCCCCTTCGCCGCTGGAAGCATTTTCGTTGAAGTTACGCATTTCTGCTTCGAACAATATGGCATCGAGATTTTGCAATTTATTAAGTGCGCGCAGAAGAGAAATGAGGGTATCAAGATTTAAACTTCCCCCCTTTTCAATCCGCTTTATCGTCGCAATACCCACCAATGCGCGATCGGCTAACTGCTGCTGGGTCAATGATAATGAGATCCGCGTTTCTTTAATGCGTGCGCATAGCGATAAAATAATTTCGTTATTATTCATTGTGTTATATTTCATACTACGCATCCTTTTTTCTTGGCTGTAATTTGCTAAGGCAGCCATGATAAGTTTCCCGATATTTGGCGCTCATATCCTTTCCGGTTTCATACATCGCGGCGATAATCTCATCCAGGGTGATACTCGGCTCGCTGATGCGGTTCAGCGCCATCGTTGCCGCATTGATGGCTTTTACGGCTGAGATAGCATTTCGCTCAATACAAGGAATTTGTACCTGTCCACCGACAGGATCGCAGGTCAAACCTAAATGGTGCTCCATCGCAATTTCAGCCGCGCTGAGTACCTGAGCCACTGACCCGCCCATGAGTTCTGCTAACCCTGCTGCCGCCATCGAACTGGCAACGCCTATTTCGCCCTGACAACCAACTTCAGAGCCCAGAATAGATGCATTTTGTTTGAACAGAATGGCGATAGCGCCGGCGGTAAGAAAAAAGCGGGTAACGGCAGAAGTATCAAGCTCGTGAATAAATTTATCATACCAGCACAACACCGCGGGGATAATGCCACTCGCGCCGTTGGTGGGTGCGGTCACGACTCGTCCTCCGGCAGCATTTTCTTCGCTCACCGCAATGGCAAAAGTATTGACCCAATTCAGCGCCGTCAAGAAGTCATTGGTATATCCCTTCGCCTGCAATGATTTATACAAAGCGCAGGCGCGTCGGGGAACTTTATACGGTCCGGGAAGCAACCCTTCAGTATGCATACCACGATGAATCGCATCCTTCATTACTAACCACTTCGTATTGAAGTTCTCATGCAGAAAAGTAGCAGCATGGAATTGCAGTTCATTTTTCATCATTAATGCTGCAACAGATAACCCGTTTTGTTGGCAAAGCATTAACAATTCTTTTGCGTTCTGGAATTCATAAGGATATGACGCGGTAGAGGAGGAAATATTCGCCTCTCCGGCTTTTTGCACCTGACCGTCGCCGACAGAAAACCAGGTTTCTTCATAAAGTGTAAACCAGTCATCTTTGGCACGAAATGTCATCGCATAAGGATGTCCCGGGTGCGCCTGTGGACTAGAAAGAATGGCAATACCAACATCTATACCTGGCGAAATTTCCAGCATCGCCTCGCTTTCTGCACGCCTGATGGTGTCTATTTCCATGCGGATGTCCACACTATCGGGCAACTGTCCCTGTAATCCGAGATAAATCGCGACATCAACATTATGACACTTGCGGCTCAATGACAGCGCGCCATAAAGTTCAACATCAATTTTCCGCAACAGAGGCAACACTTCTCGCTGTTTCAATTGTGAAACAAAATTATAAGCCGCACGCATTGGTCCGACAGTGCGGGAACTGGATGGACCTAGAACTATTTTGAATATATCTACACAGCTTTCCATTTCTGCAAATGATTCCTTCAACTCGGAAAATTAGTCATTAGTTATATCGTAGTAAAGATATCAAAAACGATACCTTTAGCACCTTATTATTCCAGGGTATCAAAAAGAGCACTTTTTTATCTTTTATTTAACATTCACAATTGTGATTGTTGGATACATCTGCATATATAAAACCTTATTATAATCTTTGTGACTAAAAAGGAGCGGTAAATGACGATTATTTATTTCTTGTCGCCAACAGGCGTCGGCAACATCAAAAAATGCCTGCAAGATTATTTAAAAAATTTAAAAGTACCCCCTCAGTTTTTTTTGTTAACGATACATTACAGCGAGCAGATAAATAAAGATTATCTAAAGCTTACGTTACCTGATTATATTGCCAGTACTGCTTTTTATGTTGGTTTACGACTCTGCGCCGATGATCAACGGTTTGATTTTTTCCGCAAACCTGCGGTCTTACCCAACCAAGGGATTATTGCCTTTGATATGGATTCCACCTTTGTTGAAGAAGAAGGCGTCGATGAAATTGCTCGTACTATGGGGATATCTGAAAAAATCACAGCGTTAACTCGTGAGGCAATGGAGGGAAAAATCGATTTTGATACCAGTTTTACCCGTCGAATTGGCATGCTTAAAGGAACGCATAAAGATATTTTGCATCAGGTTTGTGAACAGATGACCTTGTCACCAGGTCTTGCGACTATTCTTCCCATTCTTAAAGAGAAAGGATTCAAGACAGCAATTATATCTGGAGGATTAGATATCTTTACTGAGCGATTAAAAGAAAAATACCACCTCGATTTTTCATTTTCTAATTCCGTTAGTATTCATGATGATGTATTAACTGACTCAATCGCCTTGCCCATTATGAATGCGGAAAAGAAAAAGCAAACGCTGATAAATCTGGCGGCAGAGTTAGCCATTTCCCGTGATGACATCATCGCCTGTGGTGATGGCGCTAATGATATTCCTATGCTTCTGCATGCCGGAAATGGCGTAGCCTGGAAAGCAAAACCTATAACCAGGGAAATAATTACTAACCAGATTAATTTTAATGGTTTCGAGTCGCTTCTCTTTCTTATTGAAGAAAAATTATAGCGTCATAAGGTTCGCAGAAAAGGTAACTCACGATGAACTTGAAAAACTTTATTTTTAGCCAGGCTGATCAACCCGTGGTCAAAGAAAAAAAAGACATTGATCACGACTATAAAAAAATTCGCGTTGAAATTATAACATCCGTATTTATCTCTTATGCCGTGTTTTACTTAACCCGCAAGAATTTCTCTGCGGCCATGCCGGCGATGTTAACGGATACTTCATTAACCGCACAAGATTTCGCCATCATGTCGTCTATCTTTTACATTCTTTATGGTTCCATGAAGTTTGTAGGTGGCATGTTAGTTGATAAAATCAACCCTCGAGCAATGACCGGCCCCGTACTTATTGGCGTGGGTATTGTTAACATCCTTTTTGGTTTTTCAGACAGCGTTACCGCGTTCTATATTTTGTATAGCCTTAATGCCATCCTTCAGGGAACCAGTTTTCCGCCGATGGCAAAAATCATGGCATCCTGGTTCTCAAAAAATGAACGCGGGCGCTGGTGGGCCGTCGTTGAAGCGGCGCATAATATTGGCGGTAGTCTTGCTCCCTTGATTACAAGCTTTGCCATTGCGTTTAGTGGTAGCTGGAAAATGGGCTTTTATGTTCCGGGTGTAATCTCGCTGATTATGGGAGTTGCCGCCCTGTTTACGATAAAAGATCGTCCCGGTACATTAGGATTGCCTAACGTGGGTAAATGGCGCGACGACCCGACAGAACTCGCTCAAGTTAAAGCAAGCCCGGTTAATCTCAGTTTTTGGCAAATTTTCGTTAAATATATTCTTACCAACCCATTAGTTTGGATCATTATCCTCGGGGATATGTCGGTCTATATTGCGCGCACTATCCTTAATGACTGGCCACAAATTTACTATTCTCAGGTGCATAACTGGAGCCTGATCAAAGCGAACTCGATTATATCCTGGTTTGAAGCAGGCGGACTGGCAGGAGGGTTATTGGCAGGGTACTTATCCGATTTTATGTTTAAAAGTAACCGCTGGATGACCGGATTAATCTTTGCCATCGCCTTATGTGTTTGCATCGTTCTCGTGCCGCTCGTGCAGGATGTCTCCTACACCTTAACTGCGATTCTGTTTACTATCATGGGATTTGCGCTGTATGGGCCGCATATGTTATTCGCTGTCGGTTGTCTGGATGTAACACATAAAGATGCAGCAGGTTCCATTACGGGATTCAGGGGGTTGTTTAGCTATGTAGGTGCCGCAATGGCAGGGGTTCCCGTTATTTTGGTGAAAAATAGCTGGGAATGGTCAGGCGTGTATATTTATGCGGTTATTGCCATTTTGCTTACAACATTTTCACTGGCCCTGCTGGCGAAATTCCACCGATTGTAAATTCAGAGCCAGATGTAAAAAACATTATGCCCGGCGATATCCGCGCCGGGCATCTCCTCATCAGAAGCGATAATCCACTGCCATAAAGTAACGACGTCCGTCTTCGTTATAGCTGTAGTCATCACGACTCAGATCTTTGTCGCCCAGGTTCAGCACGCCTGCGCGCAGTTTGACGTCTTTGGTCACCTGCCAGGCCGCGCCGGTATTCCAGATTGTATAGCCACCTGGCGTTTTAGCGGTATCGCTGTCGGCTCGTTTCTGACCGGTATAGTGACCAGAAACGTAGAACGACCAGTCTTCCAGTGCCAACGGTTTCCAGTCCAGCGTACCGTTAGCGGTATGGAATGGCAGATCGGATAGTGGTTTGTTTTCCCCGTTGCTGACATCGCGTCCATCGTTGTAGGTGTAGTTGAGTGACAACTTCCATTCGTCGTTGAACGGGATTTTCAACTCGGTTTCCACGCCCTGGATACGTGCTTTATTGACGTTGTAGTAGCTGAACACCGGTATACGTCGACCGTTTGCCCCCGTTTCAAAACCGACAAAGTTTTGGTAACCCGGCGCAGCATTGACGTCAGACGTACGGCTGATGCTAATACGATCTTTCACATCATTGCGGAAGACGGTTACGCTGGATTCAACGCCTTCCAGCCAACCTTCTTCGCCCATGTAGTAAAGCCCCAGCTCCCAGCTTTCGCTGGTTTCTGGTTTCAGATCCGGGCTACCAATTATCTTGCATGCGCCACGGCAGGAGTTGGTCGTCCAGTCGGGGCTAAGTTGTAATAGCGAAGGCGCTTTAAAGGCCGTTGCCCAGCCGCCTTTTACTGTTACGGTATCGGTGGCGTTATAGACCAGATAGGCACGTGGGCTCCAGTGTTCGCCGTAGGTTTCGTGATCGTCCATACGCACGCCGGTCGTCAGCGCCAGCGGCTCGAAGATCCGCCATTCATCTTCCACAAACAGCGCGTACTGGCTGGCAGATGTTTTAGTGCTGGTGCCGCCAGTCAGGTTTACCGCATCGCTAAGTTTGTCATGGCGCCATTCACCACCAACCGTGACAAACTGATTGATAGCCGTCAGCGGCAGCGTGTATTTGCCATCAACCGTGTTACTTTCGGAAGTAATCGGGCTACTGTTGCCTGGGTTTTTATTCTCGACTTTCTCACCGTAATATTTCAGTTCGCTGGTGCCGTAATCCCAGCGCCCATTATGACTTACGGAGTAGTTCTGGCGTTCGAGGCGGTTTTTGTCCAGCGAGTCAGAATCGCGATCCTGGCGGTCGAAACCGTAACCAGCGGTAAAATCGTGATTTTGATTCGGCGTCCAGGCAAATTCAACATTGCCGTCGCGGCTGGAGAATCCTTCAATACGTGGCGTTTCTCCGGTATCGGTGGTAGAGGAACTCTGCGGGTCATCCTTTTCACGTTTTGCCAGGCTGCCGTAAGCTTTCATCCCCAGCACGCCATCAATCAGCGGTCCACTAGTGAAGAACTGGCCGTTGTAGGTGTCACCGCGATCGCGATGTTCCTGAATGGTGGTATCTACCGTTACGGTGCCTGACCATTTCTGGCCGATTTTTTTAGTGATGATGTTCACCACGCCGCCGAGCGCATCAGAACCATACAGTGAAGACATCGGGCCACGTACCACTTCGATACGTTCGATGGAATCGACCGGGATCCAGTTCAGGTCAAAGTCATTATGGCGGAAGACGGCATTGCGTGAGTTAACGCGTTTACCATCGACAAGAATCAGGGTGTAACTGCTATCCAGACCACGAATACTGACGCCCTTACGGTTGTCCCCTTCGTTCGTCAGTTGTACGCCCGGCACTTCTTTGAGGACATCTTTCAGATTCTGTACCGGTTTACGCTGCAGGTCTTCCTGGGTAATGACACTGATACTGGCGGGCGCATCTTTGAGGTTTTGTTCAACGGAAGATGCCGTGACAACCATCGTCTCGCCATCATCATCAACCGCTAACACAGGCCATGCACATGAAATTGCGGACAAACACAGCCCGACCCGTACGAAAGGGTTCAACCTAAACATTCCATATCTCCATGAGGTAACTACGAAAATAAAATGGGTTATCGCTCACATCTTCTTCATGTCCCCTTGCGTACGGCAGCATCGCGGTGGACTTTTTATAGGCAGGAGATCACGCCAGAAAACCTGAACAGCCTCTGATTTGTCAGCCTTTTTTGATTTCGTCGTAACGATAATGCAAACGATAACAATTATCAATCCAAATGTTAAATTTTATATCCGCATGAATATCAAGGAAAAGAAAAAGCCCTCTCGATTGAGAGGGCTTTATAAGGAAGGGGGAAAACTTATTTCTTATCGTTCTGCGGGAACTTCATTTCGCTGTAGCGTACGAAGTGGGTTCCTTTAATCAGCTTATAACCAAACCAGATCATGAGGAACAGCGGGATGCCGATATAGGTTGCCGCTACGCCACCCCAGTCGATAGTGTCTTTCAGGAACGCTTCGTAGTTCTGGCCCAGAGTGATAATCAGGCACAGCACAAAAGCGAAGATCGGTCCCAGCGGGAAGAAGCCCGAACGGTACGGCAGATCGTTAATATCATGCCCCTGCAACACATAACCGCGACGGAAACGATAATGGCTGATCGCAATTCCCAGCCAGGCGATAAAGCCTGTCATACCGGAGGTGTTCAGCAGCCACAGGTATACCGTCTGGTTACCAAACATGGAGGTCAGGAAGCACAGACCGGCAATTACCGTGGTCGCATACAGTGCGTTACGCGGTACGCCGCCACGCGACAGTTTAGCAAAAATGCGCGGCGCTTTACCGTCACACGCCAGGGTGTACAGCATACGGGTAGACGCATACATACCGGAGTTACCCGCTGACAGAACTGCCGTCAGAATAACCGCGTTCATCACCGCCGCTGCAGAGAGCAGACCCGCGTGCTGGAACACCAGGGTGAACGGGCTGACGCTGATGTCTTTCACATCGTTACGCAGCAGGCTCGGATCGGTGTATGGAATGATCAGGCTGATTATCAGGATTGCGAACACATAGAACAGCAGGATTCGCCAGAACACCTGACGTACTGCGCGCGGAATGTTTTTCGCCGGATCTTCAGACTCGCCCGCAGCAATACCAATCAGTTCAGTTCCCTGGAAAGAGAAGCCAACAATCATTGCTACGCCGATCATCGCAGCAAAACCACCAGCAAAGGGTGCTTCGCCAATCGTCCAGTTGCTCCAGCCCGCAGGCTGCGCACCTTTGAAGATACCGATAATCATCATCACGCCGACAATGATAAAGACAATGACCGTTGTGACTTTAATCAGTGAGAACCAGTATTCCGCCTCACCAAAGCCACGAACTGAGATGTAGTTCAGCAGGAAGATAATGCCGAGGAACAACGCACTCCAGATCCAGCCTGGGGTGTCCGGGAACCACCAGCTCATGACCAGCTGCGCAGCAACCAGGTCAACGGCAATAGTTACCGCCCAGTTGTACCAGTAGTTCCAGCCCAGCGCGAAGCCAAAGCCTTCTTCAACATAGTTCTGACCGTAAGTGGCAAAAGAACCGGAAACTGGCATATATGCCGCCAGTTCACCGAGACTGGTCATCAGGAAGTAAACCATCAGGCCAATCAACATATACGAGAGCAATGCCCCGCCCGGACCTGCCTGAGAAATCGTTGCGCCAGAGGCAACGAAAAGACCCGTACCGATGGAACCGCCAATGGCAATCATCGTCAGGTGGCGCGCCTTTAATTCACGGCGTAAGCCCGGCGCTTCTGTAGTTTTAGTTTCGGAACCCATACAAAAATGCTATCCATCTTAAAAATGAGGCGCGATTGTAGCAGACGATTGGCAATCCTTCCGGCAGAAATACACGGTTATAAGACACCTTCATGATCGCCCAGGGATTATAAGTAAAGCAGCCAATCTCTTTTCTGGCGAATGCATGCTGAGGGCGCTGCGTCACGAAATCGACACAGCACCAGCATGTTCTTGTACAGCGAATTAACGCGGTACATTCGCGGGATCGCAATAGTCCAGAAAGCGCCGTAGCGCGTTGGAAAGGTGTTTTTGCCGATGATGTATACGCCACAACGTACGCATCAGGCGCGGCAGAGGGACCGCAACTTCACTTAATGTGCCTGCCTGCAATTGATCTTCAATCACCCGTCGCGACAGGCAACTAATTCCCAACCCATGACGCACCGCATGTTTGATTGCCTCGGAGTTACCTAATTCCATCGCCATCTCAAACTTCGGTAAATGTGACAGCAACAGATAATCGACAATCTCCCGCGTGCCGGAACCGCGTTCACGCAGGATCCACGGCGCAGCGGCCAGCTGTTCTAAGGTGACCGGACCACGAGCCAACGGCGAAGTCGGCGCGGCGAAAACCACCAGCTCGTCTTCCAGCCACGGTTCAGAAATGATTTCAGTGCTGTGGCACGGTCCTTCAATAAAGCCAATATCAACGCGGAAATCCAGCACCGCTTGCATCACGTCCTGGCTATTCCCAACGCTAAGTTCAATCGGCAACTGCGGATAATCATGGCGATAACGGGCGATAACTGCAGGCAGAATGTAGTTACCGATGGTACTACTGGCATAGATACGAATCGCGCCGTTGTCTTCGCGAAACAGTTGTTCGATTTCAACCGCCTGTTCAAGCAGTGCCAACGCACGCGGATAGAGCAGCCGCCCGTGTTCATTAACAACCAGTCTTTTCCCCACGCGATCAAACAGTTGAACGCCAAGCTGCCCTTCCAGGTCGGTCAAGGCTGCGCTCACTGCTGATTGCGACAACGCCAGCATCACCGACGCCTGGGTGGTTGATCCACTTTTCAATACTTCTGCAAAAACTTCCAACTGCCGGAGGGTGATGTGCATAGTCGCTTACCACTTATAAAGATTAATTATAAATATATAATCAATTTTATTTTTAAACCAGTTAGTCGTAACCTTATGCCCGGTTAAAGGAGAGGGTTATGACGAATATCACCTTACAGAAACAACATCGTACACTGTGGCATTTTATTCCGGGGTTAGCCCTGAGTGCAGTTATCACCGGGGTCGCCCTGTGGGGTGGTTCCATTCCCGCGGTTGCGGGTGCCGGGTTTAGTGCCCTCACCCTCGCAATCTTGTTGGGGATGGTTTTAGGCAACACCATCTATCCGCACATCTGGAAAAGCTGTGACGGTGGCGTGCTGTTTGCCAAGCAATATTTATTACGTCTGGGTATCATTCTTTATGGCTTCCGTCTGACGTTCTCGCAAATTGCCGATGTCGGTATCAGTGGGATCATCATTGACGTGCTGACGCTGTCCAGTACCTTCCTGCTGGCTTGCTTCCTGGGGCAGAAAGTGTTTGGTCTGGATAAGCACACCAGCTGGTTGATCGGTGCCGGTAGCAGCATCTGTGGTGCTGCCGCGGTACTGGCGACTGAGCCGGTAGTGAAAGCAGAAGCCAGTAAAGTAACCGTGGCTGTTGCAACCGTTGTTATCTTCGGGACCGTCGCGATTTTCCTCTACCCGGCGATATATCCGCTGATGACTCAATGGTTTAGTCCGGAAACTTTCGGTATCTACATTGGTTCTACTGTGCACGAAGTGGCGCAGGTGGTGGCGGCAGGTCATGCCATCAGCCCGGATGCAGAAAACGCAGCAGTTATTTCCAAAATGCTGCGCGTGATGATGCTGGCTCCGTTCCTCATCCTGCTGGCGGCGCGTGTTAAACAGCTGTCTGGGGCGAACAGCGGCGAGAAAAGCAAAATCACTATTCCGTGGTTTGCCATCTTGTTCATCGTCGTTGCTATCTTTAACTCGTTCCACCTGTTACCGCAGAGCGTGGTGAACATGCTGGTAACGCTGGATACCTTCCTGCTGGCAATGGCGATGGCGGCGTTGGGTCTGACCACTCACGTCAGCGCGCTGAAAAAAGCCGGGGCGAAACCTCTGCTGATGGCACTGGTACTGTTTGCCTGGCTGATTGTTGGTGGTGGTGCGATTAACTATGTGATTCAAAGCGTCATCGCATAAACCACTACATCTTGCTCCTGTTAACCCGCTATCATTACCGTTTTCCTCCAGCGGGTTTAACAGGAGTCCTCGCATGAAATACATTGGAGCGCACGTTAGTGCTGCTGGCGGTCTGGCAAATGCCGCAATTCGCGCCGCCGAAATCGACGCAACCGCGTTTGCCTTGTTCACCAAAAACCAACGTCAGTGGCGTGCCGCACCGCTCACGACGCAAACCATCGATGAATTCAAAGCCGCCTGTGAAAAATATCACTACACGTCGGCGCAAATTCTTCCCCACGACAGTTATCTGATTAACCTCGGACATCCGGTCGCTGAAGCCCTGGAAAAATCGCGCGATGCGTTTATTGATGAAATGCAGCGTTGCGAGCAGCTGGGACTTTCTTTGCTCAACTTCCACCCCGGCAGCCATCTGATGCAGATTTCAGAAGAGGATTGCCTTGCGCGCATTGCCGAATCTATCAACATTGCGCTGGATAAAACACAAGGTGTGACCGCGGTGATAGAAAATACTGCCGGTCAGGGCAGCAACTTAGGGTTTAAATTCGAACATCTCGCGGCGATTATCGACGGCGTAGAAGATAAATCCCGCGTCGGCGTCTGCATTGATACCTGCCATGCTTTCGCTGCCGGGTATGATTTGCGTACTCCTGCCGAATGCGAGAAAACGTTCGCTGATTTTGCCCGTATTGTTGGCTTTAAGTATCTGCGCGGGATGCACCTTAACGATGCGAAAAGCACCTTTGGCAGCCGCGTTGACCGCCATCATAGCCTCGGCGAAGGCAATATCGGTCATGATGCGTTCCGCTGGATCATGCAGGACGACCGCTTCGACGGCATTCCGTTGATCCTCGAAACCATCAACCCGGATATCTGGGCAGAAGAGATCGCCTGGCTGAAAGCGCAACAAACTGAAAAAGCGGTAGCCTGAAGATGAACAACCGGGAGAAGGAAATCCTTGCAATTTTACGGCGTAACCCGCTGATTCAGCAGAATGAAATTGCGGATATGCTACAAATCAGCCGCTCGCGCGTAGCAGCGCATATTATGGATTTAATGCGCAAAGGGCGGATTAAAGGCAAAGGTTACATTCTCACCGAGCAGGAATACTGCGTAGTGGTGGGGACAATCAATATGGATATTCGCGGGATGGCGGATATCTGTTATCCGCAAGCGGCTTCTAATCCCGGTACAATTCATTGCTCGGCGGGCGGCGTTGGGCGCAATATCGCCCACAATCTGGCGCTGTTAGGACGCGACGTTCATTTGCTTTCAGTGATTGGCGATGACTTTTATGGCGAAATGCTCCTGGAAGAAACGCGCCGTGCCGGAGTGAATGTCTCCGGCTGCGTTCGTTTACACGGCCAAAGTACGTCAACATATCTGGCAATTGCCAATCAAGACGATGAAACCGTGCTGGCGATTAACGATACCCATCTGCTGGAACAGTTGACTCCGCAACTACTGAACGGGTCGCGCGATTTACTTCGTCATGCGGGCGTGGTGCTGGCAGATTGTAACCTGACTGCCGAAGCGCTGGAGTGGGTCTTCACCCTTGCCGATGAAATCCCGGTGTTTGTCGATACCGTTTCAGAATTTAAAGCGGGCAAAATCAAACACTGGCTGGCGCATATTCACACTCTGAAACCCACTTTGCCGGAGCTGGAAATTTTATGGGGCCAGGCCATCACCAGCGATGCTGACCGTAATGCCGCAGTGAATGCATTACATCAGCAAGGTGTTCAGCAACTGTTTGTTTATTTACCCGATGAGTCTGTTTATTGCAGCGAAAAGGATGGCGAACAATTTTTGCTGACCGCACCAACACATACAACAGTAGACAGTTTTGGCGCTGACGATGGTTTTATGGCGGGCCTGGTGTATAGCTTTCTTGAAGGAAGCAATTTCCGTGATAGCGCCCGTTTTGCGATGGCTTGCGCGGCGATTTCACGCGCCAGCGGCAGCATAAATAACCCTACCCTGTCTGCCGATAACGCGCTTTCATTAGTACCGATGGTGTAACAATGTTGCCGGATTCGACGCTTAACGCGTCTTATCCGGCCTACAAATCAGGCAATTTCAGCAAGTAAATGTAGGCCTGATAGCTTGCGCATCAGGCAATGACACTCAAGCTAAACCAATAAAGAATCCGGCAATGGTCGCACTCATCAAGTTGGAAAGCGTCGCCGCCGCCAGCGCCCGTAAACCAAGCTGGGCGATTTCCGGCGCACGGTGTGGCGCAACCGCAGAAAATGCCCCAACCACTACCCCGATAGAACCAAAGTTAGCAAAACCGCATAGTGCAAAAGAAATAATCGCCACGGTTTTAGCATCCAGAGTGCCACCCGTTTGCAGATATGGCGAGAAATTGAGGTAAGCGACAAATTCATTGATCGCCAGCTTCTGCCCAATCAAACTTCCGGCCAGATTCGCATCACTCCAGTCGACACCCATCACCCATGCCAGCGGGGCCAGCAGATAACCTAAAATTGACTCCAGCGAGGCATGCTCAAAACCGAACCAGCCTCCAACGCCGCCGACAATACCGTTAATTAACGCAATGATGGCAACAAATGCCATGACCACTGTCGCCACACCCGCCGCGATTTTCAGCCCGGTCATCGCCCCTGTCGCTGCCGCTTCAATAATACTTTTTGGCGGAGTTTCGGTGAAAGAGAGGTTATTAAAGGAAACCTGAGAAGATTCCGTGGCCGGACTTAACAAGCGAGCAAACAAGATCCCGCCAGGGATCGCCATTAATGATGCCGCCAGCAAATACTCCACAGGTACGCCCAGTGCGGCGTAACCAATCATCGTCGAACCGGCAATTGAGGCCATACCGCTGCAAATAGCCGTAAACAGCTCATTGCGATTCAGACGATCGATAAAAGGTTTCACAATCGCCGGAATTTCGTTTTGCCCAAGGAAAATAGTAGTGACCGCGACGAATGACTCGATCTTGCTGATATTTAATGCTTTCTGGAAGATACCGCCAAGAATGCGAATCAAGATCCCCATCACACCGATGTAGTAGAGAATACTCACCAGTGCGGTGACAAAGATAATTGCCGGTAATACTCTGAAACCAAAGATAAATCCTGCGCCATCAAACAGGGTGTCCATTTTCGGCCCGACCAGCGAACCGAAGATAAAAGCGCTACCTGCATCGCTGTACGCCATTACTTTGTGGACGCCAAAAGCGACTTTTTCTGCGACCCAACGCCCCGGTGGTAGCCACAGCATAATGCCGCCAATCACGACCTGTAACACCAACGCCGCGCCAACGGTACGCAGACTGATCTTCTTCTTATTTACTGACAGTAAAAACGCAATCGTCAGCAATACCACCATTCCCAGAACACTTCTCATGACATCCATAGTTATTATCTCTTCATGTCATTTTGGGCGACGGCTTTCTGCCCATCAGAAAAAGCCGGACTTGCATCTAGCGATACTGGCCCGGTTTGTTATCAACACTTAATGGGTTTTGATGTAGCCGCGAACGCACTCTTCGACTAAGCCCCAGAACCAGTCGGTATCAATAGTGATGCCGACTTTTGTATTAGCGGGCTTGCCGAGAACGCCCAGTTCGTCGCAGACCGTGCGCCCGTAGCAAGGGCCGCTGTTGACGTCCACTTCGACGTACATCTCCTGGGTTTTAATGCCATCAGGGTTAATCAGATAGCCAATGCAAGTGGCGTCATGCACCGGGCCGCCAGCCAGACCGTAGTTTTCGAACTGCGTTTTGAGAGTGAAATTCATGATGTCGCTGAACAGCTCCCCGGCAGGGCCACCGGCCCTTTCCATCCGCGCAATCACATCTGGGGTGCAAACGGTCTGGTTAGTGAGATCGAGCCCCATCATCACCAACGGAACGCCGGAGGTGAACACTACGCGTGCGGCTTCCGGGTCGGCAAAGATGTTGAACTCGGCAGACGGCGTGAAGTTACCTGTACCGTAAGCGCCGCCCATTAGCACAATTTCTCGGATTTTCGGCAGAATTGCCGGTTGCATGCGCATTGCCACCGCGATATTTGACAACGGACCGACCGGCACCAGAGTGATATCGCCTTCGCTTGCCATCAGGGTATCGATGATGTATCTCACCGCATGGGTGCTTTCAGCTTTACGGGTCAGCGGCTCGAATACCGGGCCATCCAGTCCGGTTTCTCCGTGAATATTATCGGCAACAATTTGTTTGCGCATAATAGGTTGCGGCATCCCCGCATAAACCGGAACATTAATCTCCAGTTTCTGGCAAACATTCAGGCCATTAATTAATGTTTTATCGAGGGTTTGATTACCCGCCACAATGGTGATACCTAATAAATCAATCGCTGGATGTTTCGCCGCCATCATTATAGCAATAGCATCATCATGACCCGGATCACAATCCAGAATAATTTTTCTTTTTTCCATTGTTTATTTCCTCTGTTTCCAGTTGCGTTATTTTTTGCTACAGCAAAGAAATTTCTACCGGCCGATGATTGAATCTTAACAACAGCGTACGTATGCTAAATATGAGAAATCTCATAGCGGATAAACATCGTGAAAGAAATCCACAATAATGAATTGAAGCAACAACTGATTAACGAATCCGCATTTAAGGAGTGCTTTTCAACAGATGTTTCTACCGACACGCGGTTATTTCACTTTTTAGCACGGGACTACATTGTGCAGGAAGGCCAACAACCGTCCTGGCTGTTTTACCTGACGCGAGGCCGCGCCAGGCTTTACGCCACGCTAGCCAATGGCCGCGTATCGCTAATTGATTTCTTTGCCGCGCCCTGTTTTATTGGTGAGATTGAGCTAATCGATAAAGATCATGAACCGCGTGCGGTACAGGCTATTGAAGAGTGTTGGTGCCTTGCACTCCCCATGAAACATTACCGTCCGCTGTTATTAAACGACACACTGTTTTTACGAAAGCTCTGCGTCACCTTAAGCCATAAAAATTATCGTAATATTGTTTCTCTAACGCAGAATCAATCATTTCCGTTAGTGAATCGCCTGGCAGCATTTATATTACTTTCGCAAGAAGGTGATCTTTATCACGAAAAACACACACAAGCGGCAGAGTATTTAGGTGTTTCTTATCGGCACCTGTTATATGTTCTCGCGCAATTCATTCACGACGGTTTATTAATTAAAAGTCAGAAAGGGTATTTAATTAAAAACAGAAAGCAGTTGTTAGGATTGGCGCTGGAAATGGACCCGGAGAATAAATTCTCCGGGATGATGCAGTAAAAATCATTTGCAATAGTGCGATTGTCGGATGCGACGCTTGATGCGTCTTATCCGGCCTACAAATCGAGCATTACGCCAGCCCAAGAAAGAACCCGGCAATAGTCGCACTCATCAAATTGGAAAGCGTCGCCGCTGCCAGCGCCCGTAAACCAAGCTGGGCGATTTCTGGAGCGCGTTTTGGCGAAATAGCCGAGAACGCCCCAACAACAACGCCGATAGAACCAAAGTTAGCAAAACCACACAGCGCAAAGGAGATAATCGCCACTGTTTTCACTTCCAGCGTACCACCTGTTTGCAGATACGGTGAGAAACTCAGGTAAGCAACAAATTCGTTAATCGCCAGTTTTTGCCCAATCAGGCTACCTGCAAGGTTAGCATCGCTCCAGTCCACGCCCATGATCCACGCCAACGGTGCCAGCACATAACCAAAAATACTTTCCAGAGATGCATTGGCAAAACCAAACCAGCCGCCAATTCCGCCGATAATGCCGTTGATCAGCGCAATAATCGCCACAAACGCCATCACCACCGTCGCCACACCTGCGGCAATTTTCAGCCCGGTCATAGCTCCGCTCGCCGCCGCTTCGATAAAGCTTTTTGGCGGCGTTTCGCTGAACGACAGGTTTTCAAATGTCACCTGTGAAGGCTCGGTTGCTGGGCTAAGAATACGCGCAAACAAAATACCGCCGGGGATAGCCATCAGCGATGCCGCTAACAGGTAGTCAATCGGCACGCCCATTCCGGCATAACCAATCATCATCGAACCGGCAATAGACGCCATCCCGCTACAAATTGCGGTAAACAGCTCGTTGCGATTCATGCGATCGATGAACGGTTTAACGATCGCCGGGATCTCGTTTTGCCCGAGGAAAATCGTCGTAACTGCAGCAAAAGACTCGATTTTGCTGATGTTAAGGGCTTTCTGGAAAATGCTGCCAAGAATGCGAATTAGCAGTCCCATTACGCCAATGTAGTACAGCAGGCTGATAAGCGCTGTGACGAAGATAATCGCCGGGAGTACGCGAAAGGCGAAGATAAAGCCCGCGCCGTCGAATAAGACATCCATTTTCGGCCCCACCAGCGAGCCAAAAATAAAGGCACTTCCGGCGTCACTGTAGGACATCACTTTATGGACGCCTAATGCCGCCTGCTCTACCGCCCATTTTCCCGGTGGAAAATAGAGCATGATGCCGCCAATGGCGATTTGCAGCAGCAGCGCGGCCCCAACCGTGCGCAAACTGATGCTTTTTTTATTTACCGACAACACAAATGCAATTGCCAGCAATACCACCATCCCTACCAAACTTCTCATTATATCCATAAGGATTTTCCCTTCATGCCAATAAACCCGGCGCCAGCGCCAGGTTTCGGTATGTATGATCGGTACGGGCGACGGCTTTCTGCCCGTCAGAAATTAACCTGCGAGACGCTGGTATTCTTTGGCAATTTCGCTCGCCAGAATGGCGTTGTTGAACACCAGCTGGATGTTGGATTTCAGGCTGTCGCCGCCGGTTAATTCCGCCACACGCGCCAGCAGGAATGGTGTACTTTCTTTACCGATAACGCCCTGCGCTTCGGCTTCAGCCACTGCCTGATCAATCGCCGCATTAATGGTGTGTTCCGGCATAGCAAACTGTTCCGGGATCGGATTCGCTACCACCAGGCCACCGTTCAGACCGCTTTGCCATTTCACCGCCATCGCGCGGGCAATTTCTGTGGCACTGTCGAGACGAATGCTGACGTCAAACGGGCTGGTACGGCAGAAAAACGCCGGCAGCGCTTTGGTCTGATAGCCAATTAACGGCACACCGAAAGTTTCTAAATATTCGGTGGTTAAGCCTAAATCGAGAATAGATTTCGCCCCGGCACACACTACGGTGACATTGGTGTGCGCCAGTTCCTGTAAATCGGCAGAAATATCGAAGGTATGTTCCGCCCCGCGATGTACCCCACCAATACCGCCGGTGGCAAATACTTTAATTCCGGCAAGTGCCGCAATAATCATCGTTGATGCGACGGTAGTAGCACCATTTTTTCCGGCTGCGACCACAAAAGGTAAATCGCGACGGCTAACTTTGGTTACGTTGTGCCCTTCGCGGCCCAGTAATTCAATTTCTTCTTTGCTTAAACCTACTTTCATTACGCCGCCGATAATGGCGATTGTTGCAGGAACGGCCCCCTGCTTACGAATAGTTTCTTCTACTTCAATTGCCGTTTGGGCATTTTGTGGGAACGGCATCCCGTGAGAAATAATGGTCGATTCCAGCGCAACTACCGGTTTTTTGTTTTTTAAAGCGTCCTGTACTTCCGGGGAAATTTGTAATAATTCAGGGGAAATGTTTAATTCAGACATTCTGCGTTCTCCACTAACGATATAACGTTGGCAATCGATAAATTGGGGTTATTGGTGTATTCACAGGAGAGCGCCATTGACGAACATCCCTGTGCAAAACGAACAGATTCGGCAAACGGCATTCCGTCGACCCAACACGATGCAAGACCTGCCATCATGGCATCGCCCGCTCCGGTAACATTAATGACATTGGTTTTAATCGGTGCAGACCAGCCGCTTTCACCGCCGATTTCACTGTAGTAAACACCGTCTCCGCCCATACTCAGTACTAATCGGTTCAGGCCATGTTGATGGAACCAGGCGGCAACTTTTGCCACATCTTCACGCCCTGACAGCGCAATCCCGCTCAGAGTTTCTGCTTCCAGACGGTTTGGCTTCAGCGTGTGGATCTGGCTTAGACGATCGCGCACTTTGACACATTTCCATGCCGAAACAGGATCGACAAATACAGGTACGTCGACGGCATTATCCAGAATCCAGACCAACGCCTCTTCACTGATATTACAGTCTGCGACAATGGCCTTTGCCCCCTGGATAAATTCACGGTGCTGTGCGAGATATTCCGCGGAAATACAGTTACTAATATTCATGTCATTTATAGCAACCAGCATTTCACCGGTATTATCGAGCAATGATAAATAGCTCGACGTATTTTCCCCTGGCACAATCAGGCATTTATCGACATAAACACCGGATTGATTGGTTTGCGTCAGGAGCGATTGGCCATAAAAATCACTGCCTACAGCGCTCAGTAGCCAGACTTTATTCCCCAGCAACGCCAGATTTTGCGCGATATTGCGGCCTACTCCACCAGGAGTAAATTTTATTTTACCTGGATTTGAATCCGCATAATTTAATGATTCATGTGAATATCCGGCGACATCAATATTCGCCGAACCTATAATTACGACATATTCCTTTTCGCGCATAGCACGTCCTCTGGTAAAAAATTACCAACTCTGTCAATCCACAAGAATATAGGTACTGCAAATAACGTTTAAACATGTGTTCATATTTAAACATGTGCTCATAGTATGCATGTTTTACTTAAAGTAAATCGCCGCCAGATGGGCAAAATGGGCAGATTTGAACAGGCTCACAAAACGCTATTAAATGTATGGATTTAAAAAACGAAGAATTTGTGACGGGATGCACAGAATGGGAACAATAAAAAAGGGCAGAAATTAATCTGCCCTTGAGGAAACAACGTTGATGTTTGATGAATATTTCAGATTTCGACTTAAAGGTAAACCATATAAATTCATATAGTTACCATTAAGAACTTGTCAATCACCCTGCTATCATCAAATGATTCAGGGCAGGAAATTTCTGCCCTATTGTTCACGTTTTATTATGCTGCTTTCGCTACCGCGTCCACTTCCGGACGTTTCAGGAAGGCATAGGCCAAACCCGCCACCAGCGTACCGGCAATAATTGCCACCAGGTAACCCAGTACCGGCGTAATAGCCCCCGGGATCAGCAGAACAAACAGACCACCGTGCGGTGCCATCAGTTTCGCACCAATCGCCATTGAGATTGCGCCAGTCAATGCCCCACCAACGATACAGCACGGCAGCACTCGCATCGGGTCACGGGCCGCAAACGGAATTGCACCTTCGGAAATAAAGCACAGTCCCAGAACCAGAGCTGCTTTGCCGCCTTCCTGTTGCGCTTTATCGAATTTGCGACGCGCCACCATTGTTGCCAGCCCCATTGCCAGCGGTGGCACCATACCTGCCGCCATAATCGCCGCCATTGGGCCATAGGTTTGGGTACTCAGCAGACCCACACCAAACGCGTACGCCGCTTTGTTCACCGGGCCGCCCATGTCAGTACACATCATGCCGCCAAGGATCGCACCCAGCAGCACCGCATTCGCAGTACCCATGGTTTGCAGCCAGTGGGTCAGACCTTCGAGGATACCTGCAACCGGTTTACCGATCAGGTAGATCATCGCCAGGCCAACCACCAGGCTGGATACCAGCGGAATGATCAAAATCGGTTTCAGCGCCTCCATACTCTGTGGCAATTTCAATTGGGTACTGATTAACTTCGCGATGTAACCTGCCAGGAAGCCCGCGATAATACCGCCAATGAAACCAGAACCCGTGCTGACTGCCAGCATACCGCCAATCAGACCAGGCGTGAGGCCCGGACGATCGGCAATAGAGAAGGCAATATAACCCGCCAGTACCGGTACCATCAGCGCAAAGGCTGAACCGCCACCAATCTGCATCAGCGCCGCAGCCAGCGTACCCGGCTCTTTAAACGCTTCGATACCAAAAGCAAAAGAAAGCGCGATACACAGACCGCCAGCAACCACCATCGGCAACATGTAGGAAACGCCCGTCAGCAAGTGACGATACGCGCCTGCACTCTCTTTCTTGCCTTCCGTCGCCGCCGTTTGAGCTTTGCCTGCTGGTTCGTACGGCGTTGCTTCAGCAACGGCTTTATCCAGTTCCTGCGCGGTTTTCTTCAGCGCCAGACCGGTAGAGGTGCGATACATCGGTTTACCAGCAAATTTCGCCAGATCGACTTCAATATCTGCCGCCACAATCACCAGATCCGCCGCTGCCACTTCTTCAGGCGTGATGGCATTACCCGCGCCTACAGAGCCACGAGTTTCAACTTTCACCCACCAGCCACGTTTTTTAGCTTCGGTTTCAATGGCTTCTGCCGCCATAAAAGTGTGAGCTACACCAGTTGGGCAAGCAGTCACCGCAACCACGCGTTTCGGCCCGCTGGCAGCAACCGGCGCTGTAGCGGCTACCGGCGCAGTGTAAGGTTTCGCATGGCCTTTGGCTTCACTCAGGAACAGCTCAGGGTGCGCAACGGCCCGGGAAATATCGCCCAGCCAGACATTTTTACCGTTCAGCGCGCTGTCGTTAGGGATGGAATCACCGAGTACAATCGCCATTTCAGCATCGTTAGGATTGTCGATGATTTCCAGTTTTGCTTTTCGCGCCGCCGCGCCCAGCAGGGTCTTCGCCATATAGGCGCGTGCCTGACCGAGATTAGCGTCAATAATCAGCAGCGTTTTCATTATGCCTCTCCTGCTGTCAGTTAAAAGGTTGTAAGTCGACGCGCGCCATCATTGCGGCCAACTGCGGACGATCGGTAATACCCACATTGCTTTGACTTACCGCCAGGGCAGCAACAGCTGTCGCCAGACGCAGTGTGTGTTCACTGGATTCACGCATCAGCAAGCCATAAATCAGCCCACCAACCATAGAATCCCCTGCACCAACGGTGCTTACGACATCGACTGACGGTGGTTTGGCGATCCATTCGCCGGAGGCATTAACCCAAAGCGCGCCTTCGGCACCCAGTGAAATGACGACATGCGCAATACCTTGTTCACGCAGCGCATGCGCAGCTTCAATCACATCTTTCATTTCAGGCAGTTTACGGCCCGCCCAGATTTCCAACTCACGGCGGTTTGGTTTCACCAGCCACGGTGCTGCTTTCAAACCTGCCACTAACGCTTCACGGCTACTATCAAAGATAATGCAAGGACACTGACTACGCAGGCGAGTCATCCAGTCGGTGAAAGCTTCCGGGCTGACGCCTGATGGTAAACTACCGCTGACACAGACCATATCGAACTGACCAAGCCAGCTCAGAGAATCCGTCACAAAACGTTCCCAGTCGGCTGGAGTGACTTCAAAACCCGAGAAGTTGAAGTCGGTCACTTCGCCGTCTTTTTCCGTCAACTTGACATTAATGCGGGTACGCCCCTGTACAACCTGGAAACGGTTGGCAATGCCCAGCTCACTGAACAGTTGCTGAAAACCATCCTGATTGTCTTTCCCCAGGAAGCCGCCAACGGTGACATCAATTCCCAGGTCTTTTAATACTTTGGCCACGTTGATGCCTTTACCCGCCGCATGCAGACCGGTGGTTTTCACCAGGTTCACTTCGCCGCGTTCAATTTCCGGGCAAAAACCAACAAGGTCATAAGCCGGATTAAGGGTGATCGTAGCAACACGTCTGCTCATTACACGCCCTCCCCAAGACCTGCGGCGATGGCGTCGCCAATGGCGTTCAGCGCCTGTTCAGCGTCTGGTCCCTGGGCGGTAAAGCGTAGGCGATGACCTTTCTTAACGCCAAGTGCTACAACTTTCATCAGACTACGTCCGTTTGCCGGTTTGCCGGTGCCATCAAGGTTTGTCACGGTAATATCACTGTTAAATTGTTTAATGGTATTGACCAGCATGGTGCCTGGACGGGCATGCAGGCCGTGTTCATTGCGCACCACAAACTCCGCGCTTAACACGTCGTCGGTCGGCGCATCATCGCTGGTCAGCAGCGCCAGCAACGTTGCCGCATCCGCTTTCAGCAGGCGGTCAGCTTTGTTGTCGAGCAGCAGGGAGCTCAGGCGCTTAAGTACTGCGAGAGGCTGATCGTCATTCATCGCCACACTCACCAGCATGGCTGCCGTTTCGCCTTCCACATCAAAAGAATTTGCCGCACGGCTTACCGCAATCGCGCTACGCAGATTGCCTTCGGCGCTATCGTTCAGCCAGATGCCCTGTCCGAGGTTCAGCGGCTGTTCATTGATGGCTTTGGTGACGAAGGTAGCGTCAACTGCGCCCGCTTCTTTCAGACGAGCGGCGTTTAACGCTTGCAGGGTCAGCAAATCACTGGCAACGATATCCAGCGTCAGCATTTCGTTATCGAGCTTCAGCTGCTCACTTTGCTTTTCACCCATCAGCAATGCGCGCAGTTCTTCTGCGGTGGTAGCTGACTTTAATTGTTCAGCAACGGAATCATCGCTCAGTACATGAGTTAGTTGGCGCAGCAAGCCCAGATGTTCATCGGAGCTGGCGGCAATACCTATCGCCACGTACGCAACCTGACCTTCACCCCAGGTAACGCCTTCCGGGAACTGAAATACCTGAACGCCGGTTTTCAGCACCTGATCGCGGGTGTCGGTCGTACCGTGTGGAATAGCAATACCATTGCCGAGAAAGGTTGAGGTTTGCTGTTCGCGCGCCAGCATGCCATTGACGTAGCCTTCAGCTACATTACCGGCCTGCACCAGCGCCGCGGCGACCTTGCGAATCGCCTCTTCTTTGTCTCCGGCCTTCTCGCCCGGATGGATGTCCTGTACGGATAACTGGAACATAGTTCTCCTCTCTTGCTGAATTGAAACGATTCAGCTTCTATGAGAAAAAAAGCGCCAACCTGGCTTAGGATTAAAGACAAGATCGCGCTGAAACGTTTCAATAAAGAATAATACTTCTTCTTCAGCACGCAAGGGAAGCCGCTAAATTATGTCCAAAAGTTTGATGCGCTGCACATTTTTTTGCCAAAATTCTGAAATGCTGACAGCGAAATTAGCCATCAGCAGTAGCATTTCAGTGGCGTCAGCAGAGGATCAGCAAGAGTGAAATGCCATTTTGATTATTCGTGGCGAGTTTGATTTCACTGACTGTTTATTTTCTGACAGGCAGCGTAAACTCCGCGTCTTCATCTTTCACTGAACGACCAGCATGCATAACTCCCCCGCAGTTTCCAGCGCGAAATCGTTTGACCTGACGTCAACGGCGTTTTTAATTGTTGCCTTTCTCACCGGTATTGCAGGTGCTCTGCAAACCCCGACGCTAAGTATTTTCCTCACTGATGAGGTGCACGCGCGCCCGGCGATGGTGGGATTCTTCTTTACTGGTAGTGCCGTTATCGGAATTCTGGTCAGTCAATTTCTCGCCGGACGCTCTGATAAACGCGGCGATCGTAAATCGCTGATTGTCTTTTGCTGCCTGTTAGGCGTGTTGGCCTGTACCCTTTTTGCCTGGAATCGCAACTATTTTGTTTTGTTATTCATCGGCGTTTTTTTAAGCAGTTTTGGCTCTACCGCCAACCCGCAAATGTTTGCTCTTGCCCGTGAACATGCCGACAAAACCGGGCGTGAAGCGGTGATGTTCAGCTCTTTTTTACGCGCCCAGGTTTCGTTAGCGTGGGTCATAGGCCCGCCGCTGGCTTATGCCTTAGCGATGGGATTCAGCTTTACGGTGATGTATCTCAGCGCGGCGGTGGCGTTTATTGTCTGCGGCGTGATGGTGTGGTTGTTTTTACCGTCGATGCAAAAAGAGGTGCCGCTGGCAACTGACACGGTTGAAGCCCCACGCCATAACCGTCGCGATACGCTGCTGTTGTTTCTGATTTGTACATTGATGTGGGGCTCGAACAGCCTGTACATCATCAACATGCCGCTGTTTATTATCAACGAACTGCATCTTCCTGAGAAACTGGCGGGCGTGATGATGGGGACCGCCGCCGGGCTGGAAATCCCGACCATGTTGATTGCCGGATATTTTGCCAAACGTCTGGGTAAGCGCTTCTTAATGCGCGTTGCCGCCGTAGGTGGCGTCTGCTTTTACGCGGGTATGCTGATGGCGCATTCACCTGTCATTCTGTTGGGCTTACAGCTGCTGAATGCTATTTTTATCGGCATTCTGGGCGGTATCGGGATGCTCTATTTCCAGGACCTGATGCCCGGTCAGGCAGGTTCAGCAACCACGCTCTATACCAATACGTCGCGCGTGGGCTGGATCATCGCTGGTTCAGTGGCGGGCGTAGTCGCCGAGATCTGGAATTATCACGCGGTGTTCTGGTTTGCGATGGTGATGGTTATTGCCACTCTGTTTTGCTTGCTGCGGATTAAAGATGTTTAAGGCGCGGTCAGCATTTCCAGATCGATAAGCCAGGTCATGGCCTGCTGACGCGTGTTACCGCACATTTCAGCACTGGCCTGTAAGCCTGCGCAAACTTTCGGTCGTAATGGAGATGTGAAAATTTTACAGCGTTGTTGTTCATCAAGCTGAATACAGGGCGTGTTAGCGGGCTTGCCATCAGGCATACCGGGAATAGGACTGGAGATTGAGGGGGCGGTGCAACACGCCCCGCAACCCGGACGGCATTCCATACGTTGTTCTCTTAAGGTTAACCACCGGATTGAGGAGCGCGCACCTTACCACCTTTTGGGCACCAGCAAAAGTGCGAATACCACTTGCCTGAAAGGCCCGTCGCGAGTAGTTTGTCGCGATATTTTTGACATTTTCGACAACAGGAATTTTTCGATGCCAAGAGCGAACGAAATTAAAAAAGGTATGGTACTGAATTACAACGGCAAACTGCTGCTGGTTAAGGACATTGATATTCAGTCGCCTACCGCCCGCGGTGCCGCTACGCTGTACAAAATGCGTTTTTCAGACGTCCGTACTGGGCTGAAAGTGGAAGAACGCTTTAAAGGCGATGATATCGTTGATACCGTGACGCTGACCCGCCGCTACGTTGACTTCTCCTACGTCGATGGCAACGAATATGTCTTTATGGATAAAGAAGACTATACCCCGTATACCTTCACTAAAGATCAGATTGAAGAAGAACTGCTGTTTATGCCGGAAGGCGGCATGCCTGACATGCAGGTTCTGACCTGGGACGGTCAACTGCTGGCGCTTGAACTGCCGCAGACTGTTGATCTGGAAATCGTTGAAACCGCTCCTGGCATCAAAGGTGCTTCTGCCAGCGCCCGTAACAAACCGGCGACATTGAGCACCGGCCTGGTGATTCAGGTACCAGAATACTTAAGCCCGGGCGAAAAAATCCGCATCCATATCGAAGAACGCCGTTATATGGGGCGTGCTGACTAACTTCAGCCACATTCAGAAAAGGGACTGCTCAGGCGGTCCCTTTTTTAATTTATTATACCAATCCTTCATTTTGCGCTTCCTGAACACCTTTCGCCCGCAATATTCACTTGTAAATTGATCGCCCTCACACTTCATCGCATTAACAATACAGACCAATTTCAATTGCTGTCATATAACTTTACACTAGCGTTGTTAACCAATCGTTACTAAGACGTGACTTCTATGAACACAATTGCCTCCACTACGTTCCCGCCTCACATTCACACTCCACGCTACGATCGCCAGCAATTGAAATCCCGTATCGTTCATTTTGGTTTTGGTGCCTTTCACCGCGCACATCAGGCGTTACTGACCGACCGTGTGCTGAATGCCCAGGGCAGCGATTGGGGGATCTGTGAAATCAGTTTGTTCAGCGGCGATCGGCTAATGAGCCAACTTCGCGAACAGGACCATTTATATACCGTGCTGGAGAAAGGCGCAGACGGCAATCAGGCGATTATTGTCGGGGCCGTTCATGAATGCCTGAATGCAAAACTGGATTCCTTAGCAGCGATTATTGAGAAATTTTGCGAACCGCAGGTGGCAATTGTTTCCCTGACCATTACCGAAAAAGGTTATTGTATCGACCCGGCTACCGGTGCGCTCGACACCAACAATTCGCGGATTATTCACGACTTACAAAGCCCGGAAGAACCTCACTCCGCGCCAGGCATTCTCGTCGAAGCACTGAAACGCCGTCGCGAACGTGGCCTTGCGCCGTTTACCGTACTTTCCTGCGATAATATTCCCGACAATGGCCATGTGGTGAAAAACGCGGTGCTGGGGATGGCTGAAAAACGCTCTCCAGAACTTGCCGAGTGGATTAAAGAGCACGTCAGCTTTCCGGGAACCATGGTCGATCGTATCGTCCCGGCGGCAACGGAAGAATCACTGGCAGAAATTAGCCAATATCTGGGCGTGAATGATCCCTGTGCAATTAGCTGCGAGCCTTTTATCCAGTGGGTGGTGGAAGATAACTTCGTCGCAGGGCGTCCAGCCTGGGAAGTTGCAGGTGTGCAAATGGTGAATGATGTCCTGCCGTGGGAAGAGATGAAACTGCGCATGCTTAATGGCAGTCACTCTTTTCTCGCTTATCTGGGCTACCTGGCTGGATTCGCTCATATCAGTGATTGCATGCAAGACCGCGCGTTTCGCCATGCCGCCAGAACGTTAATGCTGGAAGAGCAAGCGCCAACGCTGCGGATTAAAGATGTCGATTTAACATACTATGCGGATACGTTAATTGAACGTTTTGCCAATCCGGCGCTGAAACATAAGACCTGGCAAATCGCGATGGATGGCAGTCAGAAATTACCGCAACGTATGTTAGCAGGGATTCGCATTCATCTGGCCAGAGAAACAAACTGGCCATTACTGGCATTAGGCGTCGCAGGCTGGATGCGCTATGTGAGCGGCGTTGATGATGTCGGAAAAGCTATCGATGTCCGCGATCCACTTTACGATAAAATTCACGACCTCGTTGCAGGCAGTAGCAATGAACAACGCGTCACCGCCCTGCTTTCTTTGCGTGAAGTATTCGGTGATGACCTGCCAGATAATCCGCATTTTGTGCAGGCCATCGAACAAGCCTGGCAACAAATCGCGCAGTTTGGCGCGCATCAGGCGCTATTAAACACCCTCAAAATTTAACGATTTCTGCGGTTAAAGCGGATGGAGTATCGCTTCGTCCGCCCTCTCTCTTCTCTTTTCCGGCTTTTTTAGCCAGGATTAACGCACAGTTAACTCATCTGATTATTGCGGAGCCGTTGTGACCAGGACCAACCTCATCACCGGTTTTCTCGGCAGCGGGAAAACAACCTCTATTCTTCATCTGCTAGCCCACAAAGATCCAAACGAAAAATGGGCAGTTCTGGTTAATGAATTTGGTGAAGTCGGAATTGACGGCGCTTTGCTCGCAGATAGTGGCGCTTTGCTAAAAGAGATCCCCGGTGGCTGCATGTGTTGCGTCAATGGCTTACCGATGCAGGTGGGGCTGAATACCTTGCTGCGCCAGGGAAAACCTGACCGCTTGCTGATAGAGCCGACCGGACTGGGTCATCCGAAACAGATCCTCGATCTGTTAACCGCGCCGGTCTATGAACCGTGGATCGATCTGCGCGCTACGTTGTGCATTCTCGATCCGCGCCTGCTGCTGGACGAAAAAAGCGTCAGCAATGAAAACTTCCGTGATCAACTGGCAGCCGCAGACATCATTGTCGCCAATAAATCCGACCGTGCTACGCCCGAAAGCGAGCAAGCGTTACAACGCTGGTGGCAACAAAACGGTGGCGAACGGCAATTAATTCACAGCGATCATGGGCAAATTGAAGGCCATCTTCTGGATTTACCTCGTCGAAATTTAACTGAGTTGCCCGCCAGCGCGGCCCATTCGCATCAACATAACGAGAAAAAAGGATTAGCGGCATTAAGCCTGCCAGAGCATCAACGCTGGCGTCGCAGTCTGAATAGCGGACAAGGACACCAGGCCTGCGGTTGGATATTCGACGCGGATACCGTGTTCGACACCATTGGCATCCTTGAATGGGCGCGACTTGCGCCGGTCGGACGCGTAAAAGGCGTAATGCGGATACCAGAAGGCCTTGTGCGCATCAACCGTCAGGGCGATGACCTGCACATTGAAACGCAAAACGTTGCACCACCGGATAGCCGCATTGAGCTGATTTCCAGCAGCGAAACTGACTGGAACGCCTTACAGAGCACGCTGTTGAAGCTTCGTTTAGCGACCAACGCGTAAGGTTGCCTGCGTTTTTCAGTAAGATAATTAGAGAAAATATGATCAAAAATTTGCCGCAAATAGCGCTGTTAAATATTGTCGGCCTCGCGCTGTTTCTTTCCTGGTACATTCCCGTCAATCATGGATTCTGGTTGCCGATTGATGCGGATATTTTTTATTTTTTTAATCAGAAACTGGTCGAAAGCAAGACTTTTTTATGGTTGGTTGCGTTGACTAATAATCGCGCTTTCGACGGTTGTTCACTGCTGGCGATGGGAATACTGATGCTGAGTTTCTGGCTGAAAGAAAACGCGCCCGGCAGACGACGTATTGTGATTATTGGTCTGGTTATGCTGTTTACCGCAGTGGTATTAAATCAGTTGGGTCAGGCATTGATTCCGGTAAAACGAGCCAGTCCGACATTGACCTTTACAGATATTAACCGCGTCAGCGAACTGCTCTCTGTTCCAACGAAAGATGCCTCACGAGATAGTTTTCCCGGCGATCATGGCATGATGCTGCTTATTTTTTCCGCTTTTATGTGGCGATATTTCGGAAAAGTCGCAGGAGTAATCGCCCTTATTATATTTGTGGTTTTTGCATTTCCCAGAGTGATGATTGGCGCACATTGGTTTACCGATATCATTGTCGGTTCCATGACGGTGATATTGATTGGGTTGCCCTGGTGGCTAATGACCCCTCTAAGTGATCGATTAATCGCCTTTTTTGACAAATCACTCCCTGGCAAAAATAAACATTCATAAAACAAATAACTCACAGTAATTAACATTGTCAGGTTTATTTTCATAGTGAAGATAATCCTGATGATGTGCGACTTTGCTCTCGCTCATTAAGTGAAATAATCATTCTCTAAGCAAATGAATGGATTGCGCATCTTTTAGCCTATCGTACTTTAATTGACCAATCCCGTTTATTAACTTTCTGTATCACTTTTTCTTATAAAAAATCATGTAAAACCACTCGCCAAGACCGCGTCAATCGGGTAATCTCGAACTCGTTTTGCCTCGGCAGTAGATTATCCTCACAGCATATAATTTTGTGCGTTAGTCCACAGATTTGGCCTTAAGGAATTGTTTCAACATGCCCAGGTAATTAGTCTCGTGTCGCTTGGCATTTTTTTATAACGATATTTGTCGTTAAGGACTTCAAGGGAAAACAAACAACATGGTCAAATCTCAACCGATTTTGAGATATATCTTGCGCGGGATTCCCGCGATTGCAGTAGCGGTTCTGCTTTCTGCATGTAGTGCAAATAACACCGCAAAGAATATGCATCCTGAGACACGTGCAGTGGGTAGTGAAACATCATCACTGCAAGCTTCTCAGGATGAATTTGAAAACCTGGTTCGTAATGTCGACGTAAAATCGCGAATTATGGATCAGTATGCTGACTGGAAAGGCGTCCGTTATCGTCTGGGTGGCAGCACTAAAAAAGGTATCGATTGTTCTGGTTTCGTACAGCGTACATTCCGCGAACAATTTGGCTTAGAACTTCCTCGTTCAACTTATGAACAGCAGGAAATGGGCAAGTCAGTTTCCCGCAGTAATTTGCGTACAGGTGACTTAGTTCTGTTCCGTGCTGGTTCAACTGGACGCCATGTCGGTATTTATATCGGCAACAATCAGTTCGTTCATGCTTCCACCAGCAGTGGTGTTATCATTTCCAGCATGAATGAGCCGTACTGGAAAAAGCGTTACAACGAAGCACGTCGGGTTCTTAGCCGCAGCTAATAAACCGTTTGGATGCAATCCCTTGGCTATCCTGACGAGTTAACTGAAGGCACTGCTTAAGCAGTGCTTTTTTATTTTCATTCATCATAGAAAATGATGTTTACGTGCCTTGAACCAGGCTATAGTCCCGTCATTCTCTTACACTTCAGCGCTTCGTAATCTCAGGAATATTAACGGAACCATGTTCATACGCGCTCCCTCTTCCGGACGTAAGATCCTGCTTACCTGCATTATTGCGGGCGTGATGATTGCAATACTGGTCAGCTGTCTTCAGTTTTTGGTCGCCTGGCATAAACACGAAGTCAAATACGACACACTGATTACCGACGTACAAAAGTATCTCGATACCTATTTCGCCGACCTGAAATCAACCACTGACCGCCTACAGCCGCTCACCTTAGATACCTGTCAGCAGGCTAACCCTGAACTGACTGCCCGCGCGGCGTTTAGCATGAATGTTCGTACATTTGTGCTGGTGAAAGATAAAAAGAGCTTTTGTTCATCAGCAACGGGGGAGATGGATATACCGCTCAATGAGTTGATCCCGGCGCTCGATATTAACAAAGACGTCGATATGGCGATGTTACCTGGCACGCCAATGGTGCCCAACAAACCCGCTATCGTCATCTGGTATCGCAACCCTTTATTGAAAAATAGCGGCGTTTTTGCAGCATTAAATCTGCACCTGACGCCGTATCTTCTCTATAGCTCTCGTCAGCAAGATTTCGACGGAATCGCACTCATTATTGGCGATACCGTGCTCTCGACATTTGCGTCGCATTTGATGAACGTCCGTGAGTTATCCGGCAAACCAGTACGCGAAACCAAAATTGCGGGCCTTCCGCTGACCGTTCGGCTTTATGCTGATGACTGGACATGGAACGATGTGTGGTATGCGTTTTTACTGGGCGGTATGAGCGGAACTGTCGTTGGCCTGCTCTGCTATTACCTGATGAGTGTGCGTATGCGCCCAGGCAGAGAAATTATGGTAGCCATCAAACGTGAGCAATTTTACCTGGTGTATCAGCCGGTGGTTGATACACAAACGCTGCAGGTCACGGGCCTGGAAGTGCTACTACGCTGGCGTCACCCTGTAGCAGGTGAAATCCCGCCGGATGCCTTCATTCAATATGCCGAATCGCAAAAGATGATCGTTCCGCTGACCCAGCATCTGTTTGAGCTCATAGCCCGTGATGCGGCTGAATTACAAAACGTACTGCCGGTGGGCATAAAGTTTGGCATTAATATCGCACCGGACCATCTGCACAGCGAGAGCTTTAAAGCGGACATACATCGGCTGCTCGCCTCCCTACCCGCACACCATTTCCAGATTGTACTGGAGATAACCGAGCGCGATATGCTGAAAGAGCATGAGGCCACAAAACTGTTCGCCTGGCTGCACTCTGTCGGCGTGGAAATTGCTATTGATGACTTCGGCACCGGACACAGCGCGCTTATCTATCTGGAACGCTTCACACTCGAGTATCTGAAAATTGACCGTGGGTTTATCAATGCTATAGGTACGGAAACGGTCACATCTCCGGTACTTGACGCAGTGCTCACGCTGGCGAAACGTCTCAATATGCTGACGGTTGCTGAAGGGGTCGAAACGCCGGAACAGGCGCGCTGGCTACGTGAGCGCGGTGTTAATTTCCTGCAAGGTTATTGGATTAGCCGCCCCTTACCGATGGATGATTTTGTCCGCTGGCTGGAGAAACCGCATACGCCGCAGTGGTAAGGTGTGCTTGTGTCCCTTATTATTCATAGTTAAAGCATGCCGGATTGCGGCTAATGATGAGTAAAAGGAAATCCGTTGCAGATGATTGTGCGCATACTGCTGCTGTTTATCACCCTGTTCACCTTCGGTGCGCAGGCGCAGGCTATCAAGGAAAGCTATGCCTTTGCGGTGCTGGGAGAACCCCGGTATGCTTTTAATTTCAACCATTTTGATTATGTGAATCCCGCTGCGCCAAAGGGCGGGCAGATAACATTATCCTCTATTGGCACCTTCGATAATTTCAACCGCTATGCACTACGCGGAAACCCCGGTGCACGCACCGAGCAACTGTACGACACGCTATTTACCACTTCCGATGATGAACCCGGCAGTTATTACCCGCTGATTGCCGAAAGCGCGCGCTATGCCGACGATTATTCCTGGGTAGAAGTCGCTATCAATCCGCGCGCCCGTTTTCATGATGGATCGCCGATTACCGCACGCGACGTTGAGTTTACTTTTCAAAAATTTATGACCGAAGGTGTGCCGCAGTTTCGCCTGGTATACAAAGGCACAACGGTCAAAGCCATAGCGCCATTAACCGTGCGAATTGAATTAGCCAAACCAGGCAAAGAAGATATGCTTAGTCTGTTTTCACTCCCCGTGTTTCCTGAGAAATACTGGAAGGATCATAAACTGAGCGACCCACTCTCTACACCTCCGCTTGCCAGTGGTCCTTACCGCATTACATCCTGGAAAATGGGCCAGAATATTGTCTATTCTCGCGTTAAAGATTACTGGGCGGCCGATTTACCGGTAAATCGTGGTCGCTGGAATTTCGACACCATTCGCTACGATTATTACCTCGATGATAATGTCGCCTTTGAAGCGTTTAAAGCCGGCGCCTTCGATTTGCGCATGGAAAACGACGCCAAAAACTGGGCCACGCGCTATACCGGTAAGAATTTCGATAAAAAATACATCATTAAAGATGAGCAAAAGAACGAATCAGCCCAGGATACGCGCTGGCTGGCGTTTAATATTCAGCGTCCGATATTCAGCGATCGCCGGGTCCGGGAAGCCATCACCCTCGCCTTTGACTTTGAATGGATGAATAAGGCGTTGTTTTACAATGCCTGGAGCCGCACGAACAGTTATTTCCAGAATACCGAATACGCGGCCAGAAATTACCCTGACGCTGCAGAACTGGTGCTACTTGCGCCAATGAAAAAAGATCTACCGCCAGAAGTGTTCACACAAATCTACCAGCCACCAGCGTCCAAAGGCGATGGCTACGACCGCGACAACCTGTTAAAAGCCGACAAACTTCTCAACGATGCAGGCTGGGTGCTGAAAGGTCAGCAACGCGTTAATGCCACCACAGGCCAGCCACTCAGCTTTGAATTATTGCTTCCCGCAAGCAGTAATAGCCAGTGGGTATTGCCGTTCCAACATAGCCTGCAACGGCTGGGTATCAACATGGACATTCGCAAGGTTGATAACTCGCAAATCACCAACCGAATGCGCAGCCGCGACTATGACATGATGCCGCGCGTGTGGCGGGCAATGCCGTGGCCCAGTTCCGATTTACAGATCTCCTGGTCATCGGAATATATCAACTCCACTTATAATGCCCCCGGCGTGCAAAGTCCGGTTATCGATTCGCTGATCAACCAGATTATTGCCGCCCAGGGAAATAAAGAAAAATTACTGCCGCTGGGACGCGCCCTGGATCGCGTATTAACGTGGAATTATTACATGCTGCCGATGTGGTACATGGCGGAAGACCGTCTCGCCTGGTGGGATAAATTCTCCCAACCCGCTGTGCGCCCTATTTACAGCCTGGGTATCGATACCTGGTGGTATGACGTTAATAAAGCGGCCAAACTACCGTCCGCCAGACAACAGGGAGAGTAGATGGGCGCTTACCTGATTCGCCGTCTGTTGTTGGTGATCCCAACGTTATGGGCGATTATCACCATCAACTTTTTCATCGTGCAAATTGCGCCTGGCGGTCCCGTCGACCAGGCCATCGCCGCCATTGAATTTGGAAATGCCGGAGTATTACCCGGCGCAGGCGGCGAAGGCGTTCGTGCCAGCCACGCACAGACGGGCGTCGGCAATATCAGCGACAGTAATTACCGTGGCGGACGCGGGTTAGATCCAGAAGTGATCGCTGAGATCACCCATCGCTACGGTTTCGATAAGCCGATCCACGAACGTTACTTCAAAATGCTCTGGGACTACATCCGCTTTGATTTTGGCGACAGCCTGTTTCGCAGCGCTTCGGTGCTGACACTGATTAAAGACAGTCTGCCGGTTTCCATCACACTCGGATTGTGGAGCACGCTAATTATCTATCTGGTGTCGATTCCGTTGGGTATTCGCAAAGCCGTTTATAACGGCAGCCGCTTTGACGTCTGGAGTAGCGCATTTATCATCATCGGCTACGCCATTCCAGCCTTTTTGTTTGCCATCCTGCTGATTGTCTTCTTCGCGGGCGGCAGCTATTTCGACCTGTTCCCTCTACGCGGCCTGGTTTCCGCTAACTTTGATTCGCTGCCGTGGTATCAGAAAATCACGGATTATCTGTGGCATATCACGCTGCCGGTGCTGGCGACGGTGATTGGCGGCTTTGCGGCGCTCACGATGCTGACAAAAAACTCATTCCTTGATGAAGTGCGTAAGCAATACGTGGTGACCGCGCGTGCGAAAGGGGTAAGTGAGAAAAACATTCTCTGGAAACATGTGTTCCGCAACGCCATGCTGCTGGTGATTGCCGGTTTTCCGGCGACGTTTATCAGCATGTTTTTCACCGGCTCGCTGTTGATTGAGGTGATGTTTTCGCTCAATGGCCTCGGTTTACTGGGCTACGAAGCGACCGTCTCGCGCGATTATCCGGTGATGTTTGGCACCCTGTACATTTTCACCCTGATTGGCCTGCTGCTGAATATTGTCAGTGATATCAGCTATACGCTGGTCGATCCGCGTATTGATTTCGAGGGACGCTAATGTCGCGACTCAGCCCCGTCAATCAGGCCCGTTGGGCGCGTTTTCGTCACAACCGTCGCGGCTACTGGTCGTTATGGATTTTCCTCGTCTTGTTTGGTTTGAGTTTGTGTTCTGAACTGATCGCCAACGATAAACCGTTGCTGGTGCGTTATGACGGCAGCTGGTATTTCCCATTGCTGAAAAACTACAGTGAGAGCGATTTTGGCGGCCCGCTGGCAAGTCAGGCTGATTATCAGGACCCGTGGCTGAAACAGCGACTGGAAAATAACGGCTGGGTACTGTGGGCGCCGATTCGCTTTGGCGCTACCAGTATCAACTTTGCTACCGATAAGCCCTTCCCTTCCCCACCTTCCCGGCAAAACTGGCTGGGAACGGATGCCAACGGCGGTGATGTGCTGGCGCGCATTCTGTATGGCACGCGGATCTCGGTTCTGTTTGGTCTGATGTTGACACTCTGCTCCAGTGTGATGGGCGTGCTGGCGGGGGCGCTGCAAGGTTATTACGGTGGGAAAGTCGATCTCTGGGGACAACGCTTTATTGAAGTATGGTCGGGGATGCCGACGCTGTTTTTGATTATTTTACTTTCCAGCGTCGTACAGCCTAACTTCTGGTGGCTGCTGGCAATTACTGTCTTGTTTGGCTGGATGAGTCTGGTCGGCGTGGTGCGCGCGGAGTTTTTACGTACCCGTAATTTTGACTACATCCGCGCGGCGCAGGCGCTTGGCGTCAGCGATCGCAGTATCATCCTGCGTCATATGTTGCCAAATGCAATGGTCGCTACTCTCACCTTTTTACCGTTTATTTTATGTAGTTCAATAACCACCCTGACCTCGCTCGATTTCCTCGGCTTCGGGTTGCCGCTCGGTTCACCGTCGCTCGGCGAACTGCTATTACAAGGGAAAAATAACCTGCAGGCCCCGTGGCTTGGGATCACCGCCTTCTTTTCGGTGGCGATATTATTGTCTTTGCTGATCTTTATCGGTGAAGCAGTCCGCGACGCATTTGATCCTAATAAGGCGGTGTAGCATGGCGCAAACTCTGTTAGCGATTGAAAATTTGTCGGTGGGTTTTCGCCATCAGCAAACCGTACGTACCGTAGTGAATGATGTTTCACTACACATTGAAGCTGGCGAAACGCTGGCGCTGGTGGGTGAGTCTGGTTCGGGTAAGAGCGTTACCGCGCTGTCAATTTTACGCCTGCTCCCTTCCCCGCCGGTTGAATATCTCGCTGGTGATATTCGTTTTCATGGCGAATCGCTGCTTCATGCCAGCGAGCAAACATTACGTGGCGTGCGGGGAAATAAGATTGCCATGATTTTCCAGGAGCCGATGGTGTCGTTAAATCCATTGCATCCCCTGGAAAAACAGCTTTATGAAGTGCTTTCACTCCACCGCGGGATGCGTCGGGAAGCGGCGCGTGGCGAAATCCTTAATTGCCTTGATCGCGTCGGTATCCGTCAGGCGGCAAAACGGCTGTCAGATTACCCGCATCAGCTCTCCGGCGGTGAACGCCAGCGGGTGATGATTGCAATGGCTCTTCTCACACGACCGGAGTTATTGATTGCTGATGAGCCAACCACTGCACTGGACGTCTCTGTCCAGGCGCAGATTTTGCAACTGTTGCGCGAGCTGCAAGGCGAGCTGAATATGGGTATGCTGTTTATTACTCATAACCTCAGCATTGTCAGAAAACTGGCCCACCGCGTGGCGGTAATGCAAAACGGTCGCTGTGTGGAGCAAAATAACGCCGTTACGCTCTTTGCCTCTCCTGAACATCCTTATACGCAAAAGTTACTCAACAGCGAACCGTCAGGCGATCCCGTGCCGTTGCCAGAACCAGCCTCAACGTTGCTTGATGTTGAACAGCTTCAGGTCGCCTTCCCCATTCGCAAAGGACTCCTGAAGCGCATCGTCGATCATAACGTGGTGGTGAAAAGCGTCAGTTTTACGCTACGGGCGGGTGAAACGCTGGGTTTAGTGGGCGAGTCCGGTTCCGGCAAAAGCACAACGGGGCTGGCGCTGCTGCGGTTGATTAACTCTCAAGGCAGCATCGTCTTTAACGGTCAGCCATTGCAAAATTTAAATCGTCGCCAGCTATTGCCAATCCGCCATCGCATTCAGGTAGTATTCCAGGATCCGAACTCCTCACTCAATCCGCGACTCAACGTGTTGCAAATTATTGAGGAAGGGTTACGGGTTCACCAACCGACGCTCTCTGCCGTACAACGCGAAGAACAAGTGAAAGCCGTAATGCATGAAGTGGGGTTAGATCCTGAAACGCGCCACCGTTATCCGGCGGAGTTCTCTGGTGGTCAGAGACAACGTATTGCAATTGCCAGAGCATTGATTCTTAAGCCTTCGCTAATCATTCTTGATGAACCAACGTCATCGCTCGACAAAACGGTACAGGCGCAAATATTGACGTTATTGAAATCATTGCAACAAAAACATCAACTGGCCTATTTGTTTATCAGCCATGATTTGCACGTTGTCCGCGCGTTATGTCATCAGGTGATCGTGCTGCGACAGGGAGAAGTGGTGGAACAAGGACCGTGCGCGCGCGTGTTTGCCGCACCGCAGCAGGAGTATACGCGTCAGCTACTGGCGTTGAGCTGACGCTTAAAATGGATTGTAGTTTGAGAAAGGTTCGGCAATGGCCACACCAAAATTTTTCAGTCGGCATGTCGCTGCAAACTCGTCCTGGCGATTTACAAACAGGCACGGCTCACCTTCGCATTCCAGAACAGAACACGGAACTTCAATATCGCTTAACGCCTGGCTTAGTTTGTACATCACCGACCATGCGTTATCGCCATCCGGGCTAAGTAATTTAAGCGCCACCAGGCTGTTGTCGCCGCACTGTCCATTTTGCGGAATCGGTTCAACTTTCGAACCTGCGAAACCAGCAGACCAACGATAGTTCTGCGGCAGTCGATGGACGATTGAGAGTTGTAATGAAGTCACTTATTTTCCCCGGAAGCACATTTACTTCACAATTTATTTACATTAATTTTAACACATCATCAACAATCTGTCCTTCAACAGATCGTAAAGATTGATGCCTCGCCTGCGTGGCCGCTATTGTTCTGGTTTAAATGATATCTGCGGGCGTGGTCACGTTTGCGGGGCTATATGTACCCGTTTCTGCGATCTAACTCAACCTTTTTAACTACAATGATGTGACTTTTTACATAAATTGAGTTTACATAAAATAAACATATATCGGGGGAATGATAGATTTGCGGTTGACATGCATCAACAAAGGAAGCCTTTTAGCTTCCCCGTTGTGCAATAGATCACCGTTTTTTCGGTCGACTGGCGTAAAGGCAGAAGAGAATGGAACTTGTCGCACAGAAAGCAATGGACCAGATCATCGGCCATGCGGAATTGAAGGTAGCCAAAGAAAGCAAAGCGCCAACAACTGCGCCAATGCCAAAACGGAAAGTTCCAGCCAACGACGACGCCGTTCCAGCCATATGGGGAAACTCATCAAGAATGACCGCCATCGCATTGGATGACACCATCGATACGCAACCCACAAACGCCGCAACGCCAACCACCAGCCACCAGAAACCTAGCCCCAGCAGCGCACTGATGACCATCCATGCCGCCATAATGAACTGGATCCACAGCCCCGAGCGGAACATATTTAACGCGCCAATCCGGCGGACAAAGCGGCTGTTAAAGATGGTCATCACGAACAGGAAAACAATGTTTAGCGCAAAGTAATAACCAAAGTTTTCCGGCGCGACGTGGTTAATTTCAATGTAGACAAACGGCCCGGCGCTTAAGAATGAGAACATCCCGGCAAAGCTGAAACCGCTGGCCAGCATATAACTCAGGACACGCTTATGGCGGAACAGCGCAGCAAAGTTACCGATAGTGGTACGAATGTGGAACGGTTGGCGACGCTCTGGCGGCAACGTTTCTTTAATCAGGAAGAAAATCATTGCCGAAGCCAGAATTGCCGCCACAGCGAGGATCCAGAAGATATAATGCCAGCTCAACCACACCAGCACCCAGCCGCCAACTATCGGTGCCATCAGTGGCGCAATAGTCGTTACCAGCATGACAAACGACATCATCCGCGAGAACTCTTCTTTCGGGTAGATATCGCGCATCAAAGCGTTGATTACCACGCTGGCTGCAGCCGCAGCCAGACCGTGGAAGAAACGCATCACAATCAGCTGATCGATGGTTTGCGCCAGCGCGCACGCCACCGCCGCCGCGGCAAACACCAGCGTACCACCGAGAACAACCGGCTTGCGCCCGAAGCTATCCGCCATCGGCCCGTAGATTAACTGCCCCAACGCAAAACCCAGAATATAGGTACTCAGGGTCATCTGTGTGCTACCCGCTGGCACACCAAACTGCGCTGAAATCACTGGCAGCGCGGGCAGATACATATCAATCGACAGCGGCATTAACATGGCCAAAAGGCCAAGGATAAAGACAATAGCAAACGACGAATGCTGTCGAGTGGTCACAACGGGCTCCTGAATAAAATGAAAGTGTTAACCAACGCTGGCAATTTCTTCTGCAGTTAATGGACGATATTCCCCGGGCGCTAAATCTGCATCCAGTGTAATACCGCCAATGCGTTCACGGTGCAATTCCACCACGTGGTTGCCCACGGCGGCAAACATGCGTTTCACCTGATGATAACGCCCTTCACTGATGGTCAAACGGACCTGCGTAGGGGTAATCACTTCCAGCACCGCGGGCTTAGTGAGATCTTTTTCGTTATGTAACTGCACGCCTTTGGCAAATTGTTCTGCCGTATCGTCCGCTACCGGAGATTCCAGCGTCACCAGATAGGTCTTCTCACAATGATGACGCGGAGAAGTAATGCGATGCGACCACTGACCATCGTCAGTCATCAGCACCAGACCGGTGGTATCAATATCCAACCGCCCTGCCGCGTGCAGTTTCCACGCCACAGGTTCATCCAGAAAATAGAGCACCGTTGGGTGATCCGGGTCATCAGTTGAGCAAACATAGCCCTGGGGCTTGTTGAGCATGAAATAACGCGGGCCGTGTTGCTGCGCCAGCGGATTGCCATCATAAGCTACATCGTGTTCAGGGAGCAGTTTGAACGCTGCATTACGGACGATTTCGCCATCGACGGTGACACGATTGCCGCGGATTTCACGCCCGGCAATAGCACGGCTAACACCGAGTTGCTGTGCGATAAATTTATCAAGTCGCATGTGTGTGATTTTGCCTGTAAAAAACGGAGGTCGGGCATAGACCCGAAAATAAGAACTGTTGTCTGCCCAGTATAGCGGTCTAATAACTTCCCTCAAGGGAAAAAGATCCGTGGCATACTATTAGCAGATTAATATACCTACGCTAAACCATGATTTTTACACTTCGTCCATACCAGCAAGAAGCCGTGGATGCCACGCTCAACCATTTTCGTCGTCATAAAACCCCTGCCGTTATCGTGCTGCCTACCGGAGCAGGTAAAAGCCTGGTGATTGCCGAACTGGCGCGACTGGCGCGTGGCCGTGTTCTAGTGCTGGCACACGTCAAAGAGCTGGTGGCGCAGAACCATGCTAAATACCAGGCGTTGGGGCTGGAGGCCGATATTTTTGCCGCCGGGCTAAAGCGCAAGGAGAGCCACGGTAAAGTGGTCTTTGGCAGCGTGCAGTCGGTTGCCCGCAATCTCGATGCCTTTCAGAGTGAGTTTTCGCTTTTAATTGTCGATGAATGCCACCGTATTGGTGACGATGAAGAGAGCCAGTATCAGCAAATCCTTACTCACCTGACAAAAGTGAATCCCCACTTACGCCTGCTTGGGCTGACTGCCACGCCCTTTCGGCTGGGTAAAGGCTGGATTTATCAGTTTCATTATCACGGTATGGTACGCGGCGACGAGAAAGCCCTTTTCCGTGACTGCATTTATGAGCTGCCGCTGCGCTATATGATTAAACACGGCTATCTGACGCCACCGGAACGGCTGGATATGCCGGTTGTGCAATACGATTTCAGCCGCTTGCAGGCGCAGAGCAACGGGCTGTTCAGCGAAGCTGATCTCAACAGGGAACTGAAAAAACAGCAACGTATTACACCGCACATCATCAGCCAGGTTATGGAGTTTGCCGAAAAGCGTAAAGGGGTGATGATTTTCGCCGCGACAGTCGAACACGCAAAAGAGATTGTCGGTTTGCTACCCGCTGAGGATGCCGCACTTATTACTGGCGACACGCCCGGCGCTGAACGCGATGTATTAATTGAAGATTTTAAAGCCCAGCGTTTTCGCTATCTGGTCAACGTCGCGGTACTGACCACCGGTTTTGACGCCCCGCACGTCGATCTTATCGCCATTCTGCGCCCTACCGAATCAGTGAGTCTTTACCAACAAATTGTCGGGCGCGGTCTGCGCCTGGCGCCAGGTAAGACAGATTGCTTAATTCTTGATTATGCAGGCAATCCTCATGACCTCTACGCACCGGAAGTTGGTACGCCGAAAGGCAAAAGTGACAACGTCCCGGTGCAGGTTTTCTGCCCTGCCTGTGGCTTTGCCAACACCTTTTGGGGCAAAACTACCGCCGACGGTACATTGATTGAACACTTTGGTCGCCGCTGTCAGGGATGGTTTGAAGATAACGACGGTCATCGCGAACAGTGTGACTTCCGTTTCCGTTTTAAAAATTGTCCGCAATGTAACGCGGAAAACGATATTGCCGCCCGCCGTTGCCGCGAATGTGACACCATTCTGGTTGACCCGGATGATATGTTAAAAGCGGCGCTACGACTTAAAGACGCCCTGGTACTACGCTGTAGCGGCATGTCTTTGCAGCATGGCCACGACGAAAAAGGCGAATGGCTGAAAATCACCTATTACGATGAAGATGGCGCTGATGTCAGTGAGCGTTTCCGCCTGCAAACACCGGCCCAGCGTACCGCTTTTGAGCAGCTTTTTATCCGTCCGCATACACGTACACCAGGCATCCCTTTGCGCTGGATAACCGCTGCCGATATCCTCGCCCAACAAGCGTTGCTGCGCCATCCGGATTTCGTCGTCGCACGAATGAAAGGCCAGTACTGGCAGGTGCGTGAAAAAGTATTCGATTACGAAGGTCGTTTTCGGCGGGCGCATGAATTACGCGGTTAATGGTAGTTTTGATTGATGTATAAGGCGATTGAGTATAGAATCTCGCCCGCTTTTGCATACGCAAAGCAGATCACTTGCCTGTTGCTGGGTCGCCTGTAGCAGGAATCATTTAAGAGAGAAAGAAATGTTTACTATCAACGCAGAAGTACGTAAAGAGCAGGGTAAGGGTGCGAGCCGCCGCCTGCGCGCCGCTAACAAATTCCCGGCAATCATCTACGGTGGCAAAGAAGCGCCGCTGGCTATCGAGCTGGATCACGACAAAGTCATGAACATGCAAGCTAAAGCTGAATTCTACAGCGAAGTTCTGACCATCGTTGTTGACGGTAAAGAAATCAAAGTTAAAGCTCAGGACGTACAGCGTCATCCGTACAAACCGAAGCTGCAGCACATCGACTTCGTTCGCGCTTAATCGCAGAATAAGTTGTAAAAAACCCCGCTCCGGCGGGGTTTTTTGTATCTGCTAATTATGCCTGATTACGATATTGCTATTTTGGGTAGGCCAGATAAGGCGTTCACGCCGCATCTGGCATTCACTGATTAGTTCCCGCCTGACGTCCGGCGCTGCAATTGATCACGCAGGTTTGGCGGCGTACCTTTAATAGTCAGCGTATCGGTCGCTGGATCCCAGAAGATGCGTTCACCTAACAGCATCGCATCAAAGTTAATGGTCAAACCACCGCCGCTACCGGCAAACTTAGTCAACTGACGCAGCGTGCTGCGGTCTGCCGGGAAGCTCTCTTCCAGTTCATACCCTTTTTCAGCAGCAAACTCTGTGAAGCTTACTTCGCTGACACCCGCCAACTCTTTCGACAACGACTCCAGTTCGATCTCCTCGCCCGCCTGCAATTGCTCATTACAATAGCTATAAACTTGCTGGCGAACGTTCTGCCGTTCTGCTTTATCCAGTTGCGCTTCTGCGGTGAAGTCGTCGACCGCTTGCAACAGGCCGCGGTTTTGCGCTTTCGCGTTCAACCCTTCGCTGGCCCCGAGGAAGTCCATAAAGAAATCGGCGACTTTGCGTCCGACTCGCCCTTTCAGAAAAGTCAGATAGCGGGTCGATTCCGGATTGGTTTCCCACTCAGTTAAATCGATACGCGCCACGATATCCGCATGATTGATATCGAGATAATGGGTCGGGTTAATGTCGAGATTTTCATTAACGCGCATACTGCTCAGGTTGCTTAATACTGCCACCAACAGATATTCCACTGCCAGATAACGGTAGTGGCAAAACAGTACGAAACCGCCGTCAGCAAAAGGATATTTCGCCAGTTCGTCACGCAGGCGTCCAGTTGCCGCTCGGCTAAATGCCAGAAAGTCCTCTTCGCCCTGACGTTGCAAGCGCAGCGTCTGCGCCAGTTCACTCTCTTCGCTGAACAATCCGTAGGCTTTGTTCTTGGCGCTATAGACCCGATGCAACTCTGCCACCATCTCAACGACGGTTTCCGTCGGTTCCAGCAATGAATCGCGCAACACCAGCTCAAGGTTCTGCTCATCACGCTTGATAAGCTGGTGCAGAGCAATCTGGTTGATATCCAGACTCATGATAAACTCTCCTTTAAGACCGGGCGGTATTCAACCACCGCCGGTTAAGCGACGCAATAAAAGATGGCGGTCATTTTACAGAAGGTGGCGTAACGCGAATGATTTAAAGTATAAAAAAGCAGAAAAAAAACCGTTGCTACGGTAATATGTTGCCCTTTCATCAACTAACTGATTTCGATTTATGCCACAAATTTCCCGCTACAGTGATGAACAGGTTGAACAATTGCTCGCAGAGCTGCTCAACGTACTGGAAAAACATAAGGCTCCGACCGACCTTTCCCTGATGGTGTTAGGCAACATGGTCACTAACCTTATCAATACCAGCATTGCCCCGGCTCAACGCCAGGCGATTGCCAACTCTTTTGCCCGCGCTTTGCAGTCCTCGATCAACGAAGACAAAGCGCACTAAGGGAAACAGATAACAGGTTATGGTAACTCATCGTCAGCGCTACCGTGAAAAAGTCTCCCAGATGGTCAGCTGGGGGCACTGGTTTGCACTGTTCAACATTCTGCTCTCACTAGTCATTGGCAGCCGTTACCTGTTTATCGCCGACTGGCCGACAACGCTTGCGGGTCGTATTTATTCCTATGTAAGCATTATCGGCCACTTTAGCTTTCTGGTGTTCGCCACCTACTTGCTGATCCTCTTCCCGCTGACCTTTATCGTCGGATCACAGAGGCTAATGAGGTTTTTGTCCGTCATTCTGGCCACTGTGGGAATGACGCTGCTGCTGATCGACAGCGAAGTCTTTACCCGTTTCCATCTCCATCTTAATCCCATCGTCTGGCAGTTGGTTATCAACCCGGACGAGAATGAGATGGCGCGCGACTGGCAGCTAATGTTTATCAGCGTGCCAGTTATTTTATTGATTGAACTGGTGTTTGCGACGTGGAGCTGGCAAAAGCTGCGCAGTCTGACGCGTCGTCGGCGCTTCGCCCGTCCGCTGGCTGCATTCTTATTTATCGCTTTTATTGCCTCACACATGGTGTATATCTGGGCCGATGCTAACTTCTATCGCCCAATCACTATGCAGCGCGCCAACCTGCCGCTTTCGTACCCGATGACGGCGCGACGTTTTCTTGAGAAGCATGGCCTGCTTGATGCGCAGGAGTATCAACGCCGTCTGATCGAGCAAGGCAATCCAGACGCAGTTTCCGTACAGTATCCGTTAAGCGAATTGCGCTACCGCGATATGGGCACCGGGCAAAATGTGCTGTTGATTACTGTCGATGGCCTGAACTACTCACGCTACGAGAAGCAGATGCCTGCACTGGCGGGTTTTGCCGAGCAAAATATTTCGTTCACACGGCATATGAGTTCCGGCAACGCCACCGACAACGGTATCTTTGGTTTGTTCTATGGCATCTCGCCAAGCTATATGGACGGTATTCTGTCAACCCGTACACCAGCGGCGTTAATTACCGCGCTCAACCAGCAAGGCTATCAGTTGGGCTTATTCTCGTCAGATGGCTTTACCAGTCCGCTCTATCGTCAGGCATTGTTGTCAGACTTCTCGATGCCGAGCGTACATACACAATCCGATGAGCAGACCGCCACGCAGTGGATCAACTGGCTTGGCCGCTACGCGCAAGAAGATAACCGCTGGTTCTCGTGGGTATCTTTCAATGGCACCAATATTGACGACAGCAACCAGCAAGCATTTGCCCGAAAATATAGCCGCGCGGCGGGTAATGTCGATGACCAGATCAATCGCGTCCTGAATGCGTTACGTGAATCCGGGAAACTGGACAACACGGTGGTGATTATCACTGCTGGTCGCGGCATTCCGCTGAGCGAAGATGAAGAAACCTTTGACTGGTCACGTGGCCATCTTCAGGTGCCATTGGTCATTCACTGGCCAGGCACACCGGCACAGCGTATTAATACCCTGACCGATCATACTGATCTTATGACGACGCTGATGCAACGCCTGCTGCACGTCAGCACGCCTGCCAGCGAATACTCACAAGGTCAAGACTTGTTCAACCCTGAGCGCCGTCATTACTGGGTAACAGCCGCGGATAACGATACGCTGGCAATTACCACACCGAAAATGACGCTGGTACTGAACAATAACGGTAAATACCGCACGTACAACTTACGTGGTGAAAGAGTGAGAGACGAAAAACCACAGTTGAGTTTGTTATTGCAAGTGCTGACAGACGAGAAGCGTTTTATCGCTAACTGATTAATTATAAATCAGTTAGCAAAATATCTTACTTGCAATCGGCGTGGAAAACGGTAGTATAAGCAGCCACGAGTCGGCACGTAGCGCAGCCTGGTAGCGCACCGTCATGGGGTGTCGGGGGTCGGAGGTTCAAATCCTCTCGTGCCGACCAAAAATCCCAAGAAAACCAACCGCAAAGGTTGGTTTTTTTATATCTACGCCAATGCCCCCTCCCCACACTTACAGTTTTCACTACATGCCCATACATAAAATGGGGTAACATTCACGCGCCTGGTAGTGTTACCAACGCTACGCTCAAACATAATGATTCTAATAAAACCTCAGGAGACTACTATGCCTGAAGCAACGCCTTTTCAGGTGCTGATTGTGGATGATCATCCACTTATGCGACGCGGTGTTCGTCAGTTACTGGAGCTTGATCCTGGCTTTGAAGTGGTCGCCGAAGCAGGCGACGGCGCGAGTGCTATCGATCTGGCAAATAGGCTGGATATCGACGTTATCTTGCTGGATCTCAATATGAAAGGTATGAGTGGCCTGGATACCCTCAATGCCTTGCGCAGGGATGGCGTTACCGCGCAAATTATTATCCTGACCGTATCAGATGCCTCCAGCGATATCTTTGCACTGATAGACGCAGGCGCTGACGGTTATCTGTTGAAAGATAGCGATCCGGAAGTGTTGCTGGAAGCGATTCGCGCCGGAGCAAAAGGCAGCAAAGTCTTTAGTGAACGCGTCAGTCAGTACTTACGCGAGCGTGAAATGTTTGGTGCTGAAGAAGACCCCTTCAGCGTGCTAACGGAGCGTGAATTAGATGTTCTGCACGAACTGGCACAAGGGCTGTCCAATAAGCAGATCGCTTCGGTACTGAATATTTCCGAGCAGACGGTAAAAGTCCATATCCGCAATCTGCTGCGTAAACTCAATGTCCGCTCACGCGTGGCGGCCACCATTCTGTTCCTGCAACAACGCGGGGCGCAATAAAAAAATAGCCCGATGGATTAACCATCGGGCTTCTTCTTATTTACTTTGTTGCGGCGATAAATGCTGCATCGCCTGAGCGATACTGCGCTCAATCACCGCACGGCGAGTATCGTTGGCAGGCAAGAGTTTCAACATCATCTCCCACGCGGCAACGGCTTCGCCAAATCGCTGCTGCTCAAAGGCGTTAAACGCATACATGCTTAACACGCGAATATTGCTGTGGTCACTTCTCACCAACTGACGTAATAACTCACCGCCCAGGCGGTTGTCGTTAGGATCAGAAGAGCGTGTCAACGCTTCAGCATACCCCAGCGCGGCATCGCTGTTTTTCGGATCGAGGCGATACGCAGTAGCATATGCATCAGTCGCAATACTGGCATTCCCCAGCGCCATCCCAACGCGGCCCAACATAATCCAGCCTTCTATATCTCCCGGATTTTTTTGCAGTTGAGTACGCATTCCAAGTGCAAGGCGCGACATCTCTTCTTCATTCAATGGGTCAGCTTTCGGGTCCAGCGCCCTGTCCAGCAATGCCGGAGCCTGTGCCGTGGCCTGCTGCCAGACTTTTACCTGCTGATAATTGCCAGTCTGGTAGTAGCTGACGCCTGCCACAATCAACGCCACAACAATCCCCGGCAGGTAAACAGCAAATCCGGCACGCTTACCTTCCGGCACGCTTTGTTCAGGAAATTCCTCCACCGCCAGCCGCACACGCCGCCGCGAGCGGGCGTAAATCACCCAACCGCCAATGCCAATGGCAACAACTGGCAGTACCCACAGCAACACGGTCAGCGGCGTTAACGGCGGATCGTAAGTGACGAAGTTGCCGTAACGCGCCACCATATAATCGACAATCTCTTTCTTACTTTTACCTTCCTGCATCAGTTCATACACTTTCTGGCGCAGGTCGGTGGCAATCATCGAGTTAGAATCGGCAATGCTGTTGTTCTGACATTTCGGGCAGCGCAGCTCTTCGGTGAGCTGGCGGAACTGCTGTTCCTGTGCTTCATCCTTAAACTGCAACACGTCGATGGTTGCCAGCGCCGAGCCGGAGATCATCAGCATCAGCACACCCAATAAAAACCTCATTGTGCGGCCTCCTTACTGTATTTCTCCCACAGCGGCTTGATCTCTTCTTCCCAGACGCGGGGATTGAGATCGCCCGCATGGCGATAACGAATGATGCCGTTGCCGTCGATGAGGAACGTTTCTGGCGCGCCATACACGCCCAGATCCAGCCCTAACATGCCGTCACCGTCAAACAGACTTAGCGCGTAAGGATTACCCAGCTCTTTCAGCCAGCTAATCGCTTTCTGCCTGTCGTCTTTATAGTTCATGCCGACCACGCGGATGCCCTGATCAGAAAGCTGATTCAGATATTGATGTTCCGCGCGGCAGGTCGGGCACCAGGTCGCCCAGACGTTAAGCAGCACTGGTTTGCCCTGAGTCAGCACATCCGCCTGATAAAACTGACCGGGATTGTCCAGTGATTCGAGGCGAAACTTCGGCACCGGCTTGCCAATGAGTGCTGATTCCAGATTGGTCGGATCATCTCCTTCGGCGTTACGCGCCAGTTGCCACAGCAATGCTGCGGCAATCGCCAGAAAGATAATCAAAGGAAGTAACAGTACTTTGCGCTTCATACAGCCTCCGGCGCAGTTTTTTGCGGACTCACGCGCTTGCGATAGCGAGGATCAAACAGGCACAGCAGCCCGCCCAGCGCCATCATCAGCCCGCCCGCCCAGATCCAGCGAACAAAAGGTTTGTAGTAAAGACGAACTGCCCACGCGCCGTTTTCCAGCTCTTCACCGAGCGCCGCGTACAGGTCACGGGTGATGCCGCCGTCAATCGCCGCTTCAGTCATCATTGAACCAGCAGTGTTGTAATAACGTTTTTCCGCATACAGCACCGTCTCCGGCTTGCCATCTCGCGTTACGTCGATAGTCGCCACACCGCCGCGCCAGTTAGGGCCAGTCACCTCTTTGACATCACGGAAGGTGAAGCGATATTCATGAATATCGACACTATCGCCGGACTTCATGCGCACATCACGCTCGACGCTATAGTTCTGACTGAAGGCGATACCAACAATTGTCACCGCAAGCCCCAGGTGGGCCGCCACCATCCCCCAGTAACTGAAGGTGGTTTTCGTGCCACGTGAAATGCGCAGCGCCGCTTCCGCAATAGCCAGCACCGCAATCCAGCAAGCCATTGCCAGACCGAGCACCGTCATTGCCACAACTTTGCTTTCGAACAGCCACGGCAACAGCAGCGACAGCACCAGCGTAGAGATGAAGGAAATAATCAATAAATTGCGAATTTTACGCGGGCGATCGCGCCCCCAGCGCACCAGCGGACCAATGCCCAGCACCAGTGCAAATGGCACCATCAGCCAGGTAAACATGCTGTTGAAGAACGGTTCACCAATAGAAATACTGCCTAATCCCAGTTGCTTATGTACCAGCGGCAGCAACGTCCCCAGCAACACCACCAGCATCGCGGCGACCAGCAAAACGTTGTTCGCCAACAACAGAGATTCCCGCGACCACAGCGCATTGTTTACGCGTGAGCGAACTTTATGACCACGGGCAGCAAACAGCAGCAGCGAACCGCCAATCACCAGCACCATAAAGGCGAGAATGAACATGCCGCGCGCCGGATCCGAGGCAAACGCGTGTACTGATACCAGCACGCCGGAGCGCACAAGGAAGGTCCCCAGCAGACACAGCGAGAAGGCACTGATTGCCAGCAGTAATGTCCACGCTTTGAAGCTGGCACGCTGTTCAGTCACCGCCAGCGAGTGCATCAGCGCAGTCCCCACCAGCCACGGCATAAACGAAGCATTTTCTACCGGATCCCAGAACCACCAGCCGCCCCAGCCGAGTTCGTAATAGGCCCATGCGGAGCCGAGTACGATGCCGAGCGTCAGGAAGATCCACGCCGCCAGCGTCCACGGACGAGTAAAACGTGCATAAGTGCTGTCCAGACGCCCGCTTAACAAAGAAGCAATGGCAAAAGCAAACGCCACCGAGAAACCAACGTACCCCATATAGAGCAGAGGCGGATGGAAGATCAGCCCCGGATCCTGCAACAACGGGTTAAGATCGCGACCTTCAATTGGGAAATTCGGCAATGTGCGTGAGAACGGATTAGAGGTAAAGAGAATGAACAGCAAAAAGCCGACGCTGACCATGCCCATTACCGCCAGTACACGAGCAACAATATCCAGCGGGATACGCTGGCTAAAAATCGCTACTGCGAAAGTCCAGCCGCTCATCAGTAACACCCACAGCAGCAGCGAGCCTTCATGCGCGCCCCAGGTAGCTGCCACGCGATACCACACCGGAAGCTGGGTATTGGAGTTGCTGGCGACATAGGTGACGGTGAAGTCATTCACCACGAAAGCATTGACCATCACCAGAAATGCGCCAGCCACGCACATAAACAGTAGCCAGGCAAACAAGCGAGAAGAAGCCATCATGCGCGCATCTCCACGCGCCACGCCCCATAGCGGATACACGGACAGCAGCAGCGCAATTCCTAGCGCCAGGCACAGCAGCCCGTTACCAATTTCCGGCATCATGATGCTGGGTCCTTATAAACACTCGCCGGGCGACGGTGATTGGCTTCCATCGCTTTTTCGACTTCTGGCGGCGTATAGTTTTCATCATGTTTCGCCAACACTTCTTTAGCGAGAATATGATTGCCTTTTTCCAGCTCACCCTGCACCACAACGCCCTGCCCTTCACGGAACAGATCCGGCAAAATGCCTTCATAAGAGACATCGACCGAACCTTCAGCATCGTAAATGGTAAACGTCACTTTCAGCGAGTCAGGATCGCGCTGCACGCTACCCGGCATCACCATCCCGCCAACGCGCAGACGCTGACCGACTTCCGGCATCTGTTGGGTTTCGCGCTTGCCGTAGAGAATTTCTCCCGGCGTATAGAAAAGATCGATATTAGAGCGCAGCGCATACAGCACCAGACCGATGGTCAGCGCCAAACCTGCCAGCACGGCGCAGGCAATCCACAAACGATTTTTACGGCGAATATTCATGCGGCCTCCTGCTGTTGCGCAGCACGTAAACGCGCCTCACGCGCCCGCTGTTGCGCCACGCCACGCAGAATTGCGCGATGCTGCATCACCGAGTGTACGACCAAAACAACCAGCGGAATAACGGTCATCACCACCGCCAGCCAGACAAAAAAGGCGTAACCGCCCATTGCGAAAAATTCATTCCAGGAAGCAAATGCAGGGGTCATTTACGGCCTCTTTTCAGTATCAGTTCACTCACCCACGGACGGCGTTTTTCCATCAGCAAAATCAAATTACGCATCCGCATCAACGTCAGCGTGGCAGACAGCAGCAGGAAGCCGAAAATCGACCAGCGCAGCGGCGAACGCATCGCCGGATCAATACTTTGCTGCATCCGCGTTGATCCCTGATGTAGGGTGTTCCACCACTCAACGGAATAATGAATAATCGGCAAGTTCACTACGCCAATTAGCACCAGAATACCTGCCGCACGGCCTGCCAGACGGCGATCGTCGAAGGCGTGCCACAGGGCAATCACACCAACATACAGAAACAGCAGCACCAGTTCAGAAGTCAGACGCGCGTCCCATACCCACCAGGTACCCCACATCGGTTTTCCCCATGCAGAACCAGTGACCAGGGCAATAAAAGTAAACACGGCACCAATGGGCGCCATCGCCGCCACCGCCAGGTTAGCCATTTTCATCTGCCAGACAAGGCCGATAAACGCGGCCACCGCCATTGAGGCATAAATCCCCATCGACCAGATCGCCGCAGGCACATGCAGATAAATAATGCGGTAGCTATTTCCTTGCTGATAATCAGCCGGAGCAAAGCCGAATCCCCAGATCCAGCCGACGGTAAGCACAACCACACTGGCAATTGCCAGCCACGGTATAAACCAGCCACAGATTTGGTACAACCGTGGTGGGATCGCCAGTTGATGCAGTGTTTTCCACATAGTTTCGATACCAGACTTGAACAAAAATCAGTAATCCAGCGTCATTGAATGCTGATTCGTAACGCTGCCGCCGTCGCAAAAGGACTTAATGTCGCGGTGCCTGCCAGCAACGCGCCTAAAATTGCCAGATACCCGTCAACGGGCAAATGCATAGAAGCCGCGTCCATCGCGGCGGTGGCAAAGATGAGTAATGGGATAGTCAGCGGTAACACCAGAATGCTCAGTAGTACGCCACCGCGCTTAAGCCCCACAGTCAGCGCCACGCCAGGTGCGCCGAGAAAACCCAGCGTTGGAGTTCCCAGCAGCAGCGTCAGCGCCATCACTTGCCAGCCATAAACGTCCATTCCCAGTAGCAATGCCACCAGAGGCGAGAGGATGAGTAATGGCAGACCCGTTACCATCCAGTGCGCCATCACCTTCGCCAGTACAACGGCGGGCAAGGGTAATGGCAATAACATCAATTGTTCAAGACTGCCGTCCTGCAAATCGTCACGGAATAGCCGCTCCAGCGCCAGCAGTGAAGAAAGCAGCGCCGCAACCCAGATAATCCCCGGTGCGATACGCGCCAGCAGCTGCGGCTCCGGGCCGATACTGAGCGGAAAAAGGGTAATAACAATCAGGAAGAACCACAGCGGATTCGCGATTTCGGCGCTATGGCGAAACGCCACGCGCAGCTCAAGACGGAAAATGCGCCAGAACATCATGCGCCCCTCGTTTGCGTCAGCGAAATGCGGCGAATTTTACTTTCAGCAACGTTGAGCGGCTGGTGAGTGGTCAGAATCACAATCCCCCCCTGCTCCGTATGCTGCGCCATACGCTGGGTCAGACGATCGACGCCGTTAACGTCAATCGCGGTAAAAGGTTCGTCGAGTATCCACAACGTGGCACGGGTCAGCCACAAACGCGCCAGCGCAACGCGGCGTTGTTGCCCAGCAGAGAGCTGGTTTACGGGAATATCTTCGAATCCGGCAAGCCCGGCCTGCGCCAGGGCGTCCAGACATTGTGCGGTATCACCGTCACGGTGATAGAAATGCAGATTTTCTAACGCCGTCAGCCGGGTTTTGATCCCCGGCTGATGGCCTATCCATAACAGGTTTTGATGGTAGCTGTCGCGTACCTGATGCAAGGGCTGCCCTTGCCAGAGAACTTCACCCGCGTCAGGGCGAGACAACCCCGTCAGCAAACGGAGAAGCGTTGTCTTCCCCGCGCCGTTACTTCCGGTAATCTGCACCCACTCCCCTGCTTTCAGGGAAAACGATAAATCACAGAACAACGTTCGTTCATCACGCTCGCAGAGCAAACCTCTGGCTTCAAGCATTACCACTCATCTTTACCTTGTCAGAAACCTGGCTCAACTTCGCGCATATCAGGCAGCTTATGTGCAATCCCTTTATGGCAGTCGATACAGGTTTGCCCAGCTTTTACTGCCTGGTCGTGCATTTTTGCAGCGACAGATTTCTGGGCAGTTGCATCCATAAACTCGAAGTTGTGACAGTTACGGCACTCCTGCGAGTTGTTGTCCTTCATGCGCCGCCACTCATTCTGTGCCATAGTCAGGCGATGAGCTTCGAATTTTTGCGGCGTGTCAATAACGCCCAGAATTTTACCATACAGCTCTTTACTTGCTTTGAGCTTACGTATCATTTTCGGCACAAACTCGTGCGGAACGTGACAATCCGGACAGGTCGCACGTACGCCGCTACGGTTGTTGTAATGCACGGAATCCATGTATTCCTGATACACCGTGTTGCGCATCTCGTGGCAGCTAATGCAAAACTCTTCAGTGTTAGCTTTTTCCATACCGGTGTTAAAGCCGCCCCAGAAGACAATGCCGCCGACAAAACCGATCAACAGCAGCGTACCCAGCGCCAGACGGCTGGGGGTACGCCACCATTTCCACAGGCGCTTAATCAGACCAGGCTTACGGTCAGAATTTCCCATAATAACCTCTTATTTCCCGTAACCTTTTGACGGGGTAAAGGTATTCCCCACGATTGGCGCGGTATCGGCCTGCGGTACGTGACATTGCAGACAGAAGTAACGACGAGGAGCCACTTCCGCGCCCACTTTGCCGTCGCTGTCCATAAAGTGAGTAGGACTGATGCGCGGCGCGCCAGTGGTACGATAGCTTTCGACACCGTGGCACTGTAAGCAGCGGTTGGTATTGGTCGTTACCTGATAACCTTCAACGCTATGCGGGATCATTGGCGGCTGATTCACATAGTTCAGCGGCATCCGCTCCTGCTCTTTTGGCATCCGAATGGCCCCTTCCTGCGTCCCGGATACTTCCGGCGACTGGCTAAAATCGACGCCATTAGCCGCCCAAACTGCGCCGCTCACCACCAGGGCCAGCATCGCCGTCCATTGACACAGCGCTTTCTTCAGGTCATGGCTTTTCATGATTTCGCTCCCGAACTCCATCGTGTAGTTATTGTAAATACATCCTCAGAACAGACATCCACGCAGCGACCGCACGTCATGCAATCGCGGCTGGTGACCTGCACCGGGCTTTGTTCATCCAGCACCGGGGCACGTAGTACATGCGGTTCCGGGCAAACATGAAAACAATCCATACAGCGGTTACATTTCTGTCGATCGGTGGCCGCAACGGTGACAACACCTTTACTTCCCAGCACGCCATACAGCGCGCCGACCGGACAAATATGGCCGCACCAGCCGTGTTCAACGACCAGTAGATCAAATAAAAACAGCGCGAGAATAAGCAGCGCGCCACTGCCAAATCCCATTACCAGACTGCGCCCCATCAGAGAAACCGGGTTGATCCATTCCCAGATGAGCGTGCCGGTTAAGGCCGATCCCACCAGAATGACTACCAACAGCACGTAGCGAATGTGGCGTGGGATCGTCGCAGACTGATTGAGGTCAAATCGTCTGCGTAACCAATTTGCTAAATCGGTAATCGGGTTCAGCGGGCAGACCCAACTGCAAAATAATCGCTTTCCAGCCAGGGCGTAGAGCACAGTGATAATCACCGCGCCAGTCAGCGCCACCGTGGCGGGCAGATGACCGCTGGCAAGGCTTTGCAGCGTCATCAGCGGATCGGTCAGCGGAATGGTGTCGAATAACAGGCTACTGCTGTAGTTGCCATGCAAAATCCACACACCAAACCACGGGCCGCTCAAAAACATTCCCAGCACGAAGAACTGACAAAGTCGACGCAACACCAGCCAACGGTGACTGCGCCACCAGCCTTTCTTCGCCAGTGCCTCGCGCCCGGCGTCACGTTTACGATTTGCCATTGTTCCCCTCCAGCCAGCCGAAGCGGTAATGGTGACCTAACTCCCCTTTCGCCAGTGACAGCGGTAACACCTTGATTGCTGGTTGTTCCAGCACGCACACTTTTTCGCACTTACCGCAGCCAGTACAGGCATCGCTGTGAACTGTTGGCAGAAAACGGGCGTGCTTACCGGTACGCGTGTTGCGCTCGAGTTCCAGGGTGATTGCCTCATCAATTTTCGGGCATTCGCGATAACAGACATCGCAGCGCAGCCCCTGAAAGTTGAGGCAGTTCTCCTGGTCCACCAGCACCGCCAGCCCCATCCGCGCGTCGTCGATCGATTCGATCTCACGATCCAGCGCACCACTGGGGCATACTTTGGCGCACGGAACGTCCTCACACATTTCGCAAGGAATGTCCCGCGCGACAAAATACGGCGTACCTGCCGACAGGCCTGAGGCCAGCGTCGCCAGTTTCAAGGTGTCGTAAGGGCAAGCCTGAACACACTGACCACAACGTACGCAGGCACTGGCAAAGGCGTTCTCGTTTATGGCTCCGGGCGGGCGCAACCGCACGCCAGATGCGCGTGCGGTTTGCTGTTGTAACCCCAGCGCCACACCCACGGCTGCCAGCCCGCCTGCTGTGCGAACAACATCGCGCAGAAAGCGGCGGCGACCATTTTGAGGTTTCGCTGACCGGGACATAATGGCTTACACCTTCTCCAGTTTGACTGCGCACTTCTTGAAGTCCGTCTCTTTCGAGAGCGGATCGGTCGCATCCAGCGTCAGTTTGTTAACCAGCTGTGCGGCGTCGAAGAACGGCATGTACACCAGGCCCTGCGGCGGACGGTTACGCCCGCGCGTTTCGACAATCGAGATCACTTCGCCACGGCGAGAAACCACTTTCACTTTGTCGCCACGACGCAGGTCACGCGCTTTCGCATCCAGCGGGTGAATAAACAGGACCGCTTCCGGGAAGGCGCGGTGCAGTTCCGGTACACGGCGAGTCATACTGCCGGTGTGCCAGTGCTCCAGTACGCGTCCGGTAGAGAGCCACAGGTCGTACTCTTCATCCGGTGCTTCCGCCGCCGGTTCGAACGGCAGTGCGAAGATCACCGCTTTGCCATCCGGTTTACCGTAGAACTTGTAGCCTTCGCCCGCTTTCACATACGGGTCGTTACCTTCGCTGTAACGCCACTGCGTTTCTTTACCGTTCACTACCGGCCAGCGCAGACCGCGTGCTTTGTGGTAGTCATCGAACGGTGCGAGATCGTGACCGTGACCGCGACCAAACCATGCGTACTCTTCGAACAGCCCTTTTTGCAGATAGAAGCCCAGCTCGCGGGATTCATCGTTCAGTTGATCTTCCGCCAGTTCGGATACCGGGAATTTGCTCACTTCCGGGGTGGCATACAGAACTTCGTACAGCGTTTTGCCACGCAGTTCTGGTTTCTTCGCCAGCAGCTCTTCCGGCCATACTTCTTCAGTTTTGAAGCGGCGGGAGAACTGAACTAACTGCCAGAGATCCGATTTTGCTTCGCCCGGTGCCTGTACCTGCTGACGCCAGAACTGAGTACGGCGTTCGGCGTTACCGTAAGCGCCCTCTTTCTCTACCCACATCGCCGTTGGCAGGATCAAGTCCGCTGCCAGCGCACTGACTGTCGGATACGGATCGGAGACGATGATAAAGTTGCGCGGATCGCGCCAGCCCGGCATACGCTCTTCATTAATGTTCGGTCCGGCCTGCATGTTGTTGGTACACATGGTCCAGTAAACATTCAGTTTGCCGTCTTTCAGCGCACGGTCTTGCGCCACCGCGTGCAGACCGATTTTCGCAGGAATAGTGCCGCTCGGGATATTCCACTTCTTCTCGCAGATATCACGGTGTTTCTCGTTAGTCACCACCATGTCCGCAGGCAGACGGTGAGCAAAGGTGCCGACTTCACGCGCAGTACCACACGCAGAAGGCTGTCCCGTCAGGGAGAACGGACCGCAACCCGGCTGGGAGATTTTTCCGGTCAGCAGGTGCAGGTTGTAGACCAGGTTGTTGGCCCACACGCCGCGGGTATGCTGGTTGAAGCCCATCGTCCAGTAGGAGATGACTTTCTTGTTCGGATCGGCATACAGTTGCGCCAGCTGCTCTAACTGGTCTTTCGGCACGCCGGTCATTTCGGCGGTTTTTTCCAGCGTATATTCAGCAACGAAGGCTTTGTAATCTTCGAAGCTCATCGGTTCGGAAGCGTCAGACCCCGGATTCTTCGCTGCTTTTTCCAGCGGATGGGTCGGACGTAAACCGTAGCCGATGTCCGTCGCACCTTTGCGCAGGTTAACGTGCTTGCTGAAGAAGTCCTGATTTATCGCATTGTTTTGAATGATGTAGTTGGCGATGTAGTTCAGGATCACCAGGTCAGACTGCGGCGTAAAGATGATACCGTTATCCGCCAGCTCGAAGCTACGATGCTGGTAGGTAGAAAGCACCGCCACGGTGACGTTCTGGTTAGAGAGACGACGGTTAGTGATGCGCGACCAGAGGATCGGGTGCATCTCCGCCATGTTCGCGCCCCACAGCACAAACGCGTCAGCCTGTTCGATGTCGTCATAGCAGCCCATCGGTTCATCCATACCAAAGGTACGCATAAAGCCAACAACCGCCGACGCCATACAGTGACGCGCGTTCGGGTCGATGTTGTTCGAACGAAAGCCAGCTTTGAACAGCTTGGACGCGGCATAACCTTCCCAGATAGTCCACTGACCAGAACCGAACATACCGATCGATTCCGGCCCTTTTTCTTTCAGGGCGGTTTTGAATTTCTCTTCCATCACATCGAAGGCCTGATCCCAGGTGATTGGGGTAAATTCGCCTTCTTTGTCATATTTACCGTTTTTCATACGCAGTAGCGGCTGCGTCAAACGGTCTTTACCGTACATGATTTTGGGCAGGAAATAGCCCTTAATGCAGTTCAGGCCACGGTTAACCGGTGCGTCCGGGTCGCCCTGACAGGCCACCACACGCCCCTGCTGCGTTCCGACCAGAACGCCGCAACCAGTACCGCAGAAACGGCACGGCGCTTTATCCCATTTAATGGCTTCCTGCTGACCAACAACGGCGCGGGCAACGCCCGGCACGCTGAGACCGGCAGCCGCCGCAGCGGCCGCAACGGCGTTAGCTTTCATAAAGCTACGACGACTGATTTTCATGGTGTTTCCTCACCTTGCTCTTCCTGCTGGTGATAAACCAGCGACACCGCCAGCACGCCCTCTACGTTGCGTACTGACTCAATGGTTTGGATCAGCGTTTCGCTGTCTTCTGCTTCCACCACCACAATCAACTGACCGCTCGGCGCGTCGCTGACAGCGACTTCACAGCCAGGAAAGACGTTTAGTTGAGTGCTGATGTCTGAAATTCGTTCGCTTTTGGCCTGCACGACCAGGCTGCAAACTTGCCAGTTAGTGTGCATGGAGATACTCCGCAGTTATGGCTGATACCGGACAGCTGGCTGCACATGCACCACATCCGTTGCAAAGTTGGCTATTAAGTTGCGGCTGGTAGATCCCGGAGAGCGTCGGGCGAAAGATAATTGCCATTGGCTCACAGCTATCCTGACAGCGGCGGCATTCAACTGACTGATATGCCAGGCACGCGTCCCCAATGGTGAACTGCAAATCCCAGGCCCTGGTGTGGCGCGGAGAAAATAGCGATTCGGGGCAAGCCTGCGCGCAGGCGTAACAGAAGCTGCACTCGTTGTTTTTGAAATTAACGCTCGGATAGCCGCCCGCACCGCGTTGCAGAATGTTGTTTTCACAAGCATTAATACAGGCATCGCAGCGGGTACAATGGGTCAGAAAATGAGATTCATCACCGGACCAGGGCGGACGGATACCGTTACTGGCTTTGCGCCAGCGACCAGTGAGTATGCCCCGACGGGATGCATCAATCTTCACATTGACCTTCCATCATTAACGCGCTCCACAAAGCTGGAGCGACCAAATAAACCGCATAATTAATAAGCCATTTTTATAGGCGCTAAGATATTAAAGGATGTGTCAAAGATGCATACCCCGATCGGGGTAAAACCTGTAGCAGGATCAAAAGAGTGGCGGGAAGGCAGGCAAAAATGGGCTTTTATTCACATTTCAATCGGTTATAAACAATTTTACATAGCGATAAATTCACCAAAGATATTTCTCCAGGCTTCACCATCCGTCAGCATATAACACCAAAAGAGAAGGTAAAGTTGTCTGAATATTCCTTAAGTTATTCATAAAGCAAATCAATAAATCTGATGAATATGTTAACCTTCAGCGACATCAACGATGAAAACCTATAAATGAAGAAGGAAAACAAATGAAGACCATTCTACCTGCAGTGTTGTTTGCCGCTTTCGCCGCCACCTCTGCCTGGGCGGCAGACAGCGTCCAGCCACTGGAAAAAATCGCCCCTTATCCGCAAGCTGAAAAAGGGATGAAGCGTCAGGTGATTCAGCTAACTCCGCAAGAAGATGAATCTACCCTGAAAGTAGAACTGTTAATCGGTCAGACGCTGGAAGTCGACTGCAATCTGCATCGTCTCGGTGGGAAGCTGGAAAGCAAAACGCTGGAAGGCTGGGGCTATGATTATTATGTCTTTGATAAAGTTAGCTCGCCAGTTTCGACGATGATGGCCTGCCCGGACGGCAAAAAAGAGAAGAAATTTGTCACCGCATATTTGGGCGATACCGGAATGCTGCGTTACAACAGTAAGCTGCCGATCGTGGTGTATACGCCAGACAATGTGGATGTGAAATACCGCATCTGGAAGGCAGAAGAGAAGATTGAGAACGCAGTCGTTCGCTAAACTGCTGTAAACTGCTCCCCCTGTAGGGCGGATAAGGCGGTTACGCCGCATCCGACATCCAACGCCCGAGCTGGTTGCCTGATGCGACGCTGGCGCGTCTTATCAGCCCTATGCCGCTGTGAAGTGCTGCGCCCCGTAGGGCGGATAAGGCGGTTGCGCCGCATCCGACATCTAACGCCCGAGCCGATTGCCTGATGCGACGCTGGCGCGTCTTATCAGGCCTACGCCGCTGTGAAGTGCTGCACCCCGTAGGTCGGATAAGGCGGTTACGCCGCATCCGACACTCAATGCAGGATGCGGCGCATCATTACAACGCAATATCCGCCACTTCTTTTTGAACGGGTTGCGGTTTTAACTGCGGTTTCGGCGTGCTGTCTGCCGCCTGCGGCTTATCATATTTCAGACCCAGCACTTCGCTGGTGTACTGCAACTCACGTTCTGTTGCCGCCACATCGCCGTTCAACTTGCTGCCATAAGACGGAACGATCGCTTTCAGCGTGGCCTGCCATTGCGGGCTGGAAACACGATCACCAAACACTTTTTCCAGTAGATTCAACATAATTGGTGCAGCTGTTGACGCCCCAGGAGATGCCCCCAGCAGCGCGGCAATGGTTCCTTGCTGGTCGCTGACCACTTCTGTTCCCAGACGCAGTACGCCGCCTTTCTCGGCATCACGTTTGATAATCTGCACGCGCTGTCCCGCTTGCCACAAACGCCAGTCCTCTTTTTTCGCCTGCGGATAGTACTCTTTCAACGCTTCAAAACGATCCTCTTCACTCAACATCACCTGACTCACCAGATATTTCACCAGATCGAAATTATCCAGCCCGACGTGCATCATCGGCATCACGTTGGAAGTAGTGGTGGAACTCATCAGATCCCACAGTGAACCGTTTTTGAGGAATTTGGTTGAGAACGTAGCAAATGGCCCGAACAGCACTACGCGTTTACCGTCCAGCACACGGGTATCGATATGCGGAACTGACATCGGCGGCGCACCAACGGATGCCTTACCATAAACCTTCGCCAGATGGTGATTAACCACATTCGGGTTTTCCGAAACCAGGAACTGACCGCCCACCGGGAAACCGGCGTAGTCTTTCGCTTCTGGAATACCGGATTCTTGCAACAGTTTCAGCGCCGCACCGCCCGCGCCGATAAAGACAAATTTTGCGCGGATGTTCTGTACAGTGCCATTTTTCAGATCCGCAACGGTGACGGTCCAGGTGTTGTCGTCATTACGTTTGAGGCTGCGGACTTCGCTACTGAGTTGCAGCGAGAAGTTAGATTTCTTCTGCAAGGAAGCAATTAACTGGCGAGTGATTTCACCATAGTTTACATCGGTGCCAATTTCTGTACGTGTCGCAGCCACTTTCTGCTGCGGATCGCGCCCTTCCATCACGAGCGGCGCCCACTCTTTGATTTGCGCGTGATCTTCGGAGTAACGCATACCGCGGAACAGCGAACTTTGTTGCAAGGCCGCGTAACGGGCGCGCAGGAAGTTGACGTTATCCTCGCCCCAGACAAAGCTCATGTGCGGAACGGTATTGATAAATGAACGCGGAGTACGCAGCACGCCGCGCTCGACCTGATGCGCCCAGAACTGGCGGGAAATCTGGAATGCTTCGTTAATAGCGACTGCTTTTTCGATACTGATGCTACCATCGGCGTTTTGCGGGGTGTAGTTGAGTTCCATCAGCGCAGAATGCCCGGTTCCGGCGTTGTTCCAGCCGTTCGAACTCTCCTGCGCAACACCCTCCAGGCGTTCCACCATTGTCATCGACCATTCCGGTTCCAGCTCCCGTAAATAGGTCCCCAACGTGGCGCTCATAATGCCGCCGCCAATCAACAGTACATCAGTTTCCTGCTCCTCGGACGCTTTCGCTTTTGCCGCCATCGAAACGGCATTAAGCCCCACGGCCATCGAGAAGAGCATGGCAGTCACTTTTTTCATCTTGTTAATGCCTTACTTTTAGTCGCTTTATTGCAGGTGAGATTTGCGCGGCATCAACGGTAACACTTAAGTAACAATATTTAAATAATGTTTATAAATTATATTCTAATTTTAGAAACATTATAATTTCGTTGATTAATTATAGGGTTATTGGAAATGAAGGGATTTTTAGAATATTGACCTGGCGGCAGCGATCCGCCAGGTCAGCGTCAAAACATTATGCCGTCCGGGCAACGGCATCACGCGAAGCTGCGTCGCGCTCTTCGCCAGTCAGTTCGCTAAGTTGCCCATTACGCATCTCCAGCAGGCGGTCGGCGTGGATAAAGTAGTGATCATCATGGCTGATAGCAAAGATTGTTTTACCCATCTCCTGCATCAACGGCAGCAGTACCTGATAAAACTCGCGGCGGAAGTGTGGGTCCTGATCCGCCGCCCATTCATCCAGCAGGATAATGTCGCGTTCTTCTGCCAGTGCCAGCAACAGTGCCACACGTTTTTTCTGCCCTTTCGATAACTTCAGGTTAACAATACGCCCGTTACTTAACTCAAGCTTATGACCCATTTTCAGCTGCGCCAGCCATTTCTCAACCAGTTGCGGGTTAGCAGGTTTTCCCTCCGGCCCCAGCAGTTGATCAAACAACCAGACATCGGTAAAGACTGCCGAAAACAGTTTGCGATAATCTTCCGGTTTTTCGCCGCTGATAGGGTTGCCATCCAGCAAAATTTCGCCACTTTGCGGCTGATACAAACCTGTCAGCAACATCGCCAGCGTCGATTTTCCGCTACCATTGCCACCAATCAGAAACAGCAGTTCGCCACGTTTAATGGTGAGGTTAATCGGTCCAACGGAAAACGCGTTATCCTGATAGCTAAACGTAACATTACGCAGCTCCAGCGTTTGCCAGTTGGGAAACGCCTGCGGGCGCGGAAACTCCGCTTTGAAAGGCGCGAGCGCGAATTTGTTCAGTTTGTTAAACGCCACCTGTGCCGTTAGCAGCGTCGGCAACGCACCAACCGCCGAAAGCAGCGGCGTACGCAGGAACAGCAGCGTCAGCGAATAGGTCGCCGCAACGTTGGTATCCGCCCAACCGAGACTGTTCGCCATCCAGAACACCAGACCAATAGCGCCCAACATCATAATGTTCGACCAGTTCACGGCACTAAGATGGAACGTATCAGCGCGAATAATATGATGGCGGTACTCTTGTGCATCGGGAATGTAGAGGTTTTTAAAAACGTACTCGGCGCGCTCGCGGTTCAGGGTCAGCTCTTTACGCCCTTCCAGCACGGTTTGAAAATCCGTGTACAGCTTGTCTTCGGTTTCACGCAGGGTCGCCATATGCTTGTACACCCGCGCCACCAGCACAAAACCGCCCCAGATGGTGACCGCCATCCAGATAGCCGTTACCAGCAGCATTTTGCCCGACAGCATCCACAGATACGCCGCTGAACCGATAGTGAGAATGACTCCCTGCACCAGTTCCGGCAGACGAACAAACGCAATGGTGATATTGCGTACATCGCTGGTTAACCCCGCCAGCAACGAGGCGCTGCCGAGTTGTTCGATACGCTCGACGTGAGTATCCAGAATCCGCTTAATAAATTCGCTACGCAGTCGGTAAACGAAGTGATGTCCCAGTGTGGTGAGCGCCAGTTGCGATCCCAGCGTCACTGCCATCAACAGCAGCAATAAACCCAGAAACTCCGGCAACACCAGCAGACTGGTATCCGCCGTTTCGATAAGGCGCTGATTGATAAAAGCAATTAAGCCAATACCTAATGCCGCGCTGGCGAGACTTAGCGCCATCACACTGATAAATGGCCAGCGATACTGCCGCCAGACAAGTACAAGAAGTTCCATGCAGAAAACCCGGACAATGAATTACAGCCCGCAGTTTAAACATCTCCGCGCGCACAGCAATAATAATTCTTATTTTTATTCTTTTTTACCTGCCTGACGGAATGTCAGGTTGTAGCGGCAGTCGGCGGTGAGTGGATGAAACCCAGCTTTTATTGGTTGAATACCGTGATAAAACAGCCGCGATTCACCGCCCCACACCACCACATCGCCATGTTCCAGCAGCAGTCGTTTTAGCGGATCATTTCGTTGCAGGCCGCCAAATTGGAAAATAGCGGGTAAGCCCAGAGAAACAGAAACAATCGGCGCACGCAGGTCTGGTTCGTCTTTATCCTGATGCAGCGACAGTTTCGCGCCCGGGGCGTAGCGGTTGATGAGGCAAACATCAGGCTGAAAGTCTGGATAGCCCGCCGCCGTGGCCGCCCGCTGACATAAATCATGAAAACTTTGCGGTATCGCTGGCCACGGTTGTTCCGTTTGCGGATCAATGGGCGAATAGAGATAACCCTGTCGATTGGTGGTCCATCCCATATGTCCGCAGTTGGTCATCGCCACCGACATGGTATACCCGCCCGGGGTAACCATCTGGCGAAACGGCGACTGGCTGGCAACGTCATTAATATCGCGGATCAGTTGTTCCGCAGCGTTAAAAGCAAAACGGCGCAAAATCACCGCGCCGGAAGCCAGCGATTCTTGCCACGGCTCTGCATCAGCAAACAGATCCAACATTACATCTCCTCATGTTCAGCTTCGCGGCGCAGCAGGTGCGCTTTGCGCGACACGCCCCAGCGGTAACCAGAAAGTGCGCCATCACCGCGTACTACCCGATGACAGGGTATTACGATAGCTAACTTGTTGGCGGCGCAGGCGCTGGCTACGGCACGTACCGCTTTCGGTTTGCCAATCGCGTTCGCCAGTTGCTGGTAACTCACCGTTTCACCACAAGGTATAGTGCGTAGCGCCTGCCAGACTTGTTGTTGAAAAGCGGTTCCCCGAATATCCAGTGGCAACGTCAGCGGCGTATCGCGGTTATTGAGACTGACTATTACCTCGCGCACGTGTTGCTGAAACGTCGGATCAGCGGGAGTGTTGTCAGCGGCAGGAAACATCTGCTGCAGTTCGCTGATTAATGTCGCGTCATCATCGCCCAGTAATATTGCGCAAATCCCCCGCTCGCTTTCCGCCACCAGGCAACGCCCCAGTTCACAATCGGCCAGTGCATAACGCACAGCCAGGTTTTCGCCACCGTGGCGAAACTGTTTAGCCGTCATGCCCAGCGTTTCGTCGGCTTTGCGGTAATAACTACTGCCGTCGGGAAATCCAGCGTTCAGAATCGCCCGGGTGACGCACTCCCCTTTCGCCAGCGATTCGCGCAAACGGCGAGCGCGCCAGGCCTGTTGCCAGGCTTTTGGCGTCATTCCGGTCGTGGCTTTAAATAAACGATGTAGATGGAACGGACTCATCGCCACCTGGTCGGCTAAGGCTTCCAGCGTCATGGGCGATTCCTGTTCCAGCAGTCGACAAGCGTGGGTGATTTTATCCAACCGATGTTGCTGGGCGTTGGCTTTATCAGGTTGGCAGCGTTTGCAGGGGCGAAACCCAGCGGCGAGTGCCTCACTGGAATTGGTATAGAAGGAGACATTTTCCCGCAAGGCATGTCTGGCACGGCAAGACGGGCGGCAAAAGATACCCGTGGTACGCACGGCGAAAACAAATTCGCCGTCGACGTGCGGGTCGCGGGCTAAGACAGATTGCCAGCGTTGATCGTCAGTTAAGCATGTGGCGTTTTTCATAATCAGCTCCCTGGTTAAGGATAGCCTTTAGTCTGCCCGGCCACCATCACGCAAAAACCAACAATCTTGCGCTTTAATTTTTTTCGCTGACAAGGAAGCTTTTAAACTGTGGTGACATCCAGGTTTTAAAGCTATCGCCTTCTTTGGTGATCATATAAACCGCCAGCCCTTCCCGGCGAACAACCTCTTTGGCTTTCTCCGGCCCGAGTACCATCAAGCCAGTATCCCAGGCATCGGCTTCCAGCGCCGTCGGAGCAATCACCGTCACGGATACCAGATTGTGTTCGATGGGACGCCCGGTTTGCGGATCGATAACATGGGAAAGACGTTTGCCGTCCAGTTCGTAATAGTTACGGTAGCTGCCAGAGGTGCTAATCCCATGACCGTTGATATCCACCACAGCCTGAACCGCGTTTTCTTTATCGGTTGGTTTTTGAATCGCTACCCGCCACGGCAGGTCTTCACCGTTCATACCACGGCTGTTCAGCGCGCCGCCCACCGACACCAGATAGCGGGAAATCCCTTCCTGCTCCATCAAGCGTGCCAGGTGATCCGCCGCATAACCTTCACCGACGGTGGAGAGATCGACATATAAATCCGGCAGGTCTTTTTGCAGATATTGCTGGTGGGACTGATTAATCACCGTCAGGTGCTGTAAGCCGGTTTTGGCTTTCATCGCATCGATCTGTTCCTGGCTCGGAATTTGAACCGGCTGTTGTTCCGGGCCAAAGCCCCACAGATTCACCAGCGGCCCGACGGTTATATCCATCGCACCATCGGTCCTTGCGCCAATGCGCAGCGAGGTGGTGACGATATCGGCCATCGCTTCACTTACCGGCCACGGCGACAAACTTTGCGAGTCGTTAAAGCGCATCAGCGCGGAATCTTTTTTATAGGTCGAAAGCAGCTGATCGTCGGCGTCCAGCTGGGTCTGAATCTTTTCTTTAAGTTCGGCGCTGCGTTTGGCGTCAATGCCCGGGATGCTGGCACGCCAGAAGGTACCCATAGTTTTGCCTTCAAGAACGGTAACTTCAGTAGCGTGGGTTTTGGCGGGTTGTGGTTTTTGATCGCAACCAACAAAGAAGAGCGCGGCAGCCAGCAGTGCCACGCGGGTAAAGCTTATTTCCATACGTGATTATCCTCATGCGAACAATCGCAAGAGTACACCAAAAAAAAGCGTTTGTACGCTGAAAACAATGAAAAAAGGGCCCGCAGGCCCTTTGTTCGATATCAATCGAGATTAGAACTGGTAAACCAGACCCAGAGCTACGATGTCATCAGTGTTGATGCCAGCAGCGCGGGTGAAGTTATTGTCGTCCAGCAGGTTGATTTTGTAATCAACATAGGTGGACATGTTTTTGTTGAAGTAGTAGGTAGCACCAACATCAACATATTTCACCAGATCTTCGTCGTCGTAAGTACGACCAGCGATGTTGGCATTCAGATTTTTACCTTTGGACTGCAGGTAAGCAACAGAAGGACGCAGACCGAAGTCGAACTGATACTGGGCAACCACTTCAAAGTTCTGGGCTTTGTTCGCCCAGCCTAAATCACCAGCCAGAGTTGCGTTATAAGTCTGGGTGTACTGAGCAGCCAGGTAGATGTTGTTAGCGTCGTATTTCAGACCACCAGTGTAGGTTTCTGCACGATCACCATTACCGATGAAACGAGCACTGTTGTTCTGATCTGCGGTGCGTTTGGAGCTGGAGATCGCACCACCGAAGCTGAAGCCTTCACCGATGTCATAAGTGATAGAACCACCAACACCGTCACCGTTCTGCTCAAGAGCATCACGACCGTTGTTGGTCATGCCTTCGCCGCTTACGCTACCGTTTTTGCCCTGGTACTGAACAGCAAAGTTCAGGCCGTCAACCAGACCGAAGAAGTCGGTGTTACGGTAGGTCGCGAAGCCGTTACCACGCTGCTGCATGAAGTTGTCAGAACCGTAGGTGTCGCCACCGAATTCTGGCAGCACGTCGGTCCAGGAGGTTACGTCGTAAACAACGCCGTAGTTACGACCGTAGTCGAAAGAACCAACGTCCTGGAATTTCAGACCAGCAAATGCCACACGGGTCCAGGAGTTGTTTTCGCTTTCAGGAGCGTTGCCCTGGATCTGATATTCCCACTGGCCGTAACCGGTCAGCTGGTCAGTAACCTGAGTTTCACCTTTGAAGCCAAGACGCATGTAGGTCTTGTCGCCATCAACCTTATCGTTGTCGGAGAAATAGTGCAGGCCGTCTACTTTACCGTACAGATCTAATTTGTTGCCGTCTTTGTTGTAAACTTCAGCAGCATTTGCTGCGCCTGCTACCAGCAGAGCTGGGACCAGGAGGGACAGTACTTTAACTTTCATGTTATTAACCCTCTGTTATATGCCTTTATTTGCTTTTTTATGCCACTGCATACTGATTAACCCTCATTAATCAGTCGGCAGGTCCATTCTCCCCAAAAATGCAGAATAATCCAACACGAATATGATACTAAAACTTTTAAGATGTTTCAAATATCCACATAGGTATTTCAAAATGTAAATGTGATGGAACTTTTTCAGATTCTGATGTTTGAGCAAATAACGCACTAAACATCAAGTAAGATTATTTCGACCTTTAAAACAATAACTTAATCTTAAGTTATTGACCGCACTGAATGTTAAAACAAATTCTTCACTCGCAACTAAAATATGTCTCGCTATCATCATTAACTTTATTTATTACCGTCATTCATTTCTGAATGTCTGTTTACCCCTATTTCAGCCGGATGCATCGCATCCGGTTTTTTTTACCCTTCTTTACACATCTTTTATTTTCTTGTACTACCGTAGCAAAATTATAACAATCGTTAACCATTTCGTAAAAAACCAACAACAATTACCGACAAAATCTATCTGCACTATTTTCCTGATAATTTTCTTCACGCCTGTGGGTTATTTGTACATTAACAAGGCATTTGTACATTTATTTACCGCAGGGAAAAATGTGAAATATCGTCGGCGAATGCCTTAACATCAATCAGGTAAGAGTCTGGAATTTCACACTGTACCCTTTATACTGCCCTATCACTTTGCGAAGTTTTAACAGGTCATAAACACGAATGCGTCAGAAAGAGACAACGGCCACGACCCGCTTTTCACTCCTACCGGGGAGCATTACCCGCTTCTTTTTACTGTTGATCATTGTGTTACTAGTGACGATGGGTGTAATGGTACAAAGCGCCGTTAACGCCTGGCTGAAAGATAAAAGCTACCAGATTGTTGATATTACCCATGCCATCCAAAAGCGCGTCGATACCTGGCGTTATGTGACCTGGCAGATTTACGACAACATTGCCGCGACGGCCTCTACCTCCTCCAGCGAAGGGTTGCAGGAGACGCGCCTGAAACAGGATGTCTATTATCTGGAAAAACCGCGCCGCAAAACGGAAGCCCTGATCTTTGGTTCTCACGACAACTCAACGCTTGAAATGACCCAAAGAATGTCCACTTATCTGGATACATTGTGGGGCGCAGAGAATGTACCCTGGTCGATGTACTATCTGAACGGCCAGGATAACAGCCTGGTTTTGATCTCCACCCTACCGCTAAAAGATCTGACCTCGGGATTTAAAGAATCGACTGTCAGTGACATTGTTGATTCTCGTCGCGCAGAGATGTTGCAACAGGCCAACGCCCTGGATGAACGTGAAAGTTTTTCTAACCTGCGCCGCCTGGCCTGGCAGAACGGTCATTATTTTACCCTGCGTACCACCTTTAACCAGCCGGGACATCTGGCGACGGTAGTGGCTTTTGATCTGCCTATTAATGATTTGATCCCGCCGGGGATGCCGTTGGATAGCTTCCGTCTGGAGCCAGACGCGGCCGCAGCGGGAACCAATAATAATGAGAAAGAAGCGGCGGATAGCGTCAGTATCCACTTTAATAGTTCGAAGATTGAAATCTCTTCGGCGCTCAACTCCACGGATATGCGTCTGGTCTGGCAGGTTCCTTACGGCACATTGCTGCTGGATACGTTGCAAAACATTCTCCTGCCGCTGCTGCTGAACATCGGTTTGCTGGCGCTGGCGCTGTTTGGCTATACCACCTTCCGCCATTTCTCTGGCCGTACCACAGAAAGCGTACCCAGCACGGCAGTGAACAATGAACTGCGCGTTTTGCGGGCCATCAATGAAGAGATCGTGTCGCTGCTGCCACTCGGCCTGCTGGTTCACGATCAGGAATCGAACCGCACAGTAATAAGCAATAAAATTGCCGACCACCTGCTGCCGCATTTGAATCTGCAAAACATCACCACTATGGCAGAACAGCATCAGGGCATCATTCAGGCGACGATCAATAACGAACTGTATGAGATCCGTATGTTTCGCAGCCAGGTCGCGCCGCGTACACAAATCTTCATTATTCGCGATCAAGATCGCGAAGTACTGGTGAACAAGAAACTCAAGCAAGCGCAGCGTCTGTACGAGAAGAATCAGCAAGGCCGGATGGCCTTTATGAAAAATATTGGCGACGCACTAAAAGAACCTGCACACGTCCTGGCGGAAAGCGCAGCCAAACTCAACACACCGGAAAGCAGACAACTGGCGAATCAGGCTGATGTGCTGGTGCGCCTGGTTGATGAAATCCAGTTAGCGAATATGCTTGCCGACGATAGCTGGAAAAGCGAGAGCGAGCTTTTCTCCGTGCAGGATTTGATTGATGAAGTCGTGCCTTCCGTGTTGCCAGCCATCAAGCGTAAAGGTCTTCAGCTACTGATTAACAATCATCTAAAAGCACACGATATGCGCTGTGGCGATCGCGATGCCTTACGCCGTATTTTGCTGTTACTGATGCAATATGCTGTCACTTCGACGCAAATGGGGAAAATTACCCTTGAGGTAGACCAGGACGAATCTTCCGAAGAACGTCTGACTTTCCGCATTCTGGACACCGGAGATGGCATAAGCATTCATGAAATGGATAATTTGCACTTCCCGTTCATCAACCAGACTCAACGCGATCGCTACGGCAAAGCAGACCCGTTGGCATTCTGGTTGAGCGATCAACTGGCGCGCAAGCTAGGCGGTCATTTAAACATCAAAACGCGCGACGAGCTTGGTACACGTTATTCCGTGCATATTAAAATGCCCACTGCGGAGCCAGAAGTGGAAGAGGAAGAAGAGCGTTTACTGGATGATGTTAGCGTGATGATGGACATAACTTCCGCAGAAATTCGGAATATTGTCACTCGCCAGTTAGAAAATTGGGGGGCAACCTGCATCACACCGGATGAAAGATTAATTAGTCAAGATTATGATATCTTTTTAACGGATAATCCGTCTAATCTTACTGCCTCTGGCTTGCTTTTAAGCGATGATGAGTCTGGCGTACGGGAAATTGGACCTGGTCAATTGTGCGTCAACTTCAATATGAGCAACGCTATGCAGGAAGCGGTCTTACAATTAATCGAAGTGCAACTGGCGCAGGAAGAGGTGACAGAATCGCCTCTGGGCGGAGATGAAAATGCACAACTCCATGCCAGCGGCTATTATGCGCTCTTTGTAGACACAGTACCGGATGATGTTAAGAGGCTATATACTGAGGCAGCAACCAGTGACTTTGCTGCGTTAGCCCAAACGGCTCATCGTCTGAAAGGCGTGTTTGCCATGCTTAATCTGGTACCCGGCAAGCAGTTATGTGAAACGCTGGAACATCTTATTCGCGAGAAGGATGTCCCAGGAATAGAAAAATACATCAGCGACATTGACAGCTATGTCAAGAGCTTGCTGTAGCAAGGTAGCCTATTACATGAACAATATGAACGTAATTATTGCTGATGACCATCCGATAGTCTTGTTCGGTATTCGCAAATCACTTGAGCAAATCGAGTGGGTGAATGTTGTTGGCGAATTTGAGGACTCTACAGCACTGATCAATAATCTGCCGAAGCTGGATGCGCATGTTTTGATTACCGATCTCTCCATGCCTGGCGATAAATACGGCGATGGCATTACTTTAATCAAGTACATCAAGCGCCACTTCCCAAGTCTGTCGATTATTGTTCTGACCATGAACAATAACCCGGCTATTCTTAGTGCGGTACTGGACCTGGATATCGAGGGGATCGTTCTGAAACAAGGTGCGCCGACCGACCTGCCGAAAGCCCTCGCAGCGCTACAAAAAGGTAAGAAATTTACTCCGGAAAGCGTTTCTCGGCTGTTAGAGAAAATCAGCGCTGGCGGTTACGGTGACAAGCGCCTCTCACCAAAAGAGAGTGAAGTTCTGCGCCTGTTTGCCGAAGGCTTCCTGGTTACCGAGATTGCTAAGAAGCTGAACCGGAGTATTAAAACCATCAGTAGCCAGAAAAAATCCGCAATGATGAAGCTGGGTGTCGAGAACGATATCGCGCTGTTGAATTATCTCTCTTCTGTGACGTTAAGTCCGGCGGATAAAGAGTAATTTCCCGCAGTCCAGATAAGCACCGATTACCGGGTGCAACGTAAACGTCTTATCCGGCCTACAAATCCTAATATTTCAATATATTACTACTTTGTAGGCCAGATAAGACGCGCCAGCGTCGCATCTGGCATTTGCACCGAACGCCCCTACGATTCCCGTGCTTTCCTGACCCTCTCGGCATACATCGTCAGCGTCTGCTTTATGACATCTAACGTCACTGGCTTAGACAGGCAGCTATCCATACCGGACTCCAGACACCGCTGTTTCTCTTCGGCCAACGCATTGGCCGTTACTCCTATTACCGGTAACGTAAGTCCCAGCTGGCGGATACGTTGCGTTAACCGGTAACCATCCATATTCGGCATGTTGACATCACTTAGCACAATATCAATGTGATTCTTACTAAGAACATTAAGTGCATCAACACCATCATTCGCCGTCTTACACTGATAGCCCAATGATCCAAGCTGATCGGCTAACAGACGACGGTTAATCGGATGATCGTCCACAACCAGAATCATCATATCGTCGTTATTGCTGACCACTTTGTCGGTCGACGGCAGAGAGTTAGCAGGATCGTCACTCTCCATTTCTATCAAATAGATGCGCGCCAGCAATGCCGGTAGCTCGTGCGGGGCTGCCACACTGTGTACCCATTCACCAGGTTTTTTCTCCAGGGGGATGCCAATATGGCGACGACAGAAAGTTATAACCGCCCTGCCCTGCCATTTTTTACTCACCACATCATCGGTGATCAACACATCTTCGGGGATCGGCTCCTGCCCTTCGTATGTTGCAACGACTATGCCGCTACGCTGCAAACTGGTTTCAAGGAACTGACAGAGCGATGCATTGCGAACCACCAGCCAGCAACGTTTACCCGTTAATCCTTCGACACCTTTTTTCTGCGGGTACTGCGCGCCATACAGTGGAATACGCACCGCAAACTGGCTGCCCATTCCCGGTTCAGAATCCACCGAGATGTCACCGTCCATCATACTGATCAGTTTTTCACAAATCGCCAGCCCCAGACCAGTACCCTGGAAGTTACGCTGTACACCCGTCCCCACCTGGAAGAATGGGTCAAATAACCGCACCACTTCTTTCGCTGGAATGCCCACCCCGGTATCACGTACGCGAATAGAAAGATAATCACCATCAACGCGAACATGCAGAACAATGCAGCCGGTATCAGTAAATTTAATAGCATTACTCAACAGGTTGGAGATCACCTGCTGTAAGCGCATTGGATCGCCATTGAGCGCCATCGGTACATCTGGCTCAATAAAACAGTACAAACCAAGTTGCTTGCGTACCACCAGCGGCAAATAGTTGGCGGTGATGTGGTTCATAACTTCGCGCGGCGAAAACTCGCGTGGTTCGATTTTCAACTGTTCCGATTCAATCTTCGAGAAATCGAGAATGTCGCTAATAATTTTCAATAACAGGCTGGAAGAGTTGTTCATTGCCGTCACCAGACGGTCAACACCTTTTGGTAACTCTTTGGTTTGTAATAGATCCAGGTTACCGATAATGCCATACAGCGGCGTTCGCAGTTCGTGGCTGACGGTAGCAAGGAACATCGATTTTGACTGGCTCGCCTGTTCTGCCGCCTGCGCCATTTCCTGCAGCGACTCTTCCATCTTCACGCGTGAAGACACATCTACCAGTACGCAAATTGCCACGTTTTCATTACGATAGCGTGAGTGAACAAAGCTGATCTGCAGATTGGTATTGTTACTGGTAAGGACATCGACAAAATTGACCTGCTGGCCACAAATAATTTGCGTCAGCCGTTGGCGATCCTCATGTGTAAGCATGTTGAGATAGGTATGCGCCAGTTCGTTACTCAAAATATTGACGCCATCGACAGTTCGCAAAATGCAGATGCCCACAGGCGCAGAGGCGACTATCTTGCGGTTAAACTGCTCATGCTCTTCCAGTCGCTGGGCGTCACTTTCCGCCGGAATAAAAATACGTCGCTCATACATCCGTGCGAGGGTAAATAATGCAGCCCCCGCAATCACGTTCAGCAAAATCGCGTTAAGTATCAGCATGCGAATACGTTCCAGCACCTGATCAACAGGCACTGAATAGACAATACTTAGCGAAGACGGCGGTAGATTTTTCTTCAGCACCAGCTCACGGAAACCTGGCGTATAGCCAAACCAGGATCGCTCCTGCATCCAACGCGGTTCGGCTTTGATCTTACTTTCCGGTCCGGTCAGCGAAATCAGGGTATGACCATTTTCATCAAGAATGGTGACGCCCATCGGCAACGTACCCGGCAGGAAGAAGTTCTCCATCCGAATTGTCTGTTCTACGCCTAAAAGCGCTTGCAAACGGTTTGCCAGATAAATTGGCGTCAGCGCATAGAAATATCCCACTCCAGGGCGCGGCCCTTCACTGATCCAGAAAAGGTTACTGCCGCTGTCATCCTGTGGCGCGTTACGATATTTGTTAATGCGTTCATGCAGGGCTTTCAGAGCAGTGTCACGTTCGACGGGCATATCACGCAGGCCAAAGTTGGCCATACAGAGGTTATCGCTGCCGATTAAAAACACGCGGTTGAGATCGTAAGCCGCAGAGAAATTATCGCGCCAGTAGCGCATAAACCACGCCAGTGACTCCAGGGAGCCTCGCCAGGTGTTACTCATTGCGGAACAATCGGAATCAGCAAACAGCGGTTCGAAAACCGGCACATCCGCTTGCGTTTCACGCCCACGCGTAGAAAGCACGCCGTTTTCCACGGATAAGCGATTTTCAGCAATGTACTTCAGCTCTTTCATGACATCAGAGGTGCGCTGAATAAACCGCTGGGCCTGATCGGAGCTTAGATTAAATTCCTGACGAATCTCAGATTCTCGTTGATGTAAAGCGTTGACGATGTAAAACACTGATGAAAAAGCAATCAACAGCCAGATCAATAACGCCAGCGCTCTGAACATGTAGCGCGAGACTTTCAGGGTTGTGCGAAAAGAAGCCAGGTATTTCAAAGGGGCGAAGCTCCGCCTCAGGTGAACGATGGAGTGTGGTTAAGGTAGCGGTAAAAGTGTGTCACCGCAATGTTCTGTCACCATTGCAACACGATGTTCGCTTAGAAACCATTGCCTTAACCAGGGAAGCCGCAAAAAATGGACAGATTTCAGAACGCACAATGAGAAATGACCATTCTGCCGACGCTTGTTAATGGTTATATCCTGGCGTAGGCAGATAGCCCAGCAGTCTTATCTGAAAAAAGAGTGCCGGGCAAAGTGTGAATGAAGGGATCACCAGTCAAAACTTTTCACCAGCGTCAGTTCACCAGCATTGCGCATCGGCACAATAAACGTTTCCTGTTTCTCATTGACCGACCCTTCATCGGTGATCAGCGTCAATTGGGCGGTAGTTAATTCCGTTTCGCTGCGCCCGCCATAGTAGTTGATATACACCTGATAGCGCCCGTGAATCGGCGCTGGCATGGCGAAAATCTCTGGTCCGTAACCCGTCGTGACATCCATATCCAGTGCGCCACTGTTTTTCAGCACCGTATTACCGTACCAGGCATGTTCACCGTCAGGCGTAACGACATGAAGATCGAGGTCGGTATTGTCCGTATCCCACGAGAGAACCAGCCGTAAACGCGCGCGAATCGCTCCAGCCCCAGGCGTAGAGTAAAACTGCATTTTTTGTCTGCTTTGCCCATCAGGGCTAATGACCTGCACACTGTTACTGCCTTCCGTGAAAATATAAGGGCGCGCAAAAGAACCATCGGATTCAATTCTCTGTGGCATGCTGGCACCGTTGACCACCAGCCGGCCCTGCTGGACTTTGCCCGCCGCAGCATAGTTTTTTATTTTGCCGCGGATTTGCGCAGAGATATTTTGATCATCCGCCATGTTGACGGATGACGCGGGGTAATTGATCGACTGTGAAAAACTGGCATCTTCGCCATCTGCCGGATGCCAGCCAGAGAGCGGCGCATCAATCTCGACTTCCTGCACACCTTCGCTGTGGGCAACCGGTGAAAGCGCCACCAGTAACAATGGAAGAAAAATCTTTCGCATAGCATTAGTCCATTAATAATTGTCGGGTCAGCGTTTCGATATAGTTCTCATCAAGCCCGGTGGGATAACCATCAAAGGCCAGGTGCAGATACTCATGGGTTAAATCAAGCCGATCCTGAAGCGTAAAGAAATTACGAATAAATAGTCGTTTTTGCTGCCGATCGGTAAAGGGGAACCCCGAGACTAAACGGCAAACCGCAAACACATCTGGTTCGTTGTAACCCGTCTCGCCTTGTAACACGCGTCGCCACTGGGGCATTTTTTTCGCCAGCCAGGCTTTCGCTTTTGGCAGAATCTGGCAAGTGGAGCGTGGTGCTCCCCAGCGGCTAAGGCTGTTATCGGGATAGGCAAAGGCGAGTATCTGGTCGTAACGTTCACCTTGCCCCGCCTGGGTAGTGGCTTTACGCCAGGATAGCGTGCCTTCGGCAGCACGGCTGCCGTGATAATGAACCGGATCGCCCGCGTAAATGAGATCCTGCGTCCAGGCGGTCATCGTCCGCGCGCCCGTGGTGGCTGGCGAAGCAGAAACACGCTGAGTGGCACTACTGTCCGGAATGGTCAGGCAATCGCCTTCCCGGTCGGCGTTTTGCTGTAAAAACGTGCGAATCGCCACGGTCATGGCTTTCGCAGCTTCAGGAGGCGTACTTTTCGCCTCGCGATCCAGAACTCTGGCAACATACTCTTCACGATCGAGATGCGACTGTAATTTCAGTTTGCCCTTCTCCATCAGTAGCGTCGTCTCACCATGACTAACAAACGTAATGTGGTTACCATTGGCGAACGTCACACGATAGCGCCCATTGAGCACACCTGGTTTTACTGCCGTCGTGCTCTTTTCCGCAGTGACTTTCTTCACCGGATAACGAGCAAACAGATCCACCAGTACACATTGCCCGCTGGCAACTTGCGTCGGCACAGGCAAAACCTGATTAAGTACCGTCGCATAACGAGTCAGTACCGTTTTACTGGTGCCGCCACCTGAAACCCACAGAGGCGTGCCATCGGTTAACCATCCGGCAAAACCGCCCTGGCGAATTTCCTGTTTATCATCGGCAAACCAACTCCAGGTTTTCACCCGCACTCGACTACCGAGCATAGACGTGACACCGATTTTCGCATCGTCCAGCACCACATCCAGTAAGACTTCCTGAGCTTTGTTTTGCGCGGGTAAAGTCGCTAATGAATCAAGCAGCGACGTAACGGTTACCGACGTTTCGGGTTTCAGCGTAGAAAGAGAGGCTAACCACGCCGGAGCCTGACGCTGTTGCCAGTATTGCCCCCATACATCCGCGCTAATATGCAACCGCTGCGGCGCAAAATAGAGTCCACAGGAGCGCACCAGTGCGGTATCGCGCGTTATGCTCTCCCCTGCCTGACAACAATAAACCTCTTCCGGGGAGTTGCCGCGACACTGGTATGGCTGCTCCGGTTGATGGGTATCCTCCAGCCAGGCGTAAACATACAGCTTCCATAAACTCCCTAACGGTGTGGTGAGCGAGTCAGGTAACGTCGAGACATTTGTCACGCCTGATGACGACAGCTGATACAGTTGATCGTGCTGCGCCCCCCGCAGCGCCAGTTGTAACGGCGTCTCCTGTGCAACCGTTGGCAGAGTAACCAACGCCAATAGCCAGACGATTCTGCGCCAGTTCACTTATTTCACCTGCATCCCGGTCCATTCGCTACCTGCCGCAACGCTTTGCTGTGAAGGCGCATAGGAACGCACATAGCGAGCGGGCGGTAGAACGAATTGCCCTTTTTGCGAGAAGCGCAGCAAATGGCGGAAAGTGACCGTTCCCGTCAGTTCTTTCACCGGCACCATATAAGCCAGTTCGCCCATTTCATTACGCGCTTTTTCCAGCAATTGCCCCTGCTGTTTCCCGGCGTTAGGTTTATTGACTGATATTCCCCACGTTGTCCGCTCAACATCGGCTCCCGGCGGCAGCGGTACTTCTACCTGACCGTAGCGCAGCGGCGCATCCTGCTCGTTAGTAAGAGTGATTTCATCGAGATACAGCGCATCGCTGTCAATCTCATTGCGGGTCACCGGCTGCAGAGTAAAGCTCATCTCTTCATCACATGGGATCAACCGATACAACTGGCGTTCAACAGTCACCGGAATATTACTTTGTTGAGCCGTTTTTGCCGGTTCTCGCCAGCGGACCTGCACGTTTTGCGGCGGTAATTCGTCACCAAAAGAGAGAATTTCCGGCACGCCCTGACCAATCCAACGCCAGTATTCGCCTCCTCCGGTAACCTTCCGTTTAGACCATGCGCCCGTCGGTGCTGGCAACACAACCGGAGGCGTCGTCGCCATATATTTCGCCAGCCAGTTCATGGTCAGTGCACGCTCGATACTGGATTGTTGAGCGGTTAAACCGCTTAAAATGGCTGCCGCCTGGGTAGTGTCGCCACCGCTATTGAGCAGCACAACCGTGTGCGCCAGCGGTTGGTTGCTGTTTGCCGCTTTATCCCAGGCATATTGCTGGACCTGTGACATGACAGTGGACTTCAACTGCGCTTTTTTCAGCATCGTCATGGTTAAGACGTTTGCCACTGCATCAGCCAGTGGAGATTCCGGCGTATCGAGAATCAAGCTGTCATTGATATCGCTGGTGTCTTCCTGAGAGACATCTTCAGTTTTCGTTCCGCGCCGGGCGATAGTTTCATCCAACCCTTTCAACAATGTTTTGCACGGCAGATTCATCTCCTGCGCCCACGCCAGCACCAGCGCCCGATGCAGTAACGGCATGTTGTCCGCCTGCTCCGCGTAACTGTCGAGCATATGCTGCCAGTATTCAGGTTGTTGCGTTACGCCGAGCGCCTGACTGGCCTGCCAGTCGGCGTACCATGCCCATGCCGTCAGGAACGCGTCGCCGTTGCCATCTTCACCCCACCAGGTAAAGCGCGCGCCAGGCCCCGCCAGTTGCATCAGCCGCAGACGGTTATCCTGTATCATCTGGCGAATGTCGTTTGCGGCAGCACTCTGATGATCGGCAAGCGCACGCCAGGCGAGGCTCAGGGGGATCAGACGACTACCCGTGTTGATCACGCCCCCCCACGGCTCATCAACTAATGCGTCGAGGTTATTGCGGAAAATCTCCTGCGGCGTTTCGCTACTTTGTATCCGGATGTCGCGCGCCTGCTCGGGCAACATGAGTGCGTTATCTCCACCGCCGAGCATGACGTTTTTCTGCTGTTCAACGGGCCAGGTGTTATCAACAAAAGACAGTTTTGTGCTAATGCTGTCTTGTACTTGCCCATTTTGTTGCAGTTCTGCGCTTAACAAGCCAGATTGCTGAATGTTCTGCGTCAGCGAAATATAGTTCGCCCCTTTATGCAGCGTCAGCGTCTGGCGCATCTCGTCGCCCGCAAATTTACTCACCAGCTCTACCGGTTCGTTATCCTGCTGACTGAAGATAAACAGCCCTGCCGCTGGTTTGTCGCCAAGGCGATAGACCGTTGGCATACTCCACTTCATGTAAAGATTTTTTTCCGAGCGCAAATAAGCGCGCCCCTGACCGACCAGTCCGTCGCCGTTCATCCCTCGAGCGGTAATGCGCCAGCGCGTTAACGAATCCGGCATCAGGAACGTAAAGTACGCTTTGCCTTGTTTATCCGTGGTGAGCGACGGTATCCATGCCGCGGTATCAACTTCTTCACGCCGTGGACGTTCCAGCATTTTCACTCGTCGCTCGCTGCGGTTAGTCGCGCCAGGCGCAACAGGCTCGCTGGAGAGCGCCTGGTCGTAGCTGATAAATGACAAACTGGAACTGGTGCGCACATTGTTACGCCCCAGTGGATAGAAAAATTTGCCGATATTCGGCGCGATTTCCGGTTGCAGCGCGTAGATCATTTCATCGACAACGCCAACCGTTAACTGCGCGGAAACCGGTTTGCCCTTCAGCGACGAGGTTAATTCGACATTGACCAGTTCGCCCGGCTGGTAATGGGTTTTATCCGTTTTCACCCGAATATCTAACTGGGGAACGGCGACTTTGATCCCCGCGTTCTGAAAACTGTACTGCCCGTTACGGGTATACAGCACCGAAAAAGTGATGTTGGGCGCAAAGGAATTGCTCACCGGAACGCTGGCTTCATACTGGGTATCGTTTAAACGTTGTAACGTCAGCCAGTTTGCCGGATGCGATAGCAGCGACTGCTGTTCCACGCGATCGCGCTCCAGCGTCAATAATGCTTCATCAATTGGCTCCGGGAAGGTAATCAGCATCTTCGCAGTTTCACCAGGCTGGTACAGCGTTTTATCTGCCACAATATCTACCGTACCAGCATGCGCCATGCTGCCCTTACCACTGACCGCATGGCTTAACCCTGCGAGAATTAAGCCGTCTTTATCGCGTAACGTCAGATTGTAGTCACCTGGTTTATCGAAATTAACGGTGAAGGATTTGCCACCAGACGGCAGATCTCCGCTGTGGCTTGTTCGGTCTTCCAGACGTAACCACTCATACTTAACAGGAACCTGCTTTGAAGATTCCAGCGCGGCATAACGGAAAACAACCGACTCACCGCTATTACTGTATTGTGCGGCGGTGCTTAGAGAGTAATGCGCCAGGCCACGTTCAATGAGGATCTCTTTGGTTGTGGTGACACGATATGCCGCGCCGTCGCTGGCGGAGACAGTCAGTAAATAGCGGCTCGGTTTATCTGCTGCGGGAAGATTTAACGCCACATGACCGCTGGCGTCTGAAACCGTTTCACTGCCTTCAAGCGACACCGGGAAACGCCCGGCATAGCGCAAATCGTTACCGACCATCGAAAGTTGTTGGGCACGCAAACTTAACTGCACGCGGGCATTTTTTACCGGCTCGCCATCCGGGTAGAGCAGTTGTAGTTTGCCGCTTACCGCTTCGCCAGTTTTGAAATCTTTTTTGTCGAGAGCTAAACCAATCTCGAAATGGGGTTTGATGTAGTTTGCCACGCGAAAACTGCTGCTATAGACCTGCTTGCGGTAAGCCAGGCGTAACTCATAGCCCCCGGCGACGGCATTCTCTGGCAAGCGGAAACTCCCCTGCCCGCCATTACGCGCATCAAGCGTGACATCGATGGTTTGCAACAGGCTGCCGTTGGCGTCCAGCACCGAGAGTTTCGCCGGAGCACTGACGATGGGGGATGAATGCAGCGGGTCGTGAAACTCGCGACCCATCACTTTGACATCAACACGGTCGCCTGCGCGGTATAGAGGGCGATCGGTAAAGATATACAAGCGGGTGTTGTAGATTTCGCTTTCGTAGAAGAAGTTCTCGGAGACAAAAACGCCGCCTTCAGCATCTTTACCCAGAATATATGAACGTTCAGGCGATATATGTTGTAACTGCAAGGTGCCGCTGTCATTGGTGACGCCTCGGGTCATCACGCCAAGACCGTCAGTCCACAGAATTTCTGATCCCGGCTTCGCTTCCCCCTGCTTTTTGCCAGCGGTCCACACCAGAAGCTCGTTACCCGACACTTTACTCAACGCAACGGTATTGGAGACAAACACCACCGTTGTTGCCCGATAACCGCCCACCATCGCTTCGACGAGATATAGCCCCGGCTCTTGTTTGCCGAGAGGAATATAGATGTTGCCAGGCTGCGGCGAGATGAAGTTACTGGATGCGCCTTCCAGTCTTACGCCTTGCTGCGGTTCAACCGGTTTTGCCTGCCATAGTGGATAACGGAACTGTTCCACCAGTGGATATTTCTTCAGCGGTGAAAACTGGCTGTTTTGTACATAACGGGAAGGTTTGATGATGGCATTGCCGAGCTGCAATTCCGGTAATGCCTGGGTCACATTCTGCCGTGACTGATAAGAGAAAGAACGCTGCATTACACGGCGAGATTTTCCGTACCAGTTATCCCACAGCCAGGTTAGCGTATTGTTCAGACCGTCGCCCAGATACTGCGGTTGTACCACAATGCGGTGCAAATTTTTCTGCTGACGCAGAAATGCCATCGGATCAGGAATACGATACAGGCGAACATCCACGCCGCCGTACTCTTCCATCTGATAACGTTGATAATCGCGACCCGGCGCTTCCAGCCGCACTTTCGCCTCTTCGCTGCTGCTAAAACTGCTGTCAGCAAGCAAAAAGAACGTTCCCCCGGCTGGCGGCGCATAATTGCTGGAAGGAAGCGAATCGTCAGCATTAGCAAGTCCCGTCCCCACAAGAGACAGGCACAGGCAGGCCGCTATTGCGCCAGAAAATTTAAACGATAAATGCCAATGAAATTGGGATTGGAATCGTTTGGTATCCATCGGGTGTCCTTCCATGTCATAAGTTGTTGCAGACTGACTGCGCGCATTCCGTTGTCAGTTTTCGTGGCGCTTCCGGTGTGGTAGATGACGTAACGCCCCATCCAGACCATTAAGTGCTGGGCATCGCCCTGATCAAAAAAAATCATATCGCCAGGCAGCGCCTGGTTTATGTCCTGGCCAATAAAATGGCTGTTGTACTGAATCAAATTAATCGCGGTCACATAGGGGCCGTTTTTCCCGTTCCCCTGATTCCAGTTTTGCGCCAGTTGACGCTGTTCAGGTGTTAACGTCATTTCAGGCGGCAAATACTGACTTGCTATGCCGTTACTTTTTAGCCATTTGCTGTCGTGAACTTTCAGCGCCTCGTTCGCTGCAAAGCGCACCAGGCCAGCGCAATCTTGCTGATACCAACGTGGACTTGGCCCCTGGCGTAGCTGTTCCTGCGCAATGCGCACAAACCAGGCACGAAAGAGTCCCGATTGTTCGACATTCAGCATTTCGCTATGAGCAACAAAACAACACAGCCAGCAAATCAGTGCCAGCAGTCCACGCCTCATAATGACTGCCAGTTGATTGGTAACCATTGCCAGGCGGCGCCCGGTTTCATCTGGTCCAGTTTCATCACATAACGAGGCTGTTGCGATAAAGCGTCCAGTTTCGGCATTAATAAAGTTTGCGCGGCGTTATAAAAAACCGGTTCGAGGTTCTTCGGCAGACTGGTCAGCGTTTCGTTACGCAGCAGTTTCGCCACGCCTTGTGGATTGATATAGACCGGAACGACGCCATCAGTGGGTATCACATCCACCATTGCCGGGCGGGTTTTATTCAATGCTTGCAGCGCGTTATTAACCAGCGAATCATCGAGAGAGAAAAGCAGCGTTTTGTTCTGCATGGCCAGCGACACACGGAAAAAATAATCCGACATTAATTGATCCGGTTGCACCGCCTGCGCTTTTGGATACTGCCCGTATCGGGAACTGACTTCGCGACGCCAGATTTGCGCATTGCCCTGCTGAGTTTGAGTTACCGGTAATACGCCTTCTGGCGCTTTGCTTTCACGAGCGCCAATATTTTGGGTAAACAGTTTTCCTGGCAATTGCGCCTGTTCGGCAGTGCCATCAAACTGACCGACAAACAGTGGGGTTTGCAGTTTTGAGTCTTCATACCAGCACAGCCCAGCTGCGCCATCTAATGCCCCATTCAACTTGACGTTTTCCTGGCTGATGTGCGAAAGCATCTCTTCAGCAATACCGTGCGAATACGGCACCGCCACGCAAAAGCTGGCACCAGCAGGCATACTGTTCCATACCGGCGTAAAATCGAAACTGGCATCTACGCTTGCGGATTCATCATTTAACGCCAGAAAACTGTGCCAGCCGTCGTTGCCCATTTCGAAGCGTACGCCAGCAAAAGAAGGCATTAATCGCTGGTAGCCAAAGCCCAGCAAATTTGCGCTGACAACAATGCGCTGACGGACGAGCGTTTTTTCGGCGGAGGATTGTAAACGCTCTTCCAGGCCAAAGCTGGCCTGCCAGCGTTTTTTACCGCTCAACAAATCACTTGCGATCGCCGTGGCTTCGGTATCCTGCTGGTCATCTTTAAACAGCATATCCGTGCTGGAAAAGACCACCATCTTGTCCTGATAAGTCGCGAACATCAGGGTGTTATTGCCGTTATAGCGCAACTGATAAACAGGGATGGTTTCATTATTTAGCTTGATGCTACTGATTTCCGTCTTGCTTAACTGGCTGTCGCTGGTAGCGGCAAACAGCAATGGCTCCAGTAGCTTGCTCAAGCCACTACGCTGGATAAGCACCATATAATGTGAAAGATGGCCTTGTTTATCGTGCCACAATGCCGCCTGCGCGGGCTGGTCTAAGAGTGAGGCAAAGAGTTTATCTTTCAGCGTTAAATCATGTTCGTACACAATGCGGCGAATACTGCCTTCAATGCCCAGACGGTCAGCATGGTTCTGATAATAGAAAACGAAATCTTCGCTCAGAACATCGTGGAGAAAAGGAATGGTAAGGAGATCTTTGGGAAGCTGGCTTAGAGAGTCGCTGTCGATAAAAAGGTCCGGCTCATTGAGATCGATTTGCAAATTATTGTGCACCACCAGCGGCGACAACGTTTTTTCTGGACCGCGGCCAGTGTATTGCAGTGCCCAGACGCCCGCGGAAAGGAGCGCAACAACACTGACACCTACAAGGCCATAAAATCGCCAGTCTTTTGCCTTTTTTTCACCGCTCATTGCCACATTCCTTGTGTATAACCGTCATTTTTGACGAACGAACCCGCCCTTTAGCGCGCCCTAATACGACAAAAGCCCAGACTCTGCAGCCTGGACTTTTCATTTCGAAGAAGGGATGTTTACTCCCTTCTGTCATGAAGCGATGAAATTATTCTTCTTCTGGCTCGTCGTCAACGTCCACTTCCGGAGCGATTTCATCGTCCCCTTCCGCAGCACTGCCGTCGATGGTATCCAGATCTTCCTCGTCAACCGGTTCAGCAACACGTTGCAGACCCACCACGTTTTCATCTTCCGAAGTACGGATGAGGATCACGCCCTGGGTGTTACGGCCCACGATGCTGATTTCCGAAACGCGAGTACGTACCAGCGTACCGGCATCGGTGATCATCATGATCTGATCGCAGTCATCTACCTGCACCGCGCCAACCACTAAACCGTTACGTTCGGTGACTTTGATGGAGATAACCCCTTTCGTCGCACGCGACTTAGTTGGGTATTCCGCCACCGCAGTACGTTTACCGTAACCGTTTTGCGTAGCAGTGAGGATTGCGCCATCGCCACGCGGTACGATCAGTGATACAACTTTATCGCCTTCGCCTAAACGGATACCGCGAACACCTGTGGTGTTGCAGCCCATTGCGCGGACAGAAGACTCTTTAAAGCGCACCACCTTACCTTCTGCGGAGAACAGCATCACTTCGTCTTCACCGCTGGTCAGATCAACGCCGATCAGTTCATCGCCTTCAACCAGTTTGATCGCCACTTTACCGGCGGTACGCAGACGGTTGAATTCGGTGAGGACGGTTTTCTTCACCGTACCGTTAGCGGTCGCCATGAAGACTTTCACGCCTTCTTCAAACTCAGTCACTGGCAGGATGGCGGTGATACGTTCGTCTTGCTCCAGCGGCAGCAGGTTGACGATCGGACGACCACGTGCACCACGAGAAGCTTCCGGCAACTGGTAGACCTTCATCGAATAGACGCGACCACGGCTGGAGAAGCACAGGATATGATCGTGAGTGTTCGCCACCAGCAGTCGGTCAATAAAGTCTTCTTCTTTAATACGTGCGGCAGATTTGCCTTTCCCGCCACGACGCTGCGCTTCGTATTCAGAAAGCGGCTGGTACTTCACGTAACCCTGGTGAGAGAGCGTGACGACCACATCTTCCTGGGTGATCAGATCTTCCAGGTTGATGTCTGCGCTGTTAGCCGTGATTTCAGTACGACGTTTGTCACCGAACTGCTCACGAACCAGTTCCAGCTCTTCGCGGATCACTTCCATCAGACGATCGGCGCTACCCAGAATACGCAGCAGTTCCGCGATCTGATCCAGCAACTCTTTGTATTCATCGAGCAGTTTTTCGTGCTCAAGGCCGGTCAGTTTCTGCAAACGCAGATCCAGAATTGCCTGAGCTTGCTGTTCGGTCAGGTAGTACAGACCGTCACGCACGCCGAACTCTGGCTCCAGCCATTCCGGACGCGCAGCATCGTCACCCGCACGCTCCAGCATCGCGGCAACGTTGCCCAGCTGCCACGGATTAGCAACCAGCGCGGTTTTCGCTTCTGCAGGCGTCGGCGCATGACGGATCAGTTCAATGATCGGGTCTATGTTCGCCAGTGCTACGGCTAATGCTTCAAGGATATGAGCACGATCGCGGGCTTTACGCAGTTCGAAAATGGTACGACGGGTCACCACTTCGCGACGGTGACGGACAAACGCAGCGATAATGTCTTTCAGGTTCATGATCTTCGGCTGACCATGGTGCAATGCAACCATGTTGATACCGAAAGAAACCTGCAGCTGGGTCTGGGAGTAGAGGTTGTTGAGCACCACTTCACCGACCGCATCGCGTTTAACTTCAATCACGATGCGCATACCGTCTTTGTCAGACTCGTCACGCAGCGCGCTGATGCCTTCCACGCGTTTTTCTTTTACCAGTTCCGCAATCTTCTCAATCAGGCGCGCTTTGTTCACCTGATACGGAATTTCGTGGACGATAATGGTTTCACGCCCGGTTTTGGCGTCAACTTCCACTTCGGCACGAGCGCGGATATACACCTTGCCGCGACCGGTACGGTAAGCTTCTTCAATACCGCGACGACCGTTAATGATTGCCGCCGTTGGGAAGTCCGGCCCCGGGATGTGTTCCATCAGCCCTTCAATGCTGATGTCTTCATCATCGATATACGCCAGACAACCGTTGATGACTTCCGTCAGGTTGTGTGGCGGGATGTTGGTTGCCATACCTACGGCGATACCGGAAGAACCGTTCACCAGCAGGTTAGGAATTTTGGTCGGCATGACGTCCGGAATTTTTTCCGTACCGTCATAGTTATCAACGAAATCGACCGTCTCTTTTTCGAGATCGGCCATCAGTTCATGGGCAATTTTCGCCAGACGGATTTCCGTATAACGCATTGCCGCCGCAGAGTCGCCGTCGATAGAACCGAAGTTACCCTGACCGTCTACCAGCATGTAACGCAGCGAAAATGGCTGCGCCATACGGACGATCGTGTCATAGACCGCCGAGTCACCATGGGGATGGTATTTACCGATTACGTCACCAACGACACGGGCAGATTTTTTATAGGCTTTGTTCCAGTCATTGCCTAGTACGTTCATGGCGTAAAGTACGCGACGGTGTACCGGCTTCAGGCCATCTCGGACATCTGGCAGCGCACGGCCAACAATGACCGACATCGCATAATCCAGATAGGAGCTCTTCAGCTCTTCCTCAATGTTGACCGGTGTAATTTCTCTCGCAAGGTCGCTCATCTAACCGCTATCCCTCTACTGTATCCCGGATTCAAAGGTCGCAAATTATAACACAGCCGCGCAGATTGAGGTAAACCAATACGCTTTATTCACATCCAATGCCTGATATACTCGATTGCCTTGCCAATTACGGAGTAGAAGTGCCAATGAATGCCGAAAAATCGCCGGTAAACCATAACGTAGACCACGAAGAGATCGCTAAATTTGAAGCCGTCGCCTCCCGCTGGTGGGATCTGGAAGGCGAGTTCAAACCACTGCACCGCATTAACCCGCTGCGTCTGGGCTATATTGCCGAGCGTGCTGGCGGATTGTTTGGCAAAAAGGTGCTCGATGTTGGTTGCGGCGGCGGTATTCTGGCCGAGAGTATGGCACGAGAAGGTGCGACGGTGACCGGTCTGGATATGGGCTTTGAGCCATTGCAGGTGGCAAAGCTTCACGCCCTGGAAAGCGGCATTCAGGTAGAGTACGTACAGGAAACTGTTGAAGAACACGCGGCAAAATATGCCGGACAGTATGATGTGGTGACCTGCATGGAGATGCTGGAGCATGTTCCCGATCCGCAGTCAGTAGTCAGAGCCTGCGCACAACTGGTAAAACCGGGTGGCGATGTCTTTTTCTCCACACTTAATCGTAATGGCAAATCGTGGCTGATGGCGGTGGTCGGTGCAGAATATATTTTGCGCATGGTGCCTAAAGGCACGCATGACGTGAAAAAGTTTATTAAACCAGCAGAATTGCTGGGCTGGGTGGATCAGACCAGTCTAAAAGAGCGGCATATCACTGGGCTGCATTATAACCCGATCACTAACTCCTTTAAGCTCGGCCCCGGCGTTGATGTGAACTATATGCTGCACACGCAGAATAAGTGAGGTTGTTGGCCGGATATATCCGGCAATCGTGCCAATGCCTGATGCGACGCTTGTCGCATCTTATCAGGCCTACAAATACCCCGTAGGCCGGATAAGGCGTTTACGCCGCATCCGGCAATCGTGCCGGGCGGACAGCAATTACCATTTCACCGTCATCGACAAAAACCCGGTCGTCTGGGCAAAATCATCGCATCCTTTCTGCCACGCCACGCTGCCGCGCAGGGAAACTCGCTGACTAATATTGCCTGTGATCCCCACTTTTATTTCACCACGCTGCTTCGCCGCATCGTCGCTGATTTGGCTACCATCTTCTTCAATTTCCGCCGAATGCGGATCGTGATAATAATTCAAATCCAACGTTGGCGTGATATGAAGCGCAGTATGCCATTCGCTGTGTAATCCAAGTCGCATCTGAATATCATCATCCTGCGATTGTGATACCCGTGCACGGTTAGCAGCAGTAAAATCACTTTGCTGCACCCCCTGATAAATCACTTGCGCCTGCGGTTCAATTACCACACCACGCCCCGGCAACCACTGATACCCTGCTTCCAGCGAAGCAACGATCCCTGATGAGTGGTAATGATCCGCTCCGTCGCTTTGTTCGCTAACTTCATTCGTAAACCAGGCGTACTGCAACCAGCTATCCAGCCATGCCCCTTGTTTTTGGCTACCGCGCTGAAACCAGCTTGTGGTCAACCCAACGGCATAACCGTGGTTCTGGTTATCAGCGCGGGTTCCGGTCACGTTTGAGCGGGTGTCGCCCTGGTTATCGCTGTAGCCACCTACGGCCCCAAGCATCCACTCGCCATCATCGCCCCATCGCCCACTAAACAGATTACCGCTGAGTTGCACTGTAGAAGTGTCTTCGTGCTCCGCCAGCTGCCCCGCGGCGGTGTAATGATAACGTCCGCCGACAACACGCAAATGCAGTGTCTGACCATCACCACCAGCGTGATCGCGCCGCCCCATCACAAATGCCTGATTTGCCGCCCGCAGGTTATTAAGATATCCCCCAACTTTGGCATTCAGCACAGGCTGGTAAGCGGGTATCGGATCCGGTGTAGGGTCTGGATCGGGCGTGGGATCGGGAGTTGGCTCCGGATCAGGCTGTGGCGTCGGAGTGACTTTTTGCGAACGCAGATACCAGTCATTATCATCTTCCACCAACGTATAGTCGTAAGCGCCCATATTGACGTAGCCACTACCCGCCAGACTAAACTGGGCATTGTTCTGGAATTGCGTAGGATCGGCAGCGAAATCAACCACTTTTATCCCTGTAGATGTCGGCTGGCCAATGCCAGTAATCGGGTTAATCACTACCGTGGTATTGCCGGATGTATTGCCGTTAAGCACCAGCAGATCGCTTATGGAATCATCGCCATCTAATTCACTGTCGAGAAGTAGTGTTCCACCTCCGCTGTAATTGCCATTCACCGTCAGTGTGTCGCCAGCGACGCCATTTTGCAGGCTGACCGTTCCGGAAGTATTAGTGAGATCGCCATCGACCGTCACGTCTGGAAGATAAGTCAGGCTGTCGGTTTCCAGGTTGGTATTAAGCTCACCTGTCAACATTACGCCATCGGTGGCATTCACCAGCGTACCGTCGCCGTTAAACAGCGAGGCATCCAGTGCGGCGGAAGTATCCTGACTGGTCAGGCGCAAAACGGTGCCATCGCTGATATCGATAGTACCGCTGGAAGTCACATCAACAGAGCGAATATCCTGATCCGCGCCAGTCTCGAACGTTGCTCCGTCACCAACCCACAGCGAAGAAGCATCAGGAAAGATATTCGCAGCATCGCCTTGCAGCATGCCTTCTTCTACTCTCACCGCCGACTGCGTCGTACCGCTGGCGGTCAGTTCCAGCGTACCTGCGCCTGTTTTAGTAAATGTGCTGCCCACATCCTGATGCTGCCCGCTGCCGTCAGCCATCAGAGCCCCCCACTCACTATCCACGCCCGCATCGACCATCACTTCACCATCGGCGCGCATTTCGATATCTCGTCCGTGGCCTGCCGCCTCTGAGCGCGTGTCAACGTCGGCGGTAATCTCCATCGTGCTATCTTGTTGATTACCAGTAAAGATAACCTGGCGGTTATAGTAGGTATCACCAAGCTGAGAATTGTTGCTCACCAGAAGCGTACCGGAGGCGATTTGTGTTGTGCCGAGGTATTGATTGTCATTTGCCAGGCTGACCTGCCCGTCACCTGCATCCACCACCACATAAACACCATTATTCCCGTCATCGCCAATATGCAGATCGTCGCCGCCGTAGAGATCGACAACATCCTGCTGACCAATCACCGTACCGCCACTGCCACTGATTTCCAGACCATCATTCTCTGACGTACCGCTCTGCCAGGTAGTGAAATCGGAGAGATCCAATACGCCGCCGTTTAACACGATTGACTGCGGATCGTCCTGCATCTCCGCAAGGTCCGTGGCGTTACCCGCCAGCGAGAGGATTGCGCCATCTTCCACCACAATATCGCCGGTCAGCGCCATCGACTGCGCCCCCGCCAGCACATAGCTGCCGTTTTCAGCAATAGTGAGTTGCCCTTCTCCTTCGATGGTTCCGCTAAAACTGCCTGCATTAACGATAGCGTTACCCCCAGCATCAATATTTAAGGTGCCATTCTGAAACCCCGTCAGTGAGTGAACAAAAGTCTGCTGTGTAGCACCAACGTTCAATTCCGCCTGGTCATGCCGATGGCTGATACTGCCGACCATCAGGCCATAGCAATTTTGCGCATTACTCTGGCAACGGTCATCGCCGACATTCATCAGCGAATTGCTACGCCCCAGCGTCACTTCACCGTTTTCGATCCGCATCTCGCCGGTAAAATTATTATTATCCGCGTTGAGTACCAGTTCGCCTGCACCGGTTTTGCTGATACTCCCGGTTCCGGCAATGGAATCGATCGCACCATCGTTACTTACGTCACCGATAACCAGGGTTTTATTGGCTGCGATATCAAACCTTACCAGGCTTGAATTGACATACATAAAGCCGCCCGCCGCGGGAGAAGGTGCATCGCCATAACCTGCTGCGCTGTTGTTCTCATCCACTAAAACGCCATCGTTCTGGCTGAAACTGGCATCAACTGAAATATCAATAAGATAGGGGGTGGTCACGCTATTGGTATAAATTGCCCCGCCATAACCTTCCGCTGAGTTATTTGTAAATGAAGTATTGTTTATTATTGTAAAACCTGAGGGATGAGTAATATCGCTATTATTATCGGTGACATCGATTGCACCACCATCGCCATCACTGTAACTTGTTGATGTATATGCCTGGTTATTATCAAAAATATCATCACTTAAATAGACGTCATTATTGATAGTATAAATTGCACCACCTTTGCCGTCATTGGCGATATTTTGGCTGAACACGGTATTAGTGACGCGTATATCTATCGCACCGGAGTCGTTGGTGCCAGAAGAATAGATAGCACCGCCATACCCTCCAGCTACGTTACCCACAAAAATAACATTATCAAGATTCAGCGTTGAGTTTTCTTTGGCAAATATTGCCCCACCATTATTATATTCGCCATTTACGGTATTATTCGCAAACAAGGTCATACCGCTTTCATTTTCTGGCGATAGTAAAAGTCCCGCCCCCTGTTGCAAAAATACTGCTCCGCCGCTGGCGCTATTTGTCATATCCGAAAAAACCAGCCATTGTCCATCAGCGACGCTCCAGCCCTGCGTAATGCCTGAAAGGCTTTGCCTGCTGGCCTGGCAACTACTGGTTACGTAGTTTCCCTGACATGATTCAAAAACCTGCGGCGAGGCATTTGCAGCTGTAAATGACCCCGCCATCATGGCAGGGATATCCCATATAATCACTTTAGCAGAAAAAAGAATCCATTTTTTACTTTGCATGACCTGGTTACCACTTAAATAACATTGGTCTATTAAAAAACAGGTTATGCCTTTAAATAAAAATTAATTGTAAATCACAAATAGATTAACCTTATGATATGGCTGTTAATAATAACAAATAGAACTGAAAATATTTTTAAACTCGCATTAATTCTTTAATTAACAATACTTAAATGACATCAATTTAATTAAATCATTTATCAACCTTAAGAAAAATCAACATTGAGAGTAATTATTTAACATTAACTGAATAAAAAAACACCGTTACCAACCTTACAGCAGGTTACAAATGCTCACATTGTGAACAATGGAATAAATGATTGCTCCAGATGCTGTTGCAGCAAAATCAATTTTTGCTGAATTGAGTTAAGTGCAATAAATAACCTGGATCAATAATTATCTTAAATTGAACGTTCAAGAAATCACCGAACGGTTATTTTTAACAAATTTTTCTCTTCCCATTGACTTTCCCGAACACCTTGTCTGACCTAAGGTACGCGGAAGTCACTTTTTCCTTCCTGAGTTATCCACAAAGTTATGCACTTGCAACAGGGCCATTTTCACACTATCTTGCAGTGAATCCCAAATAGACCCCCTATATATAGTGTTCATTGCGACTTTCCTTACTACAGGTAGTTGGAGCGAAACTATTGCGAAAAAAACAGGTACGACATACATGAATCAGAATCTGCTGGTGACAAAGCGCGACGGTAGCACAGAGCGCATCAATCTCGACAAAATCCATCGCGTTCTGGACTGGGCGGCGGAAGGACTGCATAACGTTTCTATTTCACAAGTCGAACTGCGCTCCCATATTCAGTTTTATGACGGTATCAAGACCTCCGACATCCACGAAACCATTATCAAGGCTGCCGCTGACCTGATCTCCCGTGACGCACCGGACTATCAGTATCTCGCCGCACGCCTGGCAATTTTCCACCTGCGTAAAAAAGCCTACGGTCAGTTTGAACCGCCTGCGCTGTATGACCACGTGGTTAAAATGGTCGAGATGGGCAAATACGATAATCATCTGCTGGAAGACTACACGGAAGAAGAGTTCAAGCAGATGGACACGTTTATCGTTCACGACCGTGATATGACCTTCTCTTATGCTGCCGTTAAGCAGCTGGAAGGCAAATATCTGGTACAGAACCGCGTGACCGGTGAAATCTACGAGAGCGCACAGTTCCTCTATATTCTGGTTGCTGCGTGCCTGTTCTCGAACTACCCGCGTGAAACACGTCTGCAATATGTGAAGCGTTTTTACGACGCAGTTTCCACATTTAAAATTTCGCTGCCGACGCCAATCATGTCCGGCGTGCGTACTCCGACTCGTCAGTTCAGTTCCTGCGTGCTGATCGAGTGCGGCGACAGCCTGGATTCCATTAACGCGACCTCCAGCGCGATTGTGAAATACGTTTCCCAGCGCGCGGGTATCGGCATCAACGCCGGGCGTATTCGTGCGCTGGGTAGCCCAATTCGTGGCGGCGAAGCGTTTCACACCGGTTGTATTCCGTTCTACAAACATTTCCAGACGGCGGTGAAATCCTGCTCCCAGGGCGGCGTGCGCGGCGGTGCGGCAACGCTGTTCTACCCAATATGGCATCTGGAAGTAGAAAGTCTGCTGGTGCTGAAAAACAACCGTGGTGTAGAAGGCAACCGCGTACGTCATATGGACTACGGGGTGCAGATCAACAAACTGATGTATACCCGTCTGCTGAAAGGTGAAGAGATTACTCTGTTCAGCCCGTCCGACGTACCGGGACTGTACGATGCGTTCTTCGCCGATCAGGAAGAGTTTGAGCGCCTGTACACCAAATATGAGAAAGACGACAGCATCCGCAAACAGCGCGTGAAAGCGGTTGAGCTGTTCTCGCTGATGATGCAGGAACGTGCGTCTACTGGTCGTATTTATATTCAGAACGTTGACCACTGCAACACCCACAGCCCGTTTGATCCGGCTATTGCGCCAGTGCGCCAGTCTAACCTGTGCCTGGAAATCGCCCTGCCGACCAAACCGCTGAATGACGTTAACGACGAGAACGGTGAAATCGCGCTGTGTACGCTTTCTGCTTTCAACCTGGGCGCTATTAACAGCCTGGATGAACTGGAAGAGTTGGCAGTTCTGGCGGTGCGCGCACTTGACGCGCTGCTGGATTATCAGGATTACCCGATCCTGGCAGCCAAACGCGGGGCGATGGGTCGCCGTACGCTGGGTATTGGTGTGATCAACTTTGCTTACTATCTGGCGAAGCACGGTAAACGCTACTCCGACGGCAGCGCAAACAACCTGACGCACAAAACCTTCGAAGCGATTCAGTATTATCTGCTGAAAGCGTCTAACGAGCTGGCGAAAGAGCAAGGCGCGTGTCCGTGGTTTAACGAAACCACCTATGCCAAAGGGATCCTGCCGATCGATACCTATAAGAAAGATCTGGATGCCATTGCCAATGAACCCCTGCATTACGACTGGGAAGCGTTGCGTGAGTCCATCAAAACTCACGGTCTGCGTAACTCCACGCTTTCTGCTCTGATGCCGTCCGAGACGTCTTCACAGATCTCTAACGCCACTAACGGTATTGAACCGCCGCGCGGTTATGTCAGCATTAAAGCGTCGAAAGACGGTATTCTGCGTCAGGTGGTGCCGGACTACGAGCATCTGCACGACGCCTACGAGTTGCTGTGGGAGATGCCGGGTAACGACGGCTACCTGCAACTGGTTGGTATCATGCAGAAATTTATCGATCAGTCGATCTCTGCTAATACTAACTACGATCCGTCACGCTTCCCGTCAGGAAAAGTGCCGATGCAGCAGTTGCTGAAAGACCTGCTCACCGCCTACAAATTCGGGGTCAAAACGCTGTATTATCAGAACACCCGTGACGGCGCTGAAGACGCGCAGGACGATCTGGTGCCGTCAATCCAGGACGATGGCTGCGAAAGCGGCGCATGTAAGATCTGATATTGAGATGCCGGATGCGGCGTAAACGCCTTATCCGGCCTACGGCTCGAATTTGTAGGCCTGATAAAACGCACCAGCGTCGCATCAGGCAGAGGATGCCGGATGCCGCGTAAAATGCTTTATCCGGCATTAAACTCCTAACAGGACACATTCATGGCATATACCACCTTTTCACAGACGAAAAATGATCAGCTCAAAGAGCCAATGTTCTTTGGTCAGCCGGTCAACGTGGCCCGCTACGATCAGCAAAAATATGAAATCTTCGAAAAGCTGATCGAAAAGCAGCTCTCTTTCTTCTGGCGTCCGGAAGAAGTTGATGTCTCCCGCGACCGTATCGATTATCAGGCGCTGCCTGAACACGAAAAGCACATATTTATCAGCAACCTGAAATACCAGACGTTGCTCGATTCAATTCAGGGTCGCAGCCCGAACGTGGCACTGCTGCCGCTAATTTCTATTCCGGAACTGGAAACCTGGGTCGAAACCTGGGCATTTTCAGAAACGATTCACTCTCGTTCCTATACCCATATCATTCGTAATATCGTTAACGATCCGTCTGTTGTATTCGACGATATCGTCACCAACGAGCAGATCCAGAAACGCGCGGAAGGTATTTCCCGCTATTACGATGAGCTGATCGAGATGACCAGCTATTGGCATTTGCTGGGCGAAGGCACCCACACCGTCAACGGTAAAACCGTGACCGTTAGCCTGCGCGAGCTGAAGAAAAAACTTTATCTCTGCCTGATGAGCGTTAACGCGCTGGAAGCCATTCGCTTCTACGTCAGCTTCGCTTGTTCCTTCGCGTTCGCTGAACGTGAGCTGATGGAAGGCAATGCTAAGATTATTCGCCTGATTGCCCGTGACGAAGCTCTGCACCTGACTGGCACCCAGCATATGCTGAATCTACTGCGCAGCGGCGCTGATGATCCGGAAATGGCGGAAATTGCCGAAGAGTGTAAGCAGGAGTGCTATGACCTGTTTGTCCAGGCGGCACAGCAAGAGAAAGACTGGGCGGATTATCTGTTCCGTGACGGTTCGATGATTGGTCTGAATAAAGACATTCTCTGCCAGTACGTGGAGTACATCACCAACATCCGTATGCAAGCTGTCGGTTTGGATCTGCCGTTCCAGACGCGCTCCAACCCGATCCCGTGGATCAACACCTGGCTGGTGTCTGATAACGTACAGGTTGCCCCACAGGAAGTTGAGGTGAGTTCTTATCTGGTCGGTCAAATTGACTCGGAAGTGGACACCGACGATTTGAGTAACTTCCAGCTCTGATGACCCGCGTTACCTTGCGCATCACTGGCACACAACTGCTGTGCCAGGATGAACACCCTTCCCTTCTGGCGGCGCTGGAATCCCATAATGTGGCGGTTGAGTACCAGTGCCGCGAAGGCTATTGCGGCTCCTGTCGCACACGCCTGATTGCAGGTCAGGTTGACTGGATTGCCGAACCGTTAGCCTTTATTCAGCCAGGAGAGATTTTGCCCTGTTGTTGCCGGGCAAAAGGCGATATTGAAATCGAGTTGTGATCTGGCACTAGTGCCAGATGCGACGCTCATGCGTCTTATCTGGCCTACAACGGCTTTTTGTAGGTTGGATAAGGCGTTTACGCCACATCCAACATGGCATGCGTGAATAGTTGCCAGATGCGATGCTCATACGTCTTATCTGGCCTACAACGGCTTTTTGTAGGTTGGATAAGGCGTTTACGCCGCATCCAACATGGCATGCGCGAATAGTTGCCAGATGCGACGCTCATGCGTCTTATCTGGCCTACAACGATTACATGGCGTAGTAATACGCTTTCACCTGCTCCCAGTCGGTTTTGGGAATCGGCTCCAGATATTTTTCCAGTTGGCGGAAGTCATGATTGATCGCTTTATGGCGCCGCAAACGACGGCGGCTTTTCTCCAGATCAAGAAAACCGGCTTCTGCCTTACCTTCTGTTTTCACATAAATATGGCGAACATAGCAGCAACCATGCTGACGATTAACGCTATGCATCTTTTTAAATGCCAGCGCCACCGCTTTCAACATTGCTTGCCGTATATCGTCGGAATAAGGAGTTACTGCGTGTTGTGAATACCAGTCAGCAATGCTGATAAACCCCGCCATATCTTCGGTCACCAGCAACGCGCGCCATTCGCCATCAATTTTCACCGCTTCACCAAAAACGATTTTCGGCACAATCACACCGGCGCGTTCCAGATCTTTTATCACCGCAACCTCGCGCACAATCGTCGGGCGACCAAATGGATAGCGGAGGGAATAAAACAGGTGCTGAGTCATGCGCTTCACATAAAGTTTTTGCCCGTCTCGTTCAACGCATTGCACCCCGCTCATGCCGCTGCGGCGGAAATTCGGCTCTTCAACCCAGTCACCTTCCGTTGCCCACCAGTGATTAAATTCGTCGCGGTTTACTGAAACAACCATACCCTGTCGCCTGTTGTTATTTTTAACGACAATGACTATAGGTGTTCACCTTAAGAAAAACTTAATAAAAAATGTTTATTAATGGAGTTCTTTTGCCGAGACTAGCCTCACGCCACTTCTTCCTTTCATTTGTAGAGCATAAATTCCGCCAGCCACTACCACTAACAGCGCACCCAGCAGATAGATCGTCCGGTAGCCAGTATGCGCAACCATCATCCCCATCACAAACGCCCCCAGCGCCAGTCCGGCATCCATCGCATTGAAGAATAACGAGTTTGCGACACCAATTTTATGTGGTTCTACCGAACTGATGATTTGTGTCTGGAATACTGGCGTGACAGATCCATAACCAATACCAATCAGCGCCCCAGAGACAATCATCATCACGCTCCCCTGGCTAAAGCCCAGCGCAACCAGACCAATGGTAAACGCCAGCAGACAAGGGAAAACCACATATTTTGGCCCTTTTTTATCGCAAATGTTGCCAGTAAAGGTTCGACAAATCATCAGGAATACGGCGTAGCAAAGCAGGAAGTTACTGGCAGCCGACATCAGGTTAAGTTCGCGAGCGTAGAGCGCCAGAAAAGCAGAAACCCCTGCGTAAGAAAAAGTCATAAAAAAGGTAATCAGCGCAAATGGTATCGCGGCACGGTCAAACATCGCTGCGAAGCCCATTTTTGCTTTCACCCCATCAGCATGGCGCAGTATCGATGGCACGGTCATCATCAACGATAATACGATGCCTAACGCGGCCACCGCCGCGCATAACCAGAATGCGGGGGCAAAGGCCTCCCGGCGCGCCATATTCAGACCAATCCACGGCCCAACCACCATCGCCAGCCCCATTGCCAGAGAGAAAAAACTGATGCCCTCCCCACGTCGGGAGGCCGGGATCAACCGCGCAGAAATCGTTCCTTTTACTGTCGTGATAACCCCGAAGGTAATCCCATGAAGCACCCGAATAAAAAGCAGTGATTCAATCGACTGACAAAAAGGATACATCGCAGTGACCAACAAAAAGGCCAGAGAAGAGAGCACCAGAATCGCTTTGTTAGAATATTTCGCTACCCATTGGCCTGCAAAAGGACGAATGACAATGGCGGCAATTAAAAATAAAGTCACCAACAAACCGGCTTTATCAGGCGAGGCATGTAAATGGTCAGAGATGTAAATTGGCAACAACGTTAATAAAACATAAAAAACGAAGAATATAATAAAACTGATGATAGTTATTGCCCAAAAATCCTTCGTCCATAACTTCTCTTTCATACCCTACCGCCTGTCAGGATGACGCACGCAGACAACACTCCCGTTACTGCGGTTGCGTCAAATTGTGATGTACTTTGCAGAACAGGAGTATAAATGGCGGCATTCTATTAAAGAAATTAATCGTTTTAATATTATTAATTAGTAAACTCTAATGACACTAACTCAAATACATTCTTTACTCGCCGTGCTGGATTACGGTGGTTTTACTGAAGCCAGCAAGCGATTGTTCATGACGCAGTCGGCGGTAAGCCAGGCGATTGCAGCCCTGGAACAAGAACTTGGCGTGAATATTCTGTTACGCGATCGCCGGAAAGCTTTACAACTGACCGCAGCAGGTCACCGAATTGTGCATCACCTGCGCGCCATTAATAGGGAAGTTAACGCGGTGAAAGAGATAGCCGAACAGGAAAAACAGAACCCACAAAGAACGCTGAGGCTCGGCTGTTTCCCCAGTGTATGCGCCTGCATTTTACCAGTGGTGATTCGCTACTTTGAAATTCATCATCCGAATGTAAAAATTATTCCTTTTGAGGAAAATACCACGGAAATTATAGATTCGGTCCAGAATGAAACCATTGATGCTGGTTTTGTTCATTTCCCCGTAAGCGGAATGTACTCCGTGCCGATATATCAGGACAAATTTACTGTAGTATTGCCGCCCGACCATCCACTGGCAAACAATAGCACCATTACGGTAGAAGAGCTGATGGGTGAGCCATTAATTATCAGTAAAGGGCGCTATGAATTAAGCATTATGGCGTTATTTAAAGAAAAAAATATTATACCGCAGATAAAATATGAATTTAACCATCCGGATACAGCAATCAGTTTTATTCGTCAGGGATTAGGCATTGCTTTATTACCGGAATTAACACTTAAAACCACTGCCGGTGAATTGTGTTCCGTTCCTCTGGAGCCGACCTTCTATCGACAGATTTCATTACTGGCGAAAGAAACTCCAGTAGAAGGCAGCCCGCTGTTTTTACTGCAGATGTGCATGGAGAGTTTAGTGGTGAGTGGTGAAATTTGAAGTAAGACAGGATGGCGTTTAAAACGCCATCCTGTAATAACGTTACTCTTTGTTGAGGAATTTTACCGCCTTGTCAGGGAAGTCGGTAAATAACCCATTAACACCGGCTTTATTGTACAGAATGTCATACAACTGATTCACATCGGTGGCATATTCCGGTAGCTTGTCGGCCCGCACGGTATAAGGATGCACCACCAGCTTATTCTGCTGTGCATCTTTTACCATTCCGGAAAGCTTGATATTACCCAGCTGCGATTTTTCATCAATCACCATATGGTAATCCGGGCCAATACCATCAGCATATTCCGCTACCTGTTTCATGGCGCCCGGCTTGAACATCCAGTCATAGCTATAATTGACCCAGCTTCCGTCCGGTTGTTTCTGCTGAGTTTCGTTCCAGTCGGTATAGGCAATCAGCTGTACCAGGTTGAGGTCCATACCCATTTTGGGCTCCAGCTCATTCTTAATACGCTTCAGTTCATCAGCATCAAAGCATTGCAAATAAACCTTATCATCCTTACCGGTGTAGCCATATTTCTTCAGCACTTCCAGCGTTTTTGCCGCAATATCTTTCCCTTCCTGATGGTGGAACCACGGTGCTTTAATCTCTGGATAGATACCGATATTTTTCCCGGTCGAATGATTTAGCCCCTGAACAAATTCAATCTCCTCTTCGAAAGTGTGCACACGGAAGTCAGATTTACCCATCGGGAAACGTCCGGGGAAAGTCTGCACTTTTTTACCGTTTTCAATATCGAAGCCTTCAGTGAATTTTAAAGACTTAATTTCATCCAGCGTAAAATCTATCGCGTAATAACGGCCATCCTTACGCGCTCGATCCGGGAAACGATCGGCGACATCAGTTACCCGGTCAAGATAGTGGTCATGCAGAACGACCAGATGGTCGTCCTTCGTCATCACCAAATCCTGTTCAAGATAATCTGCCCCCTGCGCATACGCCATCGCCTTTGCAGGCAGCGTATGCTCCGGCAAATAACCGCTGGCGCCGCGATGGGCAATCACTATTTTCTCGCTGTGATCCGCCGCCATTGCACTGCTTCCCATAAGCATTCCACTCATCATGATAGCCATGCTAAGGTTTTTCAGCGTCAATTTCATGCCATTAGCCTCCGTTGCGTTTTTGCTGTAATTCCTGATGGCGACGTTTTTCGCCAATCATCACGACAATTAACAAGATAACCGCCAGGATGCTGCCGCCAATCATCACCATAAAGCCGCCATCCCAGCCGAAGTAGTCAACGGTGTAGCCGACAATCGCGCTTGCCGCTACGGAGCCACCAAGATAACCAAACAGCCCGGTAAAGCCCGCCGCCGTACCTGCTGCTTTCTTCGGCGCCAGTTCCAGCGCGTGCAGACCAATCAGCATGACTGGGCCGTAGATCAGGAAGCCAATAACAATCATACAAATCATATCGACAGTGGGGTTGCCTGCCGGGTTCATCCAGTAAACGATGGTGGCGATAGTCACCAGAGTCATAAAGAAGACGCCAGTTGCCCCACGGTTACCACGGAAAACTTTATCCGACATCCAGCCGCACAGCAGAGTGCCCGGAATGCCCGCATACTCATAGAAGAAGTAGGCCCAGGAGGATTTATCCAGCGCGAAGTGTTTCACCTCTTTCAGGTAAGTCGGTGACCAGTCGAGGATACCGTAGCGCAGCAGATAGACGAACACGTTGGCGATGGCGATGTACCACAGCAGTTTATTCGGCAGCACGTACTGCATGAAAATCTGCTTCGCGGTCAGCTCCTGTTCCGCTTTTTCGTTATAGTCGTCCGGGTAATCATTTTTGTACTCTTCGATCGGCGGCAGGCCACAAGATTGCGGGGTATCGCGCATCATCGCAAATGCGAACAACGCCACCAGAATGGCACAGAAAGCCGGCATATAAAGCGCCGCGTGCCAGTCATTGAACCAGGCCATACCCAGCAGGAACAGCAGCGGCGGAATACCACCACCGACGTTATGCGCACAGTTCCACACCGACACAATGCCGCCACGTTCTTTCTGCGACCACCAGTGCACCATAGTACGACCGCACGGCGGCCACCCCATCCCCTGGAACCAACCGCAAAGGAATAGCAGCACAAACATTACCGCAATGCTCGATGTCGCCCACGGGACAAAGCCCATAAAAAGCATGACTGCCGCCGCCAGGATCAAACCTGCTGGCAGGAAAACGCGCGGATTCGAGCGGTCAGACACCGAACCCATGATGAATTTCGAAAATCCGTAAGCAATTGAGATCCCAGAAAGGGCAAAACCTAAATCACCGCGAGAGAACCCCTGCTCCACCAGATAGGGCATTGCGAGTGCAAAGTTCTTACGAACCAGATAGTAAGCAGCATAGCCAAAGAATATCCCCAGGAAAATTTGCCAGCGCAACCGACGATAAGTCGGATCGATCTCCGCGGCAGGTAAGCGCGCCTTGTGTGGCGCTGGTTTAAAAATACTCAACATTTATAGCCTCCGTGGCCGTGGTCTTATTTATGATTAACAGCCTGATTCAATGGAAGAACCTGCCGTTTCTTGAGTCGCCGCGATGTTAATTAATCATTCATTTCATGAATGTGAATTACCGCACACATTATTAAATAAGATTTACAAAATGTTCAAAATGACGCATGAAATCACGCTTCACTTTCGAATTATGAGCGATTATGCGCGAAATCAAACAATACATGTTTTTTCTGTGGCTAAATGAGACAAAACGAACTTTTAAGGGATAACAATGAAAACTCGCGACTCGCAAACAAGTGACGTGATTATCATTGGCGGCGGCGCAACAGGAGCCGGTATCGCCCGCGACTGTGCTCTGCGCGGGCTGAAAGTGATTTTGGTTGAACGCCACGACATCGCAACGGGAGCCACCGGGCGTAACCACGGTCTGCTGCACAGCGGCGCACGCTATGCAGTTACCGATGCGGAATCGGCACGCGAATGTATTAGTGAAAACAAGATTTTAAAACGCATTGCGCGTCACTGTGTCGAACCAACCAACGGCCTGTTTATCACCCTGCCGGAAGATGACCTCTCCTTCCAGGCGACTTTTATTCGCGCTTGCGAAGAGGCTGGAATCAGTGCTGAAGCCATTGATCCACAGCAAGCACGCATTATCGAACCTTCCGTTAACCCGGCATTGATTGGCGCGGTAAAAGTTCCGGATGGCACCGTTGACCCATTCCGCCTGACCGCAGCGAACATGCTCGATGCGAAAGAACACGGTGCAGTTATCCTCACCGCCCACGAAGTGACTGGCCTGATTCGTGAAGGCGCGACGGTATGTGGCGTTCGTGTACGGAACCATCTCACTGGCGAAACTCAGGCACTTCATGCGCCTGTAGTAGTGAACGCCGCCGGGATCTGGGGGCAACATATTGCCGAATATGCCGATCTGCGCATTCGTATGTTCCCGGCTAAAGGATCGTTGCTGATCATGGATCACCGCATTAACCAGCATGTGATCAACCGCTGCCGTAAACCTTCCGACGCCGATATTCTGGTGCCTGGCGATACCATTTCGCTGATTGGCACCACCTCATTACGTATTGATTACGACGAAATTGATGACAATCGAGTGACAGCAGAAGAAGTGGATATTCTGCTACGTGAAGGGGAAAAACTGGCTCCGGTGATGGCGAAAACGCGCATTCTGCGAGCCTACTCTGGCGTACGCCCGTTGGTTGCCAGCGATGACGACCCGAGCGGTCGTAACGTCAGTCGCGGCATCGTGCTGCTCGACCACGCCGAGCGCGACGGCCTGGACGGATTTATTACTATCACAGGCGGTAAACTGATGACTTACCGCCTGATGGCGGAATGGGCTACGGATGCCGTCTGCCGCAAGCTTGGCAACACGCGCCCCTGCACTACCGCTGACCTGGCGCTGCCTGGCTCACAAGAACCGACAGAAGTCACACTGCGCAAAGTGATCTCCCTGCCTGCCCCACTGCGCGGTTCTGCTGTTTATCGTCATGGCGATCGCACCCCCGCCTGGCTAAGTGAAGGCCGTTTGCATCGCAGTCTGGTGTGTGAATGTGAAGCCGTTACCGCTGGCGAAGTTCAGTACGCAGTAGAAAATTTAAACGTCAACAGCCTGCTGGATTTACGTCGTCGCACCCGTGTGGGGATGGGAACTTGCCAGGGGGAACTCTGTGCCTGCCGCGCAGCCGGATTGTTACAACGCTTTAACGTCACCACGTCCGCGCAATCTATCGAACAACTTTCCACCTTCCTTAACGAACGCTGGAAAGGTGTGCAGCCCATTGCATGGGGGGACGCACTGCGCGAAAGCGAATTTACCCGCTGGGTTTATCAGGGACTGTGTGGTCTGGAGAAGGAGCAGAAAGATGCGATTTGATACTGTCATTATGGGCGGCGGTCTTGCCGGATTACTCTGCGGCCTGCAATTGCAAAAACACGGCCTGCGCTGTGCCATTGTCACTCGTGGACAAAGCGCTCTGCATTTCTCATCAGGATCGCTGGACTTACTGAGCCACCTGCCAGACGGTCAGCCAGTGGCAGACATTCACGCAGGGCTGGAGTCTTTGTGCCATCAGGCTCCTGCCCACCCTTACAGCCTTCTCGGCCCACAACACGTACTGGATCTCGCTTGTCAGGCGCAGGCATTAATTGCGGAAAGCGGCGCGCAATTGCAGGGCAGCGTGGAACTGGCCCATCAGCGCGTTACCCCGCTCGGCACTTTGCGTTCGACCTGGTTAAGTTCGCCAGAAGTTCCTGTCTGGCCGCTACCCGCGAAGAAGATATGTGTGGTGGGAATTAGCGGTCTGATGGATTTTCAGGCGCATCTTGCGGCGGCTTCGTTGCGCGAACTGGATCTTTCGGTTGAAACTGCTGAAATTGAACTACCGGAACTGGATGTGCTACGCAATAACGCCACCGAGTTTCGCGCGGTGAATATCGCCCGCTTCCTTGATAACGAAGAAAACTGGCCGCTGTTATTTGACGCACTTATTCCAGTCGCCAATACCTGCGAAATGATCATGATGCCTGCCTGCTTTGGGCTGGCAGATGACAAACTGTGGCGGTGGCTGAACGAGCAATTGCCCTGTTCATTAATGCTGCTACCTACACTACCACCTTCAGTGCTGGGTATTCGTCTGCAAAACCAGTTACAACGCCAGTTTGTGCGCCAGGGCGGCGTGTGGATGCCGGGCGATGAAGTGAAAAGCGTGACCTGCAAAAATGGCGCGGTGAGCGAAATCTGGACCCGTAACCACGCCGACATTCCGCTGCGTCCGCGTTTTGCGGTGCTTGCCAGCGGCAGTTTCTTTAGCGGTGGCCTGGTGGCGGAACGTGACAGCATTCGCGAGCCAATTCTCGACCTTGATGTGCTGCAAACCGCCACGCGGGGTGAGTGGTATAGAAGTGACTTTTTTGCTGCGCAACCGTGGCAACTGTTCGGCGTGACCACTGACGAGGTGCTACGCCCGTCACAGGCTGGTCAAACGGTAGAGAACTTGTTTGCCATCGGTTCGGTTCTGGGCGGATTTGATCCCATCGCCCAGGGATGCGGCGGCGGCGTTTGTGCCGTCAGTGCTTTACATGCCGCTCAACAGATTGCCCAACGCGCAGGAGGCCAAAAATGAACGATACCAGCTTCGAAAATTGCATTAAGTGCACCGTCTGCACCACCGCCTGCCCGGTGAGCCGAGTAAATCCAGGTTATCCCGGGCCAAAACAGGCCGGGCCGGATGGCGAACGTCTGCGCCTGAAAGATGGTGCACTGTATGACGAGGCACTGAAATATTGCATTAACTGTAAACGTTGTGAAGTCGCCTGCCCGTCCGATGTGAAGATTGGCGATATCATCCAGCGTGCACGAGCGAAATATGACACCACGCGCCCCTCGCTGCGTAACTTTGTTTTAAGCCATACCGACCTGATGGGTAGCGTTTCCACGCCGTTCGCGCCCATCGTCAACACCGCTACCTCGCTGAAACCGGTGCGGCAACTGCTTGATGTGGCATTAAAAATAGACCATCGACGCACGCTGCCAAAATACTCCTTCGGCACGTTCCGTCGCTGGTATCGCAGCGTGGCAACTCAGCAGGCGCAGTATAAAGACCAGGTCGCCTTTTTCCACGGTTGCTTCGTCAACTACAACCATCCGCAACTGGGTAAAGATTTAATTAAAGTGCTCAACGCGATGGGAACGGGAGTGCAATTACTCAGCAAAGAAAAATGCTGCGGTGTGCCGCTAATCGCCAACGGCTTTACCGATAAAGCACGCAAACAGGCGATGACGAATGTGGAGTCGATCCGCGAGGCTGTTGGAGTAAAAGGTATTCCGGTGATTGCCACCTCCTCCACCTGTACGTTTGCTCTGCGCGACGAGTACCCGGAAGTGCTGAATGTCGACAACAAAGGCTTGCGCGATCACATCGAACTGGCGACTCGCTGGCTATGGCGCAAACTGGACGAAGGCAAAACGTTACCGCTGAAACCGCTGCCGCTAAAAGTTGTTTACCACACCCCATGCCATATGGAAAAAATGGGCTGGACGCTCTACACCCTGGAGCTGTTGCGTAAGATCCCAGGGCTTGAGCTGACAGTGCTGGATTCCCAGTGCTGCGGTATTGCCGGAACATATGGTTTCAAAAAAGAGAACTACCCCACTTCACAAGCCATTGGTGCGCCACTGTTCCGCCAGATAGAAGAGAGCGGCGCGGATCTGGTCGTTACCGACTGCGAAACCTGCAAATGGCAGATTGAGATGTCCACAAGCCTTCGCTGCGAACACCCGATCACACTGCTGGCCCAGGCACTGGCTTAAACGTCCTTCTGATGCCCGATGAGTTCATGGCTTATCGGGCATTTTTGCGTGCACGGTTCCGTACCCAATGTATGCGTTGCATTGCAGTAAAAATACTTCTGAAAACGTCTCGCAAAGGCTAAAACTGCCAGATGTCATCGGCCTGCGATCCCCGTAATGTCCTGTCATCATAAAAATCAGGTGACGGACAACCATGACTGAATCAACAACATCCTCCCCGCATGATGCGGTGTTTAAAACGTTTATGTTCTCGCCCGAAACCGCGCGGGATTTTCTGGAAATACATCTGCCGGAACCGCTGAGAAAACTTTGCAATCTGCAAACTTTAAGGCTGGAACCCACCAGTTTTATTGAAAAAAGTTTACGCGCTTACTACTCGGATGTTTTGTGGTCGGTAGAAACCAGCGACGGCGAAGGTTATATCTACTGCGTGATTGAGCATCAAAGTTCTGCGGAAAAAAACATGGCCTTTCGACTGATGCGTTATGCCACTGCCGCCATGCAGCGCCATCTGGACAAAGGCTATGACAGAGTCCCGCTGGTAGTGCCAATGCTGTTTTATCACGGCGAAACCTCACCCTACCCATATTCACTGAACTGGCTGGATGAATTTGACGACCCGCAGCTTGCCCGGCAGCTCTACACCGAGGCATTTCCGTTGGTGGATATCACCATCGTCCCTGACGATGAGATTATGCAGCATCGCCGTATCGCCCTGCTGGAGCTTATTCAGAAACATATTCGCTAACGCGATTTAATCGGTCTGGTCGACAGGATCACCACGCTTTTGGTTAGGGGCTTCACTAATGACAGCCAATTACAAACACTGTTTAATTATCTCCTGCAATGCGGCGATACCTCCCGTTTCAGCCATTTTATCGAGGAGATTGCCGAACGTTCACCACTACAAAAGGAGAGATTAATGACGATTGCTGAACGGCTACGGCAGGAAGGACATCAAATTGGTTGGCAGGAAGGTAAACTGGAAGGTTTGCAGCAAGGTAAGTTAGAAGGTTTGCAGAAAGGTAAAGTAGAAGGCATGCATGAACAAGCCATTAAAATCGCTTTGCGAATGCTGGAACAGGGCATCGCTCGTGACCTGGTGCTCGCAACCACCCAGCTAAACGAAGCCGATCTAACAGAGAAAAATCACTAATCTCCGCACAGACCCACAGTCAATCCCTGTGGGCCTTTGATATTAATAATTTCCTGTTATGCGTGGCCCATTTTTGCCTGATTTAAATCATTGCCAGTCGCTTATCGAGGGCATGACTGTAGAGCATCGTGTCAACGCCTACGGCGACAAAGTTCGCTCCCCACGCAAGGCATTGCTGCGCCATATCTGGGTCAACAGCCAGAAAACCTGCGGCTTTACCCGCAGCGCGGATCCGCCGGATGCTTAGTTCATTAAGCAACAGATAGGCCGTACTTTTCGGGATCCCCAATGTGTCGATGATCGTCGCAGCACTACAGGGGCCAATGCGGGCAATCAGATTGAGAATATCAATAGCCCGTGTCAGGGCGGGTACTTTGCTTGATTCCAACATACTGGACTCCAGTCTTAGATACTGGAATCAGTCTGGTCGCTCAGGGTGAGTAAAATTGTGAAGCGCATCAAATCCCGTTTCTCGTCCAGCGGACTGGAGAAATTACGTACAAAATTGTGAATCTGCGCACGGATTTTTTCTTACTGAGTACAACAGGTTGGACAAATTTGCGGGAGGGTAATGTGCCGGTGCAGTAAACCGGCACAGAATGACCGATCAAACAGATAAGGTCATGGACTCAACAACCTCAATCCAGCCATGGTCGCTGGCGATATCCTGGCCGTTCAGCCAGCGGCGCAGCATGTTAAGTGCCATCATTGCGCACACTTCCTGACGAATAGCCAGGCTGTAACGCGTGGTGCTGAAATGTACGCGCAGGGCGAAAGTGCCGTCCGGCGTGGCGAGCGCAAAGTTGAGATACTCGTTCTCGAAACCAGAAACAGCCAGTGCCAGCCCGGCAAAATGGTTGGCCCGCCGTTCTGTAATCCAGTGTGCAGTTTGCGCCAGGGTTTCTTCCTGTGAAGGAACCACTTCACACGCCAGCAATGGAGCACCTGCGCGAGATAGTTGCAAAGCCAATAAACCGCCGGTGAATTGCTCGCTCAACGTCAAACTGAACTGGCGATTTTGCAATTCGCGACTGATCTGCGCTGGCAATCCTTCGGTGCCTTCGAAAATCACGCTCTGTCCGGCAACACGTTTAACGTCCAGCCACAGTTTTTCCATCGCCTGTTGCTCGCTTGCCGGTCCGGTCAGCTTAAGTTCAATTATCGGCATCGAGGAGCGATAGCCCATCGTTACGCCCGGCGGTAATTGCAGAGAGTCCAGGCTTTGCGCCAGATCGCTTTCCGAACGACCAAAGGTAGTCAAACGCAGGCAAACCGGCGGTTGCGACAATGCAAATCGCTCGCGCAGGCGCGGCAGGATTTCATGCTCGACCATCACTTTAAATTCCGACGGCACGCCAGGGGTAAAGAACATCAGGCAACGGTTAAGCTGCACGGCAAAACCACAGGCGGTGCCTACGGGGTTATTGATGAACTCGGCACTCGCTGGCAGTTCTGCCTGTTTACGGTTGCTCGGCGCCATCGCGCGACCACGTTCGCGGAAATAACGTTCCATCTCTTTAAGCCAGGCTTCATGCAGCACCAGACTTTCACCTTTTGCTGTCGCAGCAGCGAGCGCGCTTAAATCATCGCTGGTTGGCCCCAGCCCGCCGTTGACGATCAGCACATCGGCATGCTGACTGCGCTCACGAAGAATGGTGACTAAATCTTCAAGGTTATCGCCTACGGTATTACGGCGAGATAGCGGCAAGCCCTGATGAAAGAAAAAGTCGGACAGCCAGGCTGCATTCGTGTCAACGATTTGCCCGTGTAACACCTCATCCCCGGTGGATAGTATTTCCACTTTTAACATGGTTATCTCCTGCTTTTGTTATCGAATCACTATAACGCAAAGGGAGATAAGGCGTAGTAAGAAACTGAATGGCGCGACAGAACGCCGCGCCGGAAGGCATCAGAAGCTGGCGTTAACCCCAACATAAGGGCCGTCAGCCACGGCATTATCGCGGTTGCCGTCTTTCCCCGACAGGTTCAGATAACGGTAACCTGCCTCAATGCTGACTGGACGCATAATGGTGTAACGCGCGCCAGCATTCGCTTCTTCATAACTTTGAATACCGCTGGAGAGCGAATCCGGAGAGTAATAATACTCACCAAACAGACGGAAGCTGTCGCCAATTTGCCACTGCAAACCACCACCGACTGCTGCCGCGTAACCTTCATCGCCGTAATTCGGGTTGGTATAAACACCTTTCCCACCTACAGTTGCCATTAACGGCCCCAGAGGAAGATTCAGACCCAGCCCCACGCCCGCGACATCACCGTCGTCGTCGTTATGTGTCCAGTTACCGCTTAACGCCAGTCCCGTAGACTCGGTCCCGAAACCGACGCCAATATTGGTGTATTCCTTACCTGCCTGGCCGCTGATACTCATCGCATTGACCGATGCAGAAACCAACAGCATTCCAGCCAGAACTGGTAGCGCAATTTTTTTCATTTTTACCTTTTCCCGCAACAAGATAATCAATATTCCCCAAAGCTGCGGGATTGTACTGCCTGACGCAGAGGATTCAATGCGCGAAAAAAGTGATCTGCTAACTTATTGTAACTAAATACTTCTCAAATAATTTAATGCCGAAAAAATAAACATGGTTTAACGTTATAAACAAAAATAATAATCAGCGTAGTTATCATCGCAAAAGAGACTAATGTCACTTTCGCATATTTATGAGTTGCCGTATTCTCTTGGTTTATTTTCGATTATAAGGAACATCCCTGTGCGACAACGGACTATTGTTTGCCCTTTGATTCAAAATGATGGTGCTTATCTGCTATGTAAAATGGCTGACGATCGCGGCGTTTTCCCGGGTCAATGGGCGCTTTCGGGCGGTGGAGTGGAGCCTGGCGAGCGTATTGAAGAAGCATTACGCCGCGAAATCAGAGAAGAGTTGGGCGAGCAACTGATTCTTACTGAAATCACTACGTGGACTTTCAGCGATGACATTCGCACTAAGACGTATGCAGATGGTCGTAAGGAAGAGATTTATATGATTTATCTGATCTTTGACTGCGTTTCTGCCAACCGTGAAGTGAAAATAAACGAAGAGTTTCAGGAATACGCGTGGGTAAAACCCGAAGATCTGGCGCAATACGATTTGAATGTTGCAACCCGCAAAACGTTACGTTTGAAAGGACTGCTGTCATAGAAACGACAGCCATAACTGGCTGTCATCTTAAAAATATCAACGATTAACAAACTCACCGTCCAGAAATACTTTGCCTTTCTCCACATGCATTACCAGTCCATCCAGATAATCTGGTTTAAATGTCGCATTACGTTTGTCTTTGGCAATATACGTCAGGCAATGGTTATGGGTAAAAATAACAATATTCTTACCAGGCGATGTTGTTTGCAAATCCTTAATTGCGCTATAAATCTCGTTCCCACAATGTAGAAATCGCTTATCTACCGTCAGTTTTTTACCCGCTGAAAACCAGGTCGCCGATTGAATGGTCCGAATGGTATTACTGGAATAAAGATCGAAATCAGGGATATCTGCGCTGAAGGCTTTGCCCAGTTCACGCGCATCCTGAGAGCCATTTACCGTAATACCTGTTTTGTCTGACAAGCATTGATTGGAGGAACGATCGCAGCGTTCTCCATGGCGAAACAGAACCACCACCGGGTGCTGTTGCGACAATCTGGCCAACGTTTTGTTGTCGATACGCGGCAAACCATTACCACTCCAGGCTGCATGTGTACCCAGCACTGCAATCGCAGCAAGCGCCAGTAAAATTAAGGCATATTTTTTAGACTTCAACGAAGTCCGGCAAAAGGCTAACACGTAGGCTCCACCTGTAGACAAGCTAGCCGCTAAGTGACCACGAAAACTAACGACATTTTCATCGGCAAATAGTGGCTGGGATAATATTAAGACATTACGATGCACGCAAAATGCCTTAAATCTTGTCAAATTAAAAGCCCGAATAAGATAAAAAAACAAAAAAAATAATATTTAAGTCTTATATTCATTCCTTAAGGTTAAATTAATATTCTAACCTTAGAATTCCATTCCAAATGGCAAAATACATATAACGTCCCCTATAACAATTATTAGTGGATAGATGGGGAAAGTATTCAATGGCCGAAGGAAAAATAATGTCAGATTTTTTGCCTTTCTCACGCCCGGCAATGGGTGCGGAAGAACTCGCGGCAGTTCAAGAGGTCCTCGAATCCGGTTGGATCACCACGGGTCCGAAAAATCAGCAACTGGAACACGCCTTTTGCCAGTTGACAGGAAATCAGCATGCCATTGCAGTCAACTCAGCCACTGCCGGAATGCATATCACGCTGATGGCGCTGGGGATTGGCGCTGGCGATGAAGTGATCACGCCTTCCCTGACCTGGGTTTCAACCCTCAATATGATTTCTTTGTTGGGCGCTACGCCGGTGATGGTAGATGTCGATCGCGATACGCTGATGGTTACGCCTGAAGCAATCGAAGCAGCCATTTCGCCGCACACTAAAGCCATCATTCCAGTGCATTATGCCGGTGCACCCGCAGATATTGACGCTATTCGCGCCATTGGTGAACGCCACGGTATCGCAGTCATCGAAGATGCCGCCCATGCCGTCGGTACGTATTACAAAGGCCAACATATTGGTGCGAAAGGTACTGCTATTTTTTCGTTTCACGCCATCAAAAATATTACCTGTGCGGAAGGCGGTCTGATTGTTACTGATGATGAAAACCTCGCCCGCCAGCTACGTATGCTGAAATTTCATGGTCTGGGCGTCGATGCATATGACAGGCAAACCTGGGGCCGTGCACCGCAGGCAGAAGTATTAACGCCTGGCTACAAGTACAATCTGACCGATATTAACGCCGCTATAGCCCTGACGCAGTTAAATAAATTAGAGCAACTTAACACCCGTCGTCGGGAAATTGCCCTGCAATATCAACAAGCACTGGTAGCTCTCCCGTTCCAGCCTTTAAGCCTTCCCGTATGGCCGCATGTTCACGCATGGCATCTGTTTATTATTCGTGTTGATGAACAACGTTGCGGTATCAACCGCGATGCATTGATGGAGGCGTTAAAAGAAAAAGGCATTGGCACCGGGTTACATTTCCGCGCCACCCACACGCAAAAATATTATCGCGAACGTTTTCCCGCTCTTTCGTTACCCAATAGCGAATGGAACAGCGAACGCATCTGCTCATTGCCGCTGTTCCCGGATATGACCACCGCTGACGCCGAACGCGTCATCGCTGCCCTTCATCAACTCGCAGGACAATAAGCAATGTTTGAAATCCACCCTGTTAAGAAAGTCTCGGTGGTTATTCCTGTTTTTAACGAGCAGGAAAGCTTACCGGAATTAATCAGGCGCACCACCGCAGCCTGCGAAACACTGGGGAAAGAGTATGAGATCCTGCTGATTGATGACGGCAGTAGCGATAATTCCGCACAAATGCTCGTCGATGCCTCACAAGCGGAGGGCAGCCACATCGTGTCCATTTTGCTTAATCGTAATTACGGACAGCATTCTGCGATCATGGCAGGTTTCAGCCACGTTACCGGTGATTTAATTATTACCCTTGATGCCGATCTCCAGAATCCGCCGGAGGAGATCCCCCGTCTGGTAGAAAAAGCCGATGAAGGTTACGACGTGGTGGGTACTGTGCGCCAGAATCGCCAGGACACCTGGTTTCGTAAAACGGCATCGAAGATGATTAACCGGCTTATTCAGCGCACTACCGGCAAAGCGATGGGCGACTATGGCTGTATGTTACGCGCCTATCGCCGTCATATTATCGATGCCATGTTGCACTGCAATGAGCGCAGCACCTTTATTCCAATTCTGGCGAATATCTTCGCTCGCCGCGCCATTGAAATTCCGGTGCATCATGCCGAGCGTGAGTATGGCGAATCTAAATACAGCTTTATGCGTCTGATTAATTTGATGTACGACCTGGTAACCTGCCTTACAACTACGCCGTTGCGTATGCTGAGTCTTCTCGGCAGCGTGATTGCGATTGGGGGTTTCAGCATTGCGGTACTGCTGGTGATTTTACGCCTGACCTTCGGACCGCAATGGGCAGCTGAAGGCGTCTTTATGCTGTTTGCCGTGCTGTTTACCTTTATTGGCGCTCAGTTTATTGGCATGGGATTACTCGGTGAATATATCGGCAGGATCTACACCGATGTCCGCGCCCGTCCCCGCTATTTTGTTCAGCAAGTTATCCGTCCATCCCGCAAGGAAAATGAATAATGAAAGCCGTTGTTTTTGCCTACCACGATATGGGTTGCCTCGGTATTGAAGCCCTACTTGCTGCCGGTTATGAAATTAGCGCCATTTTTACCCATACCGATAATCCTGGCGAAAAAGCCTTTTATGGTTCGGTGGCTCGCCTGGCGGCGGAAAGAGGCATTCAAGTTTACGCGCCAGATGACGTTAATCATCCGCTGTGGGTGGAACGCATTGCCCAACTGTCGCCGGAGGTGATTTTCTCTTTTTATTATCGCCATCTCATTAGCAACGAGATTTTGCAACTCGCTCCCGCAGGCGCATTTAATCTGCATGGTTCGCTGCTACCGAAATATCGTGGTCGCGCGCCGCTGAACTGGGTGCTGGTGAACGGTGAAACGGAAACGGGTGTTACATTGCATCGAATGGTTAAACGCGCCGATGCCGGGGCCATTGTTGCCCAACTGCGCGTTGCCATTGCGCCAGATGATATCGCCATTACGCTGCATCATAAATTGTGTCACGCCGCGCGTCAGTTACTGGAACAGACGTTACCCGCCATCAAACACGGTCATATTCTGGAAATCGCCCAACGCGAGAACGAAGCCACCTGTTTTGGTCGCAGAACACCAGAGGACAGTTTCCTCGAGTGGCACAAACCGGCAGCCGTATTGCATAACATGGTGCGCGCCGTCGCCGATCCGTGGCCTGGCGCCTTCAGCTATGTTGGTAATCAGAAATTCACCGTCTGGTCGTCACGCGTACATCCTCATACGTCCACAGCACGGCCGGGAAGCGTGATTTCTGTCGCTCCGTTGCTGATTGCCTGTGGTGATGGCGCGCTGGAAATCGTCACCGGACAGACGGGTGACGGCATTACCATGCAAGGCTCGCAATTAGCCCAAACGCTGGGGCTGGTGCAAGGTTCACGGTTGAATAGCCAGCCTGCCTGCGCCGCGCGGCGCCGTACCCGAGTGTTGATCCTCGGGGTAAATGGTTTTATCGGTAACCATTTGACAGAACGCTTGCTGCGCGAAGATCACTATGAAGTTTACGGTCTGGATATTGGTAGTGACGCGATAAGCCGTTTTCTGAATCATCCGAATTTTCACTTTGTCGAAGGTGATATCAGCATTCATTCCGAATGGATTGAGTATCACGTCAAAAAATGTGACGTCGTATTGCCGCTGGTGGCGATAGCCACACCGATTGAATATACCCGCAACCCGCTACGCGTATTTGAGCTCGATTTTGAAGAGAATCTGCGCATTATCCGTTACTGCGTGAAGTACCGTAAGCGAATCATCTTCCCGTCGACTTCAGAAGTTTATGGGATGTGTAGCGATAAATATTTCGATGAAGACCATTCTAATTTGATCGTCGGCCCAGTGAATAAACCACGCTGGATTTATTCGGTGTCAAAACAATTACTTGACCGGGTGATCTGGACGTATGGTGAAAAAGAAGGTTTGCAGTTCACCCTCTTCCGCCCGTTTAACTGGATGGGGCCACGACTGGATAACCTTAATGCAGCGCGAATTGGTAGCTCACGCGCGATTACACAACTCATTCTCAATCTGGTGGAAGGTTCACCGATTAAGCTTATTGATGGCGGAAAACAAAAACGCTGCTTTACTGATATTCGGGATGGTATCGAAGCGTTGTTCCGCATTATCGAGAATACGGGAAATCGCTGTGACGGTGAGATTATCAACATTGGCAATCCTGATAACGAAGCGAGTATTGAAGAACTGGGCGAGATGCTGCTGGCAAGCTTTGAAAAGCATCCGCTGCGCCACCACTTCCCGCCGTTTGCAGGCTTTCGCGTAGTAGAAAGCAGTAGCTACTACGGCAAGGGATATCAGGACGTGGCGCACCGTAAACCGAGTATCCGCAATGCCCGTCGCTGCCTGGACTGGGAACCGAAAATTGATATGCAGGAAACCATCGATGAAACGCTGGATTTCTTCCTGCGCACTGTCGAGCTTACGGATAAATCATTATGACCAAAGTGGGTTTACGCATTGATGTCGATACCTTTCGCGGTACCCGCGAAGGTGTACCGCGTCTGCTGGAAACCATGAGTAAGCATAATATTCAGGCCAGCATTTTTTTCAGCGTCGGCCCGGACAATATGGGCCGCCATCTCTGGCGACTGGTGAAACCACAGTTTTTGTGGAAGATGCTGCGCTCAAACGCGGCATCGCTTTATGGCTGGGATATTTTACTGGCAGGTACAGCATGGCCAGGAAAAGAGATTGCTCATGCCAACGCCGACATCATTCGTGAGGCGGCTAAACACCACGAAATCGGCCTGCACGCCTGGGATCATCACGCCTGGCAAGCCCATAGCGGTAACTGGAGTCGGCAAACGATGGTGAACGATATCGCCCTCGGTCTTCGTACGCTGGAAGAGATAATCGGCCAACCGGTAACCTGTTCCGCCGCCGCGGGCTGGCGTGCCGATCAACAAGTGATTGAGGCAAAAGAAGTGTTCCATTTGCGCTACAACAGCGATTGTCGCGGGGTGATGCCGTTTCGTCCGTTACTCGAGTCAGGGCTCCCCGGCACTGCACAAATACCGGTAACGTTACCCACCTGGGATGAAGTGATTGGCCGGGATGTGAAAGCGGAAGATTTTAACGGCTGGCTACTCAACCGCATCCTGCGAGATAAAGGAACGCCGGTTTATACCATTCATGCCGAAGTTGAAGGCGGCGCTTATCAGCAGAATTTTGTGGATCTCCTGAAACGCGCCGCTCGTGAAGGCATTACGTTTTGCCCATTAAGCGAGCTGCTAACAGAGACATTGCCTGTCGGGCAAGTTGTTCGCGGTACTATTGCCGGACGTGAAGGCTGGCTGGGTTGCCAGCAGGCTGCGGGAACTCGTCCATGAAATCCATTCGCTATTACGCAGCATTCTTTGCGTTTATTACCGTCTATTATCTCTTGCCGATTAATTATCGTCTGCTTTGGCAACCTGATGAAACGCGTTATGCGGAAATCAGTCGGGAAATGCTGGCCTCCGGCGACTGGATTGTGCCCCACCTGTTAGGGCTACGTTATTTCGAAAAACCGATTGCCGGATACTGGATTAACAGTATTGGGCAATGGTTATTTGGCGCGAATAACATTGGTGTGCGGGCAGGCGTTATCTTTGCGACCCTGTTAACCGCCGCGCTGGTGGCCTGGCTTACTCTCCGTTTATGGCGCGATAAACGTCTGGCACTACTCGCCGCGGTGATTTATCTCTCGCTGTTTATTGTCTACGCCATCGGCACTTATGCTGTACTCGATCCATTCATCGCATTCTGGCTGGTGGCGGGAATGTGCAGCTTCTGGCTGGCAATGGACGCACAAACCAGGAAAGGCAAAAGCGCGGGATTTTTACTGCTGGGATTAACATGTGGCATGGGGGTGATGACCAAAGGTTTCCTCGCCCTCGCCGTGCCGGTATTAAGTGTGCTGCCGTGGGTAGCAGCGCAAAAACGCTGGAAAGATCTCTTTATTTACGGCTGGCTGGCAATCATCAGTTGCGTACTGACGGTTCTCCCCTGGGGGCTGGCAATAGCGCAACGGGAGCCTGACTTCTGGCACTATTTTTTCTGGATTGAGCATATTCAACGCTTTGCGATGGACGATGCCCAACACAAAGCCCCGTTCTGGTACTACTTGCCGATTATCATTGCCGGTAGCCTGCCGTGGCTGGGATTACTCCCCGGCGCGCTGCGTGCTGGCTGGAAAAACCGCAGCCATTCCGCAACCGTCTATTTGTTGAGCTGGACGGTAATGCCACTGCTGTTTTTCTCCATCGCCAAAGGCAAATTACCCACCTATATTCTCTCCTGCTTTGCGCCTTTAGCGATGTTGATGGCGTATTACGCTTTGCAGGCAGCAAAAAATAATCCGCTGACGTTGCGGATTAATGGCTGGATCAATATCGCATTTGGCGTTACTGGCATTATTGCCACGTTTGTTGTCTCTCCCTGGGGACCAATGAGCACGCCAGTCTGGCAAACTTTCGAAATCTATAAAGTCTTTTGCTCATGGTCGATTTTTTCGCTGTGGGCATTTTTCGGCTGGTATACATTAACGAACGTGGAAAAAAACTGGCCTTTTGCGGCGCTTTGTCCGTTGGGGCTGGCGTTGCTTGTGGGTATTGCGATCCCCGACAGAGTCATGGAAGGCAAACATCCGCAGTTTTTTGTTGAGATGACGCAAGAGTCACTCCAGCCGAGCCGCTATATTCTTACTGATAGCGTCGGTGTTGCCGCAGGTCTGGCATGGAGCCTGCAACGCGATGACATCATCATGTATCGCCAAACGGGTGAATTGAAATATGGCCTCAATTATCCGGATGCGAAAGGCAGATTTGTCAGCGGTGATGATTTCGCCAGCTGGCTTACTCAACATCGCCAGGAGGGGATTATTACTCTCGTGCTTTCGGTTGACCACGATGAAGACATTAACAGTCTCCCCATTCCACCTGCTGACGCCACCGATCATCAGGGACGTCTGGTGCTCTTTCAGTATCGGCCTAAATGATCTGGCTGATATTAGTCTTTGCCAGCTTGCTTAGTGTTGCCGGGCAACTCTGCCAGAAACAGGCGACGTGCTTTGTGGCGATAAACAAACGGCGCAAACATATTGCGCTGTGGCTGGGGCTGGCACTGGTTTGTCTGGGGCTGGCAATGCTGCTCTGGCTGCTGGTATTGCAGAACATACCGGTGGGTATTGCCTACCCGATGTTGAGCCTGAATTTTGTCTGGGTGACGCTGGCAGCAGTAAAACTGTGGCACGAACCTGTGTCTTTTCGTCACTGGTGTGGGGTGGCCTTCATTATTGGCGGCATTGTGATTCTGGGGAGCACGGTGTAATGGGCCTGATGTGGGGATTATTCAGCGTCATTATTGCTTCTGCTGCGCAATTAAGCCTCGGTTTTGCGGCGAGTCATCTGCCGCCGATGACGCAGTTGTGGGATTTTATCGCTGCGCTTTTGGCTTTTGATTTCGGTGCCCGGATGCTGATCGTCGGCCTGGTTGGTTATCTGATCTCCGTTTTTTGCTGGTATAAGGCATTGCATCGGCTGGCACTCAGCAAAGCCTACGCCTTACTGAGTATGAGTTATGTACTGGTATGGATTGCATCAATGGTACTTCCCGGCTGGGAAGGAACTTTTTCTGTGAAGGCACTGCTTGGAGTAGCCAGTATTATGGGTGGATTAACGCTGATTTTCCTGCCAGTTCGAAATAAAAATCACTGACGATTTCTGGATGTTTTGCGTACATTCTCCCACTCTTCGCCACTGTAGCTTCGGGCATCAATAACTTTAATTGTGCGTTGTGTATCCCGGTTAATGCAGTACATCGCATCCTGTAGCGGTGAGAGTAAATCACCAGGCTGAACAATGACATCGTTGCACACTTCGGCAATCATTTTGAGAGCACCACTGGTATCACTAAGGACCAATACATGGCGATTTTTTGCCGCACCGCAACACGTCTTTTTTACTAACCACTCCATTGCACCTCCCTGTTAGATAAGAATTTTCATATTAATTTACAGATTAACATGTAAACCCATTATCAATGACAATGGAATGGTAAAAATGAGAAGTAAAACCGATGGTTAATTATTGCAGGCGTTGCACCCACTCTTTTAGCGCCTGACGTGAAATCTTAATGCCGCCGTTTTTCAGTTCAGGCGGCAGCGTTAGCCAACGCACCGGTTGTTGAAAACGGGCCAGCTTGTCTTTCACCCATTCGCTGAGATCAACGCTTTGCTGGTCATACTCCACAACCGCTACCGGCCGATGACCAAACTCGTTGTCTGCGACAGGGACGATAAACACCTGCAAAACCGCAGGATGCGCGGCAATCACACGTTCGACTTCTTCTGGCTGAATGCCTTCGCCACCGCTGAAGAACAGATTGTCTAAACGTCCGACAATGGTCAGCTTGCCATTATGCATCTCACCGCGATCGCGCGTAGCGTACCAGCCTTCGTCATTAACCAGCGGCACCAGCTGCCCATTACGCCAGTAACCTTCTGCCATGCTGGCAGCCCGCAGCCACACTTCATCATTAACGATTTTCACTTCCCGACCCGGCAGCGGCGAACCGACGTCAGCCAGACCGTCCGCTTCTTTCGCGCAAACCGTGGAAGCGAACTCCGTCAGACCATAGCCGCAAAAGCAACGAATCCCCTGCTCGCACGCCTGTTCCGTCAACTCGACCGGGATAGCCGCACCGCCAAGCAACACCGCTTTCAGGGAAACTGAACTACGGTTAACCAGCAAACGCCAGAGCTGCGTCGGCACCAGCGAGGCGTGAGTACAACCTGCCAGCATTTGCTCTAGCGGTTGTTTATCGCGTACCGTCATCTGCGCACCAGCGTATAACCAGCGCCACATAATTCCCTGACCAGAGACGTGAAACAGTGGCAAAGAAAGCAGCCAGTCATCGTTCTCACCAAACGGAATTAGCGATAACACCCCTTCAGCACTGGCAAGATGGGCCTGATAAGTATGAACAGCGGCTTTTGGCAAGCCAGTGGAGCCGGAGGTTAATGTCATCGAACAAAGACGTGTCGGCTGCCACGCAGCGGCATATACGTCTTCGATCGCCTGAATATGCAGCGACGTTAACGCCGGAAACGTGTTTTCCCCTTCCGGCACCAGCGCAAATTGCAGAGTGAGATTTGGCAGCAATTCCTCAAGCAATGGTTGCGGCAGTTGCGGATTCACGGGCAGCACTCGCGCACCACATTGCAGTAACGCCAGCCAGGTCAGCAGCGTTTGCGGCGTATTCCACGCCCGTAGCATCACGCCACTGCCCGCAACCACACCCTGTGCGGCAAAGCCCGCAGCTAACTCATCAACGCGAGCACAAAGCTCGCGCCAGTTAAGTTGCTCGTCATTGAGACGTAAGGCAACGGTATCTCCCCGCACTTGCCGCCAGTGACGCCACGGCCAGTCAGAAAAGATCATAACAGTCGCTCCAGTGCATCAACGTCCACGACAGGCAGCGGGCTATCCGGCCAGCGACGAACCTGCTGCACCTGCATCAGATCCAGCGTGTCCAGCCCCGGAATAGTGTCTGGCGTTAACCAGGCAGCAATCCGCGCCAGTTGCGTTAGACCTAAGCTCGATTCGATGGAAGAACTGATCACTGCCGTCAGCCCCAGCGCATGCGCCGCCTCTACCTGCTCGCGCACTTTCTCCAGGCTGCCCGTGAGCGTGGGTTTGATAACCACCGCACGTACGCCTTCTTCCGCCACAAAGGCAAAATCTGGCTCGCGCAGACTTTCATCCCAGGCAATGGCAATGCCGGTTTCACGGGCAAACGCACGCGAATCATCGCGGGTTTTGCACGGTTCTTCGAGAAAAGCGATGCGGTCGCGATAATCCGGGTTAACGTATTTGGCAAACTGCTGGCCTTTCAGCGGCGTCCATGCGCGATTCGCGTCAAGACGCAAATGCAGATCCGGAACCGCCTCCAGCAACAGATTCACCACCATTCCGTCGCGTACTGCTTCGTACAATCCTACTTTGACCTTCGCCACTTTCTCGCCAGGCATATCGGCAAGTTTGAGGATCAGATCGTCAGGATCGCCATTACACAGTGGCGCAGCACGGTAATTTGCCGCCTGCGGCAACGTGTCTGCCAGCTCCGCCAATGCACAGCTTACGCCAAAGGCGACGGAAGGCATCTGCGGTAGCTCGCAATCGCCTGCCAGCCAGTCATTTACCCAGGCAAGTAGCACGCTTTGCGCCTCTTCCCAGGTTTCCTGACTGAAGCCCGGTAGTGGGGAGATCTCCCCCCACCCTTCGCGCTCGCCCTCGCGCAGGCAAACGTACAGCCCGTCGCGGGTTTTTAACCGCCTGTCGCGCAGAACCACCCCCGCGTCCATGGGGATCTGCCAGCGGTATACCTGCGCGCTACGCATTACGGATTCCGTTTGAATTTGCTGAAATCAGGCTGACGTTTCTGGTTGAAAGCATTACGACCTTCCTGACCTTCTTCCGTCATGTAGAACAGCATGGTGGCGTTACCCGCCAGCTCTTGCAGCCCCGCCTGACCGTCACAGTCGGCGTTCAGTGCAGCTTTCAGGCAACGCAGCGCCATCGGGCTGTTTTGCAGCATTTCGCGACACCAGCGGACAGTTTCTTTTTCCAGATCGGCCAGCGGTACAACGGTGTTCACGAGGCCCATATCCAGCGCCTGTTTTGCGTCGTACTGACGGCACAGGAACCAGATTTCACGCGCTTTTTTCTGCCCGACAATGCGAGCCATATAAGACGCGCCCCAGCCGCCGTCGAAGGAACCGACTTTCGGGCCAGTCTGACCGAAGATGGCATTTTCTGCCGCAATGGTCAGGTCGCACATCATGTGCAGAACGTGACCGCCGCCGATGGAGTAACCTGCTACCATCGCGACGACCGGTTTCGGACAGGTACGGATCTGGCGCTGGAAGTCCAGCACGTTCAGGTGATGTACGCCAGAGTCATCTTTATAGCCGCCGTAGTCGCCACGCACTTTCTGGTCACCGCCAGAGCAGAACGCTTTATCGCCTGCACCAGTCAGAATGATCACGCCAATGTTGTCGTCATAACGTGCATCCGCCAGCGCCTGGATCATCTCTTTTACCGTCAGAGGACGGAAGGCATTGCGCACCTGCGGACGATTAATGGTGATTTTTGCGATACCGTCGGTGGATTTTTCATAACGAATGTCCTCGAAACCTTCGGAGCAGTCGTGCCATTCAACCGGTGCGTAAAGCATTGCTTCATCAGGATAAATCATATTGTGTCCTTTAGTCAGAAACGCAAGATCTGCGCCAGACTTGCGATTACGCCAGCGGGATTTTCCCGGTGCGCGTTATGTCCGGCGCGAGGAATGACATGGCAGTCGGCAGCCAGTTCCGCCGCCAGAGCGCGGAATTTGCTGTCACGTTCACCACATAAATAATAAAACGCAAATGTGCGGGCGCTAAGGTTAGCACGTAAATCAGGCTGAACGGCGAGAGAAGTGGCCTCCAGCATAGCGGCAAGGGTTGCGCCGTTATTGTTGCTGCGCAGCGTCACCAGCTCCCGGCGTTGATCATCATTGAGCGAGGCAAAAACAGGCTGTTGATACCAGTCGGTAAACACCGCCGTTAACGGTTCTGAGCAAAAACGCTGCGCCCAGCGGTGATCGGAAAGCTGGCGTTCCGCACATTGTTCAGCACTTTGCAGCCCAGGATGCCCACCTTCGACAATCACGCCACTCAGTCCCGACATCCCCTGACAAGCCGCCATCATCGCCACCCGTCCACCAAGCGAATATCCCACCAACCAGTAGTTTAGTATGTTGTAACTAACAAGGGTTTTACGTAGTAAGTCGGTGACATCAGCAAAACCACCGACACGAATTGCCGCCGAACCACCGTGTCCGGGGAGATCAATATATAAACGCGAATAATCAGCAAACGCCTCGCCGACTTCCTGCCATTCGAGGCAATCGCCGGAGAAACCATGCAAAAACACCAGCCAGGGTAAACCTGGCTTACCGTGTTTTGCCTGCGCGTGCAGGATCATAAATGGCTTACCTGCGCCAGCAATTGCTGGAGGGTTTGCGCACCATCGGTGTCGTTAACCACCATTTCAATCACCGTGGTGGTTGGGATGCGCCACGCGCCTGCCAGAACCGATTCAAATTCATCCCAGTTTTGTGGGCGATGATATTTCAGCTCAAACATCGCGGCAGCGTGCTCAAAATGGACGTTTTGCGGCATCAGATAGAAACGCTCGCGCTCGCTTTTCGGCGTCGGCAGCAGCGAGAAAATTTGCCCGCCGTTGTTGTTCACCACAATTAATACCAGCGGCGCGGAAACCTGACGTAACAAGGCCAGCGCGTTCAGGTCGTAAAGTGCGGAAAGATCGCCAACAATCGCCAGTGTCGGTTTACCACTGGCCCGCTGAACGCCTGCAGCCGTTGAGATCAGGCCGTCGATACCGCTGGCCCCTCGGTTGCTATATACCGGATAACCTGCCGGAAGTTGCGAGAGAGCATCGATCAAACGCACTACCAGGCTGTTACCGACAAACAGTTGCCCCTGTTGTGGCAGATAGTCGCTGATGCGGTGCGCCAGTTGCGCTTCGCCAAAAGCATCGCGGCGGGCAACAACTGCCTGCATTGCCTGTTCAGCCAGACGCGGGATCTCCACACACCAGGGCTGACGTTTTTCAGCCGGATGCAGCTCCAGCCAGTCGGCAATATTGGCAACCAGGCGACGCCCACGGTGGTGTGCCGGGTCAAGCTGCCCTTCGATGTTATCAACAATCCAGTACTCTTCTGGCTCACAGCTTGCCTGCCATTGCAGTAACCGTTTGCCCGTCAGGCTGCTCCCAAGTTGCACGACAATCTGCGCCTGCTTCAACTCACTCACCGCTTTGGCATTGCCTAACCAGAGATCGGCACAAGGCAGCGGCTGCCCGGTTTGCGACAGCACATCGCCAATCAGCGGCCAGCCAAGAGTTTGCGCCCACAGGGCAACTTTTTTGCCCTCTTCCGCACTCATGCGCCCGGCAACCACCACGCCGCGCTTTTGCCGCCAGAAGAACCAGTCGCGCTGTTTTTCACTCTCAAGACGAGGCGCTTCACGCAGCCACGGTTTGTCGCCCTGCCACCAGTCGCCAAGACGTTGTTGCCAGCTAAGTCCGGTATCGTCCATCTCACCATATAACGGTTCGGCAAACGGGCAGTTGATATGGACTCCGCCCGCATGCAGCGTGCCTAAAGCGTGGTCGATAGTAGAAACCAGCCAACGGGCGGGAATATCCTGAGTCGGGCGCGGTAGCGAAATGCTATGCGCAGGATGAGAGGCGAACATACCCGGCTGACGAATTGCCTGATTTGCGCCGCAGTCAATCAGTTCCGGAGGACGATCGGCGGTTAACAGGATCAGTTTTTCTCCGGTTAACCCCGCTTCAATCAACGCAGGATAGAGATTCGCTACCGCCGTGCCGGAAGTCACTATCACCGCCACTGGCTGTTTGCTGACCTTCGCCAGCCCCAGCGCCAGATGCCCCAGCCCACGCTCATCAAAATGAGTGTGGTGAATAAATGCGGAATTCTCCGCCGCCGCCAGAGTTAATGGCGTAGAACGAGAGCCAGGGGCGATGCAGACGTGTCTGACGCCATGACGTGTTAATGCTTCCAGAATGACCGCCGCCCAGCGTCGGTTAAATGCGCTTACTGACATGAGTTTGTCCGGTATCAATATTGCGGCTAAGTATAAGGAGCTACAAAAATAGATTATTGATATGAATCGGTAATGATGCGACTCATTACTATTCCAATTGTAATAAAGTGCGCAGTCCTGCCGCTTTGTTGTCGATTTCCTGCCACTCTGAATCGGGGTCTGAGCCTCGGACAATACCCGCTCCGGCATACAATCGCACGACATTGCCACTGATTTTCGCCGAGCGCAGGGAAACGCATAATTCGCTTTGTTGTAATGAGAGATAACCCGCAGAACCGGCATACCATTCACGGGTGAACGGTTCGTGCCGGGCGATGAACTGCCGCGCCAGATCGCGCGGTAAGCCTGCCACCGCTGCCGTTGGCTGCAACTGATGTAAACAGATCACATCATCCGCTTTGTTGAGTGAAGTCCAGATACAGCGACGCAGATGCTGCACTTTACGCAGACGAAGCACCTGCGGCGGCAATACATCGAGTGTCTGGGTATCTGCCTGCAATCGCTGGCAGATATCTTCCACCACCAGCATGTTCTCGCGCTGGTTTTTATCATCCGCCATAAGCCACTCGCCCAGTTGCTGCGCCTGTTTATCATCAGGATGATTCGCAACAGTCCCCGCCAGTGCTTCAGTACGCAACGCTTTGTCACGCCGCCGCCAAAGCCGCTCAGGAGATGAACCCAGGAACGCGGTTTCGCCATCAAAGGCCATGTAGAAATGATAGCAGTTCAGGTTCAACCGACGGCTGGCAGCCATCATTGCCGCCGCGTTAACTGAATCGGAGAAATGCAGGTCGGTCGCCCGCGCCAACACCACTTTATCCAGTTCACCTTCAGCAATGGTGTCGGTCGCCAGTTTAATTAACCGCGTCCAACCTGGTTTGTCCGGCCAGTGATTTTCTTGGGTGATGGTTAAATGCAGGGCTGGCAACGGTTTAATGTTTGCCAGAGCAGCAATGAATTCCTTTGCCTGATATGCATCTTGCTGAAGGGAGTGTTCGCTGAAAAGGGTCAGTCGAAGGGTCGCTTTGCCTGCACAGCGTCGCCATTCCAACCGCGGGAGAAGTAAATTGCCCTGGGAAGGGTCAAACGCATTCAGCCCCCAGATACGTAAGTCGGTGTGAACCGGGTGTTGTCGGAGAAAACGCTGCGCCTGCGCCAGCGACGAAAAGCTGGCTATTGTCCCCAGCACGGCAGCCTCTTCATCACCATTGCGTTGTTGCCAGTAAAATTGTGGATACATTTTCTGGCTGGCCAGCCAGCTTAAGGCATCAAAGGCGTCATTTAATGGGAAAGGAATATCAAAAACCCGAATGCCGGGCGTCGCTGGAAACTCTTGCGACAGATGGCGCAATAGATTTTCCAGCGCCGTAGTGAGTGATTGCACGCGGACCTCTCCCTGTTAAAAGCCTCACATTATACGGGGTACTGCAAAAAAAATGCAGTACCCCAGTGTAGGGAGGTTTTAACGGCGTGCCAGCAACAGTCCTAATACCAAACCAACCGCAGCGCCAACGCCAATCCCCTGCCACGGTTTTTCATGAACGTAGTCATCGGCGCGATAAACCGCTTGCTTCGCCCGATAGTAATAGCTGTCCGAAGCCTGACTGACTCTTTTTTTCACATCATCCAGCGCCTTCTCTGCTCGCGCCTTCAGCTCAATATATTTCTGATCGGCGGGATCGCCAGAGGAGCGCAGCACTTCTTCCAGTGTTTCACTCAGCAACGTCAGGTCGTCATCGATGCGTGTATCACCAAATTGATTAGACATTCTCATTCTCCATTTGCTTAAAACCTGCCACTAACTATAGACAACGGTTATCGATTACGCCTGAATGACTTCGCGCGCCATCCCAATGTGGGGAATACCATCTTCCTCGTAAATATCCGTTACGGGGATAAAGCCAAAACTGCGGTAAAAGTTTTGCAAATGTGCCTGCGCACCAAGGTAAACAGGCTTATCAGGCCAGTGACTCGCGCATGAATCGAGCGTTTGACGCATCAGTTGTTGCCCCACTTTTTCGCCCCGCAAAGCTTCGCTGACAATCACCCGACCAATCACCACCGGTTCGAGATCATCATCGCTTTTCAGAATCCTCGCATACGCTACCAGTTTCCCGTTTTGCCAGCCGAGAATGTGACGATTTTCACCTACCAGATCGTCACCATCGACATCCTGATAAGGACAGTTTTGTTCGACGACGAATACCGCACAACGCAGTTGTAATAGGGCATAAAGCTGAGAAACCGATAATTCAGAGTGATGAAGATCCTGCCAGTCGATCATGATGCGCTCCTTTTGGTTGTATGCCTTATACTAGCCGGATTATTTTTAGAAATGTGATGGTCTTATGGAATTAATTTTCTTAGGTACTTCGGCGGGAGTTCCGACCCGGGCGCGTAATGTCACGGCGATATTGCTCAATCTGCAACATCCGACCCAGGCCGGACTTTGGTTATTTGACTGTGGTGAAGGTACACAACACCAGATGCTGCACACGGCATTTAACCCTGGAAAACTGGACAGGATTTTTATTAGCCATCTTCATGGCGATCATCTTTTCGGCCTGCCTGGTTTGCTGTGCAGTCGTTCCATGTCAGGCATTGTGCAACCCTTAACAATTTATGGTCCGAAAGGTATCCGTGAATTCGTTGAAACAGCATTACGCATTAGTGGCTCGTGGACCGATTATCCGCTGGAGATTGTTGAAATTAGCGCAGGCGAAATTCTTGATGATGGCTTGCGTAAAGTGACAGCTTATCCGATGGAACATCCACTGGAATGTTACGGCTATCGCGTAGAAGAACATGATAAGCCAGGTGCGCTGAATGCCCAGGCATTAAAGGCCGCAGGCGTACCGCCTGGCCCATTGTTTCAGGATTTGAAAGCCGGAAAAACTGTCACGTTGGAAGACGGTCGGCAGATTAACGGCGCTGATTACTTAGCCGCGCCTACACCAGGAAAAGCGATCGCCATTTTCGGCGATACTGGCCCTTGCGATGCCGCGCTGGAGCTGGCTAAAGGTGTCGACATAATGATTCACGAAGCTACTCTGGATATGGAAATGGAAGCCAAAGCCAACAGCCGCGGCCACAGCTCCACACGCCAGGCGGCAGCTCTGGCCCGTGAAGCTGGTGTCGGTAAGCTAATTATTACCCATGTTAGTTCGCGCTATGATGACAAAGGCTGTCAGCACTTGTTACACGAATGCCGGTCGATTTTCCCGGCAACTGAACTGGCGAGCGATTTCGCGGTTTTTAGCATTTAAGTCGAAAGCGGTGGTTAGTTGGCAGATTAATTTAATGATGCCAACGCAGTTATTTGACATATTTTTCATCTGTTTGCCGAATACGCTTGATGTCGATATCCGGCAAACAGATTTATCATTTTTAGTTTTGTGAATTGTCCAGACCTTCCACCAGCCCAATCAGGCGAATAAATTCCGCTCTGTAACCTTGTGGATCCTGCCCTTTCGCTTGCAGCGCCCACTGCTCGATCTGCTGCCAGGATGTATTATTCAGGTATTCAGAGTCGCGCAATTTTTGCCCAAATGCAGCTACTGCTGCGCGAAAACGCATATCTTCTGACGGTGCGTTTATTGTGGGTGCCAACGGGAATTCAACTAACTGACTTTCATTTCCCTGCGGGTATTTCCAACGAATCTTTAACCAGGCCAGTTCTTTCGCTTTGTCCGATTCTGCTGATTTCTGATCCGAGGCATAGCGTAATTTATCAATTGACGCCTTTTGTCCGTTAAGCGTTAATTCAAATAACAACGTTATATGTTTACCTGCGCCAATATCGCCCGCATCAACGGTGTCGTTATTAAAATCCTCCGCCCGTAACTGACGTTTTTCATAACCAATCTGACGGTATTCCGTCACCCACGCGGGGTTAAACTCAATTTGCGCTTTGACATCTTTTGCCACGGTAACCAATGTCTGATGCATTTCGCTGTTCAATACCTTCTGCGCTTCTGAGAGGGTATCAATGTAGCTGTAGTTGCCGTTACCAACATCGGCAATTCTCACCATCATTGCCTCGTTGTAATTGTCATCCCCCACGCCAAGCGTCGATAGCGTAACGCCGGACTCCCGCTGTTTTTTGACCATTGATTCAATCGATTTTGGATCGTCAATGCCAACGTTAAAGTCACCGTCAGTGGCCAATAAAATGCGATTGATGCCACCTTTAATAAACCCCTTCGCTGCCTGCTGATAAGCCATCTCCAGCCCGGCTCCGCCATTGGTACTGCCTTCTGCATCCAGCGAATCAATTGCGGCATTAATTTCCGCCTTGTGATTCCCGGAGGTTGAAGGCAACGCAATACGGGAGTCACCAGCATAGGTCACAATAGAAATGTTGTCCTGATCACGGAGTTTTTTGACCAGCAATTTCAAAGAGGACTGAATTAGAGGCAAGCGTTCATCAGAATACATTGACCCGGACGTGTCGATAAGAAAGACCAGATTAGAAGCAGGCAACGCTTCACTTTTGAGGTCTTTCGCCAGAATATCCACTTTCAGTAAGGTTCGCTGTTCATTCCACGGGGCAGGTGCCAGTTCGTAGCGCATAGCGAAAGGTATTGGCTTAGAAGCCGGAATAGATTTTTTGTCAGTAATCTCCCAGTCAAACGGAAAGTAATTCACCATCTCCTCCACCCGCACAGCGTCTGGCGGAGGCAACTGCCCCTGATTGAGAAAACGGCGTACATTTGCATAACTGCCGGTGTCAACATCAAGGCTAAACGTCGCCAAAGGGTTTTGCGCTACCTGCTCAACCGGATTGTCATCGAACTGCTGGTAACGAGCGGTTCCTGGATTTGAGATACGTGTAGCTTTTTCTTTAGCCGCTCTTTCATATGTTGGCGCTGCCTGCAATCGCCCCTGTAAAGCTTGTTTGTCTGAAGATTGTTGCGCTTCATGCTGGGCTAAGGCTTTTGCTTTCGCGTCTGCAGCGGCTTTAGCGACGGCGGCTCTTTGCTCGGCCACTTTACTTGCTTCTTGTTGCGCGGCAAGCACTTGCTGGTTTGTTGATGTAGTAGATTGTTGTTGCTGGCTTTCCTTATCCTCAGATTCCGGTCCACATCCTGACAAAATCAAGCTACCAATAAGCAACATGATTATATTTTTAATTCTCATATAAAATCCTTTTTAAATAAACTCGGTTACCAGACATAAAATAGACTCTTTGTATAGCCCTGCCAATCTTAATAAGATAGAGTATCGAAACCCATAACAAATAATAATTCAACAACGAAACCTATTAATAATTTGCATATGAAAAAAATAACTTTTTCCTTTTTTATATTGTTCCTGTTTTCACTTCCTCTGATTGTTTTTTATCAACCCCGGGTCAATGTATTACCGCCAACGCCCCGACACGCAAGTCCTGAGCAATTATAAAAATAAATAATATCAATTACCTGACGATACCGCAGACAGACTCAATTATCAGAAAATGGCTCAGGTCGTGGATGGCGTTATTACCTTGTTGCAAAACAGTAAATAATAAAAATTTCTCGAGGAGGATCCAGAAAAAACAGCATGATTATTTTATTTTTCCGCATCTGTTTTAAGATGCGCAAAATGAAATCTGACGGGAGAAATAAGATGGGAATGATTTGTTATTTTGCGGAAATTAATTCAGAAAAGGTTAACCAACTGCTTGAATCTACAGAAAAGCCTTTGATGGACAATATTCACGACACGCTTTCAGGTTTACGACGTCTGGATATTGATAAACGCTGGGATTTTTTACATTTTGGCCTGACGGGTACATCTGCATTTGACCCTGCGAAGAATGACCCACTAAGTCGCGCAGTGCTTGGTGAACACAGTCTCGAAGATGGCATAGATGGTTTCCTGGGATTAACCTGGAATCAGGAGTTAGCCGCGACAATCGACCGCCTGGAAGCACTCGACCGAAATGTGCTGCGTAAACAGTTTTCCATTAAGCGACTCAATGAAATGGAGATTTATCCGGGAGTGACCTTTTCAGAAGAGTTAGAAGGGCAACTCTTTGCGTCCATCATGCTTGATATGGAAAAGCTGATCAGCGCGTATCGGCGTATGCTGCGGCAAGGGAATCATGCGCTGACGGTTATTGTTGGGTGATGGTATCAGAGCACCATAAAAAAACCGCCGAACATGTCGGCGGCCTTCTCAGCTTACGAATTGATGACTTACATCATCGGCATTGCCAAACGCACAATGCTAATCAGCGGTTGTGGCCATACACCCAGCACCAGTACCAGCAGTGCGGAAATGAGCACCACGATACCGCCCGCGCTGTACTGCCAGTTAGACGGTGCATCGCGGCCAGGTTTTTCCGGTGCATGCAGGTACAGACTCACCGCCACGCGCAGGTAGTAGTAGAGGCCGATTGCCGAACCGACAACCACCGCACCCACCAACCACCACAGGTGTGCCTGAACACCGACCGCCAGCACGTAGAACTTACCGATAAAGCCCAGCGTCATCGGGATACCGGCCAGCGACAGCATCATCACCGTCATCACTGCCGCGAGGATCGGACGATGCCAGAACAGACCGCGGTAAGAGAACAGGGAATCAGCATCCGGGCCACGATAAGGGCTGGACATCAGGCTGACCACACCGAACGCGCCGAGGCTGCTGAACAGATAACCGGCCAGGTAAACCCCTACTGCTTCCATCGACATCTCGCCAGTTTGCAGCGCAATCAGCGCCACCAGCAGATAGCCGAGGTGAGAGATAGATGAGTAACCGAGCAGACGTTTGATGTTGGTCTGGCTCAGGGCCATCAGGTTACCGAAGATGATAGAGGCAAAGGCGATAATCGCCAGCACCACGCGAATCGCTTCGCTGTCCCCCACCGGTGCGTAGAGGAACAGACGCATCACCACGCCGAAGATAGCGATTTTGCTCGCCGTCGCCAGGAAAGTGGAAACCGGCGCAGGCGCGCCCTGGTATACGTCTGGCGTCCACAGGTGGAACGGCACCAGAGAGAGTTTGAAGCCGAGGCCAACAATCATCAGGCCGAAACCTGCCAGCAACAGCGGCTCGTTGAGCATACCGTCGCCGAGATTTTTACCCAGCGCGACAAACGACAGGTCGCCAGACTGCGCGTACACCAGCGCCATACCGAACAGCAGGAAAGAAGACGCTGCGGCAGAGAGAATGGTGTATTTGATACTGGCTTCCAGCGAACGTTTCTGGCGGAAAGCGTAACCGACCAGGCCAAACAGCGGCAGAGAGATCAGTTCGATACCGAGGAACAGAGACGCCAGATGGTTTGCATTCGCCAGCAGGATCCCACCGAGTGCGGCAATTAACACCAACAGGTAGAACTCGTCCTTGTTGTCGTTATAGCCTTCAAGCCACGGGTAGGCAAAAGTACAGGTGGCGAGGCTCGCCAACAGTACCAGCCCGGTGTAAAGCATGGCGAAACCATCAACGCGCATCAGCGGCGTAACGTCCATAGCGCCCGCCTGGCCGACAAACCAGAGCGAAACCAGCGCCGCGTTAAGCCCAATAACCGAGAGCGTAGCGTTGAGGAAATGATTGCGTCGCCACGCAATGGAGAGCATCACAACCACCACCGTCAAGCCGACGATCAGCAACGGTAGCAGTGCGATCAGGTTTTGTGGAGTTAAAGTCATGAGCGATTTACGGCCTTGTAGTAGTAACGGAATTAACAAACCACTGCTGGATATTGCCAATCGCGGAGTGCGAGGTATCCAGAATCGGCTGCGGATAGAAGCCCAGCAGTACCAGCAGCACCACCAGCAACAGGATCATAAACAGCTCACGCAGCGACATCCCTGGCAGTTCCTGGCTGGCAATCTGGCTTTTCGCTTTACCGAAGTAAGCGCGATGAAGCATCGCCAGCGAATAAACAGATGCAAAGACCAGCCCAAAGGTAGAGATAACGGTAATCACCGGGACAACCTGGAAGCTGCCGAACAGAATCATAAATTCGCCGACGAAGTTACCGGTACCTGGCATCCCAAGCGTTGCCACTGCAAAGAACAGGGACAGTGCTGGCAGCCACTTCATCTTGCTCCACAGACCGCCCATCATGCGCATGTCGCGAGTGTGGATACGTTCATAGAGCTGACCGCAGAGAATAAACAGACCCGCCGCCGACAAACCGTGCGCAATCATCTGAATAACCGCGCCCTGGTAGGCCAACTGGCTGCCGGTGTAGATAGCAATCAGCACGAAGCCCATGTGGGAAACCGAGGTGTAGGCGATCAGACGTTTGATATCAGTCTGGGCAAAGGCCATCCACGCACCGTAGAAGATGCCGATAACACCCAGCCACATAGCGATTGGCGCGAATTCTGCCGACGCGTTCGGGAACAGCGGCAGCGAGAAGCGCAGCAGACCGTAAGCAGCGGTTTTCAGCAAGATCCCCGCAAGGTCAACGGAACCGGCTGTCGGTGCCTGAGAGTGCGCATCTGGCAGCCAGCCGTGCAGCGGAACCACAGGCATTTTGACCGCGAAGGCGATGAAGAAGCCCAGCATCAACAGGTATTCCACGCCGTTAGACATTGGCGTATTCAGCAGTTCTTCATAGTTGAAGGTCCAGATACCGGTCGCATTGTAATGAACGAAGACCAGCGCCAGGATGGCGATCAACATCACCAGACCACTCGCCTGGGTATAGATGAAGAACTTGGTTGCCGCCGTGATACGCGTTTTACCATCAGAGGCTTTATGCCCCCACAGCGCGATCAGGAAGTACATCGGCACCAGCATCATTTCCCAGAAGAAGAAGAACAGGAACATGTCGATGGCAAGGAACACGCCGATAACGCCGCCCAGGATCCACATCAGGTTGAGGTGGAAGAAACCCTGATATTTTTCGATCTCATTCCACGAGCAGAGTACCGCCAGCACGCCGAGCAGACCGGTCAGCACGACCATCAGCAGCGACAGACCATCAATGGCGAGATGGATAGAGATTCCAAAACGCGGGATCCACGGCATGTCGAATTCAGACTGCCACTGCGGAATTCCGGCGGATTGCGTCAGTGAATAACCGCCCTGCAACCACAGTTGCAGCGACAGCGCCAGCGTCAATCCCATGGTGATTAGCGCTACCCAGCGCGGCACCTTGACGCCAAAGCGTTCGGTCTGCCAGCACAGGAAGCCGCCAATAAAGGGGATTAGTATTAACCAGGGTAATAACATAGCTAAGTATGTCCCTTATATTTACTCCTGCTCAGGCTATCTCACTCGCCAGCCCGAATCCCGGCAGTGCTCGCAATCCTCACGTACTTAAGTACGCTCCGGTTGCTGTGCGCTGGCGGTATCCGGTCTGACTTCGCCGATGACGCCTGTACTTCAGGAACAGTTACCTAAAATTTATTCTTAGTTCACAGACCCGGCGCAACGCCGGGTATATTCACTCAGCCAACAACTCAACGCAGTACCATCAACAATGCCAGCACCACGACCGCACCGATGCTCATGGATGCAACATACCAGCGCAGGTAGCCGTTCTCACTGAACAGCAGACCTTTACCCGCAAAGCGCGAGAGGATCGCCGGGATGTTCATCATTGCGTTCAGCGGATCGCGTTTCAGCAACCAGGCGATACCCAGGAACGGCTTGACGAATACTTTGTCGTACAGCCAGTCAAAGCCCCAGGCGTTGTACCACCAGGTACTCAGCAGACGGCCCGGCGCACTGTTGGCGATGGAAGTCACCAGCGTACGTTTACCCAGCCACAGCCAGGCTGCCAGCAGAATGCCGACCACCGCGACCACGCCAGAGGTAATTTCCAGGGTCAACATGCTGCCGTGCGCCAGTTCCGTAGTTTGCGGAAGCACGCCCTGCAGCGGCGGTACAATCAGTGCGCCAACGAAGGTGGAAAGGATCAGCAGCACAATCAGCGGCAGGCTGTGAGTTACCCCTTTCACGGCGTGAGCGTGAATTTGTTCTTTTCCGTGGAAGACGATGAAAATCATACGGAAGGTATAGAGCGAGGTCATAAACGCACCGACCAGACCTGCCACCATCAGATTGATATGGCCATTCGCCATCGCCCCCGCGAGGATCTCATCCTTACTGAAGAAACCCGCAGTGATCAGCGGCAGTGCCGACAGTGCCGCGCCGCCTACCAGGAAGCAGAGATAAACCAGCGGAATAGATTTACGCAGACCGCCCATCTTGAAGATGTTCTGTTCGTGATGGCAGGCCAGAATGACAGAACCGGATGCCAGGAACAGCAGCGCTTTAAAGAACGCGTGGGTCATCAAGTGGAAAATCGCCGCATCCCATGCCTGCACGCCAAGCGCGAGGAACATGTAGCCAATCTGGCTCATGGTGGAATAAGCGAGAACACGTTTAATGTCGGTTTGTACCAGCGCGGCAAAACCGGCCAGCAGCAACGTAACTGCCCCGACAATACCCACCAGATGCAGAACTTCCGGCGTCATCAGGAACAGGCCGTGGGTACGGGCGATCAGGTAGACACCCGCGGTTACCATGGTTGCGGCGTGGATCAACGCAGAGACAGGCGTCGGGCCAGCCATCGCGTCGGCAAGCCATGTCTGCAATGGCAACTGCGCAGATTTACCGACCGCGCCGCCCAGCAGCATCAGCGTCGCCCACATCAGCATGTTATTGCCGTCAGCAAAGTGCGCTGGTGCCAGTTCGACCATTTCGCGGAAGTTCAGCGTACCCAGCTCGTTGTAGAGAATGAACAGCGCGAATGCGAGGAACACGTCCCCCACACGAGTCACGACGAACGCTTTCATTGCCGCAGCGCCATTCTTCGGATCGGTGTAATAGAAACCAATCAACAGATAGGAGCACAGGCCCACGCCTTCCCAGCCGAGGTACATCAGCAGCAGGTTGTCGGCGAGCACCAGAATCACCATGCTGGCGATGAACAGGTTGGTGTAGGCGAAAAAGCGGGAATACCCCTCTTCACCACGCATATACCAGGAGGCGTACATGTGGATCAGGAAACCCACACCAGTGACTACCGAGAGCATGGTCAGCGACAGGCCATCCAGCACCAGGTTGAAACCGATGTTAAAGTCGCCTACCGACATCCACGTCCATAGCGGCTGGCTGTATGCCTGCTCGCCGTTAGCGAAGAAGTCGACGCCGATAAAGGCGGTCACCAGCGCCGCCAGGCCCACAGAGCCTACGCCCACAATCGCTGAGACGTTTTCAGACCAGCGGCCACGGGAGAACGCCAGCAGGACGAAGCCAATCAATGGCAAAATAATGGTTAAGGCAAGCATGTTCATCCGCGCATCTCACTTACTGAATCGATGTTCAGGTTCTGGCGACGACGGTGAAGTTGCAGCAGCAGCGCAAGGCCGATACTCGCTTCCGCCGCCGCGAGGCTGATGGCGAGAATGTACATCACCTGACCGTCTGTCTGGCCCCAGTAGCTTCCGGCGACCACAAAGGCCAGCGCGGAGGCGTTAATCATGATTTCCAGACCAATCAGCATAAATAGCAGATTACGACGGATAACCAGACCGGTTAAGCCAAGAACGAATAAGATTGCCGCGAGGATCAGTCCATGTTGTAAGGGGATCATGCGTGCTCCTCCGTTTTTCTTTTCGCGCTGTCGTCTTTACGGTTACTTAGCACTTCACCCGCACGCTCTTCACGACCGACGTGGAAGGCCACAACCAGACCAGCCAGCAGCAGCATAGAAGCCAGTTCAACCGCCAGTACGTAAGGCCCGAACAGCGTAATACCTACGGCTTTAGCACTGATTGGCGTACCGTCGATACCCTGATCGTTAACACCGAGAATGGCGTAAACAATCACCACCAGCATGATGGCCGACAAAATTGCCGGACCAATCCACACCTGCGGTTTCAGCCACTGGCGTTCCTGTTCGATTTCCGAACCGCCCAGGTTGAGCATCATCACCACAAACACGAACAGCACCATAATGGCACCCGCGTAGACGATAATTTCCAGCGCACCGGCAAAGTAAGCGCCCAGTGAGAAGAACACCCCGGAAATCGCCAGCAGCGAAATAATCAGGTACAGCAGTGCGTGTACCGGATTGGTATGGGTGATCACTCGCAAGGTCGCAAGTATGGCTATCAGGCCACAGATATAAAAAGCGAACTCCATTGCCCCTCTCCTTACGGTAACAGGCTCTTGACGTCGATAGGCTTGGCTTCGTTCTCTGCTTCGCCCTTATCTTTGCCGTCGATTGCCATACCTGCCATCCGGTAGAAGTTATATTCCGGGTATTTGCCCGGACCGGAGATCAGCAGATCCTCTTTCTCGTAAACCAGATCCTGGCGCTTGTATTCCCCCATCTCGAAATCCGGGGTTAACTGAATCGCCGTGGTCGGACAGGCTTCTTCGCACAGACCACAGAAAATGCAGCGTGAGAAGTTGATGCGGAAAAATTCCGGATACCAGCGACCGTCTTTGGTTTCTGCTTTTTGCAGTGAGATACAGCCGACCGGGCAGGCTACCGCGCAGAGGTTACAGGCTACGCAACGCTCTTCGCCATCCGGGTCGCGGGTCAGAACGATACGACCACGATAACGGGGCGGCAGATAGACCGGCTCTTCCGGGTACATTCGCGTTTCGCGTTTGGCGAACGCGTGCAGGCCGATCATCCAGATACTACGAACCTGGGTGCCGAAACCTACTAACAATTCTTTTAAGGTCATGGTCTTATTGCCCCTTATTGCGCCTGCCAGAGAATGACAGCCGCCGTTACCAGCAAGTTGATCAGCGTCAGCGGCAGACAGATTTTCCAGCCGAAGGACATTACCTGGTCATAACGCGGACGCGGTAACGACGCACGAATCAAAATGAACATCATCATAAAGAACGCGGTTTTCAGCGCGAACCAGATGAATGGCGGTAACAACGGGCCTTGCCAGCCACCGAAGAACAGCGTCACCATCAGTGCAGAGATGGTCACAATCCCGATGTATTCGCCCACGAAGAACAGACCGAACTTCATGCCGGAATATTCAATGTGGTAACCATCCGCCAGTTCCTGCTCGGCTTCCGGCTGGTCAAACGGATGACGGTGACACACCGCCACGCCCGCGATGGCAAAGGTAATAAAACCAAAGAATTGCGGGATGACGTTCCACACATGCGCCTGGCTGTTGACGATGTCGGTCATGTTGAATGAACCGGCCTGCGCCACCACGCCCATCAGGGAAAGCCCGAGGAACACTTCGTAGCTCAGGGTCTGCGCGGAAGCACGCATCGCACCCAGCAGCGAGTATTTGTTGTTACTTGACCAGCCCGCAAACAGCACCGCATAAACCGCCAGACCTGCCATCATCAGGAAGAACAAAATCCCGATGTTCAGGTCGGCAACCACCCACCCCGGGCTGACTGGCACAATCGCAAAAGCCAGCAGCAGCGAGGTAAAGGCGATCATCGGCGCCAGGGTAAAGATGACGCGATCCGAGAATTTCGGGATCCAGTCTTCTTTAAAGAACATTTTGATCATGTCCGCGACCAGCTGGAACGAACCGCCCCAGCCAACACGGTTAGGTCCGTAACGGTTCTGGAACAGACCCAGCAGGCGACGTTCGCCAAAGCTCATGAATGCCCCGCAGGTGACAACCACCAGCAGGATCACCACCGCTTTGAGGATGGTCAGCAGGATCTCAATCAGTTCCGGTGATAACCAACTCATTGTTGTGCCTCCTTGAGATCCTCAAGATGCGCGCCAGCCAGCACCGGAGCAATGCCGGACATACCCATCGGCAAGCCCACCTGCCCTGCCGTCAGCCCTTCGGCGATTTCAACCGGCAGCGTGACCGTGTTGCCATCGTAACTAAAGGAGACGCGTGTACCCGCATTCACGCCCAACTTCGCGGCATCTGCCGGGTTAAGTTTGATGTACGGTTGCGGCATACGGCTCTGGAAGACCGGAGCACGTTGTGACAATTCATCGCTGCCAAACAGGTGGTAGTACGGCGCGATACGCCATTTCCCTTCCTGCGGCTGGAAGCGTGCCGGTACGCTGGTGAAGTAATCCAGACCGTTTTCGCTGGTTTCAAACAGACGCACGCCTGGATCGCCAAAGCGCAGTTTTCCGCCCACTTCGTCCTGGAATTTGTTCCACGCCTGCGGGGAGTTCCAGCCCGGTGCCCAGGCAAACGGCACTTGTGAACGGTGCGCGGTCGGCTGGTTGTTACCTTCCATCGAGAAGGTGAACATGGTGTCAATATCCTGCGGCTGACGTGGCTCATGAACGCTGATGTTGGCGCGCATGGCGGTACGACCGCTGTAACGGTGCGGCTCACGGGCCAGTTTCTGCCCACGAATGCGGAATGTTGCGTCCGGCGCGGCATCTTTGATACCCGCCAGTTCCGGGATTTTCGCCACAACGGCGTCAATCACGTGGTCGAGCTGCGTCCAGTCAACTTCTCGACTCAGCAGCGTGCTGTGCAGCGAGTGCAGCCAGCGCCAGCTTTCCAGCATCACGGTTTTGCTGTCGTAATAGGACGGGTCGTAAACCTGGAAGAAACGTTGGGCGCGGCCTTCGTTATTAATTACCGTACCGTCGCTTTCAGCAAAGCTGGCGGCGGAAAGTACCAGATGGGCGTTTTCCATGATCGCCGTACGCTGATGATCAACTACCATCACCAGCGGCGCTTTTGCCAGCGCAGCATTCACGCGGGTAGCAGAAGCATGACGATGCAGATCGTTTTCCAGCACCACCACCGCGTCGGCGCGTCCGGTTTCCAGTTCGGTCAACGCTTCTTCAAGCGAACCGCCGCCCATAATGCCCAGCCCCATGCTGTTGACGGAACGGGCAATCATGGTGATACCTACGTCAGCACCGCGACCTTTCAGGGCTTTCGCCACGTTAGCCGCAGCCTGAATCACCTCTAAGCTACCAGCGTTTGTCCCGGAGATAATCAACGGTTTCTTCGCACCCGCCAGTGCCTGCACGATGACGTCGATTTTGCTTTGCAGCTCAGGCTCGATACCGTCAACCGCTGGCGCGGAGTTATCCAGCGCATGGGCGATGGCAAAACCTAAACGCGCCTGATCTTCAACCGGTGCGCGGTAAGTCCACGCCGCGATATCATCCAGACGGGTGTCATCAACGTTGGTGACAAACAGCGGATGCTTCGCACGTTGGCCAATGTTGAGGATTGCCGCAATCTGCCAGTCAGCCACTTTCTGTGCTGCCGCCATTTCGCGAGCTTTGCCTTTTACCGCCTGACGTACTGCCAGCGCGACGCGCGCGCCGGTCTGGGTAACATCTTCGCCCAGCACCAGTACTGCATCGTAAGATTCAATTTCGCGCAGTGCCGGAGTATAAATGCCGCCTTCACGCAGCACTTTCAACGCCAGTTGCAGACGTTCCTGCTCACCGTGAGCGATACCGGTATAGAAGTTTTCTTCGCCCACCAATTCACGCAGCGCAAAGTTGCTTTCCACGCTGGCGCGCGGAGAACCGATGCCGATGACTTTCTTCGACTGACGCAGAATATCTGCCGCGCCCTGCATTGCCTGTTCGGCGTTGAGGGTAATGAAATCATCGCCACGACGCTGTACCGGCTGACGCGGACGATCTTTCAGGTTGACGTAGCCGTAACCGAAACGACCACGGTCGCAGAGGAAGTAGTGGTTTACCGTACCGTTGTAACGGTTTTCGATACGACGCAGTTCGCCATAACGCTCGCCGGGGCTGATGTTACAGCCGATGGAACATTGCTGGCAGATGCTCGGTGCAAACTGCATATCCCATTTACGGTTGTAACGCTCGGAGTGCGTTTTGTCGGTAAATACGCCAGTCGGGCAAATTTCGACCAGGTTACCGGAAAATTCGCTTTCCAGAGTGCCGTCTTCCGGGCGACCGAAGTAGACGTTGTCGTGCGCGCCATAAACGCCCAGGTCCGTGCCGTCCGCGTAATCTTTGTAGTAACGCACACAGCGGTAGCAGGCGATGCAGCGGTTCATTTCGTGAGAGATGAACGGCCCCAAATCCTGATTGCGGTGGGTACGTTTGGTGAAACGGTAGCGACGGAAGGTATGCCCGGTCATCACGGTCATATCCTGAAGGTGGCAGTTACCGCCTTCTTCACACACCGGACAGTCGTGCGGGTGGTTGGTCATTAACCACTCGACTACGCTTTCACGGAACTGTTTCGCTTCTTCGTCGTCAATGGAAATAAAGGTGCCATCGGAAGCCGGTGTCATACAGGACATCACCAGGCGACCACGCGTGTCTTCCGCGTTTTGGTATTGCTTCACCGCACACTGGCGGCAAGCACCGACGCTTCCCAGCGCCGGATGCCAGCAAAAGTAAGGAATATCAAGGCCCAGAGACAGACAAGCTTCCAGCAGGTTGTCCGCTCCGTTGACCTCGTATTCTTTGCCGTCTACATGAATTGTAGCCATTAGCATGCTTCCAGTTTTCTCGGTCAGGGACCGAGCGTTAATCGAAATTCGGTTACCAGCGCTCTTTCAGCAGGTTCGGCTGAATCCCATTAATCAAATGGGTATTGCTGAACGGCTGTTTGATTCCCGCCTCAAATTCTTCACGGAAATATTTGATAGCGCTCTGTAACGGCTCCACTGCACCAGGTGCGTGGGCACAGAAAGTTTTACCCGGCCCTAAGAATCGACACAGTTGCTCAAGTGTTTCGATATCGCCCGGCTGACCTTCTCCACGCTCCAGCGCACGCAGAATTTTCACGCTCCACGGCAGGCCGTCGCGGCACGGCGTACACCAGCCGCAGGACTCACGGGCGAAAAACTCTTCCAGGTTACGCACCAGTGACACCATGTTGATCTCATGGTCAACCGCCATCGCCAGCGCCGTACCCAGACGGCTGCCCGCTTTACCGATGCTTTCGAACTCCATCGGCAGGTCAAGGTGCGCTTCGGTGAGGAAGTCAGTACCCGCGCCGCCTGGCTGCCAGGCTTTGAATTTCAGACCGTCACGCATACCACCGGCATAATCTTCGAGTATCTCGCGCGCGGTAGTACCGAACGGCAGTTCCCACAGGCCCGGATTTTTCACCCGACCGGAGAAGCCCATCAGCTTGGTGCCAGCATCTTTGCTTTTCGAGATGTTCTGATACCACTCCACGCCGTTAGCGAGGATCGCCGGAACGTTACACAGGGTTTCGACGTTGTTGACGCAGGTCGGTTTACCCCATGCGCCTGAGGTTGCCGGGAATGGCGGTTTCGAGCGTGGGTTAGCGCGACGTCCTTCCAGGGAGTTGATTAACGCTGTTTCTTCACCGCAGATGTAGCGCCCTGCCCCGGTATGGACAAACAGTTCGAAGTCAAAACCTGTTCCCATAATGTTTTTGCCAAGCAGACCTGCTTCGATCGCTTCGGCAATGGCACGGCGCAGATTCACTGCCGCTTCAATATATTCGCCACGCAGGAAGATGTAGCCGCGATACGCTTTCAGCGCAAACGCGGAGATGAGCATGCCTTCCACCAGCAGGTGCGGCAGTTGCTCCATCAGCAGACGGTCTTTATAGGTACCAGGCTCCATTTCATCGGCGTTACACAGCAGGTAACGGATGTTCATGGATTCGTCTTTCGGCATCAGGCTCCACTTCAGGCCAGTCGAGAAGCCCGCACCGCCGCGCCCTTTCAGACCAGAGTCTTTTACCTGATTAACGATTTCGTCCGGAGACAGCCCGGTCAGCGCCTTACGCGCCCCTTCGTAACCGTTTTTGCTGCGATATTCGTCCAGCCACACTGGCTGTTTGTCATCACGCAGACGCCAGGTCAGCGGATGCGTTTCGGGAGTACGGATAATGTTTTTCATTTATACCGCTCCAGCAGTTCAGGGATCGCTTCCGGGGTCAGATGCGCGTGAGTATCCTCATCGATCATCATGTTTGGCCCTTTATCACAATTCCCCAGGCAGCAGGTTGGCAGCAGCGTAAAGCGGCCATCAAATGTCGTTTGCCCTGGTTTGATGTTCAGCTTTTTCTCCAGCGCCGCCTGAATGCCCTGGTAACCATTGATGTGACAGACCACGCTGTCGCAATAACGGATCACATGGCGACCAACTGGCTGGCGGAAGATCTGGCTGTAGAACGTTGCCACGCCTTCGACATCGCTCGCCGGAATACCCAACACATCGGCGATCGCGTGGATCGCGCCGTCCGGTACCCAGCCACGCTGCTTCTGAACGATTTTCAGCGCTTCAATGGACGCCGCACGCGGGTCTTCGTAGTGGTGCATCTCGTGCTCAATCGCTTCACGCTCTGCCGCACTCAGCTCAAAAGCCTCGGTTTGTGGTTGTTGATTCTCGTGCATAATTAGCGGTCCACATCTGACATAACAAAATCGATACTGCCCAGATAAACAATCAGGTCAGACACCAGGCTGCCGCGGATCGCCGCCGGAATTTGCTGCAAATGCGCATAACTCGGCGTGCGAATACGGGTGCGATAACTCATGGTGCTGCCGTCGCTGGTCAGGTAGTAACTGTTGATCCCTTTGGTCGCCTCAATCATCTGGAAGGATTCATTGGCAGGCATCACTGGCCCCCACGACACTTGCAGGAAGTGGGTGATCAGGGTTTCGATATGTTGCAGCGTGCGCTCTTTCGGCGGCGGCGTGGTCAGCGGGTGATCCGCTTTGAACGGGCCTTCCGGCATGTTGTTGAGGCACTGCTCAAGAATGCGCAGACTCTGGCGCAGCTCTTCCACTTTCAGCATTACGCGGGTGTAGCAGTCAGAAACTCCACCGCCAACCGGAATTTCAAAGTCGAAGTTTTCATAGCCAGAATAAGGACGCGCCTTACGCACGTCGAAGTCGATCCCGGTGGCACGCAGGCCAGCACCAGTAGTCCCCCACTCCAGCGCCTCTTTCGCGCCGTAGGCGGCAACGCCTTTGGAACGGCCAATCAGGATGGTGTTACGCAGCGCGGCTTTCTCGTAAGAAGCCAGACGTTTCGGCATCCAGTCAAGGAACTCACGCAGCAGGCGATCCCAGCCACGCGGCAGGTCATGCGCTACGCCGCCGATACGGAACCATGCCGGGTGCATACGGAAACCAGTAATCGCTTCCACCAGATCGTAAATTTTCTGACGATCGGTAAAGGCGAAGAACACGGGCGTCATCGCGCCGACGTCCTGAATAAAGGTCGAGATATACAGCAGGTGGCTGTTGATGCGGAACAGTTCGGAAAGCATTACGCGAATCACGTTAACGCGATCCGGTACAGTGATCCCGGCCAGTTTCTCTACCGCCAGTACGTACGGCATTTCGTTAACGCAGCCGCCGAGGTATTCGATACGATCGGTATACGGAATGTAGCTGTGCCAGGACTGGCGTTCGCCCATTTTCTCCGCACCACGGTGGTGGTAACCAATGTCTGGTACGCAGTCGACAATCTCTTCGCCATCGAGCTGCAGTACGATACGGAAAGCCCCGTGCGCCGACGGGTGGTTCGGACCGAGGTTGAGGAACATAAAGTCCTCGTTTTCGGTGCCGCGCTTCATCCCCCACTCTTCCGGTTTGAAAGTCAGGGCTTCCATCTCCAGATCCTGTTTGGCTTTGGTCAGCTCAAACGGCGAGAATTCGGTAGCGCGCGCCGGGTAATCTTTACGCAGAGGGTGACCTTTCCAGGTTTGCGGCATCATGATGCGACGCAAATTAGGGTGGCCGTCGAAAGTAATGCCAAACAAATCCCAGGTTTCACGCTCATACCAGTTAGCGTTCGGGAACAGTTTGGTGAAAGTCGGTACGTGCAGGTCGTTTTCTGCCAGCGCCACCTTCAGCATGATGTCGCGGTTACGATCGATAGAAATCAGATGGTAGAAAACGGAAAAATCCGCGGCGGGTAGCCCTTCGCGGTGGGTGCGCAGACGTTCGTCCATGCCGTGTAAATCAAACAGCATGACGTAAGGTTTCGGCAGTTTCTTTAAGAAATCGGCTACTTCCAGTAATTGTTCACGCTTGATCCACACAACGGGTACCCCGGTGCGAGTCGCCTGAACAGTAAAGGCATCCGGCCCAAAACGGTTGCGCAGTTCGCCAATAACCGGATCATCCAGATGATCGCGGGTCTGCCAGGCGGGTTCTTGCGCGGTTAAGTCGGTCATATTGTTCACCATTGCATATGGTCCGTGGTGACTGTCGGCATGGCTTCGCGCAATAGATTTAAGAATAAGCGAAGAAAAATACCTTTGCCGACAGGCGCAAATTAAATCTCGTCAGGGGTGCGCAGGTTGGTAACAGCAATGCGTTCACCGCGCTTGCGTTCGCGCTCTGATTGCATATTGGCGCGATAAACGCCCTGATCGCCAACCACCCAGGAGAGCGGACGGCGTTCTTTGCCGATAGATTCCTGCAACAGCATCAGTGCCTGCATGTACGCTTCAGGGCGCGGCGGGCAGCCCGGGATATACACATCAACCGGGATGAATTTATCGACGCCCTGCACAACGGAATAAATATCGTACATACCGCCGGAGTTGGCACATGCACCCATTGAGATAACCCATTTGGGTTCCAGCATCTGGTCATACAGACGCTGAATAACCGGTGCCATTTTGGTAAAGCAGGTTCCTGCAACCACCATCAGGTCAGCCTGACGCGGCGAAGCACGCAATACTTCTGCGCCAAAACGCGCCACGTCATGCACCGCGGTAAACGAAGTCACCATCTCAACGTAACAGCAGGAAAGACCGAAGTTATACGGCCAAATTGAGTTTTTACGACCCCAGTTAACCATGTCATTGAGCTTGCCCATAAACACGTTTTTGTTAACTTCTTGCTCCAGAGGGTCGGTTACGATCTCCTGCTTTTGCAGGGGGTAACGGTCGTTCTCACCGTTGGGATCTATGCGGGTGAGCGTATAATCCATCTTAATGCCTCGCGGTTAGCGTTGACGATTAGCGATACTGTTCGTTTCCGGGTTCATACGCTCGCGGCGTGAACGCGCGGGCGTCCAGTCCAGCGCGCCAATACGCACCAGATAAACCAGACCTGCCAGTAACACAAAAATAAAAATTGCAGCTTCCACAAAGCCTACCCAGCCGCTTTCGCGGATAGAGGTTGACCATGCGAACAGATACAGCGCTTCAACGTCGAAGATAACGAAGAACATGGCCACCAGATAAAACTTGGCGGACAGGCGTAAGCGGGCGGAGCCGACCGAGTCGATACCTGATTCAAACGGCACGTTTTTCGACCGCGCGCGCGCGCGACCGCCTAAAAACCAACCGCCTACCAGCATCAGGCAACACAGGCCAATGGCAACGATAAGAAAGATAGCGAATGCCCAGTGATGAGCGATGACTTCAGTGGATGTTGACATACTCATTGCTTACTCATCAAAAGTAGCGCCTGATTCTCTGCTCTTCACGGCAGATGGACGCCACATCGATTCATGGGGAGGAATAAAAAAAACCTTACAACTACTGTAGTAACAATTTTATACAGTGAATTGATGTGGTCTTTTACCCCTTTCTATAACCTTTTGTCAACTTTAACAAAAGTTTCTTCACATTAATTTACATAATACCAACAACTTTTGCATTTAATGCTCTTCATCCCAGATCATTGACGACTCCAGGAAAATTAGATGTTGTTGAATCGTGTCCGTTGTGAAGCAATGGAAAAAATACGGGTCTATTTTGACAGGAATTTGTACCGATTCCTCCCCCCAAAAGAGAGTATTTTCTTGATCTGTGACACGCTTTTGTTAATCCATAACAAAAATACAGCAACAAGTTCACGTATTTTTTAACATCATTGTAGCAGGAGATTTTTATCAGGCGATTTTTTGTTCGCACGTTTAGAGAAGGGCTGTCGATTGAAAAATGAACACTTTTGTTCAATATCAGGAAACGTTGTCATCATTTATTGTAAAAAAAAGCCACTGACGTTCAAAAAAACATCAGTGGCTTGTTTTTACAAATGTGGTTATCTATTACCAGACAATTATTCGTAATCGCCTTCAATTAACAGAGAATCATCCCCTTCATGGGCGCCTATCGTGCTGAACTGCCATGGGTTCTGATAACTCTCCATTGCCTGGTATATCACCTGAGCCAGCTCATTACCGCTGGACGGATCATAGCACAGCAAATATTCGGTATCTGGCAGTGGTGGTAAACCGTCCACAGCGCTCAAGACGCGCAGGTCCGGACTCATCATCTCAACCGGCCTTGCCGTTACACCTAACCCCGCTTTCACGGCAGCACGGACCGCCGGCAACGTGGAGGCGACATAAGCCAGACGCCATGGAATATCCGCTTTATTGAGTGTTGCCAGAACCAAATCACGGAACGGACTAGGATCATCCAGCAACACCAGAGGGATCGGCTCGCCTTTTTGCAATACGTATTCCGCAGCGCAATACCAGTGCGTTGGAGAAGTTCTCAGGTTCAACGCCTTAAAGGTATCAGGACGATTTGTGGTAACCATTAAATCCACTTCCTGGGACTTCAGCATATCTGCCATATAGGCATTACGCTTAACGCGGACATCCAGCGCAAGTTTCGGATAAACCGAACTAACGCGATTAAGCAGGAAAGGTAAGATCGTATCAGCAGATTCATCTGAAGCGCCGATTGTTAACACGCCCTGAAGATTACTGAACATCAATGATGAGCAAGCCTCATCATTAAAACGCAGGATCTTCCTGGCATAGCCAAGAAGCTGAATGCCATGTTCAGTTAACAGTTTGTTACGACCATGCCGAGCGAACAGTTCTTTCCCAACGAGTTGTTCAAGACGTTGCATTTGCTGACTAACAGCGGACTGAGTACGACACACAGCGGCAGCTGCGGCAGCAAAAGTGTTCAGATCGGCAACAGCAACAAATGTTCTCAGCAGATCGAGGTCGAGGTTAATTATCGGACGATTTGCACTTATCATATATTATCACTTACTGGCGGCTCATACTGAGCTGGTTAATGCTGTGCACACACAAACAAGCAATTCCATTTGTAATGTGCCTCCCTGGCAGTTTCATCCGGAAGTCTGGATGAAAGTTAAAATGCATATGAGTTGCACTAATAAGAACGACTCACATTGTTCCGTTATAATGCCTGAAGTAGTTCACAGAATATATCTTCAGGAATCGCATATCTATTAAGTTACTCACTCTTTTCTATTTATGACATGCGAGTGTTTGTGTAAATGTAAATGTTGATCCTTGTTCCACTACTAGCAAAGCGGCGCCAACCCGGCGTAAACACGCATAATCGGCGATGATTTGTCTGCGTCACCAGTGGGGGTCCGTCATTTAAGCTAACATTTTACCCTAAAACCCATTTATTTATAAGGGCCATTGCGAATTATCTGATGCAAAGTTATGTTATGTTAGGCAAAGTAATCTTCTATTATTAATAAGCACAACAAAACCTTTTTGAATATTAAATAATAATTAATTAGCACACCTTGCATTCATTAATTCCGCTTAACAATAATTTCGCACGTCATCACCTATACAACACTTCGGTGATCAGTACTCTGTTAATGTTTCACTTATAATGAAAATATCATGAATATGTTATGTTCGTGATTTCTTAAATCAAAGAAAATTCGCACATTTATCTACCAGACAAAAAACCATGCATTAGATTAATACATAGAATAAATCACTACAAAACACAAATCATTAAGCATATGCATCTCAATATTTAATGATTATTAAGTTATTAACAGCACATTCCCTCTTTTTACTCTCGCAAAATCTTGTTCTGCAGAACTTCAAAACACCGCCTCGGGGGAGTACATTGTTCTAAGCTGACTTCCACGGCAGGGAGTGGCGATAACAGCAAAAAAGGTCAAGAGTCATGTCACCCATTGAAAAATCCAGCAAGTTAGAGAATGTCTGTTATGACATCCGTGGTCCGGTGCTGAAAGAAGCAAAACGCCTGGAAGAAGAAGGTAACAAAGTATTGAAACTGAACATCGGCAACCCAGCCCCGTTCGGTTTTGACGCTCCTGATGAGATCCTGGTTGATGTGATACGCAACCTCCCGACAGCTCAGGGCTATTGTGATTCAAAAGGCCTCTACTCTGCGCGTAAGGCCATCATGCAGCACTATCAGGCGCGAGGCATGCGTGATGTTACCGTGGAAGACATTTACATCGGCAATGGGGTATCGGAGCTTATCGTTCAGGCAATGCAGGCATTGCTGAACAGCGGGGATGAAATGTTGGTTCCTGCACCTGATTATCCACTATGGACCGCGGCGGTTTCGCTCTCCAGCGGTAAAGCGGTGCACTACCTTTGCGACGAGTCCTCTGACTGGTTCCCGGACCTCGATGATATTCGCGCTAAAATTACGCCTCGTACGCGCGGTATCGTTATTATCAACCCGAACAACCCAACCGGCGCGGTTTATTCCAAAGAGCTTTTAATGGAAATTGTGGAGATTGCGCGTCAGCATAATCTCATTATTTTCGCCGATGAAATTTACGACAAAATTCTCTACGACGACGCCGAGCATCACTCGATTGCGGCGATGGCGCCTGACCTGCTGACCATTACCTTTAACGGTCTGTCGAAAACGTATCGAGTGGCAGGCTTCCGTCAAGGCTGGATGGTACTGAACGGGCCGAAAAAACACGCCAAAGGCTACATCGAAGGTCTGGAGATGCTGGCCTCAATGCGACTTTGCGCCAACGTTCCCGCACAACACGCGATTCAGACCGCATTGGGTGGCTATCAGAGTATCAGTGAATTTATCTTACCTGGCGGGCGTCTTTACGAGCAGCGTAATCGCGCATGGGAGTTGATTAACGACATTCCAGGCGTTTCCTGCGTGAAGCCACGCGGCGCGCTGTACATGTTCCCGAAAATCGACGCTAAACGTTTTAATATTCACGACGACCAGAAGATGGTGCTGGACTTCCTGTTACAGGAAAAAGTTCTGCTGGTTCAGGGGACGGCTTTTAACTGGCCGTGGCCGGATCACTTCCGCATTGTTACGCTGCCGCGCGTTGATGATATCGAACTGTCATTAAGTAAATTCGCTCGTTTCCTTTCTGGCTATCATCAGCTGTAATCTTAAATTCACTGCCGGAGATTGCATCCGGCAGTGTTATCCCCCCACAATGATCTCATGAAGTCATCACACGCAAGGTCGTTATGAAGCAGAGCCATTTTTTTGCCCATCTCTCCCGTCTGAAACTAATTAACCGCTGGCCGTTAATGCGCAACGTACGGACAGAAAATGTGTCTGAGCACAGTTTGCAGGTGGCGATGGTCGCCCATGCGCTGGCTGCCATTAAAAACCGTAAGTTTGGCGGAAATGTCAACGCTGAACGCATCGCTCTGCTGGCGATGTACCACGATGCCTCTGAAGTGCTCACCGGCGATCTCCCTACCCCAGTGAAATATTTCAATTCGCAAATCGCTCAGGAATACAAAGCTATTGAAAAAATCGCCCAACAAAAGCTGGTCGATATGGTTCCGGAAGAGCTAAGGGATATCTTTGCACCACTCATTGATGAGCATGCGTATAGCGATGAGGAAAAATCGCTGGTGAAACAGGCTGATGCACTTTGTGCCTATCTGAAATGTCTGGAAGAGCTCGCTGCGGGTAATAATGAATTTTTACTTGCAAAGACGCGACTGGAAGCGACGCTTGAAGCGCGCCGCAGTCAGGAGATGGACTACTTCATGGAAGTCTTTGTTCCCAGCTTCCAACTATCGCTCGATGAGATTAGCCAGGATTCACCGCTGTAAGTTGCCGGAGCCAGCGCCGCATCTGGCAATAAGCGCCAGATGCGACATCAGGCTCTCGTCAAAACGGAAACAGCATCGGAATCATCACCACGCAAACCGCCATCACAATAACGGTAAACGGTACTCCCAGCTTCACAAAATCACTAAAGCTGTAATTTCCTGGCCCTAAAACCAACGTGTTAACCGGTGAGGAAACTGGCGTCATAAAGGCGGCAGATGCTGCCATCGCCACCACCATGGCAAATGGATACGGCGAAACGCCCATTGTTTTGGCCGCAGCCAGCGCAATCGGCGCCATCAGCACTGCCGTTGCCGTATTCGAAATAAACAAACCAATCACCGCCGACAAGACAAACAAACAGCCAAGCATCATATGTGGCCCGTAACCGCCGCCGATGTCCATTAACCCTTTTACCGCCAGTGCGACACCGCCTGTTTTCTGTAGCGCCACTGCGAACGGCATCATCCCAACGATCAAAATAATGCTCGGCCAGTGAATGGATTTATAAGCGCTTTCGGCATCGATACAGCGGAATTTCCCCATCAGCAGGCAGGCAATGATGGCCGCAACAGGATTAGGAATTTCATCGGTCAGCATTAACGCCACCATCAACACCAGACAGAAAATGGCATGGGGTGCCTGGCTGTGCGCAGGCGATGCTTCACTCACCTCTTCCGGTAAGTTCAGCGCCACGAAATCGCGGCCCTGTTTTGCCAGCATACCGATAAGCTTCCAGTTACCGACAACCAGGATGATATCGCCCAGCAGCAGAGGCTCATCCGCCAGCGAACCATCCAGCGCCACGCCATTGCGTTTCAGGCCCACCACATTCAGTCCGTAGCGCGTACGAAAGCCAATTTCGCGCACCGATTTACCAATCAACTCAGATTCAGGAATTAATGAAATCTCCGCCATGCCGACATCAAGGGCCTGATCGGAAAAATACTCGCCGCGCAGTACCATTGGCTCCAGCAATTGTTCACTGCAAAATTGTCGGAGATCGACATCAGCCGCAGACATATCAATAAGCAAAACGTCACGCGCACGGAATTCAGAAACCCCGTTCACGTTCACAATAACGCGACGAAAACGCCGCCAGCGTTCAACACCGATGACGTTAGCGCCATAACGTTCACGTAATTTGAGATCGTCCAGTCGCTGGCCAATCATCGGCGAACCGGGACGAATAGCCAGGCGGCGCGCGCGCCCGGTAAGTCGGTATTCACGGATAAGATCGCGGAAGGTACGACGCGTCCAGCCTTCACGCTGCGGGGTCTGGGAATCCCCTTTCAGCATAAAACGCATCACCAGCATATATAAGATACCGAGTACCAATACAACCAGGCCGATGGGGGTTACGCTAAAGAAACTAAAACCATGATAGCCTTCACGCAGCAATTCACTGTTAATCACCAGGTTAGGTGGCGTCGCCACCAGCGTCATCATGCCGCTGATCAGCCCGGCAAAACTCAACGGCATCATCAGGCGCGACGGCGACGTTTGCATGCGCATAGCAACGCTTAACACCACAGGGATAAAGATAGCGACGACGCCGGTTGAACTCATAAACGCGCCAAGGCCCGCAACGGTCAGCATCAACAAAACCAACATTTTGATCTCACTGCTGCCTGCCACTTTAACCAGCCATGTCCCCATTACGGTGGCGACACCCGTGCGGACTAAACCATCACCAATAATAAACAAGGCGGCGATCAGTACCACGTTAGGATCGGAAAAGCCGGAAAACACTTCAGGGACGGTCAGCGTACCGCTTAATGCAAACGCAACAATAACAAACAAAGCGACCGCATCCATACGCACTCTGCCCGTCGCAAACAAGACGATAGCAACCGCCAGTAATGAAAGAACCCAGATCAATTCACCGTTCACAACGTATCCTTGTTAATTGAGGGGGATGGCCTGATTCTGCCATAAAAAAGCCCCGACGGGACGGGGCTAAATCATGATCAGGCGTTTCACGCAATAATAACGTCACCATTTGGCTGTTTGATCACAGTAATTTGTTCCAGACTATGGAGGGCCAAATCCACCTCATTCAAACGCGGGGTATCAGCCGGTGCGTTAACCGCAATGACATGACACCCTGCGGCCAGGCCTGAAAGCACACCTGCGGGAGCATCCTCCACCACCACACATTCCTGCGGTGCAAGGCCCAACAGTTGTGCACCTAACAGATAGGCATCCGGCTCTGGTTTTCCACGTTTAACCCGCTCTGCGGTAACAAACACTTCCGGCGCGGGAAGTCCGGCGACTTTGTGGCGTGCTCGCGCAACAGGCATGGAACCAGAAGTGACAATGGCCCACGGGATCCCCGCTTTATTCAAATGATTGAGCAAAGCTATCGCCCCAGGAAGTGCGGTAATACCTTCGGTTTCCGTGGCCTCAATCTGTTCCAGACGGGTAAACTCGGCGGCAATTTCCTTCTCCGATTTGCCCACCATAAAATGGCGCAGAGACGTAATCGCCTGTTTACCATGAATGAAAGCCAGCACATCTTCCGGTGCTAACCCATGACGTCTGGCCCAGTTGCTCCACGCCCGCTCTACCGCGGGCAGAGAATCCACCAGCGTGCCATCCAGATCAAACAGAAAACCTTTACACCGCACGCGGCCTCCTCAGGCGTTAATAATTTGGTTAATTTCGTTAGCGCTCAGGTGATACTGACGCGGGCAGGCATGCCAGACATTCAACATGCGCAGATATTTCTCCCACATTGGCGTCTGTGCATTAAAGCCGTGAGTTCCGGCATCAAAATGGGTGTAACGCCCTTCAACGTTAACCATAAAGCGTACATAACCGAGATAACGTGCTTCGGTGGCGGCGTCAAAGCCGAGGAAGGTGACACGACGTTCATCGATGGATTGCTGGTCCTGTAAATTAGACCAGGAAACATGCAGCGCGTGATACATCTCCATAATGTCGATGATAGTGCGGCAGGTTTCTTCTTTCAGCTCGCCAAACTCGCGATCCAACTCGCGCATTTGCAAACCATAACCACGTTCAATGATTGTTTGCAGGCGACGGTAACGTTCAGCATTTGCCGGATCGAGCATAGTCATCATTTTGTACTGGTTAGACAAAATAAGACGTTGCGCGTTGGTCATTTCCATTGTTGACTCCTGTATCACTCTACTACGGTGAAAAAAAAGAAGGCCGATGTCTGCCTTCTTTTATATGCGTAATCAGGGGTCAATTACAAATCATCAAGGAAAGTTTTATCCAGTTGTTTGAAGGCACGCTTAAGCGTGTCAGCTAATGCCTGGTAATCAGGCTTGCCTTCAACAGGTGCCAGCACCTGTCCAGACTCCTGCAATTTACCGCGAACTTCATAAAACCAGTTGAGGATTGCAGGTGGTAATGGCGTTACAGAACGCTTGCCCAGCCACCACAGTCCCTGCATGGGTAAGCTTAGAGCGAACAACGCAGTGGCGACTGCCGGACCAAGCTGACCGCCCAGTGCAATCTGCCAGCAGAGAGTAAACACGGCGATCGGCGGCATAAAGCGGATCGCATAGCGCGTCATCTTAATGACACGATTCTCAACAAAGACCGGGGCAAGGCGTTTTTCCAGCGGCCACGTCTTTGAGTAATGCTGTCCCCGGCGAAACAAGCTAAAAAAATTAACAGAACGATTATCCGGCGTTGACATGCTTCACCTCAACTTCACATATAAAGATTCAAAAATTTGTGCAAATTCACAACTCAGCGGGACAACGTTCAAAACATTTTGTCTTCCATACCCACAATCAGGTATCCTTTAGCAGCCTGAAATGGCCGAGTAGTACATATTCATTGAGTCGTCAAATTCATAAACATTATGCCATTGGCTGAAAATTACGCAAAATGGCATAGACTCAAGATATTTCTTCCATCATGCAAAAAAAATTTGCAGTGCATGATGTTAATCATAAATGTCGGTGTCATCATGCGCTACGCTCTATGGCTCCCTGACGTTTTTTTAGCCACGTATCAATTATAGGTACTTCCATGTCGAGTAAGTTAGTACTGGTTCTGAACTGCGGTAGTTCTTCACTGAAATTTGCAATCATCGATGCAGTAAATGGTGAAGAGTACCTTTCTGGTTTAGCCGAATGTTTCCACCTGCCCGAAGCACGTATCAAATGGAAAATGGACGGCAATAAACAAGAAGCGGATTTAGGTGCAGGCGCCGCTCACAGCGAAGCGCTCAACTTTATCGTTAATACTATTCTGGCACAAAAACCAGAACTTTCTGCACAGCTGACCGCTATCGGCCACCGTATCGTACACGGCGGCGAGAAGTATACCAGCTCCGTAGTGATCGACGAGTCTGTTATTCAGGGTATCAAAGATGCAGCTTCTTTTGCACCTCTGCACAACCCGGCTCACCTGATCGGTATCGAAGAAGCTCTGAAATCTTTCCCGCAGTTGAAAGATAAAAACGTTGCAGTGTTCGACACCGCATTCCACCAGACTATGCCGGAAGAGTCTTACCTCTATGCCCTGCCGTACAACCTGTACAAAGAGCACGGCATCCGTCGTTACGGCGCGCACGGCACCAGCCACTTCTATGTAACCCAGGAAGCGGCAAAAATGCTGAACAAACCGGTAGAAGAACTGAACATCATCACCTGCCACCTGGGCAACGGTGGTTCCGTTTCTGCTATCCGCAACGGTAAATGCGTTGATACCTCTATGGGTCTGACCCCGCTGGAAGGTCTGGTAATGGGTACTCGCTCTGGCGATATCGACCCGGCTATCATCTTCCACCTGCACGACACCCTGGGCATGAGCGTTGACGCAATCAACAAAATGCTGACCAAAGAGTCTGGCCTGCTGGGTCTGACCGAAGTCACCAGCGACTGCCGCTATGTTGAAGACAACTACGCGACGAAAGAAGACGCGAAGCGCGCAATGGACGTTTACTGCCACCGCCTGGCAAAATACATCGGTGCATACACCGCGCTGATGGATGGTCGTCTGGACGCTGTTGTATTTACCGGTGGTATTGGTGAAAATGCCGCGATGGTTCGTGAACTGTCTCTGGGCAAACTGGGCGTGCTGGGCTTTGAAGTTGATCACGAACGCAACCTGGCTGCACGTTTCGGCAAATCTGGTTTCATCAACAAAGAAGGTACCCGTCCTGCGGTGGTTATCCCAACCAACGAAGAACTGGTTATCGCGCAAGACGCGAGCCGCCTGACTGCCTGATTTCACACCGCCAGCACAGCTGGCGGTGCTGTTTTGTAACCCGCCAAACCGGCGGTAACGAAAGAGGATAAACCGTGTCCCGTATTATTATGCTGATCCCTACCGGAACCAGCGTCGGTCTGACCAGCGTCAGCCTTGGCGTGATCCGTGCAATGGAACGCAAAGGCGTTCGTCTGAGCGTTTTCAAACCTATCGCTCAGCCGCGTACCGGTGGCGATGCGCCCGATCAGACAACGACTATCGTGCGTGCGAACTCTTCCACCACGACAGCCGCTGAACCGCTGAAAATGAGTTACGTTGAAGGTCTGCTTTCCAGCAATAAGAAAGATGTGCTGATGGAAGAGATCGTCGCGAACTACCACGCCAACACCAAAGACGCTGAAGTGGTTCTGGTTGAAGGTCTGGTCCCGACACGTAAGCACCAGTTTGCCCAGTCCCTGAACTACGAAATCGCCAAAACGCTGAACGCGGAAATCGTCTTCGTTATGTCTCAGGGTACTGATACCCCGGAACAGTTGAAAGAGCGTATCGAACTGACCCGCAACAGCTTCGGCGGCGAAAAAAACACCAACATCACTGGCGTTATCGTTAACAAACTGAACGCTCCGGTTGATGAGCAAGGTCGTACTCGCCCGGATCTGTCCGAGATTTTCGACGACTCTACCAAAGCTAAAGTGAACAATGTTGATCCGGCGAAGCTGCAAGAATCCAGCCCGCTGCCGGTTCTCGGCGCTGTGCCGTGGAGCTTTGATCTGATCGCGACCCGAGCGATCGATATGGCTCGCCACCTGAACGCCACCATCATCAACGAAGGCGACATCAACACTCGCCGCGTGAAATCAGTCACTTTCTGCGCACGCAGCATTCCGCACATGCTGGAGCACTTCCGTGCAGGTTCTCTGCTGGTCACTTCCGCAGACCGTCCTGACGTACTGGTTGCTGCTTGCCTGGCTGCAATGAACGGCGTAGAAATCGGCGCCCTGCTGCTGACTGGCGGCTACGAAATGGACGCACGCATTTCTAAACTGTGCGAACGCGCTTTCGCTACCGGCCTGCCGGTATTCATGGTGAATACTAACACCTGGCAGACTTCTCTGAGCCTGCAGAGCTTCAATCTGGAAGTTCCGGTTGACGATCACGAGCGTATCGAGAAAGTTCAGGAATATGTTGCTAACTACATCAACGCTGACTGGATTGACTCTCTGACTGCCACTTCCGAGCGCAGCCGTCGTCTGTCTCCGCCAGCGTTCCGTTATCAGCTGACCGAACTGGCGCGCAAAGCGGGCAAACGTATCGTTCTGCCGGAAGGCGACGAACCGCGTACCGTTAAAGCCGCCGCTATCTGTGCTGAACGTGGCATCGCAACTTGCGTACTGCTGGGTAACCCGGCAGAGATCAACCGCGTTGCAGCGTCTCAGGGCGTAGAACTGGGTGCAGGCATTGAAATCGTTGATCCAGAAGTGGTTCGCGAAAATTATGTTGCACGTCTGGTCGAACTGCGTAAGAACAAAGGCATGACCGAAACCGTTGCCCGCGAACAGCTGGAAGACAACGTAGTTCTCGGTACGCTGATGCTGGAGCAGGATGAAGTTGATGGCCTGGTTTCCGGTGCTGTCCACACTACCGCAAACACCATCCGTCCGCCGCTGCAGTTAATCAAAACTGCTCCGGGCAGCTCTCTGGTATCTTCTGTGTTCTTCATGCTGCTGCCAGAACAGGTTTATGTTTACGGTGACTGTGCGATCAACCCGGATCCGACCGCTGAACAGCTGGCAGAAATCGCGATTCAGTCCGCAGATTCCGCTGCAGCCTTCGGTATCGAACCGCGCGTGGCTATGCTCTCCTACTCCACCGGTACTTCTGGTGCAGGTAGTGACGTAGAGAAAGTTCGCGAAGCAACTCGTCTGGCGCAGGAAAAACGTCCTGACCTGATGATCGACGGCCCGCTGCAGTACGATGCTGCGGTAATGGCTGACGTTGCGAAATCTAAAGCGCCGAACTCTCCGGTTGCAGGTCGCGCTACCGTGTTCATCTTCCCGGATCTGAACACCGGTAACACCACCTACAAAGCGGTACAGCGTTCTGCCGACCTGATCTCCATCGGGCCGATGCTCCAGGGTATGCGCAAGCCGGTTAACGACCTGTCCCGTGGCGCACTGGTTGACGATATCGTCTACACCATCGCGCTGACTGCGATTCAGTCTGCACAGCAGCAGTAATCTCGTCATAATCCGCAGCCTTACTGCTACGGATATCAGAACCGGAAATAGTCACTATTTCCGGTTTTTTATTCTCTTAATTTGCATTACTCCTTTCTGATTATCTTGCTTAACTGCGCTGCATCAATGAATTGCGTCATCTCACTTTGCATACTTACCACTTTGTCTTGTGCAAGGGAAAATTTGCGCTATGTCCGCAATAACTGAATCCAAACCAACCAGAAGATGGGCAATGCCCGATACGCTGGTGATTATCTTTTTTGTTGCTATTTTAACCAGCCTCGCCACCTGGGTAGTTCCGGTGGGGATGTTTGACAGTCAGGAAGTGCAGTATCAGGTTGATGGTCAGACAAAAACACGCAAGGTTGTAGACCCTCACTCATTTCGCATTCTGACCAACGAGGCGGGCGAACCAGAGTATCACCGCGTACAACTGTTCACGACGGGAGATGAACGCCCCGGCCTGATGAACTTCCCATTTGAAGGGCTAACCTCTGGCTCGAAATACGGGACAGCCGTTGGCATCATCATGTTTATGCTGGTAATTGGCGGCGCGTTTGGCATCGTGATGCGCACAGGAACTATTGATAACGGCATCCTGGCGCTTATCCGCCACACACGAGGGAATGAGATTCTTTTCATTCCGGCGTTATTTATTCTCTTTTCACTCGGCGGTGCGGTATTTGGCATGGGGGAAGAGGCTGTCGCCTTTGCCATCATTATCGCACCACTCATGGTACGGCTGGGTTATGACAGTATCACCACCGTCCTGGTAACCTATATCGCTACGCAAATCGGTTTTGCCAGCTCATGGATGAACCCGTTCTGCGTGGTCGTCGCCCAGGGGATTGCTGGCGTTCCGGTGCTTTCCGGCTCCGGCCTGCGCATTGTGGTGTGGGTGATCGCTACTCTGATTGGCCTGGTCTTCACCATGGTGTACGCCTCGCGGGTGAAAAAGAATCCTCTGTTATCACGCGTGCATGATTCCGATCGCTTCTTCCGTGAAAAACAGGCTGACGTTGAACAACGTCCGTTTACCTTTGGTGACTGGCTGGTATTGATTGTTTTAACCGCCGTCATGATCTGGGTGATTTGGGGCGTTATCGTCAATGCCTGGTTTATTCCAGAAATTGCCAGCCAGTTCTTCACGATGGGTCTGGTGATTGGCATCATCGGCGTTGTTTTCCGTCTTAACGGCATGACGGTAAATACCATGGCTTCGTCCTTTACCGAAGGCGCGCGAATGATGATAGCCCCCGCCCTGCTGGTGGGTTTCGCCAAAGGGATTTTGCTGCTGGTCGGTAATGGTGAAGCGGGAGATGCCAGCGTGCTGAATACCATCCTCAACAGCATTGCCAATGCCATTAGCGGTCTGGATAACGCAGTTGCGGCCTGGTTTATGCTGCTCTTCCAGGCAGTATTCAATTTCTTTGTGACATCCGGGTCTGGTCAGGCAGCGTTAACCATGCCGTTACTGGCACCGCTTGGCGATCTGGTCGGCGTTAACCGTCAGGTTACCGTGCTGGCCTTCCAGTTTGGCGATGGCTTCAGCCATATCATTTACCCGACTTCGGCTTCGTTAATGGCAACGCTCGGTGTTTGCCGTGTGGACTTCCGTAACTGGATAAAAGTGGGTGCAACACTGCTTGGACTACTGTTTATTATGTCCAGCGTGGTGGTGATAGGTGCCCAGTTGATGGGCTACCATTAAGTCAAGGATCCCCTTGCCAGTCTTTCTGGCAAGGGGAACTGATTACAATAGCTCTCTGGCGGCTGCCACAATATCATGTGCCGTTAAACCATATTCCCGTTGTAAAAAGTCCTGAGTTCCAACCTGGCCATAACGCTCTTTAACCCCCACCCGACGCATGGGCACAGGACAAGTTTCTACAAGTACTTCAGCAACTGCTGAACCTAATCCATTGTGAATACTATGGTTTTCACATGTCACGATCCGCCCTGTTTTTTCGGCATAATTTTTAATTAACATCCGATCAATAGGTTTGAGAGTAAACATATCAATGACCGCTGCACTTACCCCAGCCTGCTCAAGTTGACGAGCAGCCTCAAGCGCTTCCGCCACCATAATGCCATTAGCAATCAAGGTGATATCCGTACCTTCACGTAATACCTGCCCTTTACCAATCGTAAAGGTCGTACCTGGTGCGTAAATACTCGCTGCTTGCTTACGGATGGTACGAACCCAGTAAAACCCATCAAGCACCACAAGCTGGCGTAAAATATCACTAAACATCACTGCATCGGTCATCTCCATCACCACCGAATGCGCCAGCCCGCGCACAATCCCCATATCTTCAAATGACATATGTGTTCCGCCATTGTGGCAAGCGGTAACACCCGCATCAGAAGCGATAACTTTGACGTTAGCACGCTGGTAATCAAGCGACATAAAGAGCTGATCAAAACAGCGACGGCTGGCAAATGCGGTAAAGGTATGCACGAATGGCTTGCGCCCGGTTAAGGCCAGCCCTGCTGCTGTGCCGATAACATTGGCTTCCATAATGCCGCAATTGATGACGTGCTGTGGATAATCCCGCGCCACGCTGTCCATTGCCATAGAACTCATTAAATCAGCCTCAAGGGCAATGACAGAATTACCGTTTTCACTCTGTTGCGCGATAAAACCTGCATAAACTTTGCGCATTTCGATACTGTCTTTTTGTCCTGCCGGTGCGAGCTTAATCATGCATGGCCTCCAGTTGGCGAATTGTTTCGTTTAGCGTCTCCTTCATTTCTTCCGTGAGGCGTAAGTGATGGGAATTACTGAGTTGCTCGAGACACGGTACCCCCTGCCCTTTAATGCTATCGAGAATGACCACTCTCGGTCTGGCCTCTGCTGGCAGGACAGGTTTAACTACATTCAACAAGCCCTCAATATCATCTCCCTTCACTGTCACGACATCAAAACCGAAAGCGCGGAATTTACCTTCTAAATCAAACGGATTAATAATTTCATCCAGTTCGCCATCAAGCTGCTGTTTGTTCCAGTCAACAAAAACAGTGAGATTATTCAAACGATGATGTGCGATAAACTGGAAGGCTTCCCAACATTGGCCTTCATTAAGTTCACCGTCACCGACAATACAAAAAACCCGATTCTTGCGCCCCGCCAGTTTATGCGACAGCGCCATCCCTCCGGCAATGGATATCCCCTGCCCCAGCGATCCTGTGGTGGCATCAACACCACGCGTCTTTAGCCGATCCGGATGACTTGGTAAGCGAGTTCCGTTCTGATTTAAGGTGCTTAATTCTTCCAGTGGAAAATAACCTTTCAGTGCCAGAGTACTGTAGAGCGCAGGTCCGGCATGCCCTTTTGACAAGACAAAATAGTCACGCTCAGGCCAGTCGGGATCAGCAGGATCAATTTTCATTACCGCGCCATAAAGAACTGCCAGCGTCTCCACAACCGACATGCTGCCACCATAATGACCGAAGCCAAGATGGGTTAATGATTTCAGCGTCTGGATACGAATATCCCGTGCAAATTGCGTCACTTCTTTAACATTCATGATTTGGCTCCGCTCCTCTCCTGCGCTTTGGCAGCGAGTTTGTTATTGGCGAAAATGTTCCAGGCAACCAGCAGCACAAATAGCGCTACTACAAGTCCGGTGATGGCAAAAGGTGAGAGATAACGTGCCAGGTTTCCGAGAATGATGCCGACAACACCAAAATCTGCATCGGAAAAGGTCGTATTCGCAAAGCCTATCGCCCCCAGAACTGGCAATAACAGCACTGGCAGGAAGGTAATCAATAAGCCATTCGCAAAAGCACCTATCATCGCGCCGCGGCGTCCACCTGTAGCGTTACCAAATACCCCCGCAGTCGCCCCGGTGAAGAAGTGAGGAACGACACCAGGAAGGATCAGCACCAGCTTCATCTGCCCCAACAAAAATAGCCCCACCAAACCGCCAAGAAAGCTAAACAAGAAGCCAACTAGCACTGCGTTTGGCGCATACGGATACACAACCGGGCAATCGAGGGCTGGACGGGCATTCGGCACCAGCTTTTCTGAGAACCCGGTAAATGCCGGAACTATTTCAGCAAGGATTAAACGCACACCTTGCAGAATGATAAATACGCCAGCAGCGAAGGTGATGGCCATAATGATGGCGTAGACAAGGTAGTTTTGACCGCCACTGAACTGGCTTTCAACGTACTCACGACCCGCACTGATCGCCATGATCAGATAAATCACCATCATCGTCAGGGAAATAGAGATGGAACTGTCGCGCAGGAAGCTCAGATTTTTGGGCAAATTCATCTCTTCGGTGGAACGGGAACCTTTACCGCACACGCTGCCAATCCAGCCAGAGAGTACATATCCCAGGGTGCCAAAGTGACCAAATGCGATGTCATCATTCCCGGTAATACGCCTCATATAGCGTTGTGCTAGTGCCGGGAAAAATGCCATCACCAGTCCCAGAATAAGAGAACCGGTAAATACCAGTGATATACCGTCAAAACCAGCCACTGTCAGAATCACACCAATCATGCAGGCCATGTAAAATGTGTGGTGCCCGGTCAGGAAGATATATTTCAGGCGGGTAAAGCGGGCAACAATAATATTCGCCACCATACCAAATGCCATAATAAGCGCCGTCGATGCGCCATATTTTTCTAACGCAATAGAAACAATAGCCTCATTATTAGGAATGATACCCTGAATATTAAAGGCATGTTCAAACATACTCCCCAGCGGATTTAAAGAACCAACTAAAACAGTGGCACCACCGCCCAGTACAATAAAGCCGAGGATGGTTTTAATTGTGCCTTTAACAACATCTGAAAAGTTTTTTTTCTGCGCAACCAGACCGATTAAGGCAATCAAACCGACCAGTACCGAGGGTACTTTGAGTATATCAACAACAAAATTCAGCGTTTCAAGGATAAACATATCCACCTCGCTTCAATTAAGGTTATTGTTTTGCGAACCAGTTACGCAGTTGCGTTTCGAGTTCATTAATATCAATGATGTTGTTGATAACCACCAACTGACTTTCCGGTACGCTGGCACTGGCGGCAATATCTTTAGCCATCACAAATAAATCAGCAGCCCCAGGCGTTGCTGATGAGAGATCGGAATGTTCCACTTCCGCTTCTATCTCCATTTTTTTCAGAACTTTTTTAATATTCATTTCGACCATAAAACTACTACCAAGCCCGGAGCCACAAATAGCCATAATTTTCATTATATTCACCATGTTAAGTTGTAGAAGTTCTCATCACGCAACGGCGTAATGTTGTGATAAAACTGAATTTGGAATGTAATTAGAATCGTGAAATTATCGTTTTTATTTCCTCCAGGTTGCGAGCCTGATGCAATTCCTGTAAATCCTTCTCACTGGAGAACAACTCAGCCAGTGCAGATATCATTTCGATATGACTGTGTTTGTCTGGTGCGGCAAGTAAAATGATGATATCTACAGGATCAAATTCCTCTGCATTAAAACTGACACCTTCTTCAAGTTTTAATAATGATAACCCTAATCCTTTTGCTCCTTCTTCTGGTCTGGCATGCGGCATGGCCAGCCCAGGCGCCAGGACATAATAAGGCCCCAGTTTTTCATGTTGTGTTTTTATCGCACTGAGATAATCCGTGGTAATTATCTCCGCCTCCAGTAACGGTCTGGCACAAATATCTAATGCCTGCTGCCAGGTTGCGACATTCTTTCGTAATGCGATTGTTGAATCAGAAAGCCAGGTATTAAGCACTTGTCCTCCTCATTTTCCGTGTCAATGAGCAGACTTTAAGCAAGCAACGGCGGTATATCTGAGATCAATCTCACAAAGATAGCGCTATCAGTATGTATCATTCATATTTGTGATAGCGCTATCAAAACGGATTTCACTGATGAAATCCAAACTTCTATCAGAAATTAAGAGGTATACTCTGCTACCAACAGGAAGCCGTTGATGTTAAGTAAAAAAAGATCTCCATATGTAGTCGCTGAGCAGGATTTTGTATGGCAATAACCCGAAAACGTCGTAGTACAGGTAAAGTCACTATCGCCGATGTCGCGCAACTCGCGGGAGTTGGCACAATGACAGTATCCAGAGCGTTACGCACTCCCGAACAAGTTTCCGATAAACTGCGGGAGAAGATTGAAGCCGCAGTTAATGAATTAGGGTACATGCCCAACCTCACTGCAAGTGCGCTGGCATCGGCATCGTCACACACGATTGCAATGGTCGTACCAAACCTGGCTGAAGCGGGATGCACGGAAATGTTTGCCGGACTGCAACATGTGCTACAACCAGCGGGATATCAGATAATCCTGGCCGAGTCACGCCATCGTCTGGAACAAGAAGAAAAACTGCTGGAAACCCTGCTGGCTTCGAATATCGCCGCAGCAATTTTGCTCAGTGTTGAGCATAATAATACCGTGCGTAACTGGCTCAAAAATGCCTCGATTCCCGTTATGGAAATCGGTGCCATTCGTACCGATCCGATTGATATGAACATTGGTATTGATAATGTCGCAGCAATGTTCGAACTGACGGATATGCTGGTACAACGTGGTTATCAGAATATCGGTTTGCTATGCGCCAACCAGGAACAGTGGATCTTTCAGCAGCATTTACAGGGATGGTATAAAGCCATGTTACGCCATCATATGTCTCCCAACCGTGTTATTAATGCTGCTCTGCCACCGGTCTTTTCCACCGGAGCATCACAATTGCCGGAATTTTTACTCGCATGGCCGGAACTGGATGTCCTGGTATGTGTGTCAGATGAGTTGGCTTGCGGTGTCCTGTACGAATGTCAACGAAGACGCATCAAAGTACCAGACGATCTCGCCGTAGTGGGATTTGGTGACAGTGACGTTAGCAAAGTTTGCCAACCGCCATTAACAACAATGGCCGTTCCTCACAGGAAAATTGGTCTGGAAGCAGGAAAGGCTTTGCTGGAACGAATTAAAGAAGGTAACTGGAGCGATCAGATACTCATCGCTCCCAGTTTATGTTTACGTGAAAGCTGCTGAAACTTATTAAGCCTCTTCTGGATCTTCTTTAGTTTCTACTTCATTCCTGGCATTGCGCTTCATCCACAGTGCAAGAGCTTTCAGCGAGTCTGGTGTGAACTCATCGCAACGAGCGGTGATTTCTTCAGGCGTCAGCCAGCAAACCTCACTGACTTCATCTTCCTGAAGGGCGAAGGGACCGTGAGAAACACAGCTGAACAACGCGCCCCAGACACGGCAATTTTTGTCTTCGAAATAGAACTGCCCGTGCTCGGCAAAGGGGACACCGGCAATGCCCAACTCTTCTTCCGCTTCGCGACGTGCGGATTCCAGCAGTTGCTCATCGGCCTGGACCACACCACCCGCGGTCGCATCTAACATGCCGGGTAAAAAGTCTTTTGTCTCGGTACGACGCTGGACCAGAATTTTGCCCATACCATCATGCACGACGATGTAAGTTGCACGATGACGCAGACACTGTGCCCGCATTTGTTCCCGGCTGGCTTGTGCAATGACTTCGTTATCTTCATTGACAATATCCACCCATTCAGTACTTGCCAAACGACGCTGTTCCATTATCAGGAAACCTTCTTTTTCTGGCGCTCTTACGGCGCATTTTGAGTTGTTGGGTAAATTACGGATTAATCGCGACCTGCGCAATGATACTTTGATCATTGAGTGCGATTACGCTTAGTACGTCATCTTCGAGCATGCCGTAGCTCGCCAGATTGCCGCCTTTCGGAATGCTAACCGAACCGGGGTTGAAGTGGAAAATCTCCCCCCGCTGCTCCGCCACCGGCAGATGGGTATGACCATACACCAGCACGTCATTCTGGTTTAACGCCGGCAGATTATCCGGACCAAACAGATGACCATGTGTCAGAAACAGGCGCTGTTTTTCCAGCAACACCTGTTGCCATGGCGCGGTCATTGGGAAATGCAGCAGCATTTGGTCCACTTCACTGTCGCAGTTACCACGTACTGCGATAACTTTATGCGCCACTTCGTTCAACCGTTCTGCCACCTTTGCCGGCGCATAGCCCTCCGGTAAAGCATTGCGTGGGCCGTGATTCAGCACGTCGCCAAGAATCACCAGCCATTGAGCGCCGCTTTGGGCAAACAACTCCAGTACACGTTCCGTCGCCGGTAACGACCCATGAATGTCCGATGCAAACATCAGTTTCATCACTCACTCCTCGTCGAAAAAACGTTAGCTATGATACTGGATTCTGTCACCGCTATCAGCCAGATTGCTTTGCTGAAAGTGCAATAAAGCGCTGAACTGAAGCCCGCTGCCACTGGAATGCCGCATAATCCACCAGACGCTCCGGCACATCATCGCCGTGCAGCACCAGACGATTAATCATTAGCGCTAAATCAGTATCAGCAATGCACCACTCGCCAAACAAATTAGGCTGGTTATGGATCAATAAATGTTCTGTCATAGCGAACAGTTTCTCCGCGCTGGCTTTTCCCTCCGCCGTTAGCGGTGCTTTTTTTGCACCAGCAAAAACGACATCCGTCGAACGCTCTTCACGCAGAGGCATCAGGTCGCTTCTCAGCCATGCCTGAATCTGCCGGGCACGCGCCCGATTTTGCAGATCCAATGGATAAATGCGTTCCCAGGTTGGCGGCGCAAAACGGTCTTCCAGATATTCCGCTATGGCAGAGGATTCGCTCAACTCAAAATCATCAATCTGTAACAAAGGCACGCGGCGTGTCTGCCCGTAACCTTGCCACGTCGGCTGTAAATGTTCACCGCTGCCAAGGTCGATAGTCTTTATATGAAAAGGTAGTCCTTTTTCCTGCAACGCCACCCAGGCGGATAACACGTAGGGGGAGAAAAAATGGGCATCTGACCAAAGCGTGATAGCGGGTTTACTCATTATATCCTCGGCGATAAAGGGGCTTGCTCTCAAACTATAGAGCCTTTTTGCCACTGTTACTTGATGAAAACTCACGCAAGTCTCCGGGGTTTCTATACTTGAGATGTTCAGATTATTAGACAACCGGAGCTGCAATGATCGATCTCTATTACGCCCCTACCCCAAATGGCCACAAAATTACGCTGTTTCTCGAAGAGGCTGGCCTGGATTATCGTTTAATCAAGGTTGACCTGGGGAAAGGCTGTCAGTTTCGCCCGGAGTTTTTGCGTATTTCGCCGAACAATAAAATTCCGGCAATTGTTGATCATTCACCGACTGATGGCGGCGAACCGTTAAGCCTCTTTGAGTCAGGTGCAATTTTGTTGTATCTGGCGGAGAAAACGGGACTATTTTTAAGTCACGACCCGCGTGAGCGCGCCACCACCTTACAGTGGTTATTCTGGCAGGTTGGCGGCCTGGGGCCGATGCTTGGGCAAAATCATCATTTTAATCACGCAGCCCCCCAAACCATTCCTTACGCTATTGAACGCTATCAGGTTGAATCTCAGCGTCTGTACCATGTACTGAACAAGCGACTGGAAAACTCCCCCTGGCTTGGCGGCGAAGATTACAGCATTGCGGATATTGCCTGTTGGCCGTGGGTAAATGCATATGCTCGCCAGCGGATTGACCTTGCTATGTACCCGGCAGCGAAGAACTGGCATGAGCGGATCCGTTCGCGCCCTGCCACCGGGCAATCACTATTAAAGGCCCAATTGAATGATGAGCTCTCAGATAGTTAACTGAGAAAGGTTCTCGTGTATTATTCCAGTCTAAGTAAAACAACAGGGAACCTGCAATGTCACAACCTGCCGCTATTATTCGTATAAAGAACCTTCGTTTACGTACATTTATCGGAATTAAGGACGAAGAGATTAACAACCGTCAGGACATCGTTATCAATGTCACGATCCACTACCCCGCCGATAAAGCGCGTACCAGTGAAGATATTAATGACGCGCTGAACTATCGCACCATCACCAAAAACATCATTCAACACGTAGAGAATAACCGTTTCTCTTTGCTGGAAAAATTAACTCAGGATGTGCTCGATATCGCACGTGAACATCACTGGGTAACCTATGCTGAAGTGGAGATCGATAAACTGCACGCGCTGCGCTATGCCGATTCGGTATCAATGACCTTGAGCTGGCAGCGTTAACCGCCATATCGGGAGGCTGCATGAATATAGTGATCACCGGAGGGACAGGATTAATTGGTCGCCATTTAATCCCGCGTTTGCTGGAGTTGGGCCATCAGGTCACCGTAGTGACGCGTACCCCGCAGAAAGCCAGTTCAATCCTCGGCCCCCAAGTGACACTATGGCAAGGGCTTGCCAATCAAAGCAACCTTAACGGCGTTGACACGGTAATCAACCTGGCTGGCGAACCGATTGCCGACAAACGCTGGACTCGCGAGCAAAAAGACCGACTGTGCCAAAGTCGCTGGAATATTACGCAAAAACTGGTGGATTTAATTAACGCCAGCGACACGCCGCCGTCGGTCCTTATTTCAGGTTCAGCGACGGGATATTACGGTGATTTAGGTGAAGTGGTGGTTACCGAAGAAGAGCCTCCACATAACGAATTTACCCATAAACTCTGCGCTCGTTGGGAAGAAATTGCCTGTCGGGCGCAAAGTGACAGAACACGAGTGTGCCTGCTGCGTACCGGTGTGGTACTGGCACCAGATGGCGGTATTCTCGGCAAAATGCTGCCGCCGTTTCGTCTTGGCCTGGGTGGCCCGATTGGTTCTGGTCGGCAGTATCTGGCCTGGATTCATATCGATGATATGGTCAACGGGATTCTCTGGCTGCTGGATAACGATCTGCGCGGGCCATTTAATATGGTTGCCCCCTACCCAGTACGCAATGAACAATTTTCCCATGCGCTCGGCCATGCACTGCATCGCCCGGCGATTATGCGCGTCCCCGCGACCGCCATTCGGCTGTTAATGGGCGAATCTTCAGTTCTGGTATTAGGCGGACAACGTGCGTTACCAAAACGGCTTGAAGAAGCGGGTTTTGCGTTTCGCTGGTACGATTTAGACGAGGCGCTGGCAGATGTTGTTCGCTGATGCGTTTAACCGCAAACATCCACCAGATAGCCTCCGGTTTTACAGGATTAGTGGCTTTTCGCGATAAGATCGTCTGGCGAAAGTCGGGTCACCATCAGAACTAACTCTCTGTCTACCCCCCTCTCCAGCATCTCCTGAGCAATTCGCAGAGCTTCTTCGCGTTTTCCCAGAATTAATCCATCATTCCGCCCTTCTTCACGTAATCTGTCAGCAATGGTCATCAGTTTCTCCTTTTCTTGTGGTGCACGTTCCGCTATCTCACCAATAAAATCACGAAAACGCTGGGCATCCCCCGTTTGTAATACGTAATTAAACAGGGCTTTTAGCTGTCTGTCATTAGTGTTCCCTGTAACTAATAGGGAAACAATTTGCTCTACTAATCCCAACAGATCGCGCTGGCGAATATGTTTCTGAATTAACTCCAGCAATGCCATTTTACGGTGTTGCATAATCTCGTCATCCGGCACTACGGTAATATCCACCAGCGGAAAAGCCGATGAATAAATTTTGCGGGCTATAGCAGGTTCCGCAAATTCATCTAACCAGCAGAGAGAATAAGGATAAGGACTCCTGCAACCGTGATAAAACAGCATTGGGATCACTAAAGGCAGTTCTTTATAGCCTGCATCAAGATGGTTTTGCATCGCCGCGATGGAATAGCGCATCATGCGAAAAGCCATTAGTTCTTCCGCCTTACTTTGGTGTTCAATGACGACATAAATATACCCCATCCCATCCTCAGTTTTCACTGACCACAAGATGTCGGAATAATATTGTCGCAGGTTTTCATCAATAAAACTGTTGGGTTCCAGTTTTAGCGTCGTTAAATCACACAGTTTACGTAGCGGCGCGGGAAGGTGAATATCAATAAAATCCCGCGCGGTGTCCGGATGACGTAAAAAGGATTTAAATACCGCATCATGCGGTGTGGAAGTTGTCGATATGGTCATGGCGTTCCGTCACCCCTCAAATTTAAGATGACGAGACAATAACCACCCTTTATAAGCAATGCAGCAGGCAGTTTTTATATCTGGACAGCGACTTCAGAACTATTTTAAGTGGACTGCAATATATACATCTCAATGGAAGCTAACTCGCAAATTAGCCTTGAAAATACTCCGGCAGCATTAGCCACCGGAGAGATAACTATTTCAGCGCCCCCTTAAGGAACTGTTGCAAACGAGGACTTTGCGGGTTGCCAAATAATTGTTCTGGCGCGCCCTCTTCTTCAATTTTCCCCTGATGGAGGAAAATAACATGTGTAGAGACATGGCGAGCAAATTCCATTTCGTGAGTCACCACCACCATCGTTTTCCCCTCTTCCGCCAGCTGCTGCATAATGCGCAGCACTTCGCCCACCAGCTCTGGGTCAAGGGCCGATGTAGGTTCATCAAACAGTAGAACTTCCGGTTCCATCGCCAGCGCCCGTGCAATGGAAACACGCTGTTGTTGACCACCGGAAAGATGCACCGGGTATTTCCCCTGCGCGCGTTCGTCTATGCCAACTTTCGCCAGATATTTCACCGCCCGCTCGCGTGCTTCCAGCTTGCTCAGGCCCAGCACCTGAATGGGCGCTTCCATGACGTTTTCCAGTACCGTCATATGGCTCCAGAGATTGAAGTGCTGGAACACCATGGTCAGGCGCGTGCGCAGTAAGCGCAGCTGATTTTTATCGGCGACTTTGAGTTGGCCGTCTTTATCCCGCACCAGATTGATGGTCTGGCCGTTAACCACGATCGATCCTTCACTCGGTTTTTCGAGGAAGTTAATACAGCGCAGAAAGGTACTTTTCCCCGATCCCGACGATCCGATGATGCTGATCACATCCCCGGCGTTCGCTTGCAGTGACACCCCTTTCAGCACTTCATGTTCGCCGTAGCGTTTGTGCAAATCGATAACGTTTAATTTATTCTCGGACATCGTATTCTCAGTGCGTTGAAGAAGGTTTCACATGCTGCAACCAGCGTTTTTCTGCCCTGCGAAAGAGGCTGATCAGGACATAAGAGATCATTAAATAGAGTACCGCAGCAATGCCGAAGGCGGTAAAAGGTTGATAAGTCGCGGCGTTGATATCGCGGGCAATTTTCAGCAGATCCGGTACCGTGGCCGTAAACGCCAGCGCGGTAGAGTGCAACATCAGGATCACTTCGTTGCTGTAGGCCGGTAAAGCAATACGCAGCGCTGACGGCAAAATAATGCAGCGATACATTTTAAAGGTCGAGAAACCATAGGCTCTGGCAGCTTCGATTTCCCCGTGAGGCACCGAGCGGATCGCTCCGGCAAAAATCTCGGTGGTGTAAGCGCAGGTGTTGAGCGTCAGCGCCAGCACGGTACAGTTCAGGCCACTGCGGAAGAAAGCGTTAAGGAACTCGGTCCCTTTAACAATCTCCAGCGTGTACATGCCGGAATAGAACACCAGCAACTGCACATACAGCGGCGTACCGCGAAAAATATAGGTAAACAGCCAAATGGGAAACTGGATGTATTTATTGCTGGAGACGCGACCAATTGCCAGAAACAGCGCCAGAATGCCGCCCATGACTACCGACAAAATCAGCAGCCAGAGGGTGATTGCCACACCGGTAAAGCGATAACCGTCAGTCCACAGCAGCGGTTTCCAGTATTCATGTAAGATTTCGATCACAGGTCAGCCCTCTTCACACCCACGGAGTAGCGGCGCTCAAGGAACAGCAGCACACCATTGGAAACGGTGGTAAAAACCAGATAAATCACGCCACAAACGATGGCGAAATAGAACGGTTCCCAGGTACTTTTGCCTGCCAGTTGAGTGGCTTTGACCACATCTTCCAGGCCGAGTAACGAAACCAGGGCGGTAGATTTGAGGATCACCTGCCAGTTGTTGCCAATGCCCGGCAGAGCGTAACGCATCATCGCCGGAAACATAATCCGCCGAAACACTTGCCCACGGGTAAAACCGAACGCCGTCGCCGCCTCTATTTGCCCTTTCGGCACCGCCATAAACGCGCCACGGAACGTTTCGGTGAAGTAAGCACCGTAAATAAACCCCAGGGTGATAATACCGGCAACCATCGGATCAATATCAATCTGCCCGACGCCCATCGCCTCCGTCACCGTATTTAGCGCAATCTGCAAACCATAAAATATCAGCAGCATCAACACTAAATCCGGCACGCCGCGAATCAGCGTGGTATATCCTTCGAAAATCAGCCCCGAGAGCTGATTTTGCGAAAGCTTACCGCCAGCGCCAATTAAACCGATGATTACAGCGAGCACTACAGAACTGATAGCCAGCTCCAGCGTGACGAGCGCACCCTGTAAAATAACACCTGAAAACCCATACAACATGCTGCCTGTCCTGTCGTGTGTGGTGAATTTCCCGCCTCTTGTCTCCCTCCGGTTGCCCAAAGGGAGCGGGCTTTCTTTCACCGATGGTGATTAACCACCATAAACATCAAAATCGAAGTACTTTTTCGCTAATTTCTCGTAAGTACCGTCAGCGCGCATTTCGGCAAAGGCTTTGTTCAGTGCCTCGCGCAGTTCGTTATCTTCTTTACGCAGGCCCATGCCGGTGCCTACACCGAACAGTTTTTCATCTTTAACCGATGGACCACCGAATTTGTAATCTTTACCGACTGGCTGTTTGAGGAAACCTTCGCTGGCGGCAACTTCGTCCTGGAACGCAGCATCAATACGCCCGGCGGTCAGGTCAGAATAAATGTTGTCCTGCCCCTGATAAGAGACGATTTCAATGCCTTTTGGCGCCCAGTGCTCGTTACCGAACGTCTCCTGAGTAGTCCCCTGCAATACGCCTACCCGCTTGCCTTTCAGCGATTCTACTGTCGGTTGGATGTCGGCGTTTTTCGCCACAACCAGACGAGAATCGGCGGCGTACAATTTGTCGGTGAAGGCTATTTCCTGCTGACGTTTTTCAGTGATAGAAAGCGATGACATGATGGCGTCAATCTTCTTCGCTTTTAATGACGGAATTAACGCATCCAGCGGATTTTCGACAAATGTACATTGCGTATTGATGCGTTTGCATAATTCCTTTGCCAGATCGATATCAAAGCCAACCAATTCACCTTGTGAATTTTTTGATTCAAACGGTGCATAAGTTGGGTCAGTACCGATGCGAATATTTTGCGGAATAGCAGCAAAAGCAGCAGTCGCGCTGGAGAAGGCCAGAACCAGAGAGAGCGATAGCACCAGTTTTTTCATAATGTCCTCAACTGACAGTCTTTTAATAGGGAGTGTTTACAGGTTTGTTACACTTATCGTGCCATAAAATTGACCAACAAGGCAAAATATCCAGGCCAGTTAGCCGTATTATTTTTCATTAAAATTGCTTAAGTATGCATTTCAATGCACCACGATAGTGCAACAAACCTGGAGCGCACCATGATAATGACGCTATCAGGTGCAGCCTCCCTGCGACGTATCAGTCACCGTAGACATTAAAATCGAAGTACTTTTTCGCCATCTTGTCGTAAGTACCATCCTGGCGCAGCTCGCCAAGCGCTTTGTCAAAGGCGGCTGTCAGTTCGGCATCATCTTTACGCAACCCAACACCGGTGCCGTCACCAAAGTATTTTTTGTCTTTCACTGATGGACCTGCAAAGGCGAACTCTTTACCGGCTGGTTGCTTAAGGAACCCTTCACTGGCAGCAACTTCATCTTGTAACGCAGCATCCAGACGCCCCGCAGCAAGATCGGAATAGACTAAATCCTGGTTGGCATAGGCCACAACATCAATACCTTTACTGCGCCAGGTATCGTTAGCGTAGGCTTCCTGAGTGGAGCCTTGCAGCACTCCTACATGTTTACCTTTCAGTGAATCCAGCGTTGGCTGAATCGGCGAACCTTTGGCGGCAATCAGACGGGAATCCGCGGCGTACAGCTTGTCGGAGAAAGCAATCTCCTGCTGACGTTTGTCGGTAATGGAGAGCGACGAAATAATCGCGTCGATTTTTTTCGCTTTCAGTGAGGGGATCAGCGCGTCAAAATCACTGGCAACCCAGGTACATTTTACCTGCATCCGTTTGCACATCTCGTTACCGAGATCGATATCAAAGCCAACAAAGTCACCTTTGGCATCTTTCGATGAGAACGGCGCATAGGTGGTATCGGTTCCGATACGTACCGTCTCCGGCAGCGCAGCATAGCTGGAAGCCGCTGCGGAAATACCGACTAACAAAGACAGAGCGAGAATCGACTTCTTCATACATAACCCTCAAGTGAAATGGCTTTTTTATGTTGTGTATTGTGTTGTGTGTTTGCAGGCTCGTTCATGCAGGTCTTATGCCATCTTGCCGACAGCAGCAACATTCAACGTAAAATATGTTAATAAGACGTTGCATTATTGTCCTGAAATTGAAGATAGCAGGTATGGCGGTTGAATCGCAGCGTTTCGATTCAATGGAAGGAACAAAATGTCGAGGATTTGATCGCGGTTGCAAAATTGCCCTGAAACAGGGCAACAGCGGCGTTATGCGCCCTGCCAGCGGGCAAAGAGATCTTCAGGAAGGGTTATCGAAAACTGGTCAAGAACACGGTTAACCGTCTGATTTATCACATCATCAAGGGATTGCGGGCGATGATAAAACGCCGGAACAGGAGGCATAATCACCGCACCAATTTCTGCCGCCTGAGTCATTAAGCGCAGGTGGCCTAAGTGCAACGGTGTTTCACGCACGCAGAGCACCAGCGGTCGACGCTCTTTCAGCACCACATCTGCCGCACGAGTCAACAGGCCATCGGTATAGCTATGGACAATGCCGGAAAGGGTTTTGATTGAACAGGGTAAAATCACCATCCCCAGCGTCTGGAAAGAACCAGAAGAGATGCTGGCGGCAATATCGCGCGCATCATGAGTTACATCAGCTAACGCCTGCACTTCGCGCAGGGTAAAATCCGTTTCGAGAGATAAGGTCTGGCGCGCCGCCTGGCTCATCACCAGATGCGTTTCGATATCTGCAACATCGCGCAGAACCTGTAATAAGCGCACGCCATAAATCGCGCCGCTGGCACCACTGATGCCTACAATGAGTCGTTTCATAGAGAGTTGCCCTGTCAGACTTGCTGGCAGACTTTGCAGGATTTCGGCGGGAGTTGCAAGTCAGGGTGCCAGACTGGCACCCTGAGCGAAGGCGTCATCCTTCGTTATGCATTTCCAGGTTTTCCACTTCATTCAGACGTTGCAATGCTTTGGCGTCGTCATTACGTAAGGTATCGAGGAAATCGAGATAGCCCTGATCAACATCTTTAGTAACGTAAACGCCGTTAAACACTGAGCATTCGAACTGCTGGATATCCGGATTTTCAGCGCGAACAGCTTCGATCAGATCGTTGAGATCCTGGAAAATCAAACCGTCGGCACCGATGATCTGACGAATTTCATCCACTTCACGACCGTGGGCGATCAGTTCCGTGGCGCTTGGCATATCAATACCATAAACGTTCGGGAAGCGAATCTCCGGTGCCGCAGAGGCGAGATATACTTTCTTCGCTCCGGCTTCGCGTGCCATCTCGATAATTTGTTCAGAGGTGGTGCCGCGCACGATGGAGTCATCAACCAGCAGGACGTTTTTATCGCGGAACTCAGCGCGGTTAGCGTTCAGTTTACGGCGCACAGATTTACGACGCAGTTGCTGACCCGGCATGATGAAGGTACGACCAACATAGCGGTTTTTAACAAAGCCCTGACGGTACGGTTTGCCCAAAATTCGGGCGATTTCCAACGCGATATCGCAGGAAGTTTCCGGGATCGGAATAACCACGTCGATATCCAGATCTTCCCATTCACGGGCAATTTTCTCACCCAGTTTCGTGCCCATATTAACGCGGGCGCTGTAAACGGAAATTTTGTCGATGAATGAGTCCGGACGGGCAAAGTAAACATACTCAAATAAGCACGGATTGCTGACCGGATTGTCTGCACACTGACGGGTAAACAACTGCCCTTCTTCAGTGATGTAAATCGCTTCGCCTGGGGCGACGTCACGCAGGAACTCAAAGCCCAGCGTATCGAGCGCAACGCTTTCGGAAGCGACCATATATTCCGTGCGATTCTCGTCGATATCACGTTTCCCCAACACCAGCGGACGAATCCCGTTAGGATCGCGGAAGGCGACCATACCGTGGCCGATAATCATCGCTACGCAGGCATACGCGCCGCGAATTTGGCGGTTCGTGGCGGCAATGGCGGCGAAAATGTTGTCGGCTTCCAGCGGGTAGTGGCGGAAGTTGTCCAGCTCGCTGGCGAAGATATTAAGCAGAATTTCCGAGTCGGAAGTGGTGTTGATGTGGCGGCGTTTTTCTTCAAACAGTTTTTTACGCAACTCGTGAGCGTTGGTCAGATTGCCGTTGTGGGCAAGCGTAATACCATACGGAGAGTTAACGTAAAACGGCTGCGCTTCAGAGGCACTGGAGCTGCCAGCCGTAGGGTAACGCACATGACCAATGCCCATATTGCCCTGCAAACGCTGCATATGGCGAGCTTCAAATACATCGCTCACCAGCCCGTTCGCTTTACGCAAACGAAAGCAGTTATTGGCATCTATGGTGATGATGCCGGCGGCATCCTGACCGCGATGCTGAAGCACCGTTAAGGCATCATAAATCGACTGGTTAACCGGCATAACACCGGCGATACCGACAATACCGCACATACGTCTTTTTCCTCGTTAAGCCACATCTCAGAGCACTTACGCCCTGGGCAAGAAACTTGACGAGCTTTGCAGATAATCAAAAAACCATCTGATGATAAAACTGAACTGCGGGATCAGCTGTGATTTGCTCCAGTCTTCGCTTTTCGACACTCCGGTAAAGGAGTCGAGAAAGAAGAGTATGGCGGCAACAATCAACACACCGCGCAACGCACCGAAACAGACGCCCAGCACCCGATCGGTGCCTGTCAGATGGGTTTTCTCAACCAACTGACCTATCACGAAGTTGACGATTGCGCCAACGATCAGGGTTGCGATAAACAGTACCGCGATGGCAATCCCATTTCGAACCAGTTCGTCTTCAAAGCCCGTAAACCAGGCTGACAGGTAAGTGTAGTAATGACTGGCGACAAAGAAAGCACAACCCCATGTCACCAGTGATAACGTTTCACGAACAAAGCCGCGGATCAGGCTAACCAGAGAAGAAAAAGCAATCACCGCGATTATGGCGTAATCAATCCAGACCATATGTGTCCCACGATTTTACGCCCTGTCATCCTGTTCGGGGCGCATTCTAACAGAAAAAGAAAACGTTTGCGTAGGGATTTCCTTCCCGCGCATCAATAAAAATGGCGCTGAAAAAACATTCAACGCCATCGACTTTTTATGTCTTTGCGGCATCGGGCAATCATTGTCGGATGCCGCGTGAACGCCTTATCCGACCTACGGTTTTGCTCCTGCACAAGCCTGATAAGACGCGTTAGTGTCGCATCAGGCAACGGCTGTCGGATGCGGCGTGAACACCTTATCCGACCTACGGGTCTACCCCTGCCCAGGTCTGATAAGACGCGCCAGCGTCGCATCAGGCAAAACCGTATTAATTTGGCGTGTAGCCCATAACCACGCCGCTCAAACCAGAGATCTGCTTCAGTTCGCCAAGCGATCCTTTCAGCTTATCTTTCGAGGCATCTGGTCCCACGAGAATACGGGTGATTTTACCCTGCACTGGCGTCGACGGCGAAGTATAAACCCGATATCCCGCGCCACGCAGCTTACCGACAATCTCATTCACTTTATCGGCATTTTTCAGCGCGCCCAGTTGCACAACGTATGCTTTACCCGTCGGCGCTGCTTTTTCTTCAACAACCGGCTTCGCTTCTGGCTTCGGCGGGGGCGGCACTTCAACCTTCGGCTTAGGCGGATCCACCGGTTTCGGTTTCGGTGGAGCGACCGGTACAGGCTCCGGTTCAAACACGGTATTATTGGCCGCAATGGTTGCCGGGTCGAGCGAAGGCGCTGCGGCATCACCTGCCCGCACCTCTTCTGCCGCGCCTTCTGGCGGCTGTGTCGGCAACGCCTGAGTGGCGGCTGGCATCATATCAGGCTCGTCACGATCGCCCGCTTTCGGCACCAGCGGGATCGCTGCAAACTCATCCTGATAATGTTTTTTCTGCCCATCAAGCAACCCTGGAAGCACAATAACTCCCAGAGCTACCAGCACAATAGTGCCAACTAACCGATTCTGAAACTTACTCGCCACCGCTTCTCCTCGCGTCAATCACTTCCATGACATGTGCGACCGTATGGAACGAACCACACACCAGCACGGTATCTTCCGGTTTAGCGTCCGCCATTGCGGCATCCCATGCCTGCGCAACACTATCGAATGGTTTGCCGTTCCCCAGATGCTCAAGCAGTTGTGCTGCCGTGGCACCGCGCGGCCCTTCCAGTGGCGCACAATACCAGTCATCAACCACGCTTTTCAACCAGGCCAGCGTTCCGGCAATATCTTTATCATGTAGCATACCGATAACCGCCAGCACGCGCCCGTTTTTCGGTAACGCTTTCATGCGTCCGGTAAGATATTCCGCCGCATGAGGATTATGGGCAACATCAAAAATGACGCGTGGGGACTCGCTCACAATCTGGAAACGTCCAGGCAAAATTGCGCTGGCAATACCGTCACGAATTGCCTTTTCACTGACTTCCAGACCGCTGGCTCGCAGTGCCGCCAGTGCTGTTGCGGCATTCGGTTGCGGGACAAGTGGCAACGGTAACCCCGTCAGCGTGCCGTGAGCATCGGTAAATGACCAGTCATGGTCAGTGACGGAATAATTCCACTCAACGCCACAACGTTGCAACAGTGCGCCTTTCTCCTGTGCTACATCGGCAATGGTGTAAGGCATTTCTGGCTCACCGACGATTGCCGGTTTTTCGTTGCGGAAGATCCCCGCTTTTTCACGACCAATGCTTTCACGATCTGGCCCCAGCCAGTCGGTATGATCCAGCGCGATACTGGTCACCACGGCAACATCAGCATCGACAATGTTAGTAGCATCCAGACGACCGCCCAGACCTACTTCCAGAATCACCACATCGAGTTGCGCCTGTTTGAACAACCATAATGCCGACAACGTACCGTATTCAAAATAAGTCAGAGAAATATCGCCGCGCTCGGCCTCAATCTCGGCAAAAGAGGCTGTATGGGCCGACTCTGCCAGCTCTTTGCCCTGTATACGAACGCGCTCGGTATAACGCACCAGATGCGGCGAACTGTACACACCCACCTTGTACCCTGCCGCCATCAGAATCGACTCCAGCGTACGGCAGGTCGTGCCTTTGCCATTAGTTCCCGCAACGGTAAACACAAACGGTGCAGGTTTAAGGACGCCAAGATGCGCCGCAACCTGGCTGACGCGCTCAAGGCCGAGATCGATAGTTTTACTGTGCAGGTTTTCCAGATAAGAAAGCCACGAAGCCAGAGGCGACGCGGCTTGAGGAGTGCGTTTGATAATCATGGTATCCGCTGATTCTTTACGGGGAGAATAAATAGCAAAAGGGCAGAGCCAGTGGCCCTGCCCTTATCAGTTATCAGGCCTCTGGTTCCTGATCCGGCACCGGTGGCACCACTTCGCCTTCACGCGGCGCATCAGGATTAGGCGCAGGCAGATTCATCAGCTTCGCCAGAATGCTAGCCAGTTTCAGGCGCATTTCCGGACGACGGACGATCATATCAATGGCGCCTTTCTCGATCAGGAATTCACTGCGCTGGAATCCTGGCGGCAGTTTTTCGCGAACGGTCTGTTCGATAACGCGCGGACCGGCAAAGCCGATTAACGCTTTTGGTTCAGCAATATTGAGATCGCCCAGCATCGCGAAGCTTGCAGAAACACCGCCCATGGTCGGGTCGGTCAGCACGGAAATGTACGGTAACCCGCGCTCCTGCATTTTCGCCAGTGCCGCAGAGGTTTTTGCCATCTGCATCAGCGACATCAGCGCTTCCTGCATACGTGCGCCACCAGAGGCGGAGAAGCAGATCAGCGGGCAGTTATCTTCCAGCGCCTGCTCAACGGCACGCACGAAACGAGCGCCAACCACTGAGCCCATTGATCCGCCCATAAAGGCAAATTCGAATGCTGCAGCGACAACCGGCATACCGTACAGGGTGCCTTTCATCACCACCAGCGCGTCTTTTTCGCCGGTTTCTTTCTGCGCAGAGGCCAGACGGTCTTTATACTTCTTGGAGTCACGGAACTTCAGCACATCTTTCGGCTCAAGCTCGCTACCCAGCTCCACAAGGCTGCCTTCATCTAACAAGCTATGCAGGCGATTACGCGCCGACATACGCATGTGATGGTCACACTTCGGACAGACCTCAAGATTACGTTCCAGTTCAGCGCGGTATAAAACCTGACCGCAGCTATCACACTTAGTCCACACACCTTCAGGAATGCTCGCCTTGCGGGTGGGAGTAATGTTGCTTTTAATTCGTTCAATCCAGCTCATTAGGGACCTTTCTGTCTGAACCTGGTTCGATGCCAGTTTTATCTTTGGGGACGCATAATGCCATTTTTGCCCCCAACAGACCATGAATGTTGCACATTAAAACATAACAGCCCGAAACTTTGGATAAAAAAGTGGTCGAACCGCGGAGTTACTTTTTATTTGCGGCGCGTGCCGCAGCGCGTTTGTGACGGATAATTTCGATGACGCCCGGCAAAATGGAAACCACAATAATACCGACGATCAGCAGCTTAAGGTTATCCTGAACCATCGGGATTGTACCGAAGAAATAACCTGCATAGGTAAAAAGCAGTACCCATAACAGTGCGCCGATCACGTTATAAGCGGCGAAGTGACGGTACGACATGTGGCCCATACCCGCAACAAACGGGGCGAACGTTCTGACGATAGGCACAAAACGAGCGAGAATAATGGTTTTGCCGCCATGTTTCTCATAAAACTGGTGCGTTTTGTCGAGATAACTACGACGGAAAATTTTCGAATTGGGGTTACTGAATAACTTCTCACCGAACAGTCGCCCAATAGTGTAGTTGACCGCATCACCCACAATTGCAGCAATCAACATCAGTACTACCATCATATGGACGTTGAGATCGTTAGTCTCCAGAGATGCCAACGCGCCAGCGACAAACAGCAGGGAGTCACCTGGTAAAAATGGTGTTACCACAAGCCCGGTTTCACAAAACAGAATCAAAAACAGAATGGCATAAACCCAGACGCCATACTCCGCGACCAGCTCCGCCAGATGCACATCAATGTGCAAAATAAAATCGATGAGGAAATAAATCAGGTCCATAATTGCCTACGCCTTGTACTCTTCATTTCTCAGGCTGTAGCTACGTTGGCTTCAGCCTGAAATTTTTAGAGCATTATTCTCATTAGTCCGCCAGAAATAGCGGGCCCATTGGCGGTTTTGGAAGATCAAATCGGTCAGGGTAATCTACCGCAACCAGATATAGCCCTTCCGCTTTCGCCGTTGCTGCCGCCAGCGTTCTGTCCTTTGCCGCTAACAACTCTGCTATCCAACTCTCTGGCTGGTTGTGGGCGCCTACTTCCATCAGGCTACCGACAATATTCCTCACCATATGATGTACAAAGGCATTCGCTTTGATATCCACCACCACATAAGGACCATGTCGCGTGACGTTAATATGCATAACGTTGCGCCACGGCGTTCGGGACTGGCACTGCACAGCGCGAAATGAGGTGAAATCATTCTCGCCCAACAAGCATTGCGCAGCACGATGCATCCGTTCGGCATCCAGCGGTTCGTAAAAGTGGGTCACACCTTTACTCAGCACCGCCGGACGCAACCGATGATTGTAGATGATGTAGCGATAACGGCGAGCCGTGGCGCTAAATCGGGCATGAAAATCATCAGGTACAGCTTTAACCCAACGCACAGCGATGTCACCAGGCAAATTCGCATTTACGCCTAATGTCCACGCAGCGTCTTTGCGCTGCGCGGTGGTTTCGAAATGCACTACCTGCCCGGTGCCATGTACGCCTGCGTCAGTACGCCCGGCGCAGAAGACGGTAATTGGTTCGTTCGCCACCTGGGAGAGCGCCTTTTCCAGCTTCTCCTGCACGCTGCGAACTTCGTTCTGTCGTTGCCAGCCGTAATACTTACTGCCGTCGTACTCAATGCCCAGCGCAATTTTATAAACTGGCGGTTGTTGCTGGTCGGACATTAGTACAGGTACTCCTGCACCAGTTTCTCGGCGATTTTCACTGCCATCAGTGCGCCACCAAAACGGACGTTATCGGCCACCGACCAGAACTGGATTTGCTCCGGCATACCGTAATCATTGCGCACGCAGCCCACAGAAAGATGCGGCGACCCGGAAGCATCGCCCACCTGCGTTGGAAATTCATTCTCTTCAGAAAGCTCAATATCTTCGCTTTGAGCAAACGCATCACGCGCCTCTTCCGCCGCCAGCGGACGCAGTGCTTCAAAGTTGACCATCTGAGCATGGCCATAAAATACCGGTGCCTGGACGACGCTTGCCGAAATCATCAGCCCTTCGTCCTGCATGATTTTGCGCACTTCATCGACGATACGGCGTTCTTCACGTACAGAACCTTCCCTGTCCGGCAGTAACGGCAGCATGTTGAACGCGAGCTGACGCCCGAAGAAATCTTCTTCGTCAATCGGAATGCCGTTGAGCAATTTCGCACTCTGCCCCGCTAACGCATCGACCGCTTTTTTGCCCTGTGCGGAGGCTGAAATCAGGCTGGTAACGCTAATACGCGACAACCCGCCCTGATCGATTAACGGTTTCAGAGAAGCCAACAGCTGGCTGGTCAGGCTGTCCGGTACGGCGATGACATTACGATTACGGTAATCAGCCAGTACAAACGGGTTTACTTCCGGCACCACCAGCGGTACGTCTGGTTCGAGAGCGAACAATCCGCTGCTGTCGATAACCAGGCAGCCTGAGTTGGTTGCTTCTTCAACCCAGGCAGCGGTCGCTTCTTTGCCTGCGACGAAAAACGCCAGTTGCGCCTGCGTCCAGTCAAATTCGGCGGCATCCTGCACGGTGATTGTCTTACCACCAAAACGCAGATGCTCGCCTGCGCTTTCGTTACGTGCCAGTGCATAAATTTCCCCAACCGGGAACTGACGTTCAGCCAGCGTTTCAAGCAGGGCTTCGCCCACAGCGCCAGTTGCGCCCAGGACGGCAATGTTCCAGCCTTCAGACATGGTGGTTTACTCCAGAAAATGCAAAGCTCCCTGCCTATGTTACAGCAGAGAGCATGAAGAAGAGATTAACGAGCCGGATGATGAACGGCGTTAAAACCCAGTTTACACAGTAATGATGCCACACTGGCGTCATCACAAATCACATACAGAGACGACCATTCGCGGCGCTCAAGGTAATTTTTGCGCAGTTTATCGAACTCACCCGGAATTCCGGCGACTTTACGCAGCGGTGCGTCATCGCGGCGCACATCATACACCAAATGCACCAGTCTTTTCAGCGTCGGTTGATCGAGTGGACCATGCAGCGTAATGCGACCGAACTCTGGCGCGGGCAGTAACGTATCCAGCGCAACGTGTTGTTCATGCCCAATAAACTTGCTATAGGCTTCAAACACTTGCGTCGTGCCACGCGCTTTACCTTCGAGGGTATAGCCCGCGATATGCGGCGTGCCGATATCCACTTTTTGCAGTAGTTCGACGTTGAGCTCTGGCTCGCCCTCCCAGACATCCAGCACCACGCTTAACTTCTGGCCTTCATTCAGACAGGTCAGTAGTGCGGTATTATCAACGACTGCGCCACGGCAGGCGTTAATCAGAATCGCCCCCGGCTTCAGGCTGCGAATCAGTTTCTCATCCGCCAGATGCCGCGTTTTGTACGGACCGTCTTTAAACAGTGGCGTATGGAAAGTCAGAATGTCTGCTTGCGCGACTAGTTCATCAAGAGGGCGGAAATCGCCTTCATCCCCACGATCGGCGCGTGGTGGATCGCAAAGTAATGTTTTGATCCCCCACGCTTCCAGCCGCGCCTGTAACCGTCGCCCTACGTTGCCGACGCCCACGATCCCCACGGTACGCTCGTGCAGTGAAAATCCATCGCGTTCGGCAAGCATCAGCAGTGACGAGAAAACATATTCCACTACCGCAATCGCATTGCAGCCAGGTGCAGCAGAAAAACCAATTCCCGCCTGCTTTAACCACGTTTCATCGACATGGTCCGTCCCTGCAGTCGCGGTGCCAATAAATTTTACTGGTTTTCCTGCCAGCAAAGATTCATTCACTTTCGTGACCGAACGCACCATCAAAGCATCTGCATCATCCAGTTCAGCAACTGGAATTGGACGCCCCGGAACCGCTTTCACCTCCCCCAGGCGACTAAATAATTCGCGGGCATAAGGCATATTTTCATCAACAAGGATTTTCACGTTTGTGGTACCTGTATGAGAACGAGAGTTAACCGAACAAGTGTGCCATAATCTCGCGGCCAGGCATACTTGCGATGATTTCAGGTAGAAGGATACGTAATGATACAACCTATTTCCGCCCCTCCCGGGCAACCACCGAGTCAGGGGGATAAACTGTCGTCTGGCGCAGGCAATCAGCCTTTATCCAGCTTGCAACGTACAGTGCTGGAAAGTTTGATGACCAAAGTGACTTCTCTGACGCAACAACAGAGCGCGGAATTGTGGGCCAGTATAAAGCACGATATCGGTCTGCCGGGTGATTCACCGTTACTTTCACGCAACTTCCCCGCCGCAGAACATAACCTTGCACAACGTTTACTGGCCGCGCAAGAAAGCCATTCTGTCCGCCAGCTTTTGGCTCAATTGAGCGAGTATTTACGGTTGGGGAATAATCGTCAGGCGGTTACAGATTACATCCGCCATAACTTTGGTCAGACGCCGCTGAATCAACTCTCACCGGAGCAATTAAAAACCGTCCTGACTCTGTTAAAGGAAGGGAAGATGGTTATCCCGCAGCCGCAACAGCGCCCGGCGACCGACCGTCCTTTGTTACCGGCAGAACACAATACACTCAAGCAACTGGTCACTAAACTCGCGGCGGCAACGGGAGAACCCAGCAAACAGATTTGGCAATCAATGCTGGAACTTTCTGGGGTAAAAAATGGTGAGTTGATCCCGGCAAAAATGTTTACCCACCTGGTTACCTGGTTGCAGGCACGTCAGGTGTTAAGTCAGCAAAATACACCGACGCTGGAATCACTTCAGATGGCGCTAAAACAGCCACTGGATGCCGGCGAACTGACGGTATTATCGACCTATGTTGAGCAAAAATATGGCCTTTCTGCGCAATCAGCCCTGACTTCCGCACAGGCCGAGGATATCCTCAACCAGCTTTATCAGCGGCGGGTGAATGGGACTGAACCGCGAGATATTCAACCGTTGCTCAATCCCTTTACGCCATTCATTAACACGATGCAAGAATTGGCAATGCGCCCCAGCCTGTGGATATTGTTGACCGCCATCATAGTGATATTAATCTGGTTATTGAGTTAACCACGACGAAATGACAGTATCGTCACGACAATCCCCAGCACCGCCGATATCGCCCCGGCAAGGAATACCGACGAATAGCCAAATGTGGTCGCCAGGACACCAGCCAGCGGCCCGGAAACACCGAGGGCGATATCCTGAAACGCCGCATAACCGCCGAGCGCAGTACCGCGAACCTGAGACGGAACGCGCTTAACGACTTCCACACCGAGCGCCGGGAAGATAAGTGAACACCCTGCCCCGGTTAGTGCCGCACCGGCTAATGCCACCCACGCGCCAGGCGCTTGCCAGAGCAGCAACAAACCGACCGTTTCGACCAGCAAAGAGACAAGCGCCACTTTCACGCCGCCAAAACGGTCTGGCATCCAGCCAAACATCACGCGCATCACGACAAATGCGCCGCCAAATGCGGTGAGCGTAAAACCAGCCATCGCCCATCCTTTGCTGGCAAAGTAGAGCGAAACAAAGGTCCCGATAACCGCAAAGCCAACGCCCTGAAGCGCCAGACCAAGACCCGGTTTCCAGATAAGCCCGACAACGCTCCACAGCGACGGACGTTCTCCCGCCATTGCCGGTACTTTGCGTACTGTGCCGTTACAAGCCCACGCCAGTAAAGGCAATGCCATTGTGGTAAGCGCCAGTGCGGCAAAACCGTAATGGCTATGAATCAACAAGCCAAGCGGTGCGCCCACCGCCAGTGCGCCATAAATCGCCATCCCGTTCCACGACATCACTTTGCCGGAGTGTTTCGGCCCGACAATGCCCAATCCCCAGGTCAAAGCCCCCGTAAGCAACTGACTTTCGCCAAAACCAAGAATCAAACGCCCGACGACCAGCAGGGCAAATTTAATCGGTGCGGAGACAGGCAATAGCGCCGCCAGCATCAGCGCGCCGCCAGCCAGACCACAGGCGAACATGCCCTGGAGAGCTGAACGTTTTGCGCCATATTGATCGGCCAGCCGCCCGGCGTAGCCACGCGTCAGCACTGTAGCCAGAAACTGAATACCGACGGCAATCCCGACCATGGTATTGCCATAGCCCAGTTCATGATGAACAAACAGCGGGATAACCGGCAACGGCAGCCCTACGGTCATGTAGGTTAGAAAAACCGCAAAAGCGATGCGGAAGAGCGAAAAATTGGCAGAAGATCGTGTTTCTGTTTGGCTTACAGCAGTCATGCATTACTCCAGAATGCAGCGCAAGGCGAGGTGTCTCCCCGTCTCATCTCTCTGGTTTTCAGGGTTACGGTGCGTTGGCAGGATTTAACGCGTACGTCTTTCTAGCAGGATATCGACAAAACGGGAAGTTTGCCTGGAACAGACGGCGATTGTCAATGATGTGAAAAGGGAACCATCAGGTTCCCTTTTACGTTAGTGCCGGATGCGGTATTGGTGCGTATCGTCGGATGCGACGCTGGCGCGTCTTATCCGACCTACTCCAAATTAATCTTTCAGTTTACGCATTACCAGCGTGGCGTTGGTGCCGCCAAAACCGAAGCTGTTAGACATAACGGTGGTCAGTTCGCGATCGGTCGTTTCGGTCACGATGTTCAGACCCGCAGCCTGCTCGTCCAGCTCTTCAATGTTGATGCTCGGGGCGATAAAGCCGTGTTCCAGCATCAGCAGAGAGTAGATAGCTTCCTGTACACCAGCAGCGCCCAGTGAGTGACCGGTCATTGCTTTGGTTGCAGAAATCGCCGGGCTCTTATCGCCGAACACTTCACGAATAGCCGCCAGCTCTTTCACGTCGCCAACCGGAGTCGAAGTACCGTGAGAGTTCAGGTAGTCAATTGGGGTATCAACACCGTGCATCGCCATCTTCATGCAGCGAACTGCACCTTCGCCAGACGGAGCAACCATGTCGGCGCCATCAGACGTTGCGCCGTAGCCAACGATTTCAGCGTAGATATGCGCACCACGTGCCAACGCGTGTTCCAGTTCTTCGACCACAACCATACCGCCGCCACCAGCGATAACGAAACCGTCACGGTTAGCGTCATAAGTACGGGAGGCTTTTTCCGGGGTGTCGTTGTATTTAGTAGACAGCGCGCCCATTGCGTCGAATTCGCAGGCCATTTCCCAGCACAGCTCTTCGCCGCCGCCAGCAAACACGATATCTTGTTTGCCCAGTTGGATCTGCTCTACTGCGTTACCGATACAGTGTGCGGAAGTTGCACATGCGGAGCTGATGGAGTAGTTAACACCGTGAATTTTAAACGGCGTGGCGAGGCAGGCAGAAACGCCAGATGCCATCGCTTTGGTGACCACATACGGGCCAACCGCTTTCAGGCCGCGCGGGCCGCGCATTGCGTCAGCGCCGAACACCTGAAAACGCGGGGAGCCGCCGCCGGAACCTGCAATCAGGCCAACGCGCGGGTTATTCTGGTAAGCTTCCGGGGAGAGGCCTGCATCTGCAATTGCCTGCTCCATAGAAAGGAATGCATAGATGGATGCGTCGCTCATAAAGCGCACAACTTTGCGGTCAATGAGGCCAGTGGTATCCAGTTTTACGTTGCCCCAGACGTGGCTACGCATGCCGGAATCCTTCAGCTCCTGAGAGAAAGTGATCCCTGAGCGTCCTTCACGCAGAGATGCCAGGACTTCCTGCTGGTTATTACCGATGCTGGAAACAATGCCCAGGCCAGTAATCACTGCACGTTTCATTCAATACCTCTGTAAGTCGCACATAGAGTAAGTTTCGAATGCACAATAGCGTACACTTGTACGCCGAACAAGTCCGATCAGCCAATTAATAGAGAAATTTGCGCAGCCTGGCACACATCGCTAAGATCGAGTCACCGCCTGTAAGACGAGTAACTTACGTGAAACACTACTCCATACAACCTGCCAACCTCGAATTTAATGCTGAGGGTACACCTGTTTCCCGAGATTTTGACGATGTCTATTTTTCCAACGATAACGGACTGGAAGAGACGCGTTATGTTTTTCTTGGGGGTAACCAATTAGAGGCACGCTTCCCCTGTCATCCACATCCTTTGTTTGTGGTAGGAGAAAGCGGCTTCGGCACCGGATTAAACTTCCTGACGCTATGGCAGGCATTTGCTCAGTTTCGCGAAGCGCATCCGCAGGCGCAGTTACAACGCTTACATTTCATTAGTTTTGAGAAATTTCCCCTCACTCGTGCTGATTTAGCGTTAGCGCACCAACACTGGCCAGAACTGGCGCCGTGGGCGGAACAGCTTCAGGCACAGTGGCCTTTACCCCTGCCCGGTTGCCATCGGTTATTGCTCGATGAAGGCCGCGTAACGCTGGATTTATGGTTTGGCGATATTAACGAACTGACCAGCCAACTGGACGATTCGCTGAATCAAAAAGTGGATGCCTGGTTTCTGGACGGCTTTGCGCCCGCGAAAAACCCGGATATGTGGACGCAAAACCTGTTTAATGCAATGGCCCGACTGGCGCGCCCTGGCGGCACGCTGGCAACCTTTACGTCTGCCGGTTTTGTCCGCCGTGGTTTGCAGGAAGCCGGATTCACGATGCAAAAGCGTAAGGGCTTTGGGCGCAAACGGGAAATGCTTTGCGGGGTGATGGAACAGGCATTACCACTCCCCTGCTCCACGCCGTGGTTTAACCGTACGGGCAGCAGCAAACGGGAAGCGGCGATTATCGGCGGCGGTATTGCCAGCGCGTTGTTGTCACTGGCGCTATTGCGTCGCGGCTGGCAGGTAACGCTTTATTGCGCGGATGAAGCCCCCGCGCTGGGTGCTTCCGGCAATCGTCAGGGAGCGCTGTATCCGCTCTTAAGTAAACACGATGAATCGCTAAACCGCTTTTTCTCTAATGCGTTTACTTTTGCTCGTCGGATTTATGATTTATTGCCCGTTAAATTTGATCATGACTGGTGCGGCGTCACGCAGTTAGGCTGGGATGAAAAAAGTCAGCACAAAATCGCACAGATGCTGTCGATGGATTTACCCGCAGAGTTGGCTGTTGCCGTTGAGGCAAATGAGGTTGAACAAATTACGGGCGTTGCGACCCATTGCGGCGGCATTACTTATCCGCAGGGTGGCTGGCTGTGTCCGGCGGAACTGACACGTAATGTGCTGGAACTGGCAGAACAGCAAGGTTTGCAGATTCATTATCAACATCAGTTACAAGATTTATCCCGTAAAGATGACTGTTGGTTGTTGAGTTTTAAGAATAATCAGCAAGCGACGCATAGCGTGGTGGTACTGGCGAACGGGCATCAAATCAGCCGTTTCAGCCAAACATCATCTCTGCCGGTATATTCGGTTGCCGGTCAGGTCAGCCATATTCCGACAACGCCGGAACTGGCGACGCTGAAGAAGGTGCTGTGCTATGACGGTTATCTCACGCCACAAAATCCGGCGAATCAGCACCATTGTATTGGTGCCAGTTACCATCGCGGTAGTGAAGAGACAGCGTACAGTGAGGAGGATCAGCAGCAGAACCGCCAGCGGTTGATTGATTGTTTCCCGCAAGCGCAGTGGGCGAAAGAAGTTGATGTCAGTGATAAAGACGCTCGTTGCGGTGTACGTTGTGCCACCCGCGATCATCTGCCAATGGTAGGCAATGTACCTGATTATGACGCAACACTCGCGGAATATGCCTCGCTGGCAGAACAAAAAGAAAACGCGGTCAGCGCACCAGTTTATACCGATCTCTTTATGCTAGCTGCTTTGGGTTCGCGTGGTTTGTGCTCTGCCCCGCTATGCGCCGAAATTCTGGCGGCGCAGATGAGTGAAGAACCAATTCCGATGGATGCCAGTACGCTGGCGGCGTTAAACCCGAATCGGTTATGGGTGCGGAAGTTATTGAAAGGTAAAGCGGTTAAGGTCGGGTAATCTGCTTTGGCATTATTTGTCGGATGCGGCGTGAGCGCCTTATCCGACCTACGTGTAACATGTAGGCCTAATAAAACGCGGTAAGCGTCGCATCAGGCATGGTGCAATCAATGTCGGATGCGGCGTGAACGCCTTATCCGACCTACGTGTAACCTGTAGGCCTGATAAGACGCGGTAAGCGTCGCATCAGGCATTATGCTCCAGACGCTAACAAATTACTGCTGTGAAGCCTGCTGAAACAGGTGTTCCCACATATCGGTTACCAGCGCCTGGTCACGCGGCGACAATTCACCCGCGCCAATGGCTTTTTCCAGACTCTGGCTAACGGTCGTGTGTACCGCCTGAGCGGAGTGGTCATCACCACTTTCCAGTTCTGCGATGGCTAATGTCAGGTGTCCACGCAAATACCCACTGGCAAACAACTCATCATCACTGGCATGGTCAACCATACCGTCGATTAATGCCAGAATGCGTGATTCAAACTCCGCGATCATCTTCTTTCCTCATTGTAAAACGTGGCGCTGGCTTTAGTTGAGCGCTTCCGGCCACGGGAACTGTTCCGCCGTAAGTTCCGGCGTGTGATAATAATTTTGTAATGCGTTTATGAAGCGTGCCGGACGTTCCGGAATGCCGTTTGCCAGATAATCCATCACCTGCGCATGTACCCGCCGCTGGAACACCACGCGATCCGGTTCGAAATCCCCTTCCAGATTGTCGCAACTGACGTTAAACGGATATCCCGCCGCCACGCAGAACAACCAGTCAAGCGCCTGCGGCTTAACTTCAACATCTTCAAACTGGCTTTGCGTTTGGGCATCGCGTCCGTCCGGGCAATACCAGTAGCCGAAGTCAACCAGCTCACGGCGCGCTTTCCCGGCAATGCACCAGTGCGAAATCTCATGGATGGCGCTGGCATAAAAGCCATGAGCGAAGACGATTCGGTTATACGGTACTTCCGCATCAGCAGGAAGATAGATCGGTTCGTCGTCGCCTTTAATCAGACGGGTATTAAATTCATCGGCAAAGCAGCTATTAAAAATTTCAATCAACTGCTCGTAGTGGTGTGTAGTGTTCATTAGTTCATCCCCAACCAGTGGAGGATCTCCTGTCCATGGCTATCATAAAGTAATTTGGCACTCATCACCGCCGAGACGATTACGATCATCGGGCGGATCAGCTTTTGTCCTTTGCTCAACACCAGTCTTGAACCCATACGTGCGCCGAGGAACTGCCCCACCAGCATCACGAATCCCGTTGCCCAGATCACTTTGCCGCCGAGAATAAACAGCAGCAAACCGCCGATGTTTGAAGTCGCGTTGAGTAATTTTGCGTGGGCAGTGGCTTTGGCAAGGTTGAATCCGCACAGCGTAACGAAGGCCAGCGCATAAAACGATCCTGCTGCCGGACCAAAGAATCCGTCATAAAAACCGACGCAGCCACCGGCAATTAACGCGAAGGGCAAACCGTACATCCGGCGCTGGCGATCTTCTTCTCCCAGTTTGGGCATCAATAAGAAATAGAGGCCGATGCAAATCACCAGGATGGGCAATATCTGCCGTAATATATCGGCCTGAACATATTGCACCAGCAGTGCGCCGCTCATTGAGCCAACAAAGGTCATGGCGATATTGAGTTTTTGGTCGCTTAAACTGACGACTTTGCGGCGAATAAAATAGATAGTGGCCGAGATTGAGCCACCACAAGCTTGCAGTTTATTGGTTGCCAGCGCGTTAGCTGGAGACATCCCCGCCGCCATTAACGCCGGAATGGTAAGTAACCCACCACCACCGGCAATCGAGTCGATAAATCCCGCCAGCATGGCGACAAAAAAGAGGACTCCCAGCAACAGCGGGGAAACCATAAACAGGCTATTAAACGTTTCCATTAGATCACGTGCTCATCCAGTAGCGCCTGGCAGGAAGGCGGCAACGGAGGCGGTGTCTTCTTCTCAGGCTTTGTTGTTCCCGGTTTTGGAGGTTCAAACCAGCTTTGCAGTTCTGCCCCGCAACCATCGCCCGGTGGCGGTAAAGGTTGATCTTCACACTCCAGACTATCGGCAGGACAACGTAATCGTACATGCATATGTGCGCGATGCTGGAACCAGGGTCGCACTTTTCGTAACCAGTCGCGATCGGTACCCGCATCAAGGCAAAGTTGTTGTTTAATCGCCGGATTAACAAAAATGCGCGTTACGTCTTTGTCCTGGGCGGCGAGTTTGATCAAGCTGAAAATTTCCGGCTTCCACAGCGTGGGGACAACGCGTTTACCGTCGCGGGAAACCAGATCTAATGCCTGCGGGCGCAAGAGCTGCGCGGAGGTCCAGCGTGTTTTTGGCAGTTGCAGGAAGATATCGACATCCAGCCCGGTCTGGTGGCTGGCGTGACCGCCGTTGAAACGCCCACCAGCGGGCATTCCCATATCGCCAATCAGCACCGTACCCAAGCCCAGATTGTTCACCTGGCTACTCAGACGCTGAATAAACATCACCAGATCCGGGTGACCGAAATAGCGACGCTGATCGGTACGCATGACCTGATAATGTTCGGACTGTATCGGCAACGTGTCAGCGCCGACGATACAACCATTAGAAAAACTACCTATCGATTGTGCGCTACCCGGCACAGGTTGGGTTATTTTTTGCCACGGCGTCGCTGCCTGGCTGACGCTACTGGCAAGCAGGGCCAGTAGCGCAATCGCGGTTTTGTTCATGTTTTACCAGCGTGGAATATCAGTCTTCACATCGGCATTTTGCGCCCGCTGCCGTAACAGGTGATCCATTAAAACGATTGCCAGCATCGCTTCTGCGATTGGCACGGCGCGGATCCCGACACAGGGATCGTGGCGACCTTTAGTGATCATCTCAACTTCTTCGCCAAAGCGGTTGATCGTGCGCCCAGGCACGGTAATGCTGGAGGTCGGTTTCAGCGCCATATGGGCAATGATTTGCTGCCCGCTGCTGATACCGCCAAGAATGCCGCCTGCATGGTTGCTCTGAAAACCTTCTTTGGTGATTTCGTCGCGGTTCTGGCTGCCACGCAGCGCCACCACGTCAAAACCATCGCCAATTTCCACACCTTTCACCGCGTTGATGCTCATCAGCGCATGAGCAATGTCGGCATCCAGACGATCAAATACCGGTTCGCCAAGTCCTGCGGGTACGCCACTTGCCACCACAGTGACTTTCGCGCCGATGGAGTCACCCTCTTTTTTCAGCGCGCGCATCAGTTCATCTAACGCGTCGATTTTGTCCGGGTCTGGGCAGAAGAACGGATTTTGTTCAACCTGCGACCAGTCTTTGATTTCCAGGGGAACGTCACCCATCTGGGTCAGGCAGCCGCGAATTTCGATGCCAAATTTCTCAGCGAGATATTTTTTGGCAATCGCCCCTGCCGCAACGCGCATGGCGGTTTCGCGGGCGGAGGAGCGTCCACCGCCGCGATAGTCGCGCAGACCGTATTTTTGTTCGTAGGTGTAATCGGCATGGCCTGGACGGAAAACGTCTTTAATTGCGCTGTAATCCTGGGAACGCTGATCGGTGTTTTCGATCAGCAGGCCAATACTTGTACCAGTGGTAACACCTTCAAAAACGCCGGAGAGAATTTTTACCTGATCCGGTTCACGACGCTGGGTGGTATAGCGCGAGGTCCCAGGGCGACGACGGTCGAGATCATGTTGCAGATCCGCTTCCGTCAGCGGAATTCCTGGCGGAACACCATCGACGATGCAGCCGAGCGCCAGCCCGTGCGATTCGCCGAAGGTGGTTACGCGAAAGAGTTGTCCAATTGTGTTTCCAGCCATCACGGCTCCGTTATTGTTGTGTTTGCATTTTTTACTCTAAATAATTCAAGTTGCAGGAAGGCGACAAGTGAGTGAATCCCCAGGAGCTTACAGAAGTAAGTGACTGGGGTGAACGAGCGCAGACGCAGCACATGCAACTTGAAGAATGACGAGTAAATTTAATCTTTATAAATTCCAAAATGTTCCCGTGCCGCAATAAGCTGCGCTTTAGTGAGCATAAACACACCATCGCCGCCGTTATCAAACTCCAGCCAGGTGAACGGAACATCCGGATATTGTTCCATAAGATGTACCATGCTGTTGCCCACTTCACAAATCAGCACGCCATCATCAGCAAGGTAATCTGCCGCGTTACCGAGAATGCGGCGCGTCAGTTTCAGGCCGTCAGTGCCAGATGCCAGGCCCAGTTCCGGCTCGTGACGATATTCGTTTGGCAGGTCGGACATATCTTCCGCATCAACATACGGCGGGTTAGTGACGATCAGGTCGTACTGCACTTTCGGCAAGTCACGGAACAGATCGGAACGAATCGGAATGACGTTGTGGATCAGACCATGTTCTTCGATGTTCTGTTCGGCTACCGCCAGCGCGTCGGGAGAGATATCTACCGCGTCGACTTCCGCTTCCGGGAAGGCATAAGCGCAGGCAATGGCGATGCAACCGCTACCAGTGCACATATCCAGAATATGTTGCGGTTGCTTGCTGATAAGTCCGGCAAACTTATTGTTGATCAGTTCACCAATCGGTGAGCGCGGCACCAGCACGCGTTCATCGACGTAAAATTCATGGCCGCAGAACCAGGCTTTGTTGGTCAGATAGGCCACCGGAACGCGATCGTTGACGCGGCGGATCACACGCTCAACAATACGGTGTTTTTCGCTGGAGGTCAGGCGGGCGTTGCGCATATCTTCCGGAATATCCAGCGGCAGATAGAGCGATGGCAATACCAGTTGCACCGCTTCATCCCACGGGTTGTCGGTGCCGTGGCCGTACCAGATATTTGCCGCGCTGAAGCGGCTAACCGACCAGCGCAACATGTCCTGAATGGTTTGCAGCTCATTTACTGCTTCATCAACGAAAATTTTATCCACGTATTCCTCCAGGGCATGGTCGCATTAATTTCGGCGGCTAGTTTGCCATGAAGATGACGATAAATCAGCATTCACGCGGCGATGACGCAGGAAAAATACGTTTTGACCGATCGATTGCGCTGCGAGTCGGGTAAACTGTAGGAAAATTAAAACAGAGATACATAAATGAAAAAGAAAACAACACTCAGCGAGGAGGACCAGGCACTGTTTCGCCAGTTGATGGCGGGCACTCGCAAGATTAAGCAGGACACAATTGTCCACCGACCGCAGCGTAAAAAAATCAGCGAAGTGCCGGTGAAGCGGTTGATTCAGGAACAGGCTGATGCCAGTCATTATTTCTCCGATGAGTTTCAACCGTTATTAAATACCGAAGGTCCGGTTAAATATGTCCGCCCGGATGTGAGCCATTTTGAGGCGAAGAAACTGCGTCGTGGTGATTATTCACCAGAGCTGTTTTTAGATTTGCATGGTCTGACGCAATTGCAAGCCAAACAAGAGTTAGGCGCATTGATCGCCGCCTGCCGCCGTGAGCATGTGTTTTGTGCCTGCGTGATGCATGGTCATGGTAAGCATATTTTAAAACAGCAAACGCCGCTGTGGCTGGCGCAACATCCGCATGTGATGGCGTTTCACCAGGCACCGAAAGAGTACGGCGGAGATGCGGCGTTGTTAGTGTTGATTGAAGTGGAAGAGTGGCTGCCGCCAGAGTTGCCCTGAATGGTAAAAGCCGGATGCGGCGTAAACGCCTGATCCGGCCTACTTGCTACAACTCGTTCAATATGTACTGGAATCGACAGGTAGAATCGATGGGCTGCCTGCTACTGGTATCGACACGCACGATCATATCGTGCAGTTGCTTATCCGTAATCGGATGCCGGTTTGGCGTGACAGTGACTTCCGCCTTATCACAACCGGTCGCAGTAAAGGTAATCATCTGCGCGACCCAGCGGCAGTAACCTCCGGTTTCATTCATCTGCGAGCTATCACACAATTTTCCATCTTTCATCAAATAGGTTGAAAGTGTTTTCTCAACCACCTCGCCCGTCGACTGCAAAGTGAGAAGTTTCGACTTATTGACATAGCTCTCATCCCATGAAATATCATAAGGCGTAACAGAAACGGTCGGGCAGACCGTGGCGTAACCATTCGGCCCCGGGTATGACAGGCCTCCTTGATACGCAGGTAAAGTAACTACGTCGTTCATAACCACCAGCCACGGACAATAAAAATAAGATTCAATATCCGCAGAGACAATAATTTCAAAGGTAAGCTGTCCGCAGTCCCATCCAGAAGGTAGTCCCGGACATAAAGACTTATTGAGATTTTGCCTGAAGCTTAACAATTTAACCGAAGGTGCTGGAGGGGGGCCACTCCAACTGACATTGCTCAAATAATCGCCAGTACGCAACACGCCATCGCTTTTATATTCACCATCATAGACCCCCGAAGGCATCATTATTTTCAGGTTAAAGAACATAGCAGACAGTGGATTTTCGCTATTACCGTAGTATAAATCAACGCTATGCCCCGCAGTCAGACCTTCCGTGGCGCACATCAACATCACCAGGCAGCACAACCATCGTAGTATTCTCATTTTAAATGTACTCAAATGTTGCAGTCAGAGAGGCAGTAAACTCCCCCATCGTTACTTCACGACCGCTTTTCGCCTGTAACCAGGCATTAAAATTAAGATTGTTATTGCCGTTACTGAGCAAGAAAGTCACTCCGGTTGTGTTGTTGACCGGCACTGGAGTTCCATCCGTTTTTTCCATGCCAATCCCCACGCCCTGTGCAGCAGATGAGGCATCCAGCGCCAAAAAACCGGGCTGTTCTGCATCTTCTGTCCCTGTCAGCGTTACCCTTACTTCATATTGCGCAGGCCCCTTACAATCCTTAAGTTGAAATACAACGGGTACCCGCGCCGATTGCCCGATAACCATTAAATCTTTGCGGCTCACCGTAGGAAAATGCACTTCAGCCAGAACCTCCCCCTGCACCACCAACGTGCAAGATTTACTGAGTAAATTACCGTAGAAATGTAAGTTTTCCGCCGCTGATGCGCAGGGTGACAGCAACACAACGCCCAGAACCGTTGCAGAGTGAAATGTTTGTTTCAGGTTCATTGGTAATCCACCTGTAATGTTGCGTAAGCAGAGAATGTCCCATCGCTAAGATCTGCATTAGTGGCTTTTACCGGGACGGCTTGCAGTGTCGGCGGATTTTCAGGATTGATTTTCAGCGGCGTACCCAGCTTAAATGGCTGGTGATTTTGCTGAAGTTCAATACCTAACCCTGTTACGTCTGTCTCGATGGCGGCATCATCATAGCTTGTTTGGCTTCCCATCCAGGTTAGCGTCATCTCCCAGGCATCGTCACGAATATCGGGGTCGCATGAGATCGTGTAGGGTACCTCCTGGCGGAAATTATCACCGTTAATATCGTCAATAATCACATTACGAAACTCGACTTCGATTGTCTTGCCGTCGCTAATGGTGCAAGCAGGCGGCGCAACCAACGTACCGTGAAATGAGATGTCGTTATCGGCTGCCAGGGCACTACCGACACAGCCACACAATAAGCAAAACGCAAATCGTTTCATTGATAGTCAACCACCATGGTCATCGTTGCGCTAAATTCTGATGCAGTGAGTTGCGCACCGTTTTGTTTCACCGGGACGGCTTCCAGGGTCGGCAAGCTACCAATGTTAAATGGCATCCAGTGGCCGCTATCGAGAACAAAAAGAGAATGATCGGCCGCATTCTGTACCCGAATACCAAAACCATTAATGCCGGTACTGAGCACCGTTTCGCCGTTAATGGTGCTGGTTGTTCCTTGTAACTGCATTTGCAGATCGTTGGAGGAGCTGTTTTGACAGTTCAGGGTGTAAGCCACTGGCTGTCGATAGCTGGCACCATCAATGTTTTTAATAAGCACATTGCCAAACTCAACCGCACTGCCCTTCACTGAACAGGGTGGCGGCGCATCCACTAACACGCGCAGCGTTAACTCTACGGATTTACTGCCAGCCATCGCCGGTAAACTACCGACGCTGCACATCAGCAAACAGACCGCAGTCGAGGCTAAACAAGATCCTTTCATCGGGGCGCTCCTGCCATCAGCCTTTGCGGCTCTGCTCTGCATCTACCTGGCAACTATTACCATTACACGTGAAGATCAGCGGCAACCGCGCACCGTAGTCGTTGACGTAAGTCAGCACAGGAACGGTGTCCATCTTCACATTCAGTGGCGCGGACGTTTTCGGCGACATCACCAGCGGCGTAAAGCCGACTGACGGATTGCCATTTTTCTGCGTACTGGCGTTGCTGATAATGACGTAATATGGCGTCGGATTATTGACGGTGAAGGCCTGACCATTACGGGTTAACGTCACCTTGTGCTGCCACGGATCTCTCATGTTGATTTCTGCCAACGCCTTCGGTCGCCAGAACAGTTTGATCCGCGTTTGCAGTGCAATTTGCAGTGTGTTGGGTTTGTTAGATTTTGGCGGGATTTCGCGCACGTTGAAGTAGAACATGCTCTCACGGTCAGCGGGCAATTTATTGATATCCGGCATTCCCTGGACTTTTACCTGACCATTCATCATCGCATCAATACGCTGTACCGGCGGCAGTACCGTCAAAGGCGAGCTGATTTTGTTGCCCTTTTCGTCTTCTATCCAGCTTTGCGCCAGGTACGGTAGCTTAGAGTCATTGTTGCGCAAAGTTACGCTGATGGATTTGTCGCTTTCATTGAAGATTAAACGAGTGCGGTCGGGCGTCACCGATGCATGAGCGGCGAAGCTGACGGCGATCGCCAGCGCCGGAACAACCATTTTTATTGTAGGAGTCAAAGTAGTAAACATGGATCATTCCTTAATCACGTTATTGGTTTATTGAAATTGAGGTTGGCGCTGCTGTAGGAGTCACCTGCTGCGTCTGTTCATTAATCACCGGTTTTACTTTCACAGGAGTGGCAGGCCCCACAGTACCTTTTTGTTGACACGGCAGTAACAGGCCGTTGAACAGGTCGGCAGGAAGCGGGTCCGGCAGCAAGATCTCACAGTGGGACGCCCCATTCCATGAAACACTCATACGTTCGCCAGCGTTTACCCCAGCCAGATAGACGTTGCCGCCATCGTCAACCAGGCCGACCTGCTGGTCGTGTTCATTTTTCACTTCTGCGCCAAATGGCGGATAACTGCCATCGCTCAGGCGCAGAATAGCCATCGCCTTTTGCCCACTGATAACCGCAAATTTACGGTAGCCAATCGCCCCTTCGGTTAGCGTCGCCTGCACCACTGACTGGGTGGCTTCAGCGTTTTCCGGTAGTTTTGTGATGTCGATGTTGGCCTGATTACGGTAGTAGTTATTGACGTCTGCAACAACCGCTTTACCAAACATGTTGGTGTAAACCGCTGAACCGTTACCTTCGACCGGTACATCAGCCACGCCATCAGCGTCTATAAGCAGGCGCGTCCCCCCCATGTTTTGAGTACGATGCAACGCGCCACCGTGCGCAGTTAGCGTGGCCCCGCCTTGCAGCGACAGCCCGGCAGAAGTGTACTGCCCTTCATGGTAGTTGGCGCTAAGGTCCACCTTCGCCATTGAACCGTCATGGCTGTAATAGCCATCTACGCTAGAGTGATTTTCACTGGCGCCAACGTTTATCTGATAGTGACTGGCATCATCAATACGGTTGAAGTACCCCACCTGACTGCTGTCTGAACCGCTACCGTAATTGCCGTTGTAACTCACGGTGCTGTTATCGCCCCACGGCATACTTAAGGAGATATAAACGCCTTTATCGGCGCTGTTGTCATACTCGTAACGATAACCGGTCAGAGAAATACTCATGTTACGAATGCCGCCCATGTTGAAATAATGGGAAAGCATTACGTTGTAGTTGGTCTGCTCCTCGCGGTCCCAGTATGTATGGCGCGTATAGTTCAGATAAACAGAAACACCGATATCTCTGAAGTTCTGGTTATAGGTGGCGGTGTACATCTCTTTATCGTTGCCGGAGCGCACCATATTGCTGTCATTGGCGTCAAGATATTCGCTCATGGTCATAAAGTTCTCTTCCGAGAAGCGGTATCCGGCGAAGGTGACGCGGCTATTTAGTTCATCAAAGTCTTTAGAGTAACTGACCCGGAAGGAGTTACCGTCAAGTGTGCTTTTTCCGTAAGCGGTCGAATCGTCAAGCCGGGTATGCGAATGGGTGATATCAAAGGCCATCGCCCCGAAAATGGAGAGGTCGCGCCCTACGCCAAGTGCGACTGACTGATAATTTTCATCGCCCAGCGCCCCGCCGTACAGCGACCAGCCGTTGGCTATCCCCCAGGAGGCTTCCCCACCTGAGAAGAATCCCCCGTTCACATGGTGTCCCCACTCCTGCGGACGCCCCATCATCACTTTGTAGCGAACCTGGCCGGGGCGAGTCAGGAACGGCATGGAGGCGGTGCTGATGTCGTATTCCTGCACCTGCCCGTTCAGTTCTTCAATGCGCACATGCAGCGTACCGGAGGTAAATTCCCCAAGATCCTGAATACGAAATGGCCCGGCAGGCACCTGGGTTTCATAGATCACATGGCCCTCCTGGCTGACGGTGACTTTTGCCGACGTATGCGCCACGCCGGAAATATCCGGGGCATAACCGCGCAGGTTCGGCGGCAGCATTTGATCGTCAGTGCTGATGCTACCGCCAATGTAGTTAAAGCCATCGAAAATATCGGAGTTGAGGTAGTCTTCACCTAACGACAGTTTGGCTTTCAGGCTCGGTAACGCGCGCCATGCGTAGTAACGACTCCAGTCCCAGTTTTTCTCGGTGCTGTTATCGGTTTCTTCATCGTTACTGCGGGTATGCTGATAATCGCTCTGCCAGTCGGCTCGCAAGCGCCAGGGCCCGAGGTTAACCCCAACCGTACCGTTGCCGCTGATCTCGTTAGAGTCATCACCACCATTTTCTTCGTGTCGTGTTTGTGCGTTGATGCTGTAGTCCGCGATGACTCCGGAGATGCCATCATCCCAGCGTGAAGGCGGGTCCCAGTCAATATCGGTATATTCGAGATAAGCTTGTGGTAATGAAATGATTAACGCCGACTGACTCAGGTCAGCTTTAATGTCCATCCCTTCCAGTTGGCCGGGTTTCAGGCATTTACCGTCGTGACTCCATTGCAGATTTTTCGCCACGTCTTCTTTTAAACCAAACTGCGCCACCAATTCTGGTGTCAGGCAAGCATAGGTTTTGCTCGCGTCATCTTCGCCAGCATACCAGTAAATATCGTACTCTTCCGCCAATGGCTGTTTATTTAGTTGAACCTGTAAATTGTATTTTCCGGGTTCTACATACCCCTGGCTGGAAAAACGCTTCAGATCAATTTTTGTGTCGCCTTTTAATTCCAGAAAACGGGAATCAAACTGAATGTCGTCTTCAGCCCAGACACTGCTATAACTTCCTGACATTGCCAGCGCAATGCACCATGGAAGTATCCGTAATCGAAAAAGAGAATGGTCAGGCATACACGTTTCTATCCGTTTTTATTCTTGTTCGGTCAAAATCCATTTAAATCCCCCATAGCAGTGTCGCTATGGGGGTATGCCTTACAGGTAAGTAATCTGGAAGGTGGTATTTGCTTCGAAATTACCCAGATCTGGCGCATCCGCAGCACCCACCAGCCAGGCTTTAAAGTTCAGAGTCTGCTTCGCTTTGCCTTTGTTGGTAGAAGTATCTTTTACGATTGCCTGGTCGATGCCCATGCCACTTTTGTAAGAGGTACCCTGAGCGTCACCAATCGCCAGGCTGACATTGTTAAATGCCGCGCCAGTGTCAGTATTGTAAATAGTGTAGTAATTGCCGCTGTTGGCAGAGGACACGTTACCGGTGAAGGTCGTGGTCATGGTTGTCTGAGTGTCAAACACACAGTCTTGCAGATGGATCTGGAAATTTTTTGGTGTGGAAGTCCCGTTGTTTTTCAGGATCCCCGAACCAATGTCACCCATATCGACTTCCAGTTTGTGATCATCAGGAACGATGGAGCACGGGGAATCTTCAATGGTGCCGTAGAAACGTGCAGTACCGTTGTTGCCAGCAGCGATTGTTGAAGTAGAAGCGAACGCCCCCATTACCATTGTTGCAGCAATAGCTGTTTTTACAAACTTACTCATTATTTGTCCTTAAACCATAAATAATTAAAAATATAAACATTGCAATACATTGATTCAGTCAATAGCAATTATTTATACCCAGCCATTGAATAAGCTATCCGATCTAACTAACAAGAAAATAGGTCGCATAAGAAGATATTCTTTGGTGTGGGTGGATGGTGATATTTTCAGGAACGCAATACAAATTAAATTTACTAACGATTGAATGTAGAGTTTCTTAATATATAAAAAACAGCACCCATTTATCAGGATAATCTTATAAAAGTCCAATAAAATGGTTAAAAAGCATTACTGGCATACCAAAAACAAATACCATTTGTTCATAAAACAGACAAAGAAAAATAACTGGATTGTAATTCTATTTTTGGTGAAATATAATATTTAAACGCTACAAGCAATATAAAATTAAGACTAAATAATATCTTTACCTATTCCTTTTATATGTTTCGTTAGTTCAGATATGCGAAAAAACACCCACCATTAAATGAGTGGCATGGTCTATCCACAGAGCGGAATATTTCAAATAAAAATTTATACGCGGATACGATTTTCACTCAACATGCTACCATTGAAGCGCACCGACTCCATCAGCGATATTGAATAAATTCATCGTATTGCAAGAAGGCAGATGCCCGGTGTAAACCTTACATCGGGCATCTTTTCAAACGAATCAGATAGCTTTCGCCACCTTCAAATTACACGGGCTCATCTGCCAGTTGAATGTGCCGTTTCCGCTTTCATCAAGCGTTACGCTGGCAATGGCCGAGGGGGTAAACATAGGCGGCGTTTCGCCCGGACATAACTCGGCGACCAGATACCCGACTAACGGTAAATGGGAGATAACCAACACCGAAGCAACACCTTCATTGGTCAACGCCTGCAAATAGGCACTGACCAGACCAACATCGCCGCAGGGCGTTAACTCCGGCAGAACTTCTGCACTGGAAGGCAGGTTCAGACAATCCCCTACTTCCTCCAGTGTTTGCTCGGCTCGCAGGAACGGGCTCACCAGAACGCGTTCGATTTCCACTTTTTGACCTTTCAGCCAGTTCGCCATCAGGCGAGATTCGTCACAACCGTTAGTGGTCAGGGGACGAACCGAATCACTGGCGGCATCGAGGGCTGCGTCGCCGTGACGCATGATAAAAACTTGCATATTGCACCGCTTTTGTTAACCAGATTCGCCCGTCTTCTTTCATCTGAAACTAAAAAAAGAAAACGGTGGCCGGCATTGTGCCTTATCCATTCACCGAATGAAACGCTGTTTTTTACCTCAATGGCGTAAGTATAGTCAACATGCGTTTACATATTGACCAACACGCCGCCACTCAGCGCGGATTCATATAGCTTTGACCCTTTTAATGAGGGTCAGTTGCACTTGTTTTCCAAAAACTTTCCCCACGCTCGCCCATCTCGACTAAACGCTCGCAAGGGGTGAAACGAGAACCATACTGCGTGGCCAGCCGTTGCATTATTGCAACCACTTTCCCCGCACCGAGAGCATCGATATAGCGGAATGGGCCACCAAGAAACGGCGGAAAACCTATTCCAAATACCGCGCCAATATCCCCGTCACGCACACTTCGGATAACCTGCTCGTCCAGACAACGTACTGCTTCATTCAGCATCAACATCACACACCGTTCAGCAACCTGCGGTGCGGAGAGTCGCCCCTGCCCTTGCGCACCAATTAGCGGGTAAATGGCAGGATCGACCTGTTTTTTGCTTTTACGCCCTTTTTGGCCATAAAGATAGAAACCTCGGCCATTTTTTCTGCCTTTGCGATCATCATTCAAAATTGAAGAAACAACATTTGCAGGTGCGCTAAAACGTTCTCCATAAGTAGCTTCCAGTACAGGAATAATTTTAGTCCCGGTATCAATTCCTACCTCATCCAAAAGTTGGATTGGCCCCACCGGAAAACCAAACTTCACCAGTGCGGCATCAATCTGCTCAACACGTTCACCTTCGGTCAACATGCGGATAGCTTCGTTAATATAAGGCGCTAAGATGCGATTGACATAAAACCCGGCTTTATCCTTTACCACAATCGGCGTTTTGCCCTGTTTTTTCGCCAGTTTTACCGTGGTGGCGATGGTTTGCGCCGATGTCCCCGCATGAGGAATGATCTCCACCAGCGGCATTTTTTCTACCGGGCTGAAGAAATGCAGACCGATAATTTGCTCTGGTCGCGTGGCGTGAGCGGCGATATCGCCAATCGGTAAAGATGAAGTATTCGAAGCAAAGATGGTATGAGCGGCGCAATTTTGCTCCACTTCCGCCACCATCTTTTGTTTTAATTCGAGATTTTCAAACACCGCTTCAATAATCAGATCGCGATGGGCAAAGCCGCGATAATCCGTCGTTCCCGAAATTAATGCCAGTTGTTTGTCACGTTCGCTGGCTTTGAGATGTCGGCGACGCACTTTGCCCTCCAGCTGATCCCAACTGTATTTCAGCGCATGATTTATGCCCTGGGCATTGATATCTTTAATTCTTACCGGCAGACCCGCTTTACAGGCAGTAACGTAGGCAATTCCACCGCCCATCAAGCCACCACCTAAAATCCCCACGCTGTTTAATGGCGCAGGCGGAGCATCACTGCCGGGATCTTTCTTCACTTCAGTACTGGCAAAAAAGATACTACGCAAAGCCTGCGATTGCGGCGTCATCGCCAGTTCACCAAACGCCCTGGCTTCGGCGTCATAGCCACTGCTGGTCCCCTGCGCTAATCCGGTTTCAATAACGTCAAGGATGCGTTTTGTCGCCGGATAGTTACCCTGAGTTTTCTGCTCGGTTTTCTTGCCTACCATTTTGAACAGCAGTGCACGACCTAACGGTCCTGCCAGAATACGCTCGCGTACAGGTAGAGGGCGGGAAGATGGACGATCCTGCTTCGCCAGCTCAACTGCGGCTTCCAGTAAAATGGAGTGCGGAACGACGTCATCCACCAGCCCCAGCTTTAATGCCTGTTTCGCCCGAAGTTGTTTTCCGGTGAGGATCATCTCTAATGCTGTGCTGACGCCTGTCAGGCGCGGTAAACGCTGAGTACCGCCTGAACCGGGTAACAATCCAAGTTGTACTTCCGGCAAACCGAGGACAGTTTTAGGATCGTCAGTACAGACGCGGCCATGACACGCCAGCGCCAACTCCAGCCCGCCCCCCAGGCAGGCACCGTGAATAGCGGCAATAACCGGAACTGGCAGAGCATGAATCTCCGCCATCAACTGTTGCCCCTGCCGCGCCAGTGCTTCCGCTTCTTGCGCCGTTTTGCAGTTGCCGATCATGTTGATATCTGCGCCAGCGATAAAGTTGTCTGGTTTCGCAGAGATAAACACCACACCACGCAGATCTTTGTTTTCGCGGAGTTGCTTAATAATGGCGCGCACCTGCGAGGCAAATTCCGCCTTCAGGGTGTTCATTTTCTCGCCGGGAACGTCGATGGTGATGATGGCAATATTGTCCAGACGGACATTAAGAGTAAACGCTGATGCCATTTCCATTATTCCGCCTCCAGAACCATTGCCGCACCAAGCCCACCTGCGGCACAGGCGGTCACCAAACCAAATCCACCGCCACGACGGCGAAGTTCGTGTAAGGTCTGAGTAATCATCCGCGCGCCGGTCGCCGCGAAGGGATGCCCGTAAGCAATCGAGCCGCCAAGCACGTTAAATTTGCTATCGTCCACTTCTCCTGTGGCATGTGCACGACCCAGTACGTCGCGAGCAAAACGTTCGCTGCCAAGCAGCTGAATATTGGCCAGAGTCTGGGCGGCAAACGCTTCGTGCATATCAATCAACGTCAGATCGGCCATTGTCAAACCAGCACGTTCCAACGCCAGCGGTGTTGACCAGGCCGGGCCGAGCAGCATGTCCTGCCAGACATCAATAGCGGTAAATGCGTAGCTACGCAGGTATCCCAGCGGTATCAGCCCTAATTCTTTCGCCCGGGATTCAGTCATCAGGATCACCGCTGCCGCGCCATCGGTCAGCGGCGTACTGTTTGCCGCCGTTACCGTTCCGTGTTTACGATCAAACGCCGGGCGCAGCTTTGCGTAATCGGCAAGCGTGGAATTGCCGCGAATATTATTATCTTCCGCGAGAGGCTGTTTATAAGGCGGGATATACGCGGTCATGACTTCTTCATTTAATTTACCGTCTGACCATGCCTGGGCAGCACGCTGATGCGAACGGTGGGCCAACGCATCTTGCTGTTCACGGGTGATGCCATACGTTTTCGCCATTTGTTCGGCGGTGTCGCCCATCCGTAATCCGGTGGAATACTCCGCCACCGCAGGCGGTACGGGCATTAAGTCACGCAAACGCAGGCGAGAAAAGAGTTTCAGGCGCTGGCTCATGGTTCGAACTTTGTTGACATCCACCAGCACGCGCGCCAATTTTTTACTGACGCCAATTGGCAATACCGAAGAGGAATCTGCCCCACCGGCAATCCCCGCTCGAATAGTTCCCGCCATCAGGCTTTCAGCAACGTTCGCGACGGCCTGGAAACTGGTAGCGCAAGCGCGGCTGACGCTGTAAGCATCGGTATGCACATTCATTCCAGTACCGAGAACAATTTCACGCGCAATATTGGGCGCTTCTGGCATTTGCACAACCTGGCCGAAGACCAGTTGCTCAATCACTTCTGCGGGAATTTCGCTGCGTGCCAGCAATTCACCTACGACCATCTTCCCCAAATCAACAGCAGGAATGCCATGAAAAGCCGTCGCCTGGCGGGCAAAAGGCGTACGTAACCCGCTAACGATAGCGATACGATCGCCCTGACGGGTAACCAGCGGTAAAACCTGACCCATAACACTCCCCTGTAAAAAAATATATAAAGTGGTCTGACCTGATCATAGTCTTAACTATTTTTTTACATTTAGCCAAGCGGAGAAAAAGGAAAGTGAGAGCTATGACACACTGAAGACAGGAGAAAGAAAAGAAAACGCCCCTGCCTGTTGCTGGCAGGGGCGTATGTACCCGAGAGGAATTAACGCAGACCCAGCTGGAAGATCAGCATTTCAGCTTCGCAGGCAAAAGTGAAATCGATATCCAGGCGCACACCATCAGACTCTTCAGTGAAGGTCGGGGTGATTTTGCACGGTTCGGATTCCACGCTACGGGCTTTTTCAGTCAGCGCCGCCAGCGTTTGTTCTGCTTCTGCGCGGTTTGCAAACACACGGCTGTAAGACGCGGTGCAATCGGAGTTGTCCATAATGGTGCCAACATCCATACAGCAGCAAACCGGGGTTTCATCAGCACTACATTTACTCATCGTTGATTTCCTCTGTATGTGCACCCAAGGTGCCAGATAAACGTTGCGGATATTTTACGCTTCTGAAAAGTGCCACTCCAGTTGTTAATTCTGCAAAATCGGATAAGCGACCGAAATCACACTTAAAAATGATCTAAAACAAAATTCACCCGAATCCATGAGTGCGCCACCTCCAAATTTTGCCAGCTGGATCGCGTTTCTTAGATCATATTTGAAAAAATATAGAAACATACTTGCAACATCCCATCTGGTCCGACCTATACTCTCGCCACTGGTCTGATTTCTAAGATGTACATCAGACCCTACACTTCGCGCTCCTGTTACAGCACGTAACATAGTTTGTATAAAAATAAATTATTGAGGTTATGGTCATGAGCCAGAAAACCCTGTTTACAAAGTCTGCTATCGCAGTCGCAGTGGCACTTATCTCCACCCAGGCCTGGTCGGCAGGCTTTCAGTTAAACGAATTTTCTTCCTCAGGCCTGGGCCGGGCTTATTCAGGGGAAGGCGCAATTGCCGATGATGCTGGTAACGTCAGCCGTAACCCCGCGTTGATTACCATGTTTGACCGCCCAACTTTTTCAGCGGGCGCGGTTTATATTGATCCGGATGTGAATATCAGCGGAACTTCTCCGTCTGGTCGTAGCCTCGACGCGGATAACATCGCACCTACGGCATGGGTTCCGAACGCACATTTTGTTGCGCCGATAAATGACCAATTTGGTTGGGGGGCTTCCATTACCTCTAACTATGGTCTGGCAACAGAATTTAACGACACTTATGCAGGCGGTTCTGTAGGCGGTACAACTGACCTTGAAACCGTGAACATGAACTTAAGCGGTGCCTACCGCTTAAACAACTCCTGGAGTTTCGGTCTTGGTCTGAACGCCGTCTATGCTCGTGCGAAAATTGAACGTTTCGCGGGCGATCTGGGGCAACTGGTTGCTGGTCAGATTATGCAATCTCCAGCCGGACGGACACCACAGGGTCAAGCACTGGCGGCAACCGCTAATGGTATTGAAAGCAACACCAAAATTGCTCACCTGAACGGTAACCAATGGGGCTTCGGTTGGAATGCCGGTATCCTGTATGAACTGGATAAAAATAACCGCTACGCGTTGACCTACCGTTCTGAAGTAAAAATTGATTTCAAAGGTAACTACAGTAGCGATCTGCCAATTGGTTTGAATAACTACAACTTTGGTTTGCCAGGTGCCACAGGTGGTGCAACACAGTCAGGATATCTGACGCTGAATCTGCCTGAAATGTGGGAAGTATCTGGTTATAACCGTGTAGCGCCGCAGTGGGCGATTCACTATAGCCTGGCTTACACTAGCTGGAGTCAGTTCCAACAACTGAAAGCAACATCAACCAGTGGTGATACGCTGTTCCAGAAGCATGAAGGCTTTAAAGATGCTTACCGCATCGCGTTAGGTACAACTTATTACTACGATGATAACTGGACCTTCCGTACCGGTATTGCCTTCGATGACAGCCCAGTTCCTGCACAGAACCGTTCTATCTCCATTCCGGATCAGGACCGTTTCTGGCTGAGTGCAGGTACTACTTATGCATTTAATAAAGATGCTTCTGTAGATGTCGGTGTCTCTTATATGCACGGTCAAAGCGTGAAGATCAACGAAGGGCCATATCAGTTCGAGTCTGAAGGTAAAGCCTGGCTGTTCGGCACGAACTTTAACTACGCGTTCTAATAACACGTTAGTTTAATAAGAAAAAAGGTGAGTTTTTCAACTCACCTTTTTTATTGGCTCTTATTCAGAATCGATATCTTTTAAATCATCCTGAATCGCTTGCGCGTTCGGGTTTTCCTGCGGTTTGAGTTCTCCGCCATTGGCGATGAAATCATGACGCTGGAAGTACGCCTCGCGCACCATGATGTAAGGATCGGACGACTGACGAAGCAGGCCATCAGAATCCAGCAGTTGCGCACGCGTTTCGATACCTTCAAGCGTCCATTTACCTACCGACATCGGCCAGGTCAACCACGAAAGCACTGGATAGAGGCCATCAGCCATATCACCGCCGTCATCACGCAGCGTAAAGCTACCGTAGAACGGTAACTGGACATAAGGCCCATACCCCACGCCATAGTGGCCGAGCGTGCTACCAAAGCGGTGAGGGTCCGTTCGTTGCAGTTTCGGATTCGCCATCCCAGCAACATCAATAAAACCGCCCATCCCCAAAAGAGTGTTCAAGAAAAAGCGGGTAAAGTGGACCATCCCCTGATAAGGATCGCCCTGCAGGAAGTAGTTAACCATCACCGCAGGTTCTTCAAGGTTGCCAGTAAAGTTGCTTAACCCATTACGTGCCGGTTGCGGAACATAATCACGCCACACGACAGCCACCGGTCGAACCACATACGGGTCTAACACATTGAAGTTAAAATTGTACATGGTGCGGTTGAACCCTTCTAACGGGTCAGAACGCCCTTGCTGATCTGTTCCGGAACTCGCACACCCCACCAGAAGCGTAGTTCCCAGAGCAAGCGCCGACAGGCGAAGCTTCATAAATGTCTCCCTGTTTTTTTATGGCTTATGCAGTTTGCCATCCATGACGGAACGATACCGTATCCGCCTGTTTAGGTGTGGGCGATTGTAACAGCACGTCAAATGATGTCCATACGCCCTGTTTTACTGATTTGATCATAGCCTGGTAATCACCGCCCTGTAGGCTACTTGATTCTATAGAAACAGAAAAAGGCAAACGTTGCCTTTTATGTATTTTCAGAGTAACTCCCGCCGGTTGCGAGCAAAAAAGCCGCTACGCTTTAGCTATACGTGCTAATCAAGAGAACTCACCATGGATAACGATAAAATTGATAAACACAGCGACGAAATTGAAGTCGAGAGCGAAGAAAAAGAGCGCGGAAAAAAAATTGAAATAGATGAAGACCGGCTCCCTTCCCGGGCAATGGCTATCCACGAACATATCCGTCAGGACGGCGAAAAAGAGCTGGAACGTGACGCGATGGCGCTACTGTGGTCAGCCATTGCGGCGGGTCTGTCGATGGGCGCTTCGCTACTGGCAAAAGGGATATTTCATGTCGAACTGGAAGGCGTACCGGGCAGTTTTTTGCTGGAGAATCTCGGTTATACCTTTGGTTTTATTATCGTTATTATGGCGCGCCAACAATTATTCACCGAGAATACAGTTACTGCGGTACTGCCTGTAATGCAAAAGCCGACAATGGGCAATGTCGGTTTATTGTTGCGACTTTGGGGGGTGGTTCTGTTAGGTAATATTCTGGGAACAGCTATTGCGGCGTGGGCTTTTGAGTATATGCCAATCTTTAATGAAGAAACCCGCGATGCGTTTGTCAAAATCGGCATGGATGTGATGAAGAACTCGCCCAGCGAGATGTTCGCCAATGCGATCATTTCCGGCTGGCTAATAGCTACTATGGTATGGATGTTCCCTGCGGCGGGAGCGGCAAAGATTGTAGTAATTATATTGATGACGTGGCTTATTGCACTGGGCGACACAACCCACATCGTCGTCGGTTCTGTAGAGATCCTCTATCTGGTATTTAACGGCGCGCTGCACTGGAGTGATTTCATCTGGCCATTTGCGCTACCTACTCTGGCGGGGAACATCTGCGGCGGTACCTTCATCTTCGCATTAATGAGCCATGCGCAGATCCGTAACGATATGAGTAACAAGCGTAAAGAAGAGGCACGCCAGAAAGCAGAACGTGCGGAAACCATTAAGAAAAATGATAAAAATCCGCTATAAGTGGCGAGGGTTTAAGCAATCGAGCGGCAGTGTACTTACCCCGCTGTTTAATAGCGGTTATACTCATGCCGCATTGTCCTCTTAGTTAAATGGATATAACGAGCCCCTCCTAAGGGCTAATTGCAGGTTCGATTCCTGCAGGGGACACCATTTATCAGTTCGCTCCCATCATCTGTACCAGTCCGCGAAATCCCCTTGAATATCAAACTTCCCGTGCATCCACAGTTCGTCATGGTTCGCGTAAGATTGTTAACAGCCGCACTCCATGACGGGTAAAAAGTGGATAAAATAATTTTACCCATGCTCACCGTTAAGCAGATTGAAGCAACAAAGCCGAAAGAAAAACCATTACGCCTTCTCGATGGTAATGGCCTGTACCTTTATGTCCCTGTGTCCGGTAAAAAGGTATGACAGCTTCGCTACAAAATTGACGGTAAGGAGAAAATACTGACCGTCGGAAAATATCCGCTTATGACTTTGCAGGAGGCAAAGGATAAGGCATGGACTGCGAGGCAAGACATCTCGGTTGGCATCGATCCGGTAAAAGCGAAAAAGGCTTCGTCAAACAACAATTCCTTTAGCGCCATTTACAAGGAATGGTACGAGCACAAGAAGCAAGTCTGGTCTGTAGGGTATGCGACTGAACTTGCAAAAATGTTTGATGACGACATTTTACCTATCATCGGCGGCCTCGAAATTCAGGATATTGAGCCGATGCAACTGCTGGAAGTAATCCGCAGATTTGAAGATCGCGGCGCAATGGAGCGAGCCAACAAAGTCACGCCGCCACACCACACTACTTGATTTGGTTCTGTCACGGCGAACTGCCGTTCAAGATAGTTAGGGATAACAACATGTTCATGACCGCCATGCCTGTACCGGTGAGTCGGCTGCTGGCAACTGACCAGCCCCAACTCTTTCATAAGCCTGCCAGCAAGCCAGCACCCCATCTGATAGCCTCTCTGGGTTGCCATTGTGGCGATGATTCTTACTCCGACCGAACCATGGCTGATGCCATGTAGCTCAAGTACCTGACTGCGTAATACAGCCCGTCTGCCGTCTGGTTTTCCAGAACGATCCAGTATTTGTAGCTATTGCGATGAACCCCGAACACATGGCAGAGAGTGACCACAGGATAACGCGACCTGCGTTTCCCGATTATCGAGAACTGTTCAGGGAGTCCGGCATCAAAAACGCGGTAGCCTTTTTTAATATTTCGTATTCCATTTCAATTCGTTGTAGCTTTTTCTTTAGCTCACGTATTTCGATTTGTTCCGGAGTTATCGGGGAGGCTTCTGGTGCTTTGCCCTGACGCTCATTGCGCAGTTGTTTGCCCCATCTTGTCATCGTGGAAAGGCCGACATCCATAGTTTGGCGGCATCTGCCACTGTGTAGTTCTGGTCAACAACCCGTTGAGCGGATTCGCATTTACAATCTGCACTGAAATTTCTTCTTTTCATTGGGATACTTGTTTGTTCTAAGGTGAGCATATCACCGCTGTTCAGCTGAACAAATTCAATAAACCACTAAAAATTCACAATAGACTTTCATTCATCTCATGAATTAAGTATTATCTTAATATTAAGGATAATCTAAAAATATAACTGCGGTTAAATTTTTGCAAGCCAAAACTTACCAACGTTAATACTTTTAGTTTTAACGTATTTTTCGGAGGTTACGATTATGGGGAGTAAAAATGTTGCAATCGCAGGAGGCGGTTTTTTTGGTTTGTATCTGGCAGAACAACTTGCATTGAAAGGTTGTAAAGTTACAGTTTATGAGAAAAGTCAAGAACTCATGTCCCGTGCATCCTATGTTAATCAGGCTCGAGTGCACAATGGCTATCATTATCCACGCAGCATCTTGACAGCGTTACGCTCTCGTATCTCTTTCCCTCGTTTTGTTACAGAATTTCGCGACTGCATTGAAGATGATTTTGCCAAATATTACCTTGTTGCAGGTGCGTTGAGTAAAATAACAGGTGCACAATTTAGTCGATTTTGTCAACGTATAGGTGCTGAATGTGAAGATGCTCCTCCGTCAGTGAAACGTTTGATTAATCCTGTACTTATTGATGCGGTGTTTACTACCCGTGAGTATGCATTTGATTCCCATAAGCTGCGTAATACAATGCTACAACGGCTTTCAGCGGCGAAAGTTACTATTGTAACGGACGCGGTTGTTGAAAAAGTTAGCAAATCTGGTGAGGGGTTAGAGGTAATCACAACAATATCTGGACAACCAGATATTAGTTATGTTGATCATCTTTTCAATTGTACTTATTCAAGAATTAATTATCTCTTGAATGGTTCTGAGCTTACATTAATTCCCCTTCGTCATGAAATGACGGAAATGTGTCTTGTAACTGTTCCAGATGAGCTAAAAAAAATGGGGCTAACACTAATGTGCGGCCCATTTTTTTCTGTTATGCCATTCCCACCAGCTCAACTACATTCCTTCAGCCATGTTCGATACACACCCCATTACCAATGGAATGACAGACCAAATAAACCTTATGAGGATGCATATAGAAAGTATGAACTGAATGAACGGCATTCGGCCTGGGGGCATATGATAAGAGATGCCACACGTTATATCCCTTGTTTGAGTGAATGCCAATATCAAAGCTCAATCTGGGAAGTAAAAACAATCCTTCCACGAAGCGATAGCGATGATTCTCGCCCAATTTTATTTCGCCCGAATTATATATTGAAGGGGCTTCACTGCGTGATGGGTGGGAAAATTGACAATATTTATGATGCTCTACATGAAATAGAACGCGTGATCGAGTTGAGTTGATAAAAATGAAAAGTGAATCTTTTGTATCAGTCGTTATTGTCATTCCAGACCACTTGAATGATATCTATGCTCCTTTATCTAAACTTGCCTCACTTCTGGATACGCTATACAGTGATTACGAATTAGTCGTTATAGCACCGGGGTTAGACAGTACTAGCGCACAGGTAGAAGATCGAGTGTTGAAGGATATTCCTTGTGTACGAATAATCCAGCTATCCACTTCCGTATTTCATGATGTTGCTTTAGCGGCTGGATTAGAAAGTGCTATTGGTGATTTTGTTGTTTTATGGAATCCACTGGCCGATCCAGTAGAAGTCGTACCTCAAAGTGTTAACAAATGTCGTGAAGGTGCCGATGTCGTAATTGGTGTTTCGAATAACGTTCGTTCACTACGTTATCGGATACTTCGTCGACTCATGAATGTTGCATTGCGCACCATAGATTATGAGATTCCTTCTAACTCAACGGGGTTACGTTGTTTAAGCCGTCGCGCTGTAAATGCCGTTACTCGAATCGGTCGATTTCACCACCAATTCTATCTTCGTATTCACAAAACCGGCTATCCAGCCGAAGCCCTCATCTACAAACCTCTAAAACAATCAGAGGGCGCCGGGGTAGTAAAATCATTGCATCGATTGATGCACTTGGTAATATTTAACTCCACGAAGCCGCTACGTTGGATGTCTATTCTCGGTTTCGGCGGAAGTCTTGCGGGTTTTCTATTTGCTTGTTATAGCGTGTTGATCCATCTGTTCAGTGGGCTTATTGTTGAAGGCTGGACAACGACTATATTAGTTGTAACTTCATTATTTATAATTCAGTTCGTCATGATGGCTTTTTTTGGCGAGTATTTGGGGCGCCTGTTGGATGAAAGCAACTCACAGGCAGAGTATGCAGTGGTTTATGAACGAACAAGTGAAGTCATGGTTAATACCGATAGGTTTAATGTTATGCACACTTCTCTGCCACTAGAGTCTAATTATGTACAAACTGGTCGTGATGGTTTAACACCACAGACTATGGGGGAAGAATGGACGCATTGATTGGATATTCCGGTTTTGTCGGTACAACTTTATTAAGGCAACGTCGTTTCGATGCACTATATCGCTCAACCAACATCGACGAAATTGTTGGAAAAACATTTGACACGGTAGTTTGTGCCGGTGCCCCTGCACAAAAATGGCTTGCAAATAAAGACCCTGCCGGCGACATAAAAAAAATCAATAACCTAATTGAAAAATTAAAAACAATATCTTGTCAAAAATTTATTTTGATTAGTACTGTAGATGTCTTTAAAGATCCAGTTAATGTTGATGAGACCACATCAATCGAAACAGAAGGATTACATGCTTACGGTGCACACAGATATTATTTAGAACAATTTGTTAGCAAACAATTCCCAGACAATCTAATTGTACGATTACCAGGCCTCGTTGGGCCAGGTCTCAAAAAAAACATTATCTATGATTTTTTGCATAAAAATAATATTTTACAAATTGAAAGTCGTAGTATTTTTCAATTTTACCCGATGATCAACTTGTGGTATGACATTAATATTGCGCTACAACATAAATTATCACTGATACATTTGACTGCGGCACCAATAAGCGTCGCTGATATAGCACAACATAGCTTTGGCTTCGAGTTTTGCAATCACATTCAGGATAAACCTGGATATTACGATATGAAAAGTTGCCATAGTCACCTATTTACTAACGATCATGACTATCAGTATAACCGTCGTGAATCATTGATGGCAATACGCGCTTATGCACAATCTGAAATAGGCAGTAATTAAAATGAGACTTTCACTCTCAGGTATGGCCTGGAATATAACTAATGATAATTCCATCTGTCACTTACTACATTCCAGACAGATTGATGCAATAGATATTGTCCCTGGAAAATACTTCCCCAATCCGTTAGACGCAAGTGAACGCGAAATATTTGCCGTTCGCAATTACTGGCATGATAATGGAATTTCATTAGTTGGTATGCAATCACTATTATTTGGAACTCAAGGGTTAAATATTTTTTCAACCAACGAAGTACAAAAAAAAATGTTGGTTCACTTACAGGCTATCAGTCGTATTGCTGCCGGTTTAGGAATTCCAGCATTAGTGTTTGGATCACCTAAAAACCGCGACCGAAAGGGATTGTCTGATAGTATTACTCTTGAAATTGCAATAAATTTCTTTAATCATCTTGGTGATATTGCACAGCAAGAAGGCGTTTATTTTTGCCTTGAACCAAACCCAGTCTGTTACGGGGCAAATTTTATGATTAACAGTGCTGAAACTGCTTTTGTTGTTCGGCAAGTAAATCACCCTGCAATTAAAATGCAGCTGGATACTGGTGCCATCATAATTAACAAAGAAAATATTAATGATATCCTTCAGCAAGACGCTGATATCATAGGTCACATTCATCTCAGTGAACCAGATCTGGCTCCTTTAGGCTGTAGCGGTGCGAACCATACGCATATTGCTAATGCTCTCTATCACGCATTACCGAACTCTATTGCAACAATTGAAATGCTCGATCCCCAAAATAAACATTCGCTTTCCTCTATTGAGGATGCTCTTGATTTCGCAATTTCTCATTATCGTCAGTAGAAAGAGGGAATAGAATGAAGTGGCTCATTTTGATTCTTGGCATATTTTCTAATGCCTCGGCCAGTGTTCTGATAAAATTAGCAATAACCCCTCCCAGAAGGCTTCCAAGTCTGACTGAACCTCTTGCCGCGCTTGCAAATTGGCCATTATGGTTAGGGATATTTCTATATGGAATTGCCTTTTTGTTATATGCTGTTACACTGGCATTTTTACCTTTGAATGTAGCACACCCAATACTGACCTCTGGTGCAATTGCCTGTGTCGCATTATTCTCTGTCGTTATTTTCCGCGAACCAGTTTACTGGTCTACCATTACTGGAATTCTGTTGGTGATGAGTGGTGTCGCCCTTATTACCCTTAAAGTTAAGTAAACATTATGACTGAATTCATATCTCAAACACTTCGCGCCAAATGGCAAGTCCCTGCCTACGAAAACCAAATGTGGCTTGGTAAAAAACACAATTATTGTGTCGTTATCCCCGTAATTAACGAGGGCATTCGCATACATAACCTATTAGCAAGAATGGCTGCCATAAATGTATCAACTTATGCAGATATAATTATTGTTGATGGTGGCAGCACCGATGGTTCTCTGAATCCCAATATCCTACAGGAAAAAGGCGTTCGTGGTCTAATACTGAAAAAAGCACCAGGTAAGCTAAGCGCACAGCTAAGATGTGCCTATGCTTTTGCTCTTGAGCAAGGTTATGAAGGCATTGTGACTATTGATGGAAATGACAAAGATGATCCTGTGGCTATTCCACAATTTATCACAGCTCTAAAAAATGGTGTACATTTCGTTCAGGCGTCTCGTTTCCTTAATGGTGGTGTAGCAGAAAATACTCCTCTCACCCGAGATATTGCAATACGCTTTATCCATGCGCCTATGCTTAGTTTCTTTTCAGGATTTAAATGGACAGATACTACTCAAGGATTTAGGGGTTATAGTAGTAAAATGCTGCTTGACGAGCGTGTTGCACCGTTCCGTGATATTTTCTCATCTTATGAACTACTGGCATATCTTTCATACCGAGTCCCACAACTTGGTTATCGTTGCTTAGAAATTCCGACCATTCGTCGTTATCCTAAAGGTGAAATACCTACAAAAATAAATGGAATCAAAGGAAACTTTTCCGTATTGATTGTCTTATTTAAAGCGTGTTTTGGATTTTATAATCAAGGAAAAGGAAAAGGAAAATGAAAATGAAAAATATAAACATCAGCAGTTATATTATTTTAATAATATTTGGCATGATAGTTTTGGCTATGCGTTATACGACTCCAATCATCAATCCCTGGCTTTATGCGGAAGATGGTGTCTGGGTTGCTAATGCATTGAATCATGGTTGGCTAGAAACCTTCATTAATGCCAGAGAAGATTATTTTGTATTCTTTAATATTTTCTTTTTGTTTGTATCAACATCAATCAGCAGTATTATAAGCGGGAGTCCCTTATTACTTCTTCCGCAATCTATAGCTGTAGTATCATATTTTTTCTATAGTCTAATGGCCGTTATGGCTTTTCATTTAATTATTAAAATATCCAATCCATTATTTTCTATTTTAGCATATTTCATAACTCTCTTATTGCCCTTAGGCCATTCTCAATCTGAAAATATCGGTCATTTGTTACAAATTGGTTTTTATATGCCAGCTATAGCGAGTGCTCTTATTATACAGAGAGAGTACGTCAATAAAAAAATTGCTAAATTTATTATTGACATGATGATCTGGTTAACTGCCGCAACAAACCCAGTCGTATTTATAATTGTAGGAGTTTATTATTCCTTCAAGTTGTTGAATGTTAAAAATAAATATACTTTAATTAAGGATATGCTACCTTTAGCAATATCCATGGTCATATTAGCTTTATTTATACTTCCTCGACTCAATGGCTCTGGTGGACTTGGTGACTATGGCTATAATCCTAATAATATTATTGAAATGGTAACAGCTCGACTGCTACTTTATCCATTTGTATTTCCGTGGTATGAAAAATTAAATGATTCAATATCGATAGCCCTATCATTCGTATATGTTATCTTTTGCACAACGATTATTTACAAAACTAAAGATGCAACAATAAAAAAACATTTACTTACTTTAGCGATCGCACTCTTTATCTGTCTTATTACGACTGTTTTCGGTAGAATCGGCCTCAGCGATCTCTTGAATAACTATCAAATTACATTTCCCGATAGATATTTTGTAGGAACAAATTTTCTCTCTATCTTATTGTTCATAGCATGTTTATCCCAATGTAATTTCTCAAAGCCAATCAGTTATTTATCTTATTTTATTTCCGGAGTGTTATTGTGTATTTATATTGTGAATGCAGACATAATATCAGAAAGTGAAATGGCAAAGAAAAACATTTTTTTAAATGATCATTTTTATTATTCAATATGTCACGCTGAAAAAATTGATAACGCAAATTCAGCCATACAAATCAAACCAGCAAACTGGGTTATGATTGTTCCAACAAACTTAATTAGCGAAATTCACTGCCACTAAAGTATTGCATGATTTATGCCCCGAAGCAGGGGCTTTAATTTTTCTGGTCACTTAATACAAATGACCAGAAATTAGCGATTCTTTTTTAAGCAGATACAGACTCAGAGGTTCTTTTTACTTTCCAGATTCAGCTCTTGTATCGTCTTAACTGCTTTGTCCTGATAACGGTCATCTTCCTGTATTTTATATTGAATAGCATCCAGCCAGACGCTAGAACTTTTCTAGTGGACGTTGTTGCCACTGGTTTAACTCAGAAATAACTTTATTTGCCACGATGATGATAGTCGTAGCGGACACGCTGAAAACATATAAATCTTCAATCTCACTGCAGATATCCTGGCAACGTATCCCAAATGCAACAAGAGAATGATAATCCGTTTAACCTTATCGGGCAGCGCGGTCTGGCTCTTTTCACTAACAGGGAGTCAACCGAGCGATTAGAATCGCGTGACGTAGCCCGTTCGAAACTGCCCGTTGTAGCTTAAATGATCTTTTTACTGGAACCGTTTTAAGGCCATGCTTCCAACTACTGAATCAAACGAGAGCCAAATTCCGCAGTCAATGCAGCTGAGGTTAACTATTTGATTAACTGGGTTAAAATGACGTCTTTATCCGTTAGATCCGGACTGAAGTACTTCAGGGGTTTTATCAAAATCGAAAGACCGGTACATATGTCATTCCTTTCTGATTGTAAATTACTGGAATGCCCCCAAATTCCTAATACTCTCTTTTTTTCGTGTTTGCACACAATTCTATGCAAATGCCCTTTATCGGAAATGACCGTAAAAACGGCCATCAACTCAACAATAACGGTCATGTCCAGCCGATTGCTCTAAAGTGGCATTATATATTCACGAAATGGATGGTCACAGGTGAACAATCTCTTCAGTTGGTGCTCTGAACACCTGCCATAAAAATTTTCGTCCCCCTACTACCGCCTTCCGTACCCCACCATAAAGCGAATCATCAATCCGCAGGCTGGTGCAAGAAACATAAATATTCCCGTGACCAACTCATTGCCACTGGTTAGCCACATCGTGGTGTAATAAATGAGTGCGGCAAGGATGACCATGCCGAAGAAAGAAGAGACAGCAGAAACTACATTTAATACCTGACCGATATATCCGCTAACGCAGACGATACACAAGGCGAGAAACATCCATAAATAAATCATAGCTCAACCTCCTGCCGTGCTAAAAAACGTGTTACTTTATTTACTTCAATAGTAAGACAATTCTTAATCACTGGCAATATTAACAAAACATCAATAAAAACAATATATTATAGACATGACTGTACATCCCTGAAAAATATTTACTTGAGCAATAAATAATCAGTAGCTGAAAATAATCAGCTGGTGATAAAATAGAAAAACCGTATTCATGCTCCTCGTGGTTATGTCCTGACTAGTCTTTACACTCTTTACAGGAACCATTGTCGTACATGATGGCCCAATCAATTGAGTGTACCGCTGTAGACATGGAATCTTCTGCGATACAACAATTCGTATCTACTGAAGGTAACTATGTTTCCACAATGCAAATTTTCCCGCGAGTTCCTGCATCCTCGCTACTGGCTGACGTGGTTTGGTCTTGGCGTACTCTGGCTTTGGGTACAACTTCCTTACCCTGTTCTGTGCTTTCTTGGCACGCGTATCGGCACAATGGCCAGGCCCTTCTTGAAACGTCGCGAATCCATCGCCCGCAAAAACCTTGAGCTTTGCTTCCCGCAGCTTTCCTCTGAAGAGCGCGAGAAGATGATTACCGACAACTTTCGCTCGCTCGGAATGGCGTTGGTAGAAACCGGAATGGCGTGGTTCTGGCCAGATCGTCGCGTGCGTAAGTGGTTTGATGTCGAAGGGCTGGATAACTTGCAACGCGCACAAATGCAAAATCGCGGCGTGATGGTTGTCGGTGTGCACTTTATGTCGCTGGAGTTGGGTGGCCGCGTAATGGGGCTTTGCCAACCGATGATGGCAACTTACCGTCCGCATAATAATCAACTGATGGAATGGGTGCAGACCCGTGGTCGCATGCGTTCCAATAAAGCGATGATCGGTAGAAATAATCTGCGCGGCATTGTCAGTGCACTGAAAAAAGGTGAAGCCGTATGGTTTGCACCTGACCAGGATTATGGTCGTAAGGGTAGCTCCTTCGCACCGTTCTTTGCGGTAGAAAATGTTGCCACGACCAATGGTACCTACGTCCTCTCTCGCCTCTCTGGCGCGGCTATGCTAACTGTGACGATGGTACGAAAAACCGATTATAGCGGTTACCGTCTGTTTATTACGCCAGAGATGGAAGGCTATCCGGCTGATGAAATTCAGGCCGCCGCCTATATGAACAAAATTATTGAGAAAGAGATTATGCGCGCACCAGAGCAGTATCTCTGGATCCATCGCCGCTTCAAAACGCGTCCGGTGGGTGAAGCCTCGTTATACGTTTAGCAAATAACCCAGACTTTTTCCCTCCTCGGATAAGCCATAATAACATCATGGTTTTTATGGCTTTTTTCTTAAGATTTTTCCCTTCGCTGAATCGTGAATTATTACTGCCGGAAATCAATCTGTCGCCGATATGCGACACTCGTAAGTTACTAAAAGTAAATAAGAAAATGCCACTTGTTTCGATTTAGTTTTAGGCGTACATTAGCGCCGTCTCGAGCCAATATGCTCAGAATTCTGAGGTGATGCCCGCGGGTGTCAGCTCACTGTATCAGGTGTAATGAAGTCATTCAGGCGTAGCAGTAATTACGCGGAGAGATGTAAAGTGAAATATTTCTTTATGGGCATTTCTTTTATGGTCATCGTTTGGGCCGGTACTTTTGCCCTGATGATCTAAAAGTAAACTGCGAAACGAAAAACAGGAGCCATCTGGCTCCTGTTTGCATTTCTGGCGAAGGCGTTATTCAGCGTTTTCGTGAATATGTTTGCTGCTGGCGGGCAGTAAGCCGTCAGCGCGGAACATCGCTTTAATCCCTCTGATTGCCTGACGAATACGGTCGCGGTTTTCAATCAGCGCAAAGCGGACATGCGTGTCGCCGTAGTCGCCAAAGCCGATTCCTGGCGAGACACACACTTTCGCTTCGTTCAGCAGCTTCTTAGCAAATTCAAGCGAGCCCATTGCCGCATACGGTTCCGGAATTTTTGCCCAGACATACATCGAAGCCTTCGGCATTTCGACCATCCAGCCCGCTTCATGCAGCCCTTTTACCAGCACATCGCGCCGACGCTTATACTGTTCGGCAATGTCACGCACGCACTGCTGATCGCCTTCCAGCGCCGCGATGGCGGCAACCTGTAATGGCGTAAAGGTACCGTAATCGTGATAACTTTTGATGCGTGCCAGCGCGCTAACCAGCGTTTTATTGCCGACCATAAAGCCGATACGCCAGCCCGCCATATTGTAACTTTTCGACAGGGTAAAGAACTCGACCGCTACGTCACGTGCGCCTGGCACCTGCATGATTGACGGCGCTTTCCAGCCATCGTAAACGATATCAGCATAGGCCAGGTCGTGGACCACCAGCACATCGTAGCGTTTCGCCAGCGCCACTACTTTTTCGAAGAACTCCAGTTCTACGCATTGCGCAGTAGGGTTTGACGGGAAGCCGAGGATCATCATCTTCGGTTTCGGATAACTTTCACGAATAGCGCGTTCCAGTTCGTTGAAGAAATCGACACCTTCCACCAGCGGCACTGAACGTACCTGCGCACCAGCAATCACCGCGCCGTAAATATGAATGGGATAGCTTGGATTCGGCACCAGCACGGTATCGCCGTGATCCAACGTCGCCAGCATCAGGTGCGCCAGCCCCTCTTTCGAGCCAATGGTGACGATGGCTTCTGATTCCGGGTCGATCTCAACATCGTAGCGTTCCCGATACCAGCGAGAAATCGCGCGACGTAACCGAGGAATACCGCGTGAGGTAGAGTAACCGTGTGTGTCCGGTCGCTGCGCCACAGTACATAATTTTTCGACAATATGCGGCGGGGTCGCGCCGTCCGGGTTACCCATACTGAAATCAATAATATCTTCGCCGCGCCGACGCGCAGCCATTTTCAGTTCAGCGGTAATGTTAAAAACGTAAGGCGGGAGACGATCAATGCGCGTAAAGCGACGTTCAGGGCGAGTGTCAGCCATAATTCCCTCAGATTAACGTTAGCGCCCGGACCGTCCGAGCGACGCAGCCACGATGGTGGCTGATTTGAAAATAGCCTGATTAATTTCTGTCTGTCCAGCGTTTTAGAAAATTATTATCAATGCGAAAAAAAGAGGATCGAAACATTAAAAACAGGAAATTTAGATTCGCCAACAAGAAAATTATCATCAATTGCATTAACAATATAATTTCAAAAAATTTACCAATTAGTTTGATGCTGACAAGAGATGCATTGCCAGTACACCATTTAGCTTTCAATCCCCTTTTAAATTTGTGGTTTTTCCTCAAAAGTAGCGCACTGGTCATCAGCCCTCAGGTTACCTATCATAGAGGTTTAAACCTTATTCAGAGTCACCCGTGCACGAAATATTCAACATGCTGCTGGCGGTCTTCGATCGGGCAGCGCTAATGCTTATCTGCCTGTTCTTCCTTATTCGTATCCGCCTGTTTCGCGAGCTGTTGCACAAGTCGGCGCACTCAGCGAAAGAGCTGCTCGCTGTTACCGCCATTTTCTCGATGTTCGCCTTGTTCAGCACCTGGTCCGGCGTACCAGTGGAAGGTTCGCTGGTTAACGTGCGTATTATCGCGGTAATGTCAGGCGGGATTCTGTTTGGCCCGTGGGTGGGCATCATTACCGGCGTGATCGCGGGTATTCATCGTTATTTAATTGATATTGGCGGCGTGACGGCTATCCCCTGCTTCATCACCAGTATTCTGGCGGGATGCATCTCTGGTTGGATCAATCTGAAAATCCCTAAAGCGCAACGTTGGCGTGTCGGTATTCTCGGCGGCATGCTCTGTGAAACGTTGACCATGATTCTGGTGATTGTCTGGGCGCCAACCACTGAGCTGGGGCTGGATATCGTCTCCAAAATCGGTATCCCGATGATCCTCGGCAGCGTTTGTATTGGCTTTATTGTGCTGCTGGTGCAAAGCGTTGAGGGCGAAAAAGAGGCCAGCGCCGCGCGCCAGGCCAAGCTGGCGCTGGATATCGCCAATAAAACGCTGCCGCTGTTTCGTCATGTGAATAGCGAATCATTACGTAAAGTTTGCGAAATTATCCGCGATGACATTCACGCCGATGCGGTGGCAATAACCAATACCGAACATGTACTGGCCTATGTTGGCGTCGGTGAGCATAACTATCAGAATGGCGATGACTTCATTAGCCCAACGACGCGTCAGGCAATGAATTACGGCAAAATCATCATTAAAAACAATGATGAAGCCCACCGCACACCAGAGATTCATTCCATGCTGGTGATCCCATTGTGGGAGAAAGGCGTTGTGACCGGGACGCTGAAAATTTACTACTGCCATGCGCATCAGATAACTTCGTCATTACAGGAGATGGCGGTCGGTCTGTCGCAAATCATCTCTACCCAACTGGAGGTTTCCCGTGCCGAGCAGCTGCGGGAAATGGCAAATAAGGCAGAGCTTCGCGCCCTGCAAAGTAAAATTAATCCCCATTTTCTGTTTAACGCTCTGAACGCTATTTCATCGTCGATCCGTCTGAATCCAGACACTGCTCGCCAGCTGATCTTTAATTTGTCGCGCTATCTGCGCTATAACATTGAATTAAAAGACGATGAGCAAATTGATATCAAAAAAGAGCTGTACCAAATCAAAGACTATATCGCCATTGAGCAGGCCCGCTTTGGCGACAAGCTGGCAGTTATCTACGATATTGATGAAGAGGTGAATTGCTGTATACCCAGCTTGCTGATCCAGCCGTTGGTGGAGAACGCCATCGTCCACGGTATTCAGCCTTGCAAGGGAAAAGGCGTTGTCACCATCAGCGTTGCGGAGTGCGGTAACCGAGTACGCATTGCGGTAAGAGATACCGGGCATGGCATCGATCCAAAGGTGATTGAGCGGGTCGAAGCGAACGAAATGCCAGGCAATAAAATCGGCCTGCTGAATGTGCATCATCGCGTGAAGTTGTTATATGGCGAGGGGCTGCATATCCGCCGCCTGGAACCAGGAACGGAAATTGCGTTTTACATTCCTAACCAACGCACCCCTGTCGCCTCACAAGCTACGTTATTGCTTTGAGCCGGAGTGATATTGTGAAAGTCATCATTGTTGAAGACGAATTCCTGGCACAACAGGAACTTAGCTGGCTTATTAAAGAGCACAGCCAGATGGAGATTGTCGGCACCTTTGACGACGGTCTGGACGTGTTGAAGTTTTTGCAGCATAACCGCGTCGACGCCATTTTTCTGGATATCAATATTCCGTCGCTGGATGGCGTGCTGCTGGCGCAAAACATCAGCCAGTTCGCTCATAAACCGTTTATTGTGTTTATCACCGCGTGGAAAGAGCATGCGGTGGAAGCGTTTGAACTGGAGGCATTTGACTACATTCTCAAACCGTATCAGGAGTCACGGATTACCGGGATGCTGCAAAAGCTGGAAACCGCCTGGCAGCAACAGCAAACCAGCAGCACGCCCGCCGTGCCGTTAACGCGTGAGAATGACACCATTAATCTGGTGAAAGATGAACGCCTCATCGTGACGCCGGTTAATGATATCTACTACGCCGAAGCGCACGAGAAAATGACCTTTGTCTATACGCGGCGTGAATCTTATGTGATGCCGATGAACATCACCGAGTTTTGCAGCAAACTGCCGTCGTCGCATTTTTTCCGCTGCCATCGCTCATTTTGCGTCAACCTGAACAAAATCCGCGAGATCGAACCGTGGTTTAACAATACCTATATTCTGCGGCTGAAAGATCTGGATTTTGAAGTGCCGGTCAGCCGCAGTAAAGTTAAAGAATTCCGCCAGTTAATGCATCTGTAATCAGGAAGATCCATGAAAGCAACAGGCTTGCCCGCCGATCAACAATTTTTCGCCGATCTGTTCAGCGGCCTGGTGCTTAACCCGCAACTGCTTGGGCGCGTCTGGTTTGCCAGCCAGCCTGCCTCGCTGCCGGTAGGCAGTTTGTGTATTGATTTTCCCCGTCTGGATATTGTGCTGCGCGGCGAATACGGCAACCTGCTGGAAGCAAAGCAGCAGCACATGGTGGAAGGAGAAATGCTGTTTATTCCGGCGCGCGCGGCTAATTTACCAGTGAACAAAAAACCGGTGATGCTGTTAAGCCTGGTGTTCGCGCCGACCTGGCTGGGGTTATCGTTTTACGATAGCCGCACAACGTCGTTGTTACATCCGGTTCGCCAGCTCCAGCTTCCCAGCCTGCAACGCGGCGAAGGTGAAGCAATGCTTACCGCCCTCACCCATCTCAGCAGTTCGCCGCTGGAGCAGAATATCATTCAGCCACTGGTGTTAAGTTTGCTGCATCTTTGCCGCAACGTGGTGAATATGCCTCCAGGTCATTCACAGTCGCGCGGCGATTTTCTCTATCACAGCATTTGTAACTGGGTTCAGGATAACTACGCCCAGCCGCTCACCCGTGAGAGTGTGGCGCAGTTTTTTAATATCACGCCCAATCATCTGTCGAAACTGTTTGCGCAGCATGGGACGATGCGTTTTATCGAGTATGTTCGCTGGGTACGAATGGCGAAGGCGAGGATGATATTGCAGAAATATCATCTGTCGATTCATGAAGTGGCGCAGCGTTGCGGCTTTCCGGATAGCGACTATTTTTGTCGCGTCTTCCGGCGTCAGTTTGGCCTGACGCCGGGAGAGTACAGCGCCCGTTTTCAGGGCTAAGTTTAGAAGGTTATTTCCGTTTCCAGCAGCGTCAGGATGCTTTGCGCATCACTTGCGGCGAAAAGCGACTGGCGGAAGTTTTTATTCACCAGCTTACGCGCCAGTTGCGAAAAGACTTTCACATGGTTCATCCCTTCGTTGGCGCCCAGCGTCAGCATGATCACCAGTTCGACGTCGCCCATCTCTGACTGCCAGTCAACCGGTTTCACCAGTCGGGCAATGCTAATACTGGAATGGCGGATCCACTGCGATTTGGTGTGCGGGATCGCCACGCCAAAACCAACGCCGGTGGTGACAATCTCTTCCCGCTGCCAGACATCTTCTTCCAGCTCGAACGGATGTTCAGTGCGCCCGTTAACGCCGAGGTTACCGCACAGGAACTGAATCGCCTGTTCTTTATTGCTAAAAGCCTGGTCAACGAAGATATTCTCCAGCGCCAGCAGTGGGCGAACGTCTTCTTCCGGCGTAAAGGCGGTGAGTAACGCTTCGATTTCCTGCGCGCTACGGCACTCGCATGCCTGACGCGCCAGTTCCCGACACGCCTCGCTATCGAGCTGACGCAGCTGGCTTTTCACCGCCGGAATGCGCGGGCTACTCATACTTAATTCATCCAGGCCCAGCCCAAGCAGTAGCGGCAGATAACGACTTTCGCCACCCAGTTCACCGCAAATGCCGACCCATTTGCCCCGCTGATGCGCAGTGGTAACTATCTGCTGCAACATGCGCAGGAACGATGGCGTAATCGGGTTATACAGCGGCGAAACGCGCGGGTTATTACGATCGACCGCATACAGATACTGGGTCATATCGTTGGAACCAATACTAAAGAAATCGACCTCATCGCAGAAGTGGTCAATGATGTAGCACACCGACGGCACTTCCACCATGATCCCAAGCGTAATCGTCTCTGCATGGCGCAGGCCATCACACTTAAGCTCAACGATCGCTTTTTGGATCTCGCCCTTCACCCATAAGATCTGATCGAGGCTGTGAACCATCGGGATCATCAACTGGGCGTTGCCAAAACTGGCGGCGCGCAAAATAGCCCGCAGTTGAGTGCGGAACAGACCAGCAAATTCCGGGTAAATACGTACCGCGCGATAGCCGAGGAACGGGTTCTCTTCCTGGGGAATGTTGAGGTAAGGAATGCTTTTATCGCCGCCGATGTCCATCGTGCGGAAGATAATCGGCTTGTCGCCCGCCGCCAGTAACACCTGCTGGTAGGCTTCAAATTGCTCCTGTTCATCCGGCGCGCTGTCGCGATCCATATAGAGCATTTCGGTACGAAACAGCCCGACGCCTTCCGCGCCGTTGGCAAACGCGCCTGGTGCTTCCAGAGCGGTGCCAATGTTCGCCGCAATATCAATCCGTTTGTTATCACGAGAATAGGCCAGTTGCGCGGCGGCCTGCGCCTGTTGTTTTTGGCGTTTATCCGCCAGCTTCTGCGCAACCTGGTAATAACCGCTCACTGCTTCATTGGGGTTAATAGCCAGCACGCCGCACTGGGCGTCAAGTACCGCCAATTGTCCGGCATAACGCGCAATCGCATCCAGTGGTAGACCGCTAAGAACGGGGATCGCCGAGGCGCGGGCCAGAATCAGAGTATGCGAGGTGCGCCCGGTTTTCTCCAGAATCATGCCTGCAAGATTTTTTAAATCGAGACTCAAAAACTGGCTTGGAGTTAAATCTTCAGCCACCAGAATGGTCGGTTTTTCAAGCATCAGATTATTGCGCGGCTTCAGTTCCGGCCAGGTGATATGCAGCAACTGTTCGCTGATATCGCGAATGTCGCTAACACGTTCGCGCAGATAATCGCTGGCAGAAGCAGAAAGCTTGTCGCAAACCTGCTCCATATTGCTGATGATCGCCGCCCCCAGCCCCTGATGCTGTTCTGTCATCAGGCGACGGATATTACCTGCGAACTCATCATCCTGAATAAGCGACAAATGGGCGCTGAGAATGGTTTTGCTTTCGCCGTCACGCTCGCGCAGTTGCTGGTTCAGTTGCTCGGCAAGCGTTGCCAGGCTGTGCTCCAGCCGGGTGGAGTCTTGCGCACTGGCCGGGATCTCCCGATAACTGTCGAGGCTGTCGCTCTGTAACAAGGTCAGCGTACCTACGCCGACGCCGCTTGCCAGCACATTGCCGTACAGTAAATCAGGGTTCAGGCGGCTTAATGAACGCGGCAATGGATGCGCCGTCAGTTCTGCCTGCGTCGGCTGGACGCTGTCGCTGTCAATAAAGCGCCCCTGAATATACTCTTCCAGCACGCGCCGCGCCTGCTCTTCATCGCTGCCGCTAATGTTCAGGCTGCAACTGTCATTAAATAAGGTGCCGGTGCCAATCAGCGCCAGCGAGCTTTTCGCATCGGCCTTTGCATTTTGACGATGGTTAATGAAAGTCACTTCACTTTGCCACTGGCTGCACTGTTCTTTGAGTTCCCACGCCGGACGGGCATGCAGACCGTTAGGCAAAGGACAGAGAAATTGAATCGTTAACATAACCGCTCCGGGTTAATCGGGAGATCATCTGAAATCCGTCAGTTGAACAACCGTCTCACGGGTAAGACGTTGAATAAGGGCAGATAAAAGTTGCTGCATCTGCAAAATGTCACGGCAATCGGCAATCGATGCGGCGCAATGTCCGTGGCGAGTTGCTGGCCCCATCACCACCGTTGGTACGCCAGTACCGGTTAAGTGCACCACTCCACCGTCCGTGCCGCCGTTGCTAAACATATCTGCCTGCAACGGTACGCCAATTTCTGCCGCGATGGTTTCGATCCACGCGGTAAGTTTTGGCGGCGCAATCAGCGATTTATCGCTTAACACCAGCATCGGGCCGTTACCAATCTGTCGATGGTTAGCCGCGCCAAAATCAAAGTTTTTCGCCCAGCAGGCGGTATCGAGCACAATGGCGACGTCCGGGGACACCGCACGGGTGGCCGTTTGCCCACCGCGTAAGCCGACCTCTTCGCTGGAGCTGGCCACCAGCCATACTTCCGCAGGCAGTTCGGCGTCGTGCAATTCGCGCAGTAAAGTCACCAGCAGGTAACAACCGAGGCGGTCATCAAAGGCTTTCCCCATCACCCGCTGGTGAGGGAGAACCTGAAACGTCGTATCAAACGTGACGCGATCGCCTGGACGAATTCCCGCCTGCATCACTTCGTCATACGAGCGCGCGCCAATGTCCACGCGCATGGCGCTGACGTCATACCCCTGCCTGTCGCCGTCAAGCAGGCCAGGTATTTTGCACTCTTCACGGGTAGTGATCCGCACCGGCTGCAGTTGGCGGGCAGCCATGCGCACGTTGCCAACGGGCAGGACATCGATCGCCCCTTCGCGGGAGATGCTGCGCACCATGAACCCCACTTCGTCCATATGCGCGCAGATCATCACCTTCGGACCTGTCGATTCATTGAGGCGGATCAGCACCGATCCCAGACCGTCAAAACGGACCTCTTTTTGCAGGCGATCCGCTTCCTCCAGCAGGATCTGCCGTACTTCCTGTTCAGAGGAGGCGATCGCATCGGCCTCGCTCAACGCTTTTAATAGCGATAAATCCATTATGCCTCTCCCGTGAGCAACACTGTTTTCGGCATGGCGTAGAGCACTTCTGCGCCTTGCGGGGTGACCAGCACGACATCTTCGATGCGCACGCCCCCTTGCCCTGGCAAATAAATCCCCGGCTCCACGGTCAATAACATGCCTGGCCGTAGCGTCGTGGTGTCCCGCGGTGAAAAACGCGGCTCTTCATGGACTTCAATGCCGATAGCATGACCGGTGTTATGGCCGAAAAACTCGCCATAACCGGCCTCGGTAATCACCCGACGCGCGGCGTCGTCAACCTGTTGGCAGCGCACGCCGGGGCGAATCGCGGAGATTGCCGCCAGCTGTGCCTGCTGGACAATCTGGTACACCTTAAATAGCGGGTGAGATTCGGCGCTCACCCCTTTGCCATTAACCAGGAAGGTGCGCGTCATATCAGAGCAGTAGCCCTGATACAGCGCACCGAAATCGAGAGTGACAAACTCGCCTGCTGCAACAATCTTGTCGCTGGCTTTCCCGTGCGGTAGCGCCCCACGCCAGCCGCTGGCGACAATGGTGTCAAAAGAGGCTTTTTCTGCGCCCTGCTGGCGCATAAACCACTCCAGTTCAGCGGCTATCTCGCACTCACTCATACCCGCCTGAATAAAGCGGCGAATATGCTCTGCACTGCGATCGGCAATCCCACAGGCAAGGCGGATTTTCTCCACCTCCTCTGGCGTTTTGATTTGCCGCAGCACATCCGGCGTGGCGCTAACCAGTTTCGCATTGAATTCAGACTGCCAGCGGTGCGCGGTTTCCCAACTCACCTGCTGGCCTTCAAAACCGAGCGTTTGCAACTGCTCATCGGCAATGATTTGCCTGACGATGGTGGTAAGCGTGTTCGTCGCGTCAAGTAAATGCAGCTGGTAGCCTTGCGCACGGGCTTCCACCTCCACGTAATAGCGCGAATCCACCAGAATGTGCGCACGTTCACGGCTAATCACCACATAACCTGATCCGGTGGAGATCCCCAGATGCGGCTGTTTGTTCTGCCGTGAGGAGAGAAGCACCGCATCCAGTTGTTGCACCTTAAGCCAGTCACGCAGCGAAGCGAGTAATGTCATCAGGATTTTCCTTCTTACAGGCTATCGATCAACAGTTTGCCTTTGCGGTACATCATCAGACGCAGGAACACCACCATCAGCGCAGTAATGATTGCCCCCAACGCGATCCCCGCCATGTAGACGCCCAGGTTAGTAACCAGCGGCCATGCCCAGATAGCGGATTCCGGGAACCATTGCACTGCGCCCAGCCAGACAGCGGCGGTAGAGCCGACAATCGCGCCAACCATATAGGACGGAATGGCGGTGATGGGACTTTCCAGCGCAAACGGAATGGCACCTTCACTGATCCCCATAAACGCCAGGAACATCGCGGTTTTACCCTGCGGATAAAGCTGGGCACTGAACAGACGTTTTCCGGTTAAACGGCGGTCGATAATGGTCGCCAGACCCAGACCAATCGGCGGAATAACAATAGCGATAGAACGCGCGGTAACTGGTAATACGTGGTCAGTGGTAAAGCTGAAAGCAACGAAACCTGCCGCTTTGTTGATTGGACCACCGAGGTCTATTGCGGTCGCCGCCGCAATACCCATTGCGTACATCAGCGCGCCCTTCTCACCTGCTGCGGTCAGCACAGTACGGATCCCGCCGTTGATCCAGCCACCAAACGGCGTGATCACGTAATACATCGCCAGCATGACAAAAATGGCGGAAAGAATCGGTAGCAAAAATGTGGTTTTGAACGCTAACAGGAAATCCGGCAACTGGATTTTCTGGTTCATCCATTTCACGAGGTAACCCGCGACGATGGAAATAATCAGCGCACCAATGAAGGTAGACGGAACTGGTGAAGAGGTCGCCCATTGCATAGTGCTGGGATCGAAGTTCAGCAGTTGCGTGGGCTGGGTAGACATCAACCCGCCGATAAACCCAGCCGGGAACGCCAGTTTGCCGCCAATGGAGTTCGCCACAAAAGCGGCAAACATCGGAATAGCAAAACCGAACAACACGCCGCCGAAGGATTGCGACAGCCAGGCAAATTTCAGTAAGGAGAGGTCGAAACCAGTAAATTTCCCGCTATTGAGTGCATCCATGATGCCGATGTCAGCGGGAATTTTTAGCCAGCTATAAGCAATCAACTGGCTGAAAGCGAGGATCACACCGCCCATAATTAAGGTCGGCACCATGCGTGAAATCCCTGACATCACATGCTGCGGGAGTTCACCCCAGAAGCTGGTTTTAGAGGCCTGCGGATTCTTAATTGCCGCTGCCGCACCGGATGCGCCAGGCACAACGGTTGCACTGCGTTTTTTAATGGCCATAACAATTATCCCTGTCGAATATTACTGTTGTTCAGCGGCAATCATCTCTTCGATTTCTTTGATGATGCCCGCAGCGTTTTTAATTGCGTCCTGCAAAGTGATTTCATAAACGTCGCGTGATTCGAAACGTTCGTTATCTTCTGGTGTAACTGCCACGGAATGAATGATGATGGTCGCTTCGGCGATATCCTCCGCCGTCAGGCGGTTCTGGATGCCATCCGCGCCCTGAGTTTCAATTTTCACTTCATAACCGGCTTCCACCGCCGCTTCTTCCAGCGCCTGGGCAGCCATAAAAGTGTGAGCCAGGCCCATCGGGCAGGCACATAAGGCAATCAGTTTCTTACTCATCGTTATTTCCTCGTTCGTTTATAGTTGACAAATGAAATTATGAACGTGCAAAACAAATTGCCGTTACCAGATAAATAATGCATTTACTGGAGAATTAATCCCGTAGTGCGGAAGTGTGACGCAGGTCGGCCTTGTGAGGAGACACAAAGAAAAATTGAATTAACTATATGATTTAAAAGATTATCGGGAGAGTCACCTCCCGATATAACAGGAAGGATTTACAGAATGTGGCCTAAGGTCTGGCGTAAATGTGCACCGGAGCCGAGAAGGCCCGGATTGTCATGGACGATAAGATACACCGGAATATCATGGACATATTCTTTAAAGCGCCCTTTATCTTCAAATGCAGCACGGAAACCGGAGGCTTTGAAGAACTCAAGGAAACGCGGAACGATACCGCCCGCAATATAGACACCGCCAAATGTTCCGAGATTGAGCGCCAGATTGCCGCCAAAACGCCCCATAATGACGCAAAACAGTGACAACGCACGACGGCAATCGGTGCAACTGTCGGCCAGCGCGCGTTCGGTAATATCCTTCGGCTTGAGATTTTCCGGCAGGCGGTTGTCCGCTTTCACAATCGCGCGATACAGATTCACCAAACCAGGGCCAGAGAGCACGCGTTCAGCCGAGACATGGCCAATTTCTGCGCGCAGTATTTCAAGAATAATGGCTTCTTCTTCACTGTTTGGCGCAAAATCAACGTGACCGCCTTCGCCTGGCAAGCTTACCCAGCGTTTATCGACATGGACCAGATGTGCGACCCCAAGCCCTGTCCCGGCACCGTACACCGCGACAGGTTTGCCTTCAATCGGTTCTGCGCCGCCAAACTGGATCAGATGCTCTTTTTTCAGCATCGGGATCGCCATCGAAACCGCCGTAAAATCGTTAATAATCTCCAGGTGGCTAAAACCGAGATTCTTTTTCATTTCGGCAATCGAGAACGCCCAGGTATGGTTGGTCATCGCCACCCAGTCACCGGTAATTGGGCAAGCAATGGCGATGCAGCCATCTTTCACCTCGACTTTTTGCTCTTCAAGATAAACGCGAATGACCGCTTCCAGGCTGGGATAATCAAGCCCTGAATAGGTTTTAGCCTGCGAGATTTCACCACTGGCAATATCACACAGAGCAAGACGTGCGTTGGTGCCGCCCACATCACCGACTAATGCATACTTTGTCATTCTTCTACTGCTCCGCTAAAGTCAAAATAATTCTTTCTCACACTGTAAATTCATGGGGGCATAACAACAACGCCGTAAAGGCGGGCTCCCTGTAAATATCGATCTGGGTCACACAATTACTTTATCGTTTCAGCACCAATTGCAGCGATGCCTTTGTGTAAGCTGGGCAAACTAAGTATCTGAACCCGCATAAAGGAATAGAACATGCTTCATCCGCGAGCCAGAACCATGTTGTTATTATCGCTCCCCGCCCTGGCAATTGGGATTGCGTCCAGTCTTATTCTGATTGCGGTGATGAAAATCGCCTCGGTATTACAGAATCTGCTCTGGCAACGACTGCCGGGAACTCTGGGGATAGCCCAGGATTCACCGCTCTGGATCATCGGCATATTAACGCTGACGGGGGCGGCTGTAGGGCTAGTCATCCGTTTCAGCCGGGGCCATGCCGGGCCGGATCCTGCCAGTGAAGCGCTGATTGGTGCGCCAGTTCCCCCCTCTGCGCTACCTGGACTTATCGTAGCATTAATTCTCGGTCTTGCTGGCGGCGTCAGTCTCGGGCCGGAACATCCAATCATGACCATCAATATCGCCCTCGCGGTAGCGATTGGCGCGCGTCTGTTACCACGAGTGAACCGCATGGAGTGGACTATTTTAGCCTCTGCCGGAACTATCGGCGCGCTGTTTGGCACGCCTGTTGCGGCGGCGTTGATTTTTTCGCAAACCTTAAATGGCAGTAGTGAAGTCCCGCTATGGGATCGTCTTTTTACGCCGTTAATGGCGGCAGCAGCTGGTGCGCTTACCACCGGATTATTTTTCCATCCTCATTTTTCACTGCCCATTGCGCATTACGGACAGATGCAGTTGGCAGACATCATCAGTGGTGCAATTGTGACGGCGATCGCCATTGCGGCGGGTATGATTGCAGTCTGGTGTTTCCCACGGTTGCACGCGATGATGCATCAGATTAAAAATCCGGTCCTCATGCTGGGGGTTGGCGGGTTTATTCTCGGTATTTTGGGAGTTATTGGTGGGCCGATTTCGCTATTTAAAGGGCTGGACGAGATGCAGCAGATGGTGACAAATCAGGCCTTCAGCACCAGTGATTACTTTTTGCTGGCGGTAATCAAACTTGCAGCCCTGGTCATTGCCGCCGCCAGCGGGTTTCGCGGCGGGCGAATTTTCCCGGCGGTATTTGTCGGCGTAGCGTTAGGATTGATGCTACATGCGCACGTCCCCGCAGTTCCGGCGGCCATTACCGTCTCCTGCGCTATTCTCGGCCTCGTACTGGTAGTAACGCGCGATGGCTGGCTAAGTTTGTTTATGGCGGCGGTCGTTGTACCCGATTCCACATTGTTACCACTACTGTGTATCGTCATGCTTCCGGCATGGCTATTACTGGCAGGGAAACCGATGATGATCGTAAATCGTCCAGAGCAACAGCCCCCCCACGATAACCTTTAGCAAAAAATGCTCTCCCTTATGATTTAAGAGTTATGGCGATGAAACGGGGCTTTACCTCCCCGTAATATTGCGTTAACAGGCCGCTGACGGCTTCGATCGTGAAGGAGAATAACAATGTTCAGGTCACTGTTTCTGGCGGCCGCCCTGATGGCATTTACCCCGCTTGCAGCAAACGCAGGTGAAATTACCTTACTGCCATCAATTAAATTACAAATTGGCGATCGCGATCATTATGGTAACTACTGGGACGGTGGTCACTGGCGCGATCGTGACTACTGGCACCGTAATTATGAATGGCGTAAAAACCGCTGGTGGCGTCATGATAATGGCTATCACCGTGGCTGGGATAAGCGTAAAGCGTATGAGCGTGGCTATCGCGAAGGCTGGCGCGACCGTGATGATCATCGTGGAAAAGGCCGGGGTCACGGGCATCGCCATTAAACACATTCGCCAATGGAGCACAATGCCTGATGCGACGCTAGCGCGTCTTATCAGGCCTACAAACCCGCTCCATTTAACACGTAGGGCGGATAAGGCGTTTTACGCCGCATCCGCCAGTGGTGCCAGATGCGACGCGCATTCAACTACAATCCCAACGCCGTTCCTACCAGCAACCAGATATTCAGCGTTACCACCAACACCACAATCATCCAGCCGATTTGTTTTACCCATTTGCTATTCACCAGATCGCCCATCAGCTTGCTATCACTGGTGAAAATCAGCAGCGGCACCAGCGCCAGAGCAATACCAAAACTGAGCAGCACCTGACTCATAACCAGAATCCGTGTCGGATCTAATCCCATCAGAATGACAATAAATGACGGCAGCATGGTTACCGTACGGCGTACCCACAGCGGGATATGAAAGCGAATGAATCCCTGCATCACCACCTGCCCTGCCAACGTACCCACTACCGTTGACGAAAGCCCCGCAGCCACCAGACTTAAACCAAAAACCGTTGCCGCTGCATTGCTTAACAGCGGTTGCAGCGTCAGGTAAGCCCCATCAAGATCAGCAACACCAGTATGACCAGAAAAGTGAAATGCTGCAGCAGCCGTTGCCATCATCGCCAGATTGACAAAGCCAGCGATGGTCATGGCGATCGCCACATCCCATTTGGTCGCTGAGTAACGTTGCTGGCGTGAACCACCGTGTAGATGCTGGGTGAGCGAAGAGTGAAGATAAATCACATGCGGCATAATCGTCGCCCCTAACACGCCAGCCGCCAGGAAGACCGCTTCCGAGGACGGTAAACTCGGTATCGCCATGCCTTTACTCAACTGCACCAGATTTGGTTGGGAGAAAATCAGCTCAACAATGTAAGCCGCCGCGACAAACAACAGAAGCCCACCAATCACTTTCTCCAGCGGTTTTTGCCCGCGACGTTGCAGCATTAAAATCAGGAAAGTGGCAATACCTGTCAGCACCGCCCCCTGCAATAAAGAAACACCAAGAATGAGTTTGAAACCGATCGCCGCACCAATAAATTCCGCCAGATCGGTCGCCATCGCAATAATTTCCGCCTGGACCCAATAGAACCAGACCACCGGACGTGGGTAGTGATCGCGAATTTGTTCCGCCAGGTTTTTACCAGTGGCAATCCCGAGTTTGGCCGAGAGGATCTGAATCAGCATCGCCATCAGGTTGGCCCAGACAACCACCCACAGCAGCTGATAGCCGAAGCTGGCGCCCGCCTGAATATTGGTCGCAAAGTTACCGGGATCGATATAACCAATCGCCGCAATGAACGCAGGTCCCATTAATGCGAGCCTCATCTTGCGCGCCGCCCGACCACTGCTACTCTCAACGCGATAGTTCATCATCTTGTGCCTCTAAAACATAGCCTTTGCTATGTTTCATGCTATGTTAAACGAGAATGATTATCAAATTCATTTAAATGGGTTGTGGTGATTTTTCTGATAGGCCAGGATTATGGCTACGAAAAGATTGATGATTTGAATGTTACAGTTATGTTTAATGTTAGCACATTTACATAACTTTCAGCTTCCATACACAACATAGCAGAAATGTATGACAGCTCACTATTTTTGAAGCTTGTCACAGGACGTCATTATAGTGTGTGTCAGATCTCGTTTTCCTTACCCATGTTACATAGAATGTGCACGGAAATTTAACCTGCCTCATATTTGGAGCAAATATGGACCGCGTCCTTCATTTTGTACTGGCACTTGCCGTTGTTGCGATTCTCGCACTGCTGGTAAGCAGCGACCGCAAAAAAATTCGTATCCGTTATGTTATTCAATTGCTTGTTATCGAAGTGTTACTGGCGTGGTTCTTCCTGAACTCCGACGTTGGTCTGGGCTTCGTGAAAGGCTTCTCCGAAATGTTCGAAAAACTGCTCGGATTTGCCAACGAAGGGACTAACTTCGTCTTTGGTAGCATGAATGATCAAGGCCTGGCCTTCTTCTTCCTGAAAGTGCTGTGCCCAATCGTCTTTATCTCTGCGCTGATCGGTATTCTCCAGCATATTCGCGTATTGCCGGTGATTATCCGCGCAATTGGTTTCCTGCTCTCCAAAGTCAACGGCATGGGCAAACTGGAATCCTTTAACGCCGTCAGCTCCCTGATTCTGGGTCAGTCTGAAAACTTTATCGCCTATAAAGATATCCTCGGCAAAATCTCCCGTAATCGTATGTACACCATGGCAGCAACGGCGATGTCCACCGTTTCTATGTCCATCGTTGGCGCATACATGACCATGCTGGAACCAAAATACGTCGTTGCTGCGCTGGTACTGAACATGTTCAGCACCTTTATCGTGCTGTCGCTGATCAACCCTTACCGTGTTGATGCCAGCGAAGAAAACATTCAGATGTCCGACCTGCACGAAGGCCAGAGCTTCTTCGAAATGCTGGGTGAATACATTCTGGCAGGCTTCAAAGTAGCCATTATCGTTGCCGCGATGCTGATCGGCTTTATCGCCCTGATTGCAGCCCTGAACGCTCTGTTTGCTACCGTGACTGGCTGGTTTGGCTATAGCATCTCCTTCCAGGGTATTCTGGGCTACATCTTCTATCCAATTGCATGGGTGATGGGTGTTCCTTCCAGTGAAGCACTGCAGGTAGGCAGTATTATGGCGACCAAACTGGTTTCCAACGAGTTCGTTGCGATGATGGATCTGCAGAAAATTGCTTCCACGCTCTCTCCGCGTGCTGAAGGTATTCTCTCTGTGTTCCTGGTATCCTTCGCTAACTTCTCTTCTATCGGGATTATCGCGGGTGCAGTTAAAGGCCTGAACGAAGAGCAAGGTAACGTGGTTTCTCGCTTCGGTCTGAAACTGGTTTACGGCTCTACGCTGGTGAGTGTGCTGTCTGCGTCAATCGCAGCACTGGTACTGTAAGCTAATCCATTAAAAAAGCCGGGGATAATTCCCCGGCTTCAGTTTGTTGACAAAGTGCGTTTTGTTTATGCCGGATGCGGCGTAAACGCCTTATCCAGCCTACGAAACAACGCAAATTCAATAGATTGTGATTCCCATGTAGGCCTGATAAGCGCAGCGCATCAGGCAATTTTTGTTTGTCATCAGCCTCAAATGCCGGGGATAATTCCCCGGCATTTTTACGCCTGTTAATCAACTAATGGTTGCGGGCGACCAATTAAATACCCTTGCAGATATTGCACCCCGAGCTTATGCAATAATGCCTGCTGCTGTTGCGTCTCGACAAACTCCGCGACCACACTCAATGACTTAGCTTTCGCCAGATCGGTAATGGATCTCACTATCATCGCATCAAGTGTATTAGTGACGATATCCTTAACGAAGACGCCATCAATCTTGATGATATCAGCCTGCAAACGCTTTAACCGTTCGTAGTTGGCATAGCCGGTGCCAAAATCATCAATCGCAATACGGAAGCCAAACTTATGCAGTTGTTCAATATTGTACATACTGCTTTCTGCGTTAGAAAACGCCTGCTCCTCGGTGATCTCAATAATCACAGTCGCCGGGGAGACACGGTAACGTTTAAACAGACGAATAATCCGCGCGGCGATATTCTTTTGCAGCAGAGTGAGCGGCATTAAATTGACCGAAAAACGCGGCCCTTTTTTGTCACAAGGGTGAGTTGCCAGCCACTTCAACAGGGATTCCAGCACCTGTAAATCGAATCGCGCGCTAAGGTTAAATTGGGCAATAAGCGGTAAAAATTTATCAGGCGTCATTATGCCGCCGTCGTATTTCAGACGCGCAAGGATTTCATCGTAACCTTCTCCATCCTTGTTGCGAATTGGCTGGGCATAGAGCAGTAAATCGCCCTTATCTAACGCCTTACGGATTGTATTGAGTAACAACACCTGTTTGGTTGTCTGCCCGGATGCAATCTCCTCTCGATTATCCAACGCCAGCACGTGATGATGAACGCAGGATTGTTCCGCCAACCAACTTAACTGCCCCAGCATTGGCTGCAGGGTATCCTGGTTACCGTCAAAACGTCCCCAGGCAGCACCGTAGCCCATATCCAGCCCGGTGTTGTTCCAGTGGATTTGCCGACTGTTGAGAACGTTAACCATATGCTGTAACCGCCCTTCCGTTTCCGGCCCGGTCAGTACCAACAGCAATTCGCTCCCCGGCAATTGATACAACTTTTCGTTTTCCTGCATCAATGGCAGCAATGTACGGTAAATTGAGCGAATACAATGAACGCGCATCACTAACCCGTAATGGCGACTCATAAACTCAAGATTATCAATGCGCAGACAGCAAAAACTCTTACCTGCCTCTTGCTCCGGCGATTGCTCCAGTGCACGAAAGTTGGGTAATAGCGTTAACGGATCGGTCAGCGCCTGCAAATGCCAGCGACGGTTAAGCCATTCGCTCCGATGATAAATGCGTACCATGTAAAGCAGGCAAACGCTAAAGGAAATCAGCACCGCGAGAATAAATGCCAGCGAATATTCTGTTTCCACCCCTTGTAAAAAGTTCTGGTTGTAATTCAGGAGGAAAAGCGTCGATACAGCCCAGGTAAGATTTAAAAACGGATAACGAAGTTTACCGACACCAAGGGTAAAGATGATAAAGAAAACCGGTACCAGGTAACCGGCGATAAAGTCGTTTTCATAAGGTGTGCACATCAAAAGTAGCAGAACGCTAAGAGCCGCCAGCCAACTTAAGGTAAATGTGCGTTTCTCTTTATTCAGCGACGGCGCAATATCCCTACGCCACAATATCTGCGCAAAGTGAGGGCTTACAATCATGCGAGTGAGATAGTAAAAGAGCATGTTGTAAATCAACACTGCGGTGAAAAGACTTAGTAAATCAACGACCGTGAAAATCGCGTCAGCATCGCCGAAAAAGGTCGATATCTTTAGTGGGAAATCAAAGAACCTGCCCACAAGATACATGCTGCACTTGATGCCGATCGGCGTCACCAAACCAAGCCAGAAGAGACGTTGCCAGACGTTTCGGGTGGTCAATCCATAGCGCCAACGCGTTCCTAACTGCCAACGTAATATTGCACAGGCACACAGCACAGCGAATGTCTGGCTGCCAAGCATGACGGCGGTTTGCAAAAATGAGAGATGAAAATTCCACAGATTGGTGCAAAACATTCCACTTAATACGGGAACGACACCGCGCCAGCCGAAGATAAAGAATATGGATAGCATTACGCACAGTGGCATCCACGCCAGAAAGATATAGCTGGAATGGATAACAGCAAGTGGCGAGATAAAACGGGATAGCTGAATAAGTACCACGGTGAGCGTAAACGCTAGAGTAAATATCTTGATATTTTTTATCAGGTTATGCTCCACAAACATGAGTACACTACTCTCACTGATCGGGGTTTAAGGCCACAAATAATAAGTTTATTCGCATCGCGAAGCAAACAGGGACTGGCCTGTTGCCGATATTTCATCCAATGATGTTCCCACCAGGCGACACTAACCTGGGGCGTAGACGGTATTACAAAAGCGGCAAAAAGCAGAGACAAAAAACCCCCGCTTCGCAGCGAGGGTTTGAAATTTGGTGGAGCTAAGCGGGATCGAACCGCTGACCTCTTGCATGCCATGCAAGCGCTCTCCCAGCTGAGCTATAGCCCCATTACGTAAAGCTTGTCGAGTTGACGGGCGGCATCATATGAATTCCGCCCGAATGTGTCAACGGCAAATTGCAACGCGTAGTTTCAATCGCTGAAAAATCAGGCAAATGAACTATTTTGGATAGTCGCTCGCATTCAGTAGTTATTCCTGTCACGGTTTCTTGTAAAGTGGTGTTATAAAATGAACCACTAATAGACCCGCAATCATTCAGGGAATTGTTATGTTCAAGGAGAGGATGACGCCAGATGAACTTGCCAGGCTGACCGGTTATAGCCGCCAGACCATTAATAAATGGGTACGCAAGCAAGGCTGGACGACATCACCAAAACCAGGTGTCCAGGGTGGCAAGGCCCGTCTGATTCACGTCAATAAACAAGTTCGTGAATATATTCGTAATGCAGAACGCCCGGACGGTCAGAGAGAAGCACCTGAACTGTCTGGAGATACGCCACTTGAAGTGCTGCTGGTGACGCTGGCGAAAGAGATGACGCCTCTTGAACAAAAGCAGTTTACATCCTTGCTTCTGCGGGAAGGGATTATCGGTTTATTACAACGCTTAGGGATTCGCGACAGCAAATAATATGAAAAGATTACGCAATAAAATGACCACCGAAGAACTGGCGGAATGCCTCGGTGTGGCTAAACAAACAGTTAACCGTTGGATCAGAGAAAAAAGCTGGAGAACGGAAAAATTTCCCGGCGTGAAAGGAGGTCGTGCCAGACTTATTCTGGTCGATTCGCAGGTTTGCGAGTTTATTCAGAACACGCCAGCGTTCCATAACACACCAATGCTGATGGAAGCAGAAGAGAGAATTGCTGAATACGCTCCTGGAGCACGCGCGCCGGCGTATCGACAAATCATCAACGCGATAGACAATATGACTGACATTGAGCAGCAAAAAGTCGCGCAATTTTTGTCACGTGAAGGAATTCGCAATTTCCTCGCCCGTCTCGATATTGACGAATCAGCATAAATAAAAAAACGGCAGGATATTATCTCCTGCCGTTTATCTTTTTATACGCTAATTACTGCTGTTTTTCGCGTTCAGCAATAAAGGCCAGCGCTTTGTTGATGCGCTCGATGCTACGTGCTTTGCCGATCGCGTGAACGGTAACATCCAGTGCCGGGGACTGCCCTGCACCGGTTACGGCTACACGCAGTGGCATACCAACTTTGCCCATCCCCACTTCTAGTTCATCCGCCGTTGCCTGAATCGCGTGATGAACATTTTCAGCGGTCCAGTCAGTAATTGCAGAGAGTTTGTCACGTACCACTTCCAGCGGCTGACGCGCTACCGGACGCAGATGTTTTTTCGCAGCATCGGCATCAAACTCAGCAAAATCTTCGTAGAAATAGCGGCAGCTTTGCGCCATCTCTTTGAGCGTTTTGCAGCGTTCGCCCAGCAGTTTAACCAGATCCGCCAGTTGCGGGCCGTTGCGGGTATCGATGTTTTCCTGCTCGATGTGCCACTGTAAATGGGTAGCCACATACTCCGGTGGCAGCGTGTTAATGTAATGATGGTTAAGCCACAGCAGCTTGTCGGTGTTGAACGCACTGGCAGATTTGCTGACGGCATTCAGGGTGAAGTATTTGATCATCTCTTCGCGGGTGAAGATTTCCTGATCGCCGTGGGACCAGCCCAGACGCACCAGATAGTTCAACAGTGCTTCTGGCAGATAGCCGTCATCACGATACTGCATTACGCTGACTGCACCGTGACGTTTGGACAATTTTTTACCGTCATCACCGTTGATCATAGAAACGTGTGCGTAAACCGGTACGGGCGCTTTCAGAGCTTTCAGAATGTTGATCTGGCGCGGCGTGTTGTTGATATGGTCTTCACCACGGATAACGTGAGTAATTTCCATATCCCAGTCGTCGACAACCACGCAGAAGTTATAGGTCGGAGAACCATCGGTACGGCGGATAATCAGATCATCCAGCTCCTGGTTACTGAACTCGATCGGACCACGGATCTGATCGTCAAAAACCACAGAACCTTCCTGCGGGTTAGCAAAACGTACAACGCACGGTTCATCATCAGCGTGATGTTCATGGCTGTGGCGGCAGCGGCCGTCATAACGCGGCTTCTCGCCTTTTGCCATCTGCTCTTCACGCAGCGCTTCGAGGCGCTCTTTAGAGCAGTAGCATTTATAGGCAGTACCCTCTTCCAGCATCTGATCGATAACCGCGTTATAGCGATCGAAACGTTTGGTCTGGAAGTACGGGCCTTCATCCCACTCCAGACTCAGCCAGTTCATGCCATCCATAATGGCTTCGATAGCTTCCGGCGTGGAACGCTCAAGATCGGTGTCTTCAATACGCAGCACGAACTCACCGCCGTGGTTACGTGCAAAAAGCCAGGAGTAAAGAGCAGTACGCGCGCCGCCAACGTGCAGATAGCCTGTTGGGCTTGGCGCGAAGCGAGTTTTGATTTTCATGAAATGGCCTTACGTTTAGAAAGATGCCGACAACCGGCAAATCCTGGAAAAATTGAGTGGGCGATATTCTATCACTCCAGCCTGATTCCTCAATGTAGTTCGGGTTGCTACATGATGCATTATTGTTTTCGTTGAGAAATTGCGCAACACGGTCTGTTTTGCGATCATCCTGCTTAATTTTACGACGAACGAACAATTTCTTTAGAAAAGGCGTTGACTCATTTCCAACTCTCCCTATAATGCGACTCCACACAGCGGGGGTGATTAGCTCAGCTGGGAGAGCACCTCCCTTACAAGGAGGGGGTCGGCGGTTCGATCCCGTCATCACCCACCAC
>NZ_JACSQI010000006.1 GCF_014836715.1 Escherichia whittamii
CCGTGTCAGTGGTGGCGCATTATAGGGAGTTATTCTGAGCTGACAAGAGGAAATTTAAAATAATTTTCCGAATGCGCAACATTCAACCAAATCAGCTTGAAACTGCCAGTTTTTCGAGCGTTTTGAAACCGTAACGCTGTAAAACGGGTAATAACTGTTCAGCTTCTGGCGTCATTGCCATGCAAAAGGCAATGTTCGCATCGGCAGATTTTGCCTCAGGAGCTTCATGTTCCAGCAGCCAGGCCGTTCGGCGGGCAATCGCAGCGCCTGAATCCACCAGTCGGGTTCCCTCTGGCAGCACCTTTAACAGTTCTTCTTGTAATAGAGGGAAGTGGGTACAACCCAGAACAACAGTATCTGGTGGCTCTTTCATTCTTAGCCACGGGCGCAGGATACGTTTTAGCGCATCCAGAGAGATTTCTTCGCCATGCAGCTTCGCTTCAGCCAGCTCAACCATCTCTGCCGAGCCCAGCATTTCTATCTGACATTCATTAGCGAAACGCGCGATTAGCTCGTGGGTATAAGAACGTTTTACCGTGCCACGAGTTGCCAGCAATCCGACAATGCCATTCGCAGTCAGACGTGCCGCTGGCTTAATTGCCGGTACGACACCGACAACCGGGAACGCAAACTTCTCGCGTAATGCAGGAAGTGAGACGGTACTGGCGGTGTTGCAAGCCACAACAGCCAGCGCAAGGGGATAACGCTCTTGCACCGCAGTAACAATTTCCACCACTCGCTCAACAATAAAGTCTTCGTTTTTTTCGCCATAAGGGAAAGCGACATTATCGAAAGCATAAATGTAATGGAGATCCGGTAAGAGGCGCCGGATCTCGTCATAGACCGACAGCCCACCGACGCCGGAGTCAAACACCAGCACGGTGGGACGTGGTTCAGAAGGTGTAGCTGCCAGACAAGGTGTATTCCCGTCCTGCAGTTTGATAGCCATAGACTGTCTCGTAATCTTTGTCGAACAGGTTGGCTATTTTACCACGAACTGTCAGATGAGAGGTGACCGGATATGCAACCGCAAGATCCCATAAACTCACACCGCCCATTTTCACAGTTTGATACGGCCAGGAGGAGTAATCCTTATCATAGCGAGTGCCTAAATACTGATAAGTAATACCCCAGTCGAAGTCATACAGCTGCCAGTCGAGCTGGTATTTCACCTGCTGTTTAGCGCGGCGTAACAACGGTGCGTCAGTAATTGCGTTACGAGCATCGACATAATCGTAACTCACAGTATGCGTCAGTGGTCCGGTATCAAAATTGGCGGTCGCCTCGACACCTTTAATCCGCGCTTTCCCTTCGTTGTAATATTTCAGGATGTGGTCGTCATAATCGATTAAGTCACTAACATCGTTACGATATCCAGAAATACGCCAGTTCACTCCAGCGGTTAAGCCTTCAAACGCGCCTTCCCACTGTTTGCTTTTCTCAGGGTCCAGATCCGGATTACCGTAGAAGCCGTACAATTGCCCAAGATTAGGTGCCTTGTAGGACGTGCCATAAGAAGCGATGAAACGATAGCCTTCGATGAACTCCCATCCGACGCTGGTTTGCCAGGTTCCATGACGGCCAAACTGTGAGTTATCGTCGCTGCGTGCTGCACCTTCAAAGGTAAAATCGCCGACTTGTTGCAATCCGGTCAGATAGATACCGGTATTACGTTGATCATATCCATCCTCAACATACCCGGTACCTGGCGTCGTAGTCTGTTTCTGCCAGTCAACACCCGCACCAATATTACCGTGGCCAACGGTGACGTTGTTTGCCCACTGGACGGTGTACTGCTTCATCTCATCGAGCGTCGCGGACGAATCATAACGACCATAATGCGGATCGTAGTTGTAATCTTTGCTATGGCTATAGCTGGTAATGAGCTGTGATTTAATCAGTTCGCCGTTATAGCGCAGCCCAGCGTCCCAGCTTTGGCTATAGAGTTTACGGGTATCGAGCAACGGTGAGCCGGGAGAATAATACGCGTCATAATTGGTCCTATTATCATAGCCATAGCCACGTACAAAGCCGCTCCAGGTATCGGTAAAATTATGTTCCAGAGCACCATAAAGCGTTTTACTTAAGAAACCATCGTTATCAGGCTGCGCTTGCATTCCTGTATTACCGTAAGCGACAACATCATAACCATGGGTATAAGCGTAATCGCCCAACAGGGTTACCCGAGTTTTATCCCCCAGCTGTTGCTGCGTAGAGATATCGTAATTCTGATAACTATGACTTCCCCATCCCGCTGAAATTTCCGTTCCGGGTTCATCGCGCGTCGTAATGATATTCACCACCCCGCCGATTGCATCGGAACCATAAACGGCGGATCGCGGCCCGCGGATATATTCGACACGCTGGACAAGCGCAATAGGGAATTGACTAAGATCGGCAGAACCACTTACCCCTGCCAGATTCAGGCGCACGCCATCAATTAATACCAACACATGACTGGCATTTGTGCCACGAATAAAAATAGAAGAAAGCTGACCTGAACCGCCGTTTTGAGTGATATCCACGCCAGGGAGACGGCGCAGCACATCATTGACCGAGGTCGACTGCCAGCGGTCAATATCCTGACGCGTCACAACGGTAGTTGGCGCAAGCACAGTGTTGCGCGGCTGTTCAAAACGGTTAACAGTAACAACGAGAGTATCCGGGCTGGTATCCTGTGCCCAAGCAGAAAAGGCTGTGACAGAACACGCCGTCAGCAGCGAAGCTTTTTTAATCATTGTAAAGCATCCACAATATAAGAAGGATGCCGCAGGTTTCATCAATATTACGCGATGATGAGAACCAGATGCGACGTTGGCCGGCAGGTCTTCGGGCTTGGAGGGGTATCTGAGGATACAAAGAGATGATGACTTCCCACCGGATGGCAGTGTCTGCATTACGCAATCATCGCACCTTTCCTTACCGCTGCGCGTCAGCTCCAGATTCGCACTGGATTCCCTATTAACTCACAGGACCGGCAAGTGGATGCTACAGGTTGTAACAAGTTACTGTCCAGACATAGCTCACAAATAGGAATTCATCAAGATCTGGACATCTGATGAGCAATCCCTACAATCGCCGCGTACTTTAATTTTTCAGGATACATCATGACCCCCGAACACCTTCCAACAGAACAGTATGAAGCGCAGTTAGCCGAAAAAGTGGTACGTTTGCAAAGTATGATGGCACCGTTTTCTGACCTGGTTCCGGAAGTGTTTCGCTCGCCGGTCAGCCATTACCGGATGCGTGCGGAGTTCCGCATCTGGCACGATGGCGATGACCTGTACCACATCATTTTCGATCAGCAAACCAAAAGCCGCATCCGCGTAGATAGCTTTCCCGCCGCCAGTGAACTTATCAACCAGTTGATGACGGCGATGATTGCGGGTGTGCGCAATAATCCTGTTCTACGCCACAAGCTGTTTCAGATTGATTACCTCACCACGCTGAGTAATCAAGCGGTGATTTCCCTGCTGTATCATAAAAAGCTGGATGACGAGTGGCGTCAGCAGGCGGAAGCCCTGCGCGATGCACTACGCGCGCAGAATCTGAATGTGCATCTGATTGGTCGGGCAACGAAAACCAAAATCGAGCTGGATCAGGATTACATCGACGAACGTCTACCGGTCGCAGGAAAAGAGATGATCTACCGCCAGGTAGAAAACAGCTTCACCCAGCCGAACGCGGCGATGAATATTCAGATGCTGGAATGGGCGCTGGACGTGACCAAAGGCTCAAAAGGTGATTTGCTGGAGCTGTACTGCGGAAACGGTAATTTTTCATTAGCGCTGGCGCGCAATTTTGATCGGGTATTAGCCACCGAAATAGCCAAGCCGTCTGTTGCTGCTGCGCAATACAACATTGCCGCCAACCATATTGATAACGTACAAATTATTCGTATGGCAGCGGAAGAATTTACCCAGGCGATGAATGGCGTGCGTGAGTTTAACCGTTTACAGGGAATCGACTTAAAGAGTTATCAGTGTGAAACCATTTTTGTCGACCCGCCGCGCAGCGGTCTGGACAGTGAAACCGAGAAAATGGTGCAGGCGTATCCGCGTATTTTGTACATTTCCTGCAACCCGGAAACGCTGTGTAAGAATCTGGAAACATTAAGCCAGACGCACAAGGTTGAACGTCTGGCTCTGTTTGATCAGTTCCCCTACACGCACCATATGGAGTGCGGCGTATTACTGACGGCGAAGTAAAATCCATGCCGGATAGCATCGCTATCCGGCATGATACTTGTTACTCTGCAACTTCCTGCTTACGGTTACGCATCTTCGCGCCAATCCAGAACACCATGATGACGGACAGCACAGCCGGGAAGAAGTTAGAACCGATATCCGGATATTCTGCACGAACCACCGTGCTATACAGCAGAACGCCGAGAATAAAACAGGCAGCTGCCAGACCCGGCAATCCGACCGGCATAGTACGATTAAGATAACGTTGATGCAGGCAGTAAACCGTCAGCACCAGGGAAATAATCGGGAATACAGAAAATGGCACAATGGAGCTAAACAGCGCTGCAAAAGTACCATTAATCGATAAGCCAGCAACCAACGCCAGCAGCAGCGTACCTCTATCTTGATTTGCTTGTTTCATTACTCGTCCTTCACATTTCCCGGAATAATTGCGGTTTTCTCTTGTTCACGGCGATACCAGTAATAAGCCCCTTTCGAAATCATTCGTAGTTGCAGTACCAGTCGCTCTTCTAATTGCCGACGTTGTTCGACGCCGACATCCAAAGCCTCGGCACCCGCACTGAAGACAATCGTCACCATTGCTTCGGCTTGCGCTTCAGTAAACGCGCGAGGCATATGGTTTTCGAGTTCAAGATAGTCCGCAAGTTCCGCAATGAAGTGCTGAATTTCACGCGCAACGGCGGCACGAAATGCGGCGGAGGTGCCGGAGCGTTCCCGCAATAATAACCGGAAGGCGTTAGGATTATTACCGATGAACTCCATAAATGTGGATACCGAGGTGCGGATCACACTCCCGCCTTTAGCGATACGCTGACGCGCCTGGCGCATAAGCTGACGCAGCATCAAACCACTCTCGTCAACCATGGTCAGGCCAAGTTCGTCTACGTCGCGGAAATGCCGATAAAAAGAGGTGGGAGCGATGCCCGCTTCACGCGCCACTTCACGCAAACTCAGGCTGGCGAAGCTGCGTTCAGCACTTAATTGGCTAAATGCGGCTTCTACCAGCGAACGTCGGGTTTTTTCTTTTTGCTGCGCTCTTACGCCCATCACGATGTCTGAATCCTTGCCAAAAGTACTGCTGGCACTATACCAGAGAATGAACATTCTGGATTGCTTCAGTGCTGTGAATGAATGGCAAGACAATAAAACGTATTCACTGCAATTCTTTGGCCGGTTCTTTTACGAACAACAACGCCAGCATCGACAGCAATGTCCCCCCGCCCAGATACCACGCCGGAGCAGTCAGGCTATCCAGTAACACGATGGATTGCGTAGCGAAATATTGCGCAAAACCGCCGAAAATTGCTACGCCAATGCTATAAACCAGCGCGAAGCCTAATGCCCGGATCCGTTTCGGCAACAGTTCGGAAATCAGCAACATTACCGGTACTCCACCAAGCGTGGTAAAGCTGACCATCACGAAAACGACCGTCAGCAACATGCCTGGGCTTGGGTAATTCACCAACAACCAGAACGAAGGCCAGCTACAGAGAAGCACCATCACACGCGAGATAAAAATCAGCTTTTTACGTCCGACCGAATCACATAGCATCCCCACCAACAGCGCGCCCGCAAACGTAATCACCCCCGCCAGTAACATCGCTGCATGAGAATAGTGTTGAGGCATTGCCAGATACTTTGCCGCCCAGGTGCCGTAGTAAAAGAGGGAAATATAGGTTGCTACCGTACTACCAATAGCGAGTAAAACGCCGTTAACGATAGTCGCTTTATGTTGCAGGAGCAGAGAGAACGCGCTTTCGCTGGCAGCGGCTTTTTTATTGTGTACTGGTTCAGGCACATCATTTTCCAGGCTCAGACGCAGCCAGCAACCGATGGGCGCTAAAAGCACACCAATAAAAAATGGCACACGCCAGCCCCATTCTGCCATTACGGTTTCTGAACCTGTGGCGAACGGTAGCCATGCGCTCAGACCTAAAGCAACAACGCCACCAAATGTCGTTGCCAGCCCCTGAGTCGCCAGCGACCAGCTACTGTAAAAGCCGCGACGATTTGCCGGAGCTGACTCAACCAGCAAAGACATTGAGGCGCCGACTTCACCACCTGCCGCAACGCCCTGAATCAGACGCGCCAGCACCAGCGTCGCCGTTCCCCAATAGCCCGCCGTCGCATATGTTGGCGCAATGCCAATCATCAACGTGCCGAGGCTCATCAGGGCAATGGTGAACACCATCGCAGGCTTACGTCCGAAGCGATCGGCCCAGGCCCCGACGATAATTCCACCAAGCGGGCGCATAAAAAAACTCACGCCAAACGTTGCAAATGCCAGTAACAGCGCGACATTGTGATCAGCACTGGGTGGGAAGAAAAGCGTACTGATATAGACCACAAAAAAGTTGTAAACGCCAAAATCAAAAAATTCGAGCGCATTGCCAAACGCCGAGGCAAAAATCACCCGCTTACCGCTGGGCTTTTTCTTCACAATCACGGTTCCATTTACGATCGCCGTCATTCCATGTTCCTTGCCAGAAAGTGTTGTTGTGTGTTGTTTTATTTATTGCAGCCAGGCTTCTACCAGTGCGCCCCAGTAGCTACTTGCCGGGACCAGACTTGCATCGTTGAAGTCGTAGCCCGGGTTATGCACCATGCATGCCCCTTCCCCGACATCGCCATTACCGAACAGCAAAAAAGCGCCTTTTGGCTGGGCTTCCAACATGAAAGAGAAATCTTCACTGCCCATCAGAGGTTTAATGCCAAACTCAGCCCGAGCTTCGCCAAACGTTTTACACGCCACCTGCCAGGCGAAGCGCGCCATCTCCTCGTCATTCACTAATACCGGTGTGCCGTTAACATGCGTCACATCAGCCGTAGCGCCAAAGCTGACAGCCTGGGCTTGCGCCAGAGCAGGAATACGGGTCAGAAGAAGTTGCCGGGTTTCGCGGCTAAGAGAGCGGACGCTGATTTTCATCTCAGCACTATCAGGAATGACGTTAGCGGCCTCACCCGCAACAATGCTGCCAACGGTTATCACTGCTGCTTCCAGCGGATCGACATTGCGCGACACAATGCTTTGTAATGCGGTGGTGATATGTGCCGTGATCAGCACCGGATCGATGGCTTTGTGAGGAATTGCGCCATGCCCACCACAACCATGAACTGTGATGTGGAACTGATCCATTGACGCCATTAGCGCCCCAGGCTGGAAGAAAAACTTGCCAACCGGTAAGCCCGGCATGTTATGCATACCGAAAATCGCATCGCAGGGGAAACGGTCAAAAAGCCCCTCTTTAACCATGATCTCGCCGCCGTTAATCATCTCTTCTGCGGGCTGGAAGATAAGACGTAACGTGCCGTTAAAACGACGAGTTTCGGCAAGATAACGCGCAGCGCCAAGTAATATCGTGGTATGACCGTCATGCCCGCATGCGTGCATTAAACCGGGATGTTTACTGGCCCAGGGCTTGCCGCTATTTTCATAAATTGGCAACGCATCCATATCAGCACGCAGACCAATACTTTTCTCTCCGTCCCCCACTATTAACGTGGCCACTATCCCCGTCGTTGCCAGCCCTTGCTCTACCTCATAGCCCCACTGGCGCAGCTTTTCCGCAACCAGAGCACTGGTTTTAAATTCTTGTAATCCCAGCTCCGGGTTTTCGTGGATTTGGTGGCGGATCTCGCGCAACTCTTCCTCAAACCCACGAATGTAGTGTTCGATCATCGGCTATTCCTTTATTCACTTATAAACAAGTTAATTAACGGGTTTTATTGATGGTGCAAATATAAATAACGAATCAATATGAAATATTTATATATTTGTTTTATAAGAATATTTAACATAGACAATAACAAAAAAGCACGCTTCGGCAAGATAAAACTATCAGCCATAAGAAAAAGCAATTAATAGCGAATTAGTGGATTAAGAAGGGGGCAGACAAAGCAAAGGCCGCTCACGATATAGCCAGATAAATGACGGGGATCAATTGGCTTACCCGCGATAAAATGTTACCATTCTGTTGCTTTTATGTATAAGAACAGGTAAGCCCTACCATGCCACATTCCTACGATTACGATGCCATAGTAATAGGTTCCGGCCCCGGCGGCGAAGGCGCTGCAATGGGTCTTGTTAAGCAAGGTGCGCGCGTCGCAGTTATCGAGCGTTATCAAAATGTTGGCGGCGGTTGCACCCATTGGGGCACCATCCCGTCAAAAGCCCTCCGCCACGCTGTTAGCCGCATTATAGAATTTAATCAAAACCCACTTTACAGCGACCATTCGCGACTGCTCCGCTCTTCTTTTGCCGATATCCTCAACCATGCCGATAACGTGATAAATCAACAAACGCGCATGCGTCAGGGATTTTACGAACGTAATCACTGCGAAATATTGCAGGGGAATGCCCGCTTCGTTGACGAGCACACGCTGGCGCTGGACTGTCCGGACGGCACGGTTGAAACGTTAACCGCAGAAAAATTTGTCATTGCCTGCGGCTCACGCCCTTATCATCCAGCAGACGTCGATTTTACCCATCCGCGCATTTACGATAGCGATTCGATTCTTAGCATGCATCACGAACCGCGCCATGTGCTTATCTACGGCGCAGGGGTGATCGGTTGTGAATATGCGTCGATCTTCCGTGGCATGGATGTGAAAGTGGATCTGATCAATACCCGTGATCGTCTGCTGGCATTTCTGGATCAGGAGATGTCAGATTCTCTCTCCTATCACTTCTGGAACAGTGGTGTGGTGATTCGTCACAACGAAGAGTACGAGAAGATCGAAGGTTGCGATGACGGCGTGATCATGCACTTGAAGTCAGGCAAAAAGCTGAAAGCAGACTGCCTGCTCTATGCCAACGGACGCACCGGTAATACCGATTCGCTGGCGTTACAGAACATTGGGCTGGAAACTGACAGTCGCGGACAGCTTAAGGTCAACAGCATGTATCAAACCGCGCAGCCGCACGTTTACGCGGTGGGCGACGTGATTGGTTATCCAAGTCTGGCGTCGGCGGCCTACGACCAGGGGCGCATTGCCGCGCAGGCGCTGGTGAAAGGCGAAGCCACCGCGCATCTGATTGAAGATATCCCTACCGGCATCTACACCATTCCGGAAATCAGCTCGGTCGGTAAAACGGAACAGCAACTGACCGCGATGAAGGTTCCGTATGAAGTAGGCCGCGCCCAGTTTAAACATCTGGCTCGCGCACAAATCGTCGGCATGAACGTGGGTACGCTGAAAATTTTGTTCCATCGGGAAACGAAAGAGATTCTGGGGATTCATTGCTTTGGCGAGCGCGCTGCCGAAATTATTCATATCGGTCAGGCGATTATGGAACAAAAAGGTGGCGGCAACACTATTGAGTACTTCGTCAACACCACCTTTAACTACCCGACCATGGCGGAAGCCTATCGGGTAGCGGCATTAAACGGCTTAAACCGCCTGTTTTAACGCTTTATCGAAATGGCCATCCATTTTTTCGCGGATGGCCTCTGCCAGCTGCTCATAGCGGCTGCGCAATGGTGAGCCTGGGCGATAAACCAGACCAATGGTACGGCGTGGTTCCGGCTTAATGCACGGCAGATAAACCACACCATCGCGTTTGCGTTCTGGCGGTACAGCCAGCGCAGGCAGTAAAGTGATCCCGCTACCTGCGGCCACCATGTTGCGCAGCGTCTCCAGACTGGTCGCGCGGAAGTGTGTATCTTCATCCGCTCCAGCTTCAAAGCAGAAGCCCATTGCCTGATCGCGCAGACAGTGACCATCTTCCAGCATCAGCAGTTTTTCTCCTGCCAGATCGGCCATCGGCACACATTCGCGGTTAGCCCACGGGTGATCTTCATAGATTGCCAACAGCATTGGCTCATCAAACAACGGCACTTCAATGAATGCTTCGCTCTCTTTCACCAGCGCGAGGATCACGCAGTCGAGTTTGCCACTATCCAGCTGCGCCAGTAACTGGTGGGTCTGCGCTTCATGCAGATACATTTCCAGCTTCGGAAAGGTCTGGTGCAGCATCGGGATAATATGCGGCAACAGGTAAGGTCCAACCGTAGGAATCAAACCAATATGCAGCGGACCGGACATCGTCTCCCCCTGCTGGCTTGCCATCTCTTTAAGGACTTTCACCTCGCGCAGCACGGTACGCGCCTGATCCACCAGTAGCATTCCCGCCTGGGTGAATAACACTTTACGGCTGGTCCGCTCCAGCAACATCACGCCCAGCTCATCTTCCAGCTTACGAATTTGCCCACTCAAGGTTGGCTGGCTGACGTGGCAGGAATCTGCCGCACGGCGAAAATGGCGGTGCTCGGCCAGTGCCACCAGGTACTCAAGATCACGAATATTCATTATCCATCCTCCATCGCCACGATAGTTCATGGCGATAGGTAGCATAGCAACGAACGATTATCCCTATCAAGCATTGTGACTGATAATTGCTCACAGAAACGGAGCGGCACCTCTTTTAACCCTTGAAGTCACTGCCCGTTTCGAGAGTTTCTCAACTCGAATAACTAAAGCCAACGTGAACTTTTGCGGATCTCCAGGATCCGCTTTTTTTTATTTTACAGGCCCACAGCAAGAGAGCCTGATAGTAACGGTTACTCAATGCGATCTTTGACAATAAAGAAGTAACACAGCGCACCAGTGAAGGTCACACAAGCGGCGATAACCAGCGCCAGATTAAACGAGTGCGTAGTATCCACTACCCAACCGGTTACGATCGGGGCAAAGGAAGCAAAGACAAAACTGCCAAAGTTTTGAATACCGGCGATGGAAGCCACTTTTGTTTCAGACACCATCACCTGAACCAGTCCCCATGCAGATGTTCCCGCGAAATGCACACAGAACAGCGCCATTGAGATAAACGCCACCGCTTGCGTTGGTGAGGAAGATTGCACTACCAGCAACGTGCCTAATGCCGACATCATCAAACCGCAGACAATAGCCGTTTTACGCGTCTTCGCCAGGTCGTAGCCTTTTTTAGCCAGTCGATCGACAACAATACCGTTGACCCACATTCCGACTGCCGCCGCGAGGAAAGGAATCGCCGCCACCCAACCCGTTTTCGCCAGGCTAAAACCTTGCTCGGCCTGCAAATAACCGGGTAACCACGCGATGTAGAGCCAGCCTGTATAGTTGACGCCAGAGAAACCTAAAATCATCCCCCAGGTTGTCCGATGCTTAAACAGCGCCAGCCATTCACTAAATTGCAGTTGTGGTCGCGGTTTAACCGGCGCGGAGAGATACGTCCGTTCTTCCTCGGTCAGGACAAACTGCGCCCGGTTGCGGTACCACGTGTACCAACAGATCCCAACCAGAATCCCCGCCACGCCGATGATGACAAACATCGCCCGCCAGCCCCACGCCAGTTGCATCAGCACCAGAGCAGGAGGCGCAATAGCCTGACCGATAACGGTAGATGAGTTAAAAATCCCCAACGCCGTGCCGCGTTCTTTTTGGGCATACCAGTCGGTGATAGATTTCACCCCCGCAGGCATAAATGGCGCTTCGCCAATACCCAGACCAATACGCATTAAAATAAAGTGGCTAAAAGAATTAACCATTCCTGTTAATGCCTGCATTAATGACCAGAATATCAAGCCTGCGCCTAAAACTATTCGTGGGCCAAAGCGGTCTAGCAAAATACCGGAAGGAAGTTGTGAAAAACCATAAGACAGAGAAAATGCAGAAAGTAAAACGCCAAACTCGGTGGCGGATAATCCTAACTCGCCACGAATCGCTTCTCCTGCCACGCTCAATGATGAGCGATCGAGGAAATTAACGATCCCCGCCATAAATAATAAAACCAGCGTCACCGTCTGAATACGGCGAATCCGTTGCGGTTTGTTACCCGCAACACTACCTGGCAAATCAACGTCCATTTTTAAGCTCCTTGAGCAGATTTAATAGATTTGATTACTCAATCAATAAATTAAGCGACAGATATACGGCTTCGCTTAAATCACTACCAATTCCACAATGTGCCGTCTTCCAGTCGTGCGACAGGGAGATACGCCGGGTCATACGGATATTTCGCCGCCAGCTTCTCATCGAAAGAGATACCCAGACCCGGTTCATCACCAGGATGCATATAACCCTCATCGAAGCGCCAGCTATGCGGGAAGACTTCAAGCATTTGTTCGGAATAGCCCATGTACTCCTGAACGCCAAAGTTTGGTACCCAGAGGTCAAAATGCAGCGCCGCCGCATGGCAAATGGGCGATAAATCAGAAGGGCCGTGCGAACCGGTGCGTACCTGATAAAGTGATGCGAAATCGGCTATCCGCCGCATTCCGGTAATGCCGCCTGCATGGGTAATCGTCGTGCGAATGTAGTCAATTAGCTGCTCTTCGATTAACTGCTTGCAGTCCCAGATACTGTTAAACACTTCACCGACCGCAATCGGCGTCACGGTATGCTGGCGAATTAAACGGAAACATTCCTGATTCTCGGCAGGCGTCGGGTCTTCCATCCAGAACAGGCGGTAATCCTCAATGCTTTTCCCAAAGCGCGCCGCTTCAATGGGGGTAAGGCGATGATGCATGTCATGCAACAGATGTTCGTTAAACCCGAACTTATTGCGCACTGCCTCAAATAACTTCGGCGTGAAATCGAGATACTTCTCCGTCGACCACAACTGCTCTTCCGGCCACTGGCCTTTAGTTGCCGGTTCGTACGCCAGTCCTTTGCCTTTCGCCAGGCCATAGGTGGTTTGCATCCCAGGCACACCGCACTGCACACGAATCGCCTTAAAGCCCATCTGCTGGTGCTTTGCATAGTCCTCAAGGACTTCATCAATCGTGCGCCCGGTGGTATGGCAATAAACCATCACCCCCTCACGAGAAGCACCACCAAGCAGTTGATACAGCGGCATATTGGCTGCTTTAGCTTTGATATCCCACAGCGCCATATCGATAGCAGAAATAGCCGACATCGTGACGGGGCCACGTCGCCAGTAAGCGCCTTTATAAAAGAATTGCCAGATATCTTCGATTCGACTGGCATCACGGCCAATTAATTGTGGACAAAGATGATCTTTAAGATATGACGCGACCGACAATTCGCGACCATTTAGCGTGGCATCTCCCAATCCACAAAGTCCGCTTTCAGTGGTTATTTTAAGCGTAACGAAATTACGCCCGGGGCAAGTAACAAAAACGTCCGCAGCAATAATTTTCATTATTGCAATCTCCTGTGTTGTAAATAGACGCTTCAAACTTAATTTTACGCCTACTACCATACAAGAGAGAAAGAGTGATTATTCAACCGTGATCACATTAAAAACAAAAATTTCCTCCGAGGAACAAAAATATCCTCAAAAACCACCAGGATAATTGATCATTATCGTTAAAACAACACGTTAAATAATCACATAACAAATTCCATTAACCTTCAGAATGAACACAGCAGCAGAAATTAATCATATTTCATTAATTAAAATATGTATCGTTTGATGTATTTAAAAATATTTTTATGCGAGGAACGAACGTAAAAGAAGGCACAGGAATAAAAAGGAATGTGACAAATAATAGTTCTGGCTGGGCGTTAAATTTAAGGTCAACAGAATGCTGGCAAATCTCTGCCTGATGCGACGCTATCACGTCTTATCAGGCCTACAAAGTGCAACACTACGTAGGCATGATAAGCAAAGCGCATCAGGCAAACTCCCCGTTTTCAGGGGAGCGATATAAACAAGTTACCCTAACCGCGCCTTTGCAAAAGCAATCGCCTGCGCCACCTGCTGCGGTGAGACGCCGCCTTTTGCCGCACGCTTGTCGAGGCACGATTGCAGCGACAGAATCGGATAGACATCTTCGCCAATCACCTTGCTGAATTTCTGCAACTCAGCCAGCGGCAGTTCTTCCAGTGGTTTGCCCTGACGAATGGCTTCCACCACCGCTTCGCCAACAATATGGTGCGCCTCGCGGAACGGCACGCCTTTAGCCACCAGATAATCAGCCAGTTCGGTGGCGTTTGCGTAGCCCTGCTGCGCCGCTTCCTGACAACGCGGGCGTTTCACCTGAATCCCGTCCAGCACCAGCGCCGCCATATGCAGGCAGTCCAGCCAGGTATCGAGCGCGTCGAATAAGCCCTCTTTGTCTTCCTGCATATCTTTGTTGTAGGCCAGCGGTAGACCTTTAAGGGTCATCATCATGCCGGTTAACGCGCCCTGAACACGGCCGCATTTACCACGAATCAGCTCCAGCGCATCCGGATTTTTCTTCTGGGGCATTAATGATGAACCGGAAGTCACACGATCAGAAAGCTCCACAAAACCTGCTTCACCGGTGTTAAAGAAAATCAGATCTTCGGCAAAACGCGACAAATGCACCATACCGATAGCGGCGGCAGAAAGCAGTTCCAGCACGTGGTCGCGGTCAGAAACACTGTCGAGGCTATTACGCGTTGCCGAAGCAAAACCCAGCCAGCCTGCTAACTGTTCACGGTCAATTTCATAGGCCGTTCCCGCCAGCGCGCCACAGCCTAACGGACTGACATCCAGGCGCTTAAGCGCGTCCTGCAAACGGCTTTCATCACGCGCCAGCATCTCAACGTAGGCCAGGCACCAGTGAGCGAACGTCACCGGCTGGGCGCGTTGCAGGTGGGTATAGCCCGGCATTACCGCATCCTGATTGTTTGCCGCCGTTTCCACCAGCGCCGATTGCAGCTGACGGTTAGCCGTCAGCAACTCGCTAACGGTATCTTTGCACCACAGTTTCAGATCGGTCGCTACCTGATCATTACGGCTACGCCCGGTATGCAGTTTTTTGCCTAACTGGCCCACTTTGTCGATCAGTTTGCCTTCCACCCAGCTATGGATATCTTCGGCGTCGCTTTCGAGGATTTGCTGTGGCCTGGCGCGAACATCTTCCAGCAGCACGTTCAGCGCCTCTTCCAGTTGCGCCTGCTCTTCTGCGGTTAATACGCCTACCGTTACCAGGGCTTTGGACCAGGCCACAGAGCCGACAATATCCTGCTCCGCCAGACGATAATCAAAGCGCAGTGAGTCGTTGAATTGTTTGAACCGTTGATCTGCTGCCTGGGTAAAACGCCCGCCCCAAAGTGCCATAACTCTGTTTCCTTATTTTGAATTCAATGCCGGATAGCGATGCCTCCGGCCAACAAAACTTAAGCTAAAATCCGCGTACCCATCGGCATACCGTTAAACAGTGCCGGAAGCTGTTCCGCATGACGCCAGGAGGCAATATCCACCGGGCGGCCCAGCGTGCGCGCAGCATCCAGCGCCGCGTTCACTTTCACTATCATGCCGTCGGTAATAATGCCCTGCTCAATCAGTTGCTCTGCTTTCGCGGCGGTCATTTCGGCAATACGTTGCCCTTTACCGTCGAGAATGCCGCTGACGTCAGAGAGCAAAATCAGATCCGCGCCCAGCGTTGCCGCCAGCGCCGTCGCCGCCTGGTCAGCATTGACGTTCATCAGTTGCCCTTCGTCCGTTACGCCAATGGAACTAACCACCGGCAGGTAACCGTTTTCCAGCAACGTATTGATAAGCTTAGGCGAACCTGGCTGCGCCAGTCCAACATGGCCTAACTCTTCATCAAGCTGGGTCACTTTGACGCTGTCGCCATCACCAAGAAACAAGCCTACGGCAGCAATCTGATGTCTCTTCGCCCACGCCAGTAAGGTTTTATTTGCCGTTCCCGCCAGCGCCCCGGTGATAATGTCTATCTGATCGGCAGGCGTCACACGCAGGCCATTTTTCTTTTTCACCGGCAGATTCAGCCCTTTCATCAGCTCATCCACCACGCAGCCGCCGCCGTGGACAATCACCAGCGGGCGCTGATGTGACTCGCGATATTTCACCAGTGCGCTAAACAGACGCTCCAGCGCCTCTTCGCTATCCAGCAATACGCCGCCCAGTTTGATAATTAATGGATTCATCATTGCACCCTTAAATAAGAGACTGCGTTTGGGCATAGCCGAAACGAATATTGGCGCACTGTATTGCTTGCGCCGCCGCACCTTTCAATAAGTTATCTTCGGTCGCCACGATAATCAGGTGCTCGCCCTGCACGGCAAACCCGATATCGCAGAACGGCAGCCCGACGACATTTTTCAGCGCAGGAACGCCTTTGTCATACAGTCGCACCAGCGGTTGATGCGCATACGCCTGCTGTAATGCCTGCGCCACTTGCGCTTGGTTCACGCCAGGCTTCAGGCGGCAAGTAATGGTTTCCAGAATGCCGCGCGGGAAATTGCCCAGATGCGGGGTAAAAATCACGTCAGCACCAAGATGCGTGGCGATCTCCGGCTGATGGCGATGGGTAAAGACACCGTATGGTTGCAGGCTAACTTCGCAAAAGCTGTTTGAAATTGCCGCTTTACGTCCTGCACCGCTCACACCACTGGTGGCGTTGATGACCGGCCACTGACTGAGATCAAGAAGATCGGCGTCAATTAACGGTTTCAGCGCCAGTTGTGCCGCCGTCGGATAACAGCCCGGCACCGCAATCAAGTTCGCTTCTTTTAATTTATTGCCGCACCACTCCGCCAGCCCATAAGCCGCCTGCTCAAGCAGTTCCGGGTATTGATGGGTAAAGCCGTAATATTTTTCATAGAAGGCAGCGTCGTTAACGCGAAACGCGCCGGAAAGGTCGAACACCACACAGCCCGCTTCAAGAAATTGTGGCGCTAAATCGTGGCTAACTTCATGGGCGGTGGCGAGAAACACCACGTCCACTCCTGGGCTAAACTCGCTGATATCCGACATCGGCTGCAACGGCAGATCAACGATGCCTTTGAGCTGCGGATGCAAATCGGAGATTAACTTTCCCGCATCATTGCTTTGCGCTGAGACAGTCAAAGCGGTTATGTTCATATGCGGATGGCGATTTACATAGGTCACTAGCTCTGCGCCAGCGTAACCGCTGGCACCCACAATCAGCGTATTCAACATCGGGGCTATTCACCTTCTTATGTCTGGTTGCCTGGTTAAACGTAAAACATTCACCTTACGGCTGGTGGGTTTTATTACGCTCAACGTTAGTGTATTTTTATTCACAATTACTGCATGAATATTGATACTATCATGACCAGAGGTGTGTCAACAATGAAAAACAAATTACCGCCATTTATCGAGATTTACCGCGCTCTGATTGCCACACCTTCAATAAGCGCTACGGAAGAGGCACTCGATCAAAGTAATGCAGATTTAATCACTCTGCTGGCGGGCTGGTTTAAAGATTTGGGCTTCAATGTGGAAGTGCAGCCCGTGCCAGGAACTCGCAACAAATTTAATATGCTGGCAAGTTGCGGACAGGGGGCTGGCGGCCTACTGCTGGCCGGTCATACCGATACTGTACCGTTTGATGATGGGCGTTGGACGCGCGATCCGTTTACGCTGACGGAACATGACGGCAAGCTTTACGGCTTGGGCACCGCCGACATGAAAGGCTTCTTTGCGTTTATCCTCGATGCGCTACGCGATGTCGACGTCACGAAGCTTGCAAAACCGCTCTACATTCTGGCGACTGCCGATGAAGAAACCAGTATGGCAGGAGCGCGTTATTTTGCCGAAACCACCGCCCTGCGCCCGGATTGCGCCATCATTGGCGAACCAACATCGCTGCAACCGGTACGCGCACATAAAGGCCACATCTCTAATGCCATTCGCATTATGGGTCAGTCGGGCCACTCCAGCGATCCGTCGCGCGGTGTTAACGCTATCGAACTAATGCACGATGCCATCGGCCATATTTTGCAATTGCGCGATAACCTGAAAGAACGCTATCACTATGAAGCGTTTACAGTGCCGTATCCCACACTCAACCTCGGGCATATTCACGGCGGTGACGCCTCTAACCGTATTTGCGCTTGTTGTGAATTGCATATGGATATTCGCCCGCTGCCTGGCATGACGCTCAGTGAACTTAACGGCTTGCTCAACGACGCGCTGGCGCCGGTGAGCGAACGCTGGCCGGGTCGTCTGACGGTCGAAGAGCTGCACCCACCGATCCCAGGCTATGAATGCCCGCCGAACCACCAACTGGTTGAAGTGGTTGAGAAATTACTCGGCGCGCAGACCGAAGTGGTGAACTACTGTACCGAGGCGCCGTTTATTCAGACGTTATGCCCGACGCTGGTGTTGGGTCCCGGCTCAATTAATCAGGCCCATCAACCAGATGAATATCTGGAGACGCGTTTTATTAAGCCCACCCGTGAGCTGATCACCCAGGTAATTCACCATTTCTGCTGGCATTAAAACGTAGGCTGGATAAGGCGCTCGCGCCGCATCCGGTACTGTTGCCAAACTCCAGTGCCGCAATAATGTCGGATGCGATGCTTGCGCATCTTATCCGACCTACAGTGACTCAAACGATGCCCAACCGTAGGCCGGATAAGGCGTTTACGCCGCATCCGGCACTGTTGCCAAACTCCGGTGCCACAATAATGTCGGATGCGATGCTTGCGCATCTTATCCGACCTACAGTGACTCAAACGATGTCCAACCGTAGGCCGGATAAGGCGTTTACGCCGCATCCGGCACTGTCGCCAAACTCCGGTGCCACAATAATGTCGGATGCGATGCTTACGCATCTTATCCGACCTACAGTGACTCAAACGATGCCCAACCGTAGGCCGGATAAGGCGTTTACGCCACATCCGGCACCGTTGTCAAACGCCAGCGCCACAATAATGTCGGATGCGATGCTTACGCATCTTATCCGACCTACAGTGACTCAAACGATACCCAACCGTAGGCCGGATAAGGCGTTTACGCCGCATCCGGCACTGTTGCCAAACTCCAGTGCCACAATAATGTCGGATGCGATGCTTACGCATCTTATCCGACCTACACCTTTGGTGTTATGTATGGCGATTTTTTAACATTTCCATAAGTTACGCTTATTTTATCCGTCGTGAATTTAATGGCGTAAATTCCTGCTATTTATTCGTTTGCTGAAGCGATTTCGCAGCATTTGACGTCACCGCTTTTACGTGGCTTTATAAAAGACGACGAAAAGCAAAGCCCGAGCATATTCGCGCCAATGCGACGTGAAGGATACCGGGCTTCAAACAATAAGATAGGGTGTCTGGGGTTATATGAACGAACAATATTCCGCATTGCGTAGTAATGTCAGTATGCTCGGCAAAGTGCTGGGAGAAACCATCAAGGATGCGTTGGGAGAACACATTCTTGAACGCGTAGAAACTATCCGTAAGTTGTCCAAATCTTCACGCGCTGGCAATGACGCTAACCGCCAGGAGTTACTCACCACCTTACAAAATTTGTCGAACGACGAGCTGCTGCCCGTTGCGCGTGCGTTTAGTCAGTTCCTGAATCTGGCCAACACTGCCGAGCAATACCACAGCATTTCGCCGAAAGGCGAGGCTGCCAGCAATCCGGAAGTGATCGCCCGCACCCTGCGTAAACTGAAAAACCAGCCGGAACTGAGCGAAGACACCATCAAAAAAGCGGTGGAATCATTGTCGCTGGAGCTGGTTCTCACTGCGCACCCTACCGAAATTACCCGTCGGACACTGATCCACAGAATGGTGGAAGTGAACGCCTGCTTAAAACAGCTCGATAACAAAGATATCGCCGACTACGAACACCACCAGCTGATGCGCCGCCTGCGCCAGTTGATAGCTCAGTCCTGGCATACTGATGAAATCCGTAAGCTGCGCCCAACTCCGGTTGATGAAGCAAAATGGGGCTTTGCCGTGGTGGAAAACAGCCTGTGGCAAGGCGTACCGAATTACCTGCGCGAACTGAACGAACAACTGGAAGAGAACCTCGGCTATAAGCTGCCAGTCGAATTTGTTCCGGTCCGTTTTACTTCGTGGATGGGCGGCGACCGCGACGGCAACCCGAACGTCACCGCCGACATCACCCGCCATGTCCTGCTGCTCAGTCGCTGGAAAGCCACCGACCTGTTCCTGAAAGATATTCAGATTCTGGTATCTGAACTGTCGATGGTTGAAGCCACCCCAGAACTGCTGGCTCTGGTTGGCGAAGAAGGTGCCGCAGAACCATATCGCTATCTGATGAAAAACCTGCGTTCTCGCCTGATGGCGACACAGGCCTGGCTGGAAGCGCGTCTGAAAGGCGAAGAACTGCCGAAGCCGGAAGGTCTGCTGACGCAGAACGAAGAACTGTGGGAACCGCTCTACGCTTGTTACCAGTCACTTCAGGCGTGTGGCATGGGCATTATTGCTAACGGCGATCTGCTCGACACCCTGCGCCGCGTGAAATGTTTCGGTGTACCGCTGGTGCGTATTGATATTCGCCAGGAGAGCACTCGTCATACCGAAGCGCTAGGCGAGCTAACTCGCTATCTCGGCATTGGCGACTACGAAAGCTGGTCAGAGGCCGACAAGCAGGCATTCCTGATCCGCGAACTGAACTCCAAACGCCCGCTTCTGCCGCGCAACTGGCAACCAAGCCCCGAAACGCGCGAAGTGCTTGATACCTGTCAGGTGATTGCTGAAGCGCCGCAAGGCTCTATTGCCGCCTACGTGATCTCGATGGCGAAAACGCCGTCCGACGTACTGGCCGTCCACCTGCTGCTGAAAGAAGCGGGTATTGGATTTGCGATGCCGGTCGCACCGCTGTTTGAAACTCTCGATGACCTGAACAACGCCAACGATGTCATGACCCAACTGCTGAATATCGACTGGTATCGCGGTCTGATTCAGGGCAAACAGATGGTGATGATTGGTTATTCTGACTCAGCGAAAGATGCGGGCGTGATGGCTGCCTCCTGGGCGCAATATCAGGCACAGGACGCGTTAATCAAAACCTGCGAAAAAGCGGGTATTGAACTGACGTTGTTCCACGGTCGCGGCGGTTCCATTGGTCGCGGTGGCGCACCGGCCCATGCGGCGCTGCTGTCGCAACCGCCGGGAAGCCTGAAAGGCGGCCTGCGTGTAACCGAGCAGGGCGAGATGATCCGCTTCAAATACGGTCTGCCGGAAATCACGGTCAGCAGCCTGTCGCTGTATACCGGGGCGATCCTGGAAGCTAACCTGCTACCACCGCCAGAGCCGAAAGAGAGCTGGCGTCGCATTATGGATGAACTGTCGGTCATTTCTTGCGATCTCTACCGTGGCTACGTGCGTGAAAACAAAGACTTTGTCCCTTACTTCCGCTCCGCTACGCCAGAACAGGAATTGGGTAAACTGCCGTTAGGTTCACGCCCGGCGAAACGTCGCCCAACCGGCGGCGTCGAGTCCCTGCGCGCTATTCCGTGGATTTTTGCCTGGACACAAAACCGTCTGATGCTCCCAGCCTGGCTGGGCGCGGGTACGGCGCTGCAAAAAGTGGTGGAAGATGGCAAACAGAGCGAACTGGAAGCTATGTGCCGCGACTGGCCGTTCTTCTCAACGCGTCTGGGAATGCTGGAAATGGTCTTCGCCAAAGCAGACCTGTGGCTGGCGGAATACTATGACCAACGCCTGGTCGACAAAGCCCTGTGGCCGTTAGGTAAAGAGTTACGCAATCTGCAAGAAGAAGACATCAAAGTGGTGCTGGCAATTGCCAACGATTCCCATCTGATGGCCGATCTGCCGTGGATTGCCGAGTCTATTCAGCTACGGAATATATACACTGACCCGCTGAACGTACTGCAGGCAGAGTTACTGCATCGTTCGCGCCAGGCAGAAAAAGAAGGACAGGAGCCGGATCCCCGCGTCGAACAAGCGTTGATGGTCACTATTGCCGGAATTGCGGCAGGCATGCGTAATACTGGCTAACCTCCCTCCTCTATCAACCCTCGTGCAATAGCGCGAGGGTTTTCTGAAATACTTCTGTTCTAACACCTTCGTTTTCAATATATTTCTGTCTGCATTTCACCCAGATTCTGGATATCCCTTCAGATATCCTTAAGGTTTTGTCCTTACATTCGGCGCTATTATCCAAAACGGGTTCTTACTATGCATTCCACTGAAGTCCAGACTAAACCCATTTTTAGCTGGAAAGCCCTGGGTTGGGCACTGCTCTACTTTTGGTTTTTCTCTACCCTGTTACAGGCCATTATCTACATCAGCGGCTACAGCGGCACCAACGGCATGCGCGACTCTCTGCTGTTCAGTTCGCTGTGGTTGATCCCGGTATTCCTCTTTCCGAAGCGGATTAAAATTATCGCAGCGGTGATCGGCGTAATTCTGTGGGCAGCCTCTCTGGCAGCGTTGTGTTACTACGTCATCTACGGTCAGGAGTTCTCGCAAAGCGTTCTGTTTGTGATGTTTGAAACCAACACCAACGAAGCCAGCGAGTACTTAAGCCAATATTTCAGCCTGAAGATTGTGCTTATTGCCCTGGCCTATACGGCGGTGGCCGTGCTGCTGTGGACGCGCCTGCGCCCGGTCTATATTCCAAAGCCGTGGCGTTATATCGTCTCTTTTGCCCTGCTTTATGGTTTGATTCTGCACCCTATCGCCATGAACACGTTTATCAAACACAAGCCGTTTGAGAAAACGTTGGATAATCTGGCATCACGCATGGAACCTGCTGCGCCGTGGCAATTTTTGACCGGTTATTATCAGTATCGTCAGCAACTTAACTCACTGACGAAGCTACTGAATGAAAATAACGCATTACCGCCGCTGGCTAATTTCAAAGACAAATCGGGTAACGAACCGCGCACCTTAGTGCTGGTGATTGGCGAATCGACCCAGCGTGGACGCATGAGCTTATATGGCTATCCGCGTGAAACCACGCCGGAACTGGATGCGCTGCATAAAACCGATCCGAATCTGACCGTGTTTAATAACGTGGTCACATCGCGTCCGTACACCATTGAAATCCTGCAACAGGCGCTGACCTTTGCCAACGAAAAGAACCCGGACCTGTATCTGACACAGCCGTCGCTGATGAACATGATGAAACAGGCAGGTTATAAAACCTTCTGGATAACCAACCAGCAGACGATGACTGCCCGCAACACCATGCTGACGGTATTTTCGCGCCAGACCGACAAGCAGTACTACATGAACCAGCAACGTACGCAAAGTGCGCGTGAATACGACACTAACGTGCTGAAGCCATTCCAGGAAGTGCTGAAAGACCCGGCACCGAAGAAACTGATCATCGTTCATCTGCTGGGTACGCACATCAAATACAAATACCGTTACCCGGAAAATCAGGGCAAGTTTGATGGCAATACCGATCATGTGCCGCCGGGATTAAGCGCAGAAGAGCTGGAGTCGTATAACGATTACGACAACGCTAACCTGTATAACGATCACGTGGTTGCCAGCCTGATTAAAGACTTTAAGGCTGCAGACCCGAACGGTTTTCTGGTTTACTTCTCTGACCACGGTGAAGAGGTTTACGACACGCCTCCACACAAAACTCAGGGACGTAACGAAGACAACCCAACGCGCCATATGTACACCATTCCATTCCTGCTGTGGACTTCAGACAAATGGCAGGCGACTCATCCGCGTGATTTCTCGCAGGATGTTGATCGTAAATACAGCCTGGCGGAACTGATCCACACCTGGTCAGATTTGGCGGGCTTATCTTACGACGGTTACGATCCAACCCGTTCGGTGGTGAACCCGCAGTTCAAAGAAACCACCCGCTGGATTGGTAACCCGTATAAGAAAAATGCGCTGATCGATTACGACACTCTGCCGTATGGCGATCAGGTGGGTAATCAGTAATTATCTACCTGGTGCTATTTGCCGGATGCGACGCTTGACGTGTCTTATCCGGCCTACAAATCGCGGCGATACGCCGGATAAGGCGTTTACGCCGCATCCGGCAATACAACTGCCGCAATGTTTACATCGAACTCCCATCAGGCCACACTTTTCAGGTGGCCTTTTTTCATAATGCCAGTTACTGTTTTCCCGTCTACATACCTAAGGGAATAACATGTATCACGACGTCAACTATCTGCTTTCCCACCTGATAAACGGCCCGCTGTCGCTGCACCAGATTTACTTTGCCAGCAGCAATGGTCTGGTCCCCGATCTCGCATATCAGGTCGATTTTCCACGGCTGGAAATTGTGCTGGAAGGTGAATTTTTTGATACTGGCGCTGGTGCAACGTTAGTTCCCGGCGATGTACTGTACGTTCCCGCTGGCGGCTGGAACTTCCCACAATGGCAAACACCCGCCACCACCTTTAGCGTGTTATTTGGTAAACAGCAACTCGGTTTCAGCGTCGTGCAATGGGATGGCAAGCAATATCAAAACCTGGCAAAGCAGCACGTCGCCCGACGCGGTCCACGCATTGGTTCTTTCCTGCTACAAACGCTCAATGAAATGCAAATGCAGCCGCAGGAACAGCAAACGGCCAGGCTTATCGTCACCAGTCTACTTAGCCACTGCCGTGATTTGCTCGGCAGCCAAATCCAGACTGCTTCACGCAGCCAGGCACTATTTGAAGCGATTCGTGATTATATCGATGAACGCTATGCCTCCGCGCTCACCCGCGAATCTGTCGCGCAGGCGTTCTACATTTCGCCCAATTACCTCTCTCACCTGTTTCAAAAAACGGGGGCCATTGGCTTTAACGAATACCTGAATCACACGCGGCTGGAACATGCTAAGACGTTGCTAAAAGGATATGACCTGAAGGTAAAAGAAGTGGCGCACGCCTGTGGCTTTGTCGACAGCAACTACTTCTGCCGTCTGTTTCGTAAAAACACCGAACGCTCTCCGTCGGAGTATCGTCGGCAGTACCACAGCCAGTTAACGGAAAAACCGACTACTCCAGAATAATATGAGTTTGCTGCGGTGCAGAAAGCACTTTGCGTACCGCGCTCATTACCCGCTGCGGCTCACGCAGAAAAGCGTAGATACCACATTGCACATAGCGACAGTGCTCAAATCGCTCGGCACCGGAAAGCTCAATATCCGTAATCAACAACGCGACATCCGCCCGACGAATATCCTCGTCCGCTAAACGATTCTCCGTTCCCAGCGCGCCCTGAGTTTCGATGCTGACGCCCCACTTCTCTAGCTGGCATAACTTTTCCAGCCGCTCTGCCGCCATATAAGTATGCGCCACGCCGCTCACGCAGGCGGTTACTGCCACCAGGTATGCCATTTTAACCTCCCACGGTAACCTCAAATCCGGCCCGTTCTGCCATTTCGCGCATCGTTGCCACATCGGCTGACGACGGCGCAGAAACCTCTTTCATTGACCATGTTTTCCCCAGCAGGCGGTATTTCGGTTCGCCGTACTGATGAAACGGCAACAGGTGGATCTGCCTGATATTCAGCGGGATCAGCACGTCCAGCGCCTGCTGCATATTCTCTCTGCTGAGGGTATAACCTGGAATGAGCGGCAATCGCGGGATCACGTTGACACCTTCGCTTACCAATAAACGCAAATTCTCCAGTACGCGTGGCAGGTTCATCTTCACCACATCCCGCGCCTGAGTCGCGTCCATAATTTTTAAATCGAACAACACTTCATCGCACAATTTTGCCAGCGGTAACAGTTTGCTGGCAGGCGCGTCTCCGGCTGTTTCGATGGCACATGACACGCCCCACAGCCGAAGTCGCTGTAAAAAACGGGTCGCAAATTCCACCTGCATTAACACTTCGCCGCCAGAAAGCGTGACGCCGCCGCCGGACGTGCGAAAGAAAATGTCATCTTTCATCACTTCCCGCTCCAGCGCGTCGAGGCTGATATCGCGGCCAATGCGTTCAAACGCGCCGGACGGGCATTCATCCGCATCGCGCAAACATTTTGCGCAGTGCAGACATTTCGCCTCTCTGCGCACCGTCTGAATTTTGCCGGAGATCGACTCCGGATTAGCACACCACGGGCAAAGATGCGGGCAGCCTTTAAAAAAGACCACCGTGCGGATGCCCTCGCCGTCATTCAGTGAATAACGCTGAATGTTGAAAATGCGCGCCACATCATCGCGGCGCGTTTCCACAACGTTACAGCTGATGCGCTGTCCGGCGGATGATGTCATCCTGGATCTCCTTCGACAGTTCGACAAAGAAGGCGCTGTATCCGGCAACGCGCACCACCAGCCCGGCATAGTCCTGTGGGCGCAACTGAGCTTCTCGCAACGTGTCGGCATTCACCACGTTAAACTGAATATGCTGCAACTTAAGCTGGGTAAATGCCCGTAAGAAGTCGGCTAGTTTGCGTAATCCCGCTTCTCCTTCCAGGGTCGCCGGAGTGAATTTCACGTTCAGTAATGTACCGTTAGAAAGCAGCGTGTTATCGAGCTTACTGACAGATTTCAGTACCGCCGTTGGCCCTTGTGCGTCCTGGCCCAGCATGGGTGACAAGCCGCCGTCTGCCAGTTGTTCCCCGGCAAAACGACCGTCTGGCGTCGCGCCAACCACCGATCCCAACGGGACGTGAGCAGAAACGGTATACGACCCCGGCGTGAAGTAGCCGCCGCGCGGGTTCTGGTATTTTTCCACTTCTTTGCAGTAGTGACGCAATAGTTCGGCGCTGATGTTATCCACCTCGTCGATATCGTTGCCGTATTTCTCAAAGCGGTTAATTAAGCGAGCGCGCACTTTTTCGCCTTCTGGCGTTGCGAAGTTGGCTTTTAATACCGACAGTAATTCGTCAAAACTTAAACGCTGTTGATCAAAAACCATCCCTTTCAACGCATGGAGAGAATCGCTCAGGTTAGCGATACCGATCCCCTGTACGCCGGAGAAGTTATAACGCGCGCCGCCATCGGTAATATCGCGGCCTTTTTCCAGACAATCGCTGATAAACGACGAGAGCAGCGGTACAGGCGCCCAGTCACGGTGACCGATATCGCAAATATTGCTGCCTTCAACCATCAGGGTGATGTAGTGGCTGATCTTGGCGCGGATCTGCTCCAGCAAATCTTCATAACTCAGCGCGGCATTGCCTTCATTTTCATGCAGACAGATTTCCATCACTTTCAGCAGGTTAAACATTGCAATGTCGTGCAGACCGTAGGTTCTGCCAGGAATAGACAACTCCACGCAACCGACCACGGAATAGTCGCGCGCATCTTCGAGCGAAACGCCACGGTTGAGGAACGCTGGCACCACGACTTCATCATTGAAGATTTGCGGAATACCGGTGCCGAGGCGGATGGTTTCTGCAGTTTTCATCAGGAACGGCATGTCGATCAAGGCGTTAGTGCGCACACCCAGGTTCGGTTGCGGTAATTGCACGCTTTGATAGGCGTCGAGGCAGAGGAACGAAAGCACGTTCACCGCACTACGTCCGTTTTCCGTTAAACCGCCGAGCAGTGCGGTATAACCAGTTGGGAATCCTGCGAAATAACGCGCGCTACTGGTAGAGCGTAACAGCACGATGTCGTTGCATTTCACCCATAAAGATTCGAGCAGTTCTTTCAGGAACGCAGGATCTTCCCCCTGGGTTAATGATGCCTGATAGAACGGCAACATGTACTGGTCGAAGCGTCCTAACGACAGCGAACTGGCGTTGGATTCGTATTGCAGAATGATGTTCATGTACCAGAACAACTGGCACGCCTGCCAGAACGTCTGCGGCTTATGTTGCGCGTTATGGCGGGAGATCTCCGCAATAGTCAACAGTTCTTCACGACGCTGGGCATCTGTGCAGTTTGCCGCCATCGTTTCTGCCAGTTCGGCGTAACGCAAAATGTGTTTCTGCGAAGCTTCGAGCAATAACAGCGCCGCCTGATAAAAGTGATTCTCCGGTTGTTGCTGACAATGTTGCTGCATCTGCGCCACCAGCTCACCCAGCCCGTGATTCAGCAGGCGCGGATAATCAATAATGATATGCCCCTGGCCTTTATCCGTCTGGTTGATGCTGAAAATCTGCGTGCTGGTCGCGGCTTTTACTTCATCCGTCATCTGCCCGTTGATGAAATCTTTCATCGAACGTTTTTCCCAGTACGGGAACAACTCTTCGCGGTAGATACGTTTGTCTTCTTCGCTAATAGCGAAACGGTCCTGCGGACGCGTCGGGAACTGGTCCAACTCTTTCAGCAACCAGTAAGGGTCCATTTCGGGCGACATAATCCCGGCGCGCGGTTTTACGGTGCGGTTCCCGGCAATCAGTTCTTCATCACGAATCGAAATTTCAACGTGTTCCAGGATATACGCTGTGGCTTTTGCCCGACGAATAATTACCGGTTCGCCTTCGGTTTGCTTATGGCTGGCGGTATAAAGCAGCGCCCGCTCCAGCGAGATTTCACGGGTATTGGCAAACAGCGCAGTTTTAAGGCGAGAGATACGATTCGTCATGAGGAACTCCTGTAGGGGAAAAACAAGCCCGCCGTTTCAGGCGGGCTAAAAACTTAAGCAGTCTGTGCCAGATGGGCTTCGATTTTGTTCATAATGGCTTCAGCGCGTTTTACCGCGTCGCTGATGTTGACACGCACGATAGTCTTGCCTGCAAAACGCTCTTCAAACTTGATCCCGATATCTTTGGTCAGAATCACCATATCGGCACTTTCTACGTCTTCAGCGGTCAGTTCATTTTCCAGACCGATCGAGCCCTGGGTTTCTACTTTCACTTCCCAGCCTTTCGCTTTCGCGGCGCTTTCCAGCGCCTCTGCCGCCATATAGGTATGGGCAACACCTGAAGGACATGCGGTTACTGCAATAATTTTCGTCATGGCTCGTTCCTCAATTAATTAATTTCAAAATCCAGTTCCAGGTCGTCTTCCTTCTCAGCAGTCGAAGACCCATTTTTACGCGCCAGACTTTTCAGCACGTTTACGCAGATTGCCGTTGCTACAGCCCCGACAGCCACTGCTGCGATGTACCCCAGCTTGCCGTCAACCACCGGCAGCACAATCAGACCACCCCAGCCTGCATAGCACTGCGCACCGACCATTGCTGCAGTCACCGTGCCACAGACAGTCCCCACCATAATGGAAGGAATGACACGCAACGGATCGGCCGCAGCGAAAGGAATCGCCCCTTCGGTGACGCCAACACAGCCCATTACCAGTGCCGCTTTACCGGTTTCACGCTCTTCCGCAGAGAAATTTTTGCGGCCAATTAGCGTCGCCAGCCCCATACCCAGCGGTGGAACACAGATCCCCACGGCAGCAATGGCCACCACGGTATAAACGCCCTGAGCAACGCAAATCAGCATGAACGCATAGGCCACTTTATTCACCGGACCGCCCATATCGAACGCCAGCATCAGTCCCATGATCACCGCCAGCATAACAATGCTGCCCTGCTGCATCCCCTGAAGCCACTGGGTCAGACTATTGGTCAACGCACCCACCGGCTCGCCCAGCCCCCACATCATGACGCCTGCGGTAATCAGTGTGCCGACGATCGGAATGATGAAGATGGGCATGACAGAGCGCAAAACTTTATGCACCGGAATTTTCTTCAGGTAATGCACCACGATACCGCCGATAATTCCGGCGATCAGCGCGCCAAAGAAGCCCGCACCAAAGCTGTTACCAACCCAGGCACCGATAGCGCACGGGGCCAGCGCAGAGCGTTCTGCAATGGAATAACCGATGTACGCCGCGAGAAAAGGCACCATCAACGTCAAACCTGCAACACCGATATCAAACAGTTTTTTCAGATTCGGATCGGCTACGGCATCCGGCACCGCGCCCTTGCCGTACAACATGACGGAAACCGCCAGCAAAATACCGCCCGATACCACGAAGGGGATCATGTGTGAAACGCCCGTCATTAAGTGCTGACGGGTATTTTTCAGGATCTGCACCAACTCATTCATAAGTCGCTCCCAGGCTTACCCAAGCCTATGTCCATATTTTTGATGGGAGAAACAATAGGCAATAGCAAGCAGGTCAAACAGTGGATAAAAAGGCCATTTACTGGATTTTTGTAATGTCAGTACAAAAATGCGATCCGCCTCATAACTTGCGTTAACTCGGAATCATGCCGGAGTGGCGCGTCTTGTGAGACGCGTCGCAAATTGGCGGTTACATTACATTTGTCCAGCTTTTGGCAGATTTGTCACATGGCAGGCCGTTGCCATGCGCTCTTATCCTGTAAACAGAAAACCGTACCGGGAGAAAGGCAATGGCCCTGATTGTGGAATTTATTTGTGAGCTACCTAACGGCGTACATGCACGTCCGGCAAGCCACGTTGAAACGCTGTGTAATACTTTTTCATCACAGATTGAGTGGCATAACCTGCGCACCGATCGCAAGGGCAACGCCAAAAGCGCCCTGGCGCTGATTGGCACCGATACGCTGGTGGGCGATAACTGCCAGCTACTGATTTCCGGGGCAGACGAACAGGAAGCACACCAGCGTTTAAGCCAGTGGCTTCGCGATGAATTTCCCCACTGTGACGCGCCGCTGGCGGAAGTAAAATCTGACGAGCTGGAGCCGCTACCGGTTTCACTGACTAACCTGAATCCGCGTATCATCCGCGCCCGCACCGTATGTAGCGGCAGCGCAGGCGGCATTCTGACGCCGATTTCTTCTTTAGATCTCAACGCGCTGGGTCATCTTCCCGTCGCCAAAGACGTCGATGCAGAGCAATCCGCGCTGGAAAACGGCCTGACGCTGGTGATGAAAAACATTGAGTTTCGTCTGCTTGATAGCGACGGCGCCACCAGCGCGATTCTGGAAGCACATCGTTCGCTGGCAGGCGATACCTCTTTACGTCAGCACTTACTGGCGGGCGTCAGCGAGGGATTAAGCTGTGCCGAAGCGATTGTTGCCAGCGCGAACCACTTTTGTGAAGAGTTTGCCCGTTCCAGCAGCAGCTACCTGCAAGAGCGTGCACTGGATGTGCGCGACGTCTGCTTCCAGTTACTTCAGCAAATCTACGGCGAGCAACGCTTCCCGGCGCCAGGTAAACTGACACAGCCAGCCATTTGTATGGCCGATGAGCTGACCCCCAGCCAGTTCCTCGAACTGGATAAAAATCACCTCAAAGGTCTGTTGCTGAAAAGCGGCGGCACCACCTCACACACGGTGATTCTTGCCCGTTCGTTCAACATTCCGACGCTGGTTGGCGTAGATATCGATGCCCTTACCCCGTGGCAGCAGCAGACTATTTACATCGACGGCAACGCTGGGGTGATTGTGGTTGAGCCAGGGGAAGCCGTAGCACGCTACTATCAGCAAGAAGCCCGCGTGCAGGACGCACTGCGTGAGCAACAGCGTGTCTGGCTGACCCAACAAGCTCGCACTGCTGACGGTATCCGCATTGAAATTGCCGCTAACATCGCCCACTCTGTGGAAGCGCAGGCCGCGTTCGGCAATGGCGCGGAAGGCGTTGGTTTGTTCCGCACTGAAATGCTCTATATGGATCGCACCAGTGCACCGGGTGAAAGTGAGTTATACAACATTTTTTGTCAGGCGCTGGAATCCGCCAACGGGCGCAGCATTATTGTGCGTACTATGGACATTGGTGGCGACAAACCCGTTGATTATCTGAACATTCCCGCTGAGGCAAACCCGTTCCTCGGTTATCGCGCAGTGCGTATTTATGAAGAGTACGCGTCGTTGTTTACCACGCAGCTACGCTCGATCCTCCGTGCCTCCGCTCACGGCAGCCTGAAAATCATGATCCCGATGATCTCCTCAATGGAAGAGATCTTATGGGTGAAAGAAAAACTGGCGGAAGCCAAACAGCAACTGCGCAATGAGCACATTCCGTTTGATGAGAAGATCCAGCTCGGCATCATGCTGGAAGTTCCGTCGGTAATGTTCATCATCGATCAGTGCTGCGAAGAGATTGATTTCTTTAGTATCGGCAGTAACGACCTGACTCAGTATCTGCTGGCAGTGGATCGCGATAACGCCAAAGTGACCCGCCACTACAACAGCCTGAATCCGGCCTTCTTGCGGGCGCTCGATTACGCTGTGCAGGCAGTGCATCGCCAGGGCAAATGGATTGGTCTGTGCGGTGAACTGGGTGCGAAAGGTTCTGTGCTGCCGCTGCTGGTTGGCTTAGGGCTGGATGAACTTAGCATGAGCGCGCCATCGATTCCGGCAGCGAAAGCGCGGATGGCGCAACTTGATAGCCGCGAGTGCCGCCAGTTGCTCAACCAGGCAATGGCCTGCCGGACTTCGCTGGAAGTGGAGCATCTGCTGGCGCAGTTCCGTATGACGCAACAGGATGCGCCGCTGGTTACCGCCGAGTGCATTACGCTTGAAAGCGACTGGCGCAGCAAAGAAGAAGTGCTCAAAGGCATGACCGATAACCTACTGCTGGCGGGCCGCTGCCGCTATCCGCGTAAACTGGAAGCCGACTTGTGGGCGCGCGAGGCGGTTTTCTCTACCGGACTGGGCTTTAGTTTCGCCATTCCGCACAGCAAATCGGAACATATTGAGCAGTCCACCATCAGCGTCGCGCGTCTGCAAACGCCGGTGCGCTGGGGCGATGATGAGGCGCAATTCATCATTATGTTAACCCTGAACAAACACGCCGCGGGCGATCAGCATATGCGTATTTTCTCGCGCCTCGCTCGCCGCATCATGCATGAAGAATTCCGTAACGCGCTGGTTAACGCCGCCTCTGCCGACGCTATCGCCAGCCTGCTGCAACATGAACTGGAACTGTAAAAGGAAACATCATGGAACTGTATCTGGACACCGCTAACGTCGCAGAAGTCGAACGTCTGGCACGCATATTCCCGATTGCCGGGGTGACAACTAACCCAAGCATTATCGCCGCCAGCAAAGAGTCCATCTGGGAAGTGCTGCCGCGTCTGCAAAAAGCGATTGGTGATGAGGGCATTCTGTTTGCTCAGACCATGAGCCGCGACGCGCAGGGGATGGTGGAAGAAGCGAAGCGTCTGCGCGATACCATTCCGGGCATCGTGGTGAAAATCCCGGTGACCGCTGAAGGTCTGGCAGCAATTAAAATACTGAAAAAAGAAGGTATTACTACGCTTGGCACCGCAGTGTACAGCGCCGCGCAAGGATTACTGGCCGCGCTGGCAGGTGCCAAATATGTTGCTCCGTATGTTAACCGCGTAGACGCCCAGGGCGGTGACGGCATTCGCACCGTACAAGAACTGCAAGCGTTACTGGAAATGCACGCGCCAGAAAGCATGGTACTGGCTGCCAGCTTTAAAACGCCGCGTCAGGCGCTGGACTGTTTGCTGGCTGGATGTGAATCCATCACCCTGCCCTTAGATGTAGCGCAACAAATGCTCAACACACCTGCGGTAGAGTCAGCTATAGAGAAGTTCGAACACGACTGGAATGCCGCATTTGGCACTACTCATCTCTAAAGGAGCAATTATGGACCGCATTATTCAATCACCAGGTAAATACATCCAGGGCGCTGATGTCATTAATCGTCTGGGCGAATACCTGAAGCCACTGGCAGAACGCTGGTTAGTGGTAGGTGACAAATTCGTTTTAGGTTTTGCTCAATCCACTGTCGAGAAAAGCTTTAAAGATGCTGGACTGGTGGTAGAAATTGCGCCGTTTGGTGGCGAATGTTCACAAAATGAGATCGACCGTCTGCGCGGCATTGCAGAAAAAGCTCAGTGTGGTGCAATTCTCGGTATCGGCGGCGGCAAAACCCTCGATACCGCCAAAGCACTGGCGCACTTTATGGGTGTTCCGGTAGCAATCGCGCCGACCATCGCCTCAACCGACGCACCGTGCAGCGCACTGTCTGTTATCTACACCGATGACGGTGAGTTTGACCGCTATCTGCTGCTGCCAAATAACCCGAATATGGTCATTGTCGACACCAAAATCGTCGCTGGCGCACCTGCACGTCTGTTAGCGGCGGGTATCGGCGATGCGCTGGCGACCTGGTTTGAAGCGCGTGCCTGCTCTCGCAGTGGCGCAACCACGATGGCGGGCGGTAAATGTACTCAGGCCGCGCTGGCGCTGGCTGAACTGTGCTACAACACCCTGCTGGAAGAAGGCGAAAAAGCAATGCTCGCCGCCGAACAGCATGTGGTAACTCCGGCGCTGGAGCGCGTGATTGAAGCGAATACCTATTTGAGCGGCGTGGGCTTTGAAAGCGGTGGCCTGGCGGCGGCGCACGCGGTGCACAATGGCCTGACTGCAATTCCGGATGCACATCACTATTATCACGGTGAAAAAGTAGCGTTTGGTACGCTGACACAACTGGTGCTGGAAAACGCACCAGTTGAGGAAATCGAAACCGTAGCAGCACTTAGCCATGCGGTAGGTTTGCCAATAACGCTCGCTCAACTGGATATTAAAGAAGATGTCCCGGCGAAAATGCGAATTGTCGCAGAAGCGGCATGCGCAGAAGGTGAAACCATCCACAACATGCCAGGCGGCGCAACACCAGATCAGGTTTATGCTGCACTGCTGGTAGCTGACCAGTACGGGCAGCGTTTCCTGCAAGAGTGGGAATAACCGACGCCAGACTCCCGCGTCAGCGGGAGTTTGAGACCGAAGACAAACGCAAAATTGCCTGATGCGCTACGCTTATCAGGCCTACTTAATCTCTGCAATATATTGAATTTGCGTTATTTTGTAGGCCAGATAAGGAATTTTCGCCGCATCCGGTACTTTGTGCCAATAATCTGAAACTCCCACGTTGTTCGGGAGTTTTTTATCCGCTTCTGGACATTTCCCCCATCGAACATTCAAACGCCCGGAAGGTCGAATCTGTGACTCTTATTTTCACGGACGAGACAGATGAAAGCTTCACTGGCGTTGTTCAGTCTTCTGACGGCATTAACCAGCCACTCCTTAAAATCTCCGGCCATTCCACCAGCAGTGGTACAAGTCCAGGCCAACACCAACCTTGCCATCGCAGACGGTGCCAGGCAGCAAATTGGCAGCACGCTATTTTACGATCCGGCATATGTGCAGCTTACTTATCCTGGCGGTGATGTCCCGCAAGAACGCGGCGTATGTTCCGATGTGGTGATCCGCGCCTTGCGCAGCCAGAAGGTCGATTTACAGAAACTGGTTCATGAAGATATGGCGAAGAATTTTGCCGATTACCCGCAAAAGTGGAAGTTAAAGCGCCCGGACAGCAACATCGATCACCGCCGGGTGCCTAATCTGGAAACCTGGTTTACCCGCCACGACAAAACACGCCCCACCAGCAAAAATGCCAGTGACTATCAAGCGGGCGATATTGTCTCCTGGCGACTGGACAACGGACTGGCGCATATTGGCGTGGTTTCCGATGGCTTTGCTCGCGACGGTACGCCGCTGGTGGTGCATAACATTGGCGCGGGTGCACAGGAAGAAGACGTGTTATTTAGCTGGCGGATGGTGGGGCATTATCGGTATTTTGCTAAATAAGCGATCGCCCCACGTGTAGAAAAAACTCAGATCCTTTTTACGCTGACAGCTTCTTTTTTCTTGCGGCTCACCAGTGCCAGTGCCAGCACAATCAAGACAATGCCGCTACCTTCAACGGCGCCCGGATTTTCACCAAGCAGCCACCAGGAAAAGAGTACGCCACAAACGGGAACGGCCAGCGTACTTAAACTAGCAATACTGGCAGGCAAGTTTTTCAATACAAATAGCCATAAGCTCCAGGCCAGCGCCGTCGCCAGAATCGCACTGTAGGCCAGCGCCCAGAACACGGTGGGCTGCCAGTCAATTTCACGTTGCGGCACCAGCCAGGCAACTACGCTCATCACCAGCGCCGCATAAAGCATCTGCCAGGATGTTAACGACAATAAATCCACGCGTGGATGGCGGGCGTAAAGGCGTTTCGCGACAATGGCGCTCGCCCCCCAACTGACACCGGAGAGGATCGCCAGCATGGCGCTTTTCATCGAAGAGAAATCGAGTTGCCACGGCTGCAACACCAAAAATAAGCCGAAAGCGGCAATCAGAATCGCGAAATATTGCCCGCGTCGCAGACGTTCACCGAGAAACAACGCCGCGAAGATCACCACCCAGAATGGCATGGTATAGCTCAGGATCGCCACCTTCCCCGCTCCGCCGCTCACCAGCGCCCACTGCGCCAGGCCTACCATCCCGCAGGTTTGTAATAGAGCAATGGCTAAGGTGTATTTAAATGGCGTCGGGCGCATGCCGCGACCACGTAATAAAAGGACGATGAATAAAACGAGAGCGCCGAAAATGCAGCGTAAGGCGGTAAAGTCGAAGGCACCGATATAACTGGTGACTTGCTTCATGAAAATCCAGCTATAACTCCAGATAAGTGTGAGCAAAACCAGGCCACTGATTGCCAGTGGGTTGCTCTTTCCCGTAGTAGGCATGAGAGATCCAGTGTGTAGTCGTTTTCCTGTGGACACTATACGCTGGTAAAGAAACTTCAGCGACTGCCTAAAAGGCAGTCGCTCAGATTGCTGACAAAGTGCGCTTTGTTCATGCCGGATGCGGCGTGAACGCCTTATCCGGCCTACAAAATCTTGCAAATTCAATATACTGCATGAACCTCGTAGGCCTGATAAGCGTAGCGCATCAGGCAGTTTTTGCGTTTGTCATCAGCCTCACTTCAGCGACTGCCATCAGGCAGTCGCTGAAGAAGGTCAGATTACAGCAGGTCGAAACGGTCGAGGTTCATTACTTTCACCCATGCTGCCACGAAATCTTTAACAAACTTCTCGTGGGCATCGCTGCTGGCGTAAACTTCCGCCACCGCGCGCAGGACAGAGTTAGAACCAAATACCAGATCCGCACGGCTGGCAGTGTATTTCACTTCGCCAGTTTCACGGTCACGGCCTTCGAACAGCTCTTTCGATTCGTCCGCCGCTTTCCACTCGTAACGCATATCCAGCAAGTTCACGAAGAAGTCATTGCTCAATACGCCCACGCGGTCAGTGAAGACGCCGTTTTTGCTGCCATCAAAGTTGGCACCCAGTACACGCATCCCGCCGACCAGCGCGGTCATTTCCGGTACAGTCAGGGTCAATTGCTGTGCTTTATCGATTAACAGTGATTCAGTGGTAGCCTCACCCGCCGCAGCACGATAGTTACGGAAACCATCGGCAACAGGTTTGAGCAGCTCAAACATCTCAATGTCAGTCTGATCCTGACGCGCATCGACGCGACCCGGCACAAACGGTACATGAATGCTCACCCCTGCGGCACTTGTGGCTTTCTCTACGCCAACCACACCAGCCAGCACGATGATATCTGCCAGCGAGGCTTTGCCAGACTCTTTCTGGATTTTCTCCAGAACTGGCAGAGCACGAACGGCTGCGGCGTTCGCATCCCAGTCGCGTTGCGGTGCTAATGCCAGACGCGCACCGTTGGCGCCACCGCGTTTGTCGCCACCACGGAAGGTAGAAGCAGACGCCCAAGCAACCGACACCAGCTCGCTGACAGACAGACCAGAATCCGCAATCGCAAATTTCAGACTGATAATGTCCTGCTCGGTCGGGTTGTAGATCGGCTGCGGCAGCGGATCTTGCCAGATCAGATCTTCTTTCGGTACTTCCGGCCCGATGTAGCGAGATTTCGGCCCCATATCCCTGTGCGTCAGTTTGAACCAGGCACGGGCAAAGGCTTCGTTGAACGCCTGCGGATCATTGAGGAAACGACGAGAAATCTTCTCGAACTCAGGATCAAAACGCAGCGTCAGGTCGGTCACCAGCATTGTCGGTTTACGTTTCTTCGACGGATCGAACGGGTCCGGGATAATTTCCGGTGCGTCTACCGCTTCGAACTGGATTGCGCCAGCCGGGCTGCGGGTCTGTACCCACTCATATTTGAACAGGTTTTCGAAGAAATAGTTGCTCCACTGGGTCGGCGTCTGGGTCCAGACCACTTCCAGACCAGAGGTGATGGCATCGGCACCTACACCGGAGCCAAAATCGCTCTTCCACCCTAAGCCCTGGTTTTCGATCGGAGCCGCTTCCGGATCTGGGCCTACGTGCGTTGCGGGACCTGCGCCGTGAGTTTTACCTAACGTATGACCACCAGCGATCAGCGCAACAGTTTCTTCATCGTTCATTCCCATATTGCCAAATGTCGCGCGGATAGCCGCTGCTGCTGAAAGCGGTTCGCCGCTGGCGTTTGGCCCTTCCGGGTTAACATAAATCAGCCCCATTTCGGTTGCTGCTAATGGGCGTTTTGCCAGTTCTTCCGGGTTACGGTGAGCAAGCCAGGTTTTTTCGTCACCCCAGTTCACGTCGAGATCCGGTTCCCAGACGTCTTCACGACCGGCACCAAAACCGAAGGTACGGAAGCCAGAGTTTTCCAGCGCCACGTTACCCGCAAGGATAAACAGGTCGGCCCAGGAGATTTTCTGACCATATTTTTGTTTGATTGGCCATAACAGGCGACGCGCTTTATCCAGGCTGACGTTATCCGGCCAGGAGTTCAGCGGTGCAAAACGTTGCTGCCCACGACCAGCGCCACCGCGTCCGTCGATTGAACGGTAAGTACCCGCGCCGTGCCAGGCCATACGAATAAACAGACCCGCATAGCTGCCCCAGTCGGCTGGCCACCACGGTTGAGATTCTGTCAGCAATTCTTTCAGATCTTTTTTCAGGCCGTAGTAATCTAATTTGCTGAATTCTTTGCGGTAGTCAAAGTCCTCGCCCAGTGGGTTAGAACGGTTAGAATGTTGGTTTAACAGGTCAACACGGAGTTGTTTTGGCCACCAGTCATGAGTGGTTGTTCCCGCACCCGCGCTCTGGTCGTGACCGCCCTGATGGAACGGGCATTTGCCAGTGGCTGTCGTGTTATGGATATCGTCTGACGTGCTCATCAATGTGCTCCCCTCTACAGTGTTACCGTTACGATACACAGCGTTAGAGAGAAGTTATAATTGAATTAATCCACGGATGCGATAGTTGAGATCTTACATATTGTTGGTTAAAGAGATGTAGATCAAATTGATCGTAATTAAGACTTTTTGATTATGTCCGATTTCGGACAAATGCTTTATAAGAAAAGGTTTTAGCTTCGTATCCTTCAAGGAAGGAGGGAGAAAATAAGGCTGACTACCTTATTTTCCCATTCTCATTTCGAGGCAGCATTTTGTGCGCTGTTTTAATTTTGTGATCACTATGTGATTTTCACAACAGTTAAAATATTTATAAACCAGGACGCACACCCAGCGTATGGCAAATCGCGTAACTCATTTCAGCACGGTTAAGCGTATAGAAGTGGAAATCTTTCACCCCTTCACGGCTTAAAATCTTCACCATATCCATCGCAATATTCGCGCCCACCAGTTTGCGGGTTTCGGCATCGTCATCCAGGCCATCAAACATTTGCGCCATCCATGCCGGAATGCGTACGTTGGTCATGTCAGCAAATTTCTTCGCCTGTTTAAAGTTAGAGACGGGCAAAATACCGGGAATAATTTCCACATCGATACCCGCCGAAACACAACGGTCACGAAAACGCAGGTAGCTTTCGACATCGAAGAAGAACTGAGTAATGGCGCGGTTGGCTCCGGCATCTACTTTGCGTTTCAGGTTAAGCAAATCCGCCTGGGCGCTTTTCGCTTCCGGATGCACTTCCGGATACGCCGCCACGGAGATATCGAAATCTGCGACCTCTTTTAACAGCGCCACCAGGTCAGAGGCATACATTTCCGGCTTACCGCTTCCCGACGGCAGGTCGCCACGCAGCGCCACGATATGACGAATACCGTTATTCCAGTAGTCGCGGGCGATGGTTCGCAGCTCGTCAGGCGTCGCATCAATGCAGGTGAGATGCGGCGCAGCTTCCAGACCGGTACGGTCTTTAATGCCTTTAATAATACTGTGCGTGCGGTCGCGCTCGCCGGAATTTGCGCCATAGGTCACTGAAACAAATTTCGGCTTCAGACTGCTGAGACGATCGATGGAGTTCCACAGGGTCTGCTCCATTTCACTGGTACGCGGCGGGAAAAACTCGAACGAAACGTTAATCTGCCCCTGGACTTCTGCCAGGCTCTGATTCAGGGCATCCCGCTGGCTGGCGTGAAAAAAGCTCATACCTTACCTCATCAATCGCTTGTAGTTATATGTTGTGTTGTGAACATCCATCCATTTAGACGTCCAGATGTAAAGATGAAGGAAAAGCCGAGGGGCGTCAACCGAAAAATGGGCAATGAAGGTGAGGAAATATCAGGGAAGATGAATTTTCTTCATCTGGATGTGGGAGTAGATGGGTTCTCTCGCATTATCGCATCGTGAAGTAATGAATAAAGGCTTAAACCATCGGCTTCAAATTTATTTAAATAAGAGTTAATTAATATTCACGACGGTGCTAGCCGAACACTTATTTAAATAAAACAAATAGATACCATAATTTGCATTCATTACTGCATGTTTATTATTTGAACTACTTCAAACTATTAATAATTTCTCCAAAATTAAGTTGCAGAGCAATTATGCATCCCCCACGATAAGTAGAACGTTCTACTAGAACGTTCTACTTATACAAAAAAAGACTAATTTGCGCAGCTTTATGCGCTATTCGGGGGAAATCAGCATGAGTCTGATATCGAGTGTCGTAAAATCACTTTCTAAACTGTCGATGATTGGTCGCGCGCTAATGCTGCCAATTTCGCTTCTGCCTGCCGCTGGGTTGTTACTGGCGTTCGGCGATAAATTCCATTTGCCGTTGATGATGAATGCCGGCGGTATAATTTTTGATAACTTGCCGATGCTTTTTGCTATCGGTTCCGCCGTAGGGCTGGCTTCAGAATCGGGTATTGCGGCGCTATCCGCAGCTGTATCTGTCTTTGTCACTAATATCACCATCGGTACTGTCCTTGGCATCACACCAGAGATGGCCGGGCAAGGCGGTAAATATGCGATGGTGGTGGGTATTCCAACGCTGCAAATGGGCGTCTTCGGCGGTTTGATTTGTGGGGTTCTGGCAGCATGGTGTTATAACCGTTTTCATACCATGCAATTACCAGAATTCCTTGGCTTTTTCTCCGGCAAACGCTTTGTGGCTATCGCGACGGCTTTTCTTTCCTTCATTCTTGGCTTGTTACTGCCCTATGTCTGGCAACATATTCAGTCGGGAATCGATGCACTATCAGTTATCGTCAATGGTGATAACCAGGCGGCATCGACCTTTATTTTTGGTGTGACAGAACGTGCGCTCATTCCACTTGGCCTGCATCACATCTGGTATCCGTCGTTCTGGTACTCTTTTGGTGATTACACCACCCTGGCGGGGCAAACGATCCACGGCGACCAAACAATTTGGTTCAAAATGCTGGAAGAAGGTGTGAAATCGTTCAGTAGCGACAGCTACCATAATGCGGGTAAGTTTTTACAGGGTGAATTCCCGCTCATGCTGTTCGCGCTGCCTGCGGCATGTCTGGCGATGTACCATGAAGCACACACAAAGAATAAGAAAATTGCCGCCGGTATTCTGTTCTCTGCCGCATTAACCTGTTTCCTGACCGGTATTACAGAACCCGTTGAATTTACATTTATCTTTGTCGCCCCTGTGCTGTATGTCTTCAATGCCATTATGGCGGGCCTTTCCTATATGGCGATGTATCTGCTGCATGCACATATTGCCAAATCTTTCTCGGCGGGGCTTATTGACTATATTTCTTTTGGCATCCTGCCATCCTTTAATGGCTACGAAACCAACTTCCTGAGCGCCATTATCGTCGGCGTGCCAATGGCGGTGATCTACTATTTCACCTTCCGCTTTGTTATTCGTCGTTTTGATGTGAAAACGCCTGGTCGTACTGAAACTACGGTTAGCGCTAATGATAAAACCGATGACGAGCTGGCAACAGAAATCATCACGCTGCTTGGCGGTCAGCAAAACATTAAATCGGTAGGCTCCTGTATCACGCGTTTACGTCTGGAAGTCTCTGATAAAGAAGCGGTGGATCAGGATGGTCTGAACAATATTGGCGCCCGTGGCGTGGTTTTTGTCGGCGATAACGGCATTCAGGTAATTTTTGGCGCGCGAGCGCAATTTATCGCGCAAACCATGTCGACGATGATCGGTAAATAGCCTTAAGATTACCCGATGTCAGAGGTTCTGGTCCCTGACCAGAACCTTCTTGCTATTTAAAGAATCAACGTTGTTCAGGGAGTGAGTTTGAAGAAAGTCAGCATAATTGATGTTGCCAAAAGAGCCGGCGTTTCAGTCTCTACCGTATCGCTAGTGCTGCGCCAGAAAGGGAAAATTTCAGAGGCGACCATCGGAAAAGTTCATGCTGCTATTGACGAACTGGGCTACGTGCATAATGTTGCCGCCGCCAATTTACGCTCCAACACTTCAAATCTTATCGGTCTGATTTTACGTGATTTTAGCGATAGTTTTTCCATCAAAGTGATGGCAAGTATTGTTCAGGAACTGGAAGCACAAGGATATATGGTTTTCCTCGGGCAACCACAGAACGAGCATGAACATCTTGAGCGCTGTTTACTTTCCTTCAAGCAACAAGGTGTTGCCGGAGTGATTTATCTGGCTTCCGATGCACATCGTGAAACCCTGCCCACACTAATTCGCCAGTGTCCTCTTCCTCTAGTCGTCGCGTCACAATCTCCCATCAAAGATGAATGCAACCTGGTGTTGCGCGACAACCAACAGGCGGCAAGCCTTGCCACACGCTATTTAATTGAGCGGGGGCATCGTTACATTGCCTATCTCGGCGGCAAAGAAAGCGATCTTATCCGTCAGCAGCGACTGGTTGGTTTTCGCCAGACCCTGGCAAAATTTGGCATTGCCTGTCGTGACGAGTTCACGCCAGCCTGTGACGATGACACCTGGGCTGCCAGCATGGCAACGCGCCAGTTGCTGGAAAATAACAACGCCATTACCGCCCTGCTCTGCCATTCGCCCGACGCGATGATTGGCGGCATCAACGGCATACATCAGGTGGGGCGCACCGTCGGGAAAGACGTCTTTCTGACCCAGCAGGTAGCGCTAATTGGTTTTGAAGATATGCTGCACATCAACCTCACCTCTCCTGTTTTCACCTGGGTATCTTCCGCCAGTGAAGAAACCGGACGCCAGGCAGCGACCCTGATGATTCGCAAATTAAAAGACCCGGAATTGCAAATTCAAAGAATTGCGCTTTCGGGGCAACTGGTAGTGCGGGAATCGGCGTAATACACATGCCGAATGAGATGTACGTCGACATCGCCATCCGGCAATAAGGTGTAAACAAATTTAATGCGTAATTTTACTTGATATCCTTCACGCGCATACCGTTGAGCTGTTCATCCGTGATGGTGTTACCCGCTTTGAAGTAATCAACCACGGCGTGATAAACGTAATAACCGCCGTTTGTGTTGCGCGCTTTCCCTTCGGTAAATGCGGTAAAACCATCACCGCCATCAGCAAGGAAACTCTGAGTGGCAATAGAGTAAACCGTCGCATCTTCAATCGGTTTGCCATTCAGCGTCAGTGAGATAACACGCTGACCAACCGGCTTGCTGCTGTCGTACTTCATTTCCAGGCCTTTCGATACCTGCAAAACGCCATTACTTAAACTTGCACCGTGTTCCATCAAACTGCGTAATTGTTTACCCGTGAGTTCCATCGTCACCAGTTCATTGGGGAACGGGAAGGTACTGATGACGCCGCCCATCGTAATCGCCCCTGCGGGGATCTCATTACGGATGCCGCCAGAGTTGGTTAAGGCCAACTGAGTGTTTTTACCCGCAGCTGCCAGCAAAGCATCCGCCGCCAGATTCCCCAGGGATGCCGATTCGCCATAGGCACGTTTTAATTCAACCGGCGACTGCGCCACCGTTTGTTGCACCACTTCATCAAGCTTTTTATTCCAGCCGTCAATCACCTGTTTCGTTTGTGGATCGGGCTTCCACTCGTCGGCGTAAATGGTTTTAAGCTCGAAGTTTTTCACCGTAAAATCATGCGGCTTCTCTTTGTAGTCGAGAACCAGTTTGCCCACATCAATCCCGCCGCTGTCAGTGGAGAGGATGAGCGTATTGCCGACTTTAATCGGTTCCGGCGTACCCACATGCGCATGTCCGGTGATCAAAATATCCAGCCCTTTCACCTGACTTGCCGTCTGAATATCTTTATCCAATGCGCGACGCACATCTGTGCCTCCCATACTGGACTGGCGGGCCGGAACACCTTCGTGGATCAGGGCGACGGTCAAATCAACCTTACCTTTGAGTTCATCGATATAACGTTGTAACCATTTAATTTCATCGCGCGCTTCAATACCCACGCGCGTGGCAGCAGATACCGTATCGTTGAAGGCAAATACTCCGTGCAAACCTATAACGCCAATTTTCACACCGTCTTTTTCGATAATGGTATATGGCTTATCCCAGAATGCTTTACTGCTGTTCTGATAAAAAATATTGCCCTGCACAATAGGGAATTTTGCCTGGCTCAACTGTAATAATGTGTTGTCCCAGCCATGGTCAAATTCATGATTTCCTATCGTGACAGCATCTAACGGCATGGTATTCATAATATCGATAATAGCCTTTCCTTTGGTCAGGCTGCTAATATATGGCCCGGTAAAATAGTCACCCGCATCAAAAAACCAGGTGGCTTTGTTTTTGGCTTTTTCTTGTTTAACCAGCGTAGTGATATTTGCCCAGCCGCCAATATCCCGTTTACCGTCAGCGATCCACGGTACTTTATAAGGCTCTACATGCGCATGGAGATCGTTGGTATAAATGATGGTGACATCTTTGGCGCAAGCCCAGAACGGCAGTGTTAATGCGATACCCGCAGCAAGCATTTTAATTTTCATAAATAGTCCCTTTCAGTGAGATAAAGGATTGCTACATTACGTTCTGAAAGACTTATTTATGTGAGAGTAATCACATCCACAGGGGAGAGTTGACGGACAAAATAAACGACCTTGTGAAATCGTTGGTGAAATATGTCAACTCTGTTTACGATTAATGCCTGCAAGTCGTTTGGTTGCCGTAATTTAGGGCAGCCAACATCGAAAGATTATAGCTGGCCTGACTATCGACTAGGTTATGCAGCATTGCACTGTCGGGCATGCGGGAGTTACCCGCCTTTGTTTGACGAACAGCAATTTCGTGACTGGTTGTCAGTTCACTTATCTACATGGGCCTCTGAAAAGGGCCATTTCTGCCCGGTATGTTATGGCAAAGAGACGATTTGTTATGGTCGCAATCCACAGGGTTCGCAACGCATTCAATGTCGTAACTGCAAAAAAGTCTGGACGCCTAAACAATATCAGAAAGAAATAACGCCTCCAGAAATAATCGAAACGGTTGCTCTTCTCGTGCCATTTCAGGGAGTCAGCGGCGGGCAAAAACTGTATGTTTTAATTAGTTTCGATGCTATTCACGGTAATATTCTTCATCTTTCTACTAATTTCACTCAGCATCAGGCTGGAGAAAGTCTGCATTATCGATACAGAGGAAATGCAGAACCAGAGTTACACGGAAGTAATATCGTACACCGCGTTGATATGCGCGAAAAACAATTTCTACGCCGCAGTCAGTTTGATGAAATTCAATATGGCAGCGCAGCGCTCAAGCGTAATGCCAAAGGCACTATTCTGCGTCCGGTTATCACTGCTCACGGGCATTTCAGAGTACTGAATATTTTATTCCCTACAGTAAAAACACATGTTATTTCACACGAGTGTTTTTTAAGAGGTGCCATTATTACGGCCTGGGCAGAACTGTTTCGCCAACAGCAAGGTGAAATTTGGTTTATTGAAGAGGAAATAGCTGACAGTACCGATAACACTTCCTGGAGTTTTCAGGGAACAACTTATCACGGCTGGTGGCAAAATCAGTGGCAACTCTGGGAGCAGGGAAAAAACCGTAAGATGGTGTGTGCATTAACGGGTGGAAATAGCAACAAAGCTAAAATACTCTCTTTAGCAACCAGCAGACACTTTATCCACTGGCTACATAAACAGGCAGAATTTACTCACAGCGCCCCGCTTTCCGCAGGACGCGTCACGCAAATACTGCTTTCTCTGGCTCAGGATTACAACAACTGCGCCAGCCGGTTAATATCCGACTGAATCGCCCCAGCGGTCACATCACGCCCTGCGCCAGGTCCGCGGATCACCAGAGGATTGTCGCGATACCAGCGGCTTTCGATGGCAAAGACGTTATCGCACGGTAGCAGTGATGCCAGCGGATGATCTTCACGCACCGCTTCCACGCCCACACGCGCTTTGCCGTTAGCATCGAAACGCGCCACGTAGCGTAGCACCAGCCCCATTTCGCGGGCAGCTTCCAGCCGTTGTACCATCTGCTCGTTCAGCTCATCGCCATTTTCAAAGAAATGGTCGATGCTGCCGCCTTCGCAATGGGCAGGCACCAGCGATTCCACGCGCACTTGATCCGGTTCGATGTTGTAACCTGCTTCACGCGCCAGAATCACCAGTTTGCGCATCACGTCTTTGCCGGAGAGATCGTCACGCGGGTCAGGCTCGGTTAAGCCCTGCTGCCACGCCTGATCCACCAGCTCGGTAAACGGCACGCTACCGTCGAATTGCAGGAACAGCCAGGAGAGCGTGCCGGAGAAGATCCCGCTGATCGACAAAATGGTGTCGCCGCTGTCGATCAGATCGCGCACGGTATGGTTGATCGGCAACCCCGCACCGACGGTGGCGTTATACAGCCAGTGACGCCCGGTTTTTTCGAACGCGTCGTGGATCTGGCGATATTTATTGCTGTCGCTCGCTCCTGCCAGTTTGTTGGCGCTGATAACGTGGAAACCGTGGCTGGCGAAATCGAGATATTGATCGGCAAGCTGCTGGCTGGCGGTAACGTCCAGCACCACTAAATCATCATACGGATGGGCGCGCATCCACAGGAACAGCGACTCTTCATCCTGCTCGACGGCTTCATCGTTGAAGAACGCTAACGCGCGGCTGGCGTCCAGCCCGTCATAGCTCAACAGGCTGCGGCGGCTGTCCACCACGCCTGCCAGCACAAATTCAAATCCGGTACGCGCCGAGAGCGTACTCTGCTCACGGGCGAACAGTTCCAGCCAGCGGGAACCAATATTACCCTTGCCGAACAGGACCAGGCCGATGCGTTTTTCCGCGCGGAAGACGGACTGATGCAGCCCCTGAATCAGGCTTTCGGTCGGACCGGTGCGCAGCACTGCCACCAGGCTGATACCGTCATCAGACTGCCAGGTAAATTCGACCGGCTGGCCTTTCAGTTGCTGCCAGAAGCGGTGGCAATGCAGCGGGTTACGGGTGACGCCCGCCCCGACCATCGCCACCAGTGCCAGCCCCTGACGCAGACGCAGTTCGCCAGGTAATCCTGCTTCGTCGAGGATTTTCAGCGCGCTGTCGGCCACTTCCGAGGTGTAGCAAAATTGCAGCAACTGGCGATCGTTATGTACGCCCACTGCCAACGGACGCACCTGCGCGCGTTTCAGGATCTGGTCGATTTCTTTATGCGCCAGTTTGAAATCCTGGCTGGCGGGCACCTGAAACTCAATCAAACAGACATCATCGTGACTGGTGACAATACGCGCTCCTGTACCGGAAGCCAGCACGCGTTCAATGCGTGTAGAGCCTTGATCAGGCGTGTAGCTACAGCGCAGTTGCAGGTCGATTTCACTACCAGAAACTGGCTGTAAAGTACGAGCATGAAGAACGGGGGCCGCCAGACGCGCCAGTTCGCTGGCCTCATCAAGACGCAGCAATGGCAGCAGGCAGGCATCTTTCACTTTGCGCGGGTCAGCACTGTATACCCCGGCGACGTCGCTCCAGATAGTTACGCGGGAAACGCCCGCCAGCGCACCGATTTGGGTAGCGGAATAATCAGAACCGTTACGCCCCAGCAGCACCGTTTCACCGGCGTTGTTACGGCTGATAAACCCGGTCACCACCAGACGTTTGCCCGGATGTTGTACCAGTAGCTGTTGCAGCAACGGATACGAAAGCCCTTCATCAACCTGCGGTTGTGCGGCGCGTTCGGCACGTAAAAACTCGCGGGCATCAAGCCAGGCTGCTGGCAATCCTTGTTGATTAAGTACCGCAGACATCAGACGCGCCGACCACACTTCCCCGTGGCCCACCACTTCTGCATACACCGCATCGGTAATACCGCTGTCGAGCAGCGCGGCCAGGCGTTCCAGATCGCTGACAAAGGCGCTAATGAGGCTATCGGCTTCTTCGGCGGGTAACAGGCCGCTAATCAGATCGCACTGATAACGACGTAATGTTTGTTGAACCTGATGCGCAGAGAGACGATCGGTCTGGCTTAGTTTCAACCAGTTAATCAACTGATTAGTGGTGCTACCAGCGGCGGAAACCACCATCATATCGTCGGGCTGGGAGTACTCAGCCATAATGCCCGCGACACGCAAATAACACTTCACATCAGCCAGACTACTGCCACCAAATTTATGCAGCTGACGACCTTTCGCCCCTGCCTGCGCAATCACACTCATTTTTACCCCTTGTTTGCAGCCCGGAAGCCATTTTCCAGGTCGGCAATTAAATCTTCGCCATCTTCAATACCGGTGGAGATACGCAACAGCGTCTCGGAGATCCCGGCGGCAGCACGCGCTTCTGGCGCCATGCCTGCATGTGTCATGGTTGCGGCGTGAGAGATTAAACTTTCCACTCCCCCTAACGATTCCGCCAGCGTAAATAACGACAGCCCGCCCAGGAAACGACGCAGCGTCTGCTCATCGCCATCCAGTTCAAAACTCAACATTGCGCCAAAGCCTTTTTGCTGGCGCGCGGCAATTTCATGCCCCTGATTTTCCGGCAGCGACGGGTGATACAGTTTTTTCACCAGCGGCTGGGTTTGCAGATATTTCACAATCGCCTGCGCATTACGCTGGGCCAACTCCATACGCGGCACCAGAGTACGCAGACCGCGCAGCAGCAGATAGCTGTCAAACGCGCCGCCCGTCACGCCAATATTGTTTGCCCACCAGGCAAGTTCGGTGACAACGTCTGGGTCTTTAGCAATCACCACGCCTGCCACCACGTCAGAGTGGCCATTCAGATATTTCGTACATGAATGCAACACCAGATCGGCACCCAATGCCAGCGGATTTTGTAATGCCGGGCTTAAGAAGGTGTTATCCACCACGCTCACCGCCCCGACTTCCCTTGCCAGATGGCAGATTTTCGCAATATCCACGACGCGTAACAATGGATTACTTGGGCTTTCTACCAGCACCAGTTTAGGTTTTTCTGCCAGTGCCGCCTGCAATGCCTGCTCATCACCTTGATCAACAAACAGCACGCGATAACAGCCGCGTTTTGCCAGGCTGTCGAATAGGCGATAGCTGCCGCCGTAGCAGTCGTGCGGCGCAACCAGCAAATCGCCAGGTTTCAAAAAGACGGTAGTGACCAGGTGGATCGCGGACATGCCAGTATTTGTAAGCACCGCGCCAGCACCACCTTCCAGTTCTGCCAGCGCACGCTGGACAACATCGCGCGTCGGGTTACCGCGACGCGAGTAATCATGCGCGCGTGGTTCGTTAAATCCGGTAAAGTTATAGGTGCTGGAAAGATGGATCGGAGGGACAACGCAACCATACTGTTCGTCGTCATTTAACCCACTACGCACTGCGATGGTGGCCTGTTTACGCGTCATGTGATGAAGTTCCCTGGGCTGAGTCGGTGAAAAGTCAGGCACCAGAGTAAACATTGTGTTAATGGACGTCAACACATCTGGACATCTAAACTTCTTTGCGTATAGATTGAGCAATTCCCCAATAACCGTTAAAATTACATGCATTATCACGCCGACAGGTGCATTACACGATGTCACGGTAGCGCCTGTACGGTAAACTATGCGGGTTTATAGCCATTACCCACATTAATTGTGTGGTCTGGTTTCAATTTATTGACGAAGAGGATTAAGTATCTCATGGCTGAATGGAGCGGCGAATATATCAGCCCATACGCTGAGCACGGCAAGAAGAGTGAGCAAGTCAAAAAGATTACGGTTTCCATTCCTCTTAAGGTGTTAAAAATCCTCACCGATGAACGCACGCGTCGTCAGGTGAACAACCTACGTCACGCTACCAACAGCGAACTGCTGTGCGAGGCGTTTCTGCATGCCTTTACCGGGCAACCTCTGCCGGATGATGCCGACCTGCGTAAAGAGCGCAGCGACGAAATCCCGGAAGCGGCAAAAGAGATCATGCGTGAGATGGGGATTAACCCGGAGACGTGGGAATACTAAAGCGGAAAAGAGCGGCGCGGAGAGTGGAATCGCCCGATGCGCTACGCTTATCAGACCTACGTCATATTGCAATTTATTGAATTTGCACGAACTTGTAGGCCGGATAAGGCGTTCACGCCGCATCCGGCATAAACAACGAGCACGTTGTCTGCGACCCACCGCTTTTTATACATGGACGTTTAACTATGAAAAACAGGCTACTGATCCTCAGCCTGCTGGTTTCTGCGCCTGCCCTTGCCTGGCAACCACAAACCGGCGATATCATCTTTCAGATCTCTCGCTCATCGCAAAGTAAAGCGATCCAACTGGCGACCCATTCCGATTACAGCCACACCGGTATGCTGGTGATACGTAACAAACAGCCCTACGTCTTTGAAGCGGTCGGCCCGGTGAAATACACGCCGCTCAAACAGTGGATAGCCCACGGTGAAAAAGGCAAATACATTGTGCGCCGCGTTGAAGGCGGACTCAGTACCGAACAACAGCAAAAACTGGCGCAAACCGCAAAACGTTATCTCGGCAAACCGTATGATTTCAGCTTCTCGTGGGGCGACGATCGCCAGTACTGTTCGGAAGTGGTTTGGAAGGTTTATCAGAACGCACTGGGAATGCGCGTGGGCGAACAGCAAAAGCTGAAAGAGTTTGATCTTAGCAGCCCGCAGGTTCAGGCAAAACTCAAAGAACGCTACGGCAAAAATATCCCGCTTGAAGAAACGGTGGTTTCGCCTCAGGCCGTTTACGACGCGCCACAACTCACTACCGTCGCCAAAGAATGGCCGCTGTTTTCGTGGTAATGGGCCAATCACATCGTGACTGGCCCTAAAACCTAGCTTTTTTGAGTCTGAAGCTCTGGTTGATACATCTCAGCATCATTTTGACGTTGTTTTTCCATAGCGATCGCACCAAAGTGCGTTAACGTACAGAAAATGATGCAACAGATAACACCAGCAAGCAGAAGATAAAAACCACCATCCCAACCAACCTCATCGACCATAATACCAAACAGACTTGTACCAAGCGTCGCGCCAAGAATATAACTCATGAAGCCACGCAAACCGACAGCGGATCCCACGGCAAAACTGGGAACAATTTCCATTGTCTGAACAGAGGCCAGGAACTGCGGAACATAGATAAGGCAGCCTACGCAAGCAGCGAAAATAGTAATAGAGAGGAGAGAATCGCTTTTCCAGTAGCCCAACAGGCAGAAGAAAATCAATACCATGCTGATAATAGCGGGTGGCATACGGCGACCATGAAATAATTTATCACTCAACCAGCCTGCAAATAATGTTGTTGGAATAGCTGCCCATTCGAAGATTAAAAATGCCGTACTCATTTCGGTCTTCGTAAAATGCTTCACGCTTAACAGGTAAATAGGTAACCAGCTGATAATTCCGAAACGCACCATATAGACAAAAACATCAACGAAAGAGACAAACCATGCATTCTTATTTTTAAGCACATAGGTACAAAAAATTTGCCAGGCAGTCATATCTTCCGGCGCACGATCATCTTTTGCTTTAATGCTGACGTCGTCCGGAACGATTTCGTTTAATGGCGGCAAACCCTCACTGACCGGTGAACCTTTACCTGACATCAGCACCATTACTGCAATGACGACTGCGACAATCGCCGGAACAACATATGTTGCTATTTTCCAGTGTTCAGTGCCCAGCACGGCAAATGCGCCGCCGACAATCGGAGCAACAATACCGCCACCCACGTTGTGCGAAATATTCCAGACCGCACCGACGATGCCCCGTTCTTTACGAGGAAACCAGTTGGCGATCGTAATAAACGACGGGCCAACACCCATTCCCTGAAAGAAACCATTCAGAATGACAAGTCCCGCAAACATCCAGAACGCGAAACTAAAACCAAGCGCCACGTTAACGAGAGCACAAAGTATTAAACCTACTGCCATATATACTTTGGGATTAGCTTTATCGGCCAGACTACTCATTATCCCTTTACTAATACCGTAGGCTATCAGCATACAACTGCTTAATAACCCTATTTGCGTCGCAGAAAGATTAAGCTCTTGTTTTAAATACGGCGTAGAGAGAACAAAGTTATTCCTGACAATGTAATACGAAAGATAACCGATAAATACGCTGAATAACGCCTGCATACGGTAACGATTATAGGTACTTTTCACTTCACTTTCAGGAACCTTATGTGTTGCCACTTTAGGTTTCAATAAAGAAAGCATATATCACCTTCCAGTTCATGGTGTTGTTTAAACAAATCATAATATTCATAGCAATGCTCATTACTACTCTCTGATGAGTATTTAAAAAGCCTTTGCTTAGTAAGTTTTGAAGATAGTGAAGCAAGAGAGTTTAAGTTACAATACAGGGGAAATGAGTCAAAACTGACTCAAAAAAACAAATCACATGTTCCATTTCTTTCCCATATTTGATTTTGGAAAATGCAACATGGCTATTCTTTGAACCTTGACGTGTTACAACAGGCCCAATTTAAAAAAATCAGTTTTATTAAATTTTTCATTTTTTGAGTTCAATCACATATTTTGCTTCTGTAATCGGGATCATTGAATATACTTGTTCTTGTTATGCCAGAGAACCATGCTGCACAACATGAAAACCTTCATCACCGCACAACAAAAAGCAGAGTCTGAACACCTTCAGGATACCCGTCGTAACACGCGGATTTGCGCTCGAATTAAAGCCTTTTTTATGGTTTGTGCAGGCGGGAACTCCGTTATGATTACTGAGTCTCTAAATCTGTATCAGGCCACCGTTGATGATCCTATTTACGACAGTGCTTGTTATTACCATCCTCAACGGGTAAAAAAATGGGCCGAAGCCGCCAATAACAAATTTTATTTTTTACTGCCATACAGTCAGAACCTGAATCTGAGAGCGAAAATGTGGAAATTAATTAATGAGCATTTCCGTAACCGCCACTTGCAGATATAGTAATGCTGGTTGCTTGCCGAACTAATGATAATTTGCAGATACAGAAACACGTGGCTTGAAGTTCATTGCTTATGTTAACTAATGGATAACGACATGGATTACAGCCCAGGAATTTTTCTCTCGATAATGGGATTTTTAACATGATTCGCATTATACAAAGAGCGCTAATCTGTTGGATTTTATATATCAGCATTGCCTCAGCGCATGAATTAGTGATTGCTACAACGCTTTCTTCGGAAGCGACAGAGCACATTATCAGTCAATGGCAAAAGCAACCACAGGCAACTGAAATCCGAACGCTCAACCGAACCAGTGCATCTATTGAGCGCCTGCTGGAAAACCCATTGGGTGAAAATATTGATCTGGTACTGAGTTCATCCCCTATGTTGCTACAGCGGTTACAAAGTAAAAATCTGCTCCAGCCATTTAATAATCAAATAGAAACAAGTAGAAAGTTAGTACCGGAATCCATTCGTTCAACCACCGTTGCTGTTGCCATATCGGGCTACGGCATTCTTATCAATGTGGCGCATCTGGAAGACAAAAAAGAACCTGTGCCAACTTCATGGCAGGAATTAAGTAAATCGCGTTATCAAGGAACGCTATTAATGAGCAGTCCTTCTCGTTCAGATACGACACATCTGATGATTGAAGATCTCCTGCAACAACAAGGATGGACTAGCGGTTGGAGTACACTACTGAAAATAGGCGGTAATCTCGCCACCATTTCATCTCGTAGCTTCGGCGTAGCAAATAAGATCAGTACAGGACTGGGGGACGCTGGTCCGGTAATCGACAATTACGCTAACGTACTGCTTAATAATTCAACTTTACGTTTCAGCTATTTCCCCAACTCGCGAGCAGCGCCTATGTTTATTGCCATTACAGAAGGCAGTAATCATCCACAAGAGGCGGGACGTTTTATTAATTTCTTGTTGAGTCCGGAAGGACAGCAAGCACTGAGCGATTCTGATTCAGGGAAATATCCGGTATATCCTCTGCCCTCCGGCACTCCACTCGCTGACCAACAAATGCGGTTATTTGCATCTCCTTCTCTTGATTACCCGTTGATCATGCAACGCCAAAAGCTCGTGCAATTGTTATTTGATAATGCGATTACTTTTCGCCTTAGCGAGCTTCAGAAGAGTTGGAAAGCATTATATGCTGCAGAACATCGACTTAAGCGGACATTGCCAGAAGTGCGCGCACTATTAACCGCGGTTCCCATTACCCCGCAACAGTCTGTTAATCCTACATATCTGCAGCAATTCGAGCTGCAATCAGGTTTTCGTGAAGCCCAGATTATGGCATGGCAGCAGTTTTTCCTGCAGCGGCAGCAATTAGTGAATACGCAACTTGAGTCATTAAAGTGAAACAATTACATACTATCGGGACGAGTTTGCGGCTCGCCTTTGTTTTTAGTGCCGTTCTTACGCTATTCGTTAGCGTCGTTAGCCTTTATTCCTGGCATGAACAAAATTCTCAGGTTCGCTACGCACTTGACGATTATTTCCCACGAATTCAGGCTTCATTTCTTTTTGAAGAAAACCTCACGGAATTGGTAAATGAATTCAATGAGCTACAACAGACAACCAACACCAATAGCCGCCTTCAGGTAAGAGAACAAATTGAACAACGGCTACAAAAAATTCAGTCAATTAATCCCCATCTTGATTCAGTACATCAAAGTGCGCTTAACCAACAGGTCGCCAGTAGTCGCAAATTGCTTGGCAATCTCGATAAGGCATTGAATGACCATAATAAGGAAAAAGGAAAACTCGACGTTATATCTTCAAGAGTTAACTGGTTGCATGACGATTTCAATAATGAACTCAACTCCCTGACTCAGGATTTAAGTTGGCAACAATCATCATTGCTCAATCAACTCAGCCAACGGAAAGATCCCCATGAAAACCAGGGGGTGCAAAATGCACTGCAATCTATTCAAAACGAATTACAGCTCGTTTTCGAACTCTCACATATAGAAACTGAAATCGTCAGTACCCTAAAGGAGATGATTAACACGCATAACAATGATCCAGAGTCGTTAAGACAACATATTCAATACCTGGATTTTTTGAAACGTAGCATTGACGAAAATGTGCGGTCGTTATCTTCTTATTCCAGCACTATCACATTACACCAGACAGTTTATTCCCTGTGGGAACTGGGTACACAGCAAAATTATCTACCCGGAACTCTGGCCGCCTGGCGGCAGGCTCAACAGACCCTTATGAATACTATCAGGGATAAAGAGCATGTGTTTACGCAAATACGTGGCCAATTAGAAACGCAACTGGGTAATAGCCATCAACAGCTACAAACATTCAATCTGCGATTAGAAAAAATAATGCAAATCAGTGGATTACTGATTTTTGCAGCTATGGCGACGGCCTTGCTGTTCGTTATTCTGGTAAATTATTTCTACATTCGGCCAAGAATGATCCGCCGTTTTCGCTTACTGAATGATGCCGTCGTCAAATTAAGTAACGGTGAACTCGATGCAGATATTCCAGTCTCCGGTAATGATGAGCTTGGGAGAATTGCCAACCTACTCCGCCAAACGATAGCGCAAATTAATCAGCAGCAACATCAACTGGGGCAGGAAATCTGCGATCGAATTGCGACAGAGAAAAATCTGCGAACAGCACAAAGTGAATTGATCCAAACCGCCAAACTGGCCGTGGTTGGACAGACAATGACAACACTGGCACATGAAATTAATCAACCGCTTAATGCATTATCTATGTACCTGTTCAGTGCCAATCGCGCTATAGAGCAACAAGACGTTGGTTTGGCTAAAAACTATATTGTTACGATGCGATCGCTGGTTGAACGCATGGATAATATCGTTAAACGACTGCGAAACTTCGCGCGCCGCCGCGATAGTGAACTCGTGGGTGGGGCAATTAATTTACAGCAGGTAATTTATTCATCCTGGGAGCTTCTGGTATTAAAACATCGACCACTGAAAGCATCTCTTCACTACCCGGATAATTTTCCTGCTGTTTATGGCGACGATGTTTTGATTCAGCAAGTTTTAGTTAATTTATTTACGAATGCCCTGGAAGCCAGTCTGGAAGAACCGCCCACAATAACCATCAACTTTGAAGAAGAAGACACCACGTTAACGCTCTATATTGCTGATAACGGAAAAGGCTGGCCAGTACTTCTGGCTGATCGACTATTAACGCCGTTTACGACTGACAAAGCTGTAGGTTTGGGTATTGGTCTTTCAATTAGTCATTCTATTATGCGTCAGTGCCAGGGAGAGCTATATATCGCGTCTACTCTCGACCGCCATGCGCTGGTTATTCTATGTTTCAGGAAACTTTAAGCATGACAAATACAACTCCAACAATACTGCTCATTGATGACGACAATGATGTTCTGCAAGCCTACAGTTCTCTCTTACAACAAGAGGGTTATGCAGTATGTACCTGTAGCAACCCTTCAGAAGCTCTGCAATTGCTGCAAGATACCTGGGAAGGAATCGTGGTATGCGACGTCTGCATGCCAGATATTTCAGGCATTATGCTGCTGGAAAAAATAATGCTGATTGATCCCAATCTTCCCATACTGATGATCACCGGCCACGGCGATGTCCCAATGGCCGTTGAAGCGGTAAAAAAAGGAGCGTGGGATTTCCTGCAAAAACCGATCAATCCGGAACAATTTTTATCGCTTATCGAAAAAGCGCTGGCAGAGCGTGGAGATTATCTGGAACAAAAAAAATGGCGACGAGCGCAATTTAATCGACACTTAATCGGTAACAGTGGCTGGGTTCGTCAGACTCGCCAACAGCTTGAAACTCTGGCAGAAACCGATCTTCCCGTCTGCTTTTATGGCGAGCCAGGAACCGGTAGAACATTAGCCGCCCATTATCTTCACCAATTTAGTTCTCGCAAGGAAAGACCTTTAATTGAACGCACACTCAGCGCCAATAGTCAGCAACCGCTGGAAGAATGGGTGGAAGAAGCAAAAGGTGGCACGCTGTTATTAAAAGAACTTGAATATTTAACGCAAGAAAATCAACGCCTCTTGGTTCAACTCCAGGAACGCCCTCAGGATCGGTCGTTTCGTCTGATTGTTGTTAATCAGAGCCCTCTGGCTGCACTTGCCGCCACACAAAAAATTATTCCCGCATTGTATTTTCTTTTTTCACTCACCCACATCGAATGCCCACCGCTAAGTCAACGCCCGGGGGATATTGAACCTATTTTTCACCACTATCTGACACTCACCTGTAAACGACTAAATCGCCAACAACCGCTGCTGGGGAAAACGTTTTATAAGCGACTGATGGCGCGAACCTGGCCAGGTAATATCATTGAATTAATAAATGCAGCAGAATTGGTGGCTGTGGGTGTTTTAATGCTGGACGATTCAGTCAGTTTGCAGATGATGGATGCTGATCCAACACCACTTGATGAACGTGTAGAAAGTTATGAAAGACAAATAATTATTGATGCACTCAACTTCTTCCAGGGACGTATCAACGACGTCGCCGATTACTTTCAGATCCCCAGAAAAAAACTGTATTTGCGCATGAAAAAATACGGTATTGATAAAATGGATTTTCGCGATGTAAAAGAAAGATAAAAATCCAATACGTTATCCTGCTAATGAAAGTTTTCAGGCACAAAAAAAGCGCCGTTCGGCGCTTTTTTCGGAAATCCGGTCTTATTTGCTGCCCGGGATGTTGAAACGCTTGTTGAAGCGGTCAACACGGCCACCGGTAGCAACATCACGCTGTTTGCCAGTGAAGAACGGGTGGCACTTGCTGCACACGTCGAGGTTCAGATCATGACCAACGGTGGAGCGGATTTTCATTACGTTACCGCAAGAGCAGCTAGCAGTAATTTCTTCGTATTTCGGGTGAATATCTTTTTTCATGGGAAAACCTCGGTTTAAGGCCGCGTCGCTCTTCCAGCCCTAACGCCAGACACCACGCGATGTTTAAAGTATAGTTTCAATACGATCATTTCGTATCAAAGGCGCCGAATCATACAGAAATTAACCAGCGTATGCAAACTGATCCGCACTCCTCTACCGCAATGTGTATACTGTTCCACCGAATTTCAAGTCAGGATGATGCTATGCCCGTTGCCCACGTTGCCTTGCCCGTTCCGCTTCCCCGTACCTTTGACTATCGCCTGCCAGAAGGCATGACGGTTAAAGCCGGGTGTCGCGTACGCGTGCCGTTTGGCAAACAGCAGGAACGCATCGGGATTGTCGTGTCAGTTAGCGACGTCAGCGAGTTGCCGCTCAACGAACTAAAAACCGTCGTAGAAGTGCTGGACAGCGAACCTGTTTTTTCCAGTTCCGTCTGGCGATTACTGCTATGGGCGGCAGATTACTATCATCATCCAATTGGCGATGTATTGTTTCATGCCCTGCCGATTTTATTGCGCCAGGGGCGGCCCGCGGCTAACGCGCCCATGTGGTACTGGTTTGCTACCGAGCAAGGCCAGGCGGTGGATATCAACAGCCTGAAACGTTCGCCTAAGCAACAACAGGCGCTGGCGGCGTTGCGACAAGGGAAAATCTGGCGTGACCAGGTAGCGGAACTTGAATTCAATGATGCCGCACTACAGGCGCTGCGCAAAAAAGGTCTTTGCGAGCTGGCAAGCGAAACGCCGGAGTTTAGCGACTGGCGAACGAACTATGCTGTTACAGGCGAACGTCTGCGGCTGAATACCGAACAAGCCACCGCCGTTGGCGCAATTCATAGCGCAGCGGATACCTTTTCCGCATGGTTGTTGGCGGGCGTTACCGGTTCCGGTAAAACAGAGGTTTATCTAAGCGTACTGGAAAACGTGCTTGCTCAGGGCAAGCAGGCGCTGGTGATGGTGCCTGAAATCGGCCTGACACCGCAAACTATCGCCCGTTTTCGTGAACGGTTTAATGCACCAGTGGAAGTTCTGCATTCCGGCCTCAATGACAGTGAACGCCTTTCGGCCTGGCTGAAAGCGAAAAATGGCGAGGCGGCGATTGTGATTGGTACCCGTTCCGCACTGTTTACACCGTTTAAAAATCTCGGTGTGATTGTTATCGATGAAGAGCATGACAGTTCCTACAAGCAGCAGGAAGGCTGGCGCTATCATGCCCGCGACCTGGCGGTGTATCGTGCGCACAGCGAGCAAATCCCGATCATTCTTGGCTCCGCAACACCCGCGCTGGAAACGTTATGTAACGTACAGCAGAAAAAATACCGCCTGCTGCGCCTGACGCGCCGGGCGGGAAATGCGCGTCCGGCAATTCAACATGTACTGGATTTAAAAGGTCAGAAGGTGCAGGCGGGGCTGGCTCCGGCGCTGATCAGCCGTATGCGCCAGCATTTACAGGCCAACAACCAGGTTATTCTCTTTCTTAACCGCCGTGGTTTTGCGCCTGCGCTGCTGTGCCACGACTGCGGCTGGATTGCCGAATGTCCACGTTGCGATCACTACTACACGTTGCATCAGGCGCAGCAGCATTTGCGCTGCCATCATTGCGACAGTCAGCGTCCAGTACCGCGCCAGTGTCCGTCCTGCGGTTCTACCCATCTGGTGCCGGTGGGTCTGGGAACAGAACAACTTGAACAGACGTTAGCGCCGCTTTTCCCTGGTGTAGCCATTTCACGTATCGACCGCGATACAACCAGCCGTAAAGGCGCGCTAGAGCAGCAACTGGCAGAAGTGCATCGCGGCGGCGCGCGAATTTTGATTGGTACACAAATGCTGGCGAAAGGTCACCATTTCCCGGATGTAACGCTGGTTGCATTACTGGACGTGGACGGCGCGCTGTTTTCTGCGGATTTTCGCTCGGCGGAGCGTTTTGCCCAGCTATACACCCAGGTAGCCGGACGTGCCGGACGTGCGGGTAAACAGGGCGAAGTGGTGCTGCAAACGCACCATCCGGAACATCCTCTCTTACAAACCTTGCTGTATAAAGGTTATGACGCTTTTGCGGAGCAGGCGTTGGCCGAGCGGCGAATGATGCAACTGCCGCCGTGGACCAGTCATGTGATTGTGCGTGCGGAGGATCATAACAATCAGCACGCGCCGCTGTTCCTGCAACAGTTGCGTAATCTGCTTCTCTCCAGCCCACTGGCGGATGACAAATTGTGGGTTCTCGGCCCGGTTCCGGCTCTGGCGCCTAAACGCGGCGGTCGCTGGCGCTGGCAAATCTTGTTGCAGCACCCTTCCCGCGTGCGTTTACAACACATCATCAATGGCACACTGGCGCTTATCAATACCATACCAGATTCACGCAAAGTGAAATGGGTGCTGGATGTTGATCCCATTGAGGGGTAAACCGCTTACGATGCGAGGCGGATCGAAAAATTAAATATTCATCACACTTTTCATGAAAATTCTGTAACCGTTTTCACGCGCTATCTGCTAAAAATGTTGCCGATGTGAAGTAAACATGGATGTAGTACGCCTGACGTGCCAGGCGAGGAGTGAGTGTGAAAGCGAAGAAGCAGGAAACTGCCGCAACAATGAAAGACGTTGCCCTGAAGGCAAAAGTCTCTACAGCGACCGTCTCCCGAGCATTAATGAATCCAGATAAAGTCTCCCAGGCCACCCGTAATCGGGTTGAAAAAGCGGCCCGGGAAGTGGGTTATTTACCGCAGCCAATGGGGCGTAACGCAAAGCGTAATGAATCCCGAACGATTCTGGTGATTGTCCCGGATATCTGCGACCCCTTCTTTAGTGAAATTATTCGCGGTATCGAAGTCACGGCGGCAAGTCATGGATATCTGGTACTGATTGGCGACTGCGCGCACCAAAATCAGCAGGAAAAGACCTTTATCGACTTGATAATCACCAAACAAATTGATGGCATGTTGCTGCTTGGCTCAAGGCTGCCGTTTGATGCCAGTATTGAGGAGCAACGTAATCTGCCGCCGATGGTGATGGCGAACGAATTCGCACCAGAGCTGGAACTGCCTACGGTTCATATCGACAACCTGACCGCTGCCTTTGATGCCGTAAATTATCTGTATGAACAAGGACATAAACTGATTGGCTGCATTGCCGGCCCCGAAGAGATGCCATTGTGTCACTACCGTCTACAAGGCTACGTTCAGGCGCTGCGTCGCTGCGGCATTATGGTTGATCCGCAATATATCGCCCGGGGCGACTTCACCTTCGAAGCCGGAAGTAAAGCCATGCAACAGCTGCTCGACCTTCCGCAACCGCCAACTGCCGTTTTCTGTCATAGCGATGTAATGGCGCTTGGCGCACTTTCTCAGGCGAAACGCCAGGGGCTGAAAGTCCCTGACGACCTTTCCATAATCGGTTTTGACAACATCGACCTGACGCAATTTTGTGATCCGCCGCTGACCACCATTGCACAGCCGCGCTACGAAATTGGTCGGGAAGCTATGTTGTTACTGCTTGATCAAATGCAGGGACAAACGGTCGGAAGCGGCTCACGTTTAATGGACTGCGAGCTTATTATCCGTGGATCGACGCGCACGTTATCTTAAAGTAAACCTTTAAGGCTTCCGTGACTGGTCAAAGGCCCGCCGCTTAAGTAACATGGCGGGCTGACGAACGAATAAATACAGCGAAACGATAGTGGCACAACGAGATTATGTACGCCGCAGCCAACCGGCACCTTCGCGGCGAAAAAAGAGCACCTCACGGAAAAAGCAACGAAATATGCCTGCGGTTTCTCCCGCAATGGTCGCTATTGCTGCAGCCGTTCTTGTGACCTTTATCGGGGGTCTGTACTTCATTACGCATCACAAGAAAGAAGAGTCTGCGACGCTGCAAAGCCAGAAAGTGACCGGAAACGGACTACCTCCGAAACCGGAAGAACGTTGGCGCTACATTAAAGAGCTGGAAAGTCGCCAGCCGGGCGTACGTGCGCCAACAGAACCGTCTGCTGGCGGCGAAGTGAAAACGCCGGATCAGCTGACTCCAGAGCAGCGCCAGCTTCTTGAACAAATGCAGGCTGATATGCGTCAGCAACCAACGCAGCTTGCCGAAGTCCCGTGGAATGAGCAGACGCCGGAACAGCGCCAACAAACGCTGCAACGCCAGCGTCAGGCGCAGCAGTTAGCGGAACAGCAACGTCAGGCACAGCCGCCACGTGCATCTGAACAAAGCTGGCAGCAACAGACGCGTACGTCGCAAGCTGCGCCAGTACAATCGCAACCGCGCCAGTCTAAACCGGCTTCTACCCAGCAACCGTATCAGGATCTGCTGCAAACGCCTGCGCATACTACCTCGCAGCCGAAGCCACAGCAGGCCGCACCAGTAGCACGCGCGGTTGAAGCGCCGAAACCAACAGCGGAGAAGAAAGATGAACGTCGCTGGATGGTACAGTGCGGTTCATTTAAAGGTGCTGAACAGGCTGAGACTGTCCGTGCGCAGTTGGCTTTCGAAGGCTTTGACTCGAAAATTACCACCAACAATGGCTGGAATCGTGTGGTCATCGGGCCGGTGAAAGGCAAAGAGAACGCTGACAGCACCCTCAATCGTTTGAAGATGGCAGGCCATACAAACTGCATTCGGCTCGCCACCGGGGGTTGAAACCCTCAAAATCTCCCCCATCTATACTTTCATTATGCCCCGTACAATTGTGCGGGGCTTGAATTCTGTATTCCTAACCAAGGGGTCTGCTCGTGACAACTATAGTAAGCGTACGCCGTAATGGCCACGTAGTAATCGCCGGTGATGGTCAGGCCACACTGGGTAACACTGTAATGAAAGGCAACGTTAAAAAAGTTCGCCGCCTGTATAACGATAAAGTGATCGCAGGCTTTGCCGGCGGCACGGCGGATGCCTTCACGCTGTTCGAACTGTTTGAACGTAAACTGGAAATGCATCAGGGCCATCTGGTTAAAGCAGCGGTTGAGCTGGCAAAAGACTGGCGTACTGATCGCATGTTGCGCAAACTTGAAGCACTGCTGGCGGTCGCAGACGAAACTGCATCGCTTATCATCACTGGTAACGGTGACGTGGTACAGCCAGAAAATGATCTTATTGCTATCGGCTCCGGCGGCCCTTACGCCCAGGCTGCGGCACGCGCTCTGTTAGAAAACACAGAACTTAGCGCCCGTGAAATTGCTGAAAAGGCGTTGGATATTGCAGGCGATATTTGCATCTATACCAACCATTTCCATACCATCGAAGAATTAAGCTACAAAGCGTAAGGATCTCCCATGTCTGAAATGACCCCACGCGAAATCGTCAGCGAACTTGATAAGCACATCATCGGCCAGGATAACGCCAAGCGTTCCGTGGCGATTGCACTGCGTAACCGCTGGCGCCGCATGCAGCTCAACGAAGAGTTGCGCCATGAAGTGACCCCGAAAAACATTCTGATGATCGGCCCGACCGGCGTCGGTAAAACTGAAATCGCCCGTCGTCTGGCTAAACTGGCGAACGCGCCGTTCATCAAAGTTGAAGCGACCAAATTCACCGAAGTCGGTTATGTAGGTAAAGAAGTCGATTCTATTATCCGCGACCTGACCGATGCCGCAGTGAAAATGGTGCGTGTACAAGCTATCGAGAAAAACCGTTATCGCGCTGAAGAACTGGCAGAAGAACGTATTCTCGACGTGCTGATCCCACCGGCTAAAAACAACTGGGGACAGACCGAACAGCAGCAGGAACCGTCCGCTGCTCGTCAGGCATTCCGCAAAAAACTGCGTGAAGGCCAGCTCGATGACAAAGAAATCGAGATCGATCTTGCCGCAGCACCGATGGGCGTTGAAATTATGGCGCCTCCGGGAATGGAAGAGATGACCAGCCAGCTGCAGTCTATGTTCCAGAATCTGGGCGGCCAGAAGCAAAAAGCACGTAAGCTGAAAATCAAAGACGCCATGAAGCTGCTGATTGAAGAAGAAGCGGCGAAGCTGGTGAATCCGGAAGAACTGAAGCAAGACGCTATCGATGCCGTTGAACAGCACGGGATCGTGTTTATCGACGAAATCGACAAAATCTGTAAGCGCGGCGAATCCTCCGGCCCGGACGTTTCTCGTGAAGGCGTTCAGCGCGACTTGCTGCCGCTGGTAGAAGGTTGCACCGTTTCCACCAAACACGGGATGGTCAAAACCGATCACATTCTGTTTATCGCTTCTGGCGCGTTCCAGGTAGCGAAACCGTCTGACCTGATCCCGGAACTGCAAGGTCGTCTGCCGATCCGCGTTGAGCTGCAGGCCCTGACCACCAGCGACTTTGAGCGTATTCTGACCGAACCGAATGCCTCTATCACCGTGCAGTACAAAGCACTGATGGCGACCGAAGGCGTGAATATTGAGTTCACCGACTCTGGTATCAAACGCATTGCAGAAGCTGCATGGCAGGTAAACGAATCTACCGAAAACATCGGTGCGCGTCGTTTACATACCGTTCTGGAGCGTTTGATGGAAGAGATTTCTTACGACGCCAGCGATTTAAGCGGTCAAACCATCACTATTGACGCAGATTATGTGAGCAAACATCTGGATGCGTTGGTGGCAGATGAAGATCTGAGCCGTTTTATCCTATAATCGCGTTCAATCATTTTCATCATTGTTTGATGGGGCTGAAAGGCCCCATTTTTATTGGCGCGTATTATGACTGAACAACAAATTAGCCGAACTCAGGCGTGGCTGGAAAGTTTACGACCTAAAACCCTCCCCCTCGCCTTTGCTGCAATTATCGTCGGGACGGCGCTGGCATGGTGGCAAGGTCACTTCGATCCGCTGGTCGCTCTGCTGGCACTCATTACCGCCGGGCTGTTACAGATCCTCTCTAACCTCGCCAATGACTACGGTGATGCCGTCAAAGGTAGCGACAAACCTGACCGCATTGGACCGCTGCGCGGCATGCAAAAAGGGGTCATTACCCAGCAAGAGATGAAACGGGCGCTCATTATTACCGTCGTGCTCATTTGCCTCTCCGGACTGGCGCTGGTCGCGGTGGCGTGTCATAACCTGGCTGATTTTGTCGGCTTTCTGATTCTTGGTGGGTTATCAATTATCGCCGCTATCACCTATACCGTGGGCAATCGTCCTTATGGTTATATCGGCCTGGGTGATATTTCCGTACTGGTGTTCTTTGGCTGGTTGAGTGTGATGGGCAGCTGGTATTTGCAGGCACATACGCTGATTCCGGCGCTGATCCTTCCAGCAACGGCCTGTGGTCTGCTGGCAACGGCGGTGCTCAACATTAACAATCTGCGTGATATCAATAGCGACCGCGAGAATGGCAAAAACACACTGGTAGTGCGCTTAGGTGAAGTGAACGCTCGTCGTTACCATGCCTGCCTGCTGATGGGCTCGCTGGTGTGTCTGGCGCTGTTTAATCTCTTTTCACTGCACAGCCTGTGGGGTTGGTTGTTCCTGTTAGCAACGCCGTTGTTGGTTAAACAGGCCCGTTATGTGATGCGTGAAATGGACCCGGCGGCGATGCGTCCGATGCTGGAACGCACCGTCAAGGGAGCATTATTAACTAACCTGCTGTTTGTTTTGGGAATATTCTTAAGCCAGTGGGCTACTTAACTGACAAATATCAATTAACAATTGATGATTTTGCCAACAACCCACATAGCGCGATATACTGAAAATTCTCGCAGCAACTGAATGTTAAGCCTATGAAATACGATACTTCCGAGCTTTGTGACATCTATCAAGAAGATGTCAACGTCGTGGAACCGCTGTTCTCCAACTTTGGTGGACGGGCGTCGTTTGGCGGACAAATCATCACGGTAAAATGTTTCGAGGACAACGGGTTGCTGTACGATCTGCTCGAAAAGAATGGCCGTGGTCACGTACTTGTCGTCGATGGCGGTGGTTCTGTTCGTCGCGCACTGGTCGATGCGGAACTGGCGCGTCTGGCGGTCCAAAATGAATGGGAAGGCCTGGTCATTTACGGCGCGGTGCGTCAGGTAGATGATCTGGAAGAGCTGGACATCGGCATCCAGGCGATGGCCGCAATTCCGGTCGGTGCCGCTGGCGAAGGCATTGGCGAAAGCGATGTCCGCGTCAACTTTGGCGGCGTCACCTTCTTCTCCGGCGACCATCTCTATGCCGATAATACCGGGATTATTCTTTCAGAAGATCCGCTGGATATTGAATAACTCTCTGCCATGTGCAAAAAAAGGGGAATTAAATTCCCCTTTTTTATATGTCAAATATTCATAGAGACTATCATTTGTTTTTGTTCAATTCATTTTAAATATCAATACTTCACATCTGACAATATAAATTAATTATCGACAAACCACTTCATAAAAATAATGCAGCATTAAAAGTTAATACCATATGGTAAATTAACCATTCCGGAAATAGCGATATAAATCATCGTTAGTAGCGAACGTATATATAATAAGGGATTGATATGAGATACGTTATCTTATTAATACTATGGATAATAACTGTTTTTCTTAGTCATCTTCAGCACAGCCACCTACTGTCTGGAGATCCTGGCATGGTTGGCGAGTATATCGGTTCAGTACTTCTGGGGCCGTTATTACTTCCCGTGCTTGTGTCAGGTATTCTGTGCGCATTCGCTAAAAAAACGCGTAACTTCGCCAGTTTTACTCGCGGGTGCTGCTGGGTATTGGGGGTATTGCTTTTATCCAACGTCGGCAATACATTTCGCATGATCACCCCGTGGCAATATACGTTTGAGAATGCCGCTATTTCCGTGACTATCCCGAACAGACACTGGAAAACGATTTCCATTAGTACTGATAAAACCATTGATATAAGAAGTGAAGATAATAGCGTCTTTATTTCTGCTTTCCGCCTGCCCGCAGGACGTAGCACCGATGACTCGCTGGAAGAGTTAAAGAAGATGCAGCGAGACAATCTCAAGGATCAATACAATGAAGAAACCTTCCAGTTTCATGACTGTAATGCCAAACATTTCACCTGTAAGTATCAGGACGTGTTAATAAATTTTGATGGTCAGCAAAAAAGAACCATCAGTGTTTACCTTGAAGATACCCCCAGGGCTGTGGGGCTCATTGCATTAATGAAGCCAGATACGGCAGATAAATATCACCAACAGGCGATGGAGATTATGTTGTCTGCTAAAAATGCAGTGAAGTAAAAAATAAGGCGCCTTACGGCGCCTCTGAGTGGAAAAGATTAAACCTCTTCCATACGACCCAGCAGGGCCTGCAGACGTTCCTGCCAGCCGTTCTGCTGTTCTTTCAGATGGTTGTTCTCACGCTCCAGCTCTTCGCGCTGATGCTGGGCATTTTGAACTTCCTGCGACAGTGAGTTGTTTTTTTCTTTCAGCTCTTCGATTTCCATCTGCAACAGAGTGATGGTATCAATCGCCTGCTGTACTTTTGCTTCCAGTTTCTCAAACACTTCTAATGACATTGTCATACCTCTCCTGAATTGCAAGGCGTTGATGGATAAAAATCCTCGTCCCGATTATCGGTGACGCCTTAATAAATACGTGCGCGTTTTCGTTAGCTCCGATTGTATGAAGCCGCGCCATCGCTGTCCAGCGGCACGCCTTGTAGATTACGGTTTGCCACACTTTTCATCCTTCTCCTGGTGACATAATCCACACGAATAGAAAATGTTAATAAATTTGTTGCGTTAATGATCTAGCAAACATGCATCATGTATAAACAGATGAAATAAATAGCGCGATAACGCTCATTTTATGACGAAGCACACACATTTTAAGTTCGATATTTCTCGTTTTCGCTCGTTAACGATAAGTTTACAGCATGCCTACAAGCATCGTGGAGGTCCGTGACTTTCACGCATACAACAAACATTAACTCTTCAGGATCCGATTATGAGTCAAACATCAACCTTGAAAGGCCAGTGCATTGCTGAATTCCTCGGTACCGGGTTGTTGATTTTTTTCGGTGTCGGTTGCGTTGCTGCGCTAAAAGTCGCTGGTGCGTCTTTTGGTCAGTGGGAAATCAGTGTCATTTGGGGACTGGGGGTGGCGATGGCCATCTATCTAACCGCAGGGGTTTCCGGCGCGCATCTTAATCCAGCTGTCACTATTGCGTTGTGGCTGTTTGCTTGTTTCGACAAGCGCAAGGTTATTCCTTTTATCGTTTCACAAGTCGCCGGAGCTTTCTGTGCTGCGGCATTAGTTTACGGGCTTTACTACAATTTATTCCTCGACTTCGAGCAGACCCATCATATTGTTCGCGGAAGCGTCGAAAGTGTTGATCTGGCGGGTACTTTCTCTACTTATCCTAATCCTCATATCAATTTTGTGCAGGCCTTCGCAGTTGAGATGGTGATTACCGCTATTCTGATGGGGCTGATCCTGGCGTTAACGGACGATGGTAACGGCGTACCGCGCGGCCCTTTGGCGCCCTTGCTGATTGGTCTACTGATTGCGGTCATTGGCGCATCTATGGGTCCATTAACGGGCTTTGCCATGAACCCAGCACGTGATATCGGTCCGAAAGCCTTTGCCTGGCTGGCGGGCTGGGGCAATGTCGCCTTTACCGGTGGCAGAGACATTCCTTACTTCCTGGTGCCGCTTTTTGGCCCTATCGTTGGCGCGATTGTAGGTGCATTTGCCTACCGCAAACTGATTGGCCGCCATTTGCCTTGCGATATCTGTGTTGTGGAAGAAAAGGAGATCACAACTCCTTCAGAACAAAAAGCTTCACTGTAATGTGACTACGGGACAATTAAACATGACTGAAAAAAAATATATCGTTGCGCTCGACCAGGGCACCACCAGCTCCCGCGCGGTCGTAATGGATCACGATGCCAATATCATTAGCGTGTCGCAGCGCGAATTTGAGCAAATCTACCCAAAACCAGGCTGGGTAGAACACGACCCAATGGAAATCTGGGCCACCCAAAGCTCTACGCTGGTAGAAGTGCTGGCGAAAGCCGATATCAGTTCCGATCAAATTGCAGCTATCGGTATTACGAACCAGCGAGAAACCACTATCGTCTGGGAAAAAGAAACCGGCAAGCCTATCTATAACGCCATTGTTTGGCAGTGCCGTCGTACCGCCGAGATCTGCGAGCATCTCAAACGCGATGGCATGGAAGAGTACATTCGTAATAACACCGGTCTGGTGATTGACCCGTACTTCTCCGGCACCAAAGTGAAGTGGATCCTCGACCATGTGGAAGGCTCCCGCGAGCGTGCGCGTCGTGGTGAACTGCTGTTTGGTACGGTTGATACCTGGCTTATCTGGAAAATGACTCAGGGCCGCGTTCACGTGACCGATTACACCAACGCATCCCGTACTATGTTGTTCAACATCCATACTCTGGACTGGGACGACAAAATGCTCGACGCGCTGGATATCCCGCGTGAGATGCTGCCAGAAGTACGCCGTTCTTCCGAAGTGTACGGTCAGACCAACATTGGCGGCAAAGGCGGCACACGTATTCCGATCGCCGGGATTGCGGGCGACCAGCAGGCGGCGCTATTCGGTCAGTTGTGCGTGAAAGAAGGGATGGCGAAGAATACCTATGGTACAGGCTGCTTTATGCTGATGAATACCGGTGAGAAAGCGGTGACATCAGAAAACGGCCTGCTTACGACCATCGCCTGTGGCCCGAGCGGAGAAGTAAACTACGCGCTGGAAGGTGCGGTGTTTATGGCGGGTGCATCAATTCAGTGGCTGCGCGATGAGATGAAGCTGATTAGCGACGCCGACGATTCCGAATACTTTGCCACCAAAGTGCAAAACACCAACGGCGTATATGTCGTTCCGGCCTTTACCGGTCTGGGCGCGCCGTACTGGGACCCGTATGCACGCGGGGCAATTTTCGGTCTGACTCGTGGCGTGAACGCCAACCACATCATCCGCGCGACACTTGAATCTATTGCTTATCAGACGCGTGACGTGCTGGAAGCGATGCAAGCAGACTCCGGCATTCGTCTACACGCACTGCGCGTGGACGGTGGCGCAGTGGCGAATAACTTCCTGATGCAGTTCCAGTCCGATATTCTCGGCACGCGCGTTGAGCGTCCAGAAGTTCGCGAGGTTACCGCATTGGGTGCGGCCTATCTTGCTGGTCTGGCGGTTGGCTTCTGGCAGAACCTTGACGAGCTGCAAGAGAAAGCGGTGATTGAACGCGAGTTCCGTCCTGGCATCGAAACCACCGAGCGTAATTACCGTTACGCAGGCTGGAAAAAAGCGGTCAAACGCGCGATGGCGTGGGAAGAACACGACGAGTAATGTCAGGCACCTGAACCGATTGCCTGATGCGACGCTAACGCGTCTTATCAGGCCTACGGCCGATGCCATTTGTGTAGGCCGGATAAGGCGTTCACGCCGCATCCGGCATGTCGCAGACTCTGAAACCGTGCGGGGACAACCCCGCACACATCAATAATCCGCTCCCTCCCCTGTGCTACACTTCGCGCCATTCCTTACTGCTTAGAGTTTGCTATGAGACGAGAACTTGCCATCGAATTTTCCCGCGTCACCGAATCTGCGGCGCTGGCTGGCTACAAATGGTTAGGACGCGGCGATAAAAACACCGCTGACGGCGCAGCGGTTAACGCCATGCGCATTATGCTCAACCAGGTCAACATTGACGGCACCATTGTCATTGGTGAAGGTGAAATCGACGAAGCGCCGATGCTCTACATAGGTGAAAAAGTCGGTACTGGTCGCGGCGACGCGGTGGATATTGCCGTTGATCCGATTGAAGGCACGCGCATGACGGCGATGGGTCAGGCTAACGCGCTGGCGGTGCTGGCAGTAGGCGATAAAGGCTGCTTCCTCAACGCGCCAGATATGTATATGGAAAAGCTGATCGTCGGACCGGGAGCTAAGGGCGTCATCGACCTGAACCTGCCGCTGGCGGATAACCTGCGCAATGTTGCGGCGGCACTCGGCAAGCCATTGAGCGAACTGACGGTAACTATTCTGGCGAAACCGCGACACGATGCGGTTATCGCAGAAATGCAGCAACTCGGCGTGCGCGTGTTTGCTATTCCGGATGGTGACGTTGCGGCCTCAATTCTCACCTGTATGCCTGACAGCGAAGTTGACGTGCTGTACGGCATTGGCGGTGCGCCGGAAGGCGTGGTTTCTGCGGCGGTGATCCGAGCGTTAGATGGCGATATGAATGGCCGTCTGCTGGCACGTCATGATGTCAAAGGCGACAACGAAGAAAATCGCCGCATTGGTGAACAGGAACTGGCACGCTGCAAAGCGATGGGCATCGAAGCGGGTAAAGTGCTGCGTCTGGGCGATATGGCGCGCAGCGATAACGTTATCTTTTCCGCAACCGGTATCACCAAAGGCGATCTGCTGGAAGGCATTAGCCGCAAAGGCAATATCGCCACTACCGAAACGCTGCTGATCCGTGGCAAATCTCGCACTATTCGTCGCATTCAGTCGATTCACTATCTGGATCGTAAAGACCCGGATATGCAGGTACACATTCTCTGAGTGATTTGATCGATTGAGCCTTCCAGTCCTTCGGGACTGGAATTTTTTTGTTCGGAGAACGAAGATAAGGCAAGTCAATCAAAACAGGAGAAAAACATGGCTGATTGGGTAACAGGCAAAGTCACTAAAGTGCAGAACTGGACCGACGCCCTGTTTAGTCTCACCGTTCACGCTCCCGTGCTTCCGTTTACCGCCGGGCAATTCACCAAACTTGGCCTTGAAATTGATGGCGAACGCGTTCAGCGCGCCTACTCCTATGTTAACTCGCCCGATAATCCCGATCTGGAGTTTTACCTGGTCACCGTCCCCGATGGCAAATTAAGCCCGCGACTGGCGGCGCTAACACCGGGTGACGAAGTGCAAGTGGTTAGCGAGGCGGCAGGCTTCTTTGTGCTGGATGAAGTACCGGACTGCGAAACGCTATGGATGCTGGCGACCGGTACGGCGATTGGCCCTTATTTATCGATTCTGCAATTGGGCAAAGATTTAGATCGCTTCAAAAATCTGGTGCTGGTTCACGCCGCACGATATGCCGCCGACTTAAGCTATTTACCACTGATGCAGGAGCTGGAAAAACGCTACGAGGGGAAACTGCGCATTCAGACGGTGGTCAGTAGGGAAACGGCTGCGGGTTCGCTCACCGGGCGGATACCGGCGTTAATTGAAAGCGGTGAACTGGAAAACGCGGTTGGCCTGCCAATGGATAAAGAAACCAGCCATGTGATGCTGTGTGGTAATCCGCAAATGGTGCGCGATACGCAACAACTGCTAAAAGAAACCCGGCAGATGACGAAACATTTACGTCGTCGACCGGGCCACATGACAGCGGAGCATTACTGGTAAGCGGTTACTTATCGATAAACGGCACGATGAGCAGGTCCGCACTCAACTTATTGATCATCCCGCGGTATGCCGGCATCAAACGGTTGATAAATGAGTGGTGATGACCACAGACAAGGAGGTCGCACTGCTCATTTTGCATAATTTCTAGCAGTGTTTCCGGCATTTCTCCGCGCTCAATACGCAGTTTTGTCTTCGGCCACTGAATATTTTTCGTCAGTTTATACAGCTTGTTATCCGACTTATCTTTCAACAGTTGAAGAATATCTTCTGTTGCAGGGAAGTAAATGCCCGGATACAACTCACTTAAGCCATCATCAATATGAATTAACGTCAGGTGAGCGTCATTATGTCTGGCGAGATCCAGGGCTTTGTTCACCAGTAAGGCATCTTCTTCATTTCCGGAAATTGCCACGCCAATGTGTTTATAAGCCATGTTTAACTCCTTCCTTCTAAAGCGACTCCATCAAGCTAACGAACGCAGGGATAACTCAAAAATAATCATCTCGGCCTGGCATGAGAAGGTGAAGGCCGCATCAAGCTCAACTTGCCCCTCCAGATCCTTAATCTTATAGGCCACACTGGCCCCTTCATCCGCAGAGGATGCAGTGGCGGCAAGCTCTTTCAGTTTGGTCATAAAGGACTCTGCTTCTTCGCGGGTGGCAAAAAAGCGCGAAAACTTACTGGTACAGTTGTCGTTATCAATCACCGTACCGATATCAATCGCACATCCTTTAGTACTGCATTTATCTACGACATCTTTCATAGGGCACCTCTGTATATTCGCCTCTCTGTCGATTACGACTTAAGAATAATGCGCCGTTAAGAGAAGAACAAACAAGTAATGATCTTATGGATTACCATTTTTTTTGATATTGCTTAAGGTGAGGAAATGAGGAGGATTTTCCGGGCATTGTCATATCCTGCGTGGAAATAACGATCCCGGAAAAAAATAGCAATAAGAGATATATTAAAGGTTAATTACTTGATTTATTGTCGGCTTTATACTTCACATCCAGAGTATCTTTGCCAAATTTATTTTCGCCCTGCGTACCGACAAATGCGCCAAGATCAATAAGCATCATCACCAGAATCAACGTCGGGACAAAACGCCCAACCGTCCATTGCCAGACGCCCGGTAAAATCGCCCAGTTACCCGCCAGCAGCATCCACGCTACAATCATCAAAAATGCCCATGCGCCGGAACGCCCGCGATCGTGCAGCCGTTTGACCGTTACTGCCGCTGTCGGCCAAAGTAAGCACACCAGGCAAAACGCGGCGGTCTGGATATCGAGTAAGTTTTTACCTGCCAGTGAGAAAAGCACCAGCATGCCAACGAACCAGAGGCCAATCCAAATCCAGAAATCACGGCGCCCAATACGCCCTTTAAACGAGAATAACCATTGCTGTATGGTCATGTAAGTTCCTTGATGGTTGTCTTTTCCAGGATTCTACCCTTTTGACAAGGGAGACAGATATCGTTTTAATCGGAGTCAGTCATAACAAAAGGTACTGTCGATGAAGCCAGGGTTTGCGCTGTTTTTTCTCTTATGTTCTGCATCAGCCGTTAGCACAACGGTGCATGCACAAACACCAGGTACGGCGACCACTGCGCCCTATCTGCTTGCTGGCGCCCCTACCTTCGACCTCTCCATCAGCCAGTTTCGAGAAAACTTTAACAGCCAGAACCCCAACCTGCCACTGAACGAGTTTCGCGCCATCGACAGCAGCCCCGACAAAGCCAATCTGACTCGCGCCGCCAGTAAAATTAACGAGAACTTGTATGCCTCTACGGCGCTGGAGCGCGGCACTTTAAAAATCAAAAGCATTCAAATTACCTGGCTACCAATCCAGGGACCAGAGCAAAAAGCCGCCAAAGCGAAAGCTCATGAATACATGGCGGCGGTGATCCGCACACTCACCCCGCTGATGACCAAAACACAAAGCCAGAAAAAGTTGCAATCGCTCCTTACTGCGGGGAAAAACAAACGTTATTACACCGAGACAGAAGGCGCACTGCGCTATGTTGTCGCGGACAACGGCGAAAAGGGACTGACCTTCGCTGTTGAACCGATTAAGCTGGCGCTATCTGAATCGCTTGAAGGGTTGAATAAATGACAAAAAGCAAAGCCTTTGTGCGGATGAATCTCTATACTGTTTCACAGACCTGCTGCCCTGCGGGGCGGCCATCTTCCTTTATTCGCTTATAAGCGTGGAGAATTAAAATGCGACATCCTTTAGTGATGGGTAACTGGAAACTGAACGGCAGCCGCCACATGGTTCATGAGCTGGTTTCTAACCTGCGTAAAGAGCTGGCAGGCGTTGCTGGCTGTGCGGTTGCAATCGCACCACCGGAAATGTACATCGATATGGCGAAGCGTGAAGCTGAAGGCAGCCACATCATGCTGGGTGCGCAGAACGTGGATCTGAACCTGTCCGGCGCATTCACCGGTGAAACCTCTGCTGCTATGCTGAAAGACATCGGCGCACAGTACATCATCATCGGCCACTCTGAACGTCGTACTTACCACAAAGAGTCTGACGAACTGATCGCGAAAAAATTCGCGGTGCTGAAAGAGCAGGGTCTGACTCCGGTTCTGTGCATCGGTGAAACCGAAGCTGAAAACGAAGCGGGCAAAACTGAAGAAGTTTGCGCACGTCAGATTGACGCTGTGCTGAAAACTCAGGGTGCTGCGGCATTCGAAGGTGCGGTAATCGCTTACGAACCAGTATGGGCAATCGGTACTGGCAAATCTGCAACTCCGGCTCAGGCACAGGCTGTTCACAAATTCATCCGTGACCACATCGCTAAAGTTGACGCTAACATCGCTGAACAAGTGATCATTCAGTACGGCGGCTCTGTAAACGCGTCTAACGCTGCAGAACTGTTTGCTCAACCAGACATCGACGGCGCGCTGGTTGGCGGTGCTTCTCTGAAAGCTGACGCTTTCGCAGTAATCGTTAAAGCTGCAGAAGCGGCTAAACAGGCTTAAGTCTGACAGGTGCCGGATTTCATATCCGGCACTTACTTTCCTTAACTCTTCGCCTTAACGCAAAATCTCACACTGATGATCCTGAATTTCTTCGGCTGAAGCACGGTTAAGCGTCAGTAGATTTCGTTGTGTCGCCAGCAATACAAATGAGTTATCACTCTGCCGTACCATCGCCAGCCCGTAGCTTCCCATATGTTCCCGCGCCTCAGGCACTTCTTCCGCCAGCATCATAAATGGGCTGCGTTGTACCAGTTCGCTTTCCGTTACCCGACGCGCCAGGTATTCATGCCCGCGCAAACCACCTGGCAGCGGCAACCAGCGGCTGCTGATGTTCGCCAGATTGTTATCCAGCTGTTCGCGCACATCAGGACGAATACAAGAGATATGAATATGAAAATGGTTTTGCGTACGCCCGGTGCGGGAGTTGATCGCCAAAGAAACCGCGCGATCGGGAACCGGCTGGCCGTATTTTTTGCTCATGAAATCACGCGCCTGCCAGGCTAACCAGAAGAAATTAGGCGTTGAAGGATCGGTTAACAATGGACTTTCAGTGCCGTTAATACGATACGTTGGCATCAACAAATATTGCAGAGGACCGTTAAGGTCTTTTAAAACCACGTATCCGGCATTGGGTTTGACTTCCGCACATGGCGAAGGGTTTTGGTTTTGCTGCTGATTGGGTAAACATTGCTCAAGAACTATCTGACGTAACGTGTCCGACTCTGCACCGGTTAATTTCCAGTAACCAATACCGGCAGCCACAACGGCGATAACTATCATCACCAAAAAAAGAAGACCTGCTTTTTTCATCTTTTTTTCCCTGTACCTCAAAGAGATACAAGGGTAACGCAAAATCGTGACAATAAAAAACCCGGTCGCGAGATGCCACCGGGCTGATAATCTTAAAAGTATTAACGTTTACTGATTTGGTCAAACGTACCGCCGTTAGAGAAATGCTCTTTTTGCGCTTTCGTCCAGCCACCGAACTCTTCATCAATGGTGAATAACTTCAGCTTCGGAAAGGCATTTTCATATTTTTTCGCTACCTGAGGATCGCGCGGACGATAGTAGTTTTTAGCCGCAATCTCCTGACCTTCTGGCGAGTAGAGATAGTTCAGATACGCTTCCGCCACCTCTTTGGTGCCTTTTTTCTCCACCACTTTATCGACAACTGACACCGTAGGCTCTGCAAGAATAGACTCGCTCGGCGTGACGATTTCGAATTTATCTTTCCCCAGTTCATTCGCCGCCAGCAGAGCTTCGTTTTCCCAGGCAATCAGCACGTCGCCAATGCCGCGCTCGACAAAGGTATTCGTTGAACCGCGCGCGCCGGAATCCAGCACTTCGACGTTTTTATATAACGACTGCACGAATTCCTGCGCTTTTGCCTGATCGTTGTTGTTGTGATGCAGGGCATATCCCCAGGCTGCCAGGTAGTTCCAGCGAGCACCACCAGAGCTTTTCGGGTTCGGGGTGATCACCGAAACTCCGGGCTTAATCAAATCGTTCCAGTCGTGAATCTGCTTCGGATTACCCTTACGCACCAGGAAGACAATGGTAGAAGTATAAGGTGCGGAGTTATCCGGCAGACGCTTGATCCACGCTTTATCAATACGGCCACGTTCAGCAATGGCATCCACATCATAGGCTAACGCCAGCGTGACGACATCAGCTTCTATGCCATTGATTACCGACGTCGCCTGTTTACCCGAACCGCCGTGCGACTGGCGAATCACCACATTATCGCCAGTTTGCTGTTTCCAGTGGGCGCTGAAGGCTTTGTTGTACTGTTCGTACAGTTCGCGCGTTGGATCATACGAAACGTTAAGAAGCTGAATATCCTTTGCCATCACGCTGGTCGCTGCCAGCAAAAATGTTAACCCTACGCCCCACTTGTTCATCGCCCGGCTCTCTTATGTTGTGTTGTGATAAGCAAAGCGTGCCAGAAGGTGAACCAAACATTAAAGAATAAAAAAAGATTGGCTATAACTTGCGGGTATATGTTGAAGAGTTAAAAAGGCGGAATGAATCCGCCCCATATTGCTGACAAAGTGCGCTTTGTTCATGCCGGATGCGGCATGAACGCCTTATCCGGCCTACAAAAGCTTGCAAACTCAATAGATTGCAGAATTTATGTAGGCCTGATAAGCGAAGCGCATCAGGCATTTTTGCCTCTGTCATCGGTTTCAGGCTAAAGAAATCTGCCTTTTTCCGAAATCATTAATACAGTTTTTTCGCGCAGTCCAGCCAGTCACCTTTGAACGGACGCTTCATGTTTTCGATAGCATCGATGATGTCATGGTGAACCAGTTGTTCGTTCTGAATACCTACGCAACGACCACCGTAGCCTGCCAGCAGCAGATCGATAGCGTAAGCGCCCATACGGGAAGCCAGAATACGGTCGTAAGGTACCGGGGAACCACCACGCTGGATGTGGCCCAGCACAGTTGCGCGGGTTTCACGGCCAGTTTCTTTTTCGATGAAATGAGCCAGCTCGTCGACGTCACACATATGTTCAGTGATCGCCACAATCGCGTGTTTTTTACCTTTCGCGATACCGGCTTTGATTTCGTTTACCAGATCGTCACGACTGAATTCAACTTCCGGAACCACAACGAATTCACAGCCACCAGCAATAGCCGCAGCCAGAGTCAGATCGCCACAGTAGCGGCCCATCACTTCCACCACGGAAATACGTTGGTGAGAAGAAGAGGTGTCACGCAGACGGTCGATGGCTTCAACAACAGTGCTCAACGCAGTGAAGAAACCAATGGTGTAGTCAGTACCTTTGATGTCGTTGTCGATAGTGCCCGGCAGACCGATGCACGGGAAGCCCATTTCGGTCAGACGCATTGCACCCATGTAGGAACCGTCACCGCCGATAACCACCAGCGCGTCGATACCACGTTTTTTCAGGTTTTCGATAGCCACGGCGCGGATGTTCTCGTCGCGGAATTCCGGGAAGCGTGCAGAACCGAGGAATGTACCACCACGGTTGATCATGTCAGACACGCTGTAACGGTCTAGCTGTACCATACGGTCTTCATACAGACCCAGATAGCCGTCATAAATGCCCATTACTTCCAGACCTTCTGTCAGCGCAGAACGAACAACCCCGCGAATTGCGGCGTTCATGCCTGGCGCATCACCGCCGCTTGTCAACACACCGATTTTCTTAATCATGACTACCTCTGAACTTTGGAATGCAAAATGAAATCTGTTGCCGGAAGTCTTCTTGCACATCGAAGTGATCCAACGAATGTACAAATAGTATAACAATCACTTCCTGCTGAATTGATTCAGGTCAGGCCAAATGGCGGTATTTTATACACAAAATGCGGGTCTGGCTCTCTTTTGTACGGATTATGAAAGCGTAGACCGTTTACTCTCCCTGGGTACGACAGAACAAGGATCCTGATGGATAATCACATCTGAACCCGGAAAACGCCGTAAAATAGCCTGCTCTACCTGATCCGCCACCATATGTGCCTGAACCAAAGGCAGAGAGTCCTCCATTTCCAAATGAATCTGAATAAAGCGAGTCGGCCCTGACTGCCGCGTGCGAAGATCGTGAGCGCCGCTAACTCCCGGCCAGGAAGTCACGATATCAATAATTTCCTGTCGTTCGCCATCGGGCAGCGCGCGATCCAATAATGACTGGACCGCCTCATACCCCATGCGTAACGCGCTATATAAAATATAGATGCCGATTCCCAAAGCAAACAGGGCATCAGCACGATGCCAACCATACCAGGACAATCCCAGCGCCAGCAAAATCGCGCCGTTCATCATAACATCAGACTGATAATGTAGCATATCTGCCCGCACTGCCTGGCTTTGCGTCCGGCGAACGACCCAACGCTGAAACGAGACAAGGATAATCGTACAAATTAGCGCCACAATAGTCACGATAACCCCAACACCCGGGTCTTTCATCGGTGTCGGAGAAACCAAATGCTGAATACCGGTCAAAAACAGGAACAGCGCGGAACCGGAGATAAACATACTTTGCGCCAGCGCGGCGAGCGACTCAGCTTTACCGTGACCAAAGGAGTGATTATCGTCGGCAGGTTGCAGTGAGTAACGCACGACCAATAAGTTAGTTAAGGACGCGCCGATATCCACCAGCGAATCTACCAGCGCAGCGAGAATACTCACTGATCCGGTATACCACCATGCAAAAATTTTAATCAGTAATAACAGCGAAGCCATCGCCGTTGCAGCGATCGCTGCCCGACTGACCAGCTGCCCATAAGATTGATTCATAAATACTCCCGCTATCAACTGACGGTAGTATAACGGATGCAAATCATCTGCAATGCATCAAGTAACAGGCAAATTGAGGATAAAAAAAACCCCCACATCATGTGGGGGAAGACAGGGATGGTGTCTATGGCAAGGAAAACAGGGTTTACTACTGGGAACGTGAGTTGCTACTACTCAATAGCTTCAACGATGAACTTTTTTGCCATTGCGTCACGTCGCGCAACTGCTCCATTCGTTGTTGATGTTTCTCGTTTAAAACCGCTTGCTGCTCCGGCGTTAACAGGTGATACATTTGGTTGCGGACTTTTGCCATCTCAACCTGGCGAGCGATTTGTTCTTTCGCCATTTTTTCTGCCTGAGCGCGCACAGCGTTTTCATCAAAATTTTCTGCGGTGACAAGGCGATGCATTGTCTCCATTTCGCTAACATTAACAGGAGGCTGTTCGTGCCGGGCCTGTTGCATAAGATCTCGCATCTGCTGACGCTGATGTTCGGTTAAACTTATGCCGTCGAACATATGGCTCTGCGTACTGCGCTGCGTAAGTTCTTCGCCCGGATGCCAGTTATCGCCTGAACCGACTTCAGCAGCGTGGCTTAATGAACTGACTGCCAGCGTTGAGGCCATGACGGCAACGGTAACTATGCGCATCATTTGCTCCCAAAATCTTTCTGTCGCGATTCAACGATAGAGAGTTTACGATTCAGGCTGCAAACATGCGTCAGGGGGTGTAAAACAACGTAAAGTCATGGATTAGCGACGTCTGATGACGTAATTTCTGCCTCGGAGGTATTTAAACAATGAATAAAATCCTGTTAGTTGATGATGACCGAGAGCTGACTTCCCTGTTAAAGGAGCTGCTCGAGATGGAAGGCTTCAACGTGATTGTTGCCCACGACGGGGAACAGGCGCTTGATCTTCTGGACGACAGCATTGATTTACTTTTGCTTGATGTGATGATGCCGAAGAAAAATGGTATCGATACGCTGAAAGCACTTCGCCAGACACACCAGACGCCAGTCATTATGTTGACGGCTCGCGGCAGTGAACTTGATCGCGTCCTCGGCCTTGAGCTGGGTGCAGATGACTATCTCCCGAAACCATTTAACGATCGTGAACTGGTTGCGCGTATTCGCGCGATCCTGCGCCGTTCGCACTGGAGTGAGCAACAGCAGAACAGCGATAACGGTTCGCCGACGCTGGAAGTTGACGCCTTAGTGCTGAATCCAGGCCGTCAGGAAGCCAGCTTCGACGGGCAAACACTGGAGTTAACCGGTACTGAATTTACTCTGCTCTACCTACTGGCGCAGCATCTGGGTCAGGTGGTTTCTCGCGAGCATTTAAGTCAGGAAGTACTGGGCAAACGCCTGACGCCTTTCGACCGTGCTATCGATATGCATATTTCCAACCTGCGTCGTAAGCTGCCGGATCGTAAAGACGGTCATCCGTGGTTTAAAACATTGCGTGGTCGCGGCTATCTGATGGTTTCCGCTTCATGATAGGCAGTTTAACCGCGCGCATCTTCGCCATCTTCTGGCTGACGCTGGCGCTGGTGTTGATGTTGGTTTTAATGTTACCCAAGCTCGACTCACGCCAGATGACCGAGCTTCTGGATAGCGAACAGCGTCAGGGGCTGATGATTGAGCAGCATGTCGAAGCGGAACTGGCGAACGATCCACCCAACGATTTAATGTGGTGGCGTCGCCTGTTCCGGGCCATTGATAAGTGGGCGCCGCCAGGCCAGCGTTTATTACTGGTGACCACTGAAGGCCGCGTGATCGGCGCTGAACGCAGCGAAATGCAGATCATTCGCAACTTTATTGGACAAGCAGATAACGCCGATCATCCGCAGAAGAAAAAATATGGCCGCGTGGAACTGGTCGGTCCGTTCTCCGTGCGTGATGGCGAAGATAATTACCAGCTTTATCTGATTCGTCCGGCCAGCAGTTCTCAATCCGATTTCATCAACTTACTGTTTGACCGCCCGCTATTACTGCTGATTGTCACCATGTTGGTCAGTACGCCGCTGCTGTTGTGGTTGGCCTGGAGTCTGGCAAAACCGGCGCGTAAGCTGAAAAACGCTGCTGATGAAGTTGCCCAGGGGAACTTACGCCAGCATCCGGAACTGGAAGCGGGGCCACAAGAATTTCTTGCCGCAGGTGCCAGTTTTAACCAGATGGTGACCGCGCTGGAACGTATGATGACCTCCCAGCAGCGCCTGCTTTCTGATATCTCTCACGAGCTGCGCACGCCATTGACGCGTCTGCAACTGGGTACGGCGTTACTGCGTCGCCGTAGTGGTGAAAGCAAGGAACTGGAGCGTATTGAAACCGAAGCCCAGCGTCTGGACAGCATGATCAACGACCTGTTGGTGATGTCACGTAATCAGCAGAAAAACGCGCTGGTGAGCGAGACAATCAAAGCCAACCAGCTGTGGAACGAAGTGCTGGATAACGCGGCGTTCGAAGCGGAGCAAATGGGCAAATCGTTTACCGTTAACTTCCCGCCGGGGCCGTGGCCGCTGTACGGCAACCCGAATGCCCTGGAAAGTGCGCTGGAAAACATTGTTCGTAATGCTCTGCGTTATTCCCATACGAAGATCGAAGTAGGCTTCGCGGTAGATAAAGACGGTATCACCATTACGGTGGATGATGATGGTCCTGGCGTTAGCCCGGAAGATCGCGAACAAATTTTCCGTCCGTTCTATCGTACCGATGAAGCTCGCGATCGTGAATCTGGCGGTACGGGTCTGGGGCTGGCGATTGTCGAAACCGCCATCCAGCAGCACCGTGGTTGGGTGAAAGCCGAAGACAGCCCGCTGGGCGGTTTGCGGCTGGTGATTTGGCTGCCGCTGTATAAGCGGAGTTAAACACCGCGCAGGACGGATAAAGCGTTTACGCCGCATCCGGCGTTTGAGCAGGATGCCTGATGCGACGCTGATCGCGTCTTATCAGTCATACAATATCTGCTGAAATTCTTGCTTTTGTAGGACGGATAAGGTGTTTACGCCGCATCCGGCATTTGAGCAGAATGCCTGATGCGACGCTGGTCGCGTCTTATCAGGCCTACAACATCTGCTGAAATTATTGCTTTTGTAGGACGGATAAGGCGTTTACGCCGCATCCGGCATTTGAGCAGAATGCCTGATGCGGCGCTGATAGCGTCTTATCAGGCCTACTCTCTGGGAATTATTTCCCCCACAACCGCCGTGAATTATCTTCAATCTTGCCGCTAAGTCGGCGCTTCTGCATCGTTCGCGTCCAGCTTTTCGATAGCCCAGCGGCAGAAAGCAAACGGTGATACTGCTCATCATCAAACGGCATATGCCATGCGATGGCGACAGCCTCTTGCACGGTCACATCGCTAACGCGGGAAACCAGCTCAAGCGGCGCATCAGCAGATACCTGCCCCGGCGCAATCACGCTATACAGCCAGCCGACTTTACCCGTGTTTTGCATCAACTGCGCTATATCACTGATATCAAAGTGGTAATTGAGTTTGTAGCACGGAGAGCGCGGCTGGGTGACCTGAATCAACGCCTCTCCCCAGCGGAAAATATCACCTATAAAAACATTGCTTTCCGTCAGGCCATCGGTTGAGAGGTTTTCACCAAACGCAGGTGCAACAAACAACTCCGCCTGTTCCGGAAATTCCCGCGCCCAGTAGAGATAATGCTCGCGAGGATAATGACACAGCGCCCTGTCCGGCCCACCGTGAACTATTTTCTCCGCCTGCTCGTCACCTTCCAGACCCAGTTCTGTCAGCATCAACTCACCATCGACCTGGACTTTCGCAATCGCGCTGGGTTTGCTTTCGGGATAAGCCTGTATTTTGCCTGTGTATACATCAACCGGATATCGCATCTGTTCCCTCTCCACCGAGAAATTTCCCCATTAGACCATATTTATTTTACGTCAGGCGCGCAAAATGAGAGCACGGTTCACATGACGACGTCTTATAAATGTTATCAATGAGATGTTTTTTGAAACACTATTTCATTATCAGGAGTGTACAACGTGACCGAGCAAACACAGTTTTCTGGCGTCTGGTGTCCTTCCATCACACCGATGGATAAAGACGGGAATGTAGACCTTAACGGACTGAAGCAGCATCTGCAGCGACTCACTGACGCTAACATCGATGTGATATTGCTAATGGGAAGCATTGGTGAGTTTGCTTCCTTCACCCTGGAAGAGAGGCTCATGCTTATCCGCGAAGCGCGTTCCATGAGCACATTAAAAATGGTGGCCAACGTCTCGTCCACCTGCACACATGATGTACTGGTGATGGCGCAAGAAGCGTATCGCGTTGGGTACGATGCGGTGATGATCCTCCCGCCTTACTACTACGGCCAGACGGCGAAGCAATTATTAAGCTATTTTCGCCATCTGGGTCGCGAATTACAGGGCAAATGGTTCGCATATAACTTCCCGGCGCGGACCGGTTGTGATTTAACCCCAGACCTGGTTGCCACACTGGCGAGTGAGTTTCCTGAGTTTGCAGGAATTAAAGATACCGTCGATTGCCAGTCACACACCCGCAGCATGATTCAGGCAACTCAGGCTGTGCGTCCTGATTTTGCGGTGCTTTCGGGGTATGACGAATATTTCATTCCTAATCTGCTGGCCGGTGGCGCGGGGATAATCTCTGGCTTAAATAACGTCATGCCGGAGCTGTTTGTTGAAGCACGCGAAGCCTTCAAGAATGGCAATCTCGCTGCCCTACATGAAATTCAGCAACAGATCGGCACTTATATGTCCATCTACGCCATCGGTGAGGATTTTGTCACCACCATTAAGACGGTGGTATCACGTAAGTTTGGTTACTGCACAGGAGTGTCGCGCAATGTCGGTGGAGAGTTAACAGAAAGCGAATGTCGGACGATTGATGAGGTGTTTGTTATTTAAGGTAAAACGCCGGATGAACGTCAATTCATCCGGCGATAATATGGCATAAGAGAGATTATTTCACCGTCCCCAGAATTTCGATCTTCGCCACTCTGGCTTTGGCTTTACGTGACCAGACAGAGGTAAGAATTGGCACCAGAATCGAAGTCACAATTACCGCCGTCGCCACCAACGAAGTTGCCGCAGGCGCCATCGGTTTAAAAGCCGGGATCATTTCCGCAATCAGTACCGGCGTAGCCACCGCGGCCCCGGCTGAACTGGAGGCGGCAATTCCGGCAGTGCCATCGCCACCACCAATCAATTTATCGGCAATAATCAACGGAATACCGGTCACGATAATCACCGCCACGCCCAACAGGATCCCCAACAAACCTGTCTGGGCAATCACGGTTAAATCAATGGTATTGCCCAGCGCGAAAGCAAAGAACGGGATCAGCGTCTGCACCGCTTTGCTGAAAAACTCGCGCAATTCAGGATCAAGGTTCCCCAGTGCGAAGCCCACCAGGAACGGCAACACTGCGCCAACGAAAACATGCGGCTCAAACGAAGCAATCCCGGCGGTTCCCAGAATAATCATCGTCATTAGCGGACCAGATTCCAGCGACATCAAAACAAATGCCCCGGCCTCTTCTTTGGTGCCGTACTGCTGCATGATAGAGGCATACAGACCGCCGTTGGTCATGTCCATTGCCGCCACCAGCGCCAGCGTTGAAAGCCCGGCAAAGAATCCAACTTCGACACCGTGCTCAGGAATAATGCGCGAAGCAATTGCCGCAACCACCCACGCAACGGCAATTTTGGTTACCACCAGCGTACCGGATTTACGCAACACTGTTCCCGTCGCGCTTAATTTGATAGACGCCCCCATGCAGAAAAACCACACCGCCAGAATAGGCACCGTGCCGGTAATCATCCCGTTGGTGAATGATCCAAAATATTTTCCCGCCCCCGGCGAGAAGGTGTGACACAGTGCGCCAAGGAACAGCGGGATGAGCATCATCCCCCCCGGGATTTTCTCTATCGTGCGTTTTATCTGCATTTTCATCACCTGTTGGCATATTTTTATAGGCTGATGCGAAGTTCCTTAACGGAGCATCAGTGTTGATGGAAATGAAGATAGACATTCAACAGAGCAATAAAAGTGATCAAAACCACATCAATTGAAACGTTGTTTTAATTTTATAGGATCATTGTTTTTATTTTGAAATTGATCACAAAAAAACCACCGCTATGTGCGATGGTTTGTTTTTTATGCTGGCAAACGGCGTAAACGCCTCATTGCAGCAGGCAATATGCGATTATTTTTTCGCCGCGAAACGTGCCGCAGCTTCGTCCCAGTTCACCACGTTCCAGAACTCTTTAATGTAGTCTGGACGACGGTTCTGGAATTTCAGGTAGTAAGCGTGTTCCCACACATCCAGGCCCACAATCGGGAAGCCGGAAGCGCCAGAAATGGCTTCGCCCATCAGCGGGGAGTCCTGATTAGCAGTAGAAACCACCGCCAGTTTATCGCCTTTTTGCACCAGCCATGCCCAGCCGGAACCAAAGCGGGAAGCTGCCGCTTTCTCAAATTCTGCTTTGAAGTTATCAACGGAACCGAAATCACGTTCGATAGCCGCTTTCAGATCGCCCTGCAGGGTGGTGCCTTTTTTCAGACCTTTCCAGAACAGGCTGTGGTTAGCGTGACCGCCAGCGTTGTTGCGCAGAACGGTTTTTTTGTCTGCTGGCAGCTGGTCCAGTTTGGTGATCAGCTCTTCAACCGGCAGGTTGGCGAATTCTGGCAGGCTTTCCAGCGCCGCATTGGCGTTGTTGACGTAGGCCTGATGGTGTTTGGTGTGGTGGATTTCCATGGTCTGCTTATCGAAGTGCGGTTCCAGGGCATCGTAAGCATACGGCAGGGATGGCAGGGTATAGCTCATATTCATCTCCAGTATTGTCGGGCGGCCGATTGTTAATGCCGCGTAAGCAGTTGGTTCATTATAGTTAATTAAATGATATTGAAAATGATTATCGATGCCGTACTTTTCGTAAGGATATGGTTTTGCAGGAAAATGCCTGAGATGTGAGCCAAATCACCCACTTAATGCCGTGATTGCCAGTAAATCGGCAACGGCGGCAACAGGCGAAAGGTTAATCGACTACACAATTTTTACACTCATCTCGTCGGAGATGTGACGCGACGAAAAATGATGAGGATAAAAGAATGAGTAACGCGATTATGATGGGGATTTTTTGGCATTTGATCGGCGCGGCCAGTGCAGCCTGTTTTTACGCTCCGTTCAAAAAAGTAAAAAAATGGTCATGGGAAACCATGTGGTCAGTCGGTGGGATTGTTTCGTGGATTATTCTGCCGTGGGCCATCAGCGCCCTGTTACTACCGAATTTCTGGGCGTATTACAGCTCGTTTAGTCTCTCTACCCTGCTGCCTGTTTTTCTGTTCGGCGCGATGTGGGGGGCAAACATACTCCGCAAAACCTTTGTGATGCAGGTAAACCCCGATGCTCACGCAGAGTATCAGCGTCGGCATAACCCGATCTGGCCGGAACTGGAAGCTGTATTGAAATCCCACGGCGCGCATAACTACGCCATCTATCTCGATAAAGCGCGAAATTTGCTGTTTGCCACGGTAGAGATTGAATCTGAAGAATGGTGGAATGCGGTTGCCAGCACTGAAGTCTGCCAACGTTGGAGGAAGCATATGCAGGACGTGATGCCCGCTAATCCGGATAACAGCCCGGTCAGTAGCGAGCTGCAAGACGTGTTTTACATGGCATAATCCACTGCGGTGCCGGATCCCCCTCAGACACCGCGATGACAATTGATTAATATAGATTTCGCTGACGCAATTTATCCAACATCTCCCGGGTCAATTAAAAACGCCAACTCACTCCGGTGACAAAAGTAAAACTTTCATTACGGTCAATCATTGGGCTGTTAGTGATCTCTTCCGGCAGCTCGCTGTATCCGGCACTCGCCATTAATACGACGTGTTCTCCGATGGGGTATTTTGCCGTCAGGCTGACATAAGGCACCCAGGCATCTTGCGCGGTATAACTCGCCAGACCGCTGCGACGAGACTCGCTCTCTGAAATGCCATAGTAATAGTCACTGAAATTCTCGTCATAATAGAGAACGCCAAGAGCAGGTGTCAGCGACAGGCGACCTATCTGCATTTTGTGGAATAACGATAACTCACCCACCCAACCGTTACTGTTATCCAGAACATCAGCCGCCGCAGAAGCCTTCACGGTCCCCCAACGCTCATGGTGATACCAGGCAACACCCGCCATTGCCGTGCTGTCACGCTTATCGAGTTGTTGCATAGCATGGTCGTCATTATCAGCAGGATCAAATTCCAGTGGCATCCAGGATGCCGTCAGGCTAAGTTCATTTTTTTCACTTTGCGACAGAATAAAACCTAACGTGGTCTGGCGGACATAAAAAGAATCGCTCTCATAACTGATCAGCGGAATTGCTTTGGTATTTTCATTATAACCGCGATAAGGCGATTCATTATAAACTGCGCCAGTACCAACGGATAATTCTGCAGCAGTTGCACTTGCCATAAAAGGCATAAAAAATAACGCCACAATATTTCGGTTAATTAACATGTCCGACATTCCATTTTAAATTAAGATAAAAAAGAGTCGGCATAGTAATGCTTACAATTTCTCCGGTGCAAGATTCATATTTATATAGTAATATATAAAATTATATATAAATTGGACTGTTGCGATGACAAAATTACAACTCAAGTACCGGGAGTTAAAAATTATCTCGGTAATCGCTGCCAGTGAAAATATCAGCCATGCAGCTACCGTGCTTGGCATCGCGCAGGCCAATGTCAGTAAATATCTTGCTGATTTTGAATCAAAAGTGGGTTTAAAAGTCTTTGACAGAACCACACGGCAACTAATGCTGACGCCTTTTGGCGCCGCACTATTACCGTACATTAATGATATGCTCGACAGAAACGAGCAGCTTAATAATTTTATTGCAGATTATAAGCATGAGAAACGTGGTCGGGTTACCATCTACGCACCAACTGGCATTATTACCTATTTATCCAAACACGTTATCGACAAAATTAAAGATATCGGTGAAATCACCTTATCGCTAAAAACCTGCAATCTTGAGCGCAACGCTTTTTATGAAGGCGTCGAATTTCCCGATGATTGTGATATTTTAATCAGCTACGCGCCACCAAAAGATGAATCGCTGGTTGCCAGTTTTATTACGCAATATGCAGTAACCGCCTATGCCAGCCAAACTTATCTTGAGAAACATCCCATTAGCCAACCAGACGAACTTGAACATCACTCCTGTATTTTGATCGATTCGATGATGATCGATGACGCGAATATCTGGCGCTTCAACGTCGCCGGAAGTAAAGAAGTGCGTGATTATCGTGTTACGGGAAATTACGTCTGCGACAATACTCAGTCGGCGCTGGAGCTGGCGCGAAATCACCTGGGGATTGTGTTTGCGCCAGACAAAAGTGTGCAGAGCGACCTGCAAGACGGCACGCTGATCCCCTGTTTCCAGCAACCGTATGAATGGTGGCTGGATCTGGTGGCTATCTTCCGTAAACGGGAATACCAGCCCTGGCGGGTCCAGTATGTGTTGGACGAGATGCTGCGTGAAATTCGCCACCAGCTTGCCCAGTCGCAGCAACTGCGGCCTGAACAAGCGGCGGAAAACAAAGATTAATGGTCGAGATAAAGGTAATGCACCCAGCTGGTCATGCGTAACAGCACTTTGCGCATGACCGAAACATGGCTGAAATGATCGGAATAGACCGCCACCTGGGCGTAAATACCGTCTGGTAATGCGCTCAAATCAATATGCTCATCCAGCTCAATGGTCGCGATAACGCCATCAGAACCTGGTGCTGTATTTAAGGACTGTAAAGTGCCGGTCGACTGATAAGCCCCTCCGGGAACGGCTGGACTGATGGCTGCCAACTTACCGCTGAAGACCTTACCTGGCAGGGCATTAAACACCACTTCCGCATCATCGCCGGGGGCCAGGCGCAGCAAGGAGTTCTGGCGGAACTGTGCCACGATTTGTCGTTTCTGATCGGGTATAAACACCATTACCGGACGCAGCGGCAGCGACGCGGCATACGTTCCTGGACGAATCAGTACCTGAGTCACGTAACCGTCGCTCGGCGCACGCACTACCGTCTGCTCAAGGTTATATTTTGCTTCCGCAAGCTGCGCTTTCAGGCTGGCGATTTGTGAATGCTCCCCCAACACCAGGCTGTCGAGTTGGCTCTGGATCTGTTTTTGTTCCGCCGCCGATGACTTCACTGAGGCTTCCTGCGCCAGATAATTTTGCCGCGCCACATCGATATCCCGTTCTGAAAACGGGTTTACTTTCGCCTGACTGCCGCGTGCGTAACGCTGGTACTCTTTAGCAAATTTATCCCGTGTAACCTTTGCCTGCTGGGTATTCGCCACCATCTCATCTAACTCTGCACCCAATGCCCGCTGCTTATGTTCTTCGGTGACGATATCCGCCATCAGCCGATCTACTCGTGCCTGATAACGCGTCGGGTCCAGTCGGAATAGCACCTCACCTTTTTTAATCAGCGTATTTTTCTTATCCGTCACTTCAATTACTACACCCGTCACCTGCGGAACAACCGGAATGGAAATAACTGCTTTTTGCGCTTTAAAGGTATATGGATGGTTATAGTTCATTAATAGAATTAAGCCACTGACAATAAATATGCCGCCCAGTGCCGCAGTAGGGACAGTCCATTTATTCACGGGAATTTTAAAAATCTTAAACATTGCCCATGCGAAAGCCACATAGGTCAAAATAATCAGTAAATCCATAAATATTACTCGGCAGAAGGGGCTTTCATATCAGCGAGCTGTTTCTCCAGCCCGGCAATACGCTGTTGCAGTTGTATAATGGATGAATCATGACTTTGCATTCCCCATCCCCGCTCCGGGCGGTAAAGCGTGGCCCAAATCCACAAAAAGGGCCAGATAACGTGCAGCGTAAACAAACTCACCCAACCGGCAACATGAATGGCATCGGCATGAGGATGGTTGCGTTTTTTCGCAATCAGGTAGGGAATATCATGTAAAATAATAATCCCATAGAAGATCACCAGGAATACAAAAATAAGCACTCCCAGTGCAAAATAATCCAGGAACATATTTTCCTCAGAGAATATAAAAAAGAACAATTAACACATATTATGAAATGCCATAATGCAGTGCAATTTCCTTATTTATATAACGGCATATTGTTTTATATATACTTTCTGAAATGTGCTGTCTGGCTTTTCAACAGCTCGAAGCTTATCATATTGAAATAATGGAATTATTGGCCAAACTTATGAATAACACCAGCAACACATCTACAGTGCAGCTTAAACGTATTAAACCATCAATTATCTACCGTTTATTGCTGATTGGCCTCGGTACGCCATTGGTTATCTACGGCCTGGTTTGCGGTATTTTAGGCATGTTTGGCTACGACCAGGTGAGATGGAACGACACCGTGATACACGGCCTACTGGCCCTGCCTGCGGGATTGCTTGCAGGCCTGTCAGTCAGTGTGTTCCTCACCGTACTGATTGGCACCATCGCTTGTTTTGGTCTGTGGTTGTACAGCCTGGTTCGCCCGCTCACTATCGAAACGCGAGATTAAACGCCGGGCAGCTTCCGCCAGAAACGCACTTCTGTTGGCGTAATCAGGATTATTGCGCACGTAGGTTTCAATTGACGCATAAATAAAGCGCAGATTGTAACAACGTGCGCTTTGTTTATGCCGGATGCGGCGTGTACGCCTTATCCGGCCTACGCCGTAGGCATGATAAGACGCGTAAGCGTCGCATCAGGCAATGAATACCCGATGCGACCAGCTTCTTACATCAGAACAGCCCCAACGGTTTATCCGAGTAGCTCACCAGTAGGCACTTGGTTTGCTGATAATGTTCCAGCATCATCTTATGGGTTTCGCGCCCGATGCCCGACTGTTTGTAGCCGCCAAACGCTGCGTGTGCCGGGTAGGCATGATAACAGTTGGTCCACACGCGCCCAGCCTGAATGCCGCGCCCCATCTTATAGGCAAGATTGCCGTTACGACTCCAGACGCCTGCGCCCAAACCATATTGTGTATCGTTCGCCAGCTCCAGCGCCTCATCCATCGTTTTGAAGGTGGTTACCGCCAGCACCGGGCCAAAAATTTCTTCCTGGAACACACGCATATTGTTCTGACCAAACAGGATTGTCGGTTCAAGGTAGTAGCCGTCTTTCAACTCACCTTCCAGCAGCTTACGCCGCCCGCCGGTGAGCACGTCTGCGCCCTCTTTTTTACCGATATCAATGTAATTGAGGATAGTTTCCAGTTGCCCATGAGATACCTGCGCGCCCATTTGCGTCACGCTGTCGAGCGGGTTACCGCTACGAATACCTTCAACACGGCGGATGGCGCGTTCCATAAAGCGTTCATAGATAGACTCCTGCACTAAAGCACGGCTTGGACAGGTACAGACTTCGCCCTGGTTAAAGGCAAATAGTGCAAAGCCTTCCAGCGCTTTATCGAAAAAGGCATCTTCTTCATCCATCACGTCAGCAAAGAAGATATTTGGCGACTTGCCGCCCAGCTCCAGCGTCACCGGAATAATATTTTGCGTGGCGTACTGCATAATCTGCTGGCCCACTTCCGTTGAGCCGGTAAATGCCACTTTGGCAATACGTTTTGAGGTCGCCAGATATTCGCCAATTTCGCCGCCCGCACCGTTTACCACGTTCACCACGCCTGGCGGCAGTAAATCACCAACGATCTCCATTAGCAGCAGTACAGAAAGCGGAGTGAGTCGTGCGGGTTTCAGCACCACGCAGTTGCCCGCCGCCAGCGCGGGCGCCATTTTCCAGCTCGCCATCAGCAACGGGAAGTTCCACGGGATAATCTGCCCCACCACGCCTAACGGTTCGTGGAAGTGATAAGCCACAGTTTCGCTATCGACTTCACTGATCCCACCTTCCTGCGCCCGAATACACGAGGCGAAATAGCGGAAATGGTCAATCGCCAGCGGCACATCGGCAGCACTGGTTTCGCGGATGGGCTTGCCGTTATCCCAGGTTTCTGCCGTCGCTAACAGCTCGAGGTTTTGTTCCATTCGATCCGCAATCTTAAACAGAATCGCCGCGCGATCCTGCACCGAGGTATGCGCCCATTTGTCTTTCACTTTATGCGCGGCATCCAGCGCCAGATCGATGTCGCGTTTGCCCGAAGACGCCACTTCGCACAGTAGCTGCCCGGTCACCGGCGTCAGGTTCTGGTAATACTCGCCGTCGGCGGGCGCGACCCATTCGCCGCCGATAAAGTTGTCATAGCGGGCTTTTAACTTGAGGGGGAAACCATACTCGCCGGGCTTAATCTGTGCTGAAGGGGGATTGTTGGTCATGGTAGTCTCCTTGCGGTGTGAGGTATAACAAGGGTAGACGTGACTGGCGAAATCTTCGCCAGCCGGTGACAGCTTTACGACGGCAATCACGAATTTACGGGCAAGGACTACAGAGATAGTTTCAGCAAAACGACTGACAACACGTCAGCCGTTACGAGAAGGTAATTACATCGCAGCGCGATAAATCGCCACAATTTCTTCGTGAGTTGCCTGAATCGGGTTAGTAAATCCGCAGGCATCTTTCAGGGCATTGGTCGCCAGTACCGCGAAATCTTCTTCTTTCACGTTCAGGTCCCGCAGACCTGCCGGAATATCGACTTTCTTCGCCAGTTCGCGGATAGCGTTAATGCAGGCTTCTGCACCTTCCGCGTCGTTTTTACCTGTCACATTCACACCCATCGCGGCAGCGCAGTCACGCAGACGTGCGGCGGCTACTTTGCTGTTGAATACCTGAACGTGCGGCAGCAGAACGGCGTTACATACACCGTGCGGCAGATTGTAGAAACCGCCTAACTGATGCGCCATCGCATGAACATAACCCAGGGACGCATTGTTGAACGCCATACCGGCGAGGAACTGGGCATAAGCCATCGCTTCGCGCGCTTTCGCATTGCTGCCATCTTCTACGGCTAACGGCAGGTTTTCGGCAATCATGGTCACGGCTTTCAGTGCACAAGCGTCAGTGATCGGCGTTGCGGCAATAGACACATACGCTTCGATAGCGTGTGTTAAGGCATCCATACCCGTTGCGGCAGTCAGCGACTTCGGCATTCCGATCATCAGAGAGGAGTCATTAACAGAAAGCAGCGGAGTCACGTGCTTATCCACAATCGCCATTTTGATGTGACGCGCTTCGTCAGTGATGATGCAGAAGCGGGTCATTTCAGACGCAGTACCCGCTGTGGTGTTAATGGCGATCATCGGCAACTGCGGTTTTGCAGAGCGGTCAACGCCTTCGTAATCGCGAATATCACCACCGTTGGCTGCCACCAGCGCAATGCCTTTCGCACAGTCGTGCGGGGAACCACCACCTAAAGAAATCACGCTATCGCAATTATTTTCTTTCAGTAGTTTCAGGCCTGCGGCGACGTTTTCTGTGGTTGGATTAGGCTGAGTGCCATCATAAATAACGCTAAAAATATCGCGTTCCTGTAAGGCTTTTTGCACATCACCCGCCATGCCTAATTTCGTCAACATATTGTCAGTGACAATCAATGTACGGGTAAATCCATAGTCTGCCATCATATTCATTGCATCATTCAATGAATCAGCACCGATGACATTCACAGAAGGAATAAAAAAGGTTGAAGCTGCCATAAAACACTCCTGGAAGAGTAAAAAGGGCTGGCAGCTTACAGAGGAATTTCATTCGAAAATATGATCGATATTACCGTTTATTAAAATATTTTTAATAAAAAGCACGTTATATTCATCAAATAACGTGCTTCCTTAATATTGATAATAATTTTGTATTAATTCATGTTTATTATGAATTAATAATTTCCTTACTTTTCGGGAAATAATAATGCGTCGCGCAATAAATGATCGTTTCCACGGCGCCGCGTAAAGCCAATACGGTCAAAATATTCCAGAATTTGAATTGCCAGCTTTCGGCCTACGCCTAAGCGATCGCGGAAATCCGCTGCGCAGGTCGAGCCACATTCCTGATCGAGATCGCGGATCATATTGGCAAACTCGACAATCCGATCGTTACGATAATAACGATCTTTAACGATCGCCGTAATTATCCCCTGCTGTGCCGCCTGCCGTAGTGTCAGACGCATTGCCTGTTCGTCAGTTCCCGTCTCTTTTGCCAGATCACGCACCCACCACGGCTCGTTGCCAAACAGCGGTTCCACTTTTTGCCAGATAGCCTGCTGCTCTTCACTGAATCCCGCTTTGTGATCCGGCAGATGCAGCCAACCATGATGGCTGTGAATGTCGCCACTTTCGCGCATCTTTTCAATCAGCAACAGCACCAGTGCTTCATCTTCCATCGGCAACGCCATGCGCCGCAGACGCTCGCGTCCCGGCCCTGGTTCATCACGATGTTGCTCATGATACGTTGCTAACGTGTCGAGAATTTTACGTTGCCAGCGGGCGGCAACCGGCGCATTCAACAAGCTATAACCAGCCTGAATATAGCCAGGCTGTTGCAGCAGTTCGCGCATCCCTTCGCCGTTGAGCTGGCGCGCCCAGGCGAAATCCGCAAGGTTAACCGCTCCGCGTTCCAGATGAACGGTCAGTGCGTCGGCATCGCTTTGTGTACGTGCAAGAGACGCCAGCCATTGCAAATATTCCGGCTTACGCTTGCCGCGACGTGGCGGGTTGAGCATCACCACGCGCGCCCCCGCCAGCGTGTTGCGGGCAGAGATATCGCGCAGCACTAAGCGATCGTTATCCGCCAGCCACAGCGGCGTGTCGAACACCAGTTCGGCCAGGTTATCTTCCAGCAGCGAAACGCGCCCCGTAACGTGGCTGGCGGCGTGGTGAATATGCAGCGGCTGCCACTGGGTCAACGGCGTATGGGCTTGAAGTTCGACAATGACCCGTGTGAACGGCTCTGGCGGTGCATCAGCCAGCAACCAGTCACCACGGTTAATCTGTTCTTTTTCTGCATCACCGGCAATATTAAGCGCAATACGCTGCCCGGCGTGGGCGGTTTCTGTTGGCTGATTCTGCGCATGCAGCGCACGCACACGCATCGGTTTATTTACCCCCGTCAGCCACAGCGAATCACCTACCTTCACTTCGCCGCTTAACGCCGTACCAGTGACCACCAGCCCGGCACCTTTTACGGTAAAAGCGCGATCGATAGCGAGGCGAAAACTGTGCTGACTGGCGTGTTCACGTTCCGGCAACTGAAGTAGATGTTCACGCAGAGCATCAATTCCCTGCCCTTCGGTTGCTGCGGTGACAAACAGTTTTGCCTCGGCAAAACCGTATTCCCGCAGCACCTCCTTTACCTGGCGTTCAACCTCATCAACACGTTCTTCATCCACGCGATCGGCTTTAGTCAGCGCCACTGTTAACATCGGGTTACCCGTCAGCTGCAAAATCGCCAGATGCTCACGGGTCTGCGCCATCACGCCGTCATCGCACGCCACCACCAGCAGCGCGTGATCGATACCCCCGACGCCCGCCAGCATATTAGAAAGAAACTTTTCATGGCCGGGAACATCAATAAATCCAGGCACACGTCCGTCCGGCTGCGGCCAGTAGGCATAGCCGAGATCGATGGTCATCCCACGCTTCTTTTCTTCCGGCAGACGGTCGGCATTTACGCCAGTAATCGCCTGTAATAACGTTGTTTTGCCGTGGTCAACGTGTCCGGCAGTCGCAATAATCATTTCAACAACATCTCCAAAAACCGTTGCTCATCTTCAAGGCAGCGTAAGTCCAGCCACAGACGCCCGTCATAAATGCGGCCAATCACCGGAATCGGCAATTCACGCCAGCGAGCAGCTAATGACTCAAGATGGCTACCGCGTCCGTCGTGGGGCGTAAACGTTAATGCCGCGCTCGGCAGGCGATCAACCGGCAGCGAACCACTACCAATCTGCGAAAGGCATGGCATAACCTGTACAGCAAACTCCGCACCGTAGTGAGCGGCAAGGGGTGCCTGTAACCGTTGCGCCTGGATTTGAATGACCTCTGCGCTGCGGGTAAGCAGACGCAGGGTCGGTAATTTTTCACTCAGTGCTTCTGGGTGCAAATAAAGACGTAACGTCGCTTCCAGCGCCGCGAGGGTCATTTTATCCGCGCGTAATGCACGCTTCAGCGGGTGGCTTTGCAAACGAGCGATCATCTCTTTTTTACCAACGATAATCCCTGCCTGCGGCCCGCCTAACAACTTGTCGCCGGAGAAGCTCACCAGGCTGACGCCCGCCGCAATCAACTCCTGCGGCATCGGCTCTTTTGGCAAACCATACTGGCTGAGATCTACCAGCGAACCACTGCCTAAATCAGTCACCACGGGAACATCCAGTTCTTTGCCGAGCGCCACCAGTTCCGCTTCGTCTATCGCTTTGGTGAAGCCTTGAATGCTGTAATTACTGGTATGCACCTTCATCAGCAGCGCGGTATTTTCATTCACTGCCTGACGATAATCATTCGCGTGCGTGCGGTTGGTCGTCCCCACTTCATGCAGAGTGCAGCCCGCCTGACACATTACGTCAGGAATACGAAACGCGCCGCCAATCTCCACCAGTTCGCCGCGAGAAACCACCACTTCTTTACCGCTGGCTGTTGCAGCTAACATCAGCAGCACCGCCGCCGCATTGTTATTGACGATACAGGCATCTTCTGCGCCGGTGATGCGACATAACAACTGCGCCAGCGCACGATCGCGATGCCCGCGTCCGGCGTCGTCCAGATCGTACTCCAGCGTCACCGGCGAACGCATAACTTGCGTAACGGCCTCAACCGCCGCTTCCGCCTGCAATGCCCGCCCAAGATTAGTATGCAGCACCGTTCCCGTCAGGTTGATCACCGGACGCAGCGCGCTCTGCGCCTCTTTCGCCAGACGAGCATCAACCTCTTGCGCCCAGTTTTCACACCATGCAGGCAGCGACTGGCTGTCGCGAATCATTTCCCGCGCTTCGTCGAGCATTTGACGTAGCAACTCCACGACTCGGGTATGGCCATAAGTATCACGCAAAGAAAGGAAAGAGCTATCACGCAATAAGCGATCGATAGCTGGAAGCTGACTATAGAGGGAACGCGTTTCGGTTGTCATAGGAAACCAGGCTCATCAAGGCCCTCTCGCACGGAGAAGGGCGTTTAACATAACCACGGATTGTAACGTGAGAAGCGTCAGGAGGACATATCGCGCATCAAGCCTTTGGCGGTTCGGTGCGAGCGAAGCTTTCGCGGCTAAACAGGTTTTCAACCAGTTTGACTAAGTGTGGGCGGTCGACACACCAGCCCGGCGCAACGCGGCGGAAATTGAGATACCCGACGGCACAGGCAATGGCGATAGTCGCCAGATTGACTGTATCGGTTTTGAGCGTGCCATCGACCAGATATCCTTCCAGCACATCCAGGCTACGGTTGATTTTCTCTCGCTGGCGTAACAATTCATCTTCAGACTGCTGCGCCGCAGGACGCGCCTGTTCGCGCACCGACACCAGCCCGGCATCCATAATGCCGTCGGCCAGCGCCTCAATTTTACGCACTCGCAGCGACTCCAGCGGATCGCGCGGCAACATCGCCGGAGCAACATTCATTAATTCAATATATTCGGCGATGATCGGCGAATCAAACCAGCATTCGCCCTCTTCGGTCACCAGCACCGGTACTTTCCCTAACGGATTAAATTGCGCCACGCCATTGTCCGCGTTATAGGGCAGTTCATTTATAAATTCGAAAGTAATGCCCTTTTCTAACAACAGAATAGAAAGTTTGCGTACAAACGGGCTGGTGTAGCTACCGATGAGTTTCATGCCGGGTCCTTTGTGCGAGGAAAAATATCAGTATGGCCCAGGCTCACGCAAAACACAGGTGATACAAGTCTCAATGATCCAAATATAAATAATGCATCCAACTGGTCATTCTCAGCAGCACTTTGCGCATCACGGAAACATGACTGAAATGGTCGGAGTAAACCGCCACCTGGGCGTAGATGCCGTCTGGCAGAGAATCAACCTCAGCATTAGGTTCGAGATCAATCAGCGCGAGTACGCCATCTGTGCCTGGCACAACGGTCAGCGATTGCAGTACGCCCTGTGCCTGGTAGGAACCACCAGGTACAACCGGCAAAATACTGCTCAGTTTTCCGCGAAATACCTGACCCGGCAGTGCATTAAATACCACTTCAGCTTCATCGCCAGGTTCCAGACGTAGCAGCGAATTTTGCCGGAACTGGGCGACAATTTGCCGTTTTTGCTCAGGGATGAAGACCATCACCGGGCGTAGTGGTAGCGCAGCAGCGTAAGTGCCTGGGCGAATCAACACCTGAGTGACGTATCCATTACTTGGCGCCCGCACGATGGTTTGCGCCAGGTTATACTCCGCCTCCGTCAATTGTGCTCTCAGGCTGACAATTTGTGACTGCTCACCGTTGACCATGCTGTCTAACTGACTTTGAATCTGTGCCTGCTCTGCTATCGAACCTTTTACCAGCGCGTCCTGTGCGAGAAAATTTTGTCGGGCATCATCGATATCACGCTCAGAAAAAGGATTCACTGCGGCCTGGCTACCTTTAAGGTAACGCTGATAGTTTTTAAACAGACGATCGCGTTCTGCTGAAACCTGAGTGGTATTGGCCTGCGCTTCGGCTAACTGCGCTCTCAGCGTTTTCACGTTATGGGTTGCCGTCATCAGATCGGCCTGTAACCGCGCCACTCGCGCCTGGTAACGTACCGGATCGAGTTTAAAGAGTACTTCACCCTTTTGAATAAGCTGATTATTTTTATTCGTCACTTCGCTGACGATCCCCGTCACCTGCGGCGTAATGGGGATAGAAACCACCGCTTTTTGCGCCGTAAAAGTGTAAGGATGGTTGTAGTTCATCAGCAAAATCAAACCACTCACCAGAAATACGCCACCGAGCGCCGCCGTCGCCAGCGTCCACTGATTCACCGGAATGCGGAAGATTTTAAAGACCGCCCACGCCAGCGCCACGTAAGTTAAGACAATCAACAGATCCATGGTTAGATCTCCGGAAACGTGGAATAGTCAGTTTTTTTCTCGGCGGCGAGTTGATGTTCCAGCCGGGAGATACGGTCAGAAAGCGCAGCGATGTCCGGGTCAGGCGCCCTCTCTTGCGGCGTAGCATGCGACTGCATGCCCCAGCCGCGCTCTGGCTGGTAGAGCGTCGCCCAAATCCACAGGAACGGCCAAATTACATGCAGGGTAAAAAGGCTCACCCAGCCCGCAGTATGGATCGCATCAGCATGGGGATGATTACGCTTTTTGGCGATCAGATAAGGGATGTCATGAATTGCGATGATTCCATAAAAAATCACCAGAAAGACGAATATCAGCACTCCCAACGCGAAGTAGTTTAGAAACATATCTGCCTCGGATTCACGCTTATCAGAGTTGTTATGGGCTGGCAGCCAGATGGGAGTCAGGCTGATTATTTGACAATAATCCGGGTTTGCAATTCTCGCCATCACACCGAAGAATAATTTTAAGAAACGATGAGTTGCTTAGTTACATAACGGTTTTACGGCTAAGGCATAACATGCTGTAGATCACATCAGGTGAACGCCGTAAGAAAATATCTTGTGATTCAGATCACAAAGATTCAACAAACAGCCAAAACAAAAACGTGACAAAAATCACATTTAAATGCCATTTTTGGCCAATATTGCCGTCTTGTTGTTTTTATACACAAACATTTTGTGATGAACATCACGTCAATTACCTCTCTACCCCCTATATTTATGTGACTGATATCACATAAAAGGCCACCGACTGGACAGTTAACCGATTCAGTGCCAGATTTCGCAGTATCTACAAGGTCCGGCTACCTCTGCCGCCACATTAACAAAAAACCTCGGGCTTCCAGCCTGCGCGACAGCAAACATAAGAAGGGGTGTTTTTATGTCATCCGATATTAAGATCAAAGTGCAAAGCTTTGGTCGTTTCCTCAGCAACATGGTGATGCCAAATATCGGCGCGTTTATCGCGTGGGGTATCATCACCGCGTTATTTATTCCAACAGGGTGGTTACCGAACGAAACGCTGGCGAAGCTGGTCGGGCCGATGATCACCTATCTCCTGCCGCTGCTGATCGGTTATACCGGTGGTAAGCTGGTAGGTGGCGAACGTGGCGGCGTGGTTGGTGCTATCACTACCATGGGCGTTATCGTCGGCGCAGACATGCCGATGTTCCTCGGCTCTATGATTGCAGGTCCGCTGGGCGGCTGGTGCATTAAGCATTTCGACCGCTGGGTAGACGGTAAAATCAAATCCGGTTTTGAGATGCTGGTGAACAACTTCTCTGCCGGTATCATGGGGATGATCCTCGCTATTCTGGCATTCATGGGGATTGGCCCGCTGGTTGAAGCTCTGTCCAAAATGCTGGCTGCGGGCGTTAACTTCATGGTTGTCCATGACATGTTGCCGCTGGCATCTATTTTTGTTGAGCCAGCGAAAATCCTGTTCCTCAACAACGCCATTAACCACGGTATCTTCTCGCCGCTGGGTATTCAGCAGTCCCATGAGATGGGCAAATCCATCTTCTTCCTGATTGAAGCGAACCCGGGTCCGGGTATGGGTGTTCTGCTGGCGTACATGTTCTTTGGTCGTGGTAGCGCTAAACAGTCTGCGGGCGGTGCGGCAATCATCCACTTCCTGGGTGGTATCCACGAAATTTACTTCCCGTATGTACTGATGAACCCGCGTCTGATTCTGGCCGTTATCCTCGGCGGTATGACTGGCGTGTTCACGCTGACTATTCTGGGCGGCGGTCTGGTTTCTCCGGCATCTCCGGGCTCTATCCTCGCAGTACTGGCGATGACGCCAAAAGGCGCTTACTTCGCTAACATTGCCGGTGTGTGTGCGGCAATGGCTGTCTCCTTCGTTGTCTCTGCCATTCTGCTGAAAACCAGCAAAGTGAAAGAAGAAGATGATATTGAAGCAGCAACTCGTCGTATGCAGGACATGAAGGCTGAATCTAAAGGCGCGTCTCCGCTGTCTGCTGGCGATGTCACTAACGACCTGAGCCACGTACGTAAAATCATCGTTGCCTGTGACGCCGGTATGGGTTCCAGTGCGATGGGCGCAGGTGTGCTGCGTAAGAAGATTCAGGATGCGGGCCTGTCACAGATTTCTGTTACTAACAGCGCGATCAACAACCTGCCGCCTGATGTGGACCTGGTCATCACTCACCGTGACCTGACCGAACGTGCTATGCGTCAGGTTCCGCAGGCACAGCATATTTCGCTGACCAACTTCCTCGACAGTGGTCTGTACACCAGCCTGACCGAACGTCTGGTTGCTGCCCAACGCCACACTGCAAACGAAGAGAAAGTAAAAGACAGCCTGAAAGACAGCTTTGACGATTCTAACACCAACCTGTTCAAGCTCGGCGCAGAGAACATCTTCCTCGGTCGCAAAGCGGCAACCAAAGAAGAAGCGATTCGTTTTGCCGGTGAGCAACTGGTGCAAGGCGGTTACGTTGAGCCGGAATACGTTCAGGCGATGCTGGACCGCGAAAAACTGACCCCGACCTATCTGGGTGAGTCTATCGCAGTGCCGCACGGTACGGTTGAAGCGAAAGATCGCGTGCTGAAAACTGGCGTCGTGTTCTGCCAGTACCCAGAAGGCGTGCGCTTCGGTGAAGAAGAAGATGACATTGCCCGTCTGGTAATTGGTATTGCTGCCCGTAACAACGAGCACATCCAGGTTATCACCAGCCTGACCAACGCACTGGATGATGAGTCTGTCATCGAGCGTCTGGCGCACACCACCAGCGTGGATGAAGTGCTGGAACTGCTGGCAGGTCGTAAGTAATCCAGTTCCCCCCTCTCCACATAGCGAAGGGGGGCTAACTGCCTGATGCGCTTTGCTTATCAGGCCTACAAAACAAAGCGCAGTTTGTTAAATTTGCACGTTTTTGTAGGCCGCATCCGGCGCAGCCCCTTTCCTCACGGAGAGGGTTTGGGTGAGGGAAATGCCTCACCCCAGCCCTCTCGGGTAAAAACATTGATGAAGGTTAATACTATGAAAGCATTACATTTTGGCGCAGGTAATATCGGTCGTGGCTTTATCGGTAAACTGCTGGCAGACGCAGGTATCCAACTGACGTTTGCCGATGTAAATCAGGTGGTGCTTGATGCCCTGAATGCCCGTCATAGCTATCAGGTTCATGTGGTCGGTGAAACCGAGCAGGTAGATACCGTTTCCGGCGTAAATGCCGTCAGCAGCATCGGCGATGAAGTGGTTGATTTAATCGCCCAGGTTGATTTGGTCACCACCGCAGTTGGCCCGGTCGTGCTGGAACGTATAGCTCCCGCCATCGCCAAAGGGCTGGTGAAACGTAAAGAACAAGGTAATGAATCGCCACTGAACATCATCGCCTGTGAAAACATGGTACGCGGCACCACGCAGCTGAAAGGCCATGTGATGAACGCCCTGCCGGAAGAAGCCAAAGCGTGGGTAGAAGAGCATGTTGGCTTTGTGGATTCCGCCGTTGACCGCATCGTACCGCCTTCCGCCTCTGCAACTAACGATCCGCTGGAAGTAACTGTAGAAACCTTCAGCGAATGGATTGTTGATAAAACCCAGTTCAAAGGCGCACTGCCGAACATCCCAGGCATGGAGTTAACCGACAACCTGATGGCATTTGTTGAGCGTAAACTCTTCACCCTGAACACAGGTCATGCTATAACCGCGTACCTCGGAAAACTGGCAGGTCATCAGACCATTCGTGATGCGATTCTCGACGAGAAAATCCGTGCGGTGGTAAAAGGTGCGATGGAAGAAAGCGGCGCGGTACTGATCAAGCGCTATAACTTTGATGCTGACAAACATGCAGCATACATCCAGAAAATCCTCGGTCGTTTTGAAAACCCGTATCTGAAAGATGATGTGGAGCGCGTAGGCCGTCAACCGCTGCGTAAACTGAGTGCTGGCGACCGTCTGGTAAAACCGCTGTTGGGTACGCTGGAGTACGGTTTGCCACACAAAAACCTGATTGAAGGTATCGCCGCCGCGATGCACTTCCGCAGTGAAGATGATCCGCAGGCACAAGAACTGGCGGCGCTGATTACCGAGAAAGGCCCGCAGGAAGCGCTGGCGCAAATTTCCGGGCTTGATGCTAACAGCGAGGTTGTCGCCGAAGCAGTCACGGCTTATAACGCAAAATAATGGTAGACCAGGCGCAGGACTCCCTGCGCCCGAATAACAGATTGTCAGATATGCAGGCAACAATGGAACAAACCCAGGCCTTTGAAAACCGTGTGCTTGAGCGTCTGAATGCTGGCAAAACCGTGCGAAGCTTTTTGATCACCGCCGTTGATCTCCTGACCGAGGCGGTGAATCTTCTGGTGCTTCAGGTATTCCGCAAAGACGATTACGCGGTGAAGTATGCTGTAGAACCATTACTCGACGGCGATGGTCCGCTGGGCGACCTTTCCGTGCGCTTAAAGCTGATTTATGGGCTTGGCGTGATTAGCCGCAACGAATATGAAGATGCGGAACTCTTGATGGCGCTGCGTGAAGAGCTGAATCACGACGGTAACGAATACGCCTTTACCGATGATGAAATTATTGGGCCATTTGGCGAGCTGCACTGCGTGGCGGCGATCCCACCGCCGCCACAGTTTGAACCAACAGACTCCAGTTTGTATGCGATGCAAATTCAGCGTTACCAACAAGCTGTGCGTTCAACAATGGTCCTTTCACTGACTGAGCTGATTTCCAAAATCAGCTTAAAAAAAGCCTTTCAAAAGTAAGCGATTACTGCTTCTCAACCTGCTTCGGCCTATAAAGTTGACGATAATACTCCAGACGTTGCAGATATAACGGCACGCTTTCCTCGGGTATATCGGACGGAAGCGCGTCACGGGGAGGAAGCTTTTTCAGATACTCCCGGAAAGCCTGGCTTGATGCCATAAAATCTACGGTTTTATCGATAAGATGCGGAACGTTTTCACCTAATTTGCCCATGATAATATCTCCGTATTACCCCGCGCCGGGAATGCGCGGCCGCCAATTTTAGTGTAGATCCCGGTAAAGATGGCATTAAGGAAATTGTGCTGAAACTATAATAATTGCACTCTCATGCTTATCATCCTTTCCTTTGGATTCCTGAATTAATCAATAAATTGAATGCATTTCACACACAGCAATGATTTCAAAAGGAACTATTGCAATGCCATCAGTTGTGTACAACGCCCCCCGTCACGCATACTAGAGGCTATAAATTTATCTTTATCAGAAGTCATCACATGAAAGAAGTCGAAAAAAACGAAATCAAACGTCTTAGCGATCGCCTGGACGCTATCCGCCACCAGCAGGCCGATCTGTCGCTGGTTGAAGCCGCAGACAAATACGCCGAGCTGGAGAAAGAAAAAGCCACGCTGGAAGCGGAAATTGCCCGCCTGCGTGACGTTCACAGCCAGAAACTTAGCAAAGAAGCGCAGAAGCTGATGAAGATGCCGTTCCAGCGTGCGATTACTAAAAAAGAGCAGGCTGATATGGGTAAGCTGAAGAAGAGCGTTCGCGGACTGGTCGTTGTGCACCCGATGACTGCGCTGGGCCGTGAAATGGGCCTGCAAGAGATGACAGGGTTCTCTAAGACCGAGTTTTAAGCCCCTACTGGTCGATATAACTAAAGTCTCCGCATTTTTATTCGCTCCTGCCGGCACATGCAGGAGCATATTTCAAACATCGAAATCGATTAACGTTATATTTTCAATTCCCCCGCATACCTGAATAATTTTAGTAGGTTAGAATCTGAAAATAGCTTCCGTGGATGCTGACAGAGTGTTTACTGGCCCTACATATACCATCGGTACCACTAACTACGATAACGTCGGTGATGCACTGGCAGCAATTAACACCTCATTTAGCACTTCTCCTGGCGATGCTCTGCTTTGGGATACCTCCGCAGGTAAAATCAGGGCCAAACACGGTACTAATGGTGACGCAAGTGTGATCGCTGATGGGGATTGCCCTTTTCTTTACCAGACATCCTCCCATCCCAAATTGGCCCTACCAATTCTTTGCTTATCTGACCTCTGGTTCACAGTTCCCCAATTAAAACACACATCATTGTTGCTAATTAATAACATTTAGTTAACCATTCATTGTCATTATCCCTACACAACAAAATTGGCAGTGCCACTTTTACACAACGTGTAACAAGGAGATGAGCAACAGACTCATTACACGATGTGTGTGGACTCCAGGAGACTTGCAATGAATCTCTGGCAACAAAACTATGATCCCGCCGGGAATATCTGGCTTTCCAGCCTGATAGCATCGCTTCCCATCCTGTTTTTCTTCTTTGCGCTGATTAAGCTCAAACTCAAAGGCTATGTCGCCGCCACGTGGACAGTCGCTATCGCTCTGACCGTCGCGCTATTGTTCTACAAAATGCCGGTCGCCAACGCACTGGCCTCGGTGGTTTATGGCTTCTTCTACGGTTTGTGGCCAATAGCCTGGATCATTATTGCGGCGGTGTTCGTCTATAAAATCTCAGTGAAAACCGGGCAATTTGACATCATCCGCTCGTCGATTCTTTCGATAACCCCAGACCAGCGTCTGCAAATGCTGATTGTCGGTTTCTGTTTCGGCGCTTTTCTCGAAGGGGCTGCGGGCTTTGGCGCACCGGTGGCGATCACCGCCGCATTGCTGGTGGGTCTGGGCTTTAAACCGTTATACGCCGCCGGGCTGTGCCTGATTGTTAACACCGCGCCAGTGGCATTTGGCGCGATGGGCATTCCAATTCTGGTTGCCGGGCAGGTGACGGGCATCGACAGCTTTGAGATTGGCCAGATGGTGGGTCGTCAGTTACCGTTTATGACCATTATCGTCCTGTTCTGGATCATGGCGATTATGGACGGCTGGCGCGGCATCAAAGAGACGTGGCCTGCGGTCGTGGTTGCAGGTGGTTCATTTGCCATCGCACAGTATCTCAGCTCCAACTTTATTGGGCCGGAACTGCCGGATATTATCTCTTCGCTGGTATCGCTGCTCTGCCTGACGCTGTTCCTCAAACGCTGGCAGCCGGTGCGCGTTTTCCGCTTCGGCGATCTGGGTGCATCCCAGGTTGATATGACGCTGGCTCACACCGGTTACACGGCGGGTCAGGTGTTACGCGCCTGGACACCGTTCCTGTTCCTGACCGCCACCGTAACGCTGTGGAGTATCCCGCCGTTTAAAGCCCTGTTCGCTTCGGGCGGCGCCCTGTATGAGTGGGTGATCAACATTCCGGTGCCGTATCTCGACAAACTGGTTGCCCGTATGCCGCCGGTCGTCAGCGAAGCTACCGCCTACGCCGCCGTGTTTAAGTTTGACTGGTTCTCTGCCACTGGTACCGCCATTCTGTTTGCTGCACTGCTTTCGGTTGTCTGGCTGAAGATGAAACCGTCTGACGCTATCAGCACCTTCGGCAGCACACTGAAAGAACTGGCCCTGCCCATCTACTCTATAGGTATGGTGCTGGCGTTCGCCTTTATCTCGAACTATTCCGGGCTGTCGTCAACGCTGGCGTTGGCACTGGCGCACACCGGTCATGCATTTACCTTCTTCTCGCCGTTCCTTGGTTGGCTGGGGGTATTCCTGACTGGGTCGGATACGTCCTCTAACGCTCTGTTTGCCGCGCTGCAAGCCACCGCTGCACAACAAATTGGCGTCTCTGACCTGTTGCTGGTTGCAGCCAACACCACCGGTGGCGTCACCGGCAAGATGATCTCTCCACAATCCATCGCCATCGCCTGTGCGGCGGTAGGCCTGGTGGGCAAAGAGTCAGATTTATTCCGCTTTACTGTCAAACACAGCCTGATCTTCACCTGTATGGTGGGCGTGATCACCACGCTTCAGGCTTACGTCTTAACGTGGATGATTCCTTAATGATTGCTACACCCAGACGCCTGTCAGACGAGGTAGCCTCCCGTGTGCGGGCGCTGATTGATGAACAAAATCTGGAGGCGGGCATGAAATTGCCCGCTGAACGCCAACTGGCGATGCAACTCGGCGTGTCGCGTAATTCACTGCGCGAAGCGCTGGCAAAGCTGGTGAGCGAAGGCGTGCTGCTTAGTCGTCGCGGTGGTGGCACATTTGTGCGCTGGCGTCATGATGCGTGGTCGGAGCAAAACATCGTCCAGCCGTTGAAAACGCTGATGGCCGATGATCCGGATTACAGCTTCGATATTCTGGAAGCCCGCTACGCCATTGAAGCCAGCACTGCGTGGCATGCAGCGATGCGCGCCACACAAGCCGATAAAGAAAAGATACAGCTCTGCTTTGAAGCGACGCAGAGTGAAGACCCGGATCTCGCCTCGCAAGCGGACGTGCGTTTTCATCTGGCGATTGCCGAAGCCTCACATAACATCGTGCTGCTGCAAACCATGCGCGGTTTCTTTGATGTTCTGCAATCCTCGGTGATGCAAAGCCGTCAACGGATGTATCTTGTGCCGCCCGTTTTTTCACAACTGACCGAGCAACATCAGGCGGTCATTGACGCCATTTTTGCCGGTGATGCCGACGGGGCGCGTAAAGCGATGATGGCGCACCTCAGTTTTGTCCACAGCACCATGAAAAGATTCGATGAAGATCAGGCGCGCCGTGCACGTATTACCCGCCTGCCCGGTGAGCATAATGAGTATTCGAGGGAGAAAAACGCATGATTATTTCCGCAGCCAGCGATTATCGCGCCGCAGCACAACGCATTCTGCCGCCGTTCCTGTTCCACTATATGGATGGCGGCGCATATTCTGAATATACCCTGCGTCGTAACATGGAAGATTTGTCAGAAGTGGCGCTGCGCCAGCGTATTCTGAAAAACATGTCCGACTTAAGTCTGGAAACGACGCTGTTTAATGAGAAATTGTCGATGCCAGTAGCGCTGGCTCCGGTGGGCTTGTGCGGCATGTATGCGCGTCGCGGCGAAGTTCAGGCAGCCAAAGCGGCTGATGCTCACGGTATTCCGTTTACTCTCTCGACGGTTTCCGTTTGCCCGATTGAGGAAGTCGCACCCGCCATCCAGCGCCCAATGTGGTTTCAGCTTTACGTACTGCGCGATCGCGGTTTTATGCGTAACGCACTGGAACGGGCAAAAGCCGCAGGTTGTTCGACGCTGGTTTTCACCGTGGATATGCCAACGCCGGGCGCACGCTACCGTGATGCGCACTCAGGTATGAGCGGCCCGAACGCCGCAATGCGCCGCTACTTGCAGGCGGTGACTCACCCACAATGGGCGTGGGATGTGGGCCTGAATGGTCGTCCGCATGATTTAGGTAATATCTCGGCTTACCTTGGCAAACCGACCGGACTGGAAGATTACATCGGCTGGCTGGGGAATAATTTCGATCCGTCCATCTCATGGAAAGACCTTGAGTGGATCCGCGATTTCTGGGATGGCCCGATGGTGATCAAAGGGATCCTCGACCCAGAAGATGCGCGTGATGCAGTCCGTTTTGGCGCAGATGGCATTGTGGTTTCTAACCACGGTGGCCGCCAGTTAGATGGCGTACTCTCTTCTGCCCGCGCGCTGCCTGCTATTGCGGATGCGGTGAAAGGTGATATCGCCATTCTGGCGGATAGCGGCATTCGTAACGGGCTGGATGTTGTGCGTATGATTGCTCTCGGTGCCGATACCGTACTATTGGGCCGTGCTTTCCTCTATGCGCTGGCAACGGCGGGCCAGGCGGGCGTAGCTAACCTGCTGAATCTGATTGAGAAAGAGATGAAAGTGGCGATGACGCTGACAGGCGCGAAATCGATTAGCGAAATTACGCAAGATTCGCTGGTGCAGGGGTTGGGTAAAGAGTTGCCTGCAGCGCTGGCTCCGATGGCGAAAGGGAATGCGGCTTAAGGGTTAGATGAATATCTGCTATCCTGCCCCCGCACTAAGGGGGCAGTATGTTAAACATCGTACTTTACGAACCAGAAATTCCGCCAAACACTGGCAACATCATTCGTCTTTGCGCTAATACCGGCTTTCGTCTGCATATCATCGAACCGATGGGATTTGCCTGGGACGATAAGCGCCTGCGCCGCGCGGGGCTGGACTACCACGAATTTACCGCTGTTACGCGTCATTATGACTATAACGCGTTCCTCGAAGCAGAAAATCCCCAGCGTCTGTTTGCCCTCACCACCAAAGGTACGCCCGCGCATAGCGCCGTAAGTTATCAGGATGGTGACTATCTGATGTTCGGCCCGGAAACGCGCGGCCTGCCAGCGAGCATTCTCGACGCCCTGCCCGCTGAACAAAAAATTCGTATTCCGATGGTGCCGGACAGCCGCAGCATGAACCTGTCCAATGCGGTGTCGGTAGTGGTGTATGAAGCCTGGCGGCAGCTGGGATATCCGGGAGCGGTGTTGAGAGATTAGTTACGCCAGGCCGGATAAGATGCGTTAGCATCGCATCCGGCACGATCACATAACGTCAGATCCCATCCCCATACTCAAAGGTATGGTGAATGCCGTTGAAATGCTGATCCATATCCATTGATGGCTTATCGCTGTCTGGTTTACCGACAATGCGTGCCGGAACGCCAGCGGCGGTGGTATGCGGCGGCACTGGTTGCAGCACCACGGAACCTGCGCCAATCTTCGCGCCGCGCCCAACTTCAATATTGCCGAGAATTTTCGCGCCCGCGCCAATCATTACGCCTTCACGAATTTTCGGGTGACGGTCGCCGCTGGTTTTACCTGTACCGCCGAGCGTCACGGATTGCAGAATCGACACGTCGTTTTCAATTACTGCCGTTTCACCAACGACGATGCCCGTCGCATGGTCGAGCATGATCCCGCGACCAATTTTTGCTGCCGGGTGAATATCGACCTGGAACGTCACAGAAACCTGGTTTTGCAGAAAAATAGCCAGTGCGCGACGGCCCTGATTCCACAGCCAGTGACCAATGCGATACGCCTGCAAGGCATGAAAACCTTTCAGGTATAACAATGGAGTCGAGTATTTATCGACTGCCGGGTCGCGGGTACGTACCGCCTGAATATCACAGGCCGCAGAGGCGATCATCTCCGGGTCGGCGGCGTAGGCTTCTTCAACCACTTCTCGGATAGCAATGGCAGGCATGATCGGCGATGACAGCTTGTTCGCCAGCATATAGCTCAATGCACTGCCCAGATTTTCGTGCTTGAGTAGCGTTGCGTGGTAAAAACTGGCCAGCATTGGCTCACAGTCCGCCAGCGTTCTGGCTTCAGCTTTAATATTGTTCCAGACAATTTCCAGTTCTTCACACGACATTGCTTACTCCACACGATGAGATAATGACCGGCCCGTTCTGCGCGGGCCGGGTCATAGCGGTAACAAAGGTTCCCTGGGTTTAGTGGCTGCTGCGCTCGTCCTTGCGTGCACGACCTAATAAAGTCAATGCTGCCTCGCGCGCGTTTTTTCCGCAATATAATACTTGATAAATTTCCTCGGTTATTGGCATTTCAACGCCGAAGCGATGCGCCAACTCTCGGACTTCTTTCGTATTGCGGTAGCCTTCCACCACCTGACCAATCTTCTCCTGCGCGCTTTGTACATCCATACCCTGACCGAGCATCATGCCAAAACGGCGGTTACGCGACTGGTTGTCGGTACAGGTCAGCACCAGATCGCCCAGCCCCGCCATACCCATAAAGGTGGCAGGATCGGCCCCCAGTGCCGCGCCAAGACGCGACATTTCAGCCAGACCACGGGTGATTAGCGCCGTTCGTGCATTCGCGCCAAAACCGATACCGTCGGACATCCCCGCACCAATCGCAATGACGTTTTTCACCGCGCCGCCAAGCTGAACGCCAATGAAATCTGGATTACTGTAGACACGAAAGCTTTTGCCACAGTGCAGCAACTGCTGAAGATCATCAGCAAAGGTTTGGTCGGTAGAGGCCAGCGAAATTGCCGTTGGTAAACCTGCCGCCAGTTCTTTCGCGAAAGTTGGACCGGAGATAACCGCCAGCGGAATTTGATCGCCTAACGCCTCACGCGCCACGTCCTGTAACAGACGTCCGGTTTCCGCTTCCAGACCTTTTGTCGCCCACACCAGACGCGCATCAGGACGCATCAGCGGTTTAATCTGACGCAGCACTTCTCCAAAGACATGGCTGGGTACAACGACGAGAATATTACGGCTGGCTACCAGCGCGGTGGCGAGATCGCTTTCAAGATGGAGCGTATCGGGAAAAGGCACATCGGGGAGAAACGCGGCGTTACAGCGGTCGCGTTCAAGCGTTGCGATATGTTGAGGATCATGGCCCCAGAGGACAACCTCGTGGCCATTTCTTGCCAGGGTAATGGCAAGAGCGGTGCCGTACGAGCCGGCACCGATCACAGTCATTGAAGCATTACGTTGGTTCATCAGGCATCCTGATGTTCTTCAGTACCTTCGCCAGCCTGCTGCTGCAAATAGTTCATGAACAGCGCATCGAAGTTAACCGGCGCAAGGTTCAGTTGCGGGAATGTACCGCGGGATACCATGCTGGTGATGCATTCACGAGCATACGGGAACAGAATGTTCGGGCAGTATGCGCCCAGGCAATGTGCCATCTGGGTGCCTTCGATACCCGCGATGGAGAAAATGCCGCCCTGCTGAACTTCGCACAGGAACGCGGTTTCTTCGCCCAGGGATGCCGTTACGGTAACACGCAGTACCACTTCGTACACGTCATCTGCCAGTTGAGTAGATGCCGTATCCAGATCAAGTTTAACTTCTGGCTGCCAATCTTTCTGGAAAACGTGCGGCGCGTTCGGCGCTTCGAAAGAGATATCCTTGGTATAAATACGCTGGATCTGGAAAGTCATTTCAGTGTTGTTTTGTTCTGACATGTGTAGAAAACCCTTAAGTGTTGTCCTTAAATACTGCGCAGTGTAATGCCAACGTTAATACGTTATTTCAGCAGGGGATCCAGTCCACCACGTGCATCCAATGCATACAAGTCATCACAGCCGCCAATGTGCTGTGCGTCAATAAAAATCTGTGGAACCGTGGTGCGACCACTGCGTTTGATCATCTCTTCACGCTTGGCGGCGTTACCATCGATCGGCAGTTCCTGGAAACTCACGCCCTTGCTGCTCAGTAGTGCTTTTGCACGATGGCAATACGGGCAGGTTTCTTTGGTATAGATTTCAACATTGGCCATAACTTAGCTCCTGTTTTTTTACCCTGAAATCTCATGTTGCAGGGCGGCAGCAAAATGGAGTATCCCCAGAAGCTTATATCAATAAGTCGCTGGGGGTCTAATTGCAGCTAACAGCCTGCGGCATGAAAGACGACAGGTAAATTATTTACCGCGCACCAGAGGCAAGTTTTCGCCAGCCCAGCCAGCAACGCCTTCTTTCAGCACGAATACCTGCACAAAACCAGCTTTCGTCAGCGCGTTTGCAGGCTCCTGGCACTGCATGCCAGAACCGTCTACCACGATAACCGGTTTGTCTTTATGTTTCTCAAGCTCACCAACGTTGTTGGCTTTGATTTCGCTCGGCAACAGATTGATAGAACCTGCGATATGGCCTTTACGGAAGTCATCACGCTGACGTAAATCCACAACCACAGCGTCTTCTTTGTTGATCAGACGTGTAGCTTCACCACGAGTAATCACCTTCACTTTCGAGGTCAGGCTCTTAAACGTAGTAACAAGAACCGCCACCAGTAACGCAATCCAGGCGATACTCAGCATGGGATGACGGCCAACAAATTGCATAATTTCTTGCATGGGGGGTAACAACTCCCGACGTAGTGATTAAAAACCAGGAAAGGAGTATACCTGCGCGTTGCGGCAAATACAGCCAGAGCGTGCACTGGAATGCAATTTTGCGGGGCGCGACGAAAAAAAATCGCAAATCTGGCATCGGCTTGCAGCGAGCGGTCGTATATTTTGATCTTCAGAGGCTATTTTATCGATTCAGCTGTAGTAAAATTACGCAAATTTTGACTCTTGAGTATGAGGTTGTCGCAATGTCGGTTTCTAAAAAACCTATGGTACTGGTGATTCTGGATGGCTATGGCTATCGCGAAGAACAGCAGGATAACGCCATTTTTAGTGCTAAAACCCCGGTAATGGATGCACTGTGGGCCAATCGTCCGCATACCCTAATCGACGCTTCCGGTCTGGAAGTCGGTCTGCCTGACCGTCAGATGGGTAACTCCGAAGTAGGCCACGTTAACCTGGGTGCCGGCCGCATCGTGTATCAAGACCTGACTCGTCTGGACGTTGAAATCAAAGATCGCGCTTTCTTTGCTAATCCGGTGCTGACTGGCGCGGTAGATAAAGCGAAGAACGCGGGCAAAGCAGTACACATCATGGGGCTGCTTTCCGCAGGCGGTGTACACAGCCACGAAGATCACATCATGGCAATGGTAGAGCTGGCAGCTGAACGTGGCGCAGAGAAAATCTACCTGCACGCATTCCTTGACGGTCGCGACACTCCGCCGCGCAGTGCTGAATCCTCACTGAAAAAATTCGAAGAGAAATTTGCCGCGCTGGGTAAAGGCCGCGTAGCGTCCATCATTGGCCGTTACTACGCAATGGACCGCGACAACCGTTGGGATCGCGTTGAAAAAGCTTATGACCTGCTGACTCTGGCGCAGGGTGAGTTCCAGGCTGATACCGCCGTTGCCGGTTTGCAGGCTGCTTATGCTCGCGACGAAAACGACGAATTCGTGAAAGCGACCGTTATCCGTGCTGAAGGCCAGCCAGATGCAGCAATGGAAGACGGCGATGCGCTGATTTTCATGAACTTCCGCGCTGACCGCGCGCGTGAAATCACTCGTGCATTCGTGAACGCCGATTTCGACGGCTTCGCGCGTAAGAAAGTGGTTAACGTCGATTTCGTAATGCTGACCGAATACGCTGCCGACATCAAAACCGCTGTGGCTTACCCACCAGCGTCTCTGGTTAATACCTTCGGCGAGTGGATGGCGAAAAACGACAAAACTCAGCTGCGTATTTCCGAAACCGAAAAATATGCCCACGTCACTTTCTTCTTCAACGGCGGCGTAGAAGAGTCGTTCAAAGGCGAAGATCGCATTCTGATCAACTCGCCGAAAGTCGCTACCTACGACCTGCAACCGGAAATGAGCTCCGCAGAGCTGACCGAAAAACTGGTTGCGGCAATCAAGAGCGGCAAATACGACACCATCATCTGTAACTATCCGAACGGCGACATGGTAGGTCACACCGGGGTGATGGAAGCTGCGGTTAAAGCGGTTGAAGCACTGGATCACTGTGTTGAAGAAGTGACCAAAGCTGTTGAGTCCGTGGGTGGGCAACTGCTGATCACCGCAGACCACGGTAACGCTGAACAGATGCGCGATCCGGCTACTGGTCAGGCTCACACGGCGCATACCAACCTGCCAGTTCCGCTGATTTACGTTGGCGATAAGAACGTGAAAGCGGTTGAAGGCGGCAAACTTTCTGACATCGCTCCGACCATGTTGTCGCTGATGGGGATGGAAATCCCGCAAGAGATGACTGGTAAGCCGCTGTTCATCGTGGAATAATCCCTCCCCATGAGGGGAAAGGCGATTAATACCATGACACGGGCCACGAAACCGCGCAGGTTTGCAGTCAGGCCCATCATTTACGCCAGCGTTCTTAGCGCTGGCGTATTGTTGTGCACGTTTTCCGCCCACGCGGATGACCGCGACCAACTCAAGTCTATTCAGGCCGATATCGCCGCGAAAGAGCGCGCGGTACGCCAACAGCAGCAACAACGCTCAAGCCTGCTTGCTCAACTGAAAAAGCAGGAAGAGGCGATCTCCGAAGCCACACGCAAGCTGCGCGAAACGCAAAACACGCTCAATCAACTGAATAAACAGATTGATGAGATGAACGCGTCGATTGCCAAACTGGAACAGCAAAAAGCCGCCCAGGAACGCAGCCTCGCCGCGCAACTGGATGCCGCGTTTCGTCAGGGTGAGCATACGGGCATACAGCTCATTCTCAGCGGTGAAGAAAGCCAGCGCGGTCAGCGTTTACAGGCTTATTTCGGCTATCTCAACCAGGCGCGACAAGAAACCATCGCCCAGTTGAAGCAAACGCGTGAAGAAGTCGCCATGCAGCGTGCTGAACTGGAAGAGAAACAAAGCGAGCAACAAACGCTGTTATATGAGCAGCGCGCCCAACAGGCGAAACTGACTCAGGCGCTGAACGAGCGTAAAAAGACGCTGGCAGGGCTGGAATCTTCCATCCAGCAAGGTCAGCAACAGTTGAGCGAGCTGCGTGCTAACGAATCTCGTCTGCGCAATAGTATTGCTCGCGCGGAAGCTGCGGCGAAAGCGCGTGCTGAACGTGAAGCGCGTGAGGCTCAGGCAGTTCGCGACAGGCAGAAAGAAGCGACGCGTAAAGGCACCACCTACAAGCCGACCGAAAGCGAAAAATCGCTGATGTCCCGTACCGGTGGTCTGGGCGCACCGCGCGGTCAGGCATTCTGGCCTGTTCGCGGGCCAACGCTGCATCGCTATGGCGAACAGCTACAGGGCGAACTGCGCTGGAAAGGGATGGTGATTGGTGCCTCTGAAGGTACTGAAGTTAAAGCGATTGCCGATGGCCGGGTGATTCTGGCTGACTGGCTGCAAGGCTACGGTCTGGTGGTGGTGGTTGAGCACGGTAAAGGCGATATGAGTCTTTACGGCTATAATCAGAGCGCACTGGTGAGCGTTGGTTCGCAGGTTCGTGCGGGCCAGCCAATTGCGCTGGTGGGCAGCAGTGGTGGTCAGGGTCGGCCTTCACTCTATTTCGAAATTCGCCGCCAGGGTCAGGCGGTCAATCCACAGCCGTGGTTGGGAAGATAAGTTTTGTTTCCATTTCGTCGTAACGCTCTTGCATTTGCCGCTCTGTTGGCGCTCTCCTCCCCCGTACTTGCTGGCAAACTTGCCATCGTCATTGATGATTTTGGTTATCGCCCGCATAACGAAAACCAGGTGCTGGCGATGCCATCCGCCATCTCCGTTGCCGTGTTACCCGACTCACCACACGCCAGAGAGATGGCGACCAAGGCGCATAACAGCGGTCACGAAGTGTTGATTCATCTGCCGATGGCGCCGTTGAGTAAACAGCCGCTGGAGAAAAACACGCTGCGCCCGGAGATGAGCAGCGACGAAATTGAGCGCATTATTCGCAGCGCAGTCAATAACGTGCCCTATGCTGTGGGGATCAACAACCACATGGGCAGCAAGATGACCTCTAACCTGTTTGGTATGCAGAAAGTGATGCAGGCGCTGGCGCGTTACAATCTTTACTTTCTCGACAGTGTAACCATCGGTAATACCCAGGCGATGCGCGCTGCGCAAGGCACTGGTGTGAAGGTTATTAAAAGGAAGGTGTTCCTCGACGATTCGCAAAATGAAGCGGATATTCGTGTGCAGTTTAATCGTGCAATTGACCTGGCGCGTCGTAACGGTTCGACTATCGCCATTGGTCATCCGCATCCCTCAACGGTACGCGTATTGCAACAGATGGTTTATAACCTGCCGCCAGACATTACGCTGGTGAAAGCCAGCAGCTTGCTGAATGAACCGCAGGTTGATACTTCTACACCGCCAAAAAACGCTGTGCCAGACTCACCGCGTAACCCGTTCCGTGGCGTGAAGCTCTGTAAACCGAAGAAACCGCTGGAACCAGTTTATGCTAATCGCTTCTTTGAAGTATTAAGCGAAAGCATCAGCCAGAGCACGCTGATCGTTTACTTCCAGCATCAGTGGCAAGGCTGGGGTAAGCAGCCTGAAGCGGCGAAGTTTAACGCTAGCGCAAATTAAAGGCGCTACGCGTAATACGATGGTGCGACCGCGTTTTGTCGCGCCATTGCCATAAACGGAAAGACCACAGCAACGCCTGATAACCCACCTTCACGCTGCGCACATTGGTAATCAGGCGCTTATACATACCGGAAGTAAATATCTCGGCAATCATCCGCTGGCGGGTAATAATATCCGGCTCTTTGCGCACCGCATGGCAAACGCGTAATGCTTCGTAAGTTATTTGCTGATGAAACTCCGGATAAATCGGAATTTTGTCGGCGTAATTACGATTTAAATTTTCCAACAGACGCGTTATCTTAATATAGTGACGTTGATAATTAAGGTTTTTGTTCCCTTGTCTTTTCAAGCGACTTACTGACGTATTATGCAGATAATATTTATATAACGATTGCTCGGTATATCGCGCACGCAGCGCATTAAACATAAACTCTGTTGTCCAGACAATATCCTGATGATGTAATCCGGCAATAAATTTAATGTTATTTTTAACAATGACATCGCGGCGATAAACCCCCATCCAGACAACGTGAGTCCAACGGCGGGAAGAAAGCCCCATCCGCAGCCAATCCGGGCCAGTTAATACGCCGGTTGAGCGTATGCGAACGGTGGGAATAGATTGCCAGGTTTCCCCCGTTTCACGGGTACACCAGTCAGCGTTACACTGCGCCACGTCGAGATCGTCCTCTAACGCCATGGTCATCAGCGTTTCGTACATGGTGGGATAGACTTCATCATCAGCATCGACAAAAGCGACATATTTGCCCGTCGCCGCCTCGATCCCACGATTACGCGCCACCGATGCGCCAGCATTCGCCTGATGCAGCAAGCGAACGTGAGGATAGTTTTCTGCGTAATGCTTTGCTATATCAACAGAATTATCCGTTGACCCATCGTTAATAATAATGATTTCCAGAGCAGTCCAGGTTTGCGTGATTAAAGATTCCATACAAGTGCGGAAATCATCGCCCGCATTATATAACGGGATAATAACACTAAGTTTATTGGTGCTGTTCATCATAAATTACCGACGACCTCTGAAGTTACCCTGATGTTGTACAGGCTTTGTATTAAGAAACCATTAAGCCTGTGAAATATTATTTTTACGGGTGAGAAAGTCACTTCAGGCTAGAGAGATAATGAGAGCAGCAATATAAGATAACTGCGCAATTACGATATCTTTATTACACTGACAGGATTTTACATATTTAACAGATTATCCTCAGGGAAAAGAGCTGGTATTTTGGCTTTTCAGATTGTAGACAAAGTGCGCTTTGTTTATGCCATCAGCTGCAAGGGCTGGAATACCAGCCCTTATTCATATTAATCCCAGCTCAGAATAACTTTCCCGGACTGACCTGAACGCATAGCGTCGAAACCTTTCTGGAAATCATCGATGGAGAAACGATGGGTAATGATCGGCGAGAGATCCAGACCAGACTGAATCAGCGCCGCCATCTTGTACCAGGTTTCAAACATCTCACGACCGTAAATGCCTTTAATGAACAAGCCTTTAAAGATCACTTTTGTCCAGTCGATAGACATATCAGACGGCGGGATACCCAGCATCGCAATACGACCACCGTGATTCATGGTGTCCAGCATCGTGCGAAACGCTGACGGCGCACCAGACATCTCCAGGCCAACATCAAAGCCTTCAGTCATGCCCAGTTCTGCCATTACGTCGTTGAGATTCTCTTTCGCGACGTTAACCGCACGAGTGATGCCCATTTTGCGCGCCAGTTCCAGACGATACTCATTAACGTCGGTGATAACCACATTACGCGCGCCGACGTGTTTCGCCACTGCCGCGGCCATAATACCAATTGGGCCTGCACCAGAAACCAGAACATCTTCGCCGACCAGGTCAAACGATAGCGCCGTATGCACCGCATTTCCGAACGGGTCAAAAATTGCGGCTAAGTCATCGGAGATATTGTCAGGGATTTTGAAGGCGTTGAATGCCGGGATCACCAGATATTCGGCGAAGCAGCCCGGGCGATTAACACCAACGCCTATCGTGTTGCGGCACAAATGGGTACGCCCACCACGACAGTTGCGGCAATGACCACAGGTGATATGGCCTTCGCCAGAAACGCGATCGCCGATCTTGAAGCCTTTCACTTCCTGACCGATGCCAACCACTTCACCAACATATTCATGGCCTACAACCATCGGTACTGGGATGGTTTTTTGCGACCACTCATCCCAGTTATAGATGTGAACGTCAGTCCCGCAGATGGCTGTTTTACGGATTTTAATCAGCAGATCGTTATGTCCGAGTTCCGGTTCAGGAACGTCGGTCATCCAGATGCCCTCTTCCGCTTTCAGTTTGGATAACGCTTTCATCTCACATCCTCACTCAGGCGATTACGCCCAGTTGTTTACCAATACGCGTGAACGCTTCTACCGCACGCGTAATTTGCTCAGGGGTATGCGCCGCAGACATCTGGGTTCGAATACGCGCCTGACCTTTCGGAACGACCGGATAGAAGAAACCGGTGACGTAAATGCCCTCTTTTTGCAGCTCGCGGGCAAATTTTTGCGCCACTACCGCATCGCCAAGCATGACCGGAATAATGGCGTGATCGGCACCTGCCAGAGTAAAGCCCGCAGCCGACATCTGCTCACGGAACTGGCGTGCGTTCGCCCACAGACGGTCACGCAGTTCGCTGCCCGCTTCGACCATCTCCAGCACTTTAATGGAAGCAGCTACAATGGCAGGTGCCAGCGAGTTGGAGAACAGGTAAGGACGAGAACGCTGACGCAGCCACTCAACCACTTCTTTACGCGCCGCGGTGTAACCACCAGAAGCGCCGCCTAATGCTTTACCGAGCGTGCCGGTGATGATGTCAACACGGCCCATTACATCGCAGTATTCATGGGAACCACGACCGTTTTCACCGACAAAACCAACCGCGTGAGAGTCATCAACCATCACCAAAGCGTCGTATTTATCCGCGAGATCGCAAACCCCTTTCAGGTTGGCAATTACGCCATCCATAGAGAACACACCATCGGTGGCGATTAATACATGGCGCGCCCCGGATTCACGCGCTTCTTTCAGGCATGCTTCCAGCTCTTGCATATTGTTGTTGGCATAGCGATAGCGTTTGGCTTTGCACAGTCGCACGCCGTCAATGATCGAGGCATGGTTCAGAGCATCGGAGATAATGGCGTCTTCCGCGCCCAACAGCGTTTCAAACAGACCACCGTTAGCGTCAAAGCAGGAAGAGTAGAGAATCGCATCTTCCATCCCGAGAAATGCTGCCAGCTTCTGCTCAAGCTCTTTATGGCTATCCTGAGTGCCGCAGATAAAACGTACTGAAGCCATCCCGAAACCGTGAGAATCCATTCCCGCTTTTGCCGCCGCAATCAGCTCCGGATGATTCGCCAGCCCGAGATAGTTATTGGCGCAAAAGTTTATGACGTGACTTCCATCAGCCACAGTGATGTCTGCTTGCTGCGCAGACGTAATAATGCGTTCTTCTTTAAACAACCCTTCCGCCCTTGCGGTTTCCAGATCGTTAGTTAACTGCTGATAAAATTCTCCACGCATTGCGATTCTCCAGACAGGGCAATTTCCAGCACATATTACCCAAACTTATAGTTCGCGACGAGATGACGCGTTAACACTTCTGTAAAATTCGGGATAAATAACGCCCATCCCCCTCACTTTCGGCGAATGGCTGAAGCCAACGCCGTGTAGTGATATGATAGAAGTATTCGTGTCTGAGATTGTCTCTGACTCCATAATTCGAAGGTTACAGTTATGATCATCGTTACCGGCGGCGCGGGCTTTATCGGCAGCAACATCGTTAAGGCCCTGAATGATAAAGGCATCACCGATATTCTGGTGGTGGACAACCTGAAAGACGGCACCAAGTTTGTGAACCTGGTGGACCTGAATATCGCGGACTATATGGATAAGGAAGACTTCCTGATCCAGATTATGGCAGGCGAAGAGTTCGGCGATGTCGAAGCGATTTTCCACGAAGGCGCGTGCTCTTCCACCACCGAGTGGGACGGCAAGTATATGATGGATAACAACTATCAATACTCCAAAGAGCTGCTGCACTACTGCCTGGAACGTGAAATCCCGTTCCTGTACGCCTCTTCCGCAGCCACTTACGGTGGCCGCACCTCCGACTTTATTGAATCCCGCGAATACGAAAAACCACTGAACGTATACGGTTATTCGAAGTTCCTGTTTGATGAATATGTTCGTCAAATCCTGCCTGAAGCGAACTCGCAGATTGTTGGCTTCCGCTATTTCAACGTTTATGGACCGCGTGAAGGCCATAAAGGCAGCATGGCGAGCGTCGCTTTCCATCTCAACACGCAACTTAACAACGGTGAATCACCGAAACTGTTCGAAGGTAGCGAGAACTTTAAACGCGACTTCGTCTACGTGGGCGACGTGGCAGATGTGAATCTGTGGTTCCTGGAAAATGGCGTTTCTGGCATCTTCAACCTCGGTACGGGTCGTGCGGAATCTTTCCAGGCAGTGGCGGATGCAACGCTGGCTTATCATAAAAAAGGCCAGATTGAGTACATTCCGTTCCCGGATAAACTGAAAGGACGTTATCAGGCGTTCACTCAGGCGGATCTGACGAATCTGCGCGCTGCGGGTTACGACAAACCATTCAAAACCGTTGCCGAAGGCGTAACGGAATATATGGCCTGGCTGAATCGCGACATCAACGTAAATTCACAAAATCATTCGAGCGGTATCAAGGCGGCAACTAAGTGACAAATTCGTCTGGAACGAATTTGAACTGCCGAAGGCTGCCTTCGGTGAGGGACAGGGACGTTCCTCATTCATACCGGGAGCTTACAATAGTAAGTGACCGGAGTGAACGCAGGCAGCCGCCGCAGAGACAGCTTGAAGGATGAAGTGAATGAAAATATTGGTGATCGGCCCGTCATGGGTGGGCGACATGATGATGTCGCAAAGTCTCTATCGCACGCTCCAGGCGCGCTATCCCCAGGCGATAATCGACGTGATGGCACCGGCATGGTGCCGTCCGTTATTATCGCGGATGCCGGAAGTTAACGACGCTATCCCTATGCCTCTCGGTCACGGGGCGCTGGAAATCAGCGAACGCCGCAAGCTGGGACATAGCCTGCGCGAAAAACGTTACGACCGTGCCTACGTCTTACCCAACTCCTTTAAATCCGCATTAGTGCCTTTCTTCGCGGGGATTCCGCATCGCACCGGCTGGCGCGGTGAAATGCGCTACGGTTTACTCAACGATGTGCGCGTGCTCGATAAAGAAGCCTGGCCGCTAATGGTGGAACGCTATGTTGCGCTGGCCTATGACAAAGGCGTAATGCGTACCGCACAAGATCTACCAAAACCGTTGTTATGGCCGCAATTGCAGGTGAGCGAAGGTGAAAAATCGTATACCTGTAATCAATTTTCGCTCTCATCAGAACGTCCGATGATTGGCTTTTGTCCGGGCGCAGAGTTTGGCCCGGCGAAACGCTGGCCACACTACCACTACGCCGAACTGGCAAAGCAGCTCATTGATGAAGGTTATCAGGTGGTTCTGTTCGGCTCGGCGAAAGATCATGAAGCGGGCAATGAGATTCTTGCCGTTCTGAATACCGAGCAGCAGGCGTGGTGTCGGAATCTGGCGGGAGAAACGCAGCTTGAGCAGGCCGTTATCCTGATTGCAGCCTGTAATGCCATTGTCACTAACGATTCTGGTCTGATGCACGTTGCGGCGGCGCTCAATCGTCCGCTGGTTGCCCTGTATGGTCCGAGTAGCCCGGACTTCACACCGCCGCTTTCCCATAAAGCACGCGTGATCCGGCTGATTACCGGCTATCACAAAGTGCGTAAAGGTGACGCTGCGGAGGGTTATCACCAGAGCTTGATCGACATTACGCCACAGCGCGTATTGGAAGAACTCAACGCGCTATTGTTACAAGAGGAAGCCTGACAGATGCGGGTTCTGATCGTTAAAACATCGTCGATGGGCGATGTTCTCCATACGCTGCCCGCACTCACCGATGCCCAGCAGGCAATCCCTGGAATTACGTTTGATTGGGTGGTAGAAGAAGGCTTCGCACAGATTCCGTCCTGGCATGCCGCTGTTGAGAGGGTGATTCCTGTGGCGATACGTCGCTGGCGCAAAGCCTGGCTCTCGGCCCCCATAAAAGCGGAACGGAAAGCGTTTCGTAAAGCCCTTCAGGCAGAAAACTATGACGCAATTATCGACGCCCAAGGGCTGGTAAAAAGCGCTGCTCTGGTGACACGTCTGGCACATGGCGTTAAGCACGGAATGGACTGGCAAACCGCTCGCGAGCCTTTAGCCAGCCTGTTTTACAATCGTAAACATCATATTGCGAAACAGCAGCACGCTGTCGAACGTACCCGTGAACTGTTCGCAAAAAGCCTTGGCTATAGCAAACCGCAGACCCAGGGCGATTATGCTATTGCGCAGCATTTCCTGACAAATCCACTACCAGATGCTGGAGAGTATGCTGTATTCCTCCATGCGACTACCCGCGATGATAAACACTGGCCGGAAGATCACTGGCGAGAATTAATTGGTTTACTGGCAGGTTCAGGGATTCGAATTAAACTACCGTGGGGTGCACCGCATGAAGAAGAGCGGGCAAAAAGGCTGGCGGAAGGCTTTGATTATGTCGACGTACTACCGAAGATGAGTCTGGAAGGCGTTGCCCGTGTGCTGGCTGGAGCTAAATTTGTTGTGTCGGTCGATACAGGGTTAAGCCATTTAACTGCGGCACTCGATAAACCCAATATCACAGTTTATGGGCCTACAGACCCAGGATTAATTGGCGGTTATGGGAAGAATCAGGTAGTTTGCATGGCACCGGATAAAGATCTTGCTCATCTGGCTGCAGAAACAGTATTAAAGAAAATCAATTCCTGATTAACACATTCTATATTATTTAAAACGGTGGAGAAGCAATGTTAACAGCCTCGCTGGTGCTGCGTAATAAAGAGAGCTGGAAACCATACTGGAATAAAGTGTTGGTATTCCTCTTTATTGCAACCTTTTTCCTTGATGGTATTACCCGTTATAAGCATATCATATCTGTACTAATGATTATTACGGTAATCTATCAAGTTTCTCGTGCTCCAGGAACATTTAAAGCACTCTATAAAAATAATCTTTTTTATAGCATCCTGGCACTGTCACTCATTCTTTTATATGCTACTTTCATATCACCTGATCTGAAAATAAGTTTTAAAGAATTCAGTAACACGGTACTTAAAGGATTTTTGGCATATAGTTTACTAATACCTGCATTGTTAAAAGATGAAGATAATGAAAGCATCGGTAAAATTGTACTATACTCATTAGTTACCGGACTTGGGTTACGTTGCCTTGTTGAAATTATTCTTTATATTCAGGATTATAATAAAGGAATAATGCCATTTTCCACCTACGAACACCGTAGTATTTCCGATTCAATGGTGTTTCTATTTCCAGCATTATTAAATCTTTGGCTTATCAAGAAAACCTCTTATAAAATAGCATTCGTAATTTTTAGTGCAGTTTTCTTATTTCTGTTATTAGGAACGCTCTCGCGTGGTGCATGGCTGGCAGTATTCATAGTAACTCTACTATGGTTAATCTTAAATCGTCAGTGGAAATTGTTGATGCTGATCTCCATCGTTATTTCTGTTGCAGCAGCGTGTATATTTACCTATAAAGGTGATCATGCCAATAAAGACAGGCTTATTTATAAACTTCAACAGACCGACAGTTCTTATCGCTATACCAATGGTACTCAAGGTACGGCGTGGACATTAATTATGGAAAATCCACTTAAGGGATATGGCTACGGCGATGATATTTACCATGCAATATATAATAAGCGTGTCGTCGATTTTCCATCATGGACGTTCAGGCAATCCATTGGACCACACAACGTTATTTTGTCAATTTGGTTTGCAGCAGGTTTAGCTGGATTACTCGCTTTACTTTATCTGTATGGCTCTATTATCAAAGAAACAGCTAACGCAATATTTAAAAAAGTAGTAGTCACTCCTTATAATGGTCAATTATTACTATTTTTATCTCTTGTAGGTTTTTATATTATTCGAGGTAATTTCGAGGAAGTTGATCTCAAACCAATTGGCTTGATTGTTGGTTTGCTGTTAGCTATGCGGAATAAATAAAAAAAAGCCTGCCTGACATTTGGTTCAGGCAGGCTCTTCAAATCAAAGAATTTTTAACCAAACCAGTCTCGTATTTGTGCTTCAAAACTCTGAGTAACATGTTCCCAGCTATATTTTGAGAAAACAAAATTTCGGGCATTTTCAGCAATTTGTTCTCTGTCAGCATCAGCTAAAACTCGCTTAATATCCGCGAGAATACTTTCAGATGTCATAGGCTCTGCAAGGTGATAACCTGTAATTCCTTCCAGAACAAACTCACTGATTCCACCTTTTTGACTCGCAAGTACAGGTTTACCAGCCGCCATAGCTTCAACAGCTACCATACAAAAAGCTTCTTCTACCTGGGAAGGAACAACAACTAAATCTGCTAAACGGTAATAGTTATGCATCTGCTCCGGCGGCTGCCCACCCGCCATGATACATTGCGCGCCAATAGCTTTCGCTTCATCCAGAACCTTTTTCTGATATTCAGCTTTTTCACCTTTTTTACTGGCAAAAGGATCACCAACGATAACCAGTTTAAGGTTGTCTCTATCCTTACACAGCTTATTGAAAGCATCCATAAGCATCAGACAGCCTTTATCTGGCGATATCCTTCCTGCAAATAATAACACCGTATCATTCGCATCGATATTGAATTTCTTCCTTAAATCTACAGTATTATCATGTAGATACGATTCAGCGCAAAAACCATTAGGCACAATAGCAATATCTGCAGCAGGCATTTTTTCCGAATAGAAATCGAACAGAAACTGGCTAGGAACAATTATTTTTGCATTTTTGTCTAACTGCCCTAGCTCGAAAGCATTATGAAGATGCATCACTAGCTGCGCTTGAGGACTTCTGCCGCGAATCTGTTTATACAGCTTCATGCTATTGTGGATAACAATAACTGAGTCTTTCGAATCAGCGTTTTTAGGTTGAGTATTTAAAATGCGCTGAGAATACGGCACAGGATCAAGTCGAGTCCACTTTTGGAAAAGTCGCTTATAGACTCGACTAAAACCAATGTAGTGAATATCACAATTATCATTTACTTTTGTGTAAGTCGGGTAACCGTCGTTTCGAATACAGGCGATAGTTGCTGGAATCGAAAGTCTTTTTGCAACCTGGTAAATCCATGTTTCAACCGCTGCAGCTCCTTTTGGCGGTATAGAAAATATTGGTGTGACGGTAAATATTATTTTTTTAATCATTATTAGCCAACTCCAATATTTTGATAATACGAGATAAAGACATAGAAAATACTAGATTATTTATTGCAAACCCTGGATTGTAAAATTTCTGGCAGTTCCATAAATGGAATGATATCATATTGAATTGCTGTATCATCCGACAAATTATAAATATTAATATCTTCTACATTTTCACGCATAAAACGGAAAAATGGCAAAATTTTGAATAAATCCTTACTCAATTCCGAGGGCATTGGATTCTTATTTTCATCATAGAAACGCGAACAGCTACCCGTTAAATCCAGACCGGAACAAATAATCCGTGCATACTTAAGTGAATAAGCTATTTGAATTGCAGCAAAGGCAATAGTATGGCATGAGCAATAACCAAGACTAATGTCCTTGCAAAATCCGACCAGACGACCTTTTTTAGACAATGGTACAGAGATCAGCAGTTCCTTGTGAATCTGACGCAATATATTAAATTTAATCTTCTTTATCAATCCGCCTTTTTCTCGACGGTAAAAGGACCGTAATACGAGGCAGTTCTGGAGGAGATAAAGTTTATCTTCTTTGGAAGAGTGTTCATAAACGTCAACGTTTACTATGGTATAACGACTTCTCTGGCTAAATTTATAAAAATCATCACGACGCTGATGTAAAAAGCGGACATCTGTAAGCACATATATAAAAGGAACGATATTATGACTTAACAAATATTGCGCAGAACCATTGACAGCAATAATATCCTTTGTTCGTAATACTGACAAAGGTGTTTTTTGCGATGTAGGGCCAGAAAGAAAAATAATAACATCATCAGATGTTTTATTTTCAATCAGGTTTTCAACATCTTTTTTGTCAATGTATCTAATATTCTTCATGATAAACCTGTGAAATAAATAACTCCGCTTAAAACTGTCCTGGTGAAGACATGTAATTGTGGGATATTTTTAGCGTGCTGGTTTCCCTTTCAAACGCCGCATCAAATTGCGCATTTTTTTACGATAAACTAAAAGATAATAACCTGGATCTTTAATCTCATTTTTAATACCGTAATGACGCTCTAAGTCAATACGATCTTTCGCTTTACGCTGCGCCGAAGCACGTTTTCCGGAGAGATCAATAATTCGGACTTCACCATTTTGTATAATGAAGTTACCACGATGGGGGTCGCCAGAAACCATGCCATGTTGATGCAATGCATTAATTGATTGCTGAATTTTATTTTTTAGCGCGTCATCAATATCGGGCATATCACACAACTCTATACCATCAATATACTCGATGATCATGATATAAGTATGGACAAATCGTAAGGTTTTCCGTTCAGCTAATAAATAAAAATCATTGAGCGTATTTAACCCTTCATTTCGTACTTTTTGAGTTTGCTCAAAAAGGCGTTCATAATAATCACCTTTTAACAGAGACTTAAAAAAACGCTCGTTACGCTTAACTTTCGGAGAAAATACCTTAAGAATCAATTTACCGTAATCGGTATCAATAAGCATAACTTTTGTATCATCAATAGAACGAAAAACCTTGATGATATTTATATTATAAGACAAGAAGTCATTTAATACATTGAGATATTTTGAGTTGTTTTCATCGGTAAAAACAACCAAGTCTTTGATCTTGCTCTTCTGAATCATGATAAGCCAGTTAAATGTTATTTACGGTAATATTTTCGGCAAAGATAACAGACTCCTGCTATAATTCCTGAGATATAATGATGTTGCACTAAAAGATGTTTATATCTTTTTTTAAATTCAATAAGTGATTTTGCATCTCGTGGAGAGTCATCTTTCCAGGGGGAATTCTCTAAAGCTATTTTATAGTATTTTACCGATGGATAAATTGCCCATTTGTGCCACGGTTTAGTTGCACCTGTATAATGAATAAGAAGAGTACTTTCTGTAATCAGTTTTTTATAGTTTTGATGTGTTTTGTCTTTTAATTCACTTTTAATTGTATAAATTGTATTGTACTCACGAGGCAAAAATATTGTCATCCCTTTCAGTAAGACATTCATAACATCCTGATCAGGGTATTTATAAACATTATCTTTACTCATAAGAATAGATAATGCTTTTTCTGTTAGTTTTGCGGCAGTCCATTTTTTTAAGTCTAAATACACGACACCTGAATTAAAGTACTGCCCAAGTAATTCAGGATCAGACAACCTGGATACCGCCTTTTCCTGCATTGGCTCAACATCTTTAACAACAGCAGCCATCGCTCCGTTTAAATCCAGATACAATAGTTGGCTAATATCGCCTTTACAAACAACATCTGCATCAAGATAAAGCAAACGATCAAGCGTTAAGCCCAATAATTGAAATGCAAATAAACGGAAGTACATTGCTCTTGACCAGACCTGTGTACAAGGCAAACACTGGAGCTTATTAGTGTTAATTCTATATAACGTGATTCTTAATTGGTATTGCTCTGCAAGCTTTGCGACTTTTTGAAAAAAGTCATCATTATAAACGTCAGCAATAATATAAAAATCAAGATTAATATGTCGATTGTTTAGAACAATTGATGTGATGGAAACACCTACACCATCAAGATAATTAGCATCGACACCATAGGCAACATTTAAACATTCAGAAGTATTTATATTAACTAGCCGGAAATCCCAGGCTTTAACTTTATCTATCTCTATGGCAGGAAATGAGTCCACAATGCTACCCTTATATCATTACTTTATAGTTTCCCAGTTTTAATGTTTTATCTTTTCAAGAAAATAAAAAAGATAATTGTTAAATCCTTTTAGATATCTATGCTTTTTAAGCATATGTTTTGCGCTATATCTTAATTGATTGCTATTGTTCGGTTTCAGCAACGCCGTATTCTTCCATGGCGAAGCATTTTTTGCCTCCATAAAGGCTTGTGATACAGGATAATCCCAGGCCCAATCATGCCAGGGCTTGGTTGGACCGATATAATGGATAAAAATAGTATCGTTGGTTACTGGGTTTGTAAAACTTTCTTTGAGCTGATAATTTAAGCTAAACTGGGTGTTATATTTAATATCAGCAAAAATAAGTTTGTCTGCCAGCAACATATTTAACACATCCTGATCAGGATGTGTTATTTTTTTGATTATTTCTGGATCATTTAGCATTGCAATGGCTCGAGCAGAAACCTGTTGAGCAGCCCATTGGTCCGTATTAATCAATAAAAAACCGGAGTTAAAGTAACCTTTAGCAATTCCCGCAACACCTAACGAATGTGCGCGTTTTTCCCACCAGTCAGCTTGCCCTTCTGTAACAACCATTGCGACTTTATCGTCAGGAAATGAGAATTTAATTAGTGGCTCAATACTCCCCTGACAAATAATATCAGCATCCAGATAAAGGACTTTAGACGACTTATTAATAAAGTAATCAGCAATAACAAAGCGAAAATATATTGCATGAGTCCAGTTCTTGGTGCTAGGTAATGAGCGGAGCCGATCACCATTAATCAGATATATTTTAATTCTGGTTTTATACTGCAACGCCAGAGCATCAAAATACTTACGATCATCATCGCCAAAATAATCAGTAAAAATATGGAAACACAATCGACTTCCTTCATTATGCTTTAATATTGAAGCAATCGAAATTCCGCAACCAAATAGAAAATTTTTGTCAGTTCCATAAGCGATGTCCAGACAAAGATTTTCTGTTTCTACTTTATGATTATAATCAATAACTGAATTAAGAAACTCAGTTTCCTGGAAAAACACCTGCTGCATTATTTCCTCCGGGAAATAGCAGAAATAATTATCTTATGTAATCTATCGTAATACTTCGATTGGTAAAATTTATCGATCGACCCAGGAATTTTTTCATGTTCGATATAAATTTCACCGGATATATATTTATTTAGAAGAGTTACAAAACCAGCAATATCTCCCGGTTGATACAGATGACCATTAACATCAGGTTGAATAATGTCAGCAGGCCCGGATACACAATCGGTACTGATACAAGGAATCCCCCATGACAAGGCTTCAAGTAGAGTCATTGGAAAACCTTCAAAAGATGAGGTGAGCAATAGCGCACTCACTTTTTTAATATCTTGTTGGACCAATTCCCAGGGGTGTCGTTGCCAACCATACCAGACAATTCGATCATCAATATTTAGTTCTCTACTATAAGCCTGGCATTTTTCGAAATCGGAACCATCGCCCAATACATGGAGTTTCCAGTTACCTTGCGCCTGTGATAAGCCATCAAGCAAGTCTTTAACCCGTTTCTGGCCTTCGAATTTCATACGCCCAACATAAATGAACGTTGCCGTTTCGTCTTCTTCGGGCGCGGGAATGACTGAGTCTTTCGCTTCGACGGGATTAAAAATAACATTTATCGTCGATTCTGCTACACCCCGATTAATCATTTGCTGTTTAATGCCAGAGCTGATTGCTAAATGATAGTCGGCACAGGTGATATATTCAGCATGTTTTTTGTGATCTAAAGAAAAATGCGGCCATGAAAATACTGGCACATCAATCCCTGATTTTTTACGTGCTTTTGCGGCAAACAGGCAAGAAATCACATCAATACAAATAACGATATCTGGTTGGTAATCCTGAAGCCATTTACTTAAAGCATGAATATGTTTTGCCCGACGCAAAAAGCCTAAACGAATATTGGAAAATGAACATGAGTATTTAATACCTTCTAGCCATCCCTTATCCATTTTGTCATTACGACAAAAGAAAAACATTTCACTTTGGATATGCTTTTGCATGAAGGTGTTAATGACATCACGGATGACTGTTTCCATGCCGCCAAATCCAGAAACAGCTTCGCCTATAAATGCTATTTTCATAGAAACTCTCATTAATTGAGTAAAACTCACTGTTTTAACGATTTATTTGTCTATAAAATCAGAAACAATTATTGACATCATTTTATCAGGACTGAATTTATATAAACTATCATAATCCATTGGTTTAACAGATGAGTTTATAAAATACTCTAACTTATCCCAATCGTCATGACCTATTATAAAAAAGCGAGATTCATTATAGATTTCTGAACCAAGTATATTTATATTATTTGTAATTAATTTTTTATTAAAAAATAATGCCTCAAGTATACGAAGAGTCCAGCCAGATTGGTTTTCTTTCGTTATATCAACAATTATATTAGCGTTTAATGTTCTGCGAATATTTTCTTCATAAGGCATTTGTTTTTCAATCAAATACTTTGAAGTCAGAGATGATGTCTTATCTTTGACAACATTAAAATCTAACTTACATCCTAGCGATGTTAGTCTATCAGCTAACTCATTAATTATTTGAAGACGCCCTTTATCTCGCCCAAGAAAGAAACATATTGGCTGACTGTTATTTTTGTTAGCCAAATTATAATTTGTAATTTCCTCCATCCCTATAGGAAAAAATTGTTCTATCGCTTTGGTCTTTTCATTCCCTATAAATCTATGTTCAAAATCATATATAATATCGAAATAGTTAGCGCTATCAAAAATAAAATCTTCGCTAACAGTATTTCTTAGAAGCAAAACTTTATGACAATTGACATTCTTTAAGATTTGCTTATTAATACCTTTATTTATCACACTATCATTAAAGATAATTATGTCATCTTTTTTAATATTATTGAGATAATGCTTGATGAATAATCGTCCCAGCCATGCATTGTCCATCCCTATTTTTGAGATTTTCTTATTAACCCAGTTGTACTTTTTTGGCGTTGTTATGTTTTGTATATTGTACTTTTTTTTCAGGTACTGGATCATTTTTAATTCATAATCTGCAACCCAGTTTATAAAATAAATAGTCATAATAAAGTTAGTTCCAGTACATACTGATAAATATTTTTATAATCCTTTGCGTTGTGTTCGCTCTTTAATACGCTCGGCCTTAACGCTTGCCATGTTCAATAAATTCTGTTCAAGAGATAATATTTTGCGTAAAGGCATCCCAAAATAAACCTTCATAAATCGCCATATGTCTCTTTGCGTCAGGCCAATATTCATTGATGAGAAATATAAACCAATCAGGTCTTTATCGCGCCAGCGGCGCGGTACTTTTGCACGGATCTGTGCCCGATGCAGATCGATAACCGAAATCTTTAATTCATCTTCCCGGCCAGTAAATGGCAAATGAAGTAAAAAGTGGCAAATATAACAGTCGCGGTGATTTATCCCTGCTGCGTGCATTTTACGCACCATGGTTGCCACACGCGCGATCAGCATACGCTTAACACGTATATCAGGAGGATTGACTGCCCAATCGGCACAATAATCTTCAAGGCTAATCGTGGGAGTGAGATCTTCGGTAATAATAAATGATGTGCGGGTTAATGGATTTAAACCTTTTTCACCAAACCCAATGCCCTTCATTGTATCAACGCCAACATCACTCAGGCGATGAATAGCGTGCCACTCTCTGTCTGCGCCCAAAACGGGCATCCGCAATGAGAGTAGATTTTTTATAATCTCTTTTAATGTCGTCCCCTTGTGCCATTTAAGAAAATAGCTTTTCCCGGACAGTTCAAAGCGTAATGTGCGACGAGTCTCCAGTTCACGAAAGACCTCGCCGTTCAGTTTTTTGACTTCTGCAAAAGCATCTTTACCACGCCAAAGTGTGGCAAGCGGCTCTTTTAATTCAACCATCTAAACCACCTGTAATGATATCCGCGGCTTTCTCTGGCAAGCTATACAAATCCTGAGTATCGGCATAATGGCGAGCGTTCTCCGCCCAGGCCATTCGCAATGGAGACTGAGTTAACGCTTTACGTAAAACTTCATTTAATTGTTCCTGGGAGAAAGGTTCAGCGATGACCGTTCCACAATTAGCATCCGCAATATAATGCGCGTACCCACATACCGCAGTTGTCAAAACAGGTAATCCAGCAGCGATCGCTTCAAGAAGAACGATACCCGCAGCTTCCTGATAAGCGGGATGCAGTAATAAATCAGCGGCTGCCATTAATTCTGACACATCATTGCGACCGGAGAAGAAATGCACATTGCTCCGCACGCCGAGTTTTTCTGCCAACGCTTCAAATTTTCGCGGTTTATCCTGACCAACAACAAATAAAAGCGTATTGTGACGTAATGATTCCGGCAATGATGCCAAAGCTTTAATTGAGCGATCTACACCTTTACGGCCAAAATCTGATCCAACCTGCAGTAATAAGTTTTGTTGCTCTTTTATGCCATTTTTCTGACGATAAATCTCGCGACTATTTGGGATTTGCTCGCTGTATTTTCTGTCCGGATAAATACCGGGAGGAAGAATTTGAAAACGTTCAGGTTCAGTTTGATAATGCTTCTGGAAATCGGCGATTTGCTTATCGGTCAGCATCATAAGTTTCGTCGATTTTCCCTGCTCGAAAGTCGCCCGCTCAAATGCGGCATAATGGCGATATCGTGATGTTAAACGATATAAAAAACCTTTTTCTTGCGCAACTTTCTCGGCGTAACAAACATCAGCGGCAAAATAAACATCCAACCCTGGCATCTTATTAAATCCAACAACACGATCTGCGGGATGCGCTTTGAGATGATTTTGTACCCAGGCATAATATTCTGCATTGCGTCCATGGTTGGTATGGGACTTAACTGGCACCTGAATAAGCTCAAATGCTTTCGGGCAATCACCTTCCCACGACTGCGTATAGACCCGAACATGGTGGCCCCGTGCGGCAACTGTTGATGCAATACGCATAAAGTCACGTTGAAGCCCACCAAAAGGAAAATATTTATATAAACAAAACGCCACGATCATAATTGTACATTCCTGTCAGCTGAAGGGGCATCTTCTGGCAACAGCTTTTCCGTAGCGGCGATCACATCTTCCGCTGGGATAACAGAAAGATATTTTTTGTTGCGATCAAGTTCATGCCGGGTCGGCATTTTCTGATAATTCCCCGCCCAGAATTGAATAATATTCTCGGTCCAGGGACGCCAGAATACGTGATCCGTTGCACCAAATAGACTAATGACTGGCGTTTTCACTGCCGCTGCAATATGTCCCGGCGCAGAATCCACGCCAATAAAAAGCACTGCATGATCAATTAACGCACCTAGTTCAGGAAAACGTGTTTTACCTGCAAGGCCAGTAATGGGTTTCGTTTCGCAACCTCGAGCAATCTCATCGACACAAGCGAGATCATCTGCCGAAGGCCCACAGGTCAGCACAACCTGATACCCTCGCTGTTGCAGCGCATCGATAACCTTAGAAAATTTATCGTTATCCCAGCACTTAAATATCTGACGCGCTGTCGGTTGGATAACAACATAATGATCTTTCACGCCCAGGGCATCCAATTCCTGGCGCATCTTCTTCCAGCAATCTTCGGCGTAACTCATTGTTGTATCGGTGTAGAAATCGGTAATACCTAATGGCTCAAGGACCGATAAATTACGCTCAACAATATGTGTACCGTGTATTGGCGCTAAGTGTGTGAAGCTTTTTTTCCAAATGCCATGCTGCCGATGACCATAAAGTTGCGATATTTTCATCCGTGCAGGTAAACAACGTACCAGCAGTGCTACCATCCACTGATCCGTAAGATTAATGACCAGATCGTAATTATTCGCACGCAGAGTTTTTATCAGCGAAAGCACATTTTTAATTTTATCGAATGTTCCCGCACCTTTATTGCTTATCCCGTAGAGCGCATTAATTTCCGGATTTTCAGACAAAATAGGGATGGTGTCCTGATAAAGCAGCATATCGATTTTTGCATCGGGATAATTCTGCTTGAGCGTACTGATGACAGGAGTAGTTAATAACATATCTCCATGATATCGCATCTTTATGACCAGGATTTTTCGAAATGGCTTTTCCACTAGCGACTCTTTTGTATGATTGTCTGGTTAAGTTAAGCAGAAAAAAGCACGCTACCGCCCCAGGCTCAACAGCTACCTGAATACTGATAACGCACTTACTTTGACGTGCTAGTGTATCATTTCTTTCGCAGCAATCCGACCCGAATGATTTTTATACACAAAATATGTTTTGGTTATAAAAATCAAATAGATAAAAAATAGCATATAGATAATGTCGATACGGCCTATGTAGAGTAGAAAATGGGGCCAGGTTTCAATGAATCGCATAAAAATACAAAAAAAATGAAGATGTAGCGGCAGATCAGACCAAACTGAAGCTATTTAAGTCAAAAACGGGAAAAGTAATGGTAAAGCCACCGCTAAATACATAGAATCCCCAGCACATCCATAAGTCAGCTATTTATTATGCTCGAATTGCTTTACACCGCCCTTCTCTACCTTATTCAGCCGCTAATCTGGATACGGCTTTGGGTGCGCGGACGTAAGGCTCCGGCCTATCGAAAACGCTGGGGTGAACGTTACGGTTTTTACCGCCATCCGCTAACACCAGGCGGCATTATGCTGCACTCCGTATCCGTCGGTGAAACTCTGGCGGCAATCCCGTTGGTGCGCGCGCTGCGTCATCGCTATCCTGATTTACCAATCACTGTCACGACTATGACACCGACTGGTTCGGAGCGCGTACAATCGGCGTTTGGAAAAGATGTTCAGCACGTCTATCTGCCTTACGATCTGCCCGATGCACTCAACCGTTTCCTTAATAAGGTCGACCCGAAGCTGGTGTTGATTATGGAAACTGAGCTGTGGCCTAACCTGATCGCGGCACTACATAAGCGCAAAATTCCGCTGGTTATCGCCAATGCGCGTCTTTCTGAGCGCTCTGCCGCAGGTTACGCCAAACTGGGTAAATTTGTTCGTCGCTTGCTCCATCGTATTACGCTGATTGCTGCGCAAAATGAAGAAGATGGCGCGCGTTTTGTGGCGCTGGGCGCAAAAAATAATCAGGTTACCGTTACCGGTAGCCTGAAATTCGATATCTCTGTAACACCACAACTGGCTGCTAAAGCAGTAACGCTGCGCCGCCAGTGGGCGCCGCATCGTCCGGTATGGATTGCCACCAGTACTCATGATGGCGAAGAGAGCGTAGTGATTGCCGCCCATCAAGCGCTGTTGCAACAGTTCCCGAATTTATTGCTCATTCTTGTTCCTCGTCATCCTGAACGCTTTCCGGACGCGATTAACCTTGTCCGTCAGGCTGGACTAAGCTATATCACACGCTCTTCCGGAGAGGTCCCCTCTGCCAGTACACAAGTGGTGGTTGGCGATACGATGGGCGAACTGATGTTGCTGTACGGTATTGCCGATCTCGCGTTTGTTGGCGGTTCACTGGTTGAACGTGGTGGACATAATCCGCTGGAGGCCGCCGCACACGCTATCCCGGTGTTGATGGGGCCGCATACCTTTAACTTTAAAGACATTTGCGCGCGGCTGGAGCAGGCAAGCGGGCTGATAACCATCACTGATGCCGCGTCGCTGGCAAAAGAGATTTCCTCTTTACTCACTGACGCTGATTACCGTAGTTTCTATGGCCGTCATGCCGTTGAAGTGCTGTATCAAAACCAGGGCGCGCTGCAGCGTCTGCTTCAACTGCTGGAACCTTACCTGCCACCGAAAACGCATTGAGGTTATTATGCAAAAACGGGCGATTTATCCGGGTACTTTCGATCCCATTACCAATGGTCATATCGATATCGTGACGCGCGCCACGCAGATGTTCGATCACGTTATTCTGGCGATTGCCGCCAGCCCCAGTAAAAAACCGATGTTTACTCTGGAAGAACGTGTGGCACTGGCACAACAGGCAACTGCGCATCTGGGAAACGTTGAAGTGGTCGGATTTAGCGATTTAATGGCGAACTTCGCCCGCAATCAACACGCCACAGTGCTGATTCGCGGCCTGCGTGCAGTGGCGGATTTTGAATATGAAATGCAGCTGGCGCATATGAATCGCCACTTAATGCCGGAACTGGAAAGTGTGTTCCTGATGCCTTCGAAAGAGTGGTCGTTTATCTCTTCATCGCTGGTTAAAGAAGTAGCGCGCCATCAGGGCGATGTCACCCATTTCCTGCCGGAGAATGTCCATCAGGCATTGATGGCGAAATTAGCGTAGCTTTTATGCCGGATGGTTTACCATCCGGCTCGCATCAATTATTTCTGGCAGTGCCTGCAATAAAACGTCGCCCGTTGCGCATGTTTAGACGCCACAATCGGCGTACCACACACCCGACACGGCTCGCCTTTTCGCCCGTAAACCTGCAATTCCTGTGCGAAATAGCCAGGTTTACCGTCGCTTTGCAGAAAATCTTTCAGCGTCGTGCCGCCCTGCTCAATTGAACGCAGCAATACTGCTTTAATCACTCGAGCCAACAGTTCACACTCTGCCAGCGAGAGAGAAGACGCCAGCCGATCCGGATGGATCCCCGCTGCAAACAGTGATTCACTGGCGTAGATATTCCCTACACCTACTACTAGCTTGTTATCCATCAGCCAGGGCTTAATCGCTGTCTTTTTCTTCGCGCATTTCTGATGCAAATATTCGCCATTGAAATCATCACTAAGCGGCTCCGGCCCAAGATGTGCCAGCACATTGTGGCCTTCCAGCTCTTTGGCCCACAGCCAGGCACCAAAGCGGCGCGGATCGGTGTAGCGCAGCACTTTGCCGTTACTCATCACCAAATCAACATGGTCATGCTTTTCAGGGGGAAGGTCTTCCGTAAGTATGCGCAGACTGCCAGACATACCCAAATGAATGATAATCCAGCCCTCAGGCAGCTCCAGCAGCAGATATTTAGCGCGGCGCTGTACACTAAGCACTGGTTGATCGCTTAAACGGTAGATTTCTTCCGAAACCGGCCAGCGCAAACGTCCGTTGCGCACCACCGCATGAAGAATAGTTGCACCAACGAGATGCGGTTCTATGCCGCGACGGCTGGTTTCAACTTCGGGTAATTCAGGCATAGCATCTCCGGAAATAAACAGATGCAGTCAATATGGGGGCAGACAGATAACAAAAAACCCCGCCGTAGCGAGGTTTTTCGTTACATCAAAGCGAAAATTATTTGATTTTCGCTTCTTTGTAGATCACGTGCTGGCGAACAACTGGATCGAATTTCTTCAGTTCCAGTTTTTCCGGCTTAGTACGTTTGTTCTTCGTAGTGGTATAGAAGTGACCAGTACCAGCAGAAGAAACCAGCTTGATTTTCTCACGAATACCTTTAGCCATGATTTATTTCCTCTAAGTACTTAGTACTTTTCGCCACGGGCACGCAGTTCAGCCAGAACTGTATCGATGCCTTTTTTATCGATTACACGCATACCTTTAGCAGATACGCGCAGGGTGACAAAACGCTTCTCGCTCTCAACCCAGAAACGGTGAGAGTGCAGGTTCGGCAGGAAACGGCGTTTAGTCGCGTTCAGTGCGTGGGAACGGTTGTTACCGGTCACCGGACGCTTGCCAGTAACTTGGCAGACTCGGGACATGTCTATTCTCCAAAAATCAAATTAGCTCGAGCTTCGTATGGGGTATTGGCGCCTCGTCAGGCTTTACAGCCCGGTCATCGCAGTTCTATGTGAACTCTCGATTGCCAGGCCCAAATGCCAAACCCGAGATTCTCAAAGGTGGCGTAGTATACGCTGACTCGGCGATGTGCTCAAGTCCCGAACAGACAAAGATCCCGAAGGATCGCGCATAGCGGATTAAATCCAGCCGCGTTCGGCAAAAGAAACATATTCTCCACGCCCAATCACGATATGGTCGAGCACGCGTAAATCCATGAACTGACAACTTTTTATTATCCGTTCGGTAATGAGTTTATCCGCTTTACTGGGTTCAGCACAACCCGAAGGGTGATTATGGGCAAGGATCAGTGCCGAGGCGTTTATTTTTATCGCCTCACGAATAATTTCCCGTGGGTGGACTTCCACATGATTTAACGTGCCGGAAAAGAGTCGGCTGTGGGTAAGGACCCGGTGTTGAGAATCGAGAAAGATCACCATAAAGATCTCCCGCTCTTCGCCCGTGAGCTGGCTTTGTAAAAATTCCCTCGTCATCTCCGGGCTGAGTAACGGGCTTTCTTCACGCATCCGCACGTTGTAGTAACGCCGTGCCAGTTCGGCAATCCCCTTTAACTGGGCGAATTTCGCCACGCCAATTCCATGAACGCCACTAAATTGTTCATATTCAGAGGTTAACAAGCCGTAAAGAGAGCCGAAATTCTCCAGCATCTCTTTCGCCAGAGTTAACACATCTTTACCGCGCGTTCCTGTACGCAGAAATAGCGCCAGCAGTTCAACATCCGTTAACGCACCAATGCCAAACTTCAGCATTTTTTCGCGTGGCATCAACAATTCTACATTGCTTTTCACCTTCACCTCCTTTGTGGTGGGCGCATCCTGTCATAGCCGTTTGGTTAAATCGACGGCCAGTTTTCAATCCTGGAAAGCGCCTCGCAAAGTGATTCTCAGGTGAAAGCACGACAACAAAAGTATTGTGATAAAATCGCCAACTTCTGGTGTCCCCCTACAGGAAAAATCATCATGAGCCTGGCCGGTAAAAAAATCGTTCTCGGCGTCAGCGGCGGTATTGCTGCCTATAAAACCCCTGAGCTGGTGCGTCGTTTGCGCGATCGCGGAGCAGACGTCCGCGTAGCCATGACCGAAGCGGCAAAAGCCTTTATCACCCCACTTAGCTTGCAGGCGGTTTCTGGTTATCCCGTTGCCGATAGTCTGCTGGACCCAGCAGCCGAGGCAGCTATGGGTCATATTGAGCTGGGTAAATGGGCTGATTTAGTGATTCTCGCCCCAGCTACCGCTGATTTGATTGCCCGCGTAGCTGCCGGGATGGCGAATGATCTGGTGTCAACGATTTGCCTGGCTACACCTGCGCCTGTTGCCGTACTGCCAGCCATGAACCAGCAGATGTATCGTGCTGCGGCTACCCAGCATAATTTAGGGGTGCTTGCCTCACGTGGTTTGCTGATCTGGGGGCCAGATAGCGGCAGTCAGGCCTGTGGTGATATCGGCCCTGGGCGAATGCTCGATCCATTAACCATTGTTGATATGGCTGTCGCACATTTTTCGCCCGTCAACGACCTGAAACATCTGAATATTATGATTACCGCCGGCCCGACGCGCGAACCGCTCGATCCGGTGCGTTACATCTCCAACCACAGCTCCGGCAAGATGGGCTTTGCTATCGCCGCTGCCGCTGCCCGTCGCGGAGCGAACGTTACGCTGGTTTCCGGACCGGTTTCACTACCGACACCGCCGTTTGTTAAACGTATTGATGTGATGACCGCACTGGAGATGGAAGCCGCTGTGAAGGCCTCTGTACAGCAGCAAAATATTTTTATCGGTTGCGCCGCCGTGGCCGATTATCGCGCAGCCGCTGTCGCCAGTGAAAAAATCAAAAAGCAGGCGACTCAGGGGGATGAATTAACAATAAAAATGGTCAAAAACCCTGATATTGTCGCCGGAGTTGCCGCACTAAAAGACCAAAGGCCTTATGTTGTTGGATTTGCGGCCGAAACAAATAATGTGGAAGAATACGCCCGGCAAAAACGTATTCGTAAAAACCTTGATCTGATCTGCGCGAACGATGTTTCCCGACCAACTCAAGGATTTAACAGCGACAGCAATGCATTGCACCTTTTCTGGCAAGACGGAGATAAAGTCTTACCGCTTGAGCGTAAAGAGCTCCTTGGCCAATTATTACTCGACGAGATCGTGACCCGTTATGATGAAAAAAATCGACGTTAAGATTCTGGACCCGCGCGTTGGGAAGGAATTTCCGCTCCCGACTTATGCCACTTCTGGTTCTGCCGGACTTGACCTGCGCGCCTGTCTCGACGACGCCGTAGAACTGGCGCCGGGCGACACCACGCTGGTACCGACCGGGTTGGCGATTCATATTGCCGACCCTTCACTGGCGGCGATGATGCTGCCGCGCTCCGGGCTGGGCCATAAGCACGGCATCGTTCTCGGCAACCTGGTGGGATTGATCGATTCTGATTATCAGGGTCAGTTGATGATCTCCGTGTGGAACCGTGGTCAGGACAGCTTCACCATTCAACCTGGCGAACGTATCGCACAGATGATTTTTGTTCCGGTGGTTCAGGCCGAATTTAATTTGGTGGAAGATTTTGACGCCACCGACCGCGGTGAAGGCGGCTTTGGTCACTCTGGTCGTCAGTAACATATACGCATCCGAATAACGTCATAACATTGCCGCAAACATTTCGTTTGCGGTCATAGCGTGGGTGCCGCCTGGCAAGTGCTTATTTTCAGGGGTATTTTGTAACATGGCAGAAAAACAAACTGCGAAAAGGAACCGTCGCGAAGAAATACTTCAGTCTCTGGCGCTGATGTTGGAATCCAGCGATGGAAGCCAACGTATCACGACCGCGAAACTGGCCGCCTCTGTCGGCGTTTCCGAAGCGGCTCTGTATCGCCACTTCCCCAGTAAGACCCGCATGTTCGATAGCCTGATTGAGTTTATCGAAGATAGCCTGATTACTCGCATCAATCTGATTCTGAAAGATGAGAAGGACACCACAGCGCGCCTGCGTCTGATTGTGTTGCTGCTCCTCGGTTTTGGTGAGCGTAATCCTGGCCTGACCCGCATCCTTACCGGGCATGCGCTGATGTTTGAACAAGACCGCCTGCAAGGGCGCATCAACCAACTGTTCGAGCGTATTGAAGCGCAGTTGCGTCAGGTATTGCGCGAAAAGAGAATGCGTGAGGGTGAAGGTTACACCACCGATGAAACGCTGCTGGCAAGCCAGTTGCTGGCATTTTGTGAAGGTATGCTGTCACGCTTTGTCCGCAGCGAGTTTAAATACCGCCCGACGGATGACTTTGACGCCCGCTGGCCACTGATTGCCGCGCAGTTGCAGTAAGATGACGCCGGATGACTTACCATCCGGCGTTTTTTGTCAAACCCCGTACTCTTCGCGATAAGCCTTAACCGCCGCCAGATGTTCCGCCATTTCCGGCTTCTCTTCCAGGTAAGCAATCAAGTCTTTCAGGGTGATGATAGAGATCACTTTGCAGTTGTAATCACGCTCAACTTCCTGAATTGCCGAAATTTCGCCGCGCCCCCGTTCCTGGCGATCGAGCGAAATCAGCACACCAGCAAGCGTCGCGCCATTAGCCTGAATAATTTCCATCGACTCGCGGATCGCCGTCCCGGCGGTGATCACATCATCTACCAGCATCACACGCCCTTGTAACGCACTACCGACCAGATTGCCGCCTTCACCGTGATCTTTTGCTTCTTTGCGGTTAAAGCAATATGGCAGGTCAAGGTCATGATGCTCCGCCAGCGCCACGGCGGTAGTGGTGGCAATCGGAATCCCTTTGTAAGCTGGGCCAAACAGGAGATCGAACTCAATGCCAGAATCCACTAACGCTTCAGCGTAAAAGCGGCCTAACAGTGCCAGGTCGCGCCCGGTATTAAACAGCCCGGCGTTGAAGAAATAAGGGCTTTTGCGCCCGGACTTCAACGTAAACTCGCCAAACTTTAATACCTGTTTGCCAAGCGCAAATTCAATAAACTGGCGCTGATATGGTTTCATGCCTTCGCTCCTCATCTTACTTTTCTACAGACAAAAAAAAGGCGACTCAGTAGTCGCCTTAAAAATCAGTTTGCCAGCGCCGCCTTCTGCGTCGCTACAATGGATTCGATTCCCCCTCGGGCCAGCGCCAACAAGGTGAGTAGCTCTTCATGGGTGAACGGCTCGCCTTCTGCCGTCCCCTGCACTTCAATAATGCGCCCGTCTTCGGTCATCACCACGTTCATATCCGTTTCAGCAGCAGAGTCTTCAACGTATTCCAGATCGCAAATCGCTTCGCCGTTAACGATACCGACAGAAACCGCGGCTACCATGCCTTTCATCGGGTTGGTTTTCAGTTTGCCATTCTCAACCAGCTTATTCAGCGCATCTGCCAGCGCCACACAAGCACCGGTGATCGAAGCTGTGCGGGTGCCGCCATCGGCCTGAAGTACGTCGCAGTCCAGTGTAATAGTGAACTCACCGAGGGCTTTCAAATCTACCGCGGCGCGCAATGCACGAGCGATCAGACGCTGAATCTCCATCGTGCGACCGCCCTGCTTACCCTTCGCCGCTTCACGGGCGTTACGGGTATGAGTAGAACGCGGCAGCATACCGTATTCTGCGGTGATCCAGCCCTGCCCCTGACCTTTCAGGAAGCGCGGCACGCCTTCTTCAATAGAGGCGGTACACAACACCTTGGTATCGCCAAATTCGACCAGCACCGAGCCTTCTGCATGTTTTGTATAGTTACGAGTCAGGGTAACGGGACGCACCTGATTATTGCTACGGCCTGCTGGACGCATATTGAAATCTCCGGCTTGAAACAAATGTGGCTGCGCATTATACGGACTTCCGGCGGTTATTCCTATCCTGACAAGGCATCGATGGCTATAATCCTTCCACCTCTCCTTTTATAAACAGGAACGTCTATGATCCGCAGTATGACCGCCTACGCCCGGCGTGAAATCAAGGGTGAATGGGGGAGCGCAACCTGGGAAATGCGCTCGGTAAACCAGCGTTATCTGGAAACTTACTTTCGTCTGCCGGAGCAGTTCCGTAGCCTTGAACCTGTCGTTCGCGAGCGTATTCGCTCTCGTCTGACGCGCGGTAAAGTGGAATGTACCCTGCGCTATGAACCAGATGTTAGCGCACAAGGTGAGCTGATTCTCAACGAAAAACTGGCTAAACAGCTGGTAACTGCCGCGAACTGGGTGAAAATGCAGAGTGACGAAGGGGAAATTAACCCGGTTGATATTCTGCGCTGGCCAGGCGTGATGGCAGCCCAGGAGCAGGACCTCGACGCCATTGCTGCTGAAATTCTCGCTGCTCTCGATGGTACGCTGGACGACTTTATCGTCGCGCGCGAAACCGAAGGCCAGGCGCTGAAAGCGTTGATTGAACAGCGTCTGGAAGGCGTCACCGCCGAAGTGGTCAAAGTGCGCGCCCATATGCCGGAAATCCTGCAATGGCAGCGTGAGCGTCTGGTAGCGAAGCTGGAAGACGCCCAGGTGCAACTGGAAAACAACCGTCTGGAGCAGGAGTTGGTTCTGCTGGCACAACGAATTGACGTTGCCGAAGAGCTGGACCGCCTCGAAGCGCATGTTAAAGAAACGTACAACATTCTGAAGAAAAAAGAAGCGGTTGGCCGTCGTCTGGACTTTATGATGCAGGAATTTAACCGCGAGTCGAACACACTTGCGTCGAAATCTATCAATGCCGAAGTGACAAACTCCGCCATCGAGCTGAAAGTGTTGATCGAGCAGATGCGCGAGCAGATCCAGAACATCGAGTAAGCGACATAGCATTGTAGGCCGTTGTTAATTTCAGCGGCTCTACGTACACCTACCCAAAAAATGTCAAAAATCCCATACTTTTTCTAATGCATTTTTCTTAACACAACATCAGAAAAATGCATTGGATTTACAGAAAACACCAATTTCACATAACTATAAGTTATCAATTACAACTCTCCTTAAAAAATCTCAATCGTGACAATGCGCACAAATCGCTACCCTGCCAGGCAGATTTTTAGGGAGAAAACCATGCTGTTACACATTTTGTATTTGGTTGGCATTACTGCCGAAGCCATGACAGGGGCGCTGGCGGCCGGACGGCGGCGCATGGATACATTTGGCGTAATTATCATTGCTACCGCCACCGCAATTGGTGGAGGATCAGTACGTGATATTCTGCTGGGCCACTATCCGCTCGGCTGGGTCAAACACCCGGAGTATGTGATTATCGTCGCCACCGCTGCCGTATTCACCACCATCGTTGCTCCCGTGATGCCTTACCTGCGTAAAGTCTTTCTGGTGCTCGATGCACTCGGACTGGTGGTTTTTTCAATCATTGGCGCACAGGTCGCGCTGGATATGGGACATGGCCCGATCATTGCCGTTGTCGCGGCTGTGACGACTGGCGTGTTTGGCGGCGTTTTGCGCGATATGTTCTGTAAACGCATCCCTCTGGTATTCCAGAAAGAGTTGTACGCCGGGGTTTCTTTTGCTTCCGCCGTGCTGTACATCGCGCTGCAACACTATGTTTCCAACCATGATGTGGTGATTATCTCCACCCTGGTATTCGGCTTTTTCGCTCGCTTGCTGGCGCTGCGTCTTAAACTGGGATTACCGGTTTTTTATTACAGCCATGAAGGCCACTAAGGCACAAAACCAGTGATCTGCTGGGCAGCCAGCCAGTTGCCCAGCATCTTGATTTGCGCATTATTCTTCCATTCCATAACCTGACTTGCGCGACGCAACCCTGTCCCCGGTAGTTGCTGCCAATACTGTTCGCTTCTCTGCAAAAGTTGCTCCCAGGAGCTTAAGTCGTTGGCATTAAGCGCCACTCTGGTTAACGGTATTCCCATTGCCATCACCCAGCGGGTAAAAGGTTGCTTACGTGCCAGGTTAAACTGATGCCATAACTGCTCACTTTTACTTTTCGCGATCCCCGGCGTGTGCTGCAGTTGAGCTGGCGTTAATGAAAGCCAGGAAAAGATATGTTCAAAGCGATGCGTCTGATGTAGCGAGCGCCAGCCAGCTTCACCGATGCCCTCCAGCCCCAAAACCTGTTTTGAGCCCAGCCAGACTAACCGTGAAATGAATTGCTCCTGACAAACATCAGAAGCAAAGTAGCAGGTCAACGCGTTAAAACGGTTTTCGGGCGGCGTTGGTTTTGTGCGTTCAGCACCGCGCCAGACCACTTCATCAATGCGTGGAATCCCCTGACCGGCAAGACTCACGAGGATTTGATCGCCAGGTGCGATGTCCCACTCCTGCCAACGTCTGACGGAACCAATGTTCACCCGCTGGACTTTTTTATCATCCAGCATGACAGGCGCGAGTGACGCCACCACCGAGATTTTTCCGCTCTTACCGACAGCAAACTGTATCGCGTTCACTTCAGTAACCTGGGCCACAGGTTGATATTTCCACGCTATCAACCAATCCGCCTGACCCGGTAGCCAATGACGGGATTCTGGTTCCTTAGCCGCTCGCACAACCACGCCATCGGTGACGAAGGGCAATTTCGTTTTCCACCACTCATTACGTGCTCGCTCAACCTCGTCTGCGCTTTTCACCGCAAGGGTATACTTCTGCGTCAAAGCAAAGCCCGCAGCAGCAAGCTGCTGTAATCGCTCGGCCATTAACTGTGGTCCATCCGGCCACGCCCAGATAAACACGCCCAGTGAATGCAGCGTGTCGCTATTATCCTGGCGCATCAAAATGCCGGCAACCTTTGAACGGGCATTCATTCCTCCCATTTGTTGTTGGATATGCCCCTCACGCTGGAGAAATATCTCGCCCTGCAGGGTGCTGTTGGCCAAAACTCCGCTAACAGATTGCGGTACAGAAGGAATCAAGCGTATTTTCTGCGTCCAGTCCTCACCTTTAAGCCCATTGCCACGACTGATCGCTTTAATCAGTTTTCCATCACGGTAGACCAGTGTTACCGCAACCCCATCAACTTTTGGTTGTACCCAAAGATCGCTGTGCTCATGCATCCACAGACGTAACGCATTTTTATCCGCTAACTTAGGTACTCCCGTATGCGCAACCGGATGGATCACCGTGCCACTCAACGGCGGCGGCATAGCGTCACCACTTGTCTCTTCGCCAAAACAGCGTTGCCACTGTGCAAGGCGGGCGCTTAACTGATCGTAAACCCCATCTTCCACATCACTTTTCCCTTTTTTCCAGTAATCATCGTCCCACTGTTTTACTTGCTGTTGTAGGTGGGAGATTTCTTCATGCGCTCTGGCTGGCGACCAGGCCGGGCAGACCGCCTTCGCTGATGATTGCCAGCACAAAATACTCATTAACACTGCAATCCATACTTTCATCGTCACCTCCACTGTAGTCAGGCGGGCAGATATACAACGTGATGAATGCAAAACCGAGGGGCAAAAATAAAGTGTGAGATGACGCTTCCAGAGAATCGTCTTTGTTGCAGTAAATGACCGGGAATTGCGGAAACAGGTACGCAAAACGCAACAACTTTGCGCAAAAAGTGTGAGCAAGGGCTACGTCACATGGCCGCGCCGTGTATAATAAGCACGTATGTAGGCTTTATTTCGCTTAATCACATACGAAAGATACTCATGGCTCAAGGCACGCTTTATATTGTTTCTGCCCCCAGTGGCGCGGGTAAATCCAGCCTGATTCAGGCTTTATTAAAAACCCAACCGTTGTACGACACTCAGGTTTCTGTTTCACACACCACGCGCGCACCGCGTCCGGGTGAAGTACATGGCGAACACTACTTCTTTGTTAATCATGATGAATTTAAAGAGATGATTAGCAGAGATGCATTCCTTGAGCACGCGGAAGTGTTCGGTAATTACTATGGCACTTCACGCGAGGCCATTGAGCAAGTACTGGCGAGCGGCGTGGATGTTTTTCTGGATATTGACTGGCAGGGCGCGCAGCAAATTCGCCAGAAAATGCCACATGCGCGGAGTATCTTTATTTTACCGCCGTCCAAAATTGAGTTAGACCGCCGTTTACGGGGTCGAGGTCAGGACAGCGAAGAGGTCATTGCAAAGCGTATGGCTCAAGCAGTTGCAGAAATGAGCCATTACGCCGAATATGATTATTTAATAGTGAATGATGATTTCGACACCGCTCTGGGTGATCTAAAGACTATCATTCGCGCCGAACGCTTGCGCATGAGTCGCCAAAAGCAACGTCATGACGCTTTAATCAGCAAATTGTTGGCAGACTGAACCTTCTTTCAGTATCATGCCCAGTCATTTCTTCACCTGTGGAGCTTTTTAAGTATGGCACGCGTAACTGTTCAGGACGCTGTAGAGAAAATTGGTAACCGTTTTGACCTGGTACTGGTCGCCGCGCGTCGCGCTCGTCAGATGCAGGTAGGCGGAAAGGATCCGCTGGTACCGGAAGAAAACGATAAAACCACAGTAATCGCGCTGCGCGAAATCGAAGAAGGTCTGATCAACAACCAGATCCTCGACGTACGCGAACGCCAGGAACAGCAAGAGCAGGAAGCCGCTGAATTACAAGCCGTTACCGCTATTGCTGAAGGTCGTCGTTAATCACAAAGCGGGTCGCCCTTGTATCTGTTTGAAAGCCTGAATCAACTGATTCAAAACTACCTGCCGGAAGACCAAATCAAACGTCTGCGGCAGGCGTATCTCGTTGCACGTGATGCTCACGAGGGGCAAACACGTTCAAGCGGTGAACCCTATATCACGCACCCGGTAGCGGTTGCCTGCATTCTGGCCGAGATGAAACTCGACTATGAAACGCTGATGGCAGCACTACTGCATGACGTGATTGAAGATACTCCCGCCACCTACCAGGATATGGAACAGCTTTTTGGTAAAAGCGTTGCCGAACTGGTAGAGGGGGTGTCGAAACTTGATAAACTCAAGTTCCGCGATAAGAAAGAGGCGCAGGCCGAAAACTTTCGCAAGATGATTATGGCGATGGTGCAGGATATCCGCGTCATTCTCATCAAACTTGCCGACCGTACCCACAACATGCGCACGCTGGGCTCACTTCGCCCGGACAAGCGTCGCCGCATCGCTCGTGAAACTCTCGAAATCTACAGCCCGCTGGCACACCGTTTAGGTATCCACCACATTAAAACCGAACTCGAAGAGCTGGGTTTTGAGGCGCTGTATCCCAACCGTTACCGCGTGATTAAAGAAGTGGTGAAAGCCGCGCGCGGCAACCGTAAAGAGATGATCCAAAAAATCCTCTCAGAAATCGAAGGGCGTTTGCAGGAAGCGGGAATACCGTGCCGCGTCAGTGGTCGCGAGAAGCATCTTTATTCGATTTACTGCAAAATGGTGCTCAAAGAGCAGCGTTTTCACTCGATTATGGATATCTACGCCTTCCGTGTGATCGTCCATGATTCCGATACCTGTTATCGCGTGCTCGGCCAGATGCACAGCCTGTACAAACCGCGTCCGGGGCGTGTGAAAGACTACATCGCCATTCCCAAAGCGAACGGCTATCAATCTTTGCACACCTCGATGATTGGTCCACACGGCGTGCCGGTTGAAGTCCAGATCCGTACTGAAGATATGGATCAAATGGCGGAGATGGGTGTTGCCGCACACTGGGCTTATAAAGAGCACGGCGAAACCAGTACTACCGCGCAAATCCGCGCCCAGCGCTGGATGCAAAGCCTGCTGGAGCTGCAACAGAGCGCCGGTAGCTCGTTCGAATTTATCGAGAGCGTTAAATCCGATCTCTTCCCGGATGAGATTTACGTTTTCACACCGGAAGGGCGCATTGTCGAACTACCCGCCGGTGCAACGCCTGTCGACTTCGCTTATGCGGTACACACCGATATCGGTCATGCCTGCGTAGGCGCACGCGTCGACCGTCAGCCTTACCCGCTATCGCAGCCGCTCTCCAGCGGCCAGACCGTTGAAATCATTACCGCGCCGGGCGCTCGCCCGAATGCTGCATGGCTGAACTTTGTTGTCAGCTCGAAAGCTCGCGCCAAGATTCGTCAGTTACTGAAAAACCTTAAGCGTGATGATTCTGTAAGCCTGGGCCGTCGCCTGCTCAACCATGCATTAGGTGGCAGCCGTAAGCTCAATGAAATCCCACAGGAAAGTATTCAGCGTGAACTGGATCGTATGAAGCTGGCGACGCTTGACGATCTGCTGGCGGAAATCGGCCTTGGTAACGCCATGAGCGTAGTGGTAGCGAAAAATCTGCAGCATGGTGACGCCTCCATTCCACCAGCGACCCAAAGTCACGGACATCTGCCGATTAAAGGTGCCGATGGCGTGCTGATCACCTTTGCAAAATGCTGCCGTCCCATTCCTGGCGATCCGATTATCGCCCACGTCAGCCCCGGCAAAGGCCTGGTGATCCACCATGAATCCTGCCGTAACATCCGTGGCTACCAGAAAGAGCCAGAGAAATTTATGGCTGTGGAATGGGATAAAGAGACGGCGCAGGAGTTCATCACCGAAATTAAGGTGGAGATGTTTAACCACCAGGGCGCACTGGCAAACCTGACGGCGGCAATTAACACCGCGACATCCAATATCCAAAGTTTGAATACAGAAGAGAAAGATGGTCGCGTCTACAGCGCCTTTATTCGTCTGACTGCCCGTGACCGCGTGCATCTGGCGAATATCATGCGCAAAATCCGCGTGATGCCAGACGTGATTAAAGTCACCCGAAACCGAAATTAATGTTTTATGAATCCAACACGTTATGCACGCATCTGCGAAATGCTCGCCAGGCGGCAGCCTGATCTGACCGTCTGCATGGAGCAGGTCCACAAACCCCATAACGTTTCTGCGATCATTCGTACTGCAGATGCCGTTGGCGTACATGAAGTTCATGCTGTCTGGCCTGGCAGCCGGATGCGTACTATGGCTTCGGCAGCTGCAGGTAGCAACAGCTGGGTACAGGTGAAGACACACCGTACCATTGGCGATGCCGTCGCCCATCTGAAAGGCCAGGGCATGCAGATTCTGGCAACCCATCTTTCTGATAACGCTGTCGATTTCCGCGAAATTGATTACACCCGCCCGACCTGTATTTTGATGGGTCAGGAGAAAACGGGTATCACTCAGGAAGCGCTAGCCCTGGCGGATCGGGACATCATCATTCCGATGATCGGCATGGTACAGTCACTGAACGTCTCTGTTGCTTCCGCTCTCATTCTCTACGAAGCCCAGCGTCAGCGGCAAAACGCAGGCATGTACCTGCGTGAAAACAGCATGTTACCGGAAGCAGAGCAACAACGTCTGCTGTTTGAAGGCGGCTATCCAGTACTGGCGAAAGTCGCGAAGCGCAAAGGTCTGCCCTACCCCCAAGTCAATCAGCAAGGTGAGATTGAAGCTGATGCCGACTGGTGGGCCACTATGCAGGCCGCAGGGTAAGCGCCATGAAAGGTCGCCTGTTAGATGCTGTCCCGCTCAGTTCCCTAACGGGCGTGGGCGCAGCGCAAAGTAACAAACTGGCGAAAATTAACCTGCATACCGTGCAGGACTTGTTATTACACCTTCCCCTGCGCTACGAAGATCGTACCCATCTTTACCCCATCGGTGAGTTGCTGCCAGGCGTTTATGCCACGGTAGAAGGCGAAGTGCTGAACTGCAATATCTCCTTCGGCGGTCGGCGAATGATGACCTGCCAGATTAGCGACGGTTCCGGCATTCTCACTATGCGCTTTTTCAACTTCAGCGCGGCGATGAAAAATAGCCTGGCGACGGGACGACGTGTACTGGCCTACGGCGAAGCAAAGCGCGGTAAATATGGTGCGGAGATGATCCACCCGGAATACCGCGTGCAGGGCGATCTCAGTACGCCAGAGTTGCAGGAAACGCTCACGCCGGTTTACCCAACGACAGAAGGCGTTAAACAGGCAACGCTGCGTAAATTAACCGACCAGGCACTGGATCTGCTCGACACCTGTGCCATTGAAGAGTTATTACCGCCAGAGTTATCAAAAGGAATGATGACGTTACCGGAAGCTTTGCGCACTCTGCATCGCCCGCCGCCGACGCTGCAACTTAGCGATCTGGAAACCGGGCAGCATCCGGCGCAACGTCGTCTGATTCTGGAAGAACTGCTGGCGCACAACCTCAGCATGTTAGCGTTACGCGCCGGAGCGCAACGTTTTCATGCCCAGCCACTGAGCGCTAATGACGCGCTGAAAAATAAACTCCTCGCCGCCTTACCGTTCAAGCCAACGGGCGCACAGGCACGCGTAGTGGCGGAGATCGAGCGCGATATGGCGCTGGATGTGCCGATGATGCGTCTGGTGCAAGGTGATGTAGGTTCCGGTAAAACGCTGGTTGCTGCCCTCGCCGCGCTGCGTGCGATTGCTCATGGGAAACAGGTGGCGCTGATGGCACCAACCGAGTTGCTCGCCGAACAGCATGCCAATAACTTTCGCAACTGGTTTGAGCCACTGGGTATTGAAGTGGGCTGGCTGGCTGGCAAGCAGAAAGGTAAAGCGCGACTGGCACAGCAAGAAGCCATCGCCAACGGTCAGGTGCAGATGATTGTCGGCACTCATGCCATCTTTCAGGAACAGGTACAGTTTAACGGTCTGGCGCTGGTGATCATCGACGAACAGCACCGTTTCGGTGTGCATCAGCGCCTGGCATTGTGGGAAAAAGGCCAGCAGCAAGGTTTCCATCCTCATCAGTTGATCATGACCGCCACGCCAATCCCCCGCACTCTGGCGATGACCGCGTATGCCGATCTCGATACCTCGATGATTGATGAGCTACCGCCTGGCCGTACACCAGTGACTACCGTTGCTATCCCGGATACACGCCGCAACGACATTATTGACCGCGTGCGCCACGCCTGCATGACTGAAGGTCGTCAAGCGTACTGGGTTTGTACGTTGATTGAAGAATCAGAGTTACTGGAAGCGCAGGCAGCAGAAGCCACCTGGGAAGAGCTGAAACTGGCTTTACCGGAACTCAACGTCGGTCTGGTACATGGGCGGATGAAACCTGCCGAGAAACAGGCAGTGATGGCATCGTTTAAACAAGGCGAGCTGCACCTGCTGGTTGCCACTACCGTCATTGAAGTCGGCGTCGATGTACCCAACGCCAGTCTGATGATTATCGAAAACCCGGAGCGTCTGGGTCTGGCGCAGTTGCACCAGTTGCGCGGACGCGTAGGTCGTGGCGCGGTGGCTTCTCACTGTGTTCTGCTCTACAAAACGCCTCTCTCTAAAACGGCACAAATTCGCCTGCAAGTGCTGCGCGACAGCAGCGACGGATTTGTGATTGCACAGAAAGATTTGGAGATTCGCGGTCCTGGCGAACTGTTAGGTACGCGTCAGACGGGTAATGCCGAATTTAAAGTGGCGGATTTACTGCGCGATCAGGCCATGATCCCAGAAGTTCAGCGCCTGGCGCGGCATATTCACGAACGTTATCCACAGCAGGCAAAAGCCCTGATAGAACGCTGGATGCCGGAGACGGAACGCTACTCCAACGCATAAAAGGCGGTAGTGAGAAGGCCGCCGTTTCAGGTTGCTGGCGAAGTGCTCCACTTTCTTGCCGGATGCGGCGCAAACGCCTTATCCGGCCTACGAGATCAATGCAAATTCAATAAATTGCGGCTCATCCGGTAGGCCTGATAAGCGAAGCGCATCAGGCATTTGTCTTTGTTGCGGCGGCACTTACACCGCCGCTTCATCGGTTACCCCGCGAAAATCGGCAACATCAAATACAGCTTGATCACCAGGGCGTTAACGATATCGATAAAGAATGCACCGACCATCGGCACCACCAGGAAGGCCATGTGCGACGGGCCAAAGCGTTCGGTGATCGCCTGCATGTTGGCGATTGCCGTGGGCGTTGCACCAAGGCCAAAACCACAGTGACCCGCAGCAAGCACCGCCGCATCGTAGTTTTTGCCCATCATGCGCCAGGTGACGAAGATGGCGTACAACGCCATGAAGATGGTCTGTACAACAAGAATCGCCAGCATCGGCAGCGCCAGCGAAGCCAGTTCCCACAGCTTCAGGCCCATCAGCGCCATCGCCAGGAACAACGACAGACTCACGTTACCCAGCACCGATACCGCACGCTCAAAGACGCGGTAAAAGCCCATCATGGACAAACCGTTGCTCAGAATCACGCCCACAAACAGCACGCAAACGAAGGTTGGCAATTCAAAAGCTGTGCCAGCCAAAAGTTGCGCAACAATTTTCCCCACCGTCAGACAGATAGCAATCAGCGCGATGGTTTCAATCAGTACCAGTGAGGTGATCATGCGACCCACATCTGGCTTTTCGAATGCCGTCGGGACTTCCTGGTCATCCGGAATACCGTTCGGCGTGGTGGAGTGTTTCACCAGATAGCGCGCCACCGGGCCGCCAATCAAGCCGCCCAGCACCAAACCGAACGTTGCACAGGCCATCGCCACTTCCGTCGCGTTGGTGAAGCCATAACGTTCAATGAACAATTTGCTCCATGCTGCTCCCGTACCGTGTCCACCAGAAAGCGTAATAGAACCGGCCAGCAGACCCATCAGCGGATCAAGCCCTAACAGGCTAGCCATCCCGATGCCGATGGCATTTTGCATCACCAACAGGCCAACAACCACAATGAGGAAAATCCCCACCACACGCCCACCGGCACGCAGGCTGGCAATATTGGCATTCAGACCAATGGTTGCGAAGAATGCCAGCATCAACGGATCGCGCAGGGACATATCAAAGTTGACTTCCCAGCCCATGGTTTTTTTCAGCACCAGCAGCGCCAGCGCCACCAGCAACCCTCCGGCAACCGGTTCAGGTATGGTGTATTTCTTCAGAAAGGAGACGGAATGGACCAACTTGCGCCCAAGCAGCAACGTCAGCGTTGCTGCAACAAGCGTTGCTAAAGTATCGAGATGAAACATAGTTACTCCTTTGTGTCCGCACCACTCTTTCACACTCGTCATACTTCATCGCACATGTGCAGTAGGGCGAAATATGACGAGTATCGAGTCATGCTATCCCGGTTCGAATTCTCAGCTGAAAATAAAAAAATGGCATGGATTTTAAGCAGAAAACAACCAAAAGTTATATAAAAAAGTGCATTTATCGCATTTAAATATTTAGAAGAATGCATGGCAAACGTTTGCTTTTACCTTTCGGTCAGCTAAAATGCCCGCTTTGTCACCACGGGATTGTTTTCGATGTCTGTTTCCACCTTCGAGTCAGAAAATGCGCAACCGGTTGCGCAGACTCAAAACAGCGAACTGATTTATCGTCTTGAAGATCGTCCGCCGCTTGCTCAAACTCTGTTTGCCGCCTGTCAGCATCTGCTGGCGATGTTTGTCGCGGTTATCACCCCTGCGCTTCTCATCTGCCAGGCGCTGGGGTTACCGGCACAGGACACGCAACACATTATTAGTATGTCGCTGTTTGCCTCCGGTGTGGCATCGATTATTCAAATTAAAGCCTGGGGGCCGGTAGGTTCCGGGTTGTTGTCGATTCAGGGTACCAGTTTCAACTTCGTTGCCCCGCTGATTATGGGCGGCACGGCGCTGAAGACCGGCGGTGCTGATGTTCCCACCATGATGGCGGCGCTGTTCGGTACGCTGATGTTGGCAAGTTGCACGGAGATGGTGATCTCCCGTGTTCTGCATCTGGCGCGCCGTATTATTACGCCGCTGGTCTCTGGCGTTGTGGTGATGATTATCGGCCTGTCGCTGATTCAGGTTGGGTTAACGTCCATTGGTGGCGGCTATGCGGCCATGAGCGACAACACATTTGGCGCCCCGAAAAACCTGCTACTGGCGGGCGTAGTCTTAGCCTTAATCATCCTGCTTAACCGTCAACGTAACCCTTACTTACGCGTGGCCTCGCTGGTGATTGCGATGGCGGCCGGATATGCGCTGGCGTGGTTTATGGGCATGTTGCCAGAAAGCAACGAGCCGATGACGCAAGAACTGATTATGGTACCAACGCCGCTCTATTACGGTCTTGGTATTGAATGGAGCCTGCTGCTGCCACTGATGCTGGTCTTTATGATCACCTCGCTGGAAACCATTGGCGATATCACCGCGACCTCTGACGTTTCCGAACAGCCGGTTTCCGGCCCGCTGTACATGAAACGTCTGAAAGGCGGCGTGTTGGCAAACGGCCTGAACTCGTTTGTCTCGGCAGTATTTAATACCTTCCCGAACTCCTGTTTCGGACAAAACAATGGTGTGATCCAGTTAACCGGTGTTGCCAGCCGTTATGTCGGTTTTGTGGTGGCACTGATGTTGATCGTGCTGGGTCTGTTCCCGGCAGTGAGTGGTTTTGTGCAACACATCCCTGAGCCCGTTCTGGGTGGCGCTACGCTGGTGATGTTTGGCACCATCGCCGCATCTGGTGTGCGCATCGTTTCCCGCGAGCCGCTGAACCGTCGGGCAATTCTGATTATTGCGCTGTCGCTGGCCGTCGGTCTGGGTGTTTCTCAGCAGCCGCTGATTTTGCAATTTGCCCCTGACTGGCTGAAAAACCTGCTCTCTTCAGGCATTGCCGCTGGCGGTATTACTGCCATTGTGCTGAACCTGATTTTCCCGCCGGAAAAACCGTAATTCACTTAGCGGCGGTAAGTTTCTTTACCGCCGCAGCGACCCTCTTTCACCATTCCCGCCTTGAGGAATGCGCGTAAATCGTGCATAACTCCCTTATGTGTATTTCGCGGGATGGAAGACTATGAAATTTATTGGGAAGCTGCTTCTCTACATTTTCGTCGCGCTACTCGTAGTGATAACTGGCCTCTATTTTCTTCTGCAAACCCGTTGGGGTGCGGAGCATATCAGCGCATGGATTTCCGAAAATAGCGACTACCATTTGGCCTTCAGGGCAATAGATCACCGCTTTTCCGCGCCATCTCATATCATACTGGAGGACGTCACGTTTGGTCGTGATGGACAGCCTGCAACCCTGGTGGCAAAAAGTGTTGATATCGCCTTGAGTAGTCGGCAACTGACCGAACCGCGCCATGTCGATACCATTTTGCTGGATAACGGGACGCTGAATCTCACTGACCAGACCGCGCCGCTACCGTTCAAAGCCGATCGCCTGCAACTGCGCGATATGGCATTTAATAGCCCAAATAGCGAGTGGAAGTTGAGTGCACAGAGGATAAATGGCGGCGTCATTCCGTGGTCGCCAGAAGCTGGTAAAGTGTTGGGAACGAAAGCGCAGATTCAGTTCAGTGCTGGCTCCCTGTCGCTCAATGATGTTCCTGCCACCAATGTGTTGGTTGAAGGCAGTATTGATAACGATCGCGTTACGCTGACCAATCTGGGCGCCGATATTGCGCGCGGTACATTAACCGGAAATGCGCAGCGTAACGCCGACGGTAGCTGGCAGGTGGAAAACCTGCGCATGGCGGATATCCGTCTGCAAAGCGAAAAATCGCTGACTGATTTCTTTGCGCCATTGCGCTCTGTGCCTTCGTTACAGATTGGTCGCCTGGAAGTGATAGATGCTCGCCTGCAAGGCCCGGACTGGGCGGTGACCGATCTCGATCTCAGCTTGCGCAACATGACCTTCAGTAAAGATGACTGGCAGACACAGGAAGGCAAGCTGTCGATGAACGCCAGCGAGTTTATTTATGGTTCGCTGCATTTGTTTGACCCGATTATGAACGCAGAATTTTCCCCGCAGGGCGTGGCGCTGCGCCAGTTTACCAGCCGTTGGGAAGGTGGCATGGTGAGAACGTCAGGAAACTGGCAACGCGACGGGAAAACGCTAATCCTCGATGATGCGGCAATTGTCGGGCTGGAATATACCCTGCCAAAAAACTGGCAACAGTTATGGATGGAAACGACACCAGGCTGGTTAAACAGTCTGCAACTGAAGAGATTTAGCGCCAGCCGCAACCTGATCATTGATATCGACCCTGACTTCCCGTGGCAACTCACCGCGCTCGATGGCTATGGCGCGAATCTGACGCTGGTAGCCGATCATAAGTGGGGCGTCTGGAGCGGCACGGCGAATCTGAATGCCGCCGCCGCGACGTTCAATCGTGTTGATGTTCGCCGTCCGTCGCTGGCGCTGGCCGCTAACAGCAGCACGGTGAATATCAGCGAACTTAGCGCGTTTACTGAGAAAGGTATTCTGGAAGCCACTGCCAGCGTTTCACAAACGCCGCAGCGCCAGACTCATATCAGCCTGAACGGACGCGGTGTGCCGGTAAATATTCTGCAACAGTGGGGATGGCCAGAACTACCGATTACTGGCGATGGCAATATTCAGCTCACCGCCAACGGCAATATTCAGGCCGATGCACCGCTAAAACCCACGGTTAACGGGCAACTCCATGCCGTGAACGCCGAAAAACAGCAAGTGACCCAGACCATGAATGCTGGCGTCGTTTCCAGCGGTGAAGTCACATCAACAGAACCTGAGCAGTAAAAATCAATCTCTCCGGGTACGACATAGCCGTACCCGGCATTTCTTCAATAGATTACAACGTAATTGTCAGCAAGTTAGCCGCTGGCGTCACCACTACACCTGACTCACTTTCAGCCTGCGAACCGCCTTGCAGCCCGTTTACTTTCGCAATATTGCGCAAGCACAGCGTCCAGTTATTCGCTTCTCCCGCGCCTGTCACGGTAATCATGTTGCCAGTACGCGCCGCTTTCAGGGTGAAAAGAACAGAGCCATCAGCGGCCGGCACTTCACAGACGGCTTCACGCCCGTCTTGCAGATTAAAGAGCTGGAAAGCCGTGCCGTCATGCCATGCGTAGTCGGGACGTTGAACGTTGTTGCCCAGCGCCAGTAAGGTATTATCACGCACGTAAACCGGCAAACTCATAAAATTGTGCTGCTGTTTATGCCAGCGATTACCGTCGATTTCATCGTTGTGCCACAGGTGCGTCCAGCGACCTTCCGGCAGATAAAACTGTACCTCGCCCGCTTCAGAGAACACCGGCGCGACCATCACGCTGTCGCCCAACATATACTGACGGTCAAGGTAATCACAAGCCGGATCGTCCGGGAACTCCATCACCATTGCGCGCATCATCGGCGTACCCAGCGCGTTAGCGCGAGCGGCTTCGCGATACAGATACGGCATCATACGGCATTTCAGCTGCGTAAAGTGGCGCACAACATCGCAGGATTCATCATCATAGGCCCAAGGCACTCGGTAGGATTTGCTGCCATGCAGACGACTATGGCTGGAGAGCAAGCCAAATGCGCACCAGCGTTTGTAAACGTGTGCCGGTGCAGTATTTTCAAAGCCGCCTATATCATGACTCCAGAAGCCAAAACCGGAAAGGCCAATAGATAAACCACCGCGCAGACTTTCCGCCATCGATTCATAATTGGCGTAGCAGTCGCCGCCCCAGTGCACCGGAAATTGCTGCCCGCCGACAGAAGCGGAACGGGCAAACAGTACGGCCTCTTCCTCGCCGACGGTGTCTTTCAACACGTTCCATACCAGTTCGTTGTAGATGTAAGCATAATGGTTATGCATTTTCTGCGGATCGGAACCATCGAACCACTGAACATCAGTCGGAATACGTTCGCCAAAGTCAGTCTTGAAGCAATCAACGCCCATCGCGACCAGACCTTTCAGTTTATCGGCGTACCATTTACAGGCATCCGGATTGGTAAAGTCATAAATCGCCAGACCTGGCTGCCATTTATCCCACTGCCATAGCGAACCGTCCGGGCGTTTGAGTAAATAGCCTTTCTCTTGTAACTCTTTAAAGACGGGTGATTTTTGCCCGATATAGGGGTTAATCCAGACGCAGATTTTCAGCCCTTTCGCTTTCAGGCGGCGGATCATCCCTTCCGGGTCCGGGAAGGTCATCGGATCCCACTCAAAATCGCACCACTGGAAGGCTTTCATCCAGAAACAGTCGAAGTGGAAAACATGCAGCGGCAAATTGCGCTCTGCCATACCGTCGATAAAGCTATTTACCGTGGCTTCGTCGTAGTTGGTGGTAAATGAGGTCGTCAACCACAGACCGAAGGACCATGCGGGCGGCAGCGCCGGACGCCCTGTAAAATGGGTATAGCGATCAAGTACCGCTTTCGGCGTCGGACCGTCGATAACAAAATATTCGAGATATTCACTCTCAACGCTGAACTGCACTTTGGAGACTTTCTCCGATCCCACTTCAAAAGAGACGCATTGGGGATGATTGACCAGCACGCCGTAACCACGATTAGTGATATAGAACGGGATGTTTTTGTATGCCTGTTCGGTGCTGGTGCCGCCGTCGCGGTTCCAGGTTTCTACCGTCTGCCCGTTACGCACCAGCGCGGTGAAACGTTCCCCCAGACCGTAAACAGTTTCACCGACACCGAGATCCAGTCGCTCAAACATGTAGTTACGATGGGTGTTGGTATCCTGCACATAGCCGCTGTTTTTCAACTGGCTACCCGTGATACGCACGCCGTTGCGCAAAAAATCGAGCGACCAGAATTCCCCTTTGGTCACACGAACGCTCAAATTTCCGCTCTTCAGCTCGGCATATTCACTGGTGTTTTGCATCTCCACCGGAACGTCATGCAACACATTAAGCGGGTAATGCGGGCCGTTATCCAGCGCTCCCTGAAAATGCTCAATTCTTACACCAACTATGCCTTCCTGCGGCGAGAAAAAGCGCAGCGTAAACAGTGGAGTATCCAGCTGCCAGGTACGTTCGCGCACATCACGCGGCGCGGCGTAAACCACCATCTCATTTTCCAGTTGCTCAACATCAAAAACCTGGATGGGGTGAATCAAATTAAGACCAGGTTGAATGAGCCAGTTTCCATCGCTGATTTTCATAATTCGTTCCTTTCGCTCTGAAAGTTTTGTTACTTCAGGCATGACAAGAGAAGAAAACACCAGTCAGGCAGCCCGATACCCAGATTTGCTTTGTAAACCATCCGAAAGAGTGGGGATATTGCTATTTTTTGTTATCAACTTACGTTTCTTGTTTTCTGTGATCGTGGTAACACCAAAATGTAACTTATGGATTTGCTGAAGGTTTCTGTGAAGGGGATCATGGCAAGACGAAACGAAGCGGAAAAAAGTGTGATGGGGGATGTGATAAGGCGAGGAACTAGCTATAATGCGCCCCGCCTCCATGTAGCAATCGAGGCGCGGAAGATCGTCGTCTCCGGTGAGGCGGCTGGACTTCAAATCCAGTTGGGGCCGCCAGCGGTCCCGGGCAGGTTCGACTCCTGTGATCTTCCGCCAAAATGCCTCTTCTGATGTTCACCAATCCCTTGTTATACGATTAAAGCCAGACATTTTCTTCTGTTCATGATTCAATCTGCTTTACCGGAGTTGTTCTTAATATTTATTACAACGGAAGCGACATGTCAGACAAACGCTTAACCCAGTCCCCCACAGGCGAATTTAACAAATTAACAGCAGGCAGGAGAGATCGTCCCCGGCATTGATCATATCAATCGCTTTATCCATACGCTGATTGATAACTGGCGAATGCAAGGTTTTCTCGGCAAGGCTCGCCACTATCTTCAGCACCATTGCCTCATCTGGAGTGACTTCCAGCGATATCACACTCAACAAATGCTTTGTGTAGAAATAGTCGAGGATTAAACGGTAAACCTGGCGCATGGCCGTTGAGAAATCAGCCTCCGGAAAATGGCTGTGGTAAATTTTGTAGGTCAGTAAATTGCGCAAGACATGCGGGGCGCTGAGGATAGAATCCTGGCAAAGTTGTTGCCATTGCTTGTCCAGAACTGCAAACTTGTCGACCTGAGCTTGCTTATCCGTGCTGGCTGTAATGTTTAAATATGCCGCCATCTTCCGATGCGCCCCTGCGATAATGTTATCCCTGCTGCTTTCATTCGCGATAAGTGCCCCCAATGCCGACAGCGCGCGCACCTTCAATCCAACCGACTCCGTTGACGTTGAGCAATGAATCAAACTTATACCTGCTGCCAGCTCGCCTAATAGCTCCTGATGGTACTGTTCAGCCTGCGCAAAATGGCGATGCAGATCGAACTCAATGCGCTGCAGGTAAACCATAAACTGAGCCAGCGCCATCAAGTTCTCTTCTACGTTCAACGATGGCGCCTGCAGGAGGTGCCAGGCAAAGAGATGCACAATCTGGTGGTTCTGATTAACCGGCTGCTGCCGGGCGATGAGATTATTTTTCGCCTTCGCCAACAGCTCATCTTGTTCATGCACTAACATGCTGTCGGCATCGAACAATACCAGCCGGGCTACTTCTGGACATGAAAGCGTCATCGAATAACGAGTCGTATCCGCGTAGTGTTTTTTACAACGTGGATAAGTAGAACAGGTAGCTGAAAGCGCTTTGTCTCCCAGCTCGCGATGGACCAGGCAGAGTTTATTTTCATCGAGAAACGGACACTGCCCTTGCGCGTCCAGCTTAATTCTCGAGTATCTTTGTTTACCTTTTCGCACCAGCATCAAATTCTCTTTCGCCAGCCTGGAGATTTCCGGATGGAGTGCGTTGAGGTAATCATGATGAGTTTTCTTATCGATGTCTATTTTCCATCCCTGACAGCAGGAAATCAGGCAGTTAGGGCCGACGCAGGCAAACTTCTTCACAAACTCGGGGGTTATTACTTTATGGATTCGCATAACATTCTTCGCGTTTAAAAAGCGAACAGTAGCACGCTGTCAGAACAAAATGATAACGTCATAACCTGACGATTTAACAAGTATTTCACTCGTTTCATAAATGCTCGCCCCATCAAATGACTGGTTAACCGGAAGGGGTCATTCTCACCATTTTTGCTATCATGCCTGCATACATAAACGACAAAACAGTATGCAGAGGGAAAAATGGGTTCCACCAGAAAGGGGATGATGAACGTTCTGATTGCCGCTGTATTATGGGGAAGTTCAGGCGTTTGCGCGCAATACATCATGGAACAAAGTCAGATGTCATCGCAGTTTCTGACTATGACGCGACTGATATTTGCCGGATTTATTCTGCTGACGCTCTCTTTTGTCCATGGCGATAAAGTCTTCTCGATCATTAAGAATCATAAAGATGCCATCGGCCTGCTTATTTTTTCCATTGTCGGCGCTCTGACCGTCCAGCTGACTTTCTTACTGACGATTGAAAAATCTAATGCAGCTACAGCAACGGTGCTGCAATTTTTATCTCCAACGATTATCGTGGCCTGGTTCTCACTGGTACGAAAATCGCGCCCCGGTATTCTGGTATTTACCGCGATTTTGACCTCCCTTATAGGCACCTTTTTGCTGGTCACCCACGGTAATCCAACATCGTTGTCGATCTCTCCTGCTGCGCTGTTCTGGGGAGTTGCTTCAGCCTTTGCTGCCGCATTCTATACGACATACCCGTCAACGCTCATTGCCCGTTACGGCACGCTGCCAGTCGTCGGCTGGAGTATGCTCATTGGTGGGCTAGTTCTGCTGCCCTTTTATGCCGGGCAAGGAACAAATTTCGTGGTTAATGGCAGCCTGATTCTGGCGTTTTTCTATCTGGTGGTAATTGGAACTTCGCTAACCTTTAGTCTGTATCTGAAAGGTGCACAGTTAATTGGCGGGCCGAAAGCCAGTATTTTGAGCTGTGCAGAACCATTAAGTAGCGCGCTGCTCTCTTTGCTGCTGCTGGGGATCACCTTCACATTACCTGACTGGCTGGGAACGCTGCTGATTCTGTCATCGGTGATTTTGATTTCAATGGATTCACGCCGCCGCGCCAGAAAAATGTAATCGTCCGGCGCGGCACGGTTGATCATTACCAGCCCGGCACCGCGCCACCGTTAAAGAGGGTTTCTGCCGCTTTAGCAACTTCTGGTGACTGATAAGATTGCAGAAACTCCTTCACGTTTTCTGCATCCTTATTATCTTCCCGCGCCACCAGAATGTTCACATACGGTGAATTTTTATCTTCAATAAATACGCTATCGTGCACCGGAGAAAGTCCTGTTTGCTGGATGTAAGTGGTGCTGATAATCGCTACATCCACTTTCGGGTCGTCCAGTACACGTGGCAACTGAGCCCCTTCCAGCTCCATTATCTGCAAATGGCGTGGATTCTCAGTAATATCCAACGCCGTTGGCAGTAAACCTTTCCCCTCTTTTAAGGTAATAAGTTTCTCTTTTTGTAGCAGTAACAGCGCACGACCCAGATTGGTCGGATCATTCGGAATCGCGACTGTCGCTCCTTCTTTTAGCTGATCGACTGTTTTAATTTTTTTCGAATAGCCAGCCATGGGAAAGACAAAGGTATTTCCCACTGCCACCAGTTTGTAACCGTGCGCCTGATTATCCTGTTCAAGGAAAGGACGATGCTGGAAGACATTGGCATCCAGTTCACCCTGATTGGTTGCATCGTTCGGCAACAACGAACCACTAAATCCAACCAATTCAACTTCAAGGCCATACTTCTCTTTGGCCACTTTTTTAGCGACTTCTGCCACATCCTGTTCGGCACCGTTAATGACGCCAACTTTAATGTGTTTTGCATCACTGTTTCGCTGGTCGCAGCCTGCCAGCAGGATCCCTGCCAGAAATAATGCGGCCCCTGTCCGTAGATGATGTGTTGTCAGTTTCATTTTTTTATCCTTTTATTAATGATTACCTGAATATAGCGGTAAGGTCGCTGCGGTATAAAAAACGAAACGCTATCGATAAGAATAAAAAGGAATAAAAGTGGAATATAAGGTCTGGCACTTCTTACTGACCGCGCAAGCGCGTTTCGTACAGCATGATGAGAGCGATGAAAGCAAACTACACTTATGCTTCATTCGATACACATTTGTAAAAGGTTGAATCCATGAAACCAACGACACTACTGCTTATTTTCACTTTTTTCGCTATGCCTGGCATCGTATACGCCGAGTCGCCTTTTAGCTCACTGCAGTCCGCAAAAGAGAAAAATACGGTATTAGAGGATTTGCGAAAGATTTGTACCCCGAAGGCATCGTTGTCAGATGAAGCGTGGGAAAAACTAATGTTGTCGGATGAAAACAATAAACAACACATACGCGAAGCCATCGTGGCGATGGAGCGTAATAATCAGAGCAATTATTGGGAAGCGTTGGGTAAGGTAGAATGCCCGGATATGTAAGAGCGGCAACGACCACTGACCAACGCTTCTTTGCCTGATATCAGGATTTCTTCATTTTCACCTTTGCAGTAACCAACAATGCAGTCAGCAACATCAATGTGCCGGACAATATCAGCGGCGAAGTCAGGCCAATGTTATCCAATGCATAACCGCCGATTGCCGCGCCGCAAGTATTGGCAAGCTGAATAACGGCCACCTGAATAGACCCAGCCTTTTCTGCCTGATCAGCTAATGAGCGAGTGATCCACGTTGACCAGCCAACGGGAATTAAAGCAAAGGTCAGCCCCCAGATAATCGCCACACCGGTAGCAACAATTTTATCGCTTCCCCACAGCGTCAGTACCAGCGCGCTCAGGGCGAGCACAAACGGTGCGCCCGCTAAGGCCAGTTTCACCGAACGTTTGAGAATGAACGACGAAAGCGACGTACCGACAAAGCTGGCGATACCAAAACTCAACAGCACCAGCGTTAAGCCATCAACGCCGAATCCCGCCAGATTCATATACACCGGGCGAATATAAGTGAAAAAAGCAAACTGCCCGGCGAAGGACATAAAGATGGCGATCATCCCGGCTATCACCCCCGGACGCTGCAACAAGCGAAAGGTATTTTGTTTCTGATGTGACGGTTCGCCAGGCAGCGAAGGCAATGATTTGATAATCCAGATAATACACAGTACGCCCATCACCGCCGCCGCATTAAAGACATTGCGCCAACCGATAAGCTCGCCTAAAAAACTGCCCAGTGGTGCGGCAATTACCAGCGCAATGGACACCGCGCCGAAGATCACCGACAGCGCCTTCGGCACCGTACGAGGCGGCACCAGGCGCATGGTGAGCGATGCCGACATCGCCCAGAACCCGCCCAGCGCCAGCCCCAGACAGGCGCGACCAATTAACAACAGACTGAATGAGTTGGCAAAGGAAACCAGCAAGCAGGAGAGCGTCAGCAAAACGGCGAACAGAATGACAACGTAGCGACGGTCGGTGGCCTGAATGGTCTGGGTAATAAACAAACTGGCAAACATCGCCACAAAAGCGGTAACGGTCACCGATTGCCCGGCAACTCCTTCCGAAATGCCTAAATCCTGCGCCATCGGCGTCAACAAACTGACGGGCAAAAATTCAACGATAATCAGGCAGGCGACGCAAAACGCCACCGAGAAAACGGCTGACCAGTTCGGTCGGGTAATGGCGTCCGCGCCGCGGTTTTCTTCGATATATTCACTCATGGTGTTACCCGTGGCATGTTTCAGGGGAAAAGCCGACCAGTTTAACATTGAAATGTGTGATGCATTTAACGTTTTTGCAACTTTTACGATGTTGCATGGCATGGGGGTAAGATCGAAGCAAAGATTGCCGGATATGGCGTGAACGCCTTATTTGCCCTACAGGTTAGACGTGGGTATGTAGGCATGATAAGACGCGCCAGCGTTGTATCAAGCAAAGCGGTTTTAATGCAACCAGTAAACGCCCTCAGCAGGCTGAAAGAACGCGTTGTAGCGCATCTGGAATGCATTAATCTCCTGCATTTCAGGCTCTATTTCTCGCAGAAAACCCAGCGCCAGCCTGACCTGTGCGTCAGTAATGGGGGCGGCGAGGCGGGCTTTTTGCAAGATCCGATGCCACTGTTGCAGGTTCTGTTCGCTGCCATCGACAATGACAACCTGCCAGATAAGCAACACCTGCGCGGCGTTTTGCAGGTGCGACTCATCAGGGCGATGCAGGTAACGTAAAAATTCGTCACCGGCTGACTTTCCCATTTGATCGACCATCGACTCAACGGGTACAACATCAATATTCAGCCGATCGCTGAGGCGGCGAATCGCTTTTCTGGCCCCGGATGTCAGCACCCGAAAACCAATAACAAATACCACCGCCAGCGTAGCGAGCATTATCCAGATCATGAGTTCTCCTGCGTAACCGGCACTCATGATATCTGGAAACGCTTATCAGATACTAATCCACCAGGATGATTTTCAGCGCAAACAATGCCGCTACAACCACCACGCACAGATTCAGATCGCGCCAGCGACCAGTACACACTTTCATGATGCAGTACGACATAAAGCCGAGTGCAATCCCTTCGGTGATCGAGAAAGTAAAGGGCATCATCACCGTAGTGATAAATGCGGGTACCGATTCGGTAAAATCATCCCAGTTAACGCGCGCCAGGCTTGATGTCATCAATACACCAACGAAGATTAAGGCCCCGGCGGTAGCGTAAGGCGGAACCATCGCCACCAGCGGTGAGAAGAACATAACCAGCAGGAACATAACGCCAACAACAACCGCAGTCAGCCCCGTGCGACCACCGACCGCCACGCCAGAAGTACTTTCAATATAGGCGGTAACAGAGGAAGTTCCGATAAACGCGCCAGCTACCGAACTCACGCTATCAACATATAGCGCCTTATTCATGTTAGGGAATTTACCGTTACTATCTATTAAGCCAGCTTTATCAGTTACACCAATTAATGTCCCTGATGAATCAAATAGGTTGATCAGCATAAAGGAGAAAATGATACCGGCAAGATCAAGCGATAACGCCCCGCTCAAATCAACTTCGCCAATAACACCGCTAATATCAGGTGGAATAGAATAGATTCCGCTGAAATGAACATCTCCGAAAAATAATCCACAGCAGGAAGTGACGATGATGGAAACCAATACCGCCGCATGAAAATTACGTGATGACAACACGGTTATAATAAAAAAGCCCAAAATACCTAACAACACGCCGTGAGAACTTAAATCACCAATCATCACCAGCGTGTCTTTATTGGCGACAATAACACCGGTATTTTTTAATCCCATTAAGGCAATAAATAGCCCGATACCACTGGTGATACCAATACGTAAACTTAGCGGAATGTTGGAGATCATCCAGTAACGGATACGAAAAAGAGTCAGCAAAAATAGCCCAATTGCGCCCCAGAAAATAGCGCCCATTCCCGTCTGCCAGGTGATACCCATCGCCCCTACCACCACGAAGGCGAAAAACGCATTAAGCCCCATCGCAGGCGCCAGCGCGACGGGAAGATTAGCAAAAACGCCCATCGCTATACTGCCAATGCCCGCAATCAAACAGGTAGTAACAAACACCACCTTCGGGTCCATTTGCGCTGCACCAAGAATTTGTGGGTTAACAAAAACGATGTACACCATGGTTAAAAAAGTGGTCATCCCCGCAATCAATTCTGTGCGAACGGTTGTCCCGTGTTGCGGTAGTTTAAATAATCGCGAAAGCGTCCCTGATTCATTACTCACGTAATCGGTATTGTCATTATTCATTTTTTTGTCCATTGGAGGAGATTTAATCCCTTGCTTTTGTAAAACAAATGACAACAACGGTTCAGTGATAATTATCACATTTCAATTGCACATTAATGGATATTCTTTAATAATCTCGCGACGTTTCTTTATGATAAATAATAATCAAATTGATAAAATCAAAATGAGAAAGAATATGAACGATTCTATTAGCCATAAATTTCATCACATTAGTCGGGTAGAATACCAGGAATTGTTAGCCGTTTCCCGTGGCGAAGCCACGGCCGATTATATTATTGATAATGTCTCTATTCTGGATCTGATCAATGGCGGAGAAATTCCCGGCCCAATCGTGATTAAAGGACGTTACATTGCTGGTGTCGGCGCAGAATACGCCGACGCTCCGGCTTCGCACCGAATTGATGCCCACGGTGCAACAGCAGTACCGGGATTTATTGATGCACACCTGCATATTGAATCCAGCATGATGACCCCAGTCACCTTTGAAACCGCCACCCTGCCGCGCGGCCTGACGACTGTTATTTGCGACCCTCATGAAATCGTCAACGTGATGGGCGAAGCCGGGTTGGCCTGGTTTGCCCGCTGTGCCGAACAGGCAAGGCAAAACCAATATTTGCAGGTCAGCTCTTGCGTACCCGCCCTGGAAGGCTGCGATGTTAACGGTGCCAGTTTTACCCTCGAACAGATGCTCGCCTGGCGCGACCATCCGCAGGTTACCGGCCTTGCCGAAATGATGGACTACCCTGGCGTAATTAGCGGACAAAATGCGCTACTCGATAAACTGGACGCCTTTCGCCATCTGACACTGGATGGTCACTGCCCCGGTTTGGGCGGTAAAGAACTTAACGCCTATATTGCCGCGGGCATTGAAAACTGCCACGAAAGTTATCAGCTGGAAGAAGGACGCCGGAAATTACAACTCGGCATGTCGTTGATGATCCGCGAAGGGTCCGCTGCCCGCAATCTCAACGCGCTGGCACCGTTGATAACCGAATTTAACAGCCCGCAATGCATGCTTTGTACTGATGACCGTAATCCGTGGGAAATCGCTCACGAAGGGCATATCGACGCCTTAATCCGCCGCCTGATTGAACAACATCATGTGCCGCTACATGTGGCATATCGCGTAGCCAGCTGGTCGACGGCGCGCCATTTTGGTCTGAATCATCTCGGTTTACTGGCTCCTGGCAAGCAGGCCGACATTGTTCTGTTAAGTGACGCGCGTAAGGTCACGGTGCAACAGGTACTGGTGAAAGGCGAACCGATTGACGCACAAACCTTGCAAGCAGAAGAGTCGGCGAGACTGGCGCAATCCGCCCCGCCATATGGCAATACCATTGATCGCCAGCCAGTTTCCGCCAGCGACTTTGCCCTGCAACTTACCCCCGGCAAACGCTATCGCGTCATTGACGTCATCCATAACGAATTGATTACGCACTCCCGCTCCAGCGTCTACAGCGAAAACGGTTTTGATCGCGATGATGTGTGTTTTATTGCCGTACTTGAGCGTTACGGACAACGACTGGCTCCGGCCTGTGGTTTGCTCGGCGGCTTTGGCCTGAATGAAAGCGCGCTGGCGGCGACAGTCAGCCATGACAGCCATAATATTGTGGTGATCGGTCGTAGCGCAGAAGAGATGGCACTGGCGGTGAATCAGGTGATTCAGGACGGTGGTGGACTGTGCGTGGTTCGTAATGGTCAAGTTCAAAGTCATCTGCCGTTGCCCATTGCCGGGTTAATGAGCACCGACACGGCGCAGTCGCTGGCAGAGCAAATTGACGCGTTGAAAGTCGCCGCCCGTGAATGTGGTCCGTTACCGGATGAACCATTTATTCAGATGGCATTTCTTTCCCTGCCGGTGATCCCCGCGTTGAAACTGACCAGTCAGGGGCTGTTTGATGGCGATAAGTTTGCCTTCACCACGCTGGAACTTGCTGAATAATAAAAAAAAGCCCGGCGTCATGCCGGGCAAAAGTCACCAGTTACGTTTATGCCACTGTCAACTGCTGAATTTTTTTCTCACGGCGGATTTTTCGTTCTTCCATCACCGCGACTATCGCCATCAGGCAGATACAGCCAATAGCGGCAATATCCAGCGCGGCGAAGGTTCCAGCCCAGCCGGTGAGGCCGAACACTGGCGTACCATCGGCAATCATCCCCAGACCTAATTTGGCAAAGCTGTCACCAATCAGGTAGGCGAAAGTGCCTTTAATCCCATCGGCAGCGCCGATCGCTTTTTTCGGTACGAAGCCAACAGCCGCCACGCCAATCAACAGTTGCGGACCAAATACCAGGAAACCTAATGCAAAGAGAGAAGCCAAATAGATATATTGGTTGCTGGCGTGTTGATACACACCAAGCGTGGCGATAATCAGCGCCAGTGCAATACACGCCACCAGGCCACGGCGCCCATTCGCCAGGTCAGAGAGCCAGCCCCACAGCAGGGTACCGACCAGAGCACCTGCTTCAAACAGCGTAAAGCCCTGAATCGCCACCGCTTTAGAGAGTTTCAACTCCTGAAAAGCGTACACGGTTGACCACTGGTCGATACCAATGCGCACCACGTACAGGAAGATGTTGGCGAAGCACAGCAGCCAGATCACTTTGTTTTTCAAAACATATTCGACAAAGATCTGCCACTTGCTCATATCGGTGGATTCCGTCTCTTTGTCCTCTTCGCTGATCTCTTCGCCGAACAGTTCTTCAGCTTTGCCAAGACCATACGCTTCAGGGGAGTCGCTGCCGTAACGCAGACCGATAAAACCGACAATCAGCGCGATAATCGACGGGAAGATAAACATGCCGATCACGTGACCGTCGAACAGGTAATTTGCGCCGAACAGTGCCACACCCGCCGCACCCGCGCCGCCGAGGTTGTGGGAAATGTTCCAGAAACCGAGGAACGTCCCGCGCTTACGACGCGGCGTCCATTTGGTAATAGTGGAGTAACTGCATGAACCGCCAGTGCTCTGGAAAAAGCCGCTTAAGGCGTAAAAAGCAATCATCAGGAACAGGCTAACCGATCCGCTACCCATACTGGCGCTGAAGCCCAGCATACAAATGGCGGAGAGGATCAGCATGAACGGCAGGAACTGTTTGGTGTTTTTGCCGTCGGCGTAGTAGGAAACCAGCGTTTTACCCACGCCGTAAGTAATGGAGAAGCCCAGGCCAATCATCCCCAGCTGCGTCATGCTCAACCCGTAGGTGGAGATCATGTCGTTCTGCGCAATATTAAAGTTCTTGCGAATCAGGTACATCGTCAGGTAGCCAATAAAGACCACCAGGTACGATTGCATGAACGGTTTGAACCACATTTTGCGCCGCACTTCGAGCGGAAGGTCCAGGGTCGGCTTGCGAACCTGGTTTAAGAAAGCCAGCATGGGTTACTCCTGATTTCCCTTCATACTTCAGGCCGCAGGTGCCTTAACTGCACGCATTCCTGCAACTTGAGTTATTTTGGGAAAGAATTAACGAATGATGGCATTGTAAAAACCAGCAGCAAATCAGGCTTGAGATAGCGTCCAGGCAAAACCAGGAAAATTTCTTAGTTTTGCCGGATATGAGGTAGAAAAGTGAGATGCATCACGCTTCGCGCGGTGCCTGGGCGTTCAAAAAGGGCAGTAACAACAGTGCCGAAACCCCGGCAGCAATGGCGATAACCACGAAAAAACCACTCCAGTGCCAGGTATCCAGCACTTTCGCCAGCGGCCAACCGGCAAGCGACGCTCCCAGATAAGCAAACAAGCCGACAAACCCCGTCGCCGCACCTGCCGCTTCTTTGTGAGAACACTCTGCTGCTGCCATACCAATTAACATCTGCGGACCAAAAACAAAAAAACCAATAGTGAAAAAGCAGGTCGCCTGCATTACGTAGCTGGCAAATGGCATCAACCACAGCGAACCGACGGAAAGCAAAATCCCCGCAGCAAAAATCAAATTCATCGGCCCACGGTTGCCGTTAAACAGTTTGTCCGAGCCCCAACCTGCAACCAGCGCGCCGATAAATCCGCCCAGTTCAAACATCGTCACCGCCGTATTCGCCGTGACCAGATCGACGCCCAGCGTCTCGGACATATACAGGTTGCCCCAGTCATTAATCGCCGCGCGAACCACATAGACCAGCACATAACAAAACGAAAGCAGCCAGATATACGGATTCAACAACACATATTTGGTGAGGATCTCTTTACGCGTCAGCCCTGCCCCTTCCTGTTGCTGGGCGATTTCCAGCGCATCGTGCCGCCATTCTCCGACCGCCGGTAAACCTAACGCCTGTGGGCGATCGCGCAGCCGCCAGCAGAGAAAACCCCCCGCCATAATGGCTAAACTCCCGGCAATCATCATCCCGATACGCCAGCTGTAATGCAGCGCGACTGCCGCCATCACAATGGGAATCAACGCGCCACCAACGTTGTGCGCCGTGTTCCATAGCGCCCACCAACCGCCGCGCTCGGTACGTGAATACCAGGCGGTTAACAGCCGCGCACAAACTGGCGACCCCCAGCCCTGGAAAAAGGCGTTCAGCACCCACAGCACGGCAAACGCCCATAGCGACGTCGAGAAACCAAACAGAATGTTGATAATGCCCGTGGCGATAAGCCCAATCCCCATAAAATAACGGGCATTCGAGCGGTCACTGACAATGCCGGAGACAAATTTCGATACGCCGTAGGTAATGTAAAACAGCGTTGCTAACAGGCCGATATCGCTACGGCTGAGTACGCCGTTGGCGAGGATTTCCGGCACGGCGGCATTAAAACTTTTACGGGTGAAGTAAAACAGCGCATAGCCCAGCCAGATGGTCAGCAAAATATGCCGACGCCAGTAGCGGTAGCGGGCATCAATTTCACTTTTATCGCTGATCAGCGGTGCGTCGGCAGGCGCTTTCAGAAAAGGCAACATCATCAAGCCTTAGACATAACGTTGAGGTAGAGAGACACTGACACGCGTACCGTGCAGGCAGGAGATGGTCAAGGTGCCGCCCAGCGCGGTTACGCGTTCGCGCATTCCGGTGAGGCCAAAACCTTGCTGCCCGGAACCTGGCGGCAGACCGCTACCATCGTCTTCAATCACTAGCATTAAACGCTCATCCTGCTGCCAGCCTTGCAGCGTGACCGCACTAGCATCGGCATGTTTCACAATGTTGTTCAGCCCCTCCTGACAGATACGAAACAGGGTTACGCGCTGGTTTTCACTTAATGCTGATTCATCGATCCGCCATTCGAGATGACTGACAATTCCGCGCCCTTCCAGCTCCATTTCCCGCATCAATGAACGGATGGCCTGCTCCAGGGTCAGATCATCCAACTGGCGTGGACGTAACCGCCCTAACAAGCGGCGCACCGCGTCGTAAACGCCAAGCGACAGTTGTTCGATTAGCTGTCCGCTCTGTTTCACACTGGCGTTATCCGCCGCCAGCCGCTGGACAATACCTGCCTGAGTACGAATGGCGGTGATGGTCTGGCCGATATCGTCGTGCAGTTCACGCGCTACGTCGCGACGCACACTCTCTTCGGTTTCAAGCAACCGCTCGGCAAGATGTTGATTACGCGCCAGTTCCTTCTGCAGCGACTGGTTAAGCTCACGCAACCGCTGGATGCCCGCGCCCAGTAACAGGCCTGTGAGGCTTTGCACCAGCAGCGAAAGCAATAAATCGACCGGATGATCGCGCCAGGTCTGACTGGCGATCAGCGCGATGGCGTTCATCAGCGTCGCAATCAGCGCCCCTTGCCAGCCATAGTGCCAGGCCAGGGCGATAATCGGCAGCGCCAGGCAAAACGGAGTAAAGCGCGAGAGTTCGTTCGGCAGCCCCAGTTGCAACCACAGGCTGATAACAAACAACAGCAAATACCAGACCAGATGCCGCCCACGCCAGTTGATCGGCTGGGAAACCAGCGATGGCCCCAGCGGCAGCCAGGTGTTATTCGCCAGATAGTGCCAGAACACCAGGCAAATGGGGGCCAGCGTCAGACCGCCGGTTAAGGTCATCAGCAGGGCGTTCCAGGGCTCGTTTCCGTACCCATGCCAAAGCCAGGGTGACGACTGTAATAATGCCGCCGCCGTCAATGCCGCCCCCTGTAACAGCAACGTACGCCAGTCGCGCTGGTGGCGATAACGGGAAATCAACGCCACAGGCAGTAACGTCAGTAAACTACCGATCATCAATAACGGATAATGCGTTAACCCAACCGCCTGCGTCAGCCAGTAAATCAGCAGCCATTCTGCGCCCATCAGCACCAGCCAGTATCTGCGCGGGCATTGCAACATCAGCCCCAGTCGCAGACCAAACGGAAACAGCAATACCGCCAGATCCGGTCGTTCAACCAGGTGCAGGCTGATACTCCACAGGCAAAACCATGCGGCAGAGAAAATAAAAAAGCAGGAAATTACAGTATTTAAGCGGGAGAACAATCTCTTCATCACCAGCCATCAAACATGCAGCGCGCCAGTTCAACGTCGTTGCTGACGCCCAGTTTTTCCATCAGATTGGCACGATGTACATGCACCGTTTTCGGCGACAAACCCAGTTCGGCGGCAATCTCTTTCACCGCCATCCCTTGCGCCAGTTTTTCCGCCACCTGGCGTTCGCGTTTGGTTAGCGGGTCCTGACGACCCGATGCCAGTTTAATAGCGATATCCGGTGTCAGATAACAGCCGCCAGTTGCAACCGTATGCACGGCCGCGATCAGCTCGTCCGGACTACAGCGTTTAGAGAGAAAACCGCGCGCCCCCGCGTTAAGCGCCTGTTCAACCAGCGCCGGACTGTCGTGAACGGAGAGCATAATTGTCGCCATACCTTTCGGTAGCTGGCTTAACAGCTCCAGCCCAGAAATATCCGGCATTGAGATATCGCAAATACACACCTGCACACCACGCCCAGGCAAGCCAGTCAGCGCCTCACGCCCGGAACCAAACTCGGCAACTACCTGCAAATCAGGTTCCAGCCCCAGCAGCTGTGCAAAGCCGGAGCGGACGATAAGGTGATCGTCTATAAGGGCAACGGTTATCATGGTCTTGTCCTGGCGGGTAAAAAAAACGCGCTTACCTTAACGATAAGCGCGCCGCTGTTCAAGCCTTGAGCGGTTACTGAAAGAACACAGCAATCTTGTTAAACATGGTCGGGTCGGACTGGTTACGCTGCACTTTCACCACATCCTCCAGTTTGTCTATCTGGCTTATCATTTGTTCCAGTCGCTGATCGTCATTGACCAGTAGCCAGATGTGGCTTTTATCACTGTCCTGAATCGGTAGACAAAGAATGCCTTCGACGTTAAAAGCACGGCGGGCAAAAAGCCCACAAACGTGGGTCATTACACCGGGATGGTTGCGAACGGTGAGTTCCAGAATCACGTTGTCATGAGTTGTGTTTTGCATGGCTTATTCCCCCACCATCTCAGTATTTGCCGCGCCTGGCGGCACCATAGGGTACACTTTTTCTTCGGCATCAATGCGTACATGGATCAGCGCCGGACCAGGGCGGTTGATAATTTCCTGTAATGCCGCCTGCGGATCGGTTTCATTATTCAAATCACAGGTTTCGAGGCCGAATCCGGCAGCAATTTGCATAAAGTTGATTTTTCCCGGATAGGTGGCGGCAAAAACGCCCTGCTTGTAGAACAGGCTCTGTTGCTGATGCACCAGTCCCAGTGCTTCGTTATTCATCAGAATGATTTTGACATCCAGCTGGTTTTCGCTGGCGGTGGCCATCTCCTGAATATTCATCATCAGACTGCCGTCACCGGAAAAACACAACACTTTGCGATCGGGGTTCGCCAGCGCCGCGCCAATCGCCGCAGGCAGGCCGAAGCCCATCGTACCCAGCCCACCAGAAGTCAGCCACTGGCGTGGGCGATTGAGCGGATAGGCTTGCGCCGTCCACATCTGGTGCTGACCCACGTCGGTAGTGATAATCGCGTTGTCATCGACACAGGCGGCAACGGCGTTAATCAGCCCGTAATGTGTTAATGGATCGCACGCTTTCGGAATAGGACACGGGAATTCACGTTGTAAATCAGCCACCTGTTGGTGCCACTCTGTACGCGGATGGACTTCCACCCGCGGGATCAGTTGCGCCAGCACGTCATCGACATCCGCCTGAATCGCCACGTGCGGTTGCTTAACTTTGCCCAGCTCCGCGCGGTCGATATCCACATGGATGATTTTGGCGTTCGGGCAGAACTCCTCTGTTTTGCCAATCGCCCGATCATCAAAACGTGCACCGAGCACAATCAACAGGTCCGCCTCCTGCAAGATAAAGTTGGTGCTGCGCACGCCGTGCATCCCCAGCATACCCAGCGACAGCGGATGTGCTTTTGGCAACATGCCCAGCGCCATTAAGGTCATGGTGGTGGGCAGCTGCGCTTTCTCAGCCAGTTCACGCACCCGCGCGGGCGCGTTAATGACGCCGCCGCCCAGATAAAGCACCGGGCGTTTGGCGGCGTTAATCATTGCCGCAGCGTTACGAATGCTTTCTTCGCTAAAGGCAGGCGTTGCGGCTTTTTCTGCCATCACGGGCTGTTCTTCAATCTCAAAAACCGCCGTTTGCACATCCTTAGGAATGTCTATCCACACCGGGCCAGGGCGGCCTGATTGCGCAATGCGGAAGGCATCGCTCATGACCTGCGGGAGTTCTTCGATATGTCTGACCAGATAGTTGTGTTTAGTGATGGGGATAGAAATGCCGTAGGTGTCCACTTCCTGGAAGGCATCTGTGCCAATCATCGAGGCGGGAACCTGACCGGTGATGCAAATCAGCGGAATGGAGTCCAGCCGCGCATCGGCAATGGCGGTCACCAGGTTGGTCGCGCCAGGCCCGCTACAGGCCATGCAAACCGCTGGTTTGCCGTCGGTACGCGCCATCCCCTGGGCGATAAATCCCGCGCCCTGTTCATGACGGGCCAGAATATGGCGGATTTGCGTGCTTTGGCTTAAGGCGTCATAGACAGGGAGAATCGAGCCACCAGGTATCCCCGTCACAATCTTAATGCCCTGCTGTTCCAGGAAATGAACGATAAATTCTGCGCCAGTAAAACGCTTACGTGTCGATGTTGTGCCCGAACTTGCCATGCTCCAGTCCTTTTCTTCTGGGCCGACTTTCCGGGAGGTGCTTAAACGAAAAACCCCGCCCGGTTTGCGCCGGCGGGGTTTTGGAATCGTGTGTTGTTCCAGTCCCTACGGCGCATTGCCGACGACCACCACCACACGCACGACGACCACTGCGGCGGATGGCGCAGTTGGTAGTAGTTTTGCGTTGAGCATGGAAATAGTCATTGGGGACCTTGTTGGTTTTGTGTTTAACAATATTTATACAAGCACAGCTTTACAGGGGAGACAATGGAAAATTTTTCATCAAGGAATAATTGGGGGGTTGATCACGTTTTGTACTGAAACGCAGGTAACAAAAAACCCCGCCGGAGCGAGGTTTCTTCAGCCGCCCACGGCTGGTAACCGCAAAGCACACTGTATTATGTCAACATAGAAAGTATACGTGTTCCGCGCAGAACGCGCAATTTCGGCACGAATTTTGACTTATTTACTGCATAGTTGAGTATCGGTCACAGTTTGCGTTTTGTCCAAAAATCACTGTTTATTTATACAGCAAACTTCTATAATATCACTGTACGCAATGTGTTATGCGGGGCCGCATCGTTACCCGGCGCACTAAGTCCTGGCTGAAACGGGTGGTGCCGTCAGCGCCTTAACCCCGCGTGAGCACACTGTGTTATGTCAACAAGCACAACGTTTCTTCTGAAGAAGCTGCGTGCGCAACAGCTGGCAACAGGCAGCGGAAAGGTACGTCAGCTGGCAGTGCTCCTGAACCACAGGAGACGCGTATGAGCCTGGTGGATATTGCCATTCTTATCCTCAAACTCATTGTTGCTGCACTGCAACTGCTTGATGCTGTTCTGAAATATCTTAAGTAATTCAGATTCAAGCCGCACTTAAGGGGAGTGGGAAACCGCTCCCCTTTCATATTCTGCTGGCTGACTCGTGTCGGATGCGTTGCTGATGCATCTTATCCGACCCACAGAATTTATTTAATCTAAAGTCCCTTCCGGCAACATTTATTGCCGCTGTTGTTTATATATTCTGCCGCTTCGTTATTCATCATTCCGTATATATATCTGGCTAACATTTATCAATGTGATAGATTCCTCTCCCGCATTTATTGAAATGCGTAGCAACTTATTCTAAATATTTTTTTAAAAGCGTCTGTGATAATGAAAAGGCATAGAAACGTCAATTTGTTATTGATGTTGGTATTACTCGTGGCCGTCGGTCAGATGGCACAAACTATTTATATTCCTGCTATTGCCGATATGGCGCGCGATCTCAACGTCCGTGAAGGGGCGGTGCAGAGCGTAATGGGCGCTTATCTGCTGACCTACGGTGTCTCACAACTATTTTATGGCCCAATTTCCGACAGGGTAGGTCGTCGCCCGGTGATCCTCGTCGGAATGTCCATTTTTATGTTAGCGACGCTGGTTGCGGTCACCACCTCCAGCCTGACGGTATTGATTGCTGCCAGCGCGATGCAGGGGATGGGAACCGGTGTCGGCGGCGTCATGGCGCGTACATTGCCGCGTGATTTGTATGAACGGACACAGCTACGTCACGCTAATAGCATGTTAAATATGGGTATTCTCGTCAGCCCTTTGCTCGCACCACTCATTGGCGGCCTGCTGGATACCATGTGGAACTGGCGAGCTTGTTATCTGTTTTTACTGGTGCTTTGTGCTGGTGTGACGTTCAGCATGGCGCGCTGGATGCCAGAAACACGCCCTGCCGATGCGCCGCGTACGCGCCTGCTCACCAGCTATAAAACACTCTTTGGCAATGGCGGCTTTAACTGCTATTTGCTGATGTTAATTGGCGGTCTGGCAGGGATTGCCGCTTTCGAAGCCTGTTCCGGTGTGTTGATGGGGGCTGTGTTAGGGTTAAGCAGCATGACAGTCAGTATTTTGTTTATTCTGCCAATTCCAGCGGCATTCTTCGGCGCATGGTTTGCTGGTCGACCGAATAAACGCTTCTCTACGTTAATGTGGCAGTCGGTTATCTGCTGCCTGTTGGCAGGACTGATGATGTGGATCCCCGGCTGGTTTAGCGTGATGAATGTCTGGACGCTGCTCGTTCCCGCCGCGCTGTTCTTTTTCGGTGCCGGGATGCTGTTTCCGCTGGCAACCAGCGGCGCAATGGAGCCGTTCCCCTTCCTGGCTGGCACGGCTGGCGCGCTGGTCGGCGGCCTGCAAAACATTGGTTCCGGCGTGCTGGCGTCGCTCTCCGCGATGTTGCCGCAAACCGGTCAGGGCAGCCTGGGGTTGTTGATGACCTTAATGGGATTATTGATCGTGCTGTGCTGGCTACCGCTGGCGACGCGGATGTCGCATCAGGGGCAGCCCGTTTAAGCTCACGTCACCGCAGCATCGTCATTAACTCCATGGGAGAACGATGCTGCTTTATCAAGTCACGCATCACCCGCATGTGCGGCGCAGAGTGGGAATAAAAAGCTTGATAGCCAACACAAAGTACGTTGTCAGGACAATCCGCCTGGGAATGTAGGCACAAGCGATGCCAGCCGCACACCTGACACTCCCGCCGAAGTTGTACGTTTTCGCTCCTGCACCATTTTTGCAGCGTGGCGTCAAAAAGTTCGACAGATATACGACCAATATCTGCACGCACCCAACGCTCGAACAGAGCGATTAAAAATTGCCCCCACAGTTCAGCTGTCACCGAAGAAGCGGTCAGCTCGCCCCGGTCATCAAATTCTATATGGGGAATAAGTTGCACGGAGCGAAGACCCTGCTGTTTGAAATTTTGATAAAAATCGGCAGGTTGTAGCGCATCTTTATACTCTACAACCAGTTTATGTCTGTCCTCTTCAGCATTTACAACCTGACTTCCTGTCATACAACTCTCTCAATCAATACGATTAGTTGATGTATATGCGTTACAGCAAACAGTATTGCAAGAGATAACACCGCGAGAGAGATCATAAATTTGTCACGGATTACGTTAAATTGAGAAAAATCACTATTAGTCACATCCATTAAATTACGATTACGGGTATAGCGCCAAAGTATTAGCGCCACAATGGCGAGGATGCCAATAGAAATCCAGAACAACGCGCCGGCCTGATGCCAGTTGTGTTTAATTGCCAGCGCCATCAGCGCGCCATAGCCCAGCATGGTGCGAAACCACGCCAGCGATGTACGTTCTGGCTGAAGCCCGGGATCAGCAATGCGTCTGGCTTTGCGACTATCCGGCATACAGCACCAGCCCCATGACGATTACCGCCACGATCATCAATATTAAGCTGATGATTAATAAGCTGTTGGTATAGGGTAAGTCTTCTTTCAGACGCATCGCTTTTTCATTGCGTAACCAGCGCAGGTAGCCATACATCGCTAACCCGCCGGAAAACAGGCATAACAATAACGCCAGCAGTTCACGAATGACGGGCGTGGCGAAGTCTGGCGCAAGTTGATCCAGCCCGACGCCCGCTGCCAGAAATCCCAACGCGGTACGGATCCAGGCCAAAAAAGTACGCTCATTAGCCAGCGAGAAGCGGTAATCCGGCGCTTCTCCGAGGCGGGAAATTTTCATTGTTGCTCCTTTGCACTTCCACTAACGCTTTGCCTTAGCGGTTTTTTAAGAATTTCGTCCGTCCATTTCCTGATATGCTTTTGCCATCCGCTACAAGGAGGTCTGATGGGTATCATAGCGCAAAATAAAAGCAGTTCACTGGGCATGCTGTTCGGCGCCATCGCTTTATTGATGGGTATTATCCACTTTTCATTCGGCCCTTTTGCCGCGCCGCCACCAACGCTGGAAAGCATCGTGGCTGACAAAACGGCGGAAATTAAAAGAGGTCTTCTCGCCGGAATTAAAGGTGAAAAAATCACTACGGTGGAAAAAAAAGAGACGGTTGATGTCGATAAAATCCTCGATAAAGGCGGTATCGCACTGGCCATTGCCGCGCTACTCTGCGCGTTTGTTGGCGGTATGCGTAAGGAAAATCGCTGGGGCATTCGCGGCGCACTGGTATTTGGCGGCGGGACGCTGGCTTTCCATACCTTGCTTTTTGGTATCGGCATCGTGTGCAGCATTTTGCTGATATTCCTTATCTTTTCCTTTCTGACCGGCGGTTCACTGGTTTAAGCGGCCTGAATATTGCCCGCCAGGTTTCCGCCAGCGGGCATCATCGTCAGAACTTCTGTTTTTTATCCTCGACTTTCACCCCTTGCGTCGGTAAACCGGTGTCATAGTCGCGTACCACCGGAGAATAACCATCCTGTGGGCGTGGACGGAACGCCCCCATCCAGCGCGGTTGCGCATCTTTGCGCCACGGACGCAGGCTCCATTGATAACTGCGGAACGGATCGCGAATTTTGTCCATATAATCCAGTAAGGCGTCATGCAACTTGCTGCGAACGTCGGCAAAATGGATATCATCAATCACGTTTTGCAATTCATTTGGGTCGTTACGGCGATCGTAAAGTTCATCACTGGTGAAGAGGTTGAGCACCAGTTTATAGTCATCTGTCACCCAACAACGGACCGGGATAAAGCCGCCAAAGCTGTCATGCTCAATCTCATAACGGTTAAATTCCACCATTACGCCACGTGGTTCTTTCGCTGCGAGGATATTTTCCCCTGGCAAAATGTCAGGTTTTTCAATATCCGCCAGCGCCATCATTGTCGGTAGTAAATCAATATGGCTGACTGGCGTATCAACCTGTCGCGACTCCCCTTGCGGCGAACGGATGATCAGCGGAATACGAGTAATGTCGTCATACATCGCCGCTCCTTTGCTGATGAGCTTATGCGCGCCCATCATTTCACCGTGATCGGAAGTATAAATGACCCACGTATTTTCACGTTGCTCCGGCGTTAACGCATTGATAACCCGTCCGATCTGGTCATCAACAAAGTCGTTGCAGGCAAAATAGAGCGGATGGTGATAAAGCCCATCATCACCGACTGGCGATGGCATTGCCTGTGACCATAAACGGTGATGTTCCGGTTTGTTCACCAGATCATCCTGCGCTTTCTCGCCCAGTTCGTAGTAAAAGTCTTCATATCTCTCTAAATACTCCACCGGACAGGTGAACGGGTGATGCGGCTCGTCATACGAAACCACCATCAGAAAAGGTTCCTCGGCGCGCGCGGGCTGTTGCAGAAAATCCACTGCCCGGTTGCTGATGCGATGCGCCCAGGTAAAGGTTTCGTCGATATGGTTCGCCTTTAAATCCTCAACGCTATTTAAGCCATTGCGCCACAGGCTGATCTCTCTTTCAGTCAGTTCGCTAAGGTAGTTCGCCCCGTCATACCAGTAATCGGCGTCCCACTCCGGCGGACATTCGCCAGTGCCAAAATAATCATGGCCGTCGAGATGCCATTTGCCGATGTAACAGGTGTGATAGCCCGCATCCTTAAAGTAGCGCCCCATGGTGGAGATGTTTTTGCCCGGCGCGATGTTGTTGGTCCACGGCCCGGACTGGTTAGCGTAGATACCAGTAAACAGTCCGGCGCGTGCTGGCGTACAGACCGGTGAACAGGTGTAGGCGGAATTAAAGCGAATACCTTCCGCCGCCAGACTATCAATATTTTGTGTATTCAGCGGCTTACCGCTATAGCAACCGACCATATTGGTGGCCTGTGTGTCGGTCATAATGAACAGAAAATTGGGGCGTTTCATAGACTATCCTTAGCGTCGGAAGTGAACGTTGCGGCTGGATCATGGCGATGACGCCAGCTATCAAAAATCAGGTAGACAATGACCACGGCGGCAATGAAATAACTGACTATCGCTAACCAGCGCGTACCATAGCCACCGAATTCCGCCAACCCTGCATAGACGCCAATCATCGCGAACAGGATGCCAACTGACGCGATCTTGACGTTTTTCCACGGCTTCATGTCCACTGCGAATGCATCTTTGAAAGTAAATGGCGTAGCGCGAGGTTTAATGAAACCAATCACCAACATCACCACCACGTTGATACAGAACGTACAGGCCAGCACATAGAGGAAATGGAAATCGAACTTCACCAGATAGTTGATGGTGATGTAGCTGATAATGCCAATCCCCATCGCCACTTTTGCCGCCAGTGCCGGAATACGTGGGAAGAAAAAGCCCATAATGATGATGGTGACCAACGGCACGTTGTAGATGCCGTTGAGTTGCTTCATCCAGCTATATAGCCCTTGCGGCGCATTGGCGATCCACGGCGCGACCAGCACCGAAACGATGGCAATAAAAAAGCCAAATTTACGCCCGACAGTGACCAGTTGTTGTGGCTCGGCATTTTGGTTAATGATGCGCCGGTAAATGCCCATACTAAATAATGTACTGGCGCTATTCAGAAAACCGTTGAAGGTACTGATCACCGCACCAAACAATACTGCACCGAAGAAACCCACCAACGGTACCGGCAGAACGTTATTTACCAGCGTTGGATAAGCCATATCAGCTTTCGGTAAATCCTGATACAGGTGAAACGCAATCAGCCCAGGCAGCACCAACACCAGCGGGTCGAGCATTTTCAGTACCGCCGTTAACAGCGCCCCTTTCTGCCCTTCCGCCAGACTTTTTGACGCCAACGTGCGTTGCACGATGCCCTGATTAGTACACCAGTAAAAGGTATTTACCAGAATCAAACCGGTAAATGCGGCACCTATCGGCAAGGGATCGGTCGGGCCGCCTACTGAGTTTAGTTTCTCGGCATGGACAGTCGTGAGTTGTTCAATACCTTGCAAAAAGCTACCTTTACCCATCGCGATCAGGCCGAATACTGGAACCATCAATCCACCGATAACCAGCCCAATACCGTTGATGGAGTCCGCCACCGCCATTGCGCGCAGCCCGCCAATCACCGCATACAGAATCCCCGCCAGACCGAGCAAAATCACCAACAACCAGATAGCCGCGCCATCGGAAAGTTGTAGCGATTCACCCACGTGAAACAAGCTGTTGAGCGCCAACGCGCCGGAGTAGAGAACAATCGGCAGAAAGCAGACACCGGTGGCAATGAGGAAGCAGAAGTCGATGATAATACGCGTAGTTTTATCATAACGTTCCTCAAGGAAATCGGGGATGGTGGCAATTCCGCGCTTCAGGTAGCGCGGCAAAAAGATTAGCGCAAGGAAGATCAGCGTCACCGCAGAAGTGACTTCCCAGCCCATTACCGACATGCCGCTTTTGTAGGCCTGCCCGGAAAGGCCGACCAGTTGTTCCGTGGAAAGGTTGGTTAACATTAACGAAGCGGCGATGACCGGCGCTTTTAGTGAACGTCCGGCAAGAAAATAGCCTTGTTGCGATCCAGTATCTGTATTGCGGACCTTCCACCAGGTGATGACCGCCACCAGCAGCGTAAAACCGACAAAACTCAAGATTTGTAACGAATTCATCTCATAGCCCTTATTTATGTTTATGTCCCGGACGCATGAATATAGGGAGAGGTAAAATGCGTCGGGTCAGGCAGTCAGATTCTTAAAATACAAACGTCATATCCCTGAACGGATTGTTTTCTGTTAAGTTCAGGTTGTGAGCATAATTCGCCGGAGGGATATTAAAATGAATGGAAAATTGCAAAGTTCGGATGTAAAAAACGATACTCCATACAATATTCCCTTATTGATTAACGAAAATGTGATCTCCAGCGGAATTTCTCTGATCTCACTCTGGCATACCTATGCCGATGAGCATTACCGCGTAATCTGGCCGCGAGACAAGAAGAAACCGCTTATCGCCAACTCCTGGGTGGCGGTGTATACCGTACAAGGATGTGGAAAAATTCTTTTAAAGAATGGTGAGCAAATAACACTGCATGGCAACTGTATTATATTTTTAAAACCGATGGATATTCACTCTTATCACTGTGAAGGTTTAGTCTGGGAACAGTACTGGATGGAATTTACCCCCACCAGCATGATGGATATTCCTGTCGGTCAACAGAGCGTTATTTATAATGGCGAAGTTTATAATCAAGAACTCACAGAAGTTGCTGAATTAATTACTTCGGTAGAGGCGATAAAAAATAATCTGGCAGTCGCTTTTCTGACGAAAATTATTTATCAGTGGATTTGTCTTATGCACGCAGACGGCAAAAAAGATCCACAACGGCGGCAAATTGAAAAATTAATTGCCACTTTACATGCCAGCCTGCAACAACGCTGGAGTGTTGCCGATATGGCCGCCACCATCCCCTGTAGCGAAACCTGGTTGCGTCGCCTGTTTTTACGCTACACCGGCAAGACACCGAAAGAATATTACCTTGATGCACGTCTGGATCTGGCGCTCTCACTATTAAAGCAAGAAGGGAACTCGGTTGGCGAAGTCGCTGATACGCTCAACTTCTTCGACTCCTTTCATTTTAGCAAAGCCTTTAAGCATAAATTTGGTTATGCGCCGTCAGCCGTACTGAAGAATACAAACCAGTAATAACCAGAATGGCGAGTGTGTAAATGACTCGATGATGTTCAGAAATACCAGGTGGAGTACCATTGACGGTAACTCCACCCAAAAAGGCGTTAACCGATACTCCAGAAAAGCACCGCCAGTAATTGCGGTGTGATAATGCGCAGGAACATGACTAACGGATACACCGTGGCGTAAGAGAGCGCCGCCGCGCCACTGGTAGGATGAAGATTATTGGCAAACGCCAGCGCCGGAGGATCGGTCATTGAACCCGCGAGCATCCCGCACATCGTGAGATAATTCATTTTGACTAACATCCGCGCCAAAATGCCAGCCGTGATCAGCGGAATTGCGGTAATCAATGCACCATAGCCTATCCAGCTTAACCCTTCACCATCCACCAGTGTATGGATAAAATCGCCGCCGGATTTCAGACCAACTACCGAGAGAAACAGTACGATACCCAGTTCGCGCAGCGCCAGGTTGGCACTTGGCGGCATAAACCAGTAAAGCTTACCAATGCTGCCGATACGCCCGAGGATAAGCGCCATAATTAGCGGCCCCCCCGCCAGCCCCAACTTCAATGCAGCCGGGAATCCAGGCACAAACACCGGAATGGAGCCCAACAATACGCCAAGCCCAATACCAATAAACACCGGTAACATCTGCACCTGTTGTAATTTTTGCTGCGCATTACCTAATACATTAGCCACGGCATCAATCGCGGACGGGCGTCCAACCAGGTTGAGAATATCGCCAAATTGCAGGCTAATATCGCTACTTGCAACTAATTCAACTCCAGCACGGTTCAGGCGCGAGATAACGACGTCATAGCGCTCCTTAAAGTGCAGGTCGCGAATACGTTTACCGAGCACATTCTCATTGGTGACCACCACGCGTTCGACGCGTAAATCTGTGCCTTTCGTTGATAGCGAAGTATCCACTTCCTGCCCAATCACCAATTGTGCATTATGCAAATCTGCAGGCTGCCCCACCAGATGCAGCAAATCGCCCAGTTGAATAACGGTCTCTGGCGAAGGCACTTTTAAGGTTTCTTCTCGTTTCAATCGTGAGCAGATAACTTTATCGCCATTGAGAATCGGCACATCTTTAATGGCTAAATTATGCAAATTAGGGTTCTCAACACGGATGTTAATCGTCCTGATTAGCGCACCGCCGTTGGTTCGCGTGGACTCGTGCTGCTGGGCTTCCGTCTCAACATTGACACGGAAAATAACCCGTAGCATCCACATGGTGAACAAAATCCCACAAATCCCAAATGGATACGCCATCGCGTAACTCATCCCCATCTGGTCAACCATCTCCATCGGTGTGCCCAGGTCGCGTAAGATTTGCTGACCTGCCCCCAGTGCTGGCGTATTGGTAACCGCGCCAGAGAAAATCCCCAGCACCACTGGAAGTGGGATATCGAACAGTTTATGTAAGATGGCCGTGACCAGACCACCGAGGATAACAACCAAAACAGCAAACAAATTGAGGCGCAACCCGGAGACACGCAACGAGGCAAAGAAGCCCGGCCCCACCTGAATCCCGATGGTATACACGAAAAGGATAAGACCAAATTCCTGGATAACATGCAGCATATCGCTACTTAATGTCATCCCCGCCTGTGACACAAAATGACCGACGATAATCCCGCCGAACAGTACGCCGCCAATGCCCAATCCAACGCCGCGAAACTTGACGTTGCCGATAAACAAACCGACGACCGCCACCAAAGCCAGAATACTGACTGTTAATGCTATATCACTCATCGTCCATTTCTCTTGAAATAACATTTTAATTACCGGGGATTATGGCTGAATCGGTGAAGCAGATTTGCCTTATGGCGCACATTATCACGGGAAAGAGAGTGCCGGAACCTCTTAAACTGGCGAAAATTAAAACATTGCTGAAGATTGCAGACAAAAAAAGCCCCACCAAACTGGCGGGGCAAAGAGAATAGCTAATTAGCTATTTAACGCGGGACGTTCGCTGATAGCGATACGCTGCGCTGCGATGGGTTCAGGCTCATTACGAATTAAATCAATATGCAGTAAACCATTAACGAAGGTTGCGCCAGAGACTTCCATATTTTCAGCCAGCGTAAAGCTCAGGTTAAACGGCTGATTCATAAGCCCTTGATGCAGCCATTTTTTCTCTTCTTTTGGCTGCTCCGGCGTGCCTTTTACGCTCAGGCGGGTACCTTCCAGTTGAATATCTAAATCTTCCTGACGAAAACCTGCCAGCGCAAGGGTAATGCGGTAGTGGTTATCGTCGCTTTTCTCAATGTTGTACGGCGGGAAGCTCTGGCTTTCACCGGCGTTTTGCAGTGCGTTGGCCAGTTTGTCAAAACCGATCCATTGACGCATCAGTGGGGATAAATCGAAATTACGCATAATCATTTCTCCTTCTAAGAAGCGAGTAAGTACCTGCAAATCCGAAGATTCGCATATGCTCCCTGACGGCGAGCATCAAATGTCAGGCCGCGCACTGCGGCCTTAGAGAATTAGTTGATTTCGATACGGCGCGGTTTTTTCGCTTCTGGAATCACGCGTTCGAGATCGATATACAGCAGGCCGTTCACCAGGTTAGCGCCACGAACATGAATGTTCTCGGCTAACTGGAATTTACGTTCAAAGTTGCGTTCAGCGATGCCCTGGTACAGATAGGTGCGCTCTTTTTGTTCGTCGGCGTGAGCACCTTTCACCACCAGCAGATTGTCCTGGGCGGTAATTTCCAGTTCACTTTCGGCAAAGCCAGCCACCGCGATAGCAATGCGGTAATGGTTTTCGTCTACCAGTTCAACATTGTACGGAGGGTAGCCGCCATTACTCTGGCTCTGGTTGTTTTCTAAGTGGTTAAACAAACGATCAAATCCAATAGCAGAACGGTAAAGCGGGGATAAATCAAAGTTACGCATAATTAATAGCTCCTGAAATCAGCGAGAATGTAAGACCTTCCACAATGGACAGGTCGGATAGCCAGAACACCCATCAGGCGCGTTCTCATTGGCTACGGTATAAAAATGGGTCTGGATATGCACTTTTCAAGTCTTTTCGACGGACTTTTTTTTGCAGTTTGTGGTCTATTGCATAGACTGAGGGGCAGCACGAAACGTTAAAGTGCGATAGCCGCCACAGTGCGACATGATGATGATGTTATTTTCAGCAAGGGATCGCTATAACACATCATGCCAACACCCACGATCAACAGATGAATTTATTATGATAAGAAATGTGTTGTTAGCGCTCATGATATGCAGCGGAATGACATTACTCGGAGGATGCTCCAGCGTAATGTCCCATACCGGGGGGAAGGAGGGAACGTATCCCGGCACCCGCGCCAGTGCCACCATGATTGGCGACAGTGACACCAACTGGGGTACGAAATCGCTGGCAGTTCTCGACATGCCATTTACCGCAGTCGTGGATACGCTACTTCTGCCATGGGATATGTTCCGTAAAGACAGTTCGTTGCGCTCTCGCGTTGAAAAAAGCGAGACCGATACGCAAGCCACCAATGCCGTTATTCCCCCCGCCAGAATGCCCGTGAACTGATTTAGCGGCCAGTTTTGGTGATCCACAGCTGGCCGGCTTCCATCCACGCCAGCCATTGACCATCCGGCGAGAAGACCACCGCGTCCGCCGAAGGTGAGTTGGCGTGATTTTCGGTTAAATATTCAACCTTACCGCTTTGCGCGTGTGCGCAGGCAATCCGATTATCCAGCACAAAGCCCAGCCATTCTCCTGACGGATGCCAGTTAAACGCCGACTGAATATCCGTTTTGTTATTGGTTAACTGGCGCAGTTCGCCGCCCTGTGGCGAGATAAGCCACAGTTGCACAATGCCGTTATCATCCCGCATCAAAAACGCGATTTGCGTTCCTTGAGGGTTACACCGCACCCAATGGCGCGGGGCGTTGACTAAGCCCGGATAAGTACGATGGTGCGTAAAGGTTAATCGTCGCTGCATAACGCCACGCGGCGGCGCGGGCAGAGTTGATTCTGTTCCGCTTAACGGCGCGTCGCCCGGCAATTTCCAGCCGTTTTCATCTTTCGGCAACTCGACAATAAACAGCTCCGGCACTTTCTCACCCTTTTGCGAAAGCGTATCGCCAATAAACGCCAAAGCGTGGTTTCCTACCCATCCTTCTTCATAAGCGCGATTGATTTCATCACTGCCCGGCTGCGGCGTGGGCGTTGTTTTGCTGACCAGCACGCACCAGTGGCTACCGCTGTATTCACGCGGATGCTGCTTTTGCACATTGACCGGACCAAACGGCGCCGCAACCCCGACGTTACGCAAATCCAACGCAGGATCGCGTTCATGCAGCACGTGGTCGTTATAGGTAAAACTCACCATTTCGCCGTTCGGGCTAAAAACATGCACATGGCTGCCGCCACGCAACGCCCCTGATGTGTACGGAATGGTAATATCCATTGCATCGAGATTGCTCATCTTGCCGCCTTCAACAATCACGCCGCGACGGTGATGGAAATCGTAATGCCATGTTTCATCAGGATTTTCAGGTCCGTGGATAAAGACATATTTCTCTGACTTCGGATGAACGGTCACCACGCCGACGTGCGCTCCCTCTGACGCCCGGTAGATAACCTCGACCTCGCCAGTATGGATATTCACGCGCTCAATTGTCTCACCGGTAAACGACGCGCCAGAAGGCCGCACGTCAAACACCAGCCACTGGCTGTCGGGTGTCCAGGTGTTGGTATTGGTGAGCAAGTGATTACGGGGAGCAAAGGTTATCTGTTTCATGGCGCGGTCCTGATACAAAACGATTCCCGCCATCATACTTCACAAGGACTTCACTTTCAGACAATAGTCTTTTGCCATCGTGATGAATGTGAGTGAAAAGATGGAACATTTCGACGTGGCGATTATTGGCCTCGGCCCGGCTGGTTCTGCTCTGGCGCGGCAGTTAGCAGGCAAAATGCAGGTGATCGCGCTGGATAAAAAACACCAGTACGGTACAGAAGGCTTCAGCAAGCCTTGTGGTGGTCTGCTGGCACCGGACGCGCAGCGTTCTTTTATTCGTGATGGGCTGACGCTTCCTGTCGATGTGATCGCCAACCCGCAGATTTTCAGCGTGAAAACCGTTGATGTAGCAGCATCGCTCACACGTAACTACCAGCGAAGTTATATCAATATCAATCGCCATGCCTTCGACTTGTGGATGAAGTCGCTGATCCCCGCGAGCGTTGACGTTTACCACGATAGTCTGTGCCGGAAAATCTGGCGTGAGGATGATAAATGGCATGTCATCTTCCGGGCGGACGGCTGGGAGCAGCACATTACTGCCCGCTATCTGGTTGGTGCTGACGGTGCAAACTCGATGGTGCGGCGACATCTCTACCCGGATCACCAGATACGTAAATATGTCGCTATCCAGCAGTGGTTCGCCGAGAAACATCCGGTACCGTTCTACTCCTGCATCTTTGATAATGAAATAACCGACTGTTATTCATGGAGTATTAGCAAAGACGGTTATTTTATTTTTGGCGGCGCCTATCCGATGAAAGACGGCCAGACGCGTTTCGCAGCGCTGAAAGAGAAAATGACTGCCTTTCAGTTCCAGTTTGGCAAAGCGGTAAAAAGCGAGAAATGCACCGTGTTATTTCCCTCACGCTGGCAGGATTTTATCTGTGGTAAGGACAATGCCTTTCTTATTGGCGAAGCGGCGGGATTTATCAGCGCCAGCTCGCTGGAGGGGATTAGCTATGCGCTGGATAGCGCAGATATTCTGCGTTCAGTGTTACTGAAGCAGCCAGAGAAGATCAACGCCGCTTACTGGCGCGCCACTCGCAAACTGCGGTTAAAGCTCTACGGCAAGATAGTAAAAAGCCGATGCTTAACTGCACCGGCCTTAAGAAAGTGGATTATGCGCAGTGGCATAGCGCATATTCCACAGATAAAGGATTACCCAACGCGCTTCACATCGCCCACCAGCAGGATGTAAGAAAGTGCGCCAATCAACGCGACGGCGGAGATATAAACCAGTGCAGGTGCGAAACCGTAACCCTGTGCCAGGTAACCGACCACCAAAGGTACAGTAATACCGCCCAAACCACCGGCGAAGTTAAACACGCCGCCGGTTAAACCAATCAGGCGCATCGGTGCTAAAGAAGACACTAGCGACCAGGTAATAGAAGCAAAACCGTTGCCGAAGAAAGCCAGCGCCATCAGGCACATAATCATCATCGGGTCATTGGTGTAGTTAGCGCCCATAATGCAGGTAGAGATCAGCAAACCGCAGATAATTGGTGTTTTACGCGCAAAGCCCAGCGAAAATCCCTTACGCACCAGCAGATCCGCTACCCAGCCGGAGAGCAATACGCCAACAAATGCGGCAAGAAATGGCACCGTGGTCATAAAGCCCGCTTTTAGCGCCGTTATTCCTTTTTCCTGGGTTAAATAGTTCGGGAACCAGGTTAAGAAGAACCACAGTGTAGAAGCCACCGCAAATTGCCCGAGATAGACGCCAATCAGTTTACGATGAAACACCAGCTTCCAGTCTTTTGCTGTTAACGGCTGACGCGCCTCTTTTTTCACCGGCGCATCACCATCCACCAGGCCGCCGCCATCACGAATGTAATCCAGTTCAGCTTTGCTGATGCCTTTGGTCAGGCGCGGCGGCTGATAAACTTTAAACCAAATCAGCGACCAGATAATGCCGATACCACCAGTGACAATGAACACCCAGTGCCAGCTCAACATCTCCTGAATCCAGATCAGCAGCGGGGTCAGAAACGCCAGACCGACAAACTGGCCAGAGGTATAAAAACCAACGGCTGAAGCGCGTTCATGTTCCGGGAACCAACTGGTCACCATACGGTTATTGGTCGGAAAAGCGGGCGCTTCGAAAATACCGGTTATCGCACGCAGCCCAATTAATGACATTAATCCCGTGGCAAAGCCCTGGAATAAAGTCGCCACTGACCAGCCAAATATCGCAATAAAATAAGTCACGCGTGAACCTACGCGATCTAAAAACCAACCACCGGGGATCTGGCATAGTGTATAAAGCCAGGCGAAGGCCGAAAATACATAGCCCATTTGCGCTTTAGTAATACCGAACTCTTCCTGAATATGGGCGGAAGCCACGGCCAGGTTGGCGCGGTCGACATAACAAATGACCACCGTAATAAAGATCATCACCAGCGTCAGATAGCGCCGACGCCCCGGCTTTGCTGCATTAACGGGAATATCCATAGCGAGCTGTCTCCAGATTTTGGGCATAGCGAAGCCGCTCACCATGCCCTGTAATGTACAGAGGGTTATATTTTTGTATTAAAGTTTTATTGCCCGATGAGGGGCTTACGTTGCAGGAATTACCACTCTGCTACGCTGTTATCTTCATGACGCCAGAGCGGATTACGCCAGTCCGGGGCATGTTTACTGAACTCAATGACTTTGGCTTCGTCGATTTCCACGCCTAAGCCCGGTTTCGTCAATGGTTTAAAGAAACCGCCGACCATGTTGAAGTCTTCTTTGTTTTTCACAAAGTCGAGTAACTCCGCGCCTTTGTTGTAGTGAATGCCCATACTTTGCTCCTGAAGTACCGCGTTATAGGAAACAAAGTCGATATGCAGGCAAGCCGCCAGTGCAATCGGCCCGAGTGGGCAGTGCGGCGCAAGAGTTACGTCATAGGCTTCTGCCATTCCGGCAATTTTGTAGCATTCGGTAATACCGCCTGCGTGGGAGAGATCCGGTTGCAGAATCGAAATCCCACCCGCTTCCAGCACGCGCTTAAACTCGAAGCGTGAGAACATTCGTTCGCCCGCCGCCAGTGGAATATGCGTCTGTGCCGCCAGTTTCGGGTAGTATTCGGCTTGTTCTGCTAATACCGGTTCTTCAATAAACAGCGGACGATACGGTTCCAGTTCTTTAATCAGCACTTTCGCCATCGGCGCGCTGACGCGACCGTGGAAATCAAGGCCAAACTCAATCTGATTGCCAAAAGCTTCACGAATTTGTGCCACGGTGTTGACCGCCGCATCCACCGCGCGGGAGTTATCAATCAGCCCCAGTTCTTCGCAACCATTCAACTTGAAGGTATCGAAGCCGATTTCACGCAGCGTTTTAATACCGTCGATAACATCCGCCGGACGATCGCCGCCGACCCAACTGTAGGCTTTAATTTTGTCGCGAACCAGGCCGCCCATCAGTTGCCAGACCGGCGCATTCAGCACTTTGCCTTTGATATCCCATAACGCCTGGTCGATTCCGGCGATAGCGCTCATCAGAATCGGGCCACCGCGATAAAAACCGGCGCGATACATCACTTGCCATAAGTCATTGATGCGCGAAGGGTCCTGACCAATCAGATAGTCGCCCAGCTCATGAACTGCCGCTTCAACCGTGCGCGCGCGGCCTTCAATCACTGGCTCGCCCCAACCGACCACACCTTCATCGGTTTCAATTTTCAGGAACATCCAACGGGGAGGTAAACGATACGTGGTAATTTTGGTGATTTTCATTGCTCTGCCTCTCGATACGCCTTAACAAATGCTGCTGCCTGCTGCGTGATACGTTCTACTGTTTGCCCGGCGCTTGCGCACCGTGCAATTGGCTTTCTTCACCACGCATAACATTGTGGTTATCGTCATGAGAGAGGCACTCGCTGGGGATTATGGAGATATTCCCCGGTCAATTGCGATGTAGCACACTGTCATGTGATTTCCTTTAATCTTCGTGTCGAACTGGCAATCATGCTGAGTGCCGCCTGCTCTGCCGCATCGCCGTCCTGATGCCGTATCGCATCGAACAGCGCCTTATGTTCCTGAAGCGTTTGCGGCATATTGGCTTCATCGCCCATCCAGGTTCGTTCAAAAACCGCCCGCTGCAGCGAACTGATCGCAATGCTAAGTTGCTGTAACACCGGGTTATGCACCGACTGCAGCACCGCTTCGTGGTAGCGAATATCCGCTTCGTTAAACGCCTCGCGATCCTGATTGTTGGCAATCATCTCGTTCAGCGCGGACTCAATCTGCGCCAGATCGCTGGAGGTCGCGCGCTCCGCCGCCCAACGGGCAATCGCTGGTTCCACCAGATTTCGTACTTCGCTCATTGCACTGATAAGCCGTGGGTCGTAGTCGTTTTCCAGAACCCATTGCAGTACGTCAGTGTCGAGGTAATTCCACTGGTTGCGCGGTGCCACAAACGCGCCGCGATAGCGTTTCATTTCAATCAGCCGCTTCGCCATCAGCGAGCGGAATACTTCGCGAATGATGTTGCGCGAGGTTTCAAACTCCTCACAGAGTTCTGCCTCAGCCGGAAGCGGCGAACCGGGTACGTATTTGCCGCTCACAATCTGCTTACCCAGCGTAATGACGATGCGATCGGTTTTATTGAGAGTCATGGAGAGTCCTTGTGCTCTGTATGTTCTTCTCTACTTTACCTTGATCGCTGCACAATACGGCAACTTTGTAGTACCAGCGTGAAACCGTTCGCCATTTCCATAGCCATAATGTAGTACAATTTATTGTTGTTGTACTACAATTTAGATCACAAAAAGAACAATAAGTGAAAAGATGACATGCATCAGGCAGAAATCTGAAAAGGGATGTCAGGCGCTAATAAGGAGGGAAAGAAGAGTATGCTTTCAATGGTTTAGCTACTCGTTTAAAGGATTAATCATGAAGTTGAATTTTAAGGGATTATTTAAATTTTTCGGTTTGTTTTCACTAGCGCTAATGCTTTCGGGGTGTCTATCTTATGCTCTTGTTTCTAATACGGGTAAAAGAACATCCGGAACGTATCAGTATCAGTCCGACACCATCAGAGGGTTATCGCTGGCAAAAGATAGTAATGGGACCAAAGGTTATGTTTTTGTAGGGGAATCTCTGGATTATTTGATAACCGACGGAGGGGACGATGTCGTCGTTATGCTCAATGATCCAGCAATTAATCGGCATAATATTCATACCGCCGATGATGCGATATTTGTCATTGAAAGCGGGGAAAAGAAATTTACCGGCAAGATATCACTCTATTACAACTGGACCACGGAAGAAGAAAAAGCTCTGGCAATACATTATGGATTTGCCTGTGGCGTTCAGAATTGTACCTGGACACTGGAAAACCTGAAAGGAACAATCCATGAGAAAAACAAAAAAATGAATTACTCAAATGTGATGGCGTTTTACCATCCATTTAAAGTGGTTTTTTATAAACGCTATTCGTCAGGCGGTATTCCCAAAGGCGCCGTCAATGCTTTGCTGCCAGTGACTTTGACGTTGGATATCATCACTTCACCGCTGCAATTAATCGTTGCCAGCTCAGTAAGCAAATAATCATAGAAACGGGCAAATGCAACAACACACTTTGCCCGCCCACTAATTAATTCAGCACATACTTTTCAATAGCAAACGCCACGCCATCTTCGAGGTTGGATTTGGTGACAAAGTTCGCCGCTTCTTTCACCGAAGGAATAGCGTTATCCATTGCCACACCGACGCCTGCGTATTCAATCATTGCGATGTCGTTTTCCTGATCGCCAATCGCCATGATTTCTTCCAGGTTAATGCCCAACACGTCAGCCAGCGATTTCACGCCTGTACCTTTATTGACGCGTTTATCGAGAATTTCGAGGAAGTACGGCGCGCTTTTCAGCACGGTGTATTTTTCTTTCACTTCCTGCGGAATGCGCGCGATGGCCTGGTCGAGGATGGCGGGTTCATCAATCATCATCACTTTCAGGAACTGGGTATTGGGGTCCATTTTCTCCGCTTCGCAGAACACCAGCGGAATGGTGGCAACGAAAGATTCATGCACCGTGTAATAGCTGATATCGCGGTTGGCGGTATACAGCGTGGTGCGATCCAGCGCGTGGAAATGGGAACCGACTTCGCGAGAGAGTTTTTCCAGGAAACGATAGTCGTCATAGCTCAATGCTGTTTGCGCCACGGTGCTGCCATCGGCGGCCTTCTGCACCAGCGCGCCATTGTAAGTAATGCAGTAGTCGCCAGGTTGTTCCATATGCAGCTCTTTCAGGTAGCTGTGAACGCCTGCATAAGGGCGGCCCGTCGTTAGCACAACATTCACGCCACGGGCGCGAGCTGCGGCAATCGCATTTTTAACGGCGGGAGAAATGGTGTGATCGGGCAGCAGAAGTGTGCCATCCATATCGATAGCAATGAGTTTGATAGCCATGAGTTCCCCAGGTAGATTGGTTCCTGACCCATGCTAACGCGATTCCGCTCAAAAATCAGTACAACACCTGAGGGAAAAGGGGGATGCAACGCGCATGGCGTGCTCCCCTTTTGCTTAACGGAAAAGTTTCCCTTTCAGCAGTTCCATACCTGCGGAAAGCAGATCGTTATTAGCTTGCGGTGAAACTTCGCCCTGCGGCGAGAGAGCATCAATAATCTTCGGCAATTGTTCCGCCAGCATGTTAGAAGCAGCACTGGTATCCACGCCGAGTTTTTGTCCAAGATCGGACACCGCGTTTGTGCCGAGCGCCGACTCCAGTTGCTCGCCGCTAACGGGTTGATTACCCTGTTGATTACTCAACCAGGTTGAGAGAATGGCACCTAAACCGCCACTTTGCAGTTTTTCCAGCAGCACCTGAATGCCGCCCTGCTCCTCAACCCAACTTAAAATAGCCTGATATTTCCCCGCATCGCCTTTCAGAAAGGCACCTACAACTTCATCAAAAAGCCCCATGATAATCACCTGTAAAGCGTTACGTGTTGACTCAAAAAGTATAGTTCTGCGGGACAATTGTTGGAATTGTGAAAGCAAAAAGGTACAGATGTTCTCCGCCGTTTTTTATTTTATTCATCTTTTCAAGATATTATACTCAATATCATCAGTAATTTTTTGCCAACCAAACGCTGAGTCTGACGTTTTCTTATAGCATCAATATTTTTTATTACTTCAGCTTATATGTTTACACACTAATATTTATGTAAAGTTCTATTTGATAGTTGTAAATTTAATAATGTGAATAATTTTATAACATTTTTAATTGTTTTTCTTTTATGAAATGTCCACAAACAGACTATTAATCATAATGCAAATGTATTATCACATTGCGACTACCAAGAGGTAATAATACTATCAGGATGATTGCCATGAAGAAATTTATTAAAGCACTATGTTCTATAACAATAGTGAGTTGTTTCTCTGGATTTGGTTTAACTGGCTGCGTTACAAAATCTCTTATAAAGAGTATAGATGAAGACCAGAGCGGTACAGTAATCTGGAAAAAAGATGAAATCCGCGGTGTAAGCCAATCAACAACAAATACTGGTGTTAAAACCTGGACACTCATCGGTAAAAACAATAACTATCAACTTAGCGATGAAACCAGCCAAGGCAAAATCAACAGGAACTTTACCACCTTTCTAAACAATCCCGAACTTTCGCCTCAGGCAATAGAAATTTCTTCGTGGATTCAATGTTACAGCCAAAAGAATCATAGCAATGATTTCATGTGCTACGACGTTAATATCTTCTATCGTTATCCAGACGAGGTCACACCACAGCAAAAAAACAGTTTAAAAAAAGCTTTTAATCTAAATAAAAACGATCCTGGTACTAGCGTAATGCTTCTTCTATCAGGTTCGATAAAATCTAATAATGAAGATAATGCTGTCGTTATCCCGTTTAAAAACAAAAGTACTCTTGTAATTAATAAAGATAAATCGTCTTTTTCTGCCAAATATTTACTTGTGCCATTTTCTGTGGTTGCTGATGTTATCACTGCACCATTTCAGGCTATTGGGTATCTTATTATCATTAACTCACTACCGGCAATGCGCTACTAATATAGCGGTGTAACTATATTAGTCATTCTAAAAACAAGATTAAATGCCAAACATGGAAACTCATCAAGGATATCGTATGAAAAAGTTTATAGATATATTGATTTTAATAATATTTATAGTGGCCGTTATATTAGGGATTGGCTACGCCATTTTATTACACTCGCTACCCGCAATGCGTTACTAATAAAAAAACCGTTCCCTTATATAAGGGAACGATCAGGTTGTCGACGAAGTGCGCTTTGTTCATGCCGGATGCGGCGTGAACGCCTTATCCGGCCTACAAAATCGTGCAAATTCAATATATTGCAGGAATTTCGTAGGCCTGATAAGCGTAGCGCATCAGGCAAAAGCGCATTGCTAATGCCATTAAATATCGATATTCGCCGCCTTCAGGGCGTTTTCTTCGATAAACGCACGACGCGGTTCAACGGCGTCGCCCATCAGCGTGGTGAACAGCTGGTCGGCGGCAATCGCATCCTTAACGGTAACGCGCAGCATACGGCGGCTTTCCGGGTCCATGGTGGTTTCCCACAACTGTTCCGGGTTCATCTCGCCCAGACCTTTATAACGCTGGATGGAGAGGCCGCGACGGGACTCTTTCACCAGCCAGTCCAGCGCCTGCTCGAAGCTGGCTACCGGCTGACGACGCTCACCACGTTCGATAAACGCATCTTCTTCCAGCAAACCACGCAGTTTCTCGCCCAGCGTGCAGATACGGCGATATTCGCCGCCGGTGATAAACTCGTGATCCAGCGGATAGTCAGTATCCACACCGTGAGTACGCACGCGAACAATCGGCTCGAACAGGTTTTGTTCGACATTAGCGTGGACATCAAACTTCCACTGGCTGCCGTGCTGTTCTTTGTCGTTCAGTTCGCTGACCAGCGCATTCACCCAACGGGTAACAGTCTGCTCGTTGGAAAGGTCGGCTTCCGTCAGCGTCGGCTGATAGATAAGTTCTTTCAGCATTGCTTTCGGGTAACGACGCTCCATACGCACGATCATTTTCTGCGCCGCATTGTACTCAGACACCAGTTTTTCTAACGCTTCGCCAGCCAGGGCAGGTGCACTAGCGTTGGTGTGTAAAGAAGCACCATCCAGTGCGATGGAGATTTGGTACTGATCCATCGCTTCATCGTCTTTAATGTACTGTTCCTGCTTACCTTTCTTCACTTTGTACAGCGGCGGCTGGGCAATATAGACGTGACCGCGTTCGATGATTTCCGGCATCTGACGATAGAAGAAGGTCAACAGCAACGTACGAATGTGCGAGCCGTCGACGTCCGCATCGGTCATGATGATGATGCTGTGATAACGCAGTTTATCCGGGTTGTATTCGTCACGACCAATCCCGCAGCCAAGCGCGGTGATAAGCGTCGCCACTTCCTGGGAAGCCAGCATCTTATCGAAACGGGCTTTCTCAACGTTGAGGATTTTACCTTTCAACGGCAGAATCGCCTGGTTCTTGCGGTTACGCCCCTGCTTCGCAGAGCCGCCCGCAGAGTCCCCTTCCACAAGGTACAGTTCGGAGAGCGCCGGGTCGCGTTCCTGGCAGTCCGCCAGTTTGCCCGGCAGGCCTGCTAAGTCCAGCGCACCTTTACGACGGGTCATTTCACGGGCACGACGTGCAGCTTCACGCGCACGGGCAGCATCAATAATTTTGCCAACCACGATTTTCGCGTCGGTTGGGTTTTCCAGCAGGTATTCCGCCAGCAGTTCGTTCATCTGCTGTTCAACCGCCGATTTCACCTCAGAAGAAACCAGTTTGTCTTTGGTCTGGGAGGAGAATTTCGGGTCTGGTACTTTCACGGACACAACCGCAATCAGGCCTTCACGCGCATCGTCGCCGGTGGCGCTGACTTTGGCTTTTTTGCTGTAGCCTTCTTTGTCCATGTAGGCGTTCAGAGTACGGGTCATCGCCGCACGGAAGCCTGCCAGGTGAGTACCGCCGTCACGCTGTGGAATGTTGTTGGTAAAGCAGTAGATATTTTCCTGGAAGCCATCGTTCCACTGCAATGCCACTTCGACGCCAATACCGTCTTTTTCGGTGGAGAAATAGAAAATATTCGGGTGAATTGGCGTTTTGTTCTTGTTCAGATACTCAACGAACGCCCTGATACCACCTTCATAGTGGAAGTGGTCTTCTTTGCCGTCACGCTTGTCGCGCAGACGAATGGAAACGCCGGAGTTAAGGAACGACAACTCACGCAGACGTTTCGCCAGAATTTCATATTCGAACTCGGTTACATTGGTGAAGGTTTCGAGGCTTGGCCAGAAACGCACCATGGTGCCTGTTTTTTCAGTCTCGCCGGTAACCGCCAGCGGAGCCTGCGGTACACCGTGTTCGTAGATCTGACGGTGAATTTTACCCTCGCGCTGGATAACCAGCTCCAGTTTTTGCGACAGGGCGTTTACTACCGAAACACCAACGCCGTGCAGACCGCCGGACACTTTATAGGAGTTATCGTCAAATTTACCGCCTGCGTGCAGGACGGTCATGATTACTTCCGCCGCCGATACGCCCTCTTCCGGGTGAATACCGGTCGGAATACCGCGCCCGTCATCCTGTACGGAGACAGAGTTATCGGCATGAATAGTAACGATAATTTCTTTACAGTGACCCGCGAGCGCTTCGTCGATAGCGTTATCTACCACCTCGAATACCATGTGGTGCAGACCGGTGCCGTCATCCGTGTCGCCGATATACATACCCGGGCGCTTACGCACCGCATCCAGCCCTTTCAGGACTTTGATACTGGAGGAGTCATAAGAATTCGACATCAACGTTTCTCGCTCATTTATACTTGGGTTAATCCGTTATTTTACCCTTTTCCACGGTAAACATCTTCGAATTTTCGTCCGACATGTCTATAACGTGTTCAGCACTGATCGCGCTGACAAAGACCTGTGATTGCGTCGCTTTTAAGCGGCTGGCAAGCAGTCCGCGACGTTCATCATCAAGCTCAGAGGCAAAATCATCTATCAGGTAGAGACACCGCCGCCCGCTTTCACGGGTGAGGAACTCTCCTTGCGCCAGACGTAAGGCGCACATCAGCAGCTTTAGCTGCCCACGCGATAAGGTATCTTCCACCGGCGCACCGTCGGCGCGAATGCGTAAGTCCGCTTTATGCGGGCCGTGCGCGGTGTAGGTTAGCTGGCGATCGCGTTCAAAATTACGTTCCAGCACCTCAGCGTACTCTGTCTCTTTCTCCCAGCCGCGCTGGAAAGAGAAAGTCAGAGAAAACTCAGGGAGAAATTGCTTACAGGTATCGGCCATATCAGCCGCGATACCGGCGCTATACTGGGCGCGCCAGGTGCTGATTTGCTCCGCCAGCGGGATCAGTTCTTTATCCCACGGACGTAGCTGTTCGTAACGTGTCACCTGGCGCAGCGCCGCATTACGCTGCTTGAGCAACCGCTTGAGATTGCTCCAGGCGGTGAAAAATCCAGGTTCGTTGTGAAAGCATCCCCAGTCGAGGAATGCTCTTCTGTATTTGGGGCCACCGTTGAGTAAAGTAAACCCTTCTGGCGTTATCAGCTGCATCGGCATCAGGTGCGCCAGCTCCGCGACTTTATGCCCGTCAGTACCATCAATGCGGACTTTGCTGTCGCCCTGTTTGTCTTTGGTTAAACCAATCGCCGTCTCGCGCTCTTCGCCCTGTAACCGCCCGTGGAGAACAAACGCCTCCTGCTCGTGGCGAATGACGCGACCAATCTGCAAACTGCGAAACGCCCGACCGTGGCCGAGCGTATAGATGGCTTCCAGTACGCTGGTTTTGCCACTGCCGTTGGCCCCCACCAGAAAGTTAAAGCCGGGAGATAAAGCGAGATCCGCGTTTTCAATGTTGCGGAAATCTTTAATAAGTAATCGGGAGAGCGACATCAGTGACTCAACGATTTCGCAAGAGGCAGCGCATTGTTACTGATACCGCAAAAATGGGCTTCTTTACCGACACGCCGGTCCTGCAAAAAAAGCGCCACGTCAGGATTAAGGCGGGAAGATTCATGCAAGCGTGTTGCCAGAGTCGCAAAGTCAAAATCAACGACATGGGTAAAGATCTCCCTGGCGGGCCAGAAACGTATCATGGTGCCTGTTTTCTCGCCACAGGCTGAAAGCATCAACGGCGTTTTTGGTTCACCGTTTTCATAACTCTGCCGATAAACCCTGCCTGCATAATGGATTTCGATATCCAGTTTTTGTGATAACACATTCACCACGAAAAGCGGCTGTTTCACACCGGCACAAAACTGGGTCAGGGTAGCTTCCACTGCGAGCGTACCCTCTTCCTGAAGGAACGAGTTGACAACAATATGTCCGTAATGACGTACTGCAACCGAGTTATCTTCATGAATGGTGATAAAAATATTTCTCTCACCGCCCGTGCGTGCTTCTTCTATAGCGCGATCAATGATCCAGAACGCCATATTATGTAAGCCAGCGCCGTTATTTGTCTCACCGATATACCGTGAGGCGCAGGCTCGCACCTCGCGTTGCGGTTTGACAACCTGGATATCGAACGAGTGCATTAACGCCCCTCGTGCCTTGTATTACGGGTGCTGCGCGACATTACAGTCTCATTGGCATGACAACGTAAGCCGCACTCTGGCTGGCCGCATCTTCAATCTGCACGCTGGAAACTGAATCGGTCAGCATCATGCGGACGTTTTCGCATTTCAACGCGTTCAGGACATCCAGCACATAGCTGACGTTGAAGCCGATTTCCATCTCCGCACCGCTGTAGGTGACGTCGAGGATCTCTTCCGCTTCTTCCTGTTCCGGGTTATTGGCAGTGATCTTCAGCTGATTCTCGCTGACATACAGACGCACGCCGCGGAATTTCTCGTTAGAGAGAATCGCTGCACGGGCAAACGCCTGCTTGAGCAGATCGCAGCCAGCTTCCAGATGTTTGTCCGGGTTCTTCGGCAGAACGCGACGGTAATCCGGGAAGCGACCGTCCACCAGTTTGGAAGTGAAGATAAAGTCACCGACGTGGGCGCGAATGTTGTTGCTGCCAATCTGCACGCGCAGCGGATTATCGCCGCCGTCGAGCATACGCATCAGTTCAATCACGCCTTTACGCGGAACGATCACCGAATGGCTTGGCAAAGACTGACCAATTGGCATGGAACAGACCGCCAGGCGGTGGCCGTCAGTCGCCACGGTGCGCAGCTCTTCACCTTCGGTTTCGAACAGCATACCGTTTAAATAATAGCGAACGTCCTGATGCGCCATTGAAAACTGGGTTGCTTCAATCAGACGCTTCATCGTCGCCTGCGGCAGGGTAAATTCAACTTCGCTCTGCCAGTCATCAAGGTTCGGGAAATCCGCCGCTGGCAGGGTAGAAAGCGAAAAACGGCTACGCCCGGAGCGCACCAGCATTCGCTCACCTTCCAGTTGCACGGCAATTTCCGCGCCCTCAGGCAGACCACGGCAGATATCAAAGAATTTGCGCGCCGGAACGGTCGTCGCCCCTGGTTCATGCGGCTGAATCAGCGCAACACGTGCCACCATTTCCATCTCGAGATCAGTACCGGTCAGCGACAACGTACCGTCAGCAACCTGTAACAGCAGATTACCGAGAATCGGTAGCGTAGGACGACCACCTAACGGACCGCTCACCTGTTGTAGCGGTTTTAATAAATGCTCACGTTCTACGGTAAATTTCATAGGTTTACGATGACAATGTTCTGATTAAATTAGAGAAATCTTCTTTGATATCGTGGCTCTCTTCACGCAACTGCTCGATCTTACGGCAGGCATGAAGTACCGTCGTGTGGTCACGACCACCAAACGCATCGCCAATCTCCGGCAGACTGTGGTTAGTCAGCTCTTTCGCCAGCGCCATCGCCATCTGGCGTGGACGCGCTACCGAGCGAGAACGACGCTTGGAAAGGAGATCCGCAACTTTGATCTTGTAGTACTCCGCCACCGTCTTTTGAATATTGTCGATGGTGACCAGTTTTTCCTGCAAAGCCAGTAAGTCGCGCAGCGCCTCACGTACGAAGTCGATGGTGATCGCCCGTCCGGTAAAGTTAGCGTTAGCAATGACGCGGTTCAGCGCCCCTTCCAGCTCACGTACGTTAGATCGTAGACGCTTGGCGATAAAGAACGCCACTTCGCCCGGCAAACGAATGTCGTTTTCGTCGGCCTTTTTCATCAGGATCGCCACGCGGGTTTCCAGCTCTGGCGGTTCGATCGCCACAGTCAGCCCCCAACCGAAGCGAGATTTCAAACGATCCTCAACGCCGTTGATCTCTTTCGGATAACGATCCGACGTGAGGATGATCTGCTGATTACCTTCCAGCAGGGCGTTAAAGGTATGGAAAAACTCTTCCTGGGATCGTTCTTTATTGGCGAAAAACTGAATATCGTCGATCAGCAGCGCATCAACGGAACGGTAGTAGCGTTTAAACTCTTCGATCGCATTGTTTTGCAGGGCTTTTACCATGTCCTGAACAAAGCGTTCGGAGTGCATATAAACCACTTTGGCATTTGGCTTGCGCGCCATGATGCCATTACCCACCGCATGCAGCAGGTGAGTTTTACCCAGCCCCGTGCCGCCATAAAGGAACAGCGGGTTATAGGCGCCGCCCGGGTTGTCTGCCACCTGGCGAGCCGCCGCGCGCGCCAGTTGGTTAGATTTACCTTCGACGAAGTTATCAAACGTATGTTTGACGTTAACGTTGGAACGATAGGTCGGTTCTGCCGGAGCCGGAACGTTATCCCAACCTGAGCGCGTAGAAGGCGCAGCACGTTGCGGTTGCACCTGAGCAGCCTGAGCCGGTGCAACTGTGTTGCTGGCAGGGACTTTCAGCGTTTGTGTCACGGGCTTTGTACCCACTTCAAAACGCAGCTGTGGGGCATCCGCTCCGCAGAAACTGGTTAGCAGTCCATTGATATTATTGAGGTACTTGTCCCGTACCCAATCGAGGACAAAACGGTTTGGCGCGTACAAGGCCAGCGTGTTATCGCTCAGTTCCGCCTGCAACGGGCGTATCCACATACTGAATTCTGTGGCTGGTAACTCATCCTGCAATCGGGCAAGACATTGCTGCCAAAGCGAAAGTGACACGGCGGACTCCACTCGAACAAAAGTCGATTATGACTAAGGCTGAAACATTCATGATTGTTGACGCACGTCGAAAAGACCCTGCATGAGGGTGACGCACGAACCGCTGTCTGCGGTTATATGCCCGATCAAGATCCTGCAAAACGATCGGGACCGCGGATCATAGCCTAAACTGCGTAAGAGATCTTCTGTTTCTCACAGATTTTCCCGATTTATCCACAGGGCTTTCCAGAACTCGCTAAGTGTAAACGATCCTGCCGCAAGGCGGGCACGATTTACGCCGCATATTGGAAAATTTAATGACCTTAGACAAAATTAGGCTTAATCGATCTAATAAAGATCCTGGACGATCCTTGCGCTTTACTCGGTAGCCCGTATAATCCTCCCCCCGGCGCGCCATGCTGGTTTTAACTGGTGTGAGGCCGTACATTTTCCCAGCGAAAAGGTGCGGAAAAGCGCGGTAAATAAGGAAAGAGAATTGACTCCGGAGTGTACAATTATTACAATCCGGCCTCTTTAATCACCCATGGCTTCGGTGTCCATCGTTTCATTTTTCGGCGGATATCCAATAAAGCCATTGAATTTATTCAAGTTTAGGTAGAAATCGCCATGAAACGCACTTTTCAACCGTCTGTACTGAAGCGCAACCGTTCTCACGGCTTCCGTGCTCGTATGGCTACTAAAAATGGTCGTCAGGTTCTGGCACGTCGTCGTGCTAAAGGCCGCGCTCGTCTGACCGTTTCTAAGTAATATAGCTAACCCCTGCGTGGTTAAGCTCGCATTTCCCAGGGAGTTACGTTTGTTAACTCCCAGTCAATTCACATTCGTCTTCCAGCAGCCACAACGGGCTGGCACGCCGCAAATTACTATTCTCGGCCGCCTGAATTCGCTGGGGCATCCCCGTATCGGTCTTACAGTCGCCAAGAAAAACGTTCGACGCGCCCATGAACGCAATCGGATTAAACGTCTGACGCGTGAAAGCTTCCGTCTGCGCCAACATGAACTCCCGGCTATGGATTTCGTGGTGGTGGCGAAAAAAGGGGTTGCCGACCTCGATAACCGTGCTCTCTCGGAAGCGTTGGAAAAATTATGGCGCCGCCACTGTCGCCTGGCTCGCGGGTCCTGATAGCCCTCATTCGGGTCTATCAACGCCTGATTAGTCCGCTACTCGGGCCGCATTGTCGTTTCACTCCAACCTGTTCAAGCTACGGAATTGAGGCATTGCGCAGGTTTGGAGTGATAAAAGGCAGTTGGTTGACGGTGAAACGCGTATTAAAATGCCACCCTTTACACCCTGGTGGTGACGATCCCGTCCCGCCCGGACCATTTGATACCAGAGAACACTAACGATGGATTCGCAACGCAATCTTTTAGTCATCGCTTTGCTGTTCGTGTCTTTCATGATCTGGCAAGCCTGGGAGCAGGATAAAAATCCGCAACCTCAAGCTCAACAGACCACGCAGACAACGACCACCGCAGCGGGTAGCGCCGCCGACCAGGGCGTACCGGCCAGTGGCCAGGGGAAACTGATTTCTGTTAAGACCGACGTGCTTGATCTGACCATCAACACCCGTGGTGGTGATGTTGAACAGGCTCTGCTGCCGGCTTACCCGAAAGAGCTGAACTCTACCCAGCCGTTCCAGCTGCTGGAAACTTCACCGCAGTTTATTTATCAGGCACAGAGCGGTCTGACCGGTCGTGATGGCCCGGATAACCCGGCTAACGGCCCGCGTCCGCTGTATAACGTTGAAAAAGACGCTTATGTGCTGGCTGAAGGCCAAAACGAACTGCAGGTGCCGATGACGTATACCGACGCGGCAGGCAACACGTTTACCAAAACGTTTGTCCTGAAACGTGGTGATTACGCTGTCAACGTCAACTACAACGTGCAGAACGCTGGCGAAAAACCGCTGGAAATCTCCACCTTTGGTCAGTTGAAGCAATCCATCAATTTGCCACCGCATCTCGACACCGGAAGCAGCAACTTTGCGCTGCATACTTTCCGTGGCGCGGCATATTCCACGCCTGACGAGAAGTACGAGAAATACAAGTTCGATACCATTGCCGATAACGAAAACCTGAACATCTCTTCGAAAGGTGGTTGGGTAGCGATGCTGCAACAGTATTTCGCGACTGCGTGGATCCCGCATAACGACGGTACCAACAACTTCTACACCGCTAATCTGGGTAACGGCATCGCCGCTATCGGCTATAAATCTCAGCCGGTACTGGTTCAGCCTGGTCAGACTGGCGCGATGAACAGCACCCTGTGGGTTGGCCCGGAAATCCAGGACAAAATGGCGGCCGTTGCTCCGCACCTGGATCTGACCGTTGATTACGGTTGGTTGTGGTTCATCTCTCAGCCGCTGTTCAAACTGCTGAAATGGATCCATAGCTTCGTGGGTAACTGGGGCTTCTCCATTATCATCATCACCTTTATCGTTCGTGGCATCATGTACCCGCTGACCAAAGCGCAGTACACCTCCATGGCGAAGATGCGTATGCTGCAGCCGAAGATTCAGGCCATGCGTGAGCGTCTGGGCGATGACAAACAGCGTATCAGCCAGGAAATGATGGCGCTGTACAAAGCTGAGAAGGTTAACCCGCTGGGCGGCTGCTTCCCGCTGATTATCCAGATGCCAATCTTCCTGGCGTTGTACTACATGCTGATGGGTTCCGTTGAACTGCGTCAGGCGCCGTTTGCACTGTGGATCCACGACCTGTCTGCACAGGACCCGTACTACATCCTGCCGATCCTGATGGGCGTAACGATGTTCTTCATTCAGAAGATGTCGCCGACCACTGTGACCGACCCGATGCAGCAGAAGATCATGACCTTTATGCCGGTCATCTTCACCGTGTTCTTCCTGTGGTTCCCGTCAGGTCTGGTGCTGTACTATATCGTCAGCAACCTGGTAACCATTATTCAGCAGCAGCTGATTTACCGTGGTCTGGAAAAACGTGGCCTGCATAGCCGCGAGAAGAAAAAATCCTGATTCGGTGAGTTTTCGCTAAAATAAGGGCGGTCAGTTGACCGCCTTTTTTCTTTTCGTAGGGCGGATAAGCACAGTGCATCCGCCAAACAAAGCAACAGGAACATCATGAGCGATAATGACACTATCGTAGCCCAGGCCACGCCTCCAGGACGTGGCGGCGTTGGCATCCTGCGCATCTCCGGCCTCAAAGCACGCGAAGTTGCCGAAATCGTGCTGGGTAAACTGCCTAAGCCACGCTACGCCGACTATTTGCCATTTAAAGACGCAGACGGCAGCGTGCTCGATCAGGGGATTGCGCTATGGTTCCCTGGCCCGAACTCGTTCACTGGCGAAGATGTGCTGGAACTGCAAGGTCATGGCGGTCCGGTGATCCTCGACCTGCTGTTAAAACGTATTCTGACCATTCCCGGCCTGCGGATTGCCCGCCCTGGTGAGTTTTCAGAACGCGCGTTTCTTAACGATAAACTCGATTTAGCCCAGGCCGAAGCGATTGCCGATCTGATCGATGCCAGCTCGGAACAGGCGGCCCGTTCGGCGCTTAATTCGCTGCAAGGCGCGTTCTCCGCACGGGTTAATCATCTGGTAGAAGCCCTCACCCACTTGCGTATTTACGTCGAAGCGGCGATTGATTTCCCCGATGAAGAGATCGATTTCCTCTCTGACGGCAAAATTGAAGCCCAGCTCAATGACGTGATTGCCGATCTCGATGCGGTACGCGCCGAAGCTCGTCAGGGCAGCCTGTTGCGCGAAGGGATGAAAGTGGTGATTGCCGGGCGTCCAAACGCCGGTAAATCGAGCCTGTTAAACGCGCTGGCGGGGCGTGAAGCGGCAATCGTGACGGATATCGCCGGAACCACGCGTGACGTGCTGCGTGAGCATATCCACATTGACGGGATGCCTCTGCATATCATCGACACCGCCGGGCTACGTGAAGCCAGCGACGAAGTTGAACGTATTGGTATCGAACGCGCGTGGCAGGAAATTGAGCAGGCCGATCGCGTGCTGTTTATGGTCGATGGCACCACGACAGATGCCGTTGATCCGGCAGAGATCTGGCCGGAATTTATCGCCCGTCTGCCTGCAAAACTGCCAATCACCGTGGTGCGCAATAAAGCCGATATCACCGGCGAAACGTTGGGGATGAGCGAAGTGAACGGTCACGCGTTAATTCGTCTCTCGGCAAGGACTGGCGAAGGCGTGGATGTGCTGCGTAACCATCTAAAACAGAGCATGGGCTTTGACACCAATATGGAAGGCGGCTTCCTGGCGCGCCGTCGTCACCTACAGGCGCTGGAACAGGCGGCGGAGCACCTGCAACAGGGTAAAGCACAACTGTTAGGCGCATGGGCGGGCGAATTGCTGGCGGAAGAGCTGCGCCTGGCGCAGCAGAACTTAAGCGAGATCACCGGGGAGTTTACCTCTGACGACCTACTGGGGCGGATTTTCTCCAGCTTCTGTATCGGTAAGTAACCGCACTTACGAAGCCGCATCTGGTAATCAGGATGCGGCTTTGTTTTCCTGTTTGCATACTTTTTATTAATCAATTCATCTTATAAACATTAAAATTTTAATGCGGCGTATTTTTCTGAAAAAAGCATTAAATAATGCCTCTCGAACGATTGTGATTCGATTCACATTTAATAAACTTAGGAATAGATATAAAAATCTTAATGTAATAGTGTAGCAACATGTCTTTCGAGGATAAGTGCATTATGAATATCTTACATATATGTGTGACCTCAAAGTGGTTCAATATTGACAATAAGATTGTCGATCACCGCCCTTAATTTGCCCTTCTGTAGTCATCACCAGAGCCAAACCAATTAGATTCAATGTGATCTATTAGTTTGCCATGCCTTAATTTTGCCTTTTAGACAAGCCATTATTGCTTTATCTATTTGCTCGTCTAAATAAATGTACTCGCATACATAAACATGGTGAATTAATGGTTATTGCAGACGCAATATTCACAGGGATCACTGTAATTAAAATAAATGAAGGATTATGCAATGGAAAACTTTAAACATCTCCCTGAACCGTTCCGTATTCGTGTTATTGAGCCAGTAAAACGTACGACCCGCGCTTACCGTGAAGAAGCGATTATTAAATCTGGTATGAACCCGTTCCTGCTGGATAGCGAAGATGTGTTTATCGATTTACTGACTGACAGCGGCACCGGGGCGGTAACTCAAAGTATGCAGGCAGCGATGATGCGCGGCGACGAAGCCTACAGTGGCAGCCGCAGCTACTACGCGTTAGCCGAGTCAGTAAAAAATATCTTTGGTTATCAATACACCATTCCAACTCACCAGGGCCGTGGCGCAGAGCAAATCTATATTCCGGTACTGATTAAAAAACGCGAGCAGGAAAAAGGTCTGGATCGCAGCAAAATGGTGGCGTTCTCTAACTATTTCTTCGATACCACTCAGGGCCATAGCCAGATTAACGGCTGTACCGTGCGTAACGTCTATATTAAAGAAGCCTTCGATACTGGCGTACGTTACGACTTTAAAGGCAACTTTGACCTCGAGGGATTAGAACGCGGTATTGAAGAAGTTGGCCCGAATAACGTGCCGTATATCGTTGCGACCATTACCAGCAACTCCGCAGGCGGCCAGCCGGTTTCACTGGCAAATATGAAAGCGATGTACAGCATTGCGAAGAAATACGATATTCCGGTAGTGATGGACTCCGCGCGCTTTGCCGAAAACGCCTATTTCATCAAACAGCGTGAAGCGGAATATAAAGACTGGACTATCGAGCAAATCACTCGCGAAACCTATAAATATGCCGATATGCTGGCAATGTCCGCCAAGAAAGATGCGATGGTACCAATGGGCGGCTTGCTGTGTGTAAAAGACGACAGCTTCTTCGATGTGTACACCGAATGCAGAACGCTGTGCGTAGTGCAGGAAGGCTTCCCGACTTATGGTGGTCTGGAAGGTGGTGCGATGGAGCGTCTGGCGGTGGGTCTGTATGACGGCATGAACCATGACTGGCTGGCTTATCGTATTGCGCAGGTGCAGTATCTGGTCGATGGTCTGGAGGAAATTGGTGTAGTATGCCAGCAGGCGGGCGGCCACGCGGCGTTCGTTGATGCAGGTAAACTGTTGCCGCATATCCCGGCAGATCAATTCCCGGCACAGGCGCTGGCGTGCGAATTGTATAAAGTTGCCGGTATCCGTGCGGTAGAAATTGGTTCCTTCCTGTTAGGTCGCGATCCGAAAACCGGTAAACAACTGCCTTGCCCGGCGGAACTGTTGCGTTTAACCATTCCACGCGCAACTTACACGCAAACGCATATGGACTTCATTATTGAAGCCTTCAAGCATGTAAAAGAGAACGCGGCAAATATTAAAGGATTAACCTTTACCTACGAACCAAAAGTATTGCGTCATTTCACCGCAAAACTGAAAGAAGTTTAATTAATACTACAGAGTGGCTAGAGGGAAAATAGCCACTCTATTTCCCCTACATCCTCAATAACAAAAATAGCCTTCCTCTAAAGGTGGCATCATGACTGATCAATCAGAAAAAAAGCACTCTGCATTTTGGGGTGTTATGGTTATAGCCGGTACAGTAATTGGCGGTGGGATGTTTGCTTTACCTGTTGACCTTGCCGGTGCCTGGTTTTTTTGGGGCGCTTTTATTCTTATTATCGCCTGGTTTTCAATGTTGCATTCAGGGCTATTATTATTAGAAGCAAACTTAAATTATCCCGTCGGCTCCAGTTTTAACACCATCACCAAAGATTTAATTGGTAACACCTGGAACATTATTAGCGGCATTACCGTTGCCTTCGTTCTCTATATTCTCACTTATGCCTATATCTCTGCTAACGGCGCAATCATTAGCGAAACGATATCGATGAATTTGGGCTATCACGCTAATCCACGCATTGTCGGGATCTGTACGGCCATTTTCGTTGCCAGCGTATTGTGGATAAGCTCTTTAGCCGCCAGTCGTATTACCTCTTTGTTCCTCGGGCTGAAGATTATCTCCTTTGTGATCGTATTTGGTTCTTTCTTCTTCCAGGTCGATTATTCCATTCTACGTGATGCCACCAGCACGACTGCGGGAACGTCTTACTTCCCGTATATCTTTATGGCTTTGCCGGTGTGTCTGGCGTCATTTGGTTTCCACGGCAATATTCCCAGTCTGATTATTTGCTATGGAAAAAAGAAAGATAAACTAATCAAAAGCGTGGTCTTCGGTTCGCTGCTGGCAATGGTGATTTATCTCTTCTGGCTCTATTGCACGATGGGGAATATCTCGCGAGAAAGTTTCAAAGCGATAATCTCCTCGGGCGGCAACGTTGATTCACTGGTAAAAACGTTCCTCGGCACCAAACAGCATGGCATTATCGAGTTTTGCCTACTGGTATTCTCCAACTTAGCTGTCGCCAGTTCGTTCTTTGGCGTCACGCTTGGGCTGTTCGATTACCTGGCGGATCTGTTTAAGATTGATAACTCCCACGGCGGGCGCTTCAAAACCGTGCTGTTAACCTTCCTGCCACCCGCGTTGTTGTATCTCGTCTTCCCTAATGGCTTTATTTACGGGATTGGCGGTGCAGGACTGTGCGCCACCATCTGGGCGGTCATTATCCCCGCGGTGCTGGCAATCAAAGCCCGTAATAAGTTTCCCAATCAGATGTTCACGGTTTGGGGCGGTAATATTATTCCGGCGATTGTTATTCTCTTTGGCATAACCGTAATTTTGTGCTGGTTCGGCAACGTCTTTAACGTGTTACCTAAATTTGGTTAAGCCCTTCAAGAAGTCAGCGGTCATTCGCTGGCTTAAGACTGATGACAAACGTAAAATTGCCTGATCTCTGTAATGTTTTGAATTTGCGTATTTTCGTAGGCCGGATAAGGCGTCCACGCCGCATCCGGCATGAATAAAGTGCACTTTGTCAACAACCTGAAGCCAGCCATTTCGCTGGCTTCTTGCCTGACAGGAAATCTCTTTTGTCCAAATGGCAACTCGCCTGATTCTCCTTCACCACGTATGCTTTGCGTCACCTTCCCGTCAGGACGCTTTATCCCATGTCCCGCTTTTTAATTTGTAGTTTTGCCCTGGTTTTACTTTATCCCGCAGGTATTGATATGTACCTGGTTGGCTTACCGCGCATCGCCGTCGATCTCAATGCCAGCGAGGCGCAATTGCATATTGCGTTCTCCGTTTACCTTGCGGGGATGGCGGCAGCAATGTTATTTGCCGGTAAAGTGGCCGATCATTCAGGAAGAAAACCGGTCGCCATACTCGGCGCGGCGCTATTTATTATCGCCTCTGTGCTCTGCTCACTGACTGAAACCAGCACGTTATTTCTTGCAGGACGCTTTCTGCAGGGACTCGGCGCGGGCTGTTGTTACGTGGTGGCGTTCGCGATTTTACGCGACACGCTGGACGATCGACGTCGGGCAAAAGTGCTGTCATTACTCAACGGCATTACCTGCATCATTCCGGTGTTAGCTCCGGTGCTCGGCCACCTGATTATGCTTAAGTTCCCGTGGCAGAGCCTGTTCTGGGTAATGGCGCTGATGGGTGTCGCAGTACTCATGTTGTCATTGTTTATTTTAAAAGAAACCCGCCCTGCGGCACCTGCCGCTTCGGGCAAACCACGAGAGAATACCGAGTCGCTACTTAACCGCTTTTTCCTCAGCCGAGTGCTTATCACCACTCTCAGCGTCTCCGTCATCCTTACCTTCGTGAATACGTCGCCAGTATTGCTGATGGAAATCATGGGCTTTGCGCGCGGAGAATACGCCACCATTATGGCGTTGACCGCAGGTGTCAGCATGACTGTATCGTTCTCCACGCCATTTGCGTTGGGGATTTTTAAGCCACGTACATTGATGATAGCCTCGCAAGTGTTATTTCTGGCTGCGGGAATCATCCTTGCGATTTCACCTTCCCATGCTGTTTCACTGTTTGGCATCACGTTGATTTGCGCTGGTTTTTCAGTGGGATTCGGCGTGGCAATGAGTCAGGCGTTAGGCCCGTTTTCGTTACGCGCTGGCGTGGCCAGTTCGACCCTGGGCATTGCACAGGTTTGCGGTTCATCACTGTGGATTTGGCTGGCGGCGGTAGTCGGCGTAGGCGCATGGAATATGCTGATCGGGATTCTGATTGCCTGTAGCATAGTGAGCCTGTTGCTGATTATGCTCGTCGCGCCTGGACGCCCCGTTGCCACTCATGAAGAAATCCATCACCACACTTGATCTGAATTTGCTGCTCTGCCTGCAACTGCTGATGCAGGAGCGCAGCGTGACCAAAGCGGCGAAGCGGATGAACGTGACACCTTCGGCGGTGAGTAAATCTCTGGCAAAGCTTCGGATATGGTTTGATGACCAGCTCTTTGTGAACTCACCGCTGGGCCTGATGCCAACGCCGCTAATGGTCAGCATGGAGCAAAATCTGGCGGAGTGGATGCAAATGAGCAATCTGCTGCTGGATAAACCGCACCACCAAACGCCGCGCGGCCTGAAGTTTGAGCTGGCAGCAGAATCGCCGCTGATGATGATCATGTTTAATGCGCTGTCGACACATATTTACCAGCGTTACCCACAGGCGACGATTAAACTGCGCAACTGGGATTACGACTCGTTGGATGCAATTATTCGTGGCGAAGTGGATATCGGTTTTACCGGACGAGAAAGCCATCCACGCTCGCGAGAACAGCTTAGTCTTCTGCCGTTGTCTATTGATTATGAAGTCTTATTTACAGACTTACCGTGCGTCTGGTTGCGCAAAGATCATCCGGCGCTGCGTGAAGCATGGGATCTGGAGACTTTTTTACGTTATCCGCATATCAGCATTTGCTGGGAACAGAGCGATACCTGGGCGCTGGACAATGTGTTGCAGGAATCAGGACGCGAACGCACGATTGCCATGAGTCTGCCGGAATTCGAGCAGTCGCTGTTTATGGCGGCGCAACCTGACAATCTGCTACTGGCGACCGCACCGCGCTACTGTCAGTACTACAACCAACTCCACCAGCTTCCGCTGGTTGCACTCCCTCTCCCGTTTGACGAAATCCAGCAAAAAAAGCTGGAAGTGCCGTTTACTCTGCTGTGGCACAAACGGAACAGCCATAACCCGAAGATCGTCTGGTTACGGGAAACCATTAAAAATCTTTACGCCTCGATGGCATAATTAATTCGTATGAAACATGACCACATTTCGCGATTAAATGTAAAAAGCATGTAATAATCTTGTCTGAATCGAACTTTTCGCTGCTTTAGTCTGTCCATAAATTCAGTAAATGATTACTCTGTATTCATAATGGACCATTAAGCATGGAGCGAAAAATGGCGACTCACTTTGCCCGAGGGATTTTAACGGAAGGACACCTGATATCTGTTCGTCTACCCTCCCAGTGTCATCAAGAAGCCCTAAATCTTCCCCCTCATCGTCAAAGTCGTTTCCTGGCGTCCAGAGGTTTACTCGCAGAACTGATGTTCTTGCTGTACGGCATTAGCGAATTGCCGGAAATCGTCACCCAGGCTAAAGGAAAGCCGGTTTTCCACGATAAAAATTTACCCTCATTTTCAATATCTTATGCCGGAAACATGGTCGGAATAGCATTAACAACCGAAGGTGAATGTGGCCTCGATATGGAACTACAGCGCGCGACTCGCGGGTTTCATAGCCCTCACGCGCCCGATAACCATGCTTTTTCCAGCAATGAATCACTATGGATCAGTAAGCAAAATGATCCCAACGAAGCGCGAGCGCAGCTCATCACGCTGCGCCGAAGCGTGCTAAAACTTACCGGTGATATTTTGAATGACGACCCGCGTAATCTGCAGTTGATGCCCATTGCGGGACGCCTGAAATGTGCCCATGTAAATCATGTAGAAGCGATATGCGACGCAGAGGAGGTACTGGTATGGTCCGTGGCGGTCAGCCCAGCGATTGAAAAGCTCAATGTCTGGGCGTTTGATGGCAAACAAGGCTGGAAAAGCCTGCCGGATATTCACAGCCGCGCCAATAATCCTACCAGTCGGATGATGCGTTTTGCCCAGCTCTCTACCGTGAAGTCATTTTTGCCAAATTGATAGACAACCACAGGAGTCATCATGTCTGAAAAATTGAAGGTGGTTACGTTATTGGGAAGCCTGCGCAAAGGTTCATTTAATGGCATGGTTGCACGTACGCTGCCGAAAATTGCTCCGGCGGGTATGGAAGTTAACGCGTTGCCATCCATTGCTGACATTCCCTTATATGACGCAGACGTTCAGCAGGAAGACGGTTTTCCAGCAACGGTTGAAGCTCTGGCGGAACAGATTCGTCAGGCGGATGGTGTGGTGATCGTGACGCCGGAATATAACTACTCGGTACCGGGTGGACTGAAAAATGCCATCGACTGGCTTTCCCGCCTGCCGGATCAACCGCTGGCCGGTAAACCGGTGTTGATTCAGACCAGCTCAATGGGCGTGATTGGCGGCGCGCGCTGTCAGTATCACCTGCGCCAGATTCTGGTTTTCCTCGATGCCATGGTAATGAACAAACCAGAGTTTATGGGCGGCGTGATTCAGAACAAAGTCGATCCACAAATCGGAGAAGTGATTGATCAGGGAACGCTGGACCACCTGACCGGGCAGTTGACCGCATTTGGCGAGTTTATTCAGCGGGTGAAAATCTAAATAAAAAACCCGCCAGCAATAACGCATGGCGGGTTTTTTAGCGTGCTATCGATTTTAATGGGCGTCGATAAAGACAATTTTCAACACAAACAGCAACGCCACGATAATCACGCACGGGCTAAGGTCGCGCAGACGGCCTGTACCGATTTTCATCACGCAGTAAGAGATAAAGCCCAGCGCAATACCTTCAGTAATCGAGAAGCTGAACGGCATCATCACCGCGGTTATAAACGCCGGAACAGATTCAGTAAGATCCTGCCATTTCACGCGCGCAAGACTTGAGGTCATCAATACGCCAACGTAAATCAGCGCGCCAGCCGCGGCATAGCCAGGCACCATCCCCGCCAGCGGCGACAGGAAGATAACCAGCAGGAACAGCAGGCCAACAACCACTGCCGTCAGACCGGTACGACCGCCAACAGAAACGCCGGAAGAAGATTCAATATACGCAGTAACGGAAGATGTACCGATAAACGAACCGGTTACAGAAGAGATACTGTCGACATACAGCGCCTGCTTCATGCGCGGGAATTTACCTTTTTCATCCGCCAGACCCGCTTTATCGGTCACGCCGATTAGCGTACCGGAGGAGTCAAACAGGTTGACCAGCATGAAAGAGAAAATCACGCCTGCCAGTCCGAGGTTAAACGACCCGGCTAAATCCACATGCCCCACCACGGTCATCACGCTCGGCGGCGCGGAGACAATGCCGTTGTAGTGCACATCACCCAGCATCCAGCCCAGAAGCGTAGTCACCACAATGGAAACCAGCACTGCGGCGTGAATGTTGCGCGAGGCCAGAATGGCGATGATGAAGAAGCCGAGGATACCCAGCAGCACACTGTGAGACGTCAGATTACCGATGCTCACCAGCGTTTCCGGATTAGCGACAATGACACCAGCGTTTTTCAGCCCCATCATGCCGATAAACAGGCCGATACCGCTGGTGATGCCCACACGCAAGCTCACCGGAATGTTGGCAATCATCCAGTAGCGAACGCGGAAGATTGTCAGTAGCAGCAGACCAATTGCGCCCCAGAAAATGGCGCCCATCCCGACCTGCCATGGCAAGCCCATCGCCTGCACAACGACAAAAGCGAAGAACGCATTCAGACCCATAGCGGGAGCCAGCGCGACTGGCAGGTTAGCAAACAGCCCCATCAGAATACTGCCGAACGCAGCAATCAGACAGGTGGTGACGAAGACGGCGCTGGTGTCCATGCCAGCAACGCCGAGAATTTGCGGGTTAACAAAAACGATGTAAACCATCGTCAGGAAGGTGGTAAAACCGGCGATCACTTCGGTCCGTGCCGTCGTGCCATGTTCGCGCAGTTTAAACACGCGTTCCAGCATCCCCTGGCCAGAAGCCTGGGTTGTGTGTTGTTGACTCATTATCTATTTCCGAACAAGGAGGGAAAATACGTCGCTATCGTATACCAAAATGAGACAATATGGACGGCTGAAGATAACTTTTTTTCATTGTATTTGCTTATACGGCAACGATTGCGTCATGCGAATATGCCTGACGAAAACGTTAAACTAACGATAAAGGAAAGACATGTCCCAGATAGAAGCGGTATTTTTCGACTGCGACGGTACGCTTGTCGACAGTGAGGTCATTTGCTCTCGTGCCTATGTCACGATGTTCAGGGAATTTGGCATTAACGTTGACCTTGAAGAAATTTTTACCCGCTTTAAAGGCGTAAAACTCTACGAAATCATCGACATCATCAGTAAAGAGCAGGGCGTAACGATGGTCCAGGCCGATGCCGAACACGTTTACCGTGCGGAAGTGGCGCGCCTGTTTGATAGCGAACTTGAGGTGATTGCAGGCGCAAATGCTTTGCTGGAAAGCGTAAAAGTGCCGATGTGCGTCGTCTCTAACGGTCCGGTCAGCAAGATGCAGCATTCGCTTGGTAAACTCAATATGCTGCACTATTTCCCGGAAAAGTTGTTCAGCGGCTATGACATCCAACGCTGGAAGCCCGATCCGGCGTTAATGTTCCATGCGGCAAAAGCGATGAATGTGAACGTTGAAAACTGCATTCTGGTCGATGATTCCAGCGCCGGTGCGCAGTCAGGAATCGATGCGGGTATGGAAGTCTTCTACTTCTGCGCAGATCCGCACAATAAACCGATCGTTCACCCGAAAGTCACCACCTTTACCCATCTTTCACAGTTACCGGAACTGTGGAAAGCACGCGGCTGGGATATTACGCGATAAATAAAGAAACCCGGTGACGTATTTCACCGGGCTGATTTCGTACTCGCAGGTTGCCGGATGCGGCGTAAACGCCTTATCCGGCCAACGGTTAGCGTTACGCTTTCGGATCTTTTTCTGCCAGCAGTTTATCCAGCTCATCACCGCCAACGTGACGGAAATCCTGCCCCTTCACGTAGTAGAAGATGTATTCGCAGATATTCTGGCAACGGTCACCGATACGTTCGATTGAACGCGCACAGAACAGCGCGGTGAGAACGCTCGGAATCGTGCGTGAATCTTCCATCATGTATGTCATCAACTGGCGCACGATACCTTCGTACTCCTGATCGACTTTTTTATCTTCACGATAGATTCGCACCGCTTCGTCAATGTCCATGCGCGCAAACGCATCCAGCACGTCATGCAGCATCTGGATGGTATGACGGCCCAACGACTCCAGGCTTACCAGTAGCGGCTGATGTTGCTGGGAGAATTTCTCAAGCGCAGTGCGGCAGATTTTATCCGCAACGTCGCCAATACGCTCCAGTTCGGCGATGGTTTTGCTGATAACCATCACCAGACGCAGATCGCTCGCCGTCGGCTGACGTTTAGCGATAATGCGCACGCAGGCTTCATCGATCGCCACTTCCATCATGTTGACGTTTCTGTCGCCTTCGATCACGCGCTTCGCCAGATCGCTGTCCTGGTTGTGCATGGCGGTGATGGCATCAGTTAGCTGCTGCTCCACCATGCCGCCCATGGTCATCACCTGCGTGCGGATGCTTTCCAGTTCGGCATTGAACTGGCCGGAAATATGTTTATTAAGATTGAGACTGTCCATAACGCACTCCTGAATCAACCGTAACGACCGGTGATGTAGTCTTCTGTTTGTTTCTTCGCTGGCTTGGTGAACAGATCGTCCGTGTTGCTGAACTCAATCAATTCGCCCAGATACATAAACGCCGTGTGGTCGGAACAACGCGCAGCCTGCTGCATGTTGTGGGTAACGATCACCACGGTGTAATCCTGCTTCAGTTCGGTGATCAGCTCTTCAATACGCCCAGTGGAGATGGGGTCGAGCGCCGAACACGGTTCGTCGAGCAGCAGCACTTCCGGGCGAATGGCGATACCACGCGCGATGCACAGACGCTGTTGCTGACCACCAGAGAGAGAGTAACCGCTCTGGTGCAATTTATCTTTGGTTTCGTTCCACAATGCGGCCTTGGTCAATGCCCACTGTACGCGCTCGTCCATGTCAGCACGGGAGAGCTTCTCAAACAGACGGACGCCAAAGGCGATGTTGTCGTAAATGGACATCGGGAACGGTGTAGGCTTCTGGAACACCATGCCCACTTTTGCACGCAGCAGGGCGATATCCTGGGTGTTGGTCAGGATGTTGTCGCCATCGAGCAGAATCTCACCTTCCGCGCGCTGCTCCGGATACAGTTCAAACATTTTGTTGAAGGTACGCAGCAGCGTCGATTTACCGCAGCCGGACGGCCCGATAAACGCCGTAACCTGGTTTTTGGCGATATCCAGGTTGATGTTTTTCAGGGCATGGAATTTGCCGTAGTAGAAGTTCAAATTACGAACCTGAATTTTACTCGGGGCAGTTTCAACCATACTCATTGCAATCTTTTCCTCATCGTGCCTGATGCACTTCGCTAATCAGGCTTACCGTAGGCCGGATAAGGCGCTCACGCCGCATCCGGCAAAGTGTTAACCGTGTTTATTCTTCGCAAAAACAACGCGCGCCAGAATATTCAGCAGCAGGACGCACAGGGTAATAATCAACACCCCGGCCCAGGCCAGTTGCTGCCATTCTGCAAACGGGCTCATCGCAAATTTAAAGATAGTCACCGGCAGGTTGGCGATCGGCTGCATCATGTCCGTGCTCCAGAACTGGTTGGAGAGCGCGGTAAACAGCAGCGGTGCGGTTTCACCGGCAATACGGGCAATCGCCAGCAGGATACCGGTCATGATCCCGGACACCGACGCTTTCAGCGTAATCGCGGAGATCATCTTCCATTTCGGCGTACCCAGCGCATAAGCCGCTTCACGCAAGCTGTCCGGCACCAGTTTCAGCATGTTCTCGGTGGTGCGGATAACAATCGGTACCTGCAACAGCGCCAGGGCAATCACGCCAGCCCAACCGGAGAAGTGCTCCATCTGCGCCACCACGATGGTGTAAACAAACAGACCAACCACAATCGACGGTGCGGAGAGCAGAATGTCGTTAATGAAGCGAATAACTTCTGCCAACCAGGATTTACGGCCATATTCCGCCAGATAAATCCCCGCCATAATGCCCAGCGGCGTACCGAATACCGTAGCCCACAAAATTAACAGGCCGCTGCCCGCCAGGGCGTTCGCCAGACCACCGCCTTCGGTATTTGGCGGCGGCGTCATTTCGGTGAACAGCGCCAGCGACATACCGTCGATACCGCGAGTGATGGTGGACATTAAAATCCAGATCAGCCAGAACAGGCCGAAGGCCATCGTCGCCATCGAGAGCGTCAGCGCAATACGGTTTTTGAGGCGACGACGCGCCTGCATTTTGCGGCGAGATTCTGCCAGCGCCGCAGTGGTTTGCATTTCAACCATAGCCATTAGCGTGCCCCCTCATTCTTAGCCAGGCGCATTATCATAAACTTCGATGCGGCGAGGACGATGAAGGTAATCACAAACAGGATCAGGCCGAGTTCCATCAGTGCAGCAACGTGCAGACCAGATTCCGCCTCAGCAAATTCATTGGCCAGCGCAGAGGTGATACTGTTGCCCGGCATGTACAGCGAGGCGCTGTCGAGCTGGTAGGTGTTACCAATGATAAAGGTCACCGCCATGGTTTCACCGAGCGCACGCCCCAGCCCCAGCATAATGCCGCCAATAACACCATTTTTGGTGAACGGAAGAACGATACGCCAGATAACTTCCCAGGTGGTGCAGCCGATACCGTAGGCCGACTCTTTCATCATCACCGGGGTTTGTTCGAACACATCGCGCATTACCGCCGCAATGTACGGAATAATCATGATGGCGAGGATCACGCCTGCCGCGAGGATACCGATACCAAATGCCGGGCCGGAGAACAGCGCGCCAACAATCGGGATATTCGACATGATATTGCCGACCGGTTCCTGGAAATAGACGGCAAACAGCGGTGCGAAGATAAACAAGCCCCACATGCCGTAAACGATACTTGGAATAGCCGCCAGCAGCTCAATAGCGATACCCAGCGGGCGTTTCAGCCAACCAGGAGCAAGCTCGGTCAGGAACAGGGCGATACCGAAACTCACCGGAACGGCAATCAGCAGCGCGATAAACGAGGTCACCAGCGTACCGTAGATTGGCACCAGTGCCCCGTAGATATCGTTCGGCGCATCCCACTCTTTGGTCCACAGGAAAGCCAGACCAAATTTCTGAATGCTCGGCCAGGAGGAGATGATCAGAGAGACAATAATGCCACCCAACATCAATAGCACAATCAGCGCCGCCAGTTTTACCAGCACGCTGAAAATTATGTCGCCCTTTTTACCCGGTGGGTTAAAAGCAGGCTTGGTTGCAGCCATAAGTTACTCTTCAGTTAAACGCGTTTACAAAGTCATTTTGTAATGCCGGATAAGGGGTTAACGCCTTATCCGGCCTGGAGTTTTATTAGTACAGCGGCTTACCGCTACTGTCTTTAATATTGGTCTTCCACGCAGCGCGAACTTGTTCAACTACGCTATCCGGCAGGCTGGCATAATCCAGGTCATTCGCCTGTTTAGCCCCGGTTTTGTACGCCCAGTCGAAGAACTTCAGCACTTCTGCGCCCTGCTCTGGCTTCTTCTGTTCTTTGTGGACCAGAATGAACGTGGTAGAGGTGATAGGCCACGCATCTTCGCCTTTTTGGTTAGTCAGATCCTGAGCGAATGTTTTGCTCCAGTCTGCGCCTTTTGCCGCATTGGCGAAGTTTTCTTCGGTCGGACTAACCGGTTTGCCATCAGCGGAGATCAGTTTGGTGTACGCCAGGTTGTTCTGCTTCGCGTAAGCATATTCAACGTAACCAATTGCACCCGGTAGACGCTGAACGAACGCGGCGATACCGTCGTTACCTTTACCGCCCAGACCGATCGGCCATTTTACGGTAGAGCCAGTACCAACGTTGTTTTTCCACTCTTCGTTCACTTTCGCCAGGTAGCTGGTGAAGACGAAGGAAGTCCCGGAGCCATCTGCGCGGCGCACTACGGCGATGTTCTGTGAAGGCAGTTTCAGGCCCGGGTTCAGTTTGGCGATGGCTTCATCATCCCACTTTTTAATTTTGCCCAGGTAGATGTCGCCGAGGGTTTTACCGTCCAGTACCAGTTCACCTGATTTCAGCCCCGGCAAGTTAACCGCCAGCACCACGCCGCCAATTACGGTCGGGAACTGGAACAGACCTTCCTGAGCCAGTTTTTCATCAGACAGCGGCGCGTCAGAAGCACCAAAATCAACGGTATTGGCGATAATCTGTTTTACGCCACCGGAAGAACCGATACCCTGGTAGTTAACTTTATTACCGGTTTCTTTCTGGTAAGTGTCAGCCCATTTGGCATACACCGGCGCAGGGAAGGTTGCACCTGCGCCTGTCAGGCTTGCTTCTGCAAATACAGAGAAAGCGCTCATCGATAAGGTCGCGGCGACAACAGTTGCGACGGTGGTACGCATAACTTTCATAATGTCTCCTGGGAGGATTCATAAAGCATTGTTTGTTGGCTACGAGAAGCAAAATAGGACAAACAGGTGACAGTTATATGTAAGGAATATGACAGTTTTATGACAAATCAGAGTTATTATTTAACTATTTGATTTATTTGAAGAAGAAAAAGAAAAGCGATGTCATCGTTTTGTCATGTCGAATGAAAATATGCAAGCAAAAATGCGTAAAATGACAACGGTGTGAGGAGCACCGCTGTCAGTTCGGTTAGCGAACAATCTCAATTGTTATGGTTGCAGTCGCGGTAAATGTTCCTGGCGCAGGGCGAGCTCCAGTGAGGCTTGCAGGTGCGGCAGAAAAAGTGACGTTGCCAGCTTTCTCGCCATAGACGGTTGTTTTGCCCATATCTGTCGACAATTCGCCTCCGTTTACTTTGATTTCCTTATTATTTTTATCGTAGATTTTTACCCCCACGTTGGGGTTTGACGTTACAACCATTGAGTTATCGGTACTGGATTCTGTAGCATAAAATGATGTGGTGATATCGTCTGTATTCAGTAATCCTAAGTTTTCACACTCAATAGTGACGGTTTTAGTGATTTTATGCGTTGTTACCGCACTCCCGGCAACAGATGAAAAATCTGCGGCTGGTATGTCTTCAAAATCAAAATAAATCGGCTGCAAACTATTAATCTCACAGCTTTGCGGCGCCGTGATATCACCACGAATGTAAACATCGGCCATCGGTTGAGAATAGTCAACAGGTGTATCACGACTTATAGTACCATACAAGGACACAATTCGTGTTTCAGGTATAACTATTTTTCCTGCAAATGTTTTTTTGATATAAAAATATATTTGTGCTGTAGCACCACTGGAAACATTTAAAGGGGAAGTACGACTGCAATCATAGCTGGTAGAAGGCCGATTAGCCTGATATTCAAAAGGCGCATTAACCATTCCAACTCCGAGAATATCTATTGCAATGCCCACATCGAGATTAGGATTAAGATTATAATAATTCAAACTTGAATGAACACCAGCGTAGCTTAAGGCATCATTTATTCTGGCCGTATAGTAAATATAGGGATATCGACCTATGTTCCCTGTATCACAATGGCAGTGACCAGGATAAGAGGCACCATTGGTCACTCTGGTATTAAATATCGATCCAACCTTATTCTGGTTCGCTGTAATAAGATAGCCTGAAAAATTAAGCGTACTATGGAAAACCCCATTATCTGAAGTACAAATACCTTTAGGCGCAGCTAGTATTGTGCTACTAAAAGAGATAATAAGAACCGCCAGCCACCATCGTATAATATTCTTGTTCATAAAAATCCTTTTAATGACATGTCACACCTTGCTCAATTAATCCACTTTCACTTGCAGGTGATGAGAGGGTGTAATCGAAGGTACATTTTGTGGTCGCGTTTTCGCCCCAGGATAATGTCACCAGTCCCTTTTCAGGAAGACCGGAGAGATAAAGCTCGCCATGTTCTCCCACAATCCCTGAATCTGCAGAGGACGCATTTTGTACTGATGCAATCGCGCCAAATGGCACTGGCTTACCTTTTACATTAATGACTCTGAATAAAACGCGGTAACCCACATGCGTAACAAACTCGGCTTTAACCACTGCGCCACGCGTAGGAATCATCGTGACGACGGTATTATCGAGTTCGATATTTGACTTCGAGAAATAGTTATCACTGATTGCCACACGGTTTTCATCATATGGGTTTAGTTGTGTCTTGACCGTATAGCCACGCCAGTCAGTTGTGGCACCTCGCATATTATCGATTTCCAGCCCTGCAGCACCGGGGGCTTTAACGAGCGCGATGGTTTCACCTAACTCCTGGCTTAATGTGACCCCTTCGCTGTGTGCCAGAATGCCGCCCTTAATACCGTAATTGAGTCGCTGAGAATTTTGGCTGTAGTTATAACTGCCATTCACCGTGCCATAGGTGCCGTCATAGGTCAGCGACATATTACCGCCAACCTCATCATCACGGCTGTTATAAGACTGCATTAAATTCCAGGACAGATTATTTCTTTCCAGGGCCGTTCCGCTTAGCCCGACTTGATGTGAACTGCCGGAGTTATCATTTTGCGACAGGGAATAAGTGGCATAGCTATTCCCCCACCAGCCCGATAAAGGAACAGATAAAGAGAGCATGTAGATCTGTTCGCTGGTGTTATCACTGGCATGATTATTACTCGTCCCCTGACGAGCAGTATTGGAATAACTCCAGGAGACATTCCAAGAGAGACGCTTCCAGCTACTGCTGTAACCAAATTGCATTAATCGCTCGACATCATCGGTATGCCAGTACTGCTGGCGGCTTAATGTCAGGTATAAATTGCCATAATCTCTGCCCAGAGACTGTGTTAGCGTTCCTTCCACGCGACTGCGGCGGTTACCTGTTTCCCAGAAATCATCAGGGCTATTGCGTCGTGATGCCCATTCGTTGAGGGTATAGTAGCCTTCCGTGGAATAACGATAGCCAACAAGGCGCAAGCTGGTGTCGGTATCGTCAAAACGTTTCGAATAAAGAAAGCGATAGGACTGACCGGTTTCAGAATCATCATCACTAAATTTCGCTCGAGCATGAGTCACATCGAACGAAATAGCACCCAGAGAACCGAGATCTTTACCCATCCCTAAAGCTGCTGAACCATAATTTTCGGCAGCCTGTAAGCCGCCATACAATGTAAACCCGTGCGGTAGGCCATGAAGGATCTGCGCCTGAAGGACGTCCGGCGTAAATCCTTCTTCATCGCGTAATTCACCCACACTGATATCTACATCAGTTTGACCTTCACGTTTGAGGATTGCCAAAGTGGCGTAAGGTTGGGTAAATCTCTGCTCGCTACCATCCTCCTCCTTGATGGTTACGTCCAGATCACCACCTGTGCTGGCGGTATTCAGATCGGTAATTTCAAAAGCACCTTGTGGAACAGCAGATTGGTAAATAACATAGCCGTTTTGACGAATGATGACGGTAGCATTGGACTTCGCAATACCACGCACAACGGGCGCAAATCCGTTTTGGCTGGCAGGCAACATATCGTTATCGGTATACAAGCGAGCACCGCGGATTTGCGTACTATCGAAAATATCGCTCGCCGTCCAGGTATCGCCGATCATAATCTGGCTTCTTAATGCCGCAATATCCCGCTGTATCCAGGTACTGATGGAATTGTATTCCGCACGACCATCGGTGGTGTTTAAAGTGCTGTAATTGCGTAATCGCCACGGTCCAATATTCAACCCATTTCGCAGATTGAGATAGCTTGTATTTGTCTCTTGTGAACCATAATCCGAGCGGAGAGTATGCGAACCAGAAAAATCGTAGTTGATGGTGAGCGCATTAATCCCCTCATCCCAACGGGTTGGGCTTATGTAATCGTAAGCCATCGCATCCATGTAGATTTGGGGAATAGAGATATTCAGCTGAAGTTTATCGCTGTCCAGTTGCCAGGATGAACCTTCAATACGTGGCGCAGGATCCAGGCAGGCCGTTTCATCCACCCCATTGAGCGATTTCAGCGCGTCAACTTTTACCCCAAAAGAAGTCAGTGTTTTTTTAATGGCAACAAAACAGGCGTGCAGATCAGAATCCGGATTATCCTGAACAAAAGTAACATCCTGACGTTCAAACATTTTCCCATTGATAAAAATATCAACGCTATAAACGCCGGGAGGCATCATATTTGCCCGGTTAAACTGACGAATGTCGACCCCGGATTGATGGTCTATTTCCAGTAGCGCCGGATTAAATACGCTGACCTGAGCCATCAGACCAGGTGAGAATATCAGACTCATCCCCGCCGTCAGGCCAACCGCTATTCTGGTCGTAACCATAATATGCCTATCCTTATACAATGCTTACAGCGCGTTTTTTATCGGTTCGCTTATCGCACCGTAATCATTTATGAATCGCCAGGTCATTTGGTTACCCGCAGAATTGGCAGGCAGCTGTAAAGAGAGCGTTTCGAAAGGACGGATCATATTGAGAGGCACATCATGGCCATCAACAATGACATCCATCACACTGATATGAATCGGGTTTGGATTTTCAGCAATCAGATTTTTCCCTTCACGACGCCACTTAACCTTTGGCGCGGCATCTTCAGGAATAAGGCGAATAGTTGCTGGTCGCCAGAACAGCTTGATACGAGTTTTAACAGCAATTTCCAAAGAGTTAGCCGCTTTATTGGTTGCTGCAGGCGGAATATTTTTGATATTCAGCCAGAAGACGGATTCACGGTCGTCGGGTAATGACATTCCCTTGGTGTGAATAATACGTAATACTTTTTCTTGTCCGGGTTCAAGTCGGGATACAGGAGGTATAACAGTAAAGGGCGCTTTACTTTTATCATCTTTATTAAACGGGTCTACCCATGACTGGATGAGATAAGGGATCTTCTCTTCCTTGCTGAATACAGAAATGGATTTATCTGCATTATTACTCAAGTAAACAACCCGTGTACCGCCAATGACAACGCCTGCATAGGTTAATGTTGACTGGCCTAAAAAAAGGCTTAACATAATCGCGATAAATAATTTGTACAAAATGGTTGTTTTAAAGAGCCTAATTAAACAACTTTTTCTGGACATAAAAACTCCCTGGCCAAAGCCAACTGAATAAAAAGGCTCTGATAAATTATTTCTTATATTCGATAGTAAATTGTGAATCAGCGTTCGCTGTACCCGCTGTTACGACCGCATTTGTTGCAACATAGCGTGCAATAAACTTCATTTCTGCGGTGCCGTCAGCTGCGATAGAGGTATAAGCTGAGTCGTTATAAAGTTTGACCTGAGAGTTGTCAGTCTGGTTAAAGATACGGATACCGACACCTGTTGCCACAATCGCTGCCCCTGTGCCTGTATAATCACCCGGATCGGCAGCTGTTATCGGGGTACCCACTTTCAGGTCACCGTCGCCGCCAGGCGCTTCAGTACCGTCAAAACGAACCGCAGCCTGCGTGTAAGTTGCCGGACATTTTTCCAGTTTAATACTGAACTGCTGTGGCGATGCCATACTGCCTACGCCTGAAAATGCATTTTTACTGACTTTCCCAAGAGGAACGGTTTGATCCGCTGTATCGGAGGTAACTTCACAAGTACTGTCGACAATTTCACCGACGAAGTGAACAACACCATCTTCTGCCAGTGCATGTCCAGCTAGCATTAAAGATGCCAGAGTGAATGCACCGCCTATAATATTACGCTTCATAGAAACTCCATTGATATGATATATCCTTTATCCTGAATCATCACTTATATTGATAAGTGTACTTATGATTCGCGGATATAATACATCAACGAAATATAATTATCTAAAAATAAAATTAAAAACTAAAATTTAAATATATTTTTATTATTTAAATATTATTAAATCGATAATTTTTCAAGTGTGTAATCAGACATTAATAAAAAATCAGAATAAATTCATATCCCTGAGTTTATAGATAAAACAATTATTGACGTTATTGATAAAAAGGGCCGCCAAAAGGCAGCCCTTCGTTCAGCGAATGAATATTATTACTCAACCGTAACCGATTTCGCCAGGTTACGCGGCTGGTCAACGTCGGTGCCTTTGATCAGCGCGACATGATAAGCCAGTAACTGCAGCGGAACGGTGTAGAAGATCGGTGCAATAACCTCTTCCACATGCGGCATCTCGATGATGTGCATGTTATCGCTACCGACAAAACCAGCATCCTGATCGGCGAATACGTACAGTTGACCGCCACGCGCACGAACTTCTTCAATGTTGGATTTTAGTTTTTCCAGCAGTTCGTTGTTCGGCGCAACGACGATAACCGGCATATTCGCATCAATCAGCGCCAGCGGGCCGTGTTTCAGCTCGCCCGCAGCGTAGGCTTCAGCGTGAATGTAAGAGATCTCTTTCAGCTTCAATGCGCCTTCCAGCGCGATTGGATACTGATCGCCACGACCCAGGAACAGCGCGTGATGTTTGTCAGAGAAATCTTCTGCCAGAGCTTCAATACGTTTGTCCTGAGACAGCATCTGCTCAATACGGTTCGGCAGCGTCTGCAGACCATGGACGATGTCATGCTCAATGGAGGCATCCAGACCTTTCAGGCGAGACAGTTTCGCCACCAGCATCAACAGCACAGTTAACTGAGTGGTGAAGGCTTTGGTAGACGCCACGCCAATTTCAGTACCTGCGTTGGTCATCAGCGCCAGATCGGATTCACGCACCAGAGAAGAACCCGGAACGTTACAGATTGCCAGCGAGCCGAGATATCCCAGCTCTTTCGACAGACGCAGACCAGCCAGGGTATCCGCGGTTTCGCCAGACTGCGACAGGGTGATCATCAGGCTATTGCGGCGTACAGCAGATTTGCGATAGCGGAATTCAGAGGCGATTTCAACGTCGCACGGAATACCTGCCAGTGATTCAAACCAGTAACGGGAAACCATACCGGAGTTGTAAGAAGTACCGCAGGCGAGGATCTGAATATGCTCAACCTTAGACAGCAGTTCGTCGGCGTTCGGTCCCAGCTCGCTTAAATCTACCTGGCCGTGGCTGATACGTCCGGTAAGAGTATTTTTGATCGCGTTAGGCTGTTCGTAGATCTCTTTCTGCATGTAGTGACGGTAAATACCTTTATCGCCCGCGTCATACTGCAGATTGGATTCGATATCCTGACGTTTCACTTCCGCGCCAGATTTATCGAAGATGGTTACCGAACGGCGAGTCACTTCAGCAATATCGCCCTCTTCGAGGAAGATAAAGCGACGGGTCACCGGCAGCAGCGCCAGCTGGTCAGAAGCGATAAAGTTTTCGCCCATACCGAGGCCAATCACCAGTGGACTACCAGAACGTGCCGCCAGCAGGGTATCCGGGTGACGGGTATCCATAATTACTGTGCCATACGCGCCACGCAGCTGCGGAATAGCGCGCAGCACGGCTTCACGCAGGGTGCCGCCCTGTTTCAGTTCCCAGTTCACCAGGTGAGCAATAACTTCGGTGTCGGTTTCAGAAACGAAGGTATAGCCACGCGCTTTTAACTCTTCGCGCAGCGGTTCATGGTTTTCGATGATGCCGTTATGCACCACCACAATGTGTTCAGAAACATGCGGATGCGCATTCACTTCTGAAGGTTCGCCGTGCGTCGCCCAGCGAGTATGAGCAATACCCGTACCGCCATGCAGAGGATGTTCTTCCACAGCCTGAGCCAGCATCTGTACTTTACCGAGACGACGCAGACGGGTCATATGACCTTCTGCGTCAACAACCGCCAGACCAGCAGAGTCATAACCGCGGTATTCCAGACGACGTAAACCTTCAAGAAGGATTTCTGCTACATCACGTTGCGCGATCGCGCCAACAATTCCACACATAGTTTTTGATTCCGGTTTATATCGTTGTCGGTCAACCTGTATGCCCGTTTTTTCGGGCGCCCCGAGCCTTGTAGAGAGTGGGGTTATTTTTATAGTTACTGCTTGTGGGAGGGAGATTATGTTATCTCCTCATCCCAGGAGGCCGGATTTACCCAGCCAGAATTATTTTTTCTTTACCGGACGACGCCAGCCTTCTTTTTGTGCCTGCGGCACTCGACTGATGGCTAATGCGTTTTCGCCGACATTACGCGTCACAGTTGTACCCGCAGCAATGGTCGCGCCTTTGCCTACCGTTACCGGGGCGACCAGCTGAGTGTCAGAGCCAACAAAAACATCGTCACCAATAATGGTTTTAAATTTATTCGCACCGTCATAGTTGCAGGTAATGGTTCCCGCACCGATGTTAACGTTATCGCCGATTTCCGCATCGCCCAGGTAAGTCAGATGGCCAGCTTTCGAGCCTTTACCCAGACGCGCTTTTTTCATCTCAACGAAGTTACCGACATGTGCGCCTTCCAGCAACTCAGCACCGGGGCGCAGACGAGCAAACGGGCCGATGGTACAGGCCGCTGCCAGATTAGCATCTTCCACTACGGTATACGGACTAATTTCGCAATCATCGCCAATCACGCTGTTTTTAATCACGCAACCGGTGCCGATTTTCACGCGATTACCGAGAGTAACGTTGCCCTCGATGATAACGTTAGTATCAATTTCAACATCACGCCCGTGGTTAAGCGTACCGCGCAGATCAAAACGCGCCGGATCGCGCAACATAACGCCCGCCAGCAGCAGTTTTTCAGCCTGTTCGGACTGGTAAACGCGCTCCAGACGAGAGAGTTGCAGGCGGTTATTCACGCCTTCAACTTCGCTTAAACGTTGCGGATGAACGGCAACGATTTCACGTCCTTCCTGATACGCCAACGCAATAATGTCGGTGATGTAGTATTCGCCCTGAGCGTTATTGTTGGTCAGCTTCGCCAGCCAACGTTTCATATCTGCGCCGTTGGCGATCAGAATGCCGGTGTTGATTTCCTGGATTTGACGCTGTTCGTCGGTGGCATCTTTATGCTCAACAATACCAGTAACTTTGCCGTTTTCGCGGGTAATACGACCATAACCGGTCGGGTCATCCAGTTTCACTGTCAGCAAGCCAATGCCGCCCTGTGGTTTAGCATCACGCAGGCGTTGGAGTGTTTCAACAGAGATCAGCGGCACGTCGCCGTAGAGCATTAAAATGTCTTCGTCATCGGCGAAAAAAGGTGCGGCTTGCTGCATTGCATGGCCAGTACCCAGTTGCTCTGCCTGAAGCACCCAATTCAGGTTGTCATCTTTCAGCGCCTGTTTAAGCAGATCGCCGCCGTGGCCGTAAACCAGGTGAACGTGCGCAGCGCCTAATTCATTCGCAGCATCAATGACATGCTGAACCATCGCTTTCCCGGCAAGGGTGTGCAGCACTTTAGGAAGATCGGAATACATGCGAGTGCCTTTGCCTGCTGCAAGGATCACTACGCTCATAGCATTATTCAACATACGCGTCCTGACTGTAATTTGAGAACGAATTTAAACCGCTTCACATTGAAAAAACTACATTTTTTTCATCGTGAAATGGACAGGGGATAAATTGCTCAATAACGGATTATCCCCACTGGCGAAAGAGCCATTTTCGACCATCGTCACGCCTTTTGTCTTCATAAAAGTAAGACACCACCTTCATTTAAGCGTCAGGCTGATGTTTTTGCTCTTATTTCGATCAATGAATAAACAGGGAAACCAGCAAAGGATTTCGAGGAGTTATAAAAACGAGTTTAATGCGGGATATAAAAATGCGCAGGATATAGCAGAACAAATCTCGCTGCGGCGCGCAAAAAAAAGCCAGCCTGTTTCCAGACTGGCTTTTGTGCTTTTCAAGCCGGTGTTACATCGCTTTTTTGGTCAACTCGATAACGCGCAGCTGCGCGATCGCTTTGGCCAGTTCCGCAGACGCCTGAGCGTAATCTACGTCGCCGTGAGAGCTATGAATGTGCTCTTCAGCCTTACGTTTCGCTTCCATGGCTCGCGCTTCGTCGAGATCCTGGCCGCGAATTGCGGTGTCGGCCAGAACGGTCACGTTGCCAGGCTGCACTTCAAGAATGCCGCCAGACAGATAGATAAACTCTTCGTGGCCGTGCTGTTTCACGATGCGAATCATACCAGGCTTAATGGCGGTGAGCAGCGGCGCGTGGCCCGGGTAAATTCCCAGTTCACCTTCGCTACCCGTTACCTGGATTTTCTCGACCAGACCAGAGAACATTTGTTGCTCTGCGCTGACGACGTCCAGGTGGTAAGTCATTGCCATATCACCCTCCGATTAAGGCGTTAAAGTTTTTTGGCTTTTTCCACAGCTTCTTCGATGGAACCGACCATGTAGAACGCCTGCTCCGGCAGGTGATCGTATTCGCCTTCCATGATGCCTTTAAAGCCACGGATGGTGTCTTTCAGGGAGACGTATTTACCCGGAGAACCGGTGAATACTTCTGCCACGAAGAACGGCTGGGACAGGAAGCGCTGGATCTTACGAGCGCGCGCTACCACCAGTTTGTCTTCTTCAGACAGTTCATCCATACCCAGGATGGCGATGATGTCTTTCAGTTCCTGATAACGTTGCAGGATGGACTGTACGCCACGCGCGGTGTCGTAGTGTTCCTGACCAACCACCAGCGGGTCCAGCTGACGGCTGGTGGAGTCCAGCGGGTCAACGGCCGGGTAGATACCCAGAGACGCGATCTGACGGCTCAGTACCACGGTTGCGTCAAGGTGCGCAAAGGTGGTTGCCGGAGACGGGTCAGTCAAGTCATCCGCAGGTACGTATACTGCCTGTACGGAGGTGATAGAACCTGTTTTGGTGGAAGTGATACGTTCCTGCAGAACGCCCATCTCTTCCGCCAGGGTCGGCTGGTAACCTACCGCTGAAGGCATACGGCCCAGCAGTGCGGATACTTCCGTACCGGCCAGGGTATAACGATAGATGTTGTCAACGAACAGCAGTACGTCACGACCTTCGTCACGGAATTTCTCAGCCATGGTCAGGCCGGTCAGAGCAACGCGCAGACGGTTTCCCGGCGGCTCGTTCATCTGGCCATATACCAGGGATACTTTGTCGATAACGTTGGAGTCGGTCATTTCGTGGTAGAAGTCGTTACCCTCACGAGTACGTTCACCTACGCCCGCAAACACAGAGTAACCGGAGTGCTCGATCGCGATGTTACGAATAAGCTCCATCATGTTTACGGTTTTACCTACGCCCGCACCACCGAACAGACCAACTTTACCGCCCTTAGCGAACGGACACATCAGGTCGATAACTTTGATACCGGTTTCCAGCAGTTCCTGAGAGTTTGACAGCTCTTCGTAGGAAGGTGCTGCGCGGTGAATCGCCCAACGCTCTTCTTCACCGATCTCGCCTTTCATGTCGACCGGTTCGCCCAGTACGTTCATGATACGGCCCAGAGTCGCTTTACCTACCGGGACTTCGATCGGGTGTTCGAGGTCTTTTACATCCAGACCGCGACGCAGACCGTCGGAGGAACCCATTGCGATGGTACGCACGATACCGCCGCCGAGCTGCTGCTGAACTTCCAGCACCAGACGCTCATTACCATTTTGCACCTCAAGAGCATCGTACACGCGCGGTACGGCATCCTGAGGGAATTCGACGTCAACTACGGCGCCGATTACCTGGACAATCTTTCCAGTAGCCATCTTAAATCCTCTACGAAATAACCTGTTTAAACCGCGGCGGCCCCCGAGACGATCTCGGTGAGTTCCTGAGTAATGCTGGCCTGACGAGCTTTGTTGTATACCAACTGCAGCTCTTTAATCAGGCTGCCGCCATTGTCGGTCGCAGCTTTCATCGCCACCATACGGGCGGCCTGCTCGCTGGCCAGGTTTTCAACCACGCCCTGATAAACCTGAGATTCGACATAACGACGCAGCAGGGTATCCAGCAACGCCTTCGGATCGGGTTCGTACAGGTAATCCCAGGATTTATGTTTCAGATCATCATCATCTGACGCCGGTAACGGCAGCAGCTGGCTGATGGTCGGAACCTGAGACATGGTGTTAATAAATTTGTTGCTGACAATGTAAAGCTTGTCCAGACGGCCTTCGTCGTAGGCCTGCAACATCACTTTTACCGGACCGATCAGTTCGGACAGGGAAGGGTTATCCCCCATGCCGGTGACCTGGGCAACAACATTGCCGCCCACGGAGTTGAAGAACGACACGCCTTTCGAGCCGATCATTGCGAGGTCGCATTGAACGCCTTTGTCGGTCCAGGTCTTCATTTCCGCCAGCAGTTTTTTGAACAAGTTAATGTTCAAACCACCGCACAAACCACGGTCGGTCGACACCACCAGGTAGCCCACGCGTTTAACGTCGCGGTCTTCCAGGTATGGGTGCTTATATTCCAGATTACCGTGTGCAAGGTGACCAATCACTTTGCGCATGGTTTCTGCATAAGGACGGCTGGCCGCCATGCGATCCTGCGATTTACGCATTTTGGAAGCGGCGACCATCTCCATCGCTTTAGTGATCTTTTGCGTGTTCTGGACGCTTGCGATCTTACTACGTATCTCTTTTGCGCCGGCCATGAGCTTCTCCTCAATGCCTTGCGGCCTGCCCTAAGGCAAGCCGCCAGACGTTACCAGGATTGGGTTGCTTTGAAGGAATCGAGGATGCCTTTCAGCTTGCCTTCGATTTCGTCGTTGTAGCCACCGGTCTGGTTGATCTCTTGCATCAACGGAGCGTGATCACGGTCGACGTAAGCCAGCAGAGCGGCTTCGAAGCTGCCGATTTTCGACAGTTCAACATCCGCCAGGTAACCACGTTCTGCTGCGAACAGAACCAGAGACTGCTGCGCAACGGACATCGGCGCATACTGTTTCTGTTTCAGCAGTTCGGTCACTTTCTGACCGTGGTCAAGCTGCTTACGCGTTGCATCGTCAAGGTCGGATGCAAACTGAGAGAACGCTGCCAGTTCACGATACTGTGCCAGAGCGGTACGGATACCACCGGACAGTTTTTTCATGATCTTGGTCTGTGCTGCACCACCAACACGGGATACGGAGATACCCGGGTTAACCGCAGGACGAATACCGGCGTTGAACAGGTTGGTTTCCAGGAAGATCTGACCATCGGTAATGGAGATTACGTTGGTCGGAACGAACGCAGAAACGTCACCTGCCTGAGTTTCGATAATCGGCAGCGCGGTCAGAGAACCGGTTTTCCCTTTCACTTCACCTTTGGTGAAGGCTTCAACGTATTCGGCGTTAACACGCGCAGCACGCTCCAGCAGACGAGAGTGGAGGTAGAATACGTCGCCCGGGAATGCTTCACGTCCAGGCGGACGACGGAGCAGCAGGGAGATCTGACGGTAAGCAACAGCCTGTTTAGACAGGTCATCATAAATAATCAGCGCATCTTCGCCGCGGTCACGGAAGTATTCGCCCATTGCGCAACCAGCATATGGTGCCAGATATTGCAGTGCAGCGGATTCAGACGCGGTTGCTACCACAACGATGGTGTTAGCCAGTGCGCCGTGCTCTTCCAGTTTACGTACCACGTTAGAAATGGTGGACGCTTTCTGGCCGATAGCGACATAGATACATTTGATACCGGAATCGCGCTGGTTGATGATGGCATCGATAGCCAGTGCGGTTTTACCGGTCTGACGGTCACCGATGATCAATTCACGTTGACCACGACCGATTGGGATCATGGAGTCAACGGCTTTATAACCGGTCTGTACCGGCTGATCTACGGACTGACGTTCGATAACGCCCGGAGCGATTGCTTCTACAGCAGAGAAGCCGTCGTGATCCAGCGGACCTTTACCGTCGATTGGCGCACCCAGAGTGTTAACCACACGGCCCAGCAGGCCACGGCCAACCGGAACTTCCAGGATACGACCAGTACACTTAACTTTCATGCCTTCGGCAAGGTCAGCGTACGGACCCATAACTACCGCACCTACAGAGTCGCGCTCGAGGTTCAGTGCGATAGCGTAACGGTTACCCGGCAGGGAGATCATTTCACCCTGCATACAATCGGCCAGGCCGTGGATGCGGATAACACCGTCACTTACAGAAACAATAGTACCTTCGTTGTGAGCTTCACTCACAACATTGAACTGAGCAATGCGCTGCTTGATCAGTTCGCTGATTTCGGTGGAATTCAGTTGCATGCTCCAGTCCCCTTAAGACTGCAAGACGTCTGCAAGGCGCTCAAGACGACCGCGTACGCTGCCATCAATGACCATATCACCCGCTCGGATGATAACGCCTGCCATTACAGACTTATCGATTTTGCAATTCAGCTTAACTTTGCGTGACAGACGTTTTTCCATCGCAGCAGAAATTTTCGCGAGCTGTTGTTCACTCAATGCAGCAGCGGAAATGACGTCTACCTCAGCGGTAGCCTCACTCACGGCACGCAGATGAATAAACTGCTCCAGAACATCCGGGAGCGCTTTAAGACGACCATTTTCAGCCATAACCCGAATCAGGTTCTGACCGTTTTCGTCCAGTTGCTCACCACAAACTGCGATAAACGACTCGGCGAGCGTTTCTGGCGCCAGTGCGCCAGAGAGAAGCTCTGCCATCTGTTCGTTTTTGGTTACCTCGGCGGCAAACGCCAGCATGTCCTGCCAGCGTTCTACACTTTGGTGTTCGACGGCAAAGTCAAAAGCTGCTTTGGCGTAGGGGCGAGCTACCGTAATAAATTCAGACATCAGCCCCTCCCTCCTTACAGTTCAGCGACAAGTTTATCCACGATGTCGCTGTTAGCAGCTTCATCCACGGAACGTTCGATGATCTTCTCGGCGCCAGCAACAGCCAGGATAGCAACTTGCTTACGCAGCTCTTCACGGGCACGTTTACGCTCGGCTTCAATTTCCGCCTGAGCCTGGGCCACGATTTTAGTACGTTCCTGTTCTGCCTCAGCTTTAGCTTCATCCAGAATCTGCGAGCGGCGTTTGTTCGCCTGCTCGATGATTACCTGGGCTTCCGCTTTCGCTTTTTTCAGCTGGTCGGTCGCGCTGGCCTTTGCAAGGTCAAGGTCCTTATGTGCTCGTTCTGCGGAAGCAAGGCCGTCAGCAATTTCTTTTTGACGTTTTTCGATGGCTGCCATTAATGGCGGCCATACGTACTTCATGCAGAACAGAACGAACAGGACAAACGCGATGGCCTGGCCGAGGATTGTTGCGTTAAGATTCACAGCACAATGCCTCTATTTAGTTAACGTTCTGATATTGCTCTTTAAATAAAAGCAACGCTTACTACGCGACAGCGAACATCACGTACAGACCCAGACCTACAGCGATCATCGGGATAGCATCCACCAGACCCATAACGATAAAGAACTGAGTACGCAGCAGAGGAATCAGATCAGGTTGACGCGCTGCGCCTTCCAGGAATTTACCCCCGAGGATGCCGATACCGATCGCAGCACCGATTGCCGCCAGACCCATCATCACAGCGGCAGCCATGTACAGCAGATCCATATTCAGGTTTTCCATGACAGTCTCCAGTTTGTTTCAGTTAAAACGTAGTAGTGTTGGTAAATTAATGTTCTTCAGACGCCATCGACAGATAGACGATCGTCAGAACCATGAAGATGAAGGCTTGCAGCGTAATGATCAGGATGTGGAAAATGGCCCACGGCACATTCAGGATCCACTGTGACCACCACGGCAACAGACCAGCAATCAGAATGAAAATCAGCTCACCAGCGTACATGTTACCGAACAGTCGCAAACCGAGTGAAACTGGTTTGGACAGCAGGCTTACCCCTTCAAGGATTAAGTTGACAGGGATGAACGCCCAGTGATTGAACGGCTGCAGCGTCAACTCTTTCGTGAAGCCGCCGATGCCTTTCATTTTGATGCTGTAGAACAGAATCAGGATAAATACGCCCAGTGCCATAGACAGCGTTACGTTCACGTCCGCAGACGGAACCACACGCAGTGCCGGCAGACCCAGTACATGTTCAGCAATGTACGGCAGCAGATCGATAGGCAGTAAATCCATCAGGTTCATCAGGAACACCCAGACGAAAATCGTCAGGGCTAGCGGAGCAATCAGCTTGCTTTTGCCATGGTACATGTCTTTCACGCTACCATTAACAAAGCCGATTATCAGCTCAATCGCGGTCTGAAACTTACCTGGCACGCCGCTGGTTGCCTTTTTGGCTACGCTACGGAATAAAACCAGGAACAACAGACCCAGCACCACCGAGAAGAACATGGAGTCAATATTAATTGTCCAGAAGGTGGCTGGGGGGTTATGCGGATCCACCAGCGAGAATGTACGCAGGTCCAGCTGAAGGTTATTCAGGTGGTGTCCTATGTAATCCTGCGGCGTCATATTTTCTGAAGCCATGATGCCTTTTACCCTTTGTTGTTAATTACAGCCGGCGCCAGTATCTGAACCACCAGCACCAAAACCCACGTAACGATCAGCGGCAAGAATACCGCCTTTAAAACCGCCAACGCCACCACCAGTAACACCAACATCGCCAGAACTTTGAAAGCTTCGCCGAAAGCGAACGTCCAGGCCACCCGGCCTTTCGCTGGTGTATGCGCCTGGTGACGCCAGGCAAATATCATAAAAAAAACGTTAGGCAGAAAGACTGCCAGGCCTCCACTTAACGCAGAGATGCCCCAAAAGGGGTCTTTGAGGCTGAACAGCAATCCACTTGCTATCGCCGCCAGTAACTGAACGAGCAGAAGCTTCCGAGCAACGTTTCGACTCAAGAGCGACACAGACATCACGTTTTTCACTCCTGCTCCCTTCGAGGTATGCCGCGTGTCGTATAAAACTTTCTTTAAGGCTTAGAGTCAAGCATCAAAAAGCGGTCAAATTATACGGTGCGCCCCCGTGATTTCAAACAATAAGTAGCCAAAAGGTGAATAAATGTTTAAATATTTTTCCAGTGCATACAATTGCGACTTTTCTGCTAACCGTGGTGGATCATGAAAAACTGTAAATAACGCGTAAACACTAGTGGTAAAGCGTGCTTCAGATCACATATCGAGCATGTTCACTCGTAGCATATTTATTTACTTGGCAAATGATGCCATTGCAAGCTTCTGATATTTCAGTCTAAAAACAGATACTGTTTTCACAAATGACATTTACACAACAAAAACTAGCCATTGACATTCTTAATAAAATTTTAACAGCAAATTATGGTTATTAGCGCCGATTTTTAGCAGCCTGATATTTTCGCTAATGACTTATTTTCTGCTTACCAAAAAAAGCCACGTTAGCTTGTTGATGCAAAAAAGTGAACGTGGCGTTAAATGTAACCAGTTATATCAGTAGAAAACCTGGTTGTTGTTAACAGTCTAACCGGTCAATTTTTTATTATTTTTTTGATAAAAATTAAATTTTATTTGCTTTAATCACCACCAGATGACGTTCGCCATCCAGGGCTGGAACCTGAAGTTTAACCACTGATTCGACCTGATATTCTTCGGGCAACAAAGCGATTTCATCTTCTGGCATTTGGCCTTTCAGCGCATAGAAACGGCCCTGCTCACCAGGAAGGTGGTGGCACCAGCTCACCATATCGTTCAGAGAGGCAAAAGCACGACTAATTACGCCATCAAATGGCGGCTCTGACGGAAACTCTTCTACCCTGCTCTGTACCGGTTCAATGTTTTCCAGTTTCAGTTCATGTTGCACCTGACGGAGGAAACGCACACGTTTACCGAGGCTATCCAGCAGCGTGAAATGGGCTTCAGGACGCACGATGGAAAGCGGTATGCCAGGCAGTCCCGGTCCGGTTCCCACATCGATAAAACGCTCACCTTGCAGATATGGTGCAACGACAATGCTGTCGAGAATATGGCGTACCAGCATCTCGTTAGGATCGCGGACCGAAGTCAGGTTGTATGCCTTATTCCATTTATGCAGCATATTTACGTAGGCAATAAGCTGATTTTTCTGGTGATCGGTAAGCGAAATTCCTGCGTCTTGCAGCAGTGAAGAGAGTTTGTTGAGCACGGTGATTACCTGTTCTTGATGCGTTGCCCAGTAAGCGGGTGCTTACCAGGCATTTTTAATGCGTTATGCGCTACGACGCAGCATACCCTGTTTTTTCAGCCACACCAGTAGAATGGAGATGGCCGCAGGTGTGACGCCAGAAATACGCGAAGCCTGACCAATAGAGGCCGGTTTGTGATCGTTGAGTTTGGCGATCACTTCGTTAGACAGACCGGATACCTGGCGGTAATCCAGCGTCGCAGGCAGCAGCGTGTTCTCGTTACGCTGTTGCTTTTCGATCTCATCTTGCTGGCGCGCAATATAACCTTCGTATTTAACCTGAATCTCAACCTGTTCCGCCGCCTGTTCGTCTGTCAACGCAGGGGAAAACGGCGTCAGCATGGTTAATTTTTCATACGTCATTTCCGGACGACGCAGCAGATCTTCACCACTGGCTTCACGGGAAAGCGGCGCAGTCAGGTGAGCATTCACTTCTGCTGCAGCTTCCGCCGACGGGGTTATCCAGGTCGATTTCAGACGCTGACGCTCACGCTCGATGTTCTCAAGCTTTTCGTTAAAGCGCGCCCAGCGTTCGTCATCCACCAGACCCAGTTCACGACCGATTTCAGTCAAACGCAGATCCGCGTTATCTTCGCGCAGCATCAGACGATATTCTGCGCGCGAGGTAAACATACGATACGGTTCTTTGGTTCCTAAAGTGCACAGATCATCGACCAGTACGCCGAGATACGCCTGAGAACGAGCCGGAGCCCAACCTTCTTTGTCAGCAGACAGGCGAGCGGCGTTAAGACCGGCCAGCAAACCTTGCGCAGCGGCTTCTTCGTAACCAGTAGTGCCGTTAATCTGCCCGGCAAAGAACAGCCCCTGGATAAACTTGCTCTCCAGCGTTGGTTTCAGGTCACGCGGATCGAAGAAGTCATATTCGATGGCATAACCAGGACGCACGATCTTCGCATTTTCCATCCCCTGCATGGAGCGGACGATTTGCATCTGCACATCGAACGGCAGGCTGGTGGAGATACCGTTCGGATAAATTTCGTTAGACGTCAGCCCTTCCGGTTCAAGGAAGATCTGATGCTGATTTCTGTCGGCGAAGCGCATGACTTTGTCTTCGATCGACGGGCAGTAGCGTGGGCCAACACCTTCGATCACCCCTGCGTACATTGGACTGCGATCAAGGTTACTACGGATCACGTCATGGGTTTTCTCGTTGGTATGGGTGATATAACACGGTACCTGCTGGGGATGCTGGGCCGCATTGCCCATGAACGAGAACACCGGCATTGGGTTATCGCCATGCTGTTGCGCCAGCACGCTGAAGTCGATAGTGCGCGCATCGATACGCGGCGGCGTCCCGGTTTTCAGGCGACCAACACGCAGCGGAAGCTCACGCAAACGGCGTGAGAGCGGAATGGACGGCGGATCGCCAGCACGGCCACCGCTGTAATTATCCAGACCGATATGAATTTTACCGTCAAGGAAAGTTCCGACAGTGAGCACGACAGCTTTAGCACGGAACTTAAGACCCATCTGGGTGACAGCGCCGACTACGCGATCGTTTTCGACAATAAGATCCTCAACCGCCTGCTGGAAGATCATCAGATTTGGTTGATTCTCCAGCGCAGTACGTACTGCCTGACGATAGAGCACGCGATCCGCCTGAGCTCGGGTGGCGCGAACCGCCGGCCCTTTGCTGGCGTTTAGTATCCTAAACTGGATACCAGCCTGATCGATCGCTTTCGCCATCAGACCGCCGAGTGCATCCACTTCTTTTACCAGATGTCCCTTCCCAATACCGCCGATCGCCGGGTTGCAGCTCATCTGCCCCAGAGTGTCGATATTGTGTGTCAAAAGCAGAGTCTGTTGACCCATACGCGCCGCAGCCATCGCGGCCTCGGTGCCTGCATGACCCCCGCCAATGATGATGACGTCAAAAGGATCCGGATAAAACATGGTGATTGCCTCGCATAACGCGGTATGAAAATGGATTGAAGCCCGGGCCGTGGATTCTACTCAACTTTGTCGGCTTGAGAAAGCCCCGGGATCCTGGGTATTAAAAAGAAGATCTATTTATTTAGAGATCTGTTCTATTGTGATCTCTTATTAGGATCGCCCTGTCCTGTGGATAACAAGGATCCGGCTTTTAAGATCAACAACCTGGAAAGGATCATTAACTGTGAATGATCGGTGATCCTGGACAGTATAAGCTGGGATCAGAATGAGGGGTTATACACAACTCAAAAACTAAACAACAGTTGTTCTTTGGATAACTACCGGTTGATCCAAGCTTCCTACCAGAGTTATCCACAGTAGATCGCACGATCTGTATACTTATTTGAGTAAATTAATCCAAGAACCCAGCCATTCTTCTGCCGGATCTTCCGGAATGTCATGATCAAGGATGTTGATCTTCAGTGTTTCGCCAATCTGTTTTGCACCGGAATTTTTGAGTTCAGCCTCGAGTTTATCGATAGCCCCACAAAAAGTGTCGTATTCACGACTGCCAATGCCGATTGTGCCAAAGCGTACCGCAGAAAGATCGGGCTTTTGTTTCTGCAATGCTTCATAGAAAGGAGAAAGGTTGTCTGGAATGTCTCCGGCACCGTGGGTTGAGCTGATAACCAGCCAGATCCCAGAGGCAGATAAATCTTCTAACAGCGGACCGTGCAGCGTTTCGGTGGTAAAACCTGCCTCTTCCAGCTTTTCAGCCAGGTGTTCTGCTACATATTCGGCACCGCCGAGAGTGCTGCCGCTGATAAGAGTGATATCTGCCATAAACCGCCACCTTTATTAAGAGTGGCGTATTGTACGCTGTGAACGCGCTGGGATCTACCTGTGGAAAAGTATGGGATTAAAAAAGCTGATCATGGCTTGATGGTACGCATGATCGGGTTCTGCAGGACGATCAATGTCTCAGTGGACTGAATTTCATCAATTGTTTGGATCTTGTTGATAAGTACATGCTGGAGAGCGTCGATCGAGCGGCACATTACTTTTATAAAGATGCTGTAGTGGCCGGTTGTGTAATAGGCTTCGGTGACTTCGTCGAGACTTTCCAGCTTTGCCAGCGCGGAAGGATAGTCTTTTGCGCTCTTCAGGATAATGCCGATAAAACAGCCTACGTCATAACCGAGCTGTTTCGGGCTGACGTCGATACGGGCGCCGGTAATGATCCCCGCCTGCTTCATTTTCTCTACACGAACGTGAATCGTTCCCGGACTGACGCCAAATTGTTTCGCCAGTTCGGCGTAAGCAGTGCGTGCATTACCCATTAACGCTTCCAGGATGCCGCGGTCCAGATTGTCGATCAGATAATTTTCCATAGGATTTTCTTATGTGTATTGATGATTCACTCTATTTTAGCTTTCTTTTTTAATGAATCAAAAGTGAGTGAGGCTTTTTATTGAATGAATATTGCATGTGTGCTGGTTTTTGTTGCTTAATCATAATCAACAGGACGCAGGAGTATAAAAAATGAAAACCGCTTACATTGCCAAACAACGTCAAATTAGCTTCGTGAAATCTCACTTTTCTCGTCAACTGGAAGAACGCTTAGGGCTGATTGAAGTCCAGGCGCCTATTCTTAGCCGTGTGGGGGATGGCACGCAGGATAACTTGTCGGGCTGTGAAAAAGCGGTACAGGTAAAAGTGAAAGCTCTGCCTGATGCCCAGTTCGAAGTGGTTCATTCACTGGCGAAGTGGAAACGTCAGACATTAGGGCAACACGACTTCAGCGTGGGCGAAGGGCTGTACACGCACATGAAAGCCCTTCGCCCCGATGAAGACCGTCTTTCCCCGCTTCACTCGGTCTATGTTGACCAGTGGGACTGGGAACGCGTAATGGGCGACGGTGAGCGTCAATTCTCCACTCTGAAAAGCACAGTAGAGGCGATCTGGGCGGGAATTAAAGCAACCGAAGCAGCTGTTAGCGAAGAGTTTGGTCTGGCACCGTTCCTGCCGGATCAGATCCACTTCGTACACAGCCAGGAATTACTGTCTCGTTATCCGGATCTCGACGCCAAAGGGCGTGAGCGGGCGATTGCGAAAGATCTTGGCGCGGTATTCCTCGTCGGGATTGGCGGCAAGTTGAGCGATGGTCATCGTCACGACGTGCGCGCACCGGATTATGATGACTGGAGCACTCCGTCAGAGCTGGGTCATGCAGGGCTGAACGGCGATATTCTGGTGTGGAACCCGGTGCTGGAAGATGCGTTTGAACTTTCTTCCATGGGGATCCGTGTGGATGCCGACACGCTGAAGCATCAACTGGCGCTGACCGGGGATGAAGATCGTCTGCAGCTGGAGTGGCATCAGGCGCTGCTGCGTGGTGAAATGCCGCAGACCATCGGCGGCGGTATCGGCCAGTCTCGTTTGACCATGCTGCTGCTGCAACTGCCACATATCGGCCAGGTTCAGTGCGGTGTATGGCCAGCAGCTGTTCGCGAGAGCGTCCCTTCCCTGCTGTAATTGTCTATCGCCGCCAGCGTCTGAGCAGGCGGCTTCGCATCCCGGTATCAAAGCGCCAGATATGATCGAAAATGCGCATGATGCCGGGTTTGCCGTGTGCCGACATCGCCACGGCATGAAAGCGATGCTGATGTACCCGCTGCAACTCTTTCACTTTACTTGTCACGTCGTCAGGCAACCGCTGGGCGATAAAATCAGAAATCACCACCGCATCGGCGTCAAACCATTCCCGACTTTGCAAGCGTTCCATAATGGCGCGAAAACAACTGGCAAGATCGGTGCCGCCACGAAACTGCTGACTTAAAAAGCGGATCGCTTGTTCAATACCTTGCGGGCCTGAAAGCTCGTAACGGACGATCTCGGTGGAAAATAACATAATATAGCAGCGTCGATTTTCAGCGAGGGCTATGCGCATTAATGCCAGGCAGAACGCTTTCGCACACTGTTCATTAAAACCGCCCATTGATCCGGAAGTATCCACGCAGACAATAAACGGCCCGCGCGGCTGTTCGTCGTAATCTTTATGCACCACCGGACGCTCGATCACTTTTTCACGCCACGCTTCACCGTGCAGACGATAGGTGAGCAACTGTTTTTCCACCAGCCGACGATAAAATTCATATTCCAGTTCAGTGATGCCCAGCGTCGCCAGTTCCGGCGGCAGAAGGCGTAAAATATCATCGCTTTGTTGCAGGCCATCAACCTGCTCAGGAACGGTTGCCGGTTCGCGCACCATGGTGCGGAAGGTTTCCATCTGTGCATCGTTGCGGGGTATTGATTTGGCCTCCCGCGAACGTCCCAGCTGTTCCGCCAGGCGTTTCAGTTCTGGCTGTTCGTTAAGAAATTCACCGTATTTTACAATCAACTGATAGTCGCCGCGTTTAAGCTGACCGGCGCTCATATCCCACAGACGACCGGCTGCGGTGTTGTTTTCTGCCAGAATCGGTTCTAGTTGCCCACTTAGCGTCATGCGTTCCTGAACTTCGCTCAACAGTTGTTCGCGTTCTTCTTCTAATAACTGTTGATTTAACGTCGTTGCTTGCACGATCAGACTTAAGCGCCAACGCTGGAGAAAAAGCGTGTGCAATGACGGAGTGATAGTGCTGTTAGCATCAACCAGCTGTCGGGCTTGTTCGCCCCACGGAGAATTTAGACGATGCAGTAAGTCCAGAATCTGCGGTAGCTGCACAATAAACTGCGGCGTGGAGAGAAGCTGGCTTTGCTGGTAGCACATGACCTCTTCAGTGAGTTCTGGCGGGACACGCGCATCTTTCAGACGGCTACGCAGCACCTCACGCCAGCGGGGAATATCATCCGTGATTGCAGTCTTGAGGCGCGGGAATTTTTCAAAGAAGATCGCCAGTTGCGGTGATGCCAACAGCGCGATGATCATTTCTTCGATCAACCCCTCTTCGCTGACGGCCAGCATTACATTAAGCGTATCCAGAGTTAGCATTGTTGCGCCTGGCGAATCTGGGCGCCGACATCCTGTAGGCTGGCTTCAATACGACCTAACCAGTCGCCAGGGATAAACAGACATTTTTGCTGTTCGCTAAATAAAACGTGTTGCTTACGCCAGTCGCTTTCAAGCTCTTCCAGTTGTTGTTTTATTTCGCCAGGCAGACCTTCCGTCGATGTGCCGGGCAGCGCCAGAGTTGCCCCCTGCAAACTCACATCGCGTACAACAAGATGTTGGGCGCTATCAACTTCTAAATTCAGCTTCTGGGCAAAACCGATACCGTTCAGTTTGCCGCGAATTTCACCGCCTTTGTTCAACCACTGTTCCAGTGCACTGCGCTCAAAGGAAATATGAACCACTTCTATGTCATGCAGTTTTAATGGTTTTTGCAGCAGCAACGTCAGCGTGGACGCGGTAACGTCGGCTGGAAGTTGGTATTGCGGACGACGGGTGAACATGCCGCCCTGACGAATCACCGTGAAGGCCGTTTTATCGCTTTGCTGTTGCTGGAGTTGCAGGCGAAGCTGCACAATCGCGCTCAGGCGCGTCAACATACTTTGCTGTTGCCAGGCGTGACCGGTCATCAATACGTCTATCTGTTGTTGAATCAAATTCAGGCTTTGTGCGTCATACCACAGGCAATCTTTCAGCAAGATAAGATCAACCGGGGCTACTGACTCACGACCACTAAAAAAGGCGCAGGCTTGTAATAAACGGATCGCTTTTTTCCAGCGACGATCGGAGACGTAAGGCGCATCCGGTAGTTTATCCAGTTGCTGGCGAAGCGTAAAAATCAGCTCAAATACATGATCGGGTAGCGTAATTTCACCAATCTCTTTCTGCCAGCGTTCATATTCTTCATCTGTGACCTGCAAGGCGGCAGGAACCGGATTGTTATTTTCATCTTGTTGATTGGTCAGCATGGAGCGGAAATTCGCTTTATCCTGCACTTTATCTAACCACAGACGAATCAGCATTCGGTCATATAATGCTTCCAGGCTGCTGTCTGCTTCTGGCAATTCGTTGGAGGCCGCCACCAGCAAGCGCATCGGGATTTTTTCGACATGGGCGCCGTTACGGAATTGACGTTCGTTAATGGCGGTTAGCAAGGTATTAAGAATCGCAGGGCCAGCTTTCCAGATTTCATCCAGAAAGACGATTTCTGCTTCCGGCAGGTAACCGCTGGTTAAGCGTTCATAGCGTCCCTCATCTTTTAACGCCTGAATGGAAAGGGGGCCAAAAACTTCTTCCGGGGTGGAGAAGCGGGTCATCAGATATTCAAAATCGCGCGCATTCTGAAAGGCGAATTTTAAGCGTCGGGCAATCAAACTTTTAGCAATACCTGGTGGGCCAAGCAGGAACACGCTTTCACCACTTAATGCCGCTAACAAACAAAGGCGGATGGCGTGACTACGCTCATAAAGCCCCTTTTCCAGCGAACTGCTTAGACGGGAAATTCTTTCCGCTAATAAGTGAGGGTGAGCCATAATGAAGTGGCATCCTTTCGTCAAAAGTTCTGCGTAAACTGCGAGTATAGACGTTTCTTGCTGGTGGCAAAAATAGTCTCAAAGGACGGCTATTTTTCTTTGAGCCAGGTTAATGTGGCCGCATTTAGGAGTACGATTTTGCCGTTAATCGTGCATACTGAACGCTTTTTTGTGGGCCAAGGGACTACGCACACATTTCATATTTCAACGAAAGACTAGTCTATGAGCACTGATAATAAGCAATCGTTGCCCGCGATTACCCTCGCGGCGATTGGAGTTGTCTACGGCGATATTGGTACCAGCCCGTTATATACGCTTCGTGAATGTTTGTCTGGCCAGTTTGGTTTTGGCGTTGAACGCGATGCCGTGTTTGGCTTTCTATCGCTGATTTTCTGGCTGTTAATCTTTGTGGTTTCCATCAAATATCTTACCTTCGTGATGCGCGCGGATAACGCCGGAGAAGGGGGGATTCTGACGTTGATGTCGCTTGCCGGGCGTAATACGTCGGCTCGAACGACCTCAATGTTAGTGATTATGGGGCTGATCGGCGGCAGCTTTTTCTATGGCGAAGTCGTCATAACACCCGCCATTTCGGTGATGTCTGCCATCGAAGGTTTGGAAATCGTCGCCCCGCAACTGGATACCTGGATAGTTCCCCTCTCAATAATTGTTCTCACGTTACTGTTTATGATTCAAAAACATGGCACTGCTATGGTTGGTAAGCTGTTTGCGCCAATCATGCTGACCTGGTTTTTGATTCTGGCAGGGCTGGGGTTACGTAGCATTATTGCTAACCCGGAAGTGCTGCATGCGCTGAATCCGATGTGGGCGGTGCATTTCTTCCTTGAATATAAAACCGTTTCCTTTATTGCATTAGGGGCGGTGGTGCTGTCGATTACCGGTGTCGAGGCGCTGTATGCCGATATGGGGCATTTTGGTAAGTTCCCGATTCGTCTGGCGTGGTTCACTGTCGTATTGCCGTCTTTGACCCTTAACTACTTTGGTCAGGGAGCATTGCTGCTAAAGAATCCGGAAGCGATTAAGAACCCGTTTTTCCTGTTGGCTCCGGACTGGGCGCTGATCCCGCTGCTGATAATCGCCGCACTGGCGACGGTAATAGCTTCGCAGGCGGTTATATCTGGCGTCTTCTCGTTGACGCGTCAGGCTGTACGTCTGGGATATCTGTCGCCGATGCGCATCATTCACACTTCTGAAATGGAGTCAGGGCAAATCTACATTCCGTTTGTGAACTGGATGCTCTATGTCGCAGTAGTGATTGTGATTGTTAGCTTTGAGCACTCCAGTAACCTGGCGGCGGCGTACGGGATTGCGGTGACCGGAACAATGGTACTGACGTCTATTCTTTCGACGACAGTGGCGCGTCAGAACTGGCACTGGAACAAGTATTTTGTTGCGCTGATCCTGATTGCTTTCCTTTGTGTCGATATTCCGCTATTCACCGCTAACCTCGATAAACTGCTTTCCGGCGGCTGGTTGCCATTGAGCCTCGGTACGGTGATGTTTATCGTGATGACCACCTGGAAGAGCGAGCGTTTCCGCCTGCTGCGGCGGATGCACGAACATGGTAATTCTCTGGAAGCGATGATTGCTTCGCTGGAGAAATCACCGCCTGTTCGCGTTCCCGGAACAGCGGTGTATATGTCGCGTGCAATCAATGTCATTCCCTTTGCGCTGATGCATAACTTGAAACATAACAAGGTATTGCATGAGCGGGTGATTCTGTTAACTCTGCGTACCGAAGACGCGCCATATGTCCATAATGTCCGTCGGGTACAGATTGAACAACTGTCGCCCACTTTCTGGCGCGTGGTGGCAAGCTACGGCTGGCGGGAAACACCAAACGTGGAAGAAGTCTTCCACCGCTGTGGCCTGGAAGGGTTAAGTTGCCGGATGATGGAAACCTCATTCTTTATGTCCCATGAGTCGCTGATCCTCGGCAAACGCCCGTGGTACTTACGTTTGCGTGGCAAACTGTACTTGCTGTTGCAGCGTAATGCACTGCGCGCACCGGATCAGTTTGAAATCCCACCAAACCGGGTTATCGAGCTGGGTACTCAGGTCGAAATCTAACGCCAGACGCCTCCTTTCTCCATAAAGGAGGCGTTTTTGTTTTTCATGCTTAATCACGATGTAAAACGTTTCGATGTTGATCACATTTCAGTAACGTTGCGATGGTTTTCTCTGTTCAGTCAGGATTAAACTGCTGGTCAGCGAAACGTTTCGCTGATGGAGAAAAAAATGAAAAAAGGCGCCGTTCTTAATTCTGATATTTCATCGGTGATCTCCCGTCTGGGGCATACCGATACGCTGGTGGTGTGTGATGCTGGTTTACCCATCCCTAAAACGACAACGCGTATCGATATGGCATTAACCCAGGGTGTACCTTCTTTTATGCAGGTGCTGGAAGTTGTTACGAGTGAAATGCAGGTTGAGGCAGCCATTATTGCGGAAGAGATCAAACAACATAATCCGCAACTCCACGAAACGTTGCTCACTCACCTTGAGCAGCTGCAACAACACCAGGGAAACACCATTGAAATTCGTTACACCACGCATGAACAATTCAAACAACTAACTGCCGAAAGTCAGGCGGTAATTCGCAGCGGAGAATGTTCTCCGTATGCGAATATCATTCTCTGTGCTGGCGTGACGTTCTGAGGCCGTCATGGAAGCATTACTACAGCTTAAAGGTATTGATAAAGCCTTCCCGGGCGTAAAAGCCCTCTCGGGCGCCGCGTTAAATGTCTATCCGGGCCGCGTGATGGCGCTGGTAGGCGAAAACGGCGCGGGTAAATCCACCATGATGAAAGTGCTTACCGGTATCTATACTCGCGATGCCGGTACGCTTTTATGGTTGGGTAAAGAAACGACGTTTACCGGGCCGAAATCTTCCCAGGAAGCCGGAATTGGTATTATCCATCAGGAACTGAACCTGATCCCGCAGTTGACCATTGCGGAAAACATTTTCCTCGGTCGTGAGTTTGTGAATCGCTTTGGCAAAATTGACTGGAAAACCATGTATGCCGAAGCGGATAAATTGCTGGCAAAACTTAACCTGCGTTTTAAAAGCGACAAGCTGGTGGGTGATCTTTCGATCGGTGACCAGCAAATGGTTGAAATCGCGAAGGTATTAAGCTTTGAGTCGAAAGTCATCATTATGGATGAACCGACAGATGCGCTGACTGATACCGAAACCGAATCCCTGTTCCGGGTCATTCGCGAGCTGAAATCGCAAGGGCGCGGCATTGTCTATATTTCCCACCGCATGAAAGAAATCTTCGAGATTTGCGATGACGTTACCGTTTTTCGTGACGGGCAATTTATTGCCGAGCGTGAAGTGGCATCACTGACCGAAGATTCGCTGATTGAGATGATGGTGGGCCGCAAACTGGAAGAGCAGTATCCACACCTGGACAAAGTGCCGGGAGATATCCGCCTGAAAGTCGATAATCTCTGCGGACCTGGTGTTAACAATGTCTCTTTTACCCTACGCAATGGCGAAATCCTTGGCGTCTCTGGTTTGATGGGCGCGGGGCGTACCGAATTGATGAAAGTGCTCTACGGCGCCCTCCCGCGCACCAGCGGCTATGTCACGCTGGATGGGCATGAAGTTATTACCCGTTCACCGCAGGATGGCCTGGCGAACGGCATTGTGTATATCTCTGAAGACCGTAAACGCGACGGTTTAGTGCTGGGCATGTCAGTAAAAGAAAATATGTCGCTGACTGCGCTGCGCTACTTCAGCCGTACTGGCGGCAGTTTGAAGCATGCCGATGAACAGCAGGCCGTGAGTGATTTTATTCGCCTGTTCAATGTGAAAACGCCGTCAATGGAACAGGCGATTGGCCTGCTCTCCGGTGGCAATCAGCAAAAGGTGGCGATTGCCCGTGGCCTGATGACGCGCCCAAAAGTGCTTATCCTTGATGAACCTACCCGTGGCGTAGATGTCGGCGCGAAAAAAGAGATCTATCAGCTGATTAACCAGTTCAAAGCCGATGGCCTGAGTATCATTCTGGTGTCATCGGAAATGCCAGAAGTATTAGGCATGAGCGATCGCATCATCGTCATGCATGAAGGGCATCTCAGCGGGGAATTTACTCGTGAGCAGGCCACCCAGGAAGTGTTAATGGCTGCCGCTGTGGGCAAGCTTAATCGCGTGAATCAGGAGTAAAAAAATGACAACCCAGACTGTCTCTGGTCGCCGTTATTTCACGAAAGCGTGGCTGATGGAGCAGAAATCGCTTATCGCTCTGCTGGTGCTGATCGCGATTGTCTCGACGTTAAGCCCGAACTTTTTCACCATCAATAACTTATTCAATATTCTCCAGCAAACCTCGGTGAACGCCATAATGGCGGTCGGGATGACGCTGGTGATCCTGACGTCGGGCATCGACCTGTCTGTAGGTTCTCTGTTGGCGCTGACCGGCGCTGTCGCTGCATCTATCGTCGGTATTGAAGTTAACGCACTGGTGGCTGTCGCAGCCGCTCTCGCGTTAGGTGCCGCAATTGGCGCGGTAACCGGGGTGATAGTGGCGAAAGGTCGCGTCCAGGCGTTTATCGCCACGCTGGTTATGATGCTTTTACTGCGTGGTGTGACCATGGTTTACACCAACGGTAGCCCGGTGAATACAGGCTTTACCGAGAACGCCGATCTGTTTGGCTGGTTTGGTATTGGTCGTCCGCTGGGTGTACCTACGCCTGTATGGATCATGGGGATTGTCTTCCTCGCGGCCTGGTACATGCTGCACCACACGCGTTTGGGACGTTACATCTACGCGCTGGGCGGCAATGAAGCGGCAACGCGTCTTTCTGGTATCAACGTCAATAAAATCAAAATCATCGTCTATTCTCTTTGTGGTCTGTTGGCGTCGCTGGCTGGGATTATTGAAGTGGCACGCCTCTCCTCCGCGCAACCGACGGCGGGGACGGGCTATGAACTGGATGCCATTGCGGCAGTGGTTCTGGGTGGTACGAGTCTGGCGGGCGGTAAAGGTCGCATTGTTGGGACGTTGATCGGCGCATTAATTCTTGGCTTCCTAAATAATGGATTGAATTTGTTAGGTGTTTCCTCCTATTACCAGATGATCGTCAAAGCTGTGGTGATTTTGCTGGCGGTGCTGGTAGACAACAAAAAGCAGTAATAACGACTACAGGACATCTTGAATATGAACATGAAAAAACTGGCTACCCTGGTTTCTGCTGTTGCGTTAAGCGCCACCGTTAGTGCGAATGCAATGGCAAAAGACACCATTGCGCTGGTGGTTTCCACGCTCAATAACCCGTTCTTTGTATCGCTGAAAGATGGCGCGCAGAAAGAGGCAGATAAACTCGGCTATAACCTGGTGGTGTTGGATTCCCAGAACAACCCCGCAAAAGAGCTGGCGAACGTGCAGGACTTAACCGTTCGCGGCACCAAAATTCTGCTGATTAACCCGACCGACTCCGACGCGGTGGGTAACGCCGTGAAGATGGCAAACCAGGCGAACATCCCGGTTATCACCCTTGACCGTCAGGCAACGAAAGGCGAAGTGGTGAGCCATATTGCTTCTGACAACGTACTGGGCGGTAAAATCGCAGGTGATTACATCGCGAAGAAAGCAGGTGAAGGTGCGAAAGTTATCGAACTGCAAGGCATTGCCGGTACATCCGCAGCTCGTGAACGTGGCGAAGGTTTCCAGCAGGCTGTTGCTGCTCACAAATTTAACGTCCTTGCCAGCCAGCCCGCAGACTTCGACCGCACCAAAGGTTTGAACGTAATGCAGAACCTGCTGACCGCTCATCCGGATGTACAGGCAGTGTTCGCGCAGAACGATGAAATGGCGCTGGGCGCACTGCGTGCGCTGCAAACTGCAGGTAAATCAGATGTGATGGTCGTCGGATTTGACGGTACACCTGATGGCGAAAAAGCAGTAAATGATGGCAAACTGGCAGCGACTATCGCTCAGTTACCCGATCAGATTGGCGCAAAAGGTGTCGAAACCGCTGATAAAGTTCTGAAAGGCGAAAAAGTTCAGGCGAAATATCCGGTTGATCTGAAACTGGTTGTTAAGCAGTAGTCTTAGTCAGGTTTTATAACCTGATAGTGGCATTAATACGTCATCGACAGATGAACGTGTAATATAAAGAAAAGCAGGGCACGCGCCACCCTAACCCGGTGGCGCATTTTATGGACATCCCGAATATGCAAAACGCAGGCAGCCTCGTTGTTCTTGGCAGCATTAATGCTGACCATATCCTTAATCTTCAATCTTTTCCTACTCCAGGCGAAACCGTAACCGGTAACCACTATCAAGTCGCATTTGGCGGCAAAGGTGCGAATCAGGCTGTGGCAGCAGGGCGTAGCGGCGCGAATATCTCGTTTATAGCCTGTACTGGTGATGACAGCATTGGCGAGAGCGTACGCCAGCAGCTCGCTACTGATAACATTGATATTTCACCTGTAAGCGTGATCAACGGTGAATCAACAGGTGTAGCGCTGATTTTTGTTAATAGTGAAGGCGAGAACGTCATCGGTATTCATTCTGGAGCTAACGCTGCCCTTTCCCCTGTGCTGGTAGAAGCACAACGCGAGCGTATTGCGAATGCCTCAGCATTATTAATGCAGCTGGAATCACCACTCGAAAGTGTGATGGCAGCAGCGAAAATTGCCCATCAAAATAAGACTATCGTTGCTCTTAACCCGGCTCCGGCTCGCGAATTACCCGATGAATTGTTGGCGCTGGTGGACATCATTACGCCAAACGAAACGGAAGCAGAAAAACTTACCGGTATTCGTGTTGAAAATGATGAAGATGCGGCGAAAGCTGCGCAGGTACTGCATGAGAAAGGTATCCGTACCGTCCTGATTACCTTAGGGAGTCGTGGCGTGTGGGCTAGCGTGAATGGCGAAGGTCAGCGTGTTCCTGGTTTTCGTGTTCAGGCTGTCGATACCATTGCTGCCGGAGATACTTTTAACGGCGCGTTAATCACGGCGTTGCTGGAAGAAAAACCGTTGCCAGAGGCGATTCGTTTTGCTCATGCCGCCGCTGCTATTGCCGTAACGCGTAAAGGCGCACAACCGTCAGTACCGTGGCGTGAAGAGATCGACGCGTTTTTAGATAGGCAGAGGTGACGCTTGGCTACAATGAAAGATGTTGCCCGCCTGGCGGGCGTTTCTACCTCAACAGTTTCTCACGTCATCAATAAAGATCGCTTCGTTAGTGAAGCCATTACCGCCAAAGTTGAAGCGGCGATTAAAGAACTCAATTACGCGCCATCGGCCCTGGCGCGTAGCCTCAAGCTTAATCAAACACATACCATTGGCATGTTGATCACCGCCAGTACCAATCCTTTCTATTCTGAACTGGTGCGTGGTGTTGAGCGCAGTTGCTTCGAACGTGGCTATAGTCTTGTCCTTTGTAATACTGAAGGCGATGAGCAGCGAATGAATCGTAATCTGGAAACGCTGATGCAAAAACGCGTCGATGGCTTGCTGTTACTCTGCACCGAAACGCATCAGCCTTCGCGTGAAATCATGCAACGTTATCCTACAGTGCCTACCGTGATGATGGACTGGGCGCCGTTCGATGGTGACAGCGATCTCATTCAGGATAACTCATTGCTGGGGGGCGATTTAGCAACGCAGTATCTGATCGACAAAGGTCATACTCGTATCGCCTGTATTACCGGACCTCTGGATAAAACGCCTGCACGTTTGCGGCTGGAAGGTTATCGGACGGCGATGAAACGTGCTGGCCTCGACATTCCCGATGGCTATGAAGTGACTGGTGATTTTGAATTTAACGGCGGGTTTGACGCCATGCGTCAACTGTTATCACATCCGCTGCGTCCTCAGGCGGTCTTTACCGGAAATGACGCAATGGCAGTGGGTGTTTACCAGGCGTTGTACCAGGCTGGATTGCATGTCCCGCAAGATATTGCGGTGATTGGGTATGACGATATTGAATTGGCAAGCTTTATGACGCCACCGCTCACCACTATCCATCAGCCAAAAGATGAACTGGGGGAGCTGGCGGTTGATGTACTCATCCACCGAATGGCGCAGCCAACCTTACAACAACAACGATTACAACTTACTCCGATACTGATGGCGCGCGGCTCGGCTTAGATTTTTGCTGGCGTTTAATCAAGTTATTACCATCAGTAACCTTCAGGAGCATGAACATCGCTGCTGAAGCAACCGTGATAATCCCCATCGTAATAAACGTATAGTGGAATTGTTCGATAATCGTCGAGCCTTCCATCCCTTCATAAATGCGAAGAACGGCTGCACTAACGGCAACGCCTAGACTGATCGACAACTGTTGCGTAACCGCCAGGACGCTGTTACCACTACTGGCGTTGTTATCTGTCAGATCGGCAAGTGTTATGGTATTCATCGCGGTAAATTGCGTCGACATCGCCATCCCTAAAATAAACAACGGCAAAATTAGCATCCATATCGCCATTGCCTGTGATTGCAATGAGAACTGGGCGATCATCAGACCAATAATCACCGTAATTCCCACTAACGTATGGCGATAGCCCAGACGCCGTAAAATCTGCGTAACCATCGATTTTGCAATAATGGAGCCTAACGCTATCGGTGCCATCATGCAGCCGGCAATAAACGCCTGATAACCAAATCCTACCTGTAACATCAATGGCATAAGAAATGGTACACAGCCGGTCCCCAGACGGGTTGCGATATTACCAACGATACCGATCGAGAAGGTGCGTGTTTTAAATAAATCTAATGAGATTAATGGGTTTTGTGTGCGTCGGGCATGGAGGATATAGACAAGCAGTAACACTATGCTGGTTACTATGACTGTCAAGGCAATCCAGGTTTCAACAATTTTCTCACCAAACAGCTCGATTCCACTTGAGAAGAGCACAAGGCTAAGACCAAACAGTAAGAAACCAGTGATATCAAATTTTCGACGTGCTGTGGTGAAGTTGGGCATATGTTTGCGAGCGTAGAGAAGGCCCGCAATACCAATGGGGATATTGATTAAAAAGATCCAGTGCCATGTTGCCCAGGTGACCAACATGCCCCCAAGAACTGGCCCTAAAATCGGCCCTACCAGACCCGGCATGGCGACAAAATTCAGTACGGGGAGAAGTTCATTGCGTGGGTATGCGCGCAGTAACGCCAGGCGAGCGACCGGCATCATCATTGCGCCGCCTATCCCCTGAATAACACGGAAGACAACCAGTTGTGGCAGCGAGTTTGAGAGTGCGCAGGCCAGAGAGCCCAACGTGAACAAGCTAACGGCAATGGTAAAAATGCGGCGCGTGCCGAAGCGATCGGCCAGCCATCCGCTGACCGGAATAAGCATCGCCACCGTCAGCGTGTAACTGATGATGGCTGATTGCATAGCGAGAGGGGAGCGATTAAGACTATGAGCGATATCGGGTAGGGCGGTATTCAGGATAGTGGCATCAAGTGCCTGCATGAAGAAAGCCATTGCCGCAATCCATGGCAAACCCGCCATACTGAGTTTCTTTTTCTCGCTCATTCAATGTCCCTTTGTCTGGTTATCACTTATCCGGAGTGTGTAGCAGCGCCTTACAAGCTTTAAATGCCGCGTCGCCATCGCTTTGGATAATCGCATCGACGATCGCCTGGTGCAGATCCAGCTTTATCACGGTGTCGCTGGTTATTGACGTGAAGTAAGTGTGATAAACCGAATGGAATAGTGAGGCGAAAGAGGTCAAAAACGGATTGGCGCTCATTTCATAGATGTGCTCATGCCAGGCCATATCGACCTCAACCCAACGTTCTCGGCGAAAATTATCTTTTAATGCGACCATTTCGGCCATTAGCGTGTTGAGACGCGCCTTTTGTTCTGCTGTTCCCACCGTTGCAGCCAGTAAACAGGCTTGCGGCTCCAGACAGATACGCATAACCAGAAAGTGATCAATGACCTGATGAAAGTTCTCTTCTGTCATCCACCAGGTGAGCAATTCCTGATCAAGAAAGTTCCAGTTGGATTGTGGCATGACCCGGGTACCAATTCGTGGACGCGGTAAAACCATCCCTTTTGCCGTTAACGTCTTGACCGCTTCGCGTACCGCAGTACGACTCACACCAAATTGCTCACCCAGTTCAATTTCACCTGGCAAAATGGCGCCAGGTGCGTATTCACCTTTTAAGATTCGTTGTGCCAGCTTCTCAGCCAGAACATATGAAAGGTTTTTCTGTGCAGCTAACTGTTGTGCGCTTAAAGGCATTACTTATCTTCCTTTTTCTTTTTATTCCTCTTTAGTATGCCACCTGGATGTGTGATTGCGGTTGCAAAAACGGCAAATTGCTTGTTTTATGGCACACTTACAGGTGTTTTGCTGAAAAAACGCGCATTCGGAAAATTATTTTAAATTTCCTCTTGTCAGCTCAGAATAACTCCCTATAATGCGCCACCACTGACACGG
>NZ_JACSQI010000007.1 GCF_014836715.1 Escherichia whittamii
CCGATGCTGACCGTCCGGTCATAGTTGACCCGCTTGTCTTTACTGTTCAGCACAACGACCTGCATATTTTTCTGTGCATGGATATACACCAGCTCACTGTCCGTGGCGTCTTCAAACCGCAGCTCGTTAAAGCCTCCGCCCTTGTACGTCTTCGACCGGATGGTCATCTGCGTCTTCGTCCCCGGCAGGTCACCCGGCGAACGGTTGTCCTCATGGTAGGTACGTCCCATGATTATCGGCTGGTCCGGGTCACCGTTCAGAAAGTCCACTATCACTTCCTGGCCCACCCGCGGTATCGCCAGGTTGCCGAAACCCGGTCCCGCCCACGCCTGCGACACCCGTATCCAGCATGAACTCTCCTCCGTCATACCGTGATAACGGTCCCAGTGAAACTTCACCCGCACCCGGCCATGTTCGTCGCAGAATATCTCCTCGCCCTCCGGACCGGTCACGATGGCACTCTGCGGGCCGTCCACCTTCGGCTTCGGCAGCGGTGCGTGACGCCACGTCCTGTCCGCCGGTATCACCTCAAACCGGTTTATCAGCGTCGTTCCTTCTCCCTTACTTCCGTGCAACGCCTGCGGCTGTTCTCCCCGCAGCGTGCTTCCCACAACCTGCCATTCACGGTTCAGCGTCCCTGACGGATGGCCCGTAAGCCGGAACCGCGTTCCCGGCCACAGCCGCGCCGTGTTACACACTCCGCTTGCCGTCTCCGCCCCGTTCCGCCACCCTTCCGTCTGGTAACGCGCAAAGTCCCGCCCGTGCTGCTCATCCTTGAACCGCCCCGGATAATCAAATATCTCGTACTGTGTTCCCTGTCCGTTCAGACTCTCCCCGTCATGGCGGTAGTACCCCGGCCACCCCGGCGTTTTGAACGTATAATCCTGCGTCTCCACCGACGCCACGCTTATCTGCGCCCGGTAACGGAACTCGCTGATATACTCCGTCGTTCCCCCGGTCGTGGTGTTCGGGTTAAACGCCAGCGCCCCCATTCCCGTCAGCCCCGCCACATCATCACACACCGCCAGCTTCTGCTCCGGCCCTTCCTTTGCGCCGCGCTCATAAAAGAAGATGCCTTCCTCCGCCCACAGTCGTGTCAGAAACGCCAGGTCGCTCTCTCCGTACTGCACGCAGAACTCCCGCGCCGGATGCTCCTCATAGAACAGCGGCATCCATGCCGTCACCCCGTTCTCGTCAAGAAGCTGGGCTGATATTGTCCGGATGTCCTGCTGCTGGAAGATACGGAAGTTCTGCCGTAACCCTGCCCGCCACAGCGGCGGGCTGATGCTCAGGGAATAACGCATCTGCCAGCCGTTATTCACCCCCGGCGACACCCCGTTCACGATACCGCTGACGTAACGCTGCGGGATATCACCCTGCCAGACCGTCAGCACCGTCTTCTTCTCCAGAAAATCCTCCGCCGTCAGGTCGGAACAGCCCGCTGGCAATCTCCACTTCCAGGATGAACGGGGTGCAGTGGTGCTGGTACAGACGGAAGCTCACCACCGCCGTCGCCATCTCCACAATGCCGTCCACCGACAGGGTGAAACGTAATCCTTCTGAGGACATATAAACCCCATAGCTACCGCACTCATGGTTCTCACTCTAAAGACTTATAAGAAAGCCTTAAGTGAGATACCCGTCAGATAGCAGCAATTAGGAAAATATTTATATATATTTCATGAATATATATTTCAGTTGGGTAATGCAGTGTATAAATATTTATCTGAACGTCTTCCTGATACAAAAAAACCGCCAGCGTTTCCGCTGGCGGTTTTCAATGTATTCAAGATTCAGCAATCAATAAAAATCACCGGTTGCCTTTTCGGCCTGATCCATCCACACCGGTTTATCGCTGGTTTTCGACCAGACGCGGTGCAGGTAGCTGTAAAAGCGGGCGCGGTCTTTCCAGAAAAGCATGAAAGGCAGCGCCAGAACGCCCGCAGCAACCGCATAAGTACGGCGTAAAAAGATAAGCCATGCAGGATATTCTTTATAGAGTTCCATACTTTTCTCCCCCTTTCTTGTATCTACCCGGTGAATGGCACCGGCAAAATGAATATGTTTATCTGATGAAAATAGTACCGCCTTTTGTGTAATTTTACCACTCATCCGACCACTTATTTTTGCTTATTGATGGTTTATTTACATTCACCGCGTAATTAAGTTACAAAAAAGTTAAAACAATACTAACCATTAGTTAGATTATGGCTTTTGCCATTTTTATACTTTTTTTACACCCCATCCGCAGATTTTTGCGAAATCTTTGCAGCCAGAATTCTACCCTTCCGGTATCACTTTTAGGCCACTGGAGGTGCACTGTGAGTGCAGGCGTGATAGCCGGCGTGTTGCTGGTGTTTTTATTACTGGGTTATCTGGTTTATGCCCTGATCAATGCGGAGACGTTCTGATGGCTGCGCAAGGGTTCTTACTGATCGCCACGTTTTTACTGGTGCTAATGGTGCTGGCGCGCCCTTTAGGCAACGGGCTGGCACGGCTTATTAATGACATTCCTCTTCCCGGTACGGCGGGCGTTGAGCACGTACTCTTTCGTGTACTTGGCGTCTCTGACCGAGAGATGAACTGGAAGCAATATCTCTCTGCCATTCTCTGTCTGAATATGTTGGGGCTGGCGGTGCTGTTTTTTATGTTACTCGGTCAGCACTATCTGCCGCTTAATCCGCAGCAGTTGCCGGGGCTGTCGTGGGATCTGGCGCTCAATACTGCCGTCAGCTTTGTCACCAATACCAACTGGCAAGCTTACAGCGGTGAAACGACGTTGAGCTATTTCAGCCAGATGGCGGGCTTAACGGTGCAAAACTTTCTTTCTGCCGCCAGCGGGATTGCGGTGATTTTTGCCCTCATCCGCGCATTTACCCGCCAGAGCATGTGCACGCTCGGCAATGCCTGGGTCGATCTGCTACGCATTACGTTATGGGTGTTAGCCCCTGTGGCGTTGTTGATCGCCCTGTTTTTTATTCAACAAGGTGCGCTGCAAAACTTTCTGCCCTATCAGGCGGTGACGACCGTCGAAGGAGCACAACAACTGTTACCAATGGGTCCGGTGGCTTCTCAGGAAGCAATCAAGATGCTCGGTACTAACGGCGGTGGCTTCTTTAATGCCAACTCATCGCATCCGTTTGAAAACCCGACCGCACTGACCAACTTCGTGCAAATGCTGGCGATCTTCTTGATCCCAACGGCACTGTGCTTTGCCTTTGGCGAAGTGGCAGGCGATCGTCGTCAGGGACGCATGTTTCTATGGGCGATGTCGGTCATTTTTGTCATCTGTGTGGCCGTGGTGATGTGGGCAGAAGTTCAGGGTAATCCACATCTGCTGACGCTCGGCGCGGACAGTAGCATCAATATGGAAGGTAAAGAGAGCCGTTTTGGCGTGCTGGTCAGCAGCCTGTTTGCAGTCGTGACTACGGCGGCTTCCTGCGGCGCGGTGATTGCGATGCATGATTCGTTTACCGCTCTCGGCGGCATGGTGCCAATGTGGCTGATGCAGATTGGTGAAGTGGTATTCGGCGGTGTCGGTTCTGGTCTTTACGGCATGATGCTGTTCGTCCTGCTGGCGGTGTTTATTGCCGGACTGATGATTGGCCGTACGCCGGAATATCTGGGTAAAAAAATCGACGTGCGCGAGATGAAACTGACCGCGCTGGCGATTCTGGTCACTCCAACGCTGGTGTTGATGGGCGCGGCGCTGGCGATGATGACCGACGCCGGACGTAGCGCCATGCTCAACCCTGGCCCGCACGGTTTTAGCGAAGTGCTGTACGCCGTGTCGTCCGCCGCTAACAACAACGGCAGCGCCTTTGCCGGATTAAGCGCTAACTCTCCGTTCTGGAACTGTTTACTGGCGTTGTGCATGTTTGTCGGGCGCTTCGGGGTGATTATCCCGGTAATGGCGATTGCCGGTTCGCTGGTGAGTAAAAAGAGCCAACCCGCCAGCTCCGGCACACTGCCAACGCACGGCCCGCTGTTTGTTGGCCTGTTAATCGGCACCGTGTTGCTGGTTGGCGCACTGACCTTTATCCCTGCCCTGGCGCTTGGTCCGGTGGCTGAATATCTCTCCTGATGATATTGAGTGAGTACTGAATATGAGTCGTAAACAACTGGCGCTATTCGAACCAACACTTGTCGTTCAGGCGCTAAAAGAAGCGGTGAAAAAATTAAATCCGCAGGCGCAATGGCGCAATCCGGTGATGTTTATCGTCTGGATCGGCAGTCTGCTGACTACCTTTATTAGCATCGCGATAGCGAGCGGCGCGATGCCTGGCAATGCGCTGTTTAGTGCGGCAATTAGCGGCTGGCTGTGGGTCACCGTACTGTTCGCTAATTTCGCCGAGGCGCTGGCAGAAGGCCGCAGTAAAGCACAGGCCAACAGTCTGAAAGGGGTGAAAAAAACCGCCTTTGCCCGCAAGCTGCGCGAGCCGAAATATGGCGCTGCGGCAGACAAAGTTCCTGCCGATCAACTGCGTAAAGGCGACATCGTGCTGGTAGAAGCAGGCGATATTATCCCCTGCGATGGTGAAGTTATTGAAGGTGGCGCATCGGTCGATGAGAGCGCCATCACCGGGGAATCGGCACCGGTTATTCGTGAATCCGGCGGCGATTTTGCCTCCGTCACTGGCGGTACACGTATTCTTTCTGACTGGCTGGTGATTGAGTGCAGCGTTAACCCTGGCGAGACATTTCTGGATCGGATGATCGCGATGGTGGAAGGCGCACAGCGACGCAAAACACCGAACGAGATTGCCCTGACCATCCTGCTGGTTGCCCTGACCGTCGTCTTTTTACTGGCAACCGCAACGCTGTGGCCATTTACCGCCTGGGGCGGCAACGCGGTCAGCGTGACGGTACTGGTGGCGCTGCTGGTCTGCCTGATCCCTACCACCATCGGCGGCCTGTTGTCGGCGATCGGCGTCGCCGGGATGAGTCGAATGCTGGGCGCGAATGTAATTGCCACCAGCGGGCGTGCAGTTGAAGCGGCGGGTGACGTTGACGTTCTGCTGCTGGATAAAACCGGCACCATCACGCTAGGTAACCGTCAGGCATCGGAGTTTATCCCCGCGCAGGGCGTAGAGGAAAAAACGCTGGCCGACGCCGCGCAGCTGGCTTCGCTGGCCGATGAAACGCCGGAAGGCCGCAGCATTGTGATCCTCGCAAAGCAGCGTTTTAACCTGCGCGAGCGCGATGTGCAGTCGCTCCATGCCACCTTTGTGCCATTTACTGCGCAAAGTCGAATGAGCGGGATCAATATCGACAACCGTATGATCCGTAAAGGTTCTGTCGATGCCATTCGCCGCCACTTTGAAGTTAACGGTGGTCACTTCCCTGCCGATGTTGATCAAAAAGTCGATCAGGTTGCGCGTCAGGGGGCCACGCCACTGGTAGTAGTAGAAGGTTCCCGCGTACTGGGCGTTATTGCGCTGAAAGATATCGTCAAAGGCGGCATTAAGGAGCGCTTCGCCCAGCTGCGCAAAATGGGCATTAAAACGGTGATGATTACCGGCGATAACCGTCTGACAGCCGCCGCGATTGCTGCGGAAGCGGGCGTCGATGATTTCCTCGCCGAAGCGACACCGGAGGCCAAGCTGGCGTTGATTCGTCAGTATCAGGCGGAAGGCCGTTTAGTGGCGATGACCGGCGACGGCACTAACGATGCTCCGGCGCTGGCGCAGGCCGATGTCGCGGTAGCGATGAACTCCGGCACTCAGGCGGCGAAAGAAGCAGGCAATATGGTGGATCTCGACTCCAACCCGACCAAGTTGATCGAGGTGGTGCACATTGGCAAACAAATGTTGATGACCCGTGGCTCACTCACCACCTTCAGTATCGCCAATGATGTGGCGAAATACTTCGCCATTATTCCGGCGGCGTTCGCGGCAACGTATCCGCAGTTAAATGCGCTGAACATCATGCGCCTGCATTCGCCCGACTCCGCCATTCTCAGTGCGGTGATTTTCAACGCCTTGATTATCGTCTTTTTGATTCCCCTGGCGTTAAAAGGCGTGAGTTATAAACCGCTAACGGCTTCTGCCATGTTGCGCCGTAACTTATGGATTTACGGTCTGGGTGGGCTGCTGGTGCCGTTTATCGGTATCAAAGTGATTGATTTACTGCTGACCGTTTGCGGTCTGGTGTGAGGATTACCATGAGTGGATTACGTCCGGCATTATCGACATTTCTCTTTCTGTTACTGATTACCGGCGGTGTGTACCCGCTGCTGACCACCGCGCTGGGGCAATGGTGGTTTCCCTGGCAGGCCAATGGTTCATTGATTCGTGAAGGTGATACGGTGCGCGGCTCGGCGTTAATCGGGCAGAATTTTACCGGCAACGGCTATTTTCATGGCCGCCCGTCGGCAACGGCAGAAATGCCCTATAATCCACAGGCTTCTGGCGGGAGCAATCTGGCAGTCAGTAATCCGGAGCTGGATAAACAAATAGCTGCACGCGTTGCTGCATTACGGGCAGCTAACCCGGACGCCAGCACGAGCGTTCCGGTTGAACTGGTGACGGCGTCGGCAAGCGGGCTGGACAATAACATTACCCCGCAAGCAGCGGCCTGGCAGATCCCACGCGTGGCGAAAGCGCGTAATCTCAGCGTTGAACAGCTCACGCAACTGGTCGCAAAATACAGCCAACAACCGCTGGTGAAATATATCGGCCAGCCGGTCGTCAACATTGTCGAACTCAACCTGGCGCTGGATAAGCTTGATGAATAACGAACCCTTACGTCCCGACCCCGATCGTCTGCTGGAACAAACTGCCGCGCCGCATCGGGGAAAGCTAAAAGTTTTCTTCGGTGCCTGTGCTGGCGTCGGAAAGACCTGGGCGATGCTGGCAGAAGCCCAGCGGCTGCGGGCGCAAGGGCTGGATATTGTGGTTGGCGTGGTAGAAACCCACGGTCGGAAAGATACCGCCGCAATGCTGGAAGGTCTGGCTGTTCTACCACTGAAACGCCTGGCGTATCGTGGGCGGCATATCAGCGAGTTTGATCTCGATGCCGCCCTCGCCCGCCGTCCGGCACTGATCTTAATGGACGAACTGGCGCACAGTAATGCGCCAGGTTCCCGTCATCCTAAACGCTGGCAGGACATTGAAGAGCTGCTGGAAGCTGGCATTGATGTTTTCACTACCGTCAACGTTCAGCATCTGGAAAGCCTGAACGATGTGGTCAGCGGCGTCACCGGAATTCAGGTGCGGGAAACCGTGCCCGATCCTTTTTTCGATGCCGCCGACGACGTAGTACTGGTGGACCTGCCCCCGGACGATCTGCGTCAAAGGCTGAAAGAAGGCAAAGTCTACATTGCCGGGCAAGCGGAACGCGCCATTGAGCATTTTTTCCGCAAAGGCAATCTGATCGCCCTGCGCGAGCTGGCGCTGCGCCGTACTGCCGATCGCGTAGATGAACAAATGCGTGCCTGGCGGGGACATCCTGGCGAAGAGAAAGTCTGGCACACGCGAGACGCGATCCTTTTATGCATCGGGCATAATACCGGCAGCGAAAAACTGGTCCGCGCGGCGGCGCGGCTGGCGTCACGGTTGGGGAGCATCTGGCACGCGATATATGTTGAAACCCCTGCCCTGCACCGCTTACCGGAGAAAAAACGCCGGGCAATTCTCAGCGCCTTGCGTCTGGCGCAGGAGTTAGGCGCAGAGACGGCAACGCTTTCTGAGCCGGCGGAAGAAAAAGCGGTTGTCCGTTATGCCCGTGAACATAATCTCGGCAAGATTATTCTCGGTCGCCCGGCCTCGCGCCGCTGGTGGCGTCGGGAAACTTTTGCTGACCGACTGGCACGTATCGCCCCCGATCTCGATCAGGTACTGGTCGCGCTTGATGAACCACCCGCTCGCACCATTAATAACGCGCCGGATAGCCGCTCTTTTAAAGATAAGTGGCGCGTACAGATTCAGGGATGCATGGTTGCCGCCGCGTTATGTGCCGTTATCACCTTAATTGCCATGCAGTGGCTGATGGCGTTTGATGCCGCAAACCTGGTGATGCTGTATCTGCTTGGTGTCGTGGTGGTGGCGCTGTTTTATGGACGCTGGCCTTCGGTGGTCGCCACGGTCATTAACGTGGTGAGTTTCGATCTCTTTTTTATCGCCCCACGCGGTACGCTCGCCGTCTCTGATGTGCAATATCTGCTGACTTTCTCGGTGATGCTAACCGTCGGGCTGGTGATCGGCAATCTCACCGCTGGCGTGCGTTATCAGGCACGGGTAGCCCGTTACCGCGAGCAACGCACGCGACACTTATATGAAATGTCAAAAACGCTGGCGGTGGGCCGTAGTCCGCAAGATATCGCCGCCACCAGTGAACAGTTTATTGCTTCTACTTTTCATGCCCGCAGCCAGGTGTTGCTGCCTGATGACAACGGTATATTACTACCGCTAACGCATCCGCAGGGGATGACGCCGTGGGACGATGCTATCGCTCGCTGGAGTTTTGACAAAGGCCAACCGGCTGGTGCTGGCACCGACACCTTACCCGGCGTGCCGTACCAGATTTTGCCGTTAAAAAGCGGTGAGAAAACCTACGGTCTGGTGGTGGTAGAACCGGGGAATTTGCGCCAGTTGATGATTCCGGAACAGCAGCGCCTGCTGGAGACGTTTACGCTGTTAGTTGCCAATGCTCTGGAACGCCTAGCGCTGACCGCCAGCGAAGAACAGGCGCGGATGGCCAGCGAACGGGAACAGCTCCGCAACGCTCTGCTGGCGGCGCTTTCACATGATTTACGCACTCCGCTTACCGTGCTGTTTGGTCAGGCAGAAATTTTAACGCTTGATCTGGCGAGCGAAGGTTCTCCGCACGCTCGCCAGGCCAGCGAAATTCGCCAGCATGTGCTGAATACCACCCGCCTGGTGAATAATCTACTGGATATGGCGCGAATTCAGTCCGGCGGCTTTAATTTGAAGAAAGAGTGGTTAACGCTGGAAGAAGTGGTCGGTAGTGCGCTGCAAATGCTGGAGCCGGGATTATCATCGCCTATCAACCTTTCGCTGCCAGAACAGCTGACCTTAATCCACGTTGACGGGCCATTGTTTGAACGGGTACTGATTAATCTGCTGGAGAACGCGGTGAAATACGCCGGCGCGCAGGCTGAAATTGGTATCGATGCCCATGTAGAGGACGAGAAACTGCAACTGGATGTCTGGGATAACGGCCCCGGAATTCCACATGGCAAAGAGCAAACTATTTTCGATAAGTTTGCCAGAGGGAATAAGGAATCGGCAGTACCGGGCGTCGGGCTTGGGCTGGCAATTTGTCGGGCGATTGTAGAAATACACGGTGGCACGATTACTGCGTTCAACCGACCGGAAGGTGGCGCCTGTTTTCGTGTTACACTTCCCCAGCAAAACGCCCCTGAACTTGAAGAATTTCATGAGGATATGTGACAAACGTTCTGATTGTTGAAGATGAACAGGCTATTCGTCGCTTTCTGCGCACAGCGCTGGAGGGCGACGGTATGCGCGTCTTTGAGGCCGAAACGCTGCAACGCGGTTTGCTGGAAGCGGCGACCCGCAAACCAGATTTGATTATTCTCGATCTCGGCTTGCCCGATGGCGATGGGATTGAGTTTATCCGCGACCTGCGTCAGTGGAGCGCAGTGCCGGTGATTGTACTTTCCGCACGTAGTGAAGAGAGCGACAAAATCGCCGCGCTGGATGCCGGCGCTGATGATTACCTGAGTAAGCCGTTTGGTATTGGCGAATTGCAGGCCCGTCTGCGCGTCGCCTTACGTCGCCACTCTGCTACCGCCGCGCCCGATCCGGTGGTGAAATTTTCCGATGTGACCGTCGATTTAGCCGCCCGGGTGATTCACCGTGGCGAAGACGAAGTGCATTTAACGCCAATAGAATTCCGCCTGCTGGCCGTGCTGCTCAACAACGCCGGAAAAGTACTCACCCAACGCCAGTTACTCAACCAGGTGTGGGGACCAAACGCGGTCGAACACAGTCACTATTTGCGTATTTATATGGGGCATCTGCGTCAAAAACTGGAACAAGATCCGGCTCGTCCTCGCCATTTTATTACCGAAACCGGGATTGGGTATCGGTTTATGCTTTAGGGGGCTGAATTGCCGGATGCGGCGAAAATGCCTTATCCGGCTTACAAAATCTCGCAAATTCAATATATTGCACTATCTTCGTAGGCCTGGTAAGCGTAGCGCATCAGGCAGTTATGTGTTTGTTATAAGTAAAAAGGGCGATCTTCCGACCGCCCTTTTTTATTACTTTCTGTGATTACGCGTTTTTCAGAACTTCGCTAACAATCTCAACCGCTTCTTTCTCGATCTGCTTGCGATGTTCCTCACCAAGGAAGCTTTCGCAATAAATCTTGTATGCGTCTTCCGTGCCTGACGGACGCGCGGCGAACCAGCCGTTGTCGGTCATCACTTTCAGGCCGCCGATAGAAGCACCGTTGCCAGGCGCTGCGGTTAGGCGCGCGGTGATCGGGTCGCCTGCCAGAGTGCTGGCGCTCACCATTTCTGGAGACAGCTTAGACAGTGCCGCTTTTTGTGCAGAAGTCGCGGCTGCCTGCAAACGGTTGTAGCTCGGCGCACCAAAGCGTTTTGCCAGTTCGTTGTAGTGTTCCTGCGGGTTCTTTCCGGTGACAGCGGTGATTTCCGCCGCCAGCAGACACATGATGATGCCGTCTTTATCGGTCGACCAAGGCGTACCGTCGAAACGCAGGAACGACGCGCCCGCGCTCTCTTCGCCGCCAAAGCCAAAGCTGCCGTCGAACAGACCATCAACAAACCATTTGAAACCTACCGGGACTTCTACCAGCTTGCGGCCCAAGTCATTGACCACGCGGTCAATCATCGCAGAAGAAACCAGCGTTTTACCGACGGCAACATCTTTGCCCCACTGCGGACGATGCTGGAACAGGTAGTTGATCGCCACCGCCAGGTAGTGGTTTGGATTCATCAAACCTGCTGGAGTGACGATACCGTGACGGTCATAATCCGGGTCGTTAGCAAACGCCAGGTCGAACTTATCACGCAGTGCCAGCAGGCCCGCCATCGCACACTCGGAGGAGCAGTCCATACGGATCGCGCCGTCTTTATCGAGGTGCATAAAGCGGAACGTTTGATCGACCTGATCGTTAACGATGGTCAGGTTGAGGTTGTAATACTCGCCAATGCGCTTCCAGTATTCGATACCTGAACCGCCCAGCGGATCGACACCCAACGTCAGGCCCGCTTTCTGAATCGCCGCCATATCGACGATATCCGCCAGACCTTCTACGAACGGTTGCACCAGATCTTGCTCTTTCACATGACCGGATGCCATCGCTTCGTCGAGGGAGATACGCTTCACGCCTTTCAGGCCATCGGCCAGCAGTGCGTTAGCTCTGTCTTCCACCACTTTGGTGACGTTAGTATCAGCCGGGCCGCCATTTGGCGGGTTGTATTTGATACCACCATCTTCCGGCGGGTTATGGGACGGCGTAATCACGATACCATCTGCCAGCGGTCCACCTTTTTTATTGTGAACCAGAATGGCATTAGAGACGGCAGGCGTCGGAGTGAAGCCATTGTTTTCCTGCACAATAACGTCTACCCCGTTCGCTGCCAGCACTTCCAGTACAGAAATAAACGCAGGTTCGGACAGGGCGTGAGTATCTTTACCCACATAGCAAGGGCCAGTGATGCCGTTTTTCGCCCGTTCTTCGGCAATCGCCTGAGCAATAGCCAGAATGTGCGGCTCGTTAAAGCTATGGCGCGCTGCACTGCCACGGTGACCGGAAGTACCGAATTTCACCGCGTGCTCCGCATTCCCTGCTTCTGGTTTCAGTACATAATATTGCGCCGTCAGTTGGGCGACGTTTATCAAATCACTCTGCTGTGCAGGTTGACCTGCACGATTGTGGATTGCCATTGCTTTGTCCTTTATCTGCAACGTTGTTTTAAATTGTCCCGCAAACCTTTTCAATCAATTCCGCCGGGAATTGCATCGACTGCATGATGTGTTCAATCATGCTGCATTTACGGCCAGTGTTAGTGTTGGTGATCACCCAATACGGCGTGCCTGGCACATGCTTCGGCTTGGTCTGATTACCATTTTTCAGCAGCGTCTGTTCATCTGCTGCAAAGTAAACGCGCGTGCGGCCGTGCAACGATTCCGTTGCCTCGGCAAACGCCTGGGCGTCAAGAGAATATAGTGTAGACAACAACAGCATAAAGCGGTTGACCGCGCGCTTCTGCTCTGCGTATTCATCGGAAAGCAAAAGTTCACGCATTGCGCGTACTTTGTCTTTAATCGTTTTGATCGGCTTCGCTTCGACGATAGCAGGCGACGCAATGCGAACCTCTTTCGTCACCGGAGCAGCAGGCTGTGATGCGGCGGAAAATTTCAACATACGCCGTAAAATGTCGGATGCGCTCTCGCCGATATGCTTAGTGTGGCTGGCAATATAGCTGTAGAGTTCATCATCAACTTCAATCGTTTTCATCTTAATCCAGTGCGGTGTCTTAGCTGAATACAAGTCGCCGGGAGTATATGAATAAATCCCGGCAGCGGATAGCGTCAAGCCTGGCGTGCAGAAAAAATCGGATTAAACCTTATTTATTGCAGCCCTGTGGCACAATGGTCAACATAATACCCTAACCCAACTACACGAAAAAAAGAACTTTGCCATGAAATTGAATATCCGCGCGCAATCTGCACAAAATCAGCATAATAATTCTCCCATCGTCCTCGTCCACGGGTTGTTTGGTAGCCTTGACAATCTCGGCGTGCTGGCGCGCGACCTGGTAAACGATCACAATATCATCCAGGTTGATATGCGTAACCACGGACTTTCGCCACGAGATCCGCACATGAATTACCCGGCGATGGCCCAGGATCTTGTTGACACTCTGGATGCGCTGCAGATCGATAAGGCGACATTTATTGGTCATTCAATGGGCGGTAAAGCTGTGATGGCACTGACCGCGCTGGCGCCCGATCGCATCGAGAAACTGGTAGCGATCGATATCGCGCCGGTGGATTATCACGTGCGCCGTCATGATGAAATTTTCGCAGCTATCAACGCGGTCAGTAGCTCCGACGCGCAAACGCGCCAACAGGCAGCTGCTGTAATGCGCCAATATATTAATGAAGAGGGCGTGATTCAATTCCTGCTGAAATCTTTTGTTGACGGTGAGTGGCGTTTTAACGTGCCAGTATTATGGGATCAGTATCCACATATTGTTGGCTGGGAGAAAATTCCGGCATGGAACCACCCTGCTCTGTTTATTCCTGGCGGCAATTCCCCGTATGTTACTGAACAGTATCGTGATGATTTGCTGGCGCAATTCCCACAAGCACGGGCGCATGTCATTGCAGGCGCGGGTCATTGGGTACACGCAGAAAAACCAGATGCTGTGCTGCGGGCTATCCGTCGCTATCTTAATGATTAACGCAACTGATTAAAAACCCAGCGTCCGCGCGGCATTCCGCGCGTGGGCGTTGGCGAGATTCCTCATGCTGTTGTATTATGGCGGGCTATCCATCCGGGCAGGCGCCTGGCTGATTGTTTCCCCCGAAGTCACCAAGATCATGGCCAAAGAACAAACGGACCGTACGACATTAGATCTGTTCGCGCACGAGCGTCGACCGGGACGACCGAAAACCAATCCGCTTTCGCGCGATGAACAGCTGCGTATTAATAAACGCAACCAGCTAAAACGCGACAAAGTACGTGGCCTTAAGCGTGTCGAACTGAAGCTGAACGCGGAAGCTGTCGAGGCGCTGAACGAGCTGGCGGAGTCGCGTAATATGAGCCGTAGCGAACTGATCGAAGAGATATTGATGCAGCAACTGGCGGCGCTGCGTAATCAGGGCATCGTTTAATTATCCACTTTCGTGTAGCACAGTGTGCAGTCCTGCTCGTTTGCTGATTCCGCAAGACTGCCTGTTCTGCTATGATTGCCTTTATCCGTGGGCAATTTGCCACCCCCATTTCAATAAGTTTCAAGAGGTTATTTCACTCATGGCTATCACTGGCATCTTTTTCGGCAGCGACACCGGTAATACCGAAAATATCGCAAAAATGATTCAAAAACAGCTTGGTAAAGACGTTGCCGATGTCCATGACATTGCAAAAAGCAGCAAAGAAGATCTGGAAGCTTATGACATTCTGCTGCTGGGCATCCCAACCTGGTACTATGGCGAAGCACAGTGTGACTGGGACGACTTCTTCCCGACTCTCGAAGAAATTGATTTCAATGGTAAACTGGTTGCACTGTTTGGCTGTGGCGACCAGGAGGATTACGCAGAATATTTCTGCGATGCCTTAGGCACCATTCGTGACATCATTGAACCGCGCGGCGCGACCATCGTCGGTCACTGGCCAACTGCGGGCTACCATTTCGAAGCATCAAAAGGTCTGGCGGATGATGACCATTTTGTCGGCCTGGCTATCGACGAAGACCGTCAGCCAGAACTGACCGCCGAACGTGTAGAAAAATGGGTAAAACAAATTTCTGAAGAACTGCATCTCGACGAAATTATCAATGCCTGATGTACTGCGGCGTAGACTCATGTCTACGCCGTATTAATAGATAATGCCAATCAAAATAATTGCTACAAATTTGTAACTTTTGCCGGTGTGCCTGTACAATGTCCCGGTATTCAAGTGGCCTTGCCAACGTAAATGTAAGCTATGCCACGTTTTTATTAACAATATTTGCCAGGGACTTGTGGTTTTCATTTAGGCGTGGCAAATCTATAATGATACGCATTATCTCAAGAGCAAATTCTGTCACTTCTTTTAATGAAGTGAACCGCTTAGTAACAGGACAGATTCCGCATGACTGATAACAATACCGCCCTAAAGAAAGCTGGCCTGAAAGTGACGCTTCCACGTTTAAAAATCCTGGAAGTTCTTCAGGAGCCGGACAACCATCACGTCAGTGCGGAAGATTTATACAAACGACTGATTGATATGGGTGAAGAAATTGGTCTGGCTACGGTATATCGCGTACTGAACCAGTTTGACGACGCCGGTATCGTCACCCGCCATAATTTTGAAGGCGGTAAATCCGTATTTGAACTGACCCAACAACATCACCACGATCACCTGATCTGCCTCGACTGCGGAAAGGTTATCGAATTTAGTGATGAATCTATCGAAGCGCGTCAGCGTGAAATCGCCGCGAAGCATGGCATTCGCCTGACTAACCACAGTCTTTATCTCTACGGTCACTGCGCCGAAGGCGATTGCCGCGAAGATGAGCACGCGCACGAAGGCAAATAAGTCAGCCTGAATGAGAAAAAGCCAACCTGCGGGTTGGCTTTATATTATTGGCATAGTGCGATTTGTTCGTGCCGGATGCGGCGTGAACGCCTTATCCGGCCTACAAATCACTCAAATTCAATATATTGCATAAAAAGGTAGGCATGATAAGCGCAGCGCATCAGGCAAATTGGCGTTTGCCATAAGTCTCAAGCCAACCTGCGGGTTGGCTTTTTAATACAAAGGAAATAAGAAAAGCGAGAGTTACAGCCCTCGCTTTTTTGTCTTTACTGTGTAGCGTTATTACTGCGAATTTCCTGCCAGACCTTATCACAATCGGCTTTCACCGCCTGGTCGTTGCCAGTTTGCGTCGCGCGTAGGCACTCCTGATAATCCAGCACGCGTACACTTTCCTGGTTGGCAAACTGCTGATGCTGTTTCTCTTTCTTCAGCTCATTTAACACACTCTGGCAGGCTTCAATTTTTTCTGGCGAGCCTTGTGCGGTGTTGATACAGGCGCTGTACGCCTCTTTCAGGCGGCTATCTTCCTGTGGCGCGGTTGATTGCGCACAAGCCACCAGACCCGATGCCATCATGGCGATGAGAATCAGTTTTTTCATAGCGAATTCCTCAAACGTGCGGCAGGCAAAAAACCTGCCGCGTCTGGCATCAGAAAATGGTGAACGGAGCGATAACCATAAATTTCACGTCACGCTCATCCTGGAAGATGTTGCCGTAACCGCCGCCCCAGCTTGGGATATCGGAGTGGTTGTCGTATTCGGTGAAGTGCAGTTTGAACATCGTGCCTTTAGCGCGACCATCCTGAATGGTGTAGACCGCATCCAGACTGTAAGCAGACTCTTCGATAGTCCGGTTCTTGTCATAATACGCATCCGGGCTGCTCTGCCAGGTTGCAGGTTTCGCATCCCACGCATAAACATAAGAAGCGCCGATGGCGAAGCCTGGAAGATTCCAGTTTTTCAGGTCATACATCGCGCCAAAGAAGACCGCTTTTTCGCCGTTGGCGTTAAAGTCAGAGCGGTTATCCCACCAGATATCCAGGCGACCGTTTGAAGAGGCGTAAGTTGGGGTCATACGTTGCAGGAAGTATCCCTGCTGCCCATCAGCTTTCACCCAGGTGCCTTCCAGGCGCAAGTCCACCACGTCAGCCGCCCGGTAGCCAAAGGTCAACGCCTGCAACCAGGCGGTGCCGTCGTATAGGTCGTTGACGCTGCGATCGTCAACTTTATCGCGCGTACCGTAGAATTGGTAGCTGGTGGTTAACGGGCTACCGGCGATATCAAATTTGTAACTGGCTTTGGCAAAATACTGATCGATATAACCTTCAGCCTGGCCAAACGCCGCTTCCAGCACGAAGTTATTTTTGAAGTCGTATTTCGCGCCAAGGGAGTGCAGATAATCAACTTTGGTGGTTTTATCGTTCTGATAAAACTCATCCATTTCCAGATGCCACGGCGCTTTGTATTCGTTGGTCCACATGTAGGAGAAACTCAACGCTCCGGCATCGCCGTAATCAAAATTGGCACCGGCTTCTGCGCCCTGATAGGTACCCGGCATAAAGCTCCAGTGCGGCGCTAACAGCGTTTGACCCGTTGGCTGAATGTAACCGGCCCTCGCCCACACCGGACCGTATTTAAATTTGGCCGCTGCTTTATACAGGCTTATACCGCTTTTGTCGCCGGACCAGTCTTCGTCATAGGCTTTATTACTTTTCGAAAACGCGATTTCGTTCGGGTGTGAGCTGTCGCCGTTTTCTGCCATTTCAATCGCCGTAAACGCGGCAATATCGAGCCCGAACATATCAGCAGCATAACCAGACTGAAAATCGAGGTTGGCGTTCCAGGTGGAGTGAGAAAGGTTGGTTTTGTATTTGTCCCCGTCGGTAACATCTTTACGGTCACGTTCACGCTGCCAGTAATAGATACCGCCGGTTAAGGTTGAATCGTCGATGAATCCTTCGGCACGAGCCTCCGGCATTGCCATAAAGCCCGACATTGCTGTAACACCGGCGATAGCCAGCGCCAGCGTACTACGTTTGCCACTAAACGTACGCATGGGTTAATCCTCTTTGACGTATAAATTGCTGCACCAAAGGTGAACAGCGAAAAAAATAAAAATTAAAAAAGTAGCGTTGAGAAAAGTCTCGCTGACTACAGGAACAGACTATTTTTCGCGACGCGAATTATCAATCTCTTTCTGTAACGAGAATGTAAGAACATGAGCAACCGCACATATTTTGATGATTTTTGTTACAAGGTTTAAGTGTGAACCAGGAGAGCATGTAGAAGAAAAAATATGTGGCTTTCCAGTAAGATGAAAGCGGTTACATTTTAATTAATTATGATTTGTGATTTTAAATTTTTTTTATGGATAAATTACGATGTGGAATTAATTCGCGATGATAAGCAGAAAAAACGCCGCAGAGCGCGGCGTTTGGGACTGTTTGTATGTTTCTTGCCGGATGCGGCGTAAACGCCACATCCGGCCTGGCGAAACTTAAAATTACTCGCCAACCTTCGCCCAGGTATCACGCAGCCCAACGGTGCGGTTAAATACCGGTTTTTCCGCTGTGGAATGGCGGCTGTCGAGGCAGAAGTAGCCTTCACGCTCAAACTGGAACGCTTTACCCGCCACCGCATCTTTCAGAGACGGTTCAGCAAAGCCCTGTTTGATGACCAGAGAATCCTGGTTAATCACCGACAGGAAATCATCCGCAGCGCCTGGATTCGGCACGCTGAACAGACGATCGTACAGGCGGATTTCAACCGGCAGCGCATGTGCCGCACTTACCCAGTGAATAACGCCTTTGACTTTACGGCCATCAGCCGGATCTTTGCTTAAGGTGTCTGCATCATAAGTACAGAAGATGGTGGTGATATTGCCTTCAGCATCTTTCTCCACACGTTCTGCTTTAATCACGTAAGCATTACGCAGGCGCACTTCTTTACCCAGCACCAGACGTTTGTACTGCTTGTTGGCTTCTTCGCGGAAATCGGCGCGATCGATCCAAATCTCACCGCTAAACGGCACCTGACGGCTGCCCATTTCTGGTTTGTTCGGATGGTTCGGCATGGTGACCATTTCGCCTTCGCCCTGATAGTTTTCGATAACCAGTTTCACTGGATCGATAACTGCCATTGCGCGTGGCGCGTTCTCGTTGAGATCTTCACGGATGCAGGATTCCAGCGACGCCATTTCAATGGTGTTGTCCTGCTTGGTCACGCCAATGCGTTTACAGAACTCACGAATAGAAGCCGCGGTGTAACCGCGACGACGCAGACCCGAAATGGTCGGCATACGCGGATCATCCCAACCTTCTACGTGCTTGTCGGTGACCAGTTGGTTCAGCTTACGCTTGGACATCACGGTGTATTCCAGATTCAGGCGCGAGAATTCGTACTGGCGCGGATGAACAGGAATGGTGATGTTGTCCAGAACCCAGTCGTACAAACGACGGTTGTCCTGGAACTCCAGCGTACACAGAGAGTGCGTAATGCCTTCCAGGGCATCGCTGATGCAGTGGGTGAAGTCGTACATCGGGTAGATGCACCACTTGTTGCCGGTCTGGTGGTGTTCAGCAAACTTAATGCGGTACAGCACCGGATCGCGCATCACGATAAACGGCGAAGCCATGTCGATTTTCGCGCGCAGGCAAGCTTTACCTTCTTCAAAACCACCGGTACGCATTTTTTCGAACAGCGCCAGGTTCTCTTCAACGCTACGATCGCGGTACGGGCTGTTTTTACCCGGCTGAGTCAGAGTGCCACGATATTCGCGGATCTGTTCCGGCGTCAGCTCATCGACATACGCCAGGCCTTTATTGATCAGTTCAACAGCATAGGCGTGGAGTTGATCAAAATAATCCGAGGAGTAACGGACGTTACCAGACCAGTGAAAACCTAACCACTCAACATCGTTTTTGATCGACTCGACGTACTCGATATCTTCTTTTACCGGGTTAGTGTCGTCGAAACGCAGGTTGCACTGGCCTTTATAGTCCTGGGCGATCCCGAAGTTCAGGCAGATAGATTTCGCATGGCCAATATGCAGATAGCCATTCGGCTCCGGCGGGAAACGGGTGTGTACTGTGGTGTGCTTACCACTGGCCAGATCTTCATCGATGATCTGACGAATAAAGTTAGTCGGGCGGGCTTCTGCCTCACTCATCGTGGATTCCTCAAAGCGTAAACAACGTATAACGGCGTATGATCTTATAAGCGAGGCAGACTGACAACTGTTAGTTTTTTAAAATTGATAATCTAACAGTAGTTTTAGAAATGATTGCTGCAAAAAAAAGCGGCAGAGAAGATCTCCACCGCTTGTCATTGTTGGATGCGACACCTAACGCGTCTTATCCAACCTACAGGCCTGATAAGAGGCATCAGGCATGAAGCAAATTACTTTTTGATTTCATACAGCGGCGTTTGCCCCGCCACAACATGACCCTGAGCTTTAATGATAAGGCCGCTGAAGTCGTCGATATTGCTGCAAACCACCGGGCTAATCATCGAACGGGCGTTAGCGTTCAGGTAATCCAGATCCATTTCCAGAATCGGTTGCCCTGCACTCACCTGCGCGCCCTCTTCCACCAGGCGTTTAAAGCCTTTACCTTCCAGCGCCACGGTGTCTATACCCATGTGGACTACGATCTCTGCGCCTTTTTCAGTTTCAAGGCAGAATGCGTGGTTGGTATTGAAAATTTTCACAATGGTTCCCGCCGCTGGCGATACGACAATTTTATCCGTCGGTTTCACCGCCACGCCGTCACCCACCGCTTTGCTGGCGAATGCTTCGTCTGGCACCTGATCCAGCGCGACAACATCACCGGTAATCGGCGATACCAGTTCGGCGATAGACACTGCGTTCGGTACGGCCTGCGGTTTCACTGCCGGAGCTGCAGTTTCCGAAACAGCTTCAGCTGACGCAGCCGCTACCGGACCACGGGCAACGACTTTCTTCATCGCATCGCCGATGGATTCTGCTTTTGCACCAACAATCACCTGGATGGTCTGCTTGTTCAGTTTCACCACACCAGAGGCACCCAGACGTTTACACATTGCATCGTTGACGCGAGCTGAGTCAGCCACAGTCAAGCGCAGACGAGTAATACAGGCGTCAATCGCTTTTAGATTGTCACTACCACCCACTGCCGCAATGTAGTTGGTTGCCAGTTGAGTTAAACCTTCTTCGGTATTGCTGTTAGCTTCTTCAGTAACGATCTCGTCATCTTTATCTTCACGACCTGGCGTTTTCAGGTTGAACATGCGGATAACTGCACTGAACACCACAAAGTAGATAACGAAGAAGATAACGCCCATCACCAGCAGCATCCAGACGTTCTGGCTGGCTGCCGGCAGGTTATACATCAACGCATAGTCGATAGCGCCCGCAGAGAAGGAGAAACCCGCGTGGATCCCCAGCAACGTTGCCACAAACAGGCTGATACCCGTCAGCAGTGCGTGCAGGAGGTACAGCAACGGAGCAAGGAACATGAACAGGAATTCCAGCGGCTCAGTCACACCGGTCAGGAACGCGGTGATTGCCACAGAAAGCAGCATCCCGCCAACCATCGGGCGACGCTCTTTCGGTGCTGCGAAGTACATCGCCAACGCCGCACCTGGCAGACCGAACATCATGATCGGGAAGAAGCCGGACATGAACATCCCCGCAGTACCGTCACCGGCATAGAAGCGGTTGATGTCACCATGGAAAACCGTACCCGCCGAGTTGGTGAATTCACCAATCTGGAACCAGGCGATGGTGTTCAGTACCTGATGCAAACCGGTTGGGATCAGCAGACGGTTGATGAAGCCGAAGATACCAGAACCCAGCGCGCCCGCAGAAACGATCCATTCGCCACCTGCATGAATAGCGTGCTGCACCGGTGGCCAGACGTAACCAAAAATGGCCGCCAGCACCAGACAGAAGAAACCAGTGGCAATAGGTACAAAACGTTTTCCGCCGAAGAAACTCAGGAAGTCCGGCAGTTTGATATCGGACCAACGGTTATAGACTGCCCCACCGACCAGACCGGTAATGATACCTGCCAGAACACCCATGTTAATTTCTGGGTTGATGGTCACCATCGCTTTAGTTAACACGAAGTAACCAACCGCACCCGCCAGCGCCGCTGCACCTGCACTGTCTTTGGACCAACTGGAGGCCACGCCGATCGCAAAGATCAGCGCCAGATTGTCAAAAATCGCGCCGCCTGCCTGGGCAATAAACGCAACGTTAAGTAAATCTGGCTGACCGAATCGCAGCAACAGCGCCGCCACCGGCAGCACCGCGATAGGGAGCTGTAACGCCCTACCGAGTCGCTGGAAAAAACCTAAAATATTCATCTTATTCCCCCTACGAAACCCCTATTTGGCTCGTTTAAAGCCGTATTTTTATTTTGCTACACATTGTACTGCCCAATGCTCTGTAATCAGATTATTAGATCATCTGTTACAGAGTTTGTGAAAATTTAATTCGTATCGCAAATTAAAAGCGTGCTTTTTGTGAGTTTTGTCACCAAATATCGTTATTACCACTCCCTTTGACTGGCTAAACCAGAAAACTTATTTTATCATTCAAAAAATCAGGTCGGATTGACGCCTGTCTGCGCAAATCCAGGTTACGCTTAAAGATGCCTAATCCGCCAACGGCTTACTTTTTACTTACTTGAGGTGAATAATGAGACTGATCCCCCTGACTACTGCTGAACAGGTCGGCAAATGGGCTGCTCGCCATATCGTTAATCGTATTAATGCGTTCAAACCGACTGCCGATCGCCCGTTTGTTCTGGGCCTGCCGACTGGCGGCACGCCGATGACCACCTACAAAGCGTTAGTCGAAATGCATAAAGCAGGCCAGGTCAGCTTTAAGCACGTTGTCACCTTCAACATGGACGAATATGTCGGTCTGCCGAAAGAGCATCCGGAAAGCTACTACAGTTTTATGCACCGTAACTTCTTCGATCACGTTGATATTCCAGCAGAAAATATCAACCTGCTCAACGGAAATGCCCCAGATATCGACGCCGAATGCCGCCAATATGAAGAAAAAATCCGCTCTTACGGCAAAATCCACCTATTTATGGGCGGTGTAGGTAACGACGGTCACATTGCATTTAACGAACCAGCCTCTTCTCTCGCCTCTCGCACCCGTATCAAAACCCTGACACATGACACTCGCGTCGCAAACTCTCGTTTCTTTGATAATGATGTTAATCAGGTGCCAAAATATGCGCTGACCGTAGGTGTGGGTACACTGCTGGATGCCGAAGAAGTGATGATTCTGGTGCTGGGCAGTCAGAAAGCTCTGGCATTGCAGGCTGCTGTTGAAGGTTGCGTTAACCACATGTGGACTATCAGCTGTCTGCAACTGCATCCGAAAGCCATCATGGTGTGCGATGAACCTTCCACCATGGAGCTGAAAGTTAAGACTTTAAGATATTTCAATGAATTAGAAGCAGAAAATATCAAAGGTCTGTAATTGTTATCCCTGCCCTGACGCCTTGCTCAGGGCATTATTATTTTTGAAATCGGGGGTCGGAATGTATGCATTAACCCAGGGCCGGATTTTTACCGGTCATGAATTTCTTGATGACCATGCGGTTGTTATCGCTGATGGCCTGATTAAAAGCGTCTGCCCAGTAGCGGAACTGCCGCCAGAGATCGAACAACGTTCACTGAACGGGGCCATTCTCTCCCCCGGTTTTATCGATGTGCAGTTAAACGGCTGCGGTGGCGTGCAGTTCAACGATACCGCTGAAGCGGTCAGCGTGGAAACGCTGGAAATCATGCAGAAAGCCAATGAGAAATCAGGCTGTACTAACTATTTGCCGACGCTTATCACCACCAGCGATGACCTGATGAAGCAGGGCGTTCGCGTAATGCGTGAGTACCTGGCAAAACATCCGAATCAGGCATTAGGTCTGCATCTGGAAGGCCCGTGGCTGAATCTGGTGAAAAAAGGTACCCATAATCCGAATTTCGTACGTAAGCCGGATGCCGCGCTGGTCGATTTCCTGTGTGAAAATGCCGATGTCATTACCAAAGTGACGCTGGCACCGGAAATGGTTCCAGCAGAAGTCATCAGCAAACTGGCAAATGCCGGGATTGTGGTGTCTGCCGGTCACTCCAATGCAACGTTAAAAGAAGCGAAAGCCGGTTTTCGCGCAGGCATTACCTTTGCTACCCATCTGTACAACGCGATGCCGTATATTACGGGCCGTGAGCCGGGTCTGGCGGGCGCGATCCTCGACGAAGCAGACATTTATTGCGGTATTATTGCCGATGGCCTGCACGTTGATTACGCCAACATTCGCAACGCCAAACGTCTGAAAGGTGACAAACTGTGCCTGGTCACTGACGCGACTGCGCCAGCAGGTGCCAACATTGATCAGTTCATTTTTGCGGGTAAAACAATATACTACCGCAACGGACTTTGTGTGGATGAGAATGGTACGTTAAGTGGTTCATCCTTAACCATGATTGAAGGCGTGCGTAATCTGGTTGAACATTGCGGTATCGCACTGGATGAAGTACTGCGTATGGCGACGCTCTATCCGGCGCGTGCGATTGGCGTTGAGAAACGCCTCGGCACGCTCGCCGCAGGTAAAGTAGCCAACCTGACTGCATTCACACCTGATTTTAAAATCACCAGGACTATCGTTAACGGTAACGAGGTCGTAACCCAATAAGAGAAAGTATGACACCAGGCGGACAAGCTCAGATAGGTAATGTTGATCTCGTAAAACAGCTTAACAGCGCGGCGGTTTATCGCCTGATTGACCAGCATGGGCCAATCTCGCGGATTCAGATTGCCGAGCAAAGCCAGCTTGCTCCCGCCAGCGTAACTAAAATTACACGTCAGCTTATCGAACGCGGGCTGATCAAAGAAGTTGATCAGCAGGCCTCCACCGGGGGCCGCCGCGCTATCTCTATCGTCACCGAAACCCGCAATTTCCACGCTATCGGCGTACGTCTCGGTCGCCACGATGCCACTATCACCCTGTTCGATCTCAGCAGTAAAGTGCTGGCAGAAGAACATTATTCGCTACCAGAGAGTACCCAACAGACGCTGGAACATGCTCTGCTGAATGCCATTGCTCAGTTTATTGATAGCTACCAGCGCAAACTGCGGGAGCTGATCGCCATTTCCGTGATCCTGCCAGGGCTTGTTGACCCTGACAGCGGCAAAATTCATTACATGCCGCATATTCAGGTGGAAAACTGGGGGCTGGTAGAAGCACTGGAAGAGCGTTTTAAAGTGACCTGTTTTGTCGGCCACGATATCCGCAGTCTGGCGCTGGCAGAGCACTACTTCGGTGCAAGTCAGGATTGCGAAGACTCCATTTTGGTGCGCGTGCATCGCGGAACCGGGGCCGGGATTATCTCTAACGGGCGCATTTTTATCGGCCGCAATGGCAACGTCGGTGAAATTGGTCATATTCAGGTTGAGCCGCTGGGTGAACGCTGCCATTGCGGAAACTTTGGCTGCCTGGAAACTATCGCTGCCAACGCCGCCATTGAACAGCGAGTGTTGAATCTGTTAAAGCAGGGCTATCAAAGCCGTGTACCACTGGATGACTGCACTATCAAAACAATCTGCAAGGCCGCAAACAAAGGCGACAGCCTGGCGTCGGAAGTGATTGAGTATGTCGGTCGCCATCTGGGAAAAACCATCGCCATCGCTATCAACTTATTTAACCCGCAAAAAATTGTCATTGCCGGGGAGATAACTGAAGCCGATAAAGTGCTGCTCCCTGCTATTGAAAGCTGCATTAATACCCAGGCGCTGAAGGCGTTTCGCACTAATCTGCCGGTGGTACGTTCTGAACTGGATCACCGCTCGGCAATCGGCGCTTTTGCGCTGGTAAAACGCGCCATGCTCAACGGTATTTTGCTCCAGCATTTGCTGGAAAATTAATGTGCTTTTATAGTGGCGCTTATTGTTGTCAATATTCTGGGTAGTCCATGACCATTAAAAATGTAATTTGCGATATCGACGGCGTGCTGATGCACGATAACGTCGCCGTACCGGGTGCAGCGGAATTTTTGCACGGGATTATGGATAAAGGCCTGCCGCTGGTGTTGCTGACCAACTATCCTTCACAGACCGGGCAAGATCTGGCGAACCGCTTTGCCACTGCCGGTGTCGATGTGCCGGATAGCGTGTTTTATACCTCCGCGATGGCGACCGCCGATTTCCTGCGTCGCCAGGAAGGCAAAAAGGCGTATGTGGTGGGCGAAGGCGCTCTGATTCATGAACTGTACAAAGCTGGTTTTACTATTACCGATGTGAACCCTGATTTTGTGATTGTTGGCGAAACGCGTTCCTACAACTGGGACATGATGCATAAAGCGGCCTATTTCGTCGCCAACGGTGCACGTTTTATCGCTACCAACCCGGATACTCACGGACGCGGTTTTTATCCAGCCTGCGGCGCGTTGTGCGCGGGGATCGAGAAAATCTCCGGACGTAAACCGTTCTATGTAGGTAAGCCGAGTCCGTGGATCATCCGCGCAGCATTAAACAAAATGCAGGCGCACTCGGAAGAAACAGTGATTGTCGGCGATAACTTGCGCACCGACATTCTGGCGGGCTTCCAGGCGGGTCTGGAGACGATTCTTGTGCTCTCTGGTGTGTCATCGCTTGACGATATCGACAGCATGCCGTTCCGCCCCAGTTGGATTTATCCGTCGGTCGCTGAAATCGACGTTATCTGAATACCAACCACGTCCCAGGACGTGGTTGGTTCTGATGACAAATGCCAAACTGCCTGATGCGCTACGCTTATCAGGCCTACGCCACCACTGCAATGTATTGAATTTTCATGCTTTTGTAAGCCGGATAATGCGTTCACGCCGCATCCGGCATGAACAAATCGCACTTTGTCAGCAATTTGGCCCCCGTAAAATATAACCATTCAATAAAACCCGCTAAAAATTATCGATCCATCAATAAATACATCTCCACACCTGGTCTTTTTTCACTAATCGACAATCGCTATTACGTTTTTTATTTTTTCACCGCCAAATCTCTTGCGCACATTGCTGCTTTACGGCATTTTTTAAACAAGCAAACACAACAAGCAGCAAACACCAGGTTAACGGAGAAGGTTATGTGTTCAATTTTTGGCGTATTCGATATCAAAACAGACGCAGTTGAGCTGCGGAAGAAAGCACTCGAGCTGTCACGCCTGATGCGTCATCGTGGCCCGGACTGGTCCGGTATTTATGCCAGTGATAACGCCATTCTCGCCCACGAACGCCTGTCAATTGTTGACGTTAACGCGGGGGCGCAACCTCTCTACAACCAACAAAAAACCCACGTACTGGCCGTAAACGGTGAAATCTATAACCACCAGGCACTGCGCGCTGAGTATGGCGATCGTTACCAGTTCCAGACCGGGTCTGACTGCGAAGTGATCCTCGCGCTGTACCAGGAAAAAGGGCCGGAATTTCTCGATGATTTACAAGGCATGTTCGCCTTTGCCCTGTACGACAGCGAAAAAGATGCATATCTGATTGGTCGCGACCATCTGGGGATCATCCCGCTGTATATGGGCTATGACGAACACGGTCAGCTGTATGTGGCCTCAGAAATGAAAGCCCTGGTGCCGGTTTGCCGCACGATTAAAGAGTTCCCGGCGGGAAGCTATTTGTGGAGTCAGGACGGCGAGATCGACTCTTACTATCACCGTGACTGGTTCAACTATGATGCGGTGAAAGATAACGTGACCGACAAAAACGAACTGCGTCAGGCGCTGGAAGATTCCGTGAAAAGCCATCTGATGTCTGACGTACCCTACGGTGTGCTGCTCTCTGGTGGTCTGGATTCCTCAATTATTTCCGCGATCACCAAGAAATATGCCGCTCGTCGCGTGGAAGATCAGGAACGCTCGGAAGCATGGTGGCCGCAGTTGCACTCCTTTGCTGTTGGTCTGCCTGGTTCACCGGATCTGAAAGCAGCCCAGGAAGTGGCAAACCATCTGGGCACTGTGCACCACGAAATTCACTTCACTGTACAGGAAGGTCTGGATGCCATCCGCGATGTGATTTACCACATAGAAACCTATGACGTGACCACTATTCGCGCTTCAACACCGATGTATTTAATGTCGCGTAAGATCAAGGCGATGGGTATTAAAATGGTGTTGTCCGGTGAAGGTTCTGATGAAGTGTTCGGCGGTTATCTTTATTTCCACAAAGCGCCAAACGCTAAAGAGCTGCATGAAGAAACGGTGCGCAAACTGCTGGCCCTGCATATGTATGACTGCGCGCGCGCCAACAAAGCGATGTCAGCCTGGGGCGTGGAAGCGCGCGTTCCGTTCCTCGACAAGAAATTTCTCGACGTGGCGATGCGCATTAACCCGCAGGATAAAATGTGCGGCAACGGCAAGATGGAAAAACACATCCTGCGTGAATGTTTTGAGTCGTATCTGCCTGCAAGCGTTGCCTGGCGGCAGAAAGAGCAGTTCTCTGATGGCGTCGGTTACAGTTGGATTGACACACTGAAAGAAGTGGCGGCACAGCAGGTTTCTGATCAGCAACTGGAAACAGCCCGCTTCCGCTTCCCATACAACACGCCAACCTCAAAAGAAGCGTATTTGTATCGGGAAATCTTTGAAGAATTGTTCCCGCTTCCGAGCGCCGCAGAGTGCGTACCGGGCGGTCCTTCCGTTGCCTGTTCTTCTGCTAAAGCGATTGAGTGGGATGAAGCGTTCAAGAAAATGGACGATCCATCTGGTCGCGCGGTTGGCGTTCACCAGTCAGCGTATAAATAAGAAATACGGTAACGCCCCGGAAAAAACTGGGGCGTTTGACAGTGATGACAAACGCAAAACAGCCTGATGCGCTACACTTATCAGGCCTACGCAGACCATGCAATGCATTGTATTTTCACGGTTTTGTAGGCCGGATAAGGCGTTCGCGCCATATCCGGCATGAACAAAGCGCACCTTGTCAGCAATCTGTGACGCCCCGGAGAAATCCGGGGCGTTTTTAGTTATTGAGGAGCTTGTTGATTCTGATACGCGGTAAAGAAATGTTCCGGATTTGCCACATCGCTGTCAGATAACTCACTACTGTAAGCGACTGACCAGGTTGCCTGTTCATCCGGGATATGCAGGCTTCCATTTCCTTCTTTCAGACGTAATAACTCAAAAGATTCACCTTTAATTACGGTGGTATAAGATTTTTCACCTTCCTGTAATGCTTTCACTTTGCAGCGAAAAATCTGACCATCAATATCATTATCAACATGCGATATCTGAACGAGTGCTTCATTTGTCGCTTTCGGGCCTATCCTCATCATCCACACCACCGCGCCTTCCTGTCCACGATAGCCAAAGACATACTTACCGATTTCCGGTCGGGCCGTATCGGCAAACGCGGATTGTATAAATAATAAGGCCCCCATCAACACCGTTATAAAACGCAGCATATTATTCCCTCAATAAATCGCCTGAAGTGGTAGCAGAGATGCAGGCGTAGCGATCCCTGCCCTGTCCTATCGTAACGGTGCAGTGTTTCATGAGATAATTCTTCGGCGCTATTGTTGAATTCCGAATTTCATCCTGCATAGCAAAACAACAGAGAAAAACACAAAGTAAACAATAATTGACGAATATAGCGCCATGCTGTTCGCAACCTAACCAAACAGTCATTTTCGAGCAATTTTCCTTGAAAAAGATGTTGACGCTGCAAGGCTCTATACGCATAATGCGCCCCGCAACGCCGATAAGGTAACGCGAAAAAAAAGATGGCTACGTAGCTCAGTTGGTTAGAGCACATCACTCATAATGATGGGGTCACAGGTTCGAATCCCGTCGTAGCCACCATCTTTTTTTGCGGGAGTGGCGAAATTGGTAGACGCACCAGATTTAGGTTCTGGCGCCGCAAGGTGTGCGAGTTCAAGTCTCGCCTCCCGCACCATTCACCAGAAAGCGTTGTACGGATGGGGTATCGCCAAGCGGTAAGGCACCGGTTTTTGATACCGGCATTCCCTGGTTCGAATCCAGGTACCCCAGCCATCGAAGAACAATCTGGCTACGTAGCTCAGTTGGTTAGAGCACATCACTCATAATGATGGGGTCACAGGTTCGAATCCCGTCGTAGCCACCAAATTCTGAATCTGTCGAATAGATTCGGCAAATTCAAAAACAAATTTGTTGGGGTATCGCCAAGCGGTAAGGCACCGGATTCTGATTCCGGCATTCCGAGGTTCGAATCCTCGTACCCCAGCCACATTAAAAAAGCTCGCTTCGGCGAGCTTTTTGCTTTTCTGTGGACTTTAATGTCGAATGTAATGCTGACTCGTCTTATCCTTCAATGTCGGATGCGACGCTGGCGCGTCTTATCCGACCTACGGTTAGCATGCGTCCGGAAATGTGGTGAGGCTACAACCCTAACGCATACTTCAGCGCCTGCCGTTTCAGTACGCCAGCACGTTCCGCCGCCATCAAACCAAGATTACGAACAAAACGCAGCGGCGGTAGATTATTGCTGAATCCGGCATAAAACAGATCCATACCACTTTGCATAATGAAGTTATCCGCCATGCGCCGCATCTGGTAACGCTTGAGGACTGGATAACTGGCCCACGCTTCGCCATAGCTGCGCGCGTTCACCAGAACGTCAATCAGGGCATCGACATCGCGATAACCTAGATTTACCCCCTGCCCCGCCAGCGGATGGATGGTATGCGCGGCATCGCCCACCAGCGCCAGCCCTGGCTGAACATACTGCAACGCATGGCGGCGCGTCAGCGGAAACGCCCCTGCGGCAAGCGGTGTTACATAACCCAGACGCGACGGGAAATGTTTCGCTATTTCCGCCTGTAACTGCGCCATATTCATACTCTGCAACTGGCGGATGCGTGCCGGAGAGTCATACCACACCAGCGACGCCCAGTTATCAAACAGCGGTAAAAACGCACGCGGACCGTCCGGGGTAAACTGCTGCCAGGTGCTGTCGCCAGGATCGTTCTCACACTGTACGCTAATCAGCATGCAAGACTGCGCATACTGCCAGGCATGAACACCAATTCCCGCCATCTGCCGCACCTGCGAATTTGCCCCGTCGGCACCAATCACCAGCTTCGTGCGGATCACTTCACCGCCCTTCAGTTCCAGCTCCTGAAGATCATTATGGCGATGCAGCGCAATCAACGAGGTCGGCACACGTAACGTCACGTTCGGATGCGCTTCCAGCGCCTGCCACAGCGCCTGTTGCAGAACGGTGTTTTCCACCATATAGCCAAGCAACGGCAGCTTGAGTTCAGCGGCATCAAAGACCACATGCGCCGTTTCCCACTCCCAGGTTTCCAGTCTGCGGTAAGGATGGCAACGCATAGCCTGTACCGCATCCCAGACGCCTAAACCTTTAAGCAATGATACCGAAGCCGCGCTGATCGCCGAGATCCGCACGTCCGGCTGGCTGTCGGCCACAAACGGCGCGGGCTGGGCATGCTCGATTACCGTTACCGAAAATCCGTGCTGCGCCAGTCCCAGCGCCAGTGCGCCGCCGACCATTCCTCCGCCGACAATGGCAATTTCCGTTGGTTGATTTGTCATGGTCAATCATCCTGTTAGCAATATGCTTTAAGTTTACAGGATTTTTACCCCCAAGGGCTGATAACGCTCATACTGGTCACAACGCCAGCAAAGCATTACACTATGCGCCCTGCATTCCTGGCTACTATTTCGCAAGAGCAAGTCGATGACCAAAAAACTCCATATTAAAACCTGGGGCTGTCAGATGAACGAGTACGATTCATCGAAGATGGCCGATCTGCTGGATGCCACCCACGGCTATCAACTGACCGACGTGGCGGAAGAAGCGGATGTGCTGCTGCTGAACACCTGCTCAATCCGCGAGAAGGCTCAGGAAAAAGTCTTCCATCAGTTGGGTCGCTGGAAACTGTTAAAAGAGAAGAATCCGGACCTGATTATCGGCGTCGGCGGCTGCGTGGCTTCGCAGGAAGGCGAACATATTCGTCAGCGCGCCCACTATGTCGATATTATTTTTGGGCCGCAAACGCTGCACCGCCTGCCGGAGATGATCAACTCCGTGCGCGGCGACCGCAGCCCAGTTGTAGATATCAGCTTCCCGGAAATCGAGAAGTTTGACCGTCTGCCAGAACCGCGCGCTGAAGGGCCGACCGCGTTTGTCTCCATCATGGAAGGCTGTAATAAATATTGCACCTACTGCGTGGTGCCTTACACCCGTGGTGAAGAGGTAAGCCGCCCGTCCGACGATATTCTGTTTGAGATTGCCCAGCTTGCGGCACAGGGCGTGCGTGAAGTTAACCTGCTCGGTCAGAACGTGAACGCCTGGCGCGGTGAGAACTACGACGGCACCACCGGATCGTTTGCCGACCTGCTGCGTCTGGTTGCCGCCATCGACGGGATCGATCGCATTCGCTTTACCACCAGCCATCCGATCGAATTCACCGACGATATCATCGAGGTGTATCGCGATACGCCGGAGCTGGTGAGCTTCCTGCATCTGCCGGTACAGAGCGGTTCCGATCGCATCCTCAACCTGATGGGGCGTACCCATACGGCGCTGGAGTACAAAGCGATCATCCGTAAACTGCGTGCGGCGCGTCCGGATATTCAGATAAGTTCTGACTTCATCGTCGGCTTCCCTGGCGAAACCACCGAAGACTTCGAGAAAACGATGAAGCTGATTGCCGACGTCAATTTCGACATGAGCTACAGCTTTATCTTCTCCGCGCGTCCGGGTACGCCAGCTGCCGATATGGTTGATGATGTTCCGGAAGAAGAGAAGAAGCAGCGTCTGTATATTCTACAAGAGCGCATTAATCAGCAAGCGATGGCATGGAGCCGCCGGATGCTCGGCACCACCCAGCGCATTCTGGTAGAAGGTACTTCGCGTAAGAGCATCATGGAACTTTCCGGTCGTACTGAAAATAACCGCGTGGTTAACTTCGAAGGTACACCAGATATGATCGGTAAATTCGTCGATGTGGAAATTACCGACGTCTACCCGAACTCCCTGCGCGGTAAAGTGGTGCGTACTGAAGATGAAATGGGTCTGCGCGTGGCAGAAACGCCGGAATCGGTGATTGCCCGTACCCGCAAAGAAAACGATCTTGGCGTGGGTTATTATCAGCCGTAATTCTCTGGCCCGCCGTTCGGGTGGGCCTTGTTTTTTCTCTCTTTATCCCCATTTTTATTGCAATGCTTGCGCCTTTTTCCTGTGGCGTGAATAATTTCCTTATAGGCCGGTGAATGTTCAGCTTCCGGCGGCATACAGATAAGAGGAACAGTTTGAACATAGACACTCGCGAAATCACCCTTGAGCCAGCAGACAACGCGCGTCTGTTGAGCCTGTGCGGCCCGTTTGATGACAACATCAAACAGCTCGAACGCCGTCTCGGCATCGAGATCAATCGCCGCGATAACCACTTTAAACTGACTGGCCGTCCGATTTGCGTCACCGCTGCGGCAGATATTCTGCGCAGCCTGTATGTCGATACCGCCCCGATGCGCGGTCAGATTCAGGATATCGAGCCGGAACAAATCCACCTTGCGATTAAAGAAGCGCGCGTGCTGGAGCAAAGCGCAGAGAGCGTGCCGGAGTACGGCAAAGCGGTCAATATCAAGACCAAACGCGGCGTGATTAAACCGCGCACGCCAAACCAGGCGCAGTACATCGCTAATATTCTCGACCATGACATCACCTTCGGCGTTGGCCCGGCGGGTACGGGTAAAACCTACCTGGCAGTGGCAGCAGCGGTTGATGCGCTGGAGCGTCAGGAAATCCGTCGCATTTTGCTGACCCGTCCGGCGGTTGAAGCCGGTGAGAAACTGGGCTTCCTGCCCGGCGATTTAAGCCAGAAAGTAGACCCGTATCTGCGCCCACTGTACGACGCGCTGTTCGAGATGCTGGGCTTTGAAAAAGTCGAGAAGTTGATTGAGCGCAACGTCATTGAAGTCGCACCGCTGGCCTATATGCGTGGTCGTACGCTGAACGACGCGTTTATCATTCTCGATGAGAGCCAGAACACCACCATCGAACAGATGAAGATGTTCCTGACCCGTATCGGTTTTAACTCAAAAGCGGTTATTACCGGCGACGTCACCCAGATCGACCTGCCGCGCAACACCAAGTCAGGCCTGCGTCATGCCATCGAAGTGCTGGCTGAAGTCGAAGAAATTAGCTTTAACTTCTTCCACAGTGAAGACGTTGTTCGTCACCCAGTGGTGGCGCGTATCGTTAACGCTTATGAAGCCTGGGAAGAAGCCGAACAAAAACGTAAAGCGGCGCTGGCGGCAGAACGCAAGCGCGAAGAACAGGAACAAAAATGAGTCAGGTGATCCTCGATTTACAACTGGCATGTGAAGATAATTCCGGGTTGCCGGAAGAGAGCCAGTTTCAGACATGGCTGAATGCGGTGATCCCGCAGTTTCAGGAGGAGTCGGAAGTGACCATTCGCCTGGTCGACACCGCCGAAAGCCACAGTCTCAATCTGACCTATCGCGGTAAGGATAAGCCGACTAACGTGCTCTCCTTCCCGTTTGAAGTGCCGCCAGGCATGGAAATGTCGCTGCTGGGCGATCTGGTTATCTGCCGTCAGGTCGTTGAGCAGGAAGCACAGGAGCAAGGCAAACCACTGGAGGCGCACTGGGCGCATATGGTGGTGCACGGCAGTCTGCATTTGTTAGGTTACGATCACATCGAAGATGACGAAGCAGAAGAAATGGAAGCCCTCGAAACAGAGATTATGCTTGCTCTGGGCTATGAGGATCCGTACATTGCCGAGAAAGAGTAATTTGCCAGGCGTTTGACTGGCAGACGTCCCCGCCGTTGGTGATTAACGACGGCGTTTTGATTAACTAACATGAGAACCCATACGACGCCATGAGCGACGACAATTCACACAGTAGTGACACGATAAGCAACAAGAAGGGATTTTTCTCCCTGTTACTCAGCCAACTTTTCCACGGTGAACCGAAAAACCGTGACGAACTGCTGGCGCTGATCCGTGATTCCGGGCAGAACGACCTTATCGACGAAGATACGCGCGATATGCTCGAAGGGGTAATGGACATCGCAGACCAACGCGTTCGCGACATCATGATCCCCCGTTCCCAGATGATTACCCTGAAACGCAACCAGACGCTGGATGAATGCCTTGATGTCATCATCGAGTCTGCCCACTCACGTTTCCCGGTGATCAGCGAAGACAAAGATCACATTGAAGGGATTCTGATGGCGAAAGACTTGCTGCCATTTATGCGCAGCGATGCTGAAGCCTTCAGCATGGACAAAGTGTTACGTCAGGCGGTTGTCGTTCCTGAAAGTAAGCGCGTAGACCGGATGCTGAAAGAGTTTCGCTCTCAGCGTTACCACATGGCGATCGTCATTGACGAATTCGGCGGTGTTTCCGGTCTGGTGACCATTGAAGACATCCTGGAACTGATTGTTGGTGAGATTGAAGATGAGTATGACGAAGAAGATGATATCGACTTCCGTCAACTTAGCCGTCACACCTGGACCGTGCGCGCGCTGGCTTCCATCGAAGATTTCAACGAAGCGTTCGGCACCCACTTTAGCGATGAAGAGGTCGACACCATCGGTGGTCTGGTGATGCAGGCGTTTGGGCATCTTCCGGCGCGTGGTGAAACCATCGACATCGACGGTTACCAGTTCAAAGTGGCGATGGCCGACAGTCGGCGTATTATTCAGGTTCATGTCAAAATTCCGGATGACTCACCCCAGCCGAAGCTGGATGAATAAAACCGAAACTGGATAGATAACTACATGGCTTTTGCCTCATTAATTGAACGCCAGCGCATTCGCCTGCTGCTGGCGTTATTATTCGGTGCCTGCGGAACGCTGGCCTTCTCTCCTTATGACGTCTGGCCTGCGGCGATTATTTCGCTGATGGGGCTTCAGGCGTTAACCTTTAACCGCCGCCCACTCCAGTCTGCCGCTATTGGCTTCTGCTGGGGATTTGGCCTGTTTGGCAGCGGTATTAACTGGGTCTATGTCAGCATCGCCACCTTTGGCGGGATGCCTGGCCCGGTTAACATCTTCCTGGTGGTGCTGCTGGCGGCGTATCTGTCGCTGTATACCGGACTGTTTGCTGGCGTGCTGGCGCGACTGTGGCCGAAAACCACCTGGCTACGCGTGGCGATTGCCGCCCCTGCCCTCTGGCAAGTGACCGAGTTTCTACGCGGTTGGGTACTGACTGGCTTCCCGTGGCTACAGTTCGGCTATAGCCAGATTGACGGCCCGTTAAAAGGGCTGGCACCGATAATGGGCGTGGAAGCCATTAACTTCCTGCTGATGATGGTAAGCGGCCTGCTGGCGCTGTCGCTGGCTAAACGCAACTGGCGTCCGCTGGTGGTAGCCGTCGTGCTGTTTGCTCTTCCCTTCCCGCTGCGCTACATCCAGTGGTTTACCCCGCAACCGGAGAAAACCATTCAGGTTTCGATGGTGCAGGGCGATATTCCGCAATCGCTGAAGTGGGATGAAAGCCAACTTCTTAATACGCTGAAAATTTATTACAACGCAACGGCACCGCTGATGGGCAAATCGTCGCTGATTATCTGGCCGGAATCGGCGATAACCGATCTGGAAATTAATCAGCAACCGTTCCTCAAAGCACTGGACGATGAGTTGCGTGAGAAAGGCAGCTCGCTGGTAACCGGGATTGTCGACGCGCGTCTCAATAAGCAGAATCGCTACGATACCTACAACACCATCATCACGCTGGGTAAAGGTGCGCCGTACAGCTACGAATCAGCCGATCGCTATAACAAAAACCATCTGGTGCCGTTTGGCGAGTTTGTCCCGCTGGAGTCGATTCTGCGTCCGTTAGCGCCGTTCTTTGATCTGCCGATGTCGTCGTTCAGCCGTGGGCCATATATCCAGCCGCCGCTGTCGGTAAATGGTATTGAGCTTACTGCAGCTATTTGCTACGAGATCATTCTTGGCGAGCAGGTGCGCGATAACTTCCGCCCGGATACCGATTATCTGCTGACCATCTCTAACGATGCATGGTTTGGTAAGTCTATTGGTCCGTGGCAGCACTTCCAGATGGCGCGAATGCGTGCGCTGGAACTGGCTCGCCCGCTACTGCGCAGCACCAATAACGGCATTACAGCGGTGATTGGCCCGCAAGGGGAGATTCAGTCGATGATCCCGCAATTCACTCGCGAAGTGTTAACCACCAACGTGACGCCGACCACCGGACTCACACCGTACGCACGTACCGGCAACTGGCCGTTGTGGGTACTTACGGCACTGTTTGGTTTTGCCGCTGTGTTGATGAGTCTGCGTACTCACAAACGTTAATGTGCCTGATGCGCTACGCTTATCAGGCCTACAAAGTTTGTGCAATGTATTGAATTTGCGCGATTTTGTAGGCCGGATAAGGCGCTCACGCCGCATCCGGCATAAACAAAGCGCACGTTGTCACAATCGGTGGGGCGTGATCATCATGCCCCTTTTTCTTACCGTTCAGGGACACAAGCTACATCGCCATATTGGGGATGCCGAATAATTACCTGCGGATCTAGCGAGTGCGTCCTGTCCATTTGGATTAACCCGTTCTTCGCCATAACAAATATCTTTCTGCCATCCGCCGAAAAACGAAGGTGATTAACATAGCTGGCAGGATAAACGCCAATAATCTGCCCGGCATTAATGTTGAGCAGGATGACATAACCTTCCAGGCCATATGACACCAACGCTAAATACTGACCGTCCGGGCTAATACCCTCAACGGAATAAACGCTCCTGCTACACCATTGCGTCATAACACTGGCTTGTTGATCCCCTGCGCTTATACGCGAAATACCCTGACTATCGGCAAAAATAATCTCGTCATTTTCTGATTTGAATCCCATCGCAGAAACCACGCCACGCGCATCACCGGCGGGAAAGCCTTCTTTCTGATGCGTGATGGTATTGATGCGTACAATGTCACCTCTGACCATACCGGGTATCAACAATGTTTTTTCATCCGGGGAAAGTGCCATAACCCAGGCGCCGGGTTTATTACTTGTCCCCGTCCCGTCGTATTTCTCCAGCGGGATATCCGCCACGTGTTGATAAGCCACCAGATCAATGGCTGACACACTATTACTGGTGCGATTCATCACCCAGGCTTTTGTGCCATCGCGCGAGAGGATAAGGCGGTCAGGATGTGCGCCGGTGGTAATCGACTGAATAATCTCCCCCGTCGCCACGTTAATGACCGATAACGCATTAGCTTCAAATGAAGTCGCATACAGCAACTTTTCATCGGGACTTAACACCAGCGATCTGACGCCCTGATCTTTACAGCCACCACAATGTTTGACTGACTTTTCTTTCGCTATGGGCGCAGTAAAGGTATGCAGGATTTTCTTTTGTCCGAGGTCGAAAACAACAATGCTGTTCGTGTTTTCAATTGCGGCATACAACGTATTACCATCCCGACTGATCGCCATATCATGGATATCGGTAATCTCAGCGAGCAAATCACCACTGGCCTGCTCACGACTTACCGGAGCGGATAATGTTTCCCTAAGGGCGTTACGCTCCTCCACTAACTGCTGCTTTTTTTGTCGTCGCTCTTGTTCAATCTCCTGCGGATAAAACTCTTCACGCAGGCTTTGCCTGACCTGTAAAACTGATTCATCAATCTGCTGCTGCGCAATCCAGATAGCCCCGGTCAGAAGAATACTGCCCACAACCATAATCCCAACGACCGTAACAAGTTTGTTTTGACCAGGTAAACGTGCGCTCAACCAACCTAAGGCGCCACCCGCAATCAGTCCACCAATATGGCAAGCATTGTCTATTCCTGTTTGCCGGGCACCGTACAACAGTGTCAGCACAACCATACCCAACAGAGGAAATACTCGCCGCTGGTTTTTATGGTGTGTGCCCACACCTGAAGCAAGCTGTGTTGCTATCGCAGCGCCAGCTATTCCCATAATTGCCCCGGATGCCCCAACGCTGATGACTATCTGCTCACTTTCGCGTAACGCATAACAGGCGCTGATTAGCCCACCAAAGACGCCAGAGAATAGCCAGACAATCAGGAGTCGCCATTTTCCCAGAATCCGTTCCGCCACTCCCCCTACCACCAGGAGTGCAAACATATTCATCAGCAAATGAGAAACACTGCTGTGCAGAAAGACACTGCTCAATAAGCGCCAGGATTCACCCGACAACGTGAGAGAAGCAACGTTAGCACCAAGATGGATGAGTGCAGATTGATCGACTTCTTCATAACTCATCCATTGTGCGAGATAACAAAATATCCCAACACAGAGCGCAAAAAGGATAAGAGTTATTGCGGGTAATTGAACATTTAACGGCTTAACCGAAGATGCATACATGAGGTAATTCTTCCTTGAAAAGACAGGTAAAAAGCATTTTTCTCGTGTGCAGTTATCATCCCGGCAAACGTCCCATACCGAAAAGTTAACCCTGTCCGAAATATGACTTTTTCAGCCTAAAATTACAATCGTAATTAATTCACCTCTAATTATTTTTTGGCATGTAAGTTGCTTTATTTATTGTGGAAACAAGGAAATCAGCCGAAGTACAACCGGGTTGCACCACCACAAATCAGCGGTAGCACCAAAAAGGTGCGGTTTAAGAATTTTGCTTCGGAATGGTGCGGTGCATCTCGCAAAAACAAACAATAAAACAGCAATATCTTTACATTTGGCCAAACTAAATGTTACCTAACAAGCACAACACTGCACAATAAAGTTGCAGATGATAACAACACAAACACTCACAACGGGTATCCATGCGTTCTTAACGCAGAAGATAAAGGAGTTGGATATGCAATTACGTAAACCTGCCACAGCAATCCTGGCCCTGGCGCTTTCCGCAGGCCTGGCACAGGCAGATGACGCCGCCCCGGCAGCAGGCAGTACGCTGGACAAAATCGCCAAAAACGGCGTGATTGTCGTCGGTCACCGTGAATCTTCAGTACCTTTCTCTTATTACGACAATCAGCAAAAAGTGGTGGGTTACTCACAGAATTACTCCAACGCCATTGTTGAAGCAGTGAAAAAGAAACTTAACAAACCGGACTTGCAGGTGAAACTGATTCCGATCACCTCACAAAACCGTATTCCGCTGCTGCAAAACGGCACTTTCGATTTTGAATGTGGCTCTACTACCAACAACCTCGAACGCCAGAAACAGGCGGCTTTCTCCGACACTATTTTCGTGGTCGGTACGCGCCTGCTGACCAAAAAAGGCGGCGATGTTAAAGATTTTGCCGATCTAAAAGATAAAGCCGTAGTCGTCACTTCCGGCACCACCTCTGAAGTTTTGCTCAACAAACTTAATGAAGAGCAAAAAATGAATATGCGCATCATCAGCGCCAAAGACCACGGTGACTCTTTCCGCACGCTGGAAAGCGGTCGTGCCGTTGCCTTTATGATGGATGACGCCCTACTGGCCGGTGAACGTGCAAAAGCGAAAAAACCAGACAACTGGGAAATCGTCGGCAAACCGCAGTCTCAGGAAGCCTACGGTTGCATGCTGCGTAAAGATGATCCGCAGTTCAAAAAGCTGATGGATGACACCATCGCTCAGGTGCAGACCTCCGGTGAAGCGGAAAAATGGTTTGATAAGTGGTTCAAAAACCCAATTCCGCCGAAAAACCTGAACATGAATTTCGAACTGTCAGACGAAATGAAAGCACTGTTCAAAGAACCGAATGACAAAGCACTGAACTAATTACAAGAACCAGGGGCGGAAAATTCAGCCCTCTCGATTGTTACGTAGCACGGACAGACTATACGCCTGATGGTCGTTCCCCATCGGGCCTGAAAACCGCAATACGCTGGGTAACAATCTTCGAGGGTAGCAGTTAACGCTGCTACCCTCTTTTTTCTGGAGTAGATTTATGTCTATAGACTGGAACTGGGGTATTTTTTTACAACAAGCCCCGTTCGGCAACACCACCTATCTTGGTTGGATCTGGAGCGGCTTTCAGGTGACGATCGCTTTGTCGATCTGCGCCTGGATTATCGCTTTCCTCGTCGGCTCGTTATTCGGTATTTTACGTACCGTTCCAAACCGTTTTCTCTCCGGTCTGGGTACGTTATATGTCGAGCTGTTCCGCAACGTGCCGTTGATTGTGCAGTTTTTTACCTGGTATCTTGTGATCCCGGAGCTGCTGCCGGAAAAAATCGGCATGTGGTTTAAGGCCGAGTTGGATCCCAATATCCAGTTTTTCCTCTCCTCCATGCTCTGCCTGGGGCTGTTTACTGCCGCTCGTGTTTGCGAACAGGTGCGCGCCGCGATCCAGTCACTACCGCGCGGGCAGAAGAATGCCGCACTGGCAATGGGATTGACACTACCGCAGGCCTACCGCTACGTGCTGCTACCAAACGCTTATCGCGTTATCGTCCCGCCAATGACTTCCGAGATGATGAACCTGGTGAAAAACTCCGCCATAGCCTCAACCATTGGTCTGGTAGATATGGCCGCGCAGGCCGGTAAATTGCTCGATTATTCGGCTCACGCCTGGGAATCGTTTACCGCTATTACGCTGGCGTATGTGTTGATTAACGCGGTTATCATGCTGGTGATGACGCTGGTCGAACGTAAAGTTCGCCTGCCCGGCAACATGGGAGGCAAATAATGTACGAGTTTGACTGGAGTTCCATTGTCCCTTCTCTGCCATATCTGCTGGATGGGCTGGTGATCACCCTCAAAATCACCGTCACAGCAGTCGTGATTGGTATTTTGTGGGGTACGATGCTGGCGGTGATGCGCTTGTCCAGCTTTGCGCCTGTGGCGTGGTTTGCCAAAGCCTACGTTAACGTATTCCGCTCGATTCCTTTAGTCATGGTTTTGCTGTGGTTTTACCTGATTGTGCCGGGTTTTCTGCAAAACGTGCTGGGATTATCGCCAAAAAATGATATCCGTTTAATTTCGGCGATGGTGGCGTTTTCGATGTTTGAAGCGGCCTACTATTCCGAGATTATCCGCGCCGGTATTCAAAGTATTTCTCGTGGTCAGTCGAGCGCCGCGCTGGCGTTGGGCATGACTCACTGGCAGTCGATGAAACTGATTATTCTGCCGCAGGCGTTTCGTGCAATGGTGCCGTTACTGCTCACCCAGGGCATCGTACTGTTTCAGGATACCTCGCTGGTGTATGTGTTATCTCTGGCCGATTTCTTCCGTACCGCCTCAACCATTGGTGAGCGTGATGGTACGCAGGTCGAGATGATCCTGTTTGCCGGATTTGTTTATTTCGTTATTAGCCTTAGCGCATCGTTTTTGGTCAGCTACTTGAAAAGAAGGACAGCATAATGATTACCCTGAAAAATGTTTCAAAATGGTATGGTCACTTTCAGGTGCTGACCGACTGCTCAACCGAAGTGAAAAAAGGTGAAGTGGTGGTGGTTTGCGGCCCGTCCGGCTCCGGTAAATCAACGCTGATAAAAACCGTCAACGGTCTCGAACCGGTGCAGCAAGGTGAAATCACCGTTGATGGCATCGTGGTTAATGACAAGAAAACCGATCTGGCAAAGCTGCGTTCCCGTGTGGGGATGGTGTTCCAGCATTTCGAGCTGTTCCCCCATCTGTCGATTATCGAAAACCTGACCCTGGCACAGGTGAAAGTGCTTAAACGCGATAAAGCGCCCGCTCGTGAAAAAGCCCTGAAATTGCTGGAGCGCGTGGGACTTTCCGCACATGCGAATAAATTTCCGGCGCAGCTTTCCGGTGGTCAGCAGCAGCGTGTGGCGATCGCTCGCGCGTTGTGCATGGATCCTATTGCCATGCTGTTCGACGAACCGACATCGGCACTGGACCCGGAGATGATCAACGAAGTGCTGGACGTGATGGTTGAACTGGCGAACGAAGGAATGACCATGATGGTGGTGACCCACGAAATGGGCTTTGCCCGTAAGGTGGCGAATCGCGTGATCTTTATGGACGAGGGAAAAATTGTCGAAGACTCACCGAAAGACGCTTTCTTCGATGATCCGAAATCGGACCGCGCAAAAGACTTCCTCGCGAAAATCCTGCATTAATCCTTCCGGCGCGCATACCCAGGTGCGCGCCATCTCACGCTTTATCGTTTCGCCCCTCGTATCTGTTACATTCCGGCGTTACCCTTGTCGCTAAGAAACACACACAACAAGGAGCAACAATGGCACTGCCAATTCTGTTAGATTGCGACCCAGGTCATGACGACGCTATCGCAATAGTTCTCGCCCTCGCCTCACCAGAGCTTGATGTCAAAGCCATCACATCTTCAGCCGGAAACCAGACGCCCGATAAAACATTACGCAATGTTCTGCGTATGCTGACCTTGCTTAATCGCACCGATATTCCGGTAGCAAGCGGTGCGGTAAAACCGTTAATGCGTGAGTTGATTATCGCGGACAACGTACACGGCGAAAGTGGACTTGACGGCCCGGCACTACCGGAACCGACGTTCGCACCGCAAAATTGCACGGCGGTGGAGCTGATGGCGAAAACGCTGCGTGAAAGTGCGGAACCTGTCACGATTGTGTCCACCGGACCGCAAACTAACGTCGCCTTGCTGCTCAATAGCCATCCGGAACTGCATAGCAAAATCGCCCGTATCGTGATTATGGGCGGTGCAATGGGGCTTGGTAACTGGACGCCAGCCGCCGAGTTTAATATTTACGTGGACCCGGAAGCGGCGGAAATTGTCTTCCAGTCAGGGATTCCGGTGGTGATGGCCGGTCTGGATGTCACTCACAAAGCACAAATCCACGTTGAAGACACCGAGCGTTTCCGCGCTATTGGTAACCCAATTTCCACCATTGTTGCCGAACTGCTGGATTTCTTCCTCGAGTATCACAAAGACGAAAAATGGGGCTTTGTCGGCGCGCCGCTGCACGACCCGTGCACCATTGCCTGGCTGTTGAAACCAGAGTTGTTTACCACCGTGGAGCGCTGGGTCGGCGTTGAAACTCAGGGGAAATATACCCAGGGGATGACAGTTGTTGATTATTACTATCTGACAGGCAATAAACCAAACGCCACCGTAATGGTCGATGTTGATCGCCAGGGCTTTGTTGATTTACTGGCTGAACGTCTGAAATTTTACGCTTAATACTCCTTATTGATTAAGATCACCACGCTTTAACAGGGTGGTCTTAATCTGGTTATCTCTTTTTCTTTCAAGATATAAATGCAATGGATAATGCAGAACTCGCCATTGGTATCGATCTCGGTACTACCAATAGTTTAATTGCTGTCTGGAAAGACGGTGCCGCACAATTAATTCCAAATAAATTCGGTGAATATTTAACGCCATCCATAATTAGCATGGATGAAAATAACCATATTCTGGTCGGTAAACCAGCAGTGTCCCGGCGCACATCACATCCTGATAAAACCGCAGCGTTATTTAAACGCGCGATGGGCAGTAATACCAACTGGCGTTTAGGTGGTGACACTTTTAATGCACCGGAATTGTCCTCTTTGGTGTTGCGTTCATTAAAAGAAGACGCTGAAGAATTCCTGCAACAACCGATTAAAGATGTGGTGATCTCTGTTCCGGCTTATTTCAGTGATGAACAACGCAAGCATACCCGTTTAGCCGCAGAGTTAGCCGGGCTAAATGCAGTGCGTCTGATTAATGAGCCAACGGCAGCCGCAATGGCATATGGCCTGCATACGCAGCAAAATACCCGCTCGCTGGTTTTTGATCTCGGTGGCGGCACGTTTGACGTCACGGTGCTCGAGTACGCCACGCCGGTGATTGAAGTTCACGCCTCCGCTGGCGATAACTTCCTCGGTGGCGAAGACTTTACTCATATGCTGGTCGATGAGGTTTTAAAACGCGCGGAAGTCGCCAAAACAGCCCTTAACGAGAGCGAACTGGCAGCCTTGTACGCCTGCGTGGAAGCGGCAAAATGTAGCAATCAATCGCCAATGCACATTCGCTGGCAGTACCAGGAAGAAACGCGGGAATGCGAATTTTACGAGAACGAACTGGAAGATTTGTGGTTACCGCTACTCAACCGCTTGCGTGTGCCGATTGAACAGGCGTTACGCGATGCGCGTCTGAAGCCGAGTCAAATCGACAGCCTGGTCCTGGTCGGCGGTGCGTCGCAAATGCCCCTGGTGCAGCGAATCGCTGTGCGTCTGTTTGGCAAATTACCGTATCAAAGTTACGATCCGAGTACCATCGTCGCGCTGGGCGCAGCGATCCAGGCCGCCTGCCGCTTACGCAGCGAAAACATTGAAGAAGTGATCCTCACCGATATTTGCCCCTACTCCTTAGGTGTTGAAGTTAACCGCCAGGGCGTTTCCGGCATTTTCTCGCCGATTATTGAACGAAACACCACGGTACCGGTGTCGCGTGTAGAAACTTACTCGACCATGCACCCGGAGCAGGATTCAATTACGGTTAATGTTTATCAGGGGGAAAATCACAAAGTTAAGAATAATATTCTGGTTGAATCCTTTGATGTTCCGCTGAAGAAAGCCGGGGCTTATCAGTCTATCGACATTCGCTTTAGCTATGATATCAACGGGTTGCTTGAAGTTGATGTGCTACTGGAAGACGGCAGCGTTAAGTCCAGAGTCATTAACCACAGCCCGGTGACATTGAGCGCGCAGCAGATTGAAGAGAGTCGGGCGCGGTTATCCGCATTGAAAATTTATCCGCGGGATATGCTCATCAACCGCACCTTTAAAGCCAAACTGGAAGAGTTATGGGCGCGGGCGCTGGGTGATGAGCGAGAAGAAATTGGCCGGGTGATCAGCGATTTTGATGCGGCGTTGCAGTCAAACGATATGGCCCGCGTCGATGAAGTTCGTCGACGGGCGAGCGATTATTTGGCCATTGAGCTCCCTTAAACACGACTGCCGGATGCGGTGTAAACGCCTTATCCGGCCTACACATACGTTCCGCGTAGGTCGGATAAGATGCGACAGCATCGCATCTAACTGAACAACATAGCGATTTTACCCAGCGCGTAGCCTATCACCAGAACCGTTAAGCTGATTTTGATAATACTGGCAATGCTCTGTGGTTTTTCACTCTCATTATTCTTCTCTTCGTGTTTTTCAGGTGCTGGCTCGTCGATATCTTCATCCACCGGCTCGAGTTTCACTTTCGTCAACAGCATATGAGTAATAATTGCTTCTAACGGATGTGCTTCTCCACGTTCCAGTCGCACATTCAGGCGGGCAAGCATCTCTTGTTTCGGAAACGCTTCCAGTACTACCTGTTCCGCTACCCGATACAAATCCAGCAATGATGAATTGTCTTCTGTCCCGCTACCAACTCTCGATTTCCACCATGCCCATGCTTTGCGTTTGAAGAATAACGACTCGATAAACGATTGACCTAACGGCGATAATTTTCCGCTATGTAAAATTTCCGCCCATAGCAGTCGCGTCCGGGCGCTCTCGCCAGATACATATTTCAGCGGCTTACCTTGCGCATCAATCATGCTTCGCGCTTCGATAACCATCACTAATAACGCGAAGTAATCCGGGCAATGGCGCTTGCTCCACTGCAATAACAAATTATCAGCTTGTGTAGATGGGTAACTCTCCCGGTATGCACAGAGATCGGCAAGCAGACTTTCTCCCTCACCGCAGTACAACCGTTGTGCACACGAGTAATATCGGGCATCTTCGCTTTCTGGTTCTTCCGCTTGCCACTGTTGGGCTACAGGAATGAGTTCCGCCATGCCTGTTTGCACCGAGCTGTACCAGCGCAACAGTTTACGATGCAACTTCGCATCATCAGGAATTAACCTCGGACCTGCCATCGCCAAAAATGCAGTGACATAGTCAGGATGGTAACGACAGCAACGTTCCAGCGCGAAGTAATATTCAACAGTCTGGTTCTGTAACGCGACGGGATATTCCTGAAGGCTGAGAAAATCGAAACAATCCCCAGCCTGAATGGCCTCAAGAAAAGCCTCCCGCTCTTCTTCATCCATTCCTTCGCTGTCACTAAATGAATGCCAGTTCAAACGTTCTGCCAACAAAGATGCACAATTCAATGAAAGATATCGCGCCTTCATAGCGATTGCGCATAGCGGCCAGCGTAAGTGATCGACATCCTCCATGTTGTAGGTATTCAACTGCTGAATAAATTTCTGCCAGGCGGAAGGTTGAAAACGCTCACTTTCCGAAGCCAGTAAGGTTCTGAACGCTTTCAGTGCCTCATGCTCTTCTGCAAGATCTTTCTCGTCATCAGCATTTTTTTCTCCTGGATTGACCGCCAGTCGCAGCGCCTCTTCATAGGCCTGACGTAACGCTTTAAACCCCTGCGGATCGGTTTCTGGATGGTATAACGGTAAGCGAGCAAGATAAGCCTGACGGATAATATCAACTTGTGTTGTGCTCTCGATTTCGAGGATTTGCCAACATGTTTTCATAGGTCGCTCACATCCTTAAGCGTTGCCGGGCATTCAGGCTGGGCAGTTAATGGCCGCCAGGGAAGCGTGGCATAGAAACGATCACCTCCTGCCACCAGTTCTTCAAACATCCGGCTCCCGGCGCTATCGTATTTGTACAGGGTCAGCGCCTCGCGTAGCGAAGCATCGTCTTCACACTGAGAGGATTGCCAGTAGAGACGTCCTAATGAATAGGCGGAAAAATAGTGCATCCAGCTGTGATAGTAATGGTGGGCACGTACATAGACGCGCGATTGCAGCCATAAACTCTCTTCTTCCGTCAGCCAATTGTTGAGCACACCGACCCGCGACAGAAACCCCATTCGAACATAATCCCAGGCTTTGATTCCCCCTTCCCCGCAGCACATAGCGGTTTGTGCAACAAATTGGTTATAAATCAGCCATCTGTCAGAGCCGCCAGCAATTAGTGCTTCCCACTCTTCAGGTGAAGAGCGATACCATGCCAGATATAATCCAGCTAAATTATTTGCGTGCCCATCATCGGTCATTTGGTAAATTGTCTGAATTAAATCATCACGATTATTTATTCCCCAGGATGATGAGAGATCAAATTCTTTTATTCCGGTATACATTTTTGGCGAGTCATGTGCAGGCTTGCATCCCTGATTAAGAATTTCCATTGGCGTAGAAAGCGCAAATAGAAGGTGTTGTTCTTCCTTATCCATTTATTAACAATCCTTTAAGTTCATTAACTGACTACTTTTTTATTAATAATGAGTATAAACTTGACGCTTTCAAAATAAAAAGAAAATCGAAGTATTGATAAATGAACAAAAAAATATATTTTATATTCGCAATATTTATAGTTGCGGCTATCACTTGTATTAGCCAACCTAAGAAAACGACCTTGCGCGATAAAGCTATGGCGCATTATGTCTTTGATTATTTAAGCTCACCGGGCAGTCTTCCGTTTACCACGGCAGCAACGGAGCTTTCCGCGATTCATGGTCACTCAACGTCGCAATATCGCCTTGGCGAATTTTATCTTCATGGTAGCGACGGTAAACCACTGGATTATACAAAGGCGAGATACTGGTATGAGCAATCAGCGGAACAGGAAAATCCACGCGCGCAAAGTAAACTGGGATGGATCTACCTGAAAGGTCTGGGAGTCAAACCCGATACCCGTAAAGCAATTCTCTGGTATAAGGAAGCTGCGGGACAAGGGCATGTCCATGCCCAATATACGCTGGGATTGATTTACAGAAATGGCACGGGCATCAACGTCAACAATTATGAAGCTCGCAAATGGTTAAAACTGGCGGCGGAGCAACATTATAAAAATGCGGAAAGATTGCTTGCAGAGCTTCCCGCACATTAAGGTCGACTTTCACCCGAGCAGATGGAGTATTTTTCCTATCAAACCAGCAAAGACAAAAATATAGAAAATAATTTTAATGACGCCCAGACAGCCCGGCCCACCATCATCAATGGGCATTGGCTGTGGCTCCGGCTCGACGGTTTGTTGCCCGGCAAAATTCGCCGACTGAATTAATAATCGACGAATTATTAATGCTTCCAGTGGACAACGATCTTCTGCATCAAGACGGGCGACGATCGGCATTAATGATTCTTCTGTCGGTTGGCTGGCCTGCACTAATTGCTTTGCGACTAAATATAATGGCCATAAGGGATGCTGTATATCACGCGTGAGTGAGATTCGCGGCTTACGCCCTTTGTGCAACACCATCTCAACCAAAGAACGCCCCAGCGCAGAGAGTTTTTCATCACTGAGTATTTCGTATAATTGAAAGCGCGTACGGGCGCTGTCGCCGGGGACATAAAGTAGCGGTTTACCCTGATCGTTAACCAGTTCACGAGCTTCAATCATCATCACTACTAACGGGTAATAATCGGCCCGATGCTGACGGCACCATTGCAACATTAATGCATCTGCCTGGGTAGAGAGAGACTCGCGCCAGAAGTCACAAAGTTCTGCCAGCAGGCTTTCGCCTTCGCCACAATAGACGCGTTGCGCGTATTCATAATAACGCGCATCTTCGTTATCAGGTTCAGCTTCCCGCCATAAACGGGCGTAGTCCACGAGTTGGGGTATGTTCAGGCGGCCTGTGCTATACCAGCGCAGTAAATTTCTGTGTAATTTTGCATCATCGGGGATAATCACTGCGCGATGTTGCGTTAAATACAGTTTCAGCCATTCTGGATGAGATGACCAAATCTGCGCAAACATCTGATAAAAATCAATGGTTTCATTTTGCACGACAACGGGTAGGTGCAGAATGGTCTGGAAGTTAAAAACATTGCCTTTCGCAATGGCATATAAAAAGGATTCCAGTTCTTCTTCGTCTATTTCCCCGGTGTTTTCTTCCTGTAGCCACCGTAATCTTCCTGCTAATAAAGCCACGCACTCGAAGGATAAATGGGCAGTGTTCATAGCTATGGCGCACAGCGACCAGCGTAATTCATCAATCTCTTCCATCGAGCAATAATTTAATTGCTGAATGAATCGCTGCCAGGCGGAGGGCAGAAAACGTTCGCTATCAGAGGCGAGTAACGCACGAAAGGCGAGCAGAATTTCATGTTCTGCAACTTCATGTTCTTCTGGTTGCCAAACAGATTTAGCAGGCGACTGCGCAATCCGTAGCGCGTCTTCATACGCCTGACGCAGTTGTTTAAAGCCCTGTGGATCGGTTTCAGGGTGAAAAGAAGGTAACAATGCCAGATAAGCGCGACGGATAATATCAACGTCAGTCGTTTCAGCTATATCGAGGATCTGCCAGCAAGTTTTCATAGGTCGCTCATATCCTTAAGCGTTTCCGGACATACTGGATAGTAAGCCAATGGTTGCCAGGGTAAGGTTGGGTAATACGCATCGTCACTGGCAAATAAATGATAAAACATATCATTGCCGGAATCGTCGTATTCTTTACGGGCTAAGAATTCACGTAATAACGGCAGATTATCATCCTCAGGAGACTGCCAATATTGCCGCCCAAAGGTATAACCGGCAAAGTATTGCCGCCAGTTACTATAATAACGTAGAGCCCGTAGGTGAATGCGCGACTGGATCCATAGGCTTTCTTCTTCACTTAACCAGTTATTAAGTACGCCCATCCGGCTTAAAAAGCCCATACGGACATAATCCCAGGCTTTTATTCCGCCTTCGCCACAACATTCGGCAGTGCTGGCGACAAATTGCGCGTAAGCCTGCCCCTCCTCATTTAATTCAGTGATGTAGCTACGCCATTCACATGGCGAATAACGAAACCAACGGTGATAAAACCCCGCCAGCCGCGCAGCATGGCCGTTATCCATCATTCGATGAATTGTCCGCAACAAGTCTTCACGATCATCAATTCCCCAGGAGGAAGAAAGGTCAAAAAAGCGGGTGCCTAAATACATTTTGGCTGACGAGTGAGAAGGTAAACAACCTTCATTACGTATTTCCATCGGGGTAGACAGGGCAAACAGTAATTTTTGCGACTCCATATCCATGGTAATTTATCCTTAAATATTCACAAAATGAATATTAAAACATTATGAATGTTCATTTATTTATACTTCCCTGATGCGATATAATACGCATAAAATAAATCTTACGCAAAAAAGCAATACATAAAAAAGAAATATACTTTATTCGCAACCATAAGGAAATGATAATGATTTATACGTCGAGTTGCTGCGATAATTTATCGATAGATGAAATTATCGCACGTGCTGAAAAAGGAGATGGTGAGGCACAATATGTTATTGGTATTGATTATAATTACAATAGTTCAGTAGATTCCCCCGACGACGAAAAAGCCTTTTACTGGTTGAAACTTGCCGCTGAACAAGGGCATTGTGAAGCGCAATATTCTTTAGGTCGGAAATATACCGAAAATAACAGCCGATATAAAGATAATGAAAAAGCTATCTCCTGGTTAAAGAAAGCAGCCTTACAAGAACATGCATTAGCAGCCAATTTGCTGGGATGCATACTCGGCAATACAGAAAACTCTAAATATGAAGAAGCTGTTTCCTGGTATCGGAAGGCGGCAGAGCAGGGTTTAAAATATGCGCAAAATAATCTGGGGATAATGTATAAAAATGGCACTGGCGTTACGCAAGATTATGACCAGGCTTTCTTTTGGTATAAACAAGCCGCACTCCAGGGTCATAATCCCGCACAGAAGAATCTCGCTGACCTGTATGAAGAGGGTAAAGGTGTCCCCCAAAACATGACACTTGCAGCATTCTGGTATTTGAAAAGCGCCCTGCAAGGTAATCAGCACGCCCAATTTCAAATAGCGTGGGATTATAACGCGGGCGAAGGGGTAGAGCAGGACTATAAGCAAGCGATGTACTGGTATCTGAAGGCTGCCGACCAAGAAAGCGTCGGCGCTTACGTTAACATCGGCTATATGTATAAGCATGGGCAAGGCGTTGAGAAGGATTATCAAGCTGCCTTTGAATGGTTTACGAAAGCCGCTGAATGCAATGACGCCACTGCCTGGTATAACCTGGCCATTATGTACCACTATGGCGAAGGAAGACCTGCCGATCTCCGACAGGCTCTCGACTTATACCGTAAGGTTCAGTCATCCGGTACAAGAGATGTCAGTCAAGAAATCCGTGAGGTTGAAGATTTACTGTAGAGATAAAAACAAGCAAGGGCCGGACGATTTTCATTCGACCCAAATTATCTTTATTGCTGTGCGAAATCAGACTATTACGGCTCGAACGGGCGTCTCTGGAACTGGTCGTGACCGCATTTAGGGCATAGTGTCAAGACTTCCGGCGTGTAGATCGGGAGATGGAAGTGACATTTCTCGCAGACCAGATTCCCCAGACCTACGACTTCCCCGCTGTGGTAAACCCCGTGATGATTGAGATCCTGGAAAACTTCACGCCATTCCAGTTGCGTTTTATCGGTGATGTCCGCCAGTTCCTGCCAGAGGCTTTCTTTAATCACCCGCATAAAAACGCTGTCGGACTCTTCCTTCAGGCTCTCTTCATAACTCATGGCGAACTCTTCCAGGTCACGTCTGACGGCCCGGGTCAGTTCATCGACCTCGGTCCGCGTTAACTCCCCTGTTTTTATTACACGCTCACGTGCCTGTTCTACCAGTGCGTCGATATCGCGTTCGCCATTACGCAGTCGCTCGCTTAATGACGCCACCAGTTCACGGTAATATTGAGCAACCTTGTTCATCATTTCATCTCCCGTGTCGTTAACTGGCTATAATAATAGACGTTATTTATGCTCAACTTTGCAAGACTGCCCACAGAGTGTGTAAATTCGTGCAAGGATTACCGCAGTGCGATTTCAACGTCGAGTGCGCGAAAGGCTGTTTTGACGCGGACGTTTGGGCTATGCTATGCGGATCTGAAAAACCACCTCTAACGCTACTTTTGTAGCCGTATTGAAAACAGGACCACTGGCTGCCATGCAAGAGCAATACCGCCCGGAAGAGATAGAATCCAAAGTACAGCTTCATTGGGATGAGAAGCGCACATTTGAAGTAACCGAAGACGAGAGCAAAGAGAAGTATTACTGCCTGTCTATGCTTCCCTATCCTTCTGGTCGACTACACATGGGCCACGTACGTAACTACACCATCGGTGACGTGATCGCCCGTTACCAGCGTATGCTGGGCAAAAACGTTCTGCAGCCGATCGGCTGGGACGCGTTTGGTCTGCCTGCGGAAGGCGCGGCGGTAAAAAACAATACCGCTCCGGCACCGTGGACGTATGACAACATTGCGTACATGAAAAATCAGCTGAAAATGCTGGGCTTTGGTTATGACTGGAGCCGCGAGCTGGCGACCTGTACGCCGGAATACTACCGTTGGGAACAAAAATTCTTCACCGAGCTGTATAAAAAAGGCCTGGTGTATAAGAAGACCTCTGCGGTCAACTGGTGCCCGAACGACCAGACCGTACTGGCAAACGAACAGGTTATCGACGGCTGCTGCTGGCGCTGCGATACCAAAGTTGAACGTAAAGAGATCCCGCAGTGGTTTATCAAAATCACCGCTTACGCTGACGAGTTGCTCAACGATCTGGATAAACTGGATCACTGGCCAGACACCGTTAAAACCATGCAGCGTAACTGGATTGGCCGTTCTGAAGGCGTGGAAATCACCTTCAACGTTAACGACTATGACAACACGCTGACTGTTTACACTACTCGCCCGGACACCTTTATGGGTTGTACCTACCTGGCGGTAGCGGCAGGTCACCCACTGGCACAGAAAGCGGCAGAAAATAATCCGGAACTGGCGGCCTTTATTGATGAATGCCGTAACACCAAAGTTGCCGAAGCTGAAATGGCAACGATGGAGAAAAAAGGCGTCGATACAGGCTTTAAAGCGGTTCACCCATTAACTGGCGAAGAAATTCCAGTTTGGGCAGCAAACTTCGTATTGATGGAGTACGGCACTGGCGCAGTAATGGCGGTTCCGGGTCACGACCAGCGCGACTACGAGTTTGCCTCTAAATACGGCCTGAACATCAAACCAGTTATCCTGGCGGCTGACGGTTCTGAACCAGACCTTTCTCAGCAGGCACTGACTGAAAAAGGTGTGCTGTTCAACTCTGGCGAGTTCAATGGCCTTGACCATGAAGCAGCCTTTAACGCCATTGCCGACAAACTGACTGAAATGGGCGTTGGCGAACGTAAAGTTAACTATCGCCTGCGTGACTGGGGTGTTTCCCGTCAGCGTTACTGGGGCGCGCCAATTCCGATGGTAACACTGGAAGATGGCACTGTAATGCCGACCCCGGATGACCAACTGCCGGTGATCCTGCCGGAAGATGTGGTGATGGACGGCATTACCAGCCCGATCAAAGCAGATCCTGAGTGGGCGAAAACCACCGTTAACGGTATGCCAGCGCTGCGTGAAACCGACACTTTCGACACCTTTATGGAGTCCTCCTGGTACTATGCGCGCTACACTTGCCCAGAGTACAAAGAAGGTATGCTGGATTCCAAAGCGGCTAACTACTGGCTGCCGGTAGATATCTACATTGGTGGTATCGAACACGCCATCATGCACCTGCTCTACTTCCGCTTCTTCCACAAACTGATGCGTGATGCAGGTATGGTGAACTCTGACGAACCAGCGAAACAGTTGCTGTGTCAGGGTATGGTGCTGGCAGATGCCTTCTACTATGTTGGCGAAAATGGCGAGCGTAACTGGGTTTCCCCGGTTGATGCTATCGTTGAGCGTGACGAGAAAGGCCGTATCGTGAAAGCGAAAGACGCGGCAGGCCATGAACTGGTTTATACCGGCATGAGCAAAATGTCCAAGTCGAAGAACAACGGTATCGACCCGCAGGTGATGGTTGAACGCTACGGCGCGGACACCGTTCGTCTGTTTATGATGTTCGCTTCCCCGGCAGATATGACGCTCGAATGGCAGGAGTCCGGTGTGGAAGGGGCTAACCGCTTCCTGAAACGTGTCTGGAAACTGGTTTACGAGCATACTGCAAAAGGTGATGTAGCGGCACTGAACGTTGATGCACTGACTGAAGATCAGAAAGCGCTGCGTCGTGATGTGCATAAAACTATCGCTAAAGTGACCGATGATATTGGCCGTCGTCAGACCTTTAACACCGCGATTGCGGCGATTATGGAACTGATGAACAAACTGGCGAAAGCACCGACCGATGGCGAGCAAGATCGCGCACTGATGCAGGAAGCGCTGCTGGCGGTAGTACGTATGCTTAACCCGTTCACCCCGCACATCTGTTTCACGCTGTGGCAGGAGCTGAAAGGCGAAGGCGATATCGACAACGCGCCATGGCCGGTGGCTGACGAAAAAGCGATGGTGGAAGACTCCACGCTGGTCGTTGTTCAGGTTAACGGTAAAGTCCGTGCCAAAATCACCGTTCCGGTGGATGCAACGGAAGAACAGGTTCGCGAACGTGCTGGCCAGGAACATCTGGTAGCAAAATATCTTGATGGCGTTACCGTGCGTAAAGTGATTTACGTACCAGGTAAACTCCTCAATCTGGTCGTTGGCTAAGCGCGGGAGGAAGCGTGCGATATCTGGCAACATTGTTGTTATCTCTGGCGGTGTTAATCACCGCCGGGTGTGGCTGGCATCTGCGTGATACCACGCAGGTTCCTTCCACAATGAAGGTTATGATCCTGGACTCCGGTGACCCGAACGGGCCGTTAAGCCGTGCAGTGCGTAACCAGTTGCGTTTGAACGGCGTCGAGTTGCTCGATAAAGAAACCACGCGTAAGGATGTTCCATCCCTGCGCCTGGGTAAAGTGAGCATCGCGAAAGATACTGCATCGGTATTCCGTAACGGTCAAACTGCAGAGTATCAGATGATCATGACGGTCAATGCGACCGTGTTGATCCCTGGCCGTGACATCTACCCGATTAGCGCCAAAGTGTTCCGTTCGTTCTTCGATAACCCGCAAATGGCGTTAGCGAAAGATAACGAACAAGACATGATCGTGAAAGAGATGTACGACCGTGCTGCCGAACAGCTGATTCGTAAGCTGCCAAGCATTCGCGCTGCGGACGTTCGTTCCGACGAAGAAACGTCGACAACAACGGATGCCACAGCAACGCCTGCACGCGTCTCCACCACGCTGGGTAACTGATGATTCGGTTGTACCCGGAACAGCTCCGCGCGCAGCTCACTGAAGGGCTGCGCGCGGCCTATCTTTTACTTGGTAACGATCCCCTGTTGTTGCAAGAAAGCCAGGACGCCATTCGTCAGGTCGCCGCCGTACAAGGGTTTGAAGAACACCATACTTTTTCCATTGATCCCAACACGGACTGGAACGCAATATTTTCGCTATGCCAGGCAATGAGCCTGTTTGCCAGTCGGCAAACCTTGTTGTTAGTGCTACCTGAAAATGGGCCGAATGCGGCGATCAATGAACAACTCCTCACGCTCACCGGATTGCTGCATGACGATCTGTTGTTGATCGTACGCGGTAATAAATTAAGCAAAGCGCAGGAAAATGCCGCCTGGTTTACCGCGCTGGCAAACCGTAGCGTGCAGGTTACTTGCCAGACCCCAGAACAAGCCCAGCTTCCTCGCTGGGTTGCCGCGCGTGCAAAACAGCTCAATTTAGAACTGGATGACGCGGCGAATCAGGTGCTCTGCTACTGTTATGAAGGGAACCTGCTGGCACTGGCACAGGCACTGGAGCGTTTATCGCTACTCTGGCCGGACGGCAAACTGACACTGCCGCGCGTTGAGCAAGCGGTGAATGATGCCGCGCATTTCACACCTTTTCATTGGGTTGACGCTTTGTTGAGCGGCAAAAGCAAGCGCGCGTTGCATATTCTTCAGCAACTGCGCCTGGAAGGCAGTGAACCGGTGATTTTGTTGCGTACTTTGCAACGTGAGCTATTGCTGCTGGTTAATCTGAAGCGTCAGTCTGCTCATACTCCGCTGCGTACGCTGTTTGACAAGCATCGGGTATGGCAGAACCGTCGTAACATGATTAGCGAAGCGTTAAATCGCCTGAGTCAGCCACAATTACGTCAGGCCGTACAACTCCTGACACGAACGGAACTTACTCTCAAACAAGATTACGGTCAGTCCGTGTGGGCAGAACTGGAGGGATTATCTCTTCTTTTGTGCCATAAACCACTGGCTGACGTATTTATCGACGGTTGATATGAAATCTTTACAAGCTCTGTTTGGCGGCACCTTCGACCCGGTGCATTATGGCCATCTAAAACCCGTGGAAACGCTGGCGAATCTGATTGGTCTGACGCGGGTAACGATTATCCCTAACAACGTTCCTCCGCATCGCCCCCAGCCTGAAGCGAACAGCGTGCAGCGAAAACACATGCTTGAACTGGCAATTGCCGACAAGTCGCTGTTTACCCTTGATGAACGCGAGTTAAAGCGTAATGCCCCCTCTTACACGTCGCAGACGTTAAAAGAGTGGCGACAGGAACAAGGCCCGGATGTGCCGCTGGCGTTTATTATCGGCCAGGATTCGCTGCTGAACTTTCCGACCTGGTATGAATACGAAACAATTCTCGACAATGCACATTTGATAGTCTGTCGACGTCCAGGTTATCCGCTGGAAATGGCACAACCGCAGTACCAGCAGTGGCTGGAAGATCATTTAACGCATAATCCGGAGGATCTGCATCTTCAGCCTGCGGGTAAAATTTATCTCGCCGAAACGCCGTGGTTTAACATCTCGGCGACAATCATCCGCGAGCGTTTGCAAAACGGCGAATCTTGTGAGGAATTGTTACCAGAATCGGTACTGACTTACATTAACCAACAAGGCTTGTATCGCTGATATCTGCCGTCACGGAGGGAATGATGCGACTGTGGTTAATTCGTCACGGTGAAACGCAAGCAAATGTCGACGGATTATACAGCGGTCATGCGCCTACACCACTTACGGCGCGCGGTATCGCGCAGGCGCAAAGTTTGCGTACCCTGCTGCGTGATGTTCCCTTCGATAGAGTTTTATGCAGTGAACTGGAACGGGCGCAGCACACCGCGCGCCTGGTTCTTGATGCCCGTCAACTCCCCGTGCGAATCATTCCTGAACTCAACGAAATGTTTTTTGGTGACTGGGAAATGCGGCATCATCGCGAGCTGATGCAAGAAGATGCCGAAAACTATAGTGCCTGGTGCAATGACTGGCAGCATGCCGTCCCTACTGGCGGTGAAGGCTTTCAGGCATTTTCACAGCGGATAGAAAGGTTTATTGCCGGACTTGGTGAGTATCAGCAGCACAAAAACGTATTAATCGTTAGTCACCAGGGTGTGTTGAGTCTGTTGATTGCCCGCTTAATCGGCATGCCCACCGAGGCAATGTGGCATTTTCGTGTAGATCAGGGCTGCTGGAGCGCCATTGATATCAATGACGGGTTCGCAACTCTACGCGTCCTCAATAGCCGCGCCATCTGGTGCGAAGATGCATGACTTTTCTGTTTTTTTTCAGGTAAGCCGCAACGAACATTGACAGGCCCGGGCAGGCTGATATTCTCCGCAACCTGACTTTTCCGCCATACACGACTTTGTAGAAATTGTTTTACAAAAATGGCGATGCAATCTGTGACGCGGGGTGGGATGATAGCCCACTTTCAAGAGCCGATTTGGTGACATTTGTCCCGAAATCGCCTCTGCTTCAGGTATACTGACAGACCATTTTTATCTTTTTTATTTCACCCAGGGGGAAAACTTGCAGGGTAAAGCACTCCAGGATTTTGTTATCGACAAAATTGATGACCTCAAAGGTCAGGACATCATCGCCTTAGACGTTCAGGGTAAATCCAGTATTACCGACTGTATGATCATCTGTACGGGTACATCCAGCCGTCATGTTATGTCCATTGCCGACCACGTGGTTCAGGAATCTCGCGCGGCGGGTTTGTTGCCCCTCGGCGTTGAAGGTGAAAACGGCGCGGACTGGATTGTGGTCGATCTGGGTGATGTTATTGTCCATGTTATGCAGGAAGAGAGCCGTCGCCTGTATGAGCTGGAAAAACTCTGGAGTTAATGCGTGAAGCTGCAACTTGTCGCCGTGGGAACGAAAATGCCGGACTGGGTACAAACCGGTTTTACCGAGTACCTGCGTCGTTTTCCGAAAGATATGCCTTTTGAACTGATTGAAATTCCGGCGGGAAAACGCGGCAAGAACGCGGATATCAAGCGTATACTCGACAAAGAGGGTGAGCAAATGCTGGCGGCCGCCGGTAAAAACCGCATTGTCACCCTCGATATCCCAGGCAAGCCCTGGGACACGCCGCAGTTAGCCGCTGAACTGGAACGCTGGAAGCTGGATGGCCGTGATGTCAGCTTGCTGATTGGCGGGCCGGAAGGGTTATCGCCTGCCTGTAAAGCGGCGGCGGAACAAAGCTGGTCACTTTCGGCGCTTACCCTCCCCCATCCGCTGGTTCGCGTACTGGTCGCAGAGAGTCTGTACCGGGCGTGGAGCATTACCACCAACCATCCTTATCACCGTGAGTGATAAGGTAGCCTTAAGTAGAAAACGCAGCGGATGAAATTACAGAACTCTTTTCGCGACTATTCGGCAGAGTCCGCGCTGTTTGTGCGCCGGGCGCTGGTCGCCTTTTTGGGGATTTTGCTGCTAACCGGCGTGCTTATCGCCAACTTGTATAATCTACAAATTGTTCGCTTTACCGATTACCAGACCCGTTCTAATGAAAACCGCATTAAGCTGGTGCCTATCGCCCCCAGCCGCGGCATTATCTACGACCGTAACGGTATCCCTCTGGCGCTCAACCGAACTATCTATCAGATAGAGATGATGCCGGAGAAAGTCGATAACGTGCAGCAGACTCTGGACGCCCTGCGCAGCGTGGTTGACCTGACCGATGACGATATCGCCGCATTTCGAAAGGAGCGTGCACGTTCGCACCGTTTTACCTCCATTCCGGTGAAAACCAACCTGACTGAAGTTCAGGTGGCGCGTTTCGCCGTTAACCAGTACCGTTTTCCTGGTGTGGAAGTTAAAGGCTATAAACGGCGTTACTACCCCTATGGTTCAGCGCTGACCCACGTTATCGGTTATGTCTCGAAAATTAACGATAAAGACGTCGAGCGACTGAATAATGACGGCAAACTGGCCAACTATGCCGCAACACATGATATCGGCAAGCTGGGGATTGAACGTTACTACGAAGATGTTCTGCACGGCCAGACGGGTTATGAAGAAGTTGAAGTTAACAACCGTGGTCGCGTCATCCGTCAGTTAAAAGAAGTATCGCCGCAGGCCGGGCATGATATTTACCTGACGATTGATCTCAAACTCCAGCAGTATATTGAAACACTGCTGGCGGGTAGCCGTGCCGCTGTCGTGGTCACCGATCCGCGTACAGGTGGCGTGCTGGCGCTGGTTTCCACGCCAAGTTACGACCCTAACCTGTTTGTTGACGGTATCTCCAGCAAAGATTATTCCGCGCTGCTGAACGACCCGAACACACCACTGGTGAACCGCGCCACGCAGGGGGTTTATCCGCCTGCGTCGACGGTTAAACCTTATGTGGCGGTTTCGGCATTAAGTGCCGGAGTAATCACTCGCAATACGACGCTGTTTGACCCAGGCTGGTGGCAGCTGCCTGGTTCGGAAAAACGTTACCGTGACTGGAAAAAATGGGGCCACGGACGTCTGAATGTCACAAGATCGCTGGAGGAATCTGCGGATACCTTCTTCTATCAGGTGGCCTACGATATGGGGATCGATCGCCTCTCCGAGTGGATGGGTAAATTCGGTTATGGTCATTACACCGGTATCGACCTTGCGGAAGAACGTTCCGGCAACATGCCGACCCGTGAATGGAAACAGAAACGCTTTAAAAAACCATGGTATCAGGGTGACACCATTCCGGTTGGTATCGGTCAGGGTTACTGGACAGCGACTCCTATCCAGATGAATAAGGCACTGATGATCCTGATTAACGACGGTATTGTGAAAGTTCCGCATTTGCTGATGAGCACCGCCGAAAATGGCAAACAAGTGCCGTGGGTACAGCCGCATGAACCGCCGGTAGGTGATATTCATTCTGGTTACTGGGAACTGGCGAAAGACGGCATGTTTGGTGTTGCTAACCGCCCTAACGGTACGGCACATAAATACTTTGCCAGCGCGCCATACAAAATTGCGGCGAAATCCGGTACCGCGCAGGTCTTCGGTCTGAAGGCGAACGAAACCTATAATGCGCACAAAATTGCCGAGCGTCTGCGCGACCACAAACTGATGACCGCGTTTGCGCCGTATAACAATCCACAAGTCGCTGTCGCTATGATTCTGGAAAACGGTGGTGCTGGCCCGGCGGTCGGTACCCTGATGCGCCAGATCCTCGACCACATTATGCTTGGTGATAACAACACCGATCTGCCTGCAGAAAACCCGGCGGTTACTGCTGCGGAGGACCAATAATCATGACGGATAATCCGAATAAAAAAACATTCTGGGATAAAGTCCATCTTGATCCCACAATGCTACTGATCTTGCTGGCATTACTGGTCTACAGCGCCCTGGTCATCTGGAGCGCCAGCGGCCAGGACATCGGCATGATGGAACGTAAAATCGGCCAGATCGCGATGGGGCTGGTCATTATGGTAGTGATGGCCCAAATTCCGCCGCGCGTTTATGAAGGCTGGGCGCCCTATCTCTATATCATCTGTATTATTTTGCTGGTAGCGGTAGATGCCTTTGGCGCCATCTCCAAAGGTGCTCAACGTTGGCTGGATCTCGGTATCGTCCGTTTCCAGCCTTCGGAAATCGCCAAAATAGCCGTGCCGCTCATGGTGGCACGCTTTATCAACCGTGACGTTTGCCCGCCATCGTTAAAAAATACCGCCATCGCGCTGGTACTGATTTTTATGCCCACGTTGCTGGTAGCTGCGCAGCCTGACCTGGGGACGTCAATCCTCGTTGCGCTTTCCGGTCTGTTTGTATTGTTTCTCTCCGGACTTAGCTGGCGCTTGATTGGCGTTGCGGTGGTACTGGTGGCAGCATTTATCCCTATTTTGTGGTTCTTCCTGATGCATGATTACCAGCGCCAGCGCGTAATGATGCTACTCGACCCGGAATCAGACCCACTTGGCGCGGGCTATCACATTATTCAGTCTAAAATTGCTATTGGCTCCGGTGGATTGCGCGGCAAGGGCTGGCTGCACGGTACCCAGTCACAGCTTGAATTTCTACCCGAACGCCATACCGATTTTATCTTCGCGGTACTGGCGGAAGAGTTGGGATTAGTCGGTATTTTGATTCTGCTTGCTCTCTATATTCTGCTAATCATGCGCGGACTGTGGATTGCGGCCAGAGCGCAAACTACCTTTGGTCGCGTCATGGCTGGCGGCTTAATGCTGATATTATTCGTTTATGTCTTCGTAAATATTGGTATGGTAAGCGGTATTCTGCCGGTTGTAGGGGTTCCACTCCCGCTGGTCAGTTATGGAGGATCGGCGCTCATAGTGCTGATGGCTGGGTTTGGGATTGTGATGTCAATCCACACCCACAGGAAAATGTTGTCGAAAAGCGTGTAAGAGGTGCGAATGCGTAAGCAGTGGCTCGGGATCTGCATCGCGGCAGGAATGCTCGCGGCATGTACTAGCGATGATGGTCAGCAACAGACGGTAAGTGTGCCGCAGCCTGCGGTATGTAACGGCCCTATAGTTGAAATTAGCGGGGCGGAACCACGTTTCGAACCACTGAACGCGACGGCAAATCAGGATTATCAGCGCGACGGCAAAAGCTACAAAATCGTGCAAGACCCTTCACGCTTTAGCCAGGCGGGCCTTGCTGCCATCTATGATGCCGAACCTGGCAGCAATCTGACGGCATCTGGCGAAGCATTTGATCCAACGCAGCTGACGGCGGCGCATCCAACGCTACCCATCCCCAGCTACGCCAGAATCACCAATCTGGCTAACGGGCGGATGATCGTGGTGCGTATTAACGATCGTGGTCCCTACGGTAACGACCGTGTGATTTCACTTTCACGCGCGGCAGCTGACCGTCTTAACACGTCGAACAATACAAAAGTTCGTATCGATCCAATTATCGTCGCCCAGGATGGTTCATTTTCTGGCCCAGGCATGGCTTGTACTACCATTGCTAAACAGACTTACGCCCTGCCTGCGCCGCCCGATTTAAACGGCGGCAGCGGAACAAATTCAATGCCTGTCCCGCAGGGTGATATTCTCCCGGTCAGCAACTCGACGCTGAAAAGCGAAGATCCGACCGGCGCGCCGGTAACCAGCAGTGGTTTCCTCGGCGCGCCAACTACCCTGGCGCCCGGCGTACTGGAAGGCAGCGAACCAACGCCTGCACCACAGCCAGTTGTCACCGCACCTGCAACAACACCTGCAATGGTGACACCACAATCCGCCTCGCAAAGCGCCAGCGGTAACTTTATGGTGCAAGTCGGGGCCGTTAGCGATCAGGCTCGCGCGCAACAGTATCAACAGCAACTGGGACAAAAGTTCGGCGTACCCGGTCGCGTGACCCAAAACGGCGCGGTCTGGCGTATCCAGCTTGGCCCGTTTACCAGCAAAGCTGAAGCCAGTGCCTTACAGCAACGTTTACAAACCGAAGCCCAATTACAGTCATTTATTACCACCGCGCAATAACGTAAAGCAGGCATCTGAAGTGTCAATTTCTGTAAATGACGTTAACAAAGTCACGCGGAAAGTCAGATGCCTGGCGGTAGTGCATTTGCTATAGTAGGGCACTTATTTTAAATTCCATCACGGATGTCGTAGTTCAGACCATGAATACCATTTTTTCCGCTCGTATCATGAAGCGCCTGGCGCTCACCACGGCTCTTTGCACAGCCTTTATCTCTGCTGCACATGCCGATGACCTGAATATCAAAACTATGATCCCGGGTGTACCGCAGATCGATGCGGAGTCTTACATCCTGATCGACTATAACTCCGGCAAAGTGCTCGCCGAGCAAAATGCGGATGTCCGTCGCGATCCTGCAAGCCTGACCAAAATGATGACCAGCTACGTTATCGGTCAGGCAATGAAAGCAGGTAAATTCAAAGAATCTGATTTAGTGACCATCGGTAATGACGCCTGGGCCACCGGTAACCCGGTGTTCAGAGGTTCTTCGCTGATGTTCCTCAAACCTGGCATGCAGGTACCAGTTTCTCAGCTTATCCGTGGTATCAACCTGCAATCTGGTAACGATGCTTGTGTTGCCATGGCTGACTTCGCCGCCGGTAGCCAGGATGCTTTCGTTGGCCTGATGAACAGTTACGTTAACGCACTGGGCCTGAAAAATACCCACTTCCAGACTGTACACGGTCTGGACGCTGACGGTCAGTACAGCTCCGCGCGTGATATGGCGCTGATCGGTCAGGCTCTTATTCGTGATGTTCCTAACGAATACGCTATCTATAAAGAGAAAGAGTTTACCTTTAACGGTATTCGCCAGCTCAACCGTAACGGCCTGCTATGGGATAACAGCCTGAATGTCGACGGTATCAAAACTGGCCATACTGACAAGGCGGGCTACAACCTTGTCGCCTCTGCAACAGAAGGTCAGATGCGTCTGATCTCCGCAGTCATGGGCGGACGCACGTTCAAAGGCCGTGAAACCGAAAGTAAAAAACTGCTGACCTGGGGCTTCCGCTTCTTCGAAACAGTTAACCCACTGAAAGTTGGCAAAGAGTTCGCCTCTGAACCGGTATGGTTTGGTAATACTGACCGCGCTTCATTAGGGGTTGATAAAGACGTTTACCTGACCATTCCGCGTGGCCGCATGAAAGACCTGAAAGCCAGCTACGTGCTGAACAGCAGTGAACTGCATGCGCCGCTGCAAAAGAACCAGGTCGTTGGCACCATCAACTTCCAGCTTGATGGCAAAACTATCGAACAACGCCCGCTGGTGGTGTTACAGGAAATTCCGGAAGGTAACTTCTTCGGCAAAATCATTGATTACATTAAATTAATGTTCCATCACTGGTTTGGCTAAAAATTGAACACTTGAAAGTGTAATTTCCGCCCCCATATACTAAGCATCAGTAAAAACTCCCGCCCTCTGGCGGGAGTTGCTATTTAATTACGTTACGCCGGAGCTGACATGAAGACCAAACTTAACGAACTGCTTGAATTCCCTACCCCTTTTACCTACAAAGTAATGGGGCAGGCGTTACCTGAGCTGGTTGATCAGGTGGTTGAAGTGGTACAGCGCCATGCGCCAGGTGACTACACCCCAACGGTAAAACCAAGCAGCAAAGGCAACTACCACTCGGTATCTATCACTATCAACGCCACTCATATCGAGCAGGTTGAAACTCTGTACGAAGAACTGGGCAAAATCGATATCGTTCGTATGGTTCTGTAATTCGCTTCTCCGTTACCCGGCCTCTGGTCGGGTAACTCCCCTTCCCTCGCTGTGATATAATTTTCCCCACTTTTACTCATTCTCCACGGAGATGCCGTTTTGTATCAGGATAAAATTCTTGTCCGCCAGCTCGGCCTTCAGCCTTACGAGCCTATTTCTCAGGCTATGCATGAATTCACCGATACTCGTGATGAAAATACCCTTGATGAAATCTGGCTGGTTGAACACCCTCCTGTATTCACCCAGGGGCAAGCAGGTAAAGCGGAACATATTTTAATGCCGGGCGATATTCCGGTGATCCAGAGCGATCGCGGCGGCCAGGTAACTTATCACGGACCGGGGCAACAGGTGATGTATGTGTTGCTTAACCTCAAACGCAGGAAGCTGGGCGTGCGTGAACTGGTGACCTTACTCGAACAAACGGTAGTGAATACCCTGGCCGAGCTGGATATTGAAGCGCACCCTCGGGCTGATGCTCCAGGTGTCTACGTTGGGGAAAAGAAAATTTGTTCGCTGGGATTACGTATTCGCCGCGGTTGTTCATTCCACGGACTGGCATTAAACGTCAATATGGATCTTTCGCCATTTTTACGTATCAACCCTTGTGGTTATGCCGGGATGGAAATGGCAAAAATATCGCAATGGAAACCTGATGCGACCACCGATAATATTGCACCGCGCTTACTGGCAAATATTTTAGCACTACTCAAAAATCCTGCCGTAGAATATATCCCTGCTTAATTCCCCTCTTAAATGACCCAAATCATATTGGGTCATTGCAGTCAGCGTGTTCCAATACTCCGCGGTCAACTGATGCTATCGAAATGTGTTTTGAAAAAGTATCGTTACATAGAGTTCACAGCGTAGAACGATAAAATGGCACAAACCAACAACAATTTTACATTTTCGCGACCGCTTTGGCTGCTTTCTGGGCCGTTTCAATGATATACTGCCAGTCGTTAATTCAAAAATAGTTGATAATTACAACAATCTATTGAATTGAAACGCTTTCCTTCGTAATTCGCAACTGGAACACGCACGCTATGAGTAAACCCATTGTGATGGAACGCGGTGTTAAATACCGCGATGCCGATAAGATGGCCCTTATCCCGGTTAAAAACGTGGCAACAGAGCGCGAAGCCCTGCTGCGCAAGCCGGAATGGATGAAAATCAAGCTTCCCGCGGACTCTACACGTATCCAGGGCATCAAAGCCGCAATGCGCAAAAATGGCCTGCATTCTGTCTGTGAGGAAGCCTCCTGCCCTAACCTGGCAGAATGCTTCAACCACGGCACAGCAACGTTTATGATCCTCGGCGCCATTTGTACCCGCCGTTGTCCGTTCTGTGACGTTGCCCACGGTCGCCCGGTCGCCCCGGATGCCAACGAGCCGGTAAAACTGGCGCAGACCATTGCTGATATGGCGCTGCGTTATGTGGTTATCACCTCCGTTGACCGCGATGACCTGCGCGATGGCGGAGCCCAGCACTTTGCGGATTGCATTACTGCCATCCGGGAAAAAAGCCCGGAAATCAAAATTGAAACTCTGGTGCCGGATTTCCGTGGTCGTATGGATCGCGCGCTGGATATTCTGACCGCCACACCGCCAGATGTGTTCAACCACAACCTGGAAAACGTACCACGTATTTACCGTCAGGTACGCCCGGGCGCGGATTACAACTGGTCGCTAAAACTGTTGGAACGCTTTAAAGAGGCGCATCCGGAGATCCCGACCAAATCCGGTTTGATGGTGGGACTGGGTGAAACCAATGAAGAGATTATTGAAGTCATGCGCGATCTGCGTCGTCATGGTGTAACCATGTTGACGCTGGGGCAATATCTGCAGCCAAGTCGCCATCACTTGCCGGTGCAACGCTACGTTAGCCCGGATGAGTTTGATGAAATGAAGGCCGAAGCGCTGGCGATGGGCTTTACCCATGCAGCATGCGGTCCGTTTGTCCGCTCTTCGTATCACGCCGACTTGCAGGCGAAAGGGATGGAAGTTAAGTAATCGTGTAATAATTGCTTACATCTGTCTGATAAAAAACCCGCTATCTGAAGCGGGTTTTTTTATCGAACAAGATATTGAGGGAGCGTCCTGCTCGCCACGTCACTCTTTATGAGAGAGCTTTTCAGCCTGAATATCAACGTCTGCGCCTTTTTTAGCCGCAGCGTCGTCATCATTCATCGCTTTCTTGAACCCTTTAATGGCCGCTCCCAGGTCTCCGCCCAGCGTACGTAACTTCTTAGTCCCAAACAGCAGAACGACCAGCGCCGCAACTACCAGCAGTTTGGTAATACTAATCTCACCCATAGATACCTTCTTGACATAAAACCGGCAACAGAACGCGCCTTAAAAACCAGAGAATATTAACGGTCATTCGACGCGCGCACACAATAGCAATCTGTAACAAGGTGAATCAAGCGCCGAGTAAAAAAACATCATAATAATTGCGGCGGCGCAAACCGGCGGTTGTTTAAAACAGGTAACTGCGCGCGCACCTGACGCACACGTTCAGGCGTCACTTCCGCCATGATTAACGCGGGCATTTCCGCTGCCGCAGCAATGGTGATGCCAAAAGGATCGATAATTCGACTTTGCCCAATGTTTTTGTTGCCACACTCCCCCGCCGCCACCATATAACAGGTGGTATCCAGAGCACGAGCGGCGAGCAAGGTTGACCAGTGGTGCTCTTTGAGTGGCCCGCGAACCCAGGCCGCTGGCAGGACCAGGATTTCCGCGCCCTGTAATGCCAGGGCCAATGCCAACTCTGGAAAGCGTAAGTCATAGCAGGTCATCAGCCCCACTTTCATGCCTTCAACCTCCAGTAAAGGGGCAATTTCATCACCTGCATCCACATGGCGCGATTCCTGAATGGCAAACGCATCATAGAGATGCAATTTGGCATACTGGGCGACAATTTTCCCCGCCTGCAGCGCCACCAGCATATTCCACGCGCGCCCAGGGGTTGAGGGAACATGAATCGTCAGAATCGTCGTCATCATGTTACGTTTACTTTCCCGCAGTAAACGTCCGAGGAATTCCCCTTCCAGCAACTGTGCCGATTTCACTGACAAATTCGGGTCAAGATCGTCGCGCGCCAGAAGCGCTTCCGGCAGGACAAACAGCGATACGTCGTTTTCCGCCGCCTGTGCCATTAACGAGGCGCAAACCTCTGCGTTCTTTTCCCATATTGATGTAACAGCAAATTGTCCTGCGGCAACCAGCATTACCACCTCCTGTCAGAGTCGTAAAATTCGCCAACGACGATTATTCGGCGTTACACTTATCACTCATACAAATCAAATAGCAGGATTTTGCAGTGTTACAACTCCTTTTAGCAGTTTTTATTGGCGGTGGTACGGGAAGCGTGGCGAGATGGCTATTAAGTATGCGATTTAACCCGCTGCATCAGGCGATCCCTTTGGGAACACTGGCCGCAAACCTGATCGGTGCATTCATCATAGGTATGGGATTTGCCTGGTTCAGTCGGATGACGAACATTGATCCTGTATGGAAAGTGTTAATCACCACCGGATTTTGTGGTGGATTGACAACCTTCTCAACATTTTCAGCAGAAGTGGTGTTTTTATTGCAGGAAGGGCGTTTTGGCTGGGCGTTACTGAACATCTTCGTAAATCTGTTAGGTTCCTTTGCCATGACTGCACTGGCTTTCTGGTTATTTTCAGCATCAACAGCACATTAAAGACCAAAAAAAACCCGCTGAATAAGCGGGTTTTGAATTCTTGCTGACGTATCTTACAGAGCGATTACGTTTGCAGCAGAAGGGCCTTTGGCACCGTTAGTGATTTCGAACTCTACGCGCTGACCTTCAGCAAGAGTTTTAAAACCATTAGTCTGGATTGCAGAGAAGTGTACGAACACATCTTTGCTGCCGTCTTCCGGAGTAATGAAACCGAATCCTTTGGACTCATTAAACCACTTAACGTTACCTTTAATCTTAGACATCAAAATTACCTTTACATGAAAAATAGACACAAATGCTGTGTCGGTTACCAGTACACCAATTGTGGTACGTTTTGTCCAGTGCAACTTTACTAAAAAGTGATAAAAGTCGCGTTATTTTTGATGTTAATACCATTACATACTGATTTTTAAGGTTTTTATTAAAACGTGACTTGTCTAAAACTGGAACCGCATCCAGGCAAAGTAAACATTGCCATTGTTGTAGGTGCCAGGGATGTAGGTCATCTGGAAAGTCGCTGGGCCATAGCCCACAGAAGCCAATGGCAGTAACAGCGGAACAGGTATGTAGTTCCAGTTATCACGCGCTGTCACACCAGCGGTGAATCCCAGACCGACATGAAAGTTTTCATCTGCCAGCGGTCGCCAGGTACTTTCCCAACCGTATCCGGCAATGGGCTCCCATTTATTCCATGAATCCTTAAACGCCATCGCGTACAAACCGTGCCAGTTGCCTTTCTCATCCCAACGTGACTGACCAAAACCACCACCCCACGGTCTTTCGTTATAGCGATCGGTTTTTTCTTTGTCATATGCGAAACGCGCATGCCAGGTGATGGCGGGAATATACAGATCATAATGCTCTGGCCGCTGCCAGGTTTCTGCAACATTCTCTCTAAATGTCGCAATCCATTGCTCTGCACTAGCTGAAACTTCTTCAACGCCAATTAACTGAATAAAAACAAAGGAAAATACGGAAACACATTTACTAGCGCCCATTAGCGACCACAGAAGACTTATCAAAATATATTGCCAGCATAGCCAAAGAAAAATAAATACAACCTTAACAAGGCAAACATAAAGAATAATCCGAGTGCCTGAAATTTATTTCATGAAATTTACCAATAAAACCATCGGATGTTTCCGGAGACTTAAGTCGCATTCTTCGGCTAAAGAACAGCTCATTCAAATAAAATACATATCCATACAAAACACTTAGCATCTATTTAATTTTCAATGAGATACAATGAAACCATCAATAAATCATTGCTTGCATTGCCACATAATGCGCATACAAGAATATTTTGGGGACGGACAACACACCATAAAAAAATTAACAAAATCGCATCAATTATTCATCACTTCACAAACATCATCATGTTGTAATTACTCCCCCTAAAATAAATTTTGTTATCCAGGTATAAAAACAACAACATCAATGTCTTAATGACAGCTTTCTTGATTTCAATCAGCGTCTGATGTCAATTTATTCGGCATATTTTTTCTTATTTTAGGACTTTTTTATTATTTTTGTAGATTCCGGAGACAGGAAAGAATATGCAGACATTTATTGAACTCCTTATTGGGGTTGTCGTTATTGTGGGTGTAGCTCGCTACATCATTAAAGGGTATTCCGCCACAGGGGTGCTATTTGTTGGCGGCCTGCTACTGCTGATCATCAGCGCTATAATGGGACACAAGGTTTTACCCTCCAGCCAGACGTCCACTGGCTACAGCGCCACAGATATCGTTGAATACATTAAAATATTACTGATGAGCCGTGGCGGCGATCTCGGTATGATGATTATGATGCTGTGTGGCTTTGCCGCTTACATGACCCACATTGGCGCGAACGATATGGTTGTCAAGCTGGCATCAAAACCGCTGCAGTACATTAACTCCCCTTACCTGCTGATGATTGCCGCCTACTTTGTCGCCTGTCTGATGTCGCTGGCAGTCTCTTCCGCAACCGGTCTTGGCGTTTTACTGATGGCAACATTGTTCCCGGTGATGGTGAACGTTGGTATCAGTCGCGGCGCGGCAGCTGCCATTTGTGCCTCACCTGCAGCAATTATTCTCGCACCAACATCTGGTGATGTGGTGCTGGCGGCACAGGCTTCTGAAATGCCGCTGATTGACTTCGCCTTCAAAACAACACTACCTATCTCTATTGCCGCGATTATCGGCATGGCGATTGCCCACTTTTTCTGGCAGCGTTATCTGGATAAAAAAGAGCACATCGCTCATGAAATGTTAGATGTCAGCGAAATCACGACCACTGCGCCCGCGTTTTACGCCATTCTGCCGTTTACACCGATCATTGGCGTGCTATTTTTTGACGGAAAATGGGGTCCGCAATTGCACATCATCACCATTCTGGTGATATGTATGCTGATTGCCTCTGTTCTGGAATTTATTCGCGGCTTTAATACGCAAAAAGTCTTTTCGGGCCTCGAGGTGGCTTATCGCGGCATGGCTGATGCCTTCGCTAACGTAGTAATGTTATTAGTTGCCGCTGGGGTTTTCGCTCAGGGTCTTAGCACTATTGGCTTTATCCAGAGTCTGATCTCAATCGCCACCTCATTCGGTTCGGCGAGCATTATCCTGATGCTGGTGCTGGTTATCCTGACAATGCTGGCAGCGGTCACCACTGGTTCCGGCAATGCGCCTTTCTATGCCTTTGTTGAGATGATCCCGAAACTGGCGCACTCTTCCGGCATTAACCCAGCGTACCTGACTATTCCGATGCTGCAGGCGTCAAACCTGGGGCGCACGCTTTCGCCAGTCTCTGGCGTGGTGGTTGCCGTTGCCGGGATGGCTAAAATATCACCTTTTGAAGTGGTTAAACGCACCTCGGTGCCGGTGCTTGTTGGGCTGGTGATTGTCATTGTGGCTACAGAGTTGATGGTACCCGGTACTTCCGCCGCGGTTACTGGTAAGTAATTTCCCAGGCCGGAGGAGCACGTCCTCCGGCACTCTCTTCATCCAGCGTGATAAATGCGCTGCGGCCTGCCGACTTTGCCGTGAACAATCTCGGCGATAATCAGATGACGGCTGGCGCAATATTCAAGATAACGTCTCGCGGTGGTGCGACTTATGGTCAAAGCCTGCGCCACTGTCTCAGCCGTATGTTGCACACCAGGCTCTTTGAACAGTTTTCTCACTGCGTTTAGCGTCAACGCGTCAATGCCAGTTGGCAGTTCATCCTTTGGTTCACCGCGAGCGTAAGCGTTGAACATCTCATCAATTTGCTTCTGACTGGCGCTATCAATACTTTCCAGCATGTGTTTACGCTGGCGATAACGAGTTAATGTCTGCCCCAAACGCTCATAAGCGATTGGCTTGATTAAATAATCAAACACACCGCAGCGCACAGCCTCAGATACTGTTTCCATATCGCTGGCGGCAGTGGTAAACACCACGTCGCCGGGGTAATGAGTCTGCACCAACTCATGCAACAAATTAATGCCTCTACCATCAGGGAGATAGTTATCCAGCAAGATAAGCCCCGGCTTAAAACGCTCGATCATCATTCGGGCCTGCGCCAGGTTTCCCGCCAGTAATATCTGACTGAAGCCGGGAATGTGACGAATATATTCCGCATGCATTTCTGCCAACGGTGTTTCGTCCTCAACGATCAATAGGGTTAATGGAGCTGTCATCAGGTTTCACTTTCGGAATATAGATTGAAAATAAAGTACCGCAGGGATCATTCTCTTCGAGAGTGATAACTCCACCGCAGCGCGTTACATAGCTGGCAATAAGATACAACCCAATGCCATGCTCACCGGGTTCGTCAGCACGCGTACTGACACCCTGCTCAAATATTTTGTCTCGTAGAGACTCTGGAACGCCGCAGCCCTGATCGGCGACTTCAATCACCACATCATCGCCTTCATCGCTGAGGAATAATTCAACGATCTTGTTTCCTTCATCGCTACGCAGGCTGGCTTCGAAGGCGTTATCAAGTAAGTTACCAACAATGGCTGCAAACTCAGTGCTGTCCAGTCCTGGCGGCAATTGTGAAAGCTGGCTACCGGGGACGATGGTCATTTTTAGCCCCAGTTCGCGGGCGCGCTGCACTTTGCCAAAAAGCAGTCCCGCCACCTGGCGATCGGCAAACGCCTCGCGCAGGTTGTCAATAAGCTGTTGCTGGGCCAGGGACTCCCCCTGCACCATCGCCAACACGCGATCATACTCTTTCATCTGCAACAGACCATTGAGCGTCGACATCCAATTGAGATGTTCGTGACGCAATGTGCGCAGACTCTCGACGTATTGTTTAATTTGCGTCAGTTGTGCATTAAGGGTAGATATTTCGTCCTTACTACGAAAACTAATAATTGCACCCAGCAAATCATCACCAGAACGAATAGCTTCGCGGTTAGCAATAACGCTCAGACCATTAAAATTCGCCACTACATCCTGACGTTTTTCATCAATTTCTTCGGTAAAGAAATCTGCCGGTCTGACAACCTCTGCAATAGGTCTGCCCAGCCACTGCCGTCCGGGGGAACTCAGCCCCAACATTTTTCTTGCATTGCGGTTGATGGCAGTAATATGCCCATACGGGTCCACCGCAATCAGTCCTTCATAAACTGAACTAAAAAGCGCCTCTTGCTGGCGGACCACGCGTGCAATCTGCTTTGGTTCCATCCCCATCATCTGGCGGCGGATATGCGCAGCTAAGAACCACGACAGCAGCATCAGAATGCCTAACAGCACGACAAACACACCCACCATCGGTAATAAAAACTCAGCCCGCCAGCTATCGATTTTACTCACCAGATACCCCACAGACACCACGCCGATGACTTTGCCATCGTCATCAAAGATCGGCGTTTTGGCGCGCATTGCCATACCTATCGACCCTTTGCCGGTGATGAAGTAACTCTCCCCTCTTTCCAGCGCCCCCGGTTTGGTAAACTGCATGGGGTAGCCAATCTTTTCCGGATTAGGATGGTAAAGGCGGATCGAATCCCGGTCACCAATCACCACATAATCGAAGTCGGTATCTCTTTGCAATTTGTTGGCGATAGTAGCCAGCCGTTTGTAGTCACGCGTTTTCACTGCGGTGATGATACTGTCATTGGAGGCAATAATTTTCGCCTGATTCATTGCCATGTCACGAACATGAAGCGTTAAATAGTCCTCAAAGCTGGCAGTAAAATATTGCGCCAACGCCGCGATGACAAATATCGAGAACACCAAAATCAGCAAAAAAATACGCAGCGGGAACGCCAGTCGTTGAAAAAAAGCAAACTGTTTATTCTCATTAAGCTGCAACATTGTTTTCCTTGCGGGGTAAGCCCTGTTTTTTGGTGGATGTAATTAAAATGTTGAATCTTGATATATAAAAATCAAATATAATCGTGGCAAAAATCATTCATTAAATCAATTAAACAACTTAAAACCACGCGCTAATTCGCAATTACATTAATTAAAAAACTTAAAACCATTAAATAAATAAAAAACCACTAACTCTATGTGAAATAAATCAAAATTTCACGATGCAATACTCCTTAGGATGTATGGCGAAAGGAGAAACAGAAATACCTCACTCACAGCCCTTTCTCTCAACTGAAAATAAAAGGTTATCAATTTGCTACACCGAACAACATTTGTTGCAAACCGATAACAACATGCACCTTCAGGATACTATTTATTATGTTCGGCAATGATATTTTCACCCGGGTAAAACGTTCAGAAAATAAAAAGATGGCGGAAATTACCCACTTTCTGCATGAAAATGATTTGAGTGTTGACACCACGGTCGAAGTATTTATTACCGTAACCCGCAATGAAAAGCTTATCGCTTGCGGTGGAATCGCCGGAAATATTATTAAGTGCGTCGCTATCAGCGAATCTGTTCGCGGTGAAGGACTGGCGCTGACATTAGCCACCGAACTGATAAACCTCGCCTATGAACGGCACAGCACGCATCTGTTTATTTATACCAAAACCGAATACGAGGCGCTGTTCCGCCAGTGCGGTTTCTATACGTTAACCAGCGTGCCTGGCGTGATGGTGTTGATGGAAAACAGCGCCACACGTCTGAAACGCTATGCCGAATCGCTGAAGAAATTCCGTCATGAAGGGAAGAAGATTGGCTGTATCGTCATGAACGCCAATCCCTTTACTAACGGCCACCGTTATCTGATTCAACAAGCTGCGGCACAGTGCGACTGGTTGCATCTATTTTTAGTCAAAGAAGATTCTTCACGCTTTCCCTATGACGACCGGTTGGATCTGGTGTTGAAAGGCACCGCCGATATTCCGCGCCTGACCGTGCATCGCGGCTCTGAGTACATCATCTCCCGCGCCACGTTCCCCTGTTACTTCATTAAAGAACAGAGCGTCATCAACCATTGTTACACCGAAATTGACCTGAAAATTTTCCGTCAGTACCTCGCGCCCGCACTGGGCATTACTCATCGCTTTGTTGGTACTGAACCCATTTGTCGCGTGACCGCCCAGTACAACCAGGATATGCGCTACTGGCTGGAAACACCGACCATCTCCGCACCGCCCATCGAACTGGTTGAAATTGAGCGACTGCGTTACCAGGAACTGCCGATATCCGCTTCCCGGGTACGTCAACTGCTGGTGAAAAACGATCTCACGGCTATCGCGCCACTGGTCCCGGCAACCACTCTGCATTACTTGCAGAATCTGCTTGAACACGCCCGCCAGGACGCGGCAGTTCGTCAAAAGACCCCCGCATAAGAAACAGGTGAAAAATGAAAATAAACCAGCCCGCCGTTGCAGGCACCCTTGAGTCTGGGGATGTGATGATACGCATCGCCCCTCTCGATACGCAGGATATCGACCTGCAGATCAACAGCAGCGTTGAGAAACAGTTTGGCGATGCGATTCGCACCACCATTCTGGACGTTCTCGCCCGCTATAACGTGCGCGGCGTACAGCTGAATGTCGATGACAAAGGCGCACTGGACTGCATTTTACGTGCACGACTGGAAGCCCTGCTGGCGCGCGCCAGCGGTATCCCGGCTCTGCCATGGGAGGATTGCCAATGATTTCCGCTTCGCTGCAACAACGTAAAACCCGCACCCGCCGCAGCATGCTGTTCGTGCCTGGTGCTAATGCCGCGATGGTCAGCAACTCCTTCATCTACCCGGCAGATGCTCTGATGTTCGACCTGGAAGACTCCGTGGCATTGCGTGAAAAAGACACCGCACGTCGCATGGTCTACCACGCGCTGCAACATCCGCTGTATCGCGATATCGAAACCATCGTACGTGTTAACGCACTGGATTCTGAATGGGGCGTTAACGACCTGGAAGCCGTCGTTCGCGGCGGCGCAGACGTTGTGCGTTTGCCGAAAACCGATACCGCTCAGGACGTTCTGGATATCGAAAAAGAGATCCTGCGTATTGAAAAAGCCTGCGGTCGTGAACCTGGCAGCACAGGGCTGCTGGCGGCGATTGAATCTCCGCTGGGCATTACCCGCGCGGTGGAAATCGCTCACGCTTCCGAGCGTTTGATCGGGATCGCCCTTGGCGCAGAAGACTACGTGCGCAACCTGCGTACAGAACGCTCTCCGGAAGGAACTGAACTGCTGTTCGCTCGCTGCTCTATTTTGCAGGCCGCGCGCTCTGCGGGTATTCAGGCGTTCGATACCGTCTATTCCGACGCCAACAACGAAGCCGGATTCCTGCAAGAAGCCGCCCACATCAAACAACTGGGCTTTGACGGCAAATCGCTGATCAACCCGCGTCAGATTGATCTGCTGCACAACCTCTACGCACCAACCCAGAAAGAAGTGGATCACGCACGCCGCGTTGTAGAAGCCGCTGAAGCCGCCGCTCGCGAAGGCCTCGGCGTCGTTTCCCTGAACGGCAAGATGGTTGACGGTCCGGTTATCGATCGCGCCCGTCTGGTGCTCTCCCGTGCAGAACTTTCCGGCATCCGCGAAGAATAAGGCAATCAAAATGACGCAGAAAATTGAACAATCTCAACGACAAGAACGGGTAGCGGCCTGGAATCGTCGCGCTGAATGCGATCTTGCCGCTTTCCAGAACTCGCCAAAGCAAACCTGGCAGGCTGAAAAAGCGCGCGATCGTAAACTGTGCGCCAACCTGGAAGAAGCGATTCGTCGCTCTGGTTTGCAAGATGGTATGACCGTCTCCTTCCACCACGCTTTTCGTGGCGGTGACCTGACCGTCAATATGGTGATGGACGTCATCGCTAAGATGGGCTTTAAAAACCTGACCCTGGCGTCCAGCTCCCTGAGTGATTGCCATGCACCGCTGGTGGAACATATTCGTCAGGGTGTGGTTACCCGTATTTATACTTCCGGCCTGCGCGGCCCACTGGCGGAAGAAATCTCCCGTGGTCTGCTAGCTGAACCGGTGCAAATCCACTCCCACGGCGGTCGCGTGCATCTGGTACAGAGCGGCGAACTGAGCATCGACGTGGCTTTCCTCGGCGTCCCGTCCTGTGACGAATTCGGTAATGCCAACGGCTACACCGGAAAAGCCTGTTGCGGCTCCCTCGGTTATGCAATGGTCGATGCCGACAATGCGAAACAGGTGGTGATGCTCACCGAAGAACTGCTGCCTTATCCGCATAACCCGGCGAGCATTGAACAGGATCAGGTTGATCTGATCGTCAAAGTTGAGCGTGTCGGCGATGCCGCGAAAATCGGCGCAGGCGCGACCCGTATGACCACTAACCCGCGCGAACTGCTGATTGCCCGCCTCGCCGCGGATGTGATTGTCAACTCTGGCTACTTTAAAGAAGGTTTCTCCATGCAAACCGGTACTGGCGGCGCTTCGCTGGCGGTAACCCGTTTCCTGGAAGACAAAATGCGCAGCCGCGATATTCGCGCCGACTTCGCCCTCGGCGGCATTACCGCCACGATGGTTGATCTGCATGAAAAAGGGCTGATCCGCAAACTGCTGGACGTCCAGAGCTTTGACGGTCAAGCCGCACAGTCACTGGCGCGTAATCCGAACCACATCGAAATCAGCGCCAACCAGTACGCTAACTGGGGCTCTAAAGGTGCATCGGTTGATCGTCTCGACGTGGTGGTACTGAGCGCGCTGGAAATTGACACTCAGTTCAACGTTAACGTGCTGACTGGTTCTGATGGCGTGCTGCGTGGCGCTTCCGGCGGTCACTGCGATACCGCAATTGCCTCTGCGCTTTCCATCATTGTTGCACCGCTGGTGCGCGGTCGTATCCCGACTCTGGTGGATAACGTGCTGACCTGCATTACCCCGGGGTCCAGCGTCGATATTCTGGTCACCGACCACGGCATCGCTGTTAACCCGGCACGTCCGGAACTGGCAGAACGTCTGCAGGAAGCTGGCATTAAAGTGGTTTCCATTGAGTGGCTGCGCGAACGTGCGCGTCTGCTGACCGGTGAACCACAGCCGATTGAATTCACCGACCGCGTCGTTGCCGTCGTGCGCTACCGCGATGGCTCGGTGATTGACGTTGTGCATCAGGTGAAGGAATAAGCCATGCACCTGCTCCCTGAACTCGCCAGCCACCATGCGGTTTCAATTCCCGAGCTGCTCGTCAGCCGGGATGAAAGGCAAGCGCGGCAACACGCCTGGCTCAAGCGCCATCCTGTTCCACTGGTTTCCTTTACTGTGGTTGCGCCGGGTCCGATTAAAGACAGCGAGGTCACACGCCGAATTTTTAATCATGGCGTAACTGCCCTGCGCGCTTTAGCCGCAAAACAGGGCTGGCAAATTCAGGAGCAGGCTGCACTGGTTTCCGCCAGCGGGCCAGAGGGCATGTTGAGCATTGCCGCTCCAGCTCGCGACCTCAAGCTCGCAACCATTGAGCTTGAGCATAGTCATCCTCTCGGGCGTTTATGGGATATCGATGTCCTGACGCCCGAAGGCGAAATTCTCTCCCGCCGCGATTATTCGCTGCCGCCTCGCCGCTGCCTGCTGTGCGAGCAAAGTGCAGCCGTCTGTGCGCGTGGGAAGACCCACCAACTGACCGATTTACTCAACCGCATGGAGGCGCTGCTGAACGATGTCGATGCCTGCAACGTCAACTAAAACCACAAAGCTTGCTGCGTCATTAATCAATGACTACGCCCTGTTGGGCTGGCGCGCCATGCTGACTGAAGTCAATCTGTCACCGAAACCAGGCCTGGTGGATCGCATTAACTGCGGTGCGCACAAAGATATGGCGCTGGAAGATTTCCACCGTAGCGCACTGGCGATCCAGGGTTGGTTACCCCGTTTTATCGAATTTGGTGCCTGTAGTGCAGAAATGGCACCCGAAGCAGTACTCAACGGATTACGCCCAATTGGTATGGCCTGTGAAGGCGATATGTTCCGCGCCACTGCGGGCGTAAACACCCATAAAGGCAGCATTTTCTCTTTAGGGCTGGTATGCGCAGCAATTGGCCGTTTGCATCAGCTCAACCAACCGGTAACGCCAGCCACCATTTGTGCGACGGCGGCAAGTTTCTGCCGTGGTCTGACCGAGCGCGAACTGCGTACCAATAATCAACAACTGACCGCAGGTCAACGGTTGTACCAGCAACTTGGCCTTACCGGTGCGCGCGGTGAAGCTGAAGCGGGTTATCCGCTGGTTATCAAGCACGCCCTGCCGCACTACCTCACTCTGCTGGATCAGGGGCTAGATCCTGAACTGGCATTGCTCGATACCTTACTGCTACTGATGGCGATGAACGGCGATACCAACGTTGCATCGCGCGGTGGCGAGGGGGGCCTGCGCTGGCTACAGCGCGAGGCGCAAACATTATTGCAAAAAGGGGGCATCCGAACCCCCGCCGATCTCGATTATCTCCGGCAGTTCGACAGGGAGTGTATCGAACGAAATCTCAGCCCCGGCGGCAGCGCCGACCTGCTGATTCTTACCTGGTTTTTAGCACAGATTTAATAATTTAAGCACTTGATAAATTTGGAAATATTAATTTTCGGAGAACCCGTATGTCTTTAGCAAAAGATAATATATGGAAATTATTGACCCCACTGGTGGTGATGGGTGTCATGTTTCTTATCCCTGTCCCCGACGGTATGCCGCCGCAGGCATGGCATTATTTCGCTGTGTTTGTGGCAATGATTGTCGGAATGATCCTCGAGCCAATCCCGGCAACAGCGATCAGTTTTATTGCAGTAACCATTTGCGTTATTGGCAGTAATTACCTGCTTTTTGACGCCAAAGAATTGGCTGACCCAGCGTTTAATGCCCAAAAACAGGCGCTAAAATGGGGACTGGCTGGTTTTTCCAGTACCACCGTCTGGCTGGTATTTGGCGCATTTATCTTTGCGTTAGGATATGAAGTTTCTGGATTAGGCCGTCGTATTGCCCTTTTTCTGGTGAAATTCATGGGTAAACGCACGCTGACGTTAGGTTATGCGATTGTCATTATCGACATTCTGCTGGCGCCGTTTACACCGTCTAACACTGCGCGTACCGGCGGAACCGTTTTCCCGGTCATTAAAAACCTACCGCCGCTGTTTAAATCATTCCCCAACGATCCGTCTTCCCGACGCATTGGCGGTTATTTAATGTGGATGATGGTCATCAGTACCAGTCTTAGCTCCTCCATGTTTGTCACCGGCGCGGCGCCGAACGTGCTGGGCCTGGAATTCGTCAGCAAAATTGCCGGTATCCAGATTAGCTGGTTACAGTGGTTCCTCTGCTTCCTGCCGGTTGGGGTTATCTTACTCATCATTGCGCCGTGGCTTTCCTACGTGCTGTACAAACCGGAAGTTACCCATAGTGAAGAAGTCGCCACCTGGGCAGGCGATGAGCTGAAAACCATGGGGCGTCTGACACGCAGAGAATGGACGCTGATTGGCCTTGTATTACTCAGCTTAGGTTTGTGGGTATTTGGCAGCGAAGTGATTAATGCCACTGCGGTTGGCCTGCTGGCAGTTTCGCTGATGCTGGCGCTGCACGTTGTACCGTGGAAAGACATTACCCGTTATAACAGCGCATGGAACACGCTGGTTAACCTGGCAACACTTGTCGTCATGGCTAATGGCCTGACTCGTTCCGGATTTATCGACTGGTTCGCCAGCACCATGAGTACGCACCTGGAAGGTTTTTCGCCGAACGCGACGGTTATCGTCCTCGTGCTGGTGTTCTATTTTGCTCACTACCTGTTTGCCAGCCTGTCTGCGCACACTGCAACCATGCTGCCAGTTATTCTGGCCGTCGGTAAAGGTATTCCCGGTGTTCCGATGGAACAACTGTGTATTCTGCTGGTGCTGTCTATCGGTATCATGGGCTGTCTGACCCCATATGCTACTGGCCCAGGTGTGATTATTTACGGCTGTGGCTATGTGAAATCGAAAGATTACTGGCGTCTTGGCGCTATCTTCGGGGTCATCTACATTTCAATGTTGTTGCTCGTAGGCTGGCCAATTCTCGCCATGTGGAACTAATACGTTCGGCAAACGCTGAATAAATCACCGCGCCCGCCAGGTTAGCCAACCAGGCGGGCTTTTTTATGATTTAATAGATAGTATTCAGTGTATGTATGAGTCCACACCCATTATGAAAGCATTCTGGCGTAACGCCGCTTTACTGGCGGTTTCTCTACTTCCCTTCTCTTCTGCCAACGCCATTGCGTTGCAAGCAAAACAGTATGGCGATTTTGATCGTTACGTTTTAGCGCTTTCCTGGCAAACCGGCTTTTGCCAGAGTCAGCACGATCGAAATCGTAACGAACGCGATGAGTGTCGCCTGCAAACCGAAACGACCGACAAGGCCGATTTCCTGACCGTACACGGCCTGTGGCCCGGACTGCCTAAATCGGTTGCTGCTCGTGGTGTTGATGAACGCCGCTGGATGCGCTTCGGCTGCGCCACTCGCCCAGTCCCAAACCTGCCGGAAGCGCGCGCCAGCCGGATGTGTTCTTCACCGGAAACCGGATTATCGCTGGAAACAGCAGCTAAATTGAGTGAAGTTATGCCGGGCGCAGGTGGCCGTTCCTGTCTGGAACGTTATGAATACGCGAAACACGGCGCCTGCTTTGGTTTTGATCCGGATGCTTACTTCGGTACGATGGTACGACTGAATCAAGAGGTAAAAGAGAGCGCAGCCGGAAAATTCCTCGCGGATAACTATGGTAAAACCGTGAGCCGCAGTGACTTTGACGATGCCTTTGCCAAAAGCTGGGGGAAAGAGAACGTCAAAGCGGTCAAGTTAACGTGCCAGGGTAATCCGGCATATTTGACTGAAATCCAGATTTCAATCAAAGCTGATGCCATCAATGCGCCGCTCTCGGCAAGCTCATTCTTGCCACAACCTCACCCAGGCAACTGTGGCAAAGCCTTTGTGATTGATAAAGCTGGTTATTAATCCTCTGATTTACAAAACATGCTAATTCGTCTTCCATAAACCATGACGATTAAGATTTATACATAATGCGCTGCATTGAGGAATTCCCTGAATGTGACGCAAATCACTTCAAAGAGTGAGCAACAGTCAGTATCATCATATGAGTTAAACCCTCGCCGCCTGACGGTGAGGGTTTTCTTTTGGGTATGTTTATCTGCGACACTCGCAGTACCGACGACATGGAGTAAAAATGTCCAGACCAACAATCATCATTAACGACCTGGATGCCGAACGCATCGATATTCTGCTGGAGCAACCTGCCTATGCCGGTTTGCCAATCGCCGACGCGTTAAACGCAGAGTTGGATCGCGCCCAAATGTGTTCGCCAGAAGAGATGCCACACGATGTGGTGACGATGAACAGCCGGGTTAAATTCCGCAATCTTAGCGATGGCGAAGTCCGTGTGCGTACACTGGTGTATCCGGCAAAGATGACCGACAGCAATACTCAACTTTCCGTTATGGCTCCAGTTGGCGCTGCACTGTTGGGGCTGCGCGTTGGCGATACCATCCACTGGGAACTTCCGGGCGGTAGCGCAACTCACCTTGAAGTGCTGGAACTCGAATACCAGCCTGAAGCCGCTGGCGACTACCTGCTTTAATCCCATCTGCACAAGCGTTATTCGCTTTGCCCAGAGGATGCTTCTGCATCCTCTTTCCGCTTAAATATCAACCAGACTTATCATTTTCCTCTTCACCGCTGCGTTCTAATCTGAACAAGTTATTCACCTGCGGATCCCCCTATGAGCGAAGCTCTCGGTATTACTGCGTTTTATATATTCATTGCAGCAATTATTGTTGTGGCAGTGCTATATCTTGAACAACGCTGGTAGTGGCTGACTTAATTCATTTTCCAGATCAATTGCTATTCCAGATCAAATCAACTTCGCAAATCATAGAATCATAATCAATAATGTGCTGTTATATGTTCATGCAATAGCAAGGAGGGAATGCTTATGTACAAAACAATCATTATGCCAGTAGACGTATTTGAAATGGAATTGAGCGACAAAGCAGTTCGTCACGCTGAATTTCTCGCCCAGGATGATGGCGTAATTCATTTACTCCATGTATTACCGGGCGCCGCAAGCCTTAGTCTGCACCGTTTTGCTGCTGATGTGCGTCGTTTCGAAGAGCATTTGCAACATGAAGCCGAAGAACGCCTACAGACAATGGTCGGCCATTTCAATATTGATCCATCCCGTATCAAAACACATGTCCGTTTTGGTAGCGTGCGAGATGAAGTGAACGAGTTAGCTAAAGAACTGGATGCGGATGTCGTGGTTATCGGTTCACGAAACCCATCGATTTCAACCCATCTGTTAGGTTCCAACGCTTCCAACGTGATCCGCCACGCCAATCTGCCGGTATTAGTTGTTCGTTAACAAATTAACGCATTTATGACGCCCTGCCCTGAGCAATCCTGGCAGGGCGTTTTTTTATAAAAAAAGCCGCCAGGTTTGACCCCAGCGGCTAAACAATTGCAGGTGAATCTTACTTCTTCTTATGCAGTTTTGGTGCGAATCAGGTAGTCAAAAGCACTCAGAGAGGCTTTAGCACCTTCGCCAGTAGCGATGATGATCTGTTTGTACGGAACAGTCGTACAGTCACCGGCAGCGAACACACCTTTAACGTTGGTTTCGCATTTCGCATCGATGATTATCTCGCCCATACGATTACGTTCTACTGCGCCTTCCAGCCAGTTGGTGTTCGGCAGCAAACCAATCTGGACGAAAATACCGGCCAGTTCGATGTTGTGAATATCGCCGCTGACACGATCACGGTATTCCAGACCTACGACTTTACTGCCGTCGCCTTTCACTTCCGTGGTTTGCGCGTTCAGAATGATGTCGACGTTTTTCAGGCTACGCAGCTTGTCCTGCAGAACCTGGTCGGCTTTCATTTCTGGGGCAAATTCCAGCAGGGTTACGTGCTCAACGATACCCGCCAGGTCGATTGCCGCTTCAACACCGGAGTTACCGCCGCCGATGACCGCCACGCGTTTTCCTTTAAACAGTGGGCCGTCGCAGTGCGGACAATAGGTTACGCCTTTGGTGCGATACTGATCTTCACCCGGAACGTTCATGTTGCGCCATTTTGCACCGGTCGCCACGATAATGCTGCGAGCTTTCAGTACCGCGCCAGAAGCCGTTTCAATCTGATGTAAGCCGCCTTCAACCGCCGCCGGAATCAGTTTGCTCGCGCTCTGGCTGTCGATCACATCAACATCGTATTCATCAACGTGAACCTTCAGCGCGCCTGCCAGTTTCTGGCCTTCGGTTTTCGGTACAGAAATGTAGTTTTCGATATCAACAGTATCAAGGATCTGACCGCCGAAACGTTCGCCCATCAGACCAGTACGGATACCTTTACGTGCGGAGTAAATTGCTGCCGCTGCGCCCGCCGGGCCAGAGCCAACGATTAATACGTCATAAGCATCACGCTTATTCAGCTCTTCTGCCGCACGTTTTTCAGCGCCAGTATCGATTTTGGCAACGATTTCGGAAATGGTCATTCGGCCCTGACCAAACTCTTTACCGTTTACGAACACTGCAGGAACACCCATCACGTTACGATCGGTGATCTCGTTCTGGAACGTGCCGCCATCAATCGCCGTGTGCTTAATACGCGGGTTCAGTACGCTCATCAGGTTCAGCGCCTGCACCACGTCCGGGCAGTTGTGACAGGAGAGCGAGTAATAAGTTTCGAATTCAAAATCACCGTCAATATGGCGAATCTGCTCCAGCAGAGACTGCGCTTCTTTCGACGGATGACCACCGGTCCATAGCAGTGCCAGTACCAGCGAGGTGAACTCATGACCCAGCGGGGAGCCTGCAAAACGCGGCCCCTGGTTAGAGCCTGGGTTGGTGATCAGGAAAGACGGCTTACGCACCGGTAAGTTGTTATCTTCTTTAAAGGTGACTTTGTCTGACAGTTCTGCGATTTCAGCCAACAGTTCCTTGATTTCTGCCGATTTAGCGCTGTCATCCAGCGTGGCAATCAACTCAACAGGCTTAGTCAATTTCTCAAGGTAAGCCTTGAGTTGAGTTTTCATATTTGTGTCGAGCATGTTTATCTCCTGGGCTTTAAACATCATCATGCAAGCGGCCTCTGCGGCTACCTGGATGCAGCTTGCATCATGGTGCGGGGAAGAAAATCGGGTGCCGCAGCACCCGATTAATTAGGTGAATTTCCTAAGTATTTCGTGTCAGAGCAAGGTGGCTAGCCTGTGAATCCCCGGGAGCTTACACAAGTAAGTGACCGGGGTGAACGGGCGACGCCAACGCCGCTATGGCACGAAAGACGAAGGAAATTTAGATTTTACCAACCAGGTCCAGAGATGGAGCCAGAGTTGCTTCACCTTCTTTCCATTTAGCCGGGCAAACTTCACCTGGGTGAGAAGCTACATACTGAGCTGCTTTGATTTTACGCAGCAGGTCAGACGCGTCACGGCCAATGCCTTCAGCGGTAACTTCGATAGCCTGGATGATACCCTGCGGGTCAACTACGAAGGTCGCACGGTCAGCCAGACCTTCGTCTTCACGCATGTTGTCGAAGTTACGGGTCAGGGCGCCAGTCGGGTCGCCGATCATCGCATATTTGATTTTAGCGATAGTTTCAGAGCTGCTGTGCCATGCTTTGTGAGTGAAGTGAGTATCGGTAGATACTGCGTATACGTCTACGCCCAGTTTCTGCAGTTCTTCGTAGTGGTCAGCAACGTCACCCAGTTCGGTCGGGCATACGAAAGTAAAGTCAGCCGGGTAGAAGAAGAAGACGCTCCAGCGGCCTTCGGTGTCTTTCTCGGTGATTTCGATGAATTCGCCGTTTTTGAATGCCTGGTTTTTAAAAGGTTTAATTTTGGTGTTAATCAAGGACATCTATACTTCCTCCGTGTTTTCGATGAGATGTAAGGTAACCAATTTTTGCCGATTCGGCTAATGCGTTTCCATTATCAAATCGATAAGTTTTACCTTACAACCTTCGTAAGACAACTTTGTGAACTTTGCACCGCCAGCGGCGATAAAAAGTAAAATGGGACCCCTTTCCAGGTGGCCGCGTAACCTGAACTACCCTTTGGTATCTTCAGCGCCTGTTCAGCAGGCTGCGGTGTTGCGATGACGATCGCAACGACGAGAGGGATTACAACACCCTCATAAACAAAGGGCAATCACCTGTTCTAAGCTCTTACCTATGACAGTGATAGGTTATGCCTTTTACTCAAATTTTGCACTGACTGAAAAGGACAAATTAATGTTAAAAAAGATACTTTTACTGGCACTGCTTCCTGCCGTCGCCTTCGCAGAGGAACTCCCGGCCCCAGTAAAAGCGATTGAGAAACAGGGCATTACGATTATCAAATCGTTCGATGCCCCCGGAGGAATGAAAGGTTATCTCGGAAAGTATCAGGATATGGGGGTCACCATCTACCTGACTCCAGATGGTAAGCACGCTATCTCTGGTTACATGTACAACGAAAAAGGTGAAAACCTGAGTAACACGCTTATCGAAAAAGAGATTTATGCGCCAGCCGGTCGTGAAATGTGGCAACGGATGGAGCAATCCCACTGGATCCTCGACGGTAAAAAAGACGCGCCGGTCATTGTCTACGTCTTCGCCGATCCATTTTGTCCGTATTGTAAACAATTCTGGCAACAGGCTCGCCCGTGGGTTGAGGCTGGCAAAGTTCAGCTTCGCACACTACTGGTTGGCGTAATCAAACCGGAAAGCCCAGCTACTGCTGCGGCGATCCTCGCGGCTAAAGATCCGGCTAAAGCATGGCAAGAGTATGAAGCATCAGACAAGAAGCTAAAGCTAAAAATCCCTGCCACCGTTGGCGTAGAGCAGATGAAAATCTTAAGCGCCAATGAAAAACTGATGGATGAACTTGGCGCAAACGTCACGCCTGCTATCTATTACATGAGTCCGGAGAATACACTGCAACAGGCGGTCGGATTACCGGATAAAAAGACCTTAAATATCATCATGGGAAATAAATAACATCAAATCATGGATAACTGAAATACATACAGTATTTCAGTTATCCTGAAAACCGCAATAATTGCTCACAAACAATAAACCGACTATGCTATTTTAGAAAAACTTAATCATGAATTAAGTAAAAAAACATAATAAATAAAAATACATGACTTCGCATTATTAGTTTAATGAATATTACGATGAGTGCAATGATATAAATGGAGTGCATCATGGCCAATCTTTACGACTTAAAAAAATTTGATTTGAATTTACTGGTAATTTTCGAGTGCATTTACCAACATCTCAGCATTAGTAAGGCTGCAGAATCACTATATATAACGCCCTCTGCTGTTAGTCAGTCTCTACAACGCTTACGTACGCAATTTAATGATCCTTTGTTTATTCGTGCCGGAAAAGGTATTGCGCCAACAACTACTGGGTTAAATCTTCATCATCATCTTGAGAAAAACCTTAGAAACCTGGAACAAACAATAAATATCGTCAATAAATCTGAATTAAAGAAAAAATTTATAATCTATGGTCCACAATTCGTCTCTGCGACAAACAGCAGCCTTTTGATCAATAGTCTGCGCCAGGATGCGGTTGTCGACATTGAACATCATGACATTATGATGGCAGTAGAAAGCGCCGAAGATTTACTGGCTTACCGTAAAGCAGATCTCGTAGTGACATTGACACCGGTTATCAGCCGTTCTGTGAGCTGTGTCCCTTTTCAGTCAATTCGTAATACGCTCATCTGTAGCACTACCCATCCGAGAATAAATGAACGGAGTACCCATGCTCAAATTCTTGATGAAGAATTTACCTTTCTGATATCTAAAATTCCTGGATTAGAAGATTTTCAGATGGAAATAGATGCACTCATGGCAAACCGTAAAATATCGTTTCGTAGCTCCTCTCTGTTTACCATTATTAATACAATTGCAGTTACCGATTTAATTGGTATTGTGCCTTACGAATTATACCGCAGTTACCATAAAATACTTCAACTGAAACAAATAAAACTTGAACAGCCATTGCCATCAAACACGCTTTATATGTCCTATAATAAAACATCATTAAATAACCTTGCCTTCTCACGATTCATTGATCGTTTGAATGACAACTTATAATAAACATCTATCTGCTAGCAAAATGTTTTTCAATGGAAAATTCACAATGTAAATACATAAAATAATATATCTTATTTGAATTTATTTACTTTATAATTAAAAAACTATCGCATTATCTACCTGTAAGGTTCAGAGAGCATCTTTAGATGTCCATTTATAAAATCCCGCTTCCCCTTAATATTTTGGAAGCAGCTCATGACCGTATTACCTGGACACTCAGCACTCTGCCCCGCGTATGTGTCTCTTTTTCTGGGGGTAAAGATTCAGGTTTAATGCTCCATCTAACCGCAGCTCTCGCCAGAAAAATGGGCAAAAAAATATACGTTCTGTTTATCGACTGGGAAGCACAGTTTTCTTGCACTATTGACTATGTTCAATCGCTACGGGAGCAGTATGCAGATGTCATCGAAACGTTTTATTGGGTGGCACTACCGTTAACAACACAAAATTCATTATCCCAATATCAACCCGAATGGCAGTGCTGGGAACCTGATGTCGAATGGGTGCGCCAGCCCCCGGAAGATGCGATAACCGATCCTGACTTTTTCCCCTTTTACCAGCCAGGCATGACTTTCGAACAATTTGTGCGCGAGTTTGCCGAATGGTTTTCACAAAAACGTCCGGCGGCGATGATGATCGGCATCAGGGCTGACGAGTCCTACAACCGTTTTGTCGCCATCGCCAGTTTAAATAAACAACGTTTTGCCGATGATAAACCCTGGACCACTGCCGCACCGGGCGGTCATAGCTGGTACATTTACCCCATCTACGACTGGAAAGTAGCCGATATATGGACCTGGTATGCAAATCATCAAAATCTCTGTAACCCACTGTATAACCTGATGTATCAGGCAGGCGTTCCTCTACGTCATATGCGAATTTGCGAACCATTTGGCCCGGAGCAACGGCAAGGATTATGGCTCTATCACGTTATCGAACCGGATCGCTGGGCTGCCATGTGCGCACGAGTCAGCGGGGTAAAAAGCGGTGGCATTTACGCCGGGCATGACAACCATTTTTATGGTCATCGGAAAATCCTCAAACCAGAGCATTTAGACTGGCAAGAGTATGCATTATTGCTGCTCAACAGCATGCCGGAGAAAACAGCTGAACATTACCGCAATAAAATCGCCATTTATTTGCACTGGTATCAGAAAAAAGGCATCGAAGTTCCACAAACCCAGCAAGGGGACATTGGCGCAAAAGATATCCCCTCCTGGCGGCGAATATGCAAAGTGTTGCTTAATAACGATTACTGGTGTCGGGCATTATCATTTAGCCCCACAAAAGCAAAAAATTATCAGCGTTATAACGAACGGATAAAAGGAAAACGTCAGGAATGGGGGATACTATGCAACAACGATTAACGCAAGATTTAACCCAATTTCTCGCCAGCTTGCCGGAAGACGATCGCATCAAAGCGATTAATGAAATCCGCATGGCGATCCATCAGGTGAGTCCTTTTCGGGAAGAGCCGGTGGATTGTGTTTTGTGGGTTAAAAACAGCCAACTTATGCCTAATGATTACAACCCAAATAACGTGGCACCACCCGAAAAAAAACTGCTGCAAAAATCCATTGAAATAGATGGTTTTACCCAACCCATTGTGGTCACGCATACGGATAAAAATGCTCTGGAAATCGTGGATGGTTTCCACCGCCATGAAATAGGTAAAAGCTCATCATCGTTAAAATTACGCCTAAAAGGTTATTTGCCGGTAACCTGCCTGGAAGGTGCGCGTAATCAGCGCATCGCCGCGACTATACGTCATAACCGCGCTCGTGGACGCCACCAAATCACGGCAATGTCGGAAATTGTCCGTGAACTATGCCAACTGGGATGGGACGATAATAAAATCGGCAAAGAGCTGGGAATGGATAGCGACGAAGTGTTGCGCCTGAAGCAAATTAACGGCCTGCAAGAACTGTTTGCCGACCGCCAATATTCCCGCGCCTGGACGGTTAAATAACTACAGCTGGCACAGGCGTTCAGCCGCCACCAGCAGCGTCGATTCCTTCTTGGCAAAACAGAGACGAATGAGTTTATGCGGAAAGGGATCGGCGCAAAACACCGACAGCGGAATCGCCGCCACGCCGTGCTCCCGCGTCAACCACTGGCAAAACTCAACATCATCCAGCGTAGAAACCGCGCTGTAATCCACCAGCAAAAAGTAAGTACCTTCGCAGGGTAAAATCTCCAGCCTGCTTTCGCTTAAGGCGTTCACCAGAATATCGCGCTTCTGGCAATAGAAGTCCGGTAACGCAAGATAATGTTCAGGTTCTGTGCGCAGCATATCGGCAAGCGCCAGTTGCGCCGGGGTATTGACCGAAAAGGTCAGATACTGATGCACCTTGCGGATCTCGGCACTGATGGGCGCTGGCGCAACGCAATAGCCCACTTTCCAGCCAGTCATATGATAGGTCTTGCCAAACGATGACACCGCCACCGCCCGCTCACACAGCTGCGGATGCGCCAGTACGCTGGCATGGCCCTGATGTGAAAAGTTGATGTGCTCGTAGACTTCATCGCTAATGACAAAAATCTCGTGCCCGGCAATCGCCTGCCACAAAGCGGCAAAATCAGCCTGCTGCCAGACAGTGGCGCTGGGATTATGCGGCGTGTTGAGGATAACCAGCCGGGTGCGCTCGCTTAACAATGCGGCAAATTCCTGCCAGTCAACGCGAAAATGCGGCGGTTGCAGCGCAATACGTTTCACTATTCCCCCCGAAAGCGCGATGGCGGGCGCGTAACTGTCATAGCTGGGATCAAAACAAATCACTTCATCACCATTGCGCACCAATGCGGTAATCGCCGCATATAACGCCTCCGTCGCCCCTGCCGTCACGGTGATGTCACTATCAGAATCCGGTTGATAGCCATAAAGCCGCGCAGTTTTCTCAGCAATCGCCTCACGTAATGCCTGCACGCCGGTCATGGGCGCGTATTGGTTTGCCCCTTGGGCAACGTGGTACGCCAGACGCTCCTGTAAATAGCGCGGACCATCAAAATCAGGAAAGCCCTGCGACAGGTTAATCGCCCGCTGCTGCTGCGCCAGGGCGCTCATCTGGCTGAAAATAGTGGTGCCAAGTTGTGGAAGTTTGCTTTGTGGAATCAGAGAGTTATTTGTCATTTTTATTGTGCCTGACGAAGTTGCGTGTTGAAGGCACTATAACACGATGCTAGTATTTGGCAATCAAGACGTTTAGATGTCTAAATAAAACAATAAGGACAACACAACATGCCTCACAATCCTATCCGCGTCGTCGTCGGCCCGGCTAACTATTTTTCTCATCCAGGAAGTCTTAATCGCCTGCATGATTTTTTCACCGATGAACAGCTTTCTCACGCAGTGTGGGTTTATGGCGAACGCGCCATTGCTGCGGCGCAAACAAAACTGCCGCCTGCGTTTGAACTACCTGGCGCAAAGCATATTTTATTTCGTGGTCATTGCAGCGAAGGCGATGTGCAACATCTGGCGGCTGAGTCCGGTGACGATCGCAGCGTGGTGATTGGCGTTGGCGGCGGCGCACTGCTCGACACCGCGAAAGCCCTCGCCCGCCATCTCGGTTTGCCGTTTGTTGCCGTTCCAACGATCGCCGCTACCTGCGCCGCCTGGACACCACTCTCCGTCTGGTATAACGATGCCGGACAGGCGCTACATTATGAAATTTTCGACGACGCTAATTTTATGGTGCTGGTGGAACCGGAGATTATCCTCAATGCGCCGCAACAATATCTGCTGGCGGGGATCGGTGACACGCTGGCGAAATGGTATGAAGCGGTGGTGCTGGCCCCGCAGCCAGCAACGTTGCCGCTAACCGTGCGACTGGGGATCAATAACGCGCAGGCCATTCGCGACGTCTTGTTAAGCAGTAGCGAACAGGCGCTTGCCGATCAGCAAAATCGCCAACTAACGCAATCATTTTGCGATGTGGTGGATGCGATTATCGCCGGAGGCGGAATGGTGGGTGGCCTGGGCGATCGTTTTACTCGCGTTGCAGCAGCCCATGCCGTGCATAACGGTCTGACCGTGCTACCGCAAACCGAGAAATTTCTCCACGGCACCAAAGTCGCTTACGGTATTCTGGTGCAAAGTGCCTTGCTGGGTCAGGATGATGAGCTGGCGCAATTAACCGGGGCGTATCAGCGCTTTCATCTGCCGACCACGCTGGCGGAGCTGGAAGTGGATATCAATAATCAGGCGGAAATCGACAAAGTGATTGCCCACACCTTGCGTCCGGTGGAATCCATTCATTATCTGCCGGTCACGCTGACACCTAATACCTTGCGTGCAGCGTTCGAAAAAGTGGAATCGTTTAAAGCCTGACATGCAGATTTAACAGCAGCGCGCGCCGCCTTTTCCACCGTAGCGCGCGTCCTGCCGCTCACGGAAAAACTCCTCGTAGGTCATCGGTGTTTGATCAGGATGGTTAACCCGCATATGTTCGACATAGTTATCGTAATCGGGCATGCCAATCATCAGCTTCGCCGCCTGACCTAAATATTTTCCGGCTTTTGCCAGTGAATCAAACATCTTTAACTCCGGTAATCAGATTGCAGAGATAGTGCCGGATGCGGCGCGAACGCCTTACCTGGCCTGGAAATGCTGAGGATGAGGGGAACCATCGGCACTATGCCAACACTCCCCCTCACTCTGACTTTAGTGCGCGCCCTTCGCCTGCGCCACGATCTCTTCAACGTTTTCCGGCATTGGCTCATACGGCGTTTCTTTCGCCGTCGGCTTCGGCTCTTTCAACGCCGCCAGTGCTGTCTTAATCGAGAACAGCGCCAGTACCACCACAACCACCATAAAGAAGATGGTCAATCCAGCATCCAGACGGTTGTTGAACACCAGCTGCGCCAGCTGTGATTCGGTGTACTGCGACGGAATATTGCCGCTGTCGATCATTGCCTGGAACTTGTTAGCAATCGCCAGGAAGCCCACTTTCGCATCCGGGCTAAACGCTTTCTGCCAGCCTGCGGTCAGGGTACAAATCAGCAGCCAGGCCGTTGGCACCAGCGCCACCCAGGCGTAACGTTGACGTTTCATCTTGAACAACACCACGGCACAGAGCATCAGCGCCATCCCTGCCAGCATCTGGTTGGCAATACCAAACAGCGGCCACAGAGTGTTAATACCGCCCAGCGGATCGACCACGCCCTGATGCAGGAAGTAGCCCCACGCCAGCACGCACAGCGCCGTTGCCAGCAGGTTAGCAGGCAGTGAATCGGTCCGTTTCAGGCCCGGAGAAACCACGCCAAGCAGATCCTGCAACATAAAGCGCGCAGCACGCGTACCCGCATCCACCGCCGTCAGAATAAACAGTGCTTCAAACAGAATGGCGAAGTGATACCAGAACGCCACATCCATCATGCCGCCCAGCGCGCCGTGCAGAATGTAGGCCATCCCTACCGCCAGCGTTGGCGCACCGCCCGCACGGGAAATGATCGACTGTTCACCGACTTCGCTGGCAATCTGGTTTAACGTATCTGGGGTAATCGCAAAGCCCCAGCTACTCACCACTTGCGCCGCAGAAGCCACGACATCCGTCGTACCTGCCGGAGCCAATACCGCCATCGGGCTGTTCATAGCAAAGTACACGCCCGGATCGATGATACAGGCAGAAACAAGCGCCATAATCGCCACGAAGGATTCCATTAACATCCCGCCGTAGCCGATAAAGCACGCCTGCCCTTCGTTCGCCAGCATCTTCGGCGTAGTACCGGAAGAGATCAGCGCATGGAAGCCAGATACCGCACCACAGGCGATAGTGATAAACAGGAACGGGAACAGGTTACCGGTCCATACCGGGCCAGTGCCATCGACAAATTTGGTCAACGCAGGCATGGTCAGCGTCGGACGCATGATCAAAATCCCCACCGCCAGACCGACGATGGTCCCGATTTTCAGGAAGGTAGAGAGATAGTCACGCGGAGCCAGCAGCAGCCATACGGGCAGCACCGCCGCCACAAAACCATAGCCCACCAGCATCCAGGTCAACTGTACGCCGGTAAAGTCAAAGTACGGCGCCCAGGTCGGGCTTTCTGCCACCCAGCCACCAGAGATAATGGCGAAAATCAGGAACACCAGGCCAATCACCGAAACTTCGCCAATACGGCCCGGACGCAGATAGCGCAGGTAGATCCCCATAAACAACGCCAGCGGAATGGTGAACGCAACGGTATACGTTCCCCACGGGCTATGGGTCAAAGCTTTCACCACGATCATCGCCAGCACCGCAAGGATGATGACCATGATCATAAAGCAGGCCACCAGCGCAATCACCCCGGCGGTTGGCCCCATCTCTTCTTTGACCAGCTCACCCAGCGAGCGACCGTCACGGCGCGTGGAAACAAACAGCACCATGAAATCCTGTACCGCACCGGCGAGAACCACCCCGGCGAGCAGCCAGATCATCCCCGGCAGGTAGCCCATCTGTGCAGCCAGCACCGGCCCCACCAGCGGTCCTGCTCCAGCAATGGCTGCAAAATGGTGACCGAACAGCACTTTCTTATCCGTCGGCACATAGTCCAGCCCGTCGTTATGGCGCACCGCGGGCGTCATACGCGTCGGGTCAACCGCCAGCACATTTTTGGCGATATACAGACCATAAAAACGATAAGCGATCAGATAGATACAGACCGACGCCACCACAATCCACAGCGCGTTGATCTGTTCCCCACGATTTAAAGCAATGTATCCCAGAGCAAATGCTCCCATTACAGAGAGCACTGTCCAGACGAGGTATTTCCCTGATTTGTTCATAATTGTTATCCGTGTGCGTGTCCATAGAGATGTTACATTTTGTTTCTATAACATCTTTGCGGAATTTAACAACGCGATAACCAAACAAATAAGAGTTAAAACCAATAATTAACTTAACAATGTTAACTCGATCACTCCGTTAACCGGGTTTTCCTGCAATCTCATTTTATTTTGTCGTGTTCATCCCAAAACCGCCGTCCCCAGCCGACAAGTACAACAACGCCGCCCCTGTTCATCGAAAACGACGATTTCCCAACTCTGATTTTGCCGCCCAAGATGCAGCGGCTGGCAGACACCGCGCACCTTGCCTTCAGACACCGGGCGATGATGTGTGGCGTTAAGTTCCGTTCCTACCACGCACTGACCGTCACGAGTCATCATAAATCCGGCCATCGATCCCAGCGTTTCCGCCAACGCTGCCGACGCGCCGCCATGCAGCAGGCCAAACGGCTGATGAGTTCGCGTATCGACCGGCATTTCGGCTTCCAGCACATCATCGCCCAGACGGGTATAAATAATTCCCAGATGCGCCACCATCGTGTTATGGCTGGTGGCGTTGAGTTCGTCGAGCGTTAAATGGCGTTTCCAGATCATGCTTATGCTCCCAGCGTTGAACCACCGTCCACCACGATATCCTGTAGCGTGATATGACTGGCGAAGTCAGAGGCGAGGAACAAAATTGTGTTGGCAATCTCCTGTGGGCGGGCAATTTTCCCCAGCGGAATGCCGAGTTTGAACTGCTCGCCAAAGCCGCGAATACGCTGCTCTTCGGCGTCATCGCTCACCCACAGCGTGCGTTGCATATCAGTATCGGTGGAACCAGGGGAAACCACATTACAGCGCACGCCGCTACTCGCCAGTTCCAGCCCGACGCTCAACGCCAGGCTTTTCAGCGCCGCTTTCGACGCGCCGTAAGCACTCATACCTATACGCGGCGTGTGCGCAGCGTCGGACGCCACAGTGACAATAGCCCCGCCCCGCTGACGGCGAAACTGGTTCATGGTCTGCTGAAACAGGTTAAACGCGCCACCGACGTTAACCGCAAAAGTCTGCTGCCAGTCCTCTTTACTTAGCTGATCGGTCGCGCCCATACGCAAAATTCCCGCCGCATTGACCAGCACGTCCAGTCGCTCCGTTTGCGCTAACAGTCGCTGACAAACCTGCGCGACCTGCGCAGCATCGGCAACATCCATCACTTCGGTTGCAAAGGGATAATTCTCCTGCGCAAAGATCCGATCAAAGCCGATAACCTTCGCTCCCGCTTCAACAAACGCCAGCGCCGTGGCGTAGCCGATACCTTTCCCCGCGCCGGTTACCCAGACATTTTTGCCGCTGAAATCCATCATTTCACCTCGCGGGAGAGTAGCTTCCACCATGCGTCGATGGTCGGATTTTTCGCCAGCATGACAAAATCGATATCGCCATGCACTTTGCGCCAGCGCGCCGCCAGTGCCATCATACGCACCGAATCCAGACCGTAGTCGATAAGGTTGTCATCATCGAACGGCTCATCGGATTCATCCAGCAACGGCAGGATCACCTCACGCAGCGCCGCTTTGCTGGCGGGAATTGGCGTCGGCAGCAGTTCCTCGGTCATCACCACCCGACCGGAACGCCCGGCCACATATTTCAGCGACATCAAATGCTCGTCACGGCTGAAATCGGCCAGCGCATCCGCCACCATAAACGGTTTTATATCACGCATAAACGCGTCGGTGGCGGTGGTCATACAGCCAATATGCGCGTATACCCCGGTGATAATCAGTTGGTTACGTCCGCTCTCTTTGAGCATTTGCTCCAGCGGAGAACGATGAAACGCGCTGTAGCGCCACTTCACCAGCACCGTATCGTCGACATCTGGCGTCAGGCGATCCACCACCTTTTGTTGCTCTGGCGAACGGGTCAGGCCCGGTCCCCACATATCATTCAACAGCGCCCGATCTTCATCGCTTTGCTCTTTCGGCTGGGCGGTGTAATAAACCGGAATATTGTGCTGTTTGCAGTAGTCGCGCAGCGCCGCAATATTCGCGATCACCTGCTCCATCATCGGGCAGTTCTCACCCCAGAAGCTGACGAAATAGTCCTGCATATCATGAATTAACAGCGCGGCGCGTTGCGGTTCAAATGCCCAGTCGACTTTATTTTGAGGAATATCGTGAGACTCCGGCAGTGCGTAAGCCTGTAATTTTGGAATAGCCATCGTGTTCTCTCCTTCAGGCTGAAGCGCGTGACGCCAGCCACTGACGTAATTGTTTTTTATCGACTTTCCCGACCGCCGTCAGCGGAAGTGAATCCACACACTCCACGCGATCCGGTAATTTAAATTCGGCGATGCCCTGCTCACGCAGGAAACGACGCACCTGCACCGCGCGCAGCGGCTCTTTCACCACCAGATAAGCGCAGCTTTTTTCGCCCATCAGCTCATCTTCCATGCTCACCAGTGCGGCATAGATCACCGCCGGATGGCGCAGCAGCAGGTTTTCGATCTCTTCGGCAGCGATCTTCTCGCCGCCACGGTTGATCTGATCTTTCTCGCGCCCCTGCACGGTGATGTAACCCTCTGGATCAATGGAGATCAGATCGCCGGAACAGTAAAAACCGTTGGCATCAAAGGCGCTCGCATTGTGCTGCGGGCTTTTGTAATAGCCGCGGAAGGTATACGGCCCGCGCGTCATCAGGCGCCCGACTTCCCCTTGCGGCAGTGGATTTCCGTCAGCATCGGCGACCCACACTTCATCGTCCGGACACATTGGATAGCCCTGGGTATGGATAATTTTCTCCGCGCTATCATCAAGACGGGTGTAGTTCACCAGCCCTTCCGCCATGCCGAACACTTGCTGCAACTGGCAACCAATCTCTGCGGGAATACGCGCCGCAAGCGTTACAGAAAGACGTGCGCCGCCGACCTGTAACAGTTTTAGCGAGGCAAGCTGCGCCCGGTTTTCGCCTTCGGTCAGCGCCTGCAACCACAGACTTACTGCCGGCGGAACCAGCGCGGTAACGTTAACCTGATGTTTTTCAATCAATGGGAAGCAGAGCGTGGCGCTGGGATCGACCGCCAGAACGACGGTGCCGCCAGCGAGAAACACACCCAGCGATCCAGGCGAACTCATGGCGTAGTTGTGGGCCGCCGGGATCGCACACAGGTAGCGCGTCTGTTGTGTGAACTGACAAATCTCAACGCTACGGCGCACGCTGTAATAGTAGTCATTGTGAGTTCGCGGAATCAGTTTTGGCGTGCCAGTGGTGCCGCCGGAAAGCTGGAAATACGCAACTTCATCGGCAGGTGACGGCGTGGCAGTAAAATCCTCTGCCGGATGGTTAATTGCATCCTGCAAATTATGCTCGCCGCTATCGTTCAGCAGTTGCACCACGCGAATGGAGGAATGCCCTGCAACAAACGTGTTGAGGAAATCATCCCCGCTAAACAGCGGATGTTGGCGATCGGCAATCAGTAACGCCGGTTCAATCTGGCTGGCATAGGCGTTCAGTTCGCTACGCTGATGGCTGAATAGCGCCAACACTGGCGCAACGCCCAGTTTCAGCAACGCGAAAAAGGTGATGTAAAGTTCAGCGACGTTACCCAGGTGTACCAGCGCGGTTTCACCCGATTTAATTCCCTGGCGGCGCAGGCTACAGGCAAGATTATCCGCCGCCTGATTCAGCTCCCGATAACTTAACTGTCGCTCGCCATCTATAACCGCGATGCTTTCACTCGCGGCGTGACGAGTCAGAATGTCGGTCAGCGGCAAATCCTGCCAGTAGCCTTTTTCCCGATAGCGACGGGCAAACTCTTCCGGCCAGCGGGTAAATGGAATGCTCATCCTCACTCCTTAATGCAGTCCAAAAACGTTCAACATGGTAGAAAGCTTGACGCCCGTTTCACGCCACTCGCCCAACGGTGATGACGCAGGCACAATTCCCGCTCCGGCAAACAGACGTACCTGATTTTCCCGCAGCTTCGCGCAACGGATAGTCACCACCCATTCGCCGTTACCTTCGCTGTCACACCAACCAACAATGCCGCCAAACAGTTCGCGGTCGAACGGTTCCAGTTCAGCAATAACCTGAGTCGCGGCCTGATGCGGGAAACCACTCAGTGCAGGAGTCGGATGCAGCAGGCAGGCCAGGGTCAGCGCGTTTTCTTGCGAATGAGCTTTGCCTTCAAATGGCGTCGCGAGATGCCACAGCGTCGGCGTGGTAATCAGTTGTGGAGAGGAGGGAACGTGTAACTCACTGCTGCGCTCGCGTAGCACTTCTTTCATCGCCTGGGTCACCAGTTCATGTTCATGGCGATCTTTTTCTGACGCCAGCAGACGATTACCCGCTTCCCTGTCCAGCACTTCATCTGGCTGGCGACGCGCAGAGCCAGCCAACGGAATGGAGCTAAAACGCTCACCATCTTTGCGCAGCAGCAGTTCCGGGCTGGCCCCCAGCAGGACGCCACCATCGGCCAGTGGGACATGGAAGTTGTAACTAACCGGGTTTTGCGCAATCAAGCGTTCCAGCAGTATGCCGCTGTCAATGGCGGCGTCGGTGGTGATATCAATCAACCGAGATAACACCACTTTGTCGACCTGCGGCGTGGCGGTAAGTGCGGCGGCGCGGGCAACCATCTGTTCAAAAGTGGCTTGTTCCGGAATTGCCTGGCGTTTCACCACATTCAGCGCCTGGCTGCGGGTGAAACGGCGCGCGGAAGCTTGTTTTTCTTTACGGGAGAATGGCTGCCAGGATTCGGGAATATACAGCGACGAAGGTTGACGCGGATCGAAGGGGATCGCCCCGACCAGCACCGGATTTTTAATGCCCTGCGATTTGGCATCGGCAAACAGTGTGGCGAGTTTTTGCTGGAAGGGACTGTCGGGCGAATCCCCGTTCACAGCCGGTTCATCGAAGCGGGCGAAACATCCTGACGTCGTAAAACTGCGGTACGGCGACATAAAGAAAAAGCGATTGGGCGCAAGTGTTGCCATGGTCTGCTGTACTTCCTCAGCCAGTGACGTATCCATATCATCCTCCACAAACGATAAAGGCTTTAATAATGATTATCATTTATATTTTCGGTCGCTAACCTAAAAGCAAACGAGCACTATGTCAACTCTTGCAGCAACACAATCTGCGACTCGGGGTTGCATCTGCTTGTGGTTACAATGAAAATGAGAAGCATTATTGATGAATTTGGATGAGCGCAATATGCTGTTCTGCGCCCCTCGAAGGTTGGGGCGAGGGGATAGATTATGCGCTTTGCCGAATTTGTCATTACTCTCTTAACCTTATAAATAACAGGAAGCTGATTCGTGAGACTCGCCCCGCTCTACCGCAACGCCCTTCTATTAACAGGACTTTTGCTTTCAGGAATATCCGCAGTGCAGGCCGCCGACTGGCCGCGTCAGGTGACTGACAGCCGCGGCAGCCATACGCTGGAAAGCCAGCCACAGCGCATCGTATCAACCAGCGTAACCCTGACCGGATCACTGCTGGCGATAGATGCTCCGGTCATCGCCAGTGGCGCAACTACGCCGAATAACCGCGTCGCGGATGACCAGGGATTCTTGCGTCAGTGGAGCGAGGTGGCGAAAAAACACAAACTGCAACGCCTCTATATAGGAGAGCCGAACGCCGAAGCGGTAGCCGCACAAATGCCGGATCTGATTTTAATTAGCGCGACTGGCGGCGATTCGGCACTGGCGCTGTACGATCAGCTTTCCACTATCGCGCCAACGTTAATCATCAATTACGACGACAAAAGCTGGCAGTCGCTGTTAACGCAGCTTGGCAAAATTACCGGGCATGAGAAACAAGCGGCAGAGCGGATTGCGCAGTTTGATAAGCAACTGGCGGCGGCGAAAGAGCAAATCAAATTACCACCGCAGCCAGTCACTGCCATTGTTTATACTGCTGCCGCGCACAGTGCCAATCTCTGGACGCCGGAATCAGCACAAGGGCAAATGCTGGAACAACTCGGCTTTACGCTGGCGAAGTTGCCAGCAGGGTTAAACGCCAGCCAAAGCCAGGGCAAACGCCATGACATCATTCAACTTGGTGGGGAAAATCTGGCGGCCGGATTAAATGGCGAGTCCCTATTCCTGTTCGCAGGTGATCAGAAAGACGCTGATGCTATTTATGCCAACCCGCTGCTCGCGCACCTGCCTGCAGTACAAAACAAGCAGGTTTATGCGCTGGGAACCGAGACGTTCCGTCTGGATTACTACAGCGCCATGCAAGTGCTGGAACGACTTAAGGCGCTGTTTTAAGTATTAACTGTCAGACGCTGTCACCTGCGGCGGCGTCTGGCGAAAACGCCGTAACTCTACCAACACCAGCAGCAGCAACACGCCGATAATCAACAAACCAAAACCGCTTACACTTGCGGATGCCACCGGCGTCATCATCGCCCCCAGACCGCCCAACAGCGCCGCGCCTATGGCATCGCCCGTCACGTTCTGCGCCGTCCACAAACCGTTAATCCGCCCTAACATGGCTTCCGGGGTTTGCGTTTGCAGCATTGTGTATTGCAGCAACGAACTGACAGCACTCAGCCAGCCGAACAGCGCCAGACAAAACACGCCTAAAATCCACATCGGCATCAGGCCAAATAGACCAATGGCAAGAAACGATCCCAACGTGGCGAGCAACATCAACAATCCTGGTCGCTCGCTATGCGCCAGTTTCCCGCTGGTTAACGCCCCAATAGCCGCACCGAGCGGGATCGCCGCATAGAGAAAACCAATCTGTGCCGCCGACATCTGCCAGTTGATAGCCAGCGCCGGATACAGTACCCGCACCGCGCTCGCCATCGTCAACAAACCGCCCAGCAGCGCAATGCCGCCCACCAGCGGGCTGGCGAGCAGAAAACGTAACGCTGCCAGAAGCGATTTCAACGGATGCTCACGCGGCTGCGGTGGCGGTGGCAGCGCTGGAAGGCTTAACAACGGCAGCAGGGTAATAAACGTTCCTGCTGCCGCCAGCCCGTAGTTCCAGGCCACGCCCCCGGTCGCCAGCAGTAAGCCGCCAATCATGGGCGAAATCACCGATCCCAGGCGCACGGTCAACATAGTGATCGCCCCTGCCTGCATTAAGTTTTCACGCCCTACCAGGGCCGGAGTCGCCGCCAGCAGCGTCGTAACGCCAAGCGACGCGAAAAAACCATCCCATAAACCAAGCAAATAGATTGCCAGCAATGACGGCTCTGGCAATAGCGCATTCAGACACAGGCCAATAAAACCAATGCCACAGGTACCGCGCGCCAGCAAAATCACTTTTTTGCGCTCATAACGATCCGCCAGCACGCCGCCAACCATCAGGCCAACAAACATAGCGCCGCCGGTCAGCGTCACCGAAAGTCCCACCTGCCAGGTCGAATGCGTCATCATCTGGATTTGTACCGGCACCGCGACGCCGAGCAACCCCAGAGAAACAATAGAGATAAAACGAGCGAGGAATACTGCGCGAAACGCCGGGTGCGTTTTCAACAGGCTGAGGTTAAGCAGCCAGGATTGTTTATTCATTACAATGCCTTGCCATCAAATATTTTAAATACCTATTCTTAGGCTGCACATGCTAACATATCCAAATAAGATCGATAACGATAATTAATTTCATTATCATGGAAGTTCGTATGTCTGGTTCTGTTACCGTGACACGCGCCATTGCCGTGCCCGGATTGTTGTTATTACTGATTATCGCGACGGCATTAAGCCTGCTCATTGGGGCAAAATCACTCCCCGTCTCCGTGGTGCTGGAGGCCCTCTCCGGTACCTGCCAGAGCGCCGATTGCACCATCGTGCTCGACGCGCGACTGCCGCGTACCCTTGCCGGTTTACTGGCAGGCGGCGCGCTTGGCCTTGCCGGGGCGTTAATGCAAACTCTCACCCGAAACCCACTTGCCGATCCTGGTTTGCTTGGCGTAAACGCCGGTGCCAGCTTTGCCATTGTGCTGGGCGCGGCGCTATTTGGTTACTCTTCCGCCCAAGAACAACTGGCGATGGCCTTCGCCGGGGCGCTGGTGGCCTCGTTGATTGTTGCCTTTACCGGCAGCCAGGGCGGCGGCCAGTTAAGTCCGGTGCGTTTAACCCTGGCGGGCGTGGCGCTGGCAGCGGTGCTGGAAGGGCTGACCAGCGGCATCGCCCTGCTTAATCCTGACGTCTACGATCAGCTACGTTTCTGGCAAGCCGGTTCGCTGGACATTCGTAATCTCCACACCTTAAAAGTGGTGCTGATCCCGGTATTGATAGCCGGAGCAACCGCGCTATTACTGAGCCGCGCACTGAACAGTTTGAGCCTCGGCAGCGACACGGCGACGGCGCTGGGCAGTCGCGTGGCACGGACGCAGTTAATTGGCCTGCTGGCGATTACCGTGCTTTGCGGTAGTGCGACGGCGGTGGTTGGGCCAATTGCCTTTATTGGTCTGATGATGCCGCACATGGCGCGCTGGCTGGTGGGTGCCGATCATCGCTGGTCGCTGCCCGTTACGCTACTCGCTACCCCTGCCCTGCTGCTGTTTGCCGACATCATCGGACGTGTGATTGTTCCCGGTGAGTTGCGCGTTTCCGTGGTCAGCGCCTTTATTGGCGCGCCGGTGTTGATCTTCCTCGTGCGACGTAAAACGCGAGGTGGCGCATGATTTACGTCTCTCGCCGATTAATCATCACCTGTTTGCTGCTAATTACCACCTGTGTGGTTGCAGGTATCTGGGGATTACGCAGTGGTGCCGTCACGCTGGAAATCTCGCAGGTATTCGCCGCACTGATGGGTGACGCGCCGCGCAGTATGACGATGGTGGTCACCGAATGGCGCTTACCGCGCGTGCTGATGGCGCTGTTAATTGGCGCGGCGCTGGGCGTCAGCGGCGCGATTTTTCAGTCGCTGATGCGTAACCCACTCGGCAGTCCTGACATAATGGGCTTTAACACAGGAGCGTGGAGCGGCGTGCTGGTGGCGATGGTGCTGTTTGGTCAGGACCTGACGGCTATCGCCCTGGCAGCAATGGCGGGCGGTATTGTCACTTCTCTACTGGTCTGGCTGCTCGCCTGGCGCAACGGTATCGACACTTTTCGTCTGATTATTATCGGTATCGGCGTTCGCGCCATGCTGGTGGCTTTTAATACCTGGCTGTTGCTGAAAGCGTCCTTAGAAACGGCACTAACGGCGGGTTTGTGGAATGCCGGTTCACTTAATGGCCTGACGTGGGCGAAAACCTGGCCTTCCGCACCAATCATTGTGCTGATGTTAATCGGTGCGGCGCTGCTGGTACGGCGGATGCGCTTGCTGGAGATGGGCGATGACACCGCCTGCGCGCTGGGCGTCAGCGTTGAACGTTCGCGTCTGTTAATGATGCTGGTCGCGGTGGTGCTTACCGCTGCAGCTACTGCGCTGGCAGGGCCGATTTCCTTTATTGCGTTGGTCGCGCCGCATATTGCCCGGCGCATAAGCGGCACCGCTCGCTGGGGGCTTACCCAGGCGGCGCTGTGTGGCGCGCTGTTACTGCTGGCGGCAGATCTCTGCGCTCAACAACTGTTTATGCCATATCAACTTCCGGTTGGCGTTGTCACCGTCAGCCTCGGCGGTATTTACCTTATCGTCTTGTTAATTCAGGAGTCTCGCAAAAAATGACCGAATCAGTAGCCCGTTTGCGCGGCGAACGGTTAACCCTGGGCTATGGCAAATATACCGTCGCGGAAAATCTGACCGTGGAGATCCCTGACGGTCATTTCACGGCGATTATCGGGCCAAACGGCTGCGGTAAATCCACGTTGCTGCGCACGTTAAGCCGTCTGATGACACCCGCTCACGGGCATGTCTGGCTGGATGGCGAACAGATTCAGCGTTTCGCCAGTAAAGAGGTCGCACGCCGAATTGGTCTGCTGGCGCAAAACGCTACCACGCCCGGTGATATCACCGTTCAGGAGCTGGTAGCGCGTGGGCGTTATCCGCATCAACCGCTGTTTACCCGCTGGCGGAAAGAAGATGAAGAGGCAGTCACAAAAGCGATGCAGGCCACCGGAATTACCCATCTGGCGGATCAAAGCGTGGATACCCTCTCCGGTGGGCAACGACAACGAGCATGGATTGCAATGGTGCTGGCCCAGGAAACAGCGATTATGCTGCTCGACGAACCCACAACCTGGCTGGATATCAGTCATCAGATTGATTTACTGGAGTTGTTAAGCGAGCTGAATCGTGAGAAAGGCTATACCCTGGCGGCGGTACTGCACGATCTCAATCAGGCATGTCGTTACGCCAGTCATTTGATTGCGCTGCGGGAAGGAAAAATTGTCGCTCAGGGAGCGCCAAAAGAAATTGTCACTGCCGAACTGATTGAACGCATTTACGGTCTGCGCTGCATGATAATTGACGATCCGGTAGCCGGAACGCCGCTCGTGGTGCCGCTCGGACGAACGGCACCTTCAACCGCGAAAATTTAAACTAACCGGCCGTCCATCTCTATCATGGCATCCCGTTTTCTGGATGCCATCGCATAATGTAAAAGCACGCCACCGCAGGCAACTATGCCACCCATTAAGGCAGAAAGAATCACGATAATCGCCTTACCCGGACCATCCTTTTTAACCGGTAATGACGGGCTTAATTGATATTTAAACGGAGTAAATTTAATGTCATCGACATTTGCTTTTGTTAATTTCTCAACAAGATATTGACGATTACGCAACTCACCATTCAATTCCGCAACATCCGTGACTGACTTTTCAATCTCCAGCTTACGCGCTATACCGTCAGCACCGAGCGAAATAGAAAAATCAGGGTCATCTTTAACGGCCTGGCCATTGCTGTATACGGGCTTTTTTATTCCAGCAGCATTCGCAATATCCAGTGAATAATTGAGGCGCTGAATATCAGCATCAAGTTGGTTTTTTGTTTTAATGCGATCCTGGGCCAGTTTTTCTTTTTCAAACTGGGTCTTAAGTTCCAGTTTATTGCGCACATTTTCTATCGACTCTTTAACCACCAGAGCAGAGATGTAATCGATATAACCTGCCAATACTGTCTGCGCCTCTTCACGGTTTGGCGCGGTGAAACTTAACGTCCAGGAGGTATATAACGCGGACGGCTCATTTTTCTTACTGCCGTTGTCATCAACCGCTTTCATCTTCTCGCTCAATGTGACAATAGCCCGATGTAACTCCTGTTCATCAATTTTCGCCTCTTTTAATTGGTCCATCACATAAGGTGATGAGCGCAGGTACTCTTCCAGCAAGCTAATTGACTGAAATTTCTTGATAAACAGATTAAATACATCGTCACGTCCAATATTCACGTCAAGATCCAACACCCGCAGTTTGGTGAAGGTTTTCTCCAGGTCTTGCCACTGAACAGCCTCAGCGGGCGTGATAGCTGCCGAGCTGGTCCACTTTTGCGGCAGGATGAAAGACACCAGTAATCCGATGCAGGCAAAGACAAAAGCCACCGCTATTATCCGCGTTTTTGCGTACCACAAAACTTCGATAAGTTTAAGTAAATCAATTTCATTATTGCTGGGCGGCGCCAGATGATAATCGGGAAAATGAGAATCGCTTCCCTGCTTAATATTCAGTGATGACATGTAGTTGAACCTGAGATTTTAGTCCATAAAAGCACAACGTTGTATATAACATTCTAACAGTATCTGAGAATTATCCGAAAGAACTCTTTCACTATTATTATCCAAAAATGAATAACAAACTCAGCAATCCCAGCAATGGTGCAGCTCTCAGAGAAATAAATAATTTTTAAGAATAAAAAAACCATAATCATTTAGTCGGATTATGGTTTTGCATGAGGTTATAGCAAATTCGTTACTAACGTACGGTTAGTTATTAATCAGCGTATTTATTAATGGTCCTATTTCTTTAAAATAATCCGGAGAAATAATATCCACATGCGCGCAATCCTGGCGATAAATATCCAGCTCTGCTATCCACGGCGACCAGGCGCGTTCGGGGCTCATACCTTCCTGAAGTGTACGCTCCGCAACAAACAGCGTAGCTTTGCCATCAAACGGTTCACTATGGGCGGTGGTTAATAGCCGCACTGCATCGGCATAATTGCCTTCAATGGTGGTAAACAGCTCTGTCGACGCCGTTCCCTGCTGGGCTGCCATGAAGGCTTCGCGTTCGCGGTTAATCTCCGCCAGCACTTCCGGGTCCAGACCGTTAGCTTCTTTTTCCTGCCAGTTTTGCGTTTCTGGCGGCCAGGTATCCAGCAAACCAAGAAATGCCACCTGTTCGCCACGGGCACGCAGTCGCGCCGCGATGCCCTGTGCCAGCGTACCACCCAGCGAATAACCCAGCAGGTAATAAGGACCGTGCGGTTGTTGTGCCAGCAACGTTGCCAGATGCGCTTCGCAGACTTCATCCAGGTTCGTCGCCGTCTGCATGGGGCCATTGGGGCGCGGCGACTGAATGCCGATAATCGACCATTGTGGTTCGAGATAACGCGAGAGCACACTAAACTGCCAGGCAAAACCGGACGCCGGATGGAAACAGAACAGCGTCGGACCAGAACCTTCACGCAGCGGAATAACTGTTTCAAATCCCAGATGCCGGGCGTTTTCTTCTTCACCATCAATAATCGTTGCGAGTTTGGCGACGGTTGACGCGACCATCACCTGCCCCGGAGTCACCTGACGGGCAAACTGTCGACTAAGTTGTGCCGCAAGTTTCATTGCCAGTAGAGAATGACCACCAAGCGCGAAGAAATCAGCGTCGGCATCCTGCACGTCACAACCCAGCAATGACGAGAACGCCGCGGCGATAATCGTTTCACTGCCCGCTTTCAGCGCACGACCTGGCGTTTGTGCTTTCAACTCCGGCAACGGTAAGGCTTTTCGATCCAGTTTGCCATTAGCGCTTAGTGGCAATTGCGATAGTTGCAGCAGAACGACGGGAACCATATGTGGCGGCAATGTTTCGCGCAGTTGCGCCTGCAATGCGGTTAAATCCAGCGGCAGGCCTGATTGCGACACCAGATAGCCCACCAGTTGACGCGCGTCGCCGCCGGTTGCTGTCGCCTGGTTAATGACACAAGCATGAGTAACAGCCTGCTCGACATCCGGCAGCGCCTGCATCACGCGATCGATTTCGCCCAGTTCAATTCGCTGACCACGAATTTTTAGCTGATCGTCACTGCGCCCGAGATACTCCACCGCGCCGTTATCCAGCCAGCGGGCAACGTCTCCAGTACGGTACATCCGTTCACCAGGGGCAAAAGGATCGGCAATAAAGCGGCTGGCGGTCAGATCGGGTCGTCCAAGATAACCCTGCGCCAGTTGAATACCGGTGAGATAGAGATCTCCCGCCACACCCGGCGGCACCGGATGCATCATCGCATCAAGAATACGCAGACCCGTATTCCACACCGGATAACCAATCGGCACGCTGCTGCCGCGCACCTGTGCCAGTTCCTCGCCAAAAGCCGGATACCAGCTGACATCCACCGCCGCTTCCGTTGGGCCATACAGATTATGTAGCGGCGCACCGGTTAACTGTTGCCATTCGCGGCATAAATCGGCCGGTAAGGCTTCACCACTACAGAACACCTGTTTCAGCGTCGCACAACTTTGGCGAGCGCTTTCCGGCGTCAGCGAAGCAACAAACGCCGCCAGCATCGAGGGAACAAAGTGCGTGGTCGTTACGCCATATTCAGCAAAGAACTGCTGCATAGCGAGCGGATCGCGGTGCGCTTCCGGCTCGGCCATCACCAGCTTCGCCCCAGCAATAAACGGCCAGAAAAACTCCCACACCGAGACATCAAAACTGCACGGCGTTTTTTGGGCGACAACATCTTCGCCCGTGAGCGGGTAATGGTTTTGCATCCATAACAGACGGTTAGCGATAGCCTTCTGACCGACCATCACCCCTTTCGGCCTGCCGGTGGAACCGGAGGTGAAAATGATATAAGCCGTGTGGTGCGGCTGCGAAAGTTGCAGCGGCGCACTGCCCTGTGGGGTAAGCGGGGCGTTATAGCAAAAGCTGGTTAAATTGGGGACATCGCTAAAGCGTGGCAGTTGATCGTCGGTGGTGATTAACAGCGACGGGCGCGCATCTTCCAACATCATTTTCAGGCGCTCGTCCGGATACCCCGTATCCAGCGGTAACCAGGCCGCGCCTGCTTCAACTATCGCATGTAGCGCCAGGGTCAAAAAGACCGAACGCGGTAGCGCCACCGCCACACTGTCTCCCGGTTTGACGCCTCGCTCACGCAGCAGATTTGCCAGCGCCAGCACCTGCTCACGCATTTCCCGATAGCTGAACTGGTAATGCGCATCTGCCAGTGCCGGAGCATCCGGTGTTTTTGCCGCCTGTTGTGCCACCAGCGTGCTCAACGTAGTTTCAGGGATTTCTACCTGGGTGGTGTTGATCTGCGCCAGCCGCGCATATTCATCTGGCAGCATAATATCGACATCGCCACACAACAGCGCCGGATCCGCGGCGAACTGCGCTATCAGCATTTTCAGGCGTTCGGCGTGCTGGATTAACGTTGGCTCATCGTAACGCTCTTTATTGGCGAGGATCTCAATACTCAAACCACCATGTTCATCCGGGAAAAGCGCCAGTTCAAGGTCATTAACCGGACCGGTCGCCAGAGTGTGGGTTTTGGCCTGTACACCAGGAATATCCAGTTGATAATCAAATACCTTGATATTGAGTACCGGACCGAACAGCGGTTCCTCTCCTGCCGCTCGCCCGCTGTCACGGACAATTTGTTCGGCGTCGTAACGTTGATGGCGGCGCATTTTTTTCAACTGATCAGCCAGTCGTGCTGCCAGTTGCGGCAATGTTTCTTGCGCTTCAATGTGAATACCCAACGGTAAAACGTTGAGCACGGGTCCGGTAGCCGTCAGCGCTGCCGAGCCCAGTCGACGCATGAAGATAAATCCGGCGGCGTAGTCCATGCGATTGCACAATCGCCCCAGCCACAATGATGCCAGCGCAAGAGCTAAGTCGGTACGCTGTACGGTCGGCAGTTGTGTAGCCAGCTGGCGGAAATCCCCGTCGGTAAATTCCAGTTTCAGGCGCAGAATATCTGCCGTGGCGCTGCGCCCCAGTAAAGGCGAAGGAGAAAGTGACGCGGGCGGCGGCAGTTGACGGCGTTGTTCCGCCCAGAAAGCCGCATCACGCTGCCAGGCTTCGCTTTCGCGGTATTGCTGGTACTCTTCCACTACGTCAGCGAAAGGCGTAAACGGCGAAACAGGCGTTGGTTCGCCACGCAGCCATGTACAGTAAATGTTGGCTGTGTGGCGGGTAATGGCCGGAAAACTGAAGCCATCAACCAGCAAATGGTGGTAACGCTGATACCAGTACCAACGGTTATCCGCTATCTGAATGAGCCGATGAAAGACCAACGCTTTACCGCTATCGACGCGCAGATCTTGTTGTAAATCTGCCTGCATTAATGCCAGCGCGGTACCGTGAGGATCAATGTTAGTACGCAGGTCGATAATTTCTGGCTGTTCGAACGTCAGCGCATCGTCGACCCATTGCCAGACTTCGCCGTTATCTTCTATAAAACGCATCCGCAGAGTGTCCGCTTGCGCTAATCCGGCAACCACAGCCTGGGCCAGCAGCGGTGCATCAATATCTCCGGTTAACTCAACGTAATGGGCCACGCTCCAGGCGGAGGGTAAATCCGACAGTTTTTCAGCCATCCAGATGCCGGGTTGTGCGGCGACCAAAGGTAAATGCTGGCTCATTGCGCCTCCTGCTGCTGGGTATAATTCGCGGGTGTCAGAGTACGCCAGTGGGCTTCCAGCCACTGCTGGCAGGACTCCTGTAACTGCGGCTGACACACAACGTCCCAGCCTGCCGGTAACGCGCACTGCTGCGGCCACAGACTGAATTGCCCCTGCGCATTGCGCAAAATGTAAAACGCTCCCTGCGGATCATCGAAGGGATTACTGAATGCCATATTCAACTCCTGTCATGGAAAAGCGGTTGCCAGAGGTCGATTAGCCCCTGCATCAAACCACCGCGCCAACAAAGCGCATCATGTCCGCCGTCAACCTGACGCCAGAAAATGGATTCTTTTATAGGGTGTAATTGCGCGTATAGCGCCTGATTGGCCCGCATAATCATCGGCTCGCGAACTCCTGCTTCAAGCACAATGCGCAGACCTTCGGCGCTAACTTCACCTGCTTTAAGCTGTTCAAGTAACACGCCCTCTTGCTGCCCGCCCCGATGCGGCCACCAGTATGATCCTGACTGGCTTAATACACAGCCAAAGCGTTCCGGCCAGTGCAGTCCGGCATACAGTGCGGAAAGGCCGCCAAAACTTTGCCCGGCAACAATGGTGCTTTTCGGGCTGTCGCTGAAAGGAGTGATAGCTTTCACCTGGGGTAATAACTCTTGCTGAACTGCCAACCAGAAATCAGCATTACACGGCAATTCATGGGCGCGGTGCGTAGTATCGATGGCGTCAATCAATACATATACCGCAGGAGGAAGTTGTTGACGGCGGGTTAGCGAAGTCAGCGCAGGCCAGACGGGCATACTTTGCGCCCAAAATTCGCCATCAAGCAAAATAGCTAACGGACGCTCCTCGACTAGCGCATTACCAGTGGTAAAAATCCATACACGACGGGAATTTCCCAACCGTTCACTTTTCCAGGTAATTTCTGTGGCACCGCTATCGGGCGTTTGCGGACAATCCCAACCAGGTTGTATTGGCGCTTGCGGCATTTCAAGAGCAGAAACCGCGTGCCCTCGCCCTCCTTTCCAGCTTTGCGGATTCAACGGATCGGCTATCGCCTGGGGTAATAGTTTTTGCCAGCCTTCACGTAATTCGAGGCGATCAGGTGATGGTGTAGAAAAAACGTCGTCACGTTCGGTGGGAGTAAAACAGTAGCTGCCGCGCCAGTTGGCATTGAGTTGTGTCGTCCACTGCCAGACATCAGTGCCAACTATTCGCTGCATCGACCGGGGCTGGCTGTTCTGATGGTGATCGGTCACGCCAGTGATGTAAACCCATACGCGCTTTATCGTCGAGTACTCTTCAGAACCTTGTGGATCACGCCACCAAAAAGTGACCTGATACATTTCATCATTCAGACGCTGCAATTCCGGGCCATGTTTCGACTGCCACCAGCTCTCACTTCCCACTTTTAACACCGCCACACCATAACCCCATGTTTATTGTGTAATTTTTTATTAATTACAGAAATATATTGATAATATTATTGATAACTATTTGCATTTGCAATAGCGTAATGGCGCGCCGTGGGAAGCGCGGACATTTATTAACCAACTGCACTGCGTGTCTTTCAGGATCAAAGGTTTTCGCAGTAGCGGGCAACGTCATGCTGATGACGACTATGCCCGACAGTTGCAATTCGTGGCAAAAATGCAGGAATAAAACAATGAACAAGAAGATTCATTCCCTGGCCTTGTTGGTCAATCTGGGGATTTATGGGGTAGCGCAGGCACAAGAGCCAACCGATCCCCCTGTTTCACATGACGATACCATTGTCGTTACCGCCGCCGAGCAGAACTTGCAGGCCCCCGGCGTTTCGACCATCACCGCAGATGAAATCCGCAAAAACCCGGTTGCCCGCGATGTATCGGAGATAATCCGTACCATGCCTGGCGTTAACCTGACTGGCAACTCCACCAGTGGTCAGCGCGGCAACAACCGCCAGATTGATATTCGCGGCATGGGGCCGGAAAACACGTTGATTTTGATTGACGGTAAGCCTGTCAGCAGCCGTAACTCGGTACGTCAGGGCTGGCGCGGCGAGCGCGATACCCGTGGTGATACCTCCTGGGTGCCGCCGGAGATGATCGAACGTATTGAAGTCCTGCGTGGCCCGGCAGCGGCCCGTTATGGCAACGGCGCGGCGGGTGGTGTGGTTAACATCATCACCAAAAAAGGCAGCGGTGAGTGGCACGGCTCCTGGGATGCGTATTTCAATGCGCCCGAACATAAAGAAGAAGGTTCTACCAAACGCACTAACTTTAGCCTCACCGGCCCGCTGGGTGATGAATTCAGCTTCCGTTTGTATGGCAACCTCGACAAAACCCAGGCCGATGCGTGGAACATAAACCAGGGGCATCAGTCTGCACGCGCCGGTACATATGCGGATACGCTGCCAGCCGGGCGCGAAGGGGTGATCAACAAGGATATTAATGGCGTAGTTCGCTGGGACTTCGCGCCTCTGCAATCACTTGAACTGGAAGCGGGCTACAGCCGCCAGGGTAACCTGTATGCGGGTGATACCCAAAACACCAACTCCGATTCCTATACTCGCTCGAAATATGGCGATGAAACCAACCGCTTGTATCGCCAGAACTACTCGCTGACCTGGAACGGCGGCTGGGATAACGGCGTGACCACCAGCAACTGGGTACAGTACGAACACACGCGAAACTCGCGTATTCCGGAAGGTCTGGCGGGCGGCACCGAAGGGAAATTTAACGAAAAAGCGACGCAGGATTTCGTCGATATCGATCTTGATGACGTCATGCTACACAGCGAAGTCAACCTGCCGATTGATTTCCTCGTTAACCAGACGCTGACACTGGGTACGGAGTGGAACCAGCAGCGAATGAAGGATTTAAGTTCCAACACCCAGGCGCTGACCGGGACGAACACCGGCGGTGCTATTGATGGTGTGAATGCCACCGACCGTAGCCCGTATTCAAAAGCGGAAATTTTCTCGCTGTTTGCCGAAAACAACATGGAGCTGACTGACAGCACCATCGTGACACCGGGGCTACGTTTTGATCATCACAGCATTGTTGGCGATAACTGGAGCCCGGCGCTGAACATTTCGCAAGGGTTAGGCGATGACTTCACGCTGAAAATGGGCATCGCCCGTGCCTATAAAGCGCCGAGCCTGTACCAGACTAACCCGAACTATATTCTCTACAGTAAAGGCCAGGGCTGCTATGCCAGTGCGGGCGGTTGCTATCTGCAGGGTAACGATGACCTGAAAGCGGAAACCAGTATCAACAAAGAGATTGGTCTGGAGTTCAAACGCGACGGCTGGCTGGCGGGTGTGACCTGGTTCCGCAACGATTATCGCAACAAGATTGAAGCGGGCTATGTGGCTGTAGGACAAAACGCAGTCGGCACCGATCTCTATCAGTGGGATAACGTACCGAAAGCGGTGGTTGAAGGTCTGGAAGGATCGTTAAACGTACCGGTTAGCGAAACAGTGATGTGGACCAACAACATCACCTATATGCTGAAGAGTGAAAACAAAACCACGGGCGACCGTTTGTCGATCATCCCGGAATATACGTTGAACTCAACGTTGAGCTGGCAGGCGCGGGAAGATTTGTCGATGCAAACGACCTTCACCTGGTACGGCAAGCAGCAGCCGAAGAAGTACAACTACAAAGGCCAGCCAGCGGTTGGGCCGGAAACCAAAGAAATTAGTCCGTACAGCATTGTTGGCCTGAGCGCGACCTGGGATGTGACCAAGAACGTCAGTCTTACTGGCGGCGTGGACAACCTGTTCGACAAACGTTTGTGGCGTGCAGGTAATGCCCAGACCACGGGTGATTTGGCTGGAGCCAACTATATCGCGGGTGCCGGGGCGTATACCTATAATGAACCGGGACGTACGTGGTATATGAGCGTTAATACTCACTTCTGATGCTAACGTCAGATTGTTGACAAAGTGCGCGTCGTTCATGCCGGATGCGGCGTGAACGCCTTATCCGGCCTACAAAGTCTTGCCAATTCAATATATTGCAGAACCACGTAGGCCTGATAAGCGTAGCGCATCAGGCAGTTTTGCGTTTGTCATCAGTCTCTAATATGGTCGACATGCAAACTACACATACCTCCCTCCCCTTTGCCGGACATACGCTGCATTTCGTTGAGTTTGATCCGGCGAGTTTTCGCGAACAGGATTTACTCTGGCTACCGCATTACGCACAACTGCAACATGCCGGGCGTAAGCGCAAAGCCGAACATTTAGCCGGAAGGGTTGCGGCTGTTCATGCCTTGCGGGAATATGGCTATAAATGTGTACCCACAATCGGCGAGCTACGCCAACCTGTGTGGCCTACGGGGTTATATGGCAGTATCAGCCACTGCCAGAATACGGCATTAGCCGTAGTATCTCGTCAACCAATTGGCGTTGATATCGAAGAAATTTTTTCTGCGCAAACAGCGGAAGAACTGACAGACAACATCATTGCCCCCACAGAACGCGAGCCTCTTGCAGGCTGCGATTTACCCCTTTCTGTAGCGCTGACACTGGCATTCTCCGCCAAAGAGAGTGCATTTAAAGCTAGCAAGATACAGACCACGCCTGGTTTTCTGGATTATCAGATAATTAGCTGGAGTAAACAGCGGATCATCATTCGTCGAGAGGATGAGCAGTTTGCTGTGCACTGGCAGATTAAAGAAAAGAGAGTCATAACGCTGTGCCAACACGATTAACTGATAACACCTGGTGCGATTCGCCCGCAGCCATCACTGACTGCGGGCGAAAGTGTAAAGCAGGTGCCTTACCACCCTGACCTGACAACCGGATATGCGGGGATTACTCCCCGCACAACGGCTACTTCTTCGGTTCGTAAGCGAGAACAGCCTTAAACTCAATATTACGTTCCTTCACCGTAAACTCACACAGCGAGTCGCGGACCAGAAGCGTAAATCCCAGCGCCGTTAAACACAGCACTATGACTGCCACAAGGGCATATTTCGTCAGCATGTTTATATTGCCTCCATGCGAAGAAGGGACTACCATCCAAATTGTTCGGGTTTGGAGTGGCAGCCCCAGGGTTGATAGAAATATCTCCCGGGGCTTCATCTTTCCAGACCTCAGAGTTTACCTGAAACCGGAAAGCTTCAGGCACCCGCAGTTATCTTACCCTTCCTTAGCAAAATGGCTGTTTATTTATACAGTTAATCCTGTTTCGGACTTCTGTCGACAAAACTCATCATTGCTCTTAAAACGAAATCGCCCGTAGCCATTGCTGACCACGGGCGAAAGTATAAAACAGGTACCTTACCACCCTGACCTGACAACTGGATATGCGGGGATTACTCCCCGCACAACGGCTACTTCTTCGGTTCGTAAGCGAGAACAGCCTTAAACTCAATATTACGTTCCTTCACCGTAAACTCACACAGCGAGTCGCGGACCAGAAGCGTAAATCCCAGCGCCGTTAAACACAGCACTATGACTGCCACAAGGGCATATTTCGTCAGCATGTTTATATTGCCTCCATGCGAAGAAGGGACTACCATCCAAATTGTCTGGTTTGGAGTGGCAGCCCCAGGGTTGATAGAAATATCGTCCTGGGGCTTCATCTTTCCAGACCTCAGAGTAAACCTGAAACCGGAAAGCTTCAGGCACCCGCAGTTATCTTACCCTTCCTTAGCAAAATTACTGTTTATTTATACAGCAAATCTTGTTTCGGACTTTCCGTTATTCATTATTCGATCCGCAACTGGGCCAGGCTTTTTTTCTGCCTCCCCTGCTCGTCAAAATTCTCCGCCGCCAGCCAGCTCTGCAGCACCTTGTCACATTGCGGCCATTCGCTATCAATAATCGATAACCAGTCGCTGTCACGGTTACGCCCTTTGCGCACAATTTTCTGTCGGAAACGACCTTCAAAAACAAAACCTAAACGTTCAGCGGCACGACGTGATGCCAGGTTAAGAGAATCACATTTCCATTCCACACGACGATAGCCATGCGTAAAGGCACATTGCAGCAGTAACCAAATCGCTTCAGTACCGAGCACACTATTTTTCATTCGCGGCGACCAGGTAACATGGCCGATTTCAACCGAACCATGTTCGCGTTCGATTGCCATAAAACAGACCAACCCAACGGCGCGCGCTGAACGATTATCAACCACTGCAAATGGCACCAGTGAAAGATCATTCACTTTGCCAGCAACCCACGACTCGGTAGCTGCAACACTTGCCGGACGACTGCTGGCAAGCCACGTCCAGTCACGCTCGTCTGGCGCCTGAGCATATGCATCAAACAAATCGCCAGCGTGACGTTGTGCGTCTAGTGGCTCCAGTCGACACCATTGTCCTTCCAGTAAATGACGCGGTAAAACCGCCGCGCCCTGCCAGCCCGGTAGCGCATCGCCTACCGTCTGTCCATATTGATTAATTTCCGGCACGACCTTCCCCTTTTGCTGATGTTTTAAACTGTTATATCAGTTCGCAACCACAATCAGATAGAAACATTCCAGAACTTCCGCATCTCAGCCAGCCACTCCCACTTCTATACTGAATAGAACATACCAACATAAGAGAAACCTATGCCATTACCCGACTTTCATGTTTCTGAACCCTTTACTCTCGGTATTGAACTGGAAATGCAGGTGGTTAATCCGCCGGGATATGATTTAAGCCAGGACTCTTCAACACTGATTGACGCGGTTAAAAGTAAGATCACTGCCGGGGAAGTGAAGCACGATATCACCGAAAGTATGCTGGAACTGGCGACTGGCGTTTGTCGTGATATCAACCAGGCTGCCGGACAATTTTCAGCGATGCAGAAAGTTGTATTGCAGGCAGCCGCAGACCATCATCTGGAAATTTGCGGCGGTGGCACGCACCCGTTTCAGAAATGGCAGCGTCAGGAGGTATGCGACAACGAGCGTTATCAACGAACGCTGGAAAACTTTGGCTATCTCATTCAGCAGGCGACGGTTTTTGGTCAACACGTGCACGTTGGCTGCGCCAGTGGCGATGATGCTATTTATTTGCTGCACGGCCTATCGCGGTTTGTACCGCACTTTATCGCCCTTTCCGCCGCGTCGCCGTATATGCAAGGAACGGATACACGCTTTGCCTCCTCAAGACCGAATATTTTTTCCGCCTTTCCCGATAATGGCCCAATGCCGTGGGTCAGTAACTGGCAGCAATTTGAAACCCTGTTTCGCTGCCTGAGTTACACCACGATGATCGACAGCATTAAAGATCTACACTGGGATATTCGCCCCAGTCCCCATTTTGGCACGGTGGAGGTCCGGGTGATGGATACTCCGTTAACTCTTAGCCATGCGGTAAATATGGCGGGATTGATTCAGGTTACCGCCCAGTGGTTACTGACGGAACGCCCGTTCAAACATCAGGAGAAAGATTACCTGCTGTATAAATTCAACCGTTTCCAGGCCTGCCGCTATGGGCTGGAAGGCGTCATTACCGATCCGCACACTGGCGATCGTCGGCCACTAACGGAAGACACCTTGCGTTTACTGGAAAAAATCGCCCCTTCCGCACATAAAATTGGCGCATCGAGCGCGATTGAAGCACTGCACCGCCAGGTTGCCAGCGGTCTGAATGAAGCACAGTTGATGCGCGATTTCGTCGCCGATGGTGGCTCGCTGATTGGGCTGGTGAAAAAGCATTGTGAGATCTGGACCGGAGACTAAGCCGGGAATTGCCTTACAGAAGAATATCCCTGACAATGGTGTTTTAACTTACATTTAACAATGTTATGAAACACCCTTTAGAAACCTTGACCACCGCAGCAGGCATTTTGCTGATGGCTTTTCTCTCCTGCCTGCTGCTGCCCGCCCCCGCACTGGGGCTGACGCTGGCACAAAAACTGGTGACCACGTTCCATCTGATGGATCTGAGTCAGCTTTACACTTTATTGTTTTGCCTGTGGTTTTTAGTGCTGGGCGCTATTGAGTATTTTGTTCTTAGATTTATCTGGCGACGCTGGTTCTCTCTGGCGGATTAAACGTCGATTATCGCCGTACTTCGCGGCATACTTTGCTTATTCTCCTTCGCCTAAAGGAACGTTTATGGATAAGCAATCACTGCACGAAACGGCGAAACGCCTGGCCCTTGAGCTACCTTTTGTCGAACTTTGCTGGCCGTTCGGCCCGGAGTTTGATGTGTTTAAAATTGGCGGCAAGATTTTTATGCTGTCGTCGGAGCTGCGCGGCATCCCTTTTATCAATTTGAAGTCCGATCCACAAAAATCCCTGTTAAATCAGCAGATATACCCGAGCATTAAGCCTGGATATCACATGAATAAAAAGCACTGGATTTCGGTCTATCCCGGTGAGGAAATCGCCGAAGCGTTACTTCGCGATCTGATCAACGATTCATGGAATCTGGTGGTTGATGGCCTGGCGAAACGCGATCAAAAAAGAGTGCGTCCTGGCTAAAACGAAAATCTATAGAGCATTTTTCTCGCTTACCATTTTACTTCGATCCTTGTAATCTGCTGGCACGCAAAATTACATACACATGGAGTCTTTATGGATATCATTTCTGTCGCCTTAAAGCGTCATTCCACTAAGGCATTTGATGCCAGCAAAAAACTTACCCCAGAACAGGCAGAGCAGATCAAAACCCTGCTGCAATACAGCCCATCCAGCACCAACTCCCAGCCGTGGCATTTTATTGTTGCCAGCACCGAAGAAGGCAAAGCGCGTATTGCTAAATCCGCCGCCGAAAATTACGTGTTCAACGAGCGCAAAATGCTTGATGCCTCGCACGTCGTGGTGTTCTGCGCGAAAACTGCGATGGACGATGCCTGGCTGAAACTGGTTGTTGACCAGGAAGATGCCGATGGCCGCTTTGCCACGCCGGAAGCGAAAGCCGCCAACGATAAAGGTCGCAAGTTCTTCGCCGATATGCACCGTAAAGATCTGCATGATGATGCAGAGTGGATGGCAAAACAGGTTTATCTCAATGTTGGTAACTTCCTGCTGGGTGTTGCAGCACTGGGTCTGGACGCGGTACCAATCGAAGGTTTTGATGCCGCCATCCTCGATGAAGAATTTGGTTTGAAAGAGAAAGGCTACACCAGTCTGGTGGTTGTTCCGGTCGGTCATCACAGCGTTGAAGATTTTAACGCTACGCTGCCGAAATCTCGTCTGCCGCAAAACATCACCTTAACCGAAGTGTAATTCTCCTGGCAGCCGGGAGCCAATCCCGGCTCAGATTGCTGACAAAGTGCGCTTTGTTTATGCCGGATGCGGCGTGATCGCCTTATCCGGCCTGCAAAATCTTGCTAATTCAATATATTGCAGAACCACCCAGGCCTGATAAGCGTAGCGCATCAGGCAATTTTATATTTGCCATCAGCCCTCGCAGGAAATTCCCCCTCAGATTCTCCTGATTTGCATAACCCTGTTTCAGCCGTCATCATAGGCCGCTGTTGTATAAAGGAGATGTTATGCAGGATTTAATATCCCAGGTTGAAGATTTAGCGGGTATCGAGATTGATCACACCACCTCGATGGTGATGATTTTCGGTATTATTTTTCTGACCGCCGTTGTCGTGCATATTATTTTGCACTGGGTGGTACTACGTACCTTCGAAAAACGCGCCATCGCCAGTTCAAGACTGTGGTTGCAAATCATTACCCAGAATAAACTCTTCCACCGTTTAGCTTTTACCCTGCAGGGGATTATCGTCAATATTCAGGCGGTATTCTGGCTGCAAAAAGGCACCGAAGCGGCTGATATTCTGACCACCTGCGCGCAGTTGTGGATCATGATGTATGCGTTGCTTTCGGTCTTCTCTTTGCTGGATGTTATTTTAAATCTGGCGCAGAAATTCCCGGCGGCAAAGCAGTTACCGTTGAAAGGAATATTTCAGGGGATCAAACTGATCGGCGCAATTCTGGTCGGCATATTGATGATCTCGCTGCTGATTGGCCAGTCGCCAGCAATTCTGATCAGTGGTCTTGGCGCAATGGCCGCAGTGCTGATGTTGGTGTTTAAAGATCCGATCCTCGGTCTGGTGGCCGGCATTCAGCTTTCCGCAAACGATATGCTGAAACTGGGCGACTGGCTGGAGATGCCAAAATATGGCGCGGATGGTGCAGTAATTGATATTGGTTTAACCACCGTCAAAGTGCGCAACTGGGACAATACCATTACCACCATTCCCACCTGGTCACTGGTGTCCGACTCCTTTAAAAACTGGAGCGGAATGTCAGCATCCGGTGGGCGGCGTATTAAGCGCAGTATCAGTATTGATGTCACCAGTATTCGTTTTCTTGATGAAGACGAAATGCAACGTCTGAATAAAGCGCATTTGTTAAAGCCTTATTTAACCAGCCGCCATAAGGAAATTAATGAGTGGAATCGCCAGCAAGGTTCTACGGAGTCTATATTAAACCTGCGGCGGATGACCAATATTGGAACATTTCGCGCCTATCTGAATGAATATCTGCGCAACCATCCACGGATTCGTAAAGATATGACCTTAATGGTGCGCCAACTGGCACCGGGAGATAATGGTTTACCGCTTGAGATCTATGCGTTTACCAACACCGTGGTGTGGCTGGAATATGAAAGTATTCAGGCTGATATTTTCGACCACATATTTGCTATCGTCGAAGAGTTTGGTCTGCGGCTTCATCAGTCACCAACCGGCAATGATATTCGCTCCCTGGCAGGTGCATTTAAGCAGTAATTAAAAAACCGCTCTCATCAAATGGATGAGAGCGGTTTCAGACTGTTGACATCGTTTTGTCGGATGCGGCGTGAACGCCTTATCCGACCTACGTTACTACACTATTATTTCGCTTTCCGACGCAGCGTTTTAAACGCCACAAACAGGAACACAATCCACACCGGCAGCAAAATTGCAGACAGGCGCATATCATCCATCGTGCACATCAGCAGCAAAATCATGCCGAGGAAAGCAATGCAAAGATAGTTGCCGAACGGATAGAGCAGCGCCTTAAACTGTGTTTCTCGTCCCTGACGTCGCATCGCCGCGCGAAAACGCAGATGCGCCAGGCAGATCATAATCCAGTTCAACAGCAGCGTAGCCACCACCAGCGCCATCAGCAGACCAAACGCTTTTTGCGGCAGCAGATAGTTAATCAACACCACCAGCGAAGTGATCGCCCCGGAAAGCATCAGCGAGTTGATCGGCACGCCGCGATGGCTAACACGGGTAAGAAACTTCGGTGCATTACCCTGCACAGAAAGGCCAAACAGCATGCGGCTGTTGGAGTATACCCCGCTGTTATACACCGACAACGACGCCACCAGAATGACGAAGTTCAGCGCAGAAGCCACCACGTTGCTGTCGAGGTTATGGAAAATCATCACAAACGGGCTACTGTTAGATTTCACTTCCACCCACGGGTAGAGCGCCAGTAAAACCACCAGTGAACCGATATAAAACAGCAGGATACGATAAACAACCTGATTTACCGCTTTAGGGATGCTTTTTTCCGGATCGCGTGCTTCAGCGGCTGTAATACCAATCAGTTCCAGACCGCCGAAGGAGAACATAATCACCGCCAGCGACAAAATCAGCCCATTCCAGCCGGTGGCAAAGAAGCCGCCGTAGCGCCAGAGGTTGTCGATACTGGCTTTCTCACCGCCGTGACCAGAAAACAGCAGCCACAGACCAAAGCCGATCATACCGATGATCGCCAGCACTTTAATCAGCGCAAACCAGAACTCGGTTTCGCCATATAAGCGCACGTTCACCAGGTTAACGGCGTTGATGATAATAAAGAAGGCAGCAGCCCAGATCCAGGTAGGAACATCCGGGAACCAGTACTGCATATAGATGCCCGCAGCAGTCAGCTCTGCCATTCCCACCAGCACGAACATCACCCAGTAGTTCCAGCCGGAAAGGAAGCCCGCAAACGGTCCCCAGTATTTATAGGCAAAGTGGGCAAACGAACCAGATACCGGCTCTTCGACCACCATCTCGCCAAGCTGGCGCATAATCAGGAAAGCGATGATCCCGGCGACGCCGTAGCCCAGCAACACCGCCGGACCTGCCATCTGAATGGCCGGACCAATGCCAAGAAACAGACCAGTACCGATTGCACCACCCAGCGCAATCAGCTGAATATGACGGTTATGTAATCCCCGATGAAGCGTCGGTTCTTGATTCGACGCAGTATCTTCCGATACGGTTGACGCGTTTTTCACGCCTTTCCCCTGTGTGTCTTTTTTATTGAGGGGCTCCTTTTAACATTTAGTGCTGGTCGTCGCAAGACACAATCCACACAGTTAAACCGGGTATCCCTCCCCGGCTCTGCTTTTATTTCCGCACCTGATGTCGATTCAACCACATCAACTTATACGCCGCCGGAATAATAAACAGCGACAGCAGCGGTGCGGTGATCATGCCGCCAATCATCGGTGCGGCAATGCGGCTCATCACTTCTGAACCCGCCCCCGTTCCCCACAAAATCGGCAGCAGGCCAGCGATAATCACCGCCACCGTCATCGCTTTCGGGCGCACGCGCAGCACCGCGCCGTGATATAACGCTTCATCCAGCTTCTGCTCACTGAATGTTTGCGGATTATTCAGCGACGGATCTGCCTCTATGGCATGACGTAAATACATCAGCATCACCACGCCAAACTCGGCGGCGACTCCGGCGAGGGCGATAAAGCCGGTCCCCGTCGCCACGGAAAGATGAAAGCCCATCCACCACAGGAACCAGATGCCGCCCACCAGCGCAAACGGTACGCTACTGATAATCAGCAGCGCTTCGCCCACGCGACGGAACGCCAGATACAACAACACAAAGATGATCATCAGCGTCATCGGCACCATGAGTTTCAGCTTATGATTGGCACGCTCCAGCAGTTCAAACTGCCCGGAGAACGCCACGCTGGTGCCTGGTTTCAATTGCACTTTTTCGGCTATTGCTTTTTGCAGATCGTGAACCACCGACACCATGTCACGGTCGCGGGCATCGATATAAATCCAGCTCGTCGGTCGCGCATTCTCGGTTTTCAGCATCGACGGTCCGGTGGAGACTTTAACGTCGGCAACGTCCGCAAGGGTGATTTGCTGTTTCATCGGCGTCAGGATCGGCAGCTGTCGCAGCGCCTGCGGGCTATCGCGCCAGCTTTGCGGATAACGCAGATTAATTGGATAACGGGCAATCCCTTCCACCGTTTCGCCAACCATCGCCCCACCCACGGCAGAAGTCACAAACAACTGCACATCCGCCACCGTCATACCGTAACGCGCGGCTTTTTCACGGTTAATCTCAACGTTGATATAGCGCCCACCTTCCAGGCGCTCGGCTAGAGCAGAAACCACGCCAGGCACCGTTCGCGCCACCTCTTCAATTTGCTCCGCCATCGCGTCGATATCCGCCAGCACGTTGCCAGACACTTTAATACCGATAGGACTTTTAATGCCGGTCGAAAGCATATCGATACGGTTACGGATTGGCGGCACCCACAGATTCGCCAGCCCCGGCAGCCGCACGGTGTTATCCAGCTCTTCGATGATTTTGTCCATCGTCATGCCTGGTCGCCACTGATCCTGCGGCTTCAGCTGAATAGTCGTTTCTACCATCTCCAGCGGTGCAGAGTCGGTGGCGGTTTCCGCTTTCCCGGTTTTGCCAAACACCCGTGCCACTTCCGGCACACTCATAATCAGCTTGTCGGTTTTTTGCAGCATACTCGCCGCCTCTGCCGCGGAAATCCCCGGCAGCGTTGAAGGCATATACAGCAAGTCGCCTTCATTGATCTGCGGTAAAAATTCCCCGCCGACTTTATTAAGCGGCCAGAGAACCGTCAGCACCGAAAGTACAGCCACCAGCAACGTGGTTTTCGGCCAGTGCAGTACTTTCAACAGCAGCGGATGGTAAATACGAATCAAAAAACGATTGAGCGGGTTACAGCTTTCCGCCGGAATTTTGCCACGTATCCAGTAGCCCATCAGGATCGGGATCACCACGATCGCCAGTAGTGCCGCGCCTGCCATGGCATAGGTTTTGGTAAACGCCAGCGGACCAAACAAACGTCCTTCCTGCCCTTCCAGAGTGAAGATCGGGATAAACGACAACGTGATAATCAGCAGACTGATAAACAGCGCCGGCCCCACTTCAACAGATGCATCGGTAATCACCTGCCAGCGCGTTTTATTATCCAGCGTGGCGCCAGGATGCTGGTGCTGCCACTCTTCCAGCCGTTTATGCGCATTCTCGATCATGACGATAGCGGCATCGACCATCGCCCCGACGGCAATCGCAATACCTCCCAGCGACATAATATTGGCGTTCAATCCCTGGAAGTGCATGACAATAAAAGCAATACACAGCCCCAACGGCAACGAAATAATCGCCACCAACGCCGAGCGCACATGCCAGAGGAACAGCGCACAGACAATCGCCACCACAATAAACTCTTCCAGCAACTTGCCGCTAAGGTTGTCGATGGCGCGGTCAATGAGCTGGCTGCGATCGTATGTTGTAACTATCTCCACGCCTTCCGGCAGACTGCTTTTTAGCGTTTCCAGCTTGTCCTTCACGGCAGCGATAACTTCACGGGCGTTTTTGCCGGAACGCAGGATCACCACCCCGCCAGCCACTTCGCCTTCGCCGTTCAGTTCGGCAATGCCCCGGCGCATTTCCGGGCCAATCTGGACCTTAGCAACATCACGCAAATAAACGGGTACACCATTTTCACTGGCTTTTAAAACGATGTGATTAAAGTCGTCGAGCGTTTGCAGATAGCCACTGGCGCGCACCATATATTCCGCTTCCGCCAGTTCAATCGACGAACCGCCTGCTTCCTGGTTTGAAGCATCCAGCGCGCTTTTCACTTCGGCGAGACTGATGCCATATTGCGCCAGGCGCTGGGGATCGATAACCACCTGATACTCTTTCACCACGCCGCCCACCGACGCCACTTCCGCAACGTTAGGGATGGTTTTTAGCTCATATTTAAGAAACCAGTCCTGCAATGAGCGTAGATCGGCCAGATCGTGCTTACCGCTGCGATCCACCAGCGCGTATTCATAGATCCAGCCAACGCCCGTGGCGTCTGGTCCCAGCTCGGCGCTGACACCCGCAGGCAGCTTACTCTGCACCTGGTTAAGGTACTCCAGCACCCGCGAGCGCGCCCAATACGGATCGGTGCCATCTTCGAAAATGACATACACATAAGAGTCGCCAAACTGCGAGAAACCGCGCACGGTCTTCGCGCCAGGTACTGACAACATGGTGGTAGTCAGCGGATAAGTGACCTGATTTTCGACGATTTGCGGCGCCTGGCCAGGATAGCTGGTTTTAATAATTACCTGCACATCAGAGAGATCCGGCAGCGCATCCACTGGCGTATTAATGATGGTCCAGGTTCCCCAAATGCTCAGAAACAACGCGCCCATCAGCACCAGAAAACGGTTCGCCACCGAGCGACGAATAATCCATTCAATCATTGGTTATTCCCTCAATGCGCGTGGGTAGCACTTTCAGAGCGCATCCGCTCCAGTGCGCCAGAAATATTGGCTTCGGAATCAATCAGGAACAGGCCGCTGGAAACCACCTTTTCACCTTCCGCCAAACCCGAGCGTAGCGCGGTGACACCTTGCGATGCCTGGAAAACGGCAACGCGTTTAGGTACAAAGCGCCCGTCGGTATCAACGGTAATCACCCGCTGTTCGCTGCCGGTGTCGATCAGCGCCTGTGACGGAATGAGCAGCATCGGTTCGCTGGCAGTGTTGAGTTGCAACCAGGCGTTCATTCCCGGCTTGAGCGCCTCGTCGGCGTTGTCGACTTCCAGACGCAGTTGTAGCGTGCGGGTCGCAGCATCCACGCCGGGTAGCAGAGTCCATTTGCGGATGGTGAGTGTTTTATCAGGTCGCGCCGGAACGGTGAGCGTAAACTGCGAGGCATCTTTCACCAGCCAGGCGATAGACTCCGGGATCGCGGCAGTGACCCACACCGGGTCCATACCCTGAATTTTCGCTACCACGTTATCTTTGGCGATATTCATACCCGCGCGCAGATCAAACGCGGTGATTACACCATCAATGGGCGCTTTGAGCGTAAAGCGAGTCTGGATTTTTTGCGTGGCGATCAGGCGGCGAATATCGGCCTCCGGCATTCCCGCCAGTCGCAGGCGTTCAAGAATGCCTTCAGTCTGGGTCGCCGTACCGCCGGTTTCGCGCAGCAGTAAATACTCACTCTGCGCTTCCACCCAGTCGGGAATGGTCAGGTCGAGAAGCGGTGCGCCTTTTTTCACTTTATCGCCCACAGTAAGCGGATACACCTTGTCGATAAACCCGGCAGCGCGAGCCTGCACAATGGCAAACTGATACTCGTTGTAACTAACATTCGCCGGGAAACTCTGGGCAAAAGTCAGCGGCCCGCGCGTGACGGTAGCCGTTTTCACCCCCAGATTCTGCGTCTGGGTCGGGTCAATGCGCACACCAGACGCAGAACTCTCTTCATCGGCATATTTCGGCACCAGATCCATATCCATAAACGGCGATTTACCTGGTTTATCGAACCGCGTATTGGGATACATCGGGTCGTACCAGAATAAGATTTTACGTTCTGCGGTTGGCGTTTTTTCCACTGGCGGTTCAGCCTTTGCAAACCAGGTAAAACCTGCCGCAGAAATAATACCGCCCGCGATCATGCTGCCGATAATAAGCGCGATTTTTTTCATTGAATTAAACCTGGGTTACTGGCTGACTTTAATATCCTGTAATAAAGAGAGATTGCCCTGCTGGACAAAATTAAACGCCACTTTGTCGCCGGTTTTAATTTCGCTCATTTTCGTCTGCGGAGTGATGGTAAAGCGCATAGTCATCTCCGGCCAGTTCACTGCGGCAATCGGATCGTGGTGGATGGTGACTTTTTTGCTTTCCAGATCAACGCCTTTTACCACGCCAGTGGCGCTAATAACCTGTGGTTGTGCTTCGCTCATGGTTTCATGATGATGTTCGTTAGCCTGAGCATTAAAGCCAATAACGGTAAACAAACTGAACATTGCGACTTGCAGTGCTTTTTTCATTTATTCTCTCCTGAAGTTAAAAATTATTGCTGCCAACCGCCACCAAGTGCGGTATATAAAGAAATTTCGTTAACCTGACGGGCATAATTCAGGTCAAGTAAAGTTTGTCGGGTTGCAAATAAAGAACGCTCGGCATCCAGCACTTCCAGATAACTGACTGCGCCGTGCTGATATAATGCCCGCGCCCGTTGCAGGGTAATTTGTAGCGACGCCAGATAACGCTGCTGGGCGCTAATTTGATCATTCAGGCTTTGACGTAATGCCAGCGCATCTGCCACTTCTTTAAAGGCATTCTGGATTTTCTGTTCATAATTCACCACCGACTGCTGCTGGCGAATTTCGGCGATATCCAGATTGGCCTGGTTGCGTCCGGCATTAAAAATAGGGATCTCAATTTTGGGAATAAAATTCCACATCCCGCTGCTGGCGTTAAATAATGACGACAGATCGCTGCTGGCGGTCGATATTCCGCTGGTCAGGCTGATAGACGGGAAAAATGCCGCGCGTGCGGCGCCAATATTGGCATTAGCCGCCATTAATGCGTGTTCAGCTTCCATAATATCCGGGCGCTGCAATAAGATTTGCGACGACAATCCCGCCGGTAATTTAACGCTCTGCAGGCTGCCGCTGTTTACTGTCTGCGCTTGCGGCAGCTTGCCGTAGCTTCCCAGTAACAGTTGCAATGCATTATTCGCCTGCGCCAGTTCGCCCTGACGTTTAGCAATATCGCTGCGGGTACTTTCAATCACCCCGCGAGCCTGTTCCAGCGCCAGAACATTGCTGCTGCCGGTTAACAGTTGTTTTTCGACAAATGCATATGACTGCTGGTAATTACGCAGCGTTTCTTCGGCTATTTGTAATTGCGCATAGGCCAGTTGCTGATTGAAATAGCTTTGCGCAACATTAGAAACCAGCAGAATATGCACCGCACGCCGGGCTTCCTCAGTTGCTAAATAATTTTGTCGCTCGGCTTCGCTCATGTTCTTTAAGCGACCGAAAAAATCGAGATCAAAGCTGGCGTTAAGGCCAGTCGAAAACTCCCGCGTCGTGGCTGAATCGCCTTTAAGATTGCCGCTCCAGCTGCCGCTGCCCTCGCCATTGAGTTGTGGATAGCGGTCGGCATCGGTCAGACGATATTGCGCCCGTGCCTCCTGCACTTTCAGCGTCGCCATGCGCAAATCCCGGTTATTCACCAGCGCCTCGCCAATCAGCGTTTTCACCTGATTATCAACAAAAAAAGTGCGCCATCCCGCGTTCTGGTAGTTATCTGCCGCGTTAACCAGGCCGTTCTGGCTGAGTGAGAACTGTTGCGGCACAGGCATTGCCGGACGCTGATAATCCGGTGCCAGCGAACAACCGGTTAACGCAAGGGCCACACAAAATGTCAGAAGTTTACAAGGAGACATAGGCACATAATTTCTGGTTATTTTATGCCGCCAACTTTACCCGCCAGGCTCTGATTTTACGGTGACAGGAAAATGACAAAATTGTCATTTTGCCAATAAGCGATTGCCATCTGATCCCGCTACTCTAGAATTGGCCGGGCAACATGCGGAGGGAATATGAAACTGTTGATTGTCGAAGATGAAAAGAAAACCGGCGAATACTTAACCAAAGGGTTAACCGAGGCCGGTTTTGTGGTCGATTTGGCCGATAACGGGCTGAATGGCTACCATCTGGCGATGACCGGAGATTACGACCTGATAATCCTCGATATTATGCTGCCAGACGTGAACGGCTGGGATATCGTGCGCATGTTGCGTTCCGCCAATAAAGGGATGCCGATTCTGCTACTTACTGCGCTGGGAACCATTGAACATCGCGTCAAGGGGCTGGAGCTGGGGGCAGATGACTACCTGGTGAAGCCATTCGCTTTTGCTGAACTGCTGGCGCGAGTGCGCACCTTACTGCGGCGCGGGGCGGCGGTGATTATCGAAAGTCAGTTTCAGGTTGCCGACCTGATGGTTGATCTCGTCAGCCGCAAAGTCACCCGCAGCGGCACACGCATCACTCTGACCAGTAAAGAATTTACCCTGCTGGAGTTTTTTCTCCGCCATCAAGGCGAAGTGCTGCCCCGCTCGCTTATCGCCTCACAGGTGTGGGACATGAATTTCGACAGCGACACCAACGCCATTGATGTGGCAGTGAAGCGGCTGCGCGGCAAAATCGACAACGATTTTGAACCAAAGCTGATTCAAACCGTACGCGGCGTAGGCTATATGCTTGAGGTGCCGGATGGCCAGTAAGCCGTTTCAGCGCCCGTTTTCGCTGGCAACCCGCCTGACCTTTTTTATCAGCCTGGCCACCATCGCGGCATTTTTCGCCTTTGCATGGATCATGATCCACTCGGTAAAAGTGCATTTTGCCGAGCAGGATATTAATGATTTAAAAGAGATTAGCGCCACGCTCAAGCGCGTTCTTAATCATCCCGAAGAGACGCAAGCCCGACGCTTAATGACGCTGGAAGACATTGTCAGTGGTTATTCCAATGTGTTGATTTCCCTGGCCGACAGCCACGGTAAAACGGTATATCACTCGCCCGGTGTGCCGGATATCCGCGAATTTGCACGTGATGCCATACCCGATACAGACGCCCGGGGTGGCGAAGTGTTTCTCCTCTCCGGCCCGACGATTATGATGCCGGGTCACGGTCACGGGCATATGGAACACAGCAACTGGCGGATGATTAGCTTGCCGGTAGGCCCGCAGGTGGACGGCAAACCGATTTATACGCTCTACATCGCGCTGTCGATCGATTTTCATCTTCATTACATAAATGATTTGATGAATAAACTTGTAATGACTGCATCGATCATCAGCATCCTGATCGTCTTTATCGTGCTGTTGGCAGTACATAAAGGCCACGCGCCGATCCGCAGCGTCAGCCGTCAGATCCAGAACATTACCTCGAAAGATCTCGACGTTCGCCTCGACCCGCAAACCGTGCCGATTGAGCTGGAGCAGCTGGTACTGTCGTTCAATCATATGATCGAACGTATTGAGGATGTTTTTACCCGCCAGTCAAACTTCTCGGCGGATATCGCCCATGAAATTCGCACGCCAATTACTAACCTCATTACGCAAACGGAAATCGCCCTCAGTCAGTCACGCAGCCAGAAGGAGCTGGAAGATGTGCTCTACTCGAATCTCGAAGAGCTGACGCGAATGGCGAAAATGGTCAGCGATATGCTGTTTCTCGCCCAGGCCGATAACAACCAGTTAATCCCCGAAAAGAAAATGCTCAACCTGGCGGATGAAGTCGGAAAAGTGTTCGATTTTTTCGAGGCGTTAGCGGAAGATCGCGGCGTGGAGCTGCGGTTTGTTGGCGATAAGTGTCAGGCTGCGGGCGATCCGCTGATGCTGCGTCGGGCGTTAAGCAACCTGCTTTCTAACGCTCTGCGTTATACGCCAACCGGAGAGGAAATTGTAGTGTGCTGCCAGACTGCCGATGACAAAGTACAGATCACAGTCGAAAATCCTGGTACGCCGATTCCACCCGAGCACTTACCGCGATTGTTTGACCGCTTCTACCGCGTGGACCCTTCCCGCCAGCGAAAAGGCGAAGGCAGCGGCATTGGTCTGGCGATAGTGAAATCGATTGTCGTCGCGCATAAAGGCACGGTTGCGGTAACGTCAGATACGCGGGGAACAAGGTTTGTGATCACATTACCCGCTTAATCATTCAGCAATCAGTAACTTTTATAACCAGTGTAAAAATAACGTGCCGCAACAGTCATACCTATTAATGGTAAAAAGCTGTCACAATCCATAAAAAACCTTAATATACGCCACCCAAAACATAACCAGCGTTAATGTAAGGCTTTTTTGTGAACTGGCTTCTTGATGTTTTTGCTACCTGGCTCTATGGCTTAAAAGTAATCGCGATAACGTTAGCGGTCATAATGTTCATCAGCGGACTGGACGATTTTTTCATTGATGTCGTCTACTGGGTACGCCGCATTAAGCGCAAGTTGAGTGTTTATCGCCGCTACCCGCGAATGAGTTACCGCGAACTGTATAAGCCGGATGAAAAACCCTTAGCGATTATGGTTCCGGCGTGGAATGAAACGGGCGTCATCGGCAATATGGCCGAGCTGGCGGCAACCACGCTCGACTACGAAAACTATCATATCTTTGTTGGCACTTACCCGAACGACCCTGATACCCAGCGTGATGTTGACGAAGTGTGCGCTCGCTTCCCGAACGTGCATAAGGTGGTCTGTGCGCGTCCTGGCCCCACCAGTAAAGCAGACTGTCTGAACAATGTGCTGGACGCCATCACCCAGTTTGAACGTAGCGCCAATTTTGCCTTTGCTGGTTTTATTCTGCATGATGCTGAAGACGTGATTTCGCCAATGGAATTGCGTCTGTTCAACTATCTGGTGGAACGTAAAGATCTGATCCAGATCCCTGTCTATCCGTTTGAACGCGAGTGGACACACTTCACCAGCATGACCTATATCGATGAATTTTCAGAACTACATGGCAAAGATGTTCCAGTGCGTGAAGCTCTCGCCGGACAAGTGCCTAGCGCAGGCGTCGGCACCTGCTTCAGCCGCCGTGCCGTGACCGCACTGTTAGCCGACGGTGACGGTATCGCTTTCGACGTGCAGAGTCTTACTGAAGATTACGACATTGGTTTCCGCCTGAAAGAAAAAGGTATGACGGAAATTTTTGTCCGTTTTCCAGTGGTGGACGAAGCCAAAGAACGCGAGCAGCGTAAATTTTTACAGCACGCGCGGACGTCAAACATGATCTGCGTGCGCGAATATTTCCCCGATACCTTTTCCACCGCCGTTCGACAAAAGTCTCGCTGGATCATCGGCATTGTTTTCCAGGGCTTTAAAACCCACAAATGGACCTCCAGCCTGACGTTGAACTACTTTTTGTGGCGCGATCGCAAAGGGGCAATCAGTAACTTTGTCAGCTTCCTCGCGATGCTGGTGATGATCCAGCTTTTGCTGTTGATGGCGTATGAAAGTTTGTGCTCCGATGCCTGGCATTTTCTTTCTATTTTCAGCGGCAGCGCATGGTTAATGACCCTGCTGTGGCTAAACTTTGGCTTGATGATCAACCGCATTGTGCAGCGAGTGATTTTTGTCACTGGCTACTACGGCCTGACGCAAGGCTTACTGTCCGTCCTGCGGCTATTCTGGGGCAACCTGATTAACTTTATGGCCAACTGGCGCGCGCTGAAACAGGTTCTTCAGCACGGCGATCCGCGTCGCGTGGCATGGGATAAAACGACGCACGATTTCCCCAGCGTGACTGGTGATACCCGTTCGTTGCGCCCGTTAGGTCAAATTCTGCTGGAAAATCAGGTCATCACCGAAGAGCAACTCGATACAGCACTGCGTAATCGTGTTGAAGGTTTACGTCTCGGCGGTTCGATGCTTATGCAAGGATTGATTAGCGCCGAACAACTGGCGCAAGCGCTGGCTGAACAAAACGGCGTGGCGTGGGAGTCCATCGATGCCTGGCAGATCCCTTCCTCACTGATTGCCGAGATGCCAGCCTCCGTGGCGCTGCATTATGCGGTGCTGCCGCTGCGCATGGAAAATGAAGAGTTAATTGTCGGCAGTGAAGACGGCATCGACCCTGTTTCGCTGGCGGCGCTGGCGCGTAAGGTCGGACGAAAAGTACGTTACGTCATTGTTCTGCGTGGACAAATTGTCACCGGATTACGTCACTGGTATGCTCGCCGACGCGGCCATGACCCGCGGTCAATGTTGCACAATGCGGTTCAGCATCAGTGGCTCACGGAACAACAAGCCAGCGATATCTGGCGGCAATATGTGCCGCATCAGTTCCTGTTCGCTGAAATACTGACTACGCTCGGTCATATTAATCGTTCAGCAATTAACGTGTTGTTGCTGCGCCATGAACGCAGCTCTCTGCCGCTCGGCAAATTTTTGGTCACCGAAGGCGTTATCAGCCAGGAAACGCTGGATCGCGTACTGTCAATTCAGCGCGAATTACAAGTTTCAATGCAATCACTATTACTAAAAGCAGGTTTAACCACCGAACAGGTTGCGCAACTGGAGTCCGAAAATGAAGGAGAATAACCTTAATCGCATCATCGGATGGTCTGGTTTGCTGCTGACGTCCTTATTGAGTACCAGCGCACTCGCAGACACTATCGGCACCAGCGCAGAAGAGCTGGGGCTTAGTGACTATCGCCATTTTGTTATTTACCCCCGTCTCGATAAGGCGCTGAAGGCACAGAAAAATAACGACGAAGCAACCGCCATCCGTGAATTTGAATATATACATCAGCAGGTGCCGGATAACATTCCGTTGACGTTATATCTGGCGGAAGCTTATCGCCATTTTGGTCATGATGACCGCGCGCGATTATTGCTTGAGGATCAACTGAAACGTCATCCTGGAGATGCCCGACTTGAGCGAAACCTGGCGGCAATTCCAGTGGAAGTTAAAACCGTGACTACTGTTGAAGAACTGCTCGACCAGCAAAAAGCGTGCGATGCTGCGCCGACCCTGCGTTGTCGCAGCGAAGTCGGGCAGAATGCGCTGCGGCTGGCGCAGTTGCCTGTCGCCAGAGCACAACTGAACGATGCAAAGTTTGCCGCGTCGCCGGAAGGAAAAACGTTGCGGACCGATCTGCTACAACGGGCAATCTACCTGAAACAATGGTCGCAGGCAGATACGCTATACAATGAAGCACGCCAGCAGAACACATTAAGCGCGGCGGAGCGCCGCCAGTGGTTTGACGTGCTTCTTGCCGGACAACTGGACGATCGGATCCTGGCACTGCAATCGCTGGGGATCTTCACCGATCCACAGTCGTATATTACTTACGCGACCGCGCTGGCTTATCGTGGCGAAAAAGCACGTCTCCAGCGTTATCTGGCTGAAAATACGCCGCTATTTACCACTGATGCACAAGAAAAAAGCTGGCTCTATCTGTTATCAAAATACAGTGACAACCCGGTGCAGGCATTGGCGAATCATCAGGTACAGTTTGCCGATAACCGCCAGTATGTTGTTGGCGCGACGCTACCAGTGCTGTTAAAAGAAGGTCAGTACGACGCAGCGCAAAAACTGCTCGCTACCCTTCCCGCCGATGAAATGCTTGAAGAGCGTTATGCCGTCAGCGTGGCGACCCGGAATAAAGCAGAAGCGCTGCGTCTGGCACGATTGTTATATCAACGAGAACCGACAAATCTTACGCGTCTGGATCAACTGACCTGGCAACTGATGCAGGCCGGGCAGTCACGCGAAGCTGCCGATTTATTGCTGCAACGCTATCCCTTCCAGGGTGATGCGAGCGTCAGCCATACTTTAATGACACGACTGGCTTCTCTACTGGATAGTCATCCTTACCTGGCAACACCTGCGAAGGTGGCGATTTTATCAAAGCCCTTGCCGCTGGCGGAGCAGCGTCAGTGGCAAAGCCAGTTACCGGGAATTGCGGATAATTGCCCGGCAATCGTTCGTTTACTTGGGGATATGTCACCTTCCTACGATGCTGCCGCCTGGAACCGTCTGGCAAAGTGTTATCGGGAAACTCTCCCCGGCGTGGCGTTATATGCCTGGCTTCAGGCGGAAAAAAGGCAACCGAACGTCTGGCAACATCGCGCTGTGGCTTATCAGGCATACCAGGTGGAAGACTACAATACCGCCCTGGCGGCCTGGCAGAAAATCAGCTTACGCGACATGAGCAATGAGGACCTGCTCGCCGCTGCCAATACCGCCCAGGCAGCAGGAAATGGCGCAGCTCGCGATCGCTGGCTGCAACAAGCAGAACAACGTGGGCTGGGAAACAATGCCCAATACTGGTGGCTGCATGCGCAACGTTATATTCCTGGTCAGCCGGAGCTCGCACTGAACGATCTTACTCGCTCAATCAATATTGCCCCTTCAGCCAAAGCATACGTCGCACGGGCAACGATTTACCGGCAACAGCATAATATTCCTGCAGCGGTGAGCGATCTGCGCGCCGCGCTTGAGCTGGAACCCAATAACAGCAACACCCAGGCGGCGCTCGGTTACGCTTTGTGGGACAGCGGCGATATCGCGCAGTCGCAGGAAATGCTGGAACAGGCACATAAAGGACTACCGGACGATCCGGCACTGATCCGACAACTGGCCTACGTGAACCAGCGTCTGGATGATATGCCTGCGACGCAGCACTACGCCCGGCTGGTAATTGATGACATTGATAACCAGGCGCTGATAACCCCACTGACGCCGGAGCAAAATCAGCAACGCTTCAATTTCCGTCGCTTGCATGAAGACGTTGGTCGCCGCTGGACGTTCAGTTTCGATTCCTCCATCGGCTTGCGTTCTGGCGCAATGAGTACAGCTAACAACAATGTCGGCGGCGCAGCACCGGGAAAAAGCTATCGTAGCTACGGGCAACTGGAAGCCGAATACCGCATTGGACGCAATATGCTGCTGGAAGGCGACTTGCTTTCAGTTTACAGCCGCGTATTTGCCGATACCGGAGAAAACGGTGTGGCAATGCCGGTGAAAAATCCAATGTCCGGTACTGGCCTGCGCTGGAAACCGCTGCGCGATCAGATCTTTTTCCTTGCCGTTGAACAACAGTTCCCGCTGAACGGGCAAAATGGCGCATCCGACACTATGCTACGCGCCAGTGCTTCATTCTTTAACGGCGGTAAATACAGCGACGAGTGGCACCCGAACGGTCCGGGCTGGTTTGCCCAAAACCTGTATCTCGATGCGGCACAATATGTTCGCCAGGATATTCAGGCATGGACGGCAGATTACCGCGTGAGCTGGCATCAGAAAGTAGCAAACGGGCAAACCATTGAACCTTATGCTCACATTCAGGGTAACGGCTACCGGGATAAAGGTACTCAGGGCGCGCAGCTTGGCGGTGTTGGCGTGCGCTGGAATATCTGGACTGGTGAAACGCATTACGATGCATGGCCGCATAAAGTGAGCCTTGGCGTCGAATATCAGCATACCTTTAAGGCGATTAATCAACGTAGCGGAGAACGCAACAACGCGTTTCTCACCATTGGAGTGCACTGGTAAATGCGTAAGTTATTTTTCGTAATGCTGACACTGCTGTTAGTCAGCCCTTTTTCTTTTGCGATGAAAGGTATTATCTGGCAACCACAAAATCGTGACAGTCAGGTCACCGACGTCCAGTGGCAGGGACTGATGAGTCAGTTGCGTCACCAGGGCTTCGACACCCTGATTCTGCAATGGACCCGTTATGGCGATGCCTTCACTCAGCCAAAAGATCGTGCATTATTGTTCAGTCGCGCAGCGGCAGCGCAACACGCAGGCCTGAAGCTGATTGTTGGTCTGAATGCCGATCCGGAATTTTTCATGCATCAGAAGCAGTCCTCCGCAGCGCTGGAGAGCTATCTTAATCGCCTGCTGGCCGCCGATCTCCAGCAAGCCAGATTATGGAGCGCCGCGCCTGGCGTGACGCCGGATGGCTGGTACATCAGTGCGGAAATTGACGACCTGAACTGGCGCAGCGAAGCCGCCCGTCAGCCATTGCTGAAATGGTTAAACAATTCGCAGCGGCTGATTAGCAATGTTTCGGCAAAACCGGTTTATATCAGTAGTTTCTTTGCCGGAAATATGACGCCCGATGGCTATCGGCAACTGCTGGAACAAGTTAAAGCAACCGGCGTTAATGTCTGGGTACAGGATGGCAGCGGCGTGGATAAACTCACCGCCGGACAGCGTGAGCGTTATCTGCAAGCCAGCGCAGATTGCCAGGCTTCCTCACCCGCCAGCGGCATTGTTTATGAACTGTTTATCGCGGGCAAAGGTAAAACCTTTGAAGCTAAACCAAAACCGAATGCGGAGATCGCCTCGTTGTTAGCGAAGCGTTCCGCCTGCGGCAAAGACACGCTTTATTTCTCCCTACGCTATTTGCCCGTCGCGCGTGGCATCCTCGAGTATTAATTGTTTAAGGGAGCAACTTTGCTTGCTCCCTTCCTTTTCACTTTCCTAATCAGAATTCTGTCTGTATTAATTGTTTAGCAGGCTCTCTGTTTTCAACGCATTTTATGCGTCTGGCGTGTTTCGATTATTTAGAAAAACCGCGACAAAAAAGTGATGGTTTAATTTGCGAAAGAGGAGGCGTTAAAGGAAGAATATAGGTAAAACCAATTTCATCGACTAACTGTTTGTTCTGGATGCCTTCATTTTCCTCCCAGTCAATAGATGACAGGAAGGTTTTAAACTGCTGTTTGTCTTAAAACTTCAAAGCTCATTCTTTCATACGTTCTCTTTTAATTATCTGTCCTCCAATCAAATATTCTTATCAGCGGTTACACCATTATATTCACAATAAACATTATTACCCGCTTTACCATTTGTCACCACATGATAGTTGCCATCAGATCTTGCAATGCTTCGGCTCAGGCTTACACTTGCGGCGATTTGGCACTTTCTAGATATTCCCGTACAAGACACAAATAATCGGCGTAGCCACTACTCAGAGGGGGTATATAATAATATTCATACCACTATATAAATTTTAAATAAGAATAATAATTCATTGACTGCATTAATATCAGCATATTCCTTTACACAGGAATACAACCTTTTATTTAATAAACAAAGAGAGTCAATGATGAGTAAAATTACAGGTGTTTTAGTTGATAACCATATCTATGATATTAGCAATGATATGAAGTTTGGTTACAATTTTCCTAACAACTTGTTTCCTGGAGCCACCTTCAAGATGGTAATTGATAATGACCCTGTTAATAATGATAAGGTAAAATGGAGCTGTGGCACTGAAGCAGACAACAATATTCTGGCGGTTAGTCAGGATGGCACAGTGACTTTTCCGAACGTAGATGAAAAGTGCGTTTGGAAGTTATTTTCTATTATCGCTACTGATAAAATAACAAATCAATTTGCCGATGGTTATATATTTATCGTGAAGAGTTTTTTCAAATACAGCACTGAAACTTATCATTCAGTTAAAGATATTTTACCGTGGATTAAAAAAATGAACGGGGAATTTCCTGAAGCGCAGAATATCGATAGTTACGATTATGATGATAATTATGCAACACATATTATCAAGCGAGAAGTTAACGCAGGACTTTACCAGGAATGAGGTAATATAGCTAATAGTGGATGGAACACAATTAATGAGGACTCCGGTGTGTGTGGCATTTACGCCTTTAATAAAGATAATAATTCTTATTATTATCTTAGCAATGATGGGTTCAGACAGAAATTTGGGGCAGGTTACCATGCTCAGGCAGTTGCATCCTACAGTGAACGCATCGTCTGATTGTGCTTTTTGTCCACTATCATTTGCATTATTGCAGCGTAAACATTCACTAAAATTATAAAATTTAACTTACGCATAACCACCCGTTCAGCGGGTGGTTCTCATATTTATCCACAATGTGGATGAAGTTTAAAAAATAAACAGTTTTTTATACTGCTATAAACAATTAATTCTCGGCAGCTAATAACTACAGCCCCTGTTTCCCCATTTACCACCAATCTCCGTTTCATCACAAAATGTTGGCGGCATTTCTCGCTGAAAACTTTATTACTATTGTTCAGAACACAAATATGGTAATCCCCTGCTCCACTAACCTAAAAACATTTACCAGCAGTATAAAAAGCAGTCCGTATAAAGATACGGGCTGCTTTATGTTTATACGATTCAAAAGTAATTATTTTTAATGTGGTGTGCTTCGTGACAACAGGTTAATTACCAACACTCCGGCACAAATCAACATCATGCCTATAATGGCTGGCAGATCCAGCCGTTGGCCGAAAAATCCCCAGGAAAGTAAGCTAATCAGGACGATACCGACGCCTGACCAGATAGCATAAGCAATCCCTGTAGGAATATAAGCCAGCGTCTGAGCTAATAACCAGAATGATGTACAGTAACAAATAATCGTACCAACAGAGGGCCATAACCGTGTAAACCCCTCTGAAAACTTCATTAAGGTTGTACCAATGACCTCTGCAAGTATTGCGCCACCAAGATAAATATAAGGGTTCATAGCATATTCTTTCCTGTTAATACCGAAGAGAATTGTACTACAGTTTGAACTTAACTCACCGGATTCATTCTGGTGCATTCATTGATGTTCTTCATCAGTGCTTGAGGAAATGGGCGGATGGGAATCCATTGAAATGGTGCGTAGATATGCTCACTTTGCGCCTAATCATTTGACGGAGCACGCGAGGAAAATAGACGACATTTTTGGTAATGATGTCCCAAATACGTCCACTCTGAAATTATGAAGGAAATAAAGAAGGCGTAACTAATTGAATTGTAATGGCGCGCCCTGCAGGATTCGAACCTGCGGCCCACGACTTAGAAGGTCGTTGCTCTATCCAACTGAGCTAAGGGCGCATTGATGCTGTGATGCAGTTCAACCGCGTGAATTATACGGTCAACCCTTGCTGAGTCAATGGCTTTTGAACTGGTTGCTGAACAAGTGTACGACCACATCAGATTTAGCTCACTACGGCGGCAAACCAACGACGGTTATCATTATCGCCAGGTACAGAAGGTTTTACTTTCCTGAAAACGAAAACTGACATCACGCCCCGCTTCTGACAAAATAGACGCATCCCCTTCGACCTACGTAACAGATGGAATCCTCTCTCTGATGGCAGCAAAGATTATAGATGGTAAAACGATTGCGCAGCAGGTGCGCTCTGAGGTTGCTCAAAAAGTTCAGGCGCGTATTGCAGCCGGACTGCGGGCGCCGGGACTGGCCGTTGTGCTGGTGGGCAGCAACCCTGCATCGCAAATTTATGTCGCAAGCAAACGCAAAGCTTGCGAAGAGGTGGGATTCATCTCCCGCTCATACGATCTTCCGGAAACTACCAGCGAAGCAGAGCTGCTGGAGCTTATCGATGTACTGAATGCCGACAACACCATCGATGGCATTCTGGTGCAACTGCCATTACCGGCGGGAATTGATAACGTCAAAGTGCTGGAACGTATTCACCCGGACAAAGACGTGGACGGTTTCCATCCTTACAACGTCGGTCGTCTGTGCCAGCGCGCTCCGCGTCTGCGTCCTTGCACCCCGCGCGGTATCGTCACGCTGCTTGAGCGTTACAACATTGATACTTTCGGCCTCAACGCCGTGGTGATTGGCGCATCGAACATTGTTGGCCGCCCGATGAGCATGGAACTGCTGCTGGCAGGTTGCACCACCACCGTTACCCACCGTTTCACTAAAAATCTGCGTCATCACGTAGAAAACGCCGATCTGCTGATCGTCGCCGTCGGCAAGCCGGGCTTTATTCCTGGTGACTGGATCAAAGAAGGCGCAATTGTGATTGATGTCGGCATCAACCGTCTGGAAAATGGCAAAGTTGTGGGCGACGTTGTGTTTGAAGACGCGGCTAAACGCGCCTCGTACATTACGCCTGTTCCCGGCGGCGTTGGCCCGATGACGGTTGCCACGCTGATTGAAAACACGCTACAGGCGTGCGTTGAATATCATGATCCACAGGGTGAGTAACATGGCGACATTTTCTTTAGGTAAACATCCGCACGTTGAGCTGTGCGACTTACTGAAACTGGAAGGCTGGAGCGAAAGCGGCGCGCAGGCGAAAATCGTCATTGCTGAAGGCCAGGTAAAAGTCGACGGCGCGGTCGAAACGCGCAAACGCTGCAAAATCGTCGCCGGGCAGACAGTAAGTTTTGCAGGTCACAGCGTACAGGTTGTTGCCTGATCCCTTTCCCGGCCTGTATCAACAGGCCGGTTCTCTTTTCAGACTTTTGCCCTCTACGCCCCGTTCAGCCATGCTGATAGCATCGACATTTTGCCGAAGCGATCATCATGCCAACCGTTATTACTCACGCCGCAGTCCCCCTTTGTCTGGGCTTAGGACTGGGGTCGAAAATCATCCCGTCACGTCTGTTATTTGCCGGAATTGTCCTGGCGATGCTGCCCGATGCCGACGTATTGTCGTTTAAATTTGGCGTTGCTTACGGCAATGTTTTTGGTCATCGCGGGTTTACCCATTCGCTGGCGTTTGCGTTTGTTGTCCCGCTGCTATGCGTACTTATTGGTCGACGATGGTTCAGGGCTGGGCTGATTCGCTGCTGGCTATTTTTAACCGTCTCGTTGCTCTCGCACAGTTTGCTGGATTCGGTAACCACTGGCGGTAAAGGCGTTGGCTGGCTATGGCCGTGGTCAGATGAACGCTTTTTCGCTCCCTGGCAGGTGATTAAGGTCGCACCGTTTGCGTTGTCTCGTTACACCACGCCGTACGGACATCAGGTGATTATTTCTGAATTGATGTGGGTATGGTTGCCGGGAATGGTGCTGATGGGAATGTTGTGGTGGAGCAGGCGATAACCGGATGCGAGAACTCGCATCCGGCAATAGCGCAATTACTTACGACGCCAGGTGGTCCCTTGTGGGCCATCCTCCAGCACGATCCCCATCTCGTTAAGACGGTCACGCGCCGCATCTGCCGCCGCCCAGTCTTTCGCTTTACGGGCATCCAGACGCTGTTGAATTAACGCTTCAATCTCAGCCACTTCGCTGTCGTCTGCCTGCGCGCCGCTTTGCAGGAATGCTTCTGGTTCTTGCTCCAGCAGACCCAGCACAGCAGAAAGTTTACGCAGGTGAGACGCCATTGCGTTCGCCGCTGCCATATCTTCTGCTTTCAGACGGTTCACTTCACGTGCCATATCGAACAGCACGGAATAGGCTTCCGGGGTGTTGAAGTCGTCGTCCATCGCTTCAATAAAGCGCGCTTCAAACGCTTCGCCACCGGCAGGCTCGACGGTTTTGTCTGTGCCACGCAGCGCAGTGTAGAGACGTTCCAGCGCCGCGCGTGCCTGCTTCAGGTTCTCTTCGCTGTAGTTCAGCTGGCTGCGATAGTGACCCGACATTAAGAAGTAACGCACGGTTTCCGCGTCGTAGTATTTCAGCACATCACGCACGGTGAAGAAGTTACCCAGCGATTTGGACATCTTCTCGCGGTCAACCATCACCATGCCGGAGTGCATCCAGTAGTTCACATACTGACCATCATGCGCACAGGTGGACTGGGCGATTTCATTCTCGTGGTGCGGGAACATCAGGTCAGAACCACCGCCGTGGATATCAAAGTGGTTACCCAGCTGTTTGCAGTTCATTGCCGAACACTCAATGTGCCAGCCTGGACGGCCCGCGCCCCACGGAGACGGCCAGCTCGGTTCGCCCTCTTTCGACATCTTCCACAGAACGAAGTCCATCGGGTTGCGTTTGTCATCGACCACGTCAACGCGCGCCCCTGCCTGCAGCTGGTCGAGATCCTGACGCGACAGCACGCCATAAGTCGGATCGGTCGGCACGTCGAACATCACGTCGCCGTTATCCGCCACATAAGCGTGACCTTTGGCGATCAGTTGTTCAGTGAGTTCAATAATTTCTGCGATATGGTGCGTCGCACGCGGCTCCATATCCGGGCGCAGAATGTTCAAAGCATCAAAATCTTTGTGCATTTCGGCGATCATGCGATCCACCAGCGCCACAAAGCTTTCGCCATTTTCATTGGCGCGCTTGATGATTTTGTCGTCGATATCAGTAATGTTGCGCACATACTTCAGCTTGTAGCCGAGGAAACGCAGGTAGCGTGCGACCACGTCAAAGGCAACAAAGGTACGCCCGTGACCGATATGACAGAGGTCGTAAACGGTGATTCCACACACGTACATGCCGACTTCCCCGGCGTGAATAGGCTTAAATTCCTCTTTTTGGCGTGTCAGAGTATTGAAGATTTTTAGCATCGAAGATTCCGTTTAGACATGTGTGGGTAATTGAGTTGCGTATAATACCCATATTTCCCGCGCGATTCAGCATACATTGCAAGATGATCCGATCGTGCGGTTATGCTATAACACCACCCTATATATGACCCGAACCGGGTTGAAGCACCAATCAAACGGAACAGGATGCAAAAATGGTTACTTTCCACACCAATCACGGCGATATTGTCATCAAAACTTTTGACGATAAAGCACCTGAAACAGTTAAAAACTTCCTGGACTACTGCCGCGAAGGTTTTTACAACAACACCATTTTCCACCGTGTTATCAACGGCTTTATGATTCAGGGCGGCGGTTTTGAACCGGGCATGAAACAAAAAGCAACCAAAGACCCGATCAAAAACGAAGCCAACAACGGTCTGAAAAACACCCGTGGTACGCTGGCAATGGCCCGTACTCAGGCGCCGCACTCTGCAACTGCGCAGTTCTTCATCAACGTAGTTGATAATGACTTCCTGAACTTCTCTGGCGAAAGCCTGCAAGGTTGGGGCTACTGCGTGTTTGCTGAAGTGGTTGAAGGCATGGACGTAGTAGACAAAATCAAAGGTGTTGCAACCGGTCGTAGCGGTATGCACCAGGACGTGCCAAAAGAAGACGTCATCATTGAAAGCGTGACCGTTAGCGAGTAATCGTGGCGACACTCTTTATTGCAGACCTTCATCTCTGCGTGGAAGAACCGGCGATCACCGCCGGTTTTCTGCGTTTTTTAGCGGGAGAAGCCCGCAAGGCCGACGCGCTATATATTCTTGGCGATCTGTTTGAAGCATGGATTGGCGACGACGATCCCAGCCCGTTTCATCGCCAGATGGCAGCGGCAATCAAAGCGCTATCCGATTCCGGCGTTCCCTGTTATTTCATTCATGGCAACCGTGATTTTCTGCTCGGCAAGCGCTTTGCCCGTGAAAGCGGCATGACGTTATTGCCGGAAGAAAAAGTGCTCGAACTTTATGGTCGTCGGGTGCTGATTATGCATGGCGACACGCTGTGTACCGATGACGTGGGTTATCAGGCATTTCGCGCCAAAGTCCACAAACCGTGGCTACAAACGCTATTCCTCGCCCTGCCGTTATTTGTGCGCAAACGTATTGCCGCAAGAATGCGCGCGAACAGTAAAGAAGCCAACAGCAGTAAATCGCTGGCGATCATGGATGTAAACCAAAACGCGGTGGTCAGTGCGATGGAAAAGCATCAGGTACAGTGGCTGATCCACGGGCATACCCATCGCCCGGCAGTCCATGAACTCATCGCCAATCAGCAACCTGCTTTCCGCGTCGTGCTGGGTGCCTGGCATACCGAAGGTTCGATGGTGAAAGTCACGGCGGATGACGTTGAGTTGATTCATTTTCCTTTCTGACCGCGAATGAACAGATTCTGAAAAAGCGCCAGACTACCGCAACCTGTATATCTTTTTCTGAGCCAGCAAGGTAATAAATCCCTGAGTGAAATAACAACAGGGAATATTATTATGCAACGCTGCAACGGATTTTTGATTTCTGGTATCGCCCTTACGGCAGGAGCGCCTCTGTGTATTAGCTGGTTTGGCCTTGTCGGCTTCTATTTTGGCGCATTGTCACTGGTGGCGGCGGCGGTCATTTCGTGGATAGCCTATTTCTGGCTCATTTACTTAGTACTCACCCGCCCCCATAACCAACGTTTTGTCGAAAGATTTGTATTGATTGTCGGTATTTGCTTTTTTCCGTGGAGCATTGTGCTGATATGGGCATTCTTTGCCAGTTCATCCAGAGCGCATAATCAACACGCAGATCAGATTAAAAACTCAACAAATGACGGTTAATCCCGCCTACGCAACCGTTTTCCTTGCTCTCTTTCCGTGCTATTCTCTGTGCCCTCTAAAGCCGAGAGTTGTGCACCACAGGAGTTTTAAGACGCATGTCTTCCCGCAATAATCCGGCGCGTGTCGCCATCGTGATGGGGTCCAAAAGCGACTGGGCTACCATGCAGTTCGCCGCCGAAATCTTCGAAATCCTGAATGTCCCGCACCACGTTGAAGTGGTTTCTGCTCACCGCACCCCCGATAAATTGTTCAGCTTCGCCGAAAGCGCCGAAGATAACGGTTATCAGGTGATTATTGCGGGCGCGGGCGGCGCAGCGCACCTGCCGGGCATGATTGCCGCCAAAACGCTAGTGCCAGTGCTGGGCGTACCAGTACAGAGCGCCGCACTGAGCGGTGTCGATAGCCTCTACTCCATCGTGCAAATGCCGCGCGGCATTCCGGTAGGTACGCTGGCGATTGGTAAAGCGGGCGCGGCAAACGCAGCCTTACTGGCAGCACAAATTCTTGCGACTCACGATAAAGAACTGCACCAGCGCCTTAGCGACTGGCGCAAAGCCCAGACCGACGAAGTGCTGGAAAACCCGGACCCGCGAGGTGCGGCATGAAACAGGTTTGCGTGCTCGGCAACGGGCAGTTAGGCCGTATGTTGCGTCAGGCAGGCGAACCGTTAGGTATTGCTGTCTGGCCGGTCGGACTGGACGCTGAACCGGCAGCGGTACCTTTTCAACAAAGCGTGATTACCGCTGAGATCGAACGCTGGCCAGAAACCGCATTAACCCGCGAGCTGGCGCGCCATCCGGCCTTTGTGAACCGCGATGTGTTCCCGATTATTGCCGACCGTCTGACTCAGAAGCAGCTTTTCGACAAACTCCACCTGCCGACCGCACCATGGCAGTTACTTGCCGATCGCAGCGAGTGGCCTGCGGTGTTTGATCGTTTAGGTGAGCTGGCGATTGTTAAACGTCGCACTGGCGGCTATGACGGTCGCGGTCAATGGCGTTTACGCGCCGATGAAACCGAACAGTTACCGGCTGAATGCTACGGCGAATGTATTGTCGAGCGGGGCATTAACTTCTCTGGTGAAGTGTCGCTGGTTGGCGCGCGCGGCTTTGATGGCAGCACGGTGTTTTATCCGCTGACGCATAACCTGCATCAGGACGGTATTTTGCGCACCAGCGTCGCTTTCCCGCAGGCCAACGCGCAGCAACAGGCGCAGGCCGAAGAGATGCTGTCGGCGATTATGCAGGAACTGGGCTATGTGGGCGTGATGGCGATGGAGTGTTTTGTCACTCCGCAAGGTCTGCTGATCAACGAACTGGCTCCGCGTGTGCATAACAGTGGCCACTGGACGCAAAACGGCGCCAGCATCAGCCAGTTTGAGCTGCACCTGCGGGCGATTACCAATCTGCCGTTACCGCAACCAGTGGTGAATAGCCCGTCGGTGATGATCAACCTGATTGGTAGCGATGTGAATTATGACTGGCTGAAACTGCCGCTGGTGCATCTGCACTGGTACGACAAAGAAGTCCGCCCGGGGCGTAAAGTGGGGCATCTGAATTTGACCGACAGCGATACATCGCGTCTGACCGCCACGCTGGAAGCCTTAATCCCGCTGCTGCCGCCGGAATATGCCAGCGGCGTGATTTGGGCGCAGAGTAAGTTCAGTTAACCAGGTGCTCATATTCTTGCCGGATGCGGCGTGAACGCCTTATCCGGCATACCGATCCGGCACCGATTGTAGGCCTGATAAGATGCGCCAGCATCGCATCAGGCATCGTACGCCAATTGCAGGATGCGGCGTGAACGCCTTATCCGGCCTACCAGTCCGGCACCAATTGTAGGCCTGATAAGACGCGTCAAGCATCGCATCAGGCATCGTGCGCCAATTGCCGGATGCGGCGTGAACGCCTTATCCGGCATACCGATCCGGCACTCATTGTAGGCCTGATAAGATGCGCCAGCATCGCATCAGGCATAAATGCCTACGACTACAGCGAAATACAGGTCCCCGCCTCGCCCGCCAGCGTCTCTTCAATCCGCGATAACGCCCCAATCCACGCAGGTTTACCACAGCTCCTGACATAACCACTCACCGCCGTCACCTTCGGCCCCATCGACCCATCGGCTTTGGCAAATGGCGCTAACGCATCCGGCGTGGCATGGCGGATGGCACGTTGCTGCGGCGTTCCCCAGTTTTCGTAAACCGCATCAGCATCGGTGAGGATCACCAGTCCATCGGCATTAATCTGCCCGGCAAGCAGCGCGGCAGCGAGATCTTTATCAATCACTGCTTCACTCCCTGCCCCGTCATCCGTCACCGGCACACCGCCGCCACCGCTGCAAATCACCACATGCCCTTCTTTGAGCAACAGTTCGATGGCTTCGCTGTCGAGAATTTTACGCGGCTGGGGAGACGCCACCACCCGGCGCACATATTTGCCGTCACGTTTCATCTGCCAGCCATAAGCCGCTTCCAGTGCCTCTTGTTCTTCTGGCTGATAAACCGGGCCGATAAATTTCTCCGGCTGCATAAACGCCGGATCATCAGGCGATACTTCAATGCGTGTCAGCACCGTCGTCACAGGCGGCATCTGCGGCTGCGCGCGCAAACTTTGCGCCAGCATATAGCCAATCATCCCCTGACTTTCCGCCACCAGCACATCCAGCGGATACGGCTCCACCTCTTTCCACGCCAGATTCTGTAACGCCAGCAGCCCCACCTGCGGCCCGTTGCCGTGGACAATCGCCAGCCGATAAGAACGGGCCAGGCGTGCCAGCGCAGGTACAGCACTGGCGATATTGCGATACTGATTTTCTGCCGTCAGCGCCTCACCGCGCTGGAGTAATGCGTTGCCCCCAAGAGCTACAACCAGTGTTTTCATGATTTTCCTTGTAATAATTGTTGACCAAGCCAGAACCCCAGCAGCGTATCGGCCCCTGACGTATGCCCCAGCGCCAGTAGCGAATCAGTCGCCGCAGCGGTACGTTTCGTGCAACTCAGGGCATGAACAAAGTGCAGGAGTGGCGAGGCGAAATAGCCTTGCGCGGCGTAACGTAAATAACAGACGCTCACCGCCGTGGTAACGAGTTGAAGATTGTCGGAACAGGAAAAAAACTGGCCACCAGAGCACAAATCTATAGCGCCAAAATACCAGGCCGCCAGCAGCATTCCGGTCAGCGTGTCATCATGACTTGGCGTTAAGCCAGGACCTTTGCCCAGCCAGTGCCGCCAGTCGGTCTTAACGCCATTGAGCGCGGTCTGAAAACAGTGGCGAAACTGGCGTAATTCAGCAGGTAGCGGATCGCTTACCGCCAACGCCAGTGGCCCAAAAAGCCCGGTTTCATCCGCACGTTGCATCCATGCAGCTGCAAGCGGTTGAGGATGCGCAGGCGGCGTAATACGCAGCAAACAATAACGCTGTGGCTGATTAACCGTGAAACGCCCAAGGCGAATCCCTTGTGCCACAACCTGCGGTCGTTCATTGCCGCATAATCCACCGCATAACGCATCGAATCGCTCGCGGCGAAGCACCCATCCTCCGGGGCCGAAACCACTTCCCTGACGATGCAGCGTTAACAGTTCGCCGCTTTCCGTCATCAGGTTAATCGCCCGCCGCCACACTCCCGCTAACCTCCAGGACTGGCGATAGTCCAGTGCGCTACGACTGGCAAGCAGAGGATGGATGATCGTCATTGCGCATTCCTCAACCAATACCCATGCTTTCAGCCAGTGCTTCCAGCGCCTGTTCAAAACAGGCCAGCGGTGCACGCACGGTGCCTGCGCCAATCTGCCCGATCCCCGCCTCTTTATGGGCGATGCCAGTGTTGATAAGCGGCGTAATACCAGTTTCTACCACGCGACGAATGTCCAGCCCCAGACACGCGCCCTGGAAATCCCAGCCGGGGATCTGCAACTGCATATTGCGTTCAAGGAAGATTTCCGCCATCTCTTCAGAAACGGTTCTGGCTGCGTCCATGCCACCCGCACCGACAAAGCGCGTTACGCCAGGTGCGGCGATCATTGCGGCACCACCGATACCAAAGGTTTCGGTAATCGCGCTGTCGCCCATATCCGGATTCGCCTGCTCCTGCGAGAAGCCGGAGAAAAATAGCCCCTGCGGAGTGTTTACTGGGGCTGTAAACCAGCGATCGCCAAGCCCACTCACCCGAATCCCGAACATATTGCCGTTGCGGGTCATTGCCGTAACGATGCTGCCCGCGCGGATCATCGCGCCTGCATCCATCGCCGCCTTGCAGTAGGCCATCGCGAGGTTGAGGAAGAACTGATCGGTCACGCTGAGGAAATCCATCACTTCAGCAATGTGCTGTTTATCGTGATCGAGGCGGGCAATTTGTGGTGCCAGCGCACGCATCAGCAGTGCTGAGGAAGCAATATTGCGCTGATGGAACTCATCGCCCATCGTAATGCCCTGCGCCATCATCGCGGTGAGATCGATACCCCGCTCCATGCGCCCTAATGCGGCACTTAATACCGGCATCAACACATCGCGCATCCAGCGATGGCGAGTCAGGACATCTTCGCCGTAAGCGCCAAAACGCATCACTTTGCCGATACCTTCGTTGAGGTTGCAGTACGCCCGGTTGCCATCGGTTACGTTCTCGACCACCAGCATCGGCATACTAGCAGAAGTAATGCCGCCCATTGGCCCGACGGCATTCACATGATGGCAAGGGACAAAGTTCACTTCCCCCTGCTCAAGCATCGCCAGTGCCTGCGCTTCATCTTTCGCCCAGCCTTCAAACAGACACGCGCCCACGCATGCCCCTTTCATTGGCCCGGTCATCTCCTGCCAGCGCATCGGCGGCCCGGCGTGAAGCAGTGTTTTACACTGATTTAATTCGTTAATAAGTGAAGATGCCAGTTGCACATCCAGCCAGTGTGGACGAGCACGACGAATTTGTTCGATAACCGCAGCATTGGCTTGCGCCACTGATGTAAACATGGGAACCCCTTATTGCAAACGTTCTAATAAACGAGCCAGTTTTTTATTGCCGCCAGCGACTGGCGCCCATTGGTAATGCACAACCGGTTTGCTGGCGCTTTGTAGTTCCAGCGCAAAACTGCGTAATCCAGCGTTTATGACAGCGACGTTTTCCAGTAATGACGGTGTATGTTGATGTGCGTCGGGAGAAAGCGGGCGAATCAGCGCCGCTGCCAGTAATGTCGCTTCCGGCAGCGAACTGACTACTGCGATCCCCGCATCTTCCAGCGTGGCAATTTGCTGCGAGCGGCATTGCGGGTCACGTTCAGTGCCTGTCACCGTGGCAATGGCATACAGTGGTTGGCTGTCTGAACGCACGGCACAGGCTTTTTGCCAGGCGCTCACCAGCGAGGCGGCAGGATCGGCGGTCGCACCAAAGCCAATCACCACATCGAGCAGCAACACGCGCACTTGTGGTTTAGCACCGAGATCGGCAATTAGCAGGTTGCGTAAGGTTGGGTCGATCATTGGATGGGGGCGCCCGACGGTGTAGAAATCATCGCCCAGGTCGAGGATCTGATGCCCGTCGGCATCCAGCATCATGCCATGTTGATGGGTAGCGTCAGTCGCCACAGCAAGATGTCCGGCAAGTAATCCCGCCGCTTCGGCAGCCAGCGTACCGCCAGTATACAAACCACAAATAAAACCTTTGTTGGCAGGCGCTAGCGCATTACGTCGCGCAGTGACCCGCGAAAGCAGGCAAGCCAGACGCGCTGCGTCATCCAGCGAGGAGGCAAACCAGACATTTTCGTCGCGGGCCACCGCCGGGGTATAACCTAAAAACAGCGCCACTGTTGGTTTACCTGTCGCTTTCATCGCGTTAACGATATGCAGGCGCACAGCTTCGGCAGGTGGCTTTGAGACAAACGCCAGCACTTCGCTTTTCGCGTCAGCGCTCAACATTTCCAGCGCCGTTAGCGCACTGATACCGCCCACTTCACGGCTGAGATCGCGCCCGCCAAGGCCAATCGCGTGAGTAATTCCCTCACCAGCCAGCGCAATCTGCGAGCACAGTTCCTGAATCCCGGTACCAGAAGCGCCAATGACGCCAATGTTGCCTTCCGGCATCACGTTGGCGAAAGCCAGCGGCGTGGCGGCAATCATCGACGTACCGCAGTCCGGCCCCATCACCAGCAAGCCTTTTCCCCGCGCACGGGTTTTGAGTTGGATTTCATCTTCCAGCGTGACGTTATCGGAGAACATCATCACGTTAAGATTGCGATCCAACGCCTGATTCGCCAGCTCCGCTGCGTATTCACCAGCCACTGATATCAGCGCCAGATTGGCGTCGGGTAATTTTTGGCAGGCGCTATCCCAGCGACGCACCTGCGTTAACGCCTGGCTACTGCCCGTACCCTGCGCCAGTTGCTTTAGCGCCTCTTCAAGCTGCTGCATAATCGCCTGCGCGATCCCCGCATCCGCCGCTTCGCTACGAATTGCCACGCAAATATCGTTCGGCGTGGCATTATTAAAATCGTCATGCCAAAAACCTGTGGTATCTAATAACGCTTTATTAGCGGGCGTACCCATCATGACGGAAACATCATCAACATTTTCTGATTCGCTGAGTTTTCGTGAAATAATCATTAAACTGACCGAATCCTGAAAACACCCTTTTTTAATAAAGGCGTGGACCATAACAACTCCTTAAAAATTGCACCCATGGCAATTGCACGAGCAGTGTTAATGTGGCGATTACGGTATCGATGGACGGTGACAAATAAGGTGATGAATATCACACAGAGATTATTAGCAAAAGAATTCAAACAACCGCCAGACTATTACTTGTTATTTTTTAACAAGTGGCGTTATTTTAAAAAACAGGTTAAAAACACGCGGATTATCAAATAAATTCTAACTATATTTATTTGCCTGTCTGGATCACATAATCCAGTTATTTTCCCTGTATGTTAATTGCAGTCATGCTTCACACCGTCGTTAAAAAGGAAGACAGATGAAAATCAGTCGGGAAACACTCCACCAGCTAATTGAGAATAAACTTTGCCAGGCTGGCTTGAAACGTGAGCACGCTGCAACCGTTGCTGAAGTATTGGTTTACGCCGATGCCAGAGGGATCCACTCTCATGGCGCGGTACGCGTGGAATACTACGCAGAACGCATTTCAAAAGGCGGCACCAACCGCGAACCGGAGTTTCGTCTTGAGGAAACCGGGCCATGTTCGGCAATTTTGCATGCCGACAATGCCGCCGGGCAAGTGGCCGCAAAAATGGGCATGGAACATGCCATTAAAACCGCCCAACAAAATGGCGTTGCCGTCGTCGGTATCAGCCGAATGGGCCACAGCGGCGCAATCTCTTACTTTGTGCAGCAGGCAGCACATGCCGGATTGATTGGTATTTCAATGTGCCAGTCCGATCCGATGGTTGTGCCGTTTGGCGGAGCGGAAATTTATTATGGCACCAATCCGCTGGCCTTTGCCGCGCCGGGAGAAGGCGACGAAATTCTGACCTTTGATATGGCGACTACCGTACAGGCGTGGGGAAAAGTGCTCGACGCGCGCTCGCGCAATATGTCTATTCCAGATAGCTGGGCAGTCGATAAAAACGGCGCACCAACCACCGATCCATTCGCGGTACATGCTCTGCTTCCCGCCGCCGGACCGAAAGGTTATGGCCTGATGATGATGATTGATGTGCTCTCAGGGGTGTTGCTTGGCTTGCCGTTCGGGCGTCAGGTCAGTTCGATGTATGACGATTTACATACCGGACGTAATTTAGGGCAATTACATCTGGTAATTAACCCGAACTTTTTCTCCTCCAGCGAATTATTCCGTCAACATCTTAGCCAGACCATGCGCGAATTAAATGCCATTACCCCCGCGCCCGGTTTTAACCAGGTTTATTATCCCGGACAGGATCAGGATATTAAACAACGCAAAGCCGCCGTCGAAGGCATCGAAATTGTTGATGATATTTACCAGTATTTAATTTCCGACGCGCTTTATAACACGTCATACGAAACGAAAAATCCCTTTGCGCAATAATTATTGAGACAGGACTTTCCTATGATTACACATTTTCGTCAAGCCATAGAAGAAACGCTACCCTGGCTTTCCTCTTTTGGTGCTGACCCAACGGGCGGAATGACCCGTTTACTTTATTCGCCGGAATGGCTGGAAACCCAGCAGCAATTTAAAAAAAGAATGGCCGCAAGTGGGATGGAAACACGTTTCGATGAAGTGGGAAATTTATATGGTCGCCTGAGCGGCAGCGAATATCCACAGGAAGTGATTCTGAGCGGTTCGCATATTGATACCGTGGTTAACGGCGGTAACCTCGACGGGCAATTCGGCGCACTGGCGGCGTGGCTGGCAATTGACTGGCTGAAAACGCAATACGGCGCACCGCTGCGTACGGTCGAAGTGGTGGCGATGGCGGAAGAAGAAGGCAGCCGCTTCCCGTATGTTTTCTGGGGCAGCAAAAACATTTTCGGTCTGGCGGATCCTGACGACGTGCGAAATATCTGTGATGCCAAAGGCAACAGCTTCCTCAATGCCATGCTCGCCTGCGGATTTGCTCTGCCAAACGCGCCACTGCCACCGCGCGAGGACATTAAAGCCTTTGTCGAACTGCATATCGAACAGGGCTGTGTGCTGGAAAGTAATGGTCAGTCAATTGGCGTCGTGAATGCGATTGTCGGACAGCGTCGTTATACGGTGACGCTGAACGGCGAATCAAACCATGCAGGCACCACGCCGATGGGCTATCGTCGTGATACGGTTTACGCTTTCAGTCGCATTTGCCATCAGTCGGTTGAGAAAGCGAAAAAGATGGGCGATCCGCTGGTGCTGACCTTTGGCAAGGTGGAGCCGCGCCCGAATACGGTTAACGTGGTGCCGGGGAAAACCACTTTCACCATTGATTGTCGCCATACCGACGCCGCCGTGCTGCGCGATTTCTCCCAACAGTTAGAAAATGACATGCGGGTGATTTGCGATGAAATGGATATTGGTATTGATATCGATTTATGGATGGATGAAGAACCGGTGCCAATGAACAAAGAGCTGGTCACTACCCTGACAGAACTGTGCGAAAGTGAGGCACTGAACTATCGGGTGATGCACAGTGGCGCCGGACACGACGCGCAAATTTTCGCGCCTCGCGTGCCAACCTGCATGATTTTCATTCCCAGCATTAACGGCATCAGCCATAACCCGGCGGAACGCACCAATATTAACGACCTTGCTGAAGGGGTCAAAACGTTGGCACTCATGCTTTATCAACTTGCCTGGCAGAAATAAGGAGTCATAAATGGGATATTTAAATAACGTCACGGGTTACCGCGATGATTTACTGGCTAACCGCGCGATTGTGAAACACGGTAATTTCGCACTGTTAACCCCGGATGGTCTGGTAAAAAATATTATTCCGGGCTTTGAAAATTGTGACGCGACAATCCTGTCAACGCCAAAGCTGGGTGCCTCTTTTGTTGATTATCTGGTCACACTGCATCAAAACGGCGTTAATCAGCAGGGCTTCGGCGGCGAAGGAATCGAAACTTTTCTGTATGTGATTTCTGGAAATATCACTGCCAAAGCTGAAGGGAAGAATTTTACCTTAAGTGAAGGTGGTTATCTTTATTGCCCGCCAGGTTCCTTAATGACGTTTGTTAACGCGCAGGCAGAGGACAGCCAAATCTTCTTGTATAAGCGTCGCTATGTTCCGGTAGAAGGTCATGCGCCGTGGCTGGTTTCTGGCAATGCCAACGAACTGGAACGCATTCATTATGAAGGCATGGACGATGTTATCCTGCTGGATTTTCTGCCCAAAGAGTTAGGCTTTGATATGAACATGCATATCCTCTCTTTTGCGCCAGGTGCCAGCCACGGTTATATCGAAACCCACGTTCAGGAACACGGTGCCTATATTCTTTCCGGCCAGGGCGTTTATAACCTCGACAATAACTGGCTCCCGGTGAAAAAAGGCGATTACATCTTTATGGGCGCATATTCCTTGCAGGCCGGTTATGGCGTAGGGCGTGGTGAAGCGTTTAGCTATATTTACTCAAAAGATTGCAACCGCGACGTTGAGATTTAAGTCATACCGCTCGCCTGATTATTTTTAGCTATGTTGGATTTTGCCACGGTTTATACCGTGGCTTTTTTTTGCAACATTGCCTGATGCGCTTCGCTTATCAGGCCTGCATGATAATTTGCGCGATTTCCAGGACGGTTCAGGCATAAACAACACGCACGTTGTCAGCAATCTGAAGCAGATGCGATATGAACCGCATCCGCTTTAAAGGTAAGAGTCAGAGTTTAATTCCCTGACCTATTTTAATGGCGCAGGCAATATTACGCGCGCTGTTGAAGAGATTGGCTTCACCACTGGCGAGCACTTCAGCTAAAGGCGCCAGACGCGGCAGAATGCTGAAAACAGCATTGATACCGTACTGGTGCACCACGTCTACGCCTTCGCCTAATACGCCAGCAATCCCAATCACCGGGACGTTTAATTTCTTCGCCACCGACGCCACGCCCAGCGGCGCTTTACCGCCCGCCGTCTGCGAGTCGATGCGCCCTTCCCCGGTGATCACCAGTGCCGCGCCCTGCACTGCCTGCTCAAGGTTAACCGCCCGCAGTACAATCTCAATCCCCGGTTTGATATCTGCATTGAGGAACACCGCCGCCGCAATGCCCATTCCACCCGCCGCGCCGCCGCCCGCCATCTGACAGACGTTGATTTCAGTTTGCTGTTGTAAAACACGGGCAAAATTTTGCAGCCCATGCTCCAGCTCTTCGACCATTTCCGGCGTTGCCCCTTTTTGTGGGCCAAACACCGCCGCCGCGCCGCGTGGCCCCACCAGTGGATTATCGACATCGCACGCTACTTCGATATGACAGTTCGCCAGACGCGGATCGCATTCATCCATCTCAATGCCTGCCACACGCGCTAAATTACTGCCGTTAGCTGCCAGCGCCTGACCTTCAGCATCAAGAAAACGCACACCGAGCGCCTGCGCCATGCCCATGCCGCCGTCTACCGTCGCGCTACCGCCAATGCCGAGAATAATATGGCGAATATCGTTATCCAGCGCATGGCGAATCAGCTCTCCCGTGCCGTAGCTTGACGCCAGCAACGGATTACGCTTTTCAGGCGCGACCAGCATCAGGCCACTTGCCGCCGCCATCTCAATCACCGCCGTTTTCCCGTCTCCGGTATGACCATAAAAAGCATTCACGTTTTCGCCCATCGGCCCACAGACTTCAAGCGTCACGATTTTGCCGCCGGTCGCGGCAACCATCGCATCCACCGTCCCTTCGCCGCCATCCGCTATCGGTAAACAGATATAGTGCGCATCGGGAAAGAGGGTCGAAAATCCGGCTTTAATTGCCTGACAACATTTTTCTGCACTTAAGCTCTCTTTAAAAGAGTCTGGCGCAATGACAATTTTCATTATCAATCCTTTTTCAATTCATTATTTAATGCGTTCCCACGGAATAAGATTATCCATAAGAACAGCCAGTAAAATTCCGACCAGTAAGCCGTTACTGAGCAGAGGACGAAGCGTTAATGGAAGGTCTTGCAGATACACAGGCGGTAATGCCATTAAAAATATGCCGACAAATAACGGCAATGCGAGGCGATAAATATTGCGTGCGGTAAAGGTTATTTGCTGGCTAAACACCAGTGCAGAAAAGAGCAAAGGCAGATAAGACACCAGCATGACCGCGCTACTCACTGGTAAAGGGATACTGCAAAACAGTCGCGTAAGTGCCGGAACCAGTGCCACCAGCAGGCAAATAACGCTGCCATAAATAAACGAACGCCGCGTGTAATCGCCTGTCTGGGTTAATAAACCAATGGATGAAACAAACGGTGAGAATGGAATTACCGCCAGCGGTACGGTTATTAGCGTCATAAATCCGGTCGCTACAAAACTGCGGCGATAACGCGTATTCCCCGCGCCCTGCTGCGGATAAAAAACATCCGTGCCCCGAATCGCACCGTAGGTATTGCTGATATTTACCAGACCTGTAATCACCGCCGTCAGAATAATCCCCGGCGACAAAGCACCGCCACTACCGAGCGGAAACCATTGCCAGTGCAATTCACCAGAAAGCAAGTGCGAAGAAGGAAAGCAAAAGCGCCATAACAACCAGCCGGTTATCGTGCCGACCAGCAAGCCGTAACGCGCAAAACGTTGTGGCAGGAAAATAATCATCGCCAGCACCAGGCTCATCACCGCAACCGCGAGCGCGAACGGCGGTAACTGAATTTTAAAATTGGGATCAGCTATGCCAAATGGCAGCCCGAGCATGCCTTTAAAAAAGATAGTGGTCAGTTGCGCGCCGAGCATCAGCATAAACAGCACCATCACCGTCGGGGTAAATAACCGCGCCAGGCGATGACCTAATCCGCTAAGGCCAATCAATATCGTCAACACTCCAGAGAGTGCTATCCCCACCGCCAGACTGGTAGCGATATCGTTGACAGGCGTTCCGCGCGACGCTTCGCCGAGAGTAATCGTGAGGATGGTTCCCCACCACAGGCCGCCAGGCCCTTCCATAATTGCGCGCCGATGACCGCAGAACGCCTGGGCGAAGCAGGCCAGCGCGGTAGAGAGAAATGCATATTGTGTGAGCGTAAGCAGGCTACTTTGCGGCAACTGAAAAGCCGAAAGCAGCGTAGGAGGAACCACAACGGTGTTGCAAAAAATAAAGAAAAACCACTGAAATCCTGATAACAGGCTTTCGCGGCTGACTGCAAAATTGAACATAAACACACCTTAACCGGAGAATGCCCGCCGCAAGGACGGGCATTGCAGGGGCCAGATTACTGCTGATGTTTAAGGATAAATTGACCTTTCGGCGCAACAGGGAAACCCTGCTCGATGTCGTAAATCACATCACCACGTAAGATGGTTTTCGTGATACGCGCGCCAATGGTACGGCCAACATACGGGCTGACTTTGTGGCGATATTCCAGATCGTCATTGGTAAGAACATAGTTGCTATTCGGCTGAATGAAGACGAAGTCGGCATCTTTTCCTGGGGCGATACGGCCTTTTTGCTGCAGACCAAAAATATCTGCTGCGTTAGTCGCCATTAATTTGCCGAACATTGCCAGAGACATACCGCGTTTCTGTACTGCTTCATCGAACATCACGTCCATGCAGCTTTGCAGACCGGCGATACCGCCCCATGCTTTCATGATGTTGCCAGCTTTCATTTCCGGCGGGCATGGAGAGTGGTCGGAAACCAGGCAGTCGATTTCACCGTTAAACAGTTTTTCCCACATGCCTTTCTGGTTTTCCAGATCGCGGATCGGCGGTGAACACTTCGCCAGGGTGCCAATTTCTTCGAACTGATCGGTATCCAGCACAAAGTAATGCGGACAGGATTCACAGGTAACGTCCTGACCTTCCTGACGTGCACGAGTCACTTCTTCAACGCCTTCCGGGCTGCTGATGTGGCAAACGTGCAGACGGCAACCAGCAACTTTCGCCAGGTACAGTACGCGGCGAATCGCTTCCACTTCGGTGAATACCGGACGCGAAGCGACATAGTCATGTGCGGTTACGCGGCCTTCACGCTTCGCTTCTTCGCCCAGTTCGTCACAGATCAGCGCGTTCTCGCAGTGCACCAACACCGGCTGACCCAGTTCGCCCAGCTTCTGTGCGCCTTTGAAGAACTGCCAGTCGTTTACGTCACGGAAGTCGTTGTCGATACCGCGATCGCCACAGGTTGCGACGAAGCATTTGAAGCCCACTACGCCCACTTCATCCAGCTCATGCAGACGGTCGATGTTGTAAGACACCAGGCCACCGAGTTGTGCCGCATCGATAGTCAGTTTGCCTTTAGCGGCATCGAACTTCAGTTCAATCGATGCTCGGTCAACCGTTGCTGGCAGCTGGTTGAGCGGCATTTCGATCATGGTGGTGATTCCGCCTTTTGCCGCTGCGCGAGTACCGGTTTCATAACCTTCCCAGTGGCTACGACCCGGTTCAGAAATATGGGTGTGCGCATCGACCATACCCGGTGAAACCACCAGACCAGACGCATCCATGACTTCTTTCGCATCGCCCAGATCCTGACCGATAGCGGCAATTTTTCCGCCTTTAACGGCGATATCGACAACGCGAGCTTCGTTTTCTAAAATAACGGTGCCGTTTTTAATAATTAAATCAAAAGACATAACAAACTCCTTGTAAAATACAGATTGGTTTTTCTAACTCAATTTTGAATATCGGGATTAATTAACCTGTGACTTTTTGCTCTCCTGTTTTTTCGACTGCTGTGCGTTTTTTTAATAAAGCGTAGGCCGCAAAGGCGACGATGACGCCGACAAACCATGAAACACGCGATAACGGTTCCATGACCGGAATAAATTTACCGCCGAGGGATAAAATAACCGCCACCAGAGTTACTGAGAATGCAGTGAGGTTAAAACCGTTATCGTAATATTTAAAATCACCAGAAGCGGTATACAGTTCGTCGAGATTAATTTGCCCACGCATGACCACGAAATAATGCGCCATCATTACACCGATTACCGGACCGAGCATTCCGCCGATAATATCGAGGAACAGATAAATACTGTCCTGGTTCTCCATTAATTTCCACGGGCAGATCAGCAGGCTGATAATACTGGCAATCAGTACGCCATTTTTATAGGTCAGTTTCGTTGGTGCGATAGCGGCAATCTGATAACCGGCCGGAATAATATTACCGGTGGCGTTCGTGGAAATAGTGGTCATCAGAATAACCAGTACCGCAAAGAACGAGGCAAACAGGCTATCCCAACGCTGAACAATATCCAGCACGTTCCAGGTGTCAGCCCCGTAATGAATGCTGGCTCCGGCAATAATACTCACCCCGGCAACGGCAAACAGGATATAAGCGACCACTAAACCCAGCGTTTGTCCAAGCGCCTGTTCACGGAAGGAGTGCGCGTTTTGCGTAAAGTCGGATGCGCTCACCGCCGGTGCAGCCCATACCGCGACCACTGCGTTAATCACTACCAGGAACAGGAAACCACTGTTTTCTGCTTTCTGTACACCACTCGGGATGTAGTCGAGGATTGGGCCGATTCCGACCAGCGAAATCGCCCAAATCGCCATGCCGCCGAAAACGATATAGATGCACGGATTAAGGATAGCGGTGAATTTATTTAATACTTTGCCACCGCCGAAGCCGATACCGACGTTCACCAGCCAGAAGAGTAAGAACGTAATCAGGCCTGGCAGTGAAAGCCCTAACAGGGTGAAATCGCCGCCAAGAGTTAAAAATCCCGGCCAGATTTTGCCAATCAGAATTAAGCAGGCCAGTGACCCCGCGTAACATTGCAGGCCAAACCACATAATGGCAGCAATACCGCCTCTTAATAATCCGGGAAACAGAGCGCCACGCACGCCATAAGAAGCACGCAGGATCATGGCAAAAGGCACACCGTATTTACTGCCCGCAGCACCGTTTAATACCATTACCGCAGCAATAAAAAAGGCGCTAAGGATAATTGCCAGCATTATACTAAAGGTAGACAAGCCGAGAATAAAAAAGCCGCCAACCATCACATAATTGGGAACGTTGTGAACCGAACCCATCCATAAGGTAAAATAGTTAAATGTTTTCCAGGTCCGCTGATTTTGCGTTTTCGGTAATAAATCTTCACTATAGCCGCGTTGCTGGAATAGTTTTCTCTGATGTTCCATAAATCCCTCTTAATTTCACGTATCGGATAACGCTGTTTTAATCTAGCTATGAGGAACTAATAAAATAAAAAATATTTTTTAATGCTGAAGCAACATCTTTGGCTGCTTTCTATGTTTAATACTGCGGGCCGAATCATTTGCTGATATCGGCCATTTTTATTACGGGCATCAGGCCAGTTTATGATTCGCCATTAATTCCAGCGCCTGCACTAACGCAGAGTGATCCAACTGACTGCCGCCGTTTGCCGCACAGGTATTAAATAATTCCTGACAGGTCGCGGTGTTTGGCAGATTCAGCGCCAGTGCTTTCGCACTTTGTAGCGCCAGGTTGAGATCTTTCTGGTGTAACGCAATTTTAAAACCAGGATTAAAGGTGCGTTTAATCATGCGCTCACCATGAACTTCCAGAATGCGCGAGGAAGCAAAGCCGCCCATCAGCGCCTGGCGTACACGTACCGGGTCCGCTCCGGCTTTTGAAGCAAACAGCAGGGCTTCAGAAACCGCTTCAATATTGAGCGCCACGATAATCTGGTTTGCCACTTTGCAGGTTTGACCGTCGCCATTACCGCCCACAAGAGTGATATTTTTACCGAGCAGTTCAAACAGCGGTTTCACACTTTCAAATACCGCTTCGTCGCCGCCAACCATAATTGATAACGTCCCTTCCCGGGCGCCAATTTCGCCGCCGGAGACTGGCGCGTCGAGATAATCGCCGCCCAGTTCATTTACCTGACGGGCAAAACGTTTAGTTTCAATCGGTGAAATGGAGCTCATATCTACAATGGTTTTGCCCTTCAGCGAGGCTTTGGTACAACCATTTTCAGCAAACAGAACTTCTTCAACGTGCGGCGTATCCGGCACCATAATAAAAATGATGTCTGATGCTTCCGTTACCTGACGCGCGGTGTCGACATTAACGGCGCCGAGTGACAGTAATTCATCAGCAACCGGACCAATGGTTGTGACATGCAATTGATGACCGGCACGGGCCAGATTAATGGCCATCGGAGTACCCATAATGCCTAAGCCAATAAATCCCAGTTTCATAATTAACCTCTTTTTAAATATCGCTATTCCTGAATTCAGACAACACGATCCCCTGCCGTCGTTGCGGTCTAAAAAAGCATTGTCTGAACAGCGTTACGTTTTAACGGTACGGTGCCATCCAGCCTAAACCGGCTTCCGTGGTGGTTTTAGGTTTATATTCACAGCCAACCCAACCGTTGTAGTCAGAATTTTCAATTACCTTAAAGAGATAATCGTAATTAATTTCTCCGGTCCCCGGTTCGCCGCGATGCGGATTATCGGCGATTTGCAGGTGCCCAATTTTATCGGCCCATTGGATCATGGTGTTGGTTAATTCACCTTCCATCCTCTGCATGTGATAAATGTCATACTGAATTTTCAAATTGCAGCAACCAACATCGTCAATCAGTTTCAGCGCCTGGTGAGTTCCGGTGAGATGGAAACCAGGAATATCGAAATGGTTGATAGGTTCAATCAGTAATAAAATATCTTCTTTCATCAGCATATTCGCGGCATAACGTAGGTTTTCCACAAGCGTCGAGTGAATCTGTTCACTACTGAAACCTGCTGGCGTTTTACCAACCAGACAGTTAATTTTTTTATTACCCAGCGCACGGGCATAACGAATCGCCGCTGCTACGCCATCGCGAAACTCTTCTTCACGACCAGGAATACAGGCAATACCGCGCTCGCCCGCCGCCCAGTCACCCGCAGGTAAATTATGCAGCGTATGTTCGAGTTTATTACTCACCAGCACCTGTTTTAATTCTTCAATGTCGTAATCATAAGGGAACATAAATTCAACGCCGCGAAAACCACGCTGCGCGGCTTTCTCAAAACGGGCGAGAAAATCATATTCGCCAAATAACATCGATAAATTAGCAGAGAAACGTAACATTATTTACCTCCCTTATTCATAGTGCATGAAGCAGGTTTCAGTCGGCGCGTCCGTAGCGTTATCAGCGATATCTTCAAATTCCATGACGTTATCCAGTTCGCTGCCCATCGAAATATTCGTCACACGCTCCAGCATAATTTCCACCACCACCGGAACACGGTATTGCGCCATTAACGCTTTCGCCTGTTCAAAGGCCGGAGCAATATCTTCCGGTTTGAAAACGCGAATCGCTTTACAGCCTAAACCTTCCGCCACTTTCACGTGGTCAACGCCATAACCATTCACATCACTGGAGTTAATATTTTCAAACGCGAGCTGTACGCAGTAATCCATATCAAACGCGCGCTGCGACTGGCGAATCAGCCCCAGATAGGCGTTATTAACCAGCACATGGATGTACGGAATATTGAACTGTGCGCCAACGGCTAATTCTTCAATCAGGAACTGGAAGTCGAAGTCGCCGGAAATCGCCACCACATTACGCTCTGGATCAGCAGCACACACACCCAGCGCAGCCGGAATGGTCCAGCCCAGCGGGCCTGCCTGACCACAGTTGATCCAGTGACGGTCTTTAAAGACGTGCAGCATTTGTGCCGCAGCAATTTGCGACAGACCGATGGTGGTGACATAGCAAACATCGCGTCCAAAGGCTTTGTTCATCTCTTCATACACGCGCTGCGGTTTCACCGGCACGTTGTCGAAGTGCGTTTTGCGCAGCAGCGTGCGTTTGCGCTGCTGGCAGTCGGCGACCCACTCTTTACGGCATGGCAGACGACCCGCTTTTTGCATCTCCTGGGCCACTTCAACCAGCAGCGTCAGCGCCGCTTTGGCGTCGGAGACAATGCCGAGATCCGGACACAGTACGCGGCCAATTTGCGTCGGCTCAATATCGATGTGGATGATTTTGCGCCCTTCGGTGTATTTCTCTACCGAACCAGTATGACGGTTAGCAAAACGGTTACCGATGCCAAACACCATGTCGGAAGCCAGCAGCGTTGCGTTACCGTAGCGATGCGCGGTTTGCAGCCCCACCATCCCGGCCATCAGTTCGTGGTCATCCGGGATACATCCCCAGCCCATCAGCGTTGGGATCACCGGAACGCTGGTCAGTTCGGCAAACTGCTGTAACAGTGCGGCAGCATCAGCGTTGATCACCCCGCCCCCGGCAACAATCACCGGACGCTCGGCCTGGATTAACATTTCTACGGCTTTTTCGATCTGCATACGGCTGGCAGCAGGTTTGTAGACTGGCAGCGGCTCGTACATGTCAGGATCAAACTCGATTTCCGCAACCTGAACGTCGAACGGTAAATCCACCAGTACCGGCCCCGGACGACCAGAACGCATCAGGTGAAATGCCTGTTGCAGCACACGAGGCACCAGCGCCGCTTCACGTACTGTAACCGCCATTTTGCTGACCGGTTTAGCAATTGCTTCGATATCAACAGCCTGGAAATCTTCTTTATGCAAACGAGCACGCGGTGCCTGGCCGGTAATGCACAGAATAGGAATGGAATCAGCAGAAGCAGAATAGAGCGCGGTGATCATATCAGTACCCGCCGGACCAGAAGTCCCCAGACAAACGCCGATATTCCCTGCCGTTGCGCGGGTATAGCCTTCCGCCATGTGCGAAGCGCCTTCTACGTGACGCGCCAGAATGTGACGAATACCGCCGTGCTTACGCATCGCTGAATAGAAAGGATTGATTGCTGCTCCCGGAACGCCGAAGGCGGTGGTGATACCTTCTTTCTCCAGCACATACATTGCCGCGTCAACGGCTCTCATTTTTGCCATTTTATTCCTACCTTTATTAATTGGAAAAATTTTCCAACTTTCAAATTTTGTCAAAAAAACCCGCTCCGCAGAGCGGGATGCGACAGACACTATGGATGTGCTTTCAGCCCCAACGCCGTACTGATATCGCGGGCGGTGTCTCTGACCAGCTCACCCTGACTGACAAAACGATCTTCTGTCAGTCTTGATGAAGGCCCGGAGATGGAGATAGCGGCAACAACACTACCCACATCATCGTAAATTGCTGAAGCTATGCAATTCAGGCCTACAACATGCTCTTCTTTATCTACGGTATAGCCCAGTTCACGCGCTTGTTCCAGGTCCTTCAGCAAAGTGGGCATATCCACTAGTGTGGTTGGCGTAAACTGCTGTAAACCGGTTTGCAGGATGATGCTCATCAGCTCCTCTTCCGCCAGCGGATAAAGCAGCGCCTTGCCCGCACCGGAAGCATGCAGCGGCAGACGACTGCCCAGAGGCGCACACATCCTGACCATCGATTTACACTCTAACTGGCCAATTAATACCGCTTCATTGCCGTTACGAATCGCGACATTGACCGTCTCGCCGGAAAGCAGCATCAGGCGGCGCATAAACGGCCCGGCGACGGAGAGGACATCACGGTTATGGATGTACGCCGCGCCGACATTAAAGACACCTAATCCTATATGCCACCAGCCTAACTGACTGTCCTGATAGACAAAATCCGCTGCCTGTAAAACCTTCAGCAGGCGAAAGGTCGTTGAAAGCGGCAAATCCAGATTGAGAGAAATATCGCTAACCGACGAACTTCCCCCACTTTTTTCCAGATATTGCAGAATCGCAATTCCCCGCTCTAATGCCTGTGCGCCTTTCTGTGCCACAGGCTCCGCCTGTCCTGGCCTGCCGCGCCGTCTAACTTCAGTCATACCTACGTTAACTCCGACCTACAAGTGAGCATAAACAATGAACAATTAGTTTATCTTATGCAAGTCGGTTACAGGCGTCACGCAAAACAGAGTTCCTGTTCAGGAATACTTTCAACATCACAGTTGTCACTGCCGCCGCGATCGATGGTCAGAAAATCGGTGACGCGCTGCCAGGCGAAAAGCGGATGATGCCAGACGTTACGATGATAATTCACTCCCTGCTCACCGTTGGTGATAAACGCCCGCAGCGTTGACAGGTCTGGTTTATCGTCACCTGACGCCACAACCACCACAAACACTTCGCCTTTCATCGGGATAAACGCCTGGGTACCGAGCGGATGACGCTCAAGTTCGTGGATGGTCAGCGGCAGCCTGGCCGGTTGTGCGCGGTTAATGCTGATAAGCGTACGGTCTTGCTCAAGAATCTCAACCAGCGCCAAATCGTGATAACGCTCCACCAGGCCATTGTTAATATGGAAAAAATCCCGTTTCTGCGTCTCGATTACGTCGCCATAAGCACTGAAAGCTTCCTGACTTAACGGTAATACCTGAAGTTTCATCTTTTTGTCCTTGTAACATAATTCCGTTCAACCAGCGCCGACCGGTCAGCTTGGTTTCAATAACAGGCAATCTAAAACCTTAAGAGAACAACATCAATACAAAAGTTGGAATATTTTTCCAAAACTAGATTTAGCCCACAAATCACGCCGGGTTATCATGTAAAAATACAGGTAAATCAAAGGACAAGAAATCACGCAACTTGCTGATTTAAAAAGGGGATACCTGAAGATGTTCGATCCAGAAACCTTGCGGACTTTCATTGCGGTTGCTGAAACAGGAAGTTTTTCAAAAGCGGCAGAACGATTATGTAAAACCACGGCGACCATCAGTTATCGCATTAAACTTCTGGAAGAGAATACTGGGGTGGTACTGTTTTTTCGCACCACTCGCAGCGTGACGTTGACAGCGGCAGGCGAACATCTGCTTTGTCAGGCCAGAGACTGGCTAAGTTGGCTCGAAACTATGCCCGGCGAGCTGCAACAGGTGAACGATGGCGTGGAACGCCAGGTAAATATCGTCATCAACAACCTGCTCTATAACCCCCAGGCCGTTGCCAGGCTGCTGGCGTGGCTGAATGAACGTTACCCGTTTACCCAGTTTCACATCTCCAGGCAAATCTATATGGGCGTCTGGGACTCGCTATTGTACGAAGGTTTTTCACTGGCTATTGGCGTCACGGGAACCGAGGCGCTGGCAAATACGTTTAGTCTTGATCCCTTAGGATCGGTGCAATGGCGCTTTGTCATGGCGGCAGATCATCCGCTGGCGAACGTTGAAGAGCCGCTAACAGAAGCACAGTTGCGGCGCTTTCCGGCGGTCAATATTGAAGACAGCGCCCGCACCTTAACCAAACGCGTCGCCTGGCGATTGCCGGGGCAAAAAGAGATTATTGTTCCTGATATGGAAACGAAAATCGCCGCCCATCTGGCAGGCGTTGGTATTGGTTTTTTGCCAAAATCACTTTGCCAGTCAATGATTGATAATCAACAACTGGTCAGCCGGGTCATTCCAACGATGCGCCCTCCTTCGCCATTGAGTCTGGCATGGCGTAAATTTGGCAGCGGCAAAGCGGTGGAAGATATTGTGGCCTTGTTTACCCAGCGCAGACCGGAAATTAGTGGATTTTTAGAAATTTTCGGCAACTCACGCAGTTAAAAATCAAGTTTCCTTGCGCGTTGGCGCGTAAAATAGCGCGCAAGCTGATTTGAGGTTCACTTTTAACTATGCAAGAGAGATACACGGAACAGGACTATCGCGCCCTGCTGATTGCTGATACGCCCATAATTGATGTTCGCGCCCCCATTGAGTTTGAGCAAGGCGCAATGCCCGCCGCTATCAACCTGCCGTTAATGAATAACGATGAACGCGCCGCCGTTGGCACCTGCTATAAACAGCAAGGGTCAGACGCGGCGCTGGCGCTGGGGCATAAACTGGTGGCGGGTGAAATTCGTCAGCAGCGCATGGACGCCTGGCGCTCTGCTTGTCTGCAAAATCCGCAAGGTATTCTCTGCTGCGCCCGTGGCGGTCAACGTTCGCATATTGTGCAACGCTGGCTACATGAAGCGGGAATTGATTATCCGCTGGTGGAAGGCGGTTATAAGGCACTGCGCCAGACCGCGATTCAGGCGACCATTGAACTGTCACAAAAACCGATAGTGCTGATTGGCGGTTGTACCGGCAGCGGTAAAACGCTGTTAGTGCAACAGCAGCCGAACGGTGTTGATCTGGAAGGGCTGGCGCGCCATCGCGGCTCTGCTTTTGGTCGCACATTACAGCCACAACTTAGCCAGGCGAGTTTTGAAAACCTGCTGGCTACCGAAATGCTAAAAACCGACGCCCGTCAGGATCTACGCTTGTGGGTGCTGGAAGATGAAAGCCGGATGATCGGTTCGAATCACCTGCCGGAATGTCTGCGCGAACGCATGACCCAGGCGGCGATTGCGGTGGTGGAAGACCCGTTTGAGATCCGTCTTGAACGCCTGAACGAAGAGTATTTCTTGCGGATGCATCATGATTTTACCCACGCTTATGGCGACGAACAGGGCTGGCAAGAGTATTGCGAATACCTGCATCATGGGCTTTCGGCAATTAAGCGTCGGCTGGGGTTACAGCGTTATAACGAACTGGCTGCTCGGCTGGATGCGGCGCTGACAACACAACTCGCAACCGGCAGCACCGACGGTCATATGGCCTGGCTGGTGCCGCTGCTTGAAGAGTATTACGACCCGATGTATCGCTATCAGCTTGAGAAAAAAGCGGAAAAAATTGTCTTTCGCGGTGAGTGGGCGGAAGTGGCGGAGTGGGTTAAGGCGTATGCCTGTGGTTATTAACCCACAAAAGTGCTTTTCCTTTCCTCTTTAAGAAATTGTGCAACTGGTTAACTACCAGTTGCCGTATGGATATTTTTTATCTTTGATAAAGTTTTTTGTACTTTCCGGATAAGAATACCCATGTTTATAGGCACTTCGGCCGTTACACATTTCCATTTTTTCACCTGAAACTGTTTCTATCAGAGTCTGCTTATCTGTCAGGTGAATATTGGGTTTGTCAGGCTTCTCCAGCCATACCCGTACTTTTCCTTCCGGAGCCAGACCAATTAACAGATACCGCAGATAATACTTTTCACTGCTATCACCTGGTGGTGAATAAGGTGTGAGCATCAATTTCCAGACTTCTCCCGCCAGCGTTATCCAGGTTTCATACACTTTTTTATCAATCACTGAGTCCCAGCAGAAATGGATAGACATTGGGGGATTTTTGGCATGATTGAATGCCGTCATTCCACCACTAAGATTTTCCTGCCATTGTCCTATTGTTGTTGAGACAGGGATAGTGCCATCCAGCGTTCTGAACTGATAATAGATGCCATCAGTATCCAATAATTCCACATAGGTAACTTGTGCAGGTAGTGCATTAGGGTAAAAAAAATTGAAATACCACTTTTCATAGGGTGCAAGCAGCGATATTTTTTCTTTCGCTGCTGTCTGGACGGCTCCGGATATCATTAACGCAATGGTTAATCTATAAATTATTTTAGCTATTATTTTCACTGTTGCTTACCAGTTACCGTAGGGATATTTTTTATCTTTGATAAAGTTTTTTGTACTTTCCGGGTAGGAATACCCATGTTTATAGGCACTTCGGCCTTTACACATTTCCATTTTTTCACCTGAAACCGTTTCTATCAGAATCTGCTTATCTGTCAGGCGAATATTGGGTTTATCAGGTTTCTCCAGCCATACTCCTATTTTCCCTTCCGGAGCCAGCCCGATTAACAGATGCCGCAGATAATACTTTTCACTGCCATCGCCAGGTACTGAATAAGGTGTGAGCATCAATTTCCAGACGTCTCCCGCCAGCGTTATCCAGGTTTCATACACTCTTTTATCAATCACTGAATCCCAGCAGAAATGGATAGATATAGGGGGATTTTTGGCTTTATTGAATGATAACACCCCAACCCGAAGATTATCTTTCCATTGACCAATAGTTGTGGAACTCGGAGCGGTAGCATCCAGCGTTCTGAACTGATAATAGATACCATCAGTGTCCAATAGTTCTACATAGGTAACTTGTGCTGGTAGCGCATTAGGGTAGAAAAAAAGGAAATACCACTCATCATAGGGTGCAAGCAACGATATTTTTTCTTTCGCTGCTACGTTAAAATTAAGAATCATACACATAATAAAAACAAACGTTAACTTTATATTAAATTCCATTTTGTTTACTCCCTTGCATATCGTATATAGTTCTGCTCCAATTTTCATCCGGCCGATTAACAAAACTAAATGTTTTAAACGCTGATACTTCAGCAGACACCTTATTTTTTAATCGATAATCGACGGCATTCCAGTTGGAAGAACAGTGTAAATATTTTCCGACAACGAGTAGTTCTTCTGAAGAAAAAGGTTGTGGCGTAGATTTTTTCAATGCATCTTTAGCTTGTGATATTGATTTATCACATATTTTACTTAACTCCTCTGGATATTTATAATAATCATTATCTGGTATTTCATCAAATAATACCCCTGCCTCTTTAGCGACTTCATACATTACTCTTAACGCAATCTTTGACCAGTCATTGGTGATAGTTCTGCGAAATGTCACCGCTGCAGCGACCCGTTTTCTCACATTACCTAAGTGGTCAGGTGACGCTATTTCATCAATATTGGATTCAATTTTCAGGACACCAGAAGGCAGAATCGGAGCCAGCGTTGAATAGCGCCACAATAACTCTGCCTGCTGTGCTGCTTTTTGGTAAGTGCTTGTCGCTTCCACCGGCACATTTTCCAGTACCGTTTCAATCGCCGGGCGACTTAAAAACAGGTACTCATCTTCCAGTGGGTCATAACCGCCACCAATATCAGCATGTGATCCAGGGAAACTTAATTCTGGCCAGCTTTCCTTTATGCTATTGAGACAAAAGTTATAGCGGCATTCGTGCATTGCTGTAAGCTGGAATACATGTTTGGCCACACCTGGCGGTAACTTCACTTTTACCGGAAAGTTATTACCATCATGAGGGTCAAAACCATCCATCAGCCCTCCGATGGCTGCAACTGTGTCAAAAATACCTAAAAATTGCACTTCCCCGGAAGGTTTACCCAAATATTCAACTGACTGAAATGCCGTTGCAATGGTTTTAATCAGTACCGGATCACGCTCAAATACGCGATTAGCAAAATGCCGCGCGGCAGCAGCCCCACGACTAAAGCCAAATACGTCAAACTGTAGGCGCTTAATTACTAATTTATTCTCTTTTAAATCGACAATAACCTCTGCTAGTGCCTCACGAAGCAGTGATATTGCACGGTCAGTTTTAGCAATTACCCCAGTATCATTATTTCCAAGACCCATTCCTACCAGAGAGTCTGCTTTATTATTTTCAGTGCCTATACCTTCGATATATATTTTTTTCTGAACTTTAGATAACCCTTCATATATATAGATATCTTTATGATACAATTCATTCAACCAATGAATATTCGTATAGTAATTCAAATAGCTCTGTACACCTGATCCCGTTTTACCCTGCTTGCTCATACATTGTTTATTAAACAAAGCCAAATCCTGGACATCCAGACCATAGGTTTCAGGTTGGCACAAACTCATACGTAAATTCGTATTGGTTAAATTGTTACCTGTGCCATCAAAGAATACGCCAATGGTGAGGATAATTTCTCGTTTAGGCGGTATTACTGGTTTTTCCTCGACAGATAAGAGCGTCGGTGGGAAAAGGCGATTATAATTTTCAGGTGTGAGTAAATAGCTAAATTCTGTATTGGCTGTAAGATGCTTACAGTAGATATATTCGTAGTGTATCGTTATATATTGATAGTCAAGTTCATTTTGTTTTATTACAATCTGATTTTGACTTAACGTCGCACCACGGACTTCAATATAATAATACCTTTCCCATTTTCCATATTTATTAATGCGATAAAAATCGAACTCAAAACGGCATCGCTCGTTATTATTAATGCAATTCATCAGCAGCGGTGAACTTTTATCTAGAATTTTACAAAATTGTATCGTTTGATGATTAATGCCAAATCCTGTGTTACTTACTCCTCCCTGAAAACTAAAAACAAATATTTCATCCTCATGCCCCTGTTGATACCGATTCCCGACAGAGGCTTGCGTCCCGCATCCTGCAGAAATATTCCCTTGCTGCTCCCCTGTAATGCGTAAATATATAATGTCACTCATATGATTATACCCATTTCATAGATTTTAATTATATAACATAAAATTAATAAACATCTCATTTGGCAATGTATATTAATTAATGCTTGGGCATAACAATTTTTTATAAATTACCAATATAAATTTTTAATTACGTGATGCACTAATAAAAAAGCCGTCTATCTACCAGATAGACGGCTTTATCACATCACCCCGCAAACTGCCTGAACAGCGCCTTCCCCTTAACCAGCCGCGCGCCCAGCCAGCCGCCGCACAGGGAAAGAAGCAGCGCACCGCTGCACGGCAGCACAATCCACAATCGCCAGTCCGGCTCCCACGGGAAATCAAACACTTTCGATTGCAGTACCGCCAGCGCCGTTTCCGCACCGATCGCAGCCACCAGGCCAGAAACAAACCCAAGCATGGCGAACTCACACCATAATGTCGTGCGCAGCAGCTTTTTGCCCGCGCCGAGTGTGCGCCACACCACCAGCTCCTGATGACGCTGACGCATTCCCACCTGCACCTGCGCCAGTAACAGCAACATACCGCAGGCAGTGACCAGCACCACCATCACTTCCAGCGCCCGACTTACCTGTTCCAGTACCTGACTAACCTGCTTTAAAATTGCGCCGATGTCTAACAGGCTAATAGTCGGGAACAGGCGGTTGAGTTGCGTCAACATGCCGTTGCCGTTCTCCCAGCGGAAACTGGTGAGCCAGCTTTGCGGCTGCCCGTCCAATGCCCCTTCCGGGAAAATAAAATAGAAATTCGGCCGCAGACTTTCCCAGTCCACTTTGCGCAGGCTGGTCACTTTAGCGCGAAACTCCTGGGTATCGCCCATAAAGGTGACGGTATCGCCCAGAGCAACGTTTAAGCGTTTCGCCAGCCCCTCTTCCATCGACACTTCATCAGCTTTTGGCGGCCAGTTACCGGCGACAATCGGATTATGATCGGGTCGCGTATTTTGCCAGGTGAGATTAAGTTCGCGGTTGAGTGCCTCATCTTCATTGCCTTCTGTCGGCTTGTCATTAATCGCCGTCAGCCGCGCCCGCACCACCGGATAAAATGATTCCGGGACTATCTGATGTTCCGCAAGGAACGCTTTTAGCGGCGTTACCTGTTCCGTGGCGATGTTGATTAAAAAGTAGTTCGGGCTTTCTGGCGGTAGCTGCTGCTGCCAGCGGTCGAGCAGATCGCCACGCAGCACCAGTAGCAGTGCCAGCAGCATAAAGGAGAGCGAAAATGCTGAAAGCTGGCTCAACGTTGACCACGGTTGGCGCAGCAGGCGGCTGACCGCCAGACGCAGAGGTAGCGATTTCAGCGTCATGCGGCGAAGTACATTAAGCAGCATCCAGCCCAGCACACCGCACAGCAAAGCCAGCACTACCGCGCCTGCCAGCACCGCCCAGAGCAGCATACTGCCGCCCATCAGTCCGGCAAGCAGCAGCACGACCACCACGGTGACAATCGGCAGATAAAACTTCAGCGGCCAGACGTTCGCGACCACATCATTGCGTAATACGCGTAAAGGCTGCGTTGCCAGCAACAGGCGGTACGGTCGCAGCCCCACCAGCAGTGAGATGACCGTCATGGTGCCGAGCGCCCACAGCCACGGCCAGAGACTGGCAGGTGGTAGCGCGGCTGGCAGAACCGGCTTGAGCAAAACCATCAACACGTTTTCGAACAACAGACCCATCGCCCCGCCGGTAACGGCTGAAAGTACCAGCACCATCAACCACTGACCGACAATCAACTTACGCAGCTGCGCTCGCCCTGCCCCCAGCGTTTTGAGGATCGCCACCAGGTCGTAGCGACTGCGACAGTAATGATTCATCGCCACCGCCACCGCCGCCACCGCCAGCAGCAAGGTCAGCAGCGCAGAAAGCAGCAGGAACTGCTGCGAACGTTCCATCGAGCGCCCCAGCGCGCCTTCGTCCTGTTCCAGACCGTACCAGCGTTGTTCGGGTTTAAGCTGTGGTAACAACCATTTCTCATAGCCGTCGAGCTGATTCTCGCTGCCACCGAATTTATAGCGCCAGGTGACCCGACTCCCCGGCTGCACGGCTCCGGTTTTATCGACATCCGCCAGATTCATCATCAGGCGTGGGGCTATCTGGAAGGGGTTAAAACCGGAATCCGGTTCCTGAATCACTTCTCCGGCGATCCGCAGCGTGGCATCGCCCACGTCGATGGTGTCGCCCGTTTTCAGGTTAAGGAGTGCCATCAGGCGTGGAGCCAGCAATACGCTGCCCGCCAGCGGTTTCAGGCCTGGAGGATTGGTTTGCAGCTCACCGTACATCGGATAGATATCATCCACCGCTTTGACGTTCGCCAACTGCGGTGTGTCGCCCGCAAAGGTCATCGTGGCGAAAGTAAGCTGCTTGCCGACTTTCAGACCGCGCTTTTGCGCTTCCTCCAGCCACGCTTGCGGCACTTCGCGCGAACTGCGCAGCGCCCGATCGCCCGCCATAAACTCACGGCTTTGCTGGCTTAAACCTTTCTCCATCCGATCGCTGATATTGCCCAGCGCCAGCACGCAGGCTACAGCCAGACTTAGCGCCAGCCAGACAATTAATAGCGACGGCGAGCGCCATTCGCGCCAGAACCAACGTGCAATCATGCTTCCTCCTGCAACTGCCCGTTCACCAGCCGTAAGCAGCGGTCGCAGCGTGCCGCCAGTTGCAGGTCATGGGTCACCATAATCAGGGTGGTGCCATGTTCACGGTTGAGGGAAAACAACAGATCGGCAATTTTATCGCCCGTCTGGCGGTCAAGGTTGCCGGTAGGTTCGTCGGCAAACAGCACATCAGGCCGACCGTTAAAGGCTCGCGCCAGCGCCACACGTTGCTGTTCGCCGCCAGAAAGCTGTGCCGGAAGATGATCAAGACGTTTGCCCAGCCCTAACTGTTCGAGCAACGCTTTCGCACCGCTGCGACTTTCTGCGCTACTTTCGCCGCGCAACAGTGCCGGAAGCTCGACGTTTTCCAGGGCGTTAAGGGTCGGAATTAACATAAATGACTGAAAAACAAAGCCGATATGCTTCGCACGTAGCTTTGCCCGCGCCTCTTCATCCATGTCATGTAGCGGTTGCCCCACCAGATTCACTTCGCCACTGGTGCCGTCATCCAGCCCGGCGAGGATCGCCAGCAAGGTAGACTTACCCGATCCCGACTCGCCCACCAGCGCAATGGTTTCGCCGCGTTTGACAACCAGCTCAACTCCGGTAAGGATGGAGAGTTCATGCTCCCCCTGACCGACGGACTTCTTAAGATGATGAACTTCAACAATGTTTTCCGCTGGCATTTGCCCTTCCTGTTCCTGGTCCTGTTAACCTTCCGTGCCGCCGCAGCGGACACGTTATTAATTTTGGGTGATAGCCTGAGCGCCGGGTATCGAATGTCTGCCAGCGCGGCCTGGCCTGCCTTGTTGAATGATAAGTGGCAGAGTAAAACGTCGGTAGTCAATGCCAGCATCAGCGGCGACACCTCGCAACAAGGGCTGGCGCGCCTTCCGGCTCTGCTGAAACAGCATCAGCCGCGCTGGGTGCTGGTTGAACTGGGTGGCAATGACGGTTTGCGGGGCTTTCAGCCGCAGCAAACGGAGCAGACGCTGCGCCAGATTTTGCAGGATGTCAGAGCCGCCAACGCTGAACCATTGTTAATGCAAATACGTCTGCCTGCAAACTATGGTCGCCGTTATAATGAAGCCTTTAGCGCCATTTACCCCAAACTCGCCAAAGAGTTTGATGTTCCGCTGCTGCCCTTTTTTATGGAAGAGATCTATCTCAAGCCACAATGGATGCAGGATGACGGAATTCATCCCAACCGCGACGCCCAGCCGTTCATTGCCGACTGGATGGCGAAGCAGTTGAAGCCTTTAGTAAATCATGACTCATAAAGCAACGGAGATCCTGACAGGTAAAGTTATGCAAAAATCGGTCTTAATTACCGGATGTTCCAGTGGAATTGGTCTGGAAAGCGCGCTCGAATTAAAACGCCAGGGTTTTCATGTACTGGCAGGTTGCCGAAAACCAGATGATGTGGTGCGCATGAACAGCATGGGATTCACCGGTGTGTTGATCGATCTGGATTCGCCAGAAAGTGTTGATCGCGCAGCCGATGAAGTGATCGCCCTGACCGATAATTGTCTGTATGGGATCTTTAACAATGCCGGATTCGGTATGTATGGCCCCCTTTCCACCATCAGCCGCGCGCAGATGGAACAGCAGTTTTCCGCCAACTTTTTTGGCGCGCATCAGCTCACTATGCGCCTGTTACCGGCAATGTTGCCACACGGTGAAGGGCGTATTGTGATGACTTCATCGGTGATGGGATTAATCTCCACGCCAGGTCGTGGCGCTTACGCGGCCAGTAAATATGCGCTGGAAGCCTGGTCAGACGCGCTGCGCATGGAGCTGCGCCACAGTGGAATCAAAGTCAGTCTGATTGAACCCGGCCCCATTCGTACCCGCTTTACTGACAACGTCAACCAGACGCAAAGCGATCAACCGGTCGAAAACCCCGGTATTGCCGCCCGTTTTACTCTGGGGCCGGAAGCGGTAGTAGCCAAAGTGCGCCATGCTTTTATCAGCGAGAAACCGAAAATGCGCTATCCGGTGACGCTGGTGACCTGGGCGGTAATGGTGCTCAAGCGCCTGCTGCCGGGGCGCGTGATGGACAAAATATTGCAGGGGTGAGTTGAAGCGCGCGCTTAAGCCCCCATGTCAAAGAAAATATCGACAACAGAGAGCGACTCCATGTCCATAGAAAATATTGTCAACATTAACGAATCTAACCTGCAACAGGTTCTTGAACAGTCGATGACCACACCGGTGCTGTTCTATTTTTGGTCTGAACGTAGCCAGCACTGTTTGCAGTTAACGCCGATCCTGGAAAGCCTGGCAACGCAGTACAACGGGCAGTTTATTCTGGCGAAGCTGGACTGCGACGCAGAGCAGATGATTGCCGCCCAGTTTGGCCTGCGCGCGATTCCGACCGTGTATCTGTTCCAGAACGGTCAGCCGGTAGACGGCTTCCAGGGGCCACAACCGGAAGAAGCGATCCGCGCCCTGCTGGATAAAGTGCTGCCACGCGAAGAAGAGTTAAAAGCGCAGCAGGCGATGCAACTGATGCAGGAAGGCAATTACACCGACGCCCTGCCATTGCTGAAAGATGCCTGGCAGTTGTCGAATCAGAACGGAGAAATCGGCCTGCTACTGGCAGAAACGCTGATTGCGCTGAACCGTTCTGAGGATGCAGAAGCGGTGCTGAAAACCATTCCGTTGCAGGATCAGGACACCCGCTACCAGGGGCTTGTGGCGCAAATTGAACTACTGAAGCAGGCGGCAGATACGCCGGAAATTCAGCAGCTGCAACAGCAGGTGGCGGAGAATCCAGAAGATGCCGCGCTGGCAACGCAACTGGCGCTGCAACTGCATCAGGTGGGGCGCAATGAAGAGGCGCTGGAGTTACTGTTTGGGCATCTGCGTAAAGATTTAACCGCCGCAGACGGTCAGACGCGTAAAACGTTCCAGGAGATCCTCGCCGCGCTGGGTACGGGCGATGCGCTGGCGTCGAAGTATCGCCGCCAGCTGTATGCGTTGTTGTATTGATATTTCGTTGAGATGCGATGCTGCGTAGTTTCCACGCCTGATAAAACGCGCCAGCGTCGCATCGGGCATTCGTGCATAACCGCCGGATGCGGCGTAAACGCCTTATCCGGCCTACGTTCGCGCACAGTCTGTGCGGGCATCGCATTATTTCTTCTTCAATTGCGTCACCACCAACTGGTGGCGCGAATTGTAAAACTTACGATAGGTTAAATAGCAGGCGATAATAGTCGACAGGCTGGCAGTTGATAGCAGCATAAAGGTCACCATAATCTGATATTTAATCGCCTTTACCGGATCAATCCCGGCAAATATCAACCCGGACATCATTCCCGGCAAACTCACCAAACCAACCGTTTTTGCCGAATCCACCGTCGGAATTAATGCCGCGCGAATACTGTCGCGTATTAATATCGCTGACGCCTGTTTCGGCGTCGCACCAAGACTCAATTTTTCCTGGATTTGCTGCTGTTCGCTGATAAACCGCTGGCCGAGATTGTTATAACACAGCCCTACCGCCACCATAGCGTTACCGGCAATCATCCCGGCAATAGGGATCACCTGCATCGGGATAAACTCAATCGCCCCTGAGAGAATCAATACCGCCAGAGTAATTCCCGCCCCCACCGTAATGGCAATAAACGACGAAACAAAGGCTTTAGTAATATATTTACTGCGTTTTTGCGCATTCCATGCCGCATTAAAGCAAATAAATAACACCATCAATAATGTCAAACTGGCATCATCAACGCTGAAAATATATTTCAGCACATAGCCGACAATAATCAGTTGGATTATCGCCCGTCCTACGCTCCAGAGAATATCTTTCTCCAGCGCCAGCTTTTCTTTATGGCTAATTAAAATTGCCACCACCACCAGCATTAATGCCAGTGCTAATGATTCGTTGGTAATATTATGCGTGTTCATAGCGTGCTTCCTGCATTTCTCCGGCATGCGGTTGCAGCGTAATCACCTTATCCGCATGATTAATTTCGTCTTTGTCGTGTGTCACCCACAGCACGGCAATATTTTTTTCGTGTACATAGCGATGGATAATCTCATTAACGTTACGTTTGTTGCTTTCGTCCAACGCACTGGTGATTTCGTCGAGCAATAAAACCTTCGGCATAAATTGCAGGTTGCGAATCAACGAGATGCGTTGTTTTTCACCACCAGAAAGCTCGGCGATATTTTTTGTCAGGATAGTGTCCGGCAAGGAGAAACGTTCGAGAAAATCGAGAAAAATGGCCGGGTCAGGCTGCTGGTTACGGATCTGCCAGGGAAAGATCAGGTTATCGTATACCGTGTCGCCAAACAACACAGGTGTCTGAGCACAGTAGGAGACTTGCTGGCGATACTCTTCTGGCTTCAGAGTGAATATATCTTCGCCTGCAAATAGTAACGTTCCGCTGGTCGGGCTGATTAATGAAGCAACTATTTTTAGTAGCGTACTTTTGCCGCAGCCGGAAGGGCCGGTAATTAACTTAAATTCGCCAGCACGCAGCGAAAAATTGATGTTATTTAGAATCTTCGTATCGCCCGCCTGATATCCAACATTTTGCAGTTGGAGCAAAAGACTATTTTCCTGCATTGCCCATCCCTTTTCTGATTTTTACTAAAAACAGTTTATCCTCCGCAAGAATAAGGGGGAACTCTCTTTCAGTAATCAGGTATAATTTGTTTAATCAAGCAGCAATTTTGCTCTTTATGGACGGTACAACAGGAGGTTTTTCCGATGCTAATTTTTATCCCGATTCTCATTTTTGTTGCGCTGGTGGTTGTTGGCGCGGGCGTCAAAATCGTGCCGCAGGGCTATCAGTGGACGGTAGAACGTTTTGGTCGCTATACCAAAACGTTACAGCCGGGGCTAAGTCTGGTGGTGCCGTTTATGGATCGCATTGGTCGTAAGATCAATATGATGGAGCAAGTGCTCGACATCCCATCCCAGGAAGTTATCTCGAAAGATAACGCCAACGTGACCATCGACGCAGTCTGTTTTATTCAGGTGATCGATGCCCCGCGCGCGGCTTATGAAGTCAGCAATCTGGAACTGGCAATCATCAACCTGACCATGACCAACATCCGTACCGTTCTGGGTTCAATGGAACTTGACGAAATGCTCTCTCAGCGCGACAGCATTAACTCGCGTCTGCTGCATATTGTCGATGAAGCCACTAATCCGTGGGGGATAAAAGTCACCCGTATCGAAATCCGTGATGTACGCCCGCCCGCAGAACTTATCTCTTCAATGAACGCGCAGATGAAAGCGGAACGTACCAAACGCGCTTACATTCTTGAAGCAGAAGGGATACGTCAGGCGGAAATCCTCAAAGCCGAAGGTGAAAAACAGTCGCAAATCCTGAAAGCGGAGGGTGAACGTCAATCGGCGTTTTTACAGGCTGAAGCGCGTGAACGTTCTGCCGAAGCGGAAGCCCGCGCGACCCAAATGGTGTCTGAAGCCATTGCGTCTGGTGATATTCAGGCGGTGAACTACTTCGTGGCGCAGAAATACACCGAAGCGTTGCAGCAGATTGGTTCGTCCAGTAACAGCAAAGTGGTGATGATGCCATTAGACGCCAGCAGCCTGATGGGGTCGATTGCCGGGATTGCCGAACTGGTGAAAGACAGCGCCAACGAGCGAAATAAATCATGATCGAGATGATAGCTATCCATCCGCATATTTTTTGGCTGAGTCTCGGCGGTTTATTGCTGGCTGCCGAAATGCTGGGCGGCAATGGTTATCTGTTATGGAGCGGTGTCGCGGCGGTGATTACTGGTCTGGTGGTCTGGTTGCTACCGCTGGGTTGGGAATGGCAAGGGGTGATGTTTGCCATTCTGACGCTGCTCGCCGCCTGGCTGTGGTGGAAATGGCTGGCACGAGGCGTGCGCGAACAAAAGCACAGCGACAACCATCTTAACCAGCGCGGTCAACAATTGATCGGCAGACGATTTGTGCTGGAATCGCCACTGGTCAACGGGCGAGGTCATATGCGCGTCGGTGACAGTTCATGGCCGGTCAGCGCCAGCGAGGATCTCGGCGCAGGTACGCATGTTGAGGTGATTGCGATTGAAGGGATTACACTGATCATCCGTGCTGTCATCGCCTGATGCGACTTATCAGGCCTGGAAGTCTGTGCCTGAACGTAGGCCGGATAAGGCGTTTACGCCGCATCCGGCGGTTATGCGCGAATGCCTGATGCGACGCTGGCGCGTCTTATCAGGCCTACAAAACTAGCCAGTCTGCGCACGAACGTAGGCCGGATAAGGCGTTCACGCCGCATCCGGCATGTGAGCGGGTAATGGCAATTTACTCTTCTGTGGTTTTACCCATACTTTTCTGGTCTTCATCCGGATAATGTTTTTTTAGATATTCCAGGACGTTTTTATTGACCTTGTGTTGGGTATACACCCACCCTTTCCAGTAATCAGGCTGGTCCAGGTAAACTTCTGGTGGAATGGTGAAATCAGAAAGCGTTAACCATTCGGCTAACAAATCAGGATTACGTTTCTGGATTAACTGCAACAGCATAATCAGCGACATGGCAGAGGCAGGAGCCGTACTATCGCCACTTAAATATTTCCACACTGTTGACCGGTTCGAACGAAAAAGGATGGGTAGCAGCGCCCTGTCCAGATTCATTTCATTAAAAATCTTCTCAAATTCATTCATTTAATTTTCCTGCCTGGCGTAAACCTCTTAAAATTTGAGATTTATCAAAGAAACGCATTCTAGCACACATCAGGAACCGCTTCACGTTTAACCCAGAAACATCATTTATTTCGCTTATCAAAACAAGTCTTTATAGTTTCTTACAGAGAAATAGCACAAAATTCTTTTCCATTTTATTTCTAAAAGAAACATTTTTAGTTTCTATTAGTCGGTGTTTACGCTTACACAGTATAAAAACGCGCTTTACATCACACAAATGCCAGCGTAGATTCCGATCAATGCGAAACACATAACATTTCTTATAACAACAATTAGTGTTGCTATAAGAAACAAAAATGTGACTTACTTTGATTGAGAAAAAATGAATGAAAACTGTAAAGATGTCTTTACTGGCTGTCGTTGTTGCTACTGCTGTATGTCCATCGGCCTTTGCGGGGGACACCATTGAGGCGGCAGCGACAGAACAGACCCAGACAGACCACGATGCGGCACAAGATACCGCCATCCAGAATGCGCAAACCACCGCGAACAAAGCAGTGACGACCGCCGATGAAGCACACCAGGCCATTACGTCAGCGCAAAACGATATTGACGCCAACAAAGCGGCTATTCATAAAAATACCAACAACATTACCGAACAAAATAACATTCTCAGAGCTCAACAAGAGCAAATTACCGACACACAAAAAACGGTTGCTGCTACCGGTGATGTTCAGAACGCAGCACGTTATCAAAGCATGGTAAACGCCCGTCAGGAGGCTGCGGATAACGCACAGCAGCAACAAGCCGAAGCCCAACAAACGCAGATTACCGAACAGCAAAAGCAAATCGAAGCCACACAAAAAACGGTCGCAGCAACCGGTGACGTTCAGACCGCAGCACGTTATCAAAGCATGGTTAACGCCCGTCAGGAGGCTGCAGATAACGCACAGCAGCAACAAATCGAAGCCACACAAAAAACAGTTGCAGCTACCGGTGACGTTCAGACCGCCGCCCGTTATCAGGGAATGGTCAACGCTAAACTGGCTGCGGAAAATGAAGCCAGCACGCGAGCTTCTGCGGAGCAAGGGCAAAAAATTGACGCTCTTTCTTCTACCATGACGACGGTATCTCAAAGTGTTGCTACCGAGAACCACACAAAAGATCTGGAAGAAATTCATGGCGATATAACAAAAACCAACACTGCGGTAAGTAAGCTGGCGGCACAACAACAGATAGATAGCGTTCATTACGGTGAACAAATTCAAAACCTGGTGCAAGATTCCACCGATACGCATCAGCAGTTAAGCAACACGCAAAAACGAGTAGCGGATAACAGCCAGCAAATTAATACGCTCAATAACCATTTCAGCTCACTGAAAAACGAAGTTGAAGACAACCGTAAAGATGCCAATGCAGGGATCGCGTCAGCTATTGCCATTGCTTCACAGCCACAGGTGAAAACCGGTGATTTAATGATGGTGTCTGCGGGAGCGGGAACGTTTAATGGTGAATCGGCGGTATCTGTCGGCACGTCTTTTAATGCCGGGGTCCACACGGTAATTAAAGCAGGCGTTTCTGCGGATACGCAATCTGATTTCGGTGCGGGTGTCGGCGTGGGATATTCGTTTTAAGATCTCGCTGGATATTTTATAAATATCAATAATAACCATTAAATAAATTAGAGCAAGGACGTTTGCCTGTTTTCACTCCTTAATTATTTTCATACTCTATTTAAGGTTAACAATGATGAATAGCTCCATTAAATCGTTTTCCCTGCTGGCTGTTATATTGCTGGCTGGCTGTAGCTCTCCCACTTCCCGCATCGCAGATTGCCAGGCGCAGGGTGTCAGCCATGACACCTGTTATCTCGCCGAACAGCAGCGTCAGGCGGCTATTTTAAGTGCATCCGAGGCGCAGGCATTTAAAAATGCAGAAGCCGCACAACACGCCCAGGCGGCAAAGAAAGCCATTTATAAAGGATATGGCATGACCTTTAGAATGAGCAGTAAAAACTTTGCGTATCTCAATGATTCATTATGTGCGATAGATGAAGATAACGCCGATGCCACCGTTTATCAGTCTGGTCTGTATAACGTGATTGTTTATCACCACACAGGAAAAGTAGCATTAATGAAAGAAGGCCAGTTTGTGGGCTATTTAAAATGAAGGATGAAAAGAAAATATCCCTGACGCATATTCTGATCATCGGTGCGTTTATTTTTGCCTTCTTGCAAGTAGTATTATTAGCCTCCCTGATTCACGCTGTAAATGTTAACAACGAAATCCAGGAGGGCTTATTTCAGTCAGGGCGCATTATGGTAGAAAGTTTGCAGCATATTCTTTCTGTGCAAACGGGGATTAACGGGTAAAAGCACCATTTCCATTTACAGAGCAATAGTCACCTGCGTAATTTTCTGGCACAGTTCAGGGATCTGAATTTTCGGCTAAGGAGTGGCCATGCTTTTCCCCTTTCGAAAACCTGCAGTACGCCTGTTGAAAAATACCGCTGCGGGCGTCATTTTTTCGGTGAAGTCCGGGAAAGGATTTCTGCGTCAGTGTGTAGTTTACGATCCGCACCCTTACGGTCTTATCCGTTCGCTCTGCTGGCAGGATGTCCCATTGATACGTTTCTGGTCCGAGGCTGGCTGCCCCACCTGCGCGGAATTTGTCTACAGCGGTTTTGCTGATGATGAACAGGGAGCCGCCCGTTTTTTGTCCGCCCTCGAAAACTGGAATCGCCCGTGGTCTGGCATGACGGACGCTTTTACCGCGCTGACGCCGCTGTTCTCATGCCTGGCTGATGGCTATTACCTGCTGGAAGATCGTGAACTTTACCCGACGGATGGCAACGGGCATTTCTTTTGGGCAGCAACGGACCATAGTTCCAGTAATCCGGCAACCGTTGCCGTCTGGGATCCTGAATATTGCTATTTCAGTGACACCGCCCCCTGTTTTCTTCTTCCCAGTCAGCCGCCATCACATTTTAATCCTGATCGTGCGACGTTTTATCGCGATAAGCCGGACGCCCGCGCTCTGGCCTGGTATCTCACTGACTCGTTCCTCTGCGTTCTGCTCGACGGACACCATAAAGCCACTGCCGCCGCACTGGAAGGGCGTCCACTGAAAACACTGGTGATCAGCACGGCAGCCCGTTTTAATGATGAGCAGCAAACACTGGTATTTCCGGGCGGGGAATTTCTGCACAAAACAGAGCTGCAATACCGCATACCAAAACTCACAGCGTGGAAAACATTACCGCCCAGCGCGTGGGAGAGTTTCGGCCCTGATAAGCACATCAGCCCATCCGAAACCTGGTCAAAAGAGTTGAAACAAAGTGTCAGTCGGTACCCTTCACTGGATCAAGCCTGGCAGATTGTTGAGGCCGGGAATTTGAGCGAAACTCGTATTAAGAGCATGATCCAACAAGGTCTGGAGGGGGATGAAAAGGCTGATATTATTTTGCAGGCGCTATTTTACACACGCTCGCCACTCTTTATAGATTTCGCCCGATTCGTTATCAGCCATCCGGCATACGCCATTTATCGCCCCCTCACCTTCCGGTTGATGGCGCAAAACCGAACGCCGCAAGCAGATGCTTTTTTTCTGGATTTTGCCATTAACGATGACGGCGAACGTCCGGAGCTGACGAAAATAATGGACGACTATTTCCGCAAGCCCTAATCACCCCGCCCGATGATGACAGCAGCCGGAGAGATTTTCGATAATCGGGCAGTCTGCGCTGTCATCACCTGGGCAGGCATTCGCCAGCGCCAGCAGTTGGTCGCGCATGGATTGCAGTTCTTCGATATGTCGCTCGATCTCCGCCACCTTCTCCAGCGTGCGCCGTTTCACATCGGCACTGTGTCGCTGCGGGTCGTTAAACAGATTAACCAGTTCGCCGCTCTCTTCCAGGTTAAAGCCCACCTGGCGCGCCTGGCGCAGTAAGGTCAGTTCGTTGAGATGCTGCTGCGTGTAGGTACGATAGCCATTTTCGCTGCGCATCGGCGGCGTCACCAGCCCCTTCTCTTCATAGAAGCGGATGGCTTTGCTGGTCAGGCCGGTAATTTTTGCTACATCGCTAATGTTCATCGTTCGCGCAACGCCTCCTGTGCTTTGTTAAAAGGTTTCAACAGATAATCCAGCACGCTTTTTTTGCCAGTGCGGATATCGACCGTCGCAACCATACCCGGGAATATCGGAAACTGCTGTTTATGTTTATTTTCCAGATGGTTGCTGAAAGTGCGAATGTACACCCGATAGTAATAAACATCGCGCCGCACTTCATCCTGAATAGTGTCCGGTGAGATCACCGCAACTTCTCCTGGTAAGCCACCGTAGATGGAGTAATCGTAGGCGGTTATTTTTACCAGCGATTTTTGCCCTGGATGGATAAACGCCACATCGCGCGGGGAGATTTTCGCCTCAATCAACAGTTGTTCGTCCAGCGGCACGATGGTCATCAGTTTACCACCAGGGGCGATGACGCCGCCAACCGTGGTGACGTCAATGTCCTGGACAATGCCACGCACCGGCGCGGTAAAGTTAAGCCTGGTGAGGGAGTCTTCCCGCCCACGGATCACCGAACGCTGAGTTTCCACTTCCGCATTAGCTTTCGCTAACTCTTCCCGCGCCTGAACGTAATATTGTGTGCGCACGTCGTTAAGTTTGTTTTCCAGTTCATTGGCCTGGCGTTGCAAACGCAGTACTTCCACACTGCTCGCCGCCCCTTGTTTCACCAGTGGCTGGGTCATCGCCAGTTCGCGATTGACCAGACTAATCCCCTGCGTCAGCCCGGTAGTGGCTTTGTTCAGCCCTTCGCGGCGAGTGTTATATAACGCCGTTTCCGACTCGATAAGTTCGGGGAATTTATTCAGTTCGTCAGGGAAGACCAGCGGTTTATTGCTCACTTCCGCCCGCAGCCGCGCCGAGGTTGCCAGCGCCGCGTACAGGCGCGACATCGCTTCCTGGACGTCAGATTCGGTTTTGGTGCGGTTTAACTGCGCCAGCGGCTGGCCCTGTTCGACAATATCGCCAACCTTCACGTCGAGATGATACAAAATCCCGCCTTCCAGCGACTGCACCACCTGCTCACGCCCGGAAGGTTCTACCGTGCCGCTGCCAGTAGTGACTTCATCAAGCTGGAAGTACCACGCCCAGCCGAGAAAACAGAGCAGCATGACGACGGTCACACGTACCGCCAGCGCCGAACGCGGCAGGCGGGGTTCAGTCAGGCCACGGTTATATTGCAGTTGTCCGTTCATGCGGCAGACCCCTTATTCTTCTCCTGCAACACCACGCGTCGTGCCGTGGGTTCGCCCTGTTCACGCAAAATAGTCTCTTTCGCGCCGTCCATCACAATCCGCCCCTGATCCATCACGATTATCCTGTCCACCAGTTGCAGCATCGCCGTGCGGTGAGTGGCGATGACCAGCGTACGATGACCAATCCACTGTTTCAGTTGTTCGATTAAGTACGCTTCCGCCATTTCATCCAGCGAGGCGCTGGGTTCGTCGAGCAGAACAATATTGGGTTGAGAGATGAGTAGCCGCGCCAGCAGCAGCGTTTGCCGCTGACCACCGGAAAGGCCAAATCCCCCTTCCTGAATCATGTAGTTGAGGCCGTTTTTCTGCTTCTGGACAAAAGGCAGCGCCCCGCTGAGGATTAACGCGCGTTCGATATCTTCATCGCTGGCCTCCGGCATCCCCATGGTGAGATTTTCCCGTAGCGAGCCGAAGAACAGCCGTCCGGTCTGGCTGAGTAGCCCCATGTCGCGGCGCAGATCCGCCGGATCAAGCTGCCCGATGCTGATGTTATCCAGCAGCACCTGACCTTGCTGCGCGATGCGCATTCCGGCGAGCATTTGCAGCAACGTCGATTTACCCGCGCCGTTGCGCCCAAGAATGGCGATTTTCTCACCGGCCTGAATATTGAGTTTACCGATTGCCACATCGGCAATCTTCTCTTCTTCGTCGTAATAAAACACCGCGTTGCTGAATTGATAATTGCCGTGCAGCACCGCTTTATGCACCAGTTTGCCGTGTTCCGGCTGATCCACCGGGCGCTTCATCAGTTCATCAAGGCCGTTACGCGCCACTATCGCCTGCTGCCAGCGCGAGAGCACGCCGGAAATCTGCGACAGCGGCGCAATGGTGCGCGAAGCCAGGATCGTCGTCCCGACCAGCGCGCCGGTGGTCATGTCGCCGTTCATCACCATAAAACAGCCCACCAACAGCACCACCACGTAGACGATGGATTGTACTTCCTGGGTCCAGGTGAGCAGCAGCCCGGTGAGAAAACGTTGCTTCATGCTGATGGAGGACGCCACATCGTTGGTGTGATTCCACTGATTCTGGAAACGCTGTTCGGCGCGCAGCAGTTTAATGTCTTCAATCGACTGCACGGCTTCCACAAGCGTCGCGTTGCGTACCGCCGACTCGCGCATCCCTTCGTTCGCCAGCCGCGCCAGCGGGCGTTGCACCAGCAGGCCGGGGATCACCAGCAACGGCAGCGCCAGCAGGACAACCAGCACCAGCCAGCCGCCAATCATCCACAGAATAAAGACAAACAGCAGGAAGAACGGCAGATCCGCCACCGCGCCAATGGTGGTGGAGGTGATCAGTTCGCGCACCGACTCCAGTTCGCGGATCTGCGAGATAAACGATCCGGTGGATTTCGATCGCACATTATTTTTCAGCCGTAACGCATGACCAAAAACGCGATCCGAAATCCGTAAATCCGCCCGCTTGCCAATCATATCCGAGAGGTGCGTGCGCACCATGCGCATACAGAACTCAAACAGGATCGCCATCATCACCCCGGCGAACAGCACCCATAGCGTCGGGTAGGACTGCGCCGGAACGACGCGGTCGTAAACCTGCATCGAGAAAATCATCGCCGCCAGCGCCAGCACGTTCGCCACCAGAGAGGCCAGCATAATGTCGCCATAGCGCCGCCAGTCTTTCAGCGAGAGATTCCAGAACCAGTTCGCCTGATACGGGCGAATATAGTCATCTACCCGCGCGTCAGGTATGGCACTGAGCGGTCGCAGCAGCGCCAGTTCGACGATTTTATCTTCAACATCCGCGACGTTAAGCGTGGTTTCCAGCCCTTCGTCACCACTGAACTGAATACTGATATTGTCGTGGTTGTCGCGGCGGGTGATCACGCCAATTTGCTGATTATCAAAAACCGCAATCAGCGGCAGCCGCCAGGGGTTTAGCGAATCGGCGGAGAACTCCACCAGCCGCAGCCCCATCCCCAACTGCCGCGCCATATCGGTAAGTAACTCTTCCCGCTTGCTGTCACGCTCCCAGTTGACGGTTGCGCGCACATTCTCCTGAGAAAAATCGAGGCGATAATAACGCGCCACGGCGATCATCGCCTCCAGCCAGGCTTCCACGGACTGGGCATTTTTTTTCATTATCTACACCACCATCAACTGATGATTCGCCAGTAAGGTGGCGAGGTCGGTATGCACGCCCGTCAGCGTGACCACGTTAGCTGTCGCAAAATTGCCGCCTGTGCCGTCGCGGTCGATCTGCACAATGGTGTCGCTGCCGCTCTGGGTCACTTTGACAAAATCACCGATGTTCCCCGCCTGGGCATCCAGCGTCGCCACGCCGTTGACGTAGCTGGCTTTACCGTTTCCGGCGTAGCTGCTACCTTGTAACAGTTCGCGAATATCAATGCGATCGGTGTCAGCGGTGCCTTCCCAGGTGCCTACCGTAAAGCCATTCACCAGGTCCGAACCGTTACCACCAGTGGCGTCGCTGGCGTTGAGCAGTTTATAGAGCAAGGTGTCGTGCCCCCCGTTGCCGATGTTGATGGTGTCGTTGCCGCCGCGCCCTTCCAGTTGGTTATCACCTGTGCTGCCGGTCAGGGTGTCGTTAAAGTTAGAGCCGGAAATGCCCTCGATATTGGTAAATGTCGAGGTATTAAAACCGGTCGCCTGCGCGGCGGTGCTGCTTAAGTTCGCGGTCACGCCCACCGTTGAGAGCCGGAAATCAACCACATCCATCCCGCCGTTCGCCAGCCACGTTCCGGTGCCGGAGCTGTACACCCAGCCGCCGGAGCCGTCGTAAATATCGGTGCCTGCGGTGGCAAAGAAGGTATCGTTATAGCCAGTACCGACAAACTTGCCGTTGTTGCTCGCCGTGCCTGCTTCGGCGCTAAGATCGTAAGCGTGAGTGGCATCGGTGGCCTGTAAGCCGCCCCAGGTGGTATTCACCGTCTGGTCAATATTGCTGGCGGTGGCACCGGTGGATTTGATCAGCACCGCGTTATAGGTTTCTCCGGCATTCAGCCCGTAGAAATTAACCAGCGCCGAGGTGTCGTTAACGCCCATCCCCGACTGCGGGTTGATAATTTGCGTAGCGACCAGCACACCTGCCGAGTTGTACAGTTTTACGGTATTGCCGTAATAGACGTTAATACCGTTAGGATCAGTAATACGCAGGTGCAGCGAAGTGCCGTAGCTCACCGTGTTGGTGTTGCGAATCAGGAACACGCTGCCCGACTGTTTGGTCACCAGTACATCCACCGCGCCGTCCCAGTCGTAGTCCATTGCCGCCACGCCGCTGGTGGTGCCGCTCTGGCTGCCGCCGAGTGCCGCCTGCGTCCAGTTGCTGGCACCGCCAACGTTGGTGTAAAGGTAGGACTGTCCGGTCTGGGCGATACGGGCGATATCCATCAGGCCGTCGTGGTTCCAGTCCACCGCCACGCTGAACTGGCTGGCATAGGTGGTTGCCGTTGCCCCCACGGCCACCGGATTACCCAATACGCCGTTGGTATTGAATAACAGGGAACCGTAGTTAGCTCTTCCCTGACTGGCAGGCAGGAAGAGGTCCATATCGCCGTCACCATCGAAATCCGCCCAGGTCATGGAGACAGACGTCGAGTTGCCGCCGCTACCCGCCGTACTGAGGAAGGTATTGATGGTGTTCTGTCCCCAGACAAACGTGCCGTTGCCCTGGCTGATAAGCGACGAAAGTGTGTAGAAGTTATTCAGGTTGAAAGTGTGCTGAACCAGGTCAATCCTGCCGTCATTGTTAAGATCGACGCCGGAACCTTCGTTGAGCGAAAGATAGCCGTTCACCACCCCGCCGACCGTGGCGCTCCCGCCGTTGTTGGCGGTGGTGGAGTTGCCTACCAGCGTGCCTGCGTTGTTCCACAGGAAGGTATTGGAGTCCGGCCCCCCGGCGTCGCCAATCCAGAAATCAAGATAGCCGTCGCCTTCTTTATCGAACGCCACAATCGAACCGAACCACGTCAGCGTGCCGACGTTAACCTGAATGGCACTGGAGAAGGTGCCATCGCCGTTATTGGTAAAGCCGTTGATATACCCCGTGCCGTAGTCATCACGAGTGATAAACAGATCGCCTGTGCCGTTACGATCGTAATCGGCAATAGAACTGGTGGCGTAGTTGTTACCGCTTTGCACCAGCGTCAGGGCGGTTTTCGACCAGGTGAGCGGGTCGGTTGATTGCATAATTTGCTGGTTGGCCAGCACCGTCCACATCCCGTGGTTATCGAGGCCGTAGGTCAGCCCCCAGGCCGTTGTTTTATTGACGGTCGTCCAGGCTGGCGTGTAATCAATCGCCGCGTTAACCGTCACCGTGCCGTTGCTGACGTTAGCGGTGTTGCCGTTGCCCGCCGAGCTTTTCACCTGCGCAGTGACGTTATACGCAGTAGCGGATGCTGCCAGCACATCGGTATCCGGCAATTGCACATACCAGGTATTGTGCGCCGGATCGACCACCACCGCGCCGCCCGGCTGCGAGGTGTACGTTTTACCGTTAATCACCACTTCAACATACTGCCCACTGGCAAGCGCGGCAGTGATCACCCCGCTGATAATTGGCGTGGTATCGCGCGTGGTTTGATTGGTGATTTGCGCCAGCGTGGTTGGAATAGAGGTATCCACCGTCAGAACAAAATCACTGGAGGAGGTGATATTCCCTGCCAAATCCACTACCCGCGCACTGTAGGTATACGCCCCGCTGACCAGGCCGCTGTCGCTGTAGGTCCAGTTCAGCGCGCCGACCATGGTCACCGCGCCTAACAGCAGGCCGTTACGGTAGAGGTAAACCACTTCACCGCTGGCCAGTGGGCCGGAGAGTACGCCGTTCAACAGCGGCGTGGTGTCGTCAGTGGCCTGCGAACTGCTTAACGTCCCCTGCCGCTGCCCGACATCATCGGTATACGACACAATACCTGGCGTGGCGGTCGGGTTAATCGTATCGACCACCACCGTTTTCGATACTACCGGGCCGGTATTTCCCGCCAGGTCCAGTACCCGCACCTGATAAATGTAGCTGCCATCGGTCAGCGTGCGGCTGTCGGTATAAGTCCACTGCGTGCCGTTGGTGGTGAGGGTGGTCCAGGTCGCGCCGCCATCAAGGCTAATCTGCGCCACTTCGCCACTGGCAAGCCCCGCCCCCAGCGAACCGGTCAGCGTGAGCGTGGTATCGCTGGTGATAAAGTCGGTGGCCGAACTCCCCGTGTCGGTGCTGATACTGGCAATGGTGAGCACCTGCGCCGGGTTAACGGTGTCAATCTGCGCCGTCTGGCTGCCCGTGGCGCCGACGTTGCCCGCCTGATCGACCACCCGCACCTGCCAGGTGGTGGTGCCGTTGGTGAGCGTGCGCCCATCGACGTAACTCCAGTTGAGGCCGTCTGCCGCCAGCGTCACACTTACCCAGGTTGCGCCATTGTCGGTGCTGATTTGTGCGAATTCGTTAGCGCCGAGCGCAGCACCTAATACGCCGCGCACGGTAAGCGTGGTGTCGCTGGTAATAAAATCAGTGCTACTGGCTCCGGTGTCATCGCTGATGCCGGTAATGGTGATGCTTTTCGCCGCTTCCGGGCTGGTGGTATCGACCACCACGTTTTGTGTCGCGGTCTGCCCGACGTTCCCCGCCAGATCCACTACCCGCACCGTGTAGTTCCAGGTGCCGTCGGTCAGCGTGCGACCATCGGCATAGCTCCAGGTCGTGCCGATAACGGTTAACGTGGACCAGGTAACACCGCCATCGAGGCTGATTTGCGCCCGTTCATCGGCGGCAAGCGCTGCGCCAAGCGTCCCGCGCACGGTAAGCGTCGTGTCGCTGGTGACAAAATCGTTAGTAATCAGACCTGTATCGGTAGTTATCGCGCTAATGGCGATGGTTTTTACTGCCGGATCTGGCGCGATGGTGTCGATCACCACGTTCTGGCTGTCAGTCGCGCCGACGTTGCCCGCCGCATCAATCACCCGCACCTGATAGAGATAGTTACCATCAGTCAGCGTGCGGCTGTCGTTATAGCGCCAGGTCGTTCCGGTAACAGTGAGCGTGGTCCAGGTTGCCCCGCCGTCGATGCTGATTTGTGCCGTCTCGTTACTGGCAAGCGCAGCTGTCAGCGAGCCGTTGACCACCACCGGGCTGACGCTGGTGATAAAGTCGCTGGCGCTAAGGCCAGTGTCGGCTTGCAGGGAATCAATATTAATCCCCATCGCCGGGGCGCTGAGATCGACGGTAATGGTGTGATTGCTGCTGCCGGTGTTGCCAATGGCGTTGCTCACCGAGGCGTTAATAACATAGGCGTTGCCGTCCGCCAGCGCGGTGACATCGGCGCTGCCGAGAGTGTAGCTCCAGCTACCGCCCGTCTGCACGGTGGTGGTGTAGGTTTTGCCGTTTAAGGTCAGGGTCAGCGTCTGCCCGACTGGCGCGGTGGTGGTGCCGCTGATAACCAGAGATGAGCCATGTTCCGCCGCATTCACCACATCATCGCCCGCAAAGGTGTTGATGGTGACGGTGGGGACGTCACCGTTCAACGTGACGCCACGGCTGGCACTGCCGGGGTTTCCGGCCTGATCGCTGACCGTCGCGCTAATGGTGTAACTGCCGTCGCTTAATCCGGCAAACTGCTGCGCCGGAATAAATACCGACCAGCTTCCACCGTTGCCGACGGTTGCGGTCCAGCTCTGACCGTTAAAGGTAACGGTCACCGTCTGGCCCACTTCGGCGTTGTTGACAATGTTGTCACCCGCAAAGGTGTTGATGATCACCTGCGGCAGCACCGTATCGACCAGCAAATTGCCCTGCGCGGTGCCGGTGTTGCCGGTCACATCTGTGACACTGGCTGTAACGGTGTAATTGGTGTTCGCCAGATTGACAACATCGCTTACCGGGACGTTCAGCGACCAGACGCCGCCGCTGACCTGAGCGCTATACGTGACATTATTCAGCGTCACGTTAACCGTGCCGCCGTCTGGTAAATTGCTGGTGCCGCTTAACGTTAGCGGCTGCTGAGACTCCAGCGCATTCAATACGTTATCACCGCTGATGGTATCTATCGCCACCTGCGGCGCGACGCCCGCCAGGGTAATGTTGTGAGTCGCTGTACCGGTATTTCCAGCAGCATCGGTCACCGTGACGATGATGTCGTTAGGGCCACGCGCCAGGGTGCGGGTTACCGCCGGATCCAGCGCCACATTCCATGTGCCGTCCGCCAGCACTACGCCTGTCAGAACAGTGGCACCTAACTTCACGATGACTATATCCCCCGGAGAAGCCCCACTGACCTGACCGGAAATAATCTGCGCCACAATCTGTTCAGCGGTGTTAAGAATATCGTCGCCAGCGATGGTGTTAACGCTAACCACTGGCGCACTGGTGTCTACCGAGAAATTCGCACTGTTACTGGTGGTGTTTCCTGCCCGGTCGCTGACGCTGGCACTGAGGGTTTGACTGCCTTCTGCCAGCGCCTGTACCTCTGTCGCTGGCAGCGTCACTTGCCAGGTTCCGTCGCTACCGACGGTTGCTGTGTGGGTGACGCCGTTCAGGTTCAGGGTTACGGTTTGCCCCGCTTCCGCATTCGATGTGCCGCTCAGTACCAGTTCTGCGTTATGTTCTGCGGCGCTGACGATTTTGTCCTGGGCGATGGTGTTAATAGCAAGTGTCGGCGGTTGGGTATCGACCGTTAACAGTTGCGCGCCAGTAACCGTATTGCCCGAGGCATCTTTCCCACTGACCAGCACCGCCTGACTCCCTTCGCCTAACGCTTGCGCATCGGCGGTCGGCACCTGCACGCTCCACCCACCGTTAGCCCCAACAGTTGTGGTGTAGGTTTTGCCGTTAAGAGTGACGGTGAGTTCTGTTCCCTGTGCCAGATGGCTACAGGTGCCAGAGAGCGTAAACCCGGCGGCCTGTTCGCTGGCGTTAATGATGTTATCGCCTGCGGTGGTGGCGACCTGTACGGCGGCCTGACTATTGTCGATGGTTAATGTTATCGACCTGGCGTTGGTGATGGTGCTGCCGACGATTTGCACCACTGACCAGGTATGTTCGCCCGCGCTTTGGGTGGGCAAATCGACGCTCCAGCGTCCATCGCTACCGACCTGGGTACTGGCGATGGTGTCACCATTGCTGTCTTTAATCTGGATGGTCGCCCCCGCCTGCCCGCTGCCGCTAAAGGTTGGCGTAGTGTCATCGGTGATATCGTTGGCGGAAAGAAAACCGCGTTGATCGCCCTGATTATCGGTTACCAAAAACGATGGCGTGGCGTTGCCAGGTTCGGCAGGCGGTGGATTGTTAACCACTTCGGTTTTCGAATCATCACCGCCACCGCTTGCCAGTAAAGCGCCAAGCGCGCCGCCACCTACCGCCGCCCCCGCCAACCATCCCCACGGGAAAGCCGTCGTCTGGCCGACGATATCAAGGTACGGCGCAATGCTTTCAATTGCGGTAGTCTGAGCGGTCAGCTACACGGGCGCTAATCCGCCCGCCGCGGTATCGGCAAAGGTGACATGGGTCAGCTGTTGACCATCGGCAAACACCAGTTCGGATTGTTCGCTGGTATTTGCCGCTTGCAGGAAATAGCCGTTGCAGCGGATCACCGTGCCGTCCTGCATATAGATCAACAAGTCATTTCCGTCACGAACATAACGCGCAACGGCAGATGCCTGAGCATGAACCTGCACAACAGAGGGCTCATAAATGACAACCGTAACGTCGCCAGGATTAATCAGCGTTTGTTTGACGGATGTTTTTCGCGGAATAACATCAATAATCAGGCTCATAATGGCATTCCTGATAAATGGCGCACATCCTTAGCGAGTCCATTTATCTAAATAAGACAAAGGTAATCACTCCACAACGATGCATACCTGATATTAATAATGGCAGGATTATTTCAAGTCGGGTAAGTCGTTGTATAAGCCCTGTTTAATTCCCGCTAATGGAATAAGGTTATTAACCGCAGCGGCATAATTCACTGCGGCGACCCAGCCATCATAATTGGCATTTATTTCAGCCGATTGCGCCTGAAAGACATCTTGCTCGACGGTTAATAGATCATTCAGGCTGCGTTTACCCAATTTATATTCATTCTGGTAGACATCTCGCGTTCTGTGCGCACTTTCAGATTGCGCTAACCCAGCCTCTTCTCGCCCTCGTGCGCCAGTCCAGTTGGCATAAGCCACCGACGCTCGTTGAAGCACGTCAAGTTTTGCCTGTTCGACCTGTGAGGCAGAGATTTTTGTTGCCCTTCGGCCTGTTGCACCAGGGCTGAAACCGCGCCGCCCTGGTACAGCGGCGCGTTGACATTCAGTTGCAACTGGTCGTCCCAGTACGAGCGGTCGCTGGTCTGGTTGCGCGTTTTGCCGCCCTGAATACTGAGCGTAGGCCAGTATTGCGCTTTGGTTTTCTCCACGCCGTACTGGGCAGACTGGCGTAAGTTTTCAGCAGCCAGTACCAGAGGGATGGACTGATAGTCGATTTTTTTTAGTGACACTGGCTGTTCAGCTAATGCGGCTGGCGGCGAAGCTATTGCCTCCGGCTATACGCGTTTGCGCCTGCAACTCATCAGATGATGAATTAAGCCCAGCGTTGGCGCGGAGTGCGGCCATGTTGTAGACGTTTTCCAGAGAGTGAATGTTACGTTGCGCAGCGTCGCATAAAGCCTGATAACGGCTGACTTCCATATAAACAGTCGCCGTTTTTTCTGCGACATCGGTTAGGGTTGCCATCAATTTAAAGCGGTAGCTGTCACGAGCGGCAGTTTGCAGTTTGATATCGTTACTGGTTTTACCAAAGTCATACACCAGCTGCGTCAGGGTTATGCCATAAGAAACGTTATTATCCAGTCTGCCGCTAGAGTCCGTTTGCCGGGAAGGCCCCGCATTTCCGGTTAAACCGACGTGCGGATACCAGGCACTTTTGGCTTCATCGATTTTCGCCTCGCCAATCCCTATCTGCGCTGCCTGTTGGGTGACGTCGGGGTTTCGCGCAAAGGCGCGCAATATGCTTTCCTGTAACGATAAACTGGCAACCGGGGTAACCGCAGGGGCATTGGCCCATTGTGGTAACGGTGCAGCAAGCGCGTCTCCTCCCATCACAATAAAACTGATTAAAAATATCAGACCTTTATTTTTACGGTTTTTTAATTGTAATCGCGCCATAGATAAGTCACTTCCTTCCAGGTCATTATTTTAACTAATCTTTATAACCAGCATCATTTTATTTAAGAAGGGTAATAACTTGTGCATCTCTTTTGTTTTTACTTCCCCCATTAAAAGAAATGCAGTTGAAAAGCTTATACGTCATTTATTAATGAATACACTACGACTTTTAGATTACCATCATCCCTGTTAAGAATAATCCATGTCAGGAAGTGATAGAAATCACAGTTTTATCGTCTATATATCTTTTTGCGTGAATTATTTATTAAAGGCATAAGCAAGGGGATTGAATTAAGGATAAAAATAAAAACGCAGTACAGAAAGCACTGCGCACAAGAAAGTTTATACCGTTTTATTCCGTTTCATTACCATTGCCACAATAAGGCTTAGTAATAGTGCACCTATAATCCACATCAGCGCACTGCTGCCCTGGGACCACAGGCTGTAAATAAAACCGATGATCACCAACAACATAACCAGCGTGCCGACGACAAGGATTGGCAACGAAGCGTGGATATCATGACGCAGGCGGATAGCGACCACAAACACCGCCAGATAGCAGATCAAAAAGGTGGCACTGGCGACGCTGGCCAGCGAGCCTAAATTCAATGCTGCCGTCATCAGCATGATCAACACCACCACGATGATGTTGCCCCAGGTGCTCTGTCGCCACAGGGATTTATTCATTAACGTCGGCAGTTCACGCTCGCTGCCCATGTTATCCATGATATTGAACACGGCAAACAGGTTGGCGTTAATGGCTGAAGCCGTCGCCAGTAAAGCGCCGATAACCACAATCACATACCCTACATGCCCGAGCAGTGGAGAAGCAGCTTGCGCTACCGCGGTATCGGCATATTTTTCTAACTCTAACGCCGAAACATCACTAAGCAGTACCAACGCTAGTGCGATGTAAAGCAGCGTAGTCACGCCAATCGCCACCAGAAACGCCCGTGGCATTATAACTGCCGGATCTTTCACTTTATCCGCCGCGTTCGCCATCATGCCAAAGCCCGCGTAGGCAAGGAAGGTAATCCCGATGCAGGAGAAGAACGCGCCGGAAGTGGGTGGCGCGGAGACAGAAATATGCGAAGGTTGCAGCGACCAGACGCCCGCAATGATCAACAACAACAGGATCATCATTTTGATGCCAACGAGGATAACTTCCAGTCGGCCTACCGCGTGGTTGCTTAAGGAGTTGAATAGCGTCATCAGTGCAATGATCGCCAGCGCGTACAGCAAAATAAGATGCTCATCCTGGCTGCCTTCATGCAGAAACTGCACGGCATAAGCCCCAAATGCGCGGGCAACCATAGCAATACTCACCGCCAGCGTCATCAGGTAAAGCAAGGATAATGCCAGCGAAAAGACGCCGTTACCTAACCCCCGGCGAAAGAAGTCAATAATCCCGCCATTGCTGGGATAACTTGTGCCAAGTCGCGCATAGGCACAACCGGAAAACATCGCCACTATGCCGCCAAAGGCAAAGGCTACCCAGGTTGAGGCTTCCATTAACAACGCCGCCTGCCCCAGCAGGGCAAAGATCCCCGCCCCCACCATTGCCCCGATGCCAATGGAAACGACGTTCCATAGCCCGAGAGGTTTGTTACCGTTATCACCTTCCGCGTTCATCATGATCAGCCCTTAAACACGTTATAGCCGAGTTGGTTAGCGACAGATGCCACCATTTTCTGACCCCGAACACTGTTGCCGTCCTCATCCAGCGGCGGGGAGAACGCGGCAATCCCCATCACGCCAGGTACTACCGCCAGAATGCCGCCGCCAACGCCGCTTTTTCCGGGCAAACCAACGCGATACGCCCAGTCACCGGAGCGACCATACAGTCCTTCCATCATCATTTCGGCCAGAATGTACGGCACGTTGTCGGCCTGCAGAATGCGTTTTTGACTTAACGGATTAACACCGCCCGCCGCCAGCGTCGCGCCAAGCGTCGCCAGTTCAACGGTATTGATGAGCGTGGAACATTGGCGAGTGTAGACATCACAGGCTTCCATCGCATCGCAATAGAGATACCCGGCGGAGTACAACAGCCAGGCAATGGCTCGGTTATGGAAGTTGGTCGTTTGTTCCGACTGGTTGACTTCGTCAGAGAGCGCTATCGGCTCTCCTGCGAGCTGTTGTTGAATATGTAAAATCCGCTGCCAGCGTTGTTCTGCATTCCCGGCTTTAATCAGACTGACGGCGGCGATAGCCCCCGCATTAACCAGCGGTGATAACGGTTTGCCACCATGAAGTTCTAACGCAATGACCGAGTTAAAGGGAAGTCCGGTGGGATCTGCGCCAATTTTATCCTGTACTGCCTGTGGGCCGACATCTTCTAACGCGAGGGCTAAAGTACAGACTTTAGAGATGGATTCCAGCGCAAAGCGGTAATCACTGTCACCGGCACTATAGATATTGCCATCGCAGGTGACGATAGCGACGCTCGCCAGTTGGTTGGGTACATTCGCCAGAAAGGGGATGTAATCGGCGTTTTGTCCGCCGCTAAGTGATTGAAATTGGGTGTACGCCTGATCCACTGCCCGTTGTAGTTTGTTTGCATCTAACATCTTTTGTTAACTCCTTTTTATAGATGCGGGAGGTATTTCCTCACCCCGATGCCAATTTTCAGGCATCCTGATTTAACTTAGCATCCGTACTTTAGATAAAGGAAAACAAAGAGATAAATGTCTAATTCTGATGCAAATTGCGCCAATTTTTTAATCTCTGCCGACTTTTCATTTCGCTGATAAATAATTTCTTGACCTTCCCCTTGCTGGAAGGTTTACCCTTTACCACAGTCAGTCAACACTGTCTTAAAGGAGTATGTTATGTCACAAACTATCGACCTGACCCTGGACGGCCTGTCCTGCGGTCACTGCGTTAAACGCGTGAAAGAAAGTCTCGAACAGCGCCCGGACGTTGAGCAGGCTGATGTGTCTGTCACTGAAGCACACGTTACCGGCACTGCCAGTGCAGAACAGCTGATCGAAACCATCAAACAAGCGGGTTATGACGCATCTGTAAGCCACCCAAAGGCTAAACCGCTGGCGGAGTCATCAATCCCGTCGGAAGCACTGACAGCGGTTTCTGATGAGCTTCCGGCAGCGACCGCCGATGACGATGACAGCCAGCAGTTGCTACTCAGCGGCATGAGCTGCGCCAGCTGTGTCACCCGCGTACAAAATGCGCTGCAAAGCGTACCGGGCGTCACCCAGGCACGGGTAAACCTGGCGGAGCGTACTGCGCTGGTCATGGGCAGTGCCTCCCCACAAGATTTAGTCCAGGCGGTGGAGAAAGCAGGTTATGGCGCGGAAGCGATCGAAGATGACGCTAAACGCCGTGAGCGCCAGCAAGAAACCGCCATCGCTACAATGAAGCGCTTCCGCTGGCAGGCGATTGTCGCCCTGGCGGTGGGTATCCCGGTGATGGTCTGGGGGATGATCGGCGATAATATGATGGTCACCGCCGAAAACCGCAGCCTGTGGCTGGTTATCGGCCTGATAACGCTGGCGGTGATGGTTTTCGCTGGCGGGCATTTTTACCGCAGCGCGTGGAAAAGCCTGCGAAACGGCGCTGCGACGATGGATACGCTGGTGGCGCTGGGAACTGGCGTGGCGTGGCTCTATTCAATGAGCGTCAACCTGTGGCCTCAGTGGTTCCCGATGGAAGCGCGACATCTTTACTACGAAGCCAGTGCGATGATTATCGGTCTGATCAACCTCGGTCATATGCTGGAAGCGCGCGCACGTCAGCGTTCTTCAAAGGCGCTGGAGAAATTACTCGATTTAACCCCGCCGACGGCGCGCCTGGTTACTGACGAAGGTGAAAAAAGTGTGCCGCTGGCGGAAGTTCAGCCAGGCATGTTACTGCGCCTGACGACGGGCGACCGTGTGCCGGTAGATGGTGAGATTACCCAGGGCGAAGCATGGCTGGATGAAGCGATGCTGACGGGCGAACCTATTCCGCAGCAAAAAGGCGAAGGCGATAGCGTCCATGCCGGGACAGTGGTACAGGACGGCAGCGTGCTGTTTCGCGCCAGTGCGGTTGGCAGCCATACCACGCTGTCACGGATCATTCGCATGGTGCGCCAGGCCCAGAGCAGTAAACCGGAAATCGGTCAGCTGGCGGATAAAATCTCTGCCGTGTTTGTGCCAGTGGTAGTGGTCATTGCGCTGGTCAGTGCGGCAATCTGGTACTTCTTTGGTCCGGCACCGCAAATTGTTTATACCCTGGTGATTGCCACCACGGTACTGATTATCGCCTGCCCGTGTGCGCTGGGGCTGGCAACGCCGATGTCGATTATTTCCGGCGTCGGGCGTGCGGCAGAATTTGGCGTGCTGGTGCGTGACGCTGACGCCCTGCAACGCGCCAGTACGCTCGACACCGTCGTGTTCGATAAAACCGGGACGCTGACCGAAGGTAAACCGCAGGTTGTGGCAGTGAAAACTTTTGCTGATGTTGATGAAGCGCAGGCACTGCGTCTGGCGGCGGCGCTGGAACAAGGTTCCAGCCATCCGCTGGCACGGGCGATCCTCGATAAAGCAGGCGATATGCAACTGCCGCCGGTCAACGGCTTCCGCACATTGCGCGGGCTGGGGGTGAGCGGTGAAGCAGAAGGTCATACCCTGTTGCTGGGTAATCAGGCGTTGTTAAATGAGCAGCAAGTGGATACCAAAGCTATTGAAGCGGAAATTACCGCCCAGGCGTCGCAAGGCTCAACACCTGTGTTGCTGGCAGTTGATGGGAAAGCAGTGGCCCTGCTGGCGGTACGTGATCCATTGCGTAGCGATAGCGTGGCGGCTCTGCAACGTCTGCATAAAGCGGGATATCGCCTGGTGATGTTGACCGGGGATAACCCAACCACCGCCAATGCAATCGCCAAAGAAGCGGGGATTGATGAAGTGATCGCCGGGGTGCTGCCAGACGGTAAAGCCGAAGCGATTAAACGTCTGCAAAGTGAGGGACGTCAGGTGGCGATGGTGGGCGACGGCATTAACGACGCGCCAGCGCTGGCCCAGGCGGATGTGGGTATTGCGATGGGCGGTGGCAGTGATGTTGCCATTGAAACCGCGGCGATTACCCTGATGCGCCATAGCCTGATGGGTGTTGCCGATGCGCTCGCAATCTCCCGCGCGACGCTGCGCAATATGAAGCAGAACCTGCTCGGCGCGTTTGTCTATAACAGCATTGGTATTCCGGTCGCTGCCGGTATTTTGTGGCCGTTCACCGGAACGCTGCTTAACCCGGTAGTTGCCGGTGCGGCAATGGCGCTCTCGTCGATTACCGTAGTGAGTAACGCCAACCGGTTGCTGCGGTTTAAACCGAAGGAATAAGCATGTCATTGCGGATGCGCTGCTTTAGGGTGGCGCATTTGGCATCGACGCATGACTGCCGGATGCGGCGTAAACGCCTTATCCGGCCTACGGTTCGAGCACAGGTTTGTAGGCCTGATAAGACGCGCCAGCGTCGCATCAGGCAATAGTGCTCGAATGCCGGATGAAGCACTATGCACAAGTGCAACAATCAACTCCATTTGCGCCATCCCTCCCTGCGCGCTAGCATGATATTTCACAAAGGGAGGTCGTATGGATCTGTTGTACCGGGTAAAAACGCTTTGGGCCGCGCTGCGCGGTAATCATTACACCTGGCCTGCTATCGATATCTCTCTTCCCGGCAATCGCCATTTTCATCTGATTGGCAGTATTCATATGGGTAGCCACGATATGGCTCCCCTGCCCACCCGTTTGCTCAAAAAACTCAAAAATGCCGATGCGCTGATCGTCGAGGCGGATGTTTCCACCAGCGATACGCCTTTTGCCAATTTGCCCGCCTGCGAGGCGCTGGAAGAACGTATCAGCGAGAAGCAATTGCAAAACCTGCAGCACATTAGCCAGGAGATGGGCATTTCCCCCTCGCTGTTTTCTACCCAACCGCTGTGGCAAATCGCGATGGTTCTCCAGGCAACGCAGGCGCAAAAGCTAGGGCTGCGGGCAGAATACGGTATCGATTACCAGTTATTACAGGCGGCGAAACAACAACATAAACCTGTAATTGAACTGGAAGGGGCAGAAAAACAGATTGCCATGTTACTCCAGCTCCCTGACAAAGGACTGGCGCTGCTGGACGATACGCTGACCCACTGGCATACCAACGCACGGCTGCTGCAACAAATGATGAGCTGGTGGCTGAATACGCCGCCGCAAAATAATGAAATAACGCTGCCCAATACGTTTAGCCAGTCGCTGTACGATGTACTGATGCACCAACGAAATCTCGCCTGGCGGGATAAATTACGCGCTATGCCGCCGGGGCGCTATATGGTCGCGGTCGGTGCTTTACATCTGTATGGAGAAGGGAATTTGCCACAGATGTTGCGCTAAAAAAATGGCCAATATCGCTATTGGCCCGTCAAAGAGGAATTTCATATTTTTATTATTATGCCGTCACTTTACGCGACGGTGTAAGTCGATTGTCGCTCAATCTCACCATCCTGCCAATACTCTTAGGCAAGATGGCTCTTTTTTTTGGACCACTATCAGGCGTATGCTTGCTTCGTTTTTTGTTTAAGGCAGGAAATTTACGATGACACCGGCAGTTAAATTACTCGAAAAAAACAAAATTTCTTTTCAGGTTCATACCTACGAACACGATCCGGCTGAAACCAATTTTGGCGATGAAGTGGTCAAAAAATTAGGATTGAATGCGGATCAGGTGTACAAAACGCTGCTGGTCGCAGTGAACGGCGATATGAAACACCTTGCCGTGGCCGTTACGCCGGTCGCTGGTCAATTAGATCTTAAAAAAGTGGCGAAAGCGCTGGGTGCCAAGAAAGTAGAGATGGCCGATCCGATGGTCGCGCAGCGTTCGACGGGATATCTGGTTGGGGGAATTAGCCCACTGGGGCAGAAAAAACGTCTGCCGACGATTATCGACGCCCCCGCGCAAGAATTTGCCACTATTTATGTCTCCGGCGGTAAACGCGGGCTGGATATCGAACTGGCGGCAAGTGATCTGGCGAAGATCCTCGATGCGAAATTTGCCGATATCGCCCGCCGCGATTAAGTGATGCACACGGAAGATAAGATGTGGAAAGGATTACAGAGACATTAAGTATCGCTTGTGCAGATGAGATACCGGATATCGCCTTACTTCGGCAAACACCGAAAGAGAAGGTATTACATCTGCATTTTGCCAGCGAAGCAGAGAAGTATCGTGAGGAATTCGGGCTGGAGCTGAAAGCACAGCTCGATGAGTTTGTTGTTGGCTTGCCTTCTGCCGACCCGGTTATCCGGATCGCCAGATTAATATCACTTGAAGAGATTAACCGCCATCAGGATTTTTTCGAACACTGCGCGAAAGAATATCGTAAGCTGGCGACAGAGCTTATATTTGCATTGGCTGAACAACTGAACGTTGCGATGACGGAAAATAACCCACTAGTTGCCTTTTCCCCCTTCAAATGCAACCGTAAGCGAAAAGGCAAAATGGGAAAGTGGCAGTATTGTTTTCACGGTTTTCATTGTGCATTTGAGAATAAAAAAACAGAGCAAAATATTGAAGTTCCCCTCGCCTATGGCTTTGATTTCGGCGATCTGGACCCGTATTTTTTTTCCGGATTTATCAAATCGACTCCCGCCTGGCAGCCTCTGCCAGTGGCTATTTACGATGATTACCACGACGGCAGCAGGATCATTCAACAACTGCTGGCGCTGGGAAAGTTAGAAAAGATCGCTTCACCGATCCCACAATACACGGGGGTTGCTGCGGTAGATCGGTCCAATGTCGACATCGTAAGTTTTCGCTCAACACTGGAGAGTCGCCTGCACCGATGTAAATTACGCTGGCTTCTGAAGCGTGTAAAAATTCACACAGGAGCGAAAAGATGAAATTTGACCATCTTGTTGATGTTAGTTTCCATGATTTTGTCTTTAACGGAAAATTCGATTTTGTCGAACCGGGGCAAACAATGGCATGGCTGGAACAAAACTTTGTTGAACCGGACTCTAAAAATGATATGGGAAATGGTTTTTATATCTGGCTATTTGGCAATGTTGAGTTCTATTTCGAAGGCAACAAGCTATATATGATTTGGTGCGATTATTTGAGCCAAATCCATTTGGGCAAAGCGATCAGATTTGATAAAGGAATATTGAATAACATCGCTGAGTTAAACGTTACGCGTGTATTTAACATGCTTGTTAACGAAGGCGCTGATCTGCAAATCCGCCGTCAATCGCCCCATACACTCTTAATCCACGTCAATCGCTCAGGCGTGACACTTTGGTTTGAAGCAGATGAAGAACAGCCTGGTGATCCGCAAAATTATATGCTGATGGCATTTGGTTTGACACATCGCGATTACGATGCAAGATTTCAATATTCATAAATGGCGGCGTCATATCATGACGCCGCGACGGGGTTCATTACTGCCAGCTCACCTCACCTTTCGGCTCGTACCCGCTCACATCCAGCGGCGAATTTTTCTGGATATAGTCTTTCAGCACTTCGGCATCAATAAAACCGGTATTCACATAGCCCGGTTTGTTATCAAGGCGCGGGTAACCATCACCACCAGTAGCATTAAAGTTTAATGTTGCCATGCGATAGGTTTTTGCCGGATCGACCGGTTCGCCTTTGATTTTCAGGTCGTTGAGTTTGCCGTCTTTCGCCACAAAACTGACGTTGGCAAATTGCGGATAGGCACCGGAATCCGGCTTCATTTGCGCGACGGCAGTCAGGTAATCAATCGCCTCTTTACCACTCATATCGGCATACACCACCACATTGCCGAACGGCTGTACTTTCAGCACATTTTTGTAGCTGATATTGCCAGCCTCAATGGAGTCACGAATCCCCCCACCGCTCATCACCGCGAAGTCTGCCCCGGTGCGATCCATTTGTGCTGCCAGAATCAATCGTCCCATATTGGTCTGCACAAAACGCACTTTACTGCGGTCGCCTTCCAGACGACCATTGGTTTCGCCTATTTTCACTTCCAGCTGCGCTTTGCCTTTGTTCTGGAACGGTGATAACAGCGAGATCATTTGCTGGTTCTCGGCGATTTCCGGTGTGTACAACACGCGCTCGCTTTTCCCATCTTCCCAGGTGACTTTTTTCTTCAGGTTCACCGGAATCAACTGATAGTTGACCATTTTCATTTCGCCGTTGCGAAACTCAAAATCGGCCCGACCAACGTATTTGCCCCACTCATGCGCCTGGACAATCCAGATGCCGTTTTGTTGATCCGGTTTGCATGGCGTACCAGGAACGTAATCTACCTGCTTTTTATTTTCCGCTGCCATACAGACTGGATCTTGCGAGTGACCGCCGACGATCATCGCCAGCGATCCGGCAGGCAGACTGCGCGCCATCTCGACATCACCCGGCGCGTTAGAGCCGTGCTCGCCGTTGTCGTAATGCCCCATATGCGTGGCTGCGATAATAATGTCTGGCTTTTCTGTCTGTTGCAGTTCCTGAATCACCAGCTTCGCTTCGTCGGCAGGTTTACGGAATTCAATGTCGGTGAAATATTCCGGGTTACCAATTTTCGCCGTGTCATCGGTCGTCAGACCAATTACCGCGATTTTCAGATCCTGGCGCTTAAACAGCGCCCAGGGTTTAAACAAGCGCTCGCCAGTACTTTTTTGATAGATATTGGCAGAGAGCAACGGGAACTTTGCCCACTTTTCCTGCTGGCGTAATACGGTGAGCGGGTTATCAAATTCATGATTGCCAATCGCCATTGCATCATAGCCCACCAGATTCATGCCGCGAAAATCAGGTTCGGCGTCCTGTAAGTCAGACTCCGGCACACCCGTATTAATATCACCACCTGAAAGCAGCAGCACGCTACCGCCTTCAGCGGCGACCTCTTTACGAATACCGTCCACCAGCGTTTTTTGTGCCGCCAGACCGTATTCGCCATATTCATTGCGCCAGAAATGACCGTGATGGTCGTTGGTATGCAGAACCGTAATTTTATAGGTTTTATCCTGCTCATAGGCCAACGCAGTTTCACTCGCCAGTGACAATGTGGTTAACAGTGCTAATGCCACACCCCGCTGCAATAATTTCATACTTCTCTCCCTGACCAGATAATAACGTGTTGAAAATTAGTATGACGCGACATCATAGACAAGTCTGCGTTCGGTTACGATAAATCTACATCCAGATTGGAAATTCTGTTTTCCACATTGAGACTTCCTTCAAACGGCACGTACAGGTATGTTAGTCAGGTAATAATCACAATTAAGATAAATTTTTACATCGCAACTCTGAAAAAGTGACTTTTCTATGGCAATGAGTGAACAATCCCAGCCTGTGGCAGGCGCGACTGCGTCGGCCACCAAGGCCCGAACTTCGTTTGGTATTTTAGGCGCTATCAGCCTCTCACATCTGCTGAACGACATGATCCAATCGCTGATTCTGGCGATTTATCCGCTATTACAGTCAGAGTTTTCCCTGACGTTTATGCAGATTGGGCTGATAACCCTCACCTTCCAGCTCGCCTCTTCGCTGCTGCAACCGGTGGTCGGCTACTGGACAGATAAATACCCAATGCCGTGGTCGCTGCCCATTGGCATGTGCTTTACCTTAAGCGGCCTGGTATTGCTGGCGCTGGCGGGCAGTTTTGGCTCAGTGTTGCTGGCGGCGGCGCTGGTCGGTACCGGTTCGTCGGTCTTTCACCCGGAATCTTCCCGCGTGGCGCGTATGGCGTCTGGCGGACGTCACGGTCTGGCGCAATCTATCTTCCAGGTCGGCGGTAACTTTGGCAGCTCGTTAGGGCCATTGCTGGCGGCGGTGCTCATCGCCCCCTATGGCAAAGGCAACGTTGCATGGTTTGTACTGGCGGCACTGCTGGCAATCGTGGTGTTGGCGCAAATCAGCCGCTGGTACTCTGCACAGCACCGAATGAGTAAAGGCAAGCCGAAAGCGCCAATAATCAATCCGCTGCCGCGAAATAAGGTCGTGCTGGCTGTTTGCGTACTGTTAGTGCTGATTTTCTCGAAATATTTCTATATGGCGAGCATCAGCAGCTATTACACCTTTTATCTGATGCAAAAATTCGGATTATCCATCCAGAATGCTCAACTTCATCTGTTTGCCTTCTTATTTGCCGTTGCGGCGGGGACGGTGATTGGCGGGCCTGTGGGCGATAAGATTGGTCGAAAATATGTGATTTGGGGCTCTATCCTCGGCGTTGCGCCATTTACCTTGATTTTACCCTACGCCAGCCTGTACTGGACGGGGGTTTTAACGGTGATTATTGGATTTATCCTTGCCTCGGCGTTTTCTGCCATTCTGGTTTATGCTCAGGAGCTACTTCCGGGACGTATCGGCATGGTTTCCGGGCTCTTTTTCGGTTTTGCTTTTGGCATGGGTGGCCTTGGAGCCGCAGTTCTGGGGCTTATCGCCGACCATACCAGTATCGAGTTAGTTTATAAAATATGTGCTTTCCTACCGCTTCTTGGAATGTTGACCATATTCTTACCTGATAATCGGCATAAATCCTGAATTCCCGGCAGCCAAAGGTAAACTTTGGCTGCTTCATTTTGCAGTAACCATAAGCCTTTCCTCTTCATACACCTCATCACTTTTCCGATCCGTGCCTTTTTTGCGGCTAATTCCATTTTTCTGCAAAATTCAACAATTATTCATAAACATCATCTATGAAATTGTCATAAACTATTACCTGTAATTTTGGTTTTCCCGGCCAAAATATGGACAACCACCACCAGGAAAAGGAGACGGAATGCATCACGCCACCCCGCTTATCACCACAATTGTTGGCGGCCTTGTGCTTGCCTTTATCCTCGGCATGCTGGCCAATAAACTGCGTATTTCTCCTCTGGTGGGATATCTGTTAGCGGGTGTGCTGGCAGGCCCATTTACCCCAGGTTTTGTTGCCGATACTAAACTGGCTCCGGAACTGGCGGAGCTGGGCGTTATTCTGCTGATGTTCGGCGTCGGCCTGCATTTTTCACTCAAGGATTTGATGGCGGTAAAGTCTATCGCCATTCCCGGCGCAATTGCCCAGATAGCCGTGGCGACGTTGCTGGGTATGGCTCTTTCTGCCGTGATCGGCTGGTCGTTGATGACCGGCATCGTATTCGGCCTGTGTCTTTCCACCGCCAGTACCGTGGTGCTGCTGCGCGCGCTTGAAGAACGGCAGTTGATAGACAGCCAGCGCGGGCAAATCGCCATTGGCTGGCTGATTGTGGAAGATTTGGTGATGGTCCTGACGCTGGTATTACTGCCAGCGGTAGCGGGGATGATGGAACAAGGCGATGTTGGCTTTGCGACGCTGGCGCTGGATATGAGTATCACCATCGGCAAAGTAGTCGCGTTTATCGCCATTATGATGTTGGTAGGTCGCCGTCTGGTGCCATGGATTATGGCACGTAGCGCGGCAACAGGTTCGCGCGAGCTGTTTACCCTGTCGGTGCTGGCGCTGGCGTTAGGAATTGCATTTGGCGCGGTGGAGTTGTTTGACGTCTCCTTTGCGCTGGGCGCGTTCTTCGCCGGGATGGTGCTGAATGAGTCAGAACTTAGCCACCGTGCCGCTCACGATACGTTGCCATTGCGCGATGCGTTTGCAGTGCTGTTCTTCGTCTCTGTCGGGATGTTGTTTGATCCGTTAATCCTTATTCAGCAGCCGTTGGCGGTGCTGGCTACACTGGCAATTATTCTGTTTGGTAAATCGGTCGCTGCGCTTTTCCTCGTCCGGTTGTTTGGTCACTCCCAGCGTACGGCGTTGACCATCGCCGCCAGCCTGGCGCAGATTGGTGAGTTCGCCTTTATTCTGGCTGGTCTGGGGATGGCGCTGGATCTGCTGCCACAGGCGGGGCAAAACCTGGTGCTGGCAGGGGCGATTTTGTCGATTATGCTCAACCCGGTGCTGTTCGCGCTACTGGAGAAATACCTGGCGAAAACCGAAACGCTGGAAGAGCAGACGCTGGAGGAAGCCATTGAAGAAGAGAAGCAGATCCCGGTGGATATCTGCAACCATGCGCTGCTGGTAGGTTATGGTCGTGTGGGCAGCCTGCTGGGGGAGAAATTGCTCGCGTCTGATATTCCTTTAGTGGTGATTGAGACGTCACGTACTCGCGTCGATGAACTGCGCGAGCGCGGGGTACGGGCGGTATTAGGCAACGCGGCTAACGAAGAGATCATGCAACTGGCGCATCTGGAATGCGCAAAATGGCTGATCCTGACGATTCCCAACGGTTACGAAGCAGGCGAGATTGTGGCTTCTGCTCGCGCGAAAAACCCGGATATTGAGATTATCGCCCGCGCCCATTATGACGACGAGGTGGCGTATATTACCGAGCGCGGAGCGAATCAGGTAGTGATGGGCGAGCGTGAAATTGCCCGTACTATGCTGGAACTTCTGGAAACGCCACCTGCGGGTGAAGTGGTGACGGGGTAATACATTGACGCCATTGCCGGATGCGATGCTGGCGCATCTTATCCGGCCTACAGGTGCCATCTTCCGTAAGTCGGATAAGGCGTTTATGCCGCATCCGACAGTCATTGCCGGATGCGATGCTGGCGCATCTTATCCGGCCTAAGCGTGCTGTCTTCCGTAGGTCGGATAAGGCGTTTATGCCGCATCCGACAGTCATTGCCGGATGCGATGCTGACGCATCTTATCCGGCCTACGCGTGCCATCTTCCGTAGGTCGGATAAGGCGTTTACGCCGCATCCGACAGTCATTGGTTCGATAGCTTAACGATCCCAGTAAGACTCTTCCAGGCTGTCTTCGCGCTCCGGCAGTCCGCGCGTTAAGCGTGGTGAATGCTGGTTCAGCACCTGATAGCTGACACGGTTAGCGTATTTACACACCTGCGCTAACGACGAATAAGTCAGCCAGGTGAATTTATGCTTACTGGAATTTGGCACGTTAGTGCGGTGATAGCTGTTGGCGGTAATGTCATGCAACAGCGCCGCCAGTGCGCCATCTCCGGCACCGTTGGTGTTCATGATTTTTTCTGGTCCGCCCATGTACGGCGCAATGTGCGAATAGACGCGCAGCGGATTCTGGCAGTCCTTGTGGCGCATGGCGCGGCTAAACTCATACTGGTTAAATTCTGCGATAGCGCCCGGCAGCAGCGGATGCTGGGTTTTACGTTTCGCTTCGTCCTCGGTAAAGCCCGCCATATACAAACCGATTGGCCCGGCGGTGCATAGCACCAGATCCACCCAGTCCAGCGCCTTGTCAGATGCCAGCAGCGGATCGCTCTCTCCGGTCAACGCTTCGGCTTCTTCTTCGTTCATCGCAAGGATGGAGACGTGTTCTTTAAGGAATTGCTGCCACCACTGTGGATTCTCAGCGATGACAAATTTGGTGCCTAGCGTCAGCACCACTGGCACGTTATATTTCTTCGCGTACTCAATGGCTTTCATGGTCGCTTCCGGCATCGGTTCACCCGGTTTGCAACGCACCAGATATGAGGTGAGTACCAGCGCCGACGCTCCGGCAATCACATCTTCCGGAATGCTTTCTGCCCGTAGCTGGTTCATGTGACCAGGGCTAATGGCAAAAGTGCGTTCGCCAGATTCGCCAATCAGCGTAAAACAGCGTCCAATCGGGCCGTCTACGCCTTGCAGATAGTTAAGATCGGTACGACTGGATGTATTACACAAGTAACGATAGGCGTAGCTGCCAATTTCAATATTGCTGCACATCACACCCAGCAGTACCGAGCGGTCATCCGCCAGCACAGAGTAGTTGTGCATGGTGTTACCAATAGTGCCGCCCGCAAACTGATGGGTAATCAGGTTTTTCTCTTTAAGTTCCTGATAGAGTGCTTCGGCAACATCATCTTCAATGACCAGTGAATGCCCGGCGCTTAATCCATAACGTTCAATAAAATCGTCTTCCACTTTGGCTTCAATATCCACCAGCGTCTGGTCGATACCGACCACCCAGGCTGCGCTGGTTTCGTTTTCTGGTTGGATTTGTTGCAACAGCGGATCGCGTGCATTTACGGGGAAGTAATGTTTGGATTTACGTTTACCGGGAAATTTCATGGTTGTTTTTACGGGTGGTTAACTGAGCGGCGAATGTTAACACAATCTCACGGGAACGCGCGAGATGCAGCCAGTTTCAATATCAGCAGACGAGATCGCATTATCATGGCAGAGCTTCCTTACAATGGCGTAATTTGAAAGGAGTTTTTCTATGAAGATGGAAAACAAATTACCCGCACTGGAACTGATTTCTGCCGAAATGAAGGCCGTTGTTAATACGCTTCAGCCTGATTTACCGCCCTGGCCCGCGGAAGGTACACTTGCCGAACAGCGTCAGCATTACACGCTTGAGCGGCGATTCTGGAATGCTGGCGCTCCAGAAATGGAAACCAGGGATTACGCAGTTCCAACAAAATATGGACAGGTGGAGGCCCGCTTATTTTGTCCAAATCCAGATAGCCCAGCGACGCTATTTTATCTTCATGGCGGTGGTTTTATTCTCGGCAATCTCGATACTCACGATCGCATCATGCGACTTCTGGCAAGCTACACCCAGTGTACGGTGATTGGCATTGATTATACCCTTTCGCCAGAAGCGCATTTTCCGCAACCGATAGAGGAAATTGTGGCCGCCTGTTGTCACTTCCACGAGCAAGCGGGCGATTATCAAATCAATATGTCACGCATTGGCTTTGCCGGTGATTCCGCTGGCGCAATGCTGGCGCTCGCCAGCGCCTTGTGGCTGCGTGATAAACAGATCGATTGCGGTAAGGTTGTGGGCGTTTTGCTGTGGTATGGGCTTTATGGGTTACGGGATTCCGTGACACGTCGCCTGCTGGGCGGTGGCTGGGATGGCTTAACGCAACAGGATTTGCAGATGTATGAAGAGGCATATTTAGGCAGCGAAGCGGATCGCGAGTCGCCGTATTACTGCCTGTTTAATAATGATCTCACTCGAAATATGCCGCCCTGTTATATCGCCGGGGCGGAGTTCGATCCGCTACTGGATGACAGTCGCCTGCTTTACCAGACGTTAGCGGCACACCAGCAGCCTTGTGAGTTCAAACTCTACTCCGGTACGCTGCACGCCTTTTTGCATTATTCACGGATGATGAAAACCGCCGACGATGCTCTACGCGACGGTGCTCAGTTCTTTACCGCTCAACTTTAGCGATACGCTGCAACAAGATTAGCCATCATTTCGATATGTTCCGGTGTGGCATTAAGCGCCGGAATATATTCATATTTTTTTCCGCCCGCACCGAGGAAGACTTCACGGTTTTGCTCGGCAATCTCTTCCAGGGTTTCCAGACAATCCGCAGCAAAGCCCGGACACATCACCTGAATATGACCGACTCCTTTTTCTCCGAGCATTTTCAGCGTTTCATCGGTATAAGGCATCAGCCAGGGTTCACGACCAAAGCGCGACTGAAAGGTCATCATCACTTTTTCCGGTGCCATCCCCAGTGCGGAAGCCAGTTCGCGAGTCGTTGTACGACAGCGCTGTGGGTAATCATCACCTTCATCCGCATAACGTTGCGGAATACCATGATAAGAGAGCAGCAGCAGATCCGGTTCGCCATGTTTGGCAAAAGAAGCGCGTACGCTGTTCGCCAGTGCATTAATGTAATCGTGGTTATCGGCGTAATCGCGAATAAATGATATCCCCGGAATGCTACGCTTGCGCGCAAGAATGCGTGCAAGTTCATCCCATACCGCACCAACCGTTGAGCAGGAGTATTGCGGATAGAGCGGCAGCACCACGATATGATCAACATGTTCTGCCAGTAGTTCATCTACGGCACTTTCCAGTGATGGCGAGCCGTAGCTCATGCCCAGCGCCACTGGCGTATCCGGTAAACGTTGTGCCAGTGCCTGCTGCTGCTGGCGGCTGTAAACCATCAGCGGCGAGCCACCTTCCATCCAGACCGAGGCGTACAGCTTCGCCACACGTGGTGAGCGCAGCGGCAAAATCACACCACGCAGCAACGGCCACCACAACAGCCGTGAGGCATCAACCACGCGTTTGTCGCTCAAAAATTGTTTCAGGTAACGTTTTACCGCTTCAGGTGTGGGGGCATCGGGCGTCCCCAGGTTTGCCAGCAAGATACCGGTTTTAGTCTGACGCATTACCGCCTCTTATCGATTCAACTTGTTGATAATTGTAGCGGAAAAGTGAGGAAGAAGAACTAATTGCTGTGAGAGGCTAAATCAGAAAATATCATAAGGCGCTATATCTTAAATAAGAGATTTTTGCCAGCGCCAGGTTTTCCAGAAGGTGCTATTGCGTCACGGGGGTATCATTGACGTTAAGTGTATATGGCCAGATTAAATTTAATGCCCTACCACACATTGGTGTACCCGTTCTGAAAGTGGTCCTGATCGTATATTCTCCGGCTTTCTGGGGAGTGCCTGAAAATTTTACCCACGCCTCTTCGGTCAGAGAATCTGCATTCTTTTTCAGAAACTCGGCATTTTCATCCGTGATGGGGAAAAGTTCACCCTCTTTGTTTTTTGCCCACAATGACATTTGTATGCCTTCAGGAAAAGTTTCAGGCTTTTCGGGACGAATGTCCGGCGCTTCATACCAACTTATGGTCGTTTTTACGACGGTTTCGTAATACTGGCCCACTTGAGCTTCAGGAAGCTCTTGTTTTTCATGCACTTTACCATTGCTGGTAACATGAGAAAGAGCTACACCGACGTAACACATAGGCATTTCACACCCTGTCAGCAATGACGAAAGCAATAAAATGCCTGTTGGTAATAAACAGAGATAACGCATATTTACATCCTTGTAAAAGGCCGGAAGTGTATCCGGCCTTTTTACTTAGCCGAGGATTTTTTCCAGAGCTGCGCGAACTTCAGCAACCGGTTTGGTGCCGTCAACTTTCGCGTATTTGGTGTTACCCGCTTCTGCTTCTTTGGAGTAGTAGCCAATCAGCGGCGCAGTCATCTGATGGTATTCAACCAGACGTTTACGCACGGTTTCTTCCTGATCGTCTTTACGGGTGGTCAGCTCTTCACCAGTAACGTCGTCTTTGCCTTCAACTTTCGGCGGATTGAATTTAACGTGATAAACACGACCAGACGGCGCGTGAACGCGGCGACCTACGATACGGTCAACAATCAGTTCGTCCGGTACGTCAAATTCCAGAACGTAATCAACGTTGATGCCCGCTTCTTTCATCGCGTCTGCCTGCGGAATGGTACGCGGGAAGCCGTCGAGCAGGAAACCGTTACGGCAATCTTCCTGAGCAATGCGCTCTTTAACCAGCGCGATCACCAGTTCATCGGTGACCAGTTTGCCAGCGTCCATAATGTCTTTAGCTTGTTTACCCAGCTCGGAGCCAGATTTGACCGCGGCACGCAGCATATCGCCAGTGGAGATTTGCGGAATACCATATTTCTCCATGATGAACTGAGCCTGAGTCCCTTTCCCCGCGCCCGGAGCGCCAAGCAGAATGATACGCATTGCGAAAATCCCCTTAAAATGTGTCGATTTTTTTGAAAAAGCGATAAACGATACCACCATCAGGCGATTGCCTCAAGAAAGGCACCTTAGGCTGAAACGGTTAAAGGGGAGATAATTTGCGGAAAGTGCAGATAATGAAAAGAAAAATGCCGGATGACACGAAGGTCATCCGGCACCACATTCAGCTGTATGCCGGATAAAATTCATCCGGCATTACATCAGGAAACCAGCAGCTGGTTCATACGACGAATAAACAGGTTCGGATCTTCCAGCGTACCGCGTTCTGCCAGCAGCGCCTGATCCAGCAGCAGTTCTACCCACTCGCTGAACTTCGCTTCATCTTCAGTATCTGCCGCACGTTTCACCAGTACGTGATCCGGGTTCAGTTCGAAGATGTATTTCACTTCCGGCACTTTCTGGCCCGCTGCGGCGAACAGTTTCGCCATCTGAGTGCTCATTTCGTCCGCGTCGGTAGAGACAATTGCTGGCGTATCGGTCAGACGGTGAGTCAGACGCACATCTTTCACGCGCTCGCCGAGCAGTGCTTTCACACGATCGATGAACGGAGTCAGTGCTTTTTCCGCTTCTTTTGCACTTTCGTCGACTTCATCAGCCAGTTTTTCCAGCGACTCGTCAACTTTAGACACGGACTGGAACGGTTTACCGTCGAACTCAGTCAGATAGTTCATCATCCACTCATCGATGCGGTCGGAAAGCAGCAGAACTTCGATGCCTTTCTTGCGCAGCAGTTCCAGGTGCGGGCTGCTCTTCGCTGCCGCATAGCTGTCTGCGGTGATGTAGTAGATTTTCTCCTGCCCTTCTTTCATGCGGGAAACGTAGTCTTCCAGAGAAACGGTCTGCGCAGAAGAGTCGGTATGGGTAGAAGCAAAACGCAGCAGTTTCGCAATCGCTTCCTGGTTAGCGAAATCTTCCGCCGGACCTTCTTTCAGTACCAGGCCAAACTGCTGCCAGAAGGTCTGGTATTTTTCTGCGTCATCTTTCGCCAGTTTTTCCAGCATTTGCAGCACACGCTTGGTCAGCGCATTGCGCAGGTTGCGGGTTACGGTGCTGTCCTGGAGGATTTCACGGGAAACGTTCAGCGGCAGATCGCTGGAGTCAATCAGGCCACGTACGAAACGCAGATAGTTCGGCATAAACTGTTCAGCGTCGTCCATGATGAACACACGTTGAACATACAGTTTCAGGCCGTGTTTGTGATCACGGTTCCACATATCCCACGGCGCCTGCGACGGGATGTACAGCAGGCTGGTGTATTCCTGCTTACCTTCGACACGGTTGTGGCTCCAGGTCAGCGGATCGTTAAAGTCGTGAGCGATATGTTTGTAGAACTCTTTGTACTCTTCGTCGGTGATTTCCGACTTATTACGGGTCCACAGCGCCTGCGCTTTATTGATTTTCTCCCAGGAAATAACGGTTTCGCCGTCTTTCTCTTCGCGTTTTTCGATCTCTACCGGCAGCGCGATATGGTCGGAGTATTTGCTGATGATGGAACGAACGCGCCAGTCATCGAGGAACTCGTCTTCACCTTCACGCAGATGCAGGGTGATTTCAGTACCGCGATCTTCTTTGGTGATATCGGCAACGGTGTATTCACCTTCGCCAGCCGATTCCCAGAACACGCCGTTTTCTGGTTTTTCGCCTGCCGCGCGAGTACGTACGGTCACTTTATCGGCCACAATAAACGCGGAGTAGAAACCAACACCAAACTGACCGATCAGCTGGCTGTCTTTCGCCTGGTCAGAACCCAGCGATTCGAGGAAAGATTTGGTGCCAGATTTAGCGATAGTACCCAGATGGTCAATCACTTCGTCGCGGGTCATCCCCACGCCGTTATCGGCGATGGTCAGCGTGCGCTTGTCTTTATCGAAAGAAACACGAACGCGCAGTTCGCCGTCACCTTCGTACAGGTCCGGGTTAGAGAGTGCGCGGAAACGCAGCTTGTCCGCCGCATCGGAGGCGTTAGAGATAAGCTCACGCAGGAAGATTTCTTTATTGGAATACAGAGAATGGATCATCAGGTGCAGAAGCTGCTTCACTTCTGACTGAAAACCACGAGTTTCTTGTCCTTTCATGTAGGTCTACCTCAACAATGCCATTTTAAGGTTAAAAACAGGATGAGGGAGAAATGGGGACAAGGGGGGATAATTTCAAGCGAGAGCAGGTGATCCTGCTCTCGTTTGCTTAAAAACGAATCTTATGACGCCCGGCAAGGGAGTGCGACAATGTGGTGCCGTCGACCATTTCCAGCTCGCCGCCAACCGGTACGCCATGAGCGATACGGCTGGCTTCCACGTCATATTGCGCGCAAAGCTCGGCAATATAGTTGGCGGTGGCCTCACCTTCGACCGTCGGGTTGGTGGCGAGGATCACTTCAGTGATTTTTTCTACCGCCAGACGCTGTTCCAGGCGATCAAGCCCGATATCATCCGGACCGATGCCGTCCAGCGGTGACAGATGCCCCATCAACACAAAATAACGGCCTGAAAACTGCCCGGTCTGCTCAATGGCGTAGATGTCCGCCGGACTCTCCACCACGCAGATTTGACCGTTTTCCTGACGACGCGGATTTGAACAGATATTACAGACTTCCTGTTCAGTGAAGGTGCGGCAATCAGCGCAGTGACCAATTTCCGACATCGCCCGGGTGAGCGCTTGTGCAAGGCGCATCCCGCCGCTACGATCGCGTTGAAGCAGCGTGAACGCCATACGCTGCGCCGACTTCGGGCCAACACCCGGTAGACAGCGCAGTGCTTCCATAAGCTGTGTTAACAGCGGGCTGGTTTGCATCAGAACGGCATCTTAAAGCCAGGCGGCAGCTGCATTCCGGAGGAAACAGAGGCCATTTTTTCTTTCTGAGTTTCTTCGATACGACGTGCTGCGTCGTTAAATGCTGCAGCCACCAGGTCTTCCAGCATTTCTTTGTCGTCTTCCAGCAGGCTCGGGTCGATCTCTACGCGACGGCAGTTGTGAGCACCATTGATGGTCACTTTCACCAGACCTGCGCCGGATTCGCCAGTCACTTCCAGCTTCGCGATTTCTTCCTGCATCTGCTGCATTTTTTCTTGCATCTGCTGGGCTTGCTTCATCAGGTTGCCCAGACCGCCTTTACCAAACATAGGTTTCTCTCTCAATCACGTTAAGGATGACGATCGTAAGCAGCGCTTACGATCAAATGGGGCGGATACTTTCTTCATCCAGCTCCGCATCAAAGAATCGACGCAGGGTCTGAATATTATTATCCGCAATAATGGACTCGCGCGCCTGCGCAAGTTTTTCTTCGTATATCGCCTGACGCCACTCCAGCGGCGTACGCACCGCGGGATTATCATCTTCAACGATAGTCAGTTCAACCGTTGAACCATTTAACGTGCTCAACGCTTCAGCTAGTTTTTGCTGTGCGCCGCGGTTATTCAGATGCCGTTGAGAGGATCGCAAATGTAGACATACTGCGTTGCCGTTCTCCTCTTTCCAGGCATTTAACGCCACCTGTTCGACCAGTTTGGGTAGCGATAGTTGGCTCACCTGCGCCGCCCATGGGTCGCGCTCAATGGCTTCTGCCGCCAGCTTCGCCGCCAGTTCCGGCGTTTTTTCATGTTCCAGCGCTTTTTTCAGCGCCTTCGGCGTGGCGACCATTTCTTTCTGCTGCATCACTGGGGTAGTAGCTTTCCAGCGATACGCTTCTTTTTTGGCTGGCGCTTTTTCCAGCGCCGATGGCACCGGACGCGACTGAACGCGATCGGTGACCGAAGCCAGTCTTTCCAGCGCAGCGTTATTCACCGGCCGCGCGCGGGTAGCGGCTGCCGGTTCACTCTTTTTTGCTTTGGTTGCTCCCTGAGCGCGCTGCAGTTGCTGGCGCGCCGCCAGCACCTGGCTGGTGGTTTCTGAGAGTGGCACAGTTGCTGCCTGCTGCGGCGCTGATTGCGGTTGCGGCGGCACCTGCGTTGGTGTCATTACTGCCGTTGGCGCGACGGCTGCAAAGGACTGACGCGGCGCTTCCGGTTCAGGCAGCGGCATGCGCGGATGGAACGCCAACGCGCGCAATAGCGTCATTTCAACGCCCATGCGACGGTCCGGCGCATACGGTAATTCTTTGCGACCAATCAACAACGTCTGATAGTAAAGCTGAATATCCGTCGGCGGTACGGTTCGCGCCAGTTCACGCATCCGCAGCTCGATGGCGACCATGTCGTTGCCAAGTGCGGCAGGCGAAAGTTGTACCATCGCAATGCGGTGCAACAGGCCGAGCATTTCAACCAGCAACGCTTCCCACTCAATACCACGAGCGGCGGCTTCATTAATCAGCGCCATTACGCGCTCGCCGTTGGCCTCGACCATCGCTTCAACCAGCGACAGAGCCTGATCGTCGTCAAGCGTCCCAAGCATCGCGCTTACTGCCTGGGTCGAAACCTGGCCGTCGCCGCTGGCAATCGCCTGGTCGGTCAGACTTAACGCGTCTCGCAAACTGCCTTCAGCGGCGCGTGCCAGCAGTTGCAGTGCGCGTGGCTCGTGGGCGATATGTTCTTCGTTGAGGATGTGCTCAAGCTGGTGGCGAATTTGCTCGACATCCAGCGCCTTGAGATGAAATTGCAAACAGCGCGACAAAATCGTCACCGGCAATTTCTGCGGATCGGTGGTCGCCAGCAGGAACTTGACGTGCTCCGGCGGTTCTTCAAGGGTTTTTAACAGTGCGTTAAAGCTGTGGCGTGACAGCATATGCACTTCGTCGATCAGATAGACTTTAAAACGACCACGCGCCGGAGCGTACTGAACGTTATCCAGCAGGTCGCGAGTGTCTTCAACTTTAGTGCGCGAGGCGGCGTCGATTTCAATCAAATCGACAAAGCGCCCTTGCTCGATTTCACGACAATTATCACATACGCCGCACGGCGTCGCGGTAATGCCGGTTTCGCAGTTTAGCCCCTTCGCCAGCAGTCGGGCGATAGAGGTTTTTCCGACGCCACGGGTGCCGGAAAAAAGATAAGCATGATGAATACGCCCTAACGACAAGCCGTTCGCCAGTGCGGTCAGCACATGTTCCTGGCCGACGACGTCAGCAAAGGTTTGTGGGCGCCATTTTCGGGCTAAGACCTGATAACTCATTGGCAGGCTCTGAAACGCTGGAAGGTGGATTCACGAAGGGGTAATGCTAACACAGCCCCGTCAGAACGGCGAGGCTGAATGTACAACTTGTGCTGCCCATGACGTGGGCTGGCGAAAATTAATGGCCCGGGAACGGGACAAGGCTATAACAGGTAATGCCCTGCTTTTCGAGGCGCTGTTCGCCGCCAAGATCGAACAGATTAATGATGAACGCAGCATCAGTGACTTCACCACCCAGGCGACGGATCAGTTTCACAGTCGCTTCAATGGTGCCGCCTGTTGCCAGCAAATCATCAACCACCAGCACTTTGTCGCCAGGTTTAATGGCATCAACGTGGATTTCCAGCTTATCGGTGCCGTATTCCAGTTCGTAAGATTCGTTGATAGTTTCGCGCGGCAGTTTGCCCGGTTTACGTACTGGCACAAAACCAACGCCCAGACCCAGTGCTACCGGAGCGCCGAACAAGAAGCCACGAGCTTCAGTGCCGACAACTTTGGTAATACCCGCATTTTTGTAACGCTCAACCAGTAAATCGATGCTGAGAGCGTAAGCTTTCGGGTCTTCCAGTAAGCTGGTGACATCGCGGAAAAGAATGCCGGGTTTCGGGTAGTCCTGAATGCTTTTGATGCTATTTTTGAGATACTCAAGCTGCTGTGCAGTCGCGGTCATAAGTGTATGCCTGCTTGTTACGGTGGTACTCACGGCGCGTTTTAAACGAGTCAAAAGTAACAGTTGTTTAACCTTTGACCGCCTGCGCCTGTGCTCGAAAACGCCAGAATGTACTGGCTGCGGGCGATAATTGCAACAGCGATTGTTGTGCTTTGCCGTTTTTATTGCTTTTCATCAATCACCGGGATTCGCCACATAAAAATCAGCAAACAGCCGAGGATCACCAATAACAGAATCCGCACCCACGTCATATGAACGAACCAAAGTGAAATCGCAAAAGTCAGTAAAATAATGAATATCGCCCGAGGCTTTGCACCACGTGGCATCGCATGATATTTCTGCCAGAAGCGTAAATAGCTGCCAAACCATGAGCGGTACAGCAACCAGGCGTGGAAGCGCGGCGATGAACGGGCAAAGCACCAGGCAGCCAGCAGGATAAATGGCGTAGTCGGCAATACCGGTAATACCACGCCCAGCGTACCCAACACTACCGCCAGCCAGCCAATGATGATTAAAATGATTCGTTGCATATTATGAGTAGTCAGCATACAGAGTGGCTACTTTAGCATAACAATTATCATTTTCATTGAGGTCTTATCGTGAAAACTGCCCTGCTGCTGGAAAAACTGGAAAGTCAGCTTGCTACGCTGCGCCAGCGTTGCGCCCCGGTGTCGCAGTTCGGCACGTTAAGCGCCCGTTTCGACAGGCATCTTTTTCAGACCCGTGCGACAACATTACAGGCGTGCCTGGAAGAAGCGGGAGATAATTTGTCCGCGCTTCGCCATGCAGTTGAGCAACAGCAACTGCCGCAAGTCGCCTGGCTGGCAGAACATCTGGCGGCGCAACTGGAGGCTATAGCGCGTGAGGCCGCAGCCTGGTCGCTACGCGAGTGGGATAGCGCACCACCCAAAATTGCCCGCTGGCAGCGTAAACGTATTCAGCATCAGGAATTTGAGAGGCGGCTACGTGAGATGGTTGCCGAACGTAAAGCCCGTCTGGCGCGGGCGACCGATCTCATTGAACAGCAAACGCTGCATCGTGAAGTGGAAGCTTATGAGGCCCGTCTGGCGCGGTGCCGTCATGCACTGGAAAAAATCGAAAACAGGTTAGCGCGTTTAACCCGCTAACAATGGAGAAAGTATGTCACTGGAAAATGCCCCTGACGATGTCAAACTGGCCGTCGATTTAATTGTGCTGCTGGAGGAAAATCAGATCCCTGCAAGCACCGTGCTGCGTGCGCTGGATATTGTAAAGCGTGATTATGAAAAGAAATTAACGCGCGATGATGAGGCGAAAAGTGAGAAATAAATGGGGCAGCCAGATGCCGCCCTCTGATTGCTGGTAAACGCAAAATTGCCTGATGCGCTACGCTTATCAGGCCTACACCACTCCTGCAATATATTGAATTTTCGCTGTTTTGTAGGCCTGACAAGGTAGCTACGCCGCATCCGGCATGAACAACGCGCACTTTGTCAGCATTATCGGGGGCGGCTAAATGCCGCCCCTTTCGTTATTACCCTACCGCGGGCGTCGGATCATCACCTTTGTAGTTACGTTTCACTTCCGTCACTTCATCGCCCTTCTCGTTGTGCAGATGCACTTCAAGCTGGTTAAAGGCAATGTTGATGTCGTTTTCACGGCACAACTGATCGATAGTACGGTTCAGCTCATCGACGGTGCGGCTACGATCCCGCAGTTCACGAACGTACAGGCGCAGTTCGTGATCCAGGGTGCTGGCGCCAAATGCCGTAAAGAAGACTTCCGGCATTGGTTCGTGCATCACCCTTGGATGCTCAGTCGCCGCCTGCAGCAGTACTCTGCGGACTTTTTCCAGATCGGAACCGTAGGCCACGCCCAGGCGGATCACCAGACGCGTGGTGGTGTCGGTTAACGACCAGTTGATCAGACGCTCGGTTACGAACGCTTTGTTCGGGATGATCACTTCTTTGCGATCGAAGTCCGTAATAGTCGTCGCACGAATACGGATCTTACTGACCGTTCCGGAGAACGTACCGATAGTGACCGTATCGCCAATGCGCACCGGACGTTCGAACAGGATGATCAAACCAGAGACGAAGTTACCGAAGATCTCTTGTAAACCAAAACCCAGACCTACAGATAATGCCGCCGCCAGCCACTGGAGTTTATCCCACGACACACCAAGCGACCCAAACACTGTCATCGCACCCACGGCAATAATGATGTAGTTAAGGATGGTGGTAATGGCGTACGACGCGCCCTGACGCATGTTCAGGCGCGACAGCACCAGTACTTCCAGCAAACCTGGCAGGTTGCGGATCAACGCCCAGGCAACCATCGATGCGATAATCGCAAACAGCAGGCTACCCATGGTGACGTTTTTCACCACCGCAGCCCCGGCTTCAGTGCCGTTGTAATGCCAGAGCGTGATGCTGTCGAGATAGCTGAACACGGTGATCAAATCGGACCAAATTGCCCAGAACATGACACCGAACAGCGCAAACATCAGCAACATAGTAATACGCAGCGTCTGCTGGTTAACCTGCTCCAGTGCAATGGTGGGTTCTTCCGGCGGTTCAGCACCTTCTGCGCCCTCTTTCACCAGATTCTGTCGACGCGCCAGCGCACGACGCCAGGCGATACGCCGTGCCGCCACGCTTAAGCCGCGCAGTACGGTCTGGTACAGCAGGTTCCAGATGATCACCAGATAAACAGTTTCGATCCAACGCCCGGAGAGGCGCAGCGTGGTGTAAAAATAACCCGTAGCGGTCAGCACCATCAGCGCAATCGGGATAATCGACAGCACGGTAATGGTGACCAGTCGCATGGTGTGCGACTCTTTATCACGCCAGCTTTCGCGGCACATCGGCCACACCAGGAAGGCAATCAGCAGCAAGTTGAAGAAAATCATCGCCTGCCCCAGCACATCATCCATCAGATGCAGCGGGGAGAGTTCTGCCACCACAGACCAGAAATGGATTGGCAGCAACGCGAGGCTGATGCGGACAATTTGCCGACGCCAGTGGCTGGTCTGCTGTTCCGGCATGCCGAAGTGACGCACGGCAACACCGTTTTTCTCCAGCACTTTCCAGCACAGGCCAAACACCAGCCAGAAAATCGCCAGTTTTTTGCTGAACGACCACAATAATTCACTGATGTTGAGCTGCATAGTCAGCAGAATCAGGCCAACAGCGAGAATAATCAGGCATACCGGCAGTGCGCGGATCAGGTCGATAAGAATCGCTTTTGGTGTGTTGAGCTGGCTGTCGTTACGAAGAGATCCCACAGCGGAAGCCAGTTTTTGTTGATACGCTTTCAGCCACCCCAGACGCCAGTGGATCAGCCCGGCAATCAACAGCAGCGGCAAACCGGCGAGAAAAGCGATAAAGACGGCAGGCCAGGCTTTTTCCCAGTTCACCGTGATTTTCATCGACTTAAATTCATCTTTCAGGCTTTGCGGGAACCCTTTGATCCAGTCCCAGTCCATCGGACGGTTACTGTTCACCCAAAAGATTTGCTGAGTCAGGATGGATTTCAGGTTTTTCGATACGCTCATTAACTGCTGCTGGTTGATTTGCAGGTTAATGGCCATCATCAGCTGGTTACCCAACTGTTTGTTAAGCTGATCTAACAGTTCGCGACGCATATCAACCACTTGCAATAACGCATCGTGAACTTCGCCGTTGACTTCGTTGGCGTGACCTTCTTCCAGCTTGCTGACGAACGCATCGCTCTGGAACAGCGCGTCACGCTGCTGGTTGACTTCAAACTGTTCGAGACGCAAGTCCGCGATGCGGTTGGTCATATTTTCCAGTTCATCCGCCGAGGGCAGCGTTTGTTGTTGCTGATAGAGGATGCGCGACAGTAATAGACTGCCCTTCAGGACAGAAATCTGTTCTTTGATATTACGTTCCGATTGCAGCGCCCGCTCCAGCCAGTTTTTGACTTTGATGTTTTGCTGCATCAGGACATTACCGTTTTCGGTCGCAGTAATCAGACGCTGGCTTAATTGCTGGTTTATTTCCAGCTCCTGCTTCACCAGCGGATTAGCCTGAATACGCGCCGCTTCATCCGGGGTAACAGCTTCCTGCGCCGTTTTTTCAGTTAATGTCAGGCGCTTGCTGTTCACCGCCTCCTGCAACAGTTGTAGCTGATGCTCAAGACGCGCACTGTTCGCCGTCACGTAATCACGCTGCTTTTGCAGGGTGTCCTGTAAGACGGTGTTCCCTTCCAGGCTTTTACGCTGTTGGTCAATCTCGGCATTCAGCAAAGCCTGCTGTGCCTGCAGTAACACTTTCTGACTGGGGCGTAAGGCGGCTTCGCCAACCTCGGTTCCATCCAGGCGGCTGCGAATTTGTTGCAGCTGCTGCGAGGCGGTATACATCGCATTTTGCACGCGTTCAGGCTGCGTCTGTAACGAAACTAACTGGCTGTTATAAGAAGCCAGATCATTTTGTGCATTCTGCAAATCGTCTAGCGCCTGGGAGACACGTAACTCCAACTGGCGCAACGATAACGTACTCAGAATTTTGCGGGTTTCTTCGTCGTTATCCACATCGTTAAGCGCAGTTAACGCTGCGGTCGCTTGCCGCATTTTCTCTGGCGCTTCAGCAACTTTTTGCCGTAATTGCACCGTTTCGTCTTTTACGCGATCGATTTTCTCGAGGGTAGCTAACGTGTCAGTAATATCTTGCTGCACCAGTTTGTCCTGGGCAGAAAGATCTTTTTGTTTATTAAGCGAGTCAAGTTGTGCCTGCAGGTCTGCTTTCGTCGGTAGATCACCATTCGATGACGCCCGCGCAAACGCTGTGTTCTGGCATAACAAGACAAGAACAAAAGCAATAAATGCTGAAAAAACAAAATGCCGTGATCGTTTGTAATACTGGAACATAGTCATGATGAATGAAGGTTTCTGAACCTGAAGAACGACCTGAACTAGTCGGGCGGCTAGAATATCACGCCGTAGAGAGTCAGAATAGCAACAGCGAAAATGTCCAGGATAAATCCTGGAGTCTGATTCAGGATTTTTCGGTGACTGCGGGGGTACGCAGGGTCGGGCAAAGGAGATACATTTCCAACAAAATGGCAACGTAATCGCGCGCTTCTTTTTTGAGATCAAAAGATTGCGGTGCAAACAGCCAGTTTTCCATCAGGCCGGAAATATAACCGCGCATTATTATCGCCGCACGGCGCGTCATTAAATCGGTTGGCAATAATTTCTTTTCAATACAATGCCTTAACGTTTGCTCAATACGTTCATAACTTTCCAGACAGAGATTACGTTGTGCCTGTTGGACAACTGCCATTTCTCCGACAAATTCGCATTTGTGGAATATAATCTCCATCAATAATCGACGCCGTTCTTCTGTCACCGTCGATTCAAGCACATGAATTAGTATTTCTCTTAAAACTGAGAGTGGATCGTCAGGGAATTTTGCCTGATACTCAAGCTCTAGTTCACCAATATTGGATTCTGACAGCTCCCAGATCTCACTGAACAAATCCGACTTGTCTTTAAAATGCCAGTAGATTGCACCGCGCGTAACGCCTGCCGCTTTTGCAATCTCTCCCAGTGAGGTGGATGATACCCCCTGCTGTGAGAAAAGACGTAGCGCCACATCGAGGATGTGTTGACGCGTTTCTTGCGCTTCTTGTTTGGTTTTTCGTGCCATATGTTAGTGAATTTACAGGCGTTAGATTTACATACATTTATGAATGTATGTACCATAGCACGACGATAATATAAACGCAGCAATGGGTTTATCGACTTTTGACCATTGACCAATTTGAAATCGGACACTCGAGGTTTACATATGAACAAAAACAGAGGGTTTACGCCTCTGGCGATCGTTCTGATGCTCTCAGGCAGCTTAGCGCTTACAGGATGTGACGACAAACAGGCCCAACAAGGTGGCCAGCAGATGCCCGCCGTTGGGGTAGTAACAGTCAAAACTGAACCTCTGCAGATCACAACCGAGCTTCCGGGCCGCACCAGTGCTTTCCGGATCGCAGAAGTTCGTCCTCAAGTTAGCGGGATTATCCTGAAGCGTAATTTCAAAGAGGGTAGCGACATCCAGGCAGGTGTCTCTCTTTATCAGATTGATCCTGCTACCTACCAGGCGGCGTACGACAGTGCAAAAGGCGATCTGGCGAAAGCGCAGGCTGCTGCCAATATCGCGCAACTGACTGTTAATCGTTACCAGAAACTGCTGGGTACTCAGTACATCAGTAAGCAAGAGTACGATCAGGCGCTGGCTGATGCACAACAGGCAAATGCTGCTGTTACTGCGGCGAAAGCGGCTGTTGAAACCGCGCGGATCAATCTGGCTTACACCAAAGTCACCTCTCCTATCACTGGCCGTATTGGTAAATCGAACGTGACGGAAGGCGCATTGGTGCAAAACGGTCAGGCGACTGCGCTGGCGACTGTGCAGCAACTTGATCCTATCTATGTGGATGTTACCCAGTCCAGCAACGACTTCCTGCGTCTGAAACAGGAGCTGGCAAACGGTACGCTGAAACAAGAAAACGGCAAAGCCAAAGTCTCGCTGATCACCAGTGACGGCATTAAGTTCCCGCAGGACGGTACGCTGGAGTTCTCTGATGTGACTGTTGATCAGACCACCGGTTCTATCACTTTACGCGCGATCTTCCCGAACCCGGATCACACTCTGCTGCCGGGTATGTTCGTGCGCGCCCGTCTGGAAGAAGGGCTTAATCCAAACGCCATTTTGGTCCCGCAACAGGGCGTAACCCGTACGCCGCGCGGCGAAGCTACCGTACTGGTGGTTGGCGCGGATGACAAAGTGGAAACCCGTCCAATCGTTGCAAGCCAGGCCATCGGCGATAAGTGGCTGGTGACAGAAGGTCTGAAAGCAGGCGATCGCGTAGTAATAAGTGGGCTGCAGAAAGTGCGTCCTGGTGTCCAGGTAAAAGCACAAGAAGTTACCGCTGATAATAACCAGCAAGCCGCAAGCGGTACTCAGCCTGAACAGTCCAAGTCTTAACTTAAACAGGAGCCGTTAAGACATGCCTAATTTCTTTATCGATCGCCCGATTTTTGCGTGGGTGATCGCCATCATTATCATGTTGGCAGGGGGGCTGGCGATCCTCAAACTGCCGGTGGCGCAATATCCTACGATTGCACCACCGGCGGTCACGATCTCCGCCTCCTACCCCGGCGCTGATGCGAAAACAGTGCAGGACACGGTGACACAGGTTATCGAACAGAATATGAACGGTATCGATAACCTGATGTATATGTCTTCTAACAGTGACTCCACGGGTACTGTGCAGATCACCCTGACCTTTGAGTCTGGTACTGATGCGGATATCGCGCAGGTTCAGGTGCAGAACAAACTGCAACTGGCGATGCCGTTGCTGCCGCAAGAAGTACAGCAGCAAGGGGTGAGCGTTGAGAAATCTTCCAGCAGCTTCCTGATGGTTGTCGGTGTTATCAACACTGACGGCACCATGACGCAGGAAGATATCTCCGACTACGTGGCGGCGAACATGAAAGATGCCATTAGCCGTACGTCGGGCGTTGGTGACGTTCAGCTGTTCGGTTCACAGTACGCGATGCGTATCTGGATGAACCCGAATGAGTTGAACAAATACCAGCTAACGCCGGTTGATGTCATTACCGCTATCAAAGCACAGAACGCCCAGGTTGCAGCTGGTCAGCTCGGCGGTACACCGCCGGTGAAAGGCCAGCAGCTTAACGCCTCTATTATTGCTCAGACGCGTCTGACCTCTACTGAAGAGTTCGGCAAAATTCTGCTGAAAGTGAATCAGGATGGTTCCCGCGTGCTGCTGCGTGATGTGGCGAAGATTGAGCTGGGTGGCGAGAACTACGACATCATCGCGGAATTTAACGGACAACCGGCTTCTGGTCTGGGTATCAAGCTGGCGACCGGTGCGAACGCGCTGGAAACCGCTGCGGCAATCCGTGCTGAACTGGCGAAGATGGAACCATTCTTCCCGTCAGGTCTGAAAATCGTTTATCCGTACGACACGACGCCATTCGTGAAAATCTCCATTCACGAAGTGGTTAAAACGCTGGTCGAAGCGATCATCCTCGTGTTCCTGGTAATGTATCTGTTCCTGCAGAACTTCCGCGCGACGCTGATTCCGACCATTGCCGTACCGGTGGTATTGCTGGGGACCTTTGCCGTCCTTGCCGCCTTTGGCTTCTCGATAAACACGCTAACAATGTTCGGGATGGTGCTCGCCATCGGCCTGTTGGTGGATGACGCCATCGTTGTGGTAGAAAACGTTGAACGTGTGATGGCGGAAGAAGGTCTGCCGCCGAAAGAAGCCACACGTAAATCAATGGGGCAGATTCAGGGCGCACTGGTGGGTATCGCGATGGTGCTGTCGGCGGTATTCATCCCGATGGCCTTCTTCGGCGGCTCTACTGGTGCAATCTATCGTCAGTTCTCCATTACCATTGTTTCGGCAATGGCACTGTCAGTGCTGGTAGCGTTGATCCTGACTCCGGCACTTTGTGCCACTATGCTGAAACCTATCGCTAAAGGCGATCACGGCGAAGGCAAAAAAGGCTTCTTCGGCTGGTTTAACCGCATGTTCGAGAAGAGCACGCACCACTACACCGACAGCGTAGGCGGTATTCTGCGCAGTACGGGGCGTTATCTGGTGCTGTATCTGATCATTGTGGTTGGCATGGCGTATCTGTTTATACGTCTGCCAAGCTCCTTCTTGCCAGATGAAGACCAGGGTGTATTTATGACCATGGTCCAACTGCCAGCGGGTGCGACGCAGGAACGTACGCAGAAAGTGCTCAATGAGGTGACGGATTACTATCTGACCAAAGAGAAGAATAACGTTGAGTCGGTATTCGCCGTTAACGGCTTCGGCTTTGCGGGACGTGGTCAGAACACCGGTATTGCGTTCGTTTCGTTGAAGGACTGGGCTGATCGTCCGGGTGATGAAAACAAAGTTGAAGCGATTACCATGCGTGCGACGCGCGCCTTCTCGCAAATTAAAGATGCGATGGTCTTCGCCTTTAACCTGCCTGCGATTGTGGAACTGGGTACGGCAACCGGCTTCGACTTTGAGTTGATTGACCAGGCTGGCCTCGGTCACGAAAAACTGACTCAGGCACGTAACCAGTTGCTGGGCGAAGCAGCGAAGCATCCTGATCTGCTGACCAGCGTGCGTCCGAACGGTCTGGAAGATACGCCACAGTTTAAGATTGATATCGACCAGGAAAAAGCTCAGGCGCTGGGTGTTTCTATCAACGACATTAACACCACTCTGGGCGCTGCATGGGGCGGCAGCTACGTGAACGACTTTATCGACCGCGGTCGTGTGAAGAAAGTTTACGTCATGTCAGAAGCAAAATACCGCATGCTGCCGGAAGATATTGGCAACTGGTATGTGCGTGCTGCTGATGGCCAGATGGTGCCGTTCTCGGCATTCTCCTCTTCGCGTTGGGAGTACGGTTCGCCGCGTCTGGAACGTTACAACGGCCTGCCATCCATGGAGATCTTAGGCCAGGCTGCACCAGGTAAGAGTACCGGTGAGGCAATGGCGCTGATGGAACAACTGGCGAGCAAACTGCCTACCGGTGTTGGTTACGACTGGACGGGGATGTCCTATCAGGAACGTCTCTCCGGCAACCAGGCGCCGTCGCTGTATGCGATTTCGTTGATTGTCGTGTTCCTGTGTCTGGCAGCATTGTACGAGAGTTGGTCGATTCCGTTCTCCGTTATGCTGGTGGTTCCGCTGGGGGTTATCGGTGCATTGCTGGCAGCCACCTTCCGCGGCCTGACCAACGACGTTTACTTCCAGGTGGGCCTGCTCACAACCATTGGGTTGTCGGCGAAGAACGCGATACTTATCGTCGAATTCGCCAAAGACTTGATGGATAAAGAAGGGAAAGGTCTGATTGAAGCGACGCTTGATGCGGTGCGGATGCGTTTACGTCCGATCCTGATGACCTCGCTGGCATTTATCCTCGGTGTTATGCCGCTGGTTATCAGTACTGGTGCAGGTTCCGGCGCGCAGAACGCAGTTGGTACCGGTGTAATGGGCGGGATGGTGACCGCAACGGTACTGGCGATCTTCTTCGTTCCGGTGTTCTTCGTGGTGGTTCGCCGCCGCTTTAGCCGCAAAAATGAAGATATCGAACATAGCCATACAGTCGATCATCACTGATTAACGTCGTAATCACTAAGGCCGCGCAAGCGGCCTTTTTTATACACGTAATCTTAATGTCGAAATGTTTATAGTTAATGATTTCAAACGTAAGTTAGTTTTAACACCGCATAAAATTCATAAAAAATACTTATTGTTAGTTAATTTATATTAAGTAGTACCGATGGATTTAATAACCCCCAGGCATCTAGAGGCTATTCTTAATTATTTGCGGCAATTCTTTATTTGTTCATGTCAATTACATCATAATCAGAGTAATCTTGGGTATTAGTGTGACAAATCGTCAGACCATTTAATCACTCTCAAACATCCTGATTACGTTATGTTATGAATAGCATCAGACAAAGTGCTTTAGCCATTACGTCGTCGACGCTGGAATGAGGAAGAGAGCCTTTTTTCCCTCTCTTCCTCCTAATTGTAATTTTTCGTAATAATACGATGAAAACCGCCAAAGAGTAGCTTATAGTTAATCTAACAAGTGAGAGGGCAAGGCCAGGTTTGTAAGTTTTCCATCCCAAAAGGTGTCCATTAGTTCAACCGCTAAGAAGGGGGACGCGTTATGGATGAATACTCACCAAAAAGACATGATATCGCGCAGCTTAAATTTCTCTGCGAAACCTTGTATCATGACTGTCTTGCAAACCTTGAAGAAAGTAACCATGGTTGGGTTAACGACCCTACCTCGGCCATCAATCTGCAGCTTAATGAACTCATTGAGCATATAGCAACCTTCGCACTTAATTACAAAATTAAGTATAATGAAGACAATAAGCTCATTGAGCAGATAGATGAATATCTGGACGACACCTTTATGTTGTTCAGTAGTTATGGTATTAATATGCAGGATCTCCAGAAATGGCGGAAGTCAGGTAACCGATTGTTCCGTTGTTTTGTGAATGCCACTAAAGAGAATCCTGCGAGATTATCTTGTTAGAATTATTACAACCATGGGTAGAAGTATGTCCGATAAACCTTTAACGAAAACCGATTATTTGATGCGTCTGCGTCGTTGCCAGACAATTGACACGCTTGAGCGTGTTATCGAGAAAAATAAATACGAATTATCAGATAATGAACTGGCGGTATTTTACTCAGCCGCAGATCACCGCCTCGCAGAATTGACCATGAATAAACTGTACGACAAGATCCCCTCCTCTGTATGGAAATTTATTCGGTAATTAAATAGCAGACATTCGAAGATGTAACAGACTGTTTATTAACATTATTATATTATTCGCAATGAAAGCATACTGCATGTGACCTTCGTCACACTCGGGAAACGGGAACGTTCTCTTAACTGACTTTTCGCATTACCGTGTTGCCGCATTTTCAGCAACAGGAGGTCAGTAATGAGCACAGAAAAAGAAAAGATGATTGCTGGTGAGTTGTATCGCTCGGCAGATGAGGAGTTATCTCGCGATCGCTTGCGCGCTCGTCAGCTTATTCACCAATACAATCATTCCGCACCGGAAGAACAAACATTACGCCAGAAAATTCTCACCGATTTATTCGGCCAGGTAGCAGATGCTTATATTGAGCCCTCTTTTCGCTGCGACTATGGCTATAACATTTTTTTGGGTAAAGGGTTTTACGCCAACTTCGATTGCGTGATGCTCGATGTCTGCCCAATTCGTATCGGTGATAATTGCATGTTGGCACCAGGTGTTCATATTTATACCGCAACGCACCCTGTCGACCCGGCAGAACGTAATAGTGGCGCTGAACTGGGGAAACCGGTGACAATCGGCAATAACGTCTGGATTGGCGGACGTGCTGTCATCAACCCTGGTGTGACCATTGGTGATAACGTCGTGGTGGCCTCTGGCGCCGTCGTCACAAAAGATGTTCCTGCTAACGTTGTGGTAGGCGGTAACCCGGCCACTGTCATTAAAAAACTGTAACCATAGTTGCAACTGTTATGCAAAATTGTGGTTAATCTGTTACTTTCATCATAGTATTCCCACGTTAAAATAGGGTGTTCCCTGAAAAGTTACAGATACCACAAAGGCAAAAGATGACTGAAATACAACGCCTGCTGACCGAAACAATTGATACACTGAATGCACACGAAAAACGCGATAACAAACCTCGCTTTAGTATCAGTTTTATCCGTAAACATCCGGGGCTGTTTATCGGCATGTATGCCGCTTTTTTTGCCACTCTGGCTGTGATGTTACAGTCTGAAACGCTGGTTGGTTCAGTCTGGCTCCTGGTGGTATTGTTCATCCTGCTTAACGGTTTCTTCTTTTTTGACGTTTATCCGCGTTACCATTACGAAGATATCGACGTTCTGGATTTCCGGGTTTGCTACAACGGCGAATGGTACAATACACGCTTTGTTCCTACTGCATTGGTCGACGCTATTCTGAATTCGCCGCGTGTCGCGAACATCCACAAAGAACAGCTGCAGAAAATGATCGCTCGTAAAGGTGAGTTGTCCTTTTACGATATTTTCACACTCGCCCGCACCGAAGCGACTTCATAAATTGTATCGCCCTCACCAGGCGTAAACATCCGCGCCTGGTGAATTGACAACAATCGTTGCCACAACTCATTTAACGAAACTACCCCGCATCACTTATCTTTTGCATGCCCTTATTCGCTATCGGATATACTTTCCCTACACTGCGTAAATAAGGACATGCTGGTGAGAACACGACATCTGGTCAGCCTAATTTCAGGAGTACTGATCCTTTCCGTTCTTCTGCCTGTGGGCTTAAGTATCTGGCTGGCTCATCAACAGGTAGAAACGTCATTTGTTGAGGAGCTGCATACCTACTCATCCCGCGTCGCTATTCGCGCCAACAAAGTGGCGTCGCAAGGGAAAGATGCACTACAAAAACTGGAAAAATGGCAAGGCGCAGCCTGTAGCGAGGCTCATTTAATGGAAATGCGCCGGGTATCTTATAGCTATCGCTATATTCAGGAAGTGGTCTATGTCGATAACAACGTTCCTCAGTGCTCTTCTCTGGAACATGAAAGTCCGCCTGATACCTTCCCCGAGCCAGGTAAAATATCGAACGATGGTTATCGGGTATGGTTAACCTCGCACAACGATTTAGGTATTATCCGCTACATGGTCGCTATGGGAACTGCACATTACATAGTGATGATTGACCCAGCCTCGTTTATAGATGTGATTCCTTATAGCTCGTGGCAAATTGATGCCGCGATTATTGGCAATGCGCATAACATTATCATTACCAGCAGTGACGAAATAGCCCAGGGAATTATTACCCAGCTACAAAAAACACCGGGTGAACACATCGAAAAGAATGGAATCATTTACGATATCCTGCCTCTCCCTGAGATGAACATTTCCATCATCACATGGGCTTCGACAAAAACATTACAAAAAGGCTGGTATCGGCAGGTCTTTATCTGGTTGCCTGTCGGATTGTTAATTGGCCTACTGGCGGCAATGTTCGTTCTGCGGATTTTACGCCGCATCCAGTCACCGCATCATCGCCTGCAGGATGCTATCGAAAACCGCGATATTTGCGTGCACTATCAGCCTATTATCTCATTATCAAATGGAAAGATTGTCGGGGCCGAAGCGCTGGCGCGCTGGCCGCAGACAGACGGTAGCTGGTTGTCACCGGATAGTTTTATCCCGCTGGCGCAACAAACTGGCCTGTCAGAATCTCTGACTCTGCATATTATAAAAACGGTGTTTGAAGATATGGGCGACTGGCTGCGTCAGCATCCGCAGCAGCATATTTCGATCAATCTTGAATCCACTGTGCTCACTTCGGAAAAAATCCCGCAATTGCTGCGTGAAATGATCAATCACTACCAGGTCAACCCCAGACAGATCGCTCTTGAACTGACCGAACGCGAGTTTGCCGATCCCAAAATCAGCGCCCCGGTAATCTCCCGATATCGGCAGGTTGGTCATGAAATTTATCTTGATGATTTTGGTACCGGTTATTCGAGCTTAAGTTATTTGCAGGATTTGGATGTCGATATTCTGAAGATCGATAAATCCTTCGTTGATGCGCTGGAATATAAAAATGTCACACCGCATATCATCGAAATGGCAAAAACGCTGAAACTTAAAATGGTGGCGGAAGGGATCGAAACCAGCAAACAGGAAGAGTGGCTACGCCAGCATGGCGTGCATTACGGCCAGGGGTGGTTGTACAGCAAAGCATTACCGAAAGAGGAGTTTGTACGCTGGGCAGAACACCATCTGTGAATTTTAGGGCTGGCGGCACGCCGCACAGCCCGTCACGCTACTCGTCGATGATTGACTCGAACCCACCGTAGATCATTCGTTTACCATCAAACGGCATGGACTCACCAAACTCTTTCATCCGTGGGTCTGACATCATCTTCTGATTGGCAGCGTCGCGGACCTCTTTTGAAGGGTATTCAATCCAGCTAAAAACCACTTCCTCATTCTCTTCCGCTTTGACCGCCATGCGAAAATCGGTCACTTTGCCATTCGGTACATCGCTGGCCCAGCATTCAACAATGCGCAGGGCGCCAAACTCTTTAAACAGCGGCGCGGCCTTTGCGGCCATTTCCCGATAGGCATCCTTTTTGTCGGCAGGAACAGCAACCACAAAACCATCAACATACTTCATCAGACATACCTCCGAAGCGTACTGCGCAGCCAGAAAATTCTTGCGGCATCAGTCGTGGTTAAAGTTTAGCCACATTGAGATTTTTTGACGAAACGGTGGGAAGGCAGAAATGGGTGGGGGCCCTGCCAGCTACATCCCGGCACACGCGTCATCTGCCTTGGCTGCTTCCTTCCGGACCTGACCTGGTAAACAGAGTAGCGTTGCGGGGGAACCAACAGAGCCCCCATTGAGAGCGTTGAGAACCAACGCGCAGGCGCATTATCACTGCTGCCCCTGCTAATTGCAACCCATTGCGTGCCAGATGCTGGTTTCTTGCGCAATGCGGCTTCACTCGGGCGTTTTTCCAGATTATGCTGAAAAATTATCTCAGGAAGAAAAGATGGAAAAAGAAGATTCATTTCCCCAACGCGTGTGGCAAATCGTAGCCGCTATTCCCGAAGGGTATGTCACTACTTACGGCGATGTCGCGAAACTGGCAGGCTCGCCCCGTGCCGCGCGCCAGGTTGGCGGTGTGTTAAAGCGCCTGCCCGAAGGTAGCACGTTGCCCTGGCACCGGGTAGTTAATCGCCACGGCACAATCTCATTAACCGGTCCAGATTTACAGCGCCAGCGCCAGGCCTTGCTGGCAGAAGGTGTGATGGTATCAGGAAGTGGGCAAATCGACTTGCAGCGTTATCGCTGGAACTACTAGCCCCCTCCGGGAGGCTGTCTCTTATACACAAGTCCCCACCCGGGGATTTGTGATGTCTGTCAGTCTGCTTTAGGGGGGACTCTTTCCATC
>NZ_JACSQI010000008.1 GCF_014836715.1 Escherichia whittamii
ATTGAGGGGGGCTGCTCCTAGTACGAGAGGACCGGAGTGGACGCATCACTGGTGTTCGGGTTGTCATGCCAATGGCACTGCCCGGTAGCTAAATGCGGAAGAGATAAGTGCTGAAAGCATCTAAGCACGAAACTTGCCCCGAGATGAGTTCTCCCTGACCCTTTAAGGGTCCTGAAGGAACGTTGAAGACGACGACGTTGATAGGCCGGGTGTGTAAGCGCAGCGATGCGTTGAGCTAACCGGTACTAATGAACCGTGAGGCTTAACCTTACAACGCCGAAGATGTTTTGGCGAAGAGACGACAATATCAGCTTGATACAGATTAAATCGACAGGTCGGAGAAAGACGTGTTGATAAAACAGAATTTGCCTGGCGGCAGTAGCGCGGTGGTCCCACCTGACCCCATGCCGAACTCAGAAGTGAAACGCCGTAGCGCCGATGGTAGTGTGGGGTCTCCCCATGCGAGAGTAGGGAACTGCCAGGCATCAAATTAAGAAGTATGGCACTGACCTTTGAGGCAGTTCATTACTCGACAAGAGAGTAGTGACAAAAGCGAAAGCTTTTGAACGTTGCGAAGCAACGGCCCGAAGGGTGAATCACGAAGTGATTCATAAACTGCCAGGCATCAAATTTAGCGTGCTGATATGGCTCAGTTGGTAGAGCGCACCCTTGGTAAGGGTGAGGTCCCCAGTTCGACTCTGGGTATCAGCACCACTTTTTAGGTTAAAGTTCGGCAGATTAGAAAAGAATTTGTCTGGCGGCAGTAGCGCGGTGGTCCCACCTGACCCCATGCCGAACTCAGAAGTGAAACGCCGTAGCGCCGATGGTAGTGTGGGGCCTCCCCATGCGAGAGTAGGGAACTGCCAGACATCAAATCAAGCGAAAGGCCATCCGAAAGGATGGCCTTTTTGCGTTTCGAATCCATGTACAACTTAATGGATTACCTGCGATAAAAATGCCCTCGTACGCTCCGATTTAGGATGCGCAAAAAATTCATCCGGTGCAGCTTGTTCCACTATCTCCCCACGATCCATAAAAATCACTCGATCAGCGACAGTTCGCGCAAATCCCATCTCATGCGTTACGCACAGCATCGTCATACCTGACTGCGCTAGCCCAATCATTGTATCCAGCACTTCTTTTACCATCTCCGGATCGAGCGCCGACGTAGGTTCATCAAACAGCATGATCTTTGGTTTCATGCAGAGTGACCGTGCAATGGCGACGCGTTGCTGCTGGCCGCCGGAGATCTGCCCGGGAAACTTCTGCGCATGTTCGGCAATTCGTACTCGCTCAAGGTAATGCATCGCCAGAGCTTCAGCCTCTTTCCTCGGCATCTTACGCACCCAAATCGGTGCCAGGGTACAGTTCTGTAAAACGGTCAAATGTGGGAAGAGATTGAAATGCTGAAAAACCATTCCCACTTCCTGCCTGACGCGCTCAATATTGCGAATATCTTCGTTAAGCTCGATGCCATCCACCACGATCCGTCCCTGTTGGTGTTCTTCCAGATGATTAATACAGCGAATGGTTGTCGATTTCCCGGAACCGGAAGGACCACACAAAACGATACGCTCACCGGTTTGCACTGTCAGATTAATATCTTTTAAGACATGGAATTGCCCATACCATTTATTGACGTTTTCCAGCGTAATCATCGCGTTAGCAGGTTGCAGTAAAATTTGGCTCATAGTGTCCTCAATGCGGTGTACGCCCGGTGTTAAAACGTTTTTCCAGATGCTGGCTATAGCGCGACATGCTGAAACAGAAGAGCCAGTAGATCAGTGCGGCAAACACATACCCTTCTGTGGACATACCCAGCCAGGCGGGGTCAACGGTTGCCTGCTGAACGCTACTGAAAAGATCGAACAACCCGATGATGATCACCAGACTGGTATCTTTGAAGAGTGCGATGATGGTATTTACCAGCCCAGGAATCACCAGCTTCAGTGCCTGCGGCAGAATAACCAGCCCCTGGGTTTTCCAGTAACCTAACGCTAGCGACTCTGCCGCTTCGTATTGCCCTTTGGGCAATGCCTGCAATCCGCCTCGCACGACTTCTGCAACATATGCTGACTGAAAGAGGATAACGCCGACCAACGCACGAATCAGTTTGTCGATGCTGGTGCCTTCCGCCATAAAGAGCGGCAGCATGACCGAAGACATAAACAGCACGGTAATCAGCGGTACGCCACGCCAGAATTCGATAAAAATGACTGACAAGATACGCACTATCGGCATATGGGAACGACGGCCTAACGCCAACAGGATCCCCCACGGCAGCGCCCCAGCAATCCCAACAGAGGCGATAATCAACGTCAGTGTCAGTCCGCCCCATTGCCGGGTTTCAATCCGCTCCAGACCAAGAAAACCGCCATACATTAGCCACCAGACAATGAGCGGGTAAATCACCGCCCATACAGCAATATAGCGACCGCGATATGGGAGTAATTTCCAGAACATTGGCGCGATAGAAACAAGGCTAATCAGTAATGCCAGGTTAATTCGCCAGCGCTGGTCGTGTGGGTAAAGCCCATACATAAACTGACCAAATCGTTCGTGGATGAAGACCCAACAGGCACCAGCTTTTGTGCAGTCGGTACGTGTTGAGCCAACCCAGTTTGCCTGTAAAAAAGCCCAGTTCAGCAGCGGTGGAATCAGTTCCCACATCAGCCACAGACAGCCAATAGTCAGCAGGCTATTGCTCCAACTGGAGAACAGATTTTTGCGCACCCACAGCATAGCGCGGCCAGAGTTATGGCTCGCCGGGCGCGGGGGATGAGACAGCAATACTTTTGTCATCATGACTCCTTAGCGTTCAACGATCGCGATACGGCGGTTATAGATATTCATCAGCAGCGAGATAGTCAGGCTGATAATCAGATAGACCGACATGGTCATAGCAATCGTCTCTATGGCTTGCCCGGTCTGGTTCAGCACGGTGCCAGCAAACAGCGAAACCATATCTGGATAGCCGATAGCGGCGGCAAGAGAGGAGTTTTTGACGATGTTGAGATACTGGCTGGTAAGTGGTGGAATAATCACCCGCAGCGCTTGTGGAATGATCACCTGGCGTAGCGCAACCGGGTTGGGTAATCCCAGCGAACGCGCCGCTTCGTGCTGACCATAAGGCACCGCCTGAATTCCGGCACGAATAATCTCGGCGATAAATGCAGATGTATAAACTGAAAGCGCCAACGTTAAGGCTGCCAGCTCAGGGATAAGCACCATCCCGCCGCGGAAGTTAAAGCCTTGTAACGCCGGAACATCCCAGTGTAGTGCCGCGCCAAAAAGCCATTGCGCCAGTAAAGGCAAACCAATGATCAACATAGAGGCGATCGGCCAGGTTCGGCGCAACTGTCCGGTTTTTATCTGGTGCGTTTTATTAAAACGGAATAGTCCAACAGAAATGGCTATAGCAATAACAACAGTCAGGATAAACGCAATAAATCCATCTCCCAGCTGCGGCGATGGAATATAAAGCCCTCGATTGCTCAAAAAGGCGAGATCAAACGTACTCACAGCCTGTCGCGGCCCGGGCAAATTGCGCAACACGGCAAAGTACCAGAAGAAGATTTGCAGTAGCGGGGGAATATTACGGAAGATCTCAATATAAATTGTGGAAAGCTTTCGTAGCAGCCAGTTATCCGAAAGTCGCGCCAGACCGATAAAGAAGCCCAGGGCAGAAGCGAATACAATACACAATGCCGAAACCAGTAGCGTATTGAGTAAGCCGACAATAAAAACGCGTCCGTAGGTATCGCCCTGCTGGTACTCGATCAAATGCTGGACGATCCCGAAACCTGCGCCGCGATCCAGAAAGGCAAACCCTGATGTAATGCCGCGATTGTTCAGATTCGTCACGGTGTTGTGAAATAACCAACCAACAATGCCGACGACGGCAACAACGGCCAGGATCTGGAATAACCAGGCGCGAACCGTAGGGTTGGTAAAGGAGAGCGATCCTTTAACGGTTGAGCGGCGATGGGGCATATAAACCTCGGAAACCATAACGCTGAAGAGAGCGCCGCCGTAGCGACGCCCGTTACCTCACACCGACTTAACGCACGGGCGGAGCGTACTGAATACCGCCGTTATTCCAGAGATTATTTTGCCCACGTTTAATTTTCAGCGGGCTTTCAGAGCCGACGTTGCGCTCAAAAATTTCCGAGTAGTTACCCACCTGTTTGATGATGTTGTAAGCCCATTTGTTATCCAGCTTCAGATCCTTGCCGTAATCGCCCTCTTTACCTAGCAGATGCGCCATATCAGGCGTAGCCGGATTTGCCGCTTTTTCATCAACGTTCTGGGAATTGATGCCCATCTCTTCAGCATTCAGCATGGCGAACAGGGTCCAGCGCACAATAGAGAACCATTCATCATCGCCACGACGGACTACCGGACCAAGCGGTTCTTTAGAGATAACTTCTGGCAGGACAATCCATTCGGCAGGATTACTTAATTTGATCCGCAGGGCATACAGTTGCGACTGATCCGAGGCCAGCGTATCGCAGCGACCAGATTCCAGTGCCTTTGCGGATTCGTCTGAGCGATCGAAGGTTACTGGCGTGTACTTCATATTGTTCGCCTTGAAGTAATCGGCAACGTTGAGTTCGGTATCAGTCCCCGCCTGAATACAGACTGTTGCGCCATCCAGCTCTTTCGCACTTTTTAATCCCGCTTTATCGTGCGTCAGGAAGCCAATGCCGTCGTAATAAGTGACGCCAGTAAATGCCATTCCCATTCCTGCGTCGCGGGATGAAGTCCAGGTCGTATTACGGGAGAGCAAATCCACTTCCCCTGACTGTAAAGCGGTGAAACGTTCTTTTGCGGTGAGCGGGGTGTATTTCACTTTTGTGTCGTCGCCAAATACAGCAGCGGCAACACCTCGACAAACATCTACATCAATACCTGAAAACTTACCGTCTGCATCGGCATAAGAGAACCCAGGCAATCCGTCACTGATCCCACATTGAACAAACCCTTTATTCTTTACGGCATCAAATGTCGCGCCAGCATGCGCCTGATTTGCAACGGCAAGCAGCACGCTGGCGGCAGCCAGTGTGGCTATCATCATCTTTTTCATAATGCTTCCTGTGAGGCGAAAATTATCGTTATAGGACGTTTGGGAAACGTCTTTTACCTGTCTGTGGCCATCCTTTTATAAGCAAAAGTAGTGCCAGCTTTTGCGCACGATTCCGCGTCGCAATAAGCTGAGTGTAGACAGGAAATAATAAAAACATCGCCCCGCAATGGTGCGAAAATGAAACATACACCACATTTTAGCGCAAAATATTTATTCATATTTTACTAAGCAGGATAATGATTGTTAGCGTGAGCATGTGTTTTAAAGGAGTGTGAAATTTAATAGATGTGTTATTTCGATGGTTTGAAATAAAATGCTAAATTAAAAGGAAATAAGCTATAAGAATATAGTTGTATTTTATCTTACGGAGAGATTCTGTGCCGTTAAACAGGGCGCGAAAGCTCGCGCCCTGTTTAGTTATTTCGACAGTGCGATGATCCCCATCGTCAGGCCCGCGACAGCCGCCGCCCCGCCAGCAATAGCCCCGGCAGTTTCCCAGTTATCCTGAGTCGTACCTTTCATACAGGTATTGGTGTGAACCAGACGGCCCTGATCGTCATAAACCGGAACGCAGGGGGAATCGTGAGCGCAGCCCGCCAGCAATGCGGTGAGCAATGCGACAGGAATTAATCTTTTCATGGTGTTACCTCAGTAATAACGCTACCGCTTAATAAGCTAACTTTCTTATTAACGTGCTGAATGCCATTTTATCACCAGGAGTTATAATTCTTGCGAGATGAATAATGACAAATTATGTGAATTGTAAAAATAATGAAGGGAGAAAGAATGAATGCACTCAATTCAAGACTCAATGAATTATTAACTCATTAATTTTTATAGTTTTAACTGCAAATTAAAAAGGCGTCCGAAGACGCCTTTGTGCCTTAATTTTACCCTTTGAAGCAACGGCGGATCACCACAAAGAACACAGGGACGAAGAAGATAGCCAGTAATGTTGCGGAAATCATGCCACCCATGACTCCAATCCCTACCGCGTTCTGCGCACCGCTTCCCGCACCATTACTGATAGCCAGCGGTAATACGCCGAGAATAAAGGCGAGAGATGTCATCAGTATAGGACGAAGACGCATACGTACGGCCATCAGCGTCGCTTCAATAACACCTTTCCCCTCTTTCTCCATCAGGTCTTTGGCGAACTCAACAATCAAAATAGCGTTTTTAGCCGATAAGCCAATTGTCGTTAACAAGCCCACCATAAAATAAACGTCATTTTTCTGATTAAAGAGTGTCGCCGCCAGCAGCACGCCGACAATCCCTAACGGCACGACCAACATAACCGAGACAGGAATTGACCAGCTTTCATAGAGCGCCGCAAGACACAGAAAAACGACCACGAATGAAATGGCTACCAGAGCAGGGGCCTGGTTGCCTGACAAGCGTTCCTGATATGACATACCCGTCCAGTCATAACCGATTCCGTTAGGTAGTTGTGAGGCGAGGCTTTCCATTAGCGACATCGCATCGCCGGAACTGGTGCCTGGCGCGGCTTCCCCCTGAATCTCCATGGAAGGTAGACCGTTGTAGCGTTCCAGACGCGGAGAACCATATACCCAATGTGAAGTGGTAAAGGTGGAGAATGGCACCATTTCGCCGTTGGCGCTGCGGACATAAAGTTTATCGACATCTTCTGGCAGCATGCGGAACTTGGCATCCGCCTGAACATATACTTTTTTCACGCGGCCACGGTCGATGAAGTCGTTGACATAAGTCCCGCCCAACGCCGTAGAAATGGTCTGGTTAATGTCAGAAAGCGAAACGCCTAATGCCTGTGCTTTTTCCTGGTCAACTTCAAGTTTGAACTGCGCGGTATCTTCCAGGCCATTAGGGCGCACACTGACTAAGCTTTCAGGATGTTGCGCCGCCATGCCAAGCAACTGGTTGCGAGCATGGGTTAAGGCATCGTGGCCGAGACCCGCCTGATCGATTAACTCAAAGTCGAAACCCGTTGCCGTACCCAGTTCAACAATGGCTGGCATATTGAATGGAATGACAAAACCGTCGCGGATTTTACCCAGCTCCATTTTGGCACGTTGGATTACCGCTTCCGCGCTATTTTCTTCGCCACTGCGCTCTTCCCACGGTTTAAGGCTGACAAAGGCCATCCCGGCGTTTTGCGCCTGACCACTGAAGCTAAACCCATTGACTGTAAAGACACTTTCAACGTTCGCCTTCTCGTTCTTCAGATAGTAATCCGTCACTTCATCCAGTACTTTTTGTGTCCGCTCTTGCGTCGAGCCAGCCGGCAGTTGGATCATGGTCAGGAAGACACCCTGATCTTCTTCCGGCAAGAAAGAAGAAGGGAGGCGTAAAAACAGTACTACCATTCCGGCGACAATCAGCGCATAGATCAGTAAATATCGCCCTGTGGAACCGAGGATTTTACCAACGCTACTGGTGTAGTGATTAACGCTATGATCGAAAGTGGTGTTAAACCAGCCGAAGAAACCTCCCTTATTTTCGTGATGCTCGGCAGAGACTGGTTTCAGTAATGTTGCACATAACGCGGGGGTGAGAATCAGCGCAACCAGCACTGAAAGCGCCATTGCTGAAACAATAGTGATGGAGAACTGGCGATAAATTGCCCCTGTTGAGCCACCGAAGAATGCCATCGGAATAAATACCGCCGACAGTACCATCGCGATACCTACCAGCGCGCCCTGGATTTGCGACATCGATTTTTCCGTCGCTTCTCTGGGGGGGAGTTTATCCTCCATCATTACGCGCTCGACGTTCTCCACAACGACTATCGCATCATCAACAAGAAGCCCGATGGCAAGCACCATCCCGAACATCGTTAGCGTGTTGATGGAGTAACCAAAAGCGGCGAGTATGGCAAACGTTCCTAACAAAACGACAGGTACAGCAATGGTGGGTATCAATGTTGCCCGCATGTTCTGCAAGAACAGATACATCACCAGGAATACCAGGACAATGGCTTCGAACAGCGTTTTCACCACCTCCTGGATAGAAAGCTGGACGAAAGGCGTGGTGTCATAAGGGTAGAGAACCTTCATTCCCTGTGGGAAGAACGGCTGCAATTCTGCCAGTTTGGCCTTGATGGCTTTTGCGGTATCGAGTGCGTTAGCACCCGTTGCCAGTTTAATGCCGAGGCCAGCCGCGGGTTTGCCGTTGATACGGGCGATAACGTTATAGTTTTCACCACCGAGTTCAATCCGTGCGACATCTTTTAGCCGTACCACCGAACCGTCGCTGTTAACGCGCAGGGTGACTTTGCCGAACTCTTCCGGATCTTTTAACCGTGTCTGGGCAATAATCGACGCGTTTAGCTGCTGTCCCGGTAATGCCGGCGTACCGCCTAACTGACCGGCAGCAATTTGGTCGTTCTGCACCTTCAACTGGTTAATGACATCAACCGATGTGAGTTTATATTTGTTCAGCAGATCGGCATCGAGCCAGATACGCATAGCGTACTGAGCGCCGAACAGTTGCACGTCGCCGACGCCATTCAGACGGCTAATGGTATCTTTGACGTTAGAGGCGATGTAGTCAGAAATATCGTCTTGTGTGGTACTTGGGTTATCAGAAACAAATCCAGCTACCATCAAAAAGCTGCTACTCGATTTCTCGACACTAATCCCCTGTTGCTGGACTTCTTGCGGCAGCAACGGTGTGGCGAGTTGAAGTTTGTTTTGCACCTGCACTTGCGCAATGTCTGGGTCGGTCCCTGACTGGAAGGTGAGAGTAATTGTCACGCTACCGGCTGAATCGCTGGTGGAGGACATATACATCAGATTATCGATGCCGTTCATATTCTGTTCGATAACCTGTGTCACCGTATCCTGCACGGTTTGCGCATCAGCGCCCGGATAGTTTGCCGACACAGAAACCGCAGGTGGGGCAATGGTTGGATACTGGGCGACGGGCAATTGTAGGATCGCCAGTACGCCCGCCATCATCAGAATAATGGCCAGCACCCATGCAAATATTGGTCGTCGAATAAAAAAGTTTGCCATATCAGATTGCCTTACTTCGACGCAGTATCTGCGGGGGTATCGGTAGTGGCTTTAACCTGCTCTCCCGGACGCGCTTTTTGCAGGCCGCTGACAATGACCTGATCACCCGCTTTAAGCCCTTCGCTAATCAGCCATTTATCGCCAATGGCCTGGCTGGCGACAACAGGACGTGCCTCAACCTGGCTTTTATCATTAACAATCAGCACGGTAGCGTCACCACGCGGTGTACGGCTAACGCCTTGTTGCGGGATAAGAATGGCGTCAGGTTGTACACCTTCATCAATCCGTGCGCGCACAAACATACCTGGCAGAAGCGTGTGTTGCGGGTTAGGGAAAACTGCGCGCAGGGTAATGGAACCGGTGCTTTCATCAACGGTCACATCAGAGAATTGCAGAGTGCCTTTCAGGGGATAGGTTTGACCGTTTTCCATGACCAGCTCTACGTTGCTGGCGGCGTTTTCCTTATGCAAACTACCTTGCTCTACGGACTGCTTCAGTCTCATGAAGTCGTTGCTGGATTGGGTCACATCGACATAGATAGGATCGAGTTGCTGGACAGTCGCCAGTTCGGTCGTTTGCCCGTTAGTGACGAGAGCACCTTCGGTCACCGAAGATTTGCCGATACGTCCGCTAATTGGCGCAGTCACTTTGGTATAAGCGAGATTGATGCGGGCGCTTTCGACTGTGGCTTTTGCGGCTATGACGGTAGCATCGGCCTGACGAGCATCGGCAATGGCCTGGTCGTATTCCTGCTGGCTGATGTATTTCGTACCCACAAGCGGAACATAACGTTTTACCGTCAAATGCGCGATGGAAGCGGCAGCTTCGCTTTTCGCCAGTTCGCCTTTCGCGCTGTCATAACTTGCTTGATAGGTCGCTGGATCGATCTGGTACAGGGACTGGCCTGCCTGCACATCGCTGCCTTCAGTGAAATTACGATTCAGTACGATCCCGCTAACCTGCGGGCGAACTTCGGCAATACGGAAAGCATTAGTACGGCCTGGTAATTCAGTTTTAACTTCTAACGGAGCCGTATTCACAACATGAACGGTAACCTGCGGTTCACCGACGTGAGCTTTCTCTTCTCCCTTATCGTTACAGCCCGCAATTAACGCTGCGGAGATCATGATAAAGGAGGGCAGGAGGAAAAACCTGGCATGTTTTGTCATTACTATTCCTCAAAAAACCAAAAGCGCGTTATTAGCCTGAAAAAGGCAACGCGTTAACTCGCAGAAATAAAAATACAGTTCTCTATCCTACAAATTATCGTCCGGTGATGTAAGGAATAGTTATGAATACTGGCGTTCCAGGGCACATAAACACAAAAAAAGATTAATATTCTAATGTTTTGTTTTGCCGTTAATTGAAATGAGATGAATTACTTTCACTTAAAATGAAATATATATTTGTTAAATGAATGCATTATAGCTAAATGATAAGTTTGAGCTATTTGATGATTTATGACAGACAAATTTAGCCTCTCGTATAAATACGCATTAGGTGATAGATTACCCTTCGCTATTTTCTCACTCCGTGTCGAATATATTTATTTCCTGAATAATTAACAATGGCAAAAAGAACTAAAGCCGAAGCTCTGAAGACCCGGCAAGAACTGATTGAAACCGCCATCGCCCAGTTTGCGCAGCATGGCGTAAGCAAGACGACGCTCAATGACATCGCCGACGCCGCTAACGTCACGCGTGGCGCTATCTACTGGCACTTCGAAAACAAGACCCAACTGTTTAATGAGATGTGGTTGCAACAGCCATCATTGCGGGAGTTAATCCAGGAGCGACTGGCTGCAGGGCCAGGCCATAGCCCGTACCAGCAATTGCGTGAAAAACTGATTGTTGGCTTGCAATATATTGCCGAAATTCCCCGCCAACAGGCATTACTGCAAATCTTATATCACAAATGTGAATTTAGTGATGAAATGCTGGCCGAGGCAGTAATACGTGAAAAGATGGGCTTTAATCCACAGATTCTGCGCGAAGTATTGCAAGCATGTCAGCAACAAGGTTGTGTAGCAAATAACCTCGATTTAGATGTTGTGATGATTATTATTGATGGCGCCTTCAGCGGTATTGTTCAAAACTGGTTAATGAATATGGCGGGTTACGATCTTTATAAACAAGCACCCGCATTAGTCGATAATGTATTAAGAATGTTTATCCCAGATGAAAACATAACGAAATTAATTCATAAAACAAATGAATTAGATATCGTATAAAGTTACATCCTATTGTAAAAATCCAGCTCGTCACAGTTAACCAGTTTTAGCGGATTAACCGAGTTCATATTGCGACATTTGTCTGTTTCTGTTGCCAGCAGTTCAATCCACTGCATCAGTAAGGTATCAAACAGAAAAACGGAGACAGCGAAAACGACGAGCCACCAATACTTGCGAATCATTACCTGAGCCTGTGCATGTTTAACCAAGTCTGGCAGGAAATATACACGAAATGAATAATCTGAAAACCAGGCTTACACTTCCTTTACTTTGCAATGAGATCGGGGTCAACTTCGCTTAACCGGCTTCGTTTTGACAGGTTGCCGGTTTTTCTTTTTTTCACTTTCGCCAGCTCTTCCATGGAGTAATGTGACGCGACATCCAGCCGGCGTAGTCCTATCTTGATGTACTCGCTGTTAATCTCAATGCCAATGAATTTTCGCCCGGTCGCGACGGCGACGGCACCGGTGGTGAAGCTACCAGCAAACGGATCGAGAATGACATCGCCAGGGTTAGAAGAGGCGAGAATAATGCGCTTCAGTAAAGCTTCAGGCTTTTGCGTCGGATGGTTTTCATATTCATCCATCAAATAACGTACGCGTGGAAAATCCCAGACGTTACCTGGTACTTTTTGATGATTGTAAGGCTGCGGGGGATTTTTGCGGTAATCGATCAACGCGCGCTGCGATCCGGTTTTAGCCTCTACCAGAATAGCGTCGCTGTTGAATGTGTAGTTTCTGGCATCTTTCACCATCATCAGGATGGGTTCATACATGGAACCGTAGTGTTTCTTTGCCTGTACTCCGGAACTGTCATATGACCAGACGATGCGGCTTTTGATGGTAAAAAGCTTGCGGCACTGGAGATCGATAAAGGGCATGTTTTCCGTGCTGTTCATGATGTACATGCTGCCCTGTTTTTTCAGAACGCGGTGGCACTCTGTAATCACTTCAAATAGCCAGTTAATAAACAGATCTTCTTTCCACGCTTCGATCAGGCCATCGAAATTTTTGCCGATGTTATAAGGCGGGTCGGCAAAAATTAGATCGACACTTTCTGCGGGTATCTTTTTAAGTTCAGCTAATGCATCACCATGGATAATGGTCTTTGTATTGTCGCCAAACCTGGTGGGTTCACATCCTGTTCTCATGGTCACTCCCTTTGTGACACCTATAAAAAAGGCGCTTCCCCATGCCGAGTAGCGCCTTTTAATCAAGCAATTAGCTAACCTGAATTAGTTCATGCCGTACTTTTTCAATTTTTTACGCAGCGTACCACGGTTGATGCCCATCATCAGCGCAGCACGGGTCTGGTTACCACGGGTGTATTGCATCACCATGTCCAACAGGGGCTGTTCTACTTCAGCCAGTACCAGCTCATAGAGGTCATTAACATCCTGACCGTTCAGTTGAGCAAAATAGTTCTTCAGTGCCTGTTTAACCGAGTCACGCAGGGGTTTTTGGGTTACCTGATCCTGAGAGTTAACGGTAGAAACGGTCAGTACGTCAGAATTTACGCGTTGTTCGAACATAGTTCTGTCAGCTCTTTATTTCTGTTTACGCAAAATTTTCGAAGTATGCCTCCAACGCCTCCAGCTGTTCGCTGGTATCCTCAATGGCGTTGAATGTGCGCCGAAACTGGTCATTTGGAGCGTGTTCCTGGAGATACCAGGAAACGTGTTTACGTGCAATTCGGTACCCTTTTGCCGGACCATAAAAGTCATGCAGTTCCCGAACGTGCGCGCAAAGCAAGCGCTTAACCTCTGCCAAAGGCAGCGGGGGCAGCAACTCCCCAGTGTCCAGATAATGCTGGATTTCCCGAAAGATCCAGGGTCTTCCCTGAGCTGCGCGGCCTATCATCAGAGCATCCGCCCCTGTATAGTCGAGCACAGCTCTGGCTTTAAGCGGGTCAGTAATGTCGCCATTCGCGATAACCGGAATGGAAACTTTCTGCTTAACTGCCCGAATACTGTCGTATTCAGCTTCTCCATTGAACAAACAGGCGCGTGTACGGCCATGAATGGTCAGAGCCTGAATGCCACAGTCTTCAGCCAGTTGGGCAATCTCTTCGCAGTTACGGTGTTCCGGCGCCCAACCAGTGCGAATCTTCAGGGTGACAGGAACGTCCACTGCATTGACGACCTCGGTAAGGATCGATTTAACGACATCCGGGTACTGCAAGAGGGCTGAACCTGCGAGCTTGCGATTCACTTTTTTAGCCGGGCAACCCATATTGATATCAATAATCTGGGCACCGCTTTCCACGTTAATACGTGCTGCATCCGCCATTTCTTTCGGATCGCTACCGGCAATTTGCACGGTGCGAATACCGGGTTCATCAATGTGCACCATCCGTAAACGAGATTTGTCGCTTTCCCAAACCTGTGGGTTAGAAGACATCATCTCGGATACTGTCAATCCGGCTCCCATCTCGTAGCACAACGTCCGAAAAGGTCTGTCTGTAATGCCAGCCATGGGCGCTGCGATCAGGCGATTTCTGAGCTGATATTGTCCGATGCGCATGAGTTAAGAAATGACCATACTGTGACTGCAAGGCGGCGTATATTACGCATTTTTTGCACGAGATGAAAGGCCAAACTTTGACCAATCCTCTGAGATGGATCAAAGAATTGCATTTAAAATGAACTCAGAGGAATAATTAATCATAAAAATCATCACATTAGAAATAACTGATTAAAATTCGCACTCAAAGAAATTTGAGTAAGTTCTCAATTTTTCTTTATGAATGAAAATTTTGGCACGCAAATTTGCCTAAATAATCAGCAAAATTACGTGCCTTTTGTGACGTTGCTCGCAGTTTGCTCTACATCACTATGCCGCATTCTGGCGGTTAATTCTTACGACCAGTAATGCGACACCACTCTTCTTTTTCCACGACCGGGTCCAGAACGAAGCAATCCGCGTAAGCTTCGCAAACGCTCTCTGCCTGGCTTGCCAGAATACCGGAAAGGCCTAACAAACCGCCTGAAACCGGCAGGACGCTGATTAACGGTGCCAGTTCACGTAATGGGCCTGCCAGGATATTAGCGACCACCACATCGGCTTTCATCGCTTCTGGCTGATCTTTGGGTAAGTAGAGTTCCAGACGGTCAGAAACGCCATTACGTTCGGCGTTGTCGCGGCTGGCCTGAATCGCCTGCGGATCGATATCAATACCAATCGCTTTTGCTGCGCCCAGTTTCAGCGCTGCGATAGCCAGAATGCCGGAACCACAGCCAAAGTCGATCACCGTTTTACCAGTTAAATCGAGGCTGTCGAGCCATTGCAGGCACAAAGAGGTGGTTGGATGGGTACCCGTACCAAACGCCAGGCCTGGGTCTAACATCACGTTGACGGCGTTTTCGTCTGGCACATCACGCCAGCTTGGGCAGATCCACAGACGTTCGCCAAAGCGCATTGGGTGGAAATTGTCCATCCATTCGCGCTCCCAGTCTTTGTCTTCCAGTTGTTCGATTTTGTGTGCGAAGCCCGCGCCGAGCAGTGGATGATTCTCCATAATCGCCACGACTTCATTCATGTCGGTTTCAGCATCGAACAGACCAATCACATCGGTGTCGCCCCACAGGCGCGTTTCGCCCGGCAGAGGCTCAAACACCGGCGTATCGTGGGTATCCTGAAAAGTAATGGATACGGCACCCGCTTCCATCAGCGCATCGCTAAGATCTTCTGCGTTCGCGCCAGTGGTGTTCAGTTTCAGTTGGATCCAAGGCATTGCAAAACTCTTTATTTATCAGTGGTCAAAATGGTAGCTTGCGGGACGGAAGTACCGAAACGGTTTCCGACCAGGAAAGCCAGCAAACTTAGCAGTAACGAGGGCACGATAGGGTGGAAGCCCAGGTACTGAATATTCAGGGTCGCGAGTACGGCATACAGCACACCGCCAACGATCATTGCACTCAGCGCTCCTTTGGCGTTGGCGCGTTCCCAGTAAAGACCCAGCACCAGCGGCCACAGGAAGACAGCCTCCAGCCCACCGAAGGCCAACAAATTTAGCCAGATGATCATTTCTGGCGGCTTCCAGGCAGCAAGCAGCAGTAACGCGCCGAGGACCAACGTGATCACTGCCGACATCCGCTTCAGACGCGTCTCGTTTTGCATTTGATCCGGACGGATATTCAGATAGAGATCTTTAATGATCGTAGCGGAACTTTGCAGCAATTGGGCGTTGATCGTCGACATGATCGCGGCCATCGGTGCAGCAAGGAAGATCCCGGCAGCAAACGGTGGCAGCACTTTTACCATCAATGTCGGGATTACCAAATCCGGTACGGTAAGGTCGGGGATCACCGCCCGACCTAAGGCTCCGGCCAGGTGCATACCGAACATCAGGATTGCGACCACAATCGTACCGATGATGATCCCCCGATGTACTGCCTTGCTATCTTTATAAGAGATACAGCGTACCGCGGTATGCGGCAGGCCAATAACCCCAAAGCACACCAGCACCCAGAATGAGGTCATAAAGGCAGGCGACAGAATATCGTCAGCGCCTTGTGGTGTTACCAGTTGCGGATCGATAGTTTGTAGCGTCTCTACCGCATTGCTTAAACCGCCAGCGGCATGTACCACACCAATTAGCAGAACAATGGTGCCAATCAGCATCACCAGCCCTTGCATGGTGTCGTTCAGCACGCTGGCGCGAAAGCCGCCAAAGGCGGTATACAACGCAATGCTGATACCGAAAATCAGCAGGCCGGTTTCATAAGGAATACCCGCAGCGGTTTCCAGCAACCGGGCTCCACCGATAAACTGCACTGTCATGGCACCAACGAACGCGACCAACAAACTCAAGCTCGCCAGCCATACCAGTAGACGGCTCTGGTAGCGGGCAAACAGCATGTCGTTCAGTGTTACCGCATTGTAGCGGCGCGCGAGAATCGCGAACTTCTTGCCGAGAATACCGAGCGAAAGCCAGACCGCAGGTAGCTGGATCATCGCCAGTAATACCCAGCCCAGCCCGTATTTATAAGCAGCACCTGGCCCGCCGATAAACGAGCTGGCGCTGATATAGGTCGCGGTGAGCGTCATCGCCAGCACAATGCCGCCCATGGAGCGGCTGCCGAGGAAATACTCATTGAGGAAGGTGCCCGTGCTCCGTTTACGCATCGCGTAAACCGAAATTCCGAACACCACCACCAGATAGGCGACCAGCGGTAGAATCACTTCAAGCTGCATCGTCATCCTCCAGTGGGATATCGCGATAGATAAATTTCACCATCGCCCAGCACAGTCCAATAAATAGCAGCGGCGTCAGGATGCAGGCCATCTCAAACCAGCGCGGAAAGCCGGTAAAACCGGGGGCAACGCCTGGTAAGTAAGCGGCTACTAACCATACCGCCAGATACAAAAGGGTCAGCCCCAGCGCCCAGCGCGCCTCTTTATGGGCCTGAACAAAACGAGTGTCCATTTTTTGTCCCTGATGGGTGAAGAAAGCGGGGATTGTACCTTATGGGGCTTGTCGATCCCCAGAAATAAAAAAGGCCGGAAATTCCGGCCTTTTGACGCTTTTGCAGTCTTATTTTTCCTGAAGACCGAGTTTTTTCTCCAGATAGTGGATGTTAGTTCCACCATGCTGGAAGTTCTCGTCGTTCATGATGCGGATCTGCAGATCAACGTTGGTTTTAATACCGTCGATGATCAGCTCTTGCAATGCATTCTTCATGCGCGCAATCGCCACGTCGCGGTTTTCACCGTAGCAAATCAGTTTACCGATCATTGAGTCATAGTACGGCGGCACGGTGTATCCCGCGTAGATATGAGACTCCCAACGCACACCAAAACCGCCTGGCGCGTGGAAACGGGTGATTTTGCCCGGGCTTGGCAAGAAGGTATTAGGATCTTCGGCGTTGATACGGCATTCCACCGCATGACCGCGAACGTGAACTTCTTCTTGCTTGATAGACAGCGGCTGACCGGCAGCGATACGCAGCTGTTCTTTGATCAGGTCAACACCGGTGATCATTTCAGTAACCGGGTGCTCTACCTGAATACGGGTGTTCATTTCGATGAAATAGAACTCGCCGTTTTCGAACAGGAACTCAAACGTACCAGCACCGCGATAGCCGATATCAACACACGCTTTAGCACAACGTTCGCCGATGTAGCGACGCAGTTCCGGGGTAATGCCCGGAGCTGGTGCTTCTTCGACCACTTTCTGGTGACGACGCTGCATGGAGCAGTCACGTTCCGCCAGATAGATAGCGTTGCCCTGGCCATCAGCCAGTACCTGAATCTCGACGTGGCGAGGATTTTCCAGGTATTTCTCCATGTAAACCATATCGTTGCTGAAAGCAGCTTTCGCTTCCGCACGAGTCATGGAGATAGATTGTGCCAGTTCAGCGTCGCCGCGTACTACGCGCATACCACGACCGCCGCCACCACCGGAGGCTTTGATAATCACCGGGTAACCAATGCGTTTAGCAATGGCACGGTTTTTATCCATATCGTCGCCCAGCGGGCCGTCAGAACCCGGTACGCAAGGAACGCCTGCTTTTTTCATCGCGGCGATTGCCGACACTTTGTCGCCCATCAGGCGAATGGTGTCAGCTTTCGGGCCGATGAAGATAAAGCCGGAGCGTTCAACCTGCTCGGCAAAATTGGCGTTCTCGGAGAGGAAGCCGTAACCCGGATGGATTGCTACTGCGCCGGTGATTTCAGCGGCGCTGATGATTGCCGGGATGTTCAGATAACTTTTTACTGACGGAGCAGGGCCGATACAGACCGTTTCATCTGCCAGTAATACGTGTTTTAGATCGCGATCCGCGCTGGAGTGCACAGCGACAGTCTTGATGCCCAGTTCTTTACAGGCACGAAGAATACGCAATGCAATCTCGCCGCGGTTGGCAATAACAATTTTATCCAGCATGTTCGCCTCGTTACTCGATGACGACCAGCGGCTCGTCAAATTCTACCGGTTGTCCACTTTCGACCAGAATTGCTTTCACAGTACCGGATTTGTCTGCTTCGATCTGGTTCATCATTTTCATGGCTTCAACGATGCACAGGGTATCGCCCACGTTCACTTTCTGACCCACTTCGATGAACGCTTTCGCGTCCGGGCTTGGGGTGCGGTAGAAAGTACCAACCATTGGGGAACGTACGATGTGACCACTGATTTCCGCTGCTGCTGGCGCTTCCATGGAAGGAACGGTCGCCGGAGCGGCTGCGTTAGATTGAGCTGGCTGCTGCATCATTGGTGCAGCGTAAGCTTGTTGCATCATCGGGAAACTTGCGGCAGGTGCTGCACGGCTGATGCGTACTGACTCTTCGCCTTCAGAAATTTCCAGTTCAGAGATGCCTGATTCTTCAACCAGCTCGATCAGTTTTTTAATCTTACGAATATCCATGAGTGGGTTCCGTACTCTTTGTTTAGTGTGATTGTGACAGGCGTTTCACCGCCGTCTGTAAAGCGTATGCCCCGACAGCTGTATGCATAGCGGTAAATTTCAGCAGGCCGGGACGCCGGTCTATTTTGCCCCAGAGTGTCAATGTGAGACTTGACGGACATTGTGCAGCGATCTGCTGCTATCCTCCGGCAAAAAACAAAATATACCTTCGTTGCGCCATTGTCACCTTTTCAGCAGCTTAAAAACTGCCTAAGGGAGAACGAGGTCGCACATTATAACGATTTCGTAGCAAATGGCAGCTAAATACTGGTCTTATCAGGGAAGATAATCAACAGCTAACATGTAAATAACTTTCAACGTCGCGTAATTTGCAATAAGCCGCACAGTTCACGAAATTAGCGCGCCCATTGACGGAACTTCTTATAACGTAAGGCTAAAAGCAGTAATGCCAGCCCGGCGTAGATGATCGGCTGCGGTGAGATAACCTTCACTGACCACAGATAATGTATGGGGGCCAGGATCGCGACAAGATAGACGAAGTTATGCAATTGTTGCCAGTGTTTGCCTAGTTTTCGCTGTATCGCTTGTGTGGAAGTGAATGCTAAAGCAAGCAAAATCAACCAACTGATAATACCCAGGGTTAAATAAGGTCGGGTGATTAATTCCTGACCTAATAACGGCAGATTGTTCACGCCAAGTTCCAGCAATGCATAACTGGTTAAGTGCAGCGTCGCCCAGGCGAAACACCATAAACCTAAAAGGCGGCGGGTGCGAATCAATAATGGCTGTTTAGCGTAGCGCGCCAGCGGAGTAATTAACAACGTCGCCAATAAAAATTTCAGCGCAGTCCGACCGGTAAAATGCTGAATATCTTTCACCGGGTCAGCACTTAACCCACCATGATTGATAGCCCAAACCAGCCAGACAAGCGGCAAAAATCCGGCAAGATGCAGGCAAATTTTCAGCCAGGTAATCTGTTTTGCAGTCAAACGCACTTAGAAGTTCTCCCGTAGATCCAGCCCGCGATATAGTGACGCTACTTCATCGGCGTAGCCGTTAAATAACAGTGTCGGCTGGCGTTGCACATCCAGGATGCCGCCTGAACCGATAAATCGCTCAGTGGCCTGCGACCAGCGAGGGTGATCAACATGCGGGTTGACGTTGGCGTAAAAGCCGTATTCGTTGGGGGCCGAAAGATTCCAGGTGGTTGGTGGGCGTTCACGGGTCAACTTTATACTCACTATCGACTTGATGCCTTTAAAGCCATATTTCCATGGCACAATCAGGCGTACCGGCGCGCCGTTTTGCGGCGGCAACGCCTTGCCATAGACGCCGACGGTCATCAGTGTGAGCGGATGCATTGCCTCGTCGAGACGTAATCCTTCTACATAGGGATATTTCAGACCGCCGCCGATAAACCTGTCCTGCTGGCCGGGCATTTGTTCCGGTGCATAAATTGTTTCGAAAGCGACGTACTTCGCGTTGCTGTTCGGCTCTGCCAGCGCCAGCAATTTATGCAGCGGAAAACCAATCCACGGCACCACCATCGACCACGCTTCCACGCAGCGCATTCGGTAAATCCGCTCTTCTAACGGGAATCGACGGGTTAGCGCATCGTGGTCGAGGGTTAACGGTTTACTGACTTCACCACTGATTTTCAACGTCCACGGATCGGTTTTCAGGCTGCCAGCATTCGCGGCTGGGTCCGCTTTATCCAGCCCAAACTCATAGAAATTGTTGTAGCCGGAAACTTTATTTTCCGGTGTCAGTGGCAGGTTATTTTGCCAGGCAGCAGGTTTGCTGAACTCCAGGGATTTTCCTGCAGGCGCGGGCGGGCGATCGTTCCCTTTGAACCAGCCAAGCAAATCCGCGTGGGCGGCGTTTGGTAAAGAGAGGGCGGCAGCGCTGATGCCTAATGCTTTCAGAACTTGCCGACGTTGCATAAAAAAAGCCGATTCAGCAGTGACATCGGCTTCTGTAAGTTGACGAATTTTTTTCATAACAGACTCCCGGTATGCTCATGATTACTATGGCAGGGAGAATGTCAAAGTGCTGCTAAAATTCGTTAACGATATGTAAATTATTTTATACTAACGCTTAGTTAATTTTTACCAGCGTACGGCCCTGGATCTGATTGTTAATAATGGCCTCGGCAAATTTTGGCGCATCAGCCAGGGAAATCTCTTTTGCAGCCTGTGAGTAGAATGATTCCGGTAAATCGGCAACCAGACGTTGCCAGGCTTGCGTACGGCGCTCTGCTGGGGTCATCACCGAATCCACGCCCTGCAAGCGAACGTTACGCAGGATAAACGGCATGACGGTGGTTGGCAGGGTAAAACCGCCAGCCAGACCACACGCTGCCACACAGCCGCCGTAGTTCATTTGCGCAAGCACTTTAGCCAGCACTTTGTCGCCCACGGTGTCAACAGCGCCGGCCCAAAGCTGTTTTTCCAGTGGGCGGGATTCAGCAAATTCATCACGCGGCAGAATTCGGCTGGCGCCTAAACTTTTCAGATACTCATGGGTGCTTTCGCGACCAGAAACGGCAACCACCTGATATCCCAGCTTATGCAACAGCGCCACGGCGGTGCTGCCGACGCCGCCACTAGCGCCCGTTACCACAATCTCGCCATCTTGCGGACGAATACCAGCATCTTCCAGTGCCAGCACGCACAGCATGGCTGTAAACCCGGCAGTACCAATAATCATCGCTTTACGCGCGTCCAGACCTTGCGGCATGGCAACCAACCAGTCGCCTTTCACGCGCGCTTGTTCTGCCAGTCCGCCCCAATGATTTTCACCAACACCCCAGCCTGTGAGTAACACTTCCTGACCAGTATGAAAACGAGGATCTTCGCTGGTGCGTACGGTTCCGGCGAAGTCGATGCCAGGAATCATCGGAAAATTGCGGATTATTTTTCCTTTACCGGTTATTGCCAGCGCATCTTTATAATTCAGGCTCGACCAGTGGATATCGACCGTCACATCGCCTTCCGGCAGGCGACTTGCGTCCAGAGTCTGTACAGATGCGAGGGTTTTGCCGTCCTGCTGTTCTAAAAGTAACGCCTGCATAAGAGGTCCTCATGTGCATGATGGATTGGAAAATAATTTCTGAAGACTATACTCGCTAATTGAAAAGCAAAGCCGATGAAGCGCAATAAATTGCGAGATAAATCTGATTTGCTAGTATGCCCGCTTCCTCACTATCGGAGTTAACACAAGGATGAGATTAACGACGAAATTTTCAGCCTTTGTCACGCTGCTCACTGGGCTAACGATCTTTGTGACTCTGATGGGCTGCTCGTTAAGTTTCTATAACGCGATTCAGTATAAGTTTAGTCATCGCGTTCAGGCGGTGGCGACGGCGATCGATACGCATCTGGTGTCGTCTGATTTCAGCTCGCTGAGGCCACAAATCAGTGAACTGATGATGTCGGCAGATATCGTTCGCGTGGACCTGTTGCATGATAACAAACAGGTTTATACCCTTTCCCGTCAGGGGAGTTACCGCCCTGTTGGCACCAGCGATCTGTTTCGCGAACTGACTGTTCCGTTAGTTAAACATCCGGGGATGTCGCTACGTCTGGTTTATCAGGACCCGATGGGAAACTATTTTCACTCGCTGATGACCACCGCGCCGCTCACTGGTGCAATTGGTTTTATCATTATTATGCTTTTCCTTGCAGTACGCTGGCTGCAGCGGCAACTTGCCGGGCAAGAACTACTGGAAACCCGCTCGGCGCGCATCTTAAACGGGGAGCGTGGGCCGAATGTGCTTGGCTCCATCTATGAATGGCCGCCAGGGACCAGCAGTGCGCTGGATATGCTGCTTTCAGAAATTCAGAATGCGCGTGAACAGCACAGCCGTCTTGATACGCTGATTCGCTCTTACGCCGCGCAGGACATCAAAACCGGCCTCAATAACCGTCTCTTTTTCGACAACCAGTTGGCTACATTACTGGAAGATCAAGAAAAGGTAGGGACTCACGGGATCGTGATGATGATCCGTCTGCCTGATTTCAATATGTTGAGCGACACGTGGGGACACAGCCAGGCCGAAGAACAGCTCTTCGCTCTGACAAATCTACTGTCGACATTTATGATGCGCTATCCAGGCGCACTGCTGGCGCGCTATCACCGTAGCGATTTTGCCGCGCTGTTGCCGCACCGGACATTAAAAGAGGCGGAGAGCATTGCCGGGCAGTTGATCAAAGCGATTGATACCTTGCCGAGCAATAAAATGCTCGATCGTGAAGATATGATTCATATCGGCATCTGTGCCTGGCGTAGCGGCCAGGAAACAGAACAGGTGATGGAACATGCCGAATCCGCCACGCGTAATGCGGGATTACAGGGTGGTAATAGCTGGGCGATTTACGATGACTCATTACCAGAAAAAGGGCGCGGCAACGTTCGCTGGCGTACGCTAATCGAACAAATGTTGAGTCGTGGCGGTCCGCGGCTTTATCAAAAACCTGCGGTCACCCGGGAGGGGCAGGTTCATCATCGCGAAATTATGTGTCGTATCTTTGATGGTAATGAAGAGGTTAGCTCGGCGGAATATATGCCGATGGTGTTGCAGTTTGGTTTATCGGAAGAGTATGACCGCCTGCAAATCAGTCGTCTCATCCCGCTGCTACGCTATTGGCCGCAAGAAAATCTGGCGATTCAGGTGACCGTTGAGTCGTTGATCCGCCCGCGTTTCCAGCGTTGGCTGCGCGATACGTTGATGCAGTGTGAAAAATCGCAACGAAAACGCATAATTATTGAACTTGCAGAGGCTGATGTTGGTCAACATATCGGTCGCTTGCAACCTGTCATTCGTTTGGTGAATGCTTTAGGGGTTCGAGTCGCCGTTAACCAGGCTGGATTGACGCTGGTAAGTACCAGTTGGATCAAAGAACTTAATGTCGAATTACTCAAGCTTCATCCGGGGCTGGTAAGAAATATTGAGAAGCGAACGGAAAACCAATTGTTGGTTCAGAGCATGGTAGAAGCCTGTTCCGGGACCAACACCCAGGTTTACGCGACTGGTGTACGTTCGCGAAGCGAGTGGCAGACCCTGATTCAGCGCGGGGTTTTGGGTGGTCAGGGGGATTTTTTCGCGTCCTCACAGCCACTTGATACTAACGTGAAAAAATATTCACAAAGATACTCGGTTTAACCTGCCGTTTGATCCGTTTTCACGTAGAATAACGCGCGCTGCGTCTCGTGGGAGTGTGCTTATCTGCTCGCCAGATTGTTGCAGCACATATGCAGATGAATGACCTTACGCAGTTGCAAACAGGCGAGGAATGCTGTTGACGCATTTAGCCTTATCTGGACTCAGGCAGAGATTTGTAACAAAGGAAACGAACTGCACTAATTTTCACCGTAGCAGATGATTTTTGCGCCTTGTCGCTGCTGCGTGTGGTTGGTAAAGTAAGCGGATTTTCTTTTCCGCCCCAGCTTTCAGGATTATCCCTTAGTATGTTGAAAAAATTTCGTGGCATGTTTTCCAATGACTTGTCCATTGACTTGGGTACTGCGAATACCCTCATTTATGTAAAAGGACAAGGCATCGTATTGAATGAGCCTTCCGTTGTGGCCATTCGTCAGGATCGTGCCGGTTCACCAAAAAGCGTGGCTGCAGTTGGTCATGATGCGAAGCAGATGCTGGGCCGTACGCCGGGCAATATTGCTGCTATTCGCCCAATGAAAGATGGCGTAATTGCTGACTTCTTCGTGACTGAAAAAATGCTCCAGCACTTCATTAAGCAAGTGCACAGCAACAGCTTTATGCGCCCAAGCCCGCGCGTTCTGGTCTGTGTGCCGGTTGGCGCAACCCAGGTTGAACGCCGCGCAATCCGTGAATCCGCGCAGGGCGCAGGCGCCCGTGAAGTGTTCCTGATTGAAGAGCCGATGGCTGCGGCAATTGGCGCCGGTCTGCCGGTTTCTGAAGCGACTGGTTCCATGGTGGTTGATATCGGCGGTGGTACTACTGAAGTTGCCGTAATCTCGTTGAATGGCGTGGTTTACTCCTCTTCTGTACGCATCGGCGGCGACCGCTTTGACGAAGCCATTATCAACTATGTTCGTCGTAACTACGGTTCCTTGATCGGTGAAGCGACAGCAGAGCGTATTAAACACGAAATCGGTTCGGCTTATCCGGGCGATGAAGTGCGTGAAATTGAAGTTCGTGGTCGTAACCTGGCTGAAGGCGTTCCACGTGGCTTTACGCTGAACTCCAACGAAATTCTCGAAGCGCTGCAAGAGCCGCTGACCGGCATCGTTAGCGCAGTGATGGTTGCGCTGGAGCAGTGTCCGCCGGAACTGGCTTCCGACATTTCTGAGCGCGGAATGGTGCTCACTGGCGGTGGCGCATTGCTGCGTAACCTTGACCGTTTATTAATGGAAGAAACCGGCATTCCAGTCGTTGTTGCTGAAGATCCGCTGACCTGTGTGGCGCGCGGTGGCGGCAAGGCGCTGGAAATGATCGACATGCACGGCGGCGACCTGTTCAGCGAAGAGTAATCGGATGCAGGCAGGGGAAGCATCTGTTCATCCTGCCTGGTCTGATACGAGAATACGCATAACTTATGAAGCCAATTTTTAGCCGTGGCCCGTCGCTACAGATTCGCCTTATTCTGGCGGTGCTGGTGGCGCTCGGCATTATTATTGCCGACAGCCGCCTGGGGACTTTCAGCCAAATCCGTACCTATATGGATACCGCTGTCAGTCCTTTCTACTTTATTTCCAATGCTCCTCGTGAATTGCTGGATGGCGTATCGCAGACGCTGGCCTCGCGTGACCAACTAGAACTTGAAAACCGGGCGTTACGTCAGGAGTTGCTGCTGAAAAACAGCGATCTGCTGATGTTGGGACAATATAAACAGGAGAACGCGCGCTTGCGTGAGCTTCTGGGGTCTCCGCTGCGTCAGGACGAGCAGAAGATGGTGACCCAGGTTATCTCCACCGTTAACGATCCATACAGCGATCAGGTTGTTATCGACAAAGGCAGTGTCAACGGTGTTTACGAAGGCCAGCCAGTCATTAGCGATAAAGGTGTGGTCGGCCAGGTGGTGGCGGTCGCAAAAATGACCAGCCGCGTACTGCTGATCTGCGACGCGACCCATGCGCTGCCGATTCAGGTGCTGCGTAACGATATCCGCGTTATCGCGGCGGGTAATGGGTGTACGGATGATTTACAGCTTGAGCACCTGCCAGCGAATACTGATATTCGTGTTGGTGATGTATTGGTGACTTCAGGTCTGGGCGGTCGTTTCCCGGAAGGTTATCCGGTGGCGGTTGTCTCTTCCGTGAAACTCGATACCCAGCGCGCATATACCGTGATTCAGGCGCGTCCGACTGCGGGACTGCAACGTTTACGTTATCTGCTTCTGTTGTGGGGGGCGGATCGTAATGGGGCCAACCCGATGACGCCGGAAGAGGTGCATCGCGTTGCTAATGAACGCCTGATGCAAATGATGCCGCAGGTGTTGCCTTCGCCAGATGCAATGGGGCCAAAACTGCCTGAACCGGCAACGGGTATTACCCAGCCAGGCCCGCAGCAACCTGCAACGGGTACTGCCGCTGACCGCTCTCCACAAAGGGCTACGCCGCCGCAAAGTGGTACTCAACCACCTGCGCGTACGCCAGGAGGGCAATAGTGGCGAGCTATCGTAGCCAGGGGCGCTGGGTTATCTGGCTCTCTTTCCTCATTGCATTATTACTGCAAATTATGCCCTGGCCGGATAATCTTATTGTTTTCCGGCCTAACTGGGTTTTGCTCATCTTATTGTATTGGAGCCTCGCCTTGCCCCATCGCGTAAATGTGGGCACAGGTTTTTTGATGGGTGCCATACTGGATCTGATCAGTGGCTCCACGCTCGGTGTACGGGCGTTGTCGATGAGTATCATTGCTTATCTGGTCGCGCTGAAATTCCAGCTTTTCCGTAATCTGGCATTGTGGCAGCAAGCGCTGGTCGTCATGTTGCTTTCGTTGGTTGTGGATATTATTGTTTTCTGGGCAGAGTTTTTAGTGATCAACGTCTCTTTCAGACCGGAAGTGTTCTGGAGTAGTGTAGTCAATGGCGTGCTCTGGCCGTGGATTTTCATGCTGATGCGCAAAATTCGTCAGCAGTTTGCAGTGCAATAAAGGTTTCTATGACTTCTCTGTATTTAGCTTCCGGTTCTCCGCGTCGGCAGGAGTTACTTGCGCAACTTGGCGTTTCCTTTGAACGTATCGTTACGGGCATTGAGGAGCAACGTTTTCCGCAGGAGAGCGCGCAGCAATACGTTGTGCGTCTGGCGCGCGAGAAAGCTCAGGCGGGCGTCGCGCAAGCCGCGCAGGATCTCCCGGTGCTGGGTGCAGATACCATTGTGATTCTGAACGGCGAAGTACTGGAGAAACCGCGCGATGCAGGTCATGCGGTACAGATGTTGCGCAAATTATCGGGGCAGACCCATCAGGTAATGACAGCTGTGGCACTGGCCGACAGTCAGTACATTCTCGATTGTCTGGTGGTGACCGATGTGACTTTCAGAACGTTAACAGATGAAGATATCGCGGGCTATGTCGCCAGCGGTGAACCGTTAGATAAAGCAGGTGCATACGGTATTCAGGGGCTTGGTGGTTGTTTTGTCAGGAAGATAAATGGCAGCTATCACGCCGTAGTCGGCTTACCGCTGGTTGAAACGTGTGAATTATTGAGTAATTTTAACGCACTGCGTGAGAAAAGGGATAAACATGACGGCTGAATTGTTGGTAAACGTAACGCCTTCGGAAACACGAGTGGCGTATATTGATGGCGGTATTCTGCAGGAAATTCATATTGAACGTGAGGCGCGACGCGGAATAGTAGGCAATATCTACAAGGGTCGTGTAAGTCGTGTACTTCCGGGTATGCAGGCGGCTTTTGTAGATATTGGGCTGGATAAAGCTGCGTTTCTACACGCTTCTGACATCATGCCGCACACCGAATGTGTGGCGGGGGAAGAACAAAAGCAGTTCACGGTGCGCGACATTTCGGAACTGGTCCGGCAGGGGCAAGATCTGATGGTGCAGGTGGTGAAAGATCCTCTGGGTACTAAAGGCGCGCGCCTGACCACGGACATCACGCTGCCTTCCCGTTACCTGGTATTTATGCCAGGAGCGTCACACGTAGGGGTTTCCCAACGCATTGAAAGTGAATCCGAACGTGATCGCCTGAAAAAAGTGGTCGCCGAGTATTGCGACGAGCAGGGCGGATTTATCATCCGTACTGCGGCAGAAGGCGTAGGCGAAGCTGAACTCGCCTCCGATGCCGCTTATCTGAAGCGTGTCTGGACCAAAGTCATGGAGCGTAAAAAGCGCCCACAGACGCGTTATCAACTGTATGGTGAACTGGCGCTGGCGCAGCGTGTGCTGCGTGATTTTGCCGATGCCGAGCTGGATCGCATTCGCGTTGACTCACGCCTGACTTACGAAGCATTACTTGAGTTCACTTCGGAATACATCCCCGAGATGACCAGCAAGCTGGAGCATTACACGGGGCGCCAGCCGATTTTCGATCTCTTTGATGTCGAAAACGAGATTCAGCGGGCGCTGGAACGCAAAGTTGAGTTGAAGTCTGGCGGTTATCTGATTATCGACCAGACCGAAGCGATGACCACCGTGGATATCAATACTGGGGCGTTTGTCGGTCATCGCAATCTGGACGACACCATCTTCAATACCAATATTGAGGCGACGCAGGCCATTGCTCGCCAGCTACGGTTGCGTAACCTGGGCGGGATTATCATTATTGATTTCATCGACATGAATAATGAAGATCACCGTCGTCGGGTACTGCATTCGCTGGAGCAGGCGTTGAGCAAAGACCGGGTGAAAACCAGCGTTAACGGCTTTTCGGCGCTGGGGCTGGTGGAAATGACGCGTAAACGCACCCGCGAAAGCATTGAACATGTACTGTGTAACGAATGCCCAACTTGCCACGGCCGCGGAACGGTGAAAACCGTGGAAACGGTATGCTATGAAATTATGCGTGAGATTGTTCGCGTACACCATGCTTACGACTCCGACCGTTTCCTGGTCTATGCTTCTCCAGCGGTTGCTGAAGCGTTGAAAGGCGAAGAGTCGCACTCGCTGGCAGAAGTAGAAATTTTTGTGGGTAAGCAGGTTAAAGTACAAATCGAACCGCTCTACAACCAGGAGCAGTTTGACGTCGTCATGATGTAAACAAATGCTGGGCCGCCATCCGGCAAAGGTTTTTTGAGTCACATTTTTAGCAGACAAGGAGTGACGGGTGAGGCGATTGCCGGGGATTTTACTGCTTACTGGAGCCGCGCTCGTTGTGATCACCGCGCTGCTGGTCAGCGGCCTGCGTATTGCTTTGCCGCACCTTGATGCCTGGCGTCCAGAAATCCTCAAGAAAATTGAATCCGCTACCGGCATGCCGGTGGAAGCCAGTCAGCTTTCCGCCAGCTGGCAGAATTTTGGCCCCACGCTTGAAGCTCACGACATTCGTGCGGAGCTGAAAGATGGTGGCGAGTTTTCCGTCAAGCGCTTCACTCTCGCGCTGGATGTCTGGCAGAGCCTGCTGCATATGCGCTGGCAGTTTCGCGATCTTACTTTCTGGCAATTACGTTTTCGCACCAATACGCCCATCACAAGTAGCGGCGGCAACGACAGCCTTGAAGCCAGCCGTATCAGCGATCTTTTTCTCCATCAATTCGATCACTTCGATCTCCGCGATAGTGAAGTCAGCTTTCTGACGCCATCCGGTCAACGCGCGGAACTGGCGATCCCACAACTCACCTGGCTTAATGACCCGCGTCGTCACCGCGCGGAAGGCCAGGTAAGTCTCTCCAGCCTGACCGGGCAGCACGGCGTGATGCAAGTTCGCATGGATTTGCGTGATGATGAAGGGTTGTTAAGTAACGGTCGCGTCTGGCTACAGGCTGATGATATTGACCTGAAGCCGTGGCTGGGCAAATGGATGCAGGACAACATTGCACTGGAAACGGCGCAATTCTCCCTTGAAGGCTGGATGACGATCGACAAAGGCGATGTGACCGGCGGCGACGTCTGGCTGAAACAGGGCGGTGCCAGCTGGTTGGGCGAGAAGCAAATGCATTCACTGTCGGTCGATAATCTCACCGCACACATTACGCGTGAACATCCTGGCTGGCAGTTTTCTATTCCCGATACCCGTATCACGATGGATGGCAAACGCTGGCCGAGTGGGGCATTGACGCTTGCCTGGATGCCGGAACAGGACGTTGGTGGAAAGAATAATACACGCAGTGATGAACTGCGGATCCGTGCCAGCAATCTGGAACTGGCGGGGCTGGAAGGCGTACGTCCGCTGGCAGCGAAGCTTTCTCCTGCGCTGGGAGACATCTGGCGGTCAACACAACCGCGCGGCAAAATTAACACGCTGGCGCTGGATATCCCGCTTCAGGCGGCTGAAAAGACCCGTTTTCAGGCATCGTGGAGCGATCTGGCCTGGAAACAATGGAAATTATTGCCAGGTGCGGAACACTTCTCCGGGACGCTTTCCGGTAGCGTCGAGAATGGTTTGCTTACCGTGTCGATGAAAAAGGCAAAGATGCCTTACGAAACCGTTTTCCGCGCACCGTTGGAAATTGCTGACGGTAAGGCGACCCTAAGCTGGCTGAATAACGACAAAGGTTTCCAGCTTGATGGCCGCAACATTGATGTTAAAGCCAAAGCTGTCCATGCACGCGGCGGTTTCCGTTACCTGCAACCGGCTAATGATGAACCCTGGCTGGGCATTCTGGCTGGTATCAGTACCGATGATGGTTCACAGGCGTGGCGCTATTTCCCGGAAAATCTGATGGGGAAAGAGTTAGTCGATTACTTAAGTGGCGCAATTCAGGGCGGTGAAGCGGATAACGCGACGCTGGTTTATGGCGGCAATCCGCATCTTTTCCCCTACAAACACAACGAAGGTCAGTTTGAGGTGCTGGTGCCGCTGCGTAACGCGAAGTTTGCCTTCCAGCCAGACTGGCCAGCGTTAACTAATCTTGATATTGAACTGGACTTCATAAACGACGGTTTATGGATGAAAACCGATGGCGTCAATCTGGGCGGCGTGCGCGCGAGTAATCTCACCGCAGTGATCCCTGACTACTCGAAAGAAAAATTGCTGATTGATGCTGACATTAAAGGTCCGGGCAAAGCTGTTGGTCCTTACTTTGATGAGACGCCGCTGAAAGACTCTCTGGGGGCAACCCTGCAAGAACTCCAGCTCGACGGCGATGTGAATGCTCGCTTACATCTCGATATTCCACTGAACGGCGAACTGGTTACAGCGAAAGGCGACGTGACGCTGCGTAATAACAGTCTGTTTATCAAACCACTTGATAGCACACTGAAAAATTTGAGCGGCAAATTCAGCTTTATCAATGGCGATCTGCAAAGCGAACCACTGACAGCAAGCTGGTTTAATCAGCCACTGAACGTAGATTTTTCTACCAAAGAAGGGGCAAAAGCCTACCAGGTTGCGGTGAATCTCAACGGTAACTGGCAACCGGCGAAAACTGGCGTTCTGCCTGAAGCGGTGAATGAAGCGTTAAGCGGCAGCGTGGCCTGGGATGGTAAAGTGGGCATTGAACTGCCTTATCATGCTGGCGCAACGTATAACGTAGAACTAAACGGTGATCTGAAGAATGTGAGTAGTCACTTACCTTCGCCGTTAGCCAAACCCGCTGGCGAACCGCTACCAGTTAATATTAAGGTCGATGGCAACCTCAATAGCTTTGAATTAACCGGACAGGCTGGCGCGGATAACCATTTCAACAGCCGCTGGTTGCTCGGTCAAAAGCTGACGCTCGATCGCGCTATCTGGGCGGCAGACAGTAAAACGCTTCCACCGTTACCGGAACAAAGTGGTGTTGAGTTAAATATGCCACCGATGGATGGTGCCGAGTGGCTGGCACTTTTCCAGAAAGGCGCGACGGATAAAGTCGGTAGTGCGGTGAGTTTTCCCCAGCACATTACGTTGCGTACGCCCGCGTTGTCGTTGGGAAATCAGCAATGGAATAACCTGAGTATTGTTTCGCAACCGATGGCAAATGGCACTCAGATCGAGGCGCAAGGACGTGAAATCAACGCTACGCTGGCAATGCGCAATAACGCGCCGTGGCTGGCGACTATTAAATATCTCTATTACAACCCCAGCGTGGCGAAAACCAGTGGTGACTCCACGCCGTCGTCACCTTTCCCGACAACGGAGCACATTAGCTTCCGTGGCTGGCCGGATGTGCAAATACGTTGCGCAGAATGTTGGTTCTGGGGGCAAAAACTCGGTCGCATCGACAGCGATATCACCATTTCCGGCGATACATTAACGCTGGCTAACGGGCTTATTGATACCGGCTTTTCACGGCTTTCTGCCGATGGCGAGTGGGTCAACAATCCGGGTAACGAACGCACCTCGCTGAAAGGAAAACTACGCGGGCAGAAAATTGATGCCGCTGCTGAATTTTTTGGTGTCACGACGCCAATACGCCAGTCGTCATTTAATGTGGATTACGATTTACACTGGCGTAAAGCGCCATGGCAGCCGGATGAGGCAACGTTGAATGGCATCATCCATACTCAACTGGGCAAAGGTGAAATTACCGACATCAGCACCGGACACGCCGGGCAATTGCTGCGCTTATTGAGCGTCGATGCTCTGATGCGTAAGCTGCGCTTTGATTTCAGGGATACCTTTGGCGAAGGTTTCTATTTTGACTCTATTCGCAGCACGGCGTGGATTAAAGACGGTGTTATGCACACTGATGACACGCTGGTGGATGGCCTGGAAGCGGATATCGCCATGAAAGGGTCGGTGAATCTGGTACGCCGCGATCTGAATATGGAGGCGGTTGTCGCACCAGAAATTTCTGCAACGGTGGGTGTGGCCGCGGCCTTTGCGGTTAACCCCATTGTTGGCGCGGCAGTTTTTGCCGCCAGTAAAGTGCTGGGGCCGCTGTGGAGCAAAGTCTCCATTTTGCGCTATCACATTTCTGGTCCGCTGGACGATCCGCAAATCAACGAAGTATTGCGCCAACCGCGTAAAGAAAAAGCGCAATGATTTGACGATGGCGCGTAATTGCCCCAATCTCAGTAGAGAGTCATTGCCAAATGCTAATGAGCCGGAACATAACCGTAGGCCGGATAAGGCGTTTGCGCCACATCCGGCAGCCGTAAAAAATCCTCTACCGAAGTAACTAACGAGTAACAAAAACGATGAGTTTGAACCTGGTAAGTGAACAATTGCTAGCGGCGAACGGCCTGAAACATCAGGACTTGTTCGCGATCCTCGGTCAACTGACCGAACGTCGCCTTGATTATGGCGATCTCTATTTTCAGTCGAGCTATCACGAATCCTGGGTTTTAGAAGACCGCATTATCAAAGATGGTTCTTACAACATCGATCAGGGCGTTGGTGTGCGTGCAATCAGCGGTGAAAAAACCGGTTTTGCTTACGCTGACCAAATCAGCCTGCTGGCGCTGGAACAGAGCGCACAAGCGGCGCGTACCATTGTCCGTGACAGTGGCGATGGCAAAGTACAGACGCTGGGCGCGGTAGAGCATAGCCCGCTGTATACCTCGCTTGATCCGCTGCAAAGCATGAGTCGCGAGGATAAACTGGATATTTTACGCCGGGTCGATAAAGTTGCCCGCGAAGCCGACAAGCGCGTACAGGAAGTGACTGCCAGCCTCAGTGGCGTCTATGAATTAATTTTGGTTGCAGCGACTGACGGCACCCTGGCGGCAGATGTGCGCCCACTGGTGCGCCTTTCCGTGAGCGTTCTGGTCGAAGAAGACGGTAAACGCGAACGCGGTGCCAGTGGCGGCGGCGGTCGTTTTGGTTATGAATTTTTCCTTGCCGATCTTGACGGTGAAGTCCGTGCGGATGCGTGGGCGAAAGAAGCCGTGCGCATGGCGCTGGTCAACCTTTCTGCCGTTGCTGCACCTGCGGGCACCATGCCGGTGGTTCTCGGCGCAGGCTGGCCAGGTGTGCTGTTGCATGAAGCGGTGGGCCATGGTCTGGAAGGCGACTTTAACCGCCGTGGCACTTCGGTCTTCAGTGGCCAGGTCGGCGAACTGGTCGCATCTGAACTGTGTACGGTAGTGGATGATGGCACGATGGTTGATCGCCGTGGTTCAGTGGCGATTGATGACGAAGGTACACCGGGGCAGTACAACGTGCTGATTGAAAACGGGATCCTGAAAGGCTACATGCAGGATAAACTTAACGCGCGCTTAATGGGTATGACGCCGACTGGTAATGGTCGCCGTGAATCCTACGCTCACCTGCCCATGCCGCGTATGACCAACACCTATATGTTACCAGGTAAATCGACGCCGCAGGAAATCATTGAATCCGTTGAGTATGGCATTTATGCGCCGAACTTTGGTGGCGGTCAGGTGGATATCACCTCCGGCAAATTTGTCTTCTCCACCTCAGAAGCGTATCTGATTGAAAACGGTAAAGTAACGAAGCCGGTGAAAGGTGCAACGTTGATTGGTTCCGGTATCGAAACCATGCAGCAGATTTCGATGGTGGGCAACGATCTGAAACTGGATAACGGCGTGGGTGTTTGCGGTAAAGAAGGGCAGAGTTTGCCCGTTGGCGTGGGTCAGCCGACGCTGAAAGTTGATAACCTGACCGTTGGCGGTATCGCGTAATCTATCCAGGCCGATAAGCGTCGCATCAGGCATTGGTTGCCGGATGCGGCGCTTACCGGCCTACGCACATGAATTACTGCTCTTTCCCGCGCCCGTGCATCTCCTGAAACAACTTACCGACCTCGACAAAATAATCCGTCAGTGAGTTGATCACGACCTGCACCTTCAGTGGCAGCTTATCTTTTTCGGTATACAAGGCATAAACCGGGCGTGGATCCGACTGATAACGCGGCAGCAGGATTTCCAGCTCCCCACGATTGATCTCATTGATCACCCACATCAGCGGTACATACGCGATCCCGGCGCCTGCCGTTAACCAGCGCACCAGCGTCATCGGATCGTTAGTAACAAACCGTCCCTGCGGGATAAGGCGAGTCGAGATCCCTTCTGGCGCGATCAGTTCAAATTCATTGTCCGGACGCACACTGTATTCCAGCCACGAATGACTACTTAAATCGGCGGGTTTTTCCGGTACGCCATACTGTGTGAGATAGCTTTTAGCAGCGCACACCACCATCGGCATCGCCCCCAGGCGGCGGGAAAACAGGCTGGAATCCTGCAACGCTCCTACGCGGATCACCACATCCAGACCGTCGGCAATCAGGTCGGGTGCAGGAATTCCGGTAACCAGATTGACGCTTAAACCTGGGTACTCTTTCAACATTTTTGCCGTCAGCCCGGCGAGAACATTTTGAGCCATAGTTGAAGAACAGCCAATGCGCAGCGTCCCGATAGGCGTGTTATTGAAGGCGTACAACTGCTCATGAACATCCCGCACTTCATGGAGCATCCGACGACAGCCCTGGTAGTAAATTCTACCTGCTTCGGTCAGACCAATGCTGCGCGTGCTGCGGTTTAGCAGCTTCACCTGCAGCTCATCTTCCAGTTTAGACACCGTCTGACTGATGGATGATACGCTCATTTGAAGCTGTCTGGCGGCGGCGGTAAACGAACCAAATTCAACCACTTTGGCGAAAACCGACATGCGTTTTAGTCGTTCCATTATTCACTCTGACTTAAAAGTGATTTAGATCACATAATATAGATAACAGCATAACAGTTACGCTAATATATTAAATATCAATCTACAGCAATGTTGCTCTCGCCCGGCTTTCCATGCCCTTCTCTGCGGCGACAGATGCTGAAAATAACAACACCTGCTCTCTCTATACAACCAAGGTCAACATGAGTCTGTTTCCCGTTATCGTGGTGTTTGGGCTGTCCTTCCCACCGATATTTTTCGAATTGCTTTTATCACTGGCGATTTTCTGGCTGGTGCGCCGGGTCCTTGTGCCAACAGGTATCTACGATTTTGTCTGGCATCCGGCGCTGTTCAACACCGCGCTCTATTGCTGTTTGTTTTATTTGATATCGCGACTGTTCGTTTGAGGTTGAAGTGAAAACACTTATAAGAAAATTCTCCCGTACGGCCATCACGGTCGTATTAGTCATTCTGGCCTTCATCGCAATTTTTAATGCCTGGGTCTATTACACCGAATCCCCGTGGACGCGTGACGCACGCTTTAGCGCCGACGTCGTCGCGATCGCGCCTGACGTTTCTGGTCTCATTACCCAGGTGAATGTTCATGATAATCAGCTGGTGAAAAAAGGACAGATACTGTTCACCATCGACCAGCCGCGCTATCAAAAGGCCCTCGAAGAAGCGGAAGCCGATGTTGCCTATTATCAGGTGCTGGCACAGGAAAAACGCCAGGAGGCTGGACGTCGCAACCGTCTCGGCATACAGGCGATGTCACGTGAAGAGATTGACCAGGCCAATAACGTGCTGCAAACGGTTTTGCATCAGTTAGCGAAAGCTCAGGCAACCCGCGATCTGGCAAAACTGGATCTTGAACGTACAGTGATCCGCGCGCCAGCGGATGGCTGGGTGACCAATCTCAACGTCTATACCGGTGAATTTATTACGCGTGGTTCAACGGCTGTCGCGCTGGTGAAACAGAACTCCTTCTATGTGCTGGCCTATATGGAAGAAACTAAGCTGGAAGGAGTACGTTCCGGGTATCGCGCAGAAATCACGCCGCTTGGCAGCAACACCGTTCTGAAAGGGACTGTCGATAGCATCGCCGCTGGGGTAACAAACGCCAGCAGCACGCGTGATGATAAAGGTATGGCGACCATCGATTCCAACCTTGAATGGGTGCGCCTGGCGCAACGTGTGCCGGTACGTATTCGCCTCGACAACCAGCAAGACAATATCTGGCCTGCGGGGACTACCGCCACCGTGGTCGTCACTGGCAAACAAGATCGCGACGAAAGCCAGGATTCATTCTTCCGTAAAATGGCCCATCGCCTGCGTGAGTTTGGTTAATCACGATGGGTATTTTCTCCATTGCTAACCAACATATTCGCTTCGCGGTAAAACTGGCGACCGCCATTGTGCTGGCGCTGTTTGTTGGCTTTCATTTTCAGCTTGAAACACCACGCTGGGCTGTACTGACTGCGGCGATTGTTGCCGCTGGTCCGGCCTTTGCCGCCGGTGGCGAACCGTACTCTGGTGCCATCCGCTATCGCGGCTTTTTGCGCATCATCGGCACATTTATAGGCTGTATTGCCGGACTGGTGATCATTATTGCGATGATCCGTGCGCCATTGTTGATGATTCTGGTGTGCTGTATCTGGGCTGGTTTTTGTACCTGGATCTCCTCGCTGGTACGTGTAGAGAACTCCTATGCGTGGGGGCTTGCCGGTTATACTGCGCTGATCATTGTGATCACTATTCAGCCAGAACCGCTGCTAACGCCGCAGTTTGCCGTTGAACGTTGTAGTGAAATCGTCATTGGTATTGTGTGTGCTATTGTGGCGGATCTGCTCTTTTCTCCACGATCGATCAAACAAGAAGTGGATCGAGAGCTGGAAAGTTTGCTGGTGGCGCAATATCAACTAATGCAATTGTGCATCAAACATGGTGATGGCGAGATTGTTGATAAGGCCTGGGGCGATCTGGTTCGCCGCACCACGGCGCTGCAAGGGATGCGCAGTAACCTGAATATGGAATCTTCCCGCTGGGCGCGCGCCAATCGGCGTTTAAAAGCGATCAATACGTTGTCGCTGACGCTGATAACCCAGTCCTGCGAAACTTATCTCATTCAGAACACACGCCCGGAGTTGATCACCGATACCTTCCGCGAATTTTTTGACACGCCGGTAGAAACAGCACAGGACGTCCATAAGCAGCTAAAACGCCTGCGACGAGTGATTGCCTGGACCGGGGAACGCGAAACACCCATTACTATTTATAGCTGGGTAGCGGCGGCAACGCGTTATCAGTTGCTCAAGCGAGGCGTTATCAGTAACACAAAAATCAACGCGACCGAAGAAGAGATCCTGCAAGGCGAGCCGGAAGTAAAAGTAGAATCCGCCGAGCGTCATCATGCGATGGTCAACTTCTGGCGAACCACGCTGTCCTGCATGCTGGGTACTTTGTTCTGGCTGTGGACCGGATGGACCTCCGGCAGTGGCGCAATGGTGATGATTGCCGTCGTAACATCGTTGGCAATGCGTTTACCTAATCCACGCATGGTGGCGATCGACTTTATCTATGGCACGGTAGCGGCGCTACCGTTAGGGCTGCTCTATTTTTTGGTGATTATCCCCAATACCCAACAGAGTATGTTGCTGCTGTGCCTTAGCCTGGCGGTGTTGGGATTCTTCCTTGGTATTGAAGTGCAGAAACGGCGGTTGGGATCGATGGGGGCGCTGGCCAGTACCATTAATATTATCGTGTTGGATAACCCGATGACCTTTCAGTTCAGTCAGTTTCTCGATAGTGCGCTGGGGCAAATTGTGGGCTGTGTGCTGGCGTTCATCGTCATTCTGCTGGTGCGGGATAAATCGCGCGACAGGACCGGGCGCGTGCTGCTTAATCAGTTTGTTTCTGCCGCTGTTTCCGCGATGACCACCAATGTCGCCCGGCGTAAAGAGAACCATCTGCCTGCGCTTTATCAGCAGTTGTTTTTGCTGATGAATAAATTTCCCGGCGATTTGCCGAAGTTTCGCCTGGCGTTAACGATGATTATCGCTCACCAGCGATTGCGTGATGCGCCGATACCCGTGAATGATGATTTATCGGCATTTCACCGACAAATGCGCCGCACAGCGGACCATGTGATTTCTGTCCGCAGCGATGACAAACGCCGTCGCTACTTCGGTCAGTTGCTGGAAGAACTGGAAATCTACCAGGAAAAGCTACGCATCTGGCAAGCGCCGCCGCAGGTCACGGAACCGGTGCATCGGCTTACGGGCATGCTCCATAAGTATCAGCATGCGTTGACCGATAGTTAAGTCAAAACCGACGCCAAAAGCGTCGGTTTTTTCATGGCTATACTTAGCGATGATCGGCAGAACTTTCCGCGAAACGTGACGGTGGCAAGAGATGAATATCTATAGTTTTGATTTTGATGAGATTGAGAGTCAGGAGGACTTTTATCGCGACTTTAGGCACACCTTTGGTCTGGATAAAGATAAGGTGCGCGACCTCGACTCTTTGTGGGACGTATTAATGAATGATGTTCTGCCGCTACCGCTGGAGATTGAATTTGTTCATTTGGGGGAGAAAACGCGTCGGCGTTTTGGCGCGTTAATACTGCTGTTTGATGAGGCGGAGGAAGAGCTGGAAGGGCATTTGCGTTTTAATGTTCGTCACTAGCGCAAAAAAAGCCCCCGAACCGGGGGGCAATATCGTCGGACAAGACGATGAGGGTTTATTTGTACAGTTCAGCTGTGGCGTGCCAGGTATCGCCGCTACGCGCTTCGGTAATCTGGTAAGCAGTCGCGCCTTTCTCTTCCGCTTTTTTATTCAGCATTTCACGCATATCCATTGGAGAAGATGCTACACCGCTGACGGACACGGTGCCGATGGCTTCACGATTTTGTGCTTGAGAAGCATCAATGGAGTCGGCAGCGAAAGCACCGAAAGAGAGAACAGAGAGCACACTTAATGCAGCAACAGTGGTTTTGATTTTCATGATTTTTACCTCGACATAATCTTTTAGCTGGGTCTTTGTTTCGTGACCCGCATCACAGAATTAAGTATACACTAATTATCGAGCTAATTAATACCTGGCTAACTGTTTGGTGTGGATACTAAGTGTTAAAAAATATTATTTTTATAACTTAAAAGAATTAAAAAAAGTACCATTCTTTATGGAAAAGTGTTTTGTATCAATTGGATATGAGTTTTTTGCGGAGTATGCGTTATTTGCTCTATACATTCATTTTGTGAATGAAATGTCATGCTAAAAGGCACTATTTGTTAAGTGTCAGGCAGAAAGAAACGGGGGATCGAGAGGAGATAGCAACATTTTCCCCGTCGCAAAGCGCGACGGGGCAGAGATTAAAGCTCCTGGTCGAACAGCTCTAAAATCGCTTCGTACAGGTCTTTGACGGTGAAACCTTTAGCAGGGGTGGTAAAGATGGTGTCATCACCTGCGATGGTGCCAAGAATACCTTCTGCTTTGCCCAGAGAGTCCAGCAGACGCGCAATCAACTGCGCCGCGCCAGGGCTGGTATGTATTACAACAACAGCATCGTTGTAGTCGATATCCAGCACCAGGTTCTTCAATGGGCTGGAAGTGGTAGGTACGCCCAGTTCAGCTGGCAGGCAGTAAACCATTTCCATTTTTGCATTGCGGGTACGTACAGCACCAAATTTGGTCAACATTCGCGAGACTTTAGACTGATTAATATTGTCAAAGCCTTGCTCCTGCAATGCGGCGACGATTTCACCCTGGGAGCTAAATTTCTCTTCTTTAAGTAACGCTTTAAACGCTTTAACTAATTCTTCTTGCTTAGACGAGCTTCGCATAAGTCACCCGATATGGTGGTTGATACAACATTATTGTGCATACAGATGAATTTTTATGCAAACAGTCTGCCCTGGAGAAGGCTGAAATAATGTTATGAAAGAGCGGGATTTTATCAAATTTCGTGATTGAGAAACATGCCTGCGTCACGGCGTGTAAATTCTGCTTAAAAGTAAATTAATTGTTATCAAATTGATGTTGTTTTGGCTGAACGGTAGGGTATATTGTCACCACCTGTTGGAATGTTGCTCTAATGCATAAGCGGCTGTTAATTACGTAAGTTAGGTTCCTGATTACGTCAATTAAATGCATAAACGCCAAATTTGCGTGACTACACATTCTTGAGAAGTGGTCATTGTAAACTGTTAATTTGTGGATTAAGGTCGCGGCAGCGGAGCAACATGTCTTAGTTTATCAATATAATAAGGAGTTTAGGATGAAAGTCGCAGTCCTCGGCGCTGCTGGCGGTATTGGCCAGGCGCTTGCATTACTGTTAAAAACCCAACTGCCTTCAGGTTCAGAACTCTCCCTGTATGATATCGCTCCAGTCACTCCCGGTGTGGCCGTCGACCTGAGCCATATCCCTACTGCTGTGAAAATAAAAGGTTTTTCTGGTGAAGATGCGACCCCTGCACTGGAAGGCGCTGATGTGGTTCTCATCTCCGCAGGTGTAGCGCGTAAACCTGGTATGGATCGTTCCGATCTGTTTAACGTTAACGCCGGTATCGTGAAGAATCTGGTACAGCAAATTGCGACAACCTGCCCGAAAGCGTGCATCGGTATCATTACAAACCCGGTAAACACCACGGTAGCTATCGCTGCGGAAGTGCTGAAGAAAGCGGGTGTGTATGACAAGAACAAACTGTTCGGCGTCACCACGCTGGATATCATTCGTTCCAATACGTTTGTCGCTGAACTGAAAGGCAAACAGCCGGGCGAAGTTGAAGTTCCGGTTATTGGCGGTCACTCTGGCGTTACCATTCTGCCGCTGCTGTCTCAAGTTCCTGGCGTAAGCTTTACCGAGCAGGAAGTTGCTGATCTGACCAAACGTATCCAGAACGCGGGTACGGAAGTGGTTGAAGCGAAGGCCGGTGGCGGGTCTGCAACCCTGTCCATGGGCCAGGCAGCTGCACGCTTCGGCCTGTCTCTGGTTCGTGCGCTGCAAGGCGAAAAAGGTGTAGTTGAATGTGCCTACGTTGAAGGTGACGGCCAGTATGCTCGTTTCTTCTCTCAACCGCTTCTGCTGGGTAAAAATGGCGTGGAAGAGCGTAAATCTATCGGTACTCTGAGCGCATTTGAACAGAATGCGCTGGAAGGAATGCTGGATACGCTGAAGAAAGATATCGCCCTGGGCGAAGAGTTCGTTAATAAGTAATTGATTAGCGAATAATAAAAAACCGGAGCACAGTCTCCGGTTTTTTGTTTTTTTAATGACGGCCTTAATTGGTCGCCGGATATTCCTGAATAGTGACCTGCAATGTCAGTTTTTTATCGTCGCGCATCACCACCACCGGAATCACCGAACCTGGTCGAATTTCTGCCACTTGATCCATTGTCTCCAGAGCGGAGATTGCAGGCTTGTTATCCACCGAGATAATCAGATCGTTGACCTGGATACCGGCATTCGCCGCCGGGCCATCAGGTGACACTTCATTAACCACAATCCCTTGCAGCTGATCGATACCGCCACCCTGCGCGTGTAATGGTGCGATTTCGCGGCCGCCAATACCGATATAGCCACGGATAACGCGCCCATCGCGGATTAGCTTATCCATAATTTTGGTTGCTAACTGGAAGGGAATCGCAAAACCGATGCCTTCTGGGGTTTCGCCATCGTTACTCTTATCAAACGACAATGTGTTGATGCCCATCAGTTCACCCAGTGAGTTCACCAGCGCACCGCCGGAGTTGCCGTGGTTAATGGAAGCATCGGTTTGCAGAAAGTTTTGCCGCCCGGTAGGGTTCAGGCCGATGCGACCCGTGGCGCTGATAATTCCCTGGGTAATTGTTTGTCCGAGGTTGTACGGGTTACCGATCGCCAGCACTACATCGCCAATGTGCGGTATGCGACGAGAATTGATTGGAATGGTGGGTAAACCGCCAGTGGCATTAATTTTGAGCACCGCCAGATCGGTCAGTGAATCAGAGCCAACCAGCAACGCTTCAAAAACACGGCCATCCTGTAAGGCGACGATAATCTGGTCGGCGTCGTTGATTACGTGTTTATTGGTAATGATATAACCACGTTGGTCCATGATCACACCTGACCCTAGCGTACGGATCTCAAGCTGGTTGTGTGAGGATGTGTTCAATCCACGGTTATAGACATTTACCACCGCAGGCGCGGCGCGGCGGACCGCCAGATTATAACTGGCAGGCGTCTCATCGGCACTGTCGAATTGCGGTGTGGAAAGCGGGTTAATGCTGCGCAGCGAAGGCATGGCAACCAGCAAAATAGCGCCGACAATTAATCCAATCGCAACGGAACGTAAGAGCTTCACAAACATGATGGAGGCGTCATTAAAAAAGGGAACGGCAGCAGCATATCACGAGTTAACCGGACATCACACGTAAGCCTGATGCCCGGTTTATGACATTAACGCATTAGCAGGTAAATACTCTCATTACCGCGCATGATTTGCAGGGCAATAATAGCCGGTTTGGTTGCCAGCACTTTGCGCATCTCAGCAATCGAGTTCACACGATTGCGGTTCACGCCAATAATTACATCATCTTTCTGTAAACCTGCCTGAGCGGCGGGGCTGTCTTTGACAACTTCGTCGATCTTAATGCCTTTTCCACCATCTTTTAGCTGACTGTCGCTCAACGTTGCGCCTTCCAGCGCTGGTGTAATCATCTCTGCACTGGCTGAAGAAGATGTACTGGTATCAAGCGTCACTTCCACGTCCAGCGGCTTGCCGTTACGTAACAGACCAAGCTTCACTGTAGTACCAGGTTCAGTGGTGGCGATGCGGGAACGCAACTCGGCGAAGCTATTGAGTGGTTTACCGTTGAGGCTGGTAATAATATCGCCTGCTTTCACGCCAGCTTTCGCCGAGCCCGAACCAGGCAGTACTTCGCTGACAAACGCGCCACGTTGCACATCTAAATTAAACGCTTTGGCGATATCGGCACTCATCTCTGTACCTTTAATACCTAACAGACCACGTTTAATTTCACCAAAGTCGATAAGTTGCTGCGCCAGAGTACGCGCCATATTGCTGGGGATAGCAAAGCCAATCCCGACGCTACCGCCGCCAGGGGCAAGAATTGCGGTGTTAATACCAATCAACTCGCCGTTAAGGTTTAACAGCGCACCGCCGGAGTTGCCACGGTTAATGGAAGCATCGGTCTGGATAAAATTTTCCAGACCTTCGAGATTTAACCCGCTGCGACCTAATGCGGAAACAATACCTGAAGTCGCGGTTTGCCCAAGGCCAAACGGGTTACCGACCGCGACGGCAAAATCACCGACGCGCAGTTTGTCGGAGTCGGCAATGACGATTTGCGTTAATTTACTCGGATTCTGAATTTGTAGCAGAGCGATATCGCTCTGGTCGTCGCTGCCAATCAGTTTCGCATCAAACTCGCGTCCGTCATTGAGCTGGATACTTATTTTCTGCGCCTGATTGATGACGTGATTGTTGGTTAGCACATAACCTTTATTGGCATTGATGATGACACCGGAGCCTAAACCTTCAAAGGGTTGCGCAGGTTGATCCGGTAAATCATCGCCAAAAAATTTTTTGAATTCTTCCGGGATTTTCTGTCCCTGGCTGGCAGTCCCTTCAACTCGCACGCTTACCACTGCGGGAAGCACTTTTTCCAGCATCGGGGCCAGGCTGGGCAATGGCGCCTGACCGGCAACCTGGCCGGGAATCGACGCGACAGCCTGAAACGGCGCCGAGAGAGTTAACCCGACACTTAACGCTAATGCACTCAACAGCTGGGTTTGTTTTTTCATTATTCCTGCTCTCGTACCTGAATGATAAGAAAAAGAGATTCAAAACAGTTTGATGTTATTGAATTTTCAGACGGCTAACAATGAGACACCAGATTAAATGATAGTCGGGGAGGGAGAGAAGAGGAGGGCGCAATGGCTGCGCCCGCAAAATAAATTAGTCGCGCTTTGCGCCAGTGCGCAGCAGGCCAGATGCGCCTTCAGAATAGTCGCGCGGCATCTGCACCGGAGCCTGATCGTTGCTGGCTTCGGACTCCGCCAGACGATTGCGGAACGGGTTGGCTTCAGCAGACAGTTCCGGCAGCAGGCTGCTGGAGCTTTTCGCCATGTGTTGATACAGCTGGCGATAGTCATGCGCCATGGTATCCAGTAATTCCGCGCTGCGGGCAAAGTGGTTAACCAGCTCTTCGCGATACTCGTCCAGTTCAGCTTTATTCTTTTCCAGTTCGTACTGCAACGCCTGTTGCTGGCGTAGTTTACGATTACCAAAACGCATGGCCACAGCACCAATAATGATGCCGACGACTAACCCAATTAGCGCATATTCCCAGGTCATGAACATCTCCCGTTGTCTTTTGTTTCCGTAGGGTGTTGGCTTCAGGCTCCATGCCTGCGGCTGATTATGCCACTATAACCGTTAATTCCACAGAAGTGGAATCCCGACTGCATATCGCGTAGTGTAGAACGGCCTTTTTTTCGTCAACCGTGAACAACGGCACACCGATTATTCAAGGAATAACAAGAACATCATGCAAAGCGTTACCCCGACATCGCAATACCTGAAGGCGCTCAATGAGGGCAGCCATCAACCTGACGACGTACAAAAAGAGGCCGTCAGTCGGCTGGAGATTATCTACCAGAAGTTAATCAACAGCACGCCGCCTACTGCGAGGGCGAGTGGGTTAATGGCGCGAGTCGGTAAACTGTGGGGGAAGCGCGAAGAGGCAAGCTGTGCGCCGGTGCGTGGCTTATATATGTGGGGTGGCGTCGGGCGAGGAAAAACCTGGCTGATGGACCTTTTCTATCAAAGCTTGCCGGGAGAGCGGAAACAGCGCCTGCACTTTCACCGTTTTATGCTGCGCGTGCATGAAGAACTGACTGCATTACAGGGCCAGACCGACCCGCTGGAAATTATTGCCGATCGCTTCAAAGCAGAAACCGATGTCCTCTGTTTTGATGAATTTTTTGTTTCGGATATTACCGACGCCATGTTACTTGGTGGTTTGATGAAAGCCTTGTTCGCTCGCGGAATAACGCTGGTCGCAACGTCAAATATTCCGCCTGACGAGCTATATCGAAATGGCTTACAGCGTGCGCGTTTTCTACCGGCTATTGACGCCATTAAACAGCATTGCGATGTAATGAATGTCGATGCAGGTGTCGATTATCGACTACGAACGCTTACCCAGGCGCATTTGTGGCTATCGCCGCTCAATGATGAAACCCGGGCGCAAATGGATAAACTTTGGTTGGCGCTGGCTGGAGCGAAACGAGAAAACTCACCGACGTTAGAAATCAACCATCGCCCGCTGGCGACAATGGGCGCTGAGAATCAAACGCTTGCCGTCTCTTTTACTACCTTGTGCGTTGATGCCCGTAGCCAGCATGACTATATTGCGCTTTCACGCCTGTTTCACACGGTGATGTTGTTTGATGTGCCGGTCATGACGCGGTTGATGGAGAGCGAAGCACGACGTTTTATTGCGCTGGTGGATGAGTTCTACGAGCGCCATGTCAAATTAGTGGTGAGCGCAGAAGTGCCTTTGTATGAAATTTATCAGGGCGAACGACTGAAGTTTGAATTCCAGCGTTGCCTGTCACGTCTACAAGAGATGCAGAGTGAAGAGTATTTGAAGCGCGAGCATTTGGCGGGTTAAAACCTGCCATAAATCACAAAAAGGGGTCGATCTTTGACCCCGACTTCTCTATAATCCTGCGACCCCACGTTACAAGAAAGTTTTTTTTCCCGAAACTTTTTGTGTGCTGGCATAGGCTATTCGAAGGGGTAGGTTTGCCGGACTTTGTCGTGTGAACCTCAACAATTGAAGACGTTTGGGTGTTCACCAACGTGTAACTATTTATTGGGTAAGCTTTTAATGAAAACTTTTACAGCTAAACCAGAAACCGTAAAACGCGACTGGTATGTTGTTGACGCGACCGGTAAAACTCTGGGCCGTCTGGCTTCCGAACTGGCTCTGCGCCTGCGCGGTAAGCACAAAGCGGAATACACTCCGCACGTAGATACTGGTGATTACATCATCGTTCTGAACGCTGACAAAGTTGCTGTAACCGGCAACAAGCGTACTGACAAAGTGTACTATCATCACACCGGTCACATCGGTGGTATCAAACAAGCGACCTTTGAAGAGATGATTGCTCGCCGTCCTGAGCGTGTGATTGAGATCGCGGTTAAAGGCATGTTGCCAAAAGGCCCACTGGGTCGTGCTATGTTCCGTAAACTGAAAGTTTACGCAGGTAACGAGCACAACCACGCGGCACAGCAACCGCAAGTTCTTGACATCTAATCGGGATTATAGGCAATGGCTGAAAATCAATACTACGGCACTGGTCGCCGCAAAAGCTCCGCAGCTCGCGTGTTCATCAAACCGGGCAACGGCAAAATCGTTATCAACCAACGTTCTCTGGAACAGTACTTCGGTCGTGAAACTGCCCGCATGGTAGTTCGTCAGCCGCTGGAACTGGTCGACATGGTTGAGAAACTGGATCTGTACATCACTGTTAAAGGTGGTGGTATCTCTGGTCAGGCTGGTGCGATCCGTCACGGTATCACCCGCGCTCTGATGGAGTACGACGAATCCCTGCGTTCTGAACTGCGTAAAGCTGGCTTCGTTACTCGTGACGCTCGTCAGGTTGAACGTAAGAAAGTCGGTCTGCGTAAAGCACGTCGTCGTCCGCAGTTCTCCAAACGTTAATTGGTTTCTGCTCACGCAGAAGACAATTTGCGAAAAAACCCGCTTCGGCGGGTTTTTTTATGGCTAAAGTCCGATTCCAGCCTCTTTTCCCTCTCTCTTCAGCATTATTCTCCTTTTAATAGTATTTTCCACGTACTGTAGAAAAGGATATCGCGATGGGATTATTTAATGCATTGTTTAACAAGAAAGAATCTTTAACGTTGTCGGATAAATGGGAGTTCTTTATCACAACGGTGGATGACCGTGTCACTGGCATCCGTGTTGATATCGGCGCCATTCAGGACGAAAAATTTGATCGACTTAACCATACCTGGTTCTTTCGCGTGCGTTATACCCATTGTTATGAAAACGGTTTACCGCAGCCTGATGAAACACAACGTTTAAATCGTATAGAGGACTGGCTTGAGGAGAGGGGCAAGACATTACCGATTTGGCTGGTGGGGGTGGTAACACAAGAGGGATGGCGCGATTTTGTTTTCCTGTCGGAAAAAGAACTGGACTGGGAAAAAACGCTGGATAAATTGCTCACGGGTGGCCCGGAAGTCTCTTGCAGCTATAGTATGAGTAAAAACGATAACGGAAATTACTATCGCCAGTTCCTGTACCCGTCGAAATATGACTGGAACTGGATACACGATTCCCGCGTATGCCGTGGGCTGCTGGAACATGGTGACGATTTGACTCTCCCACGCACCATTGATTACTACGCGACATTGCCGACAGAAGATGCTGCCCGTGCCTTTGCGGAGGACGTGGCGATATTGCCATATGGCATTACGCTGGTAAGTATTCGGCAGAACGACCAACAGCAAGGGTATATGGCGTCATTTACTAACACTGATGCTCCGGAACAATGGCATATGACCGATATCACATGCCAGATTACCGATTTGGCTGAAAAGCATGGCGGTAGTTTTGATGGCTGGGGCGCACCGATAGCAACGGTGTAAAAGAGGTAGACAACATTTCTGGTGGGGATTAAGTCAAGCATTTCAGACTAAGGAACATCTCTTTTTCCCCATTTCCGGCATCGACTCACCACAAAGGTCGCAAAATCTGGTAAACTATCATCCAATTTTCTGCCCAAATGTCGGGTATTGCTCATTTTTTGTTTGTTTTTCGAACAAAGAGAGTCGTTCCTTACTGGGTAACACAACTTCTGACTGGCCACCTGGTGGCTGGTAGCAGTAAAAATTCTGACTATACCTGGAGGTTTTCATGGCTGTCGCTGCCAACAAACGTTCGGTAATGACGCTGTTTTCCGGTCCTACTGACATCTATAGCCATCAGGTCCGCATCGTGCTGGCTGAAAAAGGTGTAAGTTTCGAGATCGAACACGTGGAAAAGGACAATCCGCCTCAGGATCTGATTGACCTCAACCCGAATCAGAGCGTTCCGACCCTGGTGGATCGTGAGCTGACCCTGTGGGAATCTCGCATCATTATGGAATACCTGGATGAGCGTTTCCCGCATCCGCCACTGATGCCTGTTTACCCGGTAGCTCGCGGTGAAAGCCGCCTGTACATGCACCGCATCGAAAAAGACTGGTACACGCTGATGAACACCATCATCAACGGTTCAGCTTCTGAAGCGGATGCCGCACGTAAGCAACTGCGCGAAGAACTGCTGGCCATCGCGCCGGTCTTCGGTCAGAAGCCGTACTTCCTGAGCGATGAGTTCAGCCTGGTCGATTGCTACCTTGCCCCGCTGCTGTGGCGTCTGCCGCAACTGGGCATCGAGTTCAGCGGCCCGGGTGCGAAAGAGCTGAAAGGCTATATGACCCGCGTCTTTGAGCGTGACTCTTTCCTTGCTTCCTTAACTGAAGCTGAACGTGAAATGCGTCTGGGCCGGAGTTAATCTGTATGGATTTGTCACAGCTAACACCACGTCGTCCCTATCTGCTGCGTGCATTCTATGAGTGGTTGCTGGATAACCAGCTCACGCCGCACCTGGTGGTGGATGTGACGCTCCCTGGCGTGCAGGTTCCTATGGAATATGCGCGTGACGGGCAAATCGTACTCAACATTGCTCCGCGTGCGGTCGGCAACCTGGAACTGGCGAATGATGAAGTACGCTTTAACGCGCGCTTTGGTGGTATCCCGCGTCAAGTTTCGGTACCGCTGGCTGCCGTGCTGGCTATCTACGCCCGTGAAAATGGCGCCGGCACAATGTTTGAGCCTGAAGCTGCCTACGACGAAGATGCCAGCATCATGAATGATGAAGATGTATCGGCAGATAATGAAACCGTTATGTCGGTCATTGATGGCGATAAGCCAGATCGCGATGATGATAATCATCCTGATGATGAACCGCCGCAACCACCGCGTGGTGGTCGCCCGGCATTACGTGTTGTGAAGTAAAATAAAAACAGGCCCTGGTGGCCTGTTTTGTCGTTTTAATGTCTTAATAAAAAAGCGTAATTGTGGCGATCATATTCACCAGGAATCCGACTGCCATTGGGATCGCGGTCCGCTTCACCACTTCAAAGGGCGAAACGCCTGCTATTCCTGAAGTTACTACCACTACCGCAGTAATCGGCGAAACCGCACGCGCCAGCGTTGTGGCAAAGTGCATCGGCATAATCATCACTACCGCAGGTACGTGCAGTCCAGCAGCGATATTCGGAATAAGGCTGGCAAATGACATAAATGGCGCATTGCCGGAGCCCATCACAATGGCACAAATGGCAATAACCAGAGCCATAATAATCATCACGCCAATGCCACCAAGGCCAGAATGCTCCGCTCCTTTGATAACCGCATCAACGGTGCCAATCGTCGTTAATCCCTTCGCAAATATTTCACCGGCGACCACCAGCGTTACCACGTTTGCAAACTGCGTACCCATGCCGTCAAAAAACGCCTGCACATCATCCATTGTTTCGCGCAAGTTATGTTTGCGGAAGAACTCGACAAACATCGTCATCGTCAAACTTAATAACATCACCACCACCAGATGCAGTTCTGACTTCATCAATCCCAGGTGAGCAAGAAGCAGCGAACCGAGCATCAGGATTAACGGCATTACCGGTAAAATGGCGTAATAGAGCGGCGGAACATGGTCGAGAGCTTTTTGCTCCGCCTGTTCTTGATTGATATTTTTATCTTTTTTGTCAAAAGCGCGTTGCACGAAAAAGTGGGAGATTGCCACTGAGAGAATGACACAAGAGGCGACCGGCAGCTGATAGTGGAAGAAATAAGTGGCAATTTTCGTTCCTGCTATCTGGGCGGTAAAAATAGAGTTCGTTTCCAGAATCCCCCATTCAATAGACATGGTGGTCGCGATAACTGCTACCGCAGAGAGGCGACTTACTCCCAGACTTACCAGCGTTGGAAATAATGTGACCATCAGCAACATACCCAGACCGGAGGCACTGGTAATAAACTGCGCCATGATTTGGCCGATGACGTAAGTGGCCGACAGAATAAGATACGGTGAGCGAATGAGTTTTAACGGGCGGCTTAACAAGCTCACCATCGCCCGACTGGCTCCTGTGCGTTCCATGTAGCGGGCATAACCGCCCACCGCCATAATCGACAACCCCAACCCGGCAATGCGGTTGGACAGCATGCGCAGGATTTCATTATAAATATCGACGATTAAGTAGCCGCTGCTTTTGGCGGGATCGAGTACACCACCAAACCCTAACCAGACACCACAAATCATCAGAAAGATACCCGCTGCGGCCAGCACCACCTGTGGCTTGTAATTTTTAAGGATCAAATAGCCCATCGTTATTAACACGATGACAGAAATAATTATGCCGAACATTGTTGAACTCCGTGTCAAAAGAAAATGGTCAATCCCATTAACGGCAGATTGAAAACAATGATGTTATATTTTTTGCAAGGCTATTTATGGTGTTGATGTCGATTTTTTTAATTGTAAGAAATCAGATTTTTCATTATAAATTATGCCTTTGTGATTATTTATCAAGAACACATTCATAATATTCATAATATCCGCAAATATTCTTGTAAATAATTTGGTTGGGGTGTTTTTATCTGCGTTATATTTATTTTCGCAAAGGTTAATTATTAAATTAATTACGATAATGATGGTGTACAAAGAGTAAACCCCTTCATTTCACCCTACTTTCAATCCTGTGATAGGATGTCATTGATGATGTTAATCACGCTGACCTTAAAGAATGGGCCTTATGAACGCATTTGATTCGCAAAACGAAGATTCTTCACCTGTAATTGGTCGCAACTTGCGTAGCCGTCCGCTGGCGCGTAAAAAACTCTCCGAAATGGTGGAAGAAGAACTGGAGCAGATGATCCGCCGCCGCGAGTTTGGCGAAGGTGAGCAGTTGCCGTCTGAGCGCGAACTCATGGCGTTCTTTAACGTCGGGCGTCCTTCGGTGCGTGAAGCGCTGGCGGCGTTAAAGCGTAAAGGTCTGGTGCAAATAAACAACGGTGAGCGCGCTCGCGTCTCGCGTCCTTCTGCGGACACTATCATCGGCGAGTTGTCCGGTATGGCGAAAGATTTCCTTTCTCATCCTGGAGGGATAGCCCATTTCGAACAGTTACGTCTGTTCTTTGAGTCCAGCCTGGTGCGCTATGCGGCTGAACATGCCACCGATGAACAAATCGATTTGCTGGCAAAAGCCCTGGAAATCAACAGTCAGTCGCTGGATAACAATGCCGCATTCATCCGCTCAGACGTTGATTTCCACCGTGTACTGGCGGAGATCCCGGGTAATCCGATCTTTAAGGCGATCCACGTTGCCTTGCTTGACTGGTTGATCGCCGCGCGCCCAACAGTCGCCGATCAGGCATTGCACGAGCATAACAACGTCAGCTATCAACAACATATTGCGATCGTTGACGCGATCCGCCGCCACGATCCTGACGAAGCCGATCGCGCGTTGCAATCGCATCTCAACAGTGTTTCTGCCACCTGGCATGCCTTCGGCCAAGCTACTCACAAAAAGAAATAATGCCACTTTAGTGAAGCAGATCGCATTATAAGCGTTCTGTATGATGTGTTGCTTATTTGATCTGGTATAACAGGTATAAAGGTATATCGTTCATCAGACAAGCATCACTTCAGAGGTATTTATGGCAACGAATTTACGTGGCGTAATGGCTGCACTCCTGACTCCTTTTGACCAACACCAAGCACTGGATAAAGCGAGTCTGCGTCGCCTGGTTCAGTTCAATATTAAGCAGGGCATCGACGGTTTATACGTGGGTGGTTCGACCGGTGAAGCCTTTGTCCAAAGCCTTTCAGAGCGTGAACAGGTAATGGAAATTGTCGCCGAAGAGGCGAAAGGTAAGATTAAATTAATCGCTCACGTAGGTTGCGTCAGCACTGCTGAAAGTCAGCAACTTGCGGTTTCAGCCAAACGTTATGGCTTCGATGCCGTCTCCGCTGTTACGCCGTTCTACTATCCTTTCAGCTTTGAAGAACACTGCGATCACTATAGGGCAATCATTGATTCAGCGGATGGTTTGCCGATGGTGGTGTACAACATTCCGGCACTGAGCGGGGTAAAACTGACCCTGGATCAAATCAACACACTGGTTACGCTGCCTGGTGTAGGTGCGCTGAAACAGACCTCTGGCGATCTCTATCAGATGGAGCAGATCCGTCGCGAACATCCGGATCTGGTGCTCTATAACGGTTACGACGAAATCTTCGCTTCCGGCCTGCTGGCGGGCGCAGACGGCGGTATCGGCAGTACTTACAACATCATGGGCTGGCGTTATCAGGGTATCGTGAAGGCGCTGAAAGAAGGCGATATCCAGACCGCACAGAAGCTGCAAACAGAATGTAATAAAGTCATTGATTTGCTGATCAAAACTGGCGTATTCCGCGGCCTGAAAACTGTCTTGCATTATATGGATGTGGTGTCTGTACCGCTGTGCCGTAAACCGTTTGGTCCGGTAGATGAAAAATATCTGCCAGAACTGAAGGCGCTTGCCCAGCAGTTGATGCAAGAACGCGGGTGAGTTCTTTCCCCTTGCTCGCCCCTACCGGGTGAGGGGAAATAAGCGCATCTGTACCCTACAATTTTCATACCAAAGCGTGTGGGCATTGCCCACCGCGGGAGACTCACAATGAGTACTACAACCCAGAATATCCCGTGGTATCGCCATCTCAATCGTGCACAATGGCGGGCATTTTCCGCTGCCTGGTTGGGATATCTGCTTGATGGTTTTGATTTCGTTTTAATTGCCCTGGTACTCACTGAAGTACAAGGTGAATTCGGGCTGACAACAGTACAGGCGGCAAGCCTGATCTCCGCAGCTTTCATCTCTCGCTGGTTCGGCGGCCTGATGCTTGGCGCTATGGGCGACCGCTACGGGCGTCGTCTGGCAATGGTCACCAGTATCGTTCTCTTCTCGATCGGGACGCTGGCCTGCGGCTTTGCGCCTGGCTACATCACTATGTTTATCGCGCGTCTGGTCATCGGCATGGGGATGGCGGGTGAGTACGGTTCCAGCGCCACCTATGTGATTGAAAGCTGGCCAAAACATCTGCGTAACAAAGCCAGTGGTTTTCTGATTTCCGGCTTCTCGGTGGGGGCTGTGGTTGCCGCCCAGGTCTATAGTCTGGTCGTTCCGGTCTGGGGCTGGCGTGCACTGTTCTTTATCGGCATCTTACCGATCATCTTTGCTCTCTGGCTGCGGAAAAACATCCCGGAAGCGGAAGACTGGAAAGAGAAACACGGAGGCAAAGCACCGGTGCGAACGATGGTGGATATTCTCTACCGTGGTGAACATCGTATCGCCAATATCGTGATGACGCTGGCAGCGGCCACTGCGCTGTGGTTCTGCTTTGCCGGTAATCTGCAAAATGCCGCAATCGTCGCTGTTCTTGGTTTGCTATGCGCCGCAATCTTTATCAGCTTTATGGTGCAAAGCACGGGCAAACGCTGGCCAACGGGCGTGATGCTGATGGTGGTTGTGTTATTTGCCTTCCTCTACTCATGGCCGATTCAGGCGCTACTGCCAACGTATCTTAAAACCGATCTGGCTTATAACCCGCATACAGTCGCCAATGTGTTGTTCTTTAGCGGCTTTGGTGCGGCGGTTGGCTGCTGCGTCGGCGGCTTCCTCGGCGACTGGCTGGGAACGCGCAAAGCCTACGTTTGCAGCCTGCTGGCCTCACAGCTGCTGATTATTCCGGTATTTGCGATTGGCGGTGCAAACGTCTGGGTGCTTGGTCTGTTACTGTTCTTCCAGCAAATGCTTGGTCAGGGTATTTCCGGGATCTTACCGAAACTGATTGGCGGTTATTTCGATACTGACCAGCGTGCAGCGGGCCTGGGCTTTACCTACAACGTTGGCGCGCTTGGCGGCGCACTGGCCCCAATCCTTGGTGCGTTGATCGCTCAACGTCTGGATCTGGGTACTGCACTGGGATCGCTCTCGTTCAGCCTGACGTTCGTGGTGATCCTGCTGATTGGGCTGGATATGCCTTCTCGCGTTCAGCGTTGGTTGCGCCCGGAAGCGTTGCGTACTCATGACGCTATCGACGGCAAACCATTCAGCGGTGCCGTGCCGTTTGGCGGTGCCAAAAACGATTTAGTCAAAACCAAAAGTTAATCCTGTTGCCCGGCCATGTGCCGGGCCTTTTGCTAAGGGAAGAAGTATGTCGTTACTTGCACAACTGGATCAAAAAATCGCCGCCAACGGTGGCCTGATTGTCTCCTGCCAGCCGGTTCCGGACAGCCCGCTCGATAAACCTGAAATCGTCGCTGCCATGGCATTAGCGGCAGAGCAGGCTGGTGCGGTTGCCATTCGCATTGAAGGTGTGGCGAATCTGAAAGCTACGCGTGCGGTGGTGAGTGTGCCGATTATCGGGATTGTGAAACGCGATCTGGAGGATTCTCCGGTACGCATCACCGCCTATATTGAAGATGTTGATGCGCTGGCGCAGGCGGGGGCTGATATCATCGCTATTGATGGCACCGATCGCCCGCGCCCGGTTCCTGTTGAAACACTGCTGGCACGTATTCACCATCATGGTTTACTGGCGATGACCGACTGTTCCACGCCGGAGGACGGCCTGGCTTGCCAAAAACTCGGCGCCGAAATTATTGGCACCACGCTTTCGGGTTACACCACGCCTGAAACACCGGAAGAGCCAGACCTGGCACTGGTGAAGACATTAAGCGACGCCGGATGTCGGGTGATTGCCGAAGGACGTTACAACACGCCATCCCAGGCTGCAGACGCCATGCGCCGCGGCGCATGGGCGGTGACGGTCGGTTCAGCCATTACGCGTCTTGAACACATTTGCCAGTGGTACAACACAGCGATGAAAAAGGCGGTGCTATGACCACACTGGCGATTGATATCGGCGGTACTAAACTTGCCGCTGCGCTGATTGGCGCTGACGGGCAGATCCGCGATCGTCGTGAGCTACCGACACCTGCCAGCCAGACTCCGCAGGCGCTGCGTGATGCCCTAGCCGCGTTAATTGCACCGTTACAAGCTCATGCGCAACAAGTTGCCATCGCTTCAACCGGAATTATTCGCGACGGCAGCCTGTTGGCGCTGAATCCGCATAATCTCGGTGGATTGCTACACTTTCCGTTAGTCAAAACGTTGGAACAACTTACCGATTTGCCGACCATTGCCATTAACGATGCGCAGGCTGCAGCATGGGCGGAGTATCAGGCGCTGGAAGGCGATATAACCGATATGGTGTTTATCACCGTTTCCACTGGCGTTGGCGGTGGAGTGGTCAGTGGCGGCAATCTGCTAACCGGCCCTGGCGGTCTGGCGGGGCATCTCGGGCATACGCTGGCCGATCCGCACGGTCCGGTCTGTGGCTGTGGACGCATAGGTTGCGTGGAAGCTATTGCTTCTGGTCGTGGCATTGCAGCGGCGGCGCAGGGCGACCTGGCGGGCGCGGATGCGAAAACTATCTTCAGGCGCGCCGGGCAGGGCGACGGTCAGGCGCAGCAACTGATTCACCGCTCCGCACGCGTGCTGGCAAGACTGATTGCAGATGTTAAAGCCACAACTGATTGCCAGTGTGTGGTGGTCGGTGGCAGCGTCGGGTTGGCAGAAGGATACCTGGCGCTGGTGGAAACGTATCTGGCTCAGGAGCCAGCGGCATTTCACGTTGATTTACTGGCGGCGCACTACCGCCACGATGCAGGTTTACTTGGGGCTGCGCTGTTGGCCCAGGGAGAAAAATTATGATGATGGGTGAAGTACAGTCGTTACCGTCTGCCGGTTTACATCCAGCACTACTGGACGCGTTAACGCTGGCATTAGCCGCCAGGCCGCAGGAAAAAGCGCCGGGTCGTTACGAATTGCAGGGCGACAATATCTTTATGAATGTCATGACTTTTAACACTCAATCGCCCGTTGAGAAAAAAGCCGAATTGCACGAGCAATATATAGATATCCAGTTATTGTTAAGCGGCGAGGAGCGGATTCTTTTTGGCATGGCAGGTTCTGCGCGTCAGTGTGAAGAATTTCACCATGAAGATGATTACCAGCTTTGCAGCGCCATTGAGAACGAGCAAGCTATCATCCTGAAACCGGGAATGTTCGCCGTGTTTATGCCAGGAGAACCGCATAAACCGGGATGTGTTGTTAGCGAGCCTGGTGAGATTAAAAAGGTGGTAGTGAAGGTTAAGGCTGAGTTAATGGCTTAAAACTTAGTTCGTTTTAAAGATTCTCCAGACATAGTCTGGAGAATTCGAAATTGCTGAAATTAACGGCGTCTATAACCTTCCTCTAGCGCCGCCTGTGTTCGAACGAGTTCATCCGCGAGTCGTTTCTCATCAGGTAGCTGTATCTTATATTCACTTGCCAGAACGGTGTTAGGCAAACCCGCCAGTGCATAATGCGCTTCTCCGGCTCCTTTCTCTGCACAGAGAACCAGACCGATGGGCGGATTTTCATCCGGTAGCGTCCAGTGCTCTTTGGCATAGTTGAGATACATATTCATCTGTCCGGCATCGCTATAGCTGAATTTGCCCACTTTTAGATCGACGATTAGCAGGCAGCGTAAACGGCGGTGGAAAAACAACAGATCGACCCGAAACCAGTTGTCATCAATGCGTAACCTTCGCTGTCGACCAACAAAGGCAAAATCATCCCCAAGTTCCAGCATGAAATCCATCAGGTGGTTGATCAGAGCCTCCTCAAAATCAGATTCTGAGTATTCATCTTTTAATTCCAGAAATTCGAGCACAAAGGGATCGCGTATCGCCTGCTGCGGAAGAATATGCGTCTCGGCAGGAGCGTGTTGTTGCAGCATGGCTGATTTGTCATGTGATAGTAATGTCCGCTCATAAAACTGGGTCGCAATTTGTCGTTCGAGCTGACGAGCAGACCAGCCACAGCGGAGCGTCTCTTTTTCATAAAAACTGCGGGCGTCAGCGTTTTTAACAGAAAGCAAACGGACGTAAGTGGACCAGGGTAGGGGGAAGGATTTGGCGAGTTGCGCTAAATGGCAAGATTCTCCAGACACAGTCTGGAGAATTGTGGGGGTGAATTGTGCAGACAGTGTCTGCACAATTTCAATTCGTTGAAAACAAATATAAAAATTCTTAAACTGCCATAAATTCCTGGTGGAGAACCCACGCTTATACCTTAGACTTAAATCCTTTGATAGCCGCTTGATTAACTGCGTACCATACGCGGCCCGTGCCTCACCACCTTGTTCAAATTCGACAATTCGTCTGCCAATTTCCCAGTATGTAGCGGTCATTAACGCGTTTACGCTACGTATCGTTTCTGTCCGGGCGCTATCGACCAGATGAATAATGCCGTCGTGGATTTGCTGGTAGCCTGCTGTGGTTTGAAATGAGAGCGATTCCATTATCTTTCCCTTTATATGGCGCTGTGTTGAATAATGGAATCAGCTATACGCCGGGCATCTGTCGGTAACAATCCAGATATGCGTATTACATTGGTTTTCTTCAGATTATGCGAGGCACTTTCCAGCAAGAAAGGAGGATTTCAGCGCCGTACTCTTTTCTTAGGAGACGGCGCTGGGGCAGGGATTAAACTTCCAGCCAGTTCATAATGCCGTCAGCCGCCTTACGGCCTTCGGCAATGGCGGTCACCACCAGGTCGGAACCACGGACGATATCGCCGCCAGCAAAGATTTTCGGGTTGCTGGTCTGGAAGGCATTATCGCTGCCTTCCGGAGCGATAATGCGCCCTTGAGAGTCCAGCTCGACGCTGTGTTCTGCCAGCCATTCCATGCTATGTGGGCGGAAACCAAACGCCATGATTACCGCATCTGCTGGAACGATATGTTCAGAACCTGCAACGATCTCCGCGCGGCGACGGCCTTTAGCGTCTGGTTCGCCCATTTCGGTACGCACCATTTTTACGCCGCTGACTTTGCCGTTGCCATTTACTTCAATGCCCAGCGGCTGGACGTTAAACTTGAACTCAACACCTTCTTCCCGCGCATTTTTTACTTCGCGGCGGGAACCTGGCATGTTCTCTTCGTCACGACGATAAGCGCAGGTGACGTGCTTCGCTCCCTGGCGTACAGACGTGCGCACGCAGTCCATCGCAGTGTCGCCACCGCCAAGTACCACCACGCGTTTGCCTTCCATGCTGACGAACGGTTCGTCGCTGGTTTCGCCAAAGCCCATTAACTGTTTGGTGTTGGCGATGAGGAACGGCAGTGCCGCGTATACGCCGTCGGCGTCTTCATTCTCCAGCCCGCCACGCATTGACTGATAAGTCCCAACGCCGAGGAATACGGCATCGTAATCATTCAGTAGATCGTCCAGTTGTACGTCTCGGCCCACTTCGGTATTGAGTTTGAACTCAATACCCATGCCAGTGAAGATTTCACGGCGGCGCGTCATCACCTCTTTTTCCAGCTTGAAGGCCGGAATACCGAAGGTCAACAGGCCGCCAATTTCTGGATGGCGGTCGAAGACAACGGCTTTCACTCCGTTGCGTGTCAGTACATCCGCACACGCCAGACCAGCCGGACCTGCGCCGATAATCGCCACTTTTTTACCGGTCTGTTTCACGCCGGACATATCCGGACGCCAGCCCATTTCGAACGCTTTATCATTGATATAGCGTTCGATGTTGCCGATAGTCACCGCGCCGAATTCATCGTTCAGAGTACAGGAACCTTCGCACAGACGATCCTGCGGGCAGACGCGCCCACACACTTCCGGCAGGGTGTTGGTCTGGTGCGACAGTTCTGCCGCTTCAAAAATCCGCCCCTCGTTGGCGAGCTTCAGCCAGTTTGGGATGTAGTTATGTACCGGGCATTTCCACTCGCAGTATGGGTTGCCGCATGACAGGCAGCGGTCAGCCTGCGCTTTGGCCTGGCCTTCGGAAAACGGCTCGTAAATTTCAACAAACTCAATTTTGCGGATCTTCAGCGGTTTCTTTGGCGGATCAACGCGCTGCAGGTCGATAAATTGATAAACATTCTGACTCATTGTTGCTACCCCTTACTGCGCCTGCACGCGCAACTCTGCTGCGCTACGACTACGGTGACCCAGCAGTGCTTTTACATCACTGGACTTCGGTTTAACCAGCGCGAATTTAGTGGCGAAGGTTGACCAGTTTGCCAGAATCTCTTCACCACGCTGAGAACCGGTATGCTGCACATGCTCGGTGATAAGACCACGCAGATGCTCTTCATGGATAGCTAAATCATCAACGCTTAGGACCTCCACCAGTTCCGGGTTAACGCGTTTGCGGAAATCGCCACTTTCGTCGAGAACGTAAGCGAAGCCGCCGGTCATGCCCGCGCCAAAGTTAACGCCGGTTTTACCCAGAATGCAGACGATACCGCCCGTCATATATTCACAACCGTTGTCGCCAATACCTTCTACCACGGTAATCGCACCGGAGTTACGCACGCCGAAACGTTCACCCGCGCGGCCTGCAGCATACAGACGACCGCCAGTGGCGCCGTACAGGCAGGTGTTGCCGATAATGCTCGCTTCATGGCTGCGGAATGCTGAACCCACCGGTGGACGAATGGCGATTAAGCCGCCCGCCATGCCTTTACCGACATAGTCGTTAGCATCGCCCGTCAGATACAACTCCACGCCGCCCGCGTTCCACACACCGAAGCTCTGGCCTGCGGTGCCATTGAAGTACGCTTTGATAGGATCGGCAGCCAGCCCCTGATCGCCGTGCGTCTGGGCGATATAGCCTGAGAGCGATGCGCCCACGGAACGGTCGGTGTTGCGAATATCGAACCAGAAGGTTTTGCTCTGGCGCTCATCGACAAAAGGTTTCGCCTGTTGCAGCAACTGCGCGTTCAGCAGACCGTTATCAAACGGTGGGTTGTTTTCAGTACAGTAGAGCGCCTTACCTGGATGCGGCTCGGCGGTCTCCAGCAGCTTCGACAGCGCCAGTTTCTGCTGTTTGGCGGTGAAACCGTCCAGCTCTTTCAGCAGGTCGGTGCGACCAATCAGATCCACCAGACGTGTTACGCCCAGTTGTGCCATCAGCTCGCGGGTTTCACGGGCGATAAACTCAAAGTAATTGGTCACCTTGAACGGCAGGCCGTGATAGTGGTTCTTACGCAGTTTGTCGTCCTGAGTTGCCACACCCGTTGCGCAGTTGTTCAGGTGGCAAATTCGCAGGTATTTACAACCGAGCGCGACCATCGGACCGGTACCGAAGCCAAAGCTTTCCGCGCCAAGAATTGCTGCTTTAATGATATCAACGCCCGTTTTCAGACCGCCATCAACCTGCAAACGAATTTTATGACGTAGACCGTTGGCAACCAGCGCCTGCTGGGTTTCCACCAGACCGAGTTCCCACGGGCAGCCTGCATATTTCACTGACGACAGCGGGCTTGCGCCGGTGCCACCGTCATAGCCTGCGATGGTAATTAAATCTGCATAGGCTTTTGCCACGCCAGTCGCGATGGTGCCGACGCCCGGTTCGGACACCAGTTTTACGGAGATCATCGCTTTCGGGTTGACCTGTTTCAGGTCGAAAATCAACTGCGCTAAGTCCTCGATAGAGTAGATATCGTGGTGCGGCGGCGGGGAGATCAACGTCACGCCCGGCACCGAATAGCGCAGTTTGGCGATGTAAGGAGTGACTTTATCACCCGGCAACTGACCGCCTTCGCCGGGCTTCGCACCCTGAGCGACTTTAATCTGAATGACGTCGGCATTGACCAGGTACGCCGGAGTGACGCCGAAGCGACCAGAAGCGACCTGCTTGATGCGCGAGACTTTGTTGGTGCCGTAGCGCGCCGGATCTTCACCACCTTCACCGGAGTTAGAGTTGCCGCCAATGCTGTTCATTGCTTCCGCCAGCGCCTCGTGGGCTTCCGGGCTTAATGCGCCGATAGACATTGCAGCGGTATCGAAGCGTTTAAACAGTTCGCTTGCAGGTTCAACGTTATCAATGCTGACCGTGTTTTCACCCGGAGTAATCGCCAGCAAGTCGCGCAGCGTCGTTGCCGGACGTTCGTTAACCAGCTTTGCGTATTCCTGATAGTCGCTGTACTCGCCGCTCTGGACCGCCTGTTGCAGCGTGCGCACTACGTCCGGGTTGTAGGCGTGATATTCGCCGCCGTGGACGTATTTCAGCAGGCCGCCCTGACTGATGGGCTTACGCGCCAGCCAGGCTCGTTTCGAAAGGTTCAGCAGGTCCTGCTGGAAGTCTTCAAAGCTCGCCCCGCCAATGCGGCTAACCGCGCCCTGGAAGCACAGGCCCACTACATCATCGTGCAGACCGACCGCTTCAAACAGTTTCGAGCAGCGGTAAGAGGCGATGGTGGAGATGCCCATTTTGGACATGATTTTGTACAAGCCTTTGTTGATGCCATTACGGTAGTTCAGCATCACGGTACGATAATTTTTGGCAATCGCCTGAGTGTCGATCAAGCGGCCCAGCGTTTCATAGGCAAGATACGGATATATAGCCGTCGCGCCGAAGCCCAGCAGTACGGCGAAGTGGTGCGGATCGCGGGCGCTGGCGGTTTCGACGATGATGTTGGCATCGCAACGCAGGCTTTGATCGACCAGACGGGTCTGGATTGCGCCAACCGCCATCGGGGCCGGAACCGGCAGGCGGTCTTTAGCGATATTCCGGTCGGAAAGCACCAGCAATACGGTGCCGCTACGTACCATTTTTTCGGCTTTGTCGCACAGCTCTTTGACCGTCGCTTCGAGCGTGGTTTTGGTTACATCAAAGGTGATGTCCAGCGTATCTGCGCGGTAGTGCTCCTCTTTCATGGTCGTGAGCTGTTTGAAATCGGAATAGAGCAGGATCGGCGATTTAAAGCTTAAACGGTGCGCCTGGCCTTCTGCTTCGCAGAAGACGTTCATTTCACGACCGATGCTGGTGGCGAGTGACATAACATGCGCTTCACGCAACGGGTCGATTGGCGGGTTTGTTACCTGGGCAAACTGCTGACGGAAGTAGTCGTAAATAATGCGCGGCTGGCTGGAGAGCACGGCGAATGGGGTGTCATCGCCCATCGAACCTACTGCTTCCTGGCCGTTTTCGCCCAGCACACGGATTACGGAGTCCAGTTCTTCCGCGCTGTAGTTAAACTGTTTCTGGTAGCTGGCAAGCGTGTCATCGTCCAGTTCACGGCTACCCACTTCTTCATCGGGTAAATCTTCAAACGGCACCAGGCGGCGGACGTTTTTCTCCATCCACTCTTTATAAGGGTGGCGGCTTTTCAGATCGTCGTCGGTTTCTGCCGAGTGCAGAATGCGCCCACCGCGGGTGTCGATCACCATCAGTTCGCCTGGGCCAACGCGGCCTTTTTCGACCACTTCGTCAGGCTGGTAATCCCAGATACCCACTTCCGAGGCGCAGGTGATCAGCTTATCTTTGGTGATGACGTAGCGCGCCGGACGCAGACCGTTACGGTCGAGGTTACAGGCAGCGAAACGACCATCGGACATCACGATGCCCGCCGGGCCATCCCACGGTTCCATATGCATGGAGTTAAAATCGAAGAACGCGCGCAGTTCCGGGTCCATATCCGGGTTGTTCTGCCAGGCTGGTGGCACTAACAGACGCATAGCGCGGATGATATCCATCCCGCCAGCCAGCAACAGTTCCAGCATGTTATCCATGGAACTGGAGTCAGAACCAGTTTCGTTGACGAACGGCGCAGCGTCGTGCAAATCAGGGATCAGCGGCGTCTGGAATTTATAAGTACGGGCGCGCGCCCACTGGCGGTTACCGGTAATGGTGTTAATTTCGCCGTTATGCGCCAGGTAGCGGAACGGTTGCGCCAGCGGCCAGCGCGGTACGGTGTTAGTGGAGAAGCGCTGGTGGAACAGGCAGATGGCTGATTCCAGGCGCAGGTCCGCAAGATCCAGGTAGAAGCGCGGCAGATCCGCCGGCATACACAGACCCTTATAGATGTTCACCAGATTCGACAGGCTACAGACGTAGAAGTCTTTATCGGCTTCGAGGCGCTTTTCAATGCGGCGGCGGGCGATAAACAGACGGCGCTCCATATCGCGCGGACGCCAGCCTGCCGGGGCGTTAACGAAAATTTGCTCAATACGTGGCAGAGAGGAGAGGGCGATTTCACCCAGCACGCCTTCGTTGGTAGGGACATCACGCCAGCCGACAATCGACAAGGTTTCGCGTTGTAGCTCTTCTTCAACGATGCGGCGTGCGGCGGCGGCGAGTTCAGGATCTTTATTCAGGAAGATCATCCCGACGGCGTAGTTTTTGGCTAAACGCCAGCCGCGCTCCTGCGCAACGATGCGAAAAAAGCGATCCGGTTTTTGTAACAGCAGGCCGCAACCGTCACCGGTTTTACCATCAGCGAGAATCGCGCCACGGTGCTGCATACGGGCCAGTGCGTGTATTGCAGTACGCACTACCTTGTGGCTAGGTTCGCCTTCTATGTGGGCGATCAGGCCGAAACCACAGTTATCCCTCTCAAGGGATTTATCGTACAACATATCGTGAACCTCCCCCAGGCTCTGCGGGAACCCCACTACCGAACCGCTGCGCACGGGCACAGAAAGAGCGTGGCGACGGGGTTTGCGTTTCATACGCTTACCTCGCATTCGCCCCCTTTTTTGTCCTTTTCGCATCGGTTAATACGGTGAAGAGGGGATCTCAATTACTGCATAAATATGATGAGCAGGCTGCTCATCCAGAAAGCTTCCAGCGGATTTCCAACTTATCGGGAAAGCGGATACAGGTCAAATGGCAAGCTTATTGGTATAGAAATGTGCTTTAGCGCAAAATTCTTTGTTAATTGGTTGAAATTAAAATAAATTTATCATTCTTAATTAATGGAAGGGGAAAAAGGAAAACGTTGAGTGCCTGACTACTATAGTGGCGTGTTAGCCCTTATCCTGCCTTGAATTGACGCTTGAGCCAGTGTTTTATACTGCCTTTAGAGGGAAAGGCATTTCATGCTACTGTTTTTGTTTAAAATCCATCAGCGGATAAAAAAATCCGACGCAAGATAAGCAAAAGTAATTTATGTGTTATTGCATTAAATTTCAGTAATTGTGATTTATTATGCAGTTGGTGTGGGTGGGCCGGGACGATTGATCCAGGTCATCGCCGAATTGAGCTAAAAATGGCAGGCTTTGGCCTCTTTTCAAGGCGCGGTCTATCAGATTATGCAGTTACAGAAATTAGTCAATATGTTTGGTGGGGATCTTACCCGTCGTTACGGGCAAAAGGTGCATAAACTGACGCTGCATGGCGGTTTTAGCTGCCCGAATCGTGACGGAACCATCGGGCGCGGTGGATGCACATTCTGTAATGTTGCTTCGTTTGCCGACGAAGCGCAGCAACACCGCTCCATTGCCGAACAGCTGGCGCATCAGGCGAATCTGGTTAACCGTGCGAAACGCTATCTTGCCTACTTTCAGGCGTATACCAGCACTTTTGCGGAAGTTCAGGTGCTGCGATCTATGTATCAACAGGCGGTGAGCCAGGCCAATATTGTCGGTTTGTGTGTGGGTACGCGCCCGGACTGCGTGCCGGATGCGGTGCTGGATCTGCTTTGCGAATATAAGGACCAGGGCTACGAAGTGTGGCTGGAGCTGGGGCTGCAAACCGCGCACGACAAAACGCTGCATCGCATCAATCGTGGCCATGATTTTGCCTGTTATCAGCGTACGACCCAGCTGGCACGTCAGCGCGGGCTGAAGGTGTGCTCTCACTTAATTGTCGGCCTGCCTGGTGAAGGGCAGGCTGAATGTTTGCAAACGCTGGAGCGAGTGGTTGAAACCGGCGTAGACGGTATAAAGCTGCATCCGTTGCATATTGTGAAAGGCAGCATTATGGCGAAAGCCTGGGAAGCGGGGCGTTTGAACGGTATTGAACTGGAGGATTACACGCTCACTGCCGGAGAAATGATTCGCCATACGCCACCGGAAGTTATCTACCATCGCATTTCCGCCAGCGCCCGTCGCCCGACGCTGCTGGCCCCTCTGTGGTGTGAAAATCGCTGGACGGGAATGGTCGAGTTGGATCGTTATCTTACGGAACATGGCGTACAGGGATCGGCGCTGGGGCGTCCGTGGCTACCTCCAACGGCGTAGGCCGATGAGGGGGAATCCGCATTTCTTACACAATTTATAACGTAACTGTCAGAATTGGGTATTATTGTGGCAGATTGATGTGAAGGAATCCCCTAATGAAGCAAATTCGTCTGCTGGCGCAGTACTATGTTGACCTGATGATGAAGTTAGGTCTGGTGCGCTTCTCAATGCTGCTGGCATTGGCCCTCGTCGTACTTGCCATCGTGGTACAAATGGCGGTGACCATGGTGCTGCATGGCCAGGTCGAAAGTATTGATGTTATCCGCTCAATTTTCTTTGGTTTGTTGATTACGCCATGGGCGGTCTACTTTCTTTCGGTAGTCGTTGAGCAACTCGAGGAGTCGCGGCAACGCCTGTCACGCCTGGTGCAAAAGCTGGAGGAGATGCGCGAGCGCGATCTAAGCCTCAACGTACAGCTGAAAGATAATATTACCCAGCTTAATCAGGAAATTGCCGTTCGCGAAAAAGCAGAAGCCGAATTGCAGGAAACCTTCGGTCAGCTGAAAATTGAAATCAAAGAGCGCGAAGAGACGCGAATTCAGCTCGAGCAACAATCCTCGTTCTTACGTTCCTTCCTTGATGCTTCACCCGATCTGGTTTTTTACCGTAACGAAGATAAAGAGTTTTCCGGTTGTAACCGTGCGATGGAACTGCTGACCGGAAAAAGCGAAAAACAGCTGGTGCATTTGAAACCTGCGGACGTTTACTCGCCGGAAGCCGCAGCGAAAGTCATTGAAACCGACGAGAAAGTGTTCCGTCATAATGTGTCACTGACCTATGAACAGTGGCTGGATTATCCGGACGGACGCAAAGCCTGCTTTGAAATCCGTAAAGTGCCGTACTACGACCGCGTGGGTAAACGCCACGGCTTAATGGGGTTTGGCCGCGACATTACCGAGCGTAAGCGTTATCAGGATGCACTCGAACGCGCCAGCCGCGATAAAACAACTTTTATCTCCACCATCAGTCATGAGTTGCGTACCCCGCTGAACGGTATCGTCGGCCTGAGCCGAATTCTGCTGGATACAGAACTCACCGCCGAGCAGGAAAAATATCTCAAAACTATCCATGTTTCCGCCATCACTCTGGGCAATATCTTCAACGATATTATTGATATGGATAAGATGGAGCGACGTAAAGTTCAGCTCGATAACCAGCCGGTTGATTTCACCAGCTTCCTGGCCGATCTGGAAAATCTCTCCGCACTGCAGGCGCAACAAAAAGGTTTGCGTTTTGTTCTTGAACCAACACTGCCGTTGCCGCATCAGGTCATTACCGACGGGACTCGCTTGCGCCAGATCCTGTGGAACTTAATCAGTAACGCTGTGAAATTCACCCAGAAGGGCCAGGTGACTGTTCGCGTACGTTATGACGACGGCGACATGCTGCATTTTGAAGTGGAAGACTCCGGTATCGGTATTCCACAGAATGAACTGGATAAAATTTTCGCCATGTATTACCAGGTGAAAGACAGCCATGGTGGCAAACCTGCAACCGGTACTGGTATTGGTCTGGCGGTTTCTCGTCGGCTGGCGAAAAATATGGGCGGTGATATCACTGTTACCAGCGAACAAGGTAAAGGCTCGACCTTTACCCTGACGATCCACGCGCCGTCGGTAGCGGAAGAAGTGGATGACGCATTTGACGAAGATGATATGCCTTTACCTGCGTTGAACGTGCTGTTGGTAGAAGACATTGAGCTGAACGTCATCGTTGCCCGTTCTGTGCTGGAAAAACTGGGCAACAGCGTTGATGTGGCGATGTCTGGTAAGGCAGCACTGGAGATGTTTAAGCCAGGCGAATACGACCTTGTATTGCTGGATATTCAGTTACCAGATATGACCGGGCTGGATATATCACGCGAACTGACGAAGCGTTATCCGCGTGAAGATTTACCACCGCTGGTGGCCTTAACCGCCAACGTGCTGAAAGATAAACAAGAGTACCTTAATGCTGGAATGGATGATGTGCTGAGTAAGCCACTTTCAGTACCGGCACTAACCGCGATGATCAAGAAATTCTGGGATACCCAGGATGATGAGGAGAGCACGGTGACGACAGAAGAGAGTGGTAAATCAGAAGCATTGCTCGATATTCCCATGCTGGAACAGTATCTCGAACTTGTAGGACCGAAGCTGATTACTGACGGGTTGGCCGTGTTTGAGAAGATGATGCCGGGCTATGTCAGCGTACTGGAGTCGAATCTGACGGCACAGGACAAAAAAGGCATCGTTGAGGAAGGGCATAAAATCAAAGGCGCAGCGGGTTCAGTGGGATTACGCCATCTACAACAGCTTGGCCAGCAAATTCAGTCACCAGACCTTCCTGCGTGGGAAGATAATGTTGGTGAATGGATTGAAGAGATGAAAGAAGAGTGGCGTCACGACGTAGAAGTGCTGAAAGCGTGGGTGGCAAAAGCTGCTAAAAAATGACCCCGGCTAAACCGGGGTGCGCGAATACTGCGCCAACACCAGGGAAATCTTGGCTGCGCCGTAAATTTTTATGATAAGTAACAAAGGCACAGCACTGTTTTTCAGGCCGTATGCAGTTAAGATAGCAAATCTTAAATGATTTGTTACATGAATCAGTTAAATGTGTGATGCGTAGCGTTTTTATTAAAAAAATTAATGTGTTTCAGTCAATTGCGAAAGGATGATCACAATGAAGAAAATTGGTGTAGTTCTGAGCGGATGCGGCGTCTATGACGGCTCTGAAATTCATGAAGCGGTATTGACGTTATTAGCGATATCTCGCAGCGGCGCGCAGGCAGTTTGTTTTGCTCCAGATAAGCAGCAGGTTGATGTCATCAACCATTTAACCGGTGAAGCAATGGCGGAAACGCGCAATGTGTTGATTGAAGCGGCGCGTATTACGCGTGGTGAGATCCGTCCTCTGGCCCAGGCTGATGCCGCCGAACTGGATGCGTTAATTGTGCCGGGCGGATTTGGCGCGGCAAAGAATTTAAGTAATTTTGCTAGTCTTGGCAGTGAATGCAGCGTAGACCGTGAGTTAAAAGCGCTGGCGCAAGCAATGCATCAGGCCGGAAAACCGCTTGGCTTTATGTGCATTGCCCCGGCAATGTTGCCGAAAATTTTCAATTTCCCGCTGCGTTTGACCATCGGTACAGATATTGATACCGCTGAAGTACTGGAAGAAATGGGCGCAGAACATGTGCCATGTCCGGTAGATGATATTGTCGTTGATGAAGACAATAAGATTGTCACCACGCCTGCGTATATGTTGGCACAGAACATTGCGGAAGCAGCAGGCGGCATTGATAAGCTGGTTTCCCGCGTGCTGGTTCTGGCGGAATGAGCAAACGCCGCGTAACGGCGTTCGGTTTCGTTCGCCGTTTCATTCTGCGGTTATTGAGTGTCCTCGTTGTGTTTTGGGGCGGGGGGATAGCGCTGTTTAGCATAGCGCCGGTCCCGTTTTCTGCGGTGATGGTCGAGCGACAGCTAAGTGCCTGGCTGCACGGTAACTTCCGTTACATGGCGCATTCTGATTGGGTCAGTATGGATCAAATCTCGCCGTGGATGGGGCTGGCGGTGATTGCCGCAGAAGATCAGAAATTCCCCGAGCACTGGGGTTTTGATGTCGCTTCCATTGAGAAAGCCCTGGCGCACAACGAGCGCAATGAAAACCGCATTCGCGGCGCATCAACAATTTCGCAGCAGACAGCCAAAAATCTCTTTTTGTGGGATGGGCGTAGCTGGGTACGAAAAGGGCTGGAAGCCGGATTAACACTGGGGATAGAAACGGTCTGGAGCAAAAAGCGCATCCTGACGGTTTACCTGAATATCGCTGAATTTGGCGACGGTGTGTTTGGTGTTGAAGCTGCGGCACAACGTTATTTTCATAAACCAGCCAGTAAACTCACTCAGTCGGAAGCGGCGTTACTGGCGGCAGTGTTACCGAGCCCACTACGCTTTAAAGCTTCCGCACCGTCAGGCTACGTGCGTAGCCGTCAGGCGTGGATTTTACGGCAGATGCATCAGTTGGGCGGTGAGTCGTTTATGCAGCAATACCAGTTGTATTAAGCTTCGCGCGAGGAGAGGGCGAGCTTTTTGCTTTCTCGAGATTGCGCCTCTTTTTGCAGAGCAACAGATAACGCTGGTTGAGCGATAAAACGTCGCCACAGCCGCTGTTGTTTACGCAAACAACACCACTTCGACCACGTCGCCAGTGGAATCAACGTGCTTTCACCAATGTTGTCACAGACGACGGGGATAATTTCTGACTCACTGATGCGGTGGCAGAGGATATTCTGCGGCTTCAGCGACATCGTCACGATGTGGTTATCCTGCAAATAACGCTTTAACTGTTTCAGCAACTGACGCAGTTGCGCGATATCTTCTTCGTAATGGCACTGTTTAGCAAATTCGCTCAGTGTAATAGACGGTTTGCCATCGAAATCGGCAATGACATCGTAGACATAACCGGTTCCGCAATCAGTCTCAACTGTACCGTGATAGCGCGGAATACCGCTCCAGTCTTTCAAACGACGGCCAAGATGCGCATAGTACTTTAACTCACGGCGGATCTCTTTATCACCACCGTCGCCACGGTGGTGGACAATCTTAATACAGCGTTGGGCATCTTCCGGATGCGCATAACATTTCCGATGTCTTCCGGTGCCCAGGGGACTTTGTTCAGATAAGCGAATCATGCCATCTCCTGGAGGTTTTTTCTGACTGCCTCCAGTATGAGGACTTAACTTAAACAAAACCTAAACAACACTTTTTAAGGTTTTCTTAAGGTTTTATGCGTACAGGAAAGCGCACGAAATGTACAATTTGCGAGAAATGGAGACATTTGGGGCTTGTGCTTTTTTCGCCCGTCAGGGCGGAAGGTGCATGTCTGAGGGAATCAGGCGTCAGAATGACGAAGATTAATCTTCGTCAAAACCTGAGTTAAAGAGAGCGATGACGGCGGCCAGCGCCTCGACTTCCTGCGGGCCGGTCGCTTCGACTTCTATCTGTCGTCCTTTGGCAGAATCCAGCATCAACAGCGCAATAACGCTGTTGGCTTCAGCCTCGGTGCCTTCATCATTACGTAAAAGCACTTCGGCGTCAAAACCCTGCATTAATTCAAACAGTTTCATAGCAGGCCGGGCATGCATGCCCAGCTTGTTAGTGATTTCAACGGTTTGTTTGACGGTCATGGTTTACGTTTTTCCAGCGTGCGATGGCGTGACTGGACGTTTTTACCGCGTGAGCGGAAGTAGTCTGCCAACTGTTCTGCAATATACACCGAACGGTGTTTCCCGCCAGTACAACCAATGGCGACCGTCAGGTAGCTACGGTTGTTGGTTTCCAGCATAGGTAACCATAGCTCAAGATAGCTACGCGTCTGGTAGATAAAATTGTGTACTTCTGTGTGTCTGTCGAGGAACGCGGCGACAGGTTTATCAAGGCCCGTCATCGGACGCAGTTTCGGATCCCAGTGCGGGTTCGGCAGGAAACGTACGTCAAAGACGTAATCCGCGTCGATAGGAATACCGTGCTTGAAACCGAAGGACTCAAAGACCATTGTCAGTTCACGCTCGCGTTTACCCAGCAGACGGGTACGCAACATTTCTGCCAGTTCGTGAACGGACATTTCAGACGTATCGACAATCAGATCAGCGCGCGAACGCAGCGGCTCCAGAAGATCGCTTTCTTTGTCGATAGCACTTTCCAGCGACAGGTTTTTGCTGGAAAGCGGATGCAGGCGACGCGTATCGCTGTAACGACGAATCAGCGTGTTACGATCGGCATCGAGAAACAGGAGTTGCGGTGAGAAAGCATCAGGCAGATTGCTCATCGCCTGTTCGAATATTTCTGGCGACTCTGGCATATTGCGAACATCAATGCTGACGGCGGCAGAAATTTCGCGATCGGCCAGAGTCCGAGCCAGATCGGGTAACAGCACCACGGGAAGGTTATCCACGCAGTAAAAACCCATATCTTCCAGCGCACGCAGGGCGACAGATTTGCCTGACCCTGAACGTCCGCTGACGATCATCAGTACCATGTACTGTTTCTCCTCACAACGTCTAAAAGAGACATTACAGAATAACTACGTTTCATCCGGAGTACCTTCGGTATCCGTAATGATTTGATACAGCTCTTCATCGCTCTGGGCTGCACGTAAACGGCGGCAGATAGTTTTGTCCGCCAGACGTTTCGCGACCAGCGAAAGAGTATGCAGGTGCGTTTTGGTTTGGTCTGCGGGTACCAACAGGGCAAAAAGTAAATCTACCGGCTGGTTGTCGATGGCATCGAAAGCAATGGGTGTTTCTAGCTGAACGAAAACGCCAACAGCGCGTAGGGTATCTTCTTCCAGTTTGCCGTGCGGAATGGCAATGCCATTACCAATACCGGTACTGCCCATTTTTTCCCGCGTCAGAATAGCTTCAAAAACCACCTGTGGCGGCAGGCTAAGTTGTTTTGCCGCCAGTTCGCTGATGATTTCCAGGGCGCGTTTTTTGCTCTGACAGTGGACGCGACTTCGCGTACATTCCCTGTTAAGAACACTGTTAAGCTGTAGAGTTGTATCATTATTTGTCATAATTTCACCTAAGAATCTGCCCACTCAAACAGTGGGACAGATTCGGAGCATTAACCGTACAAATGGCCTGTTGTGCCATACAACAGGCCGCCATGCACTTGCTAATTGCCCGGACAATTAGTGTTGTTTCAATTTGTCTTTATGCTTGGTTAGCTGACGTGCCAACTTATCAATTAAGCCATCAATGGCGGCGTACATGTCCTGACCTTCCGCGCTGGCATGAATTTCGCCACCGTTAACATGCAGTGTTGCATCTGAGGTGTGGGTGACTTTCTCCACTTTCAGAACAACATAAACCTGGTTGATTCGGTCAAAATATTGCTCAAGTTTGGCAAACTTTGAGGTGACAAATTCGCGCAGGGCCTCGGTGATCTCGACGTTATTTCCGGTAATGTTGAGCTGCATAGTGTCTTCCTTATCGGTTGGGTCAAACGAGCTGTTTACGCTGGTTTGACGGCGGAATGGATAAAGACTCTCGGTACTTCGCAACAGTGCGGCGTGCCACCATGATACCTTGTTCCGACAACAAAGAGGTTAACTTGCTGTCGCTCAACGGTTTCGCTGGGTTTTCCGCCGCGATTAATTTCTTCACCAGCGCACGAATCGCCGTGGAAGATGCTTCGCCACCCCCTTCGGTATTGACGTGGCTGGAAAAGAAATACTTCAGTTCAAAAATGCCTCGTGGACTATGCAGGTATTTTTGCGTGGTCACGCGAGATATCGTCGATTCATGCATTTCGACGGCCTGGGCGATATCAGCCAGCACCATCGGTTTCATATATTCTTCGCCTTGCTCAAAGAAGGCTTGCTGTTGTTCAACAATACAGCGACTGACGCGCAGCAGTGTATCGTTACGGCTCTCCAGACTTTTTATCAACCATTTGGCATCCTGCAGATTGCTGCGGATAAACTGGTTGTCACCATCGTTGCGTGTGCTGTTACACATCGAGGCATAATGCTGGTTGATTTGCAGACGTGGAATACTGTCGCTGTTGAGTTCAACCGTCCAGTGGCCGTTATGCTTACGCACCAGCACATCAGGGATGACATATTCCGGTTCACCGGTCTGGATCGACTGACCGGGACGTGGATCGAGTGACTGGATCAGATTGACGGCTTCTTTCAGCACATCTTCTTTCAGACGTGTGACGCGCATTAACGTACGGAAGTCGTGATTCGCCAGCAGATCAAGATGATCGCTAATGATCAGTCGGGCCTCTTCCAGCCACGGCGTGTTTTTGTCGAATTGGGAGAGTTGGATCAACAGGCAGTCGCGCAGATCTTTTGCCGCCACGCCGACCGGGTCAAAGCGTTGGATTCGTTTGAGGACAGCTTCAATTTCATCGATGTCGATCTCTTCATCGCCCATGCTTTCGAGAATATCTTCCAGCGGGACGGTCAGATAACCGGTGTCATCAACGGCATCGACGATGGAGGTGGCGATAGCGCGATCGGTGTCAGAAAACGGTGTCAGCTCAACCTGCCACATCAGGTAATCTTGCAAGGTCTGCGTTGTTTCGCCCTGATAGACCGGCAATTCATCGTCGATGTAGTCACCGCTGGTGCCAGAGGGCGTACCGGCGGTGTAGATGGTGTCCCAACTGGCATCGAGCGGCAGTTCTTCCGGCATCTCTTTTTGCTCGAGCGCGTCGGCGGTGTCCAGCGTTTCGCTGTCCGGCGTTTCACGAGTATCGATTTCATCATGAGTGTCGATTTGCTCAAGCAGTGGATTACTCTCCAGCGCCTGCTGCAACTCTTGTTGAAGTTCCAGCGTGGACAGCTGCAACAGACGAATTGCCTGTTGTAGCTGAGGCGTCATCGCCAGTTGCTGACTAAGCCTGAGTTGCAAACCTTGCTTCATGTTCAGAATCGTACTCTCCTGCTAAAACGTCGCGAGCTTCTACCCTATCAGAGTCTGAAGTCTTCCCCAAGGTATACACGCTTAACGTGTTCGTCTTGTAAGATTTCTGTCGGCGTGCCATGAGCGATTAAATGCCCCTGACTGACGATATAAGCGCGTTCACAAACAGCTAGCGTTTCACGCACGTTATGGTCGGTGATAAGCACGCCCAGGCCGCTATCGCGCAGGTGTTCAATGATACGTTTGATGTCGATAACCGAGATCGGGTCAACCCCAGCAAACGGTTCATCGAGGAGGATAAATTTCGGATTCGCAGCCAGTGCGCGCGCAATTTCTACACGACGGCGTTCACCACCGGAGAGTGATTGCCCCATGCTGTCGCGTAAATGCTCAATGTGGAACTCTTCCATCAACTCGTTCGCGCGATCTTCACGCTGTTCAGCGGATAAGTCATCACGAATTTGCAGTACCGCCATCAGGTTATCGTAAACGCTGAGGCGACGGAAAATAGAGGCTTCCTGCGGCAAATAGCCGATACCACGACGCGCGCGCGCATGCAGTGGCAGCAGGCTGATATCGTCGTCATCAATAATAATGTTGCCCGCATCGCGCGGCACAATGCCAACGACCATGTAGAAAGTCGTCGTCTTACCGGCACCGTTTGGCCCCAGCAAACCGACAATCTCCCCGGAGTTGACGGTCAGGCTGACGTCTTCCACCACGCGGCGGCCTTTATAGGCTTTTGCAAGGTTCTTTGCAGTTAAAGTTGCCATAACGAATTAATTACCCTTCTTCTGCGCCGGGGTCTGGCCTTTGTTGTTTTTGTCCTGCAACTGTGACGGCACCAGAACGGTGGTCACACGCTTACCTTTGTCACTGAAAGCCTGCATTTTCTGCTCTTTCACCAGGTAAGTGATCTTATCGCCCTTAATATTGCTATCGACCTGTTGCAGATAAGCATTACCGGTGAGCACGACGAAATCTTTCGCCAGTTCGTAATGCATCTGGGATGCATGGCCTTCGACTGGCTTGCCGTTATCCTGCATTTGATAGAAGGTGGCCGGGTTGCCGTAACCGTCGATCACTTCCTTGCCTTGTTCACCACCCGGACGGGTAACGACCACTTTATCGGCATTAATTTTAATGGTGCCTTGAGTCACGACGACATTACCGGTGAAGGTGACCACATTGCCTTGCATATCAAGAGATTGCTGGTCCGACTCAATGTGGATCGGTTGGTCAGTATCTCCGGTAACGGCAAATGCCGGAATGCTGGCGGCCAGAAGTGAGCTGGCAAGCACAAGATTAAGGCTGAGTTTGTTTGTTTTGAATTTCATAAGATGTTCTAACCTTTTCAATCAGCTCGGCATTCTTGCTGCGTAAGTTGCCGCGCATTTTCAGACCGCTGGAGTTAAATGTTGTTCCGTATAACGTGACGAGGTCTTCAGAGGTAACATCCTGCGTCACCAGATTGATCTGCGCGTTATCCGTCGTGATTCTGCGAAGTTGAGAGTCTGGCACGAGTGCGTTGACTTCAACGTGTCCATATAAATAGAGCATCCGGTCATTGGTTAGCTTGGCTTTATCTGCTTTAACCGACCATGTCGGGATTTTATCCTTATCAAACGTGGTAAGTACTGGTTGCGTAAACCACGAAACGGCCTGATCGGAATAATATTCAACGTGTTGAGCAATCAATCGATAGCTTAAGGCTCCTTCTGGGTTATAGACGAGCGTGTCCGTATGCTCGCTTTTATAGGTGGGATCATTGTTGTTGACGACCACCTGGGCGGTATCGTCTTTCTCGGTCATGTTAACGCCGATCATCACCAGAACCGCCAGTGATAGCACAATGATAACCCAACGTCTGGCTTTACTCATATCGATTGCCCTTTGGCTTCATCCAGTTTGCCCTGCGCCAGAAGTAATAAGTCGCAAACTTCACGAACCGCGCCGCGACCGCCAGCAATGCGCGTCACGTAATCAGCGCGCGGAATCAATAGCGGATGCGCGTCGGCTACGGCCACGCTTAAGCCCACTTTTTCCATTACTGGCCAGTCGATAAGATCATCACCAACGTAAGCCACGTTTTCTGGCGCGATCGCCAGTTTTTCCAGCAGATCGCCAAAGGCGATAAGCTTGTTTGATTGCCCCTGATACAGATGGGTGATCCCTAATGTTGCACACCGATCTTCTACCAGTTTAGCCTTTCGTCCAGTAATGATGGCGACTTCAATATCAGAGGTGAGCGCACAGCGGATACCATAACCGTCACGAACGTTGAACGCTTTCAGCTCTTCGCCATTGTTACCCATATAAATCAGGCCATCTGACAATACGCCATCAACGTCGAGGATCAGCAGACGAATGTTCTCTGCTTTTGCCATCACATCGGCGCTAACAGGGCCGTAACAGGTCGCAAGCGACGCACCTGCTTTACTCATTGTTGTTTATCCTTGAATCTTTACACTACGCCAGCACGCAATAAATCGTGCATATGTAACACACCGAGTAAATAGTCGCCATCGGCAACCATTACGGAAGTGATATGGCGGGATTGCATTAAGTTCAGCGCCTCAACGGCCAGAATGCCAGGACGTACACGAATTCCCCCCGGCGTCATCACATCGGCAATACCTAACTGACGGACATCCACGCCCATATCGAAGACACGGCGTAAATCACCGTCGGTAAAGATGCCTTCAATCATCATATTGTCATCGCAAATGACGGTCATACCAAGATTTTTGCGGGTGACTTCCAGCAGCGCATCGCGCAGGCTGGCCGTTTTCTTGACATGCGGGATCTCGTCGCCCGTATGCATAATATCGCTGACGCGCAGCAGAAGTTTACGACCTAGTGCGCCGCCTGGATGCGAAAGTGCAAAATCCTCGGCGGTAAAGCCGCGCGCTTTCAACAAGGCGACGGCGAGCGCATCTCCCATGACCAGCGTCGCGGTAGTGCTGCTGGTTGGCGCCAGCCCTAACGGACAGGCTTCCTTCGCTACTTTAACACACAGATGCACGTCTGCTGCGCGTGCCATGCTGCTCTCCGGACGACCGGTGATGCAAATTAACGGCACATGCAGGCGTTTGAGTACCGGGATTAAGGCCGTGATTTCGCTGGATTCACCTGAGTTAGAAATCGCAATAACCACGTCCTGCGGGGTGACCATGCCTAAATCGCCATGTGCGGCCTCACCGGGATGGACGAAAAATGACGGAGTACCGGTGCTGGCAAAGGTTGCTGCCATTTTGCGCCCAATGTGTCCCGATTTACCCATTCCCATGACCACGACTTTACCTTTACACCAGAACATCTTTTCACAGGCGAGCGTGAAATTCTGATTGATGTATTGATCAAGCTCTGCCAGGCATTCACGTTCAATCGCCAGGACTTCTTTACCTGCTTGCTGAAAGTCAAAACCCGGTTGCAACTCTACGTGCGACATAATGCGTTTCCAGTTATTCAACGAGTATTGGCGATAACCAGTACAACATCGCCAGCCATACGACAAATCCGCCTGTTAATAATACCCCAATGCCACGGCCTGGTTGCGGGGTGCGCCGCCAGCATAGCAACGCAAAAATAATGCTGACCAACAGCATCACGCTGCAGTCACGACTGTATGCTAGTGGGTTAACCTCCCCGGGCGTTATCAGCGCGGGTAAACCCAGCACGATGACAATATTAAAAATGTTTGCGCCAATGATATTACCGACAGCGATGTCGTTTTCACCTTTGCGAAAACCGGCTATCGCGGTTGCCAGTTCCGGCAAACTAGTGCCGATAGCGATTGCCGTCAGACCAATAGTCAACTCGCTGATGGCAAAGTAATTCGCCAGTACAGTGGCGTTATCAATCACCATCCGCGTTGCTACCGGCATGATAATCAATGCAATGCCGAGCCATAAAAACGCGACAGGCAAACCACCTTCGCGCGGTAACTCTGCAAGCTGTTCTCTGGTCAGGCTGTCAGTTCCCTGACGTTCTGCCTGACGTGCAAGTTTAACAATGAACAGCAGCCATAGCACAGCCAGAAAGAGGAGAAAGATACCATCGCTGCGACCAAGTTGTCCGTCATAGAGTACGGAACCGGCCACCACACTGACTAATAACATTAATGGTAATTCACGGCGCAGAACATCGGAATGGACGGTAAAAGGGCGCACCAGCGCAGCCAGACCGAGGATCAGTAAAATATTGATTATGTTTGAGCCGAGTGCTGTGCCGACGGCTAGATCTCGTTGTTCATGCAGCGACGCGGCAAGCGAAACGATTATTTCTGGAAGTGACGTGCCAATACTGACTACGGTCATGCCAATGATCAGTGGCTGGATGCCAAAAGAGCGGCAAAGTATAGAGGCGGCAAATACCAGACGGTCGGCACTGTAAACGACCAAAAGTAAACCAACAATTAACAGTGCCGTAGCTAAAAGCATCTAACGTCCTTTCTTCAGGTATACTCGCCGGTCGCTGAAGATTTTCAGAAAGCCGAGACGGATTCTTAATTTTGACTTTATGCAGCTAAAAAGTAAAACAAATGCCAGCTTTCGCTAACCACCGCGGGTAATATTCTGTAAATATGTTGGGTTCAAGGTTAAATTGAGCGCCATGCTTAGAAAATCAACGCAAGACGAAGGGTGAATTATGGAGCAGTCTGTGGCGAATTTAGTCGATATGCGCGATGTCAGTTTTACGCGTGGCAATCGCTGCATCTTCGATAATATTTCCCTGACCGTGCCGCGAGGAAAGATCACGGCAATCATGGGGCCATCGGGCATCGGTAAAACGACGCTACTCCGTCTGATTGGGGGGCAAATCGCGCCAGATCACGGCGAGATCCTTTTTGATGGTGAGAATATTCCGGCGATGTCTCGTTCGCGCCTGTATACCGTGCGTAAACGGATGAGCATGTTGTTTCAGTCCGGAGCGCTGTTCACCGATATGAACGTTTTTGACAACGTCGCTTATCCACTGCGCGAGCATACTCACCTTCCTGCGCCGTTGCTGCATAGCACTGTGATGATGAAGCTGGAAGCCGTGGGGCTACGCGGAGCGGCTAAACTTATGCCATCGGAGCTTTCAGGCGGGATGGCGCGTCGTGCGGCGCTGGCGCGTGCAATTGCGCTGGAGCCGGATCTCATCATGTTTGATGAACCGTTTGTTGGGCAAGATCCCATCACTATGGGCGTACTGGTGAAGCTGATTTCCGAGCTGAACAGCGCGCTGGGCGTAACCTGTGTGGTGGTTTCTCACGATGTGCCGGAAGTCTTAAGTATTGCGGATCACGCCTGGATCCTGGCGGACAAAAAAATTGTCGCTCATGGTAGCGCCCAGGCGTTGCAGGCGAATCCTGATCCTCGCGTACGTCAGTTTCTGGACGGGATTGCTGACGGGCCAGTTCCGTTCCGCTATCCTGCCGGCGATTATCACGCTGATCTTTTACCAGGGAGTTAAGCCACTCATGCTGTTAAATGCGCTGGCGTCGCTCGGACATAAAGGGATTAAAACCCTGAGAACGTTCGGGCGGGCCGGGTTAATGTTATTCAATGCGCTGGTCGGCAAACCGGAATTTCGCAAACATGCGCCGCTGTTGGTGCGTCAGCTCTATAATGTCGGCGTCCTGTCGATGCTGATTATTGTGGTTTCTGGCGTGTTCATTGGAATGGTGCTGGGTCTGCAAGGTTATCTGGTGCTAACCACTTATAGTGCGGAAACCAGTTTGGGGATGCTGGTGGCCTTGTCGCTGCTGCGCGAACTGGGGCCGGTGGTTGCAGCACTGCTGTTTGCCGGACGTGCTGGTTCGGCGTTAACCGCAGAAATCGGTTTGATGCGTGCCACAGAACAGCTCTCCAGCATGGAGATGATGGCGGTGGATCCACTGCGCCGCGTCATTTCCCCGCGTTTCTGGGCCGGGGTAATTTCACTACCGCTGCTGACGGTAATTTTCGTCGCCGTGGGGATCTGGGGCGGATCGCTGGTTGGTGTCAGTTGGAAAGGCATTGATAGTGGGTTCTTCTGGTCGGCAATGCAAAACGCCGTCGACTGGCGTATGGATCTGGTCAACTGTCTGATTAAGAGCGTGGTGTTCGCCATTACGGTGACGTGGATTTCGCTGTTTAACGGTTATGACGCCATCCCGACCTCTGCCGGGATTAGCCGGGCAACCACTCGTACCGTTGTCCACTCGTCTCTGGCCGTACTGGGGCTGGATTTTGTGCTGACCGCATTGATGTTTGGGAATTGAGTTCATGCAAACGAAAAAAAATGAAATTTGGGTGGGTATCTTTTTATTAGCAGCACTGTTGGCGGCGCTGTTTGTTTGCCTGAAGGCGGCAAACGTGACGTCAATGCGAACTGAACCGACCTACACGCTTTATGCGACGTTCGATAATATCGGCGGCCTGAAAGCGCGCTCTCCGGTTAGTATTGGTGGTGTTGTTGTAGGCCGGGTTGCGGATATTACGCTGGACCCAAAAACCTATCTACCGCGCGTGACGCTGGAAATTGAACAACGTTATAACCACATTCCTGATACCAGTTCGTTGAGCATTCGTACTTCCGGTCTGCTTGGGGAACAATATCTGGCATTAAACGTCGGTTTTGAAGACCCTGAGCTGGGTACTGCTATCCTGAAGGATGGCGATACGATTCAGGACACCAAATCTGCGATGGTTCTGGAAGATCTCATTGGTCAGTTCCTTTACGGCAGTAAAGGTGATGACAATAAGAATAGTGGCGATGCGCCAGCCGCTGCGCCAGGTAATAATGAAACCACTGAACCTGTGGGTACAACGAAATAATTTCAGGAGAACCGACGCATGTTTAAACGTCTAATGATGGTCGCTTTGCTAATGATTGCATCGCTGAGTGCGGCAACCGCGGCAGATCAGACCAATCCGTATAAACTGATGGACGAGGCGGCGCAGAAAACGTTCGATCGCCTGAAGAATGAACAATCGCAAATTCGGGCTAACCCGGATTATCTGCGTACCATCGTCGATCAAGAGCTGCTACCGTACGTACAGATAAAATACGCCGGTGCGCTGGTACTGGGTCAGTACTACAAAAGCGCGACCCCAGCCCAGCGTGAAGCCTACTTTGCCGCTTTCCATGAGTATCTGAAGCAGGCTTACGGTCAGGCACTGGCGATGTATCACGGTCAGACCTATCAGATTGCGCCGGAACAGCCGTTGGGTGATAAAACCATTGTACCTATCCGCGTCACCATTATTGACCCGAATGGTCGTCCGCCAGTACGCCTGGATTTCCAGTGGCGTAAAAACTCTCAGACTGGCAAGTGGCAGGCTTACGACATGATTGCCGAAGGCGTCAGCATGATCACCACGAAACAAAATGAGTGGGGAACGCTGCTTCGTACCAAAGGCATTGACGGTCTGACCGCGCAACTGAAATCGATTTCTCAGCAGAAAATTACGCTGGAAGAGAAAAAATAATGAGCGAGTCACTGAGCTGGATGCAGACGGACGACACTCTGGTATTAACCGGAGAGTTGGATCAGGACGTACTGCTGCCGCTTTGGGAAATGCGTGACGAAGTGGTGAGGGGGATTACCCGCATCGATCTTAGTCGCGTATCCCGCGTTGATACAGGTGGACTGGCGCTGCTGCTCCATCTGATCGATTTGGCGAAAAAGCAGGGCAATAGCGTGACGCTTCAGGGGGTAAACGACAAGGTGTATACCCTGGCAAAATTGTATAATTTGCCGTCTGATGTCCTGCCTCGTTAATTTTTTTCAGGCTGGATAAGGCGTTACCCGCCTGTCCGGCAAACCTACCAGTAAGCCGAGCCTTGTCTGATTAATCAGCAAGGCTTTTTGCTTATTTATGACAGCGCAACTTTGCTCTAAGATGTTTCGCTGGTTTATTAACTGATGAATGAAGATCCCATGGAAAATAATGAAATTCAGAGCGTGCTGATGAACGCTCTTTCCCTCCAGGAAGTCCACGTTTCCGGCGATGGCAGCCACTTTCAGGTTATTGCCGTGGGTGAGATGTTTGATGGCATGAGCCGGGTTAAAAAACAGCAGACGGTTTACGGTCCGCTGATGGAGTATATTGCGGATAACCGCATTCATGCTGTGTCGATCAAAGCGTATACCCCTGCGGAGTGGGCGCGCGATCGCAAACTGAACGGCTTTTGAGCTATGGGCGATACGCCGGTAGCGGATATGAATTGTTAACTGAGAACATACTAAATGGATAAATTTCGTGTTCAGGGGCCAACGAAGCTCCAGGGCGAAGTCACAATTTCCGGCGCTAAAAATGCTGCTCTGCCTATCCTTTTCGCTGCACTGCTGGCGGAAGAACCGGTGGAGATCCAGAACGTCCCGAAACTGAAAGACGTCGATACATCAATGAAGCTGCTTAGTCAGCTTGGCGCCAAAGTAGAACGTAATGGTTCTGTGCATATTGATGCCCGCGACGTTAATGTCTTCTGCGCGCCTTACGATCTGGTTAAAACCATGCGTGCCTCTATCTGGGCGCTTGGGCCACTGGTGGCTCGTTTTGGTCAGGGACAGGTTTCTCTGCCTGGTGGTTGTACGATTGGTGCTCGTCCGGTTGATTTACATATTTCCGGCCTTGAGCAATTAGGCGCGACCATCAAACTGGAAGAAGGTTATGTTAAAGCTTCCGTCGATGGCCGTCTGAAAGGCGCGCACATCGTGATGGATAAAGTCAGTGTTGGTGCAACCGTGACCATCATGTGTGCAGCAACCCTGGCAGAAGGCACCACGATTATTGAAAACGCGGCGCGTGAACCGGAAATCGTCGATACTGCGAACTTCCTGGTTACGCTGGGCGCGAAAATTAGCGGCCAGGGTACCGATCGTATTGTTATCGAAGGGGTGGATCGCTTAGGTGGCGGCGTCTACCGCGTCCTGCCGGATCGAATTGAAACCGGTACTTTCCTGGTTGCTGCGGCAATCTCTCGCGGCAAAATCATCTGCCGTAATGCCCAACCAGATACCCTTGACGCTGTGCTGGCGAAACTGCGTGACGCCGGGGCGGACATTGAAGTGGGTGAAGACTGGATTAGCCTGGATATGCACGGCAAACGTCCAAAGGCCGTTAACGTACGTACCGCGCCGCATCCGGCGTTTCCTACCGATATGCAGGCCCAGTTCACGCTGCTGAACCTGGTGGCAGAAGGAACCGGATTTATCACCGAAACGGTCTTTGAAAACCGCTTTATGCATGTCCCTGAGCTGAGTCGTATGGGCGCGCATGCCGAAATTGAAAGCAATACCGTTATTTGTCACGGTGTTGAAAAACTTTCTGGCGCCCAGGTAATGGCAACCGATCTGCGTGCTTCAGCAAGTCTGGTGCTGGCTGGCTGCATTGCAGAAGGTACAACGGTTGTTGATCGTATTTATCACATCGATCGTGGCTACGAACGCATTGAAGACAAACTTCGCGCGCTTGGTGCTAACATTGAGCGTGTGAAAGGCGAGTAATCGTCTGATAGCCGGCAGCCCCGTTCGCGGGGCTACCGCCAGGCTACTCATTTTTGCGGTTTGGTGTAGCTGCGCATCAACTGCGATCTGTCGATAAACTCATGGGTCAGCGGGTCATGATAGCGTGATGGCCAGATAACCCAGGGATCAGTTCCTAATGCTTTCGCAATAATCATCTCTCCTTTCGGCCAGGGACGCGATAATGCATTCGCCAGTGTCGAGGAGCTCAAACCATTTCTGCGAGATTCCGCCGCCATTGACGTTCCTCTTTTCCGCAAACCCGCAATGATATCGGCGGGATGCCAGTCAATGAAATTATTCTCCATCTTTCCTCACTCCTTAAGTTAGTCGCTTTCATTCAGAACATGCGTTCTGTCGAGTATCACTATACTCCTGATGGCGCATTGTTCTAAAAAGTTCCTGTAAGAAGTGTGAATATTCAGAATATATCAAGATGAGACGTCTGTATTTGAGGAGAATTTTCGCGTAATGAAGTTTTTTTGGAGTTTACTGGAATTATCCCGCGCGGTGCGCGGGATAACAGGGGAGATTAACGATCGCGTTGAACAGCGATGTGTGCGAGGCCGATTAACGCCTCTCGCCACGGGGTATCTGGTAACACTTGCAATGCAGCAATGGCTTTGTCTGCTTCTTCTTCTGCACGCTGACGCGTCCATTCCAGAGAGCCGCAAGCGTTCATTGCTTCCAGAACCGGTTCCAGCAGATGTCGGCCGTTCCCTTGTTCGATGGCGTTACGGATCATCTGTGCCTGTTCTGGTGTGCCATGATGCATCGCATGCAACAGCGGCAGCGTTGGTTTTCCTTCGTTCAGGTCATCCCCAACGTTTTTACCCAACTGTTCGCCATCAGCATTGTAATCAAGTAGATCGTCGATTAGCTGGAAGGCCGTGCCAAGATAACGACCATAATCCTGCAGGCCTTTTTCCTCTTCAGGCGTACAGCCTGCCAGAATACCGGAACACTGAGCAGCAGCCTCGAACAGACGTGCGGTTTTGCTGTAAATAACGCGCATGTAGTTCTCTTCGGTGATGTCCGGATCATTAACGTTCATCAGTTGCAGAACTTCACCTTCCGCGATGACGTTTACGGCTTCTGACATCACTTCCAGCACTTTGAGTGAGCCGAGGCTGGTCATCATCTGGAACGCACGGGTATAAATAAAATCGCCTACCAGCACGCTGGCAGCGTTACCAAAGGCGGCGTTGGCGGTAGCTTTACCTCGACGCATATCTGATTCATCCACAACGTCGTCGTGTAGCAGGGTCGCCGTGTGGATAAACTCAATTAGGGCAGCAATGGTGACATGTGCATTCCCCTCATAGCCAACAGCTCGTGCAGCCAGTACAGCAATCATCGGACGAATACGTTTACCGCCGCCGCTGACGATGTAATAGCCTAACTGATTGATCAGTTGGACGTCGGAATTAAGCTGCTCGAGAATTGCTGCATTAACACCCGCCATATCTTGCGCGGTTAACTCATTGATTTTTTCTAAATTCATCGCAAAAGCCGGGCTTTTCGCCCCGATTACCTTACTGTGAACAGAGGCAACTTAGGGTTTATGGTTAGGAATATAGAGTGATTGTACTGAAAAAATGGCACAGATAAACGTTACCGTACAAGTTGTGTTTTTTTTCTTCGTGTATTGACTGTAGCACTTGTCAAAGGCGTGCGTTTTGCGTAATATTCGCGCCCTATTGTGAATATTTATAGCGCACTCTGAATCATTGAAAAGGTGTGCGCGGAAGCGGAGTTTTATATGTACGCGGTTTTCCAAAGTGGTGGTAAACAACACCGAGTAAGCGAAGGTCAGACCGTTCGCCTGGAAAAGCTGGACATCGCAACTGGCGAAACTGTTGAGTTCGCTGAAGTGCTGATGATCGCAAACGGTGAAGAAGTCAAAATCGGCGTTCCTTTCGTTGATGGCGGCGTAATCAAAGCTGAAGTTGTTGCTCACGGTCGTGGCGAGAAAGTTAAAATCGTTAAGTTTCGCCGTCGTAAACACTATCGTAAGCAGCAGGGCCATCGTCAGTGGTTCACTGATGTGAAAATTACTGGCATCAGCGCCTAAGACCTGAGGAGAGATTTCAAATGGCACATAAAAAGGCTGGCGGCTCCACACGTAACGGTCGCGATTCAGAAGCTAAACGCCTGGGCGTTAAGCGTTTCGGTGGCGAATCCGTTCTGGCGGGTAGCATCATCGTTCGTCAACGTGGTACCAAATTCCACGCTGGTACTAACGTAGGTTGCGGTCGCGACCACACTCTGTTTGCTAAAGCAGACGGTAAAGTGAAATTCGAAGTTAAAGGCCCGAAAAACCGTAAGTTTATCAGCATCGAAGCTGAATAAGTTTTTCGCGTCCCGGTAACGGATGAAAGCCCCGCAACGTGTTGCGGGGCTTTTTACATTCGATAACCGGTAAAAATGCGCATGGTGCGGCGTTAATCCGCAAATGTGCTTTGTAGGGAATACGGTATGAAGCAGCAGGCAGGCATTGGTATTCTTTTGGCACTCACTACAGCAATTTGCTGGGGTGCATTGCCGATTGCAATGAAGCAGGTGCTGGAGGTGATGGAGCCTCCGACGATCGTGTTTTACCGTTTCTTAATGGCGAGTATAGGTCTTGGCGCCATTCTTGCGGTGAAGAAGAGGCTGCCGCCATTACGCGTGTTTCGTAAGCCGCGTTGGCTGATTTTGCTGGCTGTAGCAACTGCCGGGCTGTTTGGGAACTTCATCCTGTTCAGCTCATCCTTACAATACCTGACTCCGACCGCCTCGCAGGTGATTGGGCAACTCTCGCCGGTTGGCATGATGGTTGCCAGCGTATTTATCCTGAAAGAGAAAATGCGCAGCACCCAGGTGGTGGGAGCATTGATGCTCCTGAGCGGGCTGGTGATGTTTTTTAATAACAGTCTGGTCGAGATTTTCACCAAGCTCACTGATTACACCTGGGGAGTTATCTTTGGTGTCGGAGCGGCGACGGTCTGGGTAAGTTATGGCGTGGCGCAAAAGGTTTTATTGCGTCGACTGGCTTCACCGCAGATCCTGTTTTTACTGTACACTTTGTGTACAATAGCGCTCTTCCCGCTGGCGAAGCCTGGGGTAATAGCGCAGCTTAGCCATTGGCAGATCGCATGTTTAATTTTTTGCGGACTGAATACCTTGGTAGGATATGGCGCCCTGGCGGAAGCGATGGCACGCTGGCAGGCAGCGCAGGTGAGCGCGATCATCACGCTTACTCCACTGTTTACGCTGTTTTTTTCAGATCTTTTATCACTGGCCTGGCCCGATTTCTTCGCCAGACCGAAGTTAAACCTTTTGGGTTATCTCGGTGCGTTTGTCGTGGTTGCGGGCGCGATGTATTCCGCCATTGGTCATCGTATTTGGGGCGGATTACGTAAGCATACAACGGTGGTATCGCAACCCCGCGCAGGCGAATGATTTACGGAGAATAAAATGAAGTTTGTTGATGAAGCATCGATTCTGGTCGTTGCAGGTGATGGCGGTAATGGTTGTGTGAGCTTCCGCCGCGAAAAATATATTCCGAAAGGCGGCCCGGATGGCGGCGACGGTGGTGACGGTGGTGACGTATGGATGGAAGCCGACGAGAACCTGAACACGCTTATCGATTATCGTTTTGAAAAATCTTTCCGTGCAGAGCGCGGTCAGAACGGCGCAAGCCGCGATTGTACCGGTAAGCGCGGTAAAGACGTAACGATTAAAGTGCCGGTAGGTACGCGCGTTATCGATCAGGGTACTGGCGAAACCATGGGCGATATGACCAAACACGGTCAGCGCCTGCTGGTTGCCAAGGGCGGCTGGCACGGTCTGGGCAATACCCGTTTCAAATCTTCAGTTAACCGTACACCACGGCAGAAAACTAACGGTACACCGGGCGATAAGCGCGAGCTGCTTTTGGAGCTGATGCTGCTGGCAGATGTCGGGATGCTGGGGATGCCAAACGCTGGTAAATCGACCTTTATTCGCGCGGTGTCTGCGGCAAAACCGAAAGTGGCAGACTATCCGTTTACCACGCTCGTACCAAGCCTGGGTGTGGTACGTATGGACAATGAGAAGAGCTTCGTTGTTGCTGATATCCCTGGGCTGATTGAAGGCGCAGCTGAAGGCGCAGGTCTGGGCATTCGCTTCCTTAAGCACCTGGAACGTTGTCGCGTATTGTTGCACCTCATCGATATCGATCCGATTGATGGCACCGATCCGGTTGAGAACGCGCGCATTATTATCAGTGAGCTGGAAAAATACAGTCAGGATCTGGCGGCGAAACCACGCTGGTTAGTCTTCAACAAGATCGACCTGCTGGATAAAGCAGAAGCCGAAGAGAAAGCGAAAGCGATCGCTGAGGCGCTGGGCTGGGAAGATAAATATTATCTGATCTCTGCGGCGAGCGGACTGGGCGTGAAAGATCTCTGCTGGGATGTGATGACCTTTATCATTGAAAACCCAGTCGTGCAGGCCGAAGAAGCGAAACAGCCAGAGAAAGTCGAATTCATGTGGGATGATTATCACCGTCAGCAGCTTGAAGAGATTGCTGAAGAGGATGATGAAGACTGGGATGACGACTGGGACGAAGACGACGAAGAAGGCGTTGAGTTCATTTACAAGCGTTAATCAGTAAAACCACGGCACTGCGCCGTGGTTTGGGATGATGACAAATGCCAAATTGCCGGTTGCGCTACGCTTATCAGGCCTATAAGAGAATTGCAATGTATTGAATTCGCACAATTTTGTCGGCTGGATAAGACGCTTACGCCGCATCCGGCATAAACAAAGCGCACTTTGTCAATAATCTGAAACCCCGGCACTTCGCCGGGGTTTCTCTTTAGACTAATTGTTCTGGTAAATATCTTTATACAAACGGCTTTCAAAACGCACTAACGGAATACGGCGATTACGCTGATCTGCTGGTTCAACTGCATAACCAGAAAGATATTGTACGAACGCCATTCGTTGCCCACTTGCTGTGGTGATGAATCCCGCCAGGTTATACACGCCCTGCAACGAACCTGTTTTCGCTGAAACTTTACCATCTACGCCCGCCTGATGCAGACCTGCACGGTACTGCAACGAACCATCGTAGCCTGCCAAAGGTAGCATTGAGATAAAGTTAAGCTCGTGGTCGTGTTGGGCAATGTATTGCAGCACCTGCATCATGGTGGCTGGCGCAATCAGGTTATGCCGTGAAAGCCCTGAGCCGTCGGCAATAATCGTGTTGCCAATATCGACACCCGCTTGCTTGCGCAGGATCTGGCGTACGGCATCGGAGCCTGCCCGCCATGTCCCCGGAACATTAAAGCGCGCATGACCAATCATGCGAAAGACGGTATCGGCGATCATGTTGTCGGACTTTTTCAGCATAATCTTAAGCAGATCGTGCAAAGGGGCCGACTGTTTACTGGCAACCACGGTTCCAGGGGCGTTAACCTGCGTTTGTCGTAGTAGCGTGCCGGAATAGGTAATGCCTGCCTGTTTTAACTCATCTTTCAGAATCGCTCCGGCGTAGCTGGCACCATCCTGTACGGCAAAAGCCAAAGGTAGCGGCTCTGAACGTTGTGGCAGGCATCCGGTTAACGTAAAGCGGTTAAGGTCGCCTGGTACCACATCCAGCTCGCAATATTGCGCTTCGGCAGAGCCACGGGGGAGAGTGCGTACCTGGCTGAACATTGTAACGGGGTAATAAGAGGCCACGCGTATAAAAGCCATATCACCAGGTTTTGGAGCACTGTAGAGCGAGACGGAGAAGCAATTGCGGTCAACAATGGCGGCGGCAGGCGGGGCGCTAAAGCATTGTGTCATATCATTCCAGGGCCAGCCAGGGGCTTTATCATGGCTGGCAAAAATGGACGTGTCTATGAGTACATTGCCATCGATTTGTGTGACACCAGATTTTTTCAGAGTCGCGACCATATTGCGAATATCCTGACGTTTTAGCGTCGGATCGGCACCAAATCGCGCCACTAAATCGCCTTTAAGCACTCCGTTTTCCACATTGCCTTTGGTTTCAAGCGTAGTGGTAAAACGAAAATCGGGGCCGAGTTGAATCAACGCCGCCAGCGCAGTGATTACTTTTTGCGTACTGGCGGGTAGCGCCATCTGCTGACTGTGGTAATCAATCGTGGGGGCAGACGCGCCGACCCTTTGCACCATCAGGGCAAGGTTGGCGCCAGCGGGAAGTTGAGTAATGTACTCATCTACATTCGCGGCCTGAACACTGAACGCTATACAGCTGGTCAATCCGATGATAAATCTGGAAAATCGCATAATCTCGCGCTAACAACCTGGAATCGAGCCGTCATACTACGGCGCAACGCCCTATAAAGTAAACGATGACCCTTCGGGAACTTCAGGGTAAAATGACTATCAAAATGTGAATTATTGCTGGCCTGGGACCTGTTCCCGGGTCGGTATTTTTTTGCTTCTGGTCCCGACGAGGAGTTGTGCCGGGCATGCCGAACAGCCGGGGCGAGTGGAGACTCGCCCCATCAGGAATATTCAAGAGGTATAACAAATGCAAGCTATTCCGATGACCTTACGCGGCGCTGAAAAATTACGCGAAGAGCTGGATTTTCTGAAATCTGTGCGCCGTCCTGAAATCATTGCTGCTATCGCGGAAGCGCGTGAACATGGCGACCTGAAAGAAAACGCCGAATACCACGCTGCGCGTGAGCAACAGGGTTTTTGCGAAGGCCGTATCAAAGATATCGAAGCCAAGCTGTCGAACGCGCAGGTAATTGATGTCACCAAAATGCCAAACAATGGTCGCGTGATTTTTGGCGCCACCGTAACGGTGTTGAATCTGGATTCTGATGAAGAACAGACCTATCGCATCGTAGGCGATGACGAAGCTGACTTTAAACAGAACCTGATTTCTGTTAACTCGCCAATCGCTCGTGGACTGATTGGCAAAGAAGAAGATGATGTAGTGGTCATCAAAACGCCGGGCGGCGATGTAGAATTTGAAGTAATTAAGGTGGAATACCTGTAAGAATTACCCAATACTCAAAATGTTGATGTATTGTAAAGAAAGGAAAAAGGCCGCTATGCGGCCTTTTATCAACGAACAGAGCGTGGCATTTTGCTCTCCTGCTTGCGGAAAATCCCTCGTTTTACACAGCAAATGTGTGTAACTTTAGGATAATCTTAGCGTGGCAGCGAGATTTTACGTTCTTTAGTTGGACGATAAAGCACCAGCGTTTTACCGATGACCTGTACATTACAGGCGCCGGTTTCGCGCACGATAGCTTCCACGATCAAGGTTTTAGTTTCGCGATCTTCAGTGGCGATTTTCACCTTGATGAGTTCATGGTGCTCTAACGCTTGTTCAATCTCGGCCAGCACCCCTTCGGTCAAACCATTACTGCCAAGCAGAACAACTGGCTTGAGCGGATGTGCCAGACCTTTCAGGTGCTGTTTTTGTTTAGTACTCAGATTCATCGTATTTTTTGCTTACGTTGGGATTGAAAACGGGTCATTCTACCGCCATCTCCCATATATCACCAAATAGGCGCGTAAAAATTTACGCAATTGGTTACGATGAGTTATCCCAATGGGAAAGTTAAATGACAGGTAAGAAGCGTTCTGCCAGCTCCAGTCGCTGGCTTCAGGAACACTTTAGCGATAAATATGTTCAACAGGCACAGAAAAAGGGGTTACGTTCCCGTGCCTGGTTTAAACTTGATGAAATACAGCAAAGTGACAAACTCTTTAAACCGGGAATGACGGTTGTCGACCTTGGCGCCGCGCCTGGCGGTTGGTCACAATATGTGGTCACCCAAATTGGCGGCAAAGGACGCATCATCGCTTGCGATCTTTTACCTATGGATCCTATCGTTGGTGTGGACTTTCTTCAGGGCGATTTTCGTGATGAACTGGTGATGAAAGCACTGCTGGAACGCGTAGGCGACAGTAAAGTCCAGGTTGTCATGTCCGATATGGCACCAAACATGAGCGGAACACCGGCGGTGGATATCCCCCGTGCCATGTATCTGGTGGAACTGGCGCTAGAAATGTGTCGTGATGTGTTGGCGCCAGGTGGCAGTTTTGTAGTGAAGGTGTTCCAGGGCGAAGGTTTCGATGAGTATCTAAGGGAAATTCGCTCCCTGTTTACGAAGGTCAAAGTTCGTAAGCCGGACTCTTCTCGTGCACGTTCGCGGGAAGTGTATATTGTAGCGACCGGGCGTAAACCCTAACCAGGAGATTTCAGACGAAAGTTTGAAAGCTGCTGGATATAGAGTATCCTGACGCTGTTTTTAACACAGTTGTAATAAGAGGTTAATCCCTTGAGTGACATGGCGAAAAACCTAATACTCTGGCTGGTCATTGCCGTTGTGCTGATGTCAGTATTCCAGAGCTTTGGGCCCAGCGAGTCTAATGGACGTAAGGTGGATTACTCTACCTTCCTACAAGAGGTCAATAACGACCAGGTTCGTGAAGCGCGTATCAACGGACGTGAAATCAACGTTACCAAGAAAGATAGTAACCGTTATACCACTTACATTCCTGTTCAGGATCCGAAGTTACTGGATAACCTGCTGACCAAGAACGTCAAGGTTGTCGGTGAACCGCCTGAAGAGCCAAGCCTGCTGGCTTCTATCTTCATCTCCTGGTTCCCGATGCTGTTGCTGATTGGTGTCTGGATCTTCTTCATGCGTCAAATGCAGGGCGGCGGTGGCAAAGGTGCCATGTCGTTCGGTAAGAGCAAAGCGCGCATGCTGACGGAAGATCAGATCAAAACGACCTTTGCTGACGTTGCGGGTTGCGACGAAGCAAAAGAAGAAGTTGCCGAACTGGTTGAGTATCTGCGTGAGCCGAGCCGCTTCCAGAAACTTGGCGGTAAGATCCCGAAAGGCGTCCTGATGGTCGGTCCTCCGGGTACCGGTAAAACGCTGCTGGCGAAAGCGATTGCAGGCGAAGCGAAAGTTCCGTTCTTTACTATCTCCGGTTCTGACTTCGTAGAAATGTTCGTCGGTGTTGGTGCATCCCGTGTACGTGACATGTTCGAACAGGCGAAGAAAGCGGCACCTTGTATCATCTTTATTGATGAAATCGACGCCGTAGGCCGCCAGCGTGGTGCAGGTTTGGGCGGTGGTCACGATGAACGTGAACAGACCCTGAACCAGATGCTGGTTGAGATGGATGGCTTCGAAGGTAACGAAGGTATCATTGTTATCGCTGCGACTAACCGTCCGGACGTTCTGGACCCGGCGCTGCTGCGTCCTGGCCGTTTCGACCGTCAGGTTGTGGTTGGTCTGCCTGATGTTCGCGGTCGTGAGCAGATCCTGAAAGTTCACATGCGTCGCGTACCCTTGGCGCCAGATATCGACGCGGCAATCATTGCCCGTGGTACACCTGGCTTCTCCGGTGCTGATCTGGCAAACCTGGTGAACGAAGCTGCACTGTTCGCTGCCCGTGGCAATAAACGCGTTGTATCGATGGTTGAGTTCGAAAAAGCGAAAGACAAAATCATGATGGGTGCGGAACGTCGCTCCATGGTGATGACGGAAGCGCAGAAAGAATCGACCGCATACCACGAAGCAGGCCATGCGATTATCGGTCGACTGGTGCCAGAACACGATCCGGTACATAAAGTGACGATTATCCCGCGCGGACGTGCGTTGGGTGTGACCTTCTTCCTGCCTGAAGGCGACGCAATTAGCGCCAGCCGTCAGAAGCTGGAAAGCCAGATCAGTACTCTCTACGGCGGCCGTCTGGCGGAAGAGATCATCTACGGGCCGGAACATGTTTCTACCGGGGCGTCCAACGATATTAAAGTTGCGACCAACCTGGCGCGTAACATGGTGACCCAGTGGGGCTTCTCCGAAAAACTTGGTCCGCTGCTGTATGCGGAAGAAGAAGGTGAAGTGTTCCTCGGTCGTAGCGTGGCGAAAGCGAAACATATGTCCGATGAAACTGCGCGTATCATCGACCAGGAAGTGAAGTTACTGATTGAGCGTAATTACAATCGTGCGCGTCAGTTGTTGAACGACAACCTGGATATTCTGCATGCGATGAAAGATGCGCTCATGAAATATGAAACCATCGACGCACCACAGATTGACGACCTGATGGCTCGTCGCGATGTACGTCCGCCAGCTGGCTGGGAAGAACCTGGCGCTTCTAACAACTCTGGCGACAATGGTAGCCCAAAGGCTCCGCGTCCGGTTGATGAACCGCGTACGCCGAACCCGGGTAACACCATGTCAGAGCAGTTAGGCGACAAGTAAGTTCCCGCATTAGATGACTGTATTTGTAACGAAAACCCCGGGGCGTGCTCCGGGGTTTTTTCTTATCAATTCATACCAGGGATAACACCATGAAACTCTTTGCCCAGGGCACTTCACTGGACCTTAGCCATCCTCACGTAATGGGGATCCTCAACGTCACGCCTGATTCCTTCTCCGATGGCGGCACGCATAACTCGCTGATTGATGCGGTGAAACATGCGAATCTGATGATCAATGCTGGCGCAACGATCATTGACGTTGGCGGCGAGTCCACACGTCCAGGGGCTGCGGAAGTGAGCGTTGAAGAAGAGTTGCAGCGTGTTATTCCAGTCGTTGAGGCAATTGCACAACGATTTGAAGTTTGGATCTCAGTGGATACATCCAAACCGGAAGTTATCCGTGAGTCAGCGAAAGCAGGCGCTCACATCATTAATGATATCCGCTCCCTTTCCGAACCCGGCGCCCTGGAAGCTGCTGCTGAAACTGGTTTGCCAGTTTGCCTGATGCATATGCAGGGAAATCCAAAGACCATGCAGGAAGCACCGAAGTATGACGATGTCTTTGCCGAGGTAAATCGCTACTTTGTTGAGCAAATAGCACGCTGCGAACAGGCTGGTATCGCAAAAGAGAAATTGTTGCTCGACCCCGGATTCGGTTTCGGTAAAAATCTCCATCACAACTATGCATTACTGGCGCGTCTGGCTGAATTTCATCATTTCAACCTGCCGCTGTTGGTGGGTATGTCACGAAAATCGATGATTGGACAGCTGTTGAACGTGGGACCGTCCGAGCGCCTGAGCGGTAGTCTGGCCTGTGCGGTAATTGCCGCAATGCAAGGCGCGCACATTATTCGTGTTCATGACGTCAAAGAAACCGTAGAAGCGATGCGAGTGGTGGAAGCCACTCTGTCTGCAAAGGAAAACAAACGCTATGAGTAATCGTAAATATTTCGGTACCGATGGGATTCGTGGTCGTGTTGGGGATGCGCCGATCACGCCTGATTTTGTGCTTAAGCTGGGGTGGGCTGCGGGTAAAGTGCTGGCGCGCCACGGCTCCCGTAAGATCATTATTGGTAAAGACACGCGTATTTCTGGTTATATGCTGGAGTCAGCACTGGAAGCAGGTCTGGCGGCTGCCGGTCTTTCTGCGCTCTTTACCGGCCCAATGCCAACACCGGCCGTGGCTTATCTGACGCGGACTTTCCGCGCAGAGGCTGGGATTGTGATATCTGCATCGCATAACCCGTTCTACGATAATGGCATTAAATTCTTCTCTATCGACGGTACCAAACTACCGGATGCGGTAGAAGAGGCCATCGAAGCGGAAATGGAGAAAGAGATCAGCTGCGTTGATTCGGCAGAACTGGGTAAAGCCAGCCGTATCGTTGATGCTGCGGGTCGCTATATCGAATTTTGCAAAGCCACATTTCCGAACGAACTTAGCCTCAGTGAACTGAAGATTGTGGTGGATTGCGCAAACGGTGCGACTTATCACATTGCGCCGAACGTGCTGCGCGAACTGGGAGCGAACGTTATCGCCATCGGTTGTGAGCCGAACGGTGTAAACATCAATGCCGAAGTGGGGGCTACCGACGTTCGCGCGCTACAGGCACGTGTACTGGCGGAGAAAGCGGATCTCGGTATTGCTCTCGACGGCGACGGGGATCGCGTGATTATGGTTGACCATGAAGGCAATAAAGTCGATGGCGACCAGATTATGTATATCATCGCGCGCGAAGGTCTGCGTCAGGGCCAGCTGCGTGGTGGCGTGGTGGGTACATTGATGAGCAACATGGGGCTGGAACTGGCGCTGAAACAGTTAGGCATTCCATTTGCTCGTGCAAAAGTGGGCGATCGCTACGTACTGGAAAAAATGCAGGAGAAAGGCTGGCGCATCGGTGCCGAGAACTCTGGCCACGTGATCCTACTGGATAAAACCACCACCGGTGATGGCATTGTTGCTGGTTTGCAGGTCCTGGCGGCGATGGCGCGTAACCATATGAGCCTGCACGACCTTTGCAGCGGCATGAAAATGTTCCCGCAGATTCTGGTTAACGTGCGTTACACCGCAGGTAGCGGCGATCCGCTTGAGCATGAGTCAGTCAAAGCCGTGACAGCCGAAGTTGAAGCGGCGCTGGGCAACCGTGGACGCGTGTTGCTGCGTAAATCTGGCACCGAGCCGTTAATTCGCGTGATGGTAGAAGGTGAAGACGAAACGCAGGTAACCGAATTTGCGCATCGCATCGCTGACGCGGTAAAAGCGGTTTGATTTGATAGCTAACTGGCTAAAAAGGCGGCGATTGTCGCCTTTGTTCTTCTTAAGCACATCGGTTTTGCTGTTTTTTTCCGCAGTTGATACAATGCGATAAAATTGCCCTTGCGAAGGTCATTCGCTTTGGTTAGTATTCACACCCGCTTCAGTGGGAAAGATTAAATTCTCCCGCTTTATTGGTTGAAGCATTGGTACGCGGCAACTCCGCAAGGAACAGGTTGATTATGTACGAAGCTCTTTTGGTAGTTTTCCTTATTGTAGCAATTGGCCTTGTAGGTCTTATTATGCTGCAGCAAGGTAAAGGCGCTGATATGGGAGCCTCCTTCGGAGCAGGCGCTTCCGCTACGCTGTTTGGTTCAAGTGGTTCTGGCAACTTCATGACCCGTATGACGGCTGTGCTGGCAACGTTGTTCTTCATCATCAGTCTGGTGCTGGGTAACATCAACAGCAATAAAACCAATAAAGGTAGCGAGTGGGAAAACCTGAGTGCTCCGGCGAAAACCGAACAAACTCAGCCAGCTGCTCCGGCTAAGCCGACCAGCGATATCCCGAACTAAAAAGTAGTATCCGTGCTGAGGTGGTGGAATTGGTAGACACGCTACCTTGAGGTGGTAGTGCCCTAACGGGCTTGTGGGTTCGAGTCCCATCCTCAGTACCAATATTCCGAAAGAAAGACGCTAAAAAGCGTCTTTTTTTTCGTCTGTAGAAAGCAATTGAGCAGGATGCGTGCCTCCTTGCCTTTACAGGGACGCGAATAACCAGAACTCAAAATGCAATCACACCTTATTAGGCCTGATTTTTATACACAAAAAGCCGCTAACGCGGCTTCAGATTGTTGACAAAGTGCGCTTTGTTCATGCCGGATGCGGCGTGAACGCCTTATCCGGCCTAGAAAATCATGCAAATTCAATATATTGCATAACTCACGTAGGCCTGATAAGCGTAGCGCATCAGGCAGTTTTGCGTTTGTCCTCAGTCTCAAGCCGCTAACGCGGCTTCTTGCAGGGAACAGAAAAGTAATTACTTCCCTTTATTTTCCAGATTCTCAACCTGCGGCACACCTGAAGTGGCAGAAGATGAGAGCAGGCCTGTTTTGGCATAACCGAACAACTTCTCGCGGGTATCGGTAATATCCAGGTTACGCATGGTCAGTTGACCAATACGATCTTCAGCCGTAAACATAGAGTCGCCTTTCTCCATGGTCAAACGCTCTGCTTTATAGGTCAGGTTGTCAGAGACGGTGTTGAGGATCGAGTAGTCGTTACCGCGACGCAGTTCCAGCGTCACTTCACCAGTTATCTGGCTGGCAACCCAGCGTTGCAGGGAGTCACGTAACATCAGAGCCTGGGAGTCAAACCAGCGCCCCTGGTACAACAAACGACCCAACTGACGACCATGCGCGTGATACTGCTCGATGGTGTCTTCGTTGTGAATACCGGTCAGCAGACGTTCATACGCAATGTGCAGGAGTGCCATCCCCGGGGCTTCATAGATGCCGCGGCTTTTCGCTTCGATGATACGGTTTTCGATCTGGTCGCTCATGCCCAGGCCATGGCGGCCACCGATGCGGTTAGCTTCCAGCATCATTTCGACATCGTCGCTAAATGTCTTGCCGTTAAGCGCCACCGGATGACCTTGCTCAAAACGCACCGTGACTTCTTCTGCCGGGATCTTCACGCTCTCATCCCAGAATTTCACGCCCATAATCGGGTTGACGATTTTTACGCTGGAGTTGAGGTATTCCAGATCTTTCGCTTCGTGCGTTGCGCCGAGCATATTGGAGTCGGTGGAGTAGGCTTTTTCAACCGACATTTTATAGTCGAAACCGCAGGCAATCATAAATTCAGACATTTCATGACGGCCGCCTAACTCATCAATAAAGTTGGTATCGAGCCACGGTTTATAAATCTGTAGTTCCGCATTGGTCAACAGGCCGTAGCGATAGAAACGCTCGATATCGTTGCCTTTATAGGTGCTGCCATCTCCCCAAATGTTTACGCCATCTTCTTTCATGGCAGCAACCAGCATGGTGCCGGTTACGGCGCGACCCAGCGGAGTGGTGTTGAAATAGGTCAGACCGCCGGTGGTGTTATGGAAAGCGCCACACTGAATCGCGGCAATACCTTCGGCGACCAACTGCTTGCGGCAGTCGATCAGACGTGCGTTCTCCGCGCCGTATTCCATGGCACGACGAGGGATCGCATCATAATCCTCTTCGTCTGGCTGGCCCAGGTTTGCAGTATATGCATAAGGAACCGCTCCCTTTTTTCGCATCCACAGCAGTGCGGCACTGGTGTCCAGACCGCCAGAAAACGCGATACCAATACGTTGACCTACCGGGAGATGCTTGAGAATCGTCGTCATAAAATAACACCCTGCTTGATTAACTGATGATGAGCCTGGATTTCCGCTCTAATTGAATTTTTATGCAAAATAAATGAGTTTTCATTTAATCATCTTTTATCTGAGACAGGAAGAGTTTAGTGTGTTTTTTGTAAAATAATGCGCTTAAGAAAGGTAAGTGGAGGGGGAAAGTATTCAACAGATGGAAATTAACTGGATATCCATTCACGTGGGTAGCAATAAATGTTGACAAAATGTGGCGTGGATCACTATAATGCACGCAGATTTTACGTCCCGTCTCGGTACACCAAATCCCAGCAGTATTTGCATTTTTTACCCAAAACGAGTAGAATTTGCCACGTTTCAGGCGCGGGGTGGAGCAGCCTGGTAGCTCGTCGGGCTCATAACCCGAAGGTCGTCGGTTCAAATCCGGCCCCCGCAACCACTTTCCCTTAGAGTTCTTTTTCAAATATACTGTGAAGACTTCGGCCTTCGTAGTGGGATTTGAAAAAATCCTTCTGGAAAGTGCTCCAGACCGCAGTTGCGGTTATAGGGTTCAGTTATATAAAGCCCCGATTTATCGGGGTTTTTTGTTATCTGACTACAGAATAACTGGGCTTTAGGCCCTTTTTTTATGTCTTGGGGGTGGGCTTGTCCACATTAGAGCAAAAATTAACAGAGATGATTACTGCGCCAGTTGAGGCCTTGGGTTTTGAACTGGTTGGCATCGAGTTTATTCGCGGTCGCACATCCACACTGCGCATCTATATTGATAGTGAAGATGGCATCAATGTTGATGATTGTGCTGATGTGAGCCACCAGGTAAGTGCTGTGCTGGATGTTGAAGATCCCATCACCGTTGCTTATAACCTGGAAGTCTCCTCACCGGGGCTCGATCGCCCACTGTTCACGGCTGAACACTACGCCCGTTTTGCCGGAGAAGAGGTGACTCTGGTTCTCCGTATGGCGGTACAAAATCGTCGTAAATGGCAGGGCGTTATCAAAGCGGTAGACGGTGAAATGATCACAGTTACCGTCGAAGGTAAAGATGAAGTGTTCGCGCTGAGTAATATCCAGAAGGCGAACCTGGTTCCCCACTTTTAATAGTCTGGATGAGGTGAAAAGCCCGCGATGAACAAAGAAATTTTGGCTGTAGTTGAAGCCGTCTCCAATGAAAAGGCGCTACCTCGCGAGAAAATTTTCGAAGCGTTGGAAAGCGCGCTGGCTACAGCAACCAAGAAAAAATACGAACAAGAGATCGACGTCCGCGTACAGATCGATCGCAAAAGCGGTGATTTTGACACCTTCCGTCGCTGGTTAGTTGTTGATGAAGTCACCCAGCCGACCAAGGAAATCACCCTTGAAGCCGCACGTTATGAAGATGAAAGCCTGAACCTGGGTGATTACGTTGAAGATCAGATTGAGTCTGTTACCTTTGACCGTATCACCACCCAGACGGCAAAACAGGTTATCGTGCAGAAAGTGCGTGAAGCCGAACGTGCGATGGTGGTTGATCAGTTCCGTGAACACGAAGGTGAAATCATCACCGGCGTGGTGAAAAAAGTAAACCGCGATAACATTTCTCTGGATCTGGGCAATAATGCTGAAGCTGTGATCCTGCGTGAAGATATGCTGCCGCGTGAAAACTTCCGCCCTGGCGACCGCGTTCGTGGCGTGCTCTATTCTGTTCGCCCGGAAGCGCGTGGCGCGCAACTGTTCGTGACTCGTTCCAAGCCGGAAATGCTGATCGAACTGTTCCGTATTGAAGTACCGGAAATCGGCGAAGAAGTGATTGAAATTAAAGCAGCGGCTCGCGATCCGGGTTCTCGTGCGAAAATCGCAGTGAAAACCAACGATAAACGTATCGATCCGGTAGGTGCTTGCGTAGGTATGCGTGGCGCGCGTGTTCAGGCGGTTTCTACCGAACTGGGCGGCGAGCGTATCGATATCGTCCTGTGGGATGATAACCCGGCGCAGTTCGTGATTAACGCAATGGCACCGGCAGACGTTGCTTCTATCGTGGTGGATGAAGATAAACACACCATGGATATCGCCGTTGAAGCCGGTAACCTGGCGCAGGCTATTGGTCGTAACGGTCAGAACGTGCGTCTGGCTTCGCAGCTCAGTGGTTGGGAACTCAACGTGATGACCGTTGACGACCTGCAGGCTAAGCATCAGGCGGAAGCGCACGCAGCGATTGACACCTTCACCCGTTATCTCGACATTGACGAAGACTTCGCTACTGTCCTGGTAGAAGAAGGTTTCTCAACGCTGGAAGAACTGGCCTATGTGCCGATGAAAGAGCTGTTGGAAATCGAAGGCCTTGATGAGCCTACCGTTGAAGCACTGCGTGAGCGTGCTAAAAATGCACTGGCCACCATTGCACAGGCCCAGGAAGAAAGCCTCGGTGATAACAAACCGGCTGACGATCTGCTGAACCTTGAAGGGATGGATCGTGATTTGGCATTCAAACTGGCCGCCCGTGGCGTTTGTACGCTGGAAGATCTCGCCGAACAGGGCATTGATGATCTGGCTGATATCGAAGGGTTGACCGACGAAAAAGCCGGAGCACTGATTATGGCTGCCCGTAATATTTGCTGGTTCGGTGACGAAGCGTAATAAACTGTAGCAGGAAGGAACAGCATGACAGATGTAACGATTAAAACGCTGGCCGCAGAGCGACAGACCTCCGTGGAACGCCTGGTACAGCAATTTGCTGATGCAGGTATCCGGAAGTCTGCTGACGACTCTGTGTCCGCACAAGAGAAACAGGCTTTAATTGACCACCTGAACCAGAAAAATTCAGGGCCGGACAAATTAACGCTGCAGCGTAAAACACGCAGCACCCTTAACATTCCAGGTACCGGTGGAAAAAGCAAATCGGTACAAATCGAAGTCCGCAAGAAACGCACCTTTGTGAAACGTGACCCGCAAGAGGCCGAACGCCTTGCGGCGGAAGAGCAAGCGCAGCGTGAAGCGGAAGAGCAAGCCCGTCGTGAGGCAGAAGAATCGGCCAAACGCGAGGCGCAACAAAAAGCTGAACGTGAGGCCGCAGAACAAGCTAAACGTGAAGCCGCTGAACAAGCGAAACGTGAAGCTGCGGAAAAAGACAAAGTGAGCAATCAACAAGACGATATGACTAAAACCGCCCAGGCTGAAAAAGCCCGCCGTGAGCAGGAAGCTGCAGAGCTCAAGCGTAAAGCAGAAGAAGAAGCGCGTCGTAAACTCGAAGAAGAAGCACGTCGCGTTGCTGAAGAAGCACGTCGTATGGCGGAAGAAAATAAATGGACTGATAACGCGGAACCAACTGAAGATTCCAGCGATTATCACGTTACTACCTCTCAACATGCTCGCCAGGCAGAAGACGAAAGCGATCGTGAAGTCGAAGGCGGCCGCGGCCGTGGTCGTAACGCGAAAGCAGCTCGTCCGAAGAAAGGCAATAAACACGCTGAATCAAAAGCTGACCGCGAAGAAGCGCGTGCAGCAGTACGTGGCGGTAAAGGCGGAAAACGTAAAGGTTCTTCGCTGCAGCAGAGCTTCCAGAAACCAGCTCAGGCTGTTAACCGTGATGTAGTGATTGGCGAAACCATTACTGTAGGCGAACTGGCGAACAAGATGGCGGTTAAAGGCTCTCAGGTCATCAAAGCGATGATGAAACTGGGCGCAATGGCAACCATCAACCAGGTTATCGACCAGGAAACCGCACAGCTGGTAGCCGAAGAGATGGGCCACAAAGTTATCCTGCGTCGTGAAAACGAACTGGAAGAAGCGGTAATGAGCGACCGTGATACTGGCGCTGCGGCTGAACCGCGTGCGCCGGTTGTGACCATCATGGGTCACGTTGACCACGGTAAAACCTCTCTGCTGGACTACATTCGTTCAACGAAAGTGGCCTCTGGCGAAGCGGGCGGCATTACCCAGCACATCGGTGCATACCACGTTGAAACTGAAAACGGCATGATCACCTTCCTGGATACCCCGGGGCACGCCGCGTTTACTTCAATGCGTGCACGTGGTGCGCAGGCAACGGACATCGTAGTCCTGGTTGTTGCAGCAGACGACGGCGTAATGCCGCAGACTATCGAAGCTATCCAGCACGCGAAAGCGGCGGGTGTTCCGGTAGTGGTTGCTGTGAACAAAATCGATAAGCCAGAAGCCGATCCGGATCGCGTTAAGAACGAACTCTCTCAGTACGGCATCCTGCCAGAAGAGTGGGGCGGTGAAAGCCAGTTTGTACACGTATCTGCAAAAGCGGGTACCGGTATTGATGAACTGCTGGATGCTATCCTGCTGCAGGCTGAAGTCCTGGAACTGAAAGCCGTACGTAACGGGATGGCGAGCGGTGCGGTTATCGAATCCTTCCTCGATAAAGGTCGTGGTCCGGTTGCTACTGTACTGGTACGCGAAGGCACTCTGCACAAGGGCGATATCGTTCTGTGTGGCTTCGAATACGGCCGTGTTCGTGCGATGCGTAACGAACTGGGTCAGGAAGTGCTGGAAGCAGGTCCGTCTATTCCGGTGGAAATCCTCGGCTTGTCCGGTGTTCCAGCTGCGGGTGATGAAGTTACCGTTGTACGTGACGAGAAGAAAGCACGTGAAGTTGCACTGTACCGTCAGGGCAAATTCCGCGAAGTTAAACTGGCGCGTCAGCAGAAATCTAAACTCGAGAACATGTTTGCCAACATGACTGAAGGCGAAGTTCATGAAGTGAACATCGTACTGAAGGCAGACGTTCAGGGCTCTGTGGAAGCGATCTCCGACTCCTTGCTGAAACTGTCTACTGACGAAGTTAAAGTGAAGATCATCGGTTCTGGCGTAGGTGGTATTACCGAAACCGACGCGACCCTGGCAGCGGCATCCAACGCTATTCTGGTTGGCTTTAACGTTCGTGCTGATGCCTCTGCGCGTAAAGTGATTGAAGCGGAAAGCCTGGATCTGCGTTACTACTCCGTCATCTATAACCTGATCGATGAAGTGAAAGCGGCGATGAGCGGTATGCTCTCTCCGGAACTGAAACAACAGATTATCGGTCTGGCAGAAGTTCGTGACGTGTTTAAATCACCGAAATTTGGTGCTATCGCAGGCTGTATGGTTACCGAAGGTGTGGTTAAACGTCACAACCCGATCCGCGTTCTGCGCGACAACGTGGTTATCTACGAAGGCGAGCTGGAGTCCCTGCGCCGCTTCAAAGATGACGTCAACGAAGTCCGTAACGGTATGGAATGTGGTATCGGCGTTAAGAACTACAACGACGTCCGCACAGGCGATGTGATCGAAGTGTTCGAAATCATCGAGATTCAGCGTACGATTGCCTAAGGTTGATTGGGTGTAGGCCGGATAAGGCGTTTGCGCCACATCCGGCAGCCGTTGCCTGATGCGACGCTGGCGCGTCTTATCAGGCCTACGTGAACAGCCCTTCCACCTGAAATTAATTTTAAAAAGGGGCTTATGGCCCCTTTTTTGTCAGGAGAATTTATTATGGCGAAAGAATTTGGTCGCCCACAGCGCGTAGCGCAGGAAATGCAAAAAGAGATCGCTCTCATCCTGCAGCGCGAAATTAAAGACCCTCGTCTGGGCATGATGACCACCGTTTCTGGTGTCGAAATGTCTCGCGACCTGGCGTATGCCAAAGTATATGTGACGTTCCTCAACGACAAAGATGAAGACGCGGTTAAAGCGGGCATCAAAGCGTTGCAGGAAGCTTCTGGTTTCATCCGCAGCCTGCTGGGTAAAGCGATGCGCCTGCGTATCGTGCCGGAACTGACCTTCTTCTACGACAACTCACTGGTTGAAGGGATGCGTATGTCAAACCTGGTGACCAGCGTGGTCAAACATGACGAAGAGCGTCGTGTTAACCCGGACGACAGCAAGGAGGACTAATGAGTCGTCCTCGTCGTCGCGGTCGCGACATTAATGGCGTTTTGTTGCTGGATAAACCGCAGGGCATGTCCAGCAACGATGCGCTGCAAAAAGTGAAACGCATTTATAACGCTAACCGTGCCGGACATACCGGTGCACTGGACCCGCTGGCGACCGGCATGTTGCCGATTTGCCTCGGGGAAGCGACGAAGTTTTCCCAGTATCTGCTGGACTCCGACAAACGCTATCGGGTCATTGCGCGGCTTGGGCAGCGTACTGATACTTCTGACGCCGACGGACAAATCGTTGAGGAGCGTCCGGTAACCTTTAGCGCAGAGCAACTGGCGGCGGCACTGGATACCTTCCGTGGCGACATCGAACAGATCCCATCGATGTATTCAGCACTGAAATACCAGGGTAAAAAACTGTACGAATACGCGCGTCAGGGCATTGAAGTTCCGCGTGAAGCGCGTCCGATTACCGTTTATGAATTGCTGTTTATTCGCCATGAAGGCAATGAGCTGGAGCTGGAAATTCACTGCTCAAAAGGCACTTATATCCGTACCATCATTGATGACCTGGGTGAAAAACTCGGCTGTGGCGCGCATGTGATTTATCTGCGCCGTCTGGCGGTAAGTAAATATCCGGTTGAACGGATGGTTACCCTGGAGCACCTGCGTGAACTTGTTGAGCAAGCCGAACAGCAGGATATTCCGGCTGCGGAGTTACTTGATCCCTTACTGATGCCAATGGACAGTCCAGCTTCGGACTATCCGGTGGTGAATCTTCCGCTAACATCTTCTGTTTACTTCAAAAATGGTAACCCGGTTCGTACATCCGGTGCGCCGCTGGAAGGACTGGTTCGTGTTACCGAAGGTGAAAACGGCAAGTTTATCGGTATGGGCGAAATTGACGATGAAGGCCGCGTCGCGCCTCGTCGGCTGGTGGTTGAATACCCGGCGTAATGTTAACCATCTTGCGATAACAGGTCGCTACGAGTAGAATACTGCCGCTTAACGTCGCGTAAATTGTTTAACACTTTGCGTAGCGTACACTGGGATCGCTGAATTAGAGATCGGCGTCCTTTCATTTTTTTATACTTTGGAGTTTTAAAATGTCTCTAAGTACTGAAGCAACAGCTAAAATCGTTTCTGAGTTTGGTCGTGGTGAAAACGACACCGGTTCTACCGAAGTTCAGGTAGCACTGCTGACTGCCCAGATCAACCACCTGCAGGGTCACTTTGCAGAGCACAAAAAAGATCACCACAGCCGTCGTGGTCTGCTGCGCATGGTTTCTCAGCGTCGTAAACTGCTCGACTACCTGAAACGTAAAGACGTAGCACGTTACACCCAGCTCATCGAGCGCCTGGGTCTGCGTCGCTAATTCTTGCGAGTTTCAGAAAAGGGGCCTGAGTGGCCCCTTTTTTCAAACTGACGGCAGCAATTCACTGGAAACTAATGTATTGTTGCTATGAATGATCTTCCGTTGCAGAGGTTCGCGCGGCTAATGAGAGGCTTTACCCACATTTGGCTGGGTTAGGGTTGTCATTAGTCGCGAGGATGCGCAGAAGATCGGGTATTAACACCAGTACCGTAAGGTGCTGTCTAAGAAAGAAAAGGGTATTACATTGCTTAATCCGATCGTTCGTAAATTCCAGTACGGTCAACACACCGTGACTCTGGAAACCGGCATGATGGCGCGTCAAGCCACTGCCGCTGTTATGGTTAGCATGGATGACACCGCGGTATTCGTTACCGTTGTCGGCCAGAAAAAAGCCAAACCAGGTCAGGACTTCTTCCCGCTGACCGTTAACTATCAGGAGCGTACCTACGCTGCTGGTCGTATCCCGGGTAGCTTCTTCCGCCGTGAAGGCCGCCCAAGCGAAGGCGAAACGCTGATCGCGCGTCTGATTGACCGCCCGATTCGCCCGCTGTTCCCGGAAGGTTTTGTCAACGAAGTTCAGGTTATCGCCACCGTGGTTTCTGTTAACCCGCAGGTTAACCCGGATATCGTTGCGATGATTGGTGCTTCTGCGGCGCTGTCTCTGTCTGGTATTCCGTTCAATGGTCCGATTGGTGCTGCCCGCGTAGGTTACATCAATGACCAGTACGTACTGAACCCGACTCAGGACGAACTGAAAGAGAGCAAACTGGATCTGGTTGTTGCCGGTACTGAAGCTGCCGTGCTGATGGTTGAATCTGAAGCAGAACTGTTGAGCGAAGACGTCATGTTGGGCGCAGTGGTGTTCGGCCATGAACAGCAGCAGGTTGTTATTCAGAACATCAATGAACTGGTGAAAGAAGCCGGTAAACCGCGTTGGGACTGGCAGCCGGAGCCGGTAAACGAAGCGCTGAACGCGCGCGTTGCTGCGCTGGCTGAAGCTCGTCTGAGCGATGCATATCGCATCACCGACAAGCAAGAGCGTTATGCGCAGGTTGATGTCATCAAATCTGAAACCATCGCTACGCTGCTTGCTGAAGATGAAACCCTGGACGAAAACGAACTGGGTGAAATTCTGCACGCTATCGAGAAAAACGTTGTTCGTAGCCGCGTACTGGCAGGCGAACCGCGTATCGACGGTCGTGAAAAAGATATGATCCGTGGTCTGGATGTGCGTACTGGCGTGCTGCCGCGTACTCACGGTTCTGCGCTGTTCACCCGTGGTGAAACGCAGGCGCTGGTTACCGCAACGCTGGGCACTGCACGTGACGCGCAGGTTCTTGATGAACTGATGGGCGAACGTACTGACACCTTCTTGTTCCACTACAACTTCCCTCCGTACTCCGTAGGAGAAACCGGCATGGTCGGTTCTCCGAAGCGTCGTGAAATTGGTCACGGTCGTCTGGCGAAGCGCGGCGTGCTGGCAGTAATGCCGGATATGGACAAATTCCCGTACACCGTACGTGTCGTGTCTGAAATCACCGAATCCAACGGTTCTTCGTCTATGGCTTCCGTGTGCGGCGCGTCTCTGGCGCTGATGGACGCAGGTGTGCCGATCAAAGCCGCTGTTGCGGGTATCGCAATGGGTCTGGTGAAAGAAGGCGACAACTACGTTGTACTGTCTGACATTCTGGGCGACGAAGATCACCTGGGCGATATGGACTTCAAAGTTGCGGGTTCTCGCGACGGTATCTCTGCACTGCAGATGGATATCAAAATTGAAGGTATCACCAAAGAGATCATGCAGGTTGCGCTGAATCAGGCTAAAGGTGCACGTCTGCACATCCTGGGCGTAATGGAACAGGCGATCAACGCGCCGCGCGGCGATATCTCTGAGTTCGCACCGCGTATCCATACCATCAAGATCAACCCGGACAAGATCAAAGACGTTATCGGTAAAGGTGGTTCTGTAATCCGTGCTCTGACCGAAGAAACTGGCACCACCATCGAAATCGAAGATGACGGTACTGTGAAGATTGCAGCTACCGATGGCGAGAAAGCGAAACACGCTATTCGTCGTATCGAAGAGATCACTGCAGAAATCGAAGTGGGCCGCGTCTACAATGGTAAAGTGACCCGTATCGTTGACTTTGGCGCATTTGTTGCCATTGGTGGCGGTAAAGAAGGTCTGGTCCATATATCTCAAATCGCCGATAAGCGTGTTGAGAAAGTGACCGATTACCTGCAGATGGGTCAGGAAGTACCGGTGAAAGTTCTGGAAGTTGATCGCCAGGGCCGTATCCGTCTGAGCATTAAAGAAGCGACTGAGCAGTCTCAACCTGCTGCAGCACCGGAAGCTCCGGCTGCTGAACAGGGCGAGTAAGGTTGCCATTTGCCCTCCGCTGCGGCGGGGGGCTTTTAACCGGGCAGGACGCCTTGTTAGCAACCGGGAACAGGACGTTCATTCAACCGTGGTCTTCGGGAGTGGGAAATGAAGCCTTTTTTGCGCTGGTGTTTCGTTGCGACAGCACTTACGCTTGCAGGATGCAGTAATATTTCCTGGCGTAAAAGTGAAGTCCTCGCGGTACCATTGCAACCGACTTTACAGCAGGAAGTGATTCTGGCACGTATGGAACAAATCCTTGCCAGTCGGGCTTTAACCGATGACGAACGCGCACAGCTTTTATATGAGCGCGGAGTGTTGTATGATAGTCTCGGTCTGAGGGCATTAGCGCGTAACGATTTTTCGCAAGCGCTGGCAATCCGACCGGATATGCCTGAAGTATTCAATTACTTAGGCATATATTTAACGCAGGCAGGCAATTTTGATGCTGCCTATGAAGCGTTTGATTCTGTACTTGAGCTTGATCCAACTTACAACTACGCGCACTTGAATCGCGGGATCGCATTATATTACGGCGGTCGTGACAAGTTAGCGCAAGATGATCTGCTGGCGTTTTATCAAGACGATCCTAATGATCCTTTCCGTAGTCTGTGGCTTTATCTCGCCGAGCAGAAGCTCGATGAGAAGCAGGCTAAAGAAGTGTTGAAACAGCACTTCGAAAAATCGGACAAGGAACAGTGGGGATGGAACATTGTCGAGTTCTACCTGGGCAACATTAGCGAACAAACGTTAATGGATAGGCTCAAGGCGGACGCAACGGATAACACCTCGCTCGCTGAGCATCTCAGTGAAACCAACTTCTATTTAGGTAAGTACTACCTAAGTCTGGGGGATTTGGACAGCGCTACGGCACTGTTCAAACTGGCGGTTGCCAACAACGTTCATAACTTTGTTGAGCACCGATACGCATTGTTGGAATTATCGCTCCTGGGCCAGGACCAAGATGACCTGGCAGAATCGGACCAGCAATAGCTGACGTACACATCAGCCCGTAATCTTATTTGATTGCCATCACCTTAACGGGTGAGGGCGTTGTTGTTCGTTAATACACCTACTTTGAGCCGGTTCACACTTTTCAATGAAAATTGCTGATCAATTTCATGATGAGTTATGTAGACTGGCCGCCATTAATTTTGAGGCACACGTACTACATGGCTGAATTCGAAACCACTTTTGCAGATCTGGGCCTGAAGGCTCCTATCCTTGAAGCCCTTAACGATCTGGGTTACGAAAAACCATCTCCAATTCAGGCGGAGTGTATTCCACATCTGCTGAATGGCCGCGACGTTCTGGGTATGGCCCAGACGGGGAGCGGAAAAACTGCAGCATTCTCTTTACCTCTGCTGCAAAATCTTGATCCTGAGCTGAAAGCACCACAGATTCTGGTGCTGGCACCGACCCGCGAACTGGCGGTACAGGTTGCTGAAGCAATGACGGATTTCTCTAAACACATGCGCGGCGTAAACGTAGTTGCCCTGTACGGCGGCCAGCGTTATGACGTGCAATTACGCGCCCTGCGTCAGGGGCCGCAGATTGTTGTCGGTACTCCGGGCCGTCTGCTGGACCACCTGAAACGTGGCACTCTGGATCTCTCTAAACTGAGCGGTCTGGTTCTGGATGAAGCTGACGAAATGCTGCGCATGGGCTTCATCGAAGACGTTGAAACCATTATGGCGCAGATCCCGGAAGGTCATCAGACCGCTCTGTTCTCTGCAACCATGCCAGAAGCGATTCGTCGCATTACCCGCCGCTTTATGAAAGAGCCGCAGGAAGTGCGCATTCAGTCCAGCGTGACTACCCGTCCTGACATCAGCCAGAGCTACTGGACTGTGTGGGGCATGCGTAAAAACGAAGCGCTGGTACGTTTCCTGGAAGCGGAAGATTTTGATGCGGCGATTATCTTCGTTCGTACCAAAAACGCGACTCTGGAAGTGGCTGAAGCCCTTGAGCGTAACGGCTACAACAGCGCCGCGCTGAACGGTGACATGAACCAGGCGCTGCGTGAGCAGACACTGGAACGCCTGAAAGATGGTCGTCTGGACATCCTGATTGCGACCGACGTTGCGGCCCGTGGCCTGGACGTTGAGCGTATCAGCCTGGTAGTAAACTACGATATCCCGATGGATTCTGAGTCTTACGTTCACCGTATCGGTCGTACTGGTCGTGCGGGGCGTGCTGGCCGCGCGCTGCTGTTCGTTGAGAACCGCGAGCGTCGTCTGCTGCGCAACATTGAACGCACCATGAAGCTGACCATTCCGGAAGTAGAACTGCCGAACGCAGAACTGCTGGGCAAACGTCGTCTGGAAAAATTTGCCGCTAAAGTACAGCAGCAGCTGGAAAGCAGCGATCTGGATCAATACCGTGCACTGCTGAGTAAAATTCAGCCGATTGCAGAAGGTGAAGAGCTGGATCTCGAAACTCTGGCAGCCGCACTGCTGAAAATGGCACAGGGCGAACGTACCCTGATCGTGCCGCCAGATGCGCCGATGCGTCCGAAACGTGAATTCCGTGACCGTGATGACCGTGGTCCGCGCGATCGTAACGACCGTGGCCCGCGTGGCGACCGTGAAGATCGTCCGCGTCGTGAACGTCGTGATGTTGGCGATATGCAGCTGTACCGCATTGAAGTGGGTCGTGATGATGGTGTTGAAGTTCGTCATATCGTTGGCGCGATTGCTAACGAAGGCGACATCAGCAGCCGTTACATCGGTAACATCAAGCTGTTTGCTTCTCACTCCACCATCGAACTGCCGAAAGGTATGCCGGGTGAAGTGCTGCAACACTTTACGCGTACCCGCATCCTTAACAAGCCGATGAACATGCAGTTGCTGGGCGATGCACAGCCGCATACTGGCGGTGAGCGTCGTGGCGGTGGTCGTGGTGCCGGTGGTGAGCGCCGTGAAGGCGGTCGTAGCTTCAGCGGTGAACGCCGTGAAGGTGGCCGTGGTGATGGTCGTCGTTTCAGCGGCGAACGTCGTGAAGGCCGCGCACCGCGTCGTGATGATTCTACCGGTCGTCGCCGTTTCGGTGGTGATGCGTAATCATCGCTGATTAGCGAACACAATCTGTAAAATAATATATACAGCCCCGATTTTAACAATCGGGGCTTTTTTTCTGTCTTTTGTACTCATGTACTGGTACAGTGCAGTGCATAACAACGCAGTCGCACTATTTTTCACTGGAGAGAAGCCCTCATGGCAACACTAACCACCACCCAAACGTCACCGTCGCTGCTTGGCGGCGTGGTGATTATCGGCGGCACCATTATTGGCGCAGGGATGTTTTCTCTGCCTGTGGTCATGTCCGGCGCGTGGTTTTTCTGGTCAATGGCGGCGCTGATCTTCACCTGGTTCTGTATGCTGCATTCCGGCTTGATGATTCTGGAAGCTAACCTGAATTATCGAATCGGTTCGAGCTTTGACACCATCACTAAAGACTTGCTCGGTAAAGGCTGGAATGTGGTCAACGGTATTTCCATTGCCTTTGTGCTCTATATCCTGACCTACGCCTATATTTCTGCTAGTGGTTCGATTCTGCATCACACCTTCGCGGAGATGTCGCTGAATGTTCCGGCACGGGCGGCGGGATTTGGTTTTGCACTGTTGGTGGCGTTTGTGGTGTGGTTGAGCACCAAAGCCGTCAGCCGCATGACAGCGATTGTGCTGGGGGCGAAAGTCATTACCTTCTTCCTCACTTTTGGTAGCCTGCTGGGACATGTGCAGCCCGCTACCTTGTTCAACGTCGCGGAAAGCAATGCGTCCTATGCACCGTATCTGCTGATGACTCTGCCGTTCTGCCTGGCGTCGTTTGGCTATCATGGTAACGTGCCGAGCCTGATGAAGTATTACGGCAAAGATCCGAAAACCATCGTGAAATGCCTGGTGTACGGTACGCTGATGGCGCTGGCGCTGTATACCATCTGGTTGCTGGCGACGATGGGTAACATCCCGCGTCCGGAATTTATCGGCATTGCAGAGAAGGGCGGCAATATTGATGTGCTGGTACAGGCGTTAAGCGGTGTACTGAACAGCCGTAGTCTGGATCTGCTGCTGGTGGTGTTCTCAAACTTTGCGGTAGCGAGTTCGTTCCTCGGTGTAACGCTGGGTCTGTTCGACTATCTGGCGGATTTGTTTGGTTTCGACGACTCGGCTCTGGGCCGCTTTAAAACAGCCCTGTTGACCTTTGCCCCGCCTGTCGTTGGTGGCCTGCTGTTCCCGAACGGATTCCTGTACGCCATTGGTTATGCCGGTTTAGCGGCTACCATCTGGGCGGCAATTGTTCCGGCGCTGCTGGCCCGCGCATCACGTAAACGCTTTGGTAGTCCGAAATTCCGCGTCTGGGGCGGCAAGCCGATGATCGTGCTGATTCTGGTGTTTGGCGTTGGCAACGCATTGATCCATATTTTATCGAGCTTTAATTTGCTGCCGGTGTATCAGTAATCAGCGGTGCCTTATCCGACATTTCTGCTGCCTACACAATGCCTGATGCGCTTCGCTTATCAGGCCTACGTAGGACAGCGTTGCCAGCTCGGATAAGGCTTCCCGCGTTAAAACACACTATCCCAACAACTCTTCCTTCACATCCATCGCCAGCTCAAACGAATGCAGTCGCGCCTGGTGATCGAAAATCTGCCCGTTAACCATAATCTCATCGGCGTCGGTTTCGCGCAGGATCGACTGCAAGCCATGACGCACTTTCGCTTTATCACCTACCAACGACATACTCAGCGCTTGTTGCACGCCATACTGCTCGGACGGTGACCAGAACTGATCCATATTCTGAATCGGCGGAGGCAGTTGTCCGGTTTCGCCGCGGCGCAGCTTCACAAAGGCTTGCTGCATCGAGGTAAACAGGAATTCAGCGTCGCGGTTGCTGTCGGCGGCGATAATATTGATGCACACCATCGCGTACGGTTTCTCCAGCCGTGCCGATGGTTTGAAGTTGCTGCGATAAAGATGTAGCGCCTGGAACAGCATATCCGGTGCGAAGTGTGAGGCGAAGGCAAACGGCAGGCCGAGCTGCGCCGCCAGTTGTGCGCTGTAAAGGCTGGAGCCTAACAACCACACCGGGATTTTCTCGCCATAACCCGGTACAGGGCGCACATGCGGATTGGGATCGCGGGCGTCAAACCAGTCCACCAGCTCTTCGACATCGCGCGGGAAATTGTCAATATCGCCGCTCATATGACGACGTAGCGCCATCATGGTTCGCTGATCGCTACCTGGCGCGCGACCCAGCCCCAAATCGATTCGCCCCGGATAGAGCGTATTGAGCGTGCCGAATTGTTCGGCGATCACCAACGGTGAGTGGTTTGGTAACATCACGCCGCCGGAACCCAGATGCAGCGTGGTAGTATTCGCCGCCAGATAGCCAATCAATACTGATGTTGCAGCACTGGCAATGCCGGTCATATTGTGGTGTTCTGCCAGCCAGTAGCGATGATAGCCGCGTTTTTCAGCCAGACGGGCAAGATCGAGAGAGTGGGAGAATGCTTCTCGCGCCGATGAACCTTCGGGGATGGGGGCCAGATCGAGTAGCGAAAACGGAATGGTTTTATCAGTCATAACAGCTCACTTTGTTACCGATTAATCTTTAATACTGCATTAAAGAGTAGTTAAAGTTGTTAACAAAGTGAGCTATGCTCTAAAGAATTCGAGTTGCAGGACAAAACGGCAGGGTCGTTTTGAACAACGCTTGCGTTGGCCCTGAAAGGGCGAGGCCTCAGGCCGAGTAATGCGACAAGAGAGTGAATCCCCAGGAGCTTACATAAGTAAGTGACTGGGGTGAACGACAAATCCGCATGGAGCGGATTTGAACGCTGCTTGCAGCGGCCCCGTAAGGGGTGAGGCCCATGGATGGGCCGAATAACCCGCAGACGCAGCACATGCAACTCGAATTATGACGAGCATATTTACTTACGCTTGCAGCTCCAGCCCAGCCAGTCGCCGCCAGTAGCCGTTACAATCGCTGTTTGCCGTCAATGGCAGTGGCGAAGCGCCATTTTCATTGGCGCGGAAGGCGTCGAGCATAGCGAAAGTTTCAGTACCCTGTGGTGACAGGCGGACCACATCAACCAGTCCCTGCATTGACGTCAGCTCGTTACCGAGGTTGTACACGTAGCCGCTCATGGTCTGAATACCGTTGAGAACAAACACTTGCTGGTTCTCCTGCGACAGCACGTTGCGCCCGTTCGGATACTTAATGCAGCAGGTTTCACACTCATCTTTCGGGCGGTCTTCCGAACGCGCGGTGAAGCAGCGAGCGGAGTAGGCCAGCGGCAGATGACCGTAGCTCAATACTTCCACTTCAAACTGGTTGCGAATGCCCAGTTCATCACACTGATTAAGCAGATTCACCAGCCAGTCGCGGGAAAGTTCCACCGGCATACACCAGCGCATCATGCCCTGTTTGAGCAATATTTTTAGCGTCACTGCGTTGTAGCAGTTCAGCGCATGCCCGGCGACGAACGGCAGTTTGCGTTCAGCGCACATATTCACCACGCCGAGATCGCTGGCTTCAATCAGAAACTCACCGTTCTCAACATAGCGTTTCAGTTCGCCCAGTTCAGAGGACGCCTGCACCAGCGCCAGCGTGGAGAGCACAATCTGCTTGCCACTCCCTGCGAGCGATTTTGCCATCTCCAGCCAGTCGCCAACTTTGGTTGCCCGGCGCTTGCTGCATACCGCTTCACCAAGATAAATCACGTCGGCGCTGCTGGCGGCGGCCTGCTGATAAAATTCTTCCAGCGTTTCTTTTGGCCAGTACCACAGCACCGGCCCTAAGGAATATTTCATTGCTTTTCTCACTGCCATTTACGGTGATACGCGCCAAGCGTGGTTTGCGTGCCTTCGGACATCGATCCGAGCGTCTCCATCCACGCGCTTTGCGGTACGAAGTTTTGCGGATCGGCCTTACAACGGTCGATAGCCTGACGCCAGACTTTCGCCACCTGGCTGACATACGCCGGGCTACGCTGGCGGCCTTCAATTTTCACCGAAGCAATATTCGCCGCCATTAGCTCAGGCAGCAGTTCCAGGGTATTGAGACTGGTTGGTTCTTCCAGCGCGTGATAGCGAGCGCCGTCCACCAGATAACGCCCTTTACACAGCGTTGGATAACCTGCGTTTTCGCCATCCTGATAACGGTCGATCAGCACTTCATTAAGACGGGATTCCAGCCCCTGCTGCGTTTGCTGCCAGCGCACGAAGCGAGCCGGAGAACATGCACCTACGGTGTTGGGTGATTCGCCCGTCAGATACGACGACAGATAGCAACGGCCTTCCGACATAATGCACAGGCTGCCGAAAGCGAACACTTCCAGCGGTACAGGGGTAACCCGGGCCAGTTGTTTCACCTGATGAATCGACAACACGCGTGGCAGCACCACGCGGGCAACGTCAAAATGGCGATGATAAAAGTTGATCGCCTCTTCATTGGTCGCCGAAGCCTGCACCGATACGTGACGCTCAATATGTGGATAACGCTCGGCGGCGTACTCCAGCATGGCGAGGTCGGCGAGGATCAGTGCGTCGGCACCCAGCTGCGCCGCCATATCCACGGCGCGCTGCCAACGGGCGTAACCGTCCGGATGCGCAAAAGTATTAATCGCGATGTGAAGTTTGCGGCGATGTTGATGGACAAAACTCACCGCTTCCTGCAATTTTTTTTCGGTAAAGTTAAGGCCGGCGAAGTGACGGGCATTAGTATCATCTTTTAGCCCGATATAAACAGCATCTGCGCCGTTTTCGATGGCCGCCTTAAGCGCCGGGAGATTTCCGGCAGGGCAGAGCAGCTCCATAATTTTTCCTGAAGGTTGCGCTATCAAAGCGCAAAAATGTTAACGAACTGGGATTTTAGTTAACCTTGCTGCGACAATTTTTGATTTAAGGCAGTTAAAGTTGTATTGGTGGTAGCAGCAATTTCATATGGAATTGTTGATTTATACCGCTATGTTATTTTTCCAATATGGCAAAATAGGATGATTGTTGAAGCAGGGAGTAAAACTCGTGTTGGATAAACTGCGTTCCCGCATTGTGCATTTGGGGCCATCTCTGTTGAGTGTACCGGTAAAACTGACGCCATTTGCGCTAAAACGCCAGGTTCTTGAGCAGGTCTTAAGCTGGCAATTCCGTCAGGCGCTGGACGATGGCGAGCTGGAGTTCCTTGAAGGCCGCTGGTTAAGTATTCATGTGCGTGATATTGACCTGCAATGGTTTACCTCAGTGGTGAATGGCAAACTGGTCGTTAGCCAGAACGCGCAAGCTGATGTGAGTTTTAGTGCCGACGCCAGCGATCTGCTGATGATTGCGGCGCGTAAACAGGATCCAGACACGCTCTTCTTCCAGCGTCGGCTGATGATTGAAGGCGATACGGAGCTGGGGCTGTATGTGAAAAACCTGATGGACGCCATTGAACTGGAGCAGATGCCGAAAGCCTTACGCATGATGCTGCTGCAACTGGCGGATTTTGTTGAGGCAGGAATGAAAACCACGCCTGAAACCAAACAGACATCGGTAGGTGAACCATGCTAATTCGAGTAGAAATTCCCATTGATGCGCCGGGTATTGATGCCCTGCTGCGTCGTTCATTCGAAAGCGATGCGGAAGCGAAGCTGGTTCACGATCTGCGTGAAGATGGCTTTCTGACGCTGGGGCTGGTGGCGACAGATGACGAAGGTCAGGTCATTGGCTATGTGGCATTTAGTCCGGTTGATGTGCAGGGCGAAGACCTGCAATGGGTCGGCATGGCACCGCTGGCGGTAGATGAAAAATACCGTGGACAGGGGCTGGCACGCCAGTTGGTCTATGAAGGACTCGATTCGCTCAACGAGTTCGGCTATGCCGCAGTGGTGACGCTGGGCGATCCGGCGCTGTACAGTCGTTTCGGCTTTGAGCTGGCGGCACATCATGATTTGCGTTGCCGCTGGCCGGGCACTGAAAGCGCCTTCCAGGTACATCGTTTAGCGGATGATGCGCTGAACGGCGTAACCGGGCTGGTTGAGTATCACGATCACTTCAATCGCTTTTAATCTCCGGGGTTTGCAGACTCTTTAACAACTCTGCAAACCCTGCGCCGTCCGCTACCAGACACTCTTTCTGTCGTTTGGTCAGTTGCTTAACGCGATATTCCGCCCGTAGTGCCAGCGAACGGTCGCCCACTGGCGCGGAAAACGCCAGCGTCAGTTCACCTTTCCCACGCAGTGCCTTCGCCCCTTTGCCGCTCTGATGTTGCTGATAGCGGCGTTCGACATCCGTGGTGATCCCGGTATAAAGCTTATTGTCAGCGGTGCGGATCAAATAGAGGAACCAGGGTGTCATCGTCTGTGTCACATGTTATGGTCAGGCCAACAGTATAAAAGAGAACAGAAATGGAAACACTCACCGCCATCAGCCGTTGGTTGGCAAAACAACATGTTGTCACCTGGTGTGTGCAGCAGGAAGGGGAACTCTGGTGCGCCAATGCCTTTTATCTTTTTGATGCGCAGAAAGTCGCCTTCTACATTTTGACGGAAGAAAAAACGCGCCATGCGCAGATGAGCGGGCCGCAGGCGGCAGTTGCCGGAACGGTAAACGGTCAGCCGAAAACGGTGGCATTAATCCGTGGCGTGCAGTTTAAAGGCGAGATCCGCAGGCTGGAAGGTGAGGAAAGCGACCTCGCACGCAAGGCATATAACCGTCGTTTTCCGGTTGCCAGAATGCTGTCGGCGCCGGTATGGGAAATTCGACTCGATGAAATAAAATTCACCGACAACACGCTGGGCTTTGGTAAAAAACTGGTCTGGCAACGGTAACCTATAGTTAAACATGAGTACATATACAGGGCCGGAGGCAATATGAGTCAGGTTTTAATTACAGGCGCAACGGGGCTAGTGGGCGGTCACCTGCTGCGGATGTTGATTAACGAACCGGAAGTTAACGCCATTGCCGCGCCGACGCGACGCCCGTTGGGCGATATGCCAGGGGTGTTTAATCCCCATGATCCGCAACTGACCGACGCGCTGGCGCAGGTCACCGATCCCATCGACATTGTTTTTTGTTGTCTCGGCACTACACGACGGGAGGCGGGGAGCAAAGAGGCGTTTATTCATGCCGATTACACGCTGGTCGTGGACACCGCATTAACCGGGCGGCGACTGGGCGCACAGCATATGCTGGTGGTCAGTGCCATGGGGGCAAATGCCCACTCGCCGTTTTTCTATAACCGCGTCAAAGGGGAGATGGAAGAAGCCTTAATTGCTCAGAACTGGCCGAAACTGACCATTGCGCGTCCGTCGATGTTGTTGGGCGATCGTAGCAAACAGCGGATGAACGAAACGCTTTTTGCGCCGCTGTTCCGTTTGCTACCCGGTAACTGGAAATCCATTGATGCACGGGATGTGGCGCGGGTAATGCTGGCAGAAGCGATGCGGCCTGAACATGAAGGGGTGACTATTTTAACCTCTTCAGAACTACGCAAAAGAGCTGAATAATTATTCCCAAGAATTGATAGTGAGCGTAATATTCACGCGCTCAATTATCATGACTTATTCCTGGGGAATGCTATGGCTGGTCAGTCTTCATCTCAGGCGGCAACGCCCATTCAGTGGTGGAAACCCGCGCTTTTCTTTCTCGTTGTCATTGCCGGACTTTGGTATGTGAAATGGCAACCTTACTATGGCAAGGCGTTTACCGCCGCCGAAACTCACAGCATCGGTAAATCTATCCTCTCACAGGCGGATGCTAATCCGTGGCAGGCGGCATGGGATTACGCGGTGATCTATTTCATCGCGGTATGGAAAGCGGCGGTGCTGGGTGTGATCCTCGGTTCGTTGATTCAGGTGCTAATCCCTCGTAACTGGCTGCTGCGTACGTTGGGGCAATCGCGTTTTCGCGGTACATTGTTGGGAACGCTGTTTTCGCTGCCGGGTATGATGTGTACCTGCTGTGCGGCTCCGGTCGCGGCGGGGATGCGGCGCCAGCAGGTGTCGATGGGTGGCGCGCTGGCATTCTGGATGGGGAATCCGTTGTTAAACCCGGCGACGCTGGTGTTTATGGGGTTTGTCCTTGGCTGGGGCTTTGCCGCGATTCGTCTGGTTGCTGGGCTGGCGATGGTGTTGCTGATTGCGACACTAGTACAAAAATGGGTACGTGAGACACCACAAACGCAGGCGCCGGTCGAAATTGACATGCCGGAAGTGCAGGGCGGATTTTTTACTCGCTGGGGCAGGGCGCTATGGACGCTTTTCTGGAGTACGATCCCGGTTTATATCCTTGCAGTACTGGTGTTGGGTGCTGCTCGCGTCTGGTTATTCCCCCATGCCGATGGTGCTGTCGATAACAACCTGATGTGGGTAGTGGCGATGGCGGTTGCGGGATGCTTGTTTGTCATTCCCACGGCAGCAGAAATTCCGATTGTACAAACGATGATGCTGGCAGGCATGGGAACCGCTCCGGCGCTGGCATTGTTGATGACGCTTCCGGCAGTAAGTTTGCCGTCGCTGATTATGCTGCGCAAAGCGTTTCCGGCGAAAGCCTTATGGCTGACAGGGGCGATGGTAGTGGTGTCTGGTGTGATTGTCGGTGGGCTGGCGCTGTTGGTCTGATTCGAGGGAAAACATGTCGGATGCGGCGCGAGCGCCTTATCCGACCTACGGTTTGCATCGTTGTAGGCCTGATAAGACACAGCAAGCGTCGCATCAGGCAACGGCAGTCGGATGCGGCGTAAACACCTTATCCGACCTACGGTTTGCATCGTTGTGGGCCTGATAAGACGCGACAAGCGTCGCATCAGGCATTACAAGTGACAGCTATTTAATAAACGTAAACGCCGTGGTCACACGCTTCACGCCGCTCACCCGGCTGGCAATATCTGCCGCTGCTTTCGCTTCACGTTCAGTCACCAGCCCCATCAGGAATACTTCACCGTTTTCGGTGGTCACTTTCACGTTGGACGATTTCACCAGGTCGCTGGTTAAAAGCTGCGAACGTACTTTGGTGGTGATCCACGTATCATTAGATGCTTCGCCCAGACCAATCGGCTGGCCCTGACGAATCTCGTTATACACTTCGTTGGCACCGTCTACGCCCATAGCAATCTGTTTGGCGCGAGCCGAAAGTTCAGCGTTTGGTGACTGCCCAACCAGCAGCACTTTGCCCTGATAGGCCGTTACATTAATGCGCGCTTCTTTCTTAATCTGTTCGTCTTTCGACAATGCGCTGTTCACGCGCACTTCCAGGGTACCATCGTCCACCTGGGTGCCGACACTGCGAGGGTCGGTCGCGGCTTTGGTGCCGACAGCAGCGGTGCCGACTACAGCCGCAGCAACGCAACCTTGCAACAGCAGCGCGGAAATAAGGACTGCGATTGGCGATAATGCCTTCATGTATTCTCCTTAATCATCCTGGTGAGGGAAAAGCGTGTTATCGATCAGATCGCACAAGCAATTTACCGTCAGCATATGCATTTCCTGAATGCGAGCACTGCGATGCGAGGGGATGCGAATTTCTACATCCTGTGGCCCTAACAAACCAGCAAGTTCACCGCCATCATAGCCGGTCAATGCCACAATGGTCATATCACGCGTAACGGCGGCTTCAACAGCTTTAACGATATCGCGGCTGTTACCGCGAGTAGAAATGGCTAACAACACGTCTCCCGCATGCCCCAGCGCCCGTACCTGTTTTGCATACACTTCATCATGCAAGCGATCGTTGGCAATCGCCGTTAAGACAACATTATCAGTATTTAGTGCAATGGCAGGTAAGCTGGGCCGCTCCGTTTCGAAACGGTTGATCATGCTGGCAGCAAAATGCTGTGCGTTGGCAGCGGAGGTTCCATTACCACAACAGAGGATTTTGTTGCCATTGAGCAGAGACTGAACCAGCGTCATGGCTGCACGGGAGATGGCATCCGGAAGCGCCTCTGCCGCCGCAATTTGAGTTTGAATGCTTTCAGTGAAGCAAGCTTTAATTCTTTCTTGCACGCTAATCCTTAAACCTTAATTATGAGTGGTCATTAAAGGCATCCTTAATCCACTCAACCTCATTCCCGGTGAAGGCTACCACATCGAACCGGCAATCCACAGTATCAAAACTCCCATTATGACGCGCAAGCCACAAGCGGGCAGTCTGTAATAATTTGTGTTGTTTGCTGCGGGTCACACTGGCTGCTGCGCCGCCGTAAAGGGCAGAGCGGCGGTAGCGCACTTCGACAAAAACGGTGGTCTGGCCTTCACGCATTATCAGATCGATCTCGCCGCCACGCTCGTTCACGTTAGCGGCGACAAACCGTAGTCCTTTGCCTTCCAGCCAGCGACGCGCTTGTGCTTCCCACGCATCGCCGGTCTGTTTGGTGGTTAACTGGCGGGGACTACCTGACCTTGTTGGTACTGTAGCCATGATAACTTCCTGTTAATCACGCAATCCGGGTTAGCCGTCAGACTTCCGGTATTACCGTTGATTTCAAAACCCTGAACCTGGCGCATTTGTGAGAAATGATTTGCCAGCGACCATGCATCAACACCCATTGCATACATGCGAGCCAGCGAATAATCGTTATTCACTGCGCTTAGTGCCTGCTGCATTAACGGTAGATTAGCGCCTGCCAGCATCGGGATCTCGCTGTACTGTAATCCTTCCATCTCAAGTCGGAAATCAGGGCCAGCGGAGCCTTGTGCACTGCGGGAACTGGCGTACAGCGTTGCGCCGCTATGGCTGCCGTTACGCATGGCGATCATCGGTTTGACGAAAGCGATTTCACCCGGCGTTGCCACAATATAGACCGCATCGACACGACCACCATTATTAGTGAACTGGTCATCGGTTGGCGCGGTTTGCAGCGTCGGATTGTTTGTGGTCATGCCAGAATCGGTTGTCGCTCTGGGGGTAATTGGGCTACCCGTTAAGGCGATGCCGGAACCGCCGTTCACGCCCGCACGTAATTCGCTGGTGGAGCCAAATTTTTGTTGCAGAACGGTGCCGCCACCCAGTTTCTGCCACTCTTGTGCGAAGGCGTTTGCTATGCGATCGCCAAGCGAACTGCGTGGGATCAGCACCAGCGGCGCCTGTTTCCCCTGGTCACGAATATGACGAGCCGCATCGCGTGCTTCATCTTCCGGCGATAGTGCGAAGTAACAGATATTAGCGCGGTTTTCGATATTTTCCGGCTGATTCAGCGCCAGTACGTTCAGTGGAGTGTTGCTCTTCAGCAACTCCTCAACGTTATTTTTCAGCAGCGGACCGACCACAATGCTCGCGCCATCCTGCTGAACCTGATTGAGGATCTGGCTAAGTGGTTGTGATGAGGTATCGTAGATTTTCAGCTCTGCGGATGGATTCGCTGGCGCGCTTACCGCTGCAGTGCTTGCCGCTGGGGCGCTTACAGGTACCGGCTGTGCTGCGGTTTCTTCACCTGTCAGATCGCTAACCGAGGCTTGTGCCGGGCTGGCAACGCCATCCACAGTTTGTGGCTGGGGTTGCTCTGTTACGTCAGCGGCAGGCGCGGTAGCTACCTGAGCCGCTACTGGCTGAGTGCCAATGTTTTTCGCTGCTTCAAAGCCTTGCTGAATAGTGCGACCAAACACTGCGGCCTGACCATTCAACGGCAGTAGCAGGGCGATTTTATTGGTTGACGCTGGTTTGAACGCTTTTACGTTTACCAACTGCGTTGGCAGCATTTTCGCGCCCGGATTGTTCGGGTAACGTTTCTGCCAGTCGGCGATCCCTGCTTTCATCATGTTGGGATCGTTACGGTTATCAAACCAGACGCGCTGCAGATCCAGCCAGCCTTGCAGGATATTTTCGTCGGCGTTGATTACCAGCGTATTCGCCTGCTGTTGGGTCATGGACGATAGCGCCTGCCAGGTAGCGTCAATATTCTGTTGCTTTTCCTTCGCACCGAGCAGAGGTTCCTGGGCGACTAATGCACGCAGTAATTCAATGGAAGGACGTCCCTGGCTGGCATCGATTCTCGCCTGCCAGTAGCGCGCTTGCTGGTTTTGTTCTAAATCGGTCGGCGTGATTTTTGCCAACAAGGTCTGTGCGCCAGTAAAATCTTTTTGCGCCAGCTTGATTTCTACCGCCAGCAGCGTTTTCTCGCGACGCTGGGTATCGTTTAGTTCTTGCGGCAGCTGATTAAACAACTCCACCGCTTGCCCGGTTTTGCCTTCTTTCACTAGTGCACGAATGGCGAGTAATTGCCAGTTGATCCTGGTATCATCAGAGCTTTGCTGCATCTGTTGTAGATAAAAGGCAGAATCGGCCTGCGCCGTTCCCTGCATGTAGGCAGTGGACTGATCGGGGGCATGGGTGCCACAACCGGCGAAAATCAGGGCTGCCAGAACAACAGGCAGACAACGCGCGGCTTTCAAACGAGAAAATGTTGAGGGTACCATAATGTATCCAGTGATATTTTTTTTACGCAATGCTCAATATTAAATCGGCAATACGGACGACACAATGAAACAACACCAATCGGCGGATAATTCTCAAGGCCAGCTCTATATTGTACCTACGCCAATCGGTAATCTGGCGGATATCACCCAGCGTGCGCTTGAGATATTGCAGGCCGTTGATCTGATTGCTGCCGAGGATACCCGTCATACCGGTTTACTGTTGCAACATTTTGGGATTAACGCCCGGTTGTTCGCTTTGCACGACCATAATGAACAACAAAAAGCCGAAACGCTGGTGGCAAAGCTAAAAGAGGGGCAAAACATTGCGTTGGTGTCCGATGCCGGAACGCCACTAATTAACGACCCTGGCTACCATCTGGTGCGCACCTGTCGTGAAGCGGGTATCCGCGTTGTCCCGCTGCCGGGGCCGTGTGCCGCTATCGCCGCACTGAGCGCCGCCGGTCTGCCTTCGGACCGTTTCTGCTATGAAGGCTTCCTGCCTGCCAAATCAAAAGGCCGTCGCGACGCGCTAAAAGCCATCGAAGCCGAGCCGCGCACGCTGATTTTTTATGAATCAACACACCGTTTGTTAGATAGCCTGGAAGATATCGTCGCGGTATTGGGCGAATCTCGCTACGTGGTGCTGGCGCGCGAGCTGACCAAAACCTGGGAATCTATTCACGGCGCGCCGGTGGGTGAACTGCTGGCGTGGGTGAAGGAAGATGAAAACCGTCGCAAAGGCGAAATGGTGCTGATTGTCGAAGGACATAAAGCGCAGGAAGATGATCTCCCCGCTGAAGCATTGCGCACACTGGCGTTGCTGCAAAAAGAACTGCCGTTGAAGAAAGCGGCAGCCCTGGCGGCAGAAATCCACGGCGTGAAGAAAAATGCGCTGTATAAGTATGCGCTGGAGCAGCAGGAGTAAGTGTACTAACGCGTTGCGCTAATGAAGCCGCAACGCGTTGCTTTATCGCACAATTACGGTAATGGTTGCCGTGCCCTGAAATTTTCCCGTTTCAAGTTCCCCCCCCACCAGATTCACCGGCCAGGCGCGCATATTGACGCTGCCACGCCCGGAGGCATCAACAGGAAGAATTCCGTTCTGGAAGGGAATATTCGTCGCCCCACTGCCGATGTGTTCAATACGAATACCGACATCAGGCACATTGTCTGAACTTCTGCGTCTGGCGACCAGGTTGTACTGGTCTACTACGCCAGATGTGCCGTCAATTCGCATCTGCAATGTATTTTTAATGGTCGATGTATCGCCACAGTCATAGGAGATATCAAAGTTTACCGGAGTAAAACCGTCTGGCATGGTATTGCGGGTCGTAAATTTCTGACCATTAATGAATCCCAAATTAACCTTTATGACGTCTCCCTGGTTAATTTTGCACGACTGCGGCGCGGTGAGGTTACCCTGAATAGACAACGTGACTAAATCATGAAAGTTGCCTGAAGTGGGCGATCCCATACCATCGAGCCATGCGCCTTTAATCACGGCGATATCGGTTTTCGGAATGGTTATTGAGCCGAGAAAGGGTTTGGTTACGTACAGGGTAAAGGTTGTATTTGCCCCGATATTAATCGGCCCATTGCGAGACGTGTCACCCTGGCAAACACCCGTGCCCGTTGAGGCTGAATATAATGCTGGATCTTTTATCTGCGTAGACCAATTGTTAACTGAGACTATTTGGTCGCTTGCCAGTCCGGGAATATCATTTGCCTTTAATGTGGTTTTAATATCCAGACTGTCATTGAGTTTGTAATAACCTGTCTGATGACCATTGGTGGCGAGTACTGGACTGACCATATAGACGAGTTTAACGGCCTTTCCCGCCGGGCAGGAACAGGCGTATTGCCAGCTAGTGCTACTAAGCGACGAAGAGTCGAACTCTTGTCCAGTCACGTTATCCGCCTGATTCACGGTAACGTCATCAACCATACTGGAATAATTCACCGTACCGCTGGTACTGTCAGCACCACAAGGCCCGGAAGCGGCATAAGCGCCGGTGGCGGGGAGTAACATAAGCCCGGCAATCACAGTCCATCTTTTCATTTTTTTATCCTTAATTGCACTGTGCTGTGCCTTGTAAAACGGAGGATGTTGGTTTGTCTAAATCTGGCGTACTAAACGTAAACTGGCACTGCTGACTAGCCTGATTTCCCCAGCGTACGGTCCAGTTTTGTGATTTGCTTGACACTCCTGACAGATACAATACGCCGCCCTCATCCACGATGCTTTGTTGCCCCGTCTCATCGTTGCTGGCCAGTGCGCCAAAAGGTAACGGCTTGCCGCTTCGATCGTTGACGGTCACCAGTACCCGATAACCTATATTAGCGCTGAAATGTGCCGCTACCATTGCCCCCCTGTTGGGCACCACAACCTGGGTTGTTTGCTCAAGATCGACGTTATCGGGCAATTGTGTGGTATCGACCGAGAGGCGGTTTTCCTGATACGTGGTGAGATAGGGAACGACGGCATAACCGAAGGGATCGGTAGCAATTCCCGGATAGTTTTGCATCCGCACACCAGAAGCACCGTTAGCATCAATAAGAGCGAAAGCGTTGCCCAGATATTGCGAAAGTGTCACGCCATGAGAATGGACAACCAGGCCGCCGGTGACGCCATAGTTGTATTGGCTACTCTCATTCCCGTAATCGTAGCCAGCACTGAAGGTTCCATAAGGGGAGCGGTAACTGGCGTTCAGGCTACTGTTATGGTTGTTATCGTCATCGAGACTTTGTTGCACGCTATAGCTCAGGCGACCATCATCCAGCAGTGAGCCATCAAGGCGCATTTCATGCTGTGTTGGACGATCTTTCTGGCTGGTCATCTGATATGAAACCCGGCTGCGCGATAACCACTGTTCCAGTGGAATACTCAGATTCAGGGAGAGCGCGCGGTCATTGTCTTCATCTGTGTAGCGGCTGTATTGATAATTCAGGCTGTAGCCAATTCCCCATTGCTGGCCGGAGACCCCGACAGAAACATTTCTGTTTTTCTCGTTATTGCCCCAGTAGTCTTGTTGTGAACCCGTAGCGTACAGGCTCATCCCGTCAAATATCGTCTGGCTGATACTGAACTGAATTTCACTTTTTTGACGACCGCTGTAATCCCAATTGCGGGAATTGGCTTCATCAAAACTAAAGTAGCCATCGCTGGTATAGCGATAGTAGCTGACGGCAATATTGGTGCTGGTTTCCGGGATATCTTTGATGTACTGCGTACGCCATTGATAACCACGAAAAGTATGCTGGTTATCAAATTGTGTATCAGCCCTGTTGATATCCATCGACAACGCGCCCAGAACGCCGAGGGTGCTGCCAATACCGACCCCCAGCGCATAATAATCTTCAGAACCGAGCAGGCCGCCATACAGTGTGAGGGTGTTATTGAGGCCGTAGATTGCCGTGGCTTCTGTAAATTCTGGTTCTTTACTGTCGCTGTTTGCATCATCGCGAAAGCGCCCGGCAGTGACGCTATATTTTAATCGCCCAGGCCGCTGCATCATGGGCAACGAAGAGTAAGGCTGGATAAAACGCCGCTGCGTACCGTCGCTTTCCTCAATGGTGACTTCTAAATCGCCGCTGTTAGAAGACGGGTAGAGATCGTTGATTTCAAAGGCACCCGCAGGAACGTTGCTTTGATAAATAACATAACCGTTTTGCCTGATGGTAACGATTGCACTGCTGTTCGCGATACCGCGTACCGTTGGAGCAAACCCACGCTGACTGTTTGGCAGCATATTATCGTCGGAAGCGAGTTGTACGCCGGTAAAGGTGTAGCTGGAAAATATACTGCCGCTGGTGGCGCTTTCTCCCAGAATTAATTGGGACTTCAGTGCCTTGATATCACGTTGTAAGTAGCTACTGATGGTATTCCAGTTTGATGTCTGTTCGTTGCGCGTCCAGGTCGAGTAGTTGCGTAGCCGCCAGGGGCCAAAATTGGCACCGTTTTGCATGTTCAGATATTGTCGTTGGTTTCGATTACCCTGGCGATAACGATTTTCGGAGCCGGTAAAGGAGTAGCTGCTAAACAACGTGGGCATTCCATCGTCCCAACGGGAAGGGGGCACGTAACCCCTGGCATCGCGGTAAATCGCTATTTGGGGAATGCTTAAATTGAGGCGCTGATGATTGAAATCAAAATCAGCGACTGTACCGGGTATAATCTGTTTGAGCGAAGTGATTACGCTCTCATCCTCTTTTTCGGCCAGCTCTGGAATTTCATCCACCTTAACGCCGAGCTCGCGCAGTTGCCCCACCGTAAATTGGGGTTCCAGCCGTTGCTCTGCATTGGCGACAAACGTCATTTTTTTCTGTGAAACTTTCTTTTTATTCAGCCAGATATCAACCAGGTAAGTGCCAGGCAGTTGAGCGTATTTTTTTGAAAAGCGTGACAGGTCTGTTGTCTGCATGCCGCTTTTTGTTGTTTCCAGCATACTGGGTTCGAAATAATACTCTTCGGCGTTAGCCGTAGCGCAAAGCACACCGCTGCCAGCGAGTACCACAGATAAAATGCGTTGAATAATGAGAGCCAATCGTTTCGGCGTTGGTCTACGATCCTGATATTGTTGTTTTGGCATTCCCTGCTAACCCGTACTTTTATATTTATTATTAAAGAGGACGGGTTTCCGTCCCGGAATTGCCGCCATAATCATTAATGGCGGCCCATTTTACGTTATTCCCAGCATCTGAAGGGAGAGGCAACTGTTTATGCTCGCCAGGGGCAATATATTCAATCTTGTCAGTGAGATCGGTTTTACCGACCGCTAGCCCGGCAAACACGACGTAATATTCAGTGGGGTTATATATATTGAGTGAATGACCACTGCGTTTAAATTCCAGCGATTTCCACGCATTGTTGACCAACCCCTTAAGGTGTGCGGGGCGATAAAATAGTTTGATCCGTGTTTTAAATACCAGCGTCAGTTCGTTAGCATTAGCGGTATCTGATTTCTTCTTTGCCGGGATGGCGCGGACATTAATATAGAACAGCGACTCTTTATTATCAGGCAGGTTGTCAACTGTTTTAATAATCCGAAGTGATGAGTCATCGCCAGCTTCAAGACGAAACAGCGGTGGAGTAACGATAAAGGGAGCGCGGCTTGTACCTTCGATATTATCTACCCATGATTGCAGTAAGTAAGGTATTTCCGCGCCTTTATTCGCGACAGGTAACGCGGCCTCTTTGCGGCTGGCGTCATAAATGACTCGTGTTCGCTGTAAAACAATACCACCAGCCAGCGCCTGACCAATCCAGAGGCTACACAGTAAGGTAGATATCACCGCGAAGATTCGTTTCGACATAGTCATTTTTCAACCTGAGACGACAAGAGAGGAAGGAAAAAGGCGTTATCTGAAAGGAGGTACAGACAACGCCGCGGCGTATTAACGGTAATCCAGTGTTACGTTGACGACAGCGTCTGCTTCCCCCGGTGTGATATCCGCATGATCAACTGTGGAGACGTAGTAGGCGAGCAGGTCAACATTGACGACACCATTGGAGTCCGCAGGAATCTGATAAACCGTGTTACTACTCCCCATGGCATTCAGAGGCATAATGGCTCCGCTTTGCGCATCGTCAATTCGGATACCCACACCTGTTGCCGCAGTTCCCGCAAAGGAGCCAACTTTTGCCAGGTTCGGGTAACCCGCGACGGTGCCATTGTCTCGTGTTTCAAGCCACAAACGGAAAGAAGCTTCCGTTTTTCCGTTTTCATGTTCCCAACCCGTGGTCGGGCAATTCATCAGGGGAATGGTGAAAGGAATTTTGGGGCTATTATCGCCAATAGAACGGAACTGTTCAGCACTGTAGTGGCCGAGAGCAACTTCGATTGTTTTGTCGGAATCATTGATTTCACAAACGGATTTTAAAATCTCGCCGTCAAAAACGATCTCGCCGTCCGTTGCCATGGCGTTTCCTGCGCAAAGCGCAAGCAGGCCCGCAACAGCCGATTTTGCTAATTTGTTCATTTATTACCGTATCCTTGTAATAAGTACTTAATGATATTTAATGTGAATATATGTTCAGCATCTAAAAGATTATACAGCCAGAAGCATTTTGTTAAACATTATTTATGAACATATTTAAGATAATATTTATATTCAAATAATTAATGTTTCTATATTATACATGGAAATTAATGATATTTTTATTCGTGTGTGGCTATATGAATTTGATAATTTGGCTGTTTTTATTGGCGGTTTTCGTTCTGATTATTGAACGACGTAACGTGTTTATCTAATAAATTAAACATTGAACACAATCTCATTTTTTTGAGTGAAATTATGTTAAAGTTAATTAAATGCAAATAATTCAGCTACATAAGTTAAATTTAAGTATTGGTTTTGGCGTGTCAGTCGTTATTTCCTGATAAAGAAAGGGGCTATGCTTTGTTTCTATCTATTAAGCAAATAAAGTTACGATGCAGCCACAAAAACGAAGCAGGAATCGCGGTAGAGACAGTGGCAGTAAGAAAGCGTTTTGTCGCATCCTGCTTTCCTTCGCCAGTTACCAGAAGCAAAACTTCGCGGGCATTGAGAATATCTTTCAGACCTAAGGTGATCCCGCGGGTAACGGGGCGGCCAGCGGTTCTTAACATCTCATGTTGCTGTGTTTTGGCATCAAGTTGGCTGATGTGACAGGCCGGTTGCAGGCTTTCCCACGGTTCGTTTAGCCCCAGATGACCGTTTTTCCCCAGTCCGAGAACGCACAAATCCAGGCCGCCTTTGCGAGCAATCAGATTCGTCACCCGCTCACACTCTGTCTCGTTAATATCTTCGGAGCGAAAGCTGATGAGCTGGTCTTCGCGTAGCCCCAGCGGTTGCACGATATGCTGCTGAAGGAAGGTTTCGCAGGTACCGGGCATGGTTAAAGGGAGATCCACCCATTCGTCGAGCTTCACGAAGGTGAGTTGGCTGACATCAACGCGCTGCTGGTGGATTTTTTCTACCAGATATCGATACGTCAGTAATGGCGTGGCTCCGGTCGCCAGGCAGATCACGGCATTCGGTTTGTTGCGGATCACGTCCAATAAATATTCGCTGGCGCGTTCACTTAACGCCGTATAGTTTTCAACTTGCTGAAGGATTTGCACAGGAAGAAACTCCTTGAATACAGAGGCACCGTCAAATGCAGTGCCTCGTTTTATTTATAAAATGCCGAAGGCGGAACAAACGATGGAAAGCACAAAAGTCACACCGATTAACAGCACCGGATGCGCTTTTTTCACCCGCAGGAAGTAATACATCAGCAGGGTATAAGCCATCGGCAAAATATTCGGGAAGACTTTATCGAAGAAATCCTGTTGCAGGGCGACGCTGTGGGTACTGTCTATAGCAAACGACGTCACCACGTTAATATGCACATACGAAGCGATCAGCCCGCCAATTACCGTAATCCCGAGTATGGTTGCCGAACGGGCGATCATCTGCGAGTTCTCTCGCACTTTATCGATCGCCTTCACGCCGACCGAATAACCGACGTGGGTCCAGCCGACGCGCAGGAAAAAGATAAGCAGATAAACGGCGAAGAACAGAATCGGCCCCAGCAAATTCCCCTGACTGGCGAATGAAGAACAGATCCCCGCCATAATCGGCAACAAGGTAAACCAGAAAATCGCATCGCCAATCCCGGCGATTGGGCCAAACAGAGCCACTTTCAGACCTTTAATGGTGTCGCGGTTTTCGCCTTTCTCCTCCATCGAAATTAACAATCCCATCAGGAATCCGACCAGATTTGGGTGAGTGTTAATAAATTCGAGGTTATCTTTCATCGCCGCGCTTAAGCCCGGTTTGTCGTCCTTATAAATCTTTTTCAGGAGCGGCAGCATTGCCCAGGTAAAGCCGCCCGCCTGCATCCTTTCGTAGTTAAAGCTCGCTTGTAGCAGCGACGAACGAAAGCCCAGACGGGTGATATCTTTTTTACTGATTTCAGATCCCATTGCTGTAGTCCTCTTCTTCATTTTTACTGGCAACGGGCTGTGGTTGCGCTTGCTGCCGGGATTTCGCATTGAAAAACTCATAAACCGCAAAGCCTGCGCCCAGTACGGCAACCGGCAACAGGTTGCTAACCTGGATGTAGCAAACAAACAGGAAACCGGCGATCAGATAAGGGATATATTGCGCTTTGAACATCACGCGCAGCAGCAAGCCAAAACCGACGGCAGGCAGAATCCCGCCAGCCACTTCAAAGCCGTGGGTCAACCAGGTGGGCATCGCTTTCACCAGCGTCTGCATCGCGCCTTGCGCCAGGTAAGTACAGAGGAAAGCAATCACCGCATACGCTAAAGCGACAATTAGCATCGTTGTCCAGTTAAGTCGGGAAAACGCCGCCGTATCCGCCTCTTTCGCGCATTTATCGGCTTTGGTCATAAATAATGAGAATGCCGAATAGAAGAACAGAATGACGTACTGCATTAACAAACTAAACGGCAGGCCCAGACCAATCGCCGTTTTGGCATCCACACCGGTAGACCACGCAATGACGGTAGTCATCAGGCCTGCCATAATAGGGTTAGGCGGCTGAACGCCACCGGCAGGGGTTAATCCGGCGAAAGCCAGCTCAGTCAGACCACCGGTAATTAAGCCAGTCTGAATATCACCGAGAATAGCGCCAGTAAGGGTACAAACGATTATCGGGCGGAATAAAAATAAGGCTTCCAGCCAAAAATCAATCCCCAGAACGAAAACTAACGCCGCCAGGGATAGCCCCTGAATTAGGGTTATTTCATGCATTTTTATTACCTCAAACCAATATTAAGGCGATTTTAGATTTAGTCAGGGATTTGTTCTTTTTGATCGCCGGGGACGTCCTGAATAAAAACATTTACGCCGCGTTGTTTAATAAAACGTAAGTCCGCGAGATCCTGATCGTCGACATAAACTTTACTGCTGATTTGCTTTTTCCCATCCGAGAAATGCATATTGCCGACGTTAACCTCTTTAAGGTCAATGCCACCTTCTACCAATTTACGTACCGTTTGCGGCGTACGGCAAATCAGGAAGATTTTCTGGTGTGGCGCAGCTTTGGCGATGACGTTAATGGTTTTTTCGATAGTAAAGAAACGAATGCCAAAGCCGTAAGTTTCCGCAGTAATGCCCATCAATTTTTGTTGAATATCATCATTAGCGACAACATCGTCCACGACCACCAGCAGGTTCGCGCCAATAGTAGATGTCCAGGTCACGCCAACCTGGCCGTGAACCAGACGGTTATCAATACGGGTTAAGAGAATATTTGGACTGCTCATTGTGTAATCCTCACCATAAAAGTTGAATAATATAATTTTTTTAAATATATTATTGTTGAGACATTGTACTGATGTATTTATTAATGTTTAGTTATCTCCTTTGCCATTAAGGCACAACCCAATATTAATTGGGCAGTGCATTCTGAAAAATCGTATAAAATTAATGATTACGCGGAAATTCGATTCGCTGAACCACAGACATTAATTTTATTTCTGACAACTTCTTTCATGGCGTCCATACCGACGCGCATATAATAACGAGGATCATTACCCTGCGGATTTTCCACAAACCAGGTTTTAACCGCGCCAGCGAAAGCTATTTTTAATTCCGTGGCAACGTTCACTTTTGTTACACCAAGCTCAATAGTGCGGCGGACAAATTCATCAGGAACATCGCTGGCACCATGCAGCACCAGAGGAACATCCACCACTTCACGAATTTCCGCCAGCCGTTGAAAATCAATCTTCGGCGTTTTGCTGTATAACCCGTGCGCCGTTCCAATCGCCACTGCCAGGCTGTCGACGCCGGTTAGTTCAACAAAGCGTCTGGCTTCTTGTGGATCGGTCAGGAACGCGCTTTCGGCGTCAACGCTCATGTCATCTTCCACGCCGCCCAGACGGCCCAGTTCCGCTTCCACGCTGCAATCCTGCGAGTGGCAGAAGTCGACAACCGATTTCACCAGCTTCACATTTTCAGCAAACGGGAAGTGGCTGCCGTCGATCATCGCACTGCGCACACCTGCGTGTACTTTACGGCGAATATCATCGAGTGATTCGTGATGGTCGAGATGTAGCGCCAGCGGCATGTTGTAGGTCGTGGAATAGGCGCTACACAGGGCGTAGATCTCTTCCAGGGCGATATGTTTAAAAGTCCCCGGCGTCCCGGCGAGGATCACCGGCGATCGCATTTCACTGCACACTTCGAGGATCGCCTGGATAGTCTCAGCGTTATGGATGTTAAATGCAGGTACCGCGTAGCCATTGGCCTGGGCGTCCAGTAACAGATATTTGGTGGAGATAATGCTCATTGTGCGATCCTCTTATGCCTGCCACGGGTGAATAACAACGCCTTGCACCACGCGGTTAACCGTGCCGCTGGCGGATGGGGAGTCCGGCGTATTGCCCAGGTGCAGCGACTGCATCAGTGCGAACGTCTGGGCGTACATCAGGAAGCAAAATGCCTGTTCAACGTCGATAAAGTGACGGGACGGCGGCAGGATAATATGTGGGCCAGCGGCGATAACGTCGTTGCTTTCCGCAGCGATGGCGATTACGCGCATTGCCTGGTTGTCACGGCGGAGTTCTGCCAGCAGGTCAAGATCGTACTGACGGGTGTAAGGGTGGCTGGAGACAAACACCACTACCAGCGTTTCGTCGTCGACCAGCGATTTCGGGCCATGACGGAATCCGGTCGGGGAATCATAAAAGGCGGCCAGTTTACCTGCCGTCAGTTCCAGCACTTTCAGCGCCGACTCGCGTGCCGCGCCCTGTAAGCCACCGCTGCCGAGATAAACGATCCGTTTCCACGGCGCGTAACCAAACACATCTTCACTGAAATCGCCCAGCGAGGTCAGGATCGCCTGGCAACGATCCGCCACATCGCGGAAGCTCTGGCTGTTGATCGTCTCAGGTGCGAAAACCGCGAGGCAGCTGGCCATCATGGTAGTAATACTGCTGGTCATCGCAAAGCCGCGATCGTGCGTTTCTGCGGGCATCAGCAGGGCAAACGCGTTGTCGCTGTTGATCGCGTTTTGATAGAGAGCGCCCGCTTCGTTGCAGGTGATCGGCAGGTGATAGCACTCTGGTACAAACTGATTCGCCAGTTCCACGGCGGCAACGCTCTCCGGACTGTTGCCGGAACGCCCGAAGGAGATCAGCAGTAGAGGATGGGCTGGATTCAGGTAGTCCATCGGATTGGTGACCAGATCGGTGGTTGGTACGGCGCTGAAGTTTTTGCCGGTATGGCTGGCAAGCCACGACGCGATGATGTCACCGATAAATGCCGAGGTTCCAGCTCCGGTCAGGATGAGCTGCAGATTCTCTTTGCGCAGTAACGGTTCAAGAAAGTTATCGAGAGCGGAACGTAACGCGTCGATGTTGGTAAGCGAACGGATCCACGCGCGAGGCTGATGACGGATCTCTTCTTCAGTCCATGTGCCGGTGTTCGCGGCAGCAGGGGTGTAATTTTCTGACATGACTCAATCCTTAGTCTGATGAACTTGACGTCTGGCGTGGTAGCTTTCTCTTGCCTTTCGTTTCATTTCATTTGATGATTTGTTTCGTTGATTAAAATTTATAGAAAAGAAACTGAAAGTTCAATGGAGAAAAAAGAAATAAAACGAAATTTGCGATCGTTGAAAGAAAAGATAAGGGAAGATTAAAGGATTGCGTGATGACGTCGCTATGTGCACCGATTGCCGGATGCGGCGTACCGTAGGTCGGATAAGACGCGTTAGCGTCGCATCCGACACCGCTGCACAGATCAAAACGAAAGAAAAAGAAAGGCCTTACGGGGGAAGTGAAGGCCCAATAAAGGAGCAAACCATCAAAACGAAGCTAATTGACCCTGAACCCAAACTTGTTGCACATGTAGCCCACTATCCAGCGCCAGCACGCTGGCGCGTTTCCCCGCTTTAAGCGAGCCTAAAACATCATCTATCCCCAGCATTCGCGCCGGATGCAGCGATGCCATATGAATCGCCTCTTCTGGCAAAACGCCCGTCAGCTCGACCATATTACGCACTGCTGCATCGACAGACAGTGTACTGCCCGCCAGCCCACCGGACGCGGTACGCACAATACCGCCGTGCATCTGCACTTCTTCACCACATAACGTATAGCGACCATCCGGCATCCCGGCAGCCTGCATAGCGTCAGTTATCAGCACGATTCTCTCTTTTGCACAGCAACAACACAGCGACATCGCCGCCGGATGAACATGATGACCATCGGCTATCAGTTCCAGCCAGGCGCGCTTGTCCGTTAATCCTGCGCCAACCATTCCCGGTTCGCGGTGATGTAAACCTGTCATCCCGTTATAGCAATGCACCAGGCCGTCTGCTCCAGCATCAAACGCGGCGCAGGTTTGTTGCCAGGTTGCAGCGCTATGTCCCAGCATTACCCGTACGTTCTGCTGTTTAAGATGACGAATGGCCGGTAACGCACCCGCTTTTTCCGGTGCCAGCGCTACCACGCGCAAGGTGTGTTGTGAAACGGCAATCAATTGATCCAGCTCGGCAATTTCCAGTTCTCGGAACAGATCCGGCGGATGTGCGCCTTTATTCTGCGGCGTGAAGTACGGTCCTTCGAGATAACTCCCCAGCACCTGCGCACCAGGTTCGCCGCGTTGGCAACGTTGAGCAATGCGCGCCAGTGCCGCATGAATGGCATTAAGCGGCGCAGTTACGGTGGTCGGCAACCAACTGCCGACACCTTCACGTGCTTTGTACATTGCCAGCTTGTCGAGCGCATCTGGCGCGTCATCCATCACATCAACGCCTGCGCCACCGTGCACATGGGCGTCGATGTAAGCGGGGCAGAGCAGTTCCGCATCGCGTTCAGTCACGCCTGGTGGAATCGGTTCGATTGCCGTGATCACCCCATCAGTCATGCGCAACTGGTGGTCGTCCAGCCAGCCCTCTTCGGTCAGCAGCCTTCTGGCGCGCAGAACTTGCGTCATATTCCTTCCTCGACCGGGCATTCTTCATGGCAGCGGCCCAGCTCGTCCACCAGACTGGTCAGCCCGCGATGCCCGCACTCCAGCGCCTGCACACGGAATTCTTCGCTACTCAACCCTTCGCGCTCCAGCACCATCTCCAGTAACAGTTGCAAATTAGTCCCCGTGATCACTTCACAGCCCGGTTTTTGCATTGCCAGCGTTGAGGCCACGCGAAACGGTGTACCGCCCAGCAAATCCGTCAGAAAAACAATGCCGTCTTCACAATCCAGTTGGGCGATGGCCTCTTCAAGCTGCGATGTAAGCAGTGCGGTGCTTGAGGTTTCTGGAAAATCGATGGCGATAAACTGCGATTGCTCACCGAGGATTTGCTTCATTGCTTTTTCCATGCCGCTGGCAAATCCGCCATGCCCTGTCAAAATAATACTTAACATCTAATACCTCATTGTATTTAAAGGAAATGGCAGAATTTACCGACGATGCCGAGAACCACGGTAACCGCTATCAGGCGCAGCGGACTCCAGCCGCGACGAACTAACCAGAACATGGTCAGGGTATAGACCAGCGGTAAGAAGGCAGGCATCAGTTTGTCGATAACGTCAGTCTGTAGCTTAACCACTGCGTCGCCCGCCGTGATTTCCAGCGTGGTGCTTAAGCGAACATAGGTTGCCACCAGCGCGCCGATCACCGTCATCCCAACGATAGACGCCGCATGACCGACTTTTTTGGTATTCGCTTTAATCAACGGAATTGCTGCGACGCCCATTCGATACGCGTAATGCGCAAGACCAAAACGCAGACCGAGATGCACCACGTTGAACAAAACAATAAATACGACTGCGCCGAGAATAGAGCCTTGTAGCGCGAGGCTTGCGCCAATCCCGCCACAAATCGGCAGCAGCGTCAGCCAGAACATCGCATCGCCAATCCCGCCGAGCGGCGCACCAACGGCAATCTTGGTGCTCTGAATACTGTTCACGTCCTGTTTTGAGCGTTCCATCGCGAGGATAATGCCGATAACAAACGTCACCAGAAACGGATGGGTATTGAAGAAGCCCATATGGCCTTTCATGGCGCGCGCCAGGTCGCGTTTATTGGTATGGATCTTTTTCAGTGCAGGCAGCAGACCGTACAGCCAGCCGGAAGCCTGCATACGTTCGTAGTTGAAAGAAGCCTGTAACAGCATGGAACGCCAGGCGACGCGGTTGATATCTTTTTTCGTCAGCTCTGCGCCAATGCTCTGATCTTCATATACGTTTTCATTGACGCCCGTCAGCAATGTTTCTTCGTTTTCACTGACGTTCGGCAGGGTCGTTTGATTAGATGCCATCTTCAAATTCCTCTTTCTGTGCCGCAGGTTGAGTCGGTTCAGGAGATTTACGCAGCAGGTCGATCAGCGCCATTGCCAGCGCGGCGGCAGCAATAGCCAGCACCGGCAGCTTGAGCCAGGCGGCGGCAACGAAACCCAGGATGAAGTAGGGGATGTAGACGTTTTTCATCATGATTTTCAGCAGCACGGCAAAACCGATTGCTGGCATGATGCCGCCCGCGACGCCGAGGCCGTCGATTAACCGTTGTGGCAGGACATCAATGATGGTTTTTGCATGTTCCGCGCCGAAGTAGATAGGCAGGAAAGCGCAGAGAAAATAGAAGATGCCGAGCGCCAACAGCGCCAGATAGTTCACGCGCTCAATGCCGCGCGTATCGGCGTTCTCCGCCATTCGATCGCATCGCGACATCACGCCAGACATCACTGAGAACAGGAACGTAATCCCCATCTGTACCGCAACCGCGAAAGGTACGGCGACGCCGACCGCGACATCGGGTTTCACACCGGTGGTAATAGCAAACGCCGTGCCGACGATAGTACCGATAATCACGTTAGGCGGCTGTGCGCCCGCCAGCGGAGCCAGTCCCATCCACACCAGTTCCAGAGTACCGCCGGTTAAAATACCGGTATGCAAATCGCCAAGTACCAGCCCAACCAACGGGCCGAGAACGACCGGGCGGTGCATATGAGTTAAGCCGTTAAACATATCCAGGCCAGCGATAAAGGCGATAATGCCCAACGCGAATGCCTGCAACAGACTGATTTCCATGATGAATCCCTCAAAGTAATTTAAAGAGGTCCACAGCAGGTTCTGTCGGGACGCCCTGAACGAAGCATTCCACCCCAGCGGCTTTCAGGTCGTTAAATGCTGCGATATCGCCTGCATCTACAGAAACTGTTTTGGCGATTTGCTGCTTGCCATTGACATAGTGCATATTGCCAACGTTAATGCGGCTAACCGGGACGCCACCTTTAACCAGCGTCAGGAAATCGGCAGGTGTTTTACAAACCAGCAGGATTTTCTGCCGATCGGCGGCGCGGTGGATGTTGTCGATGACTTTTTGCAGCGACCAGAAACGTACGGCGATCCCTTCTGCCAGCACCATTTCCATCAGGTTTTGTTGTACTGGATCTTCGGCAACTTCAGCATTGGCTACCAGCACCAGATTTGCCCCCGCAAATCCCACCCACTGAACGCCGACCTGACCGTGAATCAAGCGTTCATCAATCCGGCTTAAAACAATATTTGGCATAGCGTGATCCTCTTTGTTTTGGTTATTGGCCTTCACAGGCTGCGTGGTACTGCGCCAGGATGTCCTGAATGTGGTTGATAATTAACGCCCGTGGCGTGGGCTGTAACTCACCGGAGCGAACTTTCACGTACTGCAGCGGCAGATACTGGCTGATGAGCGGCAGCGGAATTGGCGCGTCCGCCAGGTTCCGGACCAGATGGGCGAAAGCGTCATCAATCTGGCTGTCCGGCCAGTAGTAGCGCACGCGATCCGAGTAGCTGTAACCACGTGCCAGGCGCCGCGCGTTGCCGTCACCGTGGTAGTGGCTTTGCCAGTATTCCGGGCGGTCGAGCATCACGTTTTCCAGTACCTGACGTAGACCGGAACAGGCTTTCGCTGGCACCAGTTCTTCTTCAATCGCTGCCAGAGAGAACAGGGCTTCACGCAGGGCGAAGGTCAGCGCCGGGCCGACTTTCAGAATGGCAAAGTGGTCAATAACCAACTGACGTAACGATTGCGGCGTTTGATAATCCGTAGAGTGAGCTTCGAAAATCAGCGTTTCGTAGCTTTCGACCATCTGGCTTAAGGCGGTCGCTTTGGCGGGCTGATAATCAATAACGTTGGTGTGATCGAATTCGACGCCTGGCTGAACTACCAGCGCAATAATGCGCGGCCAGATGGCGTTCAGACCTTGTTTTTCAAAGGCGTGACGATGGGCTTCCAGCGTGGCGCGGGCGGCATCCGGCGTGGTAACCGCCAGTTCGCTTAAGGTTTCATGTGCGCCGCCAGGCACCGGAACTTCGGTGCCAATGACATACACCAGATCAGCCTCGCCAAAATGTTCACGACAGGTTTCTTCCGCCACTTTCGCCAGGCGGGCGGCGCGTTCGGCAACAATGCCATCGGTTAAGGGAACCGGATCGTCCTGACAGGACATGCTGCAATCGAGATGTATTTTTTTGAATCCTGCAGCGACGTAGCTTTTAATCAAATCATCAGCATTGGCCATCGCCCGAACGGCAGGCAGGTTTTGCCAGCGGTTTGGCCCCAGATGGTCGCCACCCAGAATCAACGCGTCCTGCGGGAAATTCAACGAGTCGGCAAGCCGGCAAACAAAGCCGCGAAAATCGGCGGGCGTCATTCCGGTATAACCGCCGAACTGGTCCACCTGATTGGACGTTGCTTCAATCAATAATGGCGTTTGGTTAGCGCAGGCGTAGCGGATTGCGGCTTCCAACACCAGCGGATGCGCGGAACAAACGGCATAAATCCCATTTGTTTTGCCCTCTTTGTGCTGTCTCACCATTTCTGTCAGATGTTTCACTTTCCTCTCCAGTTCAGATTACTGCAACTTTAATCTTTCGTTTTGTTTCAATTGATACTGCGACATGGTGAGATAAAAATAAAACGAAAGATAATGGTTTTCTGATCTGATTCACAAAAGAAACATAATGAAAGGTTCTGGAGCGAGAGTAGCTTGCGACAGGGGGCAATGTGGGCTTGCATTTGCTTAATAGAAAGGCGTTAATAGGCAAAACGAAATGAAACGAAAGTTTTACGAAAGGACTTACTATGAGTAATACCGACGCTTCAGGCGAGAAGCGAGTGACAGGCACCAGTGAGCGACGAGAGCAGATCATTCAACGCCTGCGCCAACAAGGAAGTGTGCAAGTTAATGATCTATCGGCATTATATGGTGTATCTACTGTGACCATCCGCAACGATCTGGCGTTTCTTGAAAAACAGGGGATCGCTGTGCGTGCCTATGGTGGCGCATTGATCTGCGATAGTACGACGCCGTCAGTCGAACCATCGGTGGAAGATAAAAGTGCGCTCAACACGGCGATGAAGCGAAGCGTTGCGAAAGCTGCCGTTGAGTTGATTCAGCCGGGACATCGCGTGATCCTCGACTCCGGAACCACCACCTTTGAGATTGCCCGTCTGATGCGCAAGCACACCGACGTGATTGCAATGACCAACGGTATGAACGTGGCCAATGCCTTGCTGGAAGCGGAAGGCGTTGAACTCCTGATGACCGGCGGGCATCTGCGCCGCCAGTCGCAATCTTTTTACGGCGATCAGGCTGAACAATCACTGCAAAATTACCACTTCGACATGCTGTTTCTCGGCGTAGATGCTATTGATCTGGAGCGCGGCGTCAGCACGCATAATGAAGATGAAGCTCGTTTAAATCGTCGGATGTGCGAAGTTGCGGAGCGGATCATCGTGGTCACTGATTCCAGTAAGTTCAACCGCTCCAGCTTGCATAAGATCATTGATACTCAGCGGATCGACATGATCATTGTCGATGAAGGCATTCCTGCGGATAGTCTGGAAGGGCTGCGAAAAGCTGGGGTTGAAGTGATTCTGGTCGGGGAGCACGCGTCTTCGCTGTGATTCACTATGCCCGATAAACAAGCGTTATCGGGCATAGTACAACCTGAAGTATGACGAGTATATCAAGTCACTGGTGCCGGGTTAAACACCGCCAGTTGATTATGCAGCCCCCACTGATCCGAGAATGTCTTCTTCTTCCCGCTGGCGACGTCGAGAATAAACTGGAACAGCTTCCAGCCCACCTCTTCAATGGTTTCTTCGCCAGTGGCAATAGTGCCTGCGTTGATATCCATTAAGTCGTACCAGCGATTCGCCAGTTCGGTACGCGTCGCCATCTTAATGACCGGTACCGCCATCAGACCGTACGGCGTACCGCGACCTGTCGTAAACACTTGCACGGTAATACCTGAAGCCACCTGCTGCGTGCCGCAGACAAAATCGCTGGCAGGCGTAGCGGCGTAAATTAATCCACGTTTTGTTGGGCGTTGGCCGGGTGACAATACTTCAACAATTGCGCTTTTACCTGATTTCGCAATGGAGCCGAGCGCTTTTTCCACCACATTTGCCAGACCGCCTTTTTTATTGCCGGGAGAAGGGTTGGCGCTGCGGTCGGTTTTCCCCATATTGAGATAGTTATCGTACCACTCCATTTCTTCCAGCAGTCGTTTGCCGACCTCTTCGTTAACGGCGCGTGGTGTTAGCAGATGGATCGCGTCACGCACTTCCGTTACTTCCGAGAACATCACCGTTGCACCGCAGCGTACCAGTAGATCCGACGCATATCCAACTGCCGGGTTTGCCGTTACGCCAGAAAATGCATCGCTGCCGCCGCATTGCATGCCGACAACCAGTTCTGAAGCCGGACAGGTTTCTCGCTGACGTTGATTCAGTTTTTTTAGATGGCGTTCGGCGACCTGCAATATATCCTCGACCATTGATTGAAAGCCGACATGTTTTTCATCCTGCAAGCTGACAACGCTGGCGCTTTCTACTGGAATAGCTTGCACATCATCCGTTCCAGTCAGTAAACGTTCAGGCTGTAACTTTTCACAGCCCAGGCCAATTACCATCACCTCGCCGCCAAAATTCGGATTGAGCGAAATATTGTGAATGGTACGTATTGGCACCACAGCCGCCGGTGCGTTAATCGCCACGCCACAACCGTACAGGTGATTCAGCCCCACTACGCCATCGACGTTCGGGTATCTCGGTAGCAGGTCGCGCTCAATGATTTTTACTACGTAATCCACCACGCCTGCCACACAGTGGACGCTGGTGGTAATGCCGAGCAGGTTTTTGGTACCCACACTGCCATCGGCATTGCGATAGCCTTCAAAGGTATAACCTTCCAGCGGCGGTAAGGGGGCTGGGACTTTGGTTGCCAGGGGCAGAGTATGTAACGGCGGTGCTTCCGGCAGTACTACCATTGATTCGTCGATCCAGCTTCCGCGAGGGATCGCGCGCACGGCGTAACCAATCACTTCGCCATAACGGATAATTTCACCATGAGCGGGGATGTCCACCAATGCAACTTTATGCCCCTGGGGAATATGTTCAATTAATTCCAGTCCGTCCGGAAAACGCGTTCCTGCTTTCAGGCCATTATCATTAACAATAATTGCCACATTATCTGTGTTGTGTACTTTTATATAAAACGCAGTCGGCGTTTCTTGTCTGATTTCGATGTTGGCCATTGTGCAATATTCTCCAGCCAGGGGGATATAAAAATGAGAATTCAATCTCATTTAAAAATAAATGACTTCATTGGGTGAAATAAAGATGTCAGGAGTTTAAATGCAGAAATGTGATCAATGTCAATCATTTCAGGGATTGCAGTGCCGCCCGGTAAGGCAAAGCGTAAATCTGTGCTTTAGCGCGCAGCCTTATGTGCATATGCTCAAAATAATATTTAAATTGAATTAATTAAATTAGCATTTGCACAATGATTATTATTCTCGCGCTGCTTATACTGATTCCCGAGTTCATTGTCATTACGGCATAAATGAAACTCATAAATAATACCTTCCGCATAATAATAAAAATCAGCATAAGTACCCGAGGTTAATAAAATGATTCTGGACACCGTTGACGAAAAAAAGAAAGGCGTGCATACCCGCTATTTAATATTACTGATTATTTTTATTGTTACCGCCGTTAACTACGCCGATCGTGCAACGCTGTCGATTGCTGGTACTGAAGTGGCAAAAGAGTTGCAATTGAGTGCGGTTTCGATGGGGTACATCTTCTCCGCTTTTGGCTGGGCCTACCTGCTGATGCAAATCCCCGGCGGCTGGCTGCTTGATAAGTTTGGCTCGAAGAAAGTTTACACATACAGCCTCTTTTTCTGGTCGCTGTTCACCTTCCTGCAAGGCTTTGTCGATATGTTTCCGCTGGCCTGGGCAGGGATCTCCATGTTCTTTATGCGCTTTATGCTGGGGTTTTCGGAAGCGCCGTCATTCCCGGCGAACGCCCGTATTGTCGCTGCCTGGTTCCCGACGAAAGAACGTGGCACTGCCTCCGCCATCTTTAATTCGGCGCAATATTTCTCGCTGGCGCTCTTTTCGCCGCTACTTGGCTGGCTGACGTTCGCCTGGGGCTGGGAGCATGTCTTTACCGTTATGGGGGTGATTGGTTTTGTGCTGACGGCGCTGTGGATCAAGTTGATTCATAACCCGACAGACCATCCACGTATGTCTGCGGAAGAGCTGAAGTTTATCTCGGAAAATGGCGCGGTGGTTGATATGGACCACAAAAAGCCGGGCAGTGCGGTGGCAAGCGGTCCCAAACTGCATTACATCAAGCAATTGCTCTCCAGCCGCATGATGCTGGGTGTATTTTTCGGACAATATTTTATCAACACCATCACCTGGTTCTTCCTTACCTGGTTCCCGATTTATCTGGTGCAGGAAAAAGGCATGTCGATTCTGAAAGTGGGCCTGGTCGCCTCGATTCCGGCACTGTGTGGTTTTGCTGGCGGCGTGCTCGGTGGCGTCTTCTCGGATTATCTGATCAAACGCGGTTTGTCACTGACCCTGGCACGTAAGTTACCGATTGTGCTCGGAATGTTGCTGGCTTCCACCATCATCTTATGTAACTACACCAACAACACCACGCTGGTGGTCATGCTGATGGCGCTGGCCTTCTTTGGCAAAGGATTTGGCGCGCTGGGCTGGCCGGTGATTTCTGACACTGCGCCGAAAGAGATTGTTGGCCTCTGCGGCGGCGTATTTAACGTCTTTGGCAATGTTGCCTCCATTGTTACTCCACTGGTGATTGGCTACCTGGTAAGTGAACTGCACTCCTTCAATGCGGCACTGGTCTTCGTGGGATGTTCGGCGCTGATGGCGATGGTCTGCTACCTCTTCGTGGTTGGCGACATTAAACGTATGGAATTGCAGAAATAAGCAAAGGTATAAGCGATGAATAACGATATTTTCCCCAATAAGTTCAAAGCCGCTTTGGCCGCGAAACAGGTACAAATTGGTTGCTGGTCAGCACTCTCTAACCCGATTAGCACTGAAGTTCTTGGTTTGGCTGGGTTTGACTGGCTGGTGCTGGATGGCGAACATGCGCCAAACGATATTTCCACGTTCATTCCGCAGTTAATGGCCCTGAAAGGCAGTGCCAGTGCGCCAGTGGTGCGAGTGCCGACCAACGAGCCTGTGATTATTAAGCGTCTTCTGGATATCGGTTTCTATAACTTCCTGATCCCGTTTGTCGAAACAGAAGAGGAAGCGGTGCAGGCGGTGGTATCTACTCGTTATCCACCAGAAGGTATTCGCGGCGTCTCCGTTTCTCACCGTGCCAATATGTTTGGCACCGTGGCGGATTATTTCGCTCAGTCGAACAAGAACATCACCATTCTGGTCCAGATTGAAAGTCAGCAGGGCGTAGATAACGTCGATGCCATTGCCGCTACCGAAGGCGTAGACGGCATCTTCGTCGGCCCCAGCGATCTGGCTGCGGCATTAGGCCATCTCGGCAATGCCTCGCACCCGGATGTACAAAAAGCGATTCAGCATATTTTTAACCGTGCCAAAGCGCACGGCAAACCCAGCGGTATCCTCGCACCGGTCGAAGCCGATGCGCGTCGTTATCTGGAATGGGGCGCTACGTTTGTGGCCGTTGGTAGCGATCTCGGCGTGTTCCGCTCTGCCACCCAGAAACTGGCCGATACCTTTAAAAAATAACCACCACCGCAACAAGAGAGATGATTGATATGACTATGAAAGTTGGTTTTATTGGCCTGGGGATTATGGGTAAACCAATGAGTAAAAACCTTCTGAAAGCAGGTTACTCGCTGGTGGTTGCTGACCGTAACCCAGAAGCTATTGCTGACGTGATTGCTGCAGGTGCAGAAACAGCTTCTACGGCTAAAGCGATCGCTGAACAGTGCGACGTCATCATCACCATGCTGCCAAACTCTCCTCATGTGAAAGAGGTGGCGCTGGGTGAAAATGGCATTATTGAAGGCGCGAAGCCAGGCACGGTATTGATCGATATGAGTTCTATCGCACCGTTGGCAAGCCGTGAAATCAGCGAAGCGCTGAAAGCGAAAGGCATTGATATGCTGGATGCTCCGGTTAGCGGTGGTGAGCCGAAAGCGATTGATGGCACTCTGTCAGTGATGGTGGGTGGCGATAAGGCTATTTTCGACAAATACTATGACTTAATGAAAGCGATGGCGGGGTCTGTGGTACATACCGGGGAGATCGGCGCAGGCAATGTCACCAAACTGGCAAATCAGGTCATTGTGGCGCTGAATATTGCCGCGATGTCAGAAGCGTTGACGCTGGCAACCAAAGCGGGCGTTAACCCGGATCTGGTTTATCAGGCAATTCGTGGTGGACTGGCGGGCAGTACCGTACTGGACGCGAAAGCACCAATGGTGATGGACCGCAACTTCAAGCCAGGTTTCCGTATTGATCTGCATATTAAGGATCTGGCAAATGCACTGGATACCTCCCACGGCGTTGGTGCGCAACTGCCGCTGACTGCTGCGGTTATGGAGATGATGCAAGCGCTGCGTGCCGATGGTCTGGGAACAGCAGACCATAGCGCCCTTGCGTGCTACTACGAAAAACTGGCGAAAGTCGAAGTTACTCGCTAATGACGTCGTGCCCGGATGGCTTATTGTTATCCGGGCCTGGAATCCAGGCCGAATAAGAGAAACGCCCCCCGGCGTCATGTGGTAACAGGCAAAGGTATGAAAATCGTAATCGCCCCAGACTCTTATAAAGAAAGTTTATCAGCCAGCGAGGTTGCGCAGGCGATAGAAAAAGGATTTCGGGAAATTTTTCCTGATGCACAGTACGTTTCTGTTCCTGTTGCCGACGGTGGCGAAGGAACGGTGGAAGCAATGATTGCTGCCACCCAGGGGGCTGAACGTCACGCCCTGGTCACAGGGCCGCTGGGCGAGAAAGTGAATGCCAGTTGGGGGATCTCCGGCGACGGCAAAACCGCGTTTATCGAAATGGCAGCAGCCAGTGGGCTGGCGCTGGTGTCACCGGAAAAGCGTGATCCGCTGGTAACCACTTCACGCGGCACAGGGGAGTTAATTCTGCAGGCGCTGGAGAGCGGTGCAACAAGTATCATTATCGGTATTGGCGGCAGCGCCACCAACGATGGTGGTGCAGGGATGATGCAGGCGCTGGGAGCGAAGTTAAGCGATGCCAATGGCAATGAAATCGGCTTTGGTGGCGGCAGTCTTAATACGCTGAATACCATTGATATCACTGGACTCGATCCACGTTTAAAGAATTGTACGATTCGCGTTGCCTGCGATGTCACCAATCCGCTGGTGGGCGACAGTGGCGCTTCGCGGATCTTTGGCCCGCAAAAAGGGGCGAATGAAGCCACGATTGCCGAGCTGGACAAGAATCTCTCTCACTATGCTGATGTCATCAAAAAATCGCTGCATGTTGATGTGAAAGACGTCCCCGGTGCTGGTGCGGCGGGCGGAATGGGCGCGGCGCTGATGGCTTTTCTTGGCGCGGAGCTAAAGAGCGGCATTGAGATTGTGACTACGGCGCTCAATCTGGAAGAACATATTCATGATTGCACGCTGGTTATCACCGGCGAAGGGCGTATTGATAGCCAGAGCATCCATGGCAAAGTACCGATTGGGGTGGCTAATGTGGCGAAGAAATACAATAAACCGGTAATTGGTATTGCGGGTAGCCTTACGAAGGATGTCGGCGTTGTGCACCAGCATGGTATCGATGCCGTATTCAGCGTGTTAAACAGTATTGTTACGCTGGATGAAGCTTTCCGCGGGGCTTATGACAATATTTACCGAGCTTCGCGCAATATTGCTGCAACACTGGCGATTGGAATGCGCAACTCGGGGTGACAAGGGCGTGTAAACCCTCTATACTGCGCGCCGAAGCTGACCAGACAGTCGCCGCTTCGTCGTCGTCCTCTTCGGGGGAGACGGGCGGAGGGGAGGAAAGTCCGGGCTCCATAGGGCAGGGTGCCAGGTAACGCCTGGGGGGGAAACCCACGACCAGTGCAACAGAGAGCAAACCGCCGATGGCCCACGCGAGTGGGATCAGGTAAGGGTGAAAGGGTGCGGTAAGAGCGCACCGCGCGGCTGGTAACAGTCCGTGGCACGGTAAACTCCACCCGGAGCAAGGCCAAATAGGGGTTCATAAGGTACGGCCCGTACTGAACCCGGGTAGGCTGCTTGAGCCAGTGAGCGATTGCTGGCCTAGATGAATGACTGTCCACGACAGAACCCGGCTTATCGGTCAGTTTCACCTGATTTAACAGAAACCTGCCAGTGCAAATTGGCAGGTTTTTGCTTTTGGAGCGAGCAGTAAGATGAATGACTGTCCACGACGCTATACCCAAAAGAAAGCGGCTTATCGGTCAGTTTCACCTGATTTAACGAAAACCCACCAGTGCAAATTGGCAGGTTTTTGCTTTTGGAGCGAGCGGTAAGATGAATGACTGTCCACGACGCTATACCCAAAAGAAAGCGGCTCATCGGTCAGTTTCCTTTTTTCAGTATAAATACTCTTTTTTCGTCAGCCTTGTTTTCTCCCCAGATTACTTACCTTCAAATATGAATTATTAGTTTTGTGATCATCAACACAAAATGCTATCCGTGCATTATGAGGCCAGCAGAAATCATGGGAAACGATTGCATTCACAAAATGACGTCCTGTTATGATGGTAAAAATTTACGTTAATCAATTGTTCGAGATGATCAATATCTGTATTCGATTTTTTAAAATATTGATAAAATAAATGTTTTGCAACCAACAAACTCCGCGAAAAAATGTGACGCGGCGCATTTTTTACCTGTAAATATGATTTGTTTATAATAAAATTTGATAACTTGCTCATTAAATTTAACTTAAAATTCGCCTGAGAAATACACGATATTTGCTTGAAATATCGTCGCAGGACATTTTTTAATAAGCCATATAAAGCGTGTTGTTATCGCCATAAAATATGGTTATCCCCCCCTTTGTTTTTTGATAAAAGTCAGGCTTTATGCTGATTTTATTATGTTAACTCATTGATATTAAAGGTTTATATTGGTTTAAGTAGATGCCTGGAAAGCAATTGGAAGTTAATTTGTGAGTGGTCGCACATATCCCATTCAGTCCATTTTGATACACTTCATACCGTCAATGAGGTAATTAATGCAGGCTGATATGAGTACTATTCTTCTTCCTAAAACGCAGCACCTGGTAGTCTTTCAGGAAGTCATCAGAAGTGGCTCTATTGGCTCGGCTGCAAAAGAATTAGGTTTGACTCAACCTGCTGTAAGTAAAATCATTAACGATATTGAAGATTATTTTGGCGTGGAATTAGTGGTACGGAAAAATACCGGTGTAACGCTGACGCCTGCCGGTCAATTGTTGCTCTCACGTTCCGAATCCATTACCCGTGAAATGAAAAATATGGTTAATGAGATAAGCGGTATGTCCTCTGAAGCTGTTGTGGAAGTCTCATTTGGTTTTCCTTCACTAATTGGCTTTACCTTTATGTCCGGGATGATCAACAAGTTCAAAGAGGTGTTCCCGAGAGCGCAAGTCTCAATGTATGAAGCACAGTTGTCCTCGTTCTTACCTGCTATCCGCGACGGACGACTTGATTTTGCGATTGGTACGTTAAGCGCAGAAATGAAGCTTCAGGATTTGCATGTTGAGCCGCTGTTCGAGTCCGAGTTTGTGCTGGTGGCCAGCAAGTCCCGAACATGCACCGGCACTACCACGCTGGAGTCGTTGAAAAACGAACAGTGGGTGTTGCCGCAAACTAATATGGGATACTACAGCGAACTTCTCACCACGTTACAAAGAAATGGCATCAGTATTGAAAACATCGTTAAAACCGACTCAGTCGTGACAATTTATAATCTTGTTCTCAATGCTGATTTCTTAACCGTGATTCCTTGTGATATGACTTCACCTTTTGGTTCTAATCAATTTATTACTATTCCGGTTGAAGAAACGTTGCCCGTGGCGCGATATGCCGCGGTATGGTCAAAAAATTATCGTATTAAAAAAGCAGCATCGGTTTTGGTGGAATTAGCCAAAGAGTATTCATCTTATAATGGGTGTAGACGAAGGCAATTAATAGAAGTTGGTTAGTTATTTGTTTTTTCTCAAACATAAATAATCCACCTGTCTTTTTGCGGGTGTCGGTTACGGTTACCTACATATTTAATTCAGGTTAAGAGGTTTATAATGCATATTACATACGATCTCCCGGTTGCTATTAATGACATTATCGAAGCAAAACAACGACTGGCTGGGCGAATTTATAAAACAGGCATGCCTCGATCCAATTATTTTAGTGAGCGTTGCAAAGGTGAAATATTCCTTAAGTTTGAAAACATGCAGCGTACTGGTTCATTTAAAATTCGTGGCGCATTTAATAAATTAAGCTCCTTAACCGATGCTGAAAGACGCAAAGGTGTGGTGGCCTGTTCTGCGGGCAACCATGCGCAAGGGGTTTCGCTCTCCTGCGCAATGCTGGGTATCGACGGGAAAGTGGTCATGCCGAAAGGCGCGCCAAAATCTAAAGTCGCGGCGACATGTGACTACTCCGCTGAAGTTGTTCTGCACGGCGACAACTTTAACGACACCATCGCCAAAGTTAGCGAAATTGTCGAAACTGAAGGCCGTATTTTTATCCCACCTTATGATGATCCGAAAGTTATTGCCGGTCAGGGAACGATTGGCCTGGAAATTATGGAAGATCTCTATGATGTCGATAATGTGATTGTGCCAATTGGCGGAGGCGGTTTAATTGCTGGTATTGCGGTAGCGATTAAATCTATTAACCCGACAATTCGTGTTATTGGTGTGCAATCAGAAAACGTTCACGGCATGGCGGCTTCTTTCCACTCGGGAGAAATAACCACGCACCGAACTACCGGCACCCTGGCGGATGGTTGTGATGTCGCCCGCCCGGGTAATTTAACTTATGAAATCGTTCGTGAATTAGTCGATGACATCGTGCTGGTTAGCGAAGACGAAATCAGAAATAGCATGATTGCCTTAATTCAGCGCAATAAAGTCGTCACCGAAGGCGCAGGCGCTCTGGCATGTGCTGCTTTGTTAAGCGGTAAATTAGACCAATATATTCAAAACAGAAAAACCGTTAGCATTATTTCCGGCGGTAATATCGATCTTTCTCGCGTCTCTCAAATTACCGGTTTCGTTGACGCTTAATCATCTCGTTGAGGATAGGATATGAGTACTTCAGATAGCATTGTATCCAGCCAGACAAAACAATCGTCCTGGCGTAAATCAGATACCACATGGACGTTGGGTTTGTTCGGTACTGCCATTGGTGCCGGCGTGCTGTTCTTCCCTATCCGCGCAGGTTTTGGCGGACTGATCCCGATTCTTCTGATGTTGGTATTGGCATACCCAATCGCGTTTTATTGCCACCGGGCGCTGGCGCGTCTGTGTCTTTCTGGCTCTAACCCTTCCGGCAACATTACGGAAACGGTGGAAGAGCATTTTGGTAAAACAGGTGGCGTGGTCATCACGTTCCTGTACTTCTTCGCGATTTGCCCACTGTTGTGGATTTATGGCGTCACTATTACCAATACCTTTATGACGTTCTGGGAAAACCAGCTTGGCTTTGCGGCGTTGAACCGCGGCTTCGTGGCGCTGTTCCTGCTGCTGTTGATGGCGTTCGTCATTTGGTTTGGTAAGGATCTGATGGTTAAAGTGATGAGCTACCTGGTATGGCCATTTATCGCCAGCCTGGTACTGATTTCTCTGTCGCTGATCCCTTACTGGAACTCTGCTGTTATTGATCAAGTTGACCTCAGTGCGCTGACGTTAACCGGTCATGACGGTATCTTGATCACCGTCTGGCTGGGGATTTCTATCATGGTCTTCTCCTTTAACTTCTCGCCAATCGTCTCTTCCTTTGTGGTTTCTAAGCGTGAAGAGTATGAGAAAGACTTCGGACGCGACTTCACTGAGCAGAAATGCTCACAGATCATCTCCCGTGCCAGTATGCTGATGGTTGCCGTGGTCATGTTCTTTGCCTTCAGCTGCCTGTTTACGCTGTCTCCGGCAAACATGGCGGAAGCAAAAGCGCAGAACATTCCGGTGCTTTCTTATCTGGCTAACCACTTTGCTTCCATGTCCGGTGAGAAATCGACTTTCGCCACCGTACTGGAATATTCCGCTTCTATCATCGCACTGGTTGCTATCTTCAAATCTTTCTTCGGTCACTATCTGGGGACGCTAGAAGGTCTGAACGGTCTGGTACTGAAGTTCGGCTACAAAGGCGATAAGACGAAAGTTTCTTTGGGCAAACTGAACACCATCAGCATGATCTTCATCATGGGTTCCACCTGGGTAGTTGCTTACGCCAACCCGAACATTCTGGACCTGATTGAAGCCATGGGCGCGCCGATTATCGCTTCACTGCTGTGCCTGTTGCCGATGTATGCCATCCGTAAAGCGCCGTCGCTGGCGAAATACCGTGGTCGTCTGGATAACGTGTTTGTTACCGTGATTGGTCTGCTGACCATCCTGAACATCGTATACAAACTGTTTTAATCCGTAACTCAGGATGAGAAAAGAGATGAATGAGTTTCCGGTTGTTTTGGTTATTAACTGCGGTTCGTCTTCAATTAAGTTTTCCGTGTTGGATGCCTCGAACTGTGAAGTATTAATGTCAGGTATTGCCGACGGTATTAATTCGGAAAATGCATTCTTATCCGTAAATGGAGGAGAGCCAGCACCGCTGGCTCACCACAGCTACGAAGGTGCATTGAAGGCAATTGCATTTGAACTGGAAAAACGGAATTTAAATGACAGCGTGGCCTTAATTGGCCACCGCATCGCCCACGGCGGCAGTATTTTTACCGAGTCTGCTATTATTACCGATGAAGTCATTGATAATATCCGTCGCGTTTCTCCACTGGCGCCGCTGCATAATTACGCCAATTTAAGTGGTATAGAATCTGCCCAGCAATTATTTCCTGGCGTAACTCAGGTAGCGGTATTTGATACCAGTTTCCACCAGACAATGGCCCCGGAAGCGTTTTTATACGGCCTGCCGTGGAAATATTACGAAGAGCTTGGCGTGCGCCGCTATGGTTTCCACGGCACGTCTCACCGCTATGTTTCCCAGCGTGCGCATTCTCTGCTTAATCTTGCGGAAGATGACTCAGGCCTGGTGGTGGCGCATCTTGGCAATGGCGCGTCTATTTGCGCGGTTCGTAATGGCCAGAGCGTGGACACCTCAATGGGGATGACGCCGCTGGAAGGGCTAATGATGGGGACGCGCAGTGGCGATGTCGACTTTGGCGCGATGTCCTGGGTGGCCAGTCAAACCAACCAGAGTCTTGGTGATCTGGAACGTGTGGTGAATAAAGAATCGGGATTATTGGGGATTTCCGGTCTTTCTTCCGACCTGCGTGTACTGGAAAAAGCCTGGCATGAAGGTCATGAACGAGCGCAACTGGCAATTAAAACCTTTGTTCACCGAATTGCCCGTCATATTGCCGGACACGCTGCCTCATTACATCGCCTGGATGGAATTATATTCACCGGCGGAATAGGTGAAAATTCAAGTTTAATTCGTCGTCTGGTCATGGAGCATTTGACTGTATTAGGCGTAGAGATTGATGCAGAAATGAATAATCGCTCTAACTCTTACGGTGAAAGAATTGTGTCCAGTGAAAATGCGCGTGTAATTTGCGCCGTTATTCCGACTAATGAAGAAAAAATGATTGCGCTAGATGCGATTCATTTAGGCAAAGTTAAAGCACCCGCAGAATTTGCATAATTTAGTTGAAGTATTGTAGAGAGATTATTTTTCATGAAGGTAGATATTGATACCAGCGATAAGCTGTACGCCGACGCATGGCTTGGCTTTAAAGGTACGGACTGGAAAAACGAAATTAATGTCCGCGATTTTATTCAACATAACTATACACCGTATGAAGGGGATGAATCTTTCCTTGCCGAAGCCACGCCAGCCACCACGGCATTGTGGGAAAAGGTGATGGAAGGTATTCGTATCGAAAATGCGACCCACGCGCCGGTTGATTTCGATACCAATATTGCCACCACTATTACTGCCCATGATGCAGGTTATATCAACCAGCCGCTGGAAAAAATCGTTGGCCTGCAAACAGATGCGCCACTGAAGCGTGCGCTGCATCCGTTCGGCGGCGTCAACATGATCAAAAGTTCATTCCACGCCTATGGCCGTGAAATGGACAGCGAATTTGAGTACATCTTTACCGATCTGCGTAAAACCCATAACCAGGGCGTATTTGATGTTTACTCACCGGATATGCTGCGCTGCCGTAAATCTGGCGTACTGACTGGTCTGCCTGACGGTTATGGTCGTGGACGTATTATCGGTGACTATCGCCGCGTGGCGTTGTACGGCATCAGTTATCTGGTCCGCGAACGCGAACTGCAATTTGCCGATCTCCAGTCTCGTCTGGAAAAAGGGCAAGATCTGGAAGCCACCATCCGTCTGCGTGAAGAGCTGGCAGAACATCGTCATGCGCTGTTGCAGATTCAGGAGATGGCGGCGAAATACGGCTTCGACATCTCTCGTCCGGCACAGAATGCGCAGGAAGCGGTGCAGTGGCTCTACTTCGCTTACCTGGCGGCGGTGAAATCGCAAAACGGCGGCGCGATGTCGCTGGGCCGTACGGCATCGTTCCTCGATATCTACATTGAACGTGACTTCAAAGCCGGTGTGCTCAACGAGCAGCAGGCGCAGGAACTGATCGACCACTTCATCATGAAGATCCGCATGGTGCGCTTCCTGCGTACGCCGGAATTTGATTCGCTGTTCTCCGGCGACCCTATCTGGGCAACAGAAGTCATCGGCGGGATGGGGCTGGACGGTCGTACATTGGTGACCAAAAACTCCTTCCGCTATCTGCATACACTGCACACTATGGGGCCAGCACCGGAACCTAACCTGACCATTCTGTGGTCGGAAGCATTGCCGATTGCCTTCAAAAAATATGCGGCACAAGTCTCCATCGTCACTTCTTCATTGCAGTATGAAAACGACGATCTGATGCGTACTGACTTCAACAGCGACGATTACGCGATTGCCTGCTGCGTCAGCCCAATGGTGATTGGTAAGCAGATGCAGTTCTTCGGCGCGCGTGCCAACCTGGCGAAAACATTGCTGTACGCAATCAACGGCGGGGTGGATGAGAAGCTGAAGATTCAGGTCGGCCCGAAAACAGCACCACTGATGGACGACGTTCTGGACTACGACAAAGTCATGAACAGCCTCGACCATTTCATGGACTGGCTGGCAGTGCAGTACATCAGCGCGCTGAACATCATCCACTACATGCATGACAAGTACAGCTACGAAGCCTCACTGATGGCGCTGCACGATCGTGATGTTTATCGCACGATGGCATGTGGTATTGCGGGCCTGTCGGTGGCGACGGATTCACTTTCGGCAATTAAATATGCTCGCGTGAAACCGATTCGTGACGAAAACGGCCTGGCGGTCGACTTTGAAATCGACGGCGAATATCCGCAGTACGGCAACAACGACGAACGCGTCGACAGCATTGCCTGCGACCTGGTTGAACGCTTTATGAAGAAAATTAAAGCCCTGCCAACCTATCGTAACGCCGTGCCTACTCAGTCGATCCTGACTATCACCTCTAACGTGGTGTACGGTCAGAAAACCGGGAACACACCGGACGGTCGCCGCGCGGGTATGCCGTTTGCGCCGGGCGCTAACCCAATGCACGGTCGTGACCGCAAAGGGGCCGTAGCTTCGCTGACCTCCGTTGCTAAGTTACCGTTCACCTACGCCAAAGACGGTATTTCGTACACTTTCTCGATCGTCCCGGCGGCGCTGGGTAAAGAAGATCCGGTACGCAAAACCAACCTTGTTGGTCTGCTGGATGGATATTTCCATCACGAAGCGGATATCGAAGGCGGTCAACATCTCAACGTTAACGTTATGAATCGGGAAATGTTGCTGGATGCCATTGAGCACCCGGAAAAATACCCCAACCTGACAATCCGTGTCTCTGGCTACGCCGTGCGCTTCAACGCACTAACCCGTGAACAGCAGCAGGATGTGATTTCACGTACCTTTACCCAGGCGCTTTGATGCCGGAGGATGTATGAAAAAGATTATCGAAACGCAACGTGCGCCAGGCGCAATCGGCCCGTATGTTCAGGGCGTTGATTTAGGCAGCATGGTCTTCACCTCCGGACAAATTCCGGTTTGCCCGCAGACCGGGGAGATCCCTGCGGACGTAAAAGATCAGGCGCGTTTAAGTCTGGAAAACGTCAAAGCGATTGTGGTTGCTGCCGGGCTGACCGTTGGCGATATCGTGAAGATGACGGTGTTCATTACCGACCTTAATGACTTTGGCACCATCAATGAAGTCTACAAGCAGTTTTTTGACGAGCATCAGGCGACCTACCCGACACGCAGCTGCGTGCAGGTAGCGCGTTTGCCGAAAGATGTGAAGCTGGAAATTGAAGCTATTGCGGTACGCAACGCATAAAGCTCCTGAGCGGGGCGATCGCAGGGTCGCTCCGCTCCTCTTCACGAACGGCAATCCGAGGGTGTGGATATGATTAGTGCATTCGATATTTTCAAAATTGGGATTGGTCCCTCCAGTTCTCATACCGTGGGGCCAATGAATGCCGGAAAAAGTTTTATTGATCGACTGGAGAAGAGCGGCTTATTAACCGCGACGAGCCACATTGTGGTCGATCTTTATGGATCGTTGTCACTGACGGGCAAAGGTCACGCCACGGATATCGCTATCATCATGGGACTGGCAGGAAATAGTCCGCAGAACGTTGTTATTGATGAGATTCCTGCATTCATTGAATTAGTGACGCGCAGTGGAAGGTTGCCGGTGGCATCGGGCGCGCATGTCGTTGATTTCCCTGTGGCAAAGAACATTATTTTCCATGCGGAAATGTTGCCCCGTCATGAGAATGGGATGCGTATTACCGCGTGGAAAGAGCAGGAAGAACTGTTAAGCAAAACCTATTATTCAGTCGGTGGCGGGTTTATTGTCGAAGAAGAACAATTTGGCCTGTCACTGGATGTTGAAACGCTCGTCCCTTACGATTTCCATTCGGCAGGCGAACTGCTAAAAATGTGTGATTACAATGGGTTATCTATTTCCGGTTTGATGCTGCAAAACGAGTTGGCGCTACGTAGCAAAGCCGAAATTGATGCTGGTTTTTCGCAGATCTGGCAGGTGATGCATGACGGTATTGAACGCGGTATGAATACCGAAGGTGTGCTGCCAGGCCCGCTCAATGTGCCACGGCGGGCGGTGGCGCTGCGGCGTTTACTGGTTTCCAGCGACAATATCTCTAACGATCCGATGAACGTCATCGACTGGATCAATATGTTTGCTCTGGCAGTCAGCGAAGAAAACGCCGCTGGCGGACGTGTTGTGACCGCGCCAACTAACGGCGCTTGCGGCATTATTCCTGCGGTGCTGGCCTATTACGATAAATTCCGCCGCCCGCTCAATGAGCGCTCCATCGCCCGTTTTTTGCTGGCGGCTGGTGCTATCGGCGCACTGTATAAAATGAATGCCTCCATTTCCGGTGCGGAAGTGGGCTGTCAGGGTGAAATTGGCGTGGCCTGTTCAATGGCGGCGGCAGGGTTAACCGAACTGCTGGGTGGCAGCCCGGCGCAGGTGTGTAATGCGGCGGAAATCGCTATGGAACACAACCTGGGATTGACCTGCGATCCGGTTGCCGGGCAGGTGCAAATTCCGTGTATTGAACGCAATGCTATTAATGCTGTTAAAGCCGTGAACGCTGCGCGGATGGCGATGCGGCGTACCTCTGCACCGCGTGTTTCGCTCGATAAAGTGATCGAGACGATGTATGAAACCGGCAAAGATATGAACGATAAATACCGCGAAACTTCACGCGGAGGACTGGCTATTAAAGTGGTCTGCGGCTGACATTGCTGTCAGCTTTCATCCTTGGGTGCACAAAATGTGCACCCTTTTTTATTGTGATCTGCCGCAAATAGAGAATAACTATTTCTATTTTGTGGATTTTATAGAAAATTATTATCCATAACTGCTATTTCAAAGTCTTGATTGTGAAGATTTTCTCTGACCTCACGCGTATTATTTCTTTATTCTAATAACTCGCCTGCAAAAAACGTAGACCGCGTATCGCCTTGATGCGGCTCGAAAAAAATAAAAAGCCCTACAAAATATTGAGCGAGAAATTATGGAAATTGCAACGAATAAAGGTGTCATTGTAGACGCTTCGACCCCGGCGGGTCGTGCTGGAATGAGCGAAAGTGAATGGCGTGAAGCAATCAAATTCGACAGTACTGACACCGGCTGGGTGATTATGAGTATCGGGATGGCGATTGGCGCGGGGATTGTTTTTCTCCCGGTGCAGGTCGGATTGATGGGATTGTGGGTATTTTTGCTCTCATCAGTGATTGGCTACCCGGCAATGTATCTGTTTCAGCGATTGTTTATTAATACGCTGGCGGAATCTCCAGAGTGTAAAGATTACCCGAGTGTCATTAGTGGTTATTTGGGTAAAAACTGGGGCATTTTGTTAGGTGCACTTTACTTTGTGATGCTGGTTATTTGGATGTTTGTTTACTCCACCGCCATCACTAACGATAGCGCCTCCTATTTACATACTTTTGGCGTGACGGAAGGATTGCTGTCTGATAGTCCGTTTTATGGCCTGGTACTGATTTGTATTCTGGTTGCGATCTCTTCACGCGGCGAGAAACTGTTATTCAAAATTTCGACCGGCATGGTGCTGACCAAACTGCTGGTGGTCGCGGCGCTGGGGGTATCGATGGTCGGGATGTGGCATCTGTATAACGTCGGTTCACTGCCGCCGCTGGGGCTGCTGGTGAAAAACGCCATTATCACGCTGCCGTTTACACTGACCTCGATTCTGTTTATCCAGACGTTAAGTCCGATGGTGATTTCCTACCGCTCGCGAGAAAAATCGATCGAAGTAGCGCGACATAAAGCGTTGCGGGCGATGAACATTGCGTTTGGGATCCTGTTTGTCACCGTCTTTTTCTACGCTGTGTCGTTCACTCTGGCGATGGGACATGACGAAGCAGTAAAAGCCTACGAGCAGAATATTTCTGCGCTGGCGATTGCGGCTCAGTTTATTAGCGGCGACGGTGCAGCATGGGTAAAAGTGGTCAGCGTCATCCTCAATATCTTTGCCGTAATGACAGCGTTCTTTGGCGTCTATTTAGGCTTTCGCGAAGCAACGCAAGGGATCGTAATGAACATCCTGCGCCGCAAGATGCCAGCCGAGAAGATTAACGAGACTCTCGTTCAGCGCGGCATCATGATTTTCGCCATTTTACTGGCCTGGAGCGCCATCGTACTGAATGCGCCAGTGTTGAGCTTTACCTCTATCTGTAGCCCGATTTTCGGCATGGTAGGATGCTTGATCCCAGCGTGGTTGGTTTACAAAGTCCCTGCGTTGCACAAATACAAAGGTGCCTCTCTGTACCTGATTATCGTCACCGGTTTGTTGCTTTGCGTTTCTCCGTTCCTGGCATTTTCATGATTTACCTGAAATTTTAAGGTTTTTATTATGTTTGATTCGACTTTAAATCCGTTATGGCAGCGTTACATCCTTGCAGTTCAGGAGGAAGTAAAACCGGCGCTGGGATGTACTGAACCGATTTCACTGGCGCTGGCGGCGGCGGTTGCTGCGGCAGAACTGGAAGGTCCGGTTGAACGTGTAGAAGCCTGGGTTTCGCCAAATCTGATGAAGAACGGTCTGGGCGTCACCGTTCCCGGTACGGGAATGGTGGGGCTGCCGATTGCGGCAGCACTGGGCGCGCTAGGTGGGAATGCCAACGCTGGGCTGGAAGTGCTGAAAGACGCAACAGCGCAGGCGATTGACGATGCTAAAGCGTTGTTGGCGGCGGGAAAAGTCTCGGTCAAGATCCAGGAACCTTGCGATGAAATTCTCTTCTCCCGCGCTAAAGTCTGGAACGGCGAGCAGTGGGCGTGCGTCACCATCGTCGGTGGGCATACCAACATTGTGCATATTGAGACGCACAATGGCGTGGTGTTTACCCAGCAGGCGTGCGTGGCAGAGGGTGAGAAAGAGTCACCGCTGGCGGTGCTCTCCAGAACAACGCTCGCCGAGATCCTGAAGTTCGTCAATGAAGTCCCGTTTGAGGCGATCCGCTTTATTCTCGATTCTGCGAAGCTAAACTGCGCATTATCGCAGGAAGGCTTGAATGGAAACTGGGGGCTGCATATTGGCGCGACGCTGGAAAAACAGTGTGCACGCGGTTTGCTGGCGAAAGATCTCTCCTCATCAATTGTGATTCGTACCAGCGCGGCATCTGATGCGCGTATGGGCGGCGCAACGCTTCCGGCGATGAGTAACTCCGGTTCTGGCAACCAGGGGATCACCGCAACAATGCCCGTGGTGGTGGTCGCAGAACACTTCGGGGCGGATGATGAACGGCTGGCGCGTGCGCTGATGCTTTCGCATTTGAGCGCGATTTACATCCATAACCAGTTGCCGCGTTTGTCTGCGCTGTGTGCTGCAACAACGGCAGCAATGGGGGCAGCGGCCGGGATGGCATGGCTGGTGGATGGTCGTTATGAAACGATCTCGATGGCGATCAGCAGTATGATTGGTGATGTTAGCGGTATGATTTGCGATGGCGCGTCGAACAGTTGCGCGATGAAGGTTTCGACCAGTGCCTCGGCAGCGTGGAAAGCAGTGTTAATGGCGCTGGATGATACCGCCGTGACCGGCAATGAAGGGATTGTGGCGCATGATGTTGAGCAGTCGATTGCCAACTTGTGCGCGCTGGCAAGTCATTCAATGCAGCAAACGGATCGGCAGATTATCGAGATTATGGCGAGCAAGGCCAGGTAAGCGCTGGGTTTCGGATATCGTACCTGATGCCGGATGCGATGCTGGCGCATCTTATCCGGCCTACGAATTGTGCAATTTGTTGATGTTGTTGGGTTTTGTACCTGATGCCGGATGCGATGCTGGCGCATCTTATCCGGCCTACGGGTTGTGCAATTTGTTGATGTTGCTGGGTTTTGTAGGCCGGATAAGGCGTTTACGCCGCATCCGGCAACCTGTTTTTACGCGGTAGCTTCATCCTCGGCTAACCGTATTTCGGCGTCGGCTACTATCGCCTCCAGCTCACTCAACATCTCTTCATAACCAAAATTTTTGGTAGCGCGGGTGGTTTCTTTCGCTGCAACGGACTTCACTGGTTGACGTTTCTTCGCCGATTTTTTACTCATCATCTTCTCCCTGTAAAAAAACTAGACAGGTAAATCTATCAGCAAAGCGCGCAGTGGGGAATCAGCAACCAGCGTAATGTTAGCCTCGTCACGAATAAACGCCCCATCACCGCAGGTCAGCGCTGCTTTCTCTTCGTGATGCGTAATCGCATGAAATTGACCGTGAATAGACTGCAAATACGCGCGTGGCCCATGCAACTGGAAATTCGCACTTTCGCCTTTGTCGAGCTCAATATGATGCAGCCACACCTGCTGGCGCAGTTGCAGACTACCGTTCGCGCCATCCGGCGAGGCGATTAATTGCTGCTTGCCCATATTAAGCGCCACTTTTTGAATCAGCGGATTCTCCTGTTGCGGGCAGGCATCCAGCCAAAGCTGCATCCGCGTTAACGGCTTGTCCTTGCTGATATTATGTTCGCTATAACTCACGCCCGGCTGAGTAGAAAGCAATAAGGCTTCACCGGCGCGGGCATGAACATGATTGCCTTCACTGTCGCGGTATTCCGCTTCTCCATCCAGAATCACATTCAAAATATCGACTTTTGGGTAGGTTCGCGGCTGAAAGGCGGCACCTGGAGCCAGCACTTCCTGGTTAAGTACACGCAGGGAGGCATAGCCTAACAATGTAGGGTCGAAGTAGTGTCCAAAGGAAAAAGTATACCGGGCCTGCAACCATCCGTAGTCTGCTTGTCCACACTGCCTGGCAGTTCGGGTAGTAATCATAATTCTTGACCTCTCTTTACTTCCTTTTATGGTAAGGGGCTGGACGCTACATTGTTAGCCAGATATTCTGCCCGGTATGTTCAAATTTCCTGAATGAGAACGAAATGGCCAAAGAAAGGGCGTTAACGCTGGAAGCACTAAGGGTTATGGATGCTATTGATCGCCGCGGTAGTTTTGCGGCGGCGGCCGATGAGCTGGGACGCGTGCCTTCTGCGCTTAGTTACACCATGCAAAAACTGGAAGAAGAGCTGGATGTGGTGCTGTTTGACCGCTCGGGCCATCGCACCAAATTCACTAATGTCGGGAGAATGTTGCTGGAGCGGGGACGCGTTCTGCTGGAGGCGGCAGATAAACTGACCACCGACGCCGAAGCCCTCGCGCGTGGTTGGGAAACACATCTTACTATTGTGACCGAGGCGCTGGTGCCTACGCCTGCCTTTTTCCCGTTGATCGACAAACTGGCGGCGAAAGCCAATACCCAACTGGCAATCATTACTGAGGTGCTGGCGGGGGCGTGGGAGCGGCTGGAACAGGGGCGAGCAGATATTGTTATCGCGCCGGATATGCATTTTCGTTCTTCGTCGGAAATCAACTCTCGTAAGCTTTACACCTTGATGAACGTCTACGTGGCTGCGCCGGATCACCCGATTCATCAGGAGCCGGAACCGCTCTCTGAAGTGACGCGCGTGAAATATCGTGGTATTGCGGTGGCGGATACCGCTCGTGAGCGCCCGGTATTGACCGTACAGCTACTGGACAAACAGCCACGCTTAACGGTGAGCACTATTGAAGATAAACGCCAGGCGTTACTGGCGGGGCTTGGTGTCGCGACAATGCCGTACCCGATGGTCGAAAAAGATATTGCTGAAGGGCGGTTGCGTGTCGTCAGTCCGGAATCGACCAGCGAAATCGATATTATTATGGCCTGGCGTCGCGACAGTATGGGGGAAGCGAAATCCTGGTGTTTGCGGGAAATTCCAAAATTATTCGCCGGAAAATAAACGATTAAGCACCTTTTACAAGGTACTTCTGGCTGCAGACAAACGCAAAACTGCCTGATGCGCTACGCTTATCAGGCCTACGCAGTCACTGCAATATATTGAATTTGGACGATTTTGTAGGCCGGATAAGGCGTTTACGCCGCATCCGGCATAAACAAAGCGCACTTTGTCAACAATCTGAAGCACCTTTATACAAGGTGCTTAATTATTATTCCTGTTCCAGTTTTGGATCGGGTCCAAAGCGGTTTTCGCCTGGCGTCCCCGGCTGGCAGTTAAAGATGATGATAATCAGCCAACCGATAAACGGAATTAAGAACAGTAGCACCCACCACGCCGAACGGTCGGTGTCGTGCAGGCGACGAAACTGAACTGCCCACCACGGTAAAAACACCAGAATGCCATAGATAGTCGTCAGGATGCCTTCGCCACCGGCGCGTTGCCAGCCTAACATTTTATCCAGTAGTCCCAGCACGAACGTAAAGATGATGTTGACCAGAATAAACATCCAGTACTCTTTGCGCCGCGCACGCCCCCGGAAACCGACATAATTTTTTAGTACTTTCAGATACCAGTCCATTTTTGCCTCAATTTTGCTCAATCACTTGTTTTTAAAGCAGCAAATTAAGAATAGACATGAATGAAATTACAGTAAATATCACTGTGGTGAATTAATAAGGCGCAATGAACGGAACTTCAGACTGATGGCAAGCGCAAAATCGCCAGATGCGCTACGCTTCTCTGACCTACGCAGCCTCTGCAATATATTGAATATACTATGTTTTGAGGAACGGATAAGGCGTTTACGCTACATCCGACATAACAACACGCACATAGCCAACAACCAGAGGCACCACGTAGGGTGCCTTTGTTTAACCGAAGCGAACATCTCGCCCGTGTGGTTCATCGAGATCCTGCCACGGACCAATCGAAATAATTCCCGTTGGGTTGATGGTCTTATGGCTGCGGAAGTAGTGATTACGGATGTGGTCGAAATTGACGGTTTCGGCAATTCCCGGCATCTGATAGATATCGCGCAGGAAGCCATACAGGTTCAGGTAATCGCTGATACGGTGCTTATCGCACTTGAAGTGGGTGACATACACCGGATCAAAACGGACCAGTGTGGTCCAAAGGCGAATATCGGCTTCGGTTAGCTGGTTACCTGTCAGATAACGATGCTGCCCTAAAATCTGTTCCAGTCGCGCCAGCGATTCAAACACTTTTACCACCGCCTCGTCGTAGGCTTCCTGGCTGGTGGCAAAACCAGCTTTATAGACGCCATTATTTACGGTGTCGTATATCCAGCCGTTAAGTTCGTCAATTTTAGTTTGCAGAGTTGGAGGGTAATAGTCCCCCGCTTTTGCGCCCAGCGCATCAAACGCGGTATTGAACATGCGGATGATTTCCGCTGATTCGTTGCTGACAATGGTGTGATTCTTTTTGTCCCATAGCACGGGGACAGTAACACGCCCGCTGTAGTGTGGATCGGCATGGAGATAAAGCTGGTACAGGAATTCATGTTGGTAGAGCGTATCGCCGGTTGCCCCTGGGAAACTGTCATCAAAGGTCCAGCCGTTTTCCAGCATCAGCGGGTTCACCACGGATACGGAAATAAACGGTTCCAGTCCTTTGAGTTTACGCATGATCAGAGTGCGGTGCGCCCACGGGCAGGCGAGTGAAACATAGAGATGATAGCGATCTTTCTCTGCGGCAAAACCACCTTTGCCGGTTGGGCCTGGCGCGCCATCGGCAGTCAGCCAGTTACGAAATGCGGAAGCTGAACGTTGAAATTTACCGCCAGTGGATTTGGTGTCGTACCAGGTGTCATGCCAGACGCCGTCAATCAGTTGACCCATTTTTCTCTCCTCCAATAGCAAAAACGAGGAGTGTTTCTCCTCGTTTCAGATTGCTGGCAAAGTGCATATTTTTGATTGTCGGACGCGATGCTGACGCATCTTACCCGACCTACAAAACAATACAGATACAGCCAGTCGCGCTCAAAATGTAGGCCCGATAAGCTTGCGCATCGGGCAATTCCACGTTTGCCATCAGTCAAACGAGGAGTTTCCCCCTCGTTTGTTAATTGTTAAGTATAGCGTGTGCTTACCACTTTTTATTCAGCAGACGGTCGATGCTATACGCGCCCGGTCCGGTAATTGCCAGCAGCAGGAATCCTCCTGAAATGGTCAGGTTTTTCATAAACATCAGTGAGTTCATGCCTTCGGCAAAGTTGCTGTGAAATAAAAACGCCGTCAGCAGTGTAAAGCCTGCGGTAAACAGCGCCGTGGTGCGAGTCAGGAAACCAAACAGAATTGCCAGGCCACCACCAAACTCAAGTAGAATCACCAGCGGCAGCATAAAGCCCGGGACGCCCATTGCTTCCATATATTGTTGAGTTCCTGCATAGCCAGTAATTTTTCCCCAGCCTGCAGAAATAAACAGAATCGGCATTAAAATACGCGCTACCAGTACACCAACATCTTCTAATTTTTTCATCTTACTCTCCACTGCGCCACTCAGGCTGCTGATTGTTTTTTTCTGCAAGAGCGCGGTATTAGCGTCATTGCTGTCGATGGAGAGAATGATAAACGTGGTGAGTGGTGATTGTTAGCAAGGAAAACTGTCAAAAATCTTCAAAAAATTTGAGAGATAAGGCCGGAAGAGTTCCGGCCAGAGAGGAAGTTAACCGCGAAGCTGTTGCTGATTGATGGTGGTTTTAACCAGACGCCATGCACTCCATACACCAAAACCGCGCCTGGCCCAGCGAACCAGCATATTCGGATGACGAATAGTCCAGATAGCCATCACGCTGCTGCCAACCAGCGCCCAGGAGCGCAGGCTTAACAGTATATTCCAGCGGCGATCATAGGCACCAGTTGCCTCCAGCCAGTCACGACGGCTGGCGGAAAGATTCAGCCGCTGTTGCTGGATCTGACTAAGCAGTTGCGCCTTACGTCGTTCACGTTCGACTTTACCGCTCACGGGACTCCTCCTCGAGAAGTTGTCGATCGTTTGCCAGCTCATGGCGCGTGTGGCGCAGCAAGGTGGATTTGCGCGACTTGCGTAACGTCCAGATACCGCCGATGAGTGCCAGAAGCAGCAACACCACAGTGGTGGCAATCATTGCATTCAGACGATATTGCGGATCAACTGCCCAGATAATCAGCACCATCAGGCTCATAAGACCAAATGCAGCGAAAAGCATCGTCAGGCCGAGCATCAGTAAAAGCTGAAAGATATTGGCTTTTTCTTCTTCCAGCTCAACCACCGCCAGCCGCAGACGCGTCTCCACCATTTCGACTATGATGGTGACAATTCGCTGCCCGATGCCCAGAACGCTTTTACCGGGCCCTTGTGCGTGATGAGTGTCCGCCATAATTAACGACGCGACAGCAGAACGCCCAGCACCACGCCGATGGCTGCGCCAATACCAACCCCCGCCCACGGATTTTCACGCACATACTCATCGGCACGCGCCGCCGCTACACGGGTTTGTTTGGCAATCGCATCACCGGTTTCACCCAGACGATAGCGACTCTGTTTCAGTGCTTGCTCCGCTTTACTACGAATCTTACTCAACTCTTCTTTCGACTTCTCGCCAGATGAACTGAGCACCTCTTCCAGCGTATCGGACAGGGATTTCAACTCAGCACGCAGATGTTCCGTAGTGTGTTCTTTCGACATAGTTTTCTCCAGGTGAGTAAGTAGTGACTATTGTGAGTTAGTAGTCGCGCGCTTCCAGCTTTTTCAGCTCTTCCTGCGCTTCTGCCAGTTTCTGTTCGCGTTTAGCAATCTTATCCGCATCGCCTTTTTGTTTCGCCTCGGCTAAATCATGTTTGCGTTCCGCCACTTCATCTTTCTGCTTCGCGATTTTCTTTTGATGATCGGCACGCAACTGGTTATCTGAACAATTCGCCCGCACTTCACTAAGGGCTTTGTTCAGGCCGTTGATACGATTCTGGTTTTGATGTTTTTCGGCATAGCTGATCTCCTTAAGGATATTTTGCTCCTTTTCCTGACAAAGGGTAGTGGCATAACTACTGACACTAAGAGCAAAAAGAGAAACAGCTAAAGCGATGCGGTATTTCATTCTTGAACCTTCCATTGTGACTCGGACCCATTACAGAGGAACGATTGTCCAGACAACGAGGCGGTGGTATTAACCACCGCCTTATTAATCATAGACAGTAACAGTGAAATCACCAAAGTGAGTGATATGTTTCGGATAACAGGAAGTTATCCGAAACGATGAGAGTTGTCTCGCAGCCGGGTCAGCCATTGCATGGCCTGATTATTATCGTCCTGCTGCGCAATGATGTAGCCATGAGGCAATGTTCTGTCGAGGACCGCTTTGGCGGCGGCACTTTGATCGCTGGAATCAAACGTAATCAACAGAGTGTCATTCTTAGGGGTGATGCTTTTGAAAGGAATGCCATGAGCGTCAAGGTGATGCCAGATGGAAAAGCCGTCCGGCATCGTCGTTCCTTGATGAACGGCACGGATCGCCAGCGTGGATTCTTGTTGACGAACCGCAGACCAGGCCAGCAGCAGCGTGCCAGCCAGCAGTATAGCAGCGCCGAACCAGGTTAGCTGGCGAAGCGACATGCGAGGTATTTGCATCCTTTACCCCCGATTTCCATATTTCTTTTTCCATAACACAACCAGAGAACCTGCCAGGCCGAACACCAGCAGCACCACCGGGAGCAGCATCAGGCATGACATCAGCTGGTCCTCATACTTCAAAAATACCGGCGTCTTGCCGAGCATGTAACCTAAGGTTGTCAGGATCAATACCCACAGCAAACCGCTCATCCAGTTGAAGAACTGAAAACGGGCGTTATTCAGCCCTGACAGTCCGGCAATGGTCGGCAGTAATGTTCTGACAAATGCGATAAAGCGACCAATTAACAGCGCAGATAAACCGTGTTTATGAAAAAGATGGTGCGCGCGTTGGTGGTAGTGCGCGGGTAAATGGGATAGCCAGTTTTGTACGGTGCGGGTATTGCCCAGCCATCGCCCCTGTATGTAGCTGACCCAACAACCGAGGCTGGCAGCAACAGTTAGCAGCATAATGGTTTGCGGGTAACCCATTGCGCCTTTGGCAATCAATACACCGACCAACACCAGCAAGCTGTCGCCTGGTAAAAAGGCCGCTGGAAGCAAGCCGTTTTCGAGGAACAAAATCACAAACAAGACAAAATACAACATGCCAATCATCGATGGATTGGCCAGGGTTTCAAAATCCTGCGCCCACAGGGCTTGCAGCAATTGGGTCAAAAGTTCCATTCATTATTCCTGGTGAATCGGTTAACGCCACGCCGGTTTTAAATGATGCACACCCGTCAGGTTATTGCTGTTGTTGTATGTATTGCGGGTCGAGACACCAATACGGCCTGAACTATTCCCTGTTAAAACGTGAGATAAGAAAACATCTAATAGCATAAATTCAAATTGAATCTAATTGTAACAAAGGTCAACGTTGTTCGTTATCAAAATTACATGTCCGTGGAGTCTGATTTTGCTGATTGCGGAGGAGGGTGGCGAGAGGATTTACACAGGCTGACACTTTATACTTTTTGCTTACCGATGAAGCGAACAGGCGCGTTGCTGCGCCTGTCAGAAGCGGAAGTTTATTTGCTGCTGTTGGCCACAGTATCCAGATGTACGACAGGATTCTCGGCGAACAAATAGCGGTCGGCATTGAACTCGAAATCGTCACTGGTTTCGTTAAACAACATAATTTTGGTATTTTCCAGATGCTGCCACATTGCAAGTTTGGCGGCATGAGGATCTTTACGTATCAACGCTTTGAGAATCTGATCGTGGTCGTCGCACCAGTTATCGACGGTGCGGGAATCAATGTGCTCGTGCAATTTTTTCCAGTACGGGTTATGACTACGCTGAGTCCACATTTTCTCAACGATGGCAGCCAGTGCTGAGTTTTGCGTCGCTAATGCGACCTGAATATGAAACTGCAAATCCCACTCGGAATCACGGAAGCATTGTTCGCCGCGTGCCTGTTCCTGGATGGCCATCAGTTTCATGATGTCCTGTTTCGTTACCTGGGTTGCAGCAAACTCGGCAATATTGCTTTCGATAAGTTGACGTGCCTGTAGCAGTTCAAACGGACCGTAATTAGCAAATTCCATATTCGCGTCCGCCGCCTGCTGATGGCGAGGCTGGTTGGAAACCACATGAATTCCCGAGCCTTTGCGCACTTCTACATAGCCCTCGACTTCAAGCATGATGATGGCTTCACGAACCACAGTACGGCTGACGTTTTTTTCATCAGAAATAAAACGTTCGGCGGGCAGTTTATCACCCACCAGATAGACGCCCTGCTCAATGCGCTCTTTCAGGTCAGCGGCGAGCTGTTGGTACAAACGGCGTGGTTCAGTGATTTCCATATGCGCTCCAGGCATGATACGGCAGACTATATTTGTTATACCACTTTTGCGAGTTTAGCTCTACTCGCAGTGGTGAAAAAGCCGCCTGAGAAGGCGGCTTTGAAGGGAAACTAAAACTTACACTAAGCGTTAATGTTGCGGGGCGGGATCGTTATGTGTTTCCTGCGCCACCTCAATCGCCGGTTTGTTCTGCAATACAGTCCAGATAACCAGTGCGCCCAGCAGGTCGAACACTGCCAGTACTGCGAACAGCGGGCTGAAGCCGATGGTGTCAGCCAGAGCACCAACAACCAGCGCAAACAGCGTACTTGCCAGCCATGCTGACATCCCGGTCAGACCGTTTGCCGTTGCCACTTCGTTACGACCGAACACGTCAGAAGAGAGCGTAATCAGTGCGCCAGACAGTGCCTGGTGAGCAAAACCACCGATACACAGCAGCATAATCGCGACATACGGGTTGGTGAACAGACCGATCATACCCGGGCCAATCATCAGTACCGCACCCAGTGTTACCACCATCTTACGGGAAACGATCAGGTTCACACCAAACCAACGCTGGAACAGCGGCGGCAGGTAACCACCGAGGATACAACCAAGGTCAGCAAACAGCATTGGCATCCAGGCGAACATCGCGATCTCTTTCAGGTTAAAGCCGTAAACTTTAAACATGAACAGCGGGATCCACGCGTTGAAAGTACCCCAGGCCGGTTCTGCCAGGAAACGCGGCAGCGCGATACCCCAGAACTGACGGTTACGCAGGATCTGACCAACGGACATTTTCTTCGCCGTGCCAACCTGGTGCTGGGCTTCCTGACCATTAATAATGTAGTCGCGTTCTTCATCGGTCAGATGCTTCTGGTCGCGTGGATGTTTATAGAAAATCAGCCATGCCATCGCCCAGATAAAGCTCAGTGCACCGGAGATGATAAATGCCATCTGCCAGCTGTGCATCACGATTGCCCATACCACCAGCGGCGGCGCAATCATCGCACCAATAGAAGAACCTACGTTAAAGTAACCTACCGCGATGGAACGCTCTTTCGCCGGGAACCATTCGGAGCTGGCTTTCAGACCCGCCGGGATCATCGCTGCTTCCGCTGCACCTACCGCACCACGGGCAATCGCCAGACCGCCCCAGCTACCAGCCAGTGCGGTTGCGCCACAGAATACTGCCCACAACACGGCAAACATTGCGTAACCGATTTTCGTCCCCAGAACATCCAGTACATAACCCGCTACAGGTTGCATGACCGTATATGCAGCAGAATAGGCTGCGATGATGTAGGAATACTGTTGGGTGGAGATGTTTAACTCTTCCATCAGAGTTGGCGCAGCTGCCGCCACAGTGTTACGCGTCAGGTAACCGAGCACGGTACCGAGCGTCACCAGTGCGATCATGTACCAACGTAACCCTTTAATTTTACGCATGTAAAACCTCATCGTTTTGTTATATCCGCAATAAGCGCGGTCATCATCCTGCCTGGGGCAGAGGATGCTAATTACGACCGGATGACCGAAAAAAAAACCGGTACACCCCGAACGCTGCCATGAAAGTTTCGTGCTAATTCGGCTTCCGTACCGGTCAACCCAATTCATCTAACAAATGAATGAATCGGTAATTTGCATTCCGTCGACTTATGATTCGCGACGGCAGAAAGATAACTTGTCATACAACTTTAAAAGGTGAGAGCCATCACAAATGTGGGAATATTTGTAGGGGCATTACTGGATGAGAGCGAAGCCAGAACTGGCGCGGCTTGCAGAGGGATTTACCACTTTGAGAGTAATTTTTTTAACTACGTTTATTGATCTAACTCACGAAAATATCCTCTGGCTCTGGAAATTGGTGTGATAACTTTGTCAGCATCGCACCTTAAGCAAGCTAGCTCACTCGTTGAGAGGAAGACGATAATGACTCCGTTTATGACTGAAGATTTCCTGTTAGATACTGAATTTGCCCGCCGTCTGTATCACGACTACGCAAAAGACCAGCCGATTTTCGACTACCACTGCCATTTGCCGCCGCAGCAGATCGCAGAAGACTATCGCTTTAAGAATTTGTATGACATCTGGCTAAAAGGCGATCACTACAAATGGCGTGCAATGCGCACCAATGGCGTAGCTGAACGCCTGTGTACCGGTGATGCCTCTGACCGCGAAAAATTTGACGCATGGGCGGCGACCGTTCCGCACACTATCGGCAACCCGTTATATCACTGGACGCACCTCGAACTGCGTCGTCCATTCGGTATCACTGGCAAACTGCTGTCTCCGTCAACTGCGGATGAAATCTGGAACGAATGTAACGAACTGCTGGCGCAGGATAACTTCTCTGCGCGCGGCATCATGCAGCAGATGAACGTGAAAATGGTCGGCACCACCGATGACCCGATCGATTCTCTGGAGCATCACGCTGAGATCGCCAAAGACGGCTCTTTCACCATTAAAGTGCTGCCGAGCTGGCGTCCGGATAAAGCCTTCAACATTGAACAGGCGACCTTTAACGACTATATGGCGAAGCTGGGTGAAGTCTCCGATACCGACATTCGCCGCTTTGCTGATCTGCAAACTGCGCTGACCAAACGTCTGGATCACTTCGCCGCTCACGGTTGTAAAGTGTCTGACCACGCGCTGGATGTGGTGATGTTTGCTGAAGCAAACGAAGCAGAACTGGACAGCATCCTGGCACGTCGTCTGGCAGGTGAAACTCTGAGCGAGCATGAAGTAGCACAGTTCAAAACTGCGGTGCTGGTATTCCTGGGCGCCGAATACGCACGCCGCGGCTGGGTACAGCAGTACCATATCGGCGCGCTGCGTAATAACAACCTGCGCCAGTTCAAACTGCTGGGGCCGGATGTAGGTTTTGACTCCATCAACGACCGTCCGATGGCGGAAGAACTGTCTAAGCTTCTGAGCAAACAGAACGAAGAAAACCTGCTGCCGAAAACCATTCTCTACTGCCTGAACCCACGCGATAACGAAGTGCTGGGTACCATGATCGGCAACTTCCAGGGCGAAGGTATGCCAGGCAAAATGCAGTTCGGTTCCGGCTGGTGGTTTAACGATCAGAAAGACGGTATGGAGCGTCAGATGACCCAACTGGCACAGCTTGGTCTGTTGAGTCGTTTTGTCGGTATGCTGACTGACAGCCGTAGCTTCCTGTCATACACCCGTCACGAATACTTCCGCCGCATTCTGTGCCAGATGATCGGTCGCTGGGTGGAAGCGGGCGAAGCACCGGCGGATATCAACCTGCTGGGCGAGATGGTGAAAAATATTTGCTTTAACAATGCGCGTGACTACTTCGCCATTGAACTGAACTAAGGTCTGGGGTTGATATGCAATACATCAAGATCCATGCGCTGGATAACGTCGCGGTCGCTTTAGCGGATTTGGCTGAAGGCACAGAAATCAGTGTCGATAACCAGACCGTTACGCTGCGCCAGGATGTCGCTCGTGGACATAAATTTGCGTTAACGGATATCGAAAAAGGGGCCAACGTCATTAAATATGGCCTGCCGATTGGTTATGCATTGGCGGATATTGCCGCAGGTGAACACGTTCATGCCCACAATACGCGCACGAATCTGAGCGATCTGGATCAGTATCGCTATCAACCTGATTTTCACGATCTGCCTGCGCAAGCGGCAGATCGTGAAGTGCAGATCTATCGTCGCGCGAATGGCGATGTTGGGGTGCGTAACGAGTTGTGGATCCTGCCGACCGTGGGCTGCGTCAACGGCATCGCGCGACAGATCCAGAATCGTTTTCTAAAAGAGACGAACAACGCTGAAGGTACTGACGGCGTGTTCCTCTTCAGCCACACCTACGGCTGCTCGCAGCTGGGCGACGATCACATTAATACCCGCACCATGCTGCAAAACATGGTGCGTCATCCGAACGCAGGCGCAGTGTTGGTCATTGGTCTGGGTTGTGAAAACAATCAGGTTGCCGCGTTCCGTGAAACGCTGGGTGATATTGATCCTGATCGCGTTCATTTCATGATCTGCCAACAGCAGGATGATGAAATTGAAGCGGGGATCGAACATCTGCATCAGTTGTATAACGTGATGCGCAACGACAAGCGTGAGCCGGGCAAACTCAGCGAACTGAAGTTTGGTCTGGAGTGCGGCGGTTCCGACGGTCTTTCCGGTATTACTGCTAACCCAATGCTGGGGCGCTTCTCTGATTACGTCATTGCTAACGGCGGCACTACCGTGCTGACCGAAGTACCGGAGATGTTCGGTGCAGAGCAGTTGCTGATGGACCATTGCCGTGACGAAGCAACGTTTGAAAAACTGGTCACCATGGTCAACGACTTCAAACAGTACTTTATTGCCCATGACCAGCCGATTTACGAAAACCCATCACCGGGGAACAAAGCGGGTGGTATCACCACGCTGGAAGATAAATCTCTCGGCTGTACGCAAAAAGCAGGCTCCAGTCAGGTGGTTGACGTGCTGCGTTACGGCGAACGTTTGAAAACGCCGGGCCTGAACCTGTTAAGCGCGCCGGGTAACGATGCTGTAGCGACCAGCGCACTAGCGGGCGCAGGCTGCCACATGGTGCTGTTCAGTACCGGTCGCGGCACGCCGTACGGCGGATTTGTACCGACGGTGAAAATCGCCACCAACAGTGAACTGGCCGCGAAGAAAAAACACTGGATCGACTTTGACGCAGGTCAGCTGATCCACGGTAAAGCGATGCCGCAGTTGCTGGAAGAATTTATCGATACCATCGTTGAGTTTGCTAACGGTAAGCAAACCTGCAACGAGCGTAACGACTTCCGCGAACTGGCGATCTTTAAAAGCGGCGTAACGCTGTAAAGTCGAAATAAGTTGTGAATAATAAACGGCGTTTCATAATGTGAAGCGCCGTTTGCTTTTCCATACCTGCTAAGGATTTATCATGACCGCGTATTGGCTGGCCCAGGGCGTGGGTGTCATCGCCTTTCTGATTGGGATCACCACCTTCTTCAACCGCGATGAACGTCGCTTCAAAATTCAGCTTTCCATCTATAGCGTATTTATTGGCGTACATTTTTTCCTGATGGGTATCTTCCCGGCTGGGGCCAGCTCAATCCTCAATGCTATCCGTACGTTAATTACTCTGCGTACCCGTAGCTTATGGATAATGGCGATCTTCATCGTGCTGACGGGAGGTGTTGGTCTGGCGAAGTTCCATCATCCCATGGAGCTGCTGCCGGTCATTGGCACGATTGTCAGTACCTGGGCGCTATTTCGCTGTAAAGGACTGACCATGCGCTGCGTGATGTGGTTTTCTACTTGTTGCTGGTTAACGCATAACATCTGGGCTGGGTCGATTGGTGGCACGATGATTGAAGGCAGTTTTCTGCTGATGAATGGCCTGAACATCATTCGTTTCTGGCGGATGCAGAGAAGGGGGATTGATCCGTTTAAAGTGGAGAAAACCCCTTCCGCCGTTGACGAAAGGGGCTAAGTATTAGTTACGCAGGGCACTATTTGCCAGACGTGCATCTTCCGCCTGGCAAGCCGCGGCGGTGAACAGCACGTCAGTTGAAGAGTTCAGCGCGGTTTCGCAGGAGTCCTGCAACACACCGATGATAAAGCCGACGGCAACCACCTGCATGGCGATATCGTTCGGAATACCGAACATATTACAGGCCAGCGGGATCAGCAGCAGAGAACCACCTGCCACGCCGGAAGCACCACAGGCGCACAGAGAAGCAACTACGCTCAACAGCAGCGCGGTGGGCAGATCCACCGGAATACCCAGCGTATTAACCGCAGCCAGCGTCAACACCGTAATGGTAATGGCTGCACCTGCCATATTGATCGTCGCCCCCAGCGGAATAGAAACGGAATAGGTATCACGATCCAGATTCAGCTTTTCACACAGCGCCATATTCACCGGAATGTTCGCCGCAGAGCTACGGGTGAAGAAGGCGTATACACCGCTTTCGCGCAGGCACAGCAGCACTAGCGGGAACGGGTTACGACGAATTTTCCACCATACCAGCAGTGGGTTAACCACCAGCGCCACCAGCAACATACAGCCAACCAGCACCAACAGCAGTTGCGCGTAGCCCCACAGTGTGGAGAAACCGGTGGTTGCCAGCGTAGAAGAAACCAGACCAAAAATACCGATTGGTGCGAAACGAATCACCAGTTTCACCATAAAGGTAACGGCATTCGACATATCGTTGACCAGGTTTTTGGTGGTTTCGTTACCGTGACGCAGCGCGAAACCAAGACCAATGGCCCACACCAGAATCCCGATGTAATTACCTTTTAGCAGGGCGTCGATGGGGTTGGAAACCATGCTCATTACCAGCCCACGCATCACTTCCACAATGCCTGACGGCGGGGAAATATCGCCCGCGCTACTGGATAAATGCAGGGTAGAAGGGAAGGCGAAGCTGAAGACAACTGCAGCCAGTGCGGCAGAGAAAGTACCCAACAGATAGAGGAACAGAATAGGGCGGATATTGGTTTTCTGCCCGTGCTGGTGGTTAGCGATGGAAGCCATTACCAGCATCAGCACCAGAATTGGCGCTACGGCTTTCAGTGCACCGACGAACAAAGTGCCTAACAGACCAACAGCTTCTGCCGCCGGTTTTGAGATCCATGCCAGGAGAATCCCCAGAACAAGGCCGACCAGGATTTGTTTAACCAGGCTGCCATGAGCCAGACGCCGGAATAGCCCCGGTGAACGTTGCGTAGTCATTTTTCGATCCTTTCGTTGTGTTAACGCACATCCCTGGTGCGTTCTGTCGACGCATCTTTCAGGATGTAACAAAGTGTTTGCAAGGTCGAGTATAAGGAAAGTTACAGCTTCGGGAAGCGAAAAATGCTGGATTTTAAAGGGAGGTCATATTTTGCAACTTAGTGGTTACATTTGTTTTACATATTCGTGGGTAAAGCAAACTGGCATCTCCTGATCCTTGATTAGGTTTAGTTGTGTTTGTTGCAGACTGATAAACCGCACCGGTGTTGGTGGCGTCAAAGTCGCCGAAGCGTTTCCTGGAGGCCGGGGCAGCCCACATGGATGTGGGCTGAGGGCGCGTTTTACAGGGATGTTACCTCGCGCCCGTACCCGATAGCCGGAAGGGATAAGCTGAGGGCACCGCGCAGCGGCGATTTTGTTCGCCAGAGCCCGGGGGTGCAGGGGGAGGAGGCGATTGTCCTCCCCCTGCGCGCTCCTTGCGCCAGTGACTTTATATGGCATTGCACTGAAAAGGAGCGCAACCAGAAGAGAACATCACATAGTTGTGCCTGACCTGGTGGTGTATGCGTTTTAATGCGAATTATTCTACCCGCTGTTTATCATGCCGATAATTCACCCAGGCGTTGATAATAAACGTCATCACCAGAATACCAAACACCACGCCCAGCGAGACGGCGATCGGAATATGGTAGAAGTCGACAATCAGCATCTTGATACCGATAAACACCAGAATCACCGCCAGACCATATTTGAGCATCGAGAAACGTTCCGCTACGCCCGCCAGCAGGAAATACATCGCACGCAGGCCGAGGATCGCAAACAGGTTTGAGGTCAGCACAATAAACGGATCGGTGGTAACAGCGAAGATAGCCGGAATGCTATCCACGGCGAAGATCACGTCGCTCAACTCCACCAGAATCAACACCAGCATCAGCGGCGTGGCATACAACAAGCCATTCTTACGCACAAAGAAATGCTCGTTGTCGATGGTATCGGTCATGCGCAAATGGCCGCGCAGCCAGCGCACCAGCGGCTTGTCGCCAATCCCTGATTCATCTTCATGAGCCAGCGCCATCTTCACGCCGGTAAACAGCAGGAATGCACCGAAGATATACAGGATCCAGTCGAACTGCGAAATCAGCCAGCTACCGGTGAAGATCATGATGGTACGCAGAACAATCGCCCCGAGCACACCATACACCAGCACGCGGCGCTGTAATGCCGCAGGAACAGAGAAATAGCTGAACAACATTAACCAGACAAAGACGTTATCGACCGCCAGCGATTTCTCAATCAGATAACCTGTGAGGAAGGCCAGCGCCTGCGGGTCAGCGACTTCGCGCCCCTGTGTCTGCGCCAGATACCACCAGAAAGCGGCGTTAAACAGTAACGACAGCGTCACCCAGACCAGCGACCAGGCCGCAGCCTGTTTCATGGTCATGGCATGCGCACCACGACGCCCCTGCAACAACAGGTCGATAGCCAGCATAATGGCGACAACAACAGCGAATCCGCCCCATAGCAACGGCGTGCCGACAGTATTCATAGAAGTTCCTTACACATAAAAAAACGGCCAACGTCGGAAGACGTCAGCCGCTGCTTTTTATGCATAGACCTCGCCTTCCGGCAAGGTCTCACTTACAACAAAAAAGGAATACGTCTGCGTATTCCTTTCAGATTGGTGACAAAGTGCCTTTGTTTATGCCGGATGCGGCGTAATCGCCTTATCCAGCCTACAAAATCATGCAAATTCAATAGATAGCAAGAATAATGTAGGCCTGATAAGCGTAGCGCATCAGGCAACTTGACGTTTGTCATCAGTCTCAAAGGAATATGTCTGCATATTCCTTTCGGGTTGCCCAGTGACCGGATGTGGTTTTTCACACATCGTAATGACGATCGACCGGCAATGAAGTTACTCCCCTTTGCAGGTAACAAAGTATGACAGACCATTCAGCCAGTCAATGGTCTGTTACATGCCTTTTACACTGCTTTACGGTAACAATTATAGTTTTACGCTATCTGCCGGAAAAATCACCCCAGTCTGGCGGCGGATCTCGGTCAGCAGTTTCGCGGTGATGCGACTGATCGCCAGTCCTGGATGATTAATCAGATGCTCATCCACCAGTTCAGCAAACAGTTCTGCTTCGTAAAGCATGGTATTAATATGTTGTGGTTGGGTGAGATCCTGCATCTGGCTGCCGCGCGGCACAAAGCAAACCTTCTGGCATTCGGAAAGTTTTTCAATCACCAGCGATCCCGCTTCGCCCTGAATCTCACTTGCCAGGACAGAATCGCTGACTTTTGAGTGCTGCAACGTAACGCTGAAATCACCGTAATCCATCACCACCACGCCGTGGGCATCCACGCCGCTCTCCAACAAACTCGCCGTTGCCTGCACGCTTTTCGGCTCACCAAATAACGCCACTGCTGACGCCAGGCAGTAAAAGCCGATATCCATAATTGAACCGTTAGAGAAGGCCGGATTGAAGGTATTGGGATTTTCGCCGTTCAGGTAACGCTGATACCGCGAGGAATACTGGCAGTAGTTGAAAAAGACTTTCCGCAGTTTGCCGACTTTCGGCAGCGCCTGGCGTAACAAATGAAAGTTAGGCAGGCAGGCAGTTTTAAATGCCTCAAACAGCACCACCTGATTTTCCCGCGCGCAGGCAATGGCTGCATCCACTTCCGCCAGATTCGACGCCAATGGTTTCTCGCAAATCACATGCATTTTGTGACTGAGGAAAAGCTGTGTCTGGGAAAAATGCAGGGCGTTCGGGCTGGCAATATACACCGCGTCAATAGCGTCACTTTCCGCCATTGCTTCCAGCGAAGTAAACAGATGCTCGACAGAAAACTCATTGGCGAAGTGCTGGGCCTGTTCAAGGCTGCGGGAATAGACGGCGGTTAACTTGTATTTACCGCTCTCATGGGCGGCCTCGACGAACTGGTGAGTGATCCAGTTCGTACCAATCACGGCGAAACGTATCATAACGCGTGGATACTCCATAAAGGGATTCTGCCGTCAATGTAGCACGCCTTTTTCATCTTCGACGTGCGCGGATACGCATTATTTCTGCGCCGGACAGCCATGCTCACTAAACGGACCAATCATGACCGACGGCCCCAGGTATTTCGGTTGACGATGGAGGATTTTTGCGTCAATTACCGCGCTGACTCTGGCAATTTTTTCCCGCAGACGGACCATCTTTCCGTGTCCTTTTTCCAGGTCGGGTGCGTTAAACCCGATGGCGTCAATGCCGTATTGCTTTGCCAGCCAGATGGCGCGTTGGTTATGAAATTCCTGCGAGATAATGGTGATATGGTTTTCACCAAACACTTTATTGGCACGCACCACTGAATCAAGCGTTGAGAATCCGGCATAGTCGCAGAAGATGGCTTTTGCCGGTACGCCCTTAGCGATCAACGCCTGCTGCATACCTGATGCTTCATCGTAATTTTTACGTCCGTTATCGCCACTGACCAGCAGCCATTTCACTTTTCCTGCGTGGTACAACTCTGCGGCGGTATCAATACGTCGGGTAAAGTAGCGATTACCCGGTTTTGCTCCCAACAATAAACCCACGTTACGTGCCGGAATAGCGTTGATGTCACTCCAGGTGAGTTGTTGGCTGGCGTTGACCATTGCCCGATCGGCGAAAAAAATCGTCGCGCCTGCCACAAGCAACAGAAAACAGGCAATTTTGAGAGTCCGGCGAGAAAAACAAATGCGGCGAAGAAGGCGAGCAAATGCGCGCAGCATGGTCGTTATCCTTAACGATAGAGGGGAGGTCGATTTTAGGCGCTAAAGGAGGAAAAGATAGCGCCTGAGATCATTTTCAGATTTTGGCCTGCTCAAGCGTAAGCTGCGTCAGCCACAGGCGAGTGTCGAACTCAAGCTGGTGGTACTGCGGTTCCATATGGCAGCACAACTGGTAGAACGCTTTGTTATGTTCTTTCTCCTTCAGATGCGCCAACTCGTGCACCACGATCATGCGCAAAAACGGTTCCGGCGCATTGCGAAACACGGTAGCGACGCGGATCTCCGCCTTTGCTTTCAGCTTGCCGCCCTGCACACGTGAAACAGCGGTATGTAAACCGAGCGCGTTTTTCAGCACGTGGATCTTATTGTCATACATCACTTTATTGATCGGCGGGGCATTGCGCAGAAACTGATTCTTCAGATTCTGAGTATATTGCCAGAGGGCTTTATCGGTAGCGTAGTCGTGCGTTCCCGGATAGCGTTTTGCCAGCACATCGCCCAGACGCTGTTCATTAATCAGCGTGCGCACCTGGGAAAGCAGTTGCTCGGGATAACCCTGAAGATAAGTAAGATTGCTCATAACCGCCCACGAAAAAGAGAAAAAGGGTATACTCACGCACCCTTTTCAGGGGCAACGTCGAAATTTTATCATTCAGGAGGGCCGATGAGCCACTTAGACAACGGTTTCCGTTCACTGACACTACAACGTTTTCCGGCGACGGATGACGTTAACCCGCTACAGGCGTGGGAAGCGGCGGATGAATATTTGCTGCAACAGTTGGACGATACAGAAATCCGCGGCCCGGTGTTAATCCTGAATGATGCTTTTGGCGCGTTAAGCTGCGCGCTGGCGGAACATAAGCCGTACAGCATCGGCGACTCATACATCAGCGAACTGGCGACGCGTGAGAATTTACGTCTCAACGGGATTGATGAGTCGAGCGTGAAGTTTCTCGACAGCACTGCCGACTACCCGCAACAGCCGGGCGTAGTACTGATCAAAATACCGAAAACGCTGGCATTGCTTGAGCAGCAACTGCGTGCGTTGCGCAAAGTGGTAACGCCACAAACACGCATTATTGCCGGTGCCAAAGCCCGTGACATTCACACGTCCACGCTGGAACTGTTCGAAAAAGTGCTCGGCCCGACCACCACCACGCTGGCATGGAAGAAAGCGCGCCTGATTAACTGCACTTTCAATGAACCGCAGCTGGCCGATGCGCCGCAGACCGTTAGCTGGAAACTGGAAGGCACCGACTGGACCATCCACAACCACGCGAATGTCTTCTCCCGCACTGGGCTTGATATCGGCGCGCGCTTCTTTATGCAGCATCTGCCGGAAAATCTCGAAGGTGAGATTGTCGATCTCGGCTGTGGTAACGGTGTCATTGGCCTGACATTGCTTGATAAAAACCCGCAGGCGAAAGTGGTGTTTGTCGATGAATCGCCAATGGCCGTTGCTTCCAGCCGCATGAACGTAGAAATCAACATGCCTGAGGCACTGGATCGCTGCGAATTTATGATCAACAACGCGCTCTCCGGCGTGGAACCTTTCCGCTTTAATGCTGTGCTCTGCAACCCGCCGTTTCATCAGCAACATGCGCTGACCGATAACGTCGCCTGGGAGATGTTCCACCACGCTCGCCGCTGCCTGAAAATCAACGGCGAGCTGTATATCGTTGCCAACCGCCATCTGGATTACTTCCATAAACTGAAGAAGATTTTCGGCAACTGCACCACTATTGCGACGAATAATAAATTTGTGGTGCTGAAAGCGGTGAAGCTGGGGCGTCGTCGGTAAGATTGGGAGCTACCTGCCGGATGCGGCGTGAACGCCTTATCCGGCCTACGATCAGCATGTTACCCCCAGGCCGGATAAGACGCGGTAATCGTCACATCCGGCAATGTCTGCCCAGTTCTGGAATCGCGCTTCCATAAAACAAAAATCCCAGTCGCCATCCTCTGCATTCTCTTGTTTAGTGTTTTTCAACGTTTATTCTTCCGTCACACAGATAAATTCATCCGTTGCCAATCTGTCAACGGATGTTATCATATTGCCAATTTGTCAACGGACTTGATGAAGAATGCACCTGATCACTCAAAAAGCATTGAAAGATGCTGCGGAAAAATATCCGCAGCATAAAACGGAGTTGGTGGCACTGGGGAACACGATTGCTAAGGGATATTTCAAAAAACCTGAGTCATTAAAAGCAGTGTTCCCATCTCTGGATAACTTCAAATATCTGGATAAGCATTATGTTTTCAATGTCGGGGGCAATGAATTACGTGTTGTAGCAATGATCTTTTTTGAATCGCAAAAGTGCTACATACGCGACGTTATGACGCACAAAGAATACGATTTCTTTACCGCCGTTCATCGTACTAAGGGGAAAAAATGATTGCGATTGCCGACATCTTGCAGGCAGGAGAAAAGCTAACCGCTGTGGCACCTTTTCTGGCGGGTATCCAGAACGAAGAACAATACGCCCAGGCGCTGGAACTGGTAGATCATCTGCTGCTCAACGATCCTGAAAACCCCTTGCTGGATCTGGTATGTGCCAAAATAACCGCGTGGGAAGAATCAGCGCCTGAATTTGCTGAATTTAATGCGATGGCTCAAGCCATGCCTGGCGGTGTTGCTGTGATTCGTACTCTGATGGATCAATACGGTTTAACCCTTTCTGATTTGCCGGAAATTGGCAGTAAATCAATGGTGTCACGCGTTTTGAACGGGAAGAGAAAATTAACGCTGGAACACGCTAAAAAACTGGCTGCGCGATTCGGTATTTCTCCCGCCTTGTTTATTGATTAACGCGGCCTGCCGGATGCGGCGTGAACGCCTTATCCGGCCTACGATCATTAGCCGGATAAGACGCGGCAAGCGTCGCATCCGGCACGTCAAATAACGATTTAAATCTCTAACGCAAGCCGTGTTCCCTGGGCAATTGCCCGTCGTGCGTCCAGCTCCATAGCCACATCGCAGCCGCCAATTAAATACACGGTTTTCCCGTTATCAATCAGCGGTTGCGCCAGCGTGCGGTTTGGCTCTTGCCCCGCGCAGATCACCACATGATCCACTGCTAATACCTGCATTTCGCCGTTGATCACCACATGCAGCCCGTCATCGTCGATCTTCTGGTAACTTACACCAGGGATCATCTTCACGCCGCGTGAGAGCAGGGTGGTGCGATGGATCCAGCCGGTGGTTTTGCCCAGCCCTTGTCCTGGTTTGCTGGCTTTGCGCTGGAGCATCACAATCTGCCGTGGGCTACGGGGGATCTGCATTCCTTGCGAACTTAAGCCACCGGCCTGTTGCAGGCTGCTGTCAATGCCCCATTCTGTGCAGAACTCGGCAATGTTCTGGCTGGTGGATTCGCCAGGCTGACTCAAATACATCGCCGTATCAAAACCAATCCCGCCACAACCGATGATGGCGACTTTGTTGCCCACCGGCGCTTTGTCGCGCAGTACGTCGAGATAACTCAGCACCTTCGGATGATCGATCCCGTCGATGGGCGGAATGCGTGGCACGATCCCGCTGGCGAGGATCGTTTCATCGAATTCCTGTAACTGATCCGCAGTTACGGTGTGATTGAGTTTGAGCGCTACGCCCGTTACTTCGATCATTCGGCGGTAGTAACGCAGCGTTTCGTAAAACTCCTCTTTGCCGGGGATCTGTTTGGCGATATTAAACTGCCCGCCGATCTCGCTATGCGCATCAAACAACGTTACCTGATGCCCACGCGCCGCCGCGTTAATGGCAAACGCCAGCCCCGCCGGACCGGCACCAACAACCGCCAGATTTTTTTTCTGCACGGCAGGAAGGAACGGCATTTTGGTTTCATGACAGGCGCGAGGATTGACCAGACACGATGTGACTTTGCCAACAAAGATCTGATCCAGACAGGCCTGGTTGCAGCCAATGCAGGTGTTGATCTCATCAGCTCGCCCCGATTGCGCTTTTGACAGCAGCTCGGCATCAGCAAGAAACGGTCGCGCCATCGATACCATGTCCGCATCGCCGCGCGCGAGAATATCGTCGGCAACCTGCGGATCGTTAATGCGGTTGGTGGTCACTAACGGCAGCGAGACGTGACCTTTCAGTTTACGCGTGACCCAGCTAAAGGCGCCGCGCGGTACTGGTGTGGCGATGGTCGGAATACGCGCTTCATGCCAGCCAATTCCGGTGTTGATAATGGTTGCGCCAGCCGCTTCGATGGCCTGCGCCAGTTCCACCGTTTCGGCAAAAGTACCGCCGCCTTCTACCAGGTCGAGCATCGACAAACGGTAGATAATAATGAAGTCGTTGCCGACGCGTTCGCGCACCGCACGCACTACTTCAACGGCAAATCGCATCCGGTTAGGGTATTCGCCGCCCCACTGGTCGCTACGCTGGTTGGTGCGCAGCGTCAGAAATTCGTTGATCAAATACCCTTCGGAACCCATCACCTCTACGCCATCGTATCCCGCCTCCCGCGCCAGTTGTGCGCAGTGGGCGAAATTGTCGATCAGTTGCAGGATTTCTTCATGGCTTAACTCATGGGGAACAAAGCGGTTGATGGGGGCCTGCAGTGCGGACGGTGCCACCAGATGCGGCTGGTAGCTGTAGCGCCCGGTATGCAAAATTTGCAGGGCGATTTTGCCGCCTTCCTGATGTACCGCTTCGGTAATCGTGCGATGGTGTGGGATCTGGCTGACGTCGTTGAGCATTGCACCACCTTCCATGCCAACGCCTGTTAAATCTGGTGCAATGCCGCCGCTGACAATCAGCGCCACGCCGTGACGGGCGCGTTCGGCATAAAACGCTGCCAGCCGCTCGGCACCGTCCGGGTATTCCTCCAGCCCGGTGTGCATTGAGCCCATCAGCACACGATTTTTTAACGTGGTGAAGCCTAAATCAAGCGGGGCGAACAGCGACGGATAGCTCATAAAATTGTCCAGTATGTAAAATAATTGTTATGTGGTCGGATGAGTTATAATTTAGCCGTCGCCGGGGAAAAGGGAAAAGGGGAATGCGGGGTTTGTGATGGGATTCAAAAAGAATACGCCCGGTGGCAACGCCGGATGCGACGCTTGGCGCGTCTTATCCGGCCAGGGGGAGCGTACATGTAGGGCGGATAAGGCGTTTACGCCGCATCCGCCAGTGGCGTGGTGCAATTGCCGGATGCGACGCTTGACGCGTCTTATCCGGCCTACAGAACTACGGGAGCGTACATGTAGGGCGAATAAGGCGTTCACGCCGCATCCACCAGTGGCGTGGTGCAATTGCCGGATGCGACGCTTGATGCGTCTTATCCGGCCAGGGGGAGCGTACATGTAGGGCGGATAAGGCGTTTACGCCGCATCCGCCAGCCGTTGCTAATTACTGCTTACGGAAAAAATCGTTATACAACATATACAAATGCGCGGCACTCCAGGAGAAATTTGGTGCACCTTGCTGTGCGCCGGTCAGCGGATTGTAATTCTCCTGAATCGGACCATCGGCGGTTAATCCTTTGGCGTGCTGGAAGAACATATCCGCGAGCTTCAGGGCATCATCGCGATACCCGTAACGCTCCATCCCTTTCAGGCCAAACCAGAACTGATCCACCCATACGCGCCCGCGCCAGTAAATGTCCGCACCAAAGGCCGGGTTCGTTAACGCCGCCGTTCCCAGCGGAACAAAGGTGTTGAACTCTTTGGTGTCCAGCATCACCTTCACCACCGCGTCGGCGTTGGCCTGCGTTGCCGCACCGTTAAACAGCGGCGACCAGCCTTCCGGCCCTTTACCACGCTCGACAATCGGTTTTCCCGCGCAGCCGTTCGTCAGCGGTTTATCTTCAATGCGCACGTCATAGTAGAACTGCGTGGTCGGGTCGAACATGCAGGTGTTGATGTAGTCCGCGAGCTGCTGCGCCAACTGGCGATAGCGTTTGGCCTCTTCCGGCTTACCGAGAATGGTTGCCATCTCGGCCAGATAATGATTATCGCTGTACATATAGCTGGCCTGATCCACTGACTCCTGCAGTAGCGAGTAGCCCAGCAACGTTCCGTCCTGGCTGCGGTTCTCGGCGAATTTCACCGTCCAGTCGCTACGTTTACCGCCGCTTGCGACATATTTATCCAGCTGTTCTTTGTCGATAAAACCAAAGACGGCGGCGTCATCACGACCCGATTCCCACGACGCAGCAACCTGTGCCGGGATTTCCAGACTATCATACTGGCCTTTCTCTACCACACGGGCGTAGTTATTCAGGCCAGACTGCGTCTCTTCTTTGTCGCCTTTTTTCACCGTAAACAGCATCTCGCCGTTCTCAGTGTTGTGGGCTTTATCGCGGGTCGCGCCATATTCCGGCACGCCGTTGCCGTTGTGATCGCGGTTACGTAACCACCAGTCGTGATAGGCCACCAGTTTCGGGTACATCTCTGCCAGCCAGGTTTTATCCTGGGTGACGTTATACACTTCCATCACCGACCAGGCGGCAAGGCTGGGCTTGGTGTTACGTTCGTTCCAGTTGCCGCCATCGCCTCCGCGCTCCGGGCTAAGGTTCCACGCTATCAGGTCGGGGACAAAGCCCACATCCTGCGAACGCACGGTGTCGCCGGGCTGGATCTGCCAGGAGAAGACCGCGCGGATATTCTCTTTGGCGATATCGGGATTGAAATGCGCCATCGCAAACGCCTGTTTCCAGGTATCCCACGGCCAGGTCTGATTGCCGGAGAACCAGCGCCCGGTCACCGACGGCGTGACGGTGTTATATTTCACCGCGCCGCCCGGCGAGCGCCAGTTACCGTTGAGCGTCTCGATTGCTTTTACCGCCACGCGCGTCTGTTCTGGCGTCGCATCTGGATTGGTTAACCCTTTCTTCAGGTACTCTTCCCAGCGTTGCTGCGAGGCGGTGAGATAAAACGCCGGACGCGCCAGAATATCGCGGATTTGCATCTGCTCTTTGCTAACTTCTTGTGCGGTCAGCAGATGGGAATAGGTGGTATAGAGCGTCGTCGAACCGTTGATATGCGCCTTACTGGTAAAGCGGTTGCCGTTGATTTCAGTCTGCACTGGCAGGGATTTATGCACCTGATATTCCGATTCGCCGGAGGTCAGCAGATCCCAGGTGGCGCGCACTTTGCCAAAGGTAACTTTCAGACCATCACGGGTGGCGCTGATTTTGCGCTGATAGTCAGGATACTCGCCAGCAATGGTTTTATCGGAAAGCGGTTTCCCTTCTTTGGCTTCCAGTTTTTCCAGCAGTTCACCGTCCCACACCAGATCCAGTGGTTTATTGCTGGTGATTTTGGTTTCCAGTAGTGACGTGCGCGGCGTGGCGAAGCGCAGAGTCATTTCGACCTGCACATCTTTTGCTGTCAGTTTTTGCACCAGCGCGCCGGGAATACTGTATGCCTCCAGCGTGAAGTCGACTTTCTTGCCATCCTGCAAGACGGTCAGGCGGTCGAAATTGGTCGCCATAAAGTTGATGTACTCTTCCGTCAGCAGCGCAACGCCCGGAAAACCGCCCATGGTGTTCGGACCGTCTGGCAACAGATGACCATGCCAGGCACCGAGATCAAAAAATGGGTTGTAACGCTGGTGGTCGTCGTAATCGTAATCCTTCATGTATTGCGGTGCGCCGGTACGGTTAATCACGTTTTTATAATTGTCGGCGTTAGCGGCATGGGCTGAAAAACTCATCAGCAGAGCACAGGCTACTGGCGTTAAAATAGTTTTGATTTTCATGAAATTACAGTCCTTATTACCAGTAGAAATATTGCATCAGGAAGATTTGGTCGCTGGGATCGTTAGAGGCATTTTTCATGTAGAAGCGGCTGTCAAAAGCCGTTGCGAAACGTCCGCCGCCGTATTCGTACCAGACACCAAACTGCATGAAAGAGGTGGTTTCATCGTCAGCGTGGTCAGGGCGATGTTTGGCGTAGGTGTAAGCGGTGGAGAGATAAACGCCCTTTAACGCTTCATACATGGCGCTCACCATCATTCCGCTTTCACTTCCCGGTACGTCCAGTCCGTCGGCGCGTCCGGTATGGTGCCAGGCGCGGGCTGCGAAGTTAGGGGTAAGCAGGCCAGTGAGATAGAGTTGCCCGGTGCCGTCGGTGATTTCCAGACCGTTCATCCAGGTGATGCCTTCGGCAAGGTCATACTGGATGTAACCGTTCATCATTGCCGGATAGGTGTATTTGTCGTCGTAGCGATCGTATTTGCCAAAATGCAGCCAGGCTTTGCTTTCGTCATGATGTCCGGCAGGTGTGGCGGTGACGCTATAACGAAAGTTGCCGGTTAAGTTCTGTACCTTCAGCGCAGTCATAATGTCGCGGGTATTGGGAATGACGTAGCCCAGATCGGGGGTGAAGTCGCCCCACCATTGCAGGTCATCCAGCGAGGAATCCTGGCGCAGACTGAGCATGATTTCGGTGCCATCGTTGGTACGATAACCGCCATAGAAACGGTTAATCCCACCTTCAAAACCGCCCCAGCTATGGTCAGGCACCCAGGCATTGCCGTCGTGGTCGGCCTGCACGGTCCAGCCTTCGCCGTAAATCAGGCCGAACCAGGAGCCATATTTCATCTCCAGACCGCCTTCGATATAAGTGCCGTCGCTGTATTTATGTTTATTCTCGCCCTCTAAATCCATATATCCACCAACCCCCAATTCGCCGTAAAAACGAAATGAAGGAGAAGATGTTGAGGTAATGGCGGGCGTTTTTGTGTCGTCATGTTCTGCCGGACGTGCTTCTTCACCTGCAGCAGAAAACGCGTAGCAAAACGGCAGAGCAAGTAATGCTCTGCATGGCGTACTTATAAATTTCATAATATTAATCCATGAGCTAAAGAAAAAAGTACAGCCTTTTATCGTTGTAATAAATAATTATAAAAAACATAAAGGCAGAAACTATTTTCCCTCTCCCCATCCAGGAAGAGAGAAAATGCCTGCTCATTTTTTATTAGTCTGCTTAATCAACATTGTTGGCTGGCGTCGCTTCAATATGGCGCTCTTCAGCCGTGAGTCCCTTTATATATTTACTGTATTTCCACCACGCAAAGCCGAGGAAGATAACAATACCGCCGACGTTATAAAAAATGATGGTCAGAATATTCGCACCAGTCGGGAATGTCGAAGCGACAAATCCTACGGCAAATATCGCAATCAGCATTGAAACAACGATAATACCGGTGCGGCGGGAACCCATACGGAAATCGCGTGGCAGGTGATCTAATTTGGCGCGTAAATTCAGATACGCCAGCATGATGAATAACGGCGGAAGCATGGACGCTGCGGCAGTCATATTAATAATGGTATTCATCAGATCCTGCACGGTATTGGAGCCGAGCATCGGGATAATCATCAGCGGGATGACGATCAGGAACTGGATCCACGCTGCGCGCGCCGGAACGCCGTTTTCGTTCAGTTCAACGGTTTTCTTACCAAAGATGCCTTCCGGGATTTCGGAGAAGAAAATTTTCACCGGCGTTGCGGTCCACATCAGCAGGGAACCGAACATCGCAGTAAAGGAAACAAGGCCAACAAAGCGATTCATTAACGCTTCCGGCAGACCAAAATACGCCGCCATGCCGTGGAATACCTGTACCGATCCGCCGGTAAACTTCAACTCTTTGCTGCTGACGAAGACGTTAATCAGCACCGAGGAGACGGAGTACAGTACACCAATGAAAATCCCGGCGAGGATGATCACTTTAACGAACGATTTCGAACCGCCTTTGACGTCGTTAACGTACACCGCGACGGACTCCGCGCCGCCTGCGGCCATAAAGATCCAGGTGGTAACGCCGAGGAACGCCCAGTTGAAGTTCGGGATCATCGCGTCAACGGTGATCGGATCGGCAGGCTGTACGCCACCAACCAGCGCCGTACCTGCCAGTAAAATGTAGGAGAGCGTTAACAGCAGCATTAGCGTTGAGGTCACGGAGGTGATTGGCCCCAGCATTTTCGCCCCGTTGGTAGAAACCCAGGTGGAGAAGGCGAACAGCACCATACTGATAATGGTGGTAGCAACCGGCGTCATAATATATTCGTAGCCGAGGAAGGCATATGAAGCGTAAGCAATAACGCGCGGCAACAGCGAGGTGAAAAAGAACAGGTTTACGAACCAGTAGGTATAGGCAGTAATAAATGCCCAACGTCCGCCCAGCGAGCTTTTTACCCACGCGTAGACACCGGCTTCCGAGTTTTTGTTTAACGAGACAAATTCTGCGATGATCAGACAGAAGGGAATAAAATAAAAAATCGTTGCGAGGAAAAACATCGGCGCCGAGGCCAGTCCAAGCTCAATATTATTATTGATAACGTTGTTAAAGCTGTAAACGGCGGCAAAAGTCAGCGAGAGCAAGCCGAATTTGCCGATTGTATTACGTTTGGTATCAGACATAACACATCTCCGAAAATGAGTAGGGTAGCGGTGGCGGCAAACTCCTTTTGCCGCCGTAGTTGTTATTTGTTATGGAAATAACCATCTTCGATGGTGATTTTGAGAACGACTTTTTTGACCGCGTTATTGCAGATAAAACGATATGCTTCATGGATATCGCAAATAACGATTTGCCCTTCGTGAACCTCGACGGTTTCTCCGCAGCCTTTTAAATATTCACGGTCAGTTTCATCGCGATAATATTCCACTACCTGTAATGTCTCCTTCGGCGCATATTCAATCTTTTGCTGCCCTTGCAGGTAGTAATGCACTTCAAAATAACGACGATGCCCGGTAAATAACGCATCGGTCGCGGAGTCATTTTCCACACGGTAGGTCAATGAGTCACCGATGGAGTGGGCGACGCCAGGCTGAATGTTGTCGATATTTTCAATCGCTTCAACGCAACGTTGCCACTTCTTGCCAGAGGCGTAAATCTGGCGGAACTGTTCTAAGTTATCGATGATCCTCATTGCTTATTCTCGCTGTGCAAATTCGTGGAAAAGAATCCTGCGCCGAACTCATACGACGCCAGGCTTTGCGCGGTGGCTTCTCCGCCAGAAACCGGCAGCAACGTAAAGCCGTAGCTGAAGTCACGGAACCAGACGCGCCAGGAGTCCAGCACCTCGCTGCCCCAGGAGTTGGAGCCGAGGCCAAGCAGCTGGTGGTCAAGATTCAGGGTGATGTCATCACTGCGCTGCAGCTCGTTGCAGTGCTGGGCAGCGTGGATGTTTTCCTGGGTGTAGTGCCAGGCGCTGAAGTTAATTGGGCGCTGTGGAACCACCAGCAGGCCGTTGCCGTGGCGGTTTGTCAGCGCCGCCCAGCGGACATGCTGACGGTTGCCGTTGTTCTGCGGGAAGGGATAGTTCTCGAACATGGCATCGACGGTGCTGCGCCAGATATCGATGATGTTAGCCTGCTGGCTGTCGGCGTAGTTTTCGCCCGGTCCACGTCCGTAATATGCCACCTGGTCGTATTCGCCGTTAATCCCCATGGTGAAACCGATGCACGGAATGATGTGTGGATAGTCGCCGTAACGCTCGCCGGAAAGCGTCACGTTAACCTGGCCATCGGCAGCGATGCGCCAGATGTAGGTGCAGCGCATCCCGAAGTCAAACACCGGAGGAGCAATAACCGTGTGGCTGATGATCAACACCTCGCCATCGCTCTGTTCAACGGCAAAGTCGCGCAGATGTTCCTGCATAATCTGCAAATGATTCGGCTGCCACAGCCCTTCGTACTCCTGCTTGTGGTTGTCGATCATCGGCTTGAAGAAGTTGATCTTAGGCTCGCGAGTCAGCAGCGATTCGCCATTCACCTGCCAGGATGTCGGTTTGCCACTCATTTTTGAGAAGGTGATCGCGAAGTTGTAGCCGCGAACGATGCAGCTCAAACGATCGTCTTCCAGCATCAGCGGACGAGCGTTGTTCGGTGTGAAAGGCACTGGCTGTGCGGTGTTTTCCTTCAGCGGGAACTGATAAGTGGCGATAGGGTGTCCGGCGTCGCTGTAGCGGGTGCGGGAATCTTTGGTCACCGTAATATTGAGGAATGCTTCGCGGGCGTCCAGTTGCGGCAGCGTAATGTGCAATGGCGCTTCGCTGTTCGGCGCAACGTCGCGCAGCTTAATCTGCTGCGTCGCGAGCGTTTCACCTTCGGCGCGCACCTCTACGTGCAGGGTGTAGTCATCAAGCGTGGTAAACCACAGTTTATTTTCTACTTTCAGTTCGCCGCGAGTAAGATCCAGCGCGTGGATTTTTACTGGCGCAATAACTTGTTTGTACTCTTTCAGACCTGGTCCCGGCGTTTGATCGGAATAGATCAAACCATCAAGACAGAAGTTATAGTTGTTGGGATAGTCGCCGTAATCGCCGCCGAATTTATACCAGACGTTGCCGTTGTCATCCTGCGCCTGGATCCCGTGGTCGCACCACTCCCAGACATAATGCCCCTGAATGCAATCGTGCTTATAGAAGACGTTCTGATATTCCGTCAGCCCGCCAGGTCCATTCCCCATCGCATGGGCGTATTCGCAGATGATGCGCGGCTTCGGATGCGGGTATTCACCAAACTCATTCATCAGCGGCACGCGGGTGTACATGGTGGAAATAATATCGACCACTTCGGCATCGCGATCTTCTTCGTAGTGTACCAGGCGCGTGTCATCCAGCGCCTTCGCTGCGTGGTACATCGCGCGGATGTTACAGCCATAGCCGGACTCGTTGCCCAGCGACCAGATGATGATCGACGGATGGTTTTTCTGCGCGTGAATATGCCGAACGATGCGCTCGACGTAGACCTTTTCCCACTGCGGATCGTCGGTAATGCGGCTGATATCGCCGACGTTAGCAAAGCCGTGCGATTCGACGTCGGTTTCCGCCATCACAAACAGGCCGTAGATATCACACAGTTCGTAAAAACGCGGATCGTTCGGGTAGTGAGCAGTACGCACGGAGTTGATGTTGTGCTGCTTCATCAACTGAAGATCTTTCTCGACGCGATCCATCCCAACGGCGCGGCCTTTGCGATGATCGTTGTCGTGACGGTTGACGCCGTGCAGCATCACATAACGGTTATTGATCCAGAACAGACCGTCGCGCACTTTGATATCACGGAAGCCAACGCGTTGCGGCACCACTTCCAGAACGTTGCCGTCGGCGTCTTTCAGCGTCATGACCAGATGGTAAAGATAAGGGGATTCTGCGGACCATTGCTGCGGCTGTTCGACAGTAAAAGCAAAGCTGGCGCTGGTCAGTTTTTCAATTGCCAGATGATCAATGGCGCCGCTGTGCACCACACGCTCGCCATCGAACAGAGTATATTCCAGCGTCGTTACGGCAGGGGAGGCAGCGAGATTTTCCAGCACCACTTCGCAGGACAGCGTGGCATCGCAATAGGCTTCGTCAAAATCGGTGCGTACGGTGAAATCGTTAATATGCGTTAGTTGTTTTCCGACCAGATAAACATCGCGGAAGATCCCCGCCGACCACCACATATCCTGGTCTTCCACGTAGGTGGAATCCGCCCACTGCATCACGCGCACACACAACAGGTTGTCGCCGGTTTTTACCATCGCACTGATGTCAAACTCTGCGGTCAGACGGCTGCCCTTGCTGAAACCAACATACTGACCGTTAACGTAGACTTCAAAATAGGTTTCGACGCCGTCAAATTTAATCAGCGTCTGCTTGCCTTGCCAGCCGTCGCTGAGGGTGAAAATGCGTTGATAGGCACCGGTTGGGTTATCGCTGGGGACAAAAGGCACATCGATGGGGAACGGAAAACCTTCGTCGGTATATTGTAGTTTGCCGTGGCCTTCCATTTGCCACATGGCGGGGACGGTGATGTATCCCCAGTTAGCCATTAACTCGGAAGTGAAAGCTTCTGGCACTTGCAGCGGATGATCAAAAAAGTGGAAATTCCACTGGCCGCTTAAGGGCAGAAACAGGCTGCTGGTTTCGCGGGCAAAGGTACGCGCCTGCGCAACAGAATCATAAGAAAAAAAGTACGCACGCGGCGCAAGTCGGTTTTCGTGGGTGAGCTGAATGTTTTCCCAGCGATTCATAGGGCCTCCCGGTAGAGAGAAATCGGAACCATTCATGGTGATGGTAGTTTGTGTAATTGCTGGGGAGTTTAGTAAAATTTTTACTAAAAAATAGCGAATAAATGCATTTACTTTAACTGGATCACGAAAATAAACGGCAGCACTGTCCGGTAAAAACGATTGCCGGACAGTGCGTAAGGGGATTTAGCGGGTTGTACCGCGCAGTTTTAATTTGCTGGGAACGAAGACTAACAGCGGCAGCGCACGACCATCGCGAGCCTTTTCATACAACAGGTTGACGCCCTGGCTTCCCATCATTTCGGAATGGATGCGCACGGTTGAGAGCGGCGGAAAGGTAAATCGCGCGGTGGGGATGTCGTTAACGCTGATAAGCGAAATATCTTCTGGGATGTTCAGGCCACGTTCATGAATTGCCCGCAGTACGCCAATAGCAATGGAATCGGAAGCGACAAACAACGCCTTCGGGTAGTCTTCCCGCGCCAGCATTTGCTTTGCCAGTTCATAGCCCGACGAACTTGAAAAACCGCCGCGCCAGATGTCTTCTTCGCGTACCACTTGTTTCAGTCGACCATATTCCACAAAGGCGACCTCGCGAATATCCGCCTTGCCAGGCAAGTCTTCGCCACCAATAAAACCAATACGATTAACGCCCTGATCGATATAGAAATCGATGATTTCTTTACTGATGCGTGCCAGATCGATATCCACCGCATCGTAACCGCTGCCGGGTTCGTGAAAGTCGATAAAACAGATATTGTCGGTCAACGCGCTGGCGGCGGCGCGCAGTGCGGGCGTGGGTTTGCCAACAATCAAAATGCCGGTGACGTTTTTAATGTCTGGCAAGCCGTTGTGTTCATAACAGTTGGTCAGTTCAATCGCCAGCTTTTCGCACTGGGTTTCAATGCCGTGGCGGATCGCCAGATAGTAAGGATCGTTGATCTCCAGCTCCTGTTGGTAGCTGTAGATAGCCAGAATATGGTGTTGGTTGACTGCGCCTGTCTGTAGTTTACGGGCGCTACTGGTCTTGTACTCCAGCTTTTCGGCGATCTCGAGAATGCGATGTTTCGTCTCTTCTTTCACATTCAATGTCGGATCGTCATTTAAGACCCTGGATACTGTCGCCAGGGATACGCCAGCTTCGATTGCGATGTCTTTTAGTGTTGCCATGTTTACCTTTTTTACTTTCCCTGATGTGCGCTTCCATTGTAGAGGAAGTGCTTATCGGGTCACCTGTTTTCAGTAAATAAAGCGCGTTTCTTTGACGCTGTAACGGTAACACAGCGACGTACGAATGTGATCACGCCTGCATTCTCCATTTTTAGCCTACAGGATTGAGAAAAACTTTTGCTATAGTTTAGTAAAATTTTACTTGAGGAGGGACAACAATGGAAACCGTGGCTTACGCCGATTTCGCGCGTCTGGAAATGCGCGTCGGAAAGATTGTGGAAGTGAAACGCCATGAAAACGCCGACAAGCTGTATATCGTACAGGTAGATGTCGGTGAAAAAACGCTGCAAACCGTGACCAGCCTGGTGCCGTACTACAGCGAAGAAGAGCTGATGGGGAAAACGGTGGTGGTGCTGTGCAATCTGCAAAAAGCGAAAATGCGCGGTGAAACCTCGGAATGCATGCTGCTGTGTGCGGAAACCGATGACGGCAGTGAAAGCGTGCTGTTAACGCCGGAACGCATGATGCCTGCGGGCGTGCGAATCGTATAAGAAAATATCGGATGGCGATGTTGCATCGCCATCCGACATCGGTATTACGCTTCTTCCACACTCACGCGCATGGCCGCCAGCGCCTTACGCGCCGCTTTGATCACCACTTCACACTGTTCAACGGTCAGCGTCAGTGGCGGTTCAATGCGGATCGTTTTGGCGTTGTTGAGCGTTCCGGCAACCAGCACACGCTGGCGGAACATCTCGCTGGCAAAGTTGTAGCCGATTTCGTTATCAACAAACTCAATCGCCATCAACATCCCTTTACCACGCGCTTCCTGCACCAGATCGGGATATTCCCGTGCCAGCTGGCGGAAACCGTCCAGCAACATATCGCCTTTTTGCTCTGCCTGGGCCGGTAGGTTCTGTTCCAGCAACACATTGATGGTCGCCAGCGCCGCCGCACAGGCCAGCGGATTGCCGCCAAAGGTGGTGGTGTGCAGGAACGGGTTGTCGAACAGGACTGAGAACACCTCTTCGGTAGCAATGGTTGCGCCAATCGGCATCACGCCGCCACCGAGGGCTTTCGCCAGGCACAGAATATCCGGCTGAACGTTCTCATGCTCGCAGGCGAACATCTTGCCCGTCCGCCCCATTCCTGTTTGTACTTCATCAAGGATCATCAGTGCGCCGAACTCATCGCACAACTTACGCACGGCAGTGAGATAGCCCGGCGGCGGCAGAATTACGCCACCTTCGCCCTGAATCGGCTCAAGGATCACCGCAGCCACATCATCACCGGTTTTTTTGCACTCGCTAAGGGCCGTGCGCATGGCTTCGATATTGCCAAACGGCACATGACGGAAACCTGGCAGCAGCGGCATAAACGGTTTGCGGAAGGTCGATTTCGCCGTGGCCGACAGTGCGCCGAGCGATTTACCGTGGAACGCGCCGCTGGTGGCAATAAAAGTAAACTTGCCGCGCGGCGACTGATAAGCCTTCGCCAGTTTCAGCGCCGCTTCAACGGACTCGGTGCCGCTATTACAGAAGAAGCTGTATTTCAGTTTACCGGGCGTTAGCGCAGCAAGGGTTTTCGCCAGCATCGCCCGTAATGGGTCGAGCAATTCCTGACTATGCAAGGGCTGTTTCGCAAGTTGATTCTGTACGGCGGAAACCACAACTGGATTACGGTGCCCCACGTTGAAAATTCCAAAACCTCCCAGGCAGTCGATAAACTCCTGTCCCTGGGTGTCGACAAGCGTATTTAAACCTCCCGCTTGCCACTCTACGGCTCCGTAATCCCCGCCGGCGGTAACAGATTTGCGATACTCTAAAAACCCCGGATTGACATGCTCTTTGAAGTATTCAATCACCTCCCGGTTAAGTGCTTTCATCTCCTCATGATCCAGCGTTCGCTTCTCAATGAGATTCAGGGCGTGGGCGCTGCACGCTAAAGCCGATGCGCTCGAAGGTAACCTGTTCAAAATATGCTCCGGAGGCTCGCGTATCACATGATACCGATTTAAGTATTGCAGGGATTGCGCCACTCCGGCTGCGATCGCGAAAATCGGGATAAACACAAATTGTATTATCATTTGTGTAACATTTAATGCTGCTGGTTAACTTTTGTTGTTATTTTGCACGATTTTATCTGGGATGGATTTTGCGTTCGCAGCGCAAATGCACTCTTTCAGGGCAATAAAAGCCTGATTTTTGGGCAAGATAATTAACGTTTTCGGATAATAACAGAGTGAAAGTATTTTAAATCAAGGAATTAGAGCTTGTGCTTTAATCGCAAATTGCGATCTAAATCAAATTAAAGTGCTAAAGATAACCGCGCCTGGGCCGACATAACTTCCGACAAGAAGTTAACAACCATATAACCTGCACAGGACGCGATTATGTCTTCTCATCCGTATGTCACCCAGCAAAATACCCCGCTGGCTGACGATACTACCCTGATGTCCACTACCGATCTGCAAAGCTATATTACCCACGCCAATGATTCTTTCGTGCAAGTGAGTGGCTATACCTTGCAGGAGTTACAGGGCCAGCCGCACAACATGGTGCGTCACCCGGATATGCCAAAAGCGGCGTTTGCTGATATGTGGTACACCCTGAAAAAAGGGGAACCCTGGAGTGGTATTGTGAAAAATCGCCGCAAAAATGGTGACCATTATTGGATACGGGCGAATGCAGTGCCGATGGTGCGTGAGGGCAAAATCAGTGGCTATATGTCGATTCGCACGCGGGCGACGGATGAAGAGATCGCGGCGGTCGAGCCGCTGTACAAGGCGCTAAACGCCGGACGTACCAATAAACGTATCCATAAAGGGCTGGTGGTGCGTAACGGTTGGTTGGGAAAATTGCCTTCATTACCGCTTCGTTGGCGAACGCGTGGAGTGATGACGCTGCTGTTTCTCGTGCTGGCGGCCATGCTTTGGTTTGTTGCTGCCCCGGTGGTGACGTATTTCCTCTGTGCGTTAGTGATGTTGTTGGGAAATGCCTGTTTTGAATGGCAAATTGTACGCCCGATAGAAAATGTCGCCAGCCAGGCGCTGAAGGTGGCGACCGGAGAGCGTAATAGTGTTGAGCATTTGAATCGCAGCGATGAGCTGGGGCTGACATTACGCGCGGTAGGGCAGCTAGGTCTGATGTGCCGTTGGCTAATTAACGATGTTTCAAGCCAGGTGTCCAGTGTCAGAAACGGCAGCGAGACGCTGGCGAAAGGCACTGATGAACTGAACGAGCATACTCAGCAGACAGTAGATAATGTCCAGCAAACGGTAGCGACCATGAACCAGATGGCAGCGTCGGTGAAACAGAACTCAGCTACAGCTTCGGCTGCTGATAAACTTTCTATCACCGCCAGTAATGCGGCGGTGCAGGGCGGGGAAGCGATGACCATGGTGATCAAGACGATGGATGATATTGCCGACAGTACCCAGCGCATTGGCACCATTACTTCGCTAATTAACGATATAGCGTTTCAGACCAATATTCTCGCCCTGAATGCGGCGGTGGAAGCGGCGCGTGCCGGAGAACAAGGCAAAGGTTTTGCTGTGGTGGCAGGGGAAGTGCGTCATTTAGCCAGCCGTAGCGCCAATGCTGCCAACGATATTCGCAAGTTGATCGATGCCAGTGCTGATAAGGTGCAATCCGGCTCGCAGCAGGTGCACGCTGCCGGACGTACGATGGACGATATTGTGGCCCAGGTGAAAAATGTCACCCAGTTGATTGCCCAGATTAGCCATTCAACACTGGAACAGGCCGATGGGCTTTCCAGCCTGACCCGGGCGGTGGATGAGCTTAACATGATTACCCAGAAAAATGCCGAGCTGGTGGAAGAGAGTGCACAGGTGTCGGCGATGGTGAAACACCGCGCCAGCCGACTGGAAGACGCGGTGACGGTGCTGCATTAATCGGTATACCGGATATAGCGGTTGGTACACAATGCCTGATGCGATGCTGGCGCATCTTATCAGGCCTACGGGTGGGTGTAGGCTGGATAAGGCGTTCACGCCGCATCCGGCAATCGGTGATTAATCCAGCTGGGTAATGTCAAAAGCGGCGCGGTCGATCACCGCAATGATCTTTTTTATCTGCGCGTCGCTGATATCGCTCTGGTTGACGCGTAAGTCCAGCACCGCTTTAAAATTATCCAGCGCTCGCTTCATTTGCGGGTTCTGGCGCAATGCCGCGCCAACACAGCGCGCTTTGATTCGCTCTTCAATCATCTCGACTTGTTCGCGGTTTTCTTCCAGCCACTGCGCGCCCTGTTCGGTCAGCGCAATCTGCTTCTTGCCGCCTTCCTCTTCGCGGATGGTAATCAGCGACTGCTCCTGGAGAAAATCCAGCGTCGGGTAGATGACGCCCGGGCTTGGGGTGTAATTCCCCTGGGTCAGATTCTCAATCGCTTTAATCAACTCGTAACCGTGGCTGTCATCGCGCGAGAGAATATCCAGAATTACCAGACGCAATTCACCGTGACCAAAGAAACGTTGCCGACGACCGCCGCCGCGACCGTGGCGACCACCGCAGCATTGACCATGTTCATGATGATGTCCATGCTCGCAGCGCTCGTGTTCTGACTTCTCACCTTTGCAGCAGCCTTCATGGCGTGGCTGGCCTTCATGTTTACAACACCCTTCGTGATGATGGCTCATATCAGCCTCCTTTTGCTTAATTAGATATATCTAATTTATATCTGATATAAACATTTCTGCAAGTACAAAAATGATTTTTAAACGCAGATGTACTCAACATCCAGGCCGGATAAAGCATTCATGCCGCATCCGGCAGCCTTGCTACGACGCGGAATGTCTTCACACACTTCAGATATATCAGTTCTACAAATCGCTTGCATTTATCATGATTAACAATCATTATCATTTGCAAATTTCATTTAGATATATCTGATTACCATCACGAAGGCGATAACAATGAATAATTCCCCCCGCTACCCGCAGCGCGTTCGCAATGATCTGCGCTTCCGTGAACTGACTGTACTGCGCGTTGAGCGCATTAGCGCCGGTTTTCAGCGCATTGTCCTTGGCGGCGAGGCGCTGGACGGTTTTACGTCGCGCGGTTTTGACGATCACAGCAAACTCTTCTTTCCTCAACCTGGCGCTCACTTTGTTCCGCCAACGGTAACAGAAGAGGGGATCGTCTGGCCGGAAGGACCGCGTCCACCTTCGCGCGACTATACGCCGCTGTATGACGAGCAACGCCATGAACTGGCGATCGATTTCTTTATTCACGATGGCGGGGTCGCCAGCGGCTGGGCGATGCAGGCGCAACCGGGTGACAAGCTCACGGTAGCCGGGCCGCGCGGTTCGCTGGTGGTGCCAGAGGATTACGCGTATCAAGTGTATGTCTGTGATGAATCCGGAATGCCCGCACTGCGCCGCCGCCTGGAAACGTTGAGTAAACTTGCCGTTAAACCGCAAGTTACCGCGCTGGTCAGCGTGCAGGATAACGCCTGTCAGGATTATCTCGTGCACCTTGATGGTTTTAATATCGAATGGCTGGCACATGATGAGCGGGCGGTAGACGCGCGTCTGGCGCAGCTGCAAATCCCTGCCGATGATTACTTCATCTGGATAACCGGCGAAGGCAAAGTAGTTAAGAATTTAAGCCGCCGCTTTGAAGCGGAACAGTATGACCCACAGCGGGTACGCGCAGCGGCTTACTGGCACGCAAAGTAATTGATATATGAAAAGAAAAAGGCTGACGATTTCTCGTCAGCCTTTGCTGTATGTGGTGGCCCCTGCTGGACTTGAACCAGCGACCAAGCGATTATGAGTCGCCTGCTCTAACCACTGAGCTAAGGGGCCATGGTAGCGGATTATAAAGTAACTCCGCGTCGCAATCCAGCCATTACCGCGCGGCTGCTGTTTTTATAAACAATGTGTTTTCAATTCGTTATACTTCCCGCGGGTTGTGTTGTTCAGGAGTTAATATGGTTGAAGATATTATTGCACCAGGGTTGCGCGTGGTGTTTTGCGGCATTAATCCGGGGCTTTCATCTGCGGATACTGGCTTTCCTTTTGCCCATCCGGCGAATCGCTTCTGGAAGGTAATTTATCAGGCCGGGTTTACCGACCGTCAGTTGAAGCCTCAGGAGGCACAGCATTTGCTGGATTATCGTTGTGGAGTAACCAAATTGGTTGACAGGCCAACGGTACAAGCAAATGAGGTGACAAAGCAGGAGTTGCATGCAGGCGGACGCAAGCTGATTGAAAAAATTGAAGATTATCAGCCGCAGGCGTTGGCGATTCTGGGCAAACAAGCATATGAACAAGGATTCAGCCAGCGCGGTGCGCAGTGGGGGAAGCAAACGCTCACCATTGGTCCGACACAGATTTGGGTGCTGCCGAATCCCAGCGGTTTAAGTCGCGTTTCCCTTGAGAAGCTGGTTGAGGCGTATCGCGAACTGGATCAGGCGCTGGTGGTGCGCGGGCGATAAAAAAAACGCCACCGAAAAGGTGGCGTTTGTGCAAAGGGACAACTGCCGGATGCGGCGTAACGCCTTATCCGGCCTACCGATTAATCGTCCAGGAAGCTACGCAGCACTTCAGAGCGGCTCGGATGGCGCAGTTTACGCAGCGCCTTCGCTTCGATCTGACGGATACGTTCGCGGGTAACGTCGAACTGTTTACCCACTTCTTCCAGCGTGTGGTCGGTGTTCATGTCGATACCAAAACGCATACGCAGAACTTTCGCTTCACGCGCGGTCAGGCCAGCCAGCACGTCGTGCGTTGCTGCACGCAGGCTTTCGGTGGTCGCAGAATCCAGCGGCAGCTCGAGGGTGGTGTCCTCAATGAAATCCCCCAGATGCGAATCTTCATCATCACCGATCGGCGTTTCCATAGAGATTGGCTCTTTGGCGATCTTCAGCACTTTGCGGATCTTGTCTTCCGGCATCAGCATACGTTCAGCCAACTCTTCCGGCGTCGGCTCGCGGCCCATCTCTTGCAGCATCTGGCGAGAAATACGGTTGAGTTTGTTGATAGTCTCAATCATATGCACCGGAATACGGATGGTGCGCGCCTGATCCGCGATAGAGCGGGTGATCGCCTGACGGATCCACCAGGTTGCGTAGGTGGAGAACTTGTAACCACGGCGGTATTCGAACTTATCAACCGCTTTCATCAGACCGATGTTGCCTTCCTGAATCAGATCCAGGAACTGCAGACCGCGGTTGGTATATTTCTTGGCGATAGAAATAACCAGACGTAAGTTCGCTTCAACCATCTCTTTCTTCGCACGGCGGGCTTTCGCTTCACCGATGGACATGCGACGGTTAATATCTTTAACCTGCTCGATGGTCAGGCCGGTTTCTTCTTCAATCTGTTGCAGTTTCTGCAGGGCGCGATGCACTTCTTCAGAGACATCGTGCAGTTTTTCTGACCACGGCTTATTCATCGCAATTGCCGCGTTGAACCAGGTATCGCTGGTTTCATTGCCGGTAAACAGAGTGATAAAGTTTTTCTTCGGCATTTTGCACTGCTCAACGCAGAGCTTCATGATCAGACGTTCTTGCGTACGAACGCGGTCCATCATGACGCGCATGCTGTTGACCAGGTAGTCAAACTGCTTCGGCACCAGGCGGAACTGTTTGAACACTTCAGACAGTTTCAGGATCTCTTCCTGGGCGGCTGCGTGACTACGGCCTTTTGCTTTGATGGTGTCACGCGTTACAACGTACTGGGCGCGCAGTTCAGCAAATTTTTCGCGAGCCAGTTCCGGGTCGATGCTGTTGTCATCGTCGGCGGTATCGTCGTCACCATCTTCTTCGTCTTCATCTTCGTCATCGTCCAGATCTTCCTGGGAAAGCTCAGAACCGACGTGAGTGGCGGTTGGCGCCAGATCTTCTTCTGCGTTCGGGTCAACAAAGCCGGTGATCAGATCGGACAGACGCGCTTCTTCTGCTTCAACACGATCGTACTGTTCCAGCAGATAGGTGATCGCTTCCGGATATTCAGCAACGGAGCATTGAACCTGGTTGATCCCATCTTCGATGCGTTTAGCGATGTCAATTTCGCCTTCGCGGGTCAACAGTTCAACGGTGCCCATTTCACGCATGTACATGCGTACCGGGTCAGTCGTACGCCCGATTTCAGATTCCACGCTGGAAAGCACCTGCGCGGCGGCTTCGGCAGCATCTTCGTCTGCTGTGTTTTCAGCCAGCATCAGGTCATCGGCATCCGGCGCTTCTTCCATCACCTGAATGCCCATGTCATTGATCATTTGGATGATGTCTTCGATCTGATCGGAATCGACGATATCTTCCGGCAGATGGTCATTGACCTCGGCATAGGTCAGATAGCCTTGCTCCTTACCACGGGTGACAAGAAGTTTCAGCTGTGACTGCGGGTTTTGCTCCATAAGACGGTATCCACACTTATTTCATGAGGTTGGTGTTGGGCGATTGACCAGATGTCCTTCAGGCGTTAACGCTGAAATCCAATGGCTGTTTACCGCCAACGATAATTACGAGGGCGTACTTATATTTTGCCGCTGCCTCTCAGTGCGGCTGTCGGGGGCTTCCCGATCGCTATTCGGCACTTAAGCCGTTAAATCACTTTTTCGCCAGTTCCTGGTTCAATGTCCAGAGTTCCAGGCGTTCTTCGTTGCTTAAACCATGCGTGCGCTCACGAGCGATTAACTCTTCCTGACGCAGTTCAAGCAGCGAATCAAACATATGGTTGAGTGAGTCGGTGAAGGTTTGTTCAGCAATATTCTTATCTGCTATATCGTCCCACATCGACAGTTTTTCAAGGGTGGCAGCATTATTTGTACCACGATAGTGCTCTAAAAGTTGCCCGGTGGTCAGACCTGGCTGGGATAGACAAGTGTTGACCAGTTCTCTGAATAAGCCAAGTCCGGGAAGCTTATTTTCAGCCAGATTTTCAAGCGGCGGGACCAACGTCGCTAATTCTGGATTTTGCACCAGCAACCCTATAAGTATACGCATGGTCGTGCGTTTTAGCTGCGGAACAGGACGAGAAACGCCGCTCTCTGCTGCTTTCGGCATTAATCGTTCAAGCTGGCTGTCATCAAGTATGCCTAATTTGTTGCCTAATTCCTGACGAAGATATATTCGCAGCGTTTCGCCTGGTACCTGCGAAATCAATGGCAGCGCCAAAGTACTCAAGCGCGCGCGCCCGTCTGGGGTGCTCAGATCAACTTGCGGCATCAGAGTGTTAAACAGAAATGCGGAGAGTGGCATTGCCTGCTCCATCCGCGCTTCAAACGCCTCTTTACCTTCTTTGCGCACCAGAGTGTCAGGGTCTTCACCATCAGGCAAAAACATAAAACGTAGCTGACGGCCGTCTGTCATGTAAGGCAACGCCGTTTCCAACGCTCGCCAGGCAGCATCGCGACCTGCGCGGTCACCGTCATAACAGCAAATGACATTGTTGGTTGCGCGGAACAACAGTTGAATGTGATCGGCAGTGGTTGACGTACCCAGCGACGCAACGGCGTAATTAATACCGTATTGCGCCAGCGCCACCACGTCCATATAGCCTTCGACCACAAGTAAACGTTGGGGTTCAGCGTTATCCTGCTGCGCTTCATAAAGACCGTAAAGCTGGCGGCCTTTATGGAAAATATCGGTTTCCGGCGAGTTCAGGTATTTGGGGGTATCGTTGCCCAGCACGCGCCCGCCAAAACCAATTACCCGACCGCGTTTATCGCGAATAGGGAACATTACCCGCTCGCGGAAACGATCGTAACTACGGCCCTGATCGTTAGTTACCAACATGCCCGCATCAATCAATGACTGGCGATTTTCTGGATTGCCGCCAAACCGTTTCAGGACGTTGTCCCAGCCGGGGGGCGCAAAACCAATCGCAAAACGGGCGATGACCTCGTGGCTTAATCCGCGTTTTTCCAGATACTGGCGCGCAGACATGGCAACAGGTTGCTGTAAAGATTGTTGGTAAAACGTATTCAGACCGTCCATCAACTGATAAAGCGTTTGCCGTTGATGGCGCTCGATCTGGCTGGGGCCGCTGCCTGCTTCAAATGGCACTTCAAGATTGTGCATTGCCGCCAGCTCTTCGACCGTTTCGACGAACTCGAGCTTGTCGTAGTTCATCAGGAAATCGATCGCGTTGCCGTGCGCGCCACATCCAAAGCAGTGGTAAAACTGTTTCTCACCGTTAACGGTGAATGACGGGGTTTTCTCGTTGTGGAATGGACAACACGCGTGGAAATTCTTGCCCTGCTTTTTCAGCTTCACACGGGCATCGATCAGATCGACGATGTCGGTGCGTGCCAGCAGATCATTAATGAATACGCGTGGGATTCGTCCAGCCATAGGCCCCGATTTTTAGCAATTCATAAACGAAAATAAGCCGCGCATTCCTTTCGGAAGCACGGCCTTACAACTACAACTCGGTCTGATCGGAGAGCAACGCTCTCAGGGAATTAGTACAGACGAGTGCGGCGTGCGTTTTCGCGAGCCAGTTTCTTCGCGTGACGTTTCACTGCAGAAGCTTTAGCGCGCTTACGTTCGGTAGTCGGTTTTTCATAGAACTCACGACGACGAACTTCCGCCAGAACACCTGCTTTTTCGCAGGAACGCTTGAAGCGACGCAGAGCTACGTCGAACGGCTCGTTTTCACGTACTTTAATTACCGGCATGTGCCTCTCACCTTTGATTAATTCGGTTTGCCGCTGGCATCAACGCCAGCTTATTTCAAAATGGTGCGGAATTTTACTGCAATTGCTGCTGCTTTGTAAAGCACCGCGGCCTTTTTTGAAAGGGACTTTTATAAGGGTGAGGAGTATACACGAGGCTTTCTCCAGGGGCGAACAAAGTTTTACATCAACCCGCATTGGTCCTACACTGCGCGGTAATAAAGCGAGGTAAAACAAGTCATGCGTGTACTGGGTATTGAAACTTCCTGCGATGAAACCGGCATCGCCATTTACGACGATGAAAAAGGTTTGTTAGCCAACCAATTGTATAGTCAGGTGAAATTGCACGCTGACTACGGCGGCGTGGTGCCTGAACTTGCCTCCCGCGATCACGTACGTAAAACCGTACCGTTGATCCAGGCGGCGCTGAAAGAATCCGGTTTAACGGCAAAAGACATTGACGCCGTGGCCTATACCGCAGGCCCAGGATTAGTCGGCGCGCTGCTGGTTGGCGCAACGGTAGGGCGTTCTCTGGCGTTTGCCTGGAACGTTCCGGCGATCCCGGTACACCATATGGAAGGGCATCTGTTAGCGCCGATGCTGGAAGATAACCCACCGGAATTTCCGTTTGTCGCATTGCTGGTTTCCGGCGGTCATACGCAGTTAATCAGCGTAACCGGCATTGGTCAGTACGAGTTGCTCGGTGAGTCTATCGATGATGCCGCCGGGGAAGCGTTTGATAAAACCGCGAAACTGCTGGGGCTGGATTATCCGGGCGGGCCGTTACTGTCAAAAATGGCCGCTCAGGGTACAGCCGGGCGCTTTGTCTTCCCGCGCCCGATGACCGACCGTCCGGGGCTGGATTTTAGTTTCTCTGGCCTGAAAACCTTCGCCGCGAACACGATTCGTGACAACGGCACCGACGACCAGACGCGTGCCGATATTGCCCGAGCTTTTGAAGATGCGGTGGTCGATACACTGATGATTAAGTGCAAACGGGCATTGGATCAGACGGGCTTCAAGCGACTGGTAATGGCAGGCGGCGTGAGTGCTAACCGCACGCTGCGGGCGAAACTGGCGGAAATGATGAAAAAGCGTCGCGGCGAAGTGTTCTACGCGCGTCCGGAATTTTGTACCGATAACGGTGCGATGATCGCCTATGCCGGAATGGTACGGTTTAAAGCAGGCACGACGGCGGATCTCGGCGTTAGCGTGCGTCCGCGCTGGCCGCTGGCAGAGTTACCGGCTGCGTAAAATATCAGGTGCCGGAGAGTCTCTTCCGGCACCGCCCTTACTTAAAGCAACACCACGGGCATCCACAGTAAGCCGATAATCACCAGCAACACGAGGAAGATCAGCCCAAAAATCGCCCCCAGTCGCCAGTAATCCCCCGTTGGCAGATAACCACTGCCGTAGTAAATCGGGCTGGGTCCGGTGGCGTATGGCGTAAGAATGCTCCCCAAACCAATTGCTGCGCCAACCATCAGGCAGAACACCGGTAGCGGAATTTCCGGCATCGCCAGCGCGGCGGCAATCATCATCGGCGCGAGAGCGGAGGTATACGCCGTGGCGCTGGCAAAGAAGTAGCGCAGCAGATAAAACACCACAATTAACACCACCATCACCATCGTTGGTGAATAACCGCTTAAGCCGCCTGCTAACAGTTTGCCAAACCAACTAATAAAACCAGTGTTATTGAGTCCGGTGGCGAGGGTGATAAGCGAGGCCAGCCAGAAAAAAACATTCCACGCGGCTTTATTACTGACAATGTCGTCCCAGCAGATAATGCGCAGAAGCAGCATCAGTGCCACCACGCTGTAACCGACCATCGCGGCATCGATATAATCACCGCCGAAAATCCACAGCACCAGTGCGCCCACCATTAGCCCCAGCATCCGTTTTTCACGCGAACAGAGCGGGCCCATTGCCTGTAGTTCCGTCTCTGCCCAGCGAGGCACCTGATCGCCTGACTTCAGTACTGGCGGATACAGCACATAAGCCAGCCAGGGAACCAGCAGGACCAGTAATATACTGAGCGGCAACATGCCGAGAAACCAGTCGCCCCAACTCAGCGTGGCGTGAGATGCGCTTTTCATCAGTCCAATTAACAGCAGGTTAGGCGCCATCGCCGTCAGAAAAATGGCGCTGGTCACGCAGTCGGCAACAATCCCCATCCACATGATGTACGAGCCAATGCTGCGCGAGCTGCTGTCGTTTGGTTGTGATTGATAGAGCGGCGGCAGGTTACGGATGATGGGATAGATAATCCCCGCACCACGCGCCGAGTTGGACGGTGTTACAGGCGCAAGGATCAACTCGGAGAACATCACCGCATAACCGAGAAACAGCGTGCGATGCCCCATCTTTTTTACCAGAATCAGCGCGATGCGACGTCCAAGTCCGGTTTTTTCATAGCCCGTACCAAACATAAAGGCGGCGAAAATCAGCCAGATAACCGAATTAGAAAAACCGGAAACCGCCCAGGAGAGGGATTTAGCGGTGAACTTAAAGCCTGGCTGGGCGAGTTGGTCCGGGCTAAACAGCAGCCACGGCGAGAGAATGGCAATGATGGAGATACCCACCATCGCCACCACGGCACCTGGTACGGGTTCGAGGATAAGCCCAACGATCACGCCGGTAAAAACCGCAAAGTAGAGCCAGGTATGACTCTCCAGCCCTGCAGGAACCGGAAGTAGAGCAATAATGGCGATGACCGCCAGTGGCGCAAGGTATCGCCACCATTCAGTGGAAGGTTTCATCGTGTTATGCCTGCGAAAAAGGAGAGGGGGCGAACCTCTCCGTGAGAGTTATTTGATGTAGTGGACGTGCTCGCAGATTTCTTCCACGATGGGGCCGCGGCGTTCGGCGAACAGCTTTTTGTTTTCGGCTATCAGGTTGTTGCCGTGGGTATCGATAGAGACAATCAGTGGGCCAAACTCTTTGACCCGGCAGACCCACAGCGACTCTGGCATCCCGAGTTCTGTCCAGTGCACCTCTTCAATCTCTTCCACCTGCGTTGCTGCCAGTACCGCGCAGCCTGCCGGGAAAATCACATGCAGCGCCTTGAATTTCTGGCAGCCTTCTTCGGTCAGCGGCCCCATTCCGCCTTTGCCGACCACCAGTTTCACGCCAGTCTGCTCGATGAACTCACGTTCAAAACTTTCCATTCGCATACTGGTTGTCGGGCCGACGGACACCATCTCCCATTTGTCACCGTTTTTACGCACGATGGGGCCTGCGTGGAAAATCGCTTTGCCGTTGAGATCGTAAGGGATCGGGCGTTTGAGTTCGATCAAGCGGCGGTGACAAACGTCGCGGCAGGTCACCAGCGTACCGGTCAGGTAGATCACATCGCCGACGCGAATATCTTGCAGATCTTCAGCTTTGATCGGGGTTGTCAGGATCTTTTTCATAACGCGCTCCGGGTGTGAGACAGATTTTCAAAGGAGAGATCGGCATGAACCAGCAGCGTGCCGCGACGATGCGCCCAGCAGCCGGTAGAGACAGCAACGCCGATGGTAGACGGATGGCGAGCGGCAGATTCGATATGCACGCCCATTACTGAACTGTTGCCAGTCAGCCCTTGTGGGCCAATCCCCAGACGGTTGAGTCCTTCCTCCAGGCGTAGCTCCAGCTCTGCCGCTTTCGGATTGGGGTGGCGGCTGCCTATTGGGCGCAAAATGGCTTTACGCGAGAGTACAGCGGCGGTTTCCACCGAAGTGGCGATGCCCACACCTACCAGTACCGGCGGACAGGCGTTTACGGCGAGAGTGGAGATATTTTCGAAGACGAATTTCACCACGCCTTCGTAGCCTTCCGAAGGCATTAATACTTTCGAGCGGCCAGGCAGCGTGCAGCCACCGCCAGCCATATAAACTTCGATTTCCGCGTCGTCACCGTCAGGGACAATATCCCAGGTGACCCACGGTACGCCGCTGCCGGTATTTTTGCCGGTATTCACTTCGTCAAAAATTTCCACCGCGTTGTGGCGCAGTGGCGCTTTGATGGTCGCCTCTTCCACGGCTTGCTTAAGAATGCTTTGCAGCTCGCCAAGCAGCGGGAAACGGGAACCGACCTTGACGAAAAACATGATTTCACCGGTGTCCTGGCAGGCCGGACGATTCAGGTCGATCGCTTTTTGCATGTTATCGAACATCGTGTGGTAGATGATTTTCCCCATCGACGACGTTTCGGCATCTCTTAGCTGTTTTAGTTTATCCACCACGTCATCGGGCATTCGGGTAGAAATCATGGCGGTAAAGTTAGTGACAATCTCCGTCAACTTATTCACTGCCTGTTGTTTATTACATTCGCTCATCATGGCAACTCCAGTTTTTCTATTTGTCTGGAAAAATTCACCGCCACAAACTACCACTAAAAATGTGGGTTTATATTTTTTGCTGCCGTGAATATGTAATTAACAGTTCGTTAATCAACACGAAAATAAGAATGAATATTGCGCCAGAGCAGGGAATGGCAATGTTTTGCGAAATACACTGCGTTTATCAAAACTGCGGATATTTAACGATGCTAAATAGCTGGCCTTTAGCCAAAGACTTGCAGGTACTGGTAGAAATCGTCCACAGCGGGAGCTTTAGCGCCGCAGCGGCAACGCTTGGGCAGACGCCCGCATTTGTCACTAAACGGATCCAAATCCTTGAAAATACGCTGGCAACCACGCTGCTGAACCGCTCGGCACGTGGCGTGGCACTGACTGAGAGCGGCCAACGTTGTTACGAACATGCGCTGGAAATCCTCACCCAATATCAGCGACTGGTCGATGACGTCACGCAAATCAAAACGCGCCCGGAGGGGATGATTCGTATTGGTTGCAGCTTTGGATTTGGGCGCAGTTATATTGCGCCAGCCATTACCGAACTGATGCGCAATTACCCTGAATTACAGGTGCATTTTGAATTGTTCGATCGGCAAATTGATTTAGTGCAGGATAATATTGATCTGGATATTCGTATTAATGATGAAATCCCTGATTATTATATCGCGCATCTGTTAACGAAAAATAAAAGAATATTATGCGCTGCACCTGAGTATCTGCAAAAATATCCCCCGCCACAATCATTACAGGAATTAAGTCGTCATGACTGTCTGGTGACCAAAGAGCGCGATATGACCCACGGAATATGGGAGTTGGGGAACGGTCAGGAGAAAAAATCGGTGAAGGTTAGCGGGCATCTTTCCTCCAATAGCGGCGAGATTGTGCTGCAATGGGCGCTGGAGGGCAAAGGGATCATGCTGCGTTCCGAGTGGGATGTTTTGCCGTTTCTGGAGAGTGGTAAACTGGTGCGAGTATTGCCGGAGTATGCACAAAGCGCCAATATCTGGGCTGTTTATCGGGAGCCGCTCTATCGCAGCATGAAGTTGCGCGTTTGCGTAGAGTTTCTGGCAGCGTGGTGCCAGCAACGGCTAGGCAAGCCCGCCGAAGGCTATCAGGTTTTGTAAACCTGCCGGAAATCACTCGGGATCTTTTTCGCGCTTTCTTTTGAATTTCGTCCAGATTTTTGTCTCCTGGCGACGCCACAGACGCTGGATGTTGTCATGATGACGCAGCAGGATCAGGCAAGAGAGCATAGAAACCGGAAAGGTGAACTGTGGCTTAAACCACCAGACGTAAAACGGGGCAATCAGTGCGCTGACAATCGCCCCCAGCGAAGAATATCCACTCAATAGTACGGTAAGCAGCCAGGTCCCCGCCATCACACCCGTTAAATCCCAGCCGATCGGAGCAATAGCGCCAAAAGCGGTGGCAACGCCTTTTCCCCCTTTAAAACCGAAGAAAATGGGCCAGATGTGTCCAAGACAGGCGGCAATCGCAATTAATCCCAGCCAAAAGGGGCTGACGCCTAATTCATATGCCCCCCAGACAGGCAACATACCTTTTAGAACGTCAAAGATCAGCACTGCTACGGCTGCTCCTTTGCCACCCATGCGTAAAACGTTGGTCGCGCCAGGATTGCCGGAGCCGCTGGTTCGCGGGTCGGGCAAGCCACAAAGGCGGCAAACCAGAATGGCACTGGAAATGGAGCCGCAGAGGTACGCGATGAGGATCATTCCAGGCGCGATTGCACTCATAAGCTGTTCCGTTTTGAAAATTCGTGTTCAACGATGAATCTGTGGATAATACGCACATTTCGCCGGAAGTGGTATCCGGGGTAGCCAAAAAGCGAGCAGGTCGTGATGGATATTGTATTTATAGAGCAACTTTCGGTAATCACCACTATTGGTGTTTACGACTGGGAACAGACCATCGAACAGAAACTGGTGTTCGATATCGAAATGGCGTGGGATAACCGCAAAGCGGCGAAAAGCGATGATGTGGCAGATTGCCTTAGCTACGCCGACATCGCAGAAACGGTAGTCAGCCACGTCGAGGGCGCGCGCTTTGCGCTGGTGGAACGCGTGGCGGAGGAGGTGGCGGAATTGCTGTTAACTCGCTTTAATTCGCCGTGGGTTCGCATCAAACTTAGCAAGCCAGGCGCGGTGGCACGAGCGGCGAATGTCGGCGTCATCATCGAGCGTGGCAATAATCTGAAAGAAAATAATTAATTTTACAGCTGTTAAACCAAACGGTTATAACCTGGTCATACTGCAGTAGTTCGGACAAGCGGTATATTTTTATAATTTAGGGGTTTATTGATGAGCGATATGCACTCGCTGCTGGTGGCGGCAATCCTGGGTGTGGTCGAAGGATTGACAGAGTTTTTGCCAGTATCCAGTACGGGCCACATGATTATTGTGGGCCATTTGTTGGGGTTTGAAGGCGACACGGCAAAAACCTTTGAAGTCGTTATCCAGTTAGGTTCGATTCTGGCTGTGGTAGTGATGTTCTGGCGGCGTCTGTTTGGCCTGATTGGCATTCACTTTGGCCGTCCGTTGCAGCACGAAGGAGAAAGCAAAGGTCGTTTAACGCTGATCCACATTTTGCTGGGGATGATCCCCGCGGTGGTGTTGGGACTGTTGTTCCATGACATGATTAAATCATTGTTTAACCCGATAAATGTCATGTATGCGCTGGTTGTCGGCGGTTTGTTGCTGATTGCCGCCGAATGCCTGAAGCCGAAAGAGCCACGCGCGCCGGGTCTGGATGATATGACGTATCGTCAGGCGTTTATGATTGGCTGCTTCCAGTGTCTGGCGCTGTGGCCGGGGTTCTCTCGCTCCGGGGCGACCATTTCTGGTGGGATGCTGATGGGCGTGAGTCGTTACGCAGCTTCTGAGTTCTCGTTCCTGCTGGCGGTGCCGATGATGATGGGCGCAACGGCGCTCGATCTCTACAAAAGCTGGGGCTTCCTGACCACCGGCGATATCCCGATGTTTGCTGTTGGGTTTATCACTGCTTTCGTAGTGGCGCTGATAGCAATTAAAACCTTCCTGCAATTGATTAAGCGCATTTCGTTTATCCCGTTCGCCATTTATCGTTTTATTGTGGCGGCCGCGGTGTACGTAGTGTTCTTTTGATGTGAAGAATAGTGTCGGATGCCGGGAATTGTCCACGATCGCGTAGGCCGGATAAGGCGTTCACGCCGCATCCGGCAATCAACGCCTGATGCGACGCTCGCGCGTCTTATCAGGCCTACAACCGTCGTTGACATTTAGGCTGGATAAGGCGTTTACGCCGCCTCCGGCAAAATGCCCAATACTTACTCAGGCTTTGGGCAACGTTGTTCCTTCCAGCTGGCTACCGCCGCAATCCTGCGGCGGGTCAGCTCTTCGCGGATCTCCACGCCTTTAAATCCCGCTTCAACGACGGCTTTTGTCGGCACTGATTGCGCCACTTCCCAGGCTTCACGTAACCAGCGTCCTTGCGGATAGTCCGCTGATTCAAAACCGGTTCTGCCGCGCACGTCAGCCTCGCTGGTCAGCGCCAGTTGCTCTACACGCTGCGGTTTACGCCAGGCATCGATGGAATCAAATAATTTGACGATGGTTTTCGGGTTCAGCATTGGGAAGGTGTGGATGAGATCGTGAAACTCAGCCACCAGTTTGGCTAAGTCACGAATTTCATTAGGCACACGCAGACGCTGGCACAATTGTTCCACTAACTTTACACCCGCCGGGCCATGGCCGTGATGACGAGGCCAAAGCTCCGGCGGCGTTAGCCCTTTACCGAAATCGTGGCATAAAGTCGCGAAACGGATATCTACTTGCGGACTCAGCATCGCCGCCATCGATAGCGTCATTAAGGTGTGAATACCAGTGTCGATTTCCGGGTGCCATTTCGCCGGAGCGGGGACACCAAACAATGCGTCGATCTCCGGGAATAAAACGCGTAATGCGCCGCAATCACGCAATACCTGGAAGAAAACTTGCGGGTTGCGTGTGGTGAGGGCGCTTTCAGTCTCTTTCCACACGCGTTCGGGCGTCAGGTGTTCGAGTTCGCCTACGTGAGTCATCTCACGCATCAACGTCATCGTTTCATCGGCAATTCGAAAACCGAGGTGGGCATAACGCGCAGCAAAACGCGCTACGCGCAATACGCGTAGCGGATCTTCGCCAAAGGCGGGGGAAACATGGCGCAACAGACGATTTTGCAGATCGCCCAGACCGTTGTACGGGTCGATAATCTTGCCGTCATCGTCCTGGGCCAGCGCATTAATGGTCAGATCGCGACGCTTGAGATCATCTTCCAGCGTGACATCCGGCGCGGCATAGCAGGTAAAACCGGTATAACCGGAGCCGGATTTCCGTTCGGTACGTGCCAGCGCATACTCTTCATGTGTTTGCGGATGCAGAAAAACAGGAAAATCGCGACCTACCTGCTGGTAGCCCGCGTCGAGCATCTCCTGTGGCGTGCTGCCGACAACTACCCAATCTCTGTCTTTGACCGGTAGCCCTAACAATGCATCCCGTACCGCACCACCGACCAGATAAATCTTCACGCCATCTTCCCTTCGTCAAATACACAATTCCTAATAATAAGACAGTGCAACGAAGAAGGCGATTTAGTTCATCCAGCGATCTTTGCGTTTACGCGTTGGGATCAGGTGCGGTAATACCAGTCCGAGCAGCAAGCCAAGCCCCAGCACGCCACCGCCATACATAAACCATTGCATGATGATGGTGCGCTGTTTGTCGTCTAGCTGCACGCTGGCGGCATCGACCTTTTTCTGCGCGACAATCAGTTCGTTTTTCAGCTTCTGATTTTCTTCTTTTAACCCGTTAATCACACTGTCGCTCTGCGCCACTTTTTGCTGCATTTCTGCGGTGCGCTGATTCCAGGTGTTATCGATATTGGTGAGCTTATCGGTCAGAGTTCTGACCTGATTTTCCAGATCTGGCACGCGGGAGCGCAGGCTTGGCTCAGTGCTCAGTTGTTTCAACGGGATCCAGGCGGTTCGACCAGAGCTGTCTTTTACCTGGGCATAATTGGTGTTGGCGTCAGTTTGTAATAATGTCACTTCCTCACCGGCGTTCACTGTGCCCACGAGGCGATAATGATCTCCCGGACCACTGCGAACCCAGGTGTTCAGTTCGTCAGAAACATAGCGTTTTTCTTCCGCGTGAGAGACGGCAGTGGCGCTAAGCGCGAGTAAAGTTAGTGCGATCAGGCGTAATTTTGGCATCAGGCTGTCGTTATTGTCATGGAAAGTGGAACGATAGTAGTGGCATCAGTGTCGCTACGCAAAGCATTCGCTATCAATCGGAATCCTCTGTGTCAGGTCTTGCCACCGTCTCAAACTTTTACGCCCGTCAAAATGCTCGTTGCATGGCAATTTGGCGCAAAATACTATCTACTGACAAAAAAGATCGCATTTAGTTCGCCGTTCATCGTCACTTATGTGACATAACCGGATAAGTAGAGGCCATGGCTCAGGAAATCGAATTAAAGTTTATTGTTAATCACAGTGCCGTTGAGGCGTTGCGTGACCATCTTAATACGCTGGGCGGCGAGCATCATGATCCCGTGCAGTTGCTGAATATTTACTACGAAACGCCGGATAACTGGCTGCGTGGGCACGATATGGGCCTGCGTATTCGTGGCGAAAACGGTCGCTATGAGATGACCATGAAAGTTGCCGGACGGGTAACAGGTGGATTGCACCAGCGCCCGGAATATAACGTGGCGTTGAGTGAACCGACGCTCGATCTGGCGCAGTTACCAACGGAAGTCTGGCCAAACGGTGAGTTACCTGCCGATCTCGCGTCACGCGTGCAGCCGCTGTTCAGCACCGATTTTTACCGCGAAAAATGGCTGGTTGAAGTGGATGGCAGTCAGATTGAAATCGCCCTCGACCAGGGGGAAGTGAAAGCAGGTGAGTTTGTTGAACCTATCTGCGAGCTGGAACTGGAATTACTCAGTGGCGAAACGCGCGCGGTGCTGAAACTGGCAAACCAACTGGTATCGCAAACTGGTTTACGCCAGGGCAGCCTGAGCAAGGCGGCGCGTGGCTATCATCTGGCGCAGGGCAATCCGGTGCGTGAAATCAAATCAACCACTATTCTGCATGTTGCGGCAAAAGCAGATGTAGAGCAGGGGCTGGAAGCAGCAATGGAACTGGCGTTATCGCAATGGCAGTACCATGAAGAGTTGTGGATACGCGGCAACGAGGCGGCGAAAGAGCAGGTGCTGGCAGCCATCGGCCTGGTTCGCCATACGCTGATGCTGTTCGGCGGTATCGTGCCACGTAAAGCGAGCACTCACTTACGTGATTTGCTGACCCAATGCGAAGCGACCATTGCTTCTGTGGTTTCTGCCGTGACGGCGGTCTATTCTACTGAAACGGCAATGGCGAAACTGGCGTTGACCGAATGGCTGGTGACTAAAGCCTGGCAGCCGTTTTTAGATGCCAAAGAGCAGGGTAAAATCAGCGATTCCTTCAAACGCTTTGCCGATATCCATCTCTCTCGCCATTCCGCTGAATTGAAGAGCGTTTTTTGCCAGCCGTTGGGCGATCGCTACCCTGACCAGTTACCGCGCCTGACGCGTGGTATTGACTCAATACTGCTGCTGGCGGGTTACTACGATCCTCTCGTCGCGCAAGCCTGGCTGGAGAACTGGCAGGGGCTGCGTCACGCTATTGCGACCGGGCAACGCATTGAAATTGAACATTTCCGCAATGAGGCAAACAATCAGGAACCGTTCTGGTTGCATAGCGGAAAACGTTAATCTGGCAAGGATAAAATCGCTTATGAAGCCGCTCTCTTCACCGTTACAGCAGTACTGGCAGACCGTTGTTGAGCGGCTGCCAGCGCCTTTAGCCAAGGAATCACTTGGTGTACAGGCGAAGTCAGTACTTACTTTCAGTGATTTTGTGCAGGATAGCGTAATTGCGCATCCAGAGTGGCTGACGGAGCTGGAAAGCGAGCCGCCACAAGCCGATGAATGGCAATATTACGGCGAGTGGTTGCAGGCGGCGCTCAGTAATGTGAGTGACGAGGCTGGGTTAATGCGTGAACTGCGGCTGTTCCGTCGGCGCATTATGGTGCGCATCGCCTGGGCGCAAACGCTGGCGCTGGTCGCGGAAGAGAGCATTTTGCAGCAGCTTAGTCATCTCGCTGAGACGCTGATTGTTGCGGCGCGTGACTGGCTGTATGACGCCTGCTGTCGTGAGTGGGGAACGCCATGTAATGCGAAGGGCGAAGCGCAACCGCTGTTGATTTTAGGCATGGGTAAGCTGGGCGGCGGGGAACTGAATTTCTCCTCGGATATCGACCTGATTTTTGCCTGGCCGGAACATGGCTGTACTCAGGGCGGACGCCGCGAACTGGATAACGGCCAGTTTTTTACCCGCATGGGGCAGCGGCTGATTAAAGTGCTGGATCAACCGACGCAAGATGGCTTTGTCTATCGCGTGGATATGCGCCTGCGTCCGTTTGGCGAAAGTGGCCCGCTGGTGTTGAGCTTCGCCGCGCTGGAGGATTATTACCAGGAGCAGGGGCGCGACTGGGAGCGTTATGCGATGGTCAAGGCGCGGATTATGGGCGATAGCGACGGTGCTTATGCTAACGAATTGCGTTCGATGCTGCGCCCGTTTGTTTTTCGTCGTTACATCGATTTCAGCGTGATTCAGTCTCTGCGCAACATGAAAGGGATGATTGCCCGTGAAGTGCGTCGCCGCGGCCTCACTGACAACATCAAACTGGGCGCGGGCGGTATTCGCGAAATTGAGTTTATCGTCCAGGTGTTCCAGCTTATTCGCGGTGGGCGCGAGCCGTCGCTGCAATCGCGTTCATTACTTCCTACCCTCAACGCCATTGCTGCATTGCATCTGCTCTCTGAGAATGATGCCGAACAATTGCGAGTGGCGTATCTGTTCCTGCGGCGTCTGGAAAACCTGCTGCAAAGCATTAATGACGAACAAACCCAGACGCTTCCGGCTGATGAGCTTAACCGTGCGCGGCTGGCGTGGGCGATGGACTTTGCTGACTGGCCGCAATTGACCGGGGCGCTGACCGGACATATGGCCAATGTGCGTCGGGTATTTAACGAACTGATTGGTGACGACGAAAGCGAAACCCAGGAGGAGACTCTGTCAGAGCAGTGGCGTGAGCTGTGGCAGGATGCGTTGCAGGAGGATGACACTACGCCAGTGCTGGCGCATCTTAGTGAAGATGATCGCAAACAGGTGCTGACGCTGATTGCCGATTTCCGCAAAGAACTGGATAAGCGCACCATTGGTCCGCGCGGTCGCCAGGTGCTCGATCATCTGATGCCGCATTTGTTAAGTGACGTATGTGCGCGTAACGATGCCGTCGTCACGCTGTCGCGCATTACCGCCTTGCTGATGGGGATTGTCACCCGTACGACCTATCTTGAACTGCTTAGTGAATTCCCTGCGGCGCTTAAGCATTTGATTTCACTGTGTGCCTCATCGCCGATGATTGCCAGTCAACTGGCGCGCTATCCATTATTGCTGGATGAACTGCTCGATCCGAACACCCTCTACCAGCCGACAGCGACGGATGCCTATCGCGACGAATTGCGCCAGTATTTGCTGCGCGTGCCAGAAGATGATGAAGAACAACAACTTGAAGCGCTGCGTCAGTTTAAACAGGCACAACTGTTACGTATTGCGGCGGCGGATATTGCCGGCACGCTGCCGGTAATGAAAGTGAGCGATCACTTAACCTGGCTGGCGGAGGCAATGATAGATGCTGTGGTCCAGCAAGCGTGGGGACAAATGGTTGCTCGTTACGGAAAACCCACTCACCTGAACGAACGTGAAGGTCGCGGCTTTGCGGTGGTTGGTTACGGTAAGCTGGGCGGCTGGGAACTGGGATATAGTTCGGATCTTGACCTGATTTTCCTCCATGATTGCCCGATGGATGTGATGACCGACGGCGAGCGGGAAATCGACGGGCGGCAGTTTTATCTGCGTCTGGCTCAACGCATTATGCATCTGTTCAGCACGCGCACGTCTTCCGGTATTTTGTACGAAGTGGATTCACGGCTACGCCCGTCCGGGGCGGCGGGAATGTTGGTGACTTCCGCAGAAGCATTTGCCGATTATCAGAAAAACGAAGCCTGGACGTGGGAGCATCAGGCGCTGGTGCGTGCTCGCGTGGTATATGGTGATCCACAATTGACCGCGCAATTTGACGCGGTACGTCGGGAGATTATGACGCTGCCGCGTGAAGGCAAAACCTTACAGACAGAAGTGCGGGAAATGCGCGAGAAAATGCGCGCTCATCTCGGCAATAAACATCGCGATCGCTTTGATATCAAAGCAGATGAAGGCGGAATTACCGATATCGAATTTATTACCCAATATCTGGTGTTGCGCTACGCTCATGAAAAACCGAAGTTAACGCGCTGGTCAGACAACGTGCGCATTCTGGAACTGCTGGCGCAAAATGACATTATGGAAGAGCAGGAAGCGATGGCGCTGACCCGTGCTTACACTACGCTGCGCGATGAACTTCATCATCTGGCATTACAAGAGCTGCCGGGCCATGTGCCGGAGGATTGCTTCACCGCAGAGCGTGAACTGGTGCGGGCAAGCTGGCAGAAGTGGCTGGTGGAGGAATGAAATATGGTATTATCGCGCGCAAATTTTGAATCTCTCAGGAGACAGGAATGAAAGTAACGCTGCCAGAGTTTGAACGTGCAGGAGTGATGGTGGTTGGTGATGTGATGCTGGATCGTTACTGGTACGGTCCCACCAGCCGTATATCGCCGGAAGCGCCGGTGCCCGTGGTTAAAGTCAATACCATTGAAGAACGTCCGGGCGGTGCAGCCAACGTGGCGATGAACATCGCTTCTCTCGGTGCAAACGCACGCCTGGTGGGGCTGACAGGTATTGATGATGCGGCACGCGCGCTCAGTAAATCGCTGGCCGACGTGAACGTAAAATGCGACTTCGTTTCTGTGCCGACGCATCCAACCATCACCAAACTGCGGGTGCTTTCTCGTAACCAACAGTTGATTCGCCTGGATTTTGAAGAAGGTTTCGAAGGCGTTGATCCGCAGCCGCTGCATGAGCGGATTAATCAGGCCCTCGGTACGATTGGCGCGCTGGTGCTTTCTGACTATGCGAAAGGTGCGTTGGCAAGCGTACAGCAGATGATCCAACTGGCGCGTAAAGCGGGCGTTCCGGTGCTGATTGATCCAAAAGGCACCGATTTTGAACGCTACCGCGGCGCTACGCTGTTAACGCCGAATCTCTTGGAATTTGAAGCGGTTGCCGGTAAATGTAAAACCGAAGAAGAGATTGTTGAACGCGGCATGAAACTGATTGCCGACTACGAACTCTCTGCGCTGCTGGTAACCCGTTCCGAGCAGGGGATGACGTTGCTGCAACCGGGTAAAGCGCCGCTGCATATGCCAACTCAGGCGCAGGAAGTCTATGACGTTACCGGTGCAGGGGACACGGTGATTGGTGTGCTTGCGGCGACGCTGGCAGCGGGTAATTCGCTGGAAGAAGCCTGCTTCTTCGCCAATGCGGCGGCAGGAGTAGTCGTCGGCAAACTGGGGACTTCTACGGTTTCTCCCATCGAGCTGGAAAACGCAGTGCGCGGGCGCGCAGACACTGGCTTTGGCGTGATGACCGAAGAGGAACTGAAGCTGGCCGTAGCGGCGGCGCGTAAACGTGGCGAAAAAGTGGTGATGACCAATGGCGTCTTCGACATTCTCCATGCCGGGCATGTCTCTTATCTGGCAAACGCTCGCAAGCTGGGCGACCGCCTGATTGTCGCAGTGAACAGTGACGCATCCACCAGGCGGCTGAAAGGGGATTCTCGCCCGGTTAATCCGCTCGAACAGCGTATGATAGTGCTGGGCGCACTGGAAGCGGTCGACTGGGTGGTGTCGTTTGAAGAAGATACGCCGCAGCGCCTGATCGCAGGCATCCTGCCAGATTTGCTGGTGAAAGGTGGTGACTATAAACCGGAAGAGATCGCCGGGAGTAAAGAAGTCTGGGCTAACGGCGGTGAAGTGCTGGTGCTCAACTTTGAAGATGGTTGCTCAACGACCAACATTATTAAGAAGATCCAACAGGATAAAGAAGGCTAACCGGAAAGCGGTTCACAGATCTCGCTTCGTACCTGGCAGGCCTATTGACGCTGTTGTTTTTTCAACCTAGAGTAAAGGAACAAGGGTAAGGGAGGATTTCTCCCCCCTCTGAATTGGTTGTTAATAAGCCTGGAAACTTACGAGTAACAACACAACCAGTATGATGACTAACTTCATCATAACCCTTTCCTTCTGTAAGGCCCCTTCTTCGGGCTGTCTCTTATACACAAGTCCCCACCCGGGGATTTGTGATGTCTGTCAGTCTGCTTTAGGGGGGACTCTTTCCAT
>NZ_JACSQI010000009.1:0-65151 GCF_014836715.1 Escherichia whittamii
GTCGGGGTGTCATATTCAACGTGAGAAGTGTTGATGGTGATACCACGAGCTTTTTCTTCCGGCGCGTTATCGATCTGGTCGAATGCGCGAGCAGCACCGCCGTAGGTTTTAGCCAGTACGGTGGTGATTGCAGCGGTCAGAGTAGTTTTACCGTGGTCAACGTGGCCGATAGTACCAACGTTAACGTGCGGTTTTGTACGTTCAAATTTTTCTTTAGACACGGCTATATTCCTTACTATAGTGCTCTCCCCTTCAGGAGAGAGCACGGGACTTTGGTATTAACCCTTAGGCTTATTTACCACGGGCTTCAATTACGGCCTGAGCAACGTTACTCGGCGCTTCATCATACTTCAGGAATTCCATGGTGTATGATGCACGACCTTTGGTCAGAGAACGCAGCTGAGTTGCATATCCGAACATTTCAGACAGCGGTACTTCAGCGTGGATCTTAACGCCAGTAACTTCAGATTCCTGACCTTTGAGCATACCACGACGACGGCTCAAGTCACCGATAACGTCACCGGTGTTCTCTTCCGGAGTTTCTACTTCAACCTTCATGATCGGCTCAAGCAGAACTGGTTTCGCTTTCTTAAAGCCTTCTTTAAAGGCGATAGAAGCAGCCAGTTTAAACGCCAGTTCAGAGGAGTCAACGTCATGGTAAGAACCGAAGTGCAGACGAATACCCATGTCTACTACCGGGTAGCCTGCCAGCGGACCTGCTTTCAGCTGTTCCTGGATACCTTTATCAACGGCCGGGATGTATTCGCCAGGGATTACACCACCTTTAATGTCGTTGATGAACTCGTAGCCTTTCGGGTTTGAACCCGGCTCCAGCGGGTACATGTCGATAACAACATGACCATACTGACCACGACCACCAGACTGTTTCGCGTGTTTACCTTCAACATCGGTAACTTTCTGGCGGATAGTTTCACGGTAAGCAACCTGCGGTTTACCTACGTTCGCTTCAACGTTGAATTCACGCTTCATACGGTCAACGATGATGTCGAGGTGCAGTTCGCCCATACCCGCGATGATGGTCTGGTTAGATTCTTCGTCAGTCCATACACGGAAAGACGGGTCTTCTTTAGCCAGACGGCCCAGAGCCAGACCCATTTTTTCCTGGTCAGCTTTGGTTTTCGGTTCTACTGCGATGGAGATTACCGGCTCAGGGAATTCCATACGTTCCAGAATGATCGGCGCATCCGGGTCACACAGGGTGTCACCAGTGGTTACGTCTTTCAGACCGATTGCAGCAGCGATGTCGCCCGCGCGAACTTCTTTGATCTCTTCACGTTTGTTAGCGTGCATCTGAACGATACGACCGAAACGCTCACGTGCAGCTTTCACGGAGTTCAGAACGGTATCACCAGAGTTAACCACACCGGAGTAAACACGGAAGAAGGTCAGGTTACCAACAAACGGGTCGGTAGCGATTTTGAACGCCAGAGCAGAGAACGGCTCGTCATCACTTGCGTGACGTTCAGCCGGAGTATCTTTACCGTCGTCCAGGATACCGTTGATCGCAGGTACGTCAACCGGGGATGGCAGGTAATCAATTACCGCATCCAGCATCGCCTGAACACCTTTGTTCTTGAACGCAGAACCACAGGTTACCAGGATGATTTCGTTGTTCAGAACGCGCTGACGCAGAGCACCTTTAATCTCTTCTTCAGTCAGTTCTTCACCACCCAGGTATTTTTCCATCAGCTCTTCAGAAGCTTCAGCTGCGGATTCAATCAGGTACTGGTGCCATTCGTTAGCCAGTTCAACCATGTCTGCCGGGATATCTTCGTATTCGAAGGTTACGCCCTGGTCAGCGTCGTTCCAGTTGATAGCTTTCATTTTCACCAGGTCAACAACACCGGTGAAATGTTCTTCAGCACCAATCGCCAGCTGCAGCGGAACCGGGTTCGCGCCCAGACGGGTTTTGATCTGGTTAACAACTTTCAGGAAGTTCGCACCCATGCGGTCCATTTTGTTAACGAACGCAATGCGCGGAACTTTATATTTGTTTGCCTGACGCCATACGGTTTCAGACTGCGGCTGAACACCACCAACTGCGCAGTAAACCATTACCGCACCATCGAGAACACGCATGGAACGTTCTACTTCGATTGTGAAGTCAACGTGCCCCGGGGTGTCGATGATGTTGATGCGATGCGGCTCATACTGCTTAGCCATACCAGACCAGAATGCAGTAGTTGCAGCGGAAGTGATGGTAATACCACGTTCCTGCTCCTGCTCCATCCAGTCCATGGTTGCAGCGCCGTCATGAACTTCACCGATTTTATGGTTTACACCGGTGTAGAACAGAATACGTTCGGTAGTAGTGGTTTTACCGGCGTCGATGTGCGCACTGATACCGATGTTACGGTAGCGTGCGATGGGTGTTGTACGAGCCATTTGTTTCCTCGTTTATCTTTTAGGCGTTCAATTTAAGTAGCCCAAAGCGGGCTGCTTACTGGAAGCGCCCGCCTGGTGACTAAAACTCCGAAGGGATTACCAACGGTAGTGTGCGAACGCCTTGTTGGCTTCGGCCATACGGTGAACGTCTTCACGTTTCTTAACTGCAGTACCTTTGTTTTCTGCAGCATCGGAAAGTTCGTTCGCCAGGCGCAGAGCCATGGATTTATCACCGCGTTTACGAGCAGCTTCAACGATCCAACGCATTGCCAGAGCATTGCGACGAACCGGACGGACTTCAACTGGTACCTGATAAGTAGAACCACCAACGCGGCGAGACTTAACTTCTACAGTCGGGCGCACGTTTTCGAGAGCTACTTCGAATGCTTCCAGTTCAGATTTACCAGAACGCTGAGCCAGGGTCTCCAGCGCGCTGTATACGATAGATTCGGCAGTAGATTTTTTACCATCTACCATCAGGATATTTACAAATTTAGCCAGCAGTTCTGATCCGAACTTCGGATCCGGCAGAATTTTACGCTGACCAATGACGCGACGACGTGGCATGGAAATACTCCGTTGTTAATTCAGGATTGTCCAAAACTCTACGAGTTTAGTTTGACATTAATATAAAACGTTTGGCCTTACTTAACGGAGAACCATTAAGCCTTAGGACGCTTCACGCCATACTTGGAACGAGCCTGCTTACGGTCTTTAACGCCGGAGCAGTCAAGCGCACCACGTACGGTGTGGTAACGAACACCCGGGAGGTCTTTAACACGACCGCCACGGATCAGGATCACGGAGTGCTCCTGCAGGTTGTGACCTTCACCACCGATGTAGGAAGTCACTTCGAAACCGTTAGTCAGACGAACACGGCATACTTTACGCAGTGCGGAGTTCGGTTTTTTAGGAGTGGTAGTATATACACGAGTACATACGCCACGTTTTTGCGGGCATGCTTCCAGCGCAGGCACGTTGCTTTTTGCAACTTTGCGAGCACGTGGTTTGCGTACCAGCTGGTTAACTGTTGCCATTAAATAGCTCCTGGTTTTAGCTTTTGCTTCGTAAACACGTAATAAAACGTCCTCACACAATATGAGGACGCCGAATTTTAGGGCGGTGTCGAAAAGGTGTCAAGAAATATACAACGATCCCGCCGTCACCAGGCCATCTGACCGGTGTGCTTAACCGTAAGTCTGACGAAATCAGTATAGTCAATTCGGATGATATCGTTCGAAATTTGGCCATCCAAACCCCGGGCAATGAGATCTTCGTTCAGGGCATAGACTTTAATGGAGGCATTACGCAGACTTTCAAGGTAGCGATTACCGTCAACTGCGGCAATTACGCCATCCTGCAATAACAGCAGTTCGTCGCCCTCACCGAGCAGACGCAGCAACGCAGGGAAATCCGTCAGCCAGGGTGAGCGATGTAATGTGTGCAACATGTATGCCTCAAAATCTCAAAATAACATCGTAGTTGCCGAGTTCGCGGCGTAAGGCTTCTGCTTCGAGCGGGGTGGCTTCAACAACAAAGGGGGTCTGCGGATCTAACCCACGCTCACGTAGTGAAGCCGCACAAACCCAGCACTGTTCAATGTCATACAGCCCCAGCAGTTTAAAGGTGGCGATGTAATCACGCGCCAGCACCACATCGGGCCTTTGCCCAGGCAAAATTTGAAAAACACCATCGGCAATAAAGAAAACCGCGAGCTCGTCAGTTAATGCGGAGGTTGCGAGTAAAGCATCTAGTCCTTCACGACCAGCCGCTGTGCCGTGGGGGGCCGTAGAAAAGACAAACGCAATTCGTTTCATCAAAACTGTACCACCCTGTCACAGGTCAGTGAGGCTTCCGCCAGTGCACCCAGGCCGCTTAAGGTGAAGCCCGGCTGGAGATTAGCGGACGCCAGACCTAATCTTCCCGCTTCGGTTTCATCGACAATACCGCGGCGTAACGCTGCCGCCACGCAGATATTCAGCGCCACACCATGTTGCGTATTCAGTTGCTGCCAGCCACGCACAAGGTCAAATTCATCACTCGCCGGAGAGGTGAACTGGTTAGCGTTATAGACCCCTTCCCTATAGAAAAAGACGCTGCTTAACTCATGGCCTTCTGCTATCAGCGCCTGTGCGAACTGAAAAGCACTACTCGCCTGTTGCGTACCGTATGCTGGCCCGGTCACCACGATGGCAAAACGCATTACTTATCTTGCCCCTGGAAGTCACCGCTCTTGAACTGACGGATATAGAGATAAACAGTATGTTTGGAAATGTTGAGACGATCAGCAACCTGATTAATCGCATCCTTGATGTCAAAGATCCCTTTCTCGTAGAGATTCAGCACGATCTGGCGATTTTTAGCGTTATTAGAAACATTGCGATCGGCGTTCACTTCTTCAATGGTGAACTCCAGCGTTTGGGTAACCAGATCTTCAACAGAAGACGCAAAGTTGACGCTTGAGCCGACATCGGGAGTTTCAGGTGGCACAAAGGTGCTCATAATCTGCGAGAATGGCACATCAAGATTCATATTGATGCACAGCAGACCAATCACTCGCTGTTCACGGTTACGAATAGCAATCGTGAGCGACTTCATTAATACGCCACTTTTGGCACGAGTAAAGTAGCATTTAGAAACGCTGCTATCCGCTCCCGTCATGTCGTGCAACATACGCAGTGCCAGATCGGTAATTGGCGAGCCAATCTTCCGGCCTGTATGTTCGCCGTTGGCAATACGAATGGCTGAACATTTTAAATCCTGCAAAGAGTGCAAAACGATTTCACAGTGGGAACCAATGAGCATCGCTAACCCGTCCACCACCGCTTCGTAGGATTTCAGAATATCAAAATCGGTCTGGTCGAAAGGACGTTGATCCAGTAAATCCAACTCACTGGTTTCGTTCGTTAAAAGCGACCTGGACATGAAAAAAAACACTCCTTTTCAGGAGCCTGTCGTTAACTTTTCAGGGCAGGCTCATTAATGATGCGGGTAATTAAATTAATACAGCGGAGGTTCCGCTTTCCAGCACTAATTATATCCGGCCTGCAATAAAAAAACCGCCGCCTGGTCAGGCGGCGGTTTTTAATGCTTATTTTTTAGCAGAATCTGCTGCTTTAGCATCTGCTTCTGGCTTCGTATCAGCCTTCGGCGCTGGTTTCACATCCAGCAGTTCTACGTCAAATACCAGGGTAGAATTCGGTGGGATCCCCGGAACGCCCGCTTTGCCGTAAGCCAGCTCTGGTGGGATAACCAGTTTGATCTTACCGCCTTTCTTGATGTTCTTCAGACCTTCAGTCCAGCCCGGGATCACACCATCCAGACGGAAAGAGAGCGGTTCACCACGGGTGTAAGAGTTATCGAACTCTTTACCGTCGATCAACGTACCTTTGTAGTTCACTACAACAGTATCGCTGTCTTTCGGTGATTCGCCTTTACCGGCTTCCACTACCTGATAAACCAGGCCAGTTGAAGAGGTTTTCACACCTTTCTCTTTGGCAAATTTCTCGCGATACTCTTTACCTTTTACTTCGTTGTCAGCAGCATCTTTTTCCATCTTCGCCTGAGCGGAGGACTTCACGCGTGCTTCAAACGCTTGCAAAGTCTGTTCGATCTCTTGATCAGAGAGTTTGCTTTTATCAGCAAATGCATCCTGAACACCCGCGATTAGCTGATCTTTATCCAGTTTGATGCCCAGCTTTTCTTGTTCTTTCAGAGAATTGTCCATGTAACGACCGAGCGAAGCACCCAGCGCGTAAGCTGATTTCTGATCGTCATTTTTGAACGCTGCTTTGCTGTCAGCAGTTGCAGTTGGTTTCGCCGCTTCGGCAGCAAAAGTGATTGGTGCATGCAGGGCAACGGCCATTGTGGTCGCCAGCAGCGTTACTTTAAACAGTGATTTCATCCATATCTCCAGGATCGGGGCATCTCACCCCAGGGTTAACTATTATCAGAAGGGTACTATAAAGCGTTGTCGGATAAATCTACATACAGACACGCCCTATTATCATCTATTTTCAGACTCTTTTTGTTTAAATTAGTTTCGATGTCGCGAAATGAGTGCTGTCTCTGGCAGCAAAGTTAAGTAGAATCCGCAGCGATCATTCGACCAAAGAGGTGAATCATGCAGGATTTAACATTGGAAGCACGCCTGGCAGAACTGGAGAGCCGACTGGCTTTTCAGGAAATCACCATTGAAGAACTGAACGTCACGGTGACCGCTCATGAAATGGAGATGGCGAAACTGCGCGATCATCTGCGTCTGCTGACCGAGAAGTTAAAAGCCAGCCAGCCGTCGAACATCGCGTCGCAGGCTGAAGAAACGCCGCCGCCGCATTATTGAGGCAAAAAAAAGCGGGGAATCCCCCGCTTTTTTGTCACCTTTTCGGTATTAGTGGCAACCGCAACCACCGTTACCTTTACCACCACAGCAGCCTTCGCCACCGTGTTCATGACCGTGATCGTGGCCATGACCGCCGCAGCAACCGTCGTGGTCATGATCGTGGTGATGGTCGTGCGCGCCGTGAACGTGACCATGAGCCAGTTCTTCTTCAGTCGCTTCACGAATCGCCACAACTTCAACGTTGAATTTCAGGTTCTGGCCAGCCAGCATGTGGTTACCGTCAACCACGACGTGATCGTCTTCAACCGCAGTGATTTCAACCGGTACTGGACCCTGGTCGGTTTCAGCCAGGAAGCGCATACCTACCTGCAGTTCATCAACGCCCATAAATACGTCTTTAGGAACGCGCTGCACCAGGTTTTCATCGTACTGACCGTAAGCGTCGTTAGCGCCAACAGCTACATCAAATTTGTCGCCAACTTCATGACCTTCCAGCGCTGTTTCCAGGCCAGAGATCAGGGAACCGTGACCATGCAGGTAGTCCAGCGGCGCACTCACCGGAGACTCATCAACCAACACACCGTCTTCTGTACGTACCTGATAGGCCAGGCTGACCACCAGGTCTTTTGCTACTTTCATGATATCTCCTGAGCATGGGAAGAATAGTGGCGCAGATTGTAGCGGAATTCTGCAGCCGTGTACTCACTAGCTTAAAAAAACTCGAAGCATATCGCTAGTCCGGATGAAAAATCCCGATCACTTGCTCATCTTTGCGAACGTGATCGCGGGCTTCTTTATCGACTTCTCGCATCTGGTGTCCACACTTAACGCATTCAACAATATCAATATTATTTTCGCGCCACATCGCCATGGAATCTTGTGCCTGACAGGCCGGGCATTTTGCGCCCGCGATAAAACGTTTTCGGATTGCCATCTTTACCCTCTACTCAAATTCATCCCAGCCGTCCAGCTGGCGTCGTTCTTGTTGCATCTCACGCTGGAAAATCTCTTCCAGTTCGCGTCGGGCTTCCCTGGCGCGAGAAATTTGTACGGTGTCAGCATGCATCGGGATTAACTCCCGCAGCATTCGCATATCCAGGCGGCGAAAATGCAGTTGCGCGCGCTGCGCCTGATGCGGATGCATGCCAAGCGTGACCAGCGTTTTGCGCCCCAGCTCTAACGCACTGGAGAATGTTTCACGGGAAAACTGCGTCACTCCCGCCTGTAATAACTCATGCGCCTCTACACGTCCGCGCGCTCGCGCAAGAATATGCAAATGCGGAAAGTGCTGTTGGCATATTTCCACCAGCTTCATGGTGTCTTCCGGTTCGTTACAGGTGATGACGATAGACTCTGCGGCCTCTGCGCCTGCAGAACGCAACAGGTCAACTTGCGTGGCGTCGCCGTAATAAACTTTGTAGCCATATTTGCGCATCAGGTTAACGGCACTGATGTCCCGCTCCAGCACGGTAATGCGCATTTTATTCGCCATCAGCAAACGACCAATCACCTGTCCAAAACGTCCGAAGCCCACGACAATCACCTGCGGTTTATCATCGTTTACCCACGGTTTTTCATCCTCTTCTTCCGGGGCGTTGAACTGGCGGGATAGCCATTTATCCACCAGCTTCATCAGCAGCGGCGTGGTCATCATGGAAAGCGTAACCGTCACCAGCAACAGTGCCATCTGGTCACCCTGAAACAGCCGTTGCGAAGAAGCCGTAGAAAAGAGGACAAAGGCAAACTCGCCGCCCTGGCTCAACACGCCAGCAAACTGCATCCGCTCGGAACTGCGCACGCCATACAGCCGCGCCAGCAGATACAGCACGAGAATTTTCACCGCCACCAACACAATAACGCTTAACACCACCCACAGCAGATGGGTATAAAGCACCCCGAGGTTGAGCGACATCCCGACTGAGATAAAAAATAGCCCGAGCAGCAACCCCTTAAATGGATCGATAGCCGTTTCAAGTTCGTGGCGATATTCGCTTTCCGCCAGCAACACGCCCGCAATAAACGTACCGAGCGCCATCGACAGCCCCAGCGCATCCATAAATAACGCGGAACCCAGCACCAGCAATAACGTCGCGGCGGTGAACACTTCTCGCACGCCTGAAGCCGCAATAAAGCGGAATACCGGACGCAGCAAATAGCGCCCACCAATCAGCATGCCGACAAACGCCAGCACCTTCATACCGACTGTCATCCAGTCGAAATGTTCGTCTGCCGATCCCGCCAATAGCGGCACTAATGCCAGCGCCGGGATCACCGCCAAATCCTGAAACAGCAGTACCGAAAACCCGAGCTGACCAGATTCGCTGCGATTCATCCCTTTTTCGCGCATCAGTTGCAGCGCCATTGCGGTTGAGGACATCGCAAGGCCAATGCCCCCCACCACTGCAGCCTGCCAGGCAAAATTGGTCAGCATTAATAACCCTGCCAGCAACGCCGCACTTAACAGCACCTGCGCCGCGCCTACGCCAAAGATAGAGCGCCGCAATTGCCAGAGTTTGGAGGGATTCAACTCCAGCCCGATGATAAACATCAGAAATACCACGCCGAGTTCCGAAAAGTGGAGGATCTCATCGACGTCGCTAATAAACCCCAGTCCCCACGGGCCAATCGCAATTCCAGCCAGCAAATATCCCAACACAGCGCCAATGCCCAGCCGCGATGCCAACGGCACCGCAGCCACCGCCGCGAAGAGAAACAGCACTCCCGCCAGTAAAAAATCGGAACCTTCCATCAGCGGCCTCCCACGAGAATCGGATTTGCCAGCCAGTCACCGTAGGCTCTGGCGTGACTTGCCAGCTCCTGTGCGCTTTGCCGTCTCGCCCAGTAAATAATGATGGGGCTTAACCAGTGCATCCGGCACATGCCCGCAGCCAGTTCAAAGGGGCGTAGTACATCGCTCATCGGATAGCGATTCAACGCATCATAGCGGTAGGCGCTTTCCGGCTCGCCGGTGGTGATCACGCTGCGCCAGTACTTTCCCGCCAGTTGATTTCCTCCTGGCCCACTGGCAAAACCGCGGCTCAATACCCGATCCAGCCATTCTTTGAGTAACGCCGGGCAACTGTAGGTATAAAGAGGATGCTGAAAAACAATCACCTCGTGCTCACGCAGTAACGCCTGCTCACGGGGGATATCAATAAAAAAATCGGGGTAGTGCGCGTAAAGGTCGTGCACGGTAACATTGCTGAGCTGCGTGGCCGGTTTAAGCAGTACCCGGTTTGCCACCGAGTCCTGAGATTCCGGATGGGCATACAGCAGCAAAACTTTCGCTGGCTGAGACATCATCCCCCTCCCGGTATGGTTTTTGTGTATAGTCGCTGTTTTGGGCTACCATTGCGCCCGGTGCGGCAGCTCGCCCATACATTACATTATCATAATGATAAGTTAACATAGTCTGAACATACGGCGCCTTATGATTGTTTTCTCCTCGTTACAAATTCGTCGCGGCGTGCGCGTCCTGCTGGATAATGCCACCGCCACCATCAACCCCGGCCAGAAAGTCGGCCTGGTGGGTAAAAACGGCTGCGGTAAATCTACCCTGCTGGCATTGCTGAAAAATGAAATCAGCGCCGACGGCGGCAGCTACACCTTTCCGGGAAGCTGGCAACTGGCGTGGGTGAATCAGGAAACACCGGCGCTACCGCAAGCGGCGCTGGAATATGTCATTGACGGCGACCGCGAATATCGCCAACTGGAAGCGCAGCTCCACGACGCCAACGAACGTAACGACGGGCACGCCATCGCCACCATTCACGGCAAGCTGGATGCTATCGACGCATGGAGTATTCGCTCCCGCGCCGCCAGCCTGCTGCACGGCCTCGGTTTCAGCAACGAACAACTGGAGCGCCCGGTGAGTGATTTCTCCGGTGGCTGGCGTATGCGTCTTAACCTCGCCCAGGCGCTGATTTGCCGTTCAGACTTGCTGCTGCTCGACGAACCAACTAACCACCTCGATCTCGATGCCGTTATCTGGCTGGAAAAATGGTTGAAGAGCTATCAGGGCACGCTGATCCTGATCTCCCACGACCGTGACTTCCTCGATCCAATCGTCGATAAAATCATTCATATCGAACAGCAAAACATGTTCGAGTACACCGGCAACTACAGCTCGTTTGAAGTGCAGCGCGCCACTCGCCTGGCGCAGCAACAGGCGATGTACGAAAGCCAGCAAGAGCGCGTGGCGCATCTGCAAAGTTATATCGATCGTTTCCGTGCTAAAGCCACCAAAGCAAAACAAGCACAGAGCCGCATTAAGATGCTCGAGCGCATGGAGCTGATTGCCCCCGCGCACGTCGACAACCCGTTCCGCTTTAGCTTCCGCGCGCCGGAAAGCCTGCCTAACCCGTTGTTGAAGATGGAAAAAGTCAGTGCGGGCTATGGCGATCGGATTATTCTCGACTCAATCAAACTGAATCTGGTCCCCGGTTCGCGCATTGGTTTGTTAGGCCGCAACGGCGCGGGCAAATCGACATTAATCAAACTGTTAGCCGGTGAACTTGCGCCAGTCAGCGGTGAAATTGGCCTGGCGAAAGGGATCAAACTCGGCTACTTCGCCCAGCATCAACTGGAATACCTGCGCGCCGACGAATCGCCTATTCAGCATCTGGCGCGTTTAGCGCCGCAGGAGCTGGAGCAAAAACTGCGTGACTACCTCGGCGGCTTTGGTTTCCAGGGCGATAAAGTAACCGAAGAGACGCGCCGTTTCTCCGGTGGTGAAAAAGCGCGTCTGGTGCTGGCATTGATAGTCTGGCAGCGCCCGAATCTGTTGCTGCTCGACGAACCGACTAACCACCTTGATCTCGACATGCGCCAGGCACTCACCGAAGCGTTGATCGAGTTTGAAGGCGCGCTGGTTGTCGTTTCGCACGACCGCCATTTACTGCGTTCCACCACTGACGATCTCTATCTGGTTCACGATCGTAAAGTCGAACCGTTCGACGGCGATCTGGAAGATTATCAACAATGGTTGAGCGACGTACAAAAGCAGGAAAACCAAACCGACGACGCGCCAAAAGAGAACGCTAACAGCGCCCAGGCGCGTAAGGATCAGAAGCGTCGGGAAGCAGAACTGCGTGCGCAAACCCAGCCGCTACGTAAAGAGATCGCCCGTCTGGAAAAAGAGATGGAGAAGCTGAACGCGCAACTGGCACAGGCGGAAGAAAAGCTGGGTGACAGCGAACTGTACGACCAGAGCCGTAAAGCGGAACTGACCGCCTGCCTGCAACAACAAGCGAGCGCCAAATCCGGCCTGGAAGAGTGCGAAATGGCGTGGCTGGAAGCCCAGGAGCAACTGGAACAGATGCTGCTGGAAGGCCAAAGCAACTGATGGCGCAGATAACGACGACCGATGTCAATGAATTCAGCAGCAGTACTGAATTCATCCCCATGCGCGGCTTTAGCAATTGCCATCTACAAACCATGCTGCCGCGTCTGTTTCGTCGTCAGGTGAAATTCACTCCGCACTGGCAGCGGCTGGAGTTGCCCGACGGCGACTTTGTCGATCTCGCGTGGAGTGAAGATCCCACACAAGCGCAGCATAAACCGCGTCTGGTGGTGTTTCATGGTCTGGAGGGCAGTCTGAATAGCCCTTATGCCCACGGCCTGGTTGATGCGGCGAAAAAACGCGGCTGGCTGGGTGTGGTGATGCATTTTCGCGGATGCAGCGGTGAACCTAACCGCATGCACCGCATTTACCATTCGGGCGAAACCGAAGACGCCAGTTGGTTTTTACGCTGGCTGCAACGTGAGTTTGGCCATGCGCCAACGGCTGCCGTCGGCTATTCGCTTGGTGGCAATATGCTGGCATGCCTGCTGGCCAAAGAAGGTAATAATGTCCCGATTGATGCGGCGGTGATTGTCTCCGCGCCGTTTGTGCTGGAAGCCTGTAGTTACCATATGGAAAAGGGCTTTTCCCGCGTTTATCAGCGTTACCTGGTGAATCTGTTAAAAGCCAATGCTGCGCGTAAACTGAAGGCGTACCCCGGAACACTGCCAATAGATCTCGCTCAGTTGAAGTCGGTGCGCCGCATCCGCGAATTTGACGATCTGATCACCGCCAAAATTCACGGCTACGCCGACGCTATCGACTATTATCGTCAGTGTAGCGCCATGCCGCTGCTCAATCGGATCGTCAAACCGACGCTGATTATTCACGCCAAAGACGATCCGTTTATGGATCATCAGGTGATCCCGAAACCAGAAAATCTTCCTCCGCAAGTAGAGTATCAACTGACTGAACATGGCGGTCATGTTGGTTTTATTGGCGGTACATTATTTCACCCACAAATGTGGCTGGAGTCACGCATTCCTGACTGGTTAACAACGTATCTGGAGACGAAATCATGTTGATTCCCTGGCAAGACATCTCCCCTGAAACGCTGGAAAATTTAATTGAAAGCTTTGTGTTACGTGAAGGCACCGATTATGGTGAACAAGAGCGTACGCTTGAACAGAAAGTCGCCGACGTCAAACGACAGCTACAGTGCGGAGAAGCGGTACTGGTCTGGTCGGAACTGCACGAAACGGTCAATATCATGCCGCGCAGTCAGTTTCGCGAATAACCTGCAACCGTCGGCGGACGAAATAATAATGATAACCAGGTCATGGAGTTACTATGTCTGCCAAACATCCGGTCATTGCGGTAACAGGATCCAGCGGCGCGGGGACCACCACCACCAGCCTCGCGTTTCGTAAAATATTCGCGCAGTTAAATCTGCATGCAGCCGAGGTGGAAGGCGACAGTTTTCACCGTTATACCCGCCCGGAAATGGATATGGCGATCCGCAAGGCGCGCGATGCCGGGCGGCATATCAGCTACTTCGGCCCCGAAGCCAACGACTTCGGCCTGCTGGAACAAACCTTTATTGAATACGGCCAGAGCGGCAAAGGGAAATCACGCAAATACCTGCATACCTACGACGAAGCCGTACCGTGGAATCAGGTGCCAGGCACATTCACCCCGTGGCAGGCGCTACCGGAACCCACCGATGTGCTGTTTTATGAAGGTTTGCACGGTGGCGTGGTCACACCACAACATAACGTCGCGCAGCATGTAGATTTACTGGTAGGCGTAGTGCCTATCGTTAACCTGGAGTGGATTCAAAAGCTTATCCGCGACACCAGCGAGCGCGGACACTCACGAGAAGCGGTGATGGACTCGGTTGTGCGTTCAATGGAAGACTATATCAACTACATCACGCCGCAGTTTTCCCGCACCCATCTAAACTTCCAGCGCGTCCCCACCGTCGACACTTCAAACCCCTTCGCCGCAAAAGGCATTCCATCGCTGGATGAAAGCTTTGTGGTGATTCATTTTCGTAATCTGGAGGGGATCGATTTCCCCTGGCTGCTGGCGATGTTGCAAGGTTCGTTCATTTCCCACATCAATACATTAGTGGTGCCGGGAGGCAAAATGGGTCTGGCAATGGAGTTAATTATGCTGCCGCTGGTGCAACGACTGATGGAAGGGAAGAAAATCGAGTAACTTCACCAATAAGCCGGATAAAATACTATCCGGCATCACAACGGGGTAGTTAAATCACGCAGCAACCACTTCATAAGAGTGGGTAATATTCACCGCTTTTTCCAGCATCAGCGCCACTGAACAATATTTCTCAGCAGAGAGATCCACCGCACGCGCAACCGCTGCATCCTTCAAGTCGCGACCGGTGACGATAAAATGCAAATTGATATGGGTAAACAGGCGCGGTGCCTCTTCGCGGCGTTCAGAGGTCAGTTTTACTTCACAATCGACCACATCCTGACGCCCCTTCTGCAGGATAGAAACCACATCAATGGCGCTACAGCCACCCGCCGCCATCAGCACCATTTCCATCGGACTTGGCGCTTTATCGCCAGAGTTACCATCCATTAAAATCTGGTGACCAGAGGCGGATTCGCCCAAAAAAGTTAACCCTTCAACCCACTTTACACGCGCTTGCATAATCGGAACTCCATTGCGTCAGTTTTCCTGACAGAGTACGCGTACTGACCAAATCGCGCAACGGAAGGCGACCTGGGTCATGCTGAAGCGAGACACCAGGAGACACAAAGCGAAAGCTATGCTAAAACAGTCGGGATGCTACAGTAATACATTGATGTACTGCATGTATGTAAAGGACGTCACATTACCGTGCAGTTCAGTTGATAGCCCCTTCCCAGGTAGCGGGAAGCACATTTCGGCAATCCAGAGACAGCGGCGTTTTCTGGCTCTGGAGAAAGCTTATAACAGAGGATAACCGCGCATGGTGCTTGGCAAACCGCAAACAGACCCGACTCTCGAATGGTTCTTGTCTCATTGCCACATTCATAAGTACCCATCCAAGAGCACGCTTATTCACCAGGGTGAAAAAGCGGAAACGCTGTACTACATCGTTAAAGGCTCTGTGGCAGTGCTGATCAAAGACGAGGAGGGTAAAGAAATGATCCTCTCCTATCTGAATCAGGGTGATTTTATTGGCGAATTGGGCCTGTTTGAAGAAGGCCAGGAACGTAGCGCATGGGTACGTGCAAAAACCGCCTGTGAAGTAGCTGAAATTTCCTACAAAAAATTTCGTCAATTAATTCAGGTGAACCCGGATATTCTGATGCGTCTCTCCGCGCAAATGGCGCGTCGTCTGCAAGTCACTTCAGAGAAAGTCGGAAACCTTGCGTTCCTCGACGTTACAGGTCGCATCGCGCAGACACTGCTGAATCTGGCGAAACAACCCGATGCAATGACTCACCCGGACGGTATGCAAATTAAAATTACCCGTCAGGAAATTGGTCAAATTGTCGGCTGTTCTCGTGAAACCGTAGGGCGCATTCTGAAGATGCTGGAAGATCAGAACCTGATCTCCGCACACGGTAAAACCATCGTCGTTTACGGCACTCGTTAATCCCGTCGGAGTGGCGCGTTACCTGGTAGCGCGCCATTTTGTTTAACCCGATGTGGCGCAGACTGATTTATCATCCTGATATCAACTATGCACTACGACAAACTCTGGTGCTATGTTTGCCCGTGGCCGTTGGTCTGTTGTTTGGCGAATTAAGACTCGGCCTGCTGTTTTCACTCGTCCCTGCCTGTTGCAACATTGCGGGGCTTGATACCCCCCATAAACGTTTTTTCAAACGCCTGATTATTGGCGCGTCGCTGTTTGCTACCTGTAGCTTACTGACACAGCTGCTGTTGGAAAAAGATATCCCCCTACCCTTTTTGCTGACCGGGTTAACGCTGGTACTTGGCGTCACTGCCGAGCTTGGGCCATTGCACGCAAAATTGCTTCCCGCATCGTTACTCGCCGCCATTTTTACACTCAGTCTGGCGGGATATATGCCGGTCTGGGAACCGTTGCTCATCTACGCGTTAGGCACGCTCTGGTACGGACTGTTTAACTGGTTCTGGTTCTGGCTCTGGCGCGAACAGCCCCTACGCGAGTCACTTAGTCTGCTCTACCGTGAACTGGCTGATTACTGTGAAATCAAATACAGTCTGCTCACTCAGCATACCGATCCCGAAAAAGCACTCCCGCCACTGCTGGTACGCCAGCAAAAAGCGGTCGATTTGATTACCCAGTGCTATCAGCAAATGCACATGCTTTCCGCGCAAAATAATACCGATTACAAGCGAATGTTGCGCATTTTTCAGGAAGCACTGGATTTACAGGAACATATTTCGGTCAGTTTGCATCAACCTGAAGAGGTGCAAAAGCTGGTCGAGCGTAGCCATGCAGAAGAAGTTATCCGCTGGAATGCGCAAACCGTCGCCGCTCGCCTGCGCGTGCTGGCTGATGACATTCTTTACCATCGCCTGCCGACGCGTTTTACGATGGAAAAGCAAATTGGCGCACTGGAGAAAATCGCCCGCCAGCATCCGGATAACCCTGTGGGGCAATTCTGCTACTGGCACTTCAGCCGCATCGCTCGTGTGCTGCGTACCCAGAAACCGCTTTATGCCCGCGATCTGCTGGCGGATAAGCAGCGACGAATGCCGTTACTTCCGGCGCTAAAAAGTTATCTTTCCCTGAAATCGCCAGCACTGCGTAATGCCGGACGACTGAGTGTGATGTTAAGCGTTGCCAGTTTGATGGGGACCGCGCTACATCTGCCGAAGTCGTATTGGATCCTGATGACGGTGTTGCTGGTGACACAGAATGGTTACGGCGCGACCCGTCTGAGGATTGTGAATCGCTCCGTGGGGACCGTGGTCGGGTTAATCATTGCGGGCGTGGCGCTGCACTTTAAAATTCCCGAAGGTTACACCCTGACGTTGATGCTGTTTACCACGCTCGCCAGCTATCTGATATTGCGCAAAAACTACGGCTGGGCGACAGTCGGCTTTACCATTACCGCGGTGTATACCCTGCAACTGTTGTGGCTGAACGGCGAGCAATACATCATTCCCCGTCTTATCGATACCATTATTGGTTGTTTGATTGCCTTCGGCGGCACGGTATGGCTGTGGCCGCAGTGGCAGAGTGGTTTATTGCGTAAAAACGCCCATGACGCCTTAGAAACCTACCAGGAAGCGATTCGTCTGATCCTGAGTAAAGATCCACAACCTACGCCGCTGGCCTGGCAGCGAATGCGGGTAAATCAGGCACATAACACTCTGTATAACTCATTAAATCAGGCGATGCAGGAACCGGCGTTTAATAGCCATTATCTGGCAGACATGAAACTGTGGGTAACGCACAGTCAGTTTATTGTTGAACATATTAATGCCATGACCACGCTGGCGCGGGAGCACCGGGCATTGCCGCCGGAGCTGGCGCAGGAGTATTTACAGTCTTGTGAAATCGCTATTCAACGCTGTCAGCAGCGGCTGGAGTATGACGAACCGGGTAGTTCTGGTGACGCCAATATCATAGACTCGCCAGAGATGCTGCCGCACGAAGGCGCGGCTGGTACCCTGGAACAGCATTTACAACGGGTTATTGGCCATCTAAATACGATGCACACCATTTCAGCGATGGCCTGGCGGCAGCGACCGCATCACGGGATTTGGTTGAATCGGAAGTTACGAGATTCGAAGGCGTAATATCATCATTGCCAGAAGCAAACCGTAGGTCGGATAAGGCATTCACGCCGCATCCGACACCCTTTGCCTGATGCGACGCTTACCGCGTCTTATTTACGCCCCAACCACCTTCGCCACCGCACTGGCAAAACGTTGCATCCCTTCATCAATATCCGCATCTTCCACCACCAGCGACGGCGCAAAACGCATCACATCCGGCCCGGCGTTCAGCACCATTACGCCAGCCTCGGCGCCCGCATAGAGGAAATCACGCGCCCGACCTTTATACTGTGGCTTAAGCTCTGCGCCAATCAACAACCCCATACCACGAACATCACTGAACACATCGTACTGCTGATCTATCTTCTGCAAATGGTCAACAAAACGCTGGCGTTTCGCGTGAATGCCTTCCAGCACTTCAGGGGTATTGATGATATCAAAGGCCGCCCCCGCCACCGCACAGGCCAGCGGGTTACCGCCGTAGGTGGAACCGTGAGAACCAGGATGAAACGCAGAAGCAATCTCCGCCGTGGTCAGCATAGCGCTAATCGGGAAGCCGCCGCCTAGCGCTTTCGCAGAGGTCAAAATATCTGGCGTCACGCCGTAGTGCATATAGGCAAACAGATCGCCGGTCCGCCCCATTCCGCATTGCACTTCATCAAACACCAATAATGCCTGATGCTGATCGCACAACTCACGCAAGCCCTGCAAAAACTCTGGCGTCGCCGCCGTCACGCCGCCCTCACCCTGAATCGGCTCAACCACCACCGCGCAGGTGTGATCGTCCATCACGGCTTTCACTGCGTGGAGATCGTTAAAAGGCACGTGGATAATGTCTGCCGGTTTTGGCCCAAAGCCGTCGGAATATTTCGGCTGCCCACCGACAGAAACGGTAAACAACGAGCGACCATGAAAGGCATTATGGAAGGCGATGATTTTGGTTTTGAACGGGCTATGACGCACACAGGCGTAGTGACGCGCCAGTTTAAAGGCGGTTTCGTTGGCTTCCGTACCGGAGTTCATAAACACCACGCGTTCGGCAAAAGTCGCCTCAATCAGTTTGCGCCCAAGACGCAGTGCCGGTTCATTGGTGAAGACGTTGCTGATATGCCACAAGGTTTCCCCCTGGGTTTTTAACGCTTCCACCAGCGCAGGATGGCAATGGCCCAGCGCCGTCACCGCAATGCCACCCGCGAAATCGACGTACTCTTTGCCTTGCTGATCCCAGACTCGGCTGCCCTGACCTTTTACCGGAATAAACTCCGCCGGTGCATAAATCGGCAGGATCACTTCATCGAAAGTCGCGCGTATAATTGCTGCTTGTTCAGTTGCCATCTCATGATCACCCTGTTACGCATAAACTAATGTGAAATTATAATCACAAAATATGCATAAAAAATCACTAGATAGCAACCAGAAATCAGCGATGCAGGAAATTCGCCAGCAGTTGATGCCCTTGCTCGCTGAGAATGCTTTCCGGATGGAACTGCACCCCTTCAAGATCCCACTGGCGATGACGAATCCCCATAATCTCTCCGGTTTCGCTCCATGCAGTCACGTCAAAGCACTCTGGCAATGAGTCAGGTTCTACCACCAGCGAATGGTAGCGTGTCACGGTGAGTGGATTTGCCAGCCCCTGGAATACGCCCTGGCCGTTATGCGTAATCGGTGAAGTTTTGCCGTGCATAACCTTTGCGGCGCGCACGACATTGCCGCCAAAAGCCTGCGCCATCGCCTGATGACCGAGGCAGACGCCAAGAATCGGCAAGCGCCCGGCGTAGTGGCGAATAGTCTCAAGGGAGATCCCGGCTTCATCGGGCGTACAGGGTCCAGGCGAGATGACTATTTTCTGTGGATTAAGGCTGTCGATATCCGCCAGTGTCAACGCATCGTTGCGCTTAACCAGCACATCGGCCCCCAGTTCACAAAAGTACTGGTAGAGGTTCCAGGTGAAAGAATCGTAGTTATCAATAAGCAGGATCATGGCGGCTCCGGTACGAAAGAACCGCGCTATTTTACTCAGATTCCCCGGCTTCGCTTACCACTTTACTAAATATCGTCTGCAGAGCCGTAAGGTCGCCCATTGCCCCATTCTGATTCGCCTGATTCCAGGCCTCTTCATCAATACCTTGCCAGTTCAGTTGATAGCCAGCATGAATCGCCAGTTGCTCGAAGAAGATCCGCTGTGCCAGGCCGCTTCCCGCACGGAATGGATGCAGGACGTTGATTTCACAATAGTAGTGCGCCAGCCGCTCGACGAACTTCGCGTTCTCAAGGCCAACCAGATAACCTTCTTCTTCCAAATCCTGCATCAGGGCATTGCCCTCTTTTTCGATATAGGCAAAGTGGCAGAACGGCGTATCGCCCTGATAAATATCGACTTCGCGCAGTTGCCCCGCCCAGTCGAAAATATCCTGATACAGCTGGCGGTGAATAGCACGCAAATGCGGTAAACCGCGTACCAGCGGACCAAGCTCAATGGTCGCGGCACGCAGCGCCGTCATTTCGTAAGCAGCCTGCTCAAGCCGCTGCTGCTGGTGAATGTTCAGTCGATTACGCATGATATCAAGGCCGGGATAGAGATACGGGTCGCGCCCTTCGCCGAATTTATCGCTCATAATGCCTCCTCAGCTCTTCAATGCGTGCTAAAGCCTCTGCGGCAGTAAGAGTGACTAATGGCATCTCGACGCCTTCAAGACGGCGACTGGCCTGGAAATTACGATTACGCTGAAGCTCCCAGAGACGGGACTTTTGCTTATCGGTGAGTTTCTTCACTTGATGCCTCCCTGAACGTGTCCGTTTGCCACAAGTATAAGCGGCAAATCCAGGTTACGCCGGGAGAGCAGAGGCGCGGACAAGATTGCCCGCGCGAGAAATCCTTACGGCAGGACTTTAGCAGAAAGGATAACTACTGGTTTTGACGGCACATTCTGGTACGGGCCAACGTCATGGGTCGGCACCTGGGAAATCTTGTCAGCAACATCCATGCCTTTCACCACTTTCCCAAACACCGCGTAACCGAAATCACGCTGACCGTGGTCGAGGAAGGCATTGTCGGCTACGTTGATAAAGAACTGACTGGTGGCGCTGTCTTTGTCCGCAGTACGCGCCATAGCAATAGTGCCACGTGTATTGCGCAGACCGTTATCAGCCTCATTTTTGATCGGCGGATTCGGTTTTTTCTGCTGCATCTGCTCGGTAAATCCACCGCCCTGAATCATAAAGCCCGGGATCACCCGGTGAAAAGTGGTGTTGTTATAAAAGCCGCTGTTCACATAATCGACGAAATTTTGCACTGATACTGGCGCTTTCTGACTATCCAGCTCCAGTTCGATATTACCAGCAGAGGTTGTTAACAATACGTGCGGATCCCCTTTCGCTGCCATTGCTTCAGGTGAGAGAGCAGAAAGAGCGAAAACAGCTACAACAGCTGCCAGGGTCGATTTGAACATGAGATTTCCTTAACTGTGCAGAAAAAAAGCAAGTGGAGAGATTCTAAATAGCCTTCAATGACAAGGCCATTCCTTTACCTAATTTTACGTACTTGAAATATATGTAACCTGATGATCACTTATATTCCGTGATCAGAATCACTTTAAATATTGCAAATTAGCAACCGTTTGCAATTTGATATTTAAACAGATCACAAAATCACCTAAAATCGCCCGCTCGCGGCATATCCACTATGCCATTTTATCTTTAAACGCAGGCCAATCATGACTAACAGCAATCGCATCAAGCTCACATGGATTAGCTTTCTCTCCTACGCACTGACCGGTGCGTTGGTTATTGTCACCGGGATGGTGATGGGAAATATCGCCGATTATTTCAATCTGCCTGTTTCCAGTATGAGTAACACCTTCACCTTCCTCAATGCCGGCATTTTAATCTCAATCTTCCTCAACGCCTGGCTGATGGAAATCGTCCCGTTGAAAACGCAGTTACGTTTTGGCTTTCTCCTGATGGTGCTGGCGGTTGCTGCTTTGATGTTCAGCCACAGCCTGGCGCTTTTCTCGGCAGCGATGTTCATTCTCGGGGTGGTCAGCGGCATCACCATGTCGATTGGTACATTCCTGGTAACACAAATGTACGAAGGGCGTCAGCGCGGTTCTCGCCTGTTATTTACCGACTCCTTCTTCAGTATGGCCGGGATGATTTTCCCAATGATCGCCGCGTTTCTGTTGGCGCGTAGCATTGAGTGGTACTGGGTTTATGCCTGCATCGGGCTGGTGTACGTCGCTATCTTTATTCTGACCTTCGGCTGTGAATTCCCGGCACTGGGTAAACATGCGCCAAAAACTGACGCTCCGGTAGCGAAAGAGAAATGGGGGATCGGCGTGCTGTTTCTTTCTATTGCGGCGCTGTGCTACATCCTCGGTCAGTTAGGTTTTATCTCCTGGGTGCCGGAATATGCCAAAGGCCTCGGTATGAGCCTGAACGACGCAGGTACGCTGGTAAGCAACTTCTGGATGTCGTACATGGTTGGCATGTGGGCATTCAGCTTTATTCTTCGCTTCTTTGATCTGCAACGCATTCTGACCGTACTGGCTGGGCTGGCCGCAATTCTGATGTATGTCTTTAACACTGGAACACCAGCACACATGGCATGGTCCATTCTCGCTCTGGGCTTCTTCTCCAGCGCAATCTATACCACTATCATCACCCTGGGTTCCCAGCAGACCAAAGTACCGTCACCAAAACTGGTTAACTTCGTACTTACCTGCGGGACCATCGGCACCATGTTGACCTTTGTGGTTACCGGACCGATTGTTGAACATAGCGGTCCGCAGGCGGCACTGCTTACCGCAAACGGTCTGTACGCTGTCGTCTTTGTGATGTGCTTCTTGTTAGGTTTTGTCAGCCGTCACCGTCAGCATAACACCCTGACCTCTCATTAATTGCTCATGCCGGGCGGCGCTATCGTCGTCCGGCTTTTTCTTCTCTTCCACCGCAGCGTGCCTTCATCTCTATAAAACCTTTCATTTTGTCTGTTTTTTACACAAACATGAAATGTCAGACAATTCCGTGACTTAAGAAAATTTATACAAATCAGCAATATACCACTTAAGAGGTATATAAAGGTGAATTTGATTTACATCAATAAGCGGGGTTGCTGAATCGTTAAGGTAGGCGGTAATAGAAAAGAAATCGAGGCAAAAATGAGCAAAGTCAGACTCGCAATTATCGGTAACGGTATGGTCGGCCATCGCTTTATCGAAGATCTTCTTGATAAATCTGATGCGGCCAACTTTGATATTACCGTTTTCTGTGAAGAACCGCGCATCGCTTATGACCGCGTACACCTCTCGTCTTACTTCTCTCACCACACCGCCGAAGAGCTGTCGCTGGTGCGCGAAGGCTTTTACGAGAAACACGGCATTAAAGTTCTGGTCGGCGAACGCGCCATCACCATCAACCGTCAGGAGAAGGTGATCCACTCCAGCGCCGGGCGTACCGTTTATTATGACAAGCTGATCATGGCGACCGGTTCCTATCCGTGGATCCCGCCGATCAAAGGTTCTGATACTCAGGACTGCTTTGTCTACCGCACCATTGAAGACCTCAACGCTATTGAGTCTTGCGCCCGTCGCAGCAAGCGCGGTGCCGTTGTTGGCGGCGGCCTGTTAGGTCTGGAAGCCGCTGGCGCACTGAAAAACTTAGGCATCGAAACCCACGTTATCGAATTTGCCCCAATGCTGATGGCGGAACAGCTTGATCAGATGGGCGGCGAGCAGCTGCGTCGCAAAATCGAAAGCATGGGTGTGCGCGTTCACACCAGCAAAAACACCCTTGAGATTGTGCAGGAAGGCGTTGAAGCGCGTAAAACTATGCGTTTTGCCGACGGTAGCGAGCTGGAAGTCGACTTTATCGTCTTCTCTACCGGTATCCGTCCGCGCGATAAACTGGCAACCCAGTGTGGTCTGGACGTTGCTCCGCGTGGGGGTATCGTCATTAATGATTCCTGCCAGACTTCCGATCCGGATATCTACGCTATCGGTGAATGCGCAAGCTGGAACAACCGTGTATTTGGTCTGGTAGCGCCAGGCTACAAAATGGCGCAGGTCGCCGTTGACCACATTCTCGGCAGCGAAAACGCCTTTGAAGGTGCTGACCTTAGCGCCAAGTTGAAACTGCTGGGCGTGGACGTTGGCGGTATTGGCGATGCGCATGGTCGTACACCAGGCGCTCGTAGCTATGTTTACCTCGACGAAAGCAAAGAGATCTACAAACGCCTGGTTGTCAGCGAAGACAACAAAACGCTGCTCGGTGCGGTACTGGTAGGCGATACCAGCGACTACGGCAACCTGCTGCAACTGGTATTGAATGCTATCGAACTGCCGGAAAACCCGGATTCTCTGATCCTGCCAGCGCACTCTGGTAGCGGTAAGCCGTCTATCGGTGTAGATAAACTGCCGGACAGCGCACAAATCTGCTCCTGCTTCGACGTCACTAAAGGCGACCTGATTGCTGCCATCAACAAAGGCTGCCACACCGTTGCGGCGCTGAAAGCCGAAACCAAAGCTGGTACTGGCTGCGGCGGTTGTATCCCACTGGTAACTCAAGTGCTGAACGCAGAACTGGCGAAACAGGGTATCGAAGTTAACAACAACCTGTGCGAACACTTTGCGTACTCGCGCCAGGAACTGTTCCATTTGATCCGCGTTGAAGGCATTAAAACCTTCGAAGAACTGCTGGCGAAACACGGCAAAGGCTACGGTTGTGAAGTCTGTAAGCCAACCGTCGGTTCACTGCTGGCCTCCTGCTGGAACGAATACATTCTGAAGCCGGAACATACTCCGCTGCAGGATTCTAACGACAACTTCCTCGCTAACATCCAGAAAGACGGCACCTACTCGGTGATCCCGCGCTCTCCGGGCGGTGAAATCACCCCGGAAGGACTGATGGCAGTAGGTCGTATCGCGCGTGAATTTAATCTCTACACCAAAATCACTGGTTCCCAGCGTCTGGCGATGTTTGGCGCACAGAAAGACGATCTGCCGGAGATCTGGCGTCAGCTGATTGAGGCAGGCTTCGAAACCGGTCATGCCTATGCGAAAGCACTACGTATGGCGAAAACCTGTGTGGGTAGCACCTGGTGCCGCTACGGCGTTGGTGACAGCGTCGGCCTCGGTGTGGAACTGGAAAACCGCTACAAAGGCATCCGTACTCCGCACAAAATCAAGTTTGGTGTCTCTGGTTGTACCCGCGAATGTTCAGAAGCCCAGGGCAAAGACGTGGGTATCATCGCCACCGAAAAAGGCTGGAACCTGTACGTTTGCGGTAACGGCGGCATGAAACCGCGTCATGCGGATCTGCTGGCAGCGGATATCGATCGCGAAACGCTGATCAAATATCTCGACCGCTTCATGATGTTCTACATCCGTACCGCCGACAAACTGACGCGTACCGCACCGTGGTTAGAAAACCTCGAAGGCGGCATTGATTACCTGAAAGCGGTGATCATTGACGACAAACTGGGGCTGAACGCACATCTGGAAGAAGAGATGGCGCGCCTGCGTGAAGCGGTAGTGTGTGAGTGGACTGAAACGGTCAATACGCCGTCTGCGCAGACTCGCTTCAAACACTTCATCAACAGCGACAAGCGTGACCCGAACGTACAGATGGTGCCAGAGCGCGAACAGCACCGTCCGGCAACGCCGTATGAACGTATCCCGGTAACTCTGGTGGAGGACAACGCATGAGCCAGTGGAAAGACATCTGCAAAATCGATGACATCCTGCCTGAAACCGGCGTCTGCGCGCTGTTAGGTGACGAGCAGGTCGCGATTTTCCGCCCGTATCACAGCGACCAGGTGTTTGCGATCAGCAACATCGATCCGTTCTTCGAATCCAGCGTGCTGTCACGTGGGCTGATTGCGGAACATCAGGGCGAGCTGTGGGTTGCCAGCCCGCTGAAAAAACAGCGTTTTCGCTTAAGCGACGGCTTGTGCATGGAAGACGAACAGTTTTCCGTCAAGCATTACGAAGCACGAGTGAAAGACGGCGTAGTACAGCTACGCGGTTAATGTTTTAACGGGAGGCGCAATGCCTCCCCTTTTTGCATTGTCCTGTAATGGCCTTCGGTATATTGCAGGACATTTTTTAAACTCTTTGTTTTATTTTTTGTTTTTACTTTTTTAAGGATAATCAAATGTTTACAGACACTATTAATAAGTGTGCGGCTAACGCTGCGCGCATTGCACGCCTGTCGGCAAATAACCCGCTCGGCTTTTGGGTCAGCTCCGCCATGGCGGGCGCGTATGTGGGTCTTGGGATCATCCTGATTTTCACACTCGGTAATTTGCTCGATCCGTCCGTACGCCCTCTGGTGATGGGCGCGACCTTTGGTATCGCCTTAACACTGGTGATTATTGCCGGTTCTGAGCTGTTTACTGGACACACTATGTTCCTCACCTTTGGGGTAAAAGCGGGCACCATCAGCCACGGGCAAATGTGGGCAATCCTGCCGCAAACCTGGCTGGGTAACCTGGTCGGTTCCGTCTTTGTTGCCATGCTTTATAGCTGGGGTGGCGGTAGCCTGCTGCCGGTAGATACCAGCATCGTTCACTCCGTGGCGCTGGCCAAAACCACCGCACCGGCAATGGTGTTGTTCTTTAAAGGCGCATTGTGTAACTGGCTGGTTTGCCTGGCAATCTGGATGGCGCTGCGCACTGAAGGTGCGGCGAAATTTATTGCTATCTGGTGGTGTCTGCTGGCGTTTATTGCGTCCGGCTACGAACACTCCGTTGCCAACATGACACTGTTCGCACTCTCCTGGTTCGGCAACCACAGCGAAGCCTACACGCTGGCAGGTATTGGTCATAACCTGCTGTGGGTGACGCTGGGTAATACTTTATCGGGCGCCGTATTCATGGGATTGGGTTATTGGTATGCTACGCCTAAAGCGAATCGTCCGGTTGCGGACAAATTTAATCAAACTGAAACGGCTGCTGGTTAATTACTAAGGGGTTTTTACGTGGATCATTTGCCTATATTTTGCCAATTACGCGATCGCGACTGTCTGATTGTCGGCGGTGGTGATGTCGCGGAGCGCAAAGCAAGGTTGCTGTTAGACGCAGGTGCTCGCTTAACGGTGAATGCATTAGCGTTTATTCCACAGTTCACCGCATGGGCAGATGCAGGCATGTTAACTCTCGTCGAGGGGCCATTTGATGAAAGCCTTCTCGACACCTGCTGGCTGGCGATTGCGGCGACGGATGATGACGCGCTTAACCAGCGCGTCAGCGAAGCCGCCGAATCTCGTCGCATCTTCTGTAACGTGGTCGATGCGCCGAAAGCCGCCAGCTTCATAATGCCGTCGATTATTGACCGCTCACCGCTGATGGTGGCGGTTTCCTCTGGCGGTACTTCTCCGGTTCTGGCGCGACTGTTGCGCGAAAAACTTGAATCACTGCTGCCGCTGCATCTGGGCCAGGTGGCGAAATATGCCGGGCAATTACGCGGTCGGGTCAAACAACAGTTCGCTACGATGGGTGAACGTCGCCGTTTCTGGGAAAAACTGTTCGTTAACGACCGTCTGGCGCAGTCGCTGGCGAACAACGATCAGAAAGCCATTACTGAAACTACCGAACAGTTAATCAACGAGCCGCTCGACCATCGTGGTGAGGTGGTGCTGGTTGGCGCAGGTCCAGGCGATGCCGGGCTGCTGACGCTGAAAGGCCTGCAACAAATTCAGCAGGCTGATGTGGTGGTCTACGACCGTCTGGTTTCTGACGATATTATGAATCTGGTACGGCGCGATGCTGACCGTGTTTTCGTTGGTAAACGCGCGGGATACCACTGCGTACCGCAAGAAGAGATTAACCAGATCCTGCTGCGGGAAGCGCAAAAAGGCAAACGCGTGGTACGTTTGAAAGGCGGCGATCCGTTTATTTTCGGGCGTGGCGGCGAAGAGTTGGAAACTCTATGCAATGCAGGCATTCCGTTCTCGGTGGTTCCGGGTATTACCGCAGCTTCTGGTTGCTCTGCCTATTCGGGTATTCCACTTACGCATCGCGATTATGCGCAGAGCGTACGCTTAATTACCGGACACTTAAAAACCGGTGGTGAGCTGGACTGGGAAAACCTGGCGGCAGAAAAACAGACGCTGGTGTTCTATATGGGGCTGAATCAGGCTGCGACCATTCAGCAAAAACTGATTGAACACGGAATGCCTGGTGAAATGCCGGTGGCAATTGTCGAAAACGGTACGGCAGTCACGCAGCGTGTAATTGACGGTACGCTCACGCAGTTGGGCGAACTTGCGCAGCAAATGAACAGCCCATCATTAATTATTATTGGCCGGGTCGTTGGTCTGCGCGATAAATTAAATTGGTTCTCTAACCATTAATTTAAGAAAATTAACTAAGGCCGGATATTTCTGGCCTTTTTTTATTTACAAACATACTTATATTAATTTTTATTTTCAGCATACATAAAACAAACCTTTAACTAATTTATTTTAATAATGCCCTACAGTTACAGCAGGTTACAAATATAAGCATAATATTCATAGTCCGTTCGCTGACGCATAATAGGTATTCCTGTATCGTCTTTAGCGAGCTGTTTGCTTATATTCACACAATCAATGAATATTACTCGATATATTTTACATAGGGAATGAAAATGAACAAGTTTATTAAAGTAGCACTGGTTGGTGCGGTACTGGCAACATTAACTGCATGTACTGGTCATATTGAAAACCGTGAAAAGAACTGCTCTTACGACTACCTGCTGCACCCGGCAATTTCTATTTCTAAAATCATTGGCGGCTGCGGTCCTACTGCACAGTAAGTCTCTGACTGAAATTAGCTAACGCTGATTTAATTATCTGACGCCCTCTGTTTTTACCAGAGGGCGTATTTGTTTTTACCTTGTCTTTGAAAATATCGTTCACAACAATTAAACGCTGGCAATACTCTCACGTAAAATCCGCAGAATCGTCTCCTCGCCGCTACGATTTGGATTAATGCGAATCGCACAATGTTCTAATTGCGGATTCGCCTGACGAAACGTTCCTGAAAGTCGATAAAAGAGCGGCGGAATCTCATATTTCGACTCCGCTCCCACAGGGTAAGGCAAGGCACCGCGTTTCTGCGCTTCCTCCAGTACTCTGGTGGCAATTGGCTGATGAAACTCCACAATCAACACTTTCGATTGCGCATTGGCAATGACGGCACTTTTAACTTCCGGCACCGCGCCGCCGTTAAGTAAAGCCAGCAACCGCTCAGATACCCCCGCCTGCACTGCATGCATTACTGGTGCGAACACCAAACCACGCAATACTTCTAACGCCTGTGCGCCCTGAATCTGGCTGCCGCCGGAATAGAGCGTGGCGCGAATCCGACTAATAACATCGGCATCGCCAACCACCGCGCCAACACCCTCTGGCCCAAACAGCTTGAAGCAGGAAAATGTCGAGACATTTGCCCCACATTCGCAGCCAATTCGCGCCACCTTCATCACCGCATAGTTGTCATCGGTTATCGCTGGAACGCCAGCCGCGCGCAATGTTGCCAGCACATCTGCCAGAATGTAACTGTCCTGCGACTGCTGGCGCGTATGCTGTACCAGCGCCGCATCCGGTTGTTGCTCTTCGACGACCTGCTTAAGTACCGACAGATCATTGAAATCAGCAGTAATAAGCGTCAGCCCCATCTGCTCAATAATGACCCGCGTTGTCGGATAAACAGGCGCGTCATGCACCAGAAGACGCAGCCCCGGTTTGAGCAAAGCCGCCAACGCCGCACGAATCGCTCCAGTACCCGCGCCCTGTACTAACGCTGCCGCTTGCGCATGAAACGCGTCAGCCAGCACCTGCTCTACCCGTTGGGTAATACGCGGTTGATTCAGCCCTGGAGTTAACCCTAAATCACCGCTAGTAAGAAACTCGCTGCCGGGGAAATGGCGGCAAATCGTGTCCACCAGCGCAAACTGCTTTTGCTGTGCTTCAGCAAGAGTCAGGCTTTGCAAAGGAAACGTCTTCATAGGTGCCTTCCTTAAGCCGGAACGAACAGACCAAGCCAGTAAAGAACGTTCAGCAGGATGCCGGTGATCATTACTGCTACGACCGGTGCCGCCATTTTCTGTACCGGACGGCCCAGGGATTCGTTGAGGAAGTAAATGGCAACCGCGATGGAGAATCCGGTATAGCCTGCCATTTTGATTGCTGCGAAAATCGAACCGACCAGCAACGCCACTTCCATCAGCATATTCATGGCGTTACGGATGTTATCCGACGCATTACGTACCGACGGGTAACGCCCCAACCATTTTCCGATAGAACGAAGCAATAGCACTTCCGCCGAAATAACCACTGCGCCTAATACCGCCGCAACCATCGGATTCGGCGAGAGATAGCCCACCGCATAAACAAAGGTAAAACCCGCAACTGCATACACGCCAGTGGCTAACGCCGTGGTGGCAATCAACGGCACAAACCCGAGTCCGCGCATGAATTCTGCCAGCGCTGCCTGGTTGATCAGCGTTTGTGATTGTTCCGGCGTAACGCCTGCGGAATATGCTTTCTCCAGTGTGAAGATAGACACTTCACTACCAGCAAAAATCTTCATGCTGGCAACGGCAGCAATCAATGCTCCCACGATGGCGATATAGGGTAAGTTTTTGATAATCCGCGACGTGCGTTCTTCAAAGACTGAAAGCCCGCTGGCATCAAGATCATTTTCATCACGATGACGCAGGTCGTGAGTGATCGCGATCCCCAGCAGCATCACCATGCCAATAAAGATTTCGATGGATTCCGGATTAAGATGCGGGAAATAGCGCACTACCACCACACGGGTCATCAACACAACCACGGCGGCGATCAAGCTTTGCTTCCAGCCAAACTGGTAGAAAATCGCCACCAGAGGGAACAGTGCAAAAGCTGAAACCACCGGCGAGCTTAACTCCCCAAGGCTACCTAATACATCCACCGGCAGTGCGGTCAACAGCTGGTTTACTGGCAACAGACAGGTGAGGATCAGCACGCCCCAGATAGCGCCAAGACCAAACGCCATCAGGCTGTTTATCGCCAGCACACCGAGAATATCGGTAGGAAGAAAGAGTAGCCATGCGTTGAGCAGTCCGGTTTTCAGGGTAAAGGAGATCCCCACCGACGCCACAAAACCAATGCTCAGACCAAAAGCGATACTCCCCGCCTCGCGACGGTTCATATAGCCTTCAATCAGTTGTGGCAGGATCGGGCGGATACCGTCATGAAAAACAGCCGCCGAGCGATGCGCCAGAAGCGATGTCATACCCGTCAGGCACGCCACCACGATAATCTGAATATACAGATCCATAGTCGTGCCTTTTATTTCAGATGGTTAATCAGCATCGGAATCGCGTGTTCAACGTGCTCAACGGAAAGCCCAAATGCGACTTTCCCTTCGGCAATCATTTTGGCGATATGTTCGTCTTTCGCTTTGATACCCGGCTTGGCAATGGTGCAACTTTTGTTATAACCAATCACCGCTATGGCAATCGACAATGCCGCGCCAGCGCCGGTATTACACGCGCCAATGTAGTAATCCAGTTGCCCGGATTTCACCTTCATCGCTGCTTCCATGTCGTTATAAATGAAAACTTCAAAACAGCCAGGAGCCGTCGCTTCAATGGTTTTTTTAATCTGCTCACGCTGTAAGCCTGCAACGCCAATCTTTTTCATGAGTCTGTCCTTATTGGAAAAATTGAGAGGGATTTTCACGTAACATCACATCCACATCGGCCTGACTGAATCCTGACTGGCGCAATTGTGGAATAAAGGTGGTCAATAAAAAGTCATAGCCATAACCACCGTTGGCTTTTAAATGAGAGCGGCGCGTAATATCCATCGACAGCATGACGCGGTTAAGCAACCCACGTTCACGTAGCGCATGAAGCATCGCAATGCGCTTTTCGTCCGGGTAGTAACTGTTCTTACCAATGGTGTCGAACTGCACAAATGCGCCGAGATCGATCATCTTTAAAATGTTGTCGAGGTTGTCTTTCAGATCGCAGTGACCGACGGTGACGCGCGAAAGATCAACACCGTGAGCTTGCAGCAACGCCAACTGTTCCAGCCCCATCGTGCTGAACGACGTATGCGTAGAGATTGGGCGCCCGGTCTGGTTATGCGCCAGCGCGGCGGCAATAAACACCTTCTCTTCCATCGGCGTAATCTTTCCTTCGCTGGAGCCAATCTCCGCAATGATCCCGGCTTTCAGGTCGGTGCCATCGATACCCTGTTCAATTTCATCGACCATCTCCTGCGCCAGTTGCTCTACGCTGCGGGTCGCCACATGTTCAGGAAAAAAGGCATCCTGGTAATAGCCGGTGCAGGCCACCACGTTGATCCCCGTCTCACGCATTACATCGAGCATAAATTGCGCATTGCGCCCCATGTAGCGGTTGGTCATCTCAATCACATTACGAACGCCCTGGGCCATCAGGTCGTTCATCTCCTGGCAAATGAACGCATACTGATCAAGGCGGCAGTCCAGGTTATTTTTAAAGCCGGAGAGATCAATATGCAGATGCTCATGGGCCAGGGTGTAGCCCGTTGGATCAAAACTCATAGGGTGTCTCCTGCATACCGGAGGGTGGAAAGAAAAGAACGACCATTTTGTGGCGGTGGCGCGCGGAAGAATTCACACACGGTGGCGCCCACATCAGAAAGCGTGGTGCGAACACCGAGCTGCGTGGCAGCCAGACCTTGCTGATAAACCAGCACCGGCACGACTTCGCGGGTATGGTGGCTGTGACCGATTGTCGGGTCGTTACCGTGATCGGCCATGACGATCAGGCAATCATCTGGCTGCATCGCCTCAACAAGGAGAGCAAGATTACGGTCAACGACTTGCAAGCGTTCAGCATAACGTGCGACATCTTCTGCGTGACCAGCGAGGTCGGTTTCCTGAATATTGGTGCAAATAAACGCTGTCTGATGGGTGATAAATTCGTCGAGGGTGATATCCATAATCCGCTGGCTATCCACCAGATTTTGCCAGCTCACGCCATAAGGATTGCTGGCTATATCTGCCACCTTCCCCACCAGCACGGTTGGCACGCCCACTTCATACAGTTTTTGCGGCACCTGGACTTTCTCATCGACGCCGTAACCCATGTGCATAACCTGGAATCCGTTGTCATAAGCACCAGAACGTGGGGCATTTATGCCAATAAAGCGCCCTTCTTTACTTTCTGAGGCATCGAGAATGCGCTGACTGTCGGTTAACAGGCCGCCAAATGTAATCACTCTGCCAACCTGAACTTGCTCACGCACGATACGACCAATTTTGACAACTTCATCGAACGGCATCGCAGAGAGATTGGCGGTGACGTTATAGACCTGGCCTAAATCCGCTTCGAGATTATCGCCAATCGCAACCGCCTGATTGACCCACAGAAATTGCAACTCTTCGCCACGACGCTCAACCTGCCATCCCGCGACGACTAATGCCTGCTCAACACGGTCAATCACATCGCGAAAAGGCATCCGCAGCGGCGGTAACGGGCGCGTGCCTAAAATTTCCTGATGCCCCATAAAGGTATCGCCACCTTCATGTTGCAGCTCTGCTACGCCCCAGGTTGCGGAGTCTGACGGCTGCATATCGCCCGGCGCATAACCTAATGCGTTGATTAACCCCATTTTCTCCAGCGTTGGTAGCTGCAAATGCGGCAGCTGACTCAGGATGTGACCACAGGTATTCGCCCCGGCATCTTGCGGGCGCACCAACGTGACATCTTTCATTGCGCCCACGCCAAAGCTATCAATCACTAACACCACAAATCGCGCCATTACGCCCCCAGAGAGTTTCCAAGACTGTCATAACGACCGACGATTTCCGGTTCGCCACGCTGAATACCAGATACCAGCACCACATCACTGCGGGTAACAAAAATCTGCGTACGAAAACAGAACACTACGGCACTACTCACCGGAAACTCACCTGCTAACGGCAGGTAATAGTCGATACTGCTGTCATCCACAGTCTTGAGATTGGTTTCAGTAACCTTTTGATTTTCTTTAGTAAAAACCAAAGCGCGGTGAGCGTGACCACGACGGTAGTAACCGCCGCCATAGCAATAACTGTCGCCACGGAAATGGTGGGAAATTTCACTTAACCAAAGCATGGCGATACGTTCAGGCTGATCGCCCTGCTGGTTTGCCGGAATCGTGCCAGTCAGCGCATGCCCGGGTTCGGCATGGGTAACACCATATTGTGCTAGCACCGGCAACGAAGTGCAGCTAGTCGCCGAAGGCGCATTCAGTTGCTCAAGCACAATACCGTTTTCGGCCAGTTGATCCCGTGCCTGTACCAGCGTGTGAAGATTCGGCGTGGGTAAAACTTTCCCGCTTGTTTCATCCCAAAGCAGGCAAGGGAAGTGGGTAAGTCCAGCTAAATGGAGTCCTGGTAGTTTTTGGATTTCAGCGACAATGTCATGCAGCGTGTTTTGGGTAAAACCGCTCTCCTGGCCCGGGTAAAGAAAATCATCATCGCTATAAACTTTGAGTAACACCGACTGGACTCGCCCGACCTTCACCGCCGCCGCAGAAACTTCCCGCGCTTTGGCAAGGGTAAACACGGTGATGACATCGGTTCCCTGTTCAACGGCATCGGCGACCTGATGACAAGGGATTTGTACCAGATGCCCCTGATGCGCCACCGGCAGACCGGCGCGGCGCATGACCCGCGCCTCTTTGTAATCCACCGCTACAATACCGCTGTAGCCAAGCGCCAGAAGTTTTTCCGCCAGCCACGGATTACGACCGAACTGCTTGGTCATCAGATACAGTTCAATGCCGTAAAGCCGCGCCGTCTCAATCAGCCGTTTACCGTTTTCCAGTACCTGATCCACGTCAATAACCCAGCTGTCCGGAGCGATCTTGCCCTGCTGCCACAGGTTTAGTGCGGCGGAAATCAGCGCCGGGTTCTGGCGTTTCAATGCTTCTACAAACATCTTGTTGCCTCGTTTCTGTTCCTTGAATCAAATATTCATTTTTTTGAATATTTAAGTTATGCGACACAGAATTGCCGTGTGCCTCAGACGCCTTCGTTAGCAGCCATCCATAGTCCATAGAGATTGGCCAGCATATACCCTTCTTCGCACGGGTTAACTTCCAGGGTGAATTCCTTCAACAACACCTGATGCAACTGCACAATCGCTGGCCAGTGGATGGATTGCGCCAGTTCCGCCAGTAATTCGTCATCCAGCGGCTCAATTTCCTCACCACGACGACTGCGCATCAACGCACTCGCCATATGTGTCATCGCCATCGTCCCTTGCTCGCTACGCACCGGTAGATGACATTCAGTTTCCATTACTTTGACGACCTGCATCATGCCTTTGCAGATGTCCTTATCAATGACTCCTGCCTCGCAAAGCAGGTTGAGTCTGTTTTCCATTTAAGACGCCTTTCGCTTAATAACTGGGTTCAAGTTCCCCACTGACTACTCGCTGTTGATGAGCAAGCAGGGCATTTTTATCAACAACCGCACGTAGCAATTGTTGCATCGGGTAATCATCGGCACGCGTCAGTACTACAGCTTCAGTGGCCTGTAAAAATCGGGGATCGTTTGTCAGCGGCGTCGCCTCTAATCCCAGCATGGCCAGTTCGCTTTCTGCCACCACGTTCCAGATAACCGCATCGACATCGCCTTTAACAATGCGTTGTAAACTCTCGTGATATGAGAGGTCGACGCGCTCCACATCGCTATTGCCAAAAAAGACATCGGTCATGATTTTCTGGTCCGCCGAGCGGTTATCCAGCCCCACACGTTTCACGTTGCCGGACGCCCCTTTACGGCAAATCAGCTGGTGCTCGCCAACATAGGTATGCGGCCCAAGTTCCAGCGCCAGACATAAACCTTTTTGCGTGAGATAACTTTCTGCCGCCAGGCGGGACACTACCGCCATGTCATAGACGCCGTTAAGTAAACACTCCACGCGAATATCCGCGCCGCGCATATGCGCATAGTAAAAAGGAATGCCATCAAACTGGGCTTTCAACCCGCTCGCCAGGCCTTCGTACAAACGGGTATAGGGCAAGGGCATCGCGCATACCACGTTGCTGATATCCACATGAGTCAGCAGGGCTTTGTTATCCATTTCCACCAGATAACTGCCATTGCGCCCACGACGTTCAATCCGTATCGCACCGCTTGATTCCAGCGTTTTCAGTGCAGCCTGCGTCAGACCAACGGACGAATGGCATTCAGTTGCCAGTTCATCTATAGTTTTCAGTCGATTACCGCACTTTTCACCTAACAGATAACGGGCCAGTGTCGTGATGACGACGCCTTCTTTTTTGATAAACGTTCGACGCATAGTAAATTTTCAATAAAGTGAATATTTATATCTTCATTAAAATGAAGATAAGTGACAACGACGAAATGTGGAAACGGCGAGATGCTTCACATTTTTTTTGCTGGCTGCGAAAAGAGAAAACCGGGTTTCCCCGGTTTGAGAGTGATGATAAAAGCAAAACTGCCTGATGCGCTACGCTTATCAGGCCTACATTTCCTTGCAATATGTTGAATGTGCATGACTTTGTAGGCCGGATAAGGCGTTCACGCCGCATCCGGCATGAACAAAGCGCACTTTGCCAGCAATAGTGAATAGTGAATTACGGCTTCGCCACAAAACCAATCGCTTCGTACACCGCTTTCAGCGTACGGGATGCGTGCGCGCTGGCTTTTTCTGCGCCGTCTTTCATCACCTGTTGCAGGAAGGCTTCGTCATTGCGGAAACGGTGGTAGCGTTCCTGCAATTCAGTCAACATACCGGAAACCGCTTCTGCCACTTCGCCCTTCAGGTGACCATACATCTTGCCTTCGAACTGTTTTTCCAGTTCCGGGATGCTCTGGCCAGTAACTGCAGACAGGATATCCAGCAGGTTAGAAACCCCCGCTTTGTTCTGTACGTCGTAGCGAACTACCGGCGGCTCGTCGGAGTCAGTGACCGCACGTTTAATTTTCTTCACCACCGATTTCGGATCTTCCAGCAGGCCGATAACGTTATTGCGGTTATCGTCAGACTTGGACATCTTCTTGGTCGGTTCCAGCAGCGACATAACGCGTGCGCCAGATTTCGGGATAAACGGCTCCGGCACTTTAAAGATGTCGCCGTACAGTGCGTTGAAACGCTGGGCGATATCGCGGCTCAGTTCCAGGTGCTGTTTCTGGTCTTCACCAACCGGCACCAGATTGGTTTGATACAGCAGGATGTCTGCCGCCATCAGCACCGGATAGTCGAACAGCCCGGCGTTGATGTTTTCGGCATAACGTGCAGATTTATCTTTGAACTGGGTCATGCGGCTCAGTTCGCCGAAGTAGGTATAGCAGTTCAGTGCCCAACCTAACTGTGCATGTTCCGGCACGTGGGACTGAACAAAAATGGTGCTTTTCTCAGGATCGATACCGCAAGCCAGGTACAACGCCAGCGTATCCAGCGTCGCTTTACGCAGCTTCTGCGCATCCTGGCGCACGGTGATGGCGTGTTGGTCAACGATGCAGTAAATACAATGGTAATCATCCTGCATGTTTACCCACTGACGCAGCGCACCCATGTAGTTACCAATGGTCAATTCACCTGAAGGCTGTGCGCCACTAAAAACGATGGGCTTAGTCATTTTTCGATTCCTGATTTTCGCTTTGCGGAAGCCCTAATGCGGGCAGAAGGTCATTTATAGAGTGATAAATTACATCAGGCTGGCTGAGATCGATAGCCTCGCCGTAGTTATATCCGTAGGTTAAGCCAACTGAAGGGCAACCGGCTGCTTTTGCTGCCTGAATATCATTGCGAGAATCTCCGACAAACAGCATCTGTTGCGGGGCAATACCCATCCGTTCAGCCACCAGTAATAGCGGGTCCGGGTGTGGTTTTTTGTTTTGCACATCATCACCGCCAATGACCACGCTAAAGTATTTGGCAATATCTAAGGCTTCCAGCAGCGGCGCGACGAACGGCGTTGGTTTGTTGGTAATCAGACCTAGCGGCAAGCCTTTAGCCTGCAATGCGCCAAGCGTATCGGCAACGTGCGGGAACAAAAACGTTCCTTCTTCGGCAACTTCGCCATAATAACGATCAAACAGCTTGCGCAGAATACGTACTTGTTCTTCTGCCGGAATGTCGTCATCAACGGGGGGTTTACCCATGGTTTTACGCAGGGTCGCACGTTCCTGACGCGCCCAGGTCAATGCTCGCTCCATCAGGACATCTGCGCCGTTACCAATCCAGGTAATAACGCGCTCTTCGCCTGCAACGGGCAACTCCAGCGCATACAGCGCCATATCTACCGCAGCAGCAAGACCGGGTGCACTGTCAACCAGCGTACCGTCGAGATCAAAAGCGACGCCGCGAATATCTTCAAACTTATTCATGACTTACCTTTGCCAGTTCACTGCGCATTTCATCAATGACTTTTTTGTAGTCTGGCTGGTCGAAGATTGCCGAACCAGCAACAAACATATCCGCGCCCGCCGCAGCGATTTCGCCAATGTTATTCACCTTCACACCGCCGTCCACTTCCAGACGAATATCAAAGCCAGACTCGTCGATGCGGCGGCGCACTTCACGCAGTTTATCTAACGTTTGCGGAATGAAAGACTGACCGCCAAAGCCAGGGTTAACAGACATCAGCAGGATCACATCCAGCTTATCCATTACATAATCCAGATAGCTCAATGGTGTCGCCGGGTTAAATACCAGCCCCGCTTTACAGCCATTTTCTTTAATCAGTTGCAGCGTGCGGTCAACATGCTCGGAGGCTTCTGGATGAAAGGTAATGATGCTGGCACCAGCGGCAGCGAAATCCGGCACAATGCGATCCACCGGTTTCACCATCAGATGCACGTCGATAGGGGCGGTAATGCCGTAATTACGCAAGGATTTCAGTACCATTGGCCCAATTGTCAGGTTGGGAACATAGTGGTTATCCATGACGTCAAAATGCACGACATCAGCGCCAGCTGCCAGGGCCTTTGCGGTATCTTCACCCAGGCGGGCAAAATCAGCCGACAGAATTGAGGGGGCAATCAAATACTGTTTCATCCGCTTCTCCTTGAGAATTATTTTTTCGCGGGTGAAACGACTCCTGGTTTGTACAAAGCCAGCAGTTCGTCCACCTTTTTACGTGTGCCGCCGTTGCTGCTTATACTGCGTCGAACTTTGACGACATGCAATTTTGCGCGCTGATACCACTCACGCGTTAACATCGTATCGTGATTGGAGATCAGCACAGGAATATGGCGATCAACCAGACCTTCAGCGAGCTCCGCCAGATGAGCTTGTTGTTCAAGCGTAAAACTATTTGTGTGGTACGCCGTAAAGTTAGCGGTGGCAGAAAGCGGCGCATAAGGCGGATCGCAATAGACGACGGATGCATCATCTGCGCGCGCCATGCTGTCGGCGTAAGACTCACAATAGAAAAAGGCATTCTGCGCTTTTTCGGCAAAATGATACAACTCAGCTTCCGGGAAATAGGGCTTTTTATAACGGCCAAACGGCACGTTAAATTCACCGCGCAGATTGTAACGGCACAAACCGTTGTAGCCGTAGCGGTTCAAATATAAAAACAGCACAGCCCGACGCAAGGGATCCTGGCTTTTGTTGAACTCTTCGCGGAACTGATAGTAGACCTCGGCGCAATTCGTTTCGGGAACAAACAGCTCGCGGGCAGCCTGCACGTACTCTTCGGTACGCGTCTTTACAATGTTGTAGAGACTAATCAGATCGCTGTTGATATCAGCAAGGATATAACGAGAAAAGTCGGTGTTAAGAAACACCGACCCGGCACCAACAAAAGGCTCAACCAGACATTCGCCCTTAGGCAAATGCCGTTTAATATCATCAAGCAGGGGATATTTGCCCCCTGCCCACTTCAAAAAAGCGCGATTTTTCTTCATGCTGACTAACTAATTACACCTTCTCCGGCTGTGGAGAAAGCTCCGACAGCATCCAGCGCTTCAGGCAGTTCCCGCAACGGTTATCCATTGCGGGAAATAGCCTTGATTACTTCAGATCGGCCTGTACCTGACGCAGCGGTTTCGCCCAGGGGTTTTTGGCCTGGACATCGGCTGGCAATGTAGATACCGCTTTTTTCGCTTCGTCTTTCGAAGCGTACACGCCAGAAACCAACACATACCACGGCTGACCATTACGCGTCGTTTCATAGACAACGTAGTTTTTCAGGTTCTCTTTCTTCGCCCAACCGTTCAGGTTGTCGTAGTTAGAGGAACTGCTCAACTGCAGAGTGTAATGGCTTGACGGTGCCGATTTCAACGAACCAACATTACCTGCGGTCTTCGCCCCAGCAGCTGGTGTTGTCGTGGTTTGCGCCGGAGATGCCGTTTGTGCCGGCTCCGTGCTGGCAGTAGCTTTCGGCGCTGGCGTTGCCGCTGGCGTAGAAGTCGCAGCCGGTGCCTTCGAGCTCACCACTGGCGCTGCAGGTTCGGTACGCTTCGGCTGCTGTGCTACCGGCTTAGGTTCCGTTTTCACAGTTGCCTGGGGTTTTTTCGGTTCAATCACCGCCTGCTGACGTGGCGGACGCGTAGTGGTCGGACGTTCAACGGTTTGCGTTTTCGCCGTATCACGCGATGCGTTGCCATTACGAACTGGCGCTACAGTCGCGGGTTCGGTCGGCAGCGTGGAGTTGACCACCACATTGTTCAGCTGTTGCTGATTTTGCGGCTGGGTCAGCGCGTTATTCAGGTCACCCTGCACTTCAACACGTTGTTGACCATCCGTTGCCGCCGGGGTTTGCCCCTGAGTCGGCGTAGACGAGATCGGCGGCAGAGAAACATCCGGCTGGGTATTTTCCGCAGATGTGGTTCCCGGCGCAGGCTGCGTGCCATTTGCCTGATCGACAGTATTGCCAGCAAGATCAATACTCTTCTCGCCAGACGCAGTTTGATCGCTGGAAGAGGTCGAGGGGGCTTTTAACGCAGAACCGATACCGATGATCAACAGCAACAGAACCAGAATACCGACGCCCATCATCATATACTGACGAGAAGCAGGTTTGCTGGCTGCTTTTTTGCGCTTACGCGGACGACGCTCTACACGCTCTTCATCCACGGTTTCATCTTCGGATTCGTCATATTCTTGTTCGATTTCCGGTTCCTCATCGCGCTCTTTTTGCGCGCGGGTCGGACGGCGATCATCCGCATCATCAAGTTCAATATCATCAAAATTGATCTGCGGTTCGCCACGTTCAGTACGTTCAGAACGCTCAGAAGATTGACGAGAACGACCAGTACGACGATCGCTGGGATCGGGTTTCAGCTCGTCTTCTGGTTTGAATTCATCCATTTAACACCCCACTAAAAGGTTAATGCTTACCACGTTGCAATTAACCTGAAGCTAATAAACCGCTGGATAAGCGGCCTGACCTTTCTTGTTGTTACGCTAACTGACAATCAGCAATGGCGTTAAGAACGATATCGTGCGAAACACCGCCGCGAACTTCGCTCTTACCAATTGCCAGCGGAAGAATTAAGCGCATTTCTCCCGCAAGGACTTTCTTGTCACGCAGCATATGCGGTAAATATGCCTGCGCGGACATTTCGCGCGGCCCATTGACCGGTAACCCAGCCCGCGTGAGCAGGGTAATAATACGCTGCGTTTCGGCAGAACTGAACTGCCCGAGACGTTCCGATGTGCGCGCCGCCATTACCATACCCGCAGCAACCGCTTCACCGTGTAGCCAATTACCATAGCCCATTTCAGCTTCAATGGCATGACCAAAGGTATGTCCAAGATTGAGTAAAGCACGTAAGCCAGCTTCACGCTCGTCGGCGGCGACAACTTCTGCTTTCAGCTCACAGCAACGGCGAATACAGTACGCCATTGCGGGGCCATCCAGACGAAGCAGCGCGTCGAGATTCTCTTCCAGCCAGAGGAAAAACTCGCCGTCAAGAATAATGCCGTATTTGATGACTTCCGCTAGTCCCGAAGCTAACTCACGCTGAGGAAGCGTTTTCAGACAATCGAGATCTACCACCACCGATGCAGGTTGGTAAAACGCGCCAATCATGTTTTTACCGAGGGGATGGTTTACCGCGGTTTTGCCGCCAACGGAGGAGTCGACCTGCGACAATAACGTCGTTGGGACTTGAATGAAGCGAACGCCGCGCTGATAGCTCGCCGCCGCGAAACCGGTAAGATCGCCCACCACGCCGCCACCAAGTGCAACCAGCGTAGTATCGCGGCCATGCGGCTTTTGCAACAACGCTGTAAAGACGGTGTCGAGTACTGCCAGGCTTTTATACTGCTCGCCGTCAGGGAGGATAACGCTATCGACGTTAACACCCGCCTGTTCAAGTACGCCGCGGACCTTATCGAGATATAGAGGAGCCAGGGTTTCGTTGGTGACCAACATCACCTGCTCGCCCGATTTCAGCGGTAAGAATGAAGCTGGCTCGTTAAACAAACCAGACGCGATGGTAATTGGGTAACTACGTTCCCCGAGAGTGACGACTATCCTCTCCATAACGCGACATCCACCTTAATTACTGTACCCGCAGACGAGTGTATTTAAAGCCAGAATTAGTTGCTTTCCAGCATGTTAATAATCTGGTTTGCGACCACTTTAGCGCTTTGGTCATCAGTACGAATGGTCACGTCAGCAATCTCTTCATACAGCGGATTGCGTTCATTGGCCAACGCTTCCAGAACTTCACGCGGCGGTGTTTCAACGTGCAGCAACGGGCGTTTTTTATCACGCTGCGTGCGTGCAAGTTGCTTTTCGATGGTCGTTTCAAGATAAACGACAACGCCACGAGCGGAAAGACGGTTACGCGTTTCGCGGGATTTCACAGAGCCGCCGCCAGTAGCCAGCACAATACCCTGCTTCTCGGTCAATTCATTGATGACCTTCTCTTCGCGATCGCGGAAGCCTTCTTCGCCTTCTAAATCGAAAACCCAGCCCACATCAGCTCCGGTTCGTTTCTCAATCTCTTGATCGGAATCGTAAAATTCCATATTGAGTTGTTGAGCTAACTGGCGCCCAATAGTGCTTTTTCCGGCACCCATAGGCCCAACCAGAAAGATATTGCGTTTCTCTGCCATTTTTTCGGTACTACTAAGACTATTCGTTAATGATAAACCCGCTTCGCTCAGAGAGCGCAGCAGGACATGAACTGAAACCTCATAAGATATTGCGAGAGTCAGACTGAAAATTATCTCAATACTCCAGCCGGTTTGGCAACTGAATAAATCGCCCATCCCTCTGCATATCTGGTCGCTGCAAGCGTGCTGCCTTGCTATTACCGCTTTGGCGATAAATCACCGGGTAAGATTAGCGTAAAAAAGACAGCAAAATGCCGCCTGAATGATAAATCATCATCATGAAACGCAGGCAGCGAAGAGCACCAACTCTCAAATCGGTACTCCTTGTATGCTAAATACCTGCGCACGTCAAATAGATGAAACGTGTTCAGCATAAAAAACATCGCCGGTTTTACGGCTGTTTACTCACTGGAAACCAGCCGTGGCGTGATAAATACCACTAACTCACGTCGTTCATCTTCTTTTCCGTCATGACGAAATAATTGCCCAAACCAGGGAATGTCCCCCAGCAGTGGCACGCTATCCTGGCCTGATTTATTTTTTCGGGTAAAAATGCCGCCAAGCGCCAACGTTTCTCCGCTTTTGACCTCGACTTGCGTTTCGATCTCCTGCTTGTCAATTGCCAGCACTTCGCCATCGGCTTGTTGAAGGACTTGCCCCGGCACATTCTGGCTAATATGTAATTTCAACCGAATGCGGCCTTTTTGAAGCACGGTGGGCGTGACCTCCATTCCCAGCACCGCTTCTTTAAACTCCACCGATGTTGCACCACTTTCACCACTGGAAACCTGATACGGAATTTCGCTCCCCTGTTTAATGCTGGCAGGCTGGAGATGTGAAGCCAGTAAACGCGGGCTGGCGATGATATCCAGTTGCTGTTTCTGTTCGAGTGCGGAAAGCTCCAGATCCAGCAAACGTCCGTTGATCCGCCCAATATTAAAACCGATATGCGTCGTCGCCGTCGCCACCGAGAGATCGCTACCGAGCGTAGTCACTTGCCCAACACCGCCAGCTTGTTGTGCATCGGCAAGCGTCCATTTCACGCCTAACTCGCGCAGACTTTTTTCATTAATGGTGACAATGTGCGCCGACAGTTCAACCTGGCCTACCGGCAAATCCATTTGCATGACCCATTGTTCCAGCGCGGTTAACGCCGCCTGGTTATCACGCAGCAAAAGGCGATTAGTGCGTTTATCAACGGTCATGCTACCTTTGGCGCTAAGTAGCTTCTCCCCCGCCTTCGCCAACTCTCCGGCGTCGGCGTATTGCAGTGTAATGCTGCGATTTTCCAGCGGCAGATTTGCCTGCGCCCGTGCCTTCTCTGCCTCCTGCCGGGCGATATTTTCATTTTGCCAGGCAATGGAATGCACCGAGAGAATATTGCCTTCCTGACGCGTCATCAGCCCGGCGCTTTTCACTACGGTTTGTAGCGCCTGCTTCCAGGGAACGTCCGTTAAATGTAGCGATACCGTACCGCTGACGTCTGGCGACACCACCAGGTTTAGCTTCTCCTGTTCGGCCAGCGCCTGCAAAACCTGAGCAACCGGAACGTCATCCACCATCAGCGTGACTTTTTGCGGCTTTGCCGCCTGCACGATGGGCATCATCATCAACAGTAGTGCGGCTATCCATTGCTTCATTTGTCTCTCCTTGCCGTTGCCACAACCACAGTGGCGGTTCGCAGTTTTTTCCGGTTCCCAGCGTTAGTGTGTCTGGCGTCAGCTGTAAGATCGTCCAGCCGTTTTCCAGCACATCGTTTTGCTGCACCCGTCGCCATTTCTTTTGCCCATCTTTTATTACGCCGATAACGCGCTCGCCTCTTCCTACCATCCCCTGATAGCGCCACTGGGTAAGTTCGCTAATCCGGCATAGATCTTCCGGCGGTTTAAAGGGGTCGCGCATGCCGGTTAATAGCCATAATGCAACACCTGCCAGCAGCCAACGTTTAGCCATCATTCGCCCCTTCCAGTTGGAGTGTGAACAAGAGTTCATCACTTTCCACGCTTAACGAAAAACGACTTACGCTGACATTGCGCTCTGCCAGTCGTGTAAATGCCGACGGCACCGCTTCCCAGAGCGTTTTCAACGCTAACTCGCCTCCCCTGGCAGACGGATGCCAATAAACCAGTTGCGCGCCGGGCAACTGAAAATCCAGCGGCGAAAAAGGCAACGTTTTTTCTTCGCTGAGGGGAGCGGTGTCAATCAGGCGATACAGTGCAGTCCATTGCTGATGATTACTTGCCCGTAGTCGAATTAATGCGTCGCTCTCTTCCTGATGGCTCGATGAAAGAAAAATAAGCGTAACTAACATCAGCAACCAGACTGCCCAGCAAAGCTGGCGGATACGGGGTGATGTGGCTAACCACCAGTCAAAGAGCGCGTTCATCGCTAACCGTCCTTGTTAACTGATACTCAAATTGCCAGCGCCCTTGTGCATCCTGCTGCGTGGCCCCTCGCTGATTGAGATGAAAAGAAGCATCCTGGCGAAGTGACGTTTCCAGTGCGTTTAACGCGGTAATGCTTGTTGTCAGCCCCTTGATCTCCAGCGTTCCCTGCTGCCAGCTTATCGTTGTCAGCCAGGCATGCTCTGGTAAAAGCGTCGCCAGCGCTTCCAGCGCGGGTTGCCAGTCGCGGGTAAATTGTCGCTGATGCTGACGTCGCAGATGCTGTTCGCGTAACTGTTGGCGTTCCAGCAAACGTGGCTTAGTGACCTGTAAGCTACGAGCGAGTTGTTGTTCAGCCTCGAGCAAAATGGCGTCTACGTGTGCTTCGGCGTTATATGACAGACGCTGCATTAGCGTTATCCCGACGGCCAGCAGCAGAGGCGCAACGAACATTAGCAACCAGAAGCGAAGAAAGGCCGCCCGGCGTTGCTGTCGCCAGGGCAAAAAATTGATTGGTGGGTTCATTAGCGACTCTCCCTAAGCGCCAGCCCCAGCGCAATGGCGAAGTCTCCGCCTGGTGGCGGTAGCGGCGGCTGACGAACAGAAATCGCCTCCCAGGGGTCAAATCCGCCTTCGCCGCATATCGCGATACTTTCGGGGTCCACGGATAACATCGCTGCAAGATCATTCTCGCTTGTCATCCCCACCGCCAGCTTGCGCCCCCAGCTATAACGCGTCGCCCACAACCACTGTTCGTGGTCACACCAGGCCAGGCATTTCTTGTGAGGAGGTAAAAAAGGCAGAAACCGCTGTAAAGCGCAGGCATCCGGGGTAATCGCGCTAACGTGAACACGCAATTTTTCTGCCAGGGTTAGTAGCGTTGCCAGTTCTTTGCTTTGCGCGGCGGTCACGTTATAGGCGGGGCTTAGTGAATCTTCGCGATAATCGAAGCGCAGGGAGTCCGGTTCCATATCCAGCTCACGTGCCATTGTGCCAGCCAGCCATGCCGTTTGCTCTCGCTCACCGAGAGACATCGCCGGGCGAGGAAATGACCGCTGTAACGTTCGAGCAGCAGGAAATGCCAGCATAATGTGATGTCGATGCGGCAGTTCACGACTCCACGGTAGCAACATTTTAGTCAGACGTTCCGCGTCAATAATGCGCCCATCTTTGATAATGTCGGTCGCCAGCGGCAAGCGCCACCAACGTTGCAAAAAGCATTCTTTTGCACCACGCACGATAGCAACCGCCACCGCTTCCTGCTGTTGTAAATGCAAACCAATTTGCCAGATCTTAAATGCCATGGTGATGATCTCCTTATCCCCCGTCACTCTGACGGGTATATCAATGCGTCTGGCTTGCCTTTATACTACCGCGCGTTTGTTTATAAACTGCCCAAATGAAACTAAATGGGAAATTTCCAGTGAAGTTCGTAAAGTATTTATTGATCCTTGCAGTCTGTTGCATTCTGCTGGGAGCAGGCTCGATTTATGGCCTATACCGCTACATCGAGCCACAACTGCCGGATGTGGCGACATTAAAAGATGTTCGCCTGCAAATTCCGATGCAGATTTACAGCGCCGATGGCGAGCTAATTGCGCAATATGGTGAAAAGCGTCGTATTCCGGTTACGTTGGATCAAATCCCGCCGGAAATGGTGAAAGCCTTTATCGCGACGGAGGACAGTCGCTTTTATGAGCATCACGGCGTTGACCCGGTGGGGATCTTCCGTGCGGCAAGTGTGGCGTTGTTCTCTGGTCACGCGTCACAAGGGGCGAGCACCATTACCCAGCAACTGGCGAGAAACTTCTTCCTGAGTCCGGAACGCACGCTGATGCGTAAGATTAAGGAAGTCTTCCTCGCGATTCGTATTGAACAGTTGCTGACTAAAGACGAGATCCTCGAGCTTTATCTGAACAAGATTTACCTCGGTTACCGCGCCTATGGTGTCGGTGCTGCGGCACAAGTCTATTTCGGTAAAACCGTCGACCAACTGACGCTGAACGAAATGGCGATGATTGCCGGGCTGCCGAAAGCCCCTTCCACCTTCAACCCGCTCTACTCAATGGATCGCGCCGTCGCGCGGCGCAACGTTGTGCTGTCGCGTATGTTGAGCGAAGGGTATATCACCCAGCAACAGTACGATCAGACGCGTAGTGAGCCGATTAACGCCAACTATCACGCACCGGAGATCGCCTTCTCAGCGCCGTATCTCACCGAAATGGTACGTCAGGAGATGTATAACCGTTACGGCGAAAACGCTTATGAAGACGGCTATCGCATTTACACTACCATTACCCGCAAAGTACAGCAGGCCGCACAGCAAGCAGTGCGTAATAACGTACTGGACTACGACATGCGTCACGGTTATCGCGGCCCGGCTAATGTGCTGTGGAAGGTGGGAGAGACACCGTGGGACACCAAAAAGATAACCAATACGCTAAAAGCGTTACCGACTTACGGTCCGCTGCTACCTGCCGCAGTTACCAGCGCAAATCCGCAGGAAGCGACAGCGATGCTGGCTGACGGAACGTCCGTAACGTTGCGTATGGAAGGCGTTCGCTGGGCGCGTCCTTACCGTTCAGACACTCAACAGGGACCGACGCCGCGTAAAGTGACTGATGTTATGCAAACGGGTCAGCAAATCTGGGTTCGCCAGGTTGGCGATGCCTGGTGGCTGGCGCAGGTGCCAGAGGTGAACTCGGCGCTGGTATCTATCAATCCGCAAAACGGTGCCGTTATGGCGCTGGTTGGTGGCTTTGACTTCAACCAGAGCAAGTTTAACCGCGCTACTCAGGCGCTGCGTCAGGTGGGGTCGAATATCAAACCATTCCTCTACACCGCAGCGATGGATAAAGGTCTGACGCTGGCAAGTATGCTAAACGATGTGCCGATTTCCCGCTGGGATGCCGGTGCTGGTTCTGACTGGCAGCCGAAAAACTCACCACCGCAATATGCCGGCCCAATCCGTTTACGTCAGGGGCTGGGTCAGTCGAAGAACGTGGTGATGGTGCGTGCAATGCGGGCGATGGGCGTCGACTACGCTGCAGAGTATCTGCAACGCTTCGGCTTCCCGGCGCAAAACATTGTCCATACCGAATCGCTGGCGCTGGGTTCCGCGTCCTTCACGCCGCTGCAGGTGGCGCGCGGCTACGCGGTAATGGCGAACGGTGGCTTCCTGGTGGATCCATGGTTTATCAGCAAAATTGAAAACGACCAGGGCGGCGTGATTTTCGAAGCGAAACCGAAAGTCGCTTGCCCGGAATGCGATATCCCGGTGATTTACGGTGATACGCAAAAATCGAACGTGCTGGAAAACAGCGACGTTGAAGACGTTGCTATCTCTCGCGAACAGCAGAATGTTTCCGTTCCGATGCCGCAGCTGGAGCAAGCTAATCAGGCATTAGTGGCGAAGACTGGCACGCCAGAATACGCTCCACACGTCATCAGCACTCCGCTGGCATTCCTGATTAAGAGCGCACTGAACACCAATATCTTTGGTGAACCAGGCTGGCAGGGTACTGGCTGGCGCGCCGGTCGTGATTTGCAACGTCATGATATCGGTGGGAAAACCGGGACCACCAACAGCTCGAAGGATGCATGGTTCTCGGGTTACGGTCCGGGCGTTGTGACCTCGGTATGGATTGGCTTTGACGATCACCGCCGTAATCTCGGTCACACCACGGCTTCCGGGGCGATTAAAGACCAGATCTCTGGTTATGAAGGTGGTGCTAAAAGCGCGCAGCCTGCATGGGACGCTTATATGAAAGCCGTTCTGGAAGGTGTGCCAGAACAACCGCTGACACCGCCGCCGGGTATTGTGACGGTGAATATCGATCGCAGCACCGGGCAACTGGCCAGCGGCGGTAACAGCCGCGAAGAATACTTCATTGAAGGTACGCAGCCTACACAACAGGCGGTGCGCGAGGTAGGTACAACCATTATTGATAATGGTGAGGCGCAGGAATTGTTCTAAAAATGACGCCCGGCAGCGTTAATGTTGCCGGGCTTTTTTTACTATGGAAGATGTCAACGAAAATGGAAATTCACTCTCCTTCTCTTTCGAAGAATTACAGCGAAATCAGTCGTCAGTTCACCAGGCAATATCCCCCATTCAGCCTTAACCAAACTGATTTTCTAACCATCACCAGCCTTGTTCTACGAAGGTATCATCCAGAGAAAATGCCGCGCCTACACAAAGCGACTCTCTATGACATCATTGCTGTCACGTTTTTCTTGCTATTCCCTGCATCTCTCGTGATTTTAGGGATATTTAATATAGAAATTGAATTATCAGTCTGGAATAACATCACCGATGACCTTCTGTTTATACTCAATAAAAACAAAGTATTAATTATCGTATTTTGGCTACATGGTATGTTTTTTTCAGTAAAGACCTACTGGACAAGACATAAACTGAAGAAAGCGCAATCTGCTCTCTACAATCAAACAGCAATGAAAGAAGGATTGAACTTTAAAATCGATGAGACTGGTGTTAAATGCTGGAAAAAATCTGGCACCCACAGCTTTTGTGTCTGGTCAGAGATAAATGACCTTATCCCCTATAAAGATATATTTGTATTGGTTATGAACAAATCAAGTTTTATATGGCTGAGTGATAAAGAAGAGGAAGCACTGGCGTTTATTCACGAAAAAATCGCCCAGTCACGCCAGCCTGCATAAACAGGGGTTTTACAACCGCCCCTGCCCCTTCAACCACTCACGTACCAGGAACAGTGCGCTGACATTGCGCGCTTCATTGAAGTCAGGGTCTTCAAGCAAATCCATCATATGCGCCAGCGGCCAGCGAACCTGCGGCAGCGGCTCTGGTTCGTCGCCTTCCAGCGATTCAGGGTAAAGATCCTGCGCCACCACAATATTCATTTTGCTGGAGAAGTAAGACGGCGCCATACTGAGTTTCTTCAAAAAAGTCAGATCCTTCGCACCATAGCCCACTTCTTCTTTTAGCTCGCGGTTAGCTGCTTCGTAGACGCTTTCACCAGGATCAATCAGCCCTTTTGAAAATCCCAACTCGTAGGATTCAGTTCCCACCGCGTACTCACGAATCAGGATCAGATGGTCGTCCACAATAGGCACAATCATCACCGCTTCCCTGTTGGTTGGACGCATTCGTTCATAAACACGCCGCACGCCATTGCTGAACTCCAGATCCACGCTTTCGACGGTAAACAGTCGGGAACGGGCTACAGTTTCAACATTCAGAATGGTGGGTTTTTGTAATGATTTTCTCATTGTGGAATCTTTGCAGTGAAATCAGTATTTATTGTGCGATATCGGACACCGTTTCGGCAATGTGAATTGCATGTTATTTACATTTATGCAACCTGATAAATAATCGTTCTCAAATCAAATTAAAAGTCAATAGGTTGAAATAACTCCAGGAATTTGCTGATATTCCGCCCTCAGAGGGTTTGCTATGATCAGCGGTTACCGGGATGCGCTTAATGATGCTCAAGTTCAACTCCACGCTTGCCGATAGCCAACCGCAGAATCCTATATTGTGTCCAGGGTGCGAATAATCACGCCTGACAAATTAAGTAAGATGGGGAAAGCATGAGCACCATTGTGATTTTTTTAGCTGCTTTGCTGGCCTGCTCACTATTTGCGGGATGGCTGATAAAAGCACGCACCAGGCGGCGACAATTGCCCTGGGCTAACGCCTTCGCTGATGCGCAAACGCGCAAACTCACTCCGGAAGAACGTAGCGCTATTGAAAATTATCTCGAGAGCCTGACGCAGATTTTGCAGGTTCCCGGCCCGACGGGTGCCAGCACGGCGCCTGTCTCTCTGACGCTGAACGCCGAAAGCAATAATGTGATGATGTTGACGCACGCTATCACACGTTATGGCATCTCTACTGACGATCCCAATAAATGGCGCTACTACCTTGACTCGGTAGAAGTTCACCTGCCGCCTTTCTGGGAGCAGTACATCAACGACGAAAACACCGTTGAACTGATTTATACCGACTCACTCCCATTAGTCATTTCACTCAACGGTCATACGCTGCAAGAGTATATGCAGGAGACTCGCGGTTACGCGTTACAACCTATTCCATCAACGCAGGCGTCGATTCGCGGTGAAGAGAGCGAACAAATTGAGTTGCTCAACATTCGCCAGGAAACGCACGAAGAGTATGCACTTAGCCGCCCACGAGGATTGCGGGAAGCGCTGCTGATTGTCGCCTCATTCCTGATGTTCTATTTCTGCCTGGTAACCCCAGATGTATTTGTCCCGTGGTTGGTTGGCGGCGCGCTACTGCTGCTGGGGGCGGGTCTGTGGGGATTATATGCGCCACCTGCCAAATCTTCCCTACGGGAGATCCACTGCCTGCGCGGGACACCGCGTCGCTGGGGGCTGTTTGGCGAAAACTCGCAGGAACAGATTAACAATATTTCGCTTGGTATTATCGACCTGGTCTACCCCGCGCACTGGCAACCTTACATTGCCCAGGATCTCGGACAACAAACCGATATCGATATCTACCTGGACCGCCACGTCGTGCGCCAGGGGCGCTATCTTTCGCTACATGACGAAGTAAAAAACTTCCCGTTGCAGCACTGGCTACGCAGCACGGTTATCGCAGCCGGTTCGCTGTTAGTCTTGTTTATGCTGCTGTTCTGGATCCCGCTGGATATGCCGCTGAAATTCACTCTCTCGTGGATGAAAGGCGCGCAGACTATTGAAGCCACCAGTGTTAAACAACTTGCGGACGCTGGCGTACGCGTGGGCGATACCTTACGTCTAAGCGGTACAGGCATGTGTAATATCCGCACTTCCGGCACCTGGAGCGCGAAAACCAATTCACCGTTTTTGCCATTTGACTGCTCGCAGATCATCTGGAATGACGCCCGTTCATTGCCATTACCGGAATCGGAACTGGTTAACAAGGCCACGGCACTGACCGAGGCAGTAAACCGCCAGTTGCACCCGAAACCGGATGATGAATCTCGCGTCAGTGCCTCATTACGTTCTGCGATTCAGAAATCCGGCATGGTTTTGCTTGATGACTTTGGCGACATCGTGCTGAAAACTGCCGATCTCTGTGCAGCCAAAGATGATTGTGTGCGCTTAAAAAACGCACTGGTTAATCTCGGCAACAGTAAGGACTGGGACGCACTGGTGAAACGCGCCAACGCAGGAAAACTTGATGGTGTGAATGTATTACTTCGCCCGGTGAGCGCAGAATCACTGGATAATCTGGTGGCGACTTCCACCGCACCGTTTATCACTCATGAAACGGCGCGAGCGGCGCAATCACTGAATAGCCCAGCGCCTGGCGGCTTCCTGATTGTCAGCGACGAAGGCAGCGATTTTGTCGATCAACCGTGGCCAGCAACCTCGCTTTATGACTACCCGGCGCAAGAACAATGGAACGCTTTCCAGAAGCTGGCGCAAATGTTGATGCATACACCGTTTAACGCCGAGGGAATCGTCACCAATATCTTCACCGATGCCAACGGTACGCAGCATATCGGCTTGCACCCTATTCCGGACCGTTCTGGCCTGTGGCGCTATCTCGGCACCACATTACTGCTACTGACGATGTTCGGCTGTGCCATCTATAATGGCGTGCAGGCCTGGCGTCGTTACCAGCGTCATCGCACCCGCATGATGGAGATTCAGGAATATTACGAAAGCTGCCTGAATCCGACGTTGCTCACGTCTTCAGAAAGCCTTACCGAATAACACGTTTGCGCGGCAGGTTATGCTACCCTGTCGCGCAAATTGCTTCACTCTGGAGATTTCCCTCATGCATATCAACATTGCCTGGCAGGACGTAGATACCGTTCTGCTGGATATGGACGGCACGTTGCTCGACCTCGCCTTCGATAACTATTTCTGGCAAAAGCTGGTGCCTGAAACCTGGGGCGCGAAAAACGGTGTTACGCCACAGGAAGCAATGGAATATATGCGCCAGCAATATCACGACGTGCAGCATACGCTAAACTGGTACTGTCTTGATTACTGGAGCGAGCAACTGGGTCTGGATATCTGTGCGATGACCACCGAGATGGGGCCGCGAGCCGTGTTGCGTGAAGATACTATTCCGTTTCTCGAAGCGCTGAAAGCCAGCGGCAAGCAGCGAATTTTGCTCACTAACGCCCATCCACATAACCTGGCCGTTAAACTTGAGCATACGGGTCTGGACGCACACCTTGATTTATTACTTTCCACCCACACATTTGGTTATCCGAAAGAGGATCAGCGGTTATGGCATGCGGTGGCCGAAGCTACGGGTCTGAAAGCTGAAAGAACGCTGTTTATTGATGACAGCGAAGCCATTCTCGATGCTGCCGCGCAATTTGGTATTCGTTACTGTCTCGGCGTCACCAACCCTGACTCTGGAATAGCCGAAAAACAGTATGAGCGCCATCCGTCACTGAATGACTACCGCCGCCTGATCCCCTCGCTAATGTGAAGGAGACGCCATGAAAGAAAAACCGGCTGTTGAGGTTCGACTGGATAAATGGCTATGGGCCGCCCGTTTTTATAAAACCCGTGCGCTGGCCCGCGAAATGATTGAAGGCGGTAAGGTGCATTACAACGGGCAGCGCAGCAAGCCGAGTAAAGTCGTCGAGCTGAATGCCACGCTCACACTGCGCCAGGGAAATGACGAACGAACGGTGATTGTAAAGGCGATTACTGAACAGCGTCGCCCCGCCAGCGAGGCGGTCTTGTTGTATGAAGAGACTGCGGAAAGTGTAGAGAAACGCGAAAAAATGGCGCTGGCACGTAAACTTAATGCCTTAACCATGCCGCACCCGGACCGGCGCCCGGACAAAAAAGAGCGCCGTGACCTGTTACGATTTAAACACGGCGACAGTGAATAACTGTCACCTGCAAGAGAGATGATTATGCCGCAACATGACCAATTACATCGCTATCTGTTTGAAAACTTTGCCGTGCGCGGCGAACTGGTAACCGTTTCGGAAACCCTGCAACAGATCCTTGAGAATCACGATTATCCGCAGCCGGTGAAAAACGTGCTGGCAGAACTGCTGGTCGCGACCAGCCTGTTGACCGCTACGCTGAAGTTTGATGGTGATATCACCGTACAGCTGCAAGGCGACGGCCCAATGAGTCTGGCGGTCATCAACGGAAACAACAAACAGCAGATGCGTGGCGTCGCGCGTGTGCAGGGCGAAATTCCGGAAAATGCCGATCTGAAAACACTGGTCGGCAATGGTTACGTAGTGATCACGATTACCCCGAGCGAAGGCGAACGCTATCAGGGCGTAGTTGGTCTGGAAGGTGACACCCTGGCGGCCTGCCTGGAAGATTACTTTATGCGTTCTGAACAGCTGCCGACGCGCCTGTTTATTCGCACCGGCGACGTAGATGGCAAACCGGCTGCGGGCGGTATGTTGTTGCAGGTAATGCCTGCGCAAAATGCCCAGCAGGATGACTTCGACCACCTGGCGACGTTGACCGAAACCATCAAAACTGAAGAGCTGCTGACCTTGCCGGCAAACGAAGTGTTGTGGCGTTTGTACCACGAAGAAGAAGTAACGGTTTACGATCCGCAGGATGTTGAGTTCAAATGCACCTGCTCGCGTGAACGTTGCGCCGACGCGCTGAAAACGCTGCCGGATGAAGAAGTTGATAGCATCCTCGCGGAAGATGGCGAAATTGACATGCATTGTGATTACTGCGGTAACCACTATCTGTTCAATACGATGGATATTGCCGAGATCCGCAACAATGCGTCTCCGGCAGACCCGCAGGTTCATTAATTAGTCGTTCCGGCAGAGATAACTCTGCCGGATTTCATGACTACATTGCCTGATGCGCTGCGCTTATCTGGCCTGCGGATTAAATGCAATTTATTGCAGGTAAGATAAGGCGCCGCATCCAATAAAAAATCAGATGTGCGCTGTCATTCCTTCAGATTCAAATCCAGCGTTTCTCCATCCACCGTAAGATTGCGCCACGTTTTAGGCTTCGTCCCCAGTTTTCCATCCTTCGCGGCAGTGAGTAATTTCTCTTTCGTTATTACATCCGGGAGTGAACTCATCGTAATCTCTTTCCATTCTTTCCCGGCAGGATCAATGCCATAGACAATGTATCTTTCATCATTAAAGGCAAACAGGATCCGCTCTGCCCTACCATCACTATTCAGATCTTGCTCTACCAGAACGCAGGCATCTTTTTCAATACATATCATTGCGTTATAGCGATTTTTCATCACTGCCGACCAGAATGTCGCATCCGGTTTGCCAGAACCTGGGGCGATAAATACATTATCAGCTAATGCTTTTTCTGATATCTGCTGCTGAAGTCGCTGCACGCCATCAAACGCCATCAGCAAACTCCGCCTGCGTTTCGGGTCTTTCATATACTCGACATCGCTTTTCAACGACTCCAGCGCTGCACGTCCATAGCGACCGCTATGTTCGAGCATGTAGATACTTACCTGGTCTGGCGTGTTCTTGCCGCTCTGATAACGCGCCATATGGCTGTTCACGCTAATGCGCATACTGTCCAGCACCGGCGAATTAAGAAGCACCAGTATCACCAGCACCAATAACGAAACCGTAAGGTTCACTTTGCCCTGAAGAACAAGGGGATTTTGCCCTTTACGCCAGACGATACTGACAAAATACCCCAACGACCAGGCCAGTAACACCACCACCGCCAGTGCGCCGTGCAAGCGTTCGGCTGTCCAGCCGTATTGAGCGACCCGCATCCATATAGCCCAGGCGGCGATCAGCACATAGAGCGGTGCCACCAGCAGAGACGTTTTTATCAGGCAACGCAACGGGCCAGTCCAGGGAAGCGATGCTTTTTGTGGATCGCGGACAATGGCCATTAAGAGCAACTGCAAAAAGGCCAGAGTTAACAGCAGACCAGCGGCGGAAATGTGGCGAGAAATCGCATTCAAACCAGCAAAAGGCAAAGTGATAATAAACAGCAGCGTCAGCAGTGAAACCAGCGGTAGCAAACCTGTAGCGATCAACGTGAAGAGCTTTTGTATAGAGGCGATTAACCGCGATTGTGTCCGCGCAAGAATGACTGACAGCGCGGTAACCAGGCCCAACGTAAGATAAATAAACCAGTCGGTTGAAAAAAAGAGGGTACTGAAAAACGTGATGCCAACAAGTTTAAATAACTCACTCCACAGTAAAAGCACCAGCCAGGTCAGGCCATTAGTGATAAAAATCACCATCAATATTAGAGTGTTGTGCCACACCGACTGGTAAAAAAAGCTATAGTTCGTTCGCCCTTTTCTGTCGTGTAAATTCAGTTGTATCCAGGGCAATAACAACATCGCCATTAACAGCAGATAACAACCAAATTCCCAGAGTTCCTGGTCCGCTCTCCAGGAACTCATGCCATCAATTTGCCACTTCAGCCAGCCGCTCATCGCCAGAGTGGCAATAAATACCAGCGCCAACCATCCCCACAAACGCTTCTGTTTGAAGGACTCCACGGTGAATAACAAAACGGATGAAAGCGCCACGGTTGCAGGGACGCCGTAAACAATCCAGTTGTTATTGTCCACAGCCAGCCAGGTTATTAGAAGATAGCAAACCAGTCCCTGGATTAATCCAGTGGCGACCATTCCCCACCGTGTTGCAGGTGAAAGTTCAACGTTATCCATGTTAGTGATCCGGAATCAAAAGGAAGGTTAATTATTGCATTCAGACAGTACTAATATTTATTTTCAGAAAAATTTACAAAAAATTTTGCGGTGGTGAATCGATACTTTACTGATTGATTTTGCATAAATTTCAATCATGAATGAGATTTCACTCACATTATAATGGTCAATTAAACCAACATTTAACCTTTTAGGAACATTTTCCACACCTGGAATGTCATTTCTGCGATAATAGCAACCGTTTCGTGACAGGAATCACGGAGTTTTTTGTCAAATATGAATTTCTCCAGATGCGTAAATCTATGAGCCTTGTCGCGGTTAACACCCCCAAAAAGACTTTACTATTCAGGCAATACATATTGGCTAAGGAGCAGTGAAATGCGCGTTAACAATGGTTTGACCCCGCAAGAACTCGAGGCTTATGGTATCAGTGACGTACATGATATCGTTTACAACCCAAGCTACGACCTGCTGTATCAGGAAGAGCTCGATCCGAGCCTGACAGGTTATGAGCGCGGGGTGTTAACTAATCTGGGTGCCGTTGCCGTGGATACCGGGATCTTCACTGGTCGTTCACCAAAAGATAAGTATATCGTCCGTGACGATACCACTCGCGATACTTTCTGGTGGGCAGACAAAGGCAAAGGTAAAAACGATAACAAACCACTCACTCCGGAAACCTGGCAACATCTGAAAGGCCTGGTGACCAAACAGCTTTCCGGCAAACGCCTGTTCGTGGTTGATGCTTTCTGTGGCGCTAACCCGGATACTCGCCTTTCCGTACGTTTCATCACCGAAGTGGCCTGGCAGGCGCATTTCGTCAAGAACATGTTTATTCGCCCGAGTGATGAAGAGCTGGAAGGTTTCAAACCTGACTTTATCGTCATGAACGGCGCGAAGTGTACCAACCCGCAGTGGAAAGAGCAGGGTCTGAATTCTGAAAACTTCGTGGCGTTTAACCTGACTGAACGCATGCAGTTGATTGGTGGCACCTGGTATGGCGGCGAAATGAAGAAAGGGATGTTCTCGATGATGAACTACCTGCTGCCGCTGAAAGGTATCGCTTCTATGCACTGCTCCGCCAACGTTGGCGAAAAAGGCGATGTTGCCGTGTTCTTCGGCCTTTCTGGCACAGGTAAAACTACCCTTTCCACCGACCCGAAACGTCGTCTGATTGGCGATGACGAGCACGGCTGGGATGATGACGGCGTGTTTAACTTCGAAGGCGGCTGCTACGCGAAAACCATTAAACTGTCGAAAGAAGCAGAACCTGAAATCTACAACGCTATCCGCCGCGATGCGCTGCTGGAAAACGTCACCGTACGTGAAGATGGCACTATCGACTTTGACGATGGTTCAAAAACCGAGAACACCCGCGTTTCTTATCCGATCTATCACATTGATAACATCGTTAAGCCAGTCTCCAAAGCGGGCCATGCGACTAAGGTTATCTTCCTGACCGCAGATGCCTTTGGCGTGCTGCCGCCGGTTTCCCGTCTGACGGCCGACCAAACCCAGTACCACTTCCTCTCTGGCTTCACCGCCAAACTGGCTGGTACTGAGCGCGGCATCACCGAACCGACGCCAACCTTCTCTGCCTGCTTTGGCGCGGCATTCCTGTCGCTGCACCCGACTCAGTACGCAGAAGTGCTGGTGAAACGTATGCAGGCGGCAGGTGCGCAGGCATATCTGGTTAACACCGGCTGGAACGGCACTGGCAAACGTATCTCCATTAAAGATACCCGCGCCATTATCGACGCCATCCTGAACGGTTCGCTGGATAACGCAGAAACCTTCACTCTGCCGATGTTTAACCTGGCGATCCCAACCGAACTGCCGGGCGTCGACACGAAGATCCTCGATCCGCGTAACACCTACGCATCTCCGGAACAGTGGCAGGAAAAAGCCGAAACGCTGGCGAAACTGTTTATCGACAACTTCGATAAATACACCGACACCCCAGCCGGTGCCGCGCTGGTAGCTGCGGGTCCGAAGCTGTAATCCGTTAAGTTAAGTGACGAAGTTCCCCCGTTTCGCGAGATTCGGGGGATTTTTTACTTTCTGTCTGAATTAAATGGGGAAAACATATATTCCAGCAAGTGGCGTGTTTCACGAAAAAACGTATCCAGTTCAGGCTGCGCTTTTATCGCACTGGCGGGAATAAAAATATCACTAAACTCTTTCGTCGCTTCTCTGGAAAAACTCTTCGGTAAATGCAGAAAAAGCCACAAATAATCTTCTTCGTAATGAATACCATAAAAATCCCCCCAGCGAAGTATGCCCTGCTGATGAGATTCATAAAAAACAATCCCCTCGCTATAAAACTCATAACGTACGGGTTCAGTAAAAGTAACCTGCACTGTTTTTGACTTAAAATCTTTGATTCTTCGGGTGATTAACAGGAACATTAACCATAGGAAGACCAACGTGAACAGGAGAATTAACCGACTAATTCCGTTGAGTTTAAAGTCATGGGAAGAATTCAACCATTGTAGGATCACAGGCAGTATTGCCAGTAAACCACCGGCCCAAATTCCCCGTTTGCACCATTTAAAACGCTTTTTAATGTAATAGGTGTAATGCCTAACGGCAGCGTTGAAGGTGGTTGGAGTATAATGGATTTGCACTGTGCCGAGGTAATGTGCGGTTCGTGGATCAAATTTGCTGATACTCATCATATGTGCAATACGTTTAAGTCGATAAAGCATCTCTTTGCGGATACCTTCATCTGAATGAGATGTGTACTCCTGAATCAATGCCAGGGCCTCTGGCGTGCCTATTTTCCATAACAGATGGCTAAACCATTTTGCAATTGCGCCAGAATCCGAACATGTATAATCGAGGTAATCAAACCCGTGGGCAAATACCTGCCTGACATAAGGAATCGTGGACGGATCTCCAATTTGCTGAAGTTTCATCGCCACTTCCTGATGATGGTAATGACCAGATGTAACTAATAACAAATTAAGGGCATCAAGATGAAAACGTGGATTATTCGCTGACAGCAGTTGTTCAGTAACAGTATTAATTCTTTCATAGTCCTGACCAGCAATGGCTTCCTGCACTACATCCCTGACAGATTGCGAATTAAGCATAATGATTCCATTCTTATACTCTAAATAATTCGAGTTGCAGGACAAAACGGCAGGGTCGTTTTGAACAACGCTTGCGTTGGCCCTGAAAGGGCGAGGCCTCAGGCCGAGTAACGCGGCAAGCGAGTGAATCCCCAGGAGCTTACATAAGTAAGTGACTGGGGTGAGCGACAAATCCGCATGGAGCGGATTTGAACGCTGCTTGCAGCGGCCCCGTAAGGGGTGAGGCCCATGGATGGGGCGAATAACCCGCAGACGCAGCACATGCAACTTGAAGTATGACGAGTATATTAATTATTTAAAAAAACGGGAGGCACCTTCGCCTCCCGTTTATTTACCCTTCTTTTGTCGTGCCCTGCGCCCGCGTTACCGGCAATGGCAGCCAGCCGCGAATGGAAAGCCCGCCCCGCTCGCTGGTGCCAAGTTCCAGCATCCCGTTATGGTTATCGATGATCCGCTGCACAATCGCCAGTCCTAAGCCAGTGCCACTGATAGTGCGCGCGCTGTCACCACGGACAAACGGCTGGAACAGGTGCTTACGCTGCTCCGGTTCAATACCTGGGCCGTCATCTTCCACCTGGAACCAGGCGCGATTTGGCTCGGTGCCGCTGCTGACTTTGATCCAGCCATTGCCATAGCGGGCGGCGTTCACCACCATATTCGCCACCGCACGTTTGATCGACAGTGGGTGCATTTTCACCTCAATACTGCCGGGATAAAGCGCGGTATCAATTTCCCGCTCATAGCCACTTTCGGCGGCAATAACCTCACCGAGCACCGCATTAAGATCCGCCAATTCCATCGGCATCTCCTGCCCGGTGCGCAGGTAGTCGATAAACTGCTCAATGATGGCGTTACACTCTTCGATATCTTTATTGATCGATTCTGCCAGGTAGCCATCCTGCTCGCTCATCATCTCGGTCGCCAGGCGAATACGCGTCAGCGGCGTGCGCAGGTCGTGGCTTACCCCCGCCATCAGCAGCGTGCGGTCATCCGCCAGTTGCTTGACGCCAGCCGCCATATGGTTGAAGGCACGGGTAACCGAACGCACCTCCGAAGCGCCATACTCACGCAGCGGCGGCGGAATAATCCCCTTACCCACCTGCAAAGCTGCATGTTCGAGATCAACAAGGGGTCGGTTCTGAATACGAATAAACAGCCACGCGCCACCTATCGCCAGCAGCATTATCGCCAGCGTATAGCGGAACAGCGGGGAGAAATCGCCCTGATGAATTTCGGTCAGCGGCACGCGCACCCAGATATTGGGCGACAGCCAGGTTTTCAGCCAGACGACAGGCGAACTTTTGTTGACCTCGACGCGGACTTCCGTCGGGCCGCCAAGCTGCTGCGCCATCTGATGGCTTAAGAATTCATAGTGTTGCGCCCAACGCAGCCCGGCCTCTTCGGCAGCTTCGTTGGAATAGAGGGAGATCCCCAGCTCACGGTAGATCTCCCGACGGAAAGCGGGAGGCACAACCAACTGCGTGCCGTCCTCCAGTTGCAGTTTATCGGTCATCAACATACGGACTTCGTAAGCGAGGACTTTATTAAACTGCTGGAGGCTCGGCAAAATCGCGAAGTTCAGCACCACCAGATAAGTCGTCACCAGGCTGACGAACAGCAAGGTGACGATGAGCAATAACGTGCGGGCAAATGAACTTCGTGGCGAGAAGCGCAATCGCCTCATGCTTTAGAACCGTCCGGCACGAAGACGTAGCCCAGACCCCAGACGGTCTGAATGTAACGCGGATGCGCCGGATCTTCTTCCACCATGCGACGCAGACGCGAGATCTGCACGTCGATAGAACGTTCCATTGCGGAATATTCACGGCCACGGGCAAGATTCATCAGCTTATCGCGGGAGAGCGGCTCACGTGGATGGCTGACCAGCGCCTTTAGTACCGCAAATTCACCGCTGGTAAGTGGCATCGGTTCATCTTCGCGGAACATTTCACGCGTACCCAGGTTAAGTTTGAACTTACCGAAAGCGATCACCGCTTCTTCCTGTGACGGCGCGCCCGGCAGTTCGTTCGCCTGACGACGCAGTACCGCACGGATGCGGGCCAGCAATTCACGCGGGTTAAACGGTTTTGGAATGTAATCGTCAGCACCAATTTCCAGGCCAACGATACGGTCAACTTCTTCTCCTTTCGCCGTCACCATAATGATCGGCATCGGGTTACTCTGGCTACGAAGACGTCGGCAAATCGACAAGCCATCTTCACCAGGTAACATCAAATCCAGTACCATAAGATGGAAAGATTCACGAGTCAGCAGGCGATCCATCTGTTCTGCATTAGCGACGCTTCGAACCTGGAAGCCTTGTTCGGTGAGATAACGCTCCAGCAGCGCGCGCAGGCGCATGTCGTCATCGACCACCAGAATCTTGTAGTTCTCTTGCATTGTTTGTACTCCCAAAGGTTCGCAACAATTTGTAAGCGTGTATTCTTAAAAAAGCTTACGTTCGCCACCAGCTAAATCTGGTATGAATTTCAGCCTAAATTGTTACAAAGCATATTAAACAGCAGGTTAAGTATACAATTTATTCGGCGAAACATTATTGATTCTGTTGATATGATCACGTTATACCCAATGTGCGCATTATTAAACAGACAAAGGGAATCAACGAGATGAAAACGCCCCTGGTTACCCGGGAAGGGTATGAAAAACTCAAACAAGAGCTAAATTATCTCTGGCGCGAAGAGCGCCCGGAAGTCACAAAGAAGGTGACCTGGGCCGCGAGTCTGGGTGACCGCAGCGAAAATGCTGACTATCAGTATAATAAAAAGCGCCTGCGTGAAATCGACCGTCGTGTGCGCTATCTCACTAAATGCATGGAAAATCTCAAAATCGTCGATTACTCGCCCCAGCAGGAAGGCAAAGTTTTCTTTGGCGCGTGGGTAGAGATTGAAAACGATGATGGCGTTACTCACCGTTTTCGTATCGTCGGCTACGATGAAATCTTTGGCCGTAAAGATTACATCTCTATCGATTCCCCGATGGCCCGCGCATTACTGAAAAAAGAAGTGGGCGATCTGGCGGTGGTGAATACCCCTGCTGGAGAGGCAAGCTGGTATGTTAATGCCATCGAATACGTGAAACCGTAAGGAAGAGTCTTAACCTCCTGTCAATGGCTGGTATTTTTGCCAGCCAGTCCGTATAACTATCCCCTGATTTTTGATCCGAAAAGATGAACTCAAACCATGATGAATGATTCGTTCTGCCGCATTATTGCGGGTGAAATTCAGGCGCGCCCGGAACAGGTTGAAGCCGCCGTTCGCCTGCTTGACGAAGGGAATACCGTGCCGTTTATCGCACGTTATCGTAAGGAAATCACCGGCGGTCTGGATGACACGCAGTTGCGTAATCTGGAAACGCGTCTGGGATATCTGCGCGAGCTGGAAGAGAGACGTCAGGCTATTCTCAAGTCCATTTCTGAGCAAGGTAAACTCACCGACGAGCTGGCGAATGCCATCAATGCCACCTTGAGCAAAACCGAACTCGAAGACCTCTACCTGCCTTACAAACCCAAACGTCGTACCCGCGGGCAAATCGCTATTGAAGCAGGGCTTGAGCCATTGGCTGATCTGCTGTGGAACGATCCTTCACACACGCCAGAAGTTGCCGCTGCGCAATATGTTGATGCCGATAAAGGCGTGGCAGATACCAAAGCCGCACTGGACGGCGCGCGTTATATCCTGATGGAACGTTTTGCCGAAGATGCAGCCCTGTTGGCTAAAGTGCGTGATTATCTGTGGAAAAACGCGCACCTGGTGTCCACCGTGGTGAGCGGTAAAGAAGAGGAAGGGGCAAAATTCCGCGACTATTTCGATCATCACGAACCGCTGTCAACGGTGCCTTCTCACCGTGCGCTGGCGATGTTCCGTGGTCGTAACGAAGGCGTACTCCAGCTTTCGCTGAATGCCGATCCGCAGTTCGACGAACCACCGAAAGAGAGCTATTGCGAGCAAATCATCATGGACCACCTCGGCTTGCGCCTGAACAATGCCCCGGCGGATAGCTGGCGCAAAGGCGTGGTGAGCTGGACCTGGCGCATCAAGGTGCTGATGCACCTGGAAACCGAACTGATGGGTACCGTGCGCGAACGTGCGGAAGATGAAGCAATTAACGTCTTTGCCCGTAACCTGCACGATCTGCTGATGGCAGCCCCAGCCGGGCTGCGTGCGACGATGGGCCTCGATCCGGGTCTGCGTACCGGGGTAAAAGTGGCGGTGGTCGACGCAACCGGCAAACTGGTCGCAACCGATACCATTTATCCACACACCGGACAGGCCGCAAAAGCGGCGATGACCGTTGCCGCCTTGTGTGAAAAACATAATGTTGAACTGGTGGCGATCGGTAACGGTACGGCTTCCCGCGAAACCGAGCGTTTCTATCTCGACGTGCAGAAGCAGTTCCCGAAAGTTACCGCGCAGAAAGTGATCGTCAGCGAAGCAGGCGCATCGGTTTACTCCGCTTCCGAACTGGCGGCACAGGAGTTCCCGGACCTCGATGTTTCTCTGCGTGGCGCGGTATCTATCGCTCGTCGTTTGCAGGATCCACTGGCAGAACTGGTGAAAATCGATCCGAAATCTATCGGCGTGGGCCAGTATCAACACGACGTCAGCCAGACGCAGTTGGCCCGCAAGCTGGATGCGGTAGTGGAAGACTGTGTAAACGCCGTTGGCGTCGATCTGAACACAGCGTCCGTTCCGCTGTTAACTCGCGTAGCGGGCCTGACGCGCATGATGGCGCAAAACATCGTTGCCTGGCGCGATGAAAACGGTCAGTTCCAGAACCGTCAGCAGCTGTTAAAAGTGAGCCGTCTGGGGCCGAAAGCCTTCGAGCAGTGCGCGGGCTTCCTGCGGATTAACCACGGCGATAACCCGCTGGACGCGTCTACCGTTCACCCGGAAGCCTATCCGGTGGTGGAACGTATTCTGGCGGCAACGCAGCAGGCGCTGAAAGATCTGATGGGTAACAGCAGCGAACTGCGTAACCTGAAAGCCTCTGACTTTACCGATGAGAAATTCGGTGTGCCGACAGTAACCGACATCATCAAAGAGCTGGAAAAACCGGGCCGCGACCCACGTCCTGAGTTTAAAACCGCTCAGTTTGCCGATGGCGTCGAGACAATGAACGACCTGCAACCGGGCATGATCCTCGAAGGTGCGGTGACCAACGTCACTAACTTTGGCGCGTTTGTCGATATCGGCGTGCATCAGGACGGGCTGG
>NZ_JACSQI010000009.1:65161-189728 GCF_014836715.1 Escherichia whittamii
GTTCACATCTCTTCCCTGTCGAACAAGTTTGTGGAAGATCCGCATACCGTGGTGAAAGCGGGCGACATTGTGAAGGTGAAAGTGCTGGAAGTGGATCTTCAGCGTAAACGTATCGCCCTGACCATGCGTCTGGACGAGCAGCCTGGCGAAACCAACGCCCGTCGCGGCGGCGGTAACGATCGCCCGCAAAACAGCCGCACGGCAGCCAAACCACGCAGTCGTGAAGCGCAGACTGCCGGTAATAGCGCAATGATGGATGCGCTGGCAGCAGCAATGGGCAAAAAGCGTTAAACGCCTCGATGGGCAAACGTAAACTTGCCGATGAGCAAGCTTATCGGGCCTACGGTTCAATCATTGTTATTTAAATTTGTGCGAAATCGTAGGCCAGATAAGGCGTTCACGCCGCATCTGGCAACTCACAACGAGCATCTTGCCTGACATAAAAATGCAGGAGATTATTTCCTGCATTTTTATTTCACATCTAAACGCACAACATATTCCCGCCAATATTTATCACGGCATTAACAACTGAAACCTTAAACAAACATTAACCCACCTTAATAATTCGCCATTCGAATTTTATTTCGACCCAGATATAACCTTGAGCCACATCAACATTGAGGCAGATTATTATCTAAACCAACATTCGCACACATTTTAAGTATTGCTGATAGAAACCATTCTCATTATCATTGTACTGTTGATTATTTAATCTCTCCTTCGTTGGCAAATCATCTGGTCCCATGTCGCTGTCAAACGCCCCATGAGGTAGTTATCCAGTTAATGAGAAACAAGTAGGCACCTATGCAATACACTCCAGATACTGCGTGGAAAATCACTGGCTTTTCCCGTGAAATCAGCCCGGCATATCGTCAGAAACTGCTTTCTCTGGGCATGTTACCTGGCTCCTCGTTCAACGTGGTGCGCGTTGCCCCACTTGGCGACCCCATTCATATCGAAACCCGTCGTGTGAGCCTGGTATTACGCAAAAAAGATCTGGCCTTATTAGAAGTGGAAGCGGTTTCCTGTTAATACAGTGAGAATAACAATGAAAAAATTAACCATTGGCTTAATTGGTAATCCAAATTCTGGCAAGACAACCTTATTTAACCAGCTCACCGGCGCACGTCAGCGTGTAGGAAACTGGGCTGGCGTTACCGTCGAACGTAAAGAGGGTCTGTTCTCTACCACCGATCATCAGGTCACGCTGGTGGATCTACCCGGCACCTATTCTCTGACCACCATTTCATCTCAGACGTCGTTGGACGAGCAAATCGCCTGCCACTACATTTTGAGTGGCGACGCCGACCTGCTGATTAACGTGGTGGATGCGTCAAACCTTGAGCGTAACCTTTACCTGACGCTGCAACTGCTGGAACTCGGCATTCCCTGCATCGTAGCGCTGAACATGCTCGACATTGCCGAGAAGCAAAATATTCGTATTGAAATTGATGCGCTGTCGGCACGTCTTGGCTGCCCGGTGATCCCGCTGGTTTCCACGCGTGGCCGCGGTATCGAAGCGCTCAAGCTGGCGATCGATCGCTATAAAGCCAACGAAAATGTGGAGCTGGTGCATTACGCCCAGCCGCTGCTCAACGAAGCCGACTCACTGGCAAAAGTGATGCCGTCCAACATCCCGCTCAAACAGCGTCGCTGGCTGGGCCTGCAAATGCTGGAAGGTGATATTTACAGCCGCGCTTACGCCGGTGAAGCGTCGCAGCATCTGGATGCCGCCCTCGCCCGTCTGCGTAATGAGATGGACGATCCGGCACTGCATATTGCCGATGCGCGTTACCAGTGTATTGCTGCTATCTGCGATGTGGTAAGCAACACGCTGACGGCAGAACCCAGTCGCTTCACCACGGCAGTGGATAAAATCGTGCTCAACCGTTTCCTCGGCCTGCCGATCTTCCTCTTTGTGATGTACCTGATGTTCCTGCTGGCTATCAACATCGGCGGTGCGTTACAGCCGTTGTTTGACGTTGGTTCCGTAGCGCTGTTTGTGCATGGTATTCAGTGGATTGGCTATACGCTCCACTTCCCGGACTGGCTGACTATCTTCCTCGCCCAGGGCCTGGGGGGTGGTATTAACACCGTGCTGCCGCTGGTGCCGCAGATCGGCATGATGTACCTGTTCCTCTCCTTCCTCGAAGACTCAGGGTATATGGCGCGCGCGGCATTTGTGATGGACCGTTTGATGCAAGCGTTGGGCTTGCCGGGGAAATCCTTTGTGCCGTTGATCGTCGGCTTCGGTTGTAACGTGCCGTCGGTGATGGGTGCACGAACTCTTGATGCTCCGCGTGAACGCCTGATGACCATTATGATGGCCCCGTTTATGTCCTGCGGCGCGCGTCTGGCTATCTTCGCGGTCTTTGCAGCAGCCTTCTTCGGACAGAATGGCGCGCTGGCAGTCTTCTCGCTGTATATGCTTGGTATTGTGATGGCGGTGCTGACTGGCCTGATGCTCAAGTACACCATCATGCGCGGTGAAGCGACGCCGTTTGTCATGGAACTGCCGGTCTACCACGTGCCACACGTTAAGAGTCTGATTATCCAGACCTGGCAGCGTCTGAAAGGCTTCGTGATGCGCGCAGGTAAAGTGATCATCATCGTCAGCATTTTCCTTAGCGCCTTCAACAGCTTCTCATTGAGCGGGAAAATCGTCGATAACATCAACGATTCGGCGCTGGCTTCCGTTAGCCGTGTGATCACCCCTGTCTTCAAACCGATTGGCGTACATGAAGATAACTGGCAGGCAACGGTTGGCCTGTTCACGGGCGCAATGGCGAAAGAAGTGGTGGTGGGTACGCTCAACACCCTCTACACCGCAGAAAATATTCAGGACGAAGAGTTCAATCCGGCAGAATTTAACCTCGGTGAAGAGCTGTTCAGCGCGGTTGATGAAACCTGGCAGAGCCTGAAAGACACCTTCAGTCTTAGCGTACTGATGAACCCAATTGAAGCCAGCAAAGGAGACGGCGAAATGGGTACCGGAGCGATGGGCGTGATGGATGAAAAATTTGGCAGCGCGGCTGCAGCATACAGCTATCTGATTTTCGTTCTGCTGTATGTACCGTGCATCTCGGTGATGGGTGCTATTGCTCGTGAATCAAGCCGTGGCTGGATGGGCTTCTCCATCCTGTGGGGGCTGAATATCGCTTACTCGCTGGCAACGTTGTTCTATCAGGTTGCCAGCTACAGCCAGCACCCAACCTACAGTCTGGTATGCATTCTGGCGGTTATCCTGTTTAACATCGTTGTTATCGGTTTGCTGCGCCGCGCGCGTAGCCGGGTAGATATCGAACTGCTGGCAACGCGCAAATCGGTAAGCAGTTGCTGTGCAGCCAGCACCACCGGCGATTGCCACTAAGGATACAGCAATGGCTTCGCTCATTCAGGTGCGTGATTTGCTGGCGTTACGGGGCCGTATGGAAGCGGCCCAGATAAGCCAGACATTGAACACTCCACAGCCAATGATTAACGCCATGCTGCAACAGCTGGAAAGTATGGGCAAAGCGGTGCGGATTCAGGAAGAACCTGACGGCTGCCTCTCTGGCAGTTGTAAAAGCTGCCCGGAAGGCAAAGCCTGTCTGCGTGAGTGGTGGGCGTTGCGTTAACCTTGTTTCACTGCCTGTTTTGAAAGCCCGGTATGCTTTTGCAACCGGGCTTTTTTGCGTGCGGTTTTCCATAAAAATGCAACTCTTGCAGCATGGCGTAAATTCCTCTGAAAGCGCCTCGCAGGGATGACAACTGGCTAATGCGTAGATGTGGAGCAGCGCGTAGAGTCGCGGAATTCAAAGAAAACAGGTGAAGGAACGCCATGAGCAAAAAGCAGAGTTCTACCCCACACGACGCGCTATTCAAACTCTTTTTACGCCAACCAGACACGGCGCGTGATTTTCTTGCGTTCCATTTACCGGCATCCATTCACGCGCTCTGTGATATGAAAACCCTCAAGCTGGAGTCGAGCAGCTTTATTGATGACGATCTGCGTGAAAGCTATTCCGACGTGCTGTGGTCGGTGAAAACGGAGCAAGGACCGGGATATATCTATTGTCTGATTGAACATCAAAGCACCTCAAACAAACTGATCGCTTTTCGCATGATGCGTTACGCCATTGCCGCAATGCAAAACCACCTTGATGCCGGATACAAAACGTTGCCGATGGTGGTGCCATTGTTGTTTTACCACGGCATTGAAAGCCCCTATCCCTATTCACTGTGTTGGCTGGATTGTTTCGCCGACCCCAAACTGGCGAGACAGCTCTATGCCTCTGCATTTCCGCTGATTGATGTCACCGTCATGCCTGATGATGAAATCATGCTGCACCGACGCATGGCGTTGCTGGAGTTAATTCAAAAACATATACGCCAACGCGACCTGATGGGGCTGGTAGAGCAAATGGCCTGCTTATTAAGTAGTGGGTACGCTAATGACAGACAAATCAAAGGGCTGTTTAATTACCGATATTGCGCGTAAAGCCTCGCCCTATCGGGCGGGGATATAAGCGCGGTAACTACGTAACATTTTTGACCTTCATTAATACGACTTACAAATTTCAGAGTATTTAGTAAGACTATGAAACGCGCCTATAAATACAGATTCTATCCAACACCCGATCAGGTTGAGCTTTTGGCTCAAACGTTCGGGTGCGTGCGTTTTGTCTATAACTCGATTCTCCGCTGGCGCACTGACGCCTGGTACGAACGGCAGGAGAAGATCGGCTATCCTCAAGCCGATAAGCGGCTGACTGCGATTAAAGCCATGCCAGAATATTCATGGCTGGGCGATGTATCAGCCGTGCCGCTCCAGCAAGCCATACGTCACCAACAAACAGCGTTTTCAAACTTCTTCGCTGGACGTGCCAAATACCCGACATTCAAAAGCAAGCGCCATAAACAGGCCGCTACCTTCATGAATACGGCGTTTAAATACCGTGATGGCAAGCTGTATATGGCAAAGAGCAAAGCGCCGTTAGATGTGCGCTGGAGTCGCGCTCTACCGTCTGCGCCATCCTCGATCACCATTTCCAGAGACGCTGCCGGACGATATTTCGTGTCCTGCCTCTGCGAGTTTGAACCTGTATCACTGCCGATCACCGCTAAAACGGTCGGTATTGATGTTGGTTTAAAAGATTTGTTCGTCACTGATGCCGGATTCAGACAAAGCAATCCCCGCCATACCGCTAAATACGCGGCACGCCTGGCGCTGCTACAGCGCCGACTAAGCAAAAAGGCCAAAGGCTCGAAGAACCGCGCCAAAGCCCGCTTAAAGGTGGCCCGACTCCACGCGAAAATTGCCGATTGCCGGCTGGATGCCTTGCACAAGACAACCCGCAAACTGATTAACGAAAACCAGGTTGTTTGCGTCGAATCTCTTAAGGTGAAAAACATGATCCGCAACCCGTCGCTATCCAAAGCGATAGCAGACGCGAGCTGGAGCGAACTGGTGCGCCAGCTCCGGTACAAAGGCGAATGGGCAGGGCGGTCAGTAGTCGCAATCGCCCCATTTTTCCCGTCCTCAAAACGCTGTAGCTGTTGTGGCTTCACCATGCAAAAAATGCCTCTTGATGTGCGGAAATGGCACTGCCCTGAATGCGGCGCAGATCATGACCGTGATATCAATGCGGCCCGTAATATAAAAGCGGCGGGACTCGCCGTGTTAGCTTGTGGAGAGCCTGTAATTCCTAAACCGCTTAACGCGGCTTAGGTTCGGCTCCGCGAAACAAGAATCCCCGCCCATTTGGGCTGGGAGTAAGTCAAATACTGCAAACCGGCGATGCGGTACGTTTTAACGATTTTATCGACGGCGTTGCTGAACATTCACCAAAACACAAGGAGAGTTTAATGACTATTGCGGAAAGATTGCGGCAGGAGGGGGAGCAATCCAAAGCCTTGCATATAGCCAAAATAATGCTTGAGTCCGGAGTCCCTCTTGCGGACATCATGCGCTTTACTGGGGTGTCAGAAGAAGAGTTGGCTGCGGCGAGTCAGTAAAGTTCTGCCTCGCCATTTCAAATGCTGCCTACACCCTCTGCGTCAACGCCACCAGCTGCTGACAAAACTCGTCCGGATGCGAAATAAACGGCGCATGGGCCGCTTTGGCGAAGATATATGACTCGCTGTGCGGCCAGAGTTCATCCAGCATCGGCACCACTTTGCGCGGCACCAGACCGTCGAGATAACCATACAATCGTAAAAACGGCATGGGTACGTGTTGCAGCGGCTGACGGAGATCGACCGTTATCAGAATTTCCAGCCCACCATTGAGCACGTCAACCTCCGGCATCGGTAATGCCAGAACAGTTTTCTTCAGCGCTCGCGCATCCTGGCGTGCCGTTTCTGTCCCCATGGTTTGTAACGCAAGGAATCGTTCCACCGTACGCTGAAAATCTTCACTGAGTTGCTGCTGGAAACCAGCCAGCACGTCCGGTTTTATCCCCGGCCAGCCGTCACGAGCACTGAAACACGGCGACGACGCCACGGTGACCAGCGCCTGAACGCGCTCGGGATGGGTTAACGCAATCTGGCTTGCCACCAGCCCGCCCAGGCTCCAGCCTAACCAAATAGCTTTATCCGGTGCCTGCTGCAGCACGACTTCCGCCATGTCAGCAAGCGACATCGCACCAAATCCCTGACTGCGCCCGAAGCCGGGCAGATCAACAAGGTGCAGCGTAAAATGCGAGCTAAGTTCCTCGTCAATGCAACGCCACACTTCGGCATTCAGTCCCCATCCGTGCAGCAGCACAAGATGAACATTCCCCTGACCTTTGGTCTGCCACCAGATGTTATTCATCCGCTATTGTTCTCTTTTGACTAACAAGGATGAACATATGCTAACAGTACCAGGATTATGCTGGCTATGCCGAATGCCTTTGGCGTTAGGTCATTGGGGAATTTGTTCGGTCTGCTCTTGTGCCGCCCGTAAACATGAAACGTTATGCCCGCAATGTGGGTTACCGGCAACATACTCACATCTTCCCTGCGGTCGCTGCCTGCAAAAACCGCCGCCGTGGCAAAGACTGGTCACGGTCGCCAACTACACGCCGCCATTAAGCCCGCTTATCCACCAGCTTAAGTTTTCGCGGCGCAGTGAAATCGCCAGCGCCCTGGCACGTCTGTTACTATTGGAAGTCTTACACGCTCGTCGCACCACCGGGTTGCAACTGCCGGATCGCATCATCAGCGTTCCGTTATGGCAGCGGCGTCACTGGCGTCGGGGATTTAATCAGAGCGATTTGCTGTGTCAGCCGTTATCACGCTGGTTGCACTGCCAATGGGATAGCGAAGCCGTCACACGAACACGGGCCACCGCGACCCAGCATTTTCTCAGCGCCCGTCTGCGCAAGCGCAACCTGAAAAATGCCTTTCGCCTTGAATTGCCTGTGCAAGGTCGCCATATGGTGATTGTGGATGATGTCGTCACCACCGGAAGTACCGTCGCAGAGATTGCGCAGTTGCTTTTACGCAATGGTGCGGCGACTGTCCAGGTCTGGTGCCTTTGTCGAACCTTGTAGAGCCTCGATGATGGGCGTATTATAACCAACTAAAATAGTCAACTATTAGGCCATTACTATGATCCGTATTTCCGATGCTGCACAAGCGCACTTTGCCAAACTGCTGGCAAACCAGGAAGAAGGGACACAAATCCGCGTATTTGTGATTAACCCCGGCACGCCTAACGCTGAATGTGGCGTTTCTTATTGTCCGCCGGACGCTGTGGAAGCCACCGACACCGCCCTGAAATTTGACCTGCTGACTGCGTATGTTGATGAGTTGAGCGCGCCATACCTGGAAGATGCAGAGATCGACTTTGTTACCGACCAGTTGGGTTCTCAGCTGACGCTGAAAGCCCCGAACGCCAAAATGCGTAAAGTGGCTGACGACGCGCCTCTGATGGAGCGTGTGGAGTATATGCTGCAATCGCAGATCAACCCGCAACTTGCCGGTCACGGTGGTCGCGTTTCGCTGATGGAAATCACCGAAGACGGCTACGCCATTCTGCAATTTGGCGGCGGCTGTAACGGTTGTTCAATGGTCGATGTAACGCTGAAAGAAGGGATCGAAAAGCAGTTGCTGAACGAATTCCCGGAACTGAAAGGTGTCCGCGATCTCACAGAACACCAGCGCGGCGAACACTCTTACTACTAAATTATCCTCTCTTTTGTAGATTGCCCGATGCGACGCTAAAGCGTCTTATCGGGCCGTCTGTCAGGCGTTAGCGCTACATTGCCTCGGCAAATCCAATCCCTAAGTTTCCCCGCGATAATATGACCAACCTCTCATAATTTAAATTTACCCCGCTCTGGTGATTCTCAAGCACACAATGTTACCCGTATCATTCGCATGGGCACCAAACACACTCATAACATCTGACTACACTAATACGTTTTAGGGGTCATCAGCCGTGGTGCCGTTATATCTCTGTTCCCAGTTGGGACAACCAGGATTTGTCGTCAGAAACCTGACGTTACCCATAACAAATTAAAGGCCAGGTAAATCATGCCATTAGTCATTGTTGCTATCGGTGTAATCTTGTTATTACTCCTGATGATCCGCTTCAAAATGAACGGCTTCATCGCTCTCGTCCTGGTGGCGCTTGCTGTTGGATTAATGCAAGGGATGCCGCTGGATAAAGTTATTGGCTCTATCAAAGCCGGTGTCGGCGGGACGCTCGGTAGCCTTGCCCTGATCATGGGCTTTGGTGCGATGCTGGGCAAAATGCTGGCAGACTGTGGCGGCGCACAACGTATCGCCACCACGCTGATTGCCAAATTTGGTAAAAAACACATCCAGTGGGCAGTGGTATTAACCGGTTTTACCGTCGGTTTTGCCCTGTTCTATGAAGTAGGCTTCGTACTGATGCTGCCTCTGGTGTTCACTATCGCTGCTGCTGCAAATATTCCACTGCTGTATGTTGGTGTACCAATGGCGGCTGCACTGTCTGTGACCCACGGCTTCCTGCCGCCGCATCCGGGCCCGACTGCGATTGCCACCATTTTCAATGCCGATATGGGTAAAACCCTGCTGTACGGCACCATTCTGGCAATCCCGACCGTTATTCTCGCGGGTCCGGTTTACGCTCGCGTGCTGAAAGGTATTGATAAGCCGATCCCGGAAGGTCTGTACAGCGCGAAAACCTTTAGCGAAGAAGAGATGCCAGGCTTTGGCGTCAGCGTCTGGACCTCTCTGGTGCCGGTTGTGCTGATGGCGATGCGTGCGATTGCCGAAATGATCCTGCCGAAAGGTCACGCTTTCCTGCCGGTGGCGGAGTTCCTCGGTGACCCGGTAATGGCAACGCTGATTGCCGTGCTGATCGCGATGTTCACCTTTGGTCTGAACCGTGGTCGTTCAATGGATCAGATTAACGACACGCTGGTTTCTTCCATCAAAATCATTGCGATGATGCTGTTGATCATCGGTGGTGGCGGTGCGTTCAAGCAGGTGCTGGTAGACAGCGGCGTGGACAAATACATTGCTTCCATGATGCACGAAACCAACATTTCTCCGCTGCTGATGGCCTGGTCGATTGCTGCCGTACTGCGTATCGCGCTGGGTTCCGCAACCGTTGCGGCAATCACTGCGGGTGGTATCGCTGCGCCGCTGATTGCAACGACAGGCGTTAGCCCAGAGCTGATGGTTATTGCGGTTGGTTCCGGTAGTGTGATTTTCTCGCACGTGAACGATCCAGGCTTCTGGCTGTTCAAAGAGTACTTTAACCTGACTATCGGCGAGACCATTAAGTCCTGGTCGATGCTGGAAACCATTATCTCGGTGTGCGGTCTGGTAGGCTGTCTGCTGCTGAATATGGTGATTTGATAACACTGACTGCCGGATGTGGCGCATCCGGCATCAACCGCACTCTACTTCTTCTTCGCTGCCACTCTGCGTCGCTTATAACAGGTGCCTTCGCGTTTCGAAGACAATGGCTATATTTCTATAAAATATCTTGTACCCCATAAACTCCGGGGGATTTTCATTAAATTTTTCAATGGCTTTACTCTTTACAGAAGCCTTATCACCAAAGAAAACAAGATCTTCGGTCTCATGATCGGATAATTGATTTTCATAGCCATCAAAATACCATACATCGCAGCTTCGCCAGATATCTGTATCTACTTCATAGAGATACAATTCGATTTCTGCATCACCCCAAAAGCATTTATTTACTGCATCAAATTCATAATCCCCAATCGTATATTTTTGTTTTATCTTATCTTCAAGGTCTGCTTTGACTGATATGTCCATAACTTTTTTCCTTGAAAAAAAAGCCTGGCAACGTGTACCAGGCACTTCCTCAATTACTTCTTCGCGACCAACCTGCGCCGCTTGTCCAGATCCTTAATCAACTTGTTCACACTATCATCGGCAAACATCGTCTCAAGCGTTGCAGAAAGCTTACGTCGCCAGTTTTTGTACTGGTAGCTGGTGCCGGGGATATTCACCGGGTCCGCCATATCCAGCCAGTCTTCCGGCTGTAGCCCTAACAGAGCGCTGTTACTGTCGGCAATGTAGCGCTGCAAACCACGATTAAGCGTCGGCGTCATCGCCATTAGCGACGCCTTATGCCCAGCGCGTTTAGGCAGACAACCGTATTTATGCAGTGCATCCAGTAGCCCTTGCTTCGCCAGTTCGCGATCCTGATACAAACCGCGCAGCACGGCTTCATCCGGGTACAGCCCCAGCGTTTTGCCCAGCGTTAAATCCCCGCTCTCCCAGTAGCCGCGAAGCGTAGGCAGGTCGTGCGTCGCCGCGACCGCCATCGACTGTTCCGGATACGCTTTTGGTGCGCGGAACGTCTTCTCGTGATCGCTTTCGAAATAGAGCACTTTGTAGGAGTACACACCGCTGCTGCGCAGCTTACCGACAATCTCTACTGGTACGGTGCCGAGATCTTCGCCAATTACCATGCAGCGATGGCGCTTACTTTCAAGCGCCAGAATAGAGAGCAGATCATCCACCGGATAGTGAACATACGCGCCCTGATCCGCCGTCTCGCCATACGGTATCCACCACAAACGCAGCATCGACATCACATGGTCAATTCGCAACGCGCCGCAGTTTTGCATATTGGCGCGCAGCAGCTCGATAAACGGTTCATAGGCGCGCGCGGTGATGATATGCGGGTCCATCGGCGGTAATCCCCAGTTCTGCCCCAACGGGCCGAGGATATCCGGTGGCGCGCCAACCGACGCTTTCAGACAATACAACTCGCGGTCGCACCAGGTTTCTGCTCCACCTTCTGCTACACCAACCGCCAGGTCACGATACAAGCCAATGGGCATTTCATGGCCCTGGCTTATCTCCCAGCAGGCGGCAAACTGGCTGTAAGCCAGCCACTGCAACCAGAGATAAAAATCGACGTCATTGCGATGTTCTTCGCAGAACTGACGCACTTCTGGCGAATCTACGTTCTGATACATCTCGGGCCATGCTGGCCAGCCCCAGCGCATTTCATCTTCTTTCACTTGTTGGGCATGTAGCGCGTCAAACGCCGCCTGCCAGAACAGGCTGTCGCCCTGTTCAGCTACAAACTGGCGAAATGCTGCCATTTGTTCATCATCACGTTGCGCGAAGACTTTCCACGCCATCCGCAGCGCCGTCATTTTCAGTGCGGTGACGGTAGAGTAATCGACCCAGTCGGCATCCCGCGCCTGTTGCAGCGTCTGTTGCGTGGTCGGCATCTGCCACCAGGCCTGTGCCTCTTCACTAAGCTGAAAATCTTCAACGGCGTTGACGTCGATATAAATCACGTTCAGCCAACGGCGAGATGACGGGCTATATGGGCTGGCGCTTTCCGGGTTTGCCGGGTACAGCGCATGAATCGGATTCAGGCCGATAAACGATCCACCGCGTTTTGCCACATCCACCAACATCGCTTTGAGATCGCCAAAATCGCCAATGCCCCAGTTTTTTTCCGAGCGCAGCGTATAAAGCTGAACGCAAGCGCCCCACAGCTTTTGCTTGTTGAGCAAAGCCTGCGGTTCGTAGCAGCGTTTAGGTGCGACAATCACCCGACAATGAGCACGCTGTTCATCCTGAGCAAGCGTCAGCGTGTGATAACCTTCCGGCAGTTTTGCCGGTAGATTGAACGCGTTACCACCGCTCACATGACCTTTGTACTGCGTTCCTTCTTCGGTGGTCAGCAGCCAGCTATATTCGCCGCTGCCCTCTACCGCCATTGGCATTTTTTTCCCGGCGGTATACACCATGACATTTGGCACTGGTGTTACCGCCACTTTCGTGGCGGCACTTTGATGCATCGCATCAAGCAAACGCCGTTTGGTTTCGGCGCTAATCGACTGCGGTTTTCCGTGGGCATTGATGTAATTGGGGCTGATCCCCGCCGCCAACGCGGCTTTGTCCAGACGTTTGCTTTCCATCGCGCTTCCTTAGCGTTTTGCCTGCCAGATACGAGCCTGATAATCACGGATTGAGCGATCCGAGCTGAACATACCGCAGCGAGCGGTATTGAGGATCGCCGCGCGAGTCCAGGCCTCCTGGTCGCGGTACAGCACATCCACGCGTTTTTGCGCTTCGACATAAGCCGCAAAGTCCGCCATTACCAGATACGGATCGCCGCCTTGTTTGCCGATACTATGCAGCATCTGGTCAAAAGCGTGTTTATCGCCATTGCTATATTTGCCGCTTTCCAGCTCTTTCAATACCGCATCTAGGACCTTATCTTTCTTCCGCCATTTTACCGGGTCGTAGCCCTTCGCTTTCAGCGCCTTAACCTGCTCGACGGTATGACCGAAGATAAAGATGTTCTCTTCACCGACTTTCTCAGCAATCTCTACGTTTGCACCATCCAGCGTACCGACAGTGAGCGCACCGTTAAGCGCCAGTTTCATATTGCCAGTACCAGAAGCTTCTTTACCTGCGGTGGAGATCTGTTCGGAGATATCCGCCGCCGGGATCAGCATTTCCGCCGCAGATACACAATAGTCTGGCAGGAACACGACCTTCAGCTTGTCGCCCACCTGTGGATCGTTGTTGATCACATCTGCCACTTTGTTGATCGCAAAGATAATGTTCTTCGCCAGGTAGTAGCCCGGTGCCGCTTTCGCTCCGAACAGGAACACGCGCGGCACGCGATCGGCTTGTGGGTTCTCGCGGATCTCTTTGTACAGTGCCAGAATATGTAGCAGGTTCAGGTGTTGGCGTTTGTACTCGTGCAGGCGTTTGATCTGTATATCGAAAATCGCCTGAGGATTGATTTCAATACCGGTACGGACTTTCACAAACTCCGCCAGACGCACTTTATTCGCCTGTTTGATCTCGCGATATTGCTGGCGGAATTTCGCGTCATCCGCGAATTTTTCCAGATTAATCAGCTGATCGAGATCATTAGCCCACTCTTTTTTCAGCGATTTATCGAGCAGCGCCGCCAGTGCCGGGTTGCACTGTTTGATCCAGCGACGTGGGGTAATGCCGTTTGTAACGTTATGGAATTTGTTCGGCCACAGCTGGTGATATTCCGGGAACAAGTCTTTCACCACCAGATCCGAGTGCAGCGCCGCTACACCGTTCACCGCGAAACCGCTTACCACGCACATATTGGCCATGCGAACTTGTTTGTCATGTACCACCGCCAGTTTCGCCCAAACCGCTTTGTCGCCAGGCCAGTTTTTTTCCACCAGTTTCTTAAAGCGGTTGTTAATTTCATTGATTATCTGCATATGGCGCGGCAGCAGCGCTTTAATCAATTTTTCATCCCAGCACTCAAGTGCTTCTGGCATCAGGGTATGATTGGTGTAAGCGAAAGTTTTGCTGGTGATAGCCCAGGCGTCATCCCAGCTCATCTGATGCTCATCAATCAGCACGCGCAGCAGTTCTGGAATAGCGATAGTTGGGTGGGTATCGTTGAGCTGAATGACTTCGTAATCTGCCAGTTCGTGCAACTTACGCCCCGCCAGATGATGACGGCGCAGAATATCTGCTACCGAACAGGCACACTGGAAATATTGCTGCATCAGACGCAGTTTTTTACCCGCGGTGTGGTTGTCGTTTGGATAGAGAACTTTGGTCAGTTTTTCAGCGTCGATGCCCTGTTGTTCAGCACGCAGGAAATCGCCGTCGTTGAATTTGGTGAGGTTAAACGGATGCGCATGCGTCGCCTGCCATAAACGCAGCGGCTGCGCCACACCGTTTCGGTAGCCCAGTACAGGCAAATCCCACGCCTGGCCGGTAATGGTAAATGCAGGCTCCCAACGTCCGTCTTTCGTGACCTTGCCACCAATCCCAACCTGCACATCAAGCGCTTCATTATGGCTGAACCACGGATAGTTACCGCGATGCCAGTCATCTGGCGCTTCCATCTGTTGACCGTCAACAAATGACTGACGGAACAAACCATATTGATAGTTCAGGCCATAGCCTGTTGCGGACTGTCCGACGGTCGCCATTGAGTCGAGGAAACATGCCGCCAGACGGCCCAGACCGCCGTTGCCCAACGCCGGGTCAGTCTCTTCTTCCAGCAGATCTGTCAGGTTGATGTCATAGGATTTCAGCGAATCCTGAACAGCCTGATACCAACCGAGATTTAACAGGTTGTTGCCCGTCAGACGACCAATCAAAAACTCCATTGAGATGTAGTTGACATGGCGCTGATTCGCCGTCGGTTTGGCAAAAGGCTGGGCACGCAACATTTCCGCCAGAGCTTCACTCACTGCCTGCCACCACTGACGAGGGGTCATCTCAGCTGCAGAAGTTAAACCATAACGCTGCCATTGACGTGACAGGGCTTCCTGAAATTGCTTTTCATTAAAAATGGGTTGTGACATAGGAGTTCCAGTTTTCTTAGACATTAAACACAACGTTATCGTTAGTTTGCCAGGCTCCATGTTGACCTTCCTCATCCTACGGGGGATTAGGCGGGGAGGAGTGACGGGGATGAGCAAGAAAATGTGATCGCGACCACTTAAAGGTAGTGCAATCAACTGCAAAAGCATCGACCCAGTGCCAAAGAACGCAGAAAACCGACGATTAACAGTAAGAAAGGGCCATTGCGTATTATCAAAAAGCGGAAAGTCACTCTATAAATCAAGTAAAGCAGCGAAATAGTTTCAGTAATGAAATACCAATCGTGATTCATTTCATTCTTAATAGATTTATTAAGTTCATCTTTTTAGATAGACCTTTCATCATGAATTAAGGAAGCATCATTGCTTTAATAACGCTTTTGAATCACGAGAAAACACCATAAGATCCAGTATCTACGCTGTATCAGCGTAGTTTTTAGGTGAATCATTAATAAAGGTTTTGAATTGTGACAGAGTGCAAATTCAGACACATAAAAAACCGTCATCGCTTGCATTGCACAGATTTCTGGCCGACCTTATAACCATTAATTACGAAGCGCAAAAAAAATAATATTTCCTCAATTTCCACAGTGAAGTGATTAACTATGCTGATTCCGTCAAAATTAAGTCGCCCGGTTCGACTCGACCATACCGTGGTTCGTGAACGCCTGCTGGCTAAACTTTCCGGCGCGAACAACTTCAGGCTGGTGCTGATCACAAGCCCTGCGGGCTACGGAAAGACAACGCTCATATCCCAATGGGCGGCAGGCAAAAACGATTTGGGCTGGTACTCGCTGGATGACGGCGATAACCAGCAAGAGCGGTTCGCCAGCTACCTGATTGCCGCAATTCAACAGGCAACCAACGGGCATTGCCCCGCCAGTGAAGTGATGGCGCAAAAGCGGCAATATGCCAATCTATCCTCACTTTTTGCCCAACTGTTTATCGAACTGGCAGAATGGCACCAGCCGCTCTACCTGGTTATTGACGATTATCATCTGATCACTAACCCCGTGATTCACGAGTCAATGCGCTTCTTTATTCGCCATCAGCCGGAAAATCTGACCCTGGTGGTTTTATCGCGAAATCTTCCGCAACTGGGTATTGCCAATTTGCGTGTACGTGACCAACTGCTGGAAATTGGCAGCCAGCAACTGGCATTTACCCACCAGGAAGCCAAGCAGTTTTTTGATTGCCGTCTGTCTTCACCCATTGAAGCCGCTGAAAGTAGCCGGATTTGCGATGACGTTTCTGGCTGGGCAACGGCTTTACAATTAATCGCCCTCTCCGTCCGGCAGAATACCCACTCTGCGCACAAATCTGCACGTCGCCTGGCGGGCATTAATGCCAGTCATCTTTCTGATTATCTGGTCGATGAAGTGTTGGATAACGTTGATCTGGCGACGCGCCATTTTCTGTTGAAAAGCGCCATTTTGCGTTCAATGAACGATGCACTCATCACCCGTGTTACCGGCGAAGAAAACGGGCAAATGCGCCTTGAAGAGATTGAGCGTCAGGGGCTGTTTCTGCAAAGGATGGATGATACCGGCGAGTGGTTCTGCTATCACCCATTGTTTGGCAACTTCCTGCGCCAGCGCTGCCAGTGGGAACTGGCGGCGGAACTGCCCGAAATTCATCGTGCCGCCGCAGAAAGCTGGATGACTCAGGGCTTCCCAAGCGAAGCCATCCATCATGCACTGGCCGCGGGCGACGCGCTAATGCTGCGCGATATTCTGCTTAATCATGCCTGGAGCCTGTTCAACCACAGTGAACTTTCGCTGCTGGAAGAGTCACTCAAAGCCCTGCCGTGGGACAGTCTGCTGGAAAATCCGCAACTGGTGTTGTTGCAGGCCTGGTTGATGCAAAGTCAGCATCGCTACGGCGAAGTAAATACCCTGCTGGCACGAGCCGAACACGAAATCCAGGGCATCAGAGAAGGCACCATGCACGCAGAATTTAACGCTCTGCGCGCCCAGGTCGCCATTAACGACGGTAATCCGGAAGAAGCCGAACGGCTGGCAAAACAGGCACTGGAAGAACTGCCTCCGGGCTGGTTCTACAGTCGCATTGTCGCGACCTCCGTACTTGGCGAAGTGTTGCACTGTAAAGGTGAACTTACCCGCTCGCTGGCGCTTATGCAGCAAACCGAGCAAATGGCGCGTCAGCATGATGTCTGGCACTACGCCTTGTGGAGTTTAATCCAGCAAAGTGAAATTCTGTTTGCCCAGGGGTTCTTGCAAACTGCGTGGGAAACGCAGGAAAAAGCGTTCCAGTTGATTAACGAGCAGCATCTGGAACAGTTGCCGATGCATGAGTTTCTGGTGCGCATCCGTGCACAGCTGCTATGGGCCTGGGCGCGGCTGGATGAAGCAGAAGCCTCAGCGCGAAGCGGGATTGAAGTCTTGTCATCTTATCAGCCGCAGCAACAGCTTCAGTGCCTGGCAATGTTAATTCAATGCTCGCTGGCCCGTGGCGATTTAGATAATGCCCGTAGCCAGCTAAACCGTCTGGAAAACCTGCTGGGAAATGGCAAATACCACAGCGACTGGATCTCTAACGCCAACAAAGTTCGCGTGATTTACTGGCAGATGACCGGCGATAAAGCGGCAGCTGCCAACTGGTTGCGTCACACAGCCAAACCGGAGTTTGCTAACAACCACTTCCTGCAAGGTCAATGGCGCAACATTGCCCGTGCACAAATCTTGCTGGGCGAGTTTGAACCTGCGGAAATAGTCCTCGAAGAACTGAACGAAAACGCCCGTAGTCTGCGGTTAATGAGCGATCTCAACCGTAACCTGCTTTTACTCAATCAGTTGTACTGGCAAGCCGGGCGTAAAAGCGACGCCCAGCGAGTGTTGCTGGATGCATTAAAACTGGCGAATCGCACCGGATTTATCAGTCATTTTGTTATTGAAGGCGAAGCGATGGCGCAGCAGTTACGTCAGCTGATTCAGCTCAATACGCTGCCGGAACTGGAACAGCACCGCGCGCAGCGTATTCTGCGGGAAATCAATCAACATCATCGACATAAATTCGCCCATTTCGATGAGAGTTTCGTTGAACGTCTGCTAAATCATCCGGAAGTACCAGAATTGATCCGTACCAGTCCGCTGACCCAACGCGAATGGCAGGTACTGGGGCTGATTTACTCCGGTTACAGTAACGAACAAATTGCAGGCGAGCTGGAAGTGGCGGCGACCACCATCAAGACGCATATCCGTAATCTGTATCAGAAACTCGGCGTGGCCCATCGTCAGGCTGCCGTGCAACATGCACAGAAACTGCTGAAGATGATGGGGTATGGAGTGTGAGTTTAGCCGGATAACGCGTCGGTTCCGGCTTACATCTTTACATCATTCAACGCTCACCTGCGTTACGCCGTCTGTTTCTATCAGACCAAACCGCACCGGCAAGAAACGCTCCACCACGGCGATATTGGTCAGCAGATGGCATGAAGGATGGGCGACCGTAAACTCTCCCGCGCCCGCCAGCGCCATCGGTAACACAAGCTGGTCAGCGAGATATTCCCCCACCGCCGCCGGGCTTATCAGGTAACGTTTCACCTCTTTCACCAACTGCGCGGCTACCACTTCGGCACTGACACGTTTTTCACCGACGACAAAAAAGCGTTCGGTAATATTTTCACTTTCGACTTCAAGCGAGACGGTATTACCCGGTCCCTGATCGCGCGGCAATGACTGAATAGTCTGCTCATGCAGAGAAAAACTCGCTGCCAACGCAGCGATTTCGCGCTCACCAACATGGCGCGGCACGCCAGCTAATAACACCTCACCACGCAGGCGCACAATGTTTCCGCGCTCGCCAAGTTGCAAGGTGTTAAACGATGCCACGGGCGAGACTTCCGTTGCCACCACGCCGCCTCCGGCAGGGTAAAAACCGTGGCGTAATAATGTGGTTTGCTGATGAATTCCTATTTTCGCCAGCAGCGGCTCCAGCACCCGGCGGATAAAATCCGCAGGCGGCGCCGACGGGTTATCGGTGCCTCCGCTCACTTCAACACTCGATGGCCCATCGGCAAACCACAGCGCGGGCAGCACCGTTTGCAGCACCAACGTACAACTTCCGGCGCTACCGATAGCAAAGCGGTAATCGCCGCCGCGCACGGTGCCGGGCCGGAAGACCAGACGTTGCGACCCCAGTTCCGCGCCTTCTACCGTTGCCCCGCAAATTTCCGTCGCCGCCTTTACTGCGGTCAGATGCTGGCGCAACAGCCCCGGTTTCGCCCGCCCGGCACGAATGCCGGTGATGGTAAATGGCTGGCCGGTTATCATCGACAGACTCAGCGCCGAGCGCAGGATCTGCCCGCCACCTTCGCCTTGTGCGCCATCCAGCGCAATCATCCTTTTCATCATTTATCCTTTTACGCACACCACCTGACGCAGGGTGTAGATAACTTCCACCAGATCGCTTTGTGCCGCCATCACCGCATCAATATCTTTATACGCCATCGGAATTTCGTCGATCACTTCGGCATCTTTACGGCATTCCACATGAGCGGTGGCACGAATTTGATCTTCCACGCTGAACAGTTTTTTCGCTTTGGTACGGCTCATTACCCGCCCGGCACCGTGGCTACACGAACAGAATGACTCTTCATTTCCCAGCCCACGGACGATAAAGCTTTTCGCTCCCATCGAACCGGGAATAATTCCGTACTGCCCGGCACGCGCAGACACCGCGCCCTTACGCGTTACATAGATTTCTTCGCCAAAGTGCTGCTCTTTTTGCACATAGTTGTGGTGACAGTTAATCTCTTCCATCGCCAGCGTTTGCGGCAGTCTCACCGTTTTCTGCGTAATGTTCTGCAACGCCGTTACCACGTTTTCCATCATCGCATCGCGGTTAAGACTTGCGAATAATTGCGCCCAGGCCACGGCTTTCAGGTAATCATCAAAGTATTCCGTACCTTCCATAAAGTACGCCAGATCACGCGACGGCAACGTTTCAAGCGTTTCCTGCATCTCTTTTTGTGCCAGATCGATAAAGTACGTCCCGATGGCGTTACCGATTCCGCGTGAACCAGAGTGCAGCATAATCCACACCTGGTCAGACTCATCTAGGCAGATTTCAATAAAGTGGTTACCCGTTCCCAGCGTTCCCAGATGTTTGTAGTTATTGGTATTAAGGAAACGCGGATATTTTTGCGTTAACCACTGATAACCGGCTTCCAGCTCGGCCCATTTAGCGTCGACGTTAACAGGCGGATTTTCCCATGCGCCTTTATCACGACGGCTACGATTATTGGAACGCCCGTGCGGCACGGCAGTTTCAATCGCCTGACGCAGCTCCGCCAGGTTTTCAGGCAGGTCCGCTGCCGTTAACGCGGTACGCAGCGCGTTCATTCCACAACCGATATCCACCCCCACCGCCGCCGGAATAATCGCCCCTTTCGTTGGGATCACGCTACCAATGGTGGAACCTTTACCCAGGTGCACGTCAGGCATTACCGCAATATGTTTGAAAATAAACGGCATCTTCGCCGTATTAATAAGTTGCTGACGCGCATCGGCTTCTACCGGTACGCCTTTGGTCCACATTTTTACCGGGGCATTTTCAGTGGTCAGTAATTCGTAATTCATTATGTTTTTCTCTTTTCGTTGTTTGCTGTCCTGATAATTGCAACCGTCGTGCCAGAAAATTAAATCAGCGAATTAATTTTATAATTGTTTGTTTTTATTTAATTAAAAGTACAAAGTCCGTAAACGGAGATTTTCTATAAAGTCACTTAACCGATAATGAAATATCGTCTTTTATAAGGATATCTAAGATGCGTAAAACAGTGGCTTTTGGCTTTGTCGGAACCGTGCTGGATTATGCCGGGCGCGGCAGTCAACGCTGGTCAAAATGGCGCCCGACGCTCTGTTTATGCCAGCAAGAATCGTTAGTCATCGATCGGCTGGAATTGTTGCATGACGCCCGCTCGCGCTCGCTATTTGAAACGCTTAAACGCGATATCGCCAGCGTTTCGCCAGAAACAGAAGTGGTAGGCGTTGAGATTGAACTGCATAACCCGTGGGATTTCGAAGAGGTTTACGCCTGCCTGCATGATTTCGCCCGGCATTACGCTTTTAAACCTGATAAAGAAGACTATTTAATTCACATCACCACCGGCACCCACGTCGCGCAGATTTGCTGGTTTCTGCTGGCGGAAGCCCGTTACTTGCCCGCCCGTTTGATACAATCTTCACCACCGCGCAAAAAAGAACAACCGCGCAGCGCAGGTGAAGTGACGATTATCGATCTCGATTTAAGCCGTTATAACGCTATCGCCAGCCGCTTTGCCGAAGAACGCCAGCAAACCCTCGATTTCCTCAAATCCGGTATCGCTACGCGTAACCCCCTCTTTAACCGCATGATTGAGCAGATCGAAAAAGTGGCGATCAAATCCCGCGCGCCAATTCTGCTTAACGGCCCTACTGGTGCGGGTAAGTCGTTTCTGGCGCGACGCATCTTCGAGTTAAAACAGGCGCGGCATCAGTTTAGCGGCGCGTTTGTGGAAGTGAACTGCGCCACCTTGCGCGGTGATACCGCCATGTCGGCGCTATTTGGTCATGTGAAAGGCGCGTTCACCGGGGCGCGGGAATCACGGGAAGGGCTGCTACGTAGCGCCAACGGCGGGATGTTGTTTCTCGATGAGATTGGCGAACTGGGCGCGGACGAACAGGCAATGCTGCTGAAAGCCATTGAAGAGAAAACCTTTTACCCGTTTGGCAGCGATCGCCAGGTGAGCAGTGATTTTCAGCTTATCGCCGGTACGGTGCGCGATTTACGCCAGCTGGTTGCCGAAGGCAAGTTTCGCGAAGACCTGTATGCACGGATTAATCTCTGGACCTTCACCCTGCCAGGGCTACGCCAGCGCCAGGAAGATATCGAACCTAATCTGGATTATGAAGTAGAGCGCCACGCCTCGCTCACTGGCGACCACGTACGCTTTAACACCGAAGCGCGGCGCGCCTGGCTGGCTTTTGCGACATCGCCTCAGGCGACATGGCGCGGTAATTTTCGCGAACTTTCTGCCAGCGTTACGCGGATGGCGACGTTTGCCGAAAGTGGACGAATCACTCTTAAAACCGTAGAAGATGAGATTAATCGTCTGCGCTATAACTGGCAGGAAAGTCATCCTTCGGCGCTTACACAACTGTTGGGCGCAGAGGCGGAAAACATCGACCTTTTTGACAGACTGCAACTGGAACACGTTATCGCTATCTGCCGCCAGGCAAAGTCGCTTTCTGCTGCCGGACGTCAGCTTTTTGACGTTTCGCGCCAGGGCAAAGCCAGCGTCAACGACGCGGATCGGCTACGCAAATACCTGGCGCGTTTTGGTCTGACGTGGGAGGAAGTGCAGGATCAGCACAGCTCCAGCTGAATATGGTGGTCCGCCAGCACTTGCATCACGCCCGCAGGCGGCGGGGCGTCGGTGTAGACGGCATCAACCATGCTGATACTGCCCATATTGACCATTGCGTTACGGCCAAATTTCGAGTGATCGACAACCAGCATCACGTGACGCGAGTTCTCAATAATGGCGCGTTTGGTGCGAACTTCGTGGTAATCGAACTCCAGCAGCGAGCCGTCGCTGTCAATACCGCTTATCCCGAGAATGCCAAAGTCGAGGCGGAACTGGGAGATAAAATCGAGCGTCGCTTCACCGATTATCCCGCCGTCACGGCTGCGTAATTCGCCACCGGCAAGAATGATGCGAAAATCCTCTTTTACCATCAGCGTGTTAGCAACGTTGAGATTGTTGGTGACAATGCGCAAATTGCTGTGATTGAGCAGCGCGTGCGCCACCGCTTCCGGCGTGGTGCCGATATCGATAAACAGCGTGGAGCCGTTGGGGATTTGCTCCGCCACTTTGCGAGCAATACGCTCTTTTTCTTCGGTCTGGGTGGCTTTACGATCGTGCCACGGCGTGTTAACCGAACTGGAAGGCAGCGCCGCACCACCATGATGGCGCAGGATCAGGTTTTGCTCCGCCAGTTCATTGAGGTCGCGACGAATAGTCTGCGGGCTGACGGAGAAGTGCTCCACCAGTTCCTCGGTGCTGACATAACCTTGCTGTTTAACCAGTTCGATAATACCGTTGTGACGTTGTGTTTGTTTCATTTACAAGTCCCTGGAATTATTTTCGTTTTCGCGCATTAAGCGAATCAACAAAAGCCATCGCTAAACCTACGGCTAACCCGGCGATGTGTGCTCCGTTCGCCATCGACATCCCAAACAAATCAAACCATCCGGCGACAATCCAGATTAGCGCAAAGATGATTAACCCACGTTGCAGGTAAATGCCACTTTGCGGATCGCGCTCGCCGCGCAGCCAGACGTAGCCCATCAGCGCATAAACCACGCCAGAAAGTCCACCGAACCACGGCCCACTGAATTTTTGCTGCACATAGCCGCTTAACAGGGCGCTAATTAGCGTAATGACAATTAACTTACCGCTACCGAGACGTTTTTCCACCGCGCCGCCAAGATACCACCACCAGAGCAGGTTAAAGAGGATATGCATGAGTGAGAAGTGCATTAACGCATGGGTGAAGTAGCGCCAGAACTCAAATTTCAGTGTCGGATCAAATGGCCAGGCCAGCCATAACATCACTTCCTGATCGCCGAGGATTTGCATGGCGATAAACACCACCACGCAGGCGATCATCATCACCCAGGTTACCGGGCCAGCACGTTCACGCAAGGCAGCAAAGAAAGGATAACGGCGATAATGCAGGCCACTATCGGTATGGCCTGACTGCCAGCTGGCGGCGAGATAACGCGGATCAGCCGGGTTTTCGAGAAAACGCGCCAGCTCCGCCCGCACACGTTCGGCCTGGGATTCATCCGCCAGCCAGACATCGCTTTGGTTATGTTGCTGAATCGTGAGGATAACACCCTGCGTCGCCATGTAATCGACAAACGCCTGCGCCACGCGGGGGTTAGCAAAAGAGGTAATCATCAACATTGTTGCTGTCGCTTATTCCACACAAAAGGGGACAGTATAAAGCCTTACGCGCCGTACGCCACCTCTGTGGGAAACTGACGCTGCCAGGCTTCAAAACCGCCATCAATGCTGTAGACCATATCGTAGCCCTGTTGCAACAGATACTGCGCCGCGCCTTTGCTGCTGTTACCGTGGTAACACATCACCATTACCGGAGTGTCAAAGTCGTTATCACGCATAAACGCGCCCAGCGTATCGTTGGTCAGATGAAAAGCCTGCGCCGCATGCCCCATTGCGAAACTCTGTGGATCGCGAATATCGACCAGCACCGCCTCTTTTTCCTGCAACTTCTGGTACGCGTCGGCAACGTTAATACATTCGAACTGATCCATGCGTCTCTCTTTCTTTACAAACAAGTGGGCAAATTTACCGCCCAGTTTACGTCGAAGCGGCAGATAAACGCCATAATGTTATACATATCACTCTAAAATGTTTTTTCAATGTTACCTAAAGCGCGATTCTTTGCTAATATGTTCGATAACGAACATTTATGAGCTTTAACGAAAGTGAATGAGGGCAGCATGGAAACCAAAGATCTGATTGTGATAGGTGGCGGCATCAATGGTGCTGGTATCGCGGCAGACGCCGCTGGACGCGGTTTATCCGTGCTGATGCTGGAGGCGCAGGATCTTGCTTGTGCGACATCTTCCGCCAGTTCAAAACTCATTCACGGCGGCCTGCGCTACCTTGAACACTATGAATTCCGTCTGGTCAGCGAGGCGCTGGCTGAACGTGAAGTGCTGCTGAAAATGGCTCCACATATCGCCTTCCCGATGCGTTTTCGCCTGCCGCATCGCCCGCATCTGCGCCCGGCGTGGATGATTCGTATTGGTCTGTTTATGTACGATCATCTGGGAAAACGCACCAGTCTGCCGGGATCAACCGGTTTGCGTTTTGGCGCAAATTCAGTGTTAAAACCGGAAATTACGCGCGGATTCGAATATTCCGACTGCTGGGTAGACGACGCCCGTCTGGTACTCGCCAACGCTCAGATGGTGGTGCGTAAAGGCGGCGAAGTACTTACCCGTACTCGCGCCACGTCTGCTCGCCGCGAAAACGGTATGTGGATTGTGGAAGCGGAAGATATCGATACCGGCAAAAAATACACATGGCAGGCACGCGGCCTGGTTAATGCCACCGGCCCGTGGGTGAAACAGTTCTTCGACGAAGGCATGCATCTGCCTTCACCTTATGGCATTCGCCTGATCAAAGGCAGCCATATTGTGGTGCCACGCGTACATACCCAAAAACAAGCCTACATTCTGCAAAACGAAGATAAACGTATTGTGTTCGTGATCCCGTGGATGGACGAGTTTTCCATCATCGGCACCACCGATGTGGAATACAAAGGCTCCCCGAAAGCAGTGAAGATTGAAGAGAGTGAAATCAATTACCTGCTGAAAGTGTATAACACGCACTTTAAAAAGCAGTTAAGCCGGGACGATATCGTCTGGACCTACTCCGGTGTGCGCCCGCTTTGTGATGATGAATCCGACTCGCCGCAGGCCATTACCCGTGATTACACGCTCGATATCCATGATGAAAACGGCAAAGCGCCGCTGTTGTCGGTATTTGGCGGCAAGCTGACCACATACCGCAAACTGGCAGAGCACGCGCTGGAAAAACTGACACCGTATTATCAGGGTATTGGCCCGGCCTGGACGAAAGAGAGTGTGTTACCGGGTGGCGCCATCGAAGGCGACCGCGACGACTACGCAGCCCGCCTGCGCCGCAGTTACCCGTTCCTGACCGAATCGTTGGCACGTCATTACGCACGCACCTACGGCAGCAACAGCGAGCTGCTGCTCGGCAATGCGGGGGCTATAAGCGACCTCGGGGAAGATTTCGGTCATGAGTTCTACGAAGCGGAGCTAAAATATCTGGTGGATCATGAATGGGTCCGCCGCGCCGACGATGCCCTGTGGCGTCGCACGAAACAAGGTATGTGGCTGAATGCGGAACAACAGTCTCGAGTGAGTCAGTGGTTGCTGGAGTATACGCAGCAGAAATTGTCGCTGGCGTCGTGATTTAACGTAAGCGGGCTGGACTGATGACAAACACAAAAACTGCCTGATGCGCTACGCTTATCAGGCCTACGTGGTTTATGCAATATATTGAATTTGCATGATTTTGTAGGCCTGATAAGGCGTTCACGCCGCATCCGGCATGAACTAAGCGCACTTTGTCAACAATCTGACCAACTTTTGGATTCAGGGAATTACGACAAAGCCCACGCCATCATACCCAACGTAACAAAACTTAAGCACGTTCCCCACTCGCTCCACTTCTGCCCCTGACTTCTGTTTTTGCTGCGCCACTGGCAGTAATATCCCAACGCAAAACCAAGCTGTGCGCTTATCGGACCGACAAAGTCGGTCCAGGGTTGGGACCAAAATGGCGAAAAATTCAGCGGTAACCAGACAACACTCAGAAAGAACTTGCGGATATTTTCCAGCACAGCTGACTTCTCTGGCGCAATATAAAAAATAATATTCCAGAGAATTAACCAGAAATAGACCGGTGTGAATACCAGCCAACAGTGAGGTCTGTTTTTTAGTTCCGATGGTGTTCTGCGGGCAAATTGCCAACCGACGTAACACATTGCACAGAAAGCAAGCGTATATTCAGCCAATAACCAAAGTTGTAATTCCAGAAGTGAAATACGCCTGATCATGAGCGGGATAGAGAACAGTATCTCCCCCAGAAAACTCAATGTGATAACACAAGCAGCCAGCGCAACCACCGTCGGCCATACCAACAACGGCACGATAACAAAGCCGAGAATGACAGGTGGAATATAAAGTCTGAATTTGTTCATCTTTATTGTCCTGATGGTTCGGGTGATGCGTCATACATCACGCATAAACACTCATCAATCATCCAGTCGTCTTCCCAGACCTGATATCGTGTATCCTGTTCGGGCTGCTTAAGCGGGTTCTCAATCGCTTGCCGCGCGCGTTCTTTCAGGATGGATTGATTGTTGACGGCCCAGGCATTGATTTGGGCGGTAATCGCTTTATCGTCATCATTCTGCTCAAAACGACTATTCTGGATATTCTCTTCCCTGTTATGCCACAGCAAACATGCCATCGATACTGTGGGCTGGTAACCGGGTACAGAGATAACCGCATCAAGCAATGGCGCAAGGGCGATATCGGCACGGAAAAACATCTCCAGCATGTAATGTAATTCGACAGCTTCATCGCCAGATACCCAATCAGCCATATACTGGCAGGCAAATCGCTGCAATATCGCCAGTTCATCCGCACGCAGTTTGCTTTATTAGCAAGGTTTATACGGCGTAGAGTAAATACTTCGTGAATGTTGTCAAAATACCCCTGCACAACAAACTCCAGTAAACGCGGCAGAAAATAACGGACTTCATCGCTGTTTTGCGGATCAGGACCTGGACTACTATTCCAGGCATTGATTAAGGAATAAGGGATCGCTCGTAACGATGTATTGCGTAATGCCTTTTGTTCCTGCTGACTCAGGCAATATTCACAACAAACCACAAATTGCTTCGGCGCCGGATAACGGCGAAAGGTGTAATATATCTGCTCAATTAATACCTGCATGGCGGGACTGGGTTGCATAATTATCCCCTCTCCCGCTGATCGCATGTAAACGGCTGACAGACAAAACGGGCATTCGCTGCGTTCAGGCGAATAGTAACGGTATCCATATTATTCCCCTGCTTTAAGGTTGCGTTTTATACAGCGGCACATAGCCCACATCTTCCACCAGGCTCTGCCCCTGCGAAGTTAAAAACCATTCCACCAATTTTTGTGTTTCTGATGTCGTATTTTCCCGCGTTACCATAAAAGCATCGACGATATACGGATATTTACCGTTACGGATGTTTTCCGCAGTCGGTGTAATGCCGTTAATCGCTAGCAATTTTATATTTTTATCAGCGTTCATTTGCGTCGCGTAATAGCGGAAGGTGTAGCCTATTGCGTTGTTTGTATTACGGTATTCGGCAACGACCTTAATCATTCCCTCCATCACGCTTGCCACTTCCGTTTCCTGCGGCGAGATCATGCGGACATTTTTCATGACCTGTGATTGCATCACCGTCTGACTGCCAGAGTCTTCAGGGCGTTGCCAGGTCTGGATCTCCTGATCGTTACCGCCGACAGTACGCCAGTTAGTAATTGCACCACTAAAGATGTCACGTACTTGTTGTTCAGTCAGGGAATTAACCGGATTATCCGCATTGACGATAAAAACAAACGCTTCACGGGCAAAGGGTGTGTACAGCAAAGTGACGCCCGATTCCTTTGCGCGTTTTTTCTGCCCACCGGAAGGTTGCGCCACGAAAATAATATCGGCATCGCCCTTAACGATTTTGTTATACGCTTCTGGCGTGCGAGAGTTCGCCAGATATTCCCAGGCGTGAAAATCCTCTGGTATTACGCTTAACGCATAAAAGGCAGAGGCGTAAATTGGATATGCCGCCGTCGCGCCATCGAGTCGCGGCCAGTTTTGCGTAAACTGAATTTGCGGTTTACCACGCAGTGGCGTCAGTTGATTATTGAGTTTATCGGGTCGCCAGGCCCAGGTATCAATATTTTCGCGCACACCGACACCAGGGTTTTGTTGCTTATATAAATGGGCCTGATACCCGGCGACAATACCGAGTAAGAGAAGTAGAAACAGGAGTAAGTTACGGCAACGTAGTCCGGACGTGCCGGTTAAAGGATGTCTTGTCGGCCAGGCGTATCCCAGCGAAAAACTGATATGCGCCCCAACGGGAATTATGACTACCCACCAATACTCACCACCGACTAATGAGACTAACAAAACGCCCAGCCAGGGAAGCATAAGGTTTGCCAACCAACCAGTTCCCATCTGGCGAAATTGATAATCGGCCAGATATAGCGTGATTATCCAGCCAACCAGGGTTAATAATGCGGGTATTAAAAAAAGACACTGTCTCCAGACGGCTATTTCTCTGTTTTCTGGTGCACTATCTCCCGCCCACACTCGCCCCGAGAAAAATATCACTATTGCGCCCAGCGCCAGCATAAAAATGTTAAGCAGAAGGTAAATTGTTGGTGTGAGGAGTAGATTGCAAAACTCAAGAATAGCGGCAAGCCCGGCACCCAGCATGGCAACAACCGCTGCCAAAAATTGCGTCAGTATGGGAATACCAAAAAAAGTCATTACCAACGAGGTCAAAATCCATTTTCTGTTTTGCATCATTCTGTCCATTCTTTCTGAATGGCGAAATTATACTCCTCCTGTATCCTCCCCCCCGCTGGACACTTTTCCGAAATAAAGGCGAAAAAAAACGGGACCTTTTGGCCCCGTTCTATTTTTAGCGAAATTACAATCTCACCGGATCAATATGCCAGATAAGATCGGCGTACTCTTTGATCGTACGGTCTGAAGAGAAGTAGCCCATATTAGCGATGTTCAGCATCGCTTTCGCAGTCCACTCTTCCTGACGCTCATAGAGTTCATCAACTTTATCCTGACAATCGACATAGCTGCGATAATCCGCCAGCACCTGGTAGTGATCGCCAAAGTTGATCAGCGAATCAACCAGATCGCGGTAACGGCCTGGGTCTTCAGGGCTGAACACGCCGCTGCCGATTTGCGTCAGCACCTGATGCAGCTCTTCGTCTTTCTCGTAGTATTCACGCGGTTTGTAGCCCTGACGACGCAGTTCTTCCACTTCTTCCGCTGTGTTACCAAAGATAAAGATGTTGTCAGCACCGACATGATCCAGCATCTCGACGTTCGCACCGTCCAGCGTACCGATAGTCAGCGCACCGTTAAGCGCAAACTTCATGTTACTGGTGCCGGAGGCTTCCGTCCCCGCCAGCGAAATCTGTTCAGACAGATCGGCCGCCGGAATGATCAACTGCGCCAGGCTAACGCTGTAGTTCGGGATAAACACCACTTTCAGCTTGTCGCCAATCTGTGGATCGTTGTTGATCACTTTAGCGACATCGTTGATCAAATGGATAATGTGCTTCGCCATGTAATAAGCCGAAGCCGCCTTGCCGCCAAAAATATTCACGCGCGGCACCCAATTAGCATCCGGATCGGCCTTGATACGGTTATAACGAGTGATAACGTGCAACACATTCATCAATTGACGTTTGTATTCGTGAATACGTTTGATCTGCACATCGAACAGCGCCTTTGGATTCACCACCACATTCAACTGCTGGGCGATGTACTCCGCCAGACGTTTTTTGTTATCCAGCTTCGCCTGATGCACCGCATGGTTGACCATCGGGAAATCACAGTGCTGCTGCAACTCGTTTAATTGACTCAGATCGGTACGCCAGTTACGGCCCAGGTGTTCGTCCAGCACGGCTGAAAGCGATGGGTTCGCAACCGCCAGCCAGCGACGCGGCGTCACACCGTTGGTAACGTTGGTGAAACGACCCGGGAAGATTTTCGCAAAATCAGCAAACAGCGACTGCACCATCAGGTTAGAGTGCAACTCCGACACACCGTTGACTTTATGACTCACGACAACCGCCAGCCAGGCCATCCGCACACGACGCCCGTTAGATTCATCAATGATTGACGCCCGTCCAAGCAGGTCAGTGTCGTTAGGATACTGCTCTTGCAAGGTTTTCAGGAAATAGTCATTGATTTCAAAGATTATCTGCAAGTGACGCGGCAGAATTTTACCCAGCATATCGACCGGCCAGGTTTCCAGCGCCTCGCTCATCAGCGTGTGGTTGGTGTAAGAGAAGACCTCACAACACACTTCAAAAGCGTCGTCCCAGCTGAATTTATGCTCGTCAATCAGCAGACGCATCAGCTCAGGAATTGACAGCACCGGATGGGTGTCATTGAGATGAATCGCGATTTTATCTGCCAGATTATCGTAGGTTTTATGCAACTGATAATGGCGGCTTAAAATGTCCTGAATGGTCGAGGAAACCAGGAAGTATTCCTGACGCAGGCGCAGTTCACGTCCGGAATAAGTGGAGTCGTCCGGATACAGTACGCGGGATACGTTCTCGGAGTGGTTTTTGTCTTCCACCGCTGCGAAGTAATCCCCCTGGTTAAATTTACCCAGGTTTATTTCGCTACTGGCTTGTGCGCTCCACAAACGCAGGGTATTAGTTGCGTCAGTGTCATAGCCGGGGATGATTTGGTCGTAAGCCACGGCCAAAATTTCTTCAGTTTCAATCCAGCGCGTTTTCTTGCCTTCTTGCTGAATACGACCGCCAAAACGCACTTTGTAGCGCGTATTGTGGCGTTTAAATTCCCACGGATTGCCGTACTCCAGCCAGTAGTCCGGAGACTCTTTCTGACTGCCGTTAACGATGTTCTGTTTGAACATGCCATAGTCGTAACGAATACCGTAGCCGCGACCTGGCAACCCTAAAGTCGCCAGTGAGTCCAGGAAGCAAGCTGCCAGACGGCCCAGACCACCGTTCCCGAGGCCCGGGTCATTTTCTTCATCAATTAACTCTTCGAGATTCAATCCCATCGACTCCAGCGCCCCCTGGACATCGTCATAAATACCTAACGACAGCATGGCGTTGGAGAGAGTACGGCCAATCAAAAACTCCATCGACAGGTAGTAAACCTGACGAGTTTCTTGCGACAGTTGGGCACGGTTCGAGCGCAACCAACGCTCCACGAGACGATCGCGCACAGCAAATAACGTTGCGTTCAGCCACTCATGTTTATTGGCGACGACAGGATCCTTTCCAATCGTAAACATCAGCTTATAAGCGATAGAGTGCTTAAGCGCTTCTACGCTAAGGGTGGGCGATGAATATGTAAACGGAGCATTCATATAGGCGTTTCCTGAAAACTATTTCAAGCGATAGTAAAGCTCACGGTACGACTTCGCCGCGACCTGCCAGCTAAAATCCATTGCCATAGCCTGACGTTGCACAAACCGCCAAAGTGAAGGACGGGACCAAAGTACAAAAGCACGTCGAATAGCTCGTAACAGCGACCAGGCATTACTATCTTCAAAGACAAACCCACTGGCGACGCCATCTGCGAGGTTCTCAAGAGAACAGTCAGAAACCGTATCAGCAAGCCCACCGGTACGCCGCACCAAAGGCAGCGTGCCGTACTTCAATCCATAAAGTTGTGTTAAACCGCATGGTTCAAAACGGCTGGGAACCAGAATGACGTCCGCGCCGCCCATAATGCGATGCGAAAATGCTTCGTGATAACCAATCTGTACACCAACCTTGCCGGGATGCTCCGCCGCTGCAGCAAGGAAACCTTCCTGCAATACCGGATCGCCCGCGCCGAGCAGCGCCAGTTGTCCGCCCTGTTCCAGAAGGCCCGGTAAGGCTTCTAACACCAGATCCAGGCCTTTCTGGCTGGTCAGACGGCTCACCACTGCAAAAAGCGGCACTTTATCGTCAACCTTAAGCCCCATTGCGATTTGCAGCTGGCGCTTATTCTCCGCTTTATCCTCCAATGAATCGCGGGTGTAACGCGAGGCTAAAAGTAAGTCCGTCTCTGGACTCCAGATTTTTTCGTCCACGCCGTTCAGTACGCCGGAAAGCCGTCCTTCACGATGACGCTGTTGAAGTAAACCTTCCATACCGTAGGCAAACTGTGGTTCAGTAATCTCGCGAGCGTAGGTCGGACTAACCGCTGTAATATGGTCAGCGTAATACAGTCCGGCTTTCAGGAAAGAGATTTGCCCGTTGAACTCCAGTCCGTGAACATTAAAGAATGACCATGGCAATTGGATGTCATTCATGTGATGTGCATAAAACATGCCTTGATAGGCCAGGTTGTGCACAGTAAACACCGACTTCGCCGGACGCCCATTTGCCGCCAGATACGCAGGCGCAAGACCCGCATGCCAGTCGTGCGCGTGCACAACATCGGGGTGCCAGAATGGGTCAAGCCCGCTTGCCATCTCCGCTCCAACCCACCCGAGCAGTGCAAAACGCAATACGTTGTCGGTGTAAGCAAATAAGTTGGTATCGTGATACGGGCTTCCGGGACGATCGTAGAGATGCGGTGCATCAATCAGGTAAATGCCAACCCCGTTGTAATGCCCAAACAGAAGCGTGAAATGTCCGGCAAAGGTATCACGGCGAGATACCACCTTCGCATCGGTCACGCCACGGCGAATATCGGGAAATGCAGGCAACAGTACGCGAGCGTCAACGCCGTCTGCGATTTGTGCTGCGGGTAATGCCCCAATAACATCAGCCAGACCGCCGGTTTTAAGCAGCGGGAACATCTCTGAACATACATGTAAAACCTGCATTATCGCTCCTGTTTATACCCTAACTTCCGTAGCATTTCGCGCGTAACCAGCACAATGCCTTCTTCTGAACGATAGAAACGACGTGCATCCTCTTCTGCATCCTCACCAATCACCATGCCTTCTGGAATGACACAAGCGCGGTCAATGACGCAGCGACGCAGACGGCACGAGCGACCTACCCATACTTCCGGTAACAATACGGCGGAATCAATGTTGCAGAATGAATTAACACGAACGCGCGAGAACAGAACGGACTGCACCACCACAGAACCAGAGATTACACAACCGCCGGAAACCAGTGAGTTAAGGGTCATCCCATGGCTACCGGAGCGATCCTGAACGAATTTCGCTGGCGGCAATGATTCATTGTAGGTGCGAATCGGCCAGTTGCGATCGTACATATCCAGTTCCGGCACCACAGAGGCCAGATCCAGGTTCGCTTTCCAGTAAGCTTCCAGCGTACCCACATCGCGCCAGTACGGCTCGGCGTCCGGGTCGGACTGTACGCAAGAGAGCGGGAATGGATGCGCATAGGCGAGGCCTGCTTCGGTAATTTTTGGAATCAAATCCTTACCAAAGTCGTGGCTGGAGTTTTCATCACGATCGTCTTCTTCCAGCAGTTCATACAGGTACTCTGCGTCAAAGACGTAGATCCCCATACTCGCTAAAGATTTGCTCGGATCGTTTGGCATTGACGGTGGGTTAGCCGGTTTTTCAACAAATTCGATAATTTTATCGTTCTCATCAACCGCCATAACGCCAAATGCAGAGGCTTCTTCAATCGGTACAGGCATACAAGCAACGGTACAGCGCGCACCTTTCTCGACGTGGTCGATAAGCATTCGCGAGTAGTCTTGCTTGTAGATATGGTCACCGGCCAGGATCACCACATACTCCGCTTTATAGCGGCGGATGATATCGAGGTTTTGAGTGACCGCATCTGCGGTACCGCGATACCAGTTTTCCCCTTTCATTCTCTGCTGCGCGGGCAGCAGATCGACAAACTCGTTCATTTCTTCATTGAAGAACGACCAGCCGCGCTGAATATGCTGCACCAGGGTGTGAGACTGGTACTGGGTGATCACGCCCATACGACGGATTCCAGAGTTGATGCAGTTGGACAGCGCAAAGTCGATAATGCGGAACTTACCGCCGAAGTGTACGGCAGGCTTTGCTCTCTTATTGGTTAAATCCTTCAGGCGAGTACCACGTCCTCCCGCCAGTATCAGGGCAACAGATTTCAATGGCAGCTGGCGCGCCAACATTAAGTGATCGTTCTTCTCTAAACTAATCATGACTAACTCCTTTTTTATCATCTCTGGAACACACACAGTCCGTGTGCAGGTCCCGGCCAGACAGCCGTAATCACTGGGTTATCCTCTCCAGCGAATGGGGGAATGGCGTGCCACTCCCCTGCAGGTAAAACAATCTCTGTTACCTCAAGCGTGGCGTTTATTGCGATCAAAAAACGATCCGAAAGCAAAATTTGCAGCTGCTTTGGCCCGTTTTGCCACTCATCCGAGCTTAAAGGTTGAGCATATCGATTCAGCCAACGGACATTACCATCGCCTTCTTCCCACCAGCGATCCTCTACCAAAGCAGGAATGCGCTTGCGCAGATGGATTAACGCGGCGGTAAACGCCGTTAACCCACTACTTGCCTGTGACCAGTCCAACCACGTTAGTTGGTTATCCTGACAGTAGGCATTGTTATTGCCATGCTGGCTGTGACCATGTTCATCACCTGCCAGCAACATCGGCGTACCCTGGGAGAGCAACAACGTCGTTAACAGGGCGTGAATGCTGTCGCGCCGCCGTTCAACCAGATCAAGAGTACCGCCTAACCCTTCTTTACCATGATTGTTACTGTAATTGTTGTTGGTTCCGTCGCGATTTTCTTCTCCGTTTGCTTCATTGTGTTTATGGTTGAAACAAACACAGTCGCGAAGCGTAAAACCGTCATGCGCGGTAACGAGATTAATCGCAGCACTCGGCAGACGGCCATTACGTTTAAAAACATCGCTGGATGCGGCAAAGCGTCCGGCAAACTCTCCCAGCGGTAAATCATAATGCAGCCAGAAACGGCGGGCGGCATCGCGGAAATGATCGTTCCACTCGGCAAACAGCGGTGGGAAATTGCCCACCTGATAGCCGCCGGGCGCGATATCCCACGGTTCAGCAATTAACTTCACTTGTGAAAGCACCGGGCAATTCTGGATAGCCGTAAACAGCGGCGCATCCTGACGAAACTCCGGTGTTCGCCCCATGACTGCTGCGAGATCGAAACGGAAGCCATCAACGTGGCAGGTTTCCACCCAGTAGCGTAGACAGGCGCTGGCGTACTCCACCACAGCTGGATGACTCAAATTGAGCGTATTGCCGCAACCGGTCCAGTTGTGATAATCGCCGTCTTCTCTTATCCAATAATAGCTACGGTTGTCGATCCCGCGCAGTGAGAATAGCGGGCCGTCGAGATCCAGTTCCGCACTGTGGTTGAGCACGATATCAAGAATGACCTCAATGCCCGCTTTGTGCAGAGCTTTGACTGCATCGCGAAACTCATCCAGCGCCGTTTCGGGCGAGCAGGCATATGCCGGATGCAGCGCAAACAGCGCCACCGGGTTGTAGCCCCAGTAGTTACTTAGCCCCATGCGTTGCAGGCGTGGTTCACTGGCAAACTGCGCCACCGGCAACAGTTCCAGCGCCGTAATGCCCAACTGTTTTAAATAGTTGATCATCACCGGATGACCGAGCGCTTTATAGGTGCCGCGGATATCCACCGGGATTTCCGGATGCAGATAGGTTAAGCCTTTGACATGGGCTTCATAAATGATGGTGCTGCCCCACGACGTACGCGGCGGGGCATCATCTTCCCAGTCATAGTGATCGACCACCACTACGCATTTCGGCGCAATGGCAGCATTGTCGCGATAGTCAGGTTCACTATGCCCTGCGTGCAGCAGCGGGTTATCTTTAAATTCCCCGACAATTTGCCGCGCGCAAGGATCAATCAACAACTTCGCCGGGTTAAAGCGATGTCCCATGCCGGGTTGCCATGGGCCATGAACGCGGTAACCATAATGCAAACCCGGGCGCGCATCCGGCAGATAACCGTGCCAGATGTCACCACTTCGTCCTGGCAAATCATACCGATGTTCGATGCCCTGGGCGTCAAACACACACAGCTCTACCCGTTCGGCATGAGCGGAGAAGAGCGTGAAGTTAACGCCCTGGCCGTCGTAATGCGCGCCAAGAGGAGCGGGTTTGCCAATGGCGAGTTGTGTCATTATCCCTCCCGGACCAGCCAGATAGTGGCCAGTGGCGGTAGCGTAAGGCTTAATGAATGCTGGCGACCGTGGCTGGCGATCTCATCACTGTGTACCGCGCCGCCATTGCCAGCATTGCTGCCGTGGTAGTGCATGGAATCGGTGTTGAGAATCTCACGCCATTTACCTGGCTGATTAATGCCGAAGCGATAATCATGACGCGGCACTGGCGTAAAGTTGCTGGCAACGATAATTTCGTTACCCTCTTTATCGCGACGCACAAAGATCAGCACCGAGCGTTCATGGTCATCCACCACCAGCCATTCAAAGCCATACGCGTCGAAATCCAGCTCGTGCAGTGCTTTGTGGTGACGATAAGTATGGTTCAGATCGCGTACCAGTCGCTGGACACCGTGATGCCAGTTGTCACCGCCTTCCAGCAGATGCCAGTCGAGGCTGGCATCGTGGTTCCACTCACGCCCCTGGGCAAATTCGTTACCCATGAACAACAGTTTCTTGCCCGGGAACGCCCACATCCAGCCATAGTAGGCTCGCAGATTGGCAAATTTCTGCCATGCATCGCCCGGCATTCTGTCGAGAATCGATTTTTTGCCGTGCACCACTTCATCATGCGATAACGGCAGGACGAAGTTTTCAGTGTAGTTGTAGAGCATGCCGAAGGTGAGTTTATCGTGATGATATTGACGATGAACCGGGTCGAGCTTCATGTAGTCGAGGGTGTCGTGCATCCATCCCAGGTTCCACTTGTACCAGAAACCCAGACCGCCCATATCTTGCGGGCGAGAAACGCCAGGAAAGTCGGTAGACTCTTCCGCCATCGTCACCGCGCCCGGGACTTGCTCACCGATAATACGGTTGGTATTGCGAAGGAATTCAATCGCTTCGAGATTCTCGCGTCCACCATACTCGTTCGGGATCCACTCGCCCTCTTTACGGCTGTAATCACGATAAATCATCGAAGCTACAGCATCGACGCGCAACGCATCGATACCAAAACGCTCGATCCAATACAGCGCGTTACCAACAAGGAAATTGCTGACTTCGCGACGGCCATAGTTGTAGATCAGGGTATTCCAGTCCTGATGGTAACCTTCACGCGGATCGCTGTGTTCATACAGATTTGTGCCGTCAAATTCGGCAAGTGCAAAGTCATCAGTCGGGAAGTGGCCCGGTACCCAGTCGAGAATGACGTTCAAACCTGCTGCGTGGGCGGCATCAATGAAATAGCGGAAGTCATCGCGAGTACCAAAACGGCGAGTTGGCGCGTACATCCCCGTCGGTTGATAGCCCCAGCTGCCATCGAATGGATGTTCGTTGATTGGCAGCAGTTCGAGGTGGGTAAAGCCCATCCATTTAGCGTAAGGCACCAGTTGATCGGCCAGTTCGCGATAGCTTAACCAGAAGTTGTTGTCGGTGTGACGACGCCATGACCCCAGGTGAACTTCATAGATAGAAATTGGCGCATCAAACTGATTCGCTTTTTTGCGCTCTTCGGTCTGCACGACCTTTTCAGGCAGTCCGCAAATAAGGGAAGCGGTTTCCGGGCGCATCTGTGCTTCGAAGGCATAAGGATCAGACTTCAAACGCAGATTGCCATTGGCATCAATCATTTCGTATTTATAGAGCTGACCGTTATGCGCGCCAGGGATAAACAGTTCCCAAATGCCGCTCTCTTTGCGCAGGCGCATCGGGTGACGACGACCGTCCCAGTAGTTGAATTGCCCAACAACCGAGACACGGCGGGCATTTGGCGCCCAGACAGAAAAACGCGTGCCGGTAACGCCATCCATAGTATCTGCGTGCGCACCTAAGGTTTCATATGGGCGCAGGTGGGTACCTTCAGATAACAGCCAGGCGTCCATTTCCTGGATTAAAGGGCCAAAACGGTAAGGATCATCAATCAGATTCTGCTGGTCATGCCAGACAACCGCCAACTGATAGCGGAAAAAATTCTTACGCCGAGGAATGACGCCGCTGAAGAATCCACGAGAGTCGAGACACTCCAGTTTAGCGACTTTGCGTCCAGTTTTTGGTTCAATTACCCACACATCAGTGGCGTCAGGTAAAAGGGCACGGACTTCCAGTCCCGCTGTGGTTTTATGCATTCCAAGTACGGAAAAAGGATCCGCAAAATGACCTGCAATTAGCGCGTTAATCACGTCTCTATCGATACGATCGGACATGCTTGTCTTCCTGTTTTATTGTGTCACCCCATCCAACTAATTTTTGACATCTGGTTGTGACATTTTTTTGACCTGAACGGCGCAGCACTCTGTGCATCCTCTCTACGCCATCCTCACTTCAGGTAAGGCATTGAATACGTATGTATCCCGCCACCCTTAAAGAATAGCCAATGCTCTATTTAACTCCCGGTAAATCATGAAACATCTGCGCTTACTCCTGTACTACGCACTAAAAGGGGCTGCATTACGCCCCAAATTTAATGAATAAACATTACGCCAGTTGACGAAGCATCCGACGTAGCGGCTCCGCGGCCCCCCACAGCAGCTGGTCGCCCACGGTAAAGGCTGACAGGAACTCAGGTCCCATATTCAGCTTACGCAGACGGCCTACCGGCGTGGTCAGCGTACCGGTGACGGCAGCTGGGGTTAGCTCACGCATGGTGATTTCGCGATCGTTTGGAACCACTTTTGCCCACGGGTTATGGGCCGCCAACAGTTCTTCCACGGTCGGAATAGACACATCTTTTTTCAATTTGATGGTGAATGCCTGGCTGTGGCAGCGCAACGCCCCGACACGCACACACAAACCATCTACCGGAATAACGGAAGATGTGTTGAGAATCTTGTTGGTTTCCGCCTGCCCTTTCCATTCTTCGCGGCTCTGACCGTTATCAAGCTGTTTGTCGATCCACGGAATCAGGCTGCCCGCCAGCGGCACGCCAAAGTTATCCACTGACAACTCGCCGCTGCGGGTTAAGGTCGTGACTTTGCGTTCAATATCGAGAATAGCAGAGGACGGTGTCGCGAGTTCATCCGCCACATGGCCGTACAGCTGGCCCATCTGGGTTAACAACTCACGCATATGTCGCGCACCACCGCCGGAAGCCGCCTGGTAGGTCGCAACGGAAACCCAATCAACAAGATCATTGGCGAATAAACCGCCCAACGACATCAACATCAGGCTTACGGTACAGTTACCGCCAACAAAAGTCCTGATGCCTTTATTTAATCCGTCAGTAATGACGTCCTGATTGACTGGGTCAAGAATGATGATGGCGTCATCTTTCATGCGCAGAGACGATGCTGCGTCAATCCAGTAACCTTGCCATCCGCTCTCACGGAGCTTTGGATAGATTTCGTTGGTATAATCGCCGCCCTGACAGGTTACGATGATATCGAGGGCCTTCAGCGCCTCCAGATCAAAGGCATCCTGAAGTGTGCCAGAAGCACCGCCAAAGGAAGGCGCAGCCTGACCAGACTGGGAAGTCGAAAAGAAGACAGGGCGAATGGCGTCGAAATCGCGCTCTTCTACCATGCGTTGCATGAGAACGGAGCCGACCATACCGCGCCAGCCGATAAAACCAACATTTTTCATAAGCGTTTTTTTCCTGCAAAGATGTGTGCTGTATATATGTGCCGGTGTCCTCGTGGCACATCTTTCACCATACAAAAAGCAGCCAAAGTCGCAAGTGAAATTAATCAATGATAGCGAAGCCATCAGTAATGCGACTTATCCTGCTTTCATAGCACGCAGAAAGTCCAAGGCAATTATCAGGGAACTTGAGTTATGAATGAAGTCATTTCTGCAGCAGTTTTATTGATCTTAATTATGGATCCGCTCGGAAACCTACCTATTTTTATGTCCGTACTGAAACATACTGAACCGAAAAGACGTCGGGCAATCATGGTGCGAGAGTTGCTTATTGCCCTCCTGGTGATGCTGGTGTTCCTGTTTGCGGGTGAGAAAATTCTGGCATTTCTTAGCCTGCGGGCGGAAACCGTCTCCATTTCCGGCGGCATCATTCTATTTCTGATCGCCATTAAGATGATTTTCCCCAGCGCCTCAGGAAACAGTAGCGGGCTTCCGGCTGGTGAAGAGCCGTTTATCGTGCCGTTGGCAATCCCATTAGTGGCTGGACCGACTATCCTCGCCACATTAATGCTGCTGTCTCATCAGTACCCGAATCAGATGGGGCATCTGGTGATTGCTCTGCTGCTGGCCTGGGGCGGCACATTTGTCATCCTGCTACAGTCATCGCTATTTTTGCGTCTGCTGGGTGAGAAAGGGGTGAATGCACTGGAACGTCTGATGGGATTGATTCTGGTGATGATGGCAACCCAGATGTTCCTCGACGGAATTCGGATGTGGATGAAGGGGTGACGGGGATAATTTCTCGAAATGAGCCCGGTAGCGTCAGAACTACCGGGCGAACAAACTTAACTCAACAGCTGGAACGCAATCATCCCGACGATAGCACCGACAGTGCCAAGGATGGTTTCCATCATGGTCCAGGTTTTCAGCGTTTCGGCTTCGGTTGCACCGGTAAATTTACCGAACAACCAGAAACCAGCGTCGTTAACGTGACTGACAACAATCGAACCACCGGCGATACAAATAGACAGTGCCGCCATTTGCGCACCGGAGTAATTCAGTTGTTCAATAACCGGCATCACCAATCCTACCGCCGTTAAGCAGGCAACGGTGGCAGAACCCTGAATGATGCGCACCGCTGCTGCCAGCACGAAGCAAGTGATGGCAATCGGCAGCCCCATCCCGGTTAATGCTTCACCCAGTGCTGGACCTACACCAGAGTCAACCAGCACCTGTTTGAATACGCCACCCGCACCAATCACCAGCAGAATGATCCCCGCCGGTTGCAACGCGTGACCGCAAATCTCCATCACTTTGTCTTTTGGCATGCCCTGACGCATGGCCAGGCCATAAATCGCTACCAGACAAGCAACCAGAATCGCGGTAAACGGATGACCGATAAACTCAAACCATTCGTAAGCAGTTGATCCTTCTGGTACAAAACGCGCAGCAATGGTTTTAAGACCTACCAGCACCAGCGGCAGCAGGATCAGCGAAAGGCTGAATCCGAAGGATGGCATTTTGCCTTCGCCAAGATGCGGTTCACTGATGTCGTCAGGAATGTGCAGCTCAACGTAACGGCTGATGAAGTTGCCCCACAGCGGACCAGCAATAATCATCCCCGGAATTGCCGCACACAGACCAATCAGGATCATCCAGCCAAAGTCGGCATTCATCTGCGATGCCAGCAGCATCGGCGCTGGCCCTGGCACCAGAAATGCCGCCGCTGCCGCCACGCCTGCGAACAACGGGATCACCAGTTTCACCAGGTTCGTGCCGGTGTGGCGTGCCATCGAGAAGGCAACGCTAATCAGCAGAACAATTGCCACTTCAAAGAACAGCGGCAGCGCACAAACCAGACCCGCAAGGCCAATGGCATAATGCGCGCGGCTGTGACCGAAGGATTTGAGCATTTTGACGGCAATCTGATCGACTGCGCCGGTTTCATGTAAGATCTTGCCAAACATGGCTCCCAGGGCGACAACCACCGCCAGGAAGCCGAGGGTGCCTCCCATCCCTTTCTCCATTGTCGCTGCGATTTTATCGAGCGGCATACCGGAAAAAAGGCCAGCCCCCATAGACACCACCATCAAAGCCAGGAAAGCGTGCATACGCGCTTTCATGACTAAAAACAGCAGCAGTAAAACAGACCCTACTGCTGTTAAAACAAGCGTTAATGTAGTCACTACTTATTTGCCTTTTTTAATAACCTCAATGGTGCTTGCCACAACACCTTCCAGTGGTTGATCGATATCCACCACCAGTACATCGGTTTCGTCCGCACCAGGCTCCTGCAGCGTTTCAAACTGCGTCACCAGCATTTGGGTTTTAAAGAAATGGCCTTTGCGCGCTTTCAGGCGGCTTTCAATCACATCAAAATCGCCTTTCAGGTAGATGAAAGAGAGATTCGGATTGCCCTCGCGTAGCAGGTCGCGATAGTGCTTTTTCAGTGCGGAACAGACGATCAGCGACACTTTATTGGTACGCTGCATGGCAAACGCGGCGTCGTTCAGCGCCTGTAACCACGGTTTGCGATCGTCATCATTCAGCGGTTGGCCGGAAGCCATTTTTTCGATATTGCAGCGCGGATGGAGGAAATCGCCATCAAGAAACGCGGCATGAAGTTGATGCGCCACTTCACTTGCGACCGCAGATTTGCCGCTGCCCGATACGCCCATTAAGACGTAAATGTGGTGATCATGATTAGTCGTGCTCAAAGTGGTGCCCCCACAGTACAAAAATTAAGAATGTTACGGGTAACTGTTATCGGTAACATTCTCCAGCCGGACAAAAACAGAAGCAATATCCATCCGTGCCTTAAGTGTATAAGTGTGAGCTACTTCAAATTTGTGAGCTTAAATAGATCCGCCCGGTGACAAGGTGAAACCTAAATCTAACATTTTCGGTGTCACCGCTTCGCCACGAATACGCGCCAGCAGGCGTTCAGCGCCAATGCTGCCCATCCGCTCACGCGGCGTCAGCACGCTCGCCAGCCGAGGCTCCATCACCTGACCAATATCGTGGCCGTGGAAACCAGCAATAGCCATATCGTCAGGGATTTTCAGCCCCAGACGCTGGCATTCAAACGCTGCGCCGACAGCCAGGTCATCGTTGGTACAGAACACCCCATCCAGTTGCGGATATTCCCGCCGCGCCTGACGAATCAGTTCAATACCAGAAGAGTAAGAAGAAGATTGCTCGACCATCACGCTATACGGCACCAGGCCCGCATCCAGCATCGCCCGTTCGTATCCCTTCTGTTTGATGATAGTACGTTCGTCGAGACGTGCGCCGAGATAGGCAATGTGACGATGCCCGCGAGCAATAATGGCGGTGGTCATCTGGCGTGCCGCTTCAAAGTTATCAAAACCGACGGCGATATCGAGGCACGGCGACTTGCTGTCCATCAACTCCACCACAGGAATTCCCGCTACCTCAATCATCTTTAAGGTGCGTGGCGTATGGGTGCGTTCGGTAAGGATCAGGCCGTCGATATTCCAGGAGAGCATTGATTCGAGGCGTTCTTGCTCCATTTCCGGTTTATAACCGTAGTGGGCCAGCATAGTTTGATAACCGTGCGCATCGGTGACGCTTTCGATGCCGCGTAAAACCTCAGCGAAAACCTGGTTAGTAAGCGAAGGTAACAGGACGCCAATCGCCCGGCTGGTGGCGTTAGAGAGGATATCGGGCGCGCGATTGGGAATATAGCCCAGTTCATCAAGAGCGGCGGCAATCTTGCCACGTAGAGCGACGGAAACTTGCTCCGGGTTGCGCAAAAAACGGCTGACCGTCATTTTGGTCACGCCTACACGGTCAGCCACATCCTGAAGTACGGGTCTTTTCTTTTTCATCGTCCTGAAAGGTACAAAAGGGATAGATTCCTTTAGTTTACCACGGACGCATCACAACCTTCCTGATTCCTCAGGAAGGTTGTGAGATAAATTTAGACTGGCGGTAAATCGAACAACAGAATTTCACTGTCGCTATCAGCATGGATGGAAATCGCCTGCTCATCCCAAATCGCCAGACCATCGCTGGTAGAGGCTTTGACACCGTTAATGGTGACATTGCCTTTCACTACCTGGATCCAGACGCGGCGTTCAGCGGAAATCTGATGTATCGACTGCTCATCTTTTACCAGCGCCCAGCGGTACAGTTCCATATCCTGATACACTTTCAGAGAACCATCACGCGCATCCGGCGAGAGCACCAGTTGTTTGCCCTGCACGGCATCGAATCGACGCTGTTCATAACGCGGCGTAATGCCGTTTTCTTCTGGCATGATCCAGATCTGATACAGATGCAGACGCTCAGTGCTGCTTGGGTTGTACTCTGAGTGACGAATACCCGTACCCGCACTCATAATCTGGAACTCGCCCGCCGGAACCTGCTCTTTATTACCCATGCTGTCCTGGTGCTCAACAGTACCTTCCAGCACGTAGGTCAAAATTTCCATATCTTTATGCGGGTGAGTGCCGAAGCCCTGCCCTGCTTCAATCACGTCGTCGTTAATCACGCGCAGCGCGGAGAAGCCCATAAAGTTCGGATCGTAATAGTTGGCAAAAGAGAAAGTATGCCAGGAGTCCAGCCAGCCATGATTAGCATGACCGCGTTCATTTGCTTTGCGTAAGTAGATCATTTGTATTCGCCCCCTGAATGATTTCGATGGGCTTAGTGTGGCCCCGATCCGCCTGGGATGATAGAGGGTGAAAATTGACCCCTCTGTTCAAAAAAATTGAACTATTTGAGGGGCCATAAAACTTACTTCGCGAGAGTCACTGTGGAGGGAGAGGCTTGCTCAAAACCGCGTTCAAGGATTTCCAGATTGGTAAGAACTTCAGATTCCTTGACGTAATTTGGCGCACCGTTGGTGATGGTTTGGTACAACGCATCATATACACGGCCATAGTCGCCCATCTCCGGCTTCATCTCTTCTCTGACCGTAACGCCCTCGTCATTGACATACTCCATCACACCGATTGAATCATCCGCCGCGAATCCCGGTTCGCCCGGCATAATATTAGCCTTCAGGCTGGTTTCCTGCTGGTCGATGCCGTATTTAATAAATGTACCTTTCTTACCGTGAACGATAAATTTCGGATAATCGATTTTCACCAAATGACTGGTTTTAACGATCGCTTTAAGGTCGCCATAAAACAACTGCGCTTCGAAGGTGTCGTCAGGATTAGCTTTATTACGCAGGCTGCGGATGTCATAGGCCACATGATCAGGACGACCAAACAGCGAGATAATCTGGTCCAGAGTATGCACGCCAAGACCATAGAACGCGCCATCCTGCGGCAGTCCAGGTTTGGCTTCTACTACCGGGCGGTAATAGTCAAAATGGCTTTCCACTTCAACAATCTCTCCCAGCTTGCCACTTTCAATCGCTTTTTTTGCCGTCAGGAAGCAGGAGTCAAAGCGACGATTCTGATACGGCGTGACGGTTAGCCCTTTACTTTTCGCCAGCGCAAACAGCTCTTTCGCCTGAGCAAGCGTCGGGGTGAACGGTTTTTCAACCAGCACATTTTTCCCGGCTTCCAGCGCGCGTTTCGCGTACTCGAAGTGGCTGTCCGCGTGGGTGCAGACGACAACCAGCTTAACATCGGGATCGTTTAGCACTTCGTCGAGATCGCTGGTGAAATGGATATGGGAGTAAATGGGGGCCTGTTCTTCCGGCTTCGCATGGCGGCGAAAAATATGCGCGACATGCCAGCTATCCTTGCGGTTAAGTACATACGGCAGATGGTAACGGGTGGTGCTTTTGCCGAAGCCAATAAAGGCGCAGTTGATGACCATGATTTCGTCCTTTTTAAGGTGGTTAGTTACACCTTAGCGCAAAGCGGACACGGTTCCTATGCCTGTGCTTCAGTAGGTCAGATTGTTGGCAAAGTGCGTTTTATTCATGCCGGATGCGGCGTGAACGCCTTATCCGGCCTACGGTTCAGGACTATTTGTAGGCCTGATAAGCGTAACGCATCAGACGATTTTGCATTTGTCTCAACACGAGGAACATTCCCGTGGACAAAATGACAAGCAAAAAAAAAGCCAGCACCCGGCTGGCTAAGTAATACTGGAAGCAATGTGAGCAATGTCGTGCTTTCAGGTTCTCCGCGAGGGTCTTCCTGAACGCGAGACAATAATAATCATTCTCATTCGCAATTGTCCAACACTTTTTGCAAAAAAATGCATTTGACTCGTATTTGAAAGTCAATGATGTTGAAAGGGACATTTACCCCAAAGAGGACAGAGGAATGAGTGAGATAGTAATACGCCACGCTGAAACACGGGATTACGAGGCCATTCGGCAAATTCACGCCCAGCCGGAGGTGTATTACAACACACTACAAGTGCCTCATCCTTCCGATCATATGTGGCAGGAGCGACTCGTAGATCGCCCCGGTATCAAGCAATTAGTCGCCTGTATTGATGGAACCGTCGTGGGTCATCTCACCATTGACGTGCAGCAACGCCCTCGCCGCAGTCATGTTGCCGATTTTGGTATCTGCGTCGACTTCCGTTGGAAGAATCGCGGTGTCGCCAGCGCCCTGATGCGAGAGATGATTGAGATGTGTGATAACTGGTTGCGGGTAGATCGCATTGAGCTCACAGTATTTGTCGATAACGCCCCGGCGATTAAGGTCTATAAAAAATTCGGCTTTGAAATTGAAGGGACTGGTAAGAAGTACGCATTACGAAACGGTGAATATGTCGATGCGTATTATATGGCGCGGGTGAAATAAAGAATTTTCGGTCGAACGCTCTCATTTCAGCCCTCTCCCACCGAGAGAGGGCTGAAAAATAATGGAAATATTAATACCCCGCTGTTAAATCATCCACCGAGCGCGGGTCGGATGCGCCGTACAACTCGCCGTCCGGCCCAACCATAATACTTTGCGTACTGCCCATCGCCTCTTTTAGCGCCACTTTCTGACCTTTTGCTTCCAGCAGCTTAAGCGTATCCGGGCTAAACCCTTTTTCGACACGCAGTTCGTCTGGTAACCACTGATGATGGAAACGCGGCGCATTGGTCGCTTCAGCAACGTTCATTCCATAATCGATGCTGTTCACTACCATTTGCAGCACGGTGGTGATAATCCGGCTCCCACCAGGGCTGCCAGTCACCAGCCAGGTTTTACCGTCTTTCACCACAATAGTCGGCGACATTGACGACAGCGGGCGTTTATTCGGCCCGACGGCGTTAGCATCACCGCCCACCAGCCCGTAAACGTTCGGTACGCCCGGTTTGGCGGAGAAATCATCCATCTGATTATTAAGCAAAATACCACTCTCGCCCGCAACAATACCCGTACCGAAGGTAGTATTCAGCGTATAGGTCACCGCCACCGCGTTACCGTCTTTATCCACCACTGAGTAATGGGTAGTTTGATTACTCTCATAAGGCGCAAGCTTGCCAGGGCGAATTTCGCTGGATGGCTTCGCTTTGTTGATATCAATTTGATCGGCAATAGATTTGGCATAGGCTTTATTGGTCAGCGCCTGCCACGGGACTTTGACAAAATCCGGGTCGCCAAGATACTCCGAGCGGTCGGCGTAGGCGTGTTTCTCAGCTTCTGCCATGATTTGCATCGCATCGGCGCTACCAAAACCGTACTTCTGCATATCGAAGTTTTCCAGAATATTGAGGATTTGTACGATATGGATCCCGCCGGAAGATGGCGGCGGCATGGAGTAAACCTGATACCCGCGATAATCGCCGCTAATCGGTGTGCGTTCGACCGCTTTATACGCGGCTAAATCTTCTTTGCTTACCAAACCACCGTTTTTCTGCATCTCCTGAGCGATCTGTTCCGCAATCGTGCCTTTGTAGAATTCGTCCGGGCCGTTTTCAGCAATCATCTCCAGGCTCTTTGCCAGATTCGCCTGCACCAGTTTGTCGCCCTTTTTCAGCGGCTCGCCCTCTTTCCAGAAGATAGCTTTGCTGTTTTCGTGATTAGGCAGCACTTCACTGCCGTAGGTTTTGAGATCGTCGGCCAGCGCGTCGTTAACAATAAAACCATCGCGTGCCAGTTTAAACGCCGGTTGCACCACTTTATTCAACGGCATGGTGCCGTATTTATCCAGCGCCAACGAGAAGCCCGCTACCGTACCCGGTGTGCCGGAAGCCAGATGCGAAGTGAGTGATTTTTTGCTGTCCGGGTTGCCCTGGTCATCGAGGAACATATCGCGGGTCGCTTTGGCTGGCGCCATTTCGCGAAAGTCGATAGCAGTGGTGTTACCATTTTTAGAACGGATCAGCATAAAACCGCCGCCGCCCAGATTCCCCGCCTGCGGATGCGTTACCGCCAGCGCGTACCCTACCGCAACGGCGGCATCAACGGCATTCCCGCCTTGCTTAAGGATATCTACCCCCACCTGAGTGGCAGTGGCGTCCACAGAAGCCACCATCCCCTGCGTCGCGCGCACTGGATGGAAGACATCTTCCTCCACGCCATACGAAACGGGCGGCGGCGCAGGTGGCGCGGCGGCAGCACTAAAACAGCATCCTGAAAGCAAAGTAGCAATCGCCGCCCGGCGTAAAAACGTCGGTTTTATCATCGTTATTCTCCAGTTACGTGAGGGGCTTTCCCCACTTAAGCCTGGTGTATAACTCTGAAATAATCATCGTTTCGCCGGGAACAGAGTAAACTTAAAGGATATCTTCAGAGGAGGATACGCGATGAAACGACTTCTGCTTTTGACGGCACTCCTGCCGTTTGTCGGCTTTGCACAGCCCATTAATACTCTGAATAACCCCAACCAGCCGGGATATCAGATCCCCAGCCAGCAGCGGATGCAAACTCAAATGCAAACGCAGCAAATCCAGCAAAAAGGGATGCTAAACCAGCAACTGAAAACACAGACTCAGTTGCAGCAACAGCATTTAGAAAATCAGATTAATAGCAACTCCCAGCGGGTATTGCAGTCGCAGCCGGGGGAGCTAAATCCCGCCCGGCAGCAAATGCTACCCAACACCAACGGCGGGATGCTAAACAGCAACCATAATCCGGATAGCTCGCTAAATCAGCAGCATATGCTGCAAGAGAGGAGAAACGGTGACATGCTGAATCCGCCCAGCACGTCGCAGCCTGACATTCCGTTGAAAACTATTGGGCCGTAAAGTTCGGGTCAATCACGTCAATCGCATCGGTGCAAATGCAATCCACGCCCCAGCGTAACAGCTCTGCCGCGCGCTGGGGTCTGTTAACGGTATACACCAGAATCCGTAATCCAGCGTCTTTCAACTGCATCACTCGCGCTTTATCAAGCAACTTATGATTGAGATGAATAGAGACGCAGCCCAGCCGCGTAGTCAGTTCGCGCCAGTCGTCGCGCCAATCATCAAGCAACAAACCGCGCGGCAGTTCCGGCGCTGCCAATTGTGCGGCTTCTAAAGCATCAATCTCAAACGATGACAGCAGCGGCGGCGTCATACCAGCCCAAAGCTCGCGTGCCGCCAGCGCCACCATTTTGCCCGTCAACGGCCCGGTGCCAGTGGTGGGTTTGATTTCGATATTCGCCATCATCCCGTGTTCGCGACAGCGTTCCGCCACCTGCGAAAGCAACGGCAGCGGCTCACCTTTAAACGCTTTGCTGTACCAACTGCCCGCATCCACGCGCAGTAAATCCTGCCAGTTCAGTTCACCAGCGACGCCCCAGCCGTTGCTGGTGCGTTCGAGATTATCGTCATGAAGCAAGAAGATCTCGCCATCTTTCGATAACTTCGCGTCAAATTCGATCATCTTATGACCGTATTTTGCCCCCACGTCGATTGCCGCCAGAGTGTTTTCCGGGGCCAGTTTACCGCCGCCACGATGGGCGACGATGCGGGGATAAGGCCAGTTACTCATATTCGTTGTCCTGTTTCACCATCAAAAAGATGCAGCTGATTTTCCGGCAGATGCAGCCACAGTGTACTGCCTGCCGTCGGGCGTTCCTGATGCGCCAGTCTTACCACCAGCTTCTGTTCGCCCCAACGTCCGTGCGCCAGGTTATCTGCGCCGAGGATCTCCAGCGTGTCCATCACCAGCGGTACGCCGCCTTCTGTTTGTGAGCTTAACGCAATATGTTCCGGGCGAATACCGAGGGTCATTTTACGTCCGGCGTACTGACGGTAGCCACCGTTTAGCGGTAGCGCAATACCCCCGTCCAGTTCGAAATACGTGCCTTCGTTATTCACGCGGCCTGTCAGCAGGTTCATCGCCGGGCTACCGATAAAACTCGCTACAAACAGGCTGGCGGGCTTTTCGTACACTTCCACCGGTGTGCCAATCTGTTCGGCAACACCGCCGTTCATCACCATCACCCGCTGGGCGAGGGTCATTGCCTCAACCTGATCGTGAGTAACGTAGAGTGAAGTCGTTTTCAGGCGACGGTGTAACTGTTGCAGCTCAAGGCGCATCTGCACACGCAGCTTGGCATCGAGGTTAGAGAGCGGCTCATCAAACAAGAACACCGCCGGATCGCGCACAATCGCGCGGCCCATCGCCACACGCTGACGCTGACCGCCAGAAAGTTCGCGTGGTCGGCGCTTAAGTAGCCCGTCCAGTTCAAGAATACGTGCCGCTTCTTTAACGCGCTCGGCTATTTGCTGCTTACCCATGCCGCGAATTTTCAGCCCCCACGCCATGTTTTCTTCGACGCTCATGTGCGGATAGAGCGCGTAGTTCTGGAACACCATCGCAATCCCGCGATCTTTCGGTTCCATTTCGGTAACGCGCTGACCATCGATCCAGATATCGCCTTCAGTCACTCGCTCCAGCCCGGCAACCATGCGCAGCAGCGTCGATTTCCCGCAGCCAGACGGCCCAACCATCACGATAAATTCGCCATCCGCCACATCAAGGGTCAGCGGTTTAATGACCTGGGTTTTGCCATCCCAGCTTTTGGTTACTGCCTGTAATTTCAGTCCTGCCATCTTATTTCTCACTATCGACCAGGCCGCGCACAAAGGCACGCTGCATCACTAAAACAATCACAACTGGAGGGATAAGCGTTAACAACATCGCGGCCATCACCGAGTTCCATTCCGTTGTACCTTCGCCTGTGGCGATCATCCCTTTAATCCCTGCCACGGTGGTGCCGAGATCAACGTCGGTAATAATCAACAACGGCCACAAATACTGGTTCCAGCCGTAAATAAAGGTGATCACAAACAGCGCCGCCAGATTGGTTTTGGACAACGGAAAGACAATGTCGCAAAAGAAGCGCATTGGCGACGCACCGTCGATCCGCGCGGCTTCCACCAGTTCATCCGGCAGCGTCATAAAGAACTGGCGGAACAGGAAGGTAGCGGTAGCCGAGGCCATTAACGGCAGCGTTAAACCAGCGTAACTGTCGAGCATTTTCAGGTTGGCGATGACTTCCACTGTCGGGAAGATACGCACTTCAACCGGCAGCATCAGGGTGATAAAAATCATCCAGAAGAAGAGGTTACGCAGCGGAAAACGAAACCAGACAATGGCAAATGCCGAGAGCATCGAGACGGTAATTTTGCCGAGCGTAATGCTGAACGCCATCACGAAGCTATTGAGCAACATCCTCCAGAACGGCGCGCTATTCGTGCCTACCCCGTTTACCCAGATATTGTGGATGTTTTCCAGCAGATGCGTGCCGGGAATAAGCGTCATCGGTACAGCATAGACTTCTTGTTTATCCAGCGTCGCCGCGACAAACGCCACGTACAGCGGGAAGAGGATCACCGCGATCCCGAGGATCAGCATGGTATGGCTGAATATCGTCAGCCACGGACGGTTCTCAATCATTGGTAACGCACCTTGCTTTCAACATAGCGGAACTGCACCACCGTCAGCACGATGACGAGGAACATCAACACCACCGACTGCGCGGCAGACGAAGCCAGATCCAGTCCGGTAAAGCCTTCGCGGTAGATCTTATAAATCAGCGTCGTGGTGGCCTGTACTGGCCCGCCTGATGTGGCGGCGTCGATCACCGGGAAGGTGTCAAAGAAGGCGTACACCAGGTTCACCACCAGCAGGAAGAAGCTCACCGGGGCGATAAGCGGCAACGCAATCTTAAAGAAGCGGCGAATCGGCCCTGCGCCATCAATGGCTGCAGCTTCAATCAACGAACGGGGAATGGATTGCAGCGCGGCATAGAAAAACAGAAAGTTGTAGCTGATTTGCTTCCACACCGAGGCAAACACCACCAGGAACATCGCCTGGCCGCTGTTTTGCGCATGGTTCCAGTCGTAGCCGAACTCGGCGAGAAAATGAGTGATCAACCCGCGACCAGGGTTAAACAGGAAGATCCACAATACGGCGGCAACGGCGGGAGCCACGGCGTAAGGCAGCAGCATTAAGGTTTGATAGAAACGGCTGCCGCGCACGATGTACTCCACCAGCGCCGCAAAGAACAGCGACACCAGCAAACCGCTGACGGTGACAAAGGTGCTGAATTTTATCGTCGTCCAGAAGGAGTCGAGATAGTAGCTGTCATGAAACAACGTGACAAAGTTATCCAGACCGACGAACTGGCTGGAGAAACCAAACGGATCGACGCTTTGTAGCGAGTACCACAACGCTTCGCCCGCAGGCCAGATAAAAAAGATAACGGTGATGATGAGCTGCGGCGCGACCAGCAAATAAGGCAGCCAGCGCGAGCGGAACACCGGACGGGATGATGACATTACGGTTAATTCCTGAACTGTGCCGGATGCGCTTCGCTTATCCGGCCTACACGCGATGCCAGGTTGGATAAGCGAAGCGCATCCGACATTTCACTGGTTAAGACTTCGTCGATTTCTCAAAGCGGCGCAGTAACTGATTCCCACGCTCAACGGCGGTATCCAGCGCCTGCTGCGGTGTCTTCTTACCGGTCCACACGCTCTCCAGCTCTTCATCCACAATCACGCGGATCTGCGGCATGTTGCCCAGACGCAGCCCCTTGGTGAACGGCAACGGCGGCTTGTTCAGCATCTGACGCGTCGCGGTATCCGCCCCTGGGTTTTTCTCATAAAAGCCCTGCTCACGGGTCAGGTCATAAGCCGCTTTGGTGATTGGCAGATAACCGGTTTTCTGATGCCACTCGGCAGCGTTTTCTGGCTTCGCGAGGAAGTCGAGAAACTTCGCCACGCCGGTGTAGGTTTCTTTATCTTTACCCTGCATCACCCACAGGCTGGCCCCGCCGATAATGGCGTTTTGCGGCGCATCTTTCGCGTCCGCGTCGTAAGGCATCATGCCAACGCCGTAGTTAAATTTGGCGTACTCGCGAATGTTGGCGAGAGAACCAGAAGAGGCGGTCGTCATCGCACAATCACCGTTATAGAACTTCTCGGTGGATTCATCCTTACGCCCGACGTAACTGAAATCGCCCTTCTTGTTCATCTCTTCCAGCATGGCGATGTGTTTCACCTGCTCCGGCTTGTTGAACTCAAGCACCGCGTCAGTGCCATCAAAACCATTGTTTTTGCTGGCAAACGGCAGGCCATTCCAGGCACTAAAGTTTTCCAGTTGGATCCAGCCCTGCCAGCCGCTGGCGTAGCCGCACTTCATGCCGGAGGCTTTCAGTTTCGCGGCATAGTCAGCCAGATCCTGCCAGGTTTTCGGTGGCTGCTCCGGATCTAACCCCGCTTTCTTGAAGGCGTCTTTGTTGTAATAGAGAACGGGAGTCGAGCTGTTGAACGGTTGGGAGAGTAAATGTCCCGTTTTGCTGTCGGAGTAATAGCCTGAAACCGTCGGCACAAACTGCGACTCATCGAAGTTAATCCCCGCCTCTTTAAACACGTCATATACCGGTTTAATGGCTTTCGACGCCATCATGGTAGCGGTGCCAACTTCATAAACCTGCAAAATAGCCGGAGCGTTGCCGGTACGAAATGCGGCAATCCCCGCGCTTAAATTCTGTTCGTAGTTGCCTTTATAGGTCGGTACAATTTTGTAATCCGGGTTTTCGGCGTTAAAACGTTGAGCCAGAGAATCAACCTCTTTACCCAGTTCCCCTTCCATAGAATGCCAGAACGGAATGGTCGTCACTGCCTGTGCATTCCCCATTAACGCCAGTCCGAGCGCCAGTGCTGAAGCTGTATAATGTAACGGTTTCATCGTTTATCTCTCTTGTTGTACCGAATGCGCGAATTCACGCGTTTTATGCTCGCGGGGTAACATGACATGCTCGAATTACAGAAAAATAACTTTTTTGTTACATTTGTAAGATAGTAAGGTGTCAGAAAGATGACAAGGCAGTGACGGTGCGGGTGAGGGAAAATGGGAGATGGGACACGGATAATGCTACGTTGGGAAAAATTAATGCGCCAGAAGTTATCTGGCGCAGCACTTACTGAACAACACTCTGCTTCAGCCGTTCATTGGCGGTCTTAATCCATTCCCGGTGGTGCTTACGATAATGCGGTCTTGAGCGTTTAGCCGTATCAACCACGGCAACATACTGCTCATTGGCTTCACGCAGCCGATTAATTTTTGCCAGCATTTCCGCATAGTAAATACGCGCCTGCGGGCCGGGGTAATAAGAAACCAACACTTCAAACTCGCTTTGTGCATCCGCATATTTTTCCTGGGCGGCTAAGGTTCTGGCAAATAACAAATGCCCATCAGCCGACTGAAAATCGGGGTTATAACGCATCACATCTTCCAGCGTCTGCTGGCAGGCGGCGAACTCCTGAATGGCAAACTGCGCCTGCGCCAGGCTTAACATCATTGCCGCTTCATGGATGAATATCCCGCTTAACGCCTGCTGATAATGGGGAACGGCTTCATGGTAACGCCCGAGGCGCGCCAGTTCGTTGGCAAGCTGGTAGTGATTTTGATTAGTCTCGGCAATCGCCAGCTCTTCGGTTAATTTGTGCAGGTGGCGTTCCGGGTTGATTTTGTCCTGCAGGCGCATCAGCAAAGTACGCCCATGACGGTCAGCGCCCGTTTCAGGCAGCATCACCATGACGAAATACGCCACGCAGCCAATCACCGGAAAACAGAAGATGATAAAAATCCAGTATCGCTCTTGTCCGGAGCGATAAGCGTGAATACAGCAAAGCAGTTCAAGCATGACGACAACGGCATAATGCATGTGAGAAAACCTTTCCGTGGCAAATAAGTGGTCTGGTTTTAATCCTCCTGGTCAGTTGAAACAAGTCTGTATACGGACGAAGTACATTGATTGCCCGCTACCGGATTTAACGGCTATCCCCCGGAGTAAGAGCGAATAAAAACGATGGCATATCCCACCACCAGTACGCTTGCACCAATGAGTAAGTTTATTTTTTTGTCGGCTAACCATAAGGCAACAAAAGGGAAAATAAACAACCCAAACCCTCGCAAAGGCTCGAATGATATACCAACCCAGCCAGCATACATCCAGGCACTAAAATAGACGATCAGCGTGCTACACGATTTATCGTTTTCGTCTGAAGAACTCCATCGCAAAACAACCGCACAGCAAAATAGCTTTAAAACGACCGTTAAGAAATCCATTATGAGCCAGCTAATATTCCATTATCGGGATTAAACCATACTCCTGGCCGTCACTGAATCCAACTCAAGCGCCGTTTTTTCATTGGCCCGGTGATCTTTATGCCACCGGGCTGATGACAATTTACCCGCCTAAATACGCACTTCTCACCGCTTCGTTCGCCAGTAGTGCATCGCCGGTATCAGAGAGCACTACATGGCCGTTTTCCAGCACGTAACCGCGATCTGCCAGCTTCAGCGCCTGGTTGGCGTTCTGCTCGACGAGGAAAATGGTCATCCCCTGCTCGCGCAGTTGTTCGATGGTGTCGAAGATCTGCTGAATGATGATTGGCGCAAGACCGAGCGATGGCTCATCAAGCAGTAGCAAACGCGGATTGCTCATCAGCGCACGACCAATCGCCAGCATCTGCTGTTCACCACCGGACATGGTGCCCGCCCGCTGAACACGGCGCTCATGCAGACGCGGAAACAGTTCATAGACCCACTTTATGCGCTCCTGGAACTGGTCACGTTCGGCAAAGAAGCCGCCCATCGCCAGGTTCTCTTCCACCGTCATCCGCGAGAAGACGCGACGTCCTTCCGGGACAATCGCCACCGCTTCGCGCATGATTTTCGCCGTCTGCCAGTCGGTAATGTCTTTATCATCAAACACAATTCGCCCGCTGGTGGCGCGCGGGTCGCCACATAACGTGCCGAGCAAGGTGGTTTTCCCTGCACCGTTCGCGCCAATGAGAGTGACAATCTCGCCCTGATTGATATGCAGGCTCACCTCATGCAGCGCCTGGATTTTGCCGTAGTGGGCGCTGACTTTGTCAAAGGACAACATGACTTTTTCCATCTTATGCCTCACCTAAATAGGCACGGATCACATCCGGGTTATTACGGATTTGCTCCGGCGTGCCGTTTGCCAGCGGCGTCCCCTGATTGACCACGTAGATTCTGTCTGAAATCCCCATCACCAGCTTCATATCGTGTTCAATCAACAAGATAGTGGTGTTGTGATGATTACGAAGCTCGGCAATCAGCTCATCCAGCTCTTTCGTCTCTTTCGGGTTAAGACCCGCCGCCGGTTCGTCGAGCATTAAAATCTCCGGCTGCGTCACCATGCAGCGGGCGATCTCCAGACGACGCTGGTCACCGTAGGCCAGGTTGCTCGCCTGACGGTTGGCGTGTTCGAGCAAACCAATACGCTCAAGCCAGGTCGCGGCGCGGTCAAGGGCTTCACTCTGGGCGCGACGGAAAGAGGGCGTTTTCAACAGGCCGGAGAACAGCCCGGTTTTCAGTTGCTGATGCTGTGCCACCAGCAGGTTTTCAATCACCGTCATTTCACGGAACAAACGCACATGTTGGAAGGTGCGCACCACGCCCATGCGGGCAATTTGCTGACCCGGCAAACCTTCCAGATGCTGATCGCGCAGTAAAATGGTGCCGCCGGTGGGTTTGTAGAAACCGGTCAGGCAGTTAAAGACCGTGGTTTTTCCGGCACCATTAGGGCCGATTAACGAGACGATCTCCTGCGGGTACAGTTCAAGATTGACGTTGTTTACCGCCAGCAGGCCGCCGAAGCGCATCATCAGGCCGTTTACAGATAATAATGGCTGACTCATGCCTGCTCTCCTTTCGCTGCGCCGTTCTTCAACTTCAGCTGCGGGCGCGTCATGGGCAGCAAGCCCTGCGGACGCCAGATCATCATCAGCACCATCAAACCACCGAGCATTAACATGCTGTATTCGTTGAAATCACGCATCAGTTCGCGCGATACCACCAGCAAAATTGCCGCCAGAATCACCGCGAACTGCGACCCCATACCGCCAAGCACCACTATCGCCAGTACAAAGGCTGATTCGGCAAAAGTGAAGGATTCCGGGCTGACAAAGCCCTGACGCGCAGCAAACAGCGTTCCGGCAAACCCCGCAAATGCGGCGCTGATGGTAAAGGCAGTCAGCTTGATACGACGCGGGCTTAAGCCCAGCGAACGGCAGGCTATCTCGTCTTCCCGCAACGCTTCCCACGCGCGGCCCAGCGGCATCCGCAGTAAGCGGTTGATGACGAATAAAGAAAACACCACCAAAAGCAACGCCACCAGGTAGAGGAAGATGACGCGATCGGACGGATCGTATTTCAGGCCAAAGAAATTACTGAAGGTATCCCAGCCACCTTCACGGGCGGTACGGCTGAACTCAAGGCCGAAGAAGGTCGGTTTGGGGATCTGGCTGATTCCATTCGGACCGCCGGTAATTTCGGTGTTATTGAGCAGCAATATACGCACAATTTCGCCGAAACCGAGGGTAACTATCGCCAGATAATCGCCGCGCAGACGCAGCACCGGGAAGCCGAGCAGGAAGCCCGCCGCCGCTGCCATTAACCCGGCGATCGGCAGACAGGTCCAGAAGCCAAGGCCGTAATAGTGATTGAGCAGCGCAAAGGTGTAAGCACCGATGGCGTAAAAGCCGCCGTAACCCAACACCAGCAGGCCAGAAAGCCCTACCACCACATTCAGCCCGAGGCCAAGAATAATGTAGATCATGGTCAGGGTAGCGATATCCACCGTCCCACGCGACACCATAAACGGCCACGCTACCGCAATAACCAACAGCGCCACGAGGAACAGTTTCTGTTTCACCGTGGAACCATCAATCGCTGGCAGAATAAACTTCGGCCCGGAAACGCTTTTCAACCCTTTCTGGAAAGCAGGTCGCAGAAGCTGGAAGAAAAAGACCACCGCCGTGCCGATAAACACCCATTCCCAACGGACATCTGAAGCTCTGGCGACCACCAGTTTGGTGCCATCCAGCTCCAGTTGTACGCCCATAAAGACACCCGCCAGAACAAAGAACATCGCAGCAGAGAGCAGCGCCATTGCAAAATGCATCGGTTTCATACTTTCTCTACCTCCGGGCGCCCCAGAATACCGGTCGGCATCACCAGCAGTACCAGAATCAGCAGAGCAAATGAGACTACATCTTTATATTCCGTACTCAGATAGGCAGAAGAGAGCGCCTCCGCAATCCCCAGAATCAGGCCGCCAATCATCGCCCCTGGAATACTGCCAATCCCACCGAGCACCGCAGCGGTAAAGGCTTTCATCCCGGCCATAAAGCCGATGTAAGGGTTAATCACGCCGTAAAACTGGCCGAGCAGCACACCCGCCACCGCCGCCATCGCCGCGCCAATCACAAAGGTCAGCGCAATTACCCGGTCGGTATTGATGCCAAGCAGGCTCGCCATTTTCAGATCTTCGGCACAGGCACGACAGGCGCGCCCCATACGGGAATAGCGAATGAAAATCGTCAGCGCCAGCATGGCGAGGAAGGTAACAATCCAGATAACCGCCTGCATGGTGGTAATAGACGCAGAGAAGTTTTCGCTATGACCCACCACCCACTGACCGTTAAACAGGCTGGGCAGCGCCACATCGCGCGAACCTTCGGTCAGGCTGACGTAGTTTTGTAGGAAGATGGACATACCGATTGCAGAAATGAGGGCAATCAGGCGTTTAGAGTTACGCACCGGGCGATAGGCCACCCGTTCGATACTCCAGCCGTAGGCGCTGGCGATGACTATCGCGCCGACGAATCCCGCCGCCACCAGCAGCCAGCCGGTATCAATGCCCATCATCATCAGCGTGGCGATGATCATAAATGAGACGTAGCTGCCGATCATGTAAACCTCGCCGTGGGCGAAGTTGATCATGCCGATAATGCCGTAAACCATGGTGTAGCCGATGGCAATCAGCGCGTAAGTACTGCCCAGCGTGACGCCGTTAAACATCTGCTGCAAGAAATACAAAAACTGCTCAGACATAAGGTAACCTTTCTAAACCTGCCCGCTTTTCACGGGCAGAGGGATTTTCACTTGGCTGCCGTGGATGAACCGTCGGCATGCCACTGGAAGACACCAAAATCAAATCCCTTCAGATCGCCTTTTTCATCCCAGTTCAGCGGCCCAATCACGGTGTTTGCACCGTTAGCTTTTAAATCTTTCACCAGTGTCAGCGGCTCATCGCTGCCGGTACGCTCAAGGGCAGTTGCCAGAGATTGCACCGCCGCGTAGGTGATCCAGACATAAGGCCCGGACGGATCTTTCTTGTCTGCTTTCAATGCATCAACGATGCCCTGATTTGCCGGATCCTGGTCATAGCGTTTTGGCATGGTGACCAACATGCCTTCGGCGGCATCACCGGCAATGTTCGACAGCGACGCGTTACCCACGCCTTCCGGCCCCATAAACTGGGTTTTCAGGCCAACGGAACGCGCCTGGCGCAGCATCTGCCCCATTTCCGGGTAGTAACCGCCGTAGTAAACGAAGTCGATGTTTTCTTTTTTCAGGCGGGCGATCAGCGCGGAGAAATCTTTCTCGCCAGCGGTAATGCCGTCGAAGAAGACGACGTTAGCGTTAGCCGCTTTCAGCCCGTCCTGCACCGAACGCGCCAGACCTTCGCCATACTGTTGTTTGTCGTGAATGATGGCGATGCGCTGAGGCTTCACCGTCTCAAGAATGTATTTTGCCGCCGTTGGCCCCTGGGAAGAGTCCAGCCCGGCAGTACGCATGATGTGTTGATAACCGCGTTGGGTCAGCTCCGGGTTGGTCGCCCCCGGCGAGATCATCAGAATACCTTCGTCTTCGTAGATATCCGACGCAGGTTGGGTAGAAGAGGAACACAGATGGCCAATAACGTATTTAATGCCGTCATTAACGATTTTGTTGGCGACCGCAACGGCTTGTTTTGGGTCGCAGGCGTCGTCATATTCCACGCCAACCAGCTTATCGCCCTTAATTCCCCCTTTGGCATTAATGTCTTTAATCGCCTGACGTGCGCCATTAAATTCCATATCGCCCCACTGGGCAATCGGGCCGGACATCGCGCCGACAACGGCAACTTTAATATCGTCGGCTAAAGCGGTGTGTGAAATTGCCAGTGCAATCATCCCTGCGATGATAGTTTTCGCATTCCGTTTCATATTCAAAAATCCCCACTCGTAATGTTGTGTTGCTTTGTTTTTATGTATTCAAAAATCAGACTGTTCTTTTTTTATACTGCACTGTTTTTACCTGTCTGATTAAGGGTTTAGCGCAGTATATTGTGATAATAGCGATTAAAATCCCTATTTTTCAGTCGATTAAGAACAGATAATATTCTGAATATGTTGATAGATAAACAGAAAAAAGCGTCGTTGTCAGCATAAAATAACGGCATAAAGGGCGGAATAATTCACTACCATTCAGGGGATTATGCTGGGCAATTTTCATTCTCTAATGTTTTAACTTTGTAATTATTGCTGAAAAAAAATTAATCACCTGCCAAAAGAAATAAAAAAGAGAAAGCCTCCGATTAAATTATTTCGTTACACTGGTTCCACTTTTGTGATTTGTACGGGTTCCCCATGAAGCTGACCATCATTCGATTAGAAAACTTTAGCGACCAGGACCGGATTGACCTGCAAAAGATCTGGCCGGAGTACTCCCCTTCCTCTTTACAGGTTGACGATAGTCACCGTATCTACGCCGCGCGTTTTAACGAGCGCCTGCTCGCTGCCGTGCGAGTAACCTTAAGCGGCACTCAGGGAACACTGGATTCCCTGCGCGTGCGGGAAGTCACCCGACGTCGCGGTGTGGGGCAATATCTGCTGGAAGAGGTTTTGCGTGATAATGCCAGCGTTTCATGCTGGTGGATGGCGGATGCAGGCGTGGAGGATCGCGGCGTGATGACGGCGTTTATGCAGACACTGGGGTTTACGGCACAGCAGGGCGGCTGGGAGAAGCGTTAATCGCTCTGTGTAAAAAGCAGTTCTATGGATTTGGTTGGGAAAAATAACGCATTTTCGTTTTCTCCGACCAACGGGATAAAGCCCAGCGACTGATAAAACGTATGGGCTTTTTCATTCAGCGCCTCGACAAAAAGACCGTGAATACCTACCGCTAAAGAGGCTGACCAGACGACTTTCATGGCATGAGCAACCAGTGTTGCTCCCCATCCCTGCCCCTGTAATGAACGATCAATTGCCAGACGCCCAAGAGTGACGCTGGGAATATTTTTGTAGGGGATTTTTTTCTGTTTCGATTTCGAGGGCAGTGCGGCTCGTTCAAAACAACTGCCGGATAATGTGTAATATCCCAGGACCTGACGTTCTGGAGTGTTGCGACAAAGGATATACGCTCGCAGAATTTTATTGCGATGTTGACGAACCAGATGTGTCGTCAGAAAGAGATTTAAGGCTTCCTCGCCGCAGTCGAATCGCTGTAGATCATAATCTGCATCATCGGTCAGAATCTCTATCGTCAGATCATCCATAAATAATTACATTCCCTGAAGACGTTTTGCCGCACGTTTTAGCTTTTCACCTGGCGACGGTGGATTACTCAGCGCATCCATCACCCGTGTCCAGGATTCCTCATTGAGAATCATCCGCCGATGCTGTTCAATCACTTCCGCAGCCCGCTGCGAAGCGCTGTTCAACATAAATTGGCTGACGGACTGATTAGATATTGCAGCCGCTTCCTCAATTAGACTTTTGTCATCGTCAGTTAAACGCAGATCGATACGCTGCTTTTTAACAGCAGACATGTAAACTCTCCTGCTACTTATAAATATGTACGGAATATCACCGTACGATAAGCATATCCTGGATTGTTTAATCTTTCTACAACCATTTCGACAAACACAAAAAAACCCGATGGCAGTTCAGCGCATCGGGCATTTTCATTTATCTAACAATTACTTCGCATCAGTCGCCGTGCCGTTGGCGTGCCAGTCAAACACACCGAACTCAAAACCTTTCAGGTCGCCTTTCTCATCCCAGGTCAGCGGTCCCATCACCGTATCAACTGAGTTCGCTTTCAGGTATTTGGCGATCTCAGCCGGATCGTCAGACTGATTCAGGCCCGCCTGTAAAGATTGCAGCGCTGCATAGGTGGTCCAGACGAACGCGCCGCTTGGGTCCTGTTTTTTCGCTTTGATGGCATCAACAATCGGTTTGTTCGCCGGAACCTGATCGTAGTTCTTCGGCTTGGTCACCAACAGTCCTTCCGCTGACTCGCCCGCAATATTAGACAGCGAGACGTTAGCCACACCTTCCGGCCCCATAAACTGAGTTTTCAGCCCTGCCGCGCGCGCCTGACGCAGGATCTGCCCCATTTCCGGGTGATAACCGCCGTAGTAAACGAAGTCGATATTCTCTTTCTTCAGGCGTGCCACCAGGGTAGAGAAATCTTTTTCCCCGGCGGTGATGCCATCAAAGAACACCACGTTAGCATTGCCTTTCTTCAGGCCGTCCTGCACCGCACGCGCCAGACCTTCACCGTACTGTTGTTTGTCGTGAACGATAGCAATACGCTGCGGTTTCACTTTCTCAAGAATATATTTCGCCGCCGTTGGTCCCTGATCGGAGTCCAGGCCGGTGGTGCGCATAATCAACTTATAGCCGCGCGCGGTCAGTTCTGGCGCGGTTGCCGCTGGGGTGATCATTAAAATGCCTTCGTCTTCATAGATATCAGACGCAGGCTGCGTTGATGATGAACAGAGGTGACCAATGACATATTTAATGCCGTCGTTAACAACTTTGTTCGCCACCGCGACTGCCTGTTTCGGGTCACAGGCATCGTCATATTTCACGATTTGCAGTTTGTTGCCTTTGATACCGCCTTTAGCGTTGATATCTGCAACCGCCTGCTCTGCGCCAGTAAACTCCTGGTCACCGTACTGGGCTACCGGACCGGACATCGCGCCCACGACCGCGACTTTAATATCTTCTGCCAGAGCCATATTGCTGAATGCCAGCGCGATACATCCTGCCAGTAACGCCTTACCCTTTATATTCATCCTGAGAATCCCCATTCTTCTGGTTATTACGTGTGTTGTGATGTTGTTGTTCAGCACTTTATTTCGTTTTATGCATGGCTACCCGTGCTTTAGCAGCATACTCTGCTAAAACATACCCGATTTTTATGATATTGGAATAGCTATTTTGACAGTTTATTAACAATCTGCGTGGGGATTGGCGTTTTGTCGGAGGGGAAAATTCATTATTACAGAGGCCCAAAAAACAAAAACCCCGGACTCTCATCCAGGGTTCTCTGCTTAACAGCGCAAATTACGCTTCAATAGCAGCGCGAAGTTTTTTCATCGCGTTCTTTTCCAGCTGACGCACACGTTCAGCGGAAACACCGTAACGGTCGGCCAGTTCCTGCAACGTAGATTTGTTGTCTTCGTCCAGCCAGCGCGCGCGAATGATGTCCTGGCTACGTTCGTCAAGACCTTGCATCGCGTCGGTCAGACGGTTTGCCGCCTGCTCTTCCCAGTTATCATCTTCAATGCCGTCAGCAAAGTTAGATGATTTATCCTGCAGATAGAGCACCGGAGCCATCGGCTGGCTGTCGGAATCGTCGTCGGAAGACATGTCAAAAGTCATGTCCTGTGCCGCCATACGCGATTCCATCTCACGTACGTCTTTGCTGGTTACGCCCAGTTCGCGAGCCACCATTTCGACTTCATCCTGGTTAAACCAGCCCAGACGCTGCTTGGTTTTACGCAGGTTAAAGAACAGCTTGCGCTGCGCTTTGGTGGTCGCAACTTTGACAATACGCCAGTTACGCAAAACGTATTCGTGGATCTCTGCTTTGATCCAGTGAACGGCGAAGGATACCAGGCGCACACCCACTTCCGGGTTAAAACGGCGCACTGCTTTCATCAGGCCGATGTTACCTTCCTGAATCAAATCCGCCTGTGGCAGGCCATAGCCCGCATAATTACGAGCAATATGAACAACAAACCGCAGGTGAGACAGGATCAGCGTTTTAGCTGCTTCCAGATCGCCATGGTAATGCAGCTTTTCAGCCAGCGCCCGCTCCTCGTCGGCCGACAACATCGGCCACGCGTTAGCTGCCCGGATGTAGGAATCCAGGTTGCCAACAGGGGCTAAAGCTAAACTTTGCATTTTGTCAGTCATTCAAATCCTCTCAATCGATATCTTCTGGCGCCTCAGTGGTAGCAACAACTGTGCCAGAGCTTAAGAGCAATGAGGTTATCATTCACTGTTTTATCAGACAGTGATTTTATCCACAAGTTCAATGCAACGCTGTGAATAAATTACGCACAAAATGTGACATAGAGATGAAATACCGGGAAGAGACAACGGGATGTCTTTCCCTGCTACGGAACCCATTGCAGGGAAAGAGTATAGCACGCTTTTATTATTCCGGCGTAAAATGGCGTAAATGTTGTACCGTGGCAAGCCACGCTGCCACCCAGCCAATCATCGAACACACCAGCAGCAAAAGCAGACATTCATCGAACGATAAGCCATTGATATCAAACTTCGTTCCGAAAACCTGTGCCACTTCCGCAACCGCCGATGACAAACGCAGTACCAAAATTTCTGACAAAATTAATGACAGCAATGCGCCAGAAAATCCCAGCAGTGCGCCACCATACAGGAACGGACGGAGGATGAAACCATCCGTTGCACCAATCAGTTTCTGCACGTTGATGGAGTCACGGCGGGCAAAAATGCTCAGACGCACACTGTTGCCGATGACGAGGAACACTGCCGCCACCATCAGCACACCAATCATAGCCGAAACACGCCCAACCAGCCCCGTCAGCGCGGTCAGACGGGCAAACCAGCTATCGTCCATTCGCACTTCATCAATACCGTTAATCTGGGTGATACGGTCGCGCAGTGTATTCAGTGACTCCGTCCCCTGAAAATCGAGTTTTGGGATCACCACCGCCACAGCCGGAAGCGGGTTTTCCTCCAGCATATCCAGCGCGCCGCCAAAACCAGACCAGTTACGGAACTCGCCCAGCGCGTCTTCACGAGAAAGATAGTTCACTTTCTCCACGCCCTGCTCGGCCTGTAGCTGCGCCACCACGCCCGCTGCGGCATCATCGTCCAGCGTTTTTTGCAGATAAACGGTAATTTGCGGTGACGGATAATATTGCGTCGCCGCATGGTTGACGTTTTTGTACACCATATAACAAACGCTTGGTAGCGTCAGGGAGATGGCGATGACCATCACGGTTAAAAACGTGGCGAACGGTTTGCTTTTTAAATCCTGCAAAGCGCCGTGGAACGCATAGCGCACCTGTTCGTTGAAAACGTTGGTTTTGCGATTTGCCGGTTTTGGCGAGGACTTCGCACGTTTCGGTGCGTTACGACCACCGTCGCCAGAGCCGCCTGCCGATTTACGGAAGCGATCAAGACGCCCGCCAAACTGCCGGATATGATTGATTGCATCGCGCTTATTCATGGCCCACGCCTCCATGCAAGTGACCATCGCTCAGGGTGAGCATGCGATAGGAACGTCGTGAAATCAGGTTGATGTCGTGTGTTGCCATCAATACTGTTACCCCAACGCGATTAAACTCTTCAAACAGACGTAAAATCCCTTCTGACAGCGCATCATCCAGGTTACCGGTCGGTTCGTCCGCCAGCAGTACCGCAGGTTTGTTCACTACCGCGCGGGCAATACCAACGCGCTGCTGTTCACCGCCAGAAAGCTGTATCGGAAAGTTTTTCGCTTTGTCCAGTAGCCCGACTTTATCCAGCGCCGCAGACACACGGCGACGAATATCGTCACCGCTGGCACCGGCGATAATCAACGGGATCGCCACGTTATCGTAGACTGTACGGTCCATCAGCAGATGGTGATCCTGGAAAATCATGCCGATCTGGCGGCGCAAAAACGGAACTTCACGGTTTTTCAGACGCGTGATGTCATGGCCGCTAAACCAGATTTTCCCGGCACTGGGCCGCTCAATCCCACAGATCAGCTTCAGGAGGGTACTTTTCCCTGCGCCGGAATGGCCGGTCAGAAACGCCATCTCACCCGGCTGCATATGAAACGTAACGCCCTGCAGCGCCTGTCTCCCACCGAGATAAGCCTTGCTGACATGTTCAAAGCGAATCATTGTTAATCCTCTCGGGCAAAAAGTGCCTCTATAAAGTCGTCCGCTTTAAACGGACGCAAATCCTCAATACGTTCGCCGACACCAATGTAGCGGATAGGAATACCAAACTGGTCAGCCACCGAGAAAATTACCCCGCCTTTCGCCGTGCCGTCCAGTTTCGTTAACGTGATGCCGGTTAAGCCAACCGCTTCGTGGAACAGTTTGGCCTGGCTTACCGCATTCTGCCCGGTGCTGGCGTCGATAGTCAGCATAACTTCATGCGGGGCTTCAACGTCGAGTTTCTTCATCACGCGGACGATTTTCTTCAGCTCTTCCATCAGGTGCGATTTGTTCTGCAAGCGTCCGGCGGTATCGGCAATCAGAACGTCAACATTACGCGCCTTCGCAGCCTGAATGGCGTCAAAGATAACAGAGGCGGAATCCGCACCAGTATGCTGGGCAATCACCGGGATATTGTTGCGCTGGCCCCAGACCTGCAACTGTTCAACCGCTGCCGCACGGAAAGTATCGCCCGCCGCCAGCATGACCGATTTACCTTGCTGCTCAAACTGACGCGCCAGCTTGCCAATCGTCGTGGTTTTCCCCACGCCGTTGACGCCTACCATCAGGATCACAAACGGCGCTTTGCCTTCGACATTAAGCGGTTCATCAACTTTCGCCAGAATCTCGCCCATCTCTTCTTTCAGCAGGCCATAGAGCGCCTCAGCGTCACGAAGCTGCTTGCGGGATGCGCCTTCTGTCAGATTGGTGATGATTTTACGCGTGGTTTCCACACCCACATCGGCGATTAAAAGCTGTTCTTCCAGCTCTTCAAACAGATCATCGTCGATTTTTTTACCGCGGAACAGGCTGATAAATCCGGAACCGAGGTTTTCTTTGGTTTTTAACAGGCTGCGTTTCAGGCGCGCGAAGAAACCTTCTTTGGTCGGTTTTTCCTGCTCCTGAGCGATTTCTTCCACCGGCTGCTCTTCTTCTGCCGGAGGAACCACCATCACCGCCTCTTCTGCCGCTTCGGCGGCCAGCGCCTGTGCTTCCAGCTCTTCGTCGGTGATTTCTTCTTTAACCGCTTCTTCTTGCGCCGCTTCGACAATCTCCACGGTTTCCGTTTCTGCCTGCCATTCTTCTGGCGAAACTTCTTCGGCTTTAACGTCTTCCGGCAATGGCAGCTCTTCACGCTCAATAGCCACTGGCTCCGGCGTAACTTCAGGTTCAACTACCGGTGCTGACGATTCTTCCACTACAGGTTCTGGCTGCGCACTGACTTCCGCTTCGATAACAGCTTCAGGCTGCACTTTCTCGCTTTCGGCAACCTGTTCAGTCACTTCCACTACTTCGGCAGCAAAAGTTTCCGCCTCGGCTTCTGTATGGGCCTGCGGCAACTCCTCAACAGGTTGTTCAGCAACCTTCGCAGGCTCTTCTGCCTGGACAGTTTCTTCTACAACTGATTGATCGTTTTGGACTTCTGTCTCTTTTTCCGGGGTCTGCTCTTTTTGACCAAAGCCCAGCCAGGAAAAAAAGCCACGTTTTTTTTCTTTCGCCATCTGCGACTACACTCCTCGCTGTTGCTTCATGGCACAGCGTTAACGCTATGTACATAGCAGCTAAAAAAATGATGAAATAGTCTATCACTTAACTGAATACACATCACCGCCTGCAATTATGTGTTATCTGGCGGATTGAGCAATTTATCATGAAAAAACCGAATCATTCCGGTAGCGGCCAAATCCGCATTATTGGCGGGCAGTGGCGAGGCCGTAAACTCCCGGTTCCCGACAGCCCAGGCCTGCGCCCCACCACCGATCGCGTGCGCGAAACGTTATTTAACTGGTTGGCTCCGGTTATCGTCGATGCGCAATGCCTGGATTGCTTTGCCGGTAGCGGCGCGCTGGGGCTGGAAGCCTTGTCACGCTACGCTGCGGGCGCCACGCTGATTGAGATGGATCGCGCGGTGCATCAGCAATTAATCAAGAATCTGGCAACCCTGAAAGCAGATAATGCACGGGTGGTTAACAGCAATGCAATGTCATTCCTGGCGCAAAAAGGCACACCGCATAATATCGTGTTTGTCGATCCGCCATTCCGCCGGGGTTTGTTGGAAGAAACCATTAATTTACTGGAAGACAACGGCTGGCTAGCTGACGAAGCCTGGGTCTATGTCGAGAGCGAAGTAGAAAATGGCCTGCCTACTGTGCCAGCAAACTGGTCGTTATATCGGGAAAAAGTGGCGGGTCAAGTTGCTTATCGGTTGTATCAGCGTGAAACACAAGGAGAAAGTGATGCTGATTAATATTGGACGTTTGTTAATGCTTTTCGTATGGGGATTTTTAATCCTCAATCTTGTTCAGCCATTTCCGCGACCGCTGAATATTTTCGTTAACGTGGCGCTGATTTTTATGGTGCTGATGCATGGTTTGCAACTGGCATTACTGAAATCTACCTTGCCGAAAGATGGCCCTCAGATGACCACTGCTGAAAAGGTGCGTATTTTCCTTTTCGGCGTGTTTGAACTGCTGGTCTGGCAGAAGAAATTTAAGGTCAAAAAATAACCTGACCATTAACAAAGTGCGCTTTGTTTATGCCAGATGCAGCAAAACCGCCTTATCCGGCCTGCAAAATATTGCAAATTCAATATGCAGGCCTGATAAGCGCGGCGGTTCAGGCGATTATCTGTCCTGAAATAACCTTATTGCTCGCCAACAAAGCTGACAAATCGCGTGCCTTTATAGCTCAACGTACCTTTTTCCCCCACCGTCAGGGCATGGTATTGCTGGGCATCAAGACGAAACGTCTGCTCCAGCCCGCCGCTTTGCGGTTTGAAGCTTGCCTCATAGCGCATACTGGTGCCAGCCGGAGTCACTTCCTGCTGGCGCGAACGGCGATCGTTAATTGGTTTTTCCCGCTTGTTACTCACCACCACCAGCTTTTGCTGGAGCGGCGCCATATCATTATCAGCTTTTTCCCGCCGCTGCTGCATAAAGCGAAACGATGCTGCGATGACAATTAAGCCAATGATAACAATAAAGAAAAGAGGTGGTTTACTCATCTTTGTACCTTATCGGAAAATGCGGAAATAAGCATACCCTGCCCGTTATGGTGTTGTCATCTGTCCGCCCTCGCCACTAAACTGAATAACAAGACTGTAGGCATTCCGCTTACTAAATAATAACGAATTCAAGGAACTAAGATGCTTTGGTCGTTTATCGCTGTCTGTCTTTCCGCATGGCTATCTGTGGATGCCTCCTATCGTGGTTCAACCTGGCAACGCTGGGTGTTTAAACCGTTAACGCTTCTTCTCCTGCTATTACTGGCCTGGCAAGCGCCGATGTTCGACGCCATTAGCTATCTGGTACTGGCGGGGCTATGTGCGTCGCTGCTGGGCGATGCGCTAACGCTATTACCACGTCAGCGTCTGATGTACGCCATTGGCGCATTTTTCCTCTCTCACCTACTGTACACCATCTATTTCGCCAGCCAGATGACGCTCTCTTTCTTCTGGCCGCTGCCGCTGGTGCTGCTGGTACTGGGCGCGCTGTTGCTGGCCATTATCTGGACGCGCCTGGAAGAGTTACGTTGGCCCATTTGTACCTTTGTCGGTATGACGCTGGTGATGGTGTGGCTGGCAGGTGAACTGTGGTTCTTCCGCCCGACTGCTCCGGCCCTTTCTGCGTTTGTCGGTGCTTCGTTACTGTTTATCAGTAACTTTGTCTGGCTGGGTAGCCACTATCGCCGCCGCTTCCGGGCCGATAACGCGATTGCTGCAGCTTGTTACTTTGCCGGTCACTTCCTCATCGTCCGCTCGCTGTATCTCTGATAAAACTTGACTCTGGAGTCGACTCCAGAGTGTATCCTTCGGTTAATGAGAAAAAACTTAACCGGAGGATGCCATGTCGACTCCCGACAATCACGGCAAAAAAGCCCCTCAATTTGCCGCGTTCAAACCGCTAACCACGGCACAGAACGCCAACGACTGTTGCTGCGACGGCGCATGTTCCAGCACGCCAACACTCTCGGAAAAAGTCTCCGGCACCCGCTATAGCTGGAAAGTTAGCGGCATGGACTGCGCCGCCTGTGCGCGCAAAGTGGAAAATGCTGTGCGCCAGCTTGCAGGTGTGAATCAGGTACAGGTGTTGTTCGCTACCGAAAAACTGGTGGTGGATGCCAACAATGACATCCGTGCGCAAGTTGAATCGGCGGTGCAAAAAGCGGGCTATTCCCTGCGCGATGAACAGGCTGCCGAAGAACCGCAAGCATCACGCCTGAAGGAAAACCTGCCGCTGATTACGCTTATCGTGATGATGGCAATCAGCTGGGGACTGGAGCAATTTAATCATCCGTTCGGCCAACTGGCGTTTATCGCCACCACACTGGTTGGGCTGTACCCGATTGCTCGCCAGGCATTACGGCTGATCAAATCCGGTAGTTACTTTGCCATTGAAACGTTAATGAGCGTGGCCGCCATTGGCGCACTGTTTATTGGCGCAACGGCTGAAGCTGCGATGGTGTTATTGCTGTTTCTGATTGGCGAACGACTGGAAGGCTGGGCTGCCAGCCGCGCACGTCAGGGCGTTAGCGCGTTGATGGCGCTGAAACCAGAAACCGCCACGCGCCTGCGTAACGGCGAGCGTGAAGAGGTGGCAATTAACAGTCTGCGCCCTGGCGATGTGATTGAAGTTGCGGCGGGTGGACGTTTGCCTGCCGACGGTAAACTACTCTCGCCATTTGCCAGTTTTGATGAAAGCGCCCTGACCGGAGAATCCATTCCGGTGGAGCGTGCAACGGGCGATAAAGTTCCAGCAGGCGCCACCAGCGTAGACCGTCTGGTTACGCTGGAAGTGTTGTCAGAACCGGGTGCCAGCGCCATTGACCGCATTCTGAAACTGATTGAAGAAGCCGAAGAGCGCCGCGCACCTATTGAGCGGTTTATTGACCGTTTCAGCCGTATTTACACGCCAGCAATTATGGCCGTCGCCCTGCTGGTGACGCTGGTGCCACCGCTGCTGTTTGCCGCCAGCTGGCAAGAGTGGATTTATAAAGGGCTGACGCTGCTGCTTATTGGCTGCCCGTGTGCGCTGGTTATCTCCACGCCCGCGGCGATTACCTCCGGGCTGGCAGCAGCGGCGCGTCGTGGAGCGCTGATTAAAGGCGGCGCGGCGCTGGAACAGCTAGGTCGTGTTACCCAGGTGGCGTTTGATAAAACCGGTACGCTGACGGTCGGCAAACCGCGCGTCACCGCGATTCATCCGGCAACGGGCGTTAGCGAATCTGACCTACTGGCACTGGCTGCGGCGGTAGAACAAGGTGCGACGCATCCGCTGGCACAGGCCATTGTGCGCGAAGCGCAGGTCGCTGCACTGACCATTCCCGCCGCCGAATCACAGCGGGCGCTGGTCGGGTCTGGCATTGAAGCGCAGGTTAACGGTGAGCGCATATTGATTTGCGCTGCTGGTAAACATCCTGCTGATGCATTTGCTGGTTTGATTAATGAACTTGAAAGCGCCGGGCAAACGGTAGTGCTGGTAGTACGTAACAATGAAGTGCTTGGCGTTATTGCCCTGCAGGATACCCTGCGCGCCGACGCCGCGACGGCTATCAGTGAACTGAACGCGCTGGGCGTCAAAGGGGTGATTCTTACTGGCGATAATCCACGCGCAGCGGCGGCAATCGCCGGGGAACTGGGGCTGGAATTTAAAGCGGGCCTATTGCCGGAAGATAAAGTCAAAGCGGTGACAGCGTTGAATCAACATGCGCCGCTGGCGATGGTCGGCGACGGTATTAACGATGCACCAGCGATGAAAGCTGCCGCAATCGGGATTGCAATGGGGAGCGGCACAGACGTGGCGCTGGAAACCGCAGATGCCGCATTAACGCATAACCACCTGCGCGGTCTGGTGCAAATGATTGAACTAGCGCGCGCCACTCACGCCAATATCCGCCAGAACATCACTATTGCGCTGGGGCTGAAAGGCGTTTTCCTCGTCACCACGCTGTTAGGGATGACCGGCCTGTGGCTGGCGGTGCTGGCAGATACCGGTGCGACGGTGCTGGTGACGGCAAATGCGTTAAGGCTGTTGCGCAGGAAATAAAGGTGTTGCCTGATAGCCAGAGGCTATCAGGCTTAATGCTGGGCCGGGAACGGCGGCATGGTCAGGAAAGCGTAATATAGTGCTAACATCAGAATGACGGAGATAACACAAAATACAGCAACCAGGCGGGACATAAATGATGGCCTTTTGAACATCAACCACAGGGCATAAGCAAGCCCGACGCCGTTGAGTAAAGGGAAAAATAGCAATAGCCAAAGCCAACCACAGGCAAGTATCCCCAACCATCCCGCCACGACGATAAAAACAGGCATCAGCCAATTGGGGGCGAACATCGCGAGCAATCCCAGCAATACCAGACAAACTGGAATTAAATAATCCATTTGTGTATTCCATTACACTTGCGTGCCAGATACGGCGTAAACACCATATCCGTCCTATAAGCAGCTGAAATTTCGATATATTAGTAGGCATGATAAGACGCGGAAGCGTCGCATCAGGCATTGCGCACCGTATCGCCGGATGCGGCGTAAACGCCTTATCCGGCCTACAAGCCGATCACAACATTGAGCGTGTTCGATGACCGTATCAACGTAGGCCTGATAAGACACGCCAGCGTCGCATCAGGCTGCCCTATCAGCTCCCTTTGCGAATCAAATAACGATAAGGCAACCCGTCCGTCTCTTTGGCCACCAGTTCATGCTCCATAAAGGTACAAAACCCAGGAATATCGCGGGTCGTGGCCGGATCATCGGCGATAATCAACAATGTTTCGCCAGGCTGCATATTGCGCACGGTTTTGCGCACCATCATCACCGGTTCCGGGCAGCGCAGGCCAAGCGCGTCGAGTGTGTGGTCAGGGCTGGAAAAGAGATCGGTCATTTTCTTCTCATCACATAAAAAAACGGCGCTAGTTTACGCCCTGTGAGTCCGTTAGCAAACCAGGTTAACGATTGCGTGAAAATTAACCATTGCATTGTCAACGTAAAGCAGTATCATGCGGCGGCTCGAAAAAAGGGTAAGCACGTTATTATCTCAACATAAAATAACGTGTTGTACGTATTGGGTTCCCTCACCCCAATGGTTAATCAAAAAGGTACAATATGAACGTTTTCTCGCAAACTCAGCGCTATAAGGCGTTGTTCTGGTTGTCGTTATTTCATCTGCTGGTGATCACCTCCAGTAACTATCTGGTTCAGCTTCCCGTCTCCATTTTTGGTTTTCATACCACCTGGGGCGCGTTTAGCTTTCCGTTTATTTTTCTTGCTACCGACCTGACTGTGCGTATTTTTGGCGCGCCGCTGGCTCGTCGCATCATCTTTGCAGTGATGATCCCCGCGTTGCTGATCTCCTACGTCATCTCATCACTGTTTTATATGGGTTCATGGCAGGGATTCGGCGCTCTCGTCCACTTCAACCTGTTCGTCGCCCGTATCGCCACCGCCAGCTTTATGGCCTACGCGCTGGGACAGATCCTCGACGTGCACGTCTTTAACCGCCTGCGCCAGAACCGCCGATGGTGGCTGGCTCCGACGGCTTCCACACTGTTTGGTAACGTTAGCGATACGCTGGCCTTCTTCTTCATTGCTTTCTGGCGTAGCCCGGATGCCTTTATGGCCGAACACTGGATGGAAATCGCGCTGGTTGATTACTGTTTCAAAGTGTTAATCAGCATTGTTTTCTTCCTGCCAATGTATGGCGTATTACTCAATATGCTATTGAAAAGACTGGCAGATAAATCCGAAATCAACGCTTTGCAGGCCAGTTAAAGGTTCGTTATCAGACTTGTGATAAGATGGATGAATGAGCCGTTATGGCCGTTTATCGAAAGGAAGAATCAATGCGCAATCTGGTTAAATATGTCGGAATTGGCCTGCTGGTTATGGGGCTTGCGGCCTGTGATGATAAAGACACTAACGCTACAGCGGAAGGTACAGTCGCGGAAAGTAACGCTACCGCGAATCCCGTCAGCCTGCTTGATGGCAAGTTAAGCTTCTCGTTGCCAGCAGATATGACCGACCAGAGCGGTAAGCTGGGAACAGAGGCCAATAACATGCACGTCTGGTCCGATGCCACCGGGCAGAAAGCGGTGATTATTATTATGGGCGATGATCCGAAAGAAGACCTGGCTGTGCTGGCGAAGCGTCTGGAAGATCAGCAACGTAGCCGCGATCCACAGCTGCAAGTGGTGACCAACAAAGCCATTGAGCTGAAAGGTCATAAAATGCAGCAGTTAGACAGCATCATCTCCGCTAAAGGCCAGACAGCGTACTCTTCCATCATTCTGGGTAACGTGGGAAATCAAATGCTGACGATGCAAATCACACTGCCTGCTGACGATCAGCAAAAAGCGCAGACCACCGCAGAAAACATCATTAATACGCTGGTTATTCAGTAATTTTAAGATGACGAGACGGCCTCAGGTGCTTCCACCGGAGGCCGTTTTTTTAACCGCCACGTCAGCAATAACGCGATTGCTACCAGCCCCGCCGCCGCCAGATAAATCACCGGCACACCCGCCCAACTCATGACTAACCCAGCCAGCGGCCCGGTCACGCCCAGCGATAAATCCATAAACACGGTATAGGTTGCCAGCGCCGCCCCCTGATTCTGCTGCGGCACCGCTTTGACCGCCACCACGCCAAGCGCCGGGAATACCAAAGAAAAACCGGCCCCTGCCAGTAAGACGCCGATTTTCGCCATCCACGGCATGGTCGCCACGCCAACCAACAGCAGGCCGATAATCTCAACGCTAAAGCAGAGCATCGCCACATTTAAGCCGCCGATACGATTTATGCCGTTAGGGAATAACAATCGTGTACCGACAAATGCACAGCTAAACAGCGTCAGCGCAAAAGCCGCACCGTCCCAGCCTTTAGCGTCATAAAACAGTGTGATAAAGGTGGCGATAACGCCGAATCCGGCAGAAGCCAACGCCAGCGCCATGCCGTATAACCAGACGCGCCCAAGCACCGCACGAAACGGCAGAGGTTTGCCTTTGCTGGCTTTCACCGTTGGACGCGGTATTGCCAACAAAATAGCCACCAGCGCCACGCCCATGATGATTAACGCCAACGCTTGTAATCCGCCCCAGTGATAAAACAGCACGCCCAACGGCGCGCCCATCGCCATCGCCCCGTAAGTGACAATGCCGTTCCACGAAATTACCCGCCCGATATGCATTGAACCCACCACGCCAACGCCCCACAGTGTCGACCCCGTTCCGGCAAAACTTTGCCCAATCCCAAGAATCACGCGTCCCAGGCACAGTAATAACAGGCTGATGACAGGCAGGCTGGCGGTTAACCCTGCCGTCAGATACCCCAGCCCGCTCAAAAAGCAGCCACACAAACCGAAGACGACAATCTTTTTTGGCCCCAGCAAATCAGCATAACGTCCGGCATGAGGACGACTCAGCAAGGTAGCGAAATATTGCAGGCTGATAACCAGCCCCGCCCAGAAGGCGCTAAAGCCCATCACATCATGGACATAGCCAGGCAGGACGGCGAGCGGTAACCCAATGGTCAGATAGCTGGCAAAGTTAAACATGACAATGGAGACAATGCGCAAATTCAGGCGCAATCCGTTAAGCGCCGGTTCGGCAACGGGTACGGGCATGAGGATCACCACATTTTTACAACAGTGTTTCATTTTTACCACGTGGTGGCGTGAAAATCAGCAGGAAGAATCAGAATATTGCTGGCGTGACTCCCGCTACACTTAATACAAAAAGTCACAAGGAAGCCCCAATGGAAACATCTCAACCCGATAAAACGGGCATGCATATTCTACTCAAGCTGGCTTCACTGGTAGTGATCCTTGCGGGTATTCACGCAGCAGCAGATATCATTGTGCAATTGTTACTGGCGCTGTTTTTCGCCATCGTTCTCAACCCACTGGTGACCTGGTTTATTCGTCGCGGAGTACAACGCCCTGTTGCCATTACGATTGTGGTGGTGGTGATGCTGATCGCACTTACCGCGCTGGTTGGTGTGCTGGCGGCATCGTTTAACGAATTCATCTCTATGCTGCCGAAGTTTAATAAGGAGCTGACGCGCAAGCTTTTTAAATTGCAGGAAATGCTGCCTTTTCTTAATTTGCATATGTCGCCGGAACGAATGCTGCAGCGGATGGATTCAGAAAAAGTGGTTACCTTCACCACGGCGCTAATGACCGGGCTTTCCGGGGCAATGGCGAGCGTGCTTCTGCTGGTGATGACTGTAGTTTTCATGCTGTTTGAAGTACGCCACGTCCCTTACAAAATGCGCTTTGCGTTGAATAATCCACAGATTCACATCGCCGGACTACACCGCGCATTAAAAGGCGTTTCGCACTATCTGGCATTAAAAACGCTACTCAGTTTATGGACGGGCGTGATTGTCTGGCTGGGGCTGGCGCTGATGGGTATACAGTTTGCACTGATGTGGGCGGTGCTGGCGTTTTTACTCAACTACGTCCCCAATATTGGCGCGGTGATCTCCGCCGTGCCGCCAATGATCCAGGTGTTGCTGTTTAATGGCGTTTACGAATGTATTCTGGTCGGCGCATTGTTTTTAGTTGTCCATATGGTCATCGGCAATATTTTAGAACCACGGATGATGGGCCATCGTCTGGGGATGTCCACCATGGTGGTATTTCTTTCGTTGTTGATTTGGGGATGGCTGCTCGGCCCGGTCGGTATGCTGCTTTCAGTGCCATTAACCAGTGTCTGTAAAATCTGGATGGAAACCACTAAAGGCGGCAGCAAACTGGCGATTTTACTGGGACCAGGCAGACCGAAAAGTCGGTTACCGGGATGAGGCGACAAGTGATACGATACGCACTTTCCTTTTCCATTAAACGTTGGCCCTGATATGTATCGGATAGTTCTGGGGAAAGTTTCGACCTTAAGCGCAGCTCCACTGCCACCGGCTTTGCGCGATCAAGCACCGCAAGGTCCACGGCGCGAACGCTGGCTGGCGGGGCGTGCATTGCTTTCGCATACGCTTTCTCCACTACCAGACATCATCTACGGTGAACAAGGCAAACCTGCTTTCGCCCCAGAGACTCCGCTATGGTTCAACTTAAGCCATAGCGGCGACGATATCGCCCTGCTATTGAGCGATGAAGGCGAAGTCGGCTGCGATATCGAAGTGATTCGCCCGCGCGCCAACTGGCGCTGGCTGGCGAACGCCGTGTTCAGCCTTGGGGAACACGCCGAAATGGACGCCGTCCATCCAGATCAGCAACTGGAAGTGTTCTGGCGCATCTGGACGCGCAAAGAAGCCATCGTTAAACAGCGCGGCGGCAGCGCCTGGCAAATCGTCAGCGTAGACAGCACCTATCAGTCCTCACTGTCAGTCAGCCATTGTCAGCTTGAAAATTTAAGCCTGGCGATCTGCACTCCGACTCCCTTTACGCTCACCGCCGATAGTGTGCAATGGATCGATTCGCTTAACTGATCCGCTCCTCCGACTGCCCATCTTTTGATCCAGAACAGGTAATCAGTATGACGAATACTTAAAATCGTCATACTTATTTCCGCCATCTATTTTAATCCATTGGGGTTACCATGTTCTCCGCACTCCGCCGCACTCTATTTGCGCTGCTGACCTGTGCCACTTTTTTCGCACATGCCGCCACGCCAGATGAAATCACCACCGCCTGGCCGGTGAATGTCGGGCCACTAAACCCGCACCTTTACACGCCTAACCAGATGTTCGCCCAGAGCATGGTCTATGAACCTCTGGTGAAATATCAGGCAGATGGCTCGGTGATCCCGTGGCTGGCAAAAAGCTGGACCCATTCGGAAGATGGCAAAACCTGGACCTTCACCCTGCGCGATGACGTGAAATTCTCTAACGGTGAACCGTTTGATGCACAGGCGGCGGCAGAAAACTTCCGCGCAGTACTCGATAACCGCCAACGTCACGCCTGGCTGGAGCTGGCAAACCAGATTGTTGATGTCAAAGTACTCAGCAAAACAGAGCTGCAAATCACCCTGAAAAGCGCCTACTATCCTTTCCTGCAAGAACTAGCCCTGCCCCGCCCTTTTCGCTTTATCGCCCCATCGCAGTTTAAAAACCATGAAACCATGAACGGGATTAAAGCGCCAATTGGCACCGGGCCGTGGGTTTTGCAGGAATCGAAACTGAATCAGTACGACGTCTTCGTGCGTAACGAAAACTACTGGGGCGAAAAACCGGCGATTAAAAAGATTACCTTTAACGTCATCCCGGACCCGACCACCCGCGCGGTAGCGTTTGAAACCGGCGATATCGACCTGCTGTACGGTAACGAAGGACTGTTGCCACTCGATACCTTCGCCCGCTTTAGCCAGAATCCGGCTTACCATACCCAGTTGTCACAGCCGATCGAAACCGTGATGCTGGCGCTCAATACGGCCAAAGCCCCGACCAACGAGCTTGCAGTTCGTGAAGCACTCAATCACGCGGTAAACAAAAAATCGCTGATCGATAACGCGTTGTATGGCACCCAGCAGGTTGCCGACACCCTGTTTGCCCCTACAGTGCCTTACGCCAACCTTGGCCTGAAACCGCGCCAGTACGATCCGCAGAAAGCAAAAGAGTTACTGGAAAAAGCAGGCTGGACTCTGCCTGCGGGCAAAGATATCCGCGAGAAAAATGGGCAGCCGCTGCGCATTGAACTGTCGTTCATCGGCACCGATGCGTTAAGCAAATCAATGGCGGAGATCATTCAGGCTGATATGCGCCAGATTGGCGCTGATGTCTCGCTGATCGGCGAAGAAGAGAGCAGTATCTATGCGCGTCAGCGCGACGGTCGTTTTGGCATGATTTTCCACCGTACCTGGGGCGCGCCATACGATCCACACGCCTTCCTGAGTTCGATGCGCGTACCCTCACACGCTGACTTCCAGGCACAGCAAGGTTTAGCCGACAAGCCGCTAATTGATAAAGAGATCGGCGAAGTACTGGCGACCCATGACGAAACGCAACGTCAGGCACTGTATCGCGACATTCTGACCCGTCTGCATGACGAAGCGGTATATCTGCCGATCAGCTACATCTCAATGATGGTGGTATCAAAACCGGAACTGGGTAACATCCCCTACGCGCCGATCGCCACTGAAATTCCGTTCGAACAGATTAAACCGGTGAAACCTTAATGTTGCGTTACGTATTACGCCGCTTTCTGCTGCTGATCCCGATGGTGCTCGCCGCCTCGGTGATTATTTTTCTGATGCTGCGCCTCGGCACCGGCGACCCGGCACTCGATTATCTGCGGCTCTCTAACCTGCCGCCGACGCCGGAAATGCTGGCCTCTACTCGTACGATGCTGGGGCTGGATCAGCCGCTGTATGTACAGTACGGCACCTGGCTATGGAAGGCGCTGCATCTTGACTTTGGTATTTCATTCGCCAGTCAACGCCCGGTACTCGATGATATGCTGAACTTCCTGCCAGCCACGCTGGAACTTGCTGGTGCGGCGCTGGTGTTAATTCTGCTCACTTCCGTGCCACTCGGCATCTGGGCGGCACGTCATCGCGACCGCCTGCCCGATTTCGCCGTGCGTTTTATCGCGTTTCTTGGTGTGTCGATGCCTAACTTCTGGCTGGCGTTTTTACTGGTGATGACATTTTCGGTGTATCTGCAATGGCTTCCTGCAATGGGCTACGGCGGCTGGCAGCACATCATTTTGCCTGCGGTTTCCATCGCCTTTATGTCGCTGGCGATTAACGCGCGTCTGCTGCGCGCCAGTATGCTGGACGTCGCCGGTCAGCGTCACGTCACCTGGGCGCGGCTGCGCGGTTTGAACGACAAACAGACCGAACGCCGCCACATCCTGCGCAATGCCTCGCTGCCGATGATCACCGCAGTTGGGATGCACATTGGCGAACTGATTGGCGGGACGATGATTATCGAAAACATCTTTGCCTGGCCGGGGGTCGGGCGCTATGCGGTGTCGGCGATTTTCAACCGTGACTATCCGGTGATTCAGTGCTTTACGCTGATGATGGTGGTGGTTTTTGTGGTCTGTAATTTGATTGTTGATTTGCTCAACGCCGCGCTGGACCCGCGCATTCGTCGTCATGAAGGAGCGCACGCGTGAACTTTTTCCTCTCTTCCCGCTGGTCCGTTCGCCTGGCGCTGGTCATTATCGCCCTGCTGGCGCTGATTGCGCTCACCAGCCAGTGGTGGCTACCGTATGACCCACAGGCGATTGATTTACCTTCGCGCCTGCTTTCGCCGGATGCGCAGCACTGGCTGGGGACCGATCACTTAGGGCGCGATATCTTTTCGCGACTGATGGCGGCAACTCGCGTGTCGCTCGGCTCGGTAATGGCCTGCCTGCTGCTGGTGCTGGCATTAGGGCTGGTTATTGGCGGCAGCGCCGGGCTGATTGGCGGGCGCGTTGATCAGGCCACCATGCGCGTCGCCGATATGTTCATGACCTTCCCGACCTCGATTCTGTCATTCTTTATGGTTGGTGTGCTCGGCACCGGATTGACTAACGTAATCATCGCCATCGCCCTGTCACACTGGGCGTGGTACGCGCGCATGGTACGCAGCCTGGTGATTTCGCTGCGCCAGCGCGAGTTTGTGCTGGCATCACGGCTTTCCGGCGCGGGCCATGTGCGAGTGTTTGTTGATCATCTGGCAGGCGCGGTGATCCCTTCGCTGCTGGTGCTGGCGACGCTGGATATCGGCCATATGATGCTGCACGTCGCGGGGATGTCCTTCCTCGGCCTCGGCGTGACCGCGCCGACCGCCGAATGGGGCGTGATGATTAACGATGCGCGCCAGTATATCTGGACCCAGCCGCTGCAAATGTTCTGGCCGGGGCTGGCGCTGTTTATCAGCGTGATGGCCTTTAACCTGGTAGGTGACGCCCTGCGCGATCATCTGGACCCGCATCTGGTGACGGAGCACGCACATTAATGCCACAACAGATTGAACTGCGCGATATCGCGCTACAGGCCGCGCAGCCGCTGGTACACGGTGTATCGTTAACCCTGCAACGCGGGCGCGTGCTGGCGTTAGTCGGCGGTAGCGGCAGCGGGAAATCATTAACCTGCGCCGCCGCGCTGGGCATTCTGCCCGCAGGCGTTCGCCAGACGGCGGGGGAAATTTTAGCCGATGGCAAACCGGTTTCCCCCTGCGCCCTGCGCGGCATCAAAATTGCCACCATCATGCAGAACCCGCGCAGCGCCTTTAATCCGCTGCACACCATGCAGACCCACGCGCGAGAAACCTGCCTGGCGTTAGGGAAACCCGCCGATGACGCCACGCTTACCGCAGCATTAGAAGCCGTGGGGCTGGAAAATGCCGCACACGTGCTGAAGCTGTACCCGTTCGAGATGAGCGGCGGCATGTTGCAGCGCATGATGATTGCGATGGCGGTGCTGTGCGAATCGCCGTTTATCATCGCCGACGAACCGACCACCGATCTTGACGTGGTGGCGCAGGCGCGCATCCTCGATCTACTGGAAAGCATTATGCAAAAACAAGCGCCGGGGATGCTGCTGGTCACTCATGATATGGGCGTGGTGGCGCGTCTGGCGGATGACGTGGCGGTAATGTCTCACGGTAAGATTGTCGAACAGGGCGATGTCGAAACGCTGTTTAATGCCCCTAAACATGCGGTGACACGCAGCCTGGTTTCGGCTCACCTCGCTCTCTACGGTATGGAGCTGGCATCATGACTTTACTTAACGTCTCCGACCTTTCACATCACTATGCGCACGGTGGATTTAGCGGAAAACATCAGCACCAGACGGTGCTGAATAACGTTTCTCTGACCCTGAAAAGCGGCGAAACCGTCGCCCTGCTGGGGCGCAGCGGCTGCGGGAAAAGTACCCTCGCGCGGCTATTGGTAGGTTTAGAATCACCCTCGCAGGGCAATATTCGCTGGCGCGGCGAACCGCTGGCGAAGCTCAATCGCGCTCAACGTAAAGCCTTCCGCCGCGATATTCAGATGGTATTTCAGGACTCCATCAGCGCCGTGAATCCACGTAAAACCGTGCGCGAAATCCTGCGTGAACCGATGCGCCATCTGTTATCGCTGAAAAAATCGGAGCAACTGGCGCGCGCCAGCGAAATGCTGAAGGCGGTAGATCTCGATGACAGCGTGCTCGACAAACGCCCACCGCAGTTGAGCGGCGGCCAGCTTCAGCGCGTCTGCCTGGCGCGCGCGCTGGCGGTCGAACCGAAACTACTGATTCTGGATGAAGCCGTTTCTAACCTTGATCTCGTGCTGCAGGCGGGCGTCATTCGTCTGCTGAAAAAGCTGCAACAGCAATTTGGCACTGCCTGTCTGTTCATCACCCACGACTTACGCCTGGTGGAACGCTTTTGCCAGCGAGTGATGGTGATGGACAACGGACAAATCGTCGAAACCCAGGCGGTGGGAGATAAATTAACCTTTTCCTCTGACGCCGGACGTGTGCTACAAAACGCGGTATTACCCGCATTCCCCGTGCGCCGTCGCGCCACAGAAAAGGTTTAACGCAAATGCAACGAGTCACCATCACGCTTGATGACGATTTACTGGAGACGCTGGACAGCCTGAGCCAGCGTCGCGGCTATAACAACCGTTCCGAAGCTATCCGCGATATTCTGCGTAGCGCCCTGGCGCAGGAGGCTACTCAACAGCACGGCACACAAGGCTTCGCGGTGCTGTCGTATGTGTATGAACACGAAAAACGCGACTTAGCCAGCCGTATCGTCTCCACGCAGCATCATCACCACGATCTCTCGGTCGCCACGCTGCATGTCCATATCAACCACGACGACTGCCTGGAAATCGCCGTGCTGAAAGGTGACATGGGTGACGTGCAGCATTTTGCCGATGACGTTATCGCCCAGCGCGGCGTGCGGCACGGGCATTTGCAGTGTCTGCCGAAAGAAGATTAACGCCTACCAACGCGCCGTTATTTCCTGACGGCGCGGTAAATTCCTGCCAAATATCGACTTGCGTCACATTTTTTTGATCACGATTCGGTCCCCCAAAATGTGAGACGCTTCGATCCTCTTTTTCGCCTGTTCACCTACTATACGCTTGAAGTTGTCCATGATTGTCCATAGACAACTGTAAATGTTCAGGTGCGCGCCATGAAATCATTAAGTAAGTCGTCACAAATACCGCTCTATCAACAAGTGGTGGAATGGATAAGAGAAAGTATTTATACCGGGGATCTGGTGGAAGACGATCGCATTCCTTCGGAATACCAGATTATGGATATGCTGGAAGTGAGCCGGGGAACCGTTAAAAAAGCGGTCGCCCAACTGGTAAAAGAAGGCGTGTTGATTCAGGTCCAGGGCAAGGGAACATTTGTTAAAAAAGAGAACGTGGCATATCCATTAGGTGAAGGATTATTGTCATTTGCGGAATCTCTGGAAAGCCAGAAAATACATTTTACCACTGAAGTTATTACTTCACGTATTGAACCTGCTAATCGTTATGTGGCAGAGAAATTAAGAATAACGCCAGGTCAGGATATTCTTTACCTTGAACGTTTACGTTCGATTGGCGATGAAAAAGCGATGCTGATAGAGAATCGTATCAATATTGAGCTATGTCCCGGCATCGCGGAAATCGATTTTAATCAACACAATTTATTTCCAACAATAGAAAATTTGTCGCAAAGAAAAATTCGTTACTCGGAAAGTCGCTATGCCGCGCGATTAATTGGTAATGAGCGCGGTCATTTTTTAGATATCAGTGAAGATGCACCTGTTTTGCATCTGGAGCAGTTAGTCTTTTTTTCCCGCGAGCTGCCCGTTGAGTTTGGCAACGTCTGGTTAAAAGGCAACAAATATTATCTTGGCACCGTGCTGCAACGCCGGGAAGTGAGTTAAATACACTTTTTAATGAGGAATGAAATGCAAGGAATACAGTTTCAGGAAAATTATATTCAACAACTTCCGGCAGGGTTAAGCGTTGAACAGATCATCCGTCAGTTAGCGCAACCGTTGGTTGCCGCTGAACTGGTGGTCCCTGATTTTGCCGACCATGTGCTGAAACGTGAGGCGACGTACCCAACGGGGCTGCCCACTGAACCGCCGTGCGTCGCCATTCCGCACACGGATCATAAACATGTCAGGCGCAATGCAATTGCCGTCGGCATCCTGCCGGAACCGGTAGAATTTGCTGATATGGGCGGCGATCCTGACCCTGTACCTGTTCGGGTGATTTTTTTGCTCGCATTAAGCGAAAGCAACAAACAATTAAATGCCCTGGGATGGATTATGGAAATGATTCAGGATACGTCATTTATGCGCGCCCTGCTTACGATGGAAACAACAGAAATACACACTGTAATCTTAAACAAAATGAAAGAACGAGGTGAAATATGAGTCAAACCATTTTATTTGTCTGCGCTACGGGTATTGCCACATCTACGGCGGTAACAGAAAAAGTCATGGAATATTGCAAAGAGCACGGTCTTAACGTCAATTATTCCCAAACCAACGTTGCCTCTTTACCTGGAAATACTGACGGCGTAGCACTGGTTGTATCAACCACTAAAGTGCCTTATGAACTCGACGTGCCGGTGGTTAACGGCTTACCAATTATTACTGGTATTGGCGAAGAGAAAGTACTGGCGCAAATTGTTTCTATTCTTAAAAAGTAATTAATAATAATTAATTTCAACACACTCCATCAGGCGCTAACGCGAGGTGCGCTCTCGCCTGAAAAAGAGGTTTATTATGAACGATATCGCGCATACCCTCTATAATATTGTGCAATATATATTGGGATTTGGCCCCACGGTAATGTTACCGTTGGTGTTATTTATTCTTGCTCTCTGTTTTAAAGTAAAACCCGCTAAAGCTTTACGATCGTCATTAACGGTCGGCATTGGTTTTGTCGGTATTTATGCCATTTTCGATATTCTTACCAGCAACGTTGGGCCAGCAGCCCAGGCGATGGTTGAACGCACCGGAATTAATTTGCCGGTGGTGGATTTAGGCTGGCCACCGCTTTCCGCTATTACATGGGGTTCGCCAATTGCCCCGTTTGTTATTCCCCTGACCATTCTGATTAACGTCGCGATGCTGGCGTTAAATAAAACACGCACCGTTGACGTAGATATGTGGAACTACTGGCATTTTGCCCTTGCAGGTACGCTGGTGTATTACAGCACTGGCAGCCTGTTCTTTGGTTTGCTGGCGGCGGCGATTGCTGCGGTGGTGGTGCTGAAACTCGCCGACTGGTCTGCGCCGCTGGTACAAAAATATTTTGGTCTGGAAGGGATCTCATTGCCGACGCTCTCTTCGGTGGTGTTCTTTCCGGTCGGTCTACTGGTCGACAAAATCATCGACCATATCCCTGGCCTCAACCGTATTCATATCGATCCAGAAACTGTACAGAAAAAGTTTGGCATCTTCGGCGAACCGATGATGGTTGGCACCATTCTGGGCATTCTGCTCGGCGTGATTGCCGGATACGATTTCAAAAAAGTCTTGTTGCTTGGCATCAGCATTGGCGGTGTGATGTTCATTCTGCCACGCATGGTACGCATCCTGATGGAAGGTTTATTACCGCTGTCTGAAGCCATCAAGAAGTATCTCAACGCCAAATATCCTGACCGTGACGATCTCTATATCGGCCTGGATATCGCCGTTGCCGTAGGTAACCCGGCGATTATTTCCACCGCTCTGCTGCTGACGCCAATCTCAGTCTTTATCGCTTTTGTATTGCCGGGTAATGAAGTCCTGCCGCTTGGCGACCTTGCTAACCTGGCAGTAATGGCATCAATGATAGCTTTAGCCAACCGTGGCAATATTTTCCGTACCGTTATTGCAGCAATCCCGGTGATTATTGCTGACTTGTGGATTGCCACCAAAATCGCGCCGTTTATTACCGGAATGGCAAAAGACGTTAACTTCAAATTTGCCGAAGGCTCCAGCGGCCAGGTTTCCAGTTTCCTTGATGGCGGTAACCCGTTCCGCTTCTGGCTGCTGGAAATCTTCAACGGCAATATCATCGCCATTGGTCTGGTGCCGGTTATTGCCCTGGTACTGTATGGCATTTTCCGAATGACGCGGAGCACGGTTTATGCCTGATAACAGCGCAGCTATCGTTATCGATATTGGCACCACCAATTGCAAAGTCACCTGCTTTTCCTGCCAGGACGCAACGACGTTGGGCGCGCATAAATTTGTGACGGCAAAACAGATCTCCCCACAGGGCGATATCGATTTCGATATCGACGCCCTCTGGCAGGAGGTCCGCCAGGCGATAGCGCAACTAAACGCCGCTTCGCCGCTGCCAGTCAGGCGGATCAGCATTGCCAGTTTTGGCGAGTCAGGCGTGTTCCTTGACGAGCACGGCGAGATCCTGACGCCAATGCTGGCCTGGTATGACCGTCGCGGTGAGGAGTATCTGGCAACGCTTAGTGAGGCAGACAGTGCGGCACTTTATGACATCTGCGGGCTACCGCTGCACAGCAATTACTCTGCCTTCAAAATGCGTTGGTTACTGGAGCATTACCCGTTGCGTAATCGCCGCGGTCTGCGTTGGCTACATGCACCGGAAGTGCTGCTCTGGCGGCTGACCGGCGAACAACGCACAGATATCACCTTAGCCAGCCGTACGCTGTGTCTGGACGTGCGCAAAGGCGAATGGTCAGCGAAAGCGGCAGCGTTGTTACACGTTCCCTGTTCGGCATTTGCGCCATTAGTGCAACCAGGTGAACACGCCGGATGGGTCAGCGAGTCGCTCTGCAAAACGCTTGGGTTCTCGCAACCGGTCAGCGTGACGCTGGCCGGGCATGACCATATGGTGGGCGCACGAGCGTTGCAGATGATGCCTGGCGATATCCTTAACTCGACGGGTACCACAGAAGGCATTCTGCAACTGGATACACAACCGACGCTGGATGAACAGGCCAAACGTGACAAGCTGGCAAACGGCTGTTATTCGCTTGCCAACCAGTTCACCTTGTTTGCGTCGCTGCCCGTGGGCGGCTTCGCTCTGGAGTGGCTACGTAATACGTTCCGGTTAACCGATGAGGAGATCGCTGCATCACTCACTCGCGGGCATGTGGATTATCTGGCGGGGAATTGGTTGCTCGATGATATTCCCGTCTTTATTCCACATCTTCGTGGTTCGGGTTCGCCCTATAAAAATCGCCATACTCGGGGATTATTTTATGGGCTTGGCGATACGCTAAATATCGACATGTTAATTGCCAGCGTATCACTGGGATTAACCATGGAATTTGCCAATTGCTTTGCCTGTTTTAACGTACCCGGCACCAGTGCGTTAAAAGTGATTGGCCCAGCGACCCATAATCCTCTTTGGCTGCAATTAAAGGCGGATATTTTACAGCGTCCGGTTGAAGCAATTGCATTTAACGAAGCCGTTTCTGTCGGAGCATTATTAACCGCAGCACCGGATATTCCACCGCCGCAAGCCACCATTGCCCAACGTTTGTTACCCAATCGGGCAAGGTATCATCAATTACAGCGTTATCAGCACAAGTGGAAAAGCTGGTATCAACTGAAATTACAACAAGAAGGCGTGATTCCATTACATCATCGGGAGGAACACTATGTTGAGTAAAACTGTGGAGGTCAGAAACAGTACTGGCCTGCATGCACGTCCGGCGGCCTGTCTGGCGAAGGCCGCCAAAAAATATAGCTGTAAAGTGACGCTGCACTATGAAGGTAATGATATTAATGCCACCAGCATGATGAATATTATGCGCGCCGGTATAAAAGGCGGGAAAACGGTAGAAATACGCTGCGAAGGTGATGATGAAAACGAGGCAATACAGACTCTCGCCGCCTTATTTCGTGACCGCTTCGGTGAAGCTGAATAATTAACTGATATTAAAAGATGAGGTTTTCAATATGCCATTAGTTAATGGACGGATACTGCTCGACCGCATTCAGGAAAAACGGGTATTAGCGGGCGCGTTTAATACCACCAATCTGGAGACGACGATTTCAATTTTAAACGCCATTGAGCGTTCCGGATTACCCAACTTCATTCAGATTGCGCCCACCAATGCGCAACTCTCGGGATACGATTACATTTATGAAATCGTGAAACGCCACGCCGATAAAATGGATGTTCCTGTTAGTCTTCATCTGGATCACGGGAAAACTCAGGAGGATGTTAAACAGGCGGTGCGAGCGGGCTTTACCTCCGTCATGATTGACGGTGCCGCATTCTCTTTTGAAGAGAATATTGCTTTCACTCAGGAAGCTGTCGATTTCTGTAAATCCTATGGCGTACCGGTTGAAGCAGAGCTGGGGGCCATTCTCGGTAAAGAAGACGATCACGTCAGCGAAGCAGATTGCAAAACGGAGCCGGAAAAGGTGAAAACCTTTGTCGAGCGTACCAGTTGCGACATGTTAGCGGTTTCCATTGGCAACGTTCATGGCCTGGACGATATACCGCGTATCGATATCCCCCTGCTGAAACGCATTGCCGAAGTCTGCCCGGTGCCGCTGGTGATTCACGGCGGTTCCGGTATCGCCCCGGAGATATTACGCAGTTTCGTTAATTATCGCGTCACTAAAGTAAATATCGCCAGCGATCTGCGCAAAGCGTTTATCACCGCCGTCGGCAAAGCGTATGTGAATAATCACAACGAAGCGAATCTGGCACGGGTGATGGCATCAGCGAAAAACGCCGTCGAGGAAGATGTGTATAGCAAAATCCTGATGATGAATGAGGGTCATCGGTTGATGAAGTAATTTCTCGCCGGATGCGGCGTAAACGCCTTATCCGGCCCACAAAACCAATAAAATTCAATAAATTGCACCAACACGTAGGCCCGATAAGCTTACGCATCGGGCAACTTTATTTACGCCATTGTCCCAATCGTCTTCCTGAATCGCAGCAGCGCGATGGTGAAAAACACGCTGCCTATCGCCATCAGCGTCAGGAACTGCGGCCAGACGATTTCGAATCCGGCACCACGGTAGAGAATGGCTTGCGCCAGGCTGACAAAGTGTGTCGTCGGCATGGTCAACATAATGTCCTGCACCATCTGCGGCATACTTTCGCGCGGCGTAGAACCACCGGAAAGCATTTGCAGCGGCAACAGCACCAGAATCACCAGCAGCCCCAGTTGTGGCATCGAACGCGCTATCGTCCCCATAAAAATACCGATAGACGTGGTGGCAAACAGACTGAGCGCCACGCCCAGCATAAACAGCGGAATCGAGCCTTCAATCGGTACGCCCAGCACGCCTTTTACCATCAGTACCAGCGATAATCCCGATACCACCAGCACCACCAGCCCCATCGACCAGACCTTCGCCATCATGATCTCAAACGGCGTTATCGGCATTACCAACAAGTGTTCCACCGTGCCGTGTTCACGCTCGCGGATCAGCGCCGATCCGGTCAACACAATCGCCAGCATGGTAATGTTGTTGATGATCGCCATCACCCCGCCAAACCACGCGGGATCGAGGTTCGGGTTAAAGCGCATCCGCGTTTCCAGCGATACCAACGGTTCGCTGTTATCACGGTAGCGCGAGACAAAGCTGTTCACTTCACCGTTGATAATATTCTGGATATACCCGTTGCCGGTAAACGCCTGGCTCATGCGCGTGGCATCAACGTTCACCTGAATATCCGGCTGGCGTCCGGCGAGGACATCACGCTGAAAATTCGGCGGAATATTTATCGCGAAGGTATAGCGCCCGGCGTCCAGTCCGGCATCCATCTCATCGGCGGTGATCATCTCTGGTGGCAAAAACCACGGGCGGTAAAAACTATTAACGATCCGGTTCGATAACTGCGACTGATCCATATCGGCAATGGCGATCGGCGCGAGGTTCAACGATCCTGGCGTGACAGTCGCCGAGGAGTACACCGACACCGTAAACGAGAAGACAATCAGCGTCAGCATCGCTTTATCGCCGAGCAGACTGCGCAACTCTTTGATACCCAGATTAAAAATATTGCGTAAATGGCGCATCATCCCTCCTGTTTTTTCAGCAGCAGGATGCTTAAGCCCATCACCAGCGGGATGGCTATCAGCAACGGGATAAAAAGTTGCCACAAATCAGTCAGATCAAGCGCCTTCGAGAACGTCCCGCGGGCGATAGTCAGAAAATGACTGGTGGGGTAAACCTCGCCGATCCAACGTCCTGGCCCTTCCAGCGAAGCTACCGGATCGATCATCCCGGAAAACTGCGTCGCCGGAATCAACGTGATAATCGCCGTACCGAAAATGGCGGCAATCTGACTTTTCATAAAGGTAGAGATCAGCAGCCCCATTCCGGTGGCGATGATGATATACAGCAGCGCCGCCAGGGTGAGCGTCAGGAAACTGCCTTTATGTGGCACGCCAAACACAAACACCGACAGGCCACAGAGCAGGAAAAAGTTCAGCATCCCCAGCGCGATGTATGGCAGCTGTTTGCCAAGTAAAAATTCGCTACGGGTGGTGGGGGTCACGTAAAGGTTGATAATCGACCCAAGCTCTTTTTCCCGCACCACGCTAAGGGCGCTTAGCATTGACGGGATCATCATCAGCAGAAGCGGGATCACCGCCGGAACAATCGCTGGCAGGCTTTTTACGTCCGGGTTATAGCGATAGCGCGTCTCAATGTTCATCAGCCCGCTTTGGCTGGAGGGTGTGGATTGTCGGCTCGCCACATCCTGTAGCCAGCTCTGGTGCATGGCCTGCACGTAACCTTTTACCGTTTCAGCACGGCTCGGCATCGCACCGTCAATCCAGACGCCGAGTTCCACAGGCGTACCACGCGCGATATCGCGCCCGAAATTGGGCGGGATCTCAATCGCCACCGTGATATCGCCCGCACGCATCCGACGATCAAGCTCGTCATAACTGGTGAGCGGCGGCTGTTCGATAAAGTAACGGGAACCGGAGAGATTGAGCGTCCACGCCTGGCTACTGACGGTCTGGTCGCGATCGAGCACCGCAAAGCGCAGGTTTTCCACATCCATACTGATGCCGTAACCCATTATCAGCATCAGGATCACCGTTCCCATCAGCGCCAGCGTCGAACGGACCGGATCGCGGCGCAATTCCAGTGCTTCGCGGCGGCTGTAGCTAAACAGACGGCGCAGGCTAAATCCCTGGCGCGGCGCGTGTGTAGCGTCGTGTACCACGGGCGGCGCTTCGGCTTCGTTGCTCTGCCCTGCCGCTTCCTGCAAACAGGCGATAAATGCCTCTTCCAGACTGGTGGCTCCGCGTTGCTCAACCAGTTCTTGCGGTGTACCGCTGGCGAGCACTTTTCCTGCGTGCATTAGCGAGATACGGTCGCAGCGTTCCGCTTCGTTCATAAAGTGGGTGGAGATGAAAATGGTCACTTTGTCCTGGCGCGAGAGATCCACCATCAACTGCCAGAACATATCCCTCGCCACCGGATCGACGCCAGAAGTAGGCTCATCAAGGATTAACATCTCCGGACGATGAATCACCGCCACCGCCAGCGAAAGCCGCTGGCGAATGCCGAGCGGTAATGACTCCGGCAGAACATCTTCAACGTCGTTGAGCTTAAAACGCTCGCTCATTTCAGCCACTCGCGCGGGAATTTCCGCTTCCGGGATGTGAAACAAACGGGCATGTAACTCAAGGTTTTGCCGCACGGTGAGTTCGTTATAGAGCGAAAACGCCTGCGACATATAGCCAACCCGGCGACGAGTATCGATATCTTTTGGATCAACCGGTTGCCCAAATAGCCACGCTTCACCTTCGCTGGCGGGCAGCAGTCCGGTAAGCATTTTCATGGTGGTGGATTTACCACAGCCGTTCGAACCGAGGAAACCAAAAATCTCCCCGCGTGGAATGCGGAAATTGACGTGATCAACGGCAACGAAGGAACCAAAACGCATGGTCAGATCGCGCGCTTCGATGGCAATCTCTGCGTTTTCAGGTTGATACGGCGGGATCACTACCGCCTGATGCGCCTGGCGTTGCGCTTCCGGTAACAAAGCGATAAACGCTTCTTCCAGCGTGGCGCTTTGCGTTTGCTGGCGCAGTTCTTCGGCGCTGCCGGTCGCCAGCACTTCTCCGGCATTCATCGCCACCAACCAGTCGAAGCGTTCGGCCTCTTCCATGTAGGCGGTGGCGACCAGCACGCTCATATTACTCTGCCGCTGGCGAATGCTGTCGATCAGATCCCAGAACTGGGCGCGGGAAAGTGGATCAACCCCCGTCGTTGGCTCATCAAGAATCAACAGTTCCGGGTCGTGGATTAACGCACAGCACAGCCCAAGCTTTTGCTTCATCCCGCCGGAGAGTTTCCCCGCCGGGCGATCGCGAAACGGTGCTAACCCGGTGCTGGTCAGCAGCTCATTAATACGTACTTCCCGTTCCGCTTTGTCGTGGCCAAACAGGCGGGCGAAAAAATCGACGTTTTCATACACCGACAGAGTGTGGTAAAGATTTTTGCCCAGCCCCTGCGGCATCCAGGCGATGCGCGGGCAGACGTCTCGGCGATGCTTCGGGTCACGCATATCGCCACCCAGTACCATCACATTGCCCTGCTCAATGACACGAGCACCAGAAATCAACGACAACAAACTCGACTTACCGACGCCGTCCGGGCCAATCAGCCCGACCATGCAGCGGGCCGGGATATCGAGAGTGATATTATTCAGCGCAACGGTTTTTCCATAATGCTGGCTCACGCCCGCCAGTTGCGCGACAGGCGGAACGGGAACCAGTTCCAGATGCGTCATTGCGGCAACCTCACCGCCAGGTCTTCAGGCCACGGAAGTTCTTCATTCACCCGCACCCACGCCACGCCCGGCAAACCGGTTTTGACATATTCCAGATGCTGCTGGAGTAATTCCGGTGGGATACGCGCTTTGACACGGAACATCAGTTTCAGCCGTTCATCGCTGGTTTCGACGGTTTTTGGCGTGAACTGGGCAACGCTGGCAACAAAGCTGATGGTTGCGGGAATACGCAGGTCTGGCGCGGCGTCGAGGATCAGACGTGCTTCCCCGCCCAGTTTCAACGTGCCAGCCTGTTCAGTTGGCAGGAAGAAAGTCATGTATACATCGCTCAAATCGACCATATTCAGCACCCGACCGCCTGCCGCCAGCACTTCTCCAGGTTCGGCGACCCGATACTGCACGCGTCCGTCACGCGGGGCTTTCAGTTCGCTGTCATCGATATCTGCCGCAATACGCCGTTCGGTGGCTTGTGCCGCTTCGACGCGCGTTTGCGCCTGAATGATATTGGTACGTGCCGCTTCTATAGCGGCTTTAGAAGCCGAAACCTGGGCTTTTGCCGATTCCAGCGCAGCACGGGCGCTTTCGGCGGCGGCGCGATCGTCATCCAGTTGTTGCGCAGAAATAGCCCCACTATGGGCGAGCGAGCGGGAACGCGTATGACGTTTGGCTACGGAGTCCAGTTCTGCCTGGCGTTGATTGACCAGCGACTGCGCGGCACGAGTTTCACTTTGCCGCTGTTCCAGCAAAGCCTGCGCGGCGGCAACGGCACTTTGCGCCTCTTTGATTTGTGCGATGGCTTCCAGCCGTTGCTCCTGCAACACGCGGGTATCCATCTTCGCCAGCACTTCCCCCTCGCGGACGAACTGACCTTCCTTCACCAGAATGGTGTCGATACGTCCGGCAATTTTACTGGCGATATCCACTTCCGTCGCTTCAATGCGACCATTACTGACAGCAAAGCCCTCCGGTACACCTGCCGGACGCAATAACCACCACGCCACGACAGCAGCAACCGCCAGTAACCCTACAACCCACCACGCCAGATGGCGCTTAATATTATCCATAATCGACCCGCCATAATCCCTGTAAGCAAACGACGCGTGTTACAACTGCCGCCGAACAACGTTCAGCGAATTATTCCATCCGGGATAAGAAGGAAACGGCAAAGGCGGCCTGGGCGCAGCAAACTGAGCGCCGACGGGGAAAGCTTAGTGAAAACGGGTAGTAATGTTGTCATCATCAGCATTCCTGGCCGTAAATGAAACACGCATACTCATAAGTGAAATCAATTAAATACTAACAGTTATATTCATGTTGTCTATTTGATTACCATCAGCTTGTGATACATCGCGATGTTCAACATTTCGATTACGTTTTTAACCAAAAATATTTTTAATATTATTGGTGACTATCACATATCGTTATTATTGTCTTATGTGCAAATATCTTAACGAAGGGTAATACAGTATTTTTGCAAAAAGAGGGTAGATGAGAAAAAACTGCGTCTTAAGCAACGAGGAAAAATAAGGAAAAGATATTCATTCAGAATTAGCCGTAGGATAAATATTTATTTACCAGCATTAACTCGCCTATAAAACTCAATACTCAGAACAATAAATCCGGCTATAGTAAAGTTACTTTTACAATTAGTGGTATCTCATTGTTATATTTAATTGACTAAAAATACTACTTACACGCTTTCTGACATTAGCGGAAACGCATATGGAGATTGAGATGAACATATATATCGGATTGTTGTTTAAATTAATCCCTTTGATAATGGGCATAATATGCATTGCATTAGGTGAGTTTGTATTAGCAGGTTCTGGACAAAGTGAATATTTCGTTGCAGGGCATGTTCTGATTTCTCTCTCTGCAATTTGTCTGGCATTATTCACTACCGCATTTATTATTATCTCTCAATTAAATCATGGCGTGAATAAACTCTACAACACATTATTTCCTGTTATTGGTTACGCTGGCTCCATTGCAACTATGATTTGGGGATGGTCGTTTCTGTCCAGCGATAATGTGATGGCAGATGAATTTGTCGCCGGGCATGTTATTTTTGGTGTTGGTATGATTGCTGCTTGCGTATCAACCGTGGCGGCGTCTTCCGGACATTTCCTGCTGATCCCCAAAAACGCCTCGGGCAGTAAGAGTGATGGCACACCGTTGCAGGCTTATTCTTCAACAATCGGTAATTGCTTAATTGCCGTTCCCGTTCTGCTTACTCTCTTTGGTTTCATTTGGTCAGTCGCGCTGTTACGTAGTGCAACTATCACACCACATTATGTTGCTGGTCACGTACTGCTGGGGTTAACGGCAATTTGCGCTTGCCTTATTGGTCTTGTCGCCACTATTGTCCATCAAACGCGGAATACGTTCTCAGTGAAAGAGCATTGGCTGTGGTGCTATTGGGTTATTTTGCTCGGATCACTTACCGTTATTCAGGGCATCTACGTATTAATCAGTTCAGATGCAAACGCCCGTCTGGCACCCGGCATTATTCTCATTTGTCTGGGGATGATCTGCTACAGTATTTTCTCTAAAGTATGGTTATTGGCGCTGGTATGGCGACGCACCTGTTCGTTAGCCAACAGAATACCCATGATTCCGGTATTTACCTGTCTGTTTTGCCTGTTCCTCGCGGCGTTCCTTGCTGAAATTGCGCAAACCGATATGGGGTATTTTATTCCTTCGCGAGTTCTGATTGGCTTAGGTGCGGTGTGTTTTACACTGTTTTCCATCGTGTCTATTTTAGAAGCAGGTTCAGCGAAAAAATAATAGAAAAGGCTTCAGATAAGGCGTTGAGCGTCTTATCTGGGCTTTATTCAGGTTAATCCCCCTGGTTACACCGCGAAACGAGGGGGTATTTTGCTTCTTATTCTGCCGCCAAATCCTGCGCACAAGCCCACGCACTGGACCACGCCCACTGGAAGTTATATCCCCCCAGCCAGCCGGTAACATCCATCACTTCACCGATAAAATACAAGCCCGGCACTTTGCGCGCTTCCATCGTCCGTGAAGAGAGTTCGTTGGTGTCCACGCCGCCGAGCGTCACCTCCGCGGTGCGATAGCCTTCGGTGCCGTTGGGTTGTACGCGCCAGTCGGTCAATGTGCTTATCAGTGCCTGTTGGTCACGCACGTTGAGCTGTTTTAGCGAGAGATCCGGAATTTGCCCGAGTTGTTGTAACCGTTCAACCAACCGTTTCGGCAGATGAACTGCCAACGTGTTTTTCAGGCTCTGATTCGGATGCGCGTTACGCTGTTCATTAAGAAAGGCTTCCAGGTCGACATCAGGTAGCAGGTTGATGCTGACAAATTCCCCCGGTTGCCAGTAGCTGGAAATCTGCAATACCGCAGGGCCAGACAAGCCGCGGTGGGTGAAGAGTAAGTTCTCGCGGAATACGGTGCCGTTTTCAGCGGTGATCACTGAAGGCACCGCCACGCCCGCCAGCACCTGTAACTCCTCCAGCAACGGTTTATGCAGGGTGAATGGCACCAGGCCTGCGCGGGTTGGCAACACGTTCAGCCCGAATTGTTCGGCAATCTTATAACCAAATGGTGACGCGCCAAGGCCAGGCATCGAGAGGCCACCCGTCGCGATGACCAGTTTATCGCAACCTACGGTCATGCCGTTCAGTTCAAGCGTGAATCCCGCGTCATCCTTCGCCACGCTCAACACTTCGCTACGTAATCTGAAGGTCACATTGCCCTTCTCGCACTCATCCACCAGCATGTCGACAATCTGCTGCGCAGAGTCATCACAGAAGAGTTGCCCTAACGTTTTCTCGTGCCAGGCGATGCCGTGTTTATTGACCAGATCAATGAAATCCCACTGGGTAAAACGCGCGAGCGCAGACTTACAAAAATGCGGATTCTGGCTCAGATAGGCACCAGGTTCGACATAAAGGTTGGTAAAATTGCAGCGCCCACCGCCAGACATGAGGATTTTGCGCCCTGGTTTTTTACCATTATCGATCAGCAGAACCCGGCGTCCTGCCTGACCTGCCAGCGCAGAACAGAACATACCCGCCGCACCAGCGCCTATAATAATGGCATCAAACCTTTCCACGTTGCGCTCCTCTTAGAAAAAATGGGCGTGAATTGTAAAGATTCCTCAGTGGCCGCACCAGCATCAATATTACTTAGGGGAAGTATTTACCTGAATTATATAAGATAATTATTTTTTGAGTGAAATTCATACAGGAGGCAAATCAAAAAAATCTATATTTCACTTTGCCCGCGCCGCGAAAGTCACTGATAATGCGCCGCGTTCATGTCCTCAAAATGGCGTAACGTCCTATGCTACATTTGTTTGCTGGCCTGGATTTGCATACCGGGCTGTTATTATTGCTTGCACTGGCTTTTGTGCTGTTCTACGAAGCCATCAATGGTTTCCATGACACAGCCAACGCCGTGGCAACTGTCATCTATACCCGCGCGATGCGTTCTCAGCTCGCTGTGGTTATGGCGGCAGTGTTCAACTTCCTGGGTGTTTTGCTGGGTGGTCTTAGTGTTGCCTATGCCATTGTGCATATGCTGCCGACAGATCTGCTGCTTAATATGGGGTCGTCCCATGGTCTTGCCATGGTGTTCTCTATGTTGCTGGCAGCGATTATCTGGAACCTGGGTACCTGGTACTTTGGTTTACCTGCATCCAGCTCCCATACGCTGATTGGCGCGATCATTGGTATTGGTTTAACCAATGCGTTGATGACTGGTACGTCAGTGGTGGATGCACTCAATATCCCGAAAGTATTAAGTATTTTCGCATCTCTGATCGTTTCCCCTATTGTCGGCCTGGTGTTTGCCGGCGGTCTGATTTTCTTGCTGCGTCGCTACTGGAGTGGCACCAAGAAACGCGCCCGTATCCACCTGACCCCAGCGGAGCGTGAAAAGAAAGACGGCAAGAAAAAGCCGCCGTTCTGGACGCGTATCGCGCTGATCCTTTCCGCTGTCGGCGTGGCGTTTTCTCACGGCGCGAACGATGGTCAGAAAGGCATTGGTCTGGTTATGTTGGTGCTGATTGGCGTCGCACCAGCGGGCTTCGTGGTGAATATGAATGCCACTGGCTACGAAATCACCCGTACCCGTGATGCCATCAACAATGTGGAAGCTTACTTTGAGCAGCACCCTGCACTGCTGAAACAGGCGACCGGTGATGATAAGTTAGTGCCGGCTCCGGAAGCAGGCGCAACACAACCTGCGGAGTTCCACTGCCATCCGTCAAATACCATTAACGCGCTCAATCGCCTGAAAGGCATGTTGACTGCTGACGTGGAAAGCTACGACAAGCTGTCGCTTGACCAACGTAGCCAGATGCGCCGCATTATGCTGTGCGTTTCTGACACCATCGACAAAGTGGTGAAAATGCCTGGCGTAAATGCTGACGATCAGCGTCTGTTGAAGAAACTGAAGTCCGATATGCTAAGTACTATCGAGTATGCTCCGGTATGGATCATCATGGCGGTCGCGCTGGCGTTAGGTATCGGTACGATGATTGGCTGGCGTCGTGTGGCGACCACTATCGGTGAGAAAATCGGTAAGAAAGGCATGACCTACGCTCAGGGGATGTCTGCTCAGATGACGGCAGCAGTGTCTATCGGCCTGGCGAGTTATACCGGGATGCCCGTTTCCACCACTCACGTACTCTCCTCTTCCGTAGCGGGGACGATGGTGGTTGACGGCGGCGGCTTACAGCGTAAAACCGTGACCAGCATTCTGATGGCCTGGGTATTTACCCTCCCGGCTGCAGTTCTGCTCTCCGGCGGGCTGTACTGGATCTCCTTGCAGTTCCTGTAATCGCACGTACAAAAAAAAGCGGGTCAGTTTTCTGGCCCGCTTTTTTTATGCGTTATTGCTGTGGTACTTAATGCCAAATCATCAACGCAATCAGGCTTACCACCACCAGGCCACACAATGCGCTGGTCAGAATAAACTGACGGCGCAGGCGCTCGCAGCGACGGATGAACTCATCATCGTGATGATCGCGATAACGTTGGGCATAGATATACCAAACGAGACGCACCTGTTTGTTGGGTTGGCCATGTGAGGTAAAAAAGCCCCCTCCATCAACATATTGATAGAGCAATGGATCGCAATTACGCAGTACTACTAACAACGCGCGTAGTGATGAGAAATAGCGCGCCATGTTAACAATGCAAACGACACATAAAGCCCAAAATAATGCGACGGTGCTTATCATACCCCCTCCCCGGCGACCTGCCCGCGGAGTTCCCCTCCGGGGCTACCGCTCCCGATACGCTGCCAATCAGTTAACACCAGGTCCTGGAGAAACCGCTTTTGTGGTGACCAACATCCGAGCGGCTCTATAGATAGTGTAGGAGATCAGGTTGTTTTTTTTCCATAAGGTTAACCACTATCAATATATTCATGTAGAAAATTTGATTATCTGATTGGTAAGCAAGGCGGATTGACGGATCATCCAGGTCGCTATAAGGTAAGGATGGTCTTTTCACTGAATCTTTACGGCTGGGTTAGCCCCGCGCACGTAGTTCGCAGGACGCGGGTGACGTAACGGCACAAGAAACGCTAGCTGGCCAGTCATCGACAACTTTATGGAAGGAGTAACACTATGGCTTATAAACACATTCTCATCGCGGTCGATCTCTCCCCGGAAAGCAAAGTTCTGGTAGAGAAAGCAGTCTCTATGGCTCGCCCCTACAATGCGAAAGTTTCTCTGATCCACGTAGATGTAAACTACTCTGACCTATACACCGGACTTATTGATGTAAATCTGGGTGACATGCAGAAACGCATTTCCGAAGAGACTCACCATGCATTAACCGAACTCTCCACCAACGCAGGATACCCAATCACTGAAACCCTGAGCGGCAGCGGCGATTTGGGTCAGGTTCTGGTTGATGCGATCAAGAAATACGACATGGACCTGGTTGTCTGTGGTCACCACCAGGACTTCTGGAGCAAACTGATGTCTTCCGCGCGTCAGCTGATCAACACCGTTCACGTTGATATGCTGATTGTTCCGCTGCGCGACGAAGAAGAATAATCATCTCCCCCACTTGCTCCTGAACGCCCGCTTATGCGGGCGTTCTGCTTTTTGTGTTGTACCCGAATGCGACGTGCGGATACAAACACGAGAGCGCTCAATCAGGCCTGTGTTCATCTGCGCTCAGAAACTTCAACTACGCATCGAATAATTCAAATTTACACTCCAATAAAACAGCATTTAACGCCATCATATTTCAAACCATCAGCATTATTAGCTGGTTATTTTTTGATGTGATAGTGCATTAATGCATTCATTACATCAATATTAAGAATTTTAGACATGTGTAAACTCTTTCGCGCGCAATCACTTACGCGTTCATACTTTTCATGATGGTATTGAAAGGCTAAAAATTATGAATACAACAACCCCCACGGGAATGCTGCAACAACCTCGCCCATTCTTCATGATCTTTTTTGTCGAGCTATGGGAGCGATTCGGTTACTACGGCGTGCAAGGCGTCCTGGCCGTTTTCTTCGTTAAACAGCTCGGTTTCTCACAAGAGCAGGCTTTTGTCACCTTTGGTGCCTTTGCTGCGCTGGTCTATGGCCTTATCTCGATCGGTGGTTATGTTGGCGACCATCTGTTAGGGACTAAACGCACCATTGTCCTTGGGGCAATTGTTCTGGCGATAGGCTACTTCATGACTGGGATGTCGCTACTCAAGCCTGACCTGATCTTCATCGCGCTGGGAACCATCGCCGTCGGCAACGGCCTGTTTAAAGCCAACCCGGCAAGCCTGCTTTCGAAATGCTATCCACCGAAAGATCCACGTCTCGACGGTGCTTTCACCCTGTTCTATATGTCGATCAATATCGGCTCTCTGATTGCGCTGTCGCTAGCACCGGTTATCGCTGACCGATTTGGCTATTCCGTCACCTATAACTTATGCGGGGCAGGTTTGATTGTCGCGCTACTGGTCTACATCGCCTGTCGCGGGATGGTGCAAGATATTGGTTCAGAGCCAGACTTCCGGCCGCTGAACTTCGGCAAACTGTTGTACGTGCTGATGGGCAGCGTGGTGATGATCTTCGTCTGCGCATGGCTGATGCACAACGTGGAAGTTGCCAATCTGGTACTGATTGCTCTCTCTATTGTCGTGACCATTATCTTCTTCCGTCAGGCATTCAAGCTGGATAAAACCGGGCGCAATAAGATGTTTGTCGCCTTTGTGCTGATGCTTGAAGCTGTGGTGTTTTACATCCTCTACGCCCAGATGCCAACGTCGCTGAACTTCTTTGCCATCAACAACGTGCATCATGAAATTCTCGGTTTTTCCATCAACCCGGTGAGCTTCCAGGCGCTTAACCCGTTCTGGGTGGTGCTCGCCAGCCCAGTACTGGCAGGTATTTACACGCATCTGGGGAATAAAGGTAAAGACCTCTCCATGCCGATGAAATTTACCCTTGGTATGTTTATGTGCTCGCTGGGCTTTTTAACAGCCGCCGCTGCGGGAATGTGGTTTGCGGATGCCCAGGGGCTGACATCGCCGTGGTTTATCGTGCTGGTTTACTTATTTCAGAGCTTAGGTGAACTGTTTATTAGCGCCCTGGGCCTGGCAATGATTGCCGCTCTGGTGCCACAACATTTGATGGGCTTTATTCTCGGGATGTGGTTCCTGACGCAGGCCGCCGCATTCTTGCTGGGCGGCTATGTGGCAACATTTACTGCGGTGCCGGACAACATTACCGATCCACTTGAGACGCTGCCTGTTTACACCAACGTGTTTGGTAAGATTGGTCTGGTCACGCTGGCCGTTGCTGTAGTGATGTTGTTGATGGTGCCGTGGCTGAAACGGATGATTGAGACGCCGGAAAGCCATTAATTATTCTTGCAGAAAACAGGGTAGCGATAACGCTACCCTGCTTTACTTTTACACCGGCGTTCCGGCATAAATATCAAACCGATGCCCTTTGGTGACAACCGCGTTTGGCGTAGCAACATTCGCCAGCGGTGGCGCGTAGTCCGGGCGCTTTACCACCACGCGTTTGGTCGCCAGCAGCCGCGCAGGCTCCAGCAACCCATCGGCGTCGAGGTCCGGCCCCACCAGCGACTGAAACACGCGCATCTCTTTCTTCACCAGCGCGCTTTTCTGCTTATGCGGGAACATCGGGTCGAGATAGACCACCTGCGGGCGTGGGGTAATATCGGTCAGCGCCGTCAGGCTGGAAGCGTGAATCAACTGCAAACGCTCCTGCAACCAGCCGCCGATTTCCGCATCCGCATAACCACGCGCCAGGCCGTCGTCGAGCAATGCGGCAACCACCGGATTACGCTCCAGCATCCGCACGCGGCAGCCGACCGACGCCAGCACAAAGGCATCGCGCCCCAGTCCTGCGGTAGCGTCTACTACGTCCGGCAGATAATCACCTTTAATGCCTACCGCTTTCGCCACTGCCTCACCGCGTCCGCCGCCGAATTTGCGTCGGTGCGCCATCGCTCCGCCAACAAAATCAACGAAAATGCCGCCAAGTTTCGGCTCATCGCGCTTGCGCAGTTCCAGATGCGCTGTAGTTAACACCAGCGCCATCAGGTTGTCTTCATCATGCTCCAGCCCCCAGCGGGCCGCCAGAACAGATAAGGCGCCGTCTCCGGCGCCTGTTTCATCAATTAAGCAGATTTTCACTGAATGATCAGCCCTTAATGCCGTAATGCTCCAGCATCGCATCCAGTTGCGGTTCACGACCACGGAAGCGTTTGAACAGCTCCATCGGCTCTTCTGAACCACCACGGCTCAGAATGTTGTCGAGGAACGACTGCCCGGTATCACGGTTGAAAATGCCTTCTTCTTCGAAGCGTGAGAATGCATCCGCCGCCAGCACGTCGGCCCACAGGTAACTGTAGTAACCTGCCGCATAACCACCGGCAAAAATGTGGCTGAAAGCATGCGGGAAACGGCCCCAGGACGGAGACGGCACCACGGCAACCAGTTTCTTGATTTCTGCCAGGGTTTCGAGGATTTTAGCCCCCTGATCCGGGCGGAATTCTGCATGAAGGCGGAAATCGAACAGACCGAACTCCAGCTGACGCAGAATAAACAGCGCCGCCTGGTAGTTTTTCGCCGCCAGCATTTTATCCAGCAGCTCTTTCGGCAGCGGTTCACCGGTTTCGTAGTGACCAGAGATAAACGCCAGCGCCTCCGGCTCCCAGCACCAGTTTTCCATAAACTGGCTCGGCAGTTCGACCGCATCCCACGGCACCCCGCTGATACCAGATACACCAGCGGTTTCAATGCGGGTCAGCATATGGTGCAGGCCGTGACCGAACTCATGGAACAGAGTGATCACTTCGTCGTGGGTAAACAGCGCTGGTTTACCATTCACCGGGCGGTTGAAGTTACAGGTCAGATACGCAACCGGTTTTTGCAGCGAACCGTCGGCTTTGCGCATCTGGCCTACGCAGTCATCCATCCACGCCCCGCCGCGCTTGTTCTCACGGGCGTACAGGTCGAGGTAGAAGCTGCCACGCAGTTCGTTGTTTTCGTCATAAAGCTCGAAGAAACGGACATCCGGATGCCAGACATCAACATCTTTACGTTCTTTGGCTGTGATGCCGTAAATACGTTTCACCACTTCAAACAGGCCGTTAACCGCTTTGTTTTCCGGGAAGTACGGACGCAGTTGTTCGTCGCTGATGCTGTAGAGATGCTGTTTCTGTTTTTCGCTGTAGTACGCGATATCCCACGGTTGCAGCTCATCGACGCCAAATTCGGCTTTGGCGAAGGCGCGCAGCTGTGCCAGCTCTTTTTCGCCTTGCGGACGCGCACGTTTGGCCAGATCGGTTAAGAAATCAAGTACCTGCTGCGGGTTCTCCGCCATTTTGGTGGCGAGTGATTTAAACGCGTAGTTTTCAAAGCCCAGCAGTTGCGCCAATTCGTGACGCAAGGTGAGGATCTCTTCCATCACCTTGCTGTTATCCCACTTACCGGCATTCGGACCTTGATCTGAAGCGCGTGTGCTGTAAGCACGGTACATCTCTTCACGTAGAGCCTGGTTATCGCAGTAGGTCATCACCGGCAGGTAGCTTGGGATATCCAGCGTCAGCAGATAGCCTTCCAGTTCTTTCGCTTCGGCCTGGGCTTTTGCCGCAGCCAGTGCGCTTTCTGGCATCCCCGCCAGTTCCGCTTCGTCGGTAACAAGTTTGGTCCAGCCCATCGTCGCATCAAGGACGTTGTTGCTGTACTGGTTGCCCAGCTCGGAAAGACGAGTAGCAATTTCGCCGTAGCGCTGCTGTTTCTCTTTCGGCAGACCAATGCCAGACAGTTCAAAATCACGCAGTGCGTTATCAACCGCTTTCTTCTGCGCCGTGTTCAGCGTGGCGTAGTAATCACCATCACGCAGATCGCGGTATGCTTTGTACAGCCCTTCGTGTTGCCCTACCCAGGTGCTGTATTCTGACAACAGCGGCAGGGTTTGTTCGTACGCTTCGCGCAGCTCCGGGCTATTTTTCACCGAGTTCAGGTGGCTGACCGGGGAGAAAATTCGCCCCAGCACATCGTCCACTTCTGCCAGCGGCTGGCAGAGATTTTCCCAGGTGTACGGTGCACCCTGTGCGACTACGCGCTCCACATTTTCGCGGCAGTCATTCAGCGCCTTAGTAACGGCAGGAACCACATGTTCCGGGAGGATTTTAGAAAAAGGCGGGAGTTCAAAGGGAGTCAGTAACGGATTCGTCATTAGCGCAGTCCTGGTTAAAGAGGTTAAGGAAGCGCTCAACAGGCGCTTTACATAATGTTTGTAGCATGGGGTTAAGTGTAGTGAATTTCAATGAGAAACGTTACGCTTTCGCGGCGACAGCCTCTTTTCGGTATACTGTCCTGATATGCTTTTGTGCGCCCCGAATACGGGCCGATTTTTACTTACCGGAACACCTTTACCCATGCTCAGTTATCGCCACAGCTTTCACGCTGGCAACCACGCCGACGTCCTTAAACATACCGTTCAGAGCCTGATCATCGAGTCGCTGAAAGAGAAGGATAAACCGTTTCTCTATCTCGATACCCACGCGGGTGCCGGGCGTTATCAGTTAAGCAGCGAACACGCCGAGCGCACTGGCGAATATCTCGAAGGTATCGCCCGTATCTGGCAGCAGGACGATTTGCCCGCAGAACTGGAGCCATATATCAATGTGGTAAAACACTTCAACCGTAGCGGACAGTTGCGTTACTACCCTGGCTCGCCGTTGATTGCCCGTCAGTTACTGCGTGAACAAGATAGCCTGCAACTGACCGAGCTACACCCGAGCGATTATCCGTTGCTGCGTTCTGAATTTCAGAAAGACAATCGCGCGCGCGTAGAAAAAGCCGACGGTTTCCAGCAGCTTAAGGCCAAACTGCCGCCAGTTTCCCGCCGTGGTTTAATCCTTATCGACCCGCCGTATGAAATGAAAACAGATTATCAGGCGGTGGTCAGCGGGATAGCAGAAGGCTACAAACGTTTCGCCACCGGCACTTACGCACTGTGGTATCCGGTGGTACTGCGTCAGCAAATTAAGCGCATGATCCACGACCTGGAAGCGACGGGTATTCGCAAAATTCTGCAAATTGAACTGGCGGTACTGCCAGACAGCGATCGCCGTGGCATGACCGCTTCCGGCATGATTGTGATTAACCCGCCGTGGAAGCTGGAACAACAGATGAATAACGTGCTGCCGTGGCTGCACAGCAAACTGGTTCCGGCAGGCACCGGGCATGCCACCGTAAGCTGGATCGTGCCAGAGTAATTGCAGCCATCGCTGGCACCTATTACTTCTCGCGCTACAATCGCGGTAATCAACGATAAGGACAATATGTCATGACAAAACACTATGATTACATCGCCATCGGCGGCGGCAGCGGCGGTATCGCCTCCATCAACCGCGCGGCTATGTACGGCCAGAAATGCGCGCTGATTGAAGCCAAAGAGCTGGGCGGCACCTGCGTGAACGTCGGCTGCGTACCTAAAAAAGTGATGTGGCACGCGGCGCAAATCCGTGAAGCGATCCACATGTACGGCCCGGATTATGGCTTTGATACCACCATCAACAAATTCAACTGGGAAACGTTGATCGCCAGCCGTACCGCCTATATCGACCGTATTCATACCTCCTATGAAAACGTACTCGGTAAAAATAACGTTGATGTAATCAAGGGCTTTGCCCGCTTCGTTGATGCCAAAACGCTGGAAGTTAACGGTGAAACTATCACGGCCGACCATATTCTGATCGCCACCGGCGGTCGTCCGAGCCACCCGGATATTCCGGGCGTGGAATACGGCATTGATTCCGATGGTTTCTTCGCTCTCCCAGCGTTGCCAGAGCGCGTGGCGGTTGTTGGTGCGGGTTACATCGCCGTTGAACTGGCGGGCGTGATTAACGGCCTCGGCGCGAAGACGCATCTGTTTGTGCGTAAACACGCGCCGCTGCGCAGCTTCGACCCGATGATCACTGAAACACTGGTCGAAGTGATGAACGCCGAAGGCCCGCAGTTGCATACCAACGCCATTCCGAAAGCGGTAGTAAAAAATGCCGATGGCAGCCTGACGCTGGAGCTGGAAGATGGTCGCAGTGAAACGGTGGATTGCCTGATTTGGGCGATTGGTCGTGAGCCTGCCAATGACAACATCAACCTCGAAGCAGCTGGCGTGAAAACCAACGAAAAAGGCTATATCGTCGTCGATAAATATCAAAATACCAACGTTGAAGGTATTTACGCGGTGGGCGATAACACGGGGGCAGTGGAACTGACGCCAGTCGCAGTTGCAGCGGGTCGTCGTCTCTCTGAACGCCTGTTTAATAACAAGCCGGATGAGCATCTGGATTACAGCAACATTCCGACCGTGGTCTTCAGCCATCCGCCGATTGGTACTGTTGGTTTAACGGAACCGCAGGCGCGCGAGCAGTACGGCGACGACCAGGTGAAAGTGTATAAATCCTCTTTCACCGCCATGTATACCGCCGTCACCACACACCGCCAACCGTGCCGCATGAAACTGGTATGCGTTGGACCGGAAGAGAAGATTGTCGGTATTCATGGCATTGGTTTTGGTATGGATGAAATGTTGCAGGGCTTCGCGGTGGCGCTGAAGATGGGCGCAACCAAGAAAGACTTCGACAATACCGTCGCCATTCACCCAACGGCGGCAGAAGAGTTCGTTACCATGCGTTAAATGTTAAAGGGCTAAGAGTAGTGTGCTCTTAGCCCTTAGCTACGTTTCCGCTATCAGTTCAAAAGCTGAAGCAGGAAGCGGATCAGTTCCAGCAGCGCAATTAACGCCCCAAGAACGATGATTGCTTTATCAATCACCCGTTTTCTCCATGCGATGGAGTGAGAATGCATCCGCTTACTCATCCATTGCCTGTCACGGCGCATGTCCCATTGTTAGATGACGACTATCTCACTCCGGCCAGAGCATCAGTTAACGGCACCACCCGTACTTCTGACCAGGACTTTGAAAGCGTTTATGCGCATTACCAGAGTGAAAATGCCTCAGAGCTAACTGGATAATCATACAGTACGTGTAGGTGATAAAACCAGCACGTCCTTGCAATAGTTTCAGTATGGTATTAGCATTGATGCGTTAGATGATGGCTATCTCACTCCAGCCAGAGCTACCAACTCAGGGCTGAAAAGTAAAAAACCGACGACAAGTCGGTTTTTTTACGTCCTGATTCGGACAAGGCTTAATACGGCGATGACCCGGTGAAAGTATATAAATCGTCTTTCACTGCGATATATACCGAAGAGCCCCCTCCGCCAGCTGAAGAAATCGCTAACGCTTGCAATGTTAGCCACTGGCTAATAGTATTGAGCTGTTAGATGATGGCATTCTCACTCCGGCCAGAGCCACCAACTCGGGGCTGGAAAGTAAAAAACCGACGCAAAGTCGGTTTTTTTACGTCCTGATTCGGGTCATTTTTTCAAATGAATACCCAACGCTTAATTCACATCTATTATCTTCCTCTGCACTTACGCATTCGTTAAACCATATATGTTTTTGACTTATCCGCTTCAAAGATAGACACTACCTGCAACAATCAGGAGCGCAATATGTCATTTCTGCTACCCATCCAACTCTTCAAAATTCTTGCCGATGAAACGCGTCTGGGCATCGTTTTACTGCTCAGTGAGATGGGTGAGTTATGCGTCTGTGATCTCTGTACAGCCCTGAATCAGTCGCAGCCCAAGATCTCGCGCCACCTGGCATTGCTGCGTGAAAGCGGGTTATTGCTGGATCGCAAGCAAGGTAAGTGGGTTCATTACCGCTTATCACCGCATATTCCTTCCTGGGCGGCGAAAATTATTGAGCAGGCCTGGCGATGTGAACAGGAAAAAGTTCAGGCTATTGTCCGTAATCTGGCCCGACAAAATTGTTCCGCAGACAGTAAGAACATTTGCAGTTAAAAAATTTATCTAAACACATATGGATTATCGAATGTGTTTTATCAGGGAGGCATTATGTTACTGGCAGGCGCTATATTTGTCCTGACCATCGTATTGGTTATCTGGCAACCGAAAGGTTTAGGCATCGGCTGGAGTGCGACATTAGGCGCAGTACTGGCGTTAGTTACGGGAGTGGTCCATCCACACGATATTCCAGTGGTATGGAATATTGTCTGGAACGCGACTGCCGCATTTATTGCCGTTATTATTATTAGTCTGCTGCTGGATGAGTCCGGCTTTTTTGAATGGGCGGCGCTGCACGTTTCACGCTGGGGCAATGGACGCGGTCGCTTGCTGTTTACCTGGATTGTCCTGCTCGGTGCCGCCGTTGCCGCCCTGTTTGCCAATGATGGTGCGGCGCTTATTTTGACGCCGATTGTCATCGCCATGCTGCTGGCTTTAGGGTTCAGTAAAGGCACTACGCTTGCGTTCGTGATGGCTGCCGGATTCATTGCCGATACCGCCAGCCTGCCACTTATTGTCTCCAACCTGGTGAATATCGTTTCGGCAGATTTCTTTGGCCTCGGTTTTCGCGAATATGCCTCGGTGATGGTGCCTGTTGATATCGCCGCGATTGTTGCCACTCTGGTGATGTTACATCTCTATTTTCGCAAAGACATTCCGCAAAACTACGATATGGCGCGGCTGAAACCTCCCGCAGAAGCGATTAAAGATCCCGCTACCTTCAAAACTGGCTGGGTTGTTTTACTGCTTCTGCTGGTGGGATTTTTCGTCCTTGAACCACTCGGTATTCCGGTGAGCGCCATTGCAGCGGTAGGTGCGCTGATTTTGTTTGTGGTCGCTAAACGCGGTCATGCGATTAATACGGGTAAGGTGCTACGCGGTGCGCCCTGGCAGATTGTCATCTTCTCGCTCGGCATGTATCTGGTGGTTTATGGCCTGCGCAATGCCGGACTTACGGAATCTCTTTCTGGCGTACTCAACGTGCTGGCAAATCACGGCCTGTGGGCCGCGACGCTCGGTACTGGATTCCTCACCGCTTTCCTCTCTTCTATTATGAACAATATGCCAACGGTACTGGTTGGCGCATTGTCCATTGATGGCAGCACGGCATCTGGCGTTATCAAAGAAGCGATGATTTACGCCAACGTGATTGGCTGCGATTTGGGGCCAAAAATTACACCGATTGGTAGCCTGGCGACGCTGCTCTGGCTGCATGTACTTTCGCAGAAGAATATGACAATCAGCTGGGGATATTACTTCCGTACAGGGATTATCATGACCCTGCCTGTGCTGTTTGTAACGCTGGCCGCGCTGGCGCTACGCCTCTCTTTCACTTTGCAATGAGATACTGAAATGAGCAACATTACCATTTATCACAACCCGGCCTGCGGCACGTCGCGTAACACGCTGGAGATGATCCGTAACAGTGGTACAGAGCCGACCATTATCCATTATCTGGAAACACCACCGACGCGTGATGAGCTGGTAAAACTCATTGCCGATATGGGGATTTCCGTTCGTGCGCTGCTACGTAAGAACGTTGAACCTTATGAAGCGCTAAACCTTGAAGATGATGATTTAACTGACGCTCAGTTAATCGACTTTATGCTGCAACATCCCATCCTCATTAACCGCCCGATTGTTGTGACGCCTCTGGGTACGCGATTGTGCCGCCCTTCAGAAGTCGTGCTGGAAATTCTGCCAGATGCGCAAAAAAGCGCGTTCACCAAGGAAGATGGCGAGAAAGTGGTTGATGAGGCAGGTAAGCGCCTGAAATGACTAAAGGGGGATATACCCCCTTATTTGTTCTCCGCGGCTCCTTCGCCATCTGTTTTGCTGTTTACACAGCACTCCTCGCGTAAGAATTCAATTATCGCTTCCAGCATTGCGTATTGCGAAACACACATCAGCGTCCGGCTCTCACGGTTTTGCTTAACCAGCCCTACGGATACCAGTGCGGAAATGTGGTGACTGAGTGTCGAGCCAGGGATCCCAAGCTGCTTTTGCAAATCACCGACAGGTAAACCTTGTTCCCCGGCTTTGACAAGATGTTTAAATATGAACAAACGGGTCGGGTGACCTAGCTCTTTCAGCGCTTTAGCAACTTCTTCCAACTGCATGTGACCCCCTCTGTCTGGTTGACATTTCGATAATACCAGAAATATCTTGATCTGAATTTTATTTCGATTATTCTGGAAATATAGTTTTATCCAATGAGGTTACATATGAGTAGTTGGCTTGCGATGCTGCAAGATGCCGCAGAGATGTTTGTGTTTCTCGCCGTCGAGCTTTCTTTACTGTTTATAGTGATTAGTGCCGGTGTCAGTCTGATAAGACAAAAGGTGCCTGACCATAAAATCCAGCAGATGATGGGGGCAAGAAAAGGGAAAGGCTACCTTCTGGCAGCTCTATTAGGGGCCGTTACCCCTTTCTGTAGTTGCTCGACAATACCCATGTTACGTGGATTGTTATCGGCAAAAGCCGGGTTTGGTCCGACCCTCACTTTTTTATTTGTCTCACCGCTACTTAATCCCATTATCGTCGGGCTAATGTGGATGACCTTTGGCTGGAAAGTCACATTGTTGTACGCAATTATCGCTGCCGGTGTCTCAGTCCTCGCCAGCATTGTCCTGGATTCTCTGGGATTTGAACGCCATATCGTTGCCAATAAAAGCTCATCAGCAAGTTGTTGTACTCCGTCCAAAGCTTCGACAACACCTGCGCCAAAGGCAACATATACGCCGATCAAAGTGAGTTGCTGTAGTTCAGCCGCAAACCCCATCATTAACATACAGACAATACGAAACGAGCAGAACGTATCAGGGTGCTGCCCTGCTAACCCCATTGAGAAATCCACAGTAAACTGTTGCAGTGCCGAAGCTGAGGTAAGTATTAATCCCATAAAATTAGCTATGAATGATGCATTGCAGCAGTTTAAAGACGTACTGCCCTATCTTTTGTTAGGCGTTTTAATAGGCGCTTTTATTTATGGTTTTATCCCTTCAGAATGGATTGCCACTCATGCAGGAGCAGATAATCCCTTCGCCATTCCGCTAAGTGCAATTGTCGGTATTCCGCTGTATATCAGGGCTGAGGCAATGATACCGCTTGCATCCGTTCTGATGACGAAAGGAATGGGTCTGGGAGCATTAATGGCCCTGATTATCGGTAGTGCCGGAGCAAGCCTGACAGAAGTAATATTGCTTAAATCAATGTTCAGAATGCCGATGATAATCGCATTTTTGACGGTTATTTTAAGTATGGCTATCTTGATGGGTTATTTGACTCAAGTGCTGTTTTAAAAAAGTCTAATATAATGTTATAGATAGAATTGTTAGTTCCTAATCAATCTAAGTAGAAAATCATGGATTCAACATCAATTAAAAATCACAATAATCTTAATTAACGAATTGACTAAAAAATTGATAGTCCCATCAACAAGAAAAGGACAATCGTGCTTCTCTGACTTCTTGTCAGAGAAGCAATATATCTTTCTAACTGTTTTGCTCATTTTTAAAGAAGAGACTTTAATAACTAATACAACACGATTTCAAATAATTTAAACATGCATCCAGGGTCTGATGTAAAAGACACTAAACATAGATTGAAAATCGATATTCTAAGTGGTGAAAAAGCATACAAATTTTTTATCTGAATGTGTTATCATCGCGTTGAAGATTAACACTCTATAGTCATCAAATGAATAATATAATTTTTGTGATTTTAAAATAAATAGATTGTGTTCTATACCACACATAATAATATCACTCCCCAATATTTCCCGCATTGAACTAAATGCAAGCCATATAAATATCAGACAGTTTTTCACTACTATCAGGCATATCACTTAAGAATCAGATGAAAACCATAAATAAATATCTATTATGGTTTTAACATTTGTTGATAAGGATAGTAACATGAACAAGTCAAAAGGTGCTCTCATCGTCAGCCTTGCATTATTGCTTGCCGCGTGTAGTTCTATTCCACAAAATATCAAAGGTAACAACCAGCCTGATATTCAGAAAAGTTTTGTTGCTGTACATAACCAACCCAATTTATACGTTGGTCAGCAGGCTCGTTTTGGCGGTAAAGTGCTTAACGTCATTAATGGTAAAACAGATACACTGTTAGAAATCGCAGTATTACCGCTGGATAGCTATGCAAAACCGGATATTGAAGCAAATTATCAGGGCCGGCTTCTTGCCAGACAAAGTGGTTTCCTTGACCCAGTAAACTACCGTAACCACTATGTCACCATCCTCGGAACCATTCAGGGCGAACAACCTGGCTTTATCAATAAAGTCCCATATAACTTCGTTGAAGTGAATATGCAGGGAATTCAGGTGTGGCATTTACGAGAAGTGGTGAACACCACCTACAACCTGTGGGATTACGGCTACGGCGCATTCTGGCCAGAACCCGGCTGGGGCGGAACACCTTACTATACCGATGCGGTTAGCCAGGTAACGCCAGAACTGGTCAAATAACATTACTTGAAGATGCGGATATTGATGAAGTATCTGCATCTTCGAACACATCCAATTAATGCACAGCAAGCTAATTAGTATAATTATAAGCACTGTCCTGTTAATTACTTTTGGCAGCCTGATTATAAAGTTAATGTCCGCAACAGGAGTCGGTTATGTTTCTTATAATTACTAGGGATATGATGTTCTTCACCGCGATGAAAAGCATCCTGAATAAAGGTAATGTCGTCCATATACAGACCGAAGAAGAAATCGACTTAACGTTGCACCAAAATTCCTTAGTCATTATTGATACATTAATGAATAATGTATTTCATTCAACATTGCTCAATAAAATTAAACGATTGAATCCCGTTCATGTAATCATTTTCTCACCGTTTAATATAAAACGTTGTCTGGGGAAAATACCGGTGACGTTTGTTCAGCGGGCCATCACGATCATCGACTTTATCGCGCTCATCAATGGCAGTTACTGCTCTGCGCCAGAAGCTGATGTTTCACTCTCATGCAAACAGCATCAGGTTCTTACCTGCATTGCCAATCAAATGACGACGGAAGATATTCTGGAACAACTAAAAATATCATTAAAAACGTTTTACTGTCATAAGCACAATATCATGATGATCCTCAACCTTAAGCGGATCAATGAACTGGTGCGCCATCAACATATTGATTATCTGGTCTGAGTTGTGAGCGGTACGGCAAACCAGGCTTCCCTGCCGCACACATTAACTTATCGAGACACCTTTCACGCCTGCCATTCCCTTCAATAACCGCAATAGATTTTCAATTGATGTCATAGCCCGAAGCTGAATATCAATAGCAACTACTTCATGATCTTCATTTTCTTGTAATGAGACTAAGTCAGCTTTGATTTTTTGCTGCTTAAACCAATCGAGCATCGACACCGTATGACCGTTCACCAACGTGAGCTGTAAATGGTAATTTTTATTCATCAAGCGGTAGGTTAATTGATGAAAAACTTCCAGCACCAGCAAAGCCATTACTGAACCATAGATACCCAGTTCATACATACCACTGCCAATCACCATGCCGATGGCTGCCGTTACCCAGATATCCGCTGCAGTGGTGAGGCCGACAATATTTTGATTACGAACGAGGATGTTACCCGCACCGATAAAACCGACGCCAGTGACAACCTGAGCGGCGATACGGCTGGGGTCCAGTCCGACATGATCCAGCGCCAGTACGTCAGCAAACCCATATTTCGACACAATCATAAACAGGGCGCTACCCATACCGATTAAGACATGTGTACGAAGCCCAGCCCCTTTGCCGCGCATTTGCCTTTCCATGCCAATAGCACCACAGGCAATAGCGGCCAGGATGAGACGAATAATAAATTCTGCAGTCATATAAAAATGCAAAAAGGAGCAGCAAGATGGCTCAACTTGCTACTCCTTTTTGCTTTATTCCTGTTAATTTGGCAGGACATTTGCCAATTTATCTTTAAAGGTATACAAATTTTTCTGCGGATTTTTCTTACAGTATTCAATCACTTTAGGGATCTGAGTCAGGTCAGTTTCATTTAAGGTTACAGTATCGCCACCTTTATAAACCGTTTCTTCATGCAGCATCCACCATGCAACAGGTGTCATCGCTTTCGGATTCAGGTCAATAAATTCCTGACAAGTCATATCTTTAGCCGATTCATTGGCAGCCAGTGCAGATTGCGCATTAACCAGTGATAGTGCCGCTACAGCGCCAACGAAAACAATGGCTTTACGTAGAGATGCAATATTCATTTTACAACCCATTCAATAAATAATTTATATATAAACAGGAGGATTACCTGCTTTAAAAGCAATATATTCCGGCCTGTTCAATATTTAAGGAAATACGATGTAACGCATTCCCGTAATTACATATCTTTCTTAATTTTGTCCCATTCGCCTTTAACTTTATCTTTAAAGCTGGCTTTTTTATCCTGAGTACAAGCCTGAACGATAGCCGGGGTTACGGTTGCAATACCCTGAACATCTAAAACCGCATCTTCTGGTTTATCTTTGTTATTCAGTGCTTCAGCAAAACCGACTGCAGTCGGCTGGAAGGATTCGTCCACAGCCAGGAAATCTTCACAGGTCCAGGTGTTGACAGGTTTTTTATTGTCAGCTGCTTTTTGTGCATCCGCTGCATTGCTCACAACAGGCAGGAGAAGCAGACCACCAAGAATTACACCTAATACTTTTTTCATCGCAATGTCCTCAACTATAAAGTGAAAGAGCCGTCACGCATCAATTTCGACATTGAGGTTATAACCTGGTTTTTGGGGTATGTCATGTTGAGATAAAATATCAAAATCAGATATTTTTATTTAAATACAACATGTTACATAGGTATCAGACGCATTAATTAGGAAATTTTTATTAAATCACATGCATTCCTGGATGCATTTTTGGCATAGATTGATAGTAGGGGTTTTTCTTCTTAAATTTATAGGGTGGTTCTATGTTGTATATAGATAAGGCAACAATTTTGAAATTTGATCTGGATATGCTTAAGAAGCATCGGAGAGCAATCCAGTTTATTGCTGTGCTACTGTTTATTGTCGGTTTGCTGTGTATAAGCTTTCCGTTTGTCTCTGGCGATATCCTTAGCACGGTCGTTGGTGCATTATTAATCTGCTCAGGCATTGCGCTTATTGTCGGTTTATTCAGCAACCGGAGTCATAATTTCTGGCCTGTATTATCCGGTTTCCTTGTCGCTGTCGCCTATTTATTGATCGGCTATTTCTTCATCCGCGCACCGGAACTGGGAATATTTGCTATTGCAGCGTTTATCGCTGGCTTGTTCTGTGTCGCTGGGGTTATTCGCTTGATGAGTTGGTATCGCCAGCGTTCAATGAAAGGCAGCTGGCTACAGCTAGTCATTGGTATCCTGGATATTGTCATCGCATGGTTATTCCTGGGTGCAACGCCAATGGTTTCTGTAACACTAGTTTCTACACTGGTGGGGATAGAACTAATATTCAGCGCTGCCAGCTTGTTTAGCTTCGCTAGTTTATTCGTTAAAAAATAATCAGTACCAGACCGTCGGCACAGTATTTTCCACACTGCCTCATAATCACTCATAGTGACTATGAGGCATATAACACTCCAGCTTCATATAGCCACCATGGCAAAACATAAACCATCTTTGAAATAATTATCGTGCGATTCATTAAACAACTCTCTGAAACCTTTGTGTTTTTGTTTATTCCACAGCAAATTAGCCATTTCAAACATTATCATGGCTGATATTTTCTGTAGTCAGGTTTAATGTTTAAAAGTGCTGTGGGAAAATGAAATCAAGATTCAGCAAGCATTGACTCAACGAGCGGGGAATTAATGTAGTTAATGTTAATTTTCTAAGAAATTTAAAAAGAAAGCTGGCAATCCAATTGCCAGCTTAAGTAGAAACAAGGAGACTCGATATTTAAATCGGATTACTTTTTTATTCTAGTTTTATTATTTAGAAATCACAAACTTTAAATTGATAACTTATTCTTGGTAAAAAAATGGAAGATGTTAATTTCATGTTAGCACCAACAAATTTATAACAACCAGGAATGTTACCTAGGATCAATATATGGAGTGTGTGATGGATAATTTTCAAGTTTTGATTAGTGTTAATAGACGTATTAGTTCACGAAGGGCAACGTTCTTATAGGCGTTTACTATATTGAACAACGAATTCGGACATGGATGTAAATAATGAAAAGGATGACATGTTCGAAACAATAACGGCTAAGGAGCAAGTTATGATTTTTCTCATGACGAAGGATTCTTTTCTTTTACAGGGCTTTTTGCAGTTGAAAGATAATCACGAAATGATAAAAATCAATTCCCTGTCAGAGATCAAAAGCATAGGCAACAAACCATTCAAGGTGATCATTGATACCTATCATAATCATATCCTTGATGAAGAAGCGATTAAGTTTCTTGAGAAATTAGATGCCGAAAGAATCATTGTTCTGGCACCTTACCACATCAGTAAACTTAAAAGTCAGTCGCCTATCTTTTTTATCAGCCGTAAAGAAAGCATTAAAAATCTGATTGATATTACTTATGGAAAACACTTACCCCATAAGAATTCTCAATTATGTTTCTCGCATAATCAATTCAAAATTATGCAATTAATCCTGAAAAATAAAAATGAAAGTAATATCACGTCAACGCTGAAAATTTCGCAGCAGACATTAAAGATCCAGAAATTCAATATTATGTACAAGCTGAAACTTAGACGTATGAGCGACATCGTGACTCTGGGGATCTCTTCTTATTTTTAAGAAGGAGTTGATGTGGCCCGGCAATAAGTGCCTGAAATTGACGGCTGGCATGACGAGGGATGCAAATGCTGACTCCATTACTCCCGGTGATAACCAAAGGAGAAGCGAAAACGAACTTATTCCCCTGGTTTATGTATCCACCAGTAGAAACCTTCGTTGCCCGGATGCAGACAGAGACTGTCGGCAGAACGGCAACATTTTTTTTGCCATCTAAATCGCCACATTGGTCACTCGACCTGCTCGCACCATCACAGGCATACATCCCCATGACCTGCACTATGTCGCTGGTCTGTAAATCCCTCATACCTCTCCCCGCACGCAATTCAAAGAACCGTTATTTCTCACGAGTTTTCAGGGACTAAAATGAACAGAAAAAGAATACTGTTAATACCGTTGTTATTCTGCGGCGTAATACTCACCGCCTGCGATGACAAATCAGCGCAAAATGCAGCTTCCATGACGCCAGAAGTGGGCGTGGTGACGCTCTCCCCCGGCTCAATCAATGTCATGAGTGAACTGCCCGGCAGAACTGTTCCTTATGAAGTTGCTGAGATTCGCCCGCAGGTGGGCGGCATCATCATTAAACGCAATTTTATCGAAGGCGATAAAGTTAACCAGGGCGATTCGTTGTATCAGATTGACCCTGCTCCGTTACAAGCAGAATTAAACTCTGCCAAAGGTTCGCTGGCTAAAGCTCTCTCCACCGCCAGCAATGCCCGCATTACCTTTAACCGCCAGGCATCGTTGCTGAAAACCAACTACGTCAGCCGCCAGGACTATGACACGGCGCGAACTCAACTCAATGAAGCTGAAGCGAATGTCACCGTCGCCAAAGCTGCCGTTGAGCAGGCGACCATCAATCTGCAATACGCTAATGTCACCTCGCCTATTACTGGCGTCAGCGGGAAATCGTCGGTGACCGTCGGCGCATTAGTCACCGCTAATCAGGGAGACTCTCTGGTAACCGTGCAGCGTCTGGACCCGATTTATGTCGATCTCACCCAGTCAGTGCAGGATTTTTTGCGCATGAAAGAGGAAGTCGCCAGTGGGCAAATCAAACAGGTTCAGGGCAGTACGCCAGTACAGCTTAACCTGGAAAATGGCAAACGTTACAGCCAGACCGGCACGCTGAAATTTTCTGACCCGACGGTAGATGAAACCACAGGTTCCGTCACGTTGCGTGCAATTTTCCCCAACCCGAATGGCGACTTGCTGCCTGGTATGTACGTTACGGCTTTAGTGGATGAAGGTAGCCGCCAGAATGTGTTGTTAGTACCGCAAGAAGGCGTCACCCACAACTCCCAGGGCAAAGCGACGGCGCTCATTCTGGATAAAGACGATGTCGTGCAGTTACGCGAAATTGACGCTACCAAAGCTATCGGAAATCAGTGGGTTGTTACCTCTGGTTTGCAGGCTGGCGATCGGGTGATCGTTTCCGGTTTGCAACGCATTCGTCCGGGTATCAAGGCACGCGCAATTTCCTCCAGCCAGGAAAACGCCAGCACCGAATCGAAACAATAACGTTGCAGGCTTAAGGGGACTTTCATGGCTAACTATTTTATTGATCGCCCAGTTTTTGCCTGGGTACTTGCCATTATTATGATGCTCGCGGGCGGACTGGCGATCATGAACCTACCCGTTGCGCAATATCCACAAATCGCGCCGCCAACAATTACCATCAGCGCAACCTATCCAGGTGCCGATGCGCAAACGGTAGAAGACTCGGTCACTCAGGTGATTGAGCAAAATATGAATGGGCTGGATGGCTTGATGTATATGTCATCAACCAGCGATGCGGCAGGTAATGCCTCCATCACCCTGACCTTTGAAACGGGAACATCACCCGATATCGCGCAGGTTCAGGTACAAAATAAACTGCAACTCGCGATACCTTCATTACCAGAAGCGGTGCAGCAACAAGGGATTAGCGTTAATAAGTCGAGCAGCAACATCCTGATGGTAGCGGCGTTTATCTCTGATAACGGCAGCCTCAACCAGTACGACATCGCGGACTATGTGGCTTCTAATATTAAAGACCCACTCAGCCGTACCGCAGGTGTCGGTAGCGTACAGCTCTTTGGCTCAGAGTACGCCATGCGTATCTGGCTGGACCCGCAAAAACTCAATAAATACAATCTCGTTCCTTCTGATGTTATTTCCCAAATCAAGGTACAGAACAACCAGATTTCCGGCGGTCAACTGGGGGGGATGCCACAGGCGGCAGACCAGCAACTGAACGCCTCAATCATTGTGCAGACGCGCCTACAAACGCCGGAAGAATTTGGCAAAATCCTGCTGAAAGTTCAGCAAGATGGTTCGCAAGTATTGCTGCGCGACGTCGCTCGCGTCGAGCTGGGGGCGGAAGATTATTCCACCGTGGCGCGCTATAACGGCAAACCTGCCGCCGGTATCGCCATCAAACTGGCGACCGGGGCAAATGCGCTGGATACCTCGCGGGCGGTAAAAGCAGAGCTCAACCGCTTATCAGCGTACTTCCCCGCCAGCCTGAAGACGGTTTATCCTTACGACACTACACCGTTTATCCAAATTTCAATTCAGGAAGTTTTCAAAACGCTGGTTGAGGCGATCATCCTCGTCTTCCTTGTCATGTACCTGTTTTTACAAAACATTCGCGCTACGATTATCCCGACTATCGCCGTTCCGGTGGTTATTCTCGGCACATTTGCGATTTTGTCGGCGGTCGGTTTTACCATCAACACTCTCACGATGTTCGGGATGGTGCTGGCAATAGGGTTGCTGGTTGATGATGCCATCGTGGTGGTAGAAAACGTCGAACGTGTGATAGCGGAAGATAAACTGCCGCCGCAAGAAGCGACGCATAAATCGATGGGGCAAATCCAACGCGCGCTGGTCGGGATTGCCGTTGTTCTGTCTGCGGTGTTTATGCCGATGGCCTTTATGAGTGGCGCTACGGGCGAGATTTACCGCCAGTTCTCCATCACGCTGATCTCATCCATGTTGCTTTCGGTGTTTGTGGCAATGAGTCTGACCCCTGCCCTTTGCGCCACCATTCTGAAAGCCGCGCCGGAAGGCGGTCACAAACCGAATGCTTTATTTGCTCGTTTTAACCATCTGTTTGAAAAATCGACCCAGCACTATACCGACAGCACCCGCTCGCTTCTGCGCTGCACGGGCCGCTATATGGTGGTTTACCTGCTGATTTGTGCCGGGATGGCGGTGCTGTTCCTGCGTACGCCGACTTCTTTCTTACCAGAAGAGGATCAGGGGGTCTTTATGACCACCGCGCAGTTACCGTCAGGTTCCACAATGGTTAACACCACGAAAGTGCTGCAACAGGTAACTGATTACTATCTGACAAAAGAGAAAAATAATGTCCAGTCAGTGTTCACCGTTGGTGGCTTCGGTTTTAGCGGCCAGGGGCAAAACAACGGCCTGGCGTTTATCAGCCTGAAGCCGTGGTCTGAACGCGTCGGCGAGGAAAACTCGGTGACCGCAATCATTCAGCGGGCGATGGCGGCTCTGGGCCGCATCAATAAAGCAGTCATTTTCCCGTTCAACTTACCGGCGGTAGCAGAACTGGGGACAGCGTCAGGTTTTGATATGGAACTGCTGGACAACGGCAACCTGGGGCATGAAAAGTTGACCCAGGCGAGAAACGAATTGCTGTCACTGGCAGCACAATCGCCTGACCAGGTAACCGCGGTTCGCCCGAACGGCCTGGAAGATACGCCAATGTTCAAAGTGAACGTCAACGCCGCAAAAGCCGAAGCGATGGGCGTGGAGCTGTCTGATATCAACCAGACCCTCTCTACCGCCTTCGGCAGTAGCTACGTCAACGACTTCCTCAACCAGGGACGGGTGAAAAAAGTGTATGTCCAGGCCGGAACGCCGTTCCGTATGCTACCGGACAACATCAACCAATGGTATGTACGCAACGCCTCCGGCACGATGGCGCCGCTTTCTGCTTATTCTTCAACAGAATGGACCTACGGCTCACCACGTCTGGAACGCTACAACGGTATTCCATCAATGGAGATTTTAGGTGAAGCGGCGGCAGGAAAAAGTACTGGTGACGCAATGAAATTTATGGCGGATCTGGTCGCAAAACTTCCGGCTGGCGTTGGCTACTCATGGACAGGGCTGTCATATCAGGAAGCGTTATCTTCCAACCAGGCACCGGCACTATATGCCATCTCGCTGGTCGTGGTGTTCCTTGCCCTCGCCGCACTTTATGAAAGCTGGTCGATTCCGTTCTCGGTAATGCTGGTCGTACCGCTTGGGGTAATTGGCGCGTTACTGGCTACAGACCTGCGCGGTTTAAGCAATGACGTCTACTTCCAGGTTGGTTTGCTGACCACCATTGGGCTTTCCGCCAAGAACGCCATCCTGATTGTCGAGTTTGCGGTTGAGATGATGCAAAAAGAAGGAAAGTCACCGATGGAAGCGATTATCGAAGCGGCACGGATGCGCTTACGCCCAATCCTGATGACTTCTCTGGCCTTTATTCTCGGCGTGCTGCCGCTGGTTATCAGTCATGGCGCAGGTTCCGGTGCGCAAAACGCAGTAGGTACAGGTGTTATGGGGGGGATGTTTGCAGCAACTGTGCTGGCGATTTACTTCGTTCCGGTCTTTTTCGTTGTGGTGGAACATCTCTTTGCCCGCTTTAAAAAAGCGTAACGCGTAAACGAGAGTAAGGTTGAACGTGAGGGTTCAGCCTTACTCTTTTCCGCTAACCACTCGCCACTCAACAACCAGCTTACTGCCAGGAACACCAGACTCAGTAAACAGCATTGAAAGTAGAAGCCGCTCCAACCGTTGGTGATCAATTTAAACAACACGACACTGACCAGAATTCCCGTAATCGTATGAATTGCAAACTTAATAATCCTGAACATGCCGCGTCTTTTCCTCCTGAAAATACGTTTACTGTTTTGCAAACTGCGAAAACAAACTTGCCGATGGCCCGGCAGAGTTAATGAGGAAAGATTTTCACATGAAGTGTGAGGGAGATCCTGACCGACTTTCGAATGAGAAATCCAGTCAGGAAAAGGTCCCTGTTGACTGTTGTGCAAACTGGTGTGGCGTTATGCCATAATACTGGCGGAAAGTATTAATAAAGTACGACGTACTGCTATAGCCACATTTTTCTGCGATCATCGGCAACGGGATTTGTCGTAACTCGAGTAGTCGCCTGGCCATCGACATTCGTGAAGCCAATAAAATTTTGCTAAAGCAGGTTTTTTCATCCTGCAATTTTTTCTTGATTAAGCTTTCACTGGTATACATTTTTTCGGCGATATCACGCAGATACCAGCGTCTGGCAATATCAAAGCCAATAATGCGTTCAACTTTACCTGAAACAGTACTAATGCTATTAAAAAGGAAGGGGATAAGTTCTTTATTCCGTGAAAACATCGAAAGGCAGGAAAAGTAAAGCATATTACTTAATGTTTTGGACGCAATATCTTCTTGAGCAAAACTATCAAATATCGCAGTGACCAGCGGCATCGGTGGTGTTGGGTTAACTAACAACCGTTTTTTACTATGCAGCCCTAAACACCGACCAGAAAGACGGATATTGTGCAAATAATAGCTAATGACCCTTTCATCGATATCTAGTCTGCGGACGAGGGATTCATCAAAAGGAAAATTCTCCACCATATTTTTGCCCATCAAAAGAATACTCTCTTTTTGTAAAGAGATTTTTTGCTGCTCATGATATATATCAAATGAACAGCGGGTGAGGATCACCGAGCAAACGTGTGCCATGACAAGCCCTTATATTCCATTACTACAACCATTACAATTTCAGTATACAAATGAAATGATGTATGACTCCTGTAAAAAATCAAAACTGCCAAAATTGGTAGGACCAAAAGTAATCACATACATAAGCGCACATATCAGCTAAACCATAAAAAGTAAATGCCTGTGTGATATATCTTAAATTTGTGTATAGCTTATATTTATAAAAAATTGGCTGATCTTATCTCCAGTAAAAGTTATATTTAAACCACTGAGAGCACAAAGTTTCCCGTGCCAACATGGAGTGTTATAACGGCTTATTAGTCTGGAGACGGCAGACTATCCTCTTCCCGGTCCCCTATGCCGGGTTTTTTTTAACTTCAAAAAGCAATTATAACCTTACTATCCTTTCATGGTGACAACACTTTTCTGGTACACAAACATGCATCATCAGATGGTTATCCCCTCCTCTTTCAGCTATTCGTTCATGGTACTCTGTCGGTGTCATGCCATAATAATTGCGAAAAACATAAATAAAATACGACACGCTGTTATAGCCACACAACACGGCCACTCTCTTTATAGAAACATTATGTATTACAATGAGTTGTATCGCTCGCCGCATTCTGCATTCGGTAAGCAGTTGTGAATAAGACGTCTCTTCTTCGCGCAATTTTTTCTTTAACAAACTTGGACTCATCAATAACTCGTTGGCTATTTTCGCCAATGACCATTCATGAGCGATATTACGGTTAATGACCGTACAAACCCGCGTTCGCATATTGGGCTGTAAGATATTCATGAGTAGCGGTATAAATTGTTCATCTTCAAGAAAAACCGAAAATATCGCGAATATTAATGCCCTGTTACGTAAAACCTCACCATAGCGGAAATTTTTACTCTGCGAAAGCTGTACAACTTCCTGAAAAACAGGAATATCTCGGGTACAGTGATGAACGATTAACGAAGGAACTTTTTTATAGGCATGAAGATTTAATGCCTCCACCTTGAGCATCGGGAGAAATAATGAAAGTGTTTCCCTCGTGACAAAGACTACGTTCTCTGCACATTTATCAACTAAAATCTGGTTTGCATCCGCAAAAACCAAATCACCACTGTTAAAACAGCGACATTCACCACTCTGCATGGTGAGAATATATTTATGCTTTGCGTACGCAATTAAACAAGTTCCATGTAGTGATTGCATCATTAATACACTATAACAAAAACATATTATTGTATTTAATGTAGCACGCAAACACCCTAAGTCAAATCGATACTTAAACAAAGCTTAACCGAAAAAAAGAATAGCATCCTAAGTGGCTAGAAGCATTGTTCCAGAACACTTATTTTTCAATCTATTAGAGCAAAAATGAACAATAATAACGGATATGAATAATAGCTCATGCATCCAGCTATAATTCGCACAGATTTTAATTTACATTTCAAATTATTCAATTATATGAATTCCCCAAAAACAAAAAAAATGATCAGAATTAGCATTCTGATCATTACGCCACGGCTCTTATTTATAGGATATATTTCTTTACCATGAAGGCATTAAGCCTGCATGCTCAGAGCATGCAGGTGACATCCTGTTATCAGGTATGTTTAAAGCTGTTCTGCTGGGCAATACCCTGCAGTTTCGGGTGATCGCTGAGATATTTCAGGGAGGCTTTGTAGTCTTCCAGTAACAGTTCAGCGAAGTCCATTTCGAAGC